>NZ_CP059559.1:0-45911 GCF_018336855.1 Acinetobacter junii | reverse complement strand
TTTTCGCAATCCAAAAATTTAATAAGGTGATCAAATAATATCACAATGAAAAACTAAAAAATCCAAAAAAATACAAAGCAACAAAAAGTATATGAGTTCGCAAAGAAAGAAACACTGTCAATATTTTTCAGACTGAACGGAAGCCATAGGCTCACGGCTCATCTGAAAACATATTGATCAGCAAAAATCAAAAAAAACACACTAATCCTAAAGGGGGTGTAAACGAAGTGTCTACCCCCGATGACCCACTGGCGAAGTGTAGGGATTCATAAGGGAATTATTCCCTTATGTGGGGCTTGGGGTGAAACCCCATATCTATATAAGAAAAATTACAAAAAAAGCCAAAAATCAGCCAAAAAAACCGCTTTTAAAATCAATGCCTTGCATTGCTTTAAAATCGGACAAATGCAAGCATTTGTTTTGTCACTTGTAGCGAATATATAGAGAGGTTATCATGACTACAGCAGTAGGAATGCACGCTTCCGCGTTTCTCTCCGAGAAACAGAAAAAGCAAAAGCAAAAAAGGCATAAAATGGCGATCTATCACTTATCAGTTAAGACAGGCAGGCAATACGGTTCTACAGGAACTCGTGGCGCAAATCATTACGCCTACATTAACCGTGATGGAAAGTATAAAAGAGATGATTTAGAAAATATTAAATCTGGAAATTTACCGTCATGGGCTACTGATGCAAAACACTTTTGGAAGTCAGCAGATAAGAATGAGCGTATTAATGGGCGTGTTTATACTGAATTAGAAATTTCATTACCTAGAGAACTTAATAAAGAACAAAGAGAAGAATTAGTAGAGAAATTTGTTGAAAAAACTTTAGGTGAAAACTTCACTTATTCTTATGCAATTCATAGTCCTCTAGCTAGTGATGGTCAGCAAAACCCGCATGTTCACCTTATGTTTTCTGAAAGAAAATTAGACGGTATAGAGCGTGACGAAGTAAAGCATTTTAAGCGTTATAATCCAGTAAACCCTGAAAAGGGCGGTGCGGGTAAAGATCGTTATTTTTCTTCTAAAATGTTTGTGGTTGATACCCGCCTAGAATGGGCTAACCATGTAAATGATTTTTGTGAAAACTTAGGTATTGATGCACGTATTGATCATAGAAGTTTTAAAGAGCAAGGTATTGAATTGTCTAGCCAAAACTTTAGAGCTGATTACGTTAGCAGTCACAAATACCATATCAATGAAAATATTAAGCAAGTACGTCATCAAAATGGTGAAATAATAATTGAGCGCCCAAGCGAAGCAATTAAAGCATTAACTTCTAATCAATCTGTTTTTTCAGTGCGTGAGCTAGAGCGTTTTTTAATGGCTCATACAGATGGTGAAGAACAATATTTAAAAGCTTATGAATCGGTAATAACTTGCCCTGATATGGCTACTTTATATGGTAAAGATAAAGTCGTATTTTCTTCTAAAGAGCTTGTAGGTATTGAGGAATCAATCTCAACATTTATCTATAATGCTAATGAGGAAAGCCGTATTCAAAAACCATTTAATCTAGTTGAGAAATTACCTTTAAATGCGGTACGTGTTGCTGAAACAAGAACATTTAATAGTGAGCAAGAAAAAGCATTCTATACCTTAACTTCTACCGATCGGATTACATTGTTGAATGGTTCTGCGGGCACAGGTAAATCATACGTTCTAAGTGCCGTTTCTGAAGCCTATAAAGAATCTGATTATCAAGTATATGGAATCGCATTACAGGCAATTACAGCTAAGGCTATAGCGAATGATTGTGATATTCCAAGTAGTACAATTGCTTCTTTCTTGTCTAAGTATGATAGCGGTAATTTAGAAATAAATAATAAAACTGTATTGATCTTGGATGAAGCAGGCATGGTCGGTTCAAGAGATATGCAACGCTTGCTTATGCTTGTAGAAAAACACGATGCACAAATAAAATTAGTTGGTGATAGTTACCAGTTAAGTGCAGTAAGTGCGGGTCATGTATTTGCAAATATTCAAGAAAACTTAGATAAGAAAAATATTGCTTCACTAGAGGATATTCAACGTCAGAAACATGCCAAAGAATCTGACAAGATGATTCAAGCATCTAAATATCTTTCTAAGCATGAAGTAGGTAAAGCAATAGATATTTATAAATCTATTAATATGGTTAATGAATACGAATCTCATGATCTAGCTTTAGCTAAAACTGTTAAGTCATGGAGTGAAGATTCTAGCGAAAGTAAATTAATGCTTGCTCATTCAAATAGTGATGTGAATGAACTAAATCGAATGGCTAGAGCATTGCTTATCAAACAAGGTAAGCTTAATCCTGAAAGTGTTTCTGTGAAAAACTATCAAGGTGATTTAGATATTTCCATCGGTGAGAAAATTGTATTCAAACAAAATAATTCACAGATGAAAGTTAGTAATGGTGAACTGGCTAAAGTAATAGGTTTTGAAAAGGATAAATTCAATAATCCTAAAGCTATGATGGTTCAAATGGAAAGTGATAGCAGAATTGTTAGAGTTGATTTAAAGGAATATGACCAGTTCAAACATGGCTATGCAAATACTATTCACTCATCACAAGGTATGACTGTAGATAGTGCTTATATTGTAGCTAGTGAAAATATGAATGCTAATTTAACTTATGTTGCTTTAACTCGACATAAGCAAAATATTCAAATCAATTATAGTGCTTTAACTTTTGCAACTAATGAAAAAGAAACTGTTAAGACCCCTGACGGTAAAGTTTCTTATGACCATAATTACAAACCAGTAGAAAGAGAAGTAACGGCTTTTGAAAACTTCAAAAAGGTACTTGGACGTTCAGAAACTAAAGAGTTCTCTACAGACTTCACACTTGTAGAATCTAAAGATAATTTAATGAAGTCTTATTTAAATGATCATAGATTGCATTTAGAGAATAAGCGTGAATTGTTTGGAATAAATAGCAAGCTGTATTCATTGACCAGTGAAAATAAAACATTCACTAAAGAAGAAATCGTTTCTGAAGTTAGAGCAAGTTTGAAATCTAAAGCCTTACTTGGTGACGAGATCGTTAAGTTTAACGGCAATATGAATATAGCAAAAGGTGAGCTTGTAAAACTTACTAATGATCTTGAGATTAAAACAGGACTATTTAAAAAGGTAACTTTTGAAAAAGGTACTGAATTAAAAGTTATTGATGCTTATAAAGTTAAAGATAAGCCAGTAATGAAAGCACGAATTAAAAATGAAGAATACGAGATTCCTTTCAATAAATTGAATCTTGAATATTCAGATAAATACTTTAATGAGTTTAAAGACCAGTCAAAAGCTAGATTCGATTCACGGCATAAAACTGAAGTCTATACAGAGTTTAGAGAACAGCTTTTAAAGCAAAAAGCGAATGCACCAAAAGACAATTTGAATGCACCTAATCAGCGTATTAAAAACCCAAATACGCCTAATCGAAACACACCTAAATATTAAATGAGGGCGGTTTTATGAATAATTTTATACATAATGGAAAAATTGTTAGTCCTGATGATGAAGTATTAACACAGGCAATTTTGCAAGAGTGTTATCAAAAAGGGATTAGACCTATTTGCGCTTGTCTGCCACAAAAAAACATTGAAATGTATATCGCTAAAATTGGCGAAAACTTTGTTTTAAAGCGTATGCCTAACAGCGCAGATCAGCACGACTTTAGTTGCCTAAGCTATGAGCCACCTACTGAAATTTCAGGACTAGGCGAGGTTATTGGGGAAGCTATCAAGACAGATGAAACAGGGGCAAGTGTTTTAAAGTTTGAGTTCAGTTTGTCAAAAAGCAATGTATCCAAACAAGCGCCTACGCCAAGTGATACACCTAAAGATACTGTAAAAGCTGAAACAACAAAATTGACCTTAAAAGGGACGTTAGATTACTTGCTTGAAGAAGCTTTGTTAAACCGCCACCAACCGAACATGAAGCATAATTGGTTTCAATTTCGCAAGGCATTAAAAGTAGCTTTGAATGATAAAAAGAATAAAAAAGATGATTTAAGTGGATTGGTTTATATCCCTGAATATTACGACCAAACCAAACACAATGAGATTGAAGCCCGAAGAAAAGCAGAGTTGGCAGACCTGAAAGTTAAAGGCAATAAACGCCCATTAAAAATATTTATTGGTGTGATTAAGTCTATTGAAGATGCACGTTTTGATGGGGGCAGAATCATTCTAAAACATGCCCCAACCTTGCATTTATTTATGGATGCAAAAATGTATAGCCGAGTTAATAAACGCTTTGAAGCCGAGCTTGAGCAGGCGCATTATCAAGACGATGTAAACCTATTAGCAATTGGGACTTTTGGATTTGCGGATAGTGGTATCGCAAAGATTGAAGAAATTGCTCTAGTGCCTTTAAATCAAACTTGGCTACCATTTGAGAGCTTGGGTGAAAAAGAACTCTTAGACACGCTTACAATGCAGAATAGGTCATTCATTAAGTGCTTGCGATATAATCTAAGCCCTAAAAGTCCAATTGCAAACGTATTGCTTACAGACACCAACCCACCAACGGCATTTTACTTAATCAATGATCAGACTGAAGATTCTTATATTACTGAAGCAAAGGAATTGATTGCTTCAAGTGAGTTCACATCAATTCTGGTCAATGTCGATCGGGACGTTGTAGACATTCCACCACCTGAAAATAAACCGTTGTTAGGCTATAACAATCATACTGACACCGCAGTTAATAGTTAAGGATTCATATATGGATTACCAAGAACAGGAACAATTTAAAATTTTTGCGGGCTTTGTCGCTTTTCTGATAGCTGTTTTTTGCTTTCTAGTATGGAAAGGCTCAAGTGCCGTAGGTTTAGATTTTGCCACTGGAATGAAGTCTAGTGTTGGCTTAATTGCTTTGGTAGTGGCGCTGTACTTTGCTATCAAATGGGATATACCTAAAGCTATGCTTTACCCTACGGTAGCTGTTTTATTGGTTGTCTGCTTATTCCCTGCATTAAATTATTATGCGCTTGAAGCTTCAGAAAAATCATTTAATCAAACAACTAATTTTCTTGGTCAGCCAGTACAAGAATTTTCAGCGACCACAATTACCGTTATGTGGGGCATGTGGTATATGAAAGCGGTTTACATGCTTGTAGCGGGCTTAATTGGAGTTGTTCTACAAAGAATTAGGTATCCTGAAGAAAATTATTTTTAAGCGTACTAAGCAAAAAAAGCCAGTTCTATACTGGCTTTTTTATTTTTCTAAAAGGTTGTTTTTAGTCTAAGTTTCTTTTAATGATGATTTTGTATTTATTATGGTCACGCTTTCCACGTTGCCCTGAAAAATATATTCCTGAAGTAGATACATTGTCTGAATTAATCAAAACAAATGGTAAATTTTGTTTCGCTAGAGTGATATAAGCTTCAACACAATCTTTTAACTCATTGTTTTTTTGATCTTTTGGCAAGTCAGCTACGATAAAGCCAACATTAAGTTGATGCTTTTCAAATGTTTCAATAGCTTCACGTTGATCTGCGTCATAGTGAATTTTATTAATTAGTCTAGATATACAAATTGAAATAATTTCATAAACAAGAATTGCGAGTGCTAAAAACATCCCCGCAAAAACTGTAATTTCTTTGCTAAAAATTACACCTAAGTATTCACTTATAATGAATTTAATAAAAATAACTAAAGCTACAACGAAAATCAAAATTTTCAGTATGTTTAGAAGAGATGGATCCGTAAATTTGAACAACTCCTATAAGTGATATTCTGCTCCTCAAATGATGTTATAAACATCAATATATGGAGTATTTTATGGCACGTAGACCAAGAAGAAATCATTCAAATGATTTTAAAGCTAAGGTAGCACTTGCTGCGATTAAAGCAGAAAAAACACTTGCTGAATTGAGTGCTGAGTTTGATGTTCATCAAAACCAAATTATTGACTGGAAAAATCAATTGATCTCAGCTTCCTCGCAAGCTTTCGATCAATCAAAAGCTCCAACAGAACCACCCATCGATCTAAAAAAACTACATGCAAAAATCGGTGAGCAGGCATTAGAAATTGATTTTTTAGAAGGTGTGTTGAAGAAACTGGGCCGCTTCAACCACAAAAGTTAATCGACGACTCACTTCAGATTTCAGTATCTAAGCAAGCTAAGCTGCTGAAAGTCTCCCGTGGTTGTTATTACTATCGCCCAAAACCTGTGAGTGCATCAGATCTGAAGCTGATGCGATGTATTGATGAATTACATATGCAATATCCTTTTGCAGGCAGTCGTATGATGCGTGATTTGTTGAATCGTCAAGGACATCATATAGGACGACGTCATACACGTACTTTAATGAAGAAAATGGGTATTCAGGCGTTATATTGCAAACCAAATTTAAGCCAGGCTAATCAAGCTCACCGTAAATATCCATATCTGCTCAAAGGATTGGCTATTCAGCGCAGTAATCAAGTGTGGTCTACGGATATAACGTATATCCCTATGGCAAAAGGCTTTGTTTATTTATGTGCTGTGATTGATTGGCATAGCCGCAAGGTACTTGCGCATAGAGTATCGATTAGTATGGAGGTGGATTTTTGTATTTCGGCTTTAAATGAAGCGATTGAAAAATATGGTCGACCTGAAATATTTAATACAGACCAAGGCAGCCAGTTTACCAGTGATGCATTTATTGATGTATTGAAATCAAATGGCATTCAAATCAGTATGGATGGTAAAGGTCGATGGGTAGATAATGTGATGGTTGAACGATTATGGCGGAGCGTTAAATATGAAGAGGTGTATCTCAAAGCTTATAGCAGTGTCACAGATGCGAAAAAGCAATTAAGTGCATATTTTGAGTTTTATAATTTGAAACGACCTCATTCGAGTCTAGACAAAATGACACCAAATGAGTTTTACTATGATCAGCTACCCCAACAAAACAAGGTGGCTTAACTAGAGCGGAATATCACTTATAAATACGCTTTTAGTTGTTCAAACAAGTGGGACCACCTCTCTCGCATTTGCGGGGTTTTTAATGCTGAATAAAAGGAAAACTTGATGGAATTGCCCAATATTATTCAACAATTTATTGGAAACAGCGTTTTAGAGCCAAATAAAATTGGTCAGTCGCCATCGGATGTTTATTCTTTTAATCGAAATAATGAAACTTTTTTTCTTAAGCGATCTAGCACTTTATATACAGAGACCACATACAGTGTCTCTCGCGAAGCGAAAATGTTGAGTTGGCTCTCTGAGAAATTAAAGGTGCCTGAACTCATCATGACTTTTCAGGATGAGCAGTTTGAATTAATGATCACTAAAGCGATCAATGCAAAACCAATTTCAGCGCTTTTTTTAACAGACCAAGAATTGCTTGCTATCTATAAGGAGGCACTCAATCTGTTAAATTCAGTTGCTATTATTGATTGTCCATTTATTTCAAACATTGATCATCGGTTAAAAGAGTCAAAATTTTTTATTGATAACCAACTCCTTGACGATATAGATCAAGATGATTTTGACGCTGAATTATGGGGAGACCATAGAACTTACCTAAGTCTATGGAATGAGTTAACTGAGACTCGTGTTGAAGAAAGATTGGTTTTTTCTCATGGCGATATCACGGATAGTAATATTTTTATAGATAAATTCAATGAAATTTACTTTTTAGATCTTGGCCGTGCTGGGTTAGCTGATGAATTTGTAGATATATCCTTTGTTGAACGTTGCCTAAGAGAGGATGCCTCGGAGGAAACTGCTAAAATATTTTTAAAGCATTTAAAAAATGATAGACCTGACAAAAGGAATTATTTTTTAAAACTTGATGAATTGAATTGATTCTAAGCATTATCTAAAAATACTTAATTGTCTTTTAACGTCGCTAAATTTTAAATAAATAAGTGAAGAGTGTTAGTGGAGCCACTGATTTAAAGTTGGCAGAGTAAAACTTGAAGTGCGACATAAACCACCTAATTAATTTAAAGGGTTTATGGAGTATATAAAATTGTCATACCATCATCTTAACTTTGAAGATCGTACTGCATTAATGCTTGAGTCAAGAAAAGAAGGCTTTTCAGCCAGAAAATTTGCTGAACTCATTAAAAGACATCCTAGTACGATCTATCGTGAGCTTAAAAGAAATAGCATCAATGACGTTTATCAAGCTCGATATGCTTCTGATAACACCTTCGCTAGACGTAGACGTGGTCACAGAAAACTCAAAATCGATTCAATCCTCTGGAAATTTATTGTTGAAGCGATCCGTTGTTTATGGTCTCCTCAGCAAATAGCAAAGCGTTTAAAGACATTTCCTGATTTGGATCAAACAATGAATGTAAGCCATACAACGATTTATTCAACGATACGAGCATTACCAAAGGGTGAGTTGAAAAAAGACTTATTATCCTGTCTACGTCATGAAAATAAAAAGCGAAAAGCTAACGGTGAACCTAAAAAAGATTCTATATTACAGGATATTAAAACTATTCATGAGCGCCCAGCCGAAGTTCAAGAAAGAAAAATACCGGGTCATTGGGAAGCTGATTTAATTAAAGGTAAAGACAATAAAAGTTCGATAGCAACACTTATTGAACGAAATACACGGCTCTGTATCTTGGCAACATTACCTGATGCAAAGGCAGAATCAGTGCGCAAGGCTTTAACTGAAGCTCTGAAATATTTACCTGCAGAACTGCGTAAAACGTTGACCTATGACCGTGGACGTGAGATGTCAGAACATAAAATACTCGAAGAAGATTTAGGCATAGATGTATATTTCTGTGACCCACATTCACCCTGGCAAAAAGGCACATGCGAAAATATGAATGGTTTAATTAGGCAATATTTACCTAAAGGGATTGATTTAAATCAGGCAGATCAGCATTATTTAAATCAAGTTGCCATGTCACTGAATACTCGTCCTAGAAAGGCGTTAGATTGGCTTACACCATTAGAGAAATTTGCTCAGCTTGTTGATTATCATATGGCTTTTGAAACTGTCGCACCTCATGTTTGAATTCGCCCCATATTTTTGCTACAGTGAACCAAATTAAGATCATCTATTTACTAGGCCTCGCATTTGCGGGGTTTTTAATGCTGAATAAAAGGAAAACTTGATGGAATTGCCCAATATTATGCACCCGGTCGCGAAGCTGAGCACCGCATTAGCCGCTGCATTGATGCTGAGCGGGTGCATGCCAGGTGAAATCCGCCCGACGATTGGCCAGCAAATGGAAACTGGCGACCAACGGTTTGGCGATCTGGTTTTCCGCCAGCTCGCACCGAATGTCTGGCAGCACACTTCCTATCTCGACATGCCGGGTTTCGGGGCAGTCGCTTCCAACGGTTTGATCGTCAGGGATGGCGGCCGCGTGCTGGTGGTCGATACCGCCTGGACCGATGACCAGACCGCCCAGATCCTCAACTGGATCAAGCAGGAGATCAACCTGCCGGTCGCGCTGGCGGTGGTGACTCACGCGCATCAGGACAAGATGGGCGGTATGGACGCGCTGCATGCGGCGGGGATTGCGACTTATGCCAATGCGTTGTCGAACCAGCTTGCCCCGCAAGAGGGGATGGTTGCGGCGCAACACAGCCTGACTTTCGCCGCCAATGGCTGGGTCGAACCAGCAACCGCGCCCAACTTTGGCCCGCTCAAGGTATTTTACCCCGGCCCCGGCCACACCAGTGACAATATCACCGTTGGGATCGACGGCACCGACATCGCTTTTGGTGGCTGCCTGATCAAGGACAGCAAGGCCAAGTCGCTCGGCAATCTCGGTGATGCCGACACTGAGCACTACGCCGCGTCAGCGCGCGCGTTTGGTGCGGCGTTCCCCAAGGCCAGCATGATCGTGATGAGCCATTCCGCCCCCGATAGCCGCGCCGCAATCACTCATACGGCCCGCATGGCCGACAAGCTGCGCTGAGCCATGGCTGACCACGTCACCCCCAATCTGCCATCGCGCGATTTCGATGTGACAGAGGCGTTTTATGCGAAGCTGGGCTTTGCGACGAGTTGGAAGGATCGCGGCTGGATGATCCTGCAGCGCGGCGGTTTGCAGCTCGAATTCTTCCCCTATCCTGACCTCGACCCAGCTACGAGCTCGTTCGGCTGTTGCCTGCGGTTGGATGATCTCGATGCCATGGTGGCATTGGTGAACGCGGCGGGAGCCGAGGAAAAAAGCACCGGCTGGCCGCGCTTCAAAGCTCCGCAACTGGAGGCGAGCGGCCTGAGGATCGGCTACCTGATCGATCCCGACTGCACGCTGGTGCGGCTGATCCAGAACCCCGACTGACCGCATGCCCGCGAAAATCAAGATTTGCGGGATCAGCACACCCGAGGCGCTCGATGCGACCATCGCGGCGCGGGCGGACTATGCCGGGTTGGTGTTCTATCCAGCGTCGCCCCGTGCGGTTACGTCGAATGTCGCGGGCGCTTTGACATCGCGCGCAGCTGGCCAGATCGCCATGGTCGGTTTGTTCGTCGATGCGGATGATGCTGTCATCGCCGACGCACTGGTGGCAGCCAAGCTGAACGCGCTGCAGCTGCACGGTTCGGAATCGCCCGAACGCGTGGCCCAGTTGCGCGCGCGGTTTGGCAAGCCGGTGTGGAAGGCGCTGCCCGTCGCCAGCGCCAGCGATGTCGCACGCGCCGCAGCCTATGCCGGGGCGGCGGACTTGATCTTGTTCGACGCCAAGACCCCCAAAGGCGCGCTGCCCGGCGGCATGGGGTTGGCGTTCGACTGGTCGCTGCTGGCCGGATATCGCGGTGCCTTGCCGTGGGGGCTGGCAGGCGGGCTAAATCCGACGAATGTTGCCGAGGCGATTGCGCGCACCGGAGCGCCGCTGGTCGATACCTCCAGCGGCGTCGAAAGCGCGCCGGGCGTCAAGGATACCGACAAGATTACCAATTTCGCCTTTGCGGTGCGCTTGGCCTAAATCGCGTCGATCAATAGGCGTCGTTCAGCGCAAAGATCGGCTTGCGGGTGCGCCACTGCCCTCGGGTGAAGTCGGGAAAATCTAACGTGCGATTGCCCTCAGCAATCGATTGTTCCGACAGAGGCGTGATCGCGCTCCAGGCCAGCGCGTCGTAAATGTCGATTGGCATCGGGGCCTTGGCCTTCAGCGCCTCGACAAAAGCGTGGATCACGAACCAGTCCATCCCGCCATGCCCGGCCCCTGCCGCCAGATCGGCGTAGCGTTTCCATAGCGGGTGATCGTATTTCGCAAACCAGCCCTCGGCAGGCTCCCAGCGGTGCGGCTGTGGGCTCTTGCCCTCCAGATAGATCGACTTGTTGACGTCCATCCACAGCCCCTCGGTGCCTTGCACCCGAAAGCCGAGAGAATAGGGGCGCGGCAGCGAGGTGTCGTGGCACAGCATGATCGTTTCACCATTAGTGCAGCCGATCATGGTGTTGACCACATCACCCAGTGCGAATTTCACCTCGGCGTTGGGATGATCGGCAGAGCCGTTCTTGACGACATAATCATGCAGCCCGCGCGCCTTACAGCCGAAGCCGCCAGCGCCCGCTTCGCCCGGCAACGCGACCTTCAGGGTGCGGGTCTGCGGCGGGTAGCACACGCCGGCATCGGCGCAGCCCTGGTACTTCACGGTCAGGGTGGTCGCGCTCGCGCCGGCCGCGGGCGTGCCGGTGAGGGTGCCGAGCAATTCCTTGCGGTAGGTTTCGACGTCGCCGAAGAATTCGTCGCGGTAGGCCTTGCCCTTCGGCAGCGCCATGGTCGCGCCGGTGAAGGCGGCATCGGCCTTGACCGAGGTGCGGTGCCGGTACAGGTAATAGCCGTCGGCGATCCGCCAGCGCACCTCGATGCGGTCCGGCGCGGTGGCCTGCGCGGACAGGACGAAGACCTCGTCGACCGGCGGCAGTTCGAAGTCCTGGGCGACGGCCGAGGTCGCGGGCAGCGCAAGCAGCAGGGCGAGCCCGGCCAGCCAGCGGCGCAGGCGGATCGTGGATGCGGTCATTGGCTCAGTTTACCGGTCGGCTCTCGGCGGCCAGCCATTGCAGGTATTCGGGCAGGCCGGACGCGGCTTCGACCGCGAGCAGCTCCGGGAGTTCGTAGGGATATAGTATTTTATTAAATTCTTATGGGAAATGACGAATGTTAAATTATCTTAAGAGCTTTAATAATATCAATACTTATTTGATTTTATCGATAATTCTGCTGTTAATCATAATATCTCTAGATTATTTCTAAACTGAATGAATGTTTATAATGAGTGATTCATATTGCTATTGAAATCGCCTTCTCACTTTGAAAGAAGGCGAGGATGAGGGACTTTTATGTTGAATTATCATTTTAAAAATGCCTTATAAAAGAAGCTTAATGTGTTTTCTTATATAGGTTTAAACATAATTGTTGTATATCTTAAATCCAATTGATCTTAAAATTTTCCTTTATTTTTTGTTATGAGTGCGAGAAAATTGTCAAAAAGGTCAATCAGACTGGGCGTTAATTTGTTTTGCATACTTTTTCCTATATCGAATTAAAGTCATATAACTAACACCATAATCTTTAGCTATTTGAGTGAAAGGGTATGAATCGTCCTTATTTTTAAGGGTATGAATTAACTCTTTTAGTTTTTCTTCTGTAATCGCAGGCGATCTTCCCTTGTATTTACCTTTCTTTTTTTTAGCTAATTTAATTCCCTCTGCTTGATTCTCACTAATAATACCCCTTTCAAGTTCAGCTACAGCGCCTAATACATGGAGTTGAAACTTATCGAACTTGTCATCTGAATTGGGGGTAAAGTTCAGGTTATTTTTGACAATATGAACAGACACTCCTTTTTTATTTAGCTTTTGAACAATGGTTACAAGGTCAATCAAGCTACGTGCCAATCTAAAAACATCATGAGCGTACACAATGTCCCCACTACGGACATAATCGAACATTTCCTGAAGTGCAGGGCGTTTGGCAGTCTTTCCGCTAAAATGATCAATAAAAGTTTTATCTAGCTCAAAGGGTAGATCATGGAGCTGTCTTTCAGGGTTTTGGTCTTTAGTGGATACACGGATATACCCCACTCTTTGAAAGGGTGTGTTTTTAATTTGATCTTCAATATCTAAATTTTCTTTTTCCATAACCAGTATAACAAAATTAGATAACCTCAATGTTATATCACATTAGATTAACAAAACAACCCTATTGTTATAGGGTTTTTAGGGTGTATTATTATATAACAATAGGGTATACCCTATTGTTATATATCTTCAGGTATAAGGAAAAATAACGATGATTAATTTTAATGATCTAAGCGAATCTGAATTATTAAGGATTGCACAGACTGGCATATCAAACCGTATAGGATTGCGTACTTCAGGACATTTGCCTGAAGATGATAGACAGGCTCTTTCAATGGAGCTTCAGGGCTTGTACGAGCAAGATAGAGAACAGTTGATACAATCAATCAAGAAACATAGTGAAGCCTATAAAAGCGAGCAGAGTAATCAGGAATGAAAATTTTTTGCTGAAGCTAATTATAAGTCTAGTCGTGATTTATGGTTGCTTGGGCGTAGTGTTTGTTTCAGAGAACTTATCAGATAACACTGTAGGCATTATTGGATTTTGTGGACTGATATTACTACCTACAGTTTATAAGTTTGTTGGAACATTCTTTAAGGCACAATGAAAGGGTGATCAATGGACAACCAATACAAACTAAGTGACGAAGAACATAGCCTTGTATTTGAGAAAATTAAAGCTGATTTTCTGAATAACTCACTGTCTATAGTCAGCCCTAAAGTCGTCATTACTGGCGGTCAGCCTGCATCGGGTAAAGGCAAGTTGGCAAGAGATTCTATAGATCAGTTCAAAGATAAAGGCGGGAGTGTAATTATTGACCCCGATCAATTAAGAGCCTATCACCCCAAGTATAATGAACTGCAAAAATTGGATGATAAAACATCTTCAGGATTCACCCACCATGATGCTAAAAAGTGGAGTTTAGAATTAATTGAAGAAGCTATAAGCCATAAGAAAAATATTGTTCTTGACCAAACAAGTGCAGATTTTCAAACCTTAAAAAATACAGTTCAAAATTTCAGAGATAAAGGCTACAAAGACGTTGAATTAAAAATAATGGCTGTGCCTGAAATTACATCACGACAAGGTATATACCATCGTTATGAAATGGAAAAGGCGCTGTATGAAACTGGGCGTTTCGTCAATATTGATATTCATAGTGAAATTTATCACAAGCTAGAAAACACAATAGAACAGTTAAAAGATGAACCCATAGTAGACAAGCTAACCGTTTATGACCGTCACTATAACGCTATTGAACAAAAGGACTTTAAAGCTGAAAGGGAAAGACCATTTTCAGATCAGGAGCGCCAACAGCATGAATATAAATGGTTCAAAGTAATAGAAGCAATGCAAACACGCTTTGCCCCATATACAGAGGTTGAGATTGTAAAGGGGCTTCAGGAAAGTGACAGACTTAAATTGAATAATCAAAAACTGGTTAGTGAAGTGACCCAAGTTGATGAAAGTACAGGTGAGAAAATGGACGTAAAAATAGTCAGTAACTTAACTAGCAACTTACTTGTTGCCAAAGATGATTTTGAAAAACAAGATGGTTATTTATCTAAAAATATCAAAGTTGATGGCGAGGACAATTTAGTTATGTTCCGTCAAAATCGAGATCATCTTGAGTTAATCAATGTTACTAAAAATGAAATGATGCTCGATAAGCCGATCGGTAATCATGATTCAAAACAACCTGAATCTACGGCATTACAGGTTTATATGGAGGTTAAAGAAAAGTTAAATAACCTTGAAAATAAAATTTTAATGAAAGTAGATGAACAGCTATCAAATAAACCTAAAGCGCCTGAAGTGAAAGGAGATAGTAAGGCTGAAGTATCTCAATTTCAAAGCAAAGCCCCAGAGCTAGATAAACACCAAATCATTAAAGAAGTCCGAATACAGCTAAAGCAAGAGGGGAAATTGGGTGCTGATTTTGCTAAGTCAGCTAATGGGCTATCCGTTGCTCATGGTGACTATATCAAGCTCAATGAAGCATACAGTCAAAAAGATGGTTTATTTAAAACCACTAATTTACCTAAAGACGCTGAAATTAAAATCACAGGTCACACAACTAAAAAAGGTGAAACCTATGCAACAGGCGTTCATAACAATTCAAATGTAGAGTTAAAAATCAGAAGTGTTGAAGCCCGCTATGGTGATCAATATGTGAAACGCTATGAAACCAATCCTGAAGTAAAACAGGCTGTAGATCAGAGAGTGATAGCACAGCAAACAACATTTAAATCTTTATCTGCTTCAAGGGTACAGGAGTTAAGCCAGTCAAGCCCAAAGCAGGATAAGCCCACTTCAGGCATGAAATTTTAATATTTCTTTCGCCAGTCATAGGGGTTAATCGGGTTAGGACTTTTCCATAACCCGATTTTTTTTGATCGAGCATTATTCTCTAAATCTATGTATGTTCTATCAGGAAGATTGTAGCGATAAGCCCAAGCGTAGCCACTGGCGACCATTGCTTTATTCACATTTAATTTATTCAAGTACAGCTCACCAAGAAACCTACCATTGTTATCAGTTCCATGCTCTTTAACGAGTACCGTTTTGTTTAAGACCATAGACATTAAATATTGTTTCGATTGTTGACCATAAGGCTGTGTAGGCGAATTTTTAGCATTATTGGCAACTTCAGGGGCATCTATGAATGACAGTCTAACCCGCCATTTAGTGTTGTTTGGTTTTGTGATACTCACAGTATCACCGTCTAAAACGTAAGTGACTTTGCCGTAATAATCAGCGTGACAGTATGCTGAAAACAAAAAAAGGGTAATACAAAAAAGCTTATTCATTTTGGTTCACCATAAAACCGTTTTAGCACGTATGGACTTGCAACTTCATTGCTTGGTCCATACGTGCTAAAACTCTTACTGTGAAAAATCATATCCCGATGCTTGGTCAAAACTGCAAGTATGCAGTCTTAACCAGGCATCTACTTTATTGAATGATTTAAGTGGGTTATGAGTGCGAGGAAATTGTCAAAAAGGTCAATCAGTAGTTTGGATTCTTTTGGCGTAAAATCTTCAATTCTTCTTTGCTAATCGCTTCGTTATTAACGATCTTGCTTTCAATTGAGTTGATTTTATCGTTTGAATTTACAGCCTTGATATAGTCAAGATCGGCTTGACTAAGCTCAGGCATAATTTCACTGGCTTGATAAATCACTACAGGTTCTTTGACTGATTCAGATTGGATCTCTTTTACTACTTTTTTAGCTTCAGGCGCTTTTGAAGTTGTTTGTGTAGTTGTGACTGTATTAATTAAAGGGCTTTCAGGTACTTTAGAAACAGATACAGTTTTTCCGTCTTTTTTAACCTCTATTTCGCCTTTTTTAGTGGTCAGTGATGTATGACTAGCCTCTATAGCAACTGGCGTTTCTGTGCCATTCTGTGCTGTTTCAGCGTATGTATTGAAAGCGATTAAGGCTAATACAGGGATTATGATTTTTTTCATAGATAATCCTAAAATTTAGACAAAAAAAAGCTAACAACCTGAATTGTTAGCTTGTGATGAAATTAGTTACCAAACCACGATTTAAAGCTTTGCGTACTGGTCACACCGCTTGAAGCATTGTTAGATGCAAGGTTAGTTTGAACAGCCGACAATTTAGCACCAATCGAGTTGATATAACCTTGTTCAATAGCAATGGCATTTGCTAAGTCTTGGGCTTCTTTAATATTGCGGGTCGAGTTAATTTTGTTCTTCAGTGTGGTTAAGTTTGCTACATGCTCATTTAAAGCATTATAGGAAGCATCACTGAAAGCAAAGCCAGTCTTAACCGTGTTGTAATTTCGCTTGTATTGATCATTGCCTAGCAATTGATTCATACCATCTGAACCAATGGTAGTAAGCACTTTGTCATAAGCCTTTTGAGCATTACCAAATGAGCCAGTCTTTTGATTGGCTACTACGTCTTGCCAAGAGCCTGAAACAACGTCTTGCACATTCTTAACGCCTGAAGTTCCGATACCAGTATTACCAGTCGTACTTTCATATTGTTTCTTCATGATCTCGTATTGCTGTTGCATTTGAACCAATTGCTTGACCATATTTGCAACGGCTGTCGGGTCGAATACAACGTCCCAAGCGTTTGCTGTGTTGGCAGTAAAGGCTAAAGCAAAAGCTACAGCCGACATTTTTATTTTATTCATTTTCATGATTTCACCCTTTCGTTAAATTCGTGTACCCACTGGGAGTAGGTCAAGTTTTCATCTTTACTCAATATTTCCTCAAGAATATTGTGTCTTAACTCATTGCCTGAAAGTATTGGGATAATTTCAGACATATTGCTTAAATCTAATTTGCTAATAACTGAATCATGCGAGTTTTTAATCATAAATTGGCGTAAATAAGGCGGTGTATTCACAACCCAATCAAATTCTGCTTGAGTACAGCCTAAGCCATTATTTTTCTCATTACCCATATATGTAGCGACATTCGCTTTATCATTCGGCAATAGAATTGATGTTTTAAACTGCCCGATCAGATCGTCATCTCTTGTAATGACTTCAGGCGTTGGCGTAACAAAGATCATCATACCGTTACGTCTACGGTACGTGGTTAGCATGATTTTAAGCCATGCTAAGTTAATCGGATTGCTGATATATCTTTGACCTTCTTCGACAACAACAATAAAGGGCTTGCCCTCAGACATGGATATATCAATTTGATGGAAGATATACATAGACATAGCGCCTAACACCACATCATTATCAATGACATTTTTCATTTCATAGCCGAAAATTCGAGCGCCATCAATTGAGAAATTGTCACTTTCATTGTCAAAAATATTGGCATAAACCCCATCATTAACCCATTTTGACATGCGTTCAGCCATGTTGTTATCTTCAGCCATACCAAACAAGCCAATAAAGTTTCTAAGCCGTCTAAGGTGCTTTTCATAGCTATAAACAGCATCTACAACGTCTTTGATCTTGTTTTCTTCAGCAGTGCTTAAAGGCTTTGGATTACCATTATCGTTGTAGTCTTGAGCCATAAAAGAAAATAGATTTCTTAGAAACAAACGGTTTTGTTCCGTGTCATCTAACTGCAATGGATTCCAACCAGTTTTAACCATTTCACTTAAAACAGTATGTCGCCCGCCCATGCTTTTAATCCAAACTGAAGCTGAATATTCAAAATCAAAATGAAAAATATAAGGCTTAAACTTATCTGAAGCAGTCAAAAGCGTATTAATTACAGTAGTCTTACCGCCACCAGTACCAGTCGTGATACGAGTATGACCTACATCATGTTCATGGAAATTGAAGTAGTAAGGCGTATTACTTGTCGTTTTAAGCTGAATGACATTCTCACCCCAATGGTTGCCATCTTTTTTGCCAGTAGAACTATTGTGCATACTGGCAAAGCCCGCAAAGTTAGTCGTGTTAATAGTTGCGGGTCTTTGGAGTAAGTGATAGTTGCCAATCAACATAGAGTAAAAAGTAGGTTCAGAAATTAAATCTTCTTTTTTAGGTATCATGTGATTGCGCTGAAATGCCCCGCTAGTTTTCTGCATTGCTTCTTTAAATTCAGATGGGGTCTTAGAGGTAACTAAAACATTTAATGAATAAATGCCGTTTAAGATACGCCCTGAAGCTAAGTCATCAATGGCAACATTAATCGCTTCAATTTGAGATTCTGACTTGTCTTGAGCATTTTTTAATTGGTTCTGACGAGTTGTACTCATGCTGATAGATTTACGTCTGTCCATCATCATGAAAGTTTGAGAAATAATTAAAGGATGATCAACTTTTAGAAATTCATCTAACATGGTGTGATCGCTACCCTCTGGATAGCTAGGAGTAGGCAAACTATAGATTGCCCCTGCCGTTAATTCACCGCTTGGGTGATAGAATTTAATAGTTCCATCAGGCGCAAAAACTCTACGTGTATAGCCTAAGTAGTTTCTGATTTCAGTTGGATGAAGTGGAATTTCTGCTTTTTCTAAGTTTAATAAATAACCGAGAAAATTCACTGTTTCAGAATACAAAACGCTATCTTTTGAATAAGTGCCTAGCTGTCTTGGGTTCGCATCTTGCAGATACTCTTTAAACATACTTACTGCATTATTTAATTCGGCAATCATTTGTTCTTCATTATCACTTCTGAAAAACAGATTTTTAAGACGAGTTAAAGGCGGGTCACTTGGGTTAGATTTTCGGACAAGCAACGACACATAAATATCATTTTGAAACATGCGTTCATTAGATAGTTTTTCATAATATTTTTGGTTAAAACTATCTGAAAATTCATTGCCATTTGCAGGCGGTATTTCGGTTTTAACTTCGTGACGATCATAATAAACGCTAACAACAAAACGAGAGCCAAGTTGTTTAAACATATCTGCACGATATTTTTTTAAAGTCTTTAATTGAGCATAGCTTTTAGTTTCATACGGAAAGCCAGTAATTTTTAAAACCGTAAAAATATCACCATTAACTAGCTTAATATCATGTTCATTGATTGGGCTTAGATAAGGTAAATTATTGATTTCCATTTGTTCAGCACCCGCTAATTTCTTTTGACTATATTCAATATTTTTATCGTCAGCTTTTGCGTGAGAATCAAAACTATAGCCACCAAAAACTTTAGTTCGCTGAAGTCTACGTTTGATCGAAAACCATAAATATTGAATCCCTCTATCTTCTTGGTAGGTCACTACAACCAACAATAAATAGATTATTCCCGATATTATTAATCCTAATTTTAGGTTGCCAATTAGTGCTAAAAAGCACGTAGCAAAACCACAAATTAGGAAAAAGTAAGTGAAAATATCTACAGGTATATTTGCCACCCTTGCAGTTCGGGCAAGACCCGCAAACAGCAAGTCTTTTTCTTCGTTTTTTTCAGTGGTTTTGCTCATGGCTCACCTATTTAGTTAAAGAAGAAATTACCAAGATCAGGGGCAACGAAAACAAGGATACCTGCAACGATTAAGCCGATACCCCAACGCTTAACTTTCTCACTACCACCGCCAAGCATTGTGATTGCCAAACAAATAACACCAGTCACGAAAGCGACTGCTGCGATAATGACTAATTCATCATTAAATTGGTTAAGCTTTTGAGCAAATTTTTGACCAAACGCAGCATTTGCCAATTGAGCATAAAAAACAGCAAATAAGACAATTGCGTATTGCTTAGGATTGAGTTTATTTAAAAGATTCATGATCTATTCCTTAAAATACTTGGACGTATTGCCCTTTGTTAAGAGTTTGAACAAACGATGCTTGTTGCACGTTTGGTTGATTGCTTGGTTGATTATTTACACGCAGGCGCACAGGTTCAGATTGTGCTGAATAGCTATTGTTTTCTGTACTTTGATTTTGACTTGCGGAGTATTGCGGGTACTGATTTTGTTGCCATGAAGCGAGAACTAGAATGTCACTTTTTCGACTGGCTTCAGTAGGGTTATTATTTGCAGTGTAAGTTTTAAATGAACCACCCCCATTTAGTGTTTGGTATTTACTGGATACAAGGCGTACATAGTTTTGTGTTTCACGGTAAGGGGGAATACCTCCAAACTTTTCAACTGCCCCATGCCCTGCATTGTATCCAGCAATCATTTTTGTAAGATCACCATTAAATCTTTTATTCAGGAAAGCGAGATAACGAGTACCCGCAATAATAGACTGTTCAGGTTCATATAATCGGCTAGGGTCTACACCCATTAAACGAGCTGTAGAGGGAATGACTTGCATCAAACCCCTAGCATCTTTATGTGATCGAGCATTTGGCTTAAAGGCGCTTTCTCTTGCCATAATTGCCGTTACTAAATTAGGGTCTAAACCATTGGCTACAGAATGTTTGTGAATAAGATCATCATAAGGTGACGCATATACAAACAGTGGCGTACTGCAAGCTAAACCGATTATAAGTTTTTTAAACATTGTCATTATTCCTTATAGAGTTATAACAGTATAACTCTACTAGCTTAATCAATAAATGGTCTATTTGAAAATTTATGTTTCTCTTTAAAGAACTGGTCTAAAGCGATAAGATAAATTAAGTTTTTGGTAAGTCTGCGGTTCTTAAATTCTTCAGGAACTTTTAATTCACCACGCTTATATCTCAAAAAGTGTTCGTCCATTTCTGCGAAAAATTCATCACTTACATAAAGTTGTTCACGTTTCATAACTTGTCCCTAAAATTTCTATACAGCCAAAAAAGAATCCGAAACTTTAGCATAGGTGCGGTATTTCATCGTTACTAAAGTTGGCGGGTAATGTCCTGAAAACTTCATATAAAAGTGCAGAGGTTTAAGACTGCTTATTTCTTCAGCTTTAACTACATTTTCTTTTTCTTTTACAAGTTCAGGTCTTGAATCTTTATTTGCAGATTTCATTTTCCTTAATACTTCAATTGCACCGAAAGCTTTTTCATATTCTTGGGGTGTATAAGTGTCTTGAGAGTTGACAGCACAGACACCAAAAGAAGAAAAACAACCACGTAGCGTAATAGAGAATTTTTCTCCATAGATCGTGATTAATTGAGCCAGACTTTGAATGCCTGCTAAAGCAATAAGTCTATGTTTACGTCCTTTAGTTAATACTGCTTCGAGATACGATAAACGGTTCAAAGAGCCGAGTTCATCTAGGCAGAATATAAAATCAGAATAGTTATCAAAGTCAGATAATAAAGAACTACAAATAACGTCAGTCGCACAGCTAACTAATGGTTGCAATGCAGTTAATTGATCTTCACGCCAAGTAATAAAAATATTGCCAGTACCATGCTTTAAATAATCCCTAAACGAAAAATCACCAATTTTAGAATGAGTGTGAGGGCTTAAATATGTAGTAACAATACTGCGTAAAGTACCGACTAATTCAGAGTTGCCAAGTAAGCTGTAAGCTTGAGTACCTACTAAAAACTCTTTGAGTTTATCGTCACTTGAAATTAATAAAATTTCTAAAAATTGTTGTGTCTGCTGTTCTCTAGTAAGTTCATCCATTTCTAAAACTTTGGTCATGGCAGACTTAACAATAGTACGAGCCATCGTATTAAAATTTTCGTGATTTGCGTCTGAAGATTTAGGAATGATTGTCATTGAATATGTTTCAATGTCATAAGAATTTTGTACTTCATTAATCACTGACCAATGGACTGATCGAGCATCGAAAGGGTTGAAAATAACATCACCTTTCTTAGCAAATAAACTTGCGTAAGTTCCGTTAGGGTCAACCACAATTAAGCGGGTTTTACTGCGAGAATCAGCAACACAAGAATCTAAAAAATCACTGATTGAAACTGACTTACCTTGACCAGTACCACCAGTTAAAAGGAAGTGTTTATATTTTAAATCTTTAGGAACAGGCATACCGCAAAAACGGATTTGGTAATCTTTTTCTTTGGTCATTCTTCTTAATTTGAATGGGCTTACTAATTGCAAGCCCCGAAGAACACGAACGTATCTTTCGCCCCCAAAAGGTGTTTTATTGTTTTGAAAATAAAACCAAGCCAAAGCACTACTAATAACCAAAGCCAACAGCAATATTAAAACGTATAAAGGCGTTTTAAACGTCAATGGAATTGCATAAAGAATAGCTTGGACTTTATGATCTTTTGGGATAATAAAAAACTTCGGTAAAAAAATAGCCCATGTTGTAATCACAGTGATTACAACAGCTAAAACAGCGTGACCGAAGATTTTTTGCGATTGATCATTCATTTTACTGTCCCCAAGAATTTTTGAACGGCTTGATGGGAAGCGACCTTATAAGAATCCATGCTTGACTGCATCATGAGCATGTTAGCTTTAAGCTTCGCTTGATTGGCTACCAACATACTGTTTTCAATAGCAAGGGCATTCGCCAAGTCTTTTGATTGCTTTAACGTATTGGTACTTACTTGAGCCAACGACTTTAGGTTTTGCATATTACAATTTACTTGTGTCCAAGCTACTTCAGCGTCTACATAAGCTGTGTTTACACGGCTTGCAGTTATGTTTTGAATCTGTGCCAATTCCTTGCTTGCATATACACCAGTATTGGTCGCAATTTGACGTTGCAATTCGTTGTAGGCGTTTTGCTCTTTAGGTGTATTGAAAATATTAGTCGGTTGAGCATCAAAGCCATTAGGCAATTCAAAGCCTGCAATTTGCATCACATTGGTAAGAAGTCCTAGCCCTGCAAGCCCTTTAGTCACACTGTCATATTGCCCTTTCAAGACTTGAATCTGCTTCATTAATTCTTGAACTTGTAGAACTGCATCGGCATTTTTTGTCGGGTCAAAAACTGTTTTACCTACGCCACCAGTTACAGGGGGAACAGGCGGTAGGTTGATAGGTGAATCAATATCAACTTGTTCTGCTTCAGGTAGCTTTACAGGCTTACATGCGCTTTGTGTTTCTAGCTTGGCTTGTATCTTCTTCTGATTACTGTTTTCTATGCCAGTCGTTGCAGGCTTGCCACCTGAAGTAGTCCCGCCTTTAATTACGTTGCCACCAAAATATGAACCAGTACCGCCATAATTTCTATAAAACTGGGCGATCTTAGGCACATAGTCTTGCGTTTCTTTAGGCATAACTTTTTTATTACCTTTCAGATACGAACGTAAATTACCCATACCCCAGTTATAGGCATAGAGTGCATGGGGCATGTTGCCGAATTGCTGATTTAATTGCTTCAGGTAACGAGTACCCGCATTAACATTTTGTGTGGGGTCATTGGGATTGGTAACGCCCAAAGAACGAGCCGTTGCGGGCATAAGTTGCATTAAACCTTGAGCGCCTACGCCTGACTTAGCAGTATTGTTATGCGAAGATTCTTTTTGAATTACTGCATGAATTAAAAGCGGGTCATATCCATATTTAGCTGAAGCTGAAGTCACAATATCGTTGTAAGGTAAATTTGAAGCAATAGTTGCCCCGCTTAAACCTACCAGTACCAGTAGCGATAGTTTTTTTAATTTCATTTTCATTATTCCTCTACCGCAACGAGGACAGTTTAACCAGGAACTACGTTACCTGTTTAAACTTGGCCCGTTGCTATTTCATCACTTAGCCACAGCCAAACGGTTAGCTAGATCAACTAAGGTTTTATAGTGTGAGCCTTGTTCACCCATTGATAACTCATAGCACCCGCCATTTGCTTGAACTCGCATGAAGTCGTGAGCTTGGCTTGTATTGTCAGAAATGGTCGGAGATACAAACAATGCTTTTGCGTTAGGGATGCTTACTGGCAATTCACCAAATAACCCCACTTCTTGCGGTACACAAGCAGGGTCAATGCTGTAATAAACTTTAAGATCGGCACATGCTTCGTTTTGGCAACTGGCATCACTTGAAAATTTATAAGTGACATAGTTCCCTTGATTGGGAGCTTCAGGCACATAAGTTAATTTATTGCTTTGAGCAAATGACTGAAGAACTTGGGTAAATGTCTGCGGTAACTGTGCTTCAGCAGACAAACTAATTAAGGCGCAAAGAGCAATAGTTGTTTTTTTCATGGCTTAGTCCTTTTTAAATTTGTATGCTTGGCTTGGGTTATCAACATCGGTCAGAGTAATAACACCGCCCTTTTGTTCCATTAAGAAAGCGTCTTGATTGTTATATTGAACAACCATTTTTTTATCTTTCTCTACAGCCGATAATGCAACATCACCCCATGAGTTTTTTAAGGTAACTTGAGTACCTTTATTGGCAACGATAAGCCCGCTACTCATGCCTTGTTCTTTCTCAAATGCTGTTTGATCAATACGATTGTATTGTCCGTCCAAGCCCTTAGATGAGCAGGCAACACTAGCTAAACTAAGCAACGCTAGAAAAATGTGTTTTTTCATTTTTGAAATCCTCATAAGCTTTAAAATAAATAGCTGAACAGCCATAACCGCCTGTTTCTGTTCTTCCAAGTTGAACAATAATGTCTACACTTTGTTTAACAAAAGATTTAACTTGGTCACTGGTTAATGTAGTGCCTGCCATAAGAACCATAAGCGTTAAACGCTCAATAGCATTAAGTGGGTCATTGGCATGTAATGTCGCAATTGAACCGCCATGCCCTGAAGAAATTAGGTTTAAATAAGTGAATGCTTCAGCACCTCGAATCTCACCCAGTAAAATGCGTTTTGGATACAAACGCAGGCAAGCTTCCATTAATGACTGTGCATCGACTTTAGCTTTACCCTGTCCACCTCTTGAATAATAAAGTTGCAACGTATTTTCATGCGGAGGGCGTAACTCCTTAGCATCTTCAATAGTGATTAGTCGTTCGCCCAGTGGTATGCAGTCATGAATAATGGAGTTAAAAAAAGTTGTTTTTCCTGAACCTGTACCCGCAGAAATAATGATATTTTTTTCATAACCCACCGCTTTACGAATGAACTCATGAAAGTTTCGGGCTTCGTATAAATCGAATAGCTCTTGATCTTTTGCAGTGATTTTTGCAAATGGTTCAACAGAATTTAAAACTTCCTCATAAGCTGAAAATGGCAGACTTAAAATACTTGGTTTACGAATAGATAAGCCGATCGACCCGCCAGTTACGGCAGGGTCACGGACAAATTGAATACGGAAAAATAAACCCTCATGTTGCGGTGATGCAATTTGAGCAGAAAGCAAAGGCTGTGCTTCTGAAATTGTTTGATTGGTTTCAGTTGCAATGCCTTCGGCTAATCGCTTCAAAAGCGCATAGGTAAGGTTAGGATTCTCTTTTTTAATCATGTCCCTTGTACCTTTCATAGCAATGAAATATTCCAAAGGCTTATTAACTGAAATTTCAGTAATTTGATCATTATCAAGATCATCACCAAAAGCTTTTTTCAAATCTTCAAGTACAAGGATTGACATAATTAAGCGCCTTTCTTATTGGTTTAAAATAGTTGAAAAGTCCAAGTCTTTAGCAACTAGAACTTTAATGCGTGTGCCGTGAGCGACTGTAATAGTCGGAGGAATTGACAAGTTACGTTGTAGAACACGGTCAGCTTGGTTGCCGAATGAGTTTGCAACTTCAGTACGATAAGTCTGTGAAGCATTGTTTTGGTCGCTACTGCTAACACCTGCATTACTTACACCCGCACCAATAATGCTAAGTAAAGTAGCTGTTCCGAATATGCGCCCATAATGGTTGTTCACTTTACCGCCTAAGCCTGCGATACCAAGACTGTTAGTGCTTGGGCTATCAAGCATAATTTCTACGCCATTAGGTGTGATTGCACGATTCCAAACCGCCCCGATTTCTGCTTGTCCGTCATTAACAATTGATGAGTATTGACCGAATAAACGAGTACCCGCAGGCAGTAAACGATTACGTCCTTGTTCGCTATAAACATCATTAGTTACACGAGCAATAATGTTGCTTGGTAAATCGCTTTTAACAGCAGTTTCTAAAACTGCATCTACGATCTTGCCTTGTTGTATAAGCATTCTACGATCAGCGTTATAACTCGCATGAGCAATAGGCGCTTTTTGATTAGAAGTGCTTGAATCAAAACGACCACCCATAGAACCCGCAGTGCTATTTGCAATGCGTGGATTTACATTGCTTGCACCCGCTTGGTTGCCGTTGGCATTAGATTGTTGTGAAGCTTGCATACCCATAAATAACGGTGCAAGTTCAGGCGGTATGCCTGCCATTGCACTAGCATCACCATTAGGGCTAACACCGCCACCGTTACCGCCATTCTCATTAACCATGATTCCAGACTTGTAGCGGGCGTTTAAAAGGGCTTGTTCTTTAGCTATAGCATCTTGTCTAGCCTGCTCTTGTTGCATTGCTAGTTGTTGTTGCTGTTCAGCTAATTGACGTTCCATTTCGAGCTGTTCAGGGCTTTTTTCAGTAGGGTTTACAGGGTCAGGGGTAGTCGCAGTTGGGATTGGTTGCGGATTTCCGAATCCGAATCTATCCATGCCATTAAAATTACTGCCGTCCATCCCTGCTACTGGTTTAGCAACAGCACTTTCTATACCGCTTTCTACACGGCTTTCTTTGTTCTTTTGCAATTTCAGATAAACGCCAAAAATTACCAAGCCAATAATGAGGGCTAGTAAGCCACCGAACTTAACCAACTTGCCTATGTCTATATTTTTAACAGACGTTTTAGGCTTATTGTCAAAAGCATCTTGACGTTCAAAATCATCTTTACCATGTTCTTTTTTTTCATCATGGAAAACATGATTTTCAGTGCTGAAGTTATCTTGGGTTTTAAAGTCATCGTTACCCAAATTTTTATTTTCATTTGTCATTTTATTTTCCTCCAATCACTTCAGGTTTACGGAGAATACAAACGTATTCTTTGCCAAGTCGCAGAGTGAAAGCATCGTTTACTTTCTCAATCACGATTACATCCCCCTCTTGTCTTGAGTTGGTAAGTTCTTCGTATCCCTCACCATTAACCGCATAAACTGCGGGACGAGGTGAATTTTTCGCAATACGAATAAATGTGAATTGGTCATCATCACTTACGCCAAGAACTTTAATAGATTTGCTTTTAGTGGCATCCATTCCCCATTTTTGGCTTGTCATAGGCAGTTCACCTAAAGCGGGACGAGGTGCATTTTGTTGTGCCAATAAACGATTAGTTCTATTGGCATCTGCATAGTTAAAGCGCAGTACATAAACTGGCTGTGAACTATTGAATAGATTGAAGTAATAATTTCGCTTATCCGTGATTACGGTTAAGTTTGTACGGTTCATGCCTGCTTGTGGTTTTTCCGCAGGCTTGATGAATAGACGATTACCTTGTGGGATTATTTGCCATCCAATCGTGTCACCTGAAGCAACAGTTTGGATAGTTTCATTTCCAAACTCGACAGTAGTTGAAATACCAAAAGTCGTTGATAGTTCAACAACGTGACTTTCAGAATACGGAACAACTTTAATGCGGTTGTCCGTTTTCAAACCAACAGGAATTTGACGAGCAAAAGTTGGCGCTGAAGCAATGCACGTTGCTGTAAGTAAAATGCTTATAAGGGTCTTTTTCATATCCGATTACCTTATTAATTATTAGAAGTCTGTGCCACAGGCTCAGAAGCAGTGCTTGCTTCAGGTTTAGGCAATGGTTGAGTAACTGGGTTTTGAGTAACTAACGCATCATTTGATGAGTTTTGCGTTAAGTTCCAGTTCTTAAACTTCACGCCAAATGGGTTAATCCAACGATCTTTTACGTTGAGATCGTCAAAGTTGTCAGTGATATAGTCAGCCGTCACTGTGTAGCTGTACTGGCGAATTTCAGCACCTTTAATAACGGTTGTTTTAAAGTTGGCTTGAACTTTATTGTTGCCAAGAAAGTTGACAGCAATAACTTTAGGAGTGATTGAGCCAGTTTCACCTAGTTGGTTGTAAGGTGAGTTTTGATTCATTCCGCTAACTTCATTTTCAAAGTCGGTACGATCTTGGCTATCTAAGAAAATAGAAGCTTTGCTGTACTGTGCCGAAAGTTGGTCTTTACCAACTTTGCCGTAATAGCCATAGCGATTGCTGATAGTGTCCCAAAAGTAAGAGGTCACTAATTTTTCAATAAGTTTAGGGTCAGTAGTTGAATCAAACTTTTCTACACTGGTCATAATTCCAGTTTCAGAATCAATTACAGCAATCATAGGAACTGGTTGTTTTAAAGGTGTTAATCCTTTAATTGCGATACCTTGAGCAACATTACCTATACCTAGAACGGTCGCTAAACCAAGAACCCAAATAGTGATTTTACCGTTACGATTTTCAGACTTTTTAGTATTGTCTTGAATCTCTTTAATTTGAGCGTCTAACTGCGCTTTTTCTTGTGGTGTCATTAGCGTTTACCTCCACGACCAAAACTTTTAACCATATTGGTGCCTGAACTGGTGATACTTGAAGTCGCACTGGTTGAAGCTTCAAAGCCACTGCCGACCAAAGAAATTGCAATCTTTGGAACAAGCCAAAACAGCCCAATAACAACGATCAAAACAATTACCATGATGAAAGCCCCAGTAAACGTACTGCCGTTTTCATTAAGGTTTTGAATGCCTGCGACAACTGAAGTAAGCACTAAGTCACAGCTCACAATCAGCAAAAGAAGAACAACAAGAGGGGTTAAAATTGCTTGTAGCCAGTTTGTGGCATATCTGCGAGTTGCAGGGAACATTGCACATGCAAGAAAAATCGGTGCAACTGCGATTAGAATGCCAATAATGACTTTACAGATAATCCAAATTAAGAAGAATAAACCGCAGACAACGCAGGCTAAACCAAAAATCAAGCTATAGATCAGGACGAAGAAGAAGCCCGAAACGACATTGGTAATACCTGTATCAATGTTATTAAAAGCTAATGCGATAGATTCAAAGATAATAGATACAAAAGACTGCAATGTTGTTTTTGAATCTGTACCTGTCATTTCAGTAATCAGGTTCGGTACATCATCGAGGAATACTTCAGCAACGTATGGAAAGAAAGCATCCCATGAAAATACGATTGACCAAATCAACAGCATAATAACGAAAGTGGCTATCACACCCTGAATTTCTACAGCCATGCCTAACATCATTTTAATAGCTTGGAACGAGATCCAAATAATGATAAAGCCTGCAAAAACTGGAATGATTGGAGCTGTGACTTTCTGATAGTAACCTTGCAAATTGTCTTTAATGTTTTTATCAACACCAGTAATCAGACTATCAACAACTTTGTCTAATTCAGACATACCGTTTTTAGTCACTTCAGATACGTTTTTAGATATTTCATTACCTTTAGAACTAGAATTACCAGTCGGAATAGTCACAGAACCGTCAGAATTAGTTGTAACACCGCCATTGCCTAAGTCTTGTGGATTGGTAAAGTTATCGACCGCATAAGCCGAGCTAAAGCTAAGAAAACTAAACAGAAGCAAGAAAGCATAGATAATCTTTTTCATAATGACCTCAACGAATTACTGGAATTTCGGGCGGGTTTTTTGAAGTCTTTAAGAAAAAGTTTTGTGTATCTGATTTTCTTAATTTTCCGTCTGAATAGACAAAACAATCAGTAGTCAAAGAACCCTCATAGCAATATGTATCGTCTTTAACGAATGTTAAAACCCCGCTTGATTCACCAGTAAATTTAGGCAACTTTGCAGGGTTATATTGGTTCATGTTTTGGATTTGATAATTGACTTTTTTTACTGGGAAATTGCCCTGTTTATCAGCTTCAGAAATCACATAGTACGAATAAAAAAATTCAGATTTTGGAGTGTGTTCGGGAACCCATACGCCTGAAATGTCAGGCTTAGAAGTGAAACAGCCAGTTAGACCTAAAGCGACAACCGCAGAAGCTAGACCGAGTTTAATTTTATTGATTTCCATTTTGCTGTTCTCTCTCATAAGTTAGAACACCGCTTTCACTACCAAGCTTTAGCTTTCCATCTACAAGCTGAAAACAAGCATCGTTAGGCGCACAAAGCAAACCGTTATCAGGTTTAAACTTCATGTCTGTAAAAACGCCTTTAGCTAAAATAGTGACGGTGTAAACGTCTTTAGTTGTGCTTTTATCAATAATGATTCGATCATTGATAATTACGTCATTTGCTGATTGCGATTGTTGCCCTATTGGGTTCATCCAAACGCCTACATAGTCATCCCCTTTCACTTCAGGCGCTTTAGGCTCGTCAGAACAAGCCGTCAAAACTAAAGCCGTAGCGATCGGAAGTAATAGTTTTTTCATACGACATTACCCCCAGTTTTTACCGTTTTAATTACTTGAGCGAATGGGTCAGAGATTTGATTTTCAGCGCTTGGGATTGGTTGATATACGCAAGCGCATGGTGATTTTTTTAATCCCTTTTGTGATGATGTATTTGTGGCACAGGCTGTAAGTGCTGTTAGGCTCAAAATGCCCATTGTGACGAAGATTTTTTTCATAGTTCTAGCCTTATCGGTTATAGAGTTATAACAGTATAACTCTATAAGTTTAAAAATAGAACAAGTTTACTAAAATCTAACTATTTCAACTGTTTCAAATGGTAAACAAAAAAATAACATTCTTATTATTAAGTATTAATATTCAATTACTTAATTGTAATTATTTACTATTGAGTATAAAGGCTCGAAAGTTTACGCACGTATTGGGAATGCTTCAGCATACCCAATGCTAAGTAAAGCTTTGAGCAATCAACCGACTGTAGGTAAGGGCTACCGTTCCCGCAGGCACAGAGGGCGATAGTTAATTTATTTTGATCTTATGAATAATAATTAAGCGTGGGGTGATACCCCTTATTTAGAGTTATAACTCTATGATATTTCAATGGATAACAAAAAAAAGGTTTTGATTGTTATAAGGAAATTGTGAAATAGCGCACAAAGAAAAAGCCCCGATAGTCTTGCAACTATCGGGGCTTTGTTCTATATTCTTCGGTACACAGTTATTTGATGCGGTAAACATCATCTAACGAAGATCATAAGGTTTGGCGACCGTTATGATTTCACCTGAAAGGCTTGTACCTGAACTCTATTATTGCATTTATATTAGATTTTGCAAGTCATACAATGAAAAAACTTCGTTAATTTAGTGTCTATTCGTGTATCAAATAAGCGCATTGTTTATTTGCCGAGCTTCGTCTACTCCTGTGTTTTATAAAGTTTGTGTTTGTAAGTGCATTGCCTTAAATGGGTCAACAATGGCATAGAGTTTTAAAGACGGTTGGTGTAGCAGGAGGATACAAGTGACGGCAGTATCACCAACGCAAGAGTTAAGCACCTAGCCAGTGTAAAACGCCCGCTTGCTGATGAACGCACAATAGGCGGGGACGCAGGGAATACGCTAGGAACTGGCATAAATAAGACGTTGGGGAAACCCTCCTTGAGATTGCCGACCTAGTGAGTGAGCTAATGCGTGTGCAGGGGAGCTGTAAGGCTCTAAATACTCACTTGCTGTTATGCCCTTACATTGGCATACAGTGTCGATTGAAAGCGATGTCGGCTCCGACAGCAATGCTACAACGGCAATATTCAAGATAGCCATTTTAAGCAATTTTTTTTGCTTAGGCTATCTAGGGTGAATATTGCCGAAATCTGCTCAATCTCACCAACCGCAAGGCGGTTGAAGCGAAGCGAAAACGACTAAGGTTGTGAGGTTGAAGCAGATAAGCGCCTTATTGTAATAGCGCCTATTCCCAGTACATATATAAGTATTGCTTATATACAGTTTTACTTATAAAGACTTTAAATAACAAACTATTAGAACAATAGAGAACAATTACAAAAGTATCTAAAATACCCCTTGATTGTTTTGTGAGTACAAATTAATATATGCATAAATAGTTAGGGAATATACCTATGATTAAATCTACTAAAGGTAAGACAAGATCAACAATGATTGGTAATCAAAACAGTGTTAAAGAAGTTGTCAAAGAAGATAGATTTCAAACACGTATGAACCATGAAGATAAGTTGAAACTTATTAAATTCTGCAAAGATAACAATTTAAGCCAAACAGATTTTTTAATTAATTCAATGGTCGATAAAGGCATTCTTCCTGAAAGCAGACGATCAGTAAAAACAACAGACAATACTTAATTTAAAGGAAAAGAACATGAGCAATAACACTGAAAAATTATCTAAAGTAATCGCATTGGTTAATCAGAAAGGCGGTGTATCTAAAACAACGACTTCAATTAATTTAGCTATGGGCTTATCTCTACGTGGGTATGACGTACTGTTAGTTGACGGTGACCCGCAAGCTAGTTCACTTGACTGGGCTACTGTACGTGAAGAAGCAGATATTGATTTAGGCTTTACTGTTATTGGTGTACCAAAAACCAACTTAGCCAAAGAGATTGCTAAAATTAAATCAAAATATGACTTTGTAATCACTGACAGCGCAGGCAGACAGTCAGAATTAACACGCCTTGCTATTGTAGCTTGTGACGTTGCGATCGTTCCAAATACGACAAGTCCATTGGATGCTTGGGCTACTAAAGAAACCTTAAAATCAATCAATGAAATTAAGGGCTATCGTGATTTTTCAGCTTACTTTTTATTGAGTGGCGTAAACCCACAAACTAAGGTCTTTAATGAGGTTAAAGAGTGGTTAGCTGAAAGTTACCCTTTACCAATTTTGGACACTAAGATTGCGTTACGAACTGCTTTTTCACGTTCATTGGGCGAGGGCTTGTCTATCTATGAATATAAAGATGATCATGGGAAACAGGATAAGAAAGCAATTGCCGAAGTCGATGCTTTAATTGATGAAATTTTACAACGTGAGGGAATGACTGAATGAAAGCACCTAAAGGCAATGCTACTGTGACCAGTAGCAATGCCCATATTGCAAATGAAAAGGCTCACATTGTTAATTCTTTGAACTTTGACAAAATTCAAAAAATTAAGATCAATCCCGATCTATACAAAAAGATCGAGAAAGTAGCGGATAAAAGAAAAGTCGTACTAGCAGATATTGCTAGATCGGCTTTGGACTTCTATTTAAACAATCCAAGTGCGCCATACAGTGAAGAATTAAGTAAGGGTAATTCTAAGCAATTAATCTACACCATTAATCACTTGTATGATGTGAAGATAAACAGCTTTAAGGCTGTTCATGGTATCAACCGAAGTGACCAAATTAGACAGGCATTATCGGCTTGGCTTATCAATGAAAACTTATTAAAGCTTGATGAAAATTAAGGGCTTGATATGAACCTAAATGATCTAAAAAATAAGGTGATCATAAATAATGAAATTGATCAAAAAAACTTTGATTACCTAATTACACAGGTAGATCAGGTTGCAATTGAGTACGCTATAAATGAATTGGAGAGCCAAAATAAGCGACCCTATCTATCTAATATTTTTAAGTTGCTAGAAATACCGCCCCGCCAATAAGTGGGGCTTATTTGTCTTTGGAGGGACTGACATGCAGAAAATTATAATCAGGGTACTTATCATCACTGGCTTTTTAATGCCTGCAATTATTATGTTCTTTTTCCCTAGCTTAACTGGGACTAAGTTTTTTTGGTTAAGTATGCTTGTATTCTGTTTTCTAATTTTGCGAATACGTGGAATTTTGCTACTTTTGGGCATTACTTATGCCAGTCTATCTTCTATGTTTTCCCGCCATTAAAACCGCCCTACCCTATTAATTAAAACCGTTTTAGCACGTATGGACTTGCAATTTCATTGCTTGGTCCATACTTGGCCAAAACTCTTACTGTGAAAAATCATATTCCGATGCTTGGTCAAAACTGCAAGTATGCAGTCTTGACCAGGCATCTACTTTATTGAATGATTTAAGTGGGTTATGAGTGCGGGGGGAATGTCAAAAAGGTCAGTCCATATTTTTTATAGTACCGCCAACTAAAGTTATAGGTATCCATTTAAAATCGTATCGTTCATAACTACCTTTTGCCCCATACCAATACAAGTGATAGTGCGCCCGCCTTAAATGTGGTCTGCGGTGTACTTTTGATGATTGTTTAGAATATTCAGTTAATTGATCATTTACGGCTTTAATCTGCTTAGACATTTCCTTGCCTGCAATAAAAGGCTTGTACTTTTGGGCTTCAAATAATCTAGGCACACGCTTTACGGTCTGAACGCCTACCCTTTCCTTATGGTTGTCAGGAAGCAATGGGACATAATCAGGCTTAGATAAACTGAACCAAAGCAAAATATTGATAAGTTGCTTTTGTAGGGATTGGTATTGATCTATTTCATTTTCATCTAATATTGAACGGTCATCATGAAATTCATCTATGAAATCTGATAAACAATCTTCTATAGCTTTTTCTTCATTGACTAATAAGACGATCGTTCGAGTTAAACCAGTATCAAGAAAAATCGTAGATACTAAAACTTTTTGATAGCAAAGTTCAGTTAAGGTAAATATCACTCCATAAATTTTAGATTGCTGAAAGTGCAAATCAAAATTATCAGTTTGAACGTAAATGCACAGCTCAGGAACATTGATCAAAAAGTTTGGCAAATTGCCCTCAAATTTACTTTTTGTTAGTTCAGTTGCTACCTCATTTTCAAATCTATAAATATTCTTTGTCAGCATCCAAGAACCGAGCGTGACCAGTTCACCAGTAGGACAAGGCAAATTATTGATTAGATGATCGGGAATTGCATCACCAACATTTAAACCTTTTTGCCAGTCTGGAGCATAGCAGTCTAAGCCTGCATATATCCAATCATCCCAAGTGACCAAAGAACTGATTTTTTTATCATCGTTTTTATACTTGATAGCCTTTGATTCAATCTTATTAAAGATACCCTTAAAACTTGCTTTCAAGTGTTGGCAACGTGCAGTAACGACCTTTAAAGGTATTGCAAATTCATTAGATAAGTTCGCCATGAAGCCCTGCCCTGCTTTTAATTAAGTAATTCTATAACACTATATCTAGTGCGGATCTCATACCTACTAGCCACTATATATAGTGTTTCTACTATCGCCCTCTATGCCTGCGAGAACGGTAGCCCTTGCCTACAGTCGGTTGATTGCTCAAAGCTTTACTTAGCATTGGGTATGCTGAAGCATTCCCAATACGTGCGTAAACTTTCGAGCTAATATTATACCTAAGTTGTATTGTACTCACAAATCATATTATGCGTATTAATGTTAATTAGTATAGCAGTAATAATAATTTCAAAAGTTTACATATATTGTTTTGTACTCACAAATCATTATATGTATAATGTATTTATTAAGTCGATTGGCGACTTAAATAATAGGTGATTAATTATGAACAATATTTTCACAAAGTTGGATACTAAAAAAATAGTTATTGAACTACTAAATGCTTTTGAAAAAGCAAACTTCGATTACTACTCAAGAGCCTATCTTGAAAGTCCAAAAGGTACATTTTGCGTGTCCTTTGGAAACTGTCAAATGCAAGATGCAAACATTATTACTATCGAGGAAAATATTAAAAATGGGTGGTTTTAATAAAAAAAAAGAGATGAATAACGCTTGTTACTCATCTCTCAGATAATGGGGGGTATTGAAATAGCGTTAGAAGGACTGCTCCAGACTTTCCAGTTCCATCATCAGTTCCAGCATCTGTTCCTTGGCTGTTTCCAGTTTGGCTTTCAGCTCGGTTTGCTCATTCATCAGTTTGAGCAAATCATTTTTACGTGAGGCTTCATATAAAGCACTGTCACCCAGTAAAGTTTCAATTTCAGCCAGACGCGGCGTAACCTTTGCAATCTGTGCTTCGCATTTTTCGATATTTTTACGAATCGGGCGGCTCAGTTCCCGCTGGCGTGCCGCTTCCTTACGCTGTGCTTCTTTGTCCAGTTTGGAAATGGTTGCTTTGACTTCGACCTGAGATTTCACCGGCTCGGCTGGCTTCTGCCCGTTTTTGATCATCTCAATGCGGGCCTGACGTAACCAGTCGGCATAAGCGGTCAGATCACCGTCAAATTCACGGCATTGACCATTATGTACCAGCAGCAATTCATCACAGACACTGGCAATCAGCTGGCGTTCATGCGATACCAGCACCACAGCACCTTCAAAATCCTGCAAGGCCATGGTCAATGCATGACGCATATCCAGATCTAAATGGTTGGTCGGTTCATCCAGAATCAACACGTTTGGACGCTGCCAGACAATCAATGCCAGAGCCAGACGGGCACGTTCACCGCCTGAGAAACTTTCACTTGGCGTATCCATGCGTTCGCCGCTAAAACCAAAACTGCCCAGGAAAGAACGTAAGCTGGCTTCACTGATTTTTTTATCGGCAATACGGGCCAGCTGTAACATCGGGCTAGCATTGCCATCCAGTGCATCCATTTGGTGTTGGGCAAAGTAGCCAATATTGAGCAGTTCCGAGTCTTTGCGCAGACCCTGAAGCAATTTTAAATCACCGACCAGCGATTTAATTAGGGTAGATTTACCGGCACCATTCATCCCGAGCAAACCAATCCGGCTGCTTGGCGTGATCTGTAAATTGACATTGGTGACAATCAGCTTGTCACCATAACCAATATCGGCATGTTCCAGTTGCAATAAAGGCGAACTCATTTTGGTCGGTTCACGGAAACTGAAGGTAAATGGTGTATCAACATGGGCAGCAGACAGTTCCTGCATACGCTCCAGCTGTTTGATCCGGCTCTGTGCCTGCTTGGCTTTGGTGGCTTTCGCTTTAAAACGGTCAATATATTTTTGCAGATGTGCGCGGGTTTCCAGCTGCTTTTCATAAGCCTGTTGCTGCTGCGCCAGACGTTCACTGCGGGTACGCTCGAAGGTCGAGTAGTTACCGGTATATAAAATCAGTTCCTGATTTTCAATATGTAAAATATGGTCGGTAATCGCATCGAGAAAATCCCGGTCATGCGAAATCAGCACCAGCGTACCTTCATAGGCTTTCAGCCAGTCTTCGAGCCAGAGAATGGCATCCAGGTCTAAATGGTTGGTCGGTTCATCAAGAAGGAGTAAATCGGAACGGCTCATCAGGGTACGCGCCAGATTCAGGCGCATGCGCCAGCCACCAGAAAAACTTGAAACATCCAGTTGGGATTGATGTTCAAAAAAGCCCAGACCGGCCATCAGTTGCGAAGCTTTGGCCGGCGCAGAATAACCTGAAATTTCATCAAAACGGCCATATAAATGCGCCAGTTCTGCATCATCCAGTTGATCTGGCTGCTCCAGTTTCTGCTGAATATCCCAGTATTCTTCATCGCCGGACAAGACGAAATCAATGGCTTTCATATTCAGCGCTTTGATTTCCTGTGCCATATGCGCCACGGTCCATACCGCAGGACGGGTCAACGAACCGGTGTCTGACTCCATGCCGCCGAGCAAAGCTGAAAACAGGGTCGATTTCCCGGCACCATTGACACCGGTTAGGCCAATTTTCCATCCTGGGTGTAACTGCATCGACGCTTTTTGAAATAAAACACGTCCACCGCGACGTATAGATAACTGGTCTAACTGAATCATTGAGAAATCAAAGCTAAGAAATAAGATGCGCCTATTCTAAAGGAAAGCCTTGTGAAAATGAAGAACTTGCAAAATTATTGTCCCAGCCGACACAGCTGTAGCTCCTCTTAAAAAAGAGGCTTTTTTTTAATCAAACCCGAGTTGCGCTATGATTTTAGGGATCAATCATCTTGTTTCTCCATATCTTAAACAAGCTGATGCGTTGACCTGTGTCAAATATTCAATCATTAAGCACTTAATCAATTGCCTTGTCGTCACCTCAAAAGTCGCATCAATTGATCGGCTGTTTGAGCAATCAAACCAAACATCAAATGACTCATCACCTTAGCGTGACCTCGATAATAAATCACCCGACCGCCAAACTCATCCTTTAAACGGGCATTACTGCGTTCAGCACTGCTACGGGTTTTATATCGCTGTGCTTCCGCTTTGCAAAATTCTATTTTTTCACCCTGACGCTTGTTGTGATCAATCAACGGAACACGACCTCTTGATCTCACAAACTCTCGAATATCCGTACTACAATAACCTGCATCCATCAGCTCATAACATGCCGTAACACGCTGTTCACTCATCAACGATAACGGCAGGGCAACACGACTATCATGAACGACCGCACCCGTCAGATAAGCACTGATCACTACACCACAACATGCTGTATCTAAATGAAGCTTGTAGCCTTTGGTACTCTCAGAATACCCTTTTGAGTTCGTTTTTGTGCCAACAGAACAGCCCGTAGGTAAATCTCGGAGCATTTCAGGAAGTGTCTGTGTGAGTTGAATCTGAATGGCAGTTAATATTTTAGTGGTCAAGGTCTTAGGCGAGTTGAATGCAGGGCGACCTCGTTTTTTGGCAGGCGGTTTTACAACAGGAGGGAGAACTATTTTCTCAACACCTTCGCGTGCTGGAATCATGGTTGCATCACGGCTAATATGACCGATTAACGTATCCGCAAGATTGGACTTCACCATCTGCTCATGAACGCGAGTGGTTAGTTTACGCGCTGCAAATTCAGCAAAAACACGGCTAAATGTCCCTTCGCTGGGTAGTTTTTTATACAGATTGAAGCCGCAAATTCGCCGCAATCTACGATCAACTTCTAGGCGTTCAATCAAGCCCCGTGTGGTGACGATACCAAGTTCAGCTTTTGCAATAAAGGCACATGCCAAAGCGCAGCGGTCAGCAGGAGGTCTTCCCACAGCACACCCTTGATATTGGTATACCAAGGATTCGATGTCACTCCACTCGAGCACACGAATAATGCGTTCGAGCTTTGAGCTGATGCCGTCTAAATCGGCTGCGACTAAAGGAATAAGTTCGTATTGTAAGGCTTGAAACCGTTGTTTGAGAAAAGGGCTTAATGTAGTATTCATGCTGTAGATGTTAGGGTGTTGGTTTAGAAGCTCATTTTAACATCTACAACTTTTTTCAAAAAATGTTAATTCAGGCTGTTTGTGGAGTTTTGCAAGTGCCTCTATCTACATAGATAAAGCACCACATGAGTTTTATTTCACCCATGAACATTCCAATATTGCTGAAGCACATCACGAAGCAATTAATCTATTTAAACAAATTTTAGACTTTTACTTTACCTATCTAAAGCAAACATAAGTAAGCCCCGCAAGGGGCTTTTTTAATGCCTGCGGGCTTGGTTCAGATCGGGAGTGACCAAAACCACAGGAAAGGGAAACAACCCACTACAGCGAAAAATAAGAGCAATCAGGGCGCATAACGCTATTACATTAATTTACCTATATTGTTTTGTACTCACAAATCAATATAGGTATAATATATTTGTCAGGTCGATTGGCGATCTAATAAAAAAGGCTTTGAGTTATGACCAGTAAAGAACAACTTTCGTTAGAGTTGCCTATAGTTGAAACAGCTCAATCATACAAAGATATGAAAGGGCTATATAGCGTTGATATTTCCCATATATACCGCTTTTATATTCTCCTTAATTGGTATGGGGTACTAGAAAAAAGCAAAGTGATTAAAGCGGGCAGTGATGCAATTTTTGAATGTGATAATGAAATGATTGCAGATGAAATTTTAAATTGCATTCCGAGCTGTAAAAAAAGAAAGGTTTATCGAGTACCAAATTTTAACCCTATTTATTTTTCAGGAATAGATAAGCCATCGGTAAACCGTTGGAAGTTTTCAGTAGAAAGAAAACTAGGCTATGAAAAATCAATTTACTTTAGATCAGTTGCAAGCCGTTGGGATTATTAACCCCCCTGCCCTAGTCGCAACCCTGCGGGATTGCTTTGTAAGTCCCGCTTAGGGGCAAAGGGGAGTAGTTGCGGTTCTGCGGTCAGCTCGACAAAATCACAGATTTTGTCGGCTTCGCTTGAACCTTGCAACGGTAATCAGGGAGGGAAGAATTTTTATATTTCTTCAGTTCGCAAAGTAGACACTTTGCTCTATTAAGACCGCCTAGAGTGTTACACTTGTTTACATATATTGTTTTGTACTCACAAATCAATTTATGTATAATGTATTTATCAGGTCGATTGGCGACCTCATACAAAAGGTGTACTGAAATGGGTAATAGATGCTTGATTGCTACAACTAAAAAAGATTTAGCTGTGTATCTACATTGGAATGGTGGAATTGAAAGCGTAGCACCATTTTTAAAATATTGTGAATTGCAGGGGCATAGACCGCCTGAAAGCGATAGTTACGGATGGGCTAGATTATGCCAAGTAATTGGTAACTTTTTCGGAGGTACAAACTCAATAGGGATAAGCAAATATTATGAGAGTACCGAAGATAACGGCACATATTTTATTAAAAACTGGCGTGTGATTGGTCGTGAATTTAATAATATGGAAAGAATGAATGCAATGCTAAAAGACATTGATAGCCGACAACCAGTAGAAAGCCAGTTAGGAGAGTTTTTAGATTCAAGTGAAGTTTTAACCAGTGATTTAAAAGTCAATGATCAAGTGTTTGTCTTTTCGGGTCAGGGTTATAAAAAACTTACTGTTGTTGGTTTTGGGGTCGATAAAGTTGTGAACGGTACGAATGTAAAAGGCTTACCGATCGTTTCATTATTTGAACGTGATGGAAAATATGACCACAATATAAATAATTATATAACAACCGAAACCGCCCATAGAGCGAATTAATAAAGAAGCCCCGCAAGGGGCTTTTTTAATGCCTGCGGGCTTGGTTCAGATCGGGAATGACCAAAACCACAGGAAAGGAAAACAACCCGCTACAGCGCAAATCTGAAGCATTCAAGACACACAATAAAAATTACACTTGTTTACATAAATTGTTTTGTACTCACAAATCAATTTATGTATAATGTATTTATCAGGTCGATTGGCGACCTCATACAAAAGGTACTCGAAAATGAAAAAATTTACTCAAAATGAAAAAGGTCAAATGTTCTATGAGGGCAGTTTGGTTTTAACTGCTAAAGACGGTTCGGTTTTTTTTGTATCAACTGAAATGCTTGTATGTAAGGCGTATCGAGCAAAAGCAAAAAAACCATTTATCAATACTCACTACAGAACAATTGAGCGTTTAAAACAAGCCGTTGGGGAAAGTATCCAATCATGTAATGCAAGATATGAGCAAAAATTACAGAACAAAGAAAAAACCGCAGAGCGTTTAAAAAAATTCCGTGAAGAACTACAGGTAGGCGATGTTTTATCTACATGCTGGGGCTATGAACAAACTAACGTAGAATTTTATCAAGTGGTATCTAAGAAAGGCGCATTTTGTGAAGTTCGGGAAATTGCTAAACGCTCACATGATACGGCTTTTATGCAAAGTGAAGTATCACCAAAGCAAAACGAATTTATAGGCGAACCAATTAAAAAGAAAATTTTAGACGGCTATATCATGATCACAAGCTATATCAGAGCGACACCGCACGAATACGAAACACTAGCAACAGGCACAAAGGTTTATAAGCGCAGTTATGTTTCATCATACGCATAATTAAAAGAAGCCCCGCAAGGGGCTTTTTTAATGCCTGCGGGCTTGGTTCAGATCGGGAGTGACCAAAACCACAGGAAAGAGAAACAACCCGCTACAGCGCAAATCTGAAGCATTCAAGATACACAATAATAATTACACTTGTTTACATATATTGTTTTGTACTCACAAATCAATTTATGTATAATGTATTTATCAGGTCGATTGGCGACCTCATACAAAGGAATTAAAAAATGACTGATTTAGTTTTGTTGACTGATGAAGAAATCGCAGACATGAGCTATGACAGCTTTAATAAAACCGACCTAGTTGCTATGCAGTCAATGCAAGAAAGCGAATTTCCACGCTATACAGTTGCAATGGCTCATACAATTTATGTATGGGAAAATATCTTATATCAAGAAGCAAGCCGATTATGTGAAAGCTATGACGGGGGAGTATGGGAAACTAAAAACGGCTTTTGGACTTTGCAATCTGATTCAATTTTTTATATGGAAAATGGATGGAACGAAGCGTTTAACCTGAATGCCCTAGAATTTTCAATTGTGGTAAATTTATTTGCATTGTCTAAAATTGCAATGATGACATACAGCTCAAAACCTGCAATCAATCGCAGAGCCGTTTTTTTTAGTGATTACATAAAAGACGTTATACATAAAAATAGGAATGTTTTAGATACTACAGCAATTTATAAATTGATTTATTAAAAGAGAAGAAGCCCCGCAAGGGGCTTTTTTAATGCCTGCGGGCTTGGTTCAGATCGGGAGTGACCAAAACCACAGGAAAGGAAAACAACCCGCTACAGCGCAAATCTGAAGCATTCAAGACACACAATAAAAATTACACTTGTTTACATATATTGTTTTGTACTCACAAATCAATTTATGTATAATGTATTTATCAGGTCGATTGGCGACCTCATACAAAAGGTACTTAAATATGAAAACTCAAGTTTCACCCAAGACAGTTTTAAATCTAGTAGAAAATGTTTTGAGAACAAAAAAAAATGCCATGATCGTTATGCAGGGTATTTATTTAAAGAAAGGTAAAGCCGAAATATTCATCACGATTGGACAAGTTAAATTAATCACTGTGTTTTTTAAAGGTCGCACAGAGTTACTTTTAACCGCTTTAAAACATGACAGCATGGACGAAGCAGAACACCAAGCCAAAGACTTTATAGAACAAATTAACGAAGTTCTGGACGAAGTAGAGAAACGAAATTAAAAGAAGCCCCGCAAGGGGCTTTTTTAATGCCTGCGGGCTTGGTTCAGATCGGGAATGACCAAAACCACAGGAAAGGAAAACAACCCGCTACAGCGCAAATCTGAAGCATTCAAGGCACACAATAAAAATTACACTTGTTTACATATATTGTTTTGTACTAACGAATCAATTTAGGTATAATGTTTTTATTAAGTCGATTGGCGACTTAAATTAAAAAGGTATTGAATTATGAACGACCAAAATAACAATGATGCAATCAAAGCAGAACGCTTAAAGCGTTATGAAGAACGCCAACAAAACCGCTTAGATCGTTATGAAGCTTTAGCTGATAAAGCAACAGTAAAAAGCACAGTATTGGCGACACGTTCAAATCAAATGGCTGAATGTATACCGTTTGGACAACCAATTTTAGTTGGTCATCATAGTGAAAAACGAGATAGAAACTTTCGTTCTAAAATTCACTCTATTATGGGTAAATCAGTTCAGGAAATGAAGAAAGCCGAATACTATCAAAATAAAGCTGATAGCGTAGGCAAGGGCGGTATTTCAAGTGACGACCCTAATGCAATAGAAAAACTTAAAAGTAAGCTTGAGAAGTTACAGCAGGCGCAAGAGTTAATGAAAAAGGCTAACAAGTTAATTAAAAAATTTCCCGAACACAATGCACGTTTAGAGGGATTAATTGAGCTAGGTTTTTCTAAAGAAAAAGCTATAGACGTATTAAATCCTAAATATGGCTCAATTGGTTTTGCAAGCTATTCACTTCAGAATAATAATGCAGAAATTAACCGATTGAAAAAGCGTATTGCAGAATTGCAAACACTTGAAAATAGAACTTCAAATGAAGTTGAGAACGATCTTTATAAATATACAGAATGCAAAATCGAAAATCGTTGCATGTTTATATTTGATGGTAAACCTACGGAGGAAATACGCCAAATTTTAAAGAGTAATGGTTTTAAATGGTCACCAAGTCGGGGCGCTTGGGTACGCCAGTTAAATGCAAATGGGATATACGCATCTAAACGAGTAATAAGCCTTATAGATCAATTATAATAAAGTAAGCCCTGCGGGGCTTTCTTTGCTAATCAATGAAGCAATTTAAGGAAAAGTTAAAATGATTGAAAAATTATCTTTTGTTGGGCTAAAGGTGATCGAGTGTTTTAAAGATGCTGGGTTAGATCAAGTTTACATTGATGATAAAATAGAGGAGTTTTCTACATTAAATAATTATGAATCATTACACAAAGCGCTAAGAATACTTGATGATAAAAACATGCACAGACTAGCCAAAAAACTAGGCGTACATATTGAAGATTTAGAATCAACATTACTGGTTTTAAATCAAATATAGAAACCAAAAAAGTGGTGATAAAGTCGCCCGCAATTTTTTTGCGGGTGATATTCCAATGAAGCAAAAAAATTGCGGTTCATTGCGAATCAAATTTAGGGTTATGTAAAAAGCATAATCTTAACAGGTAAGAGCTAACATAAATTTATTGAGGTCACTAATATGAATAATGCACACTTTAAACTAGAGTGTTTTAAGAATGGTCTATATAGTCCTGAACAAGTAATAGGCTTTTATAATACGATTTATAAAGGAAATACAAAGTTCAATAAACGTGATGCTCAACTATGGATGAATGGGAAATCATGGGGTATCTATGTCATAGATCAGACAGCTATTGAAATGATAAACATGCTAAATAAAATTAGAAGTGAACTTATTGCAGACGAAAAAAAGAGAATCGAAAAAAATAAACCACGATATACAAAAATGTTTAAAGCTGAAGTTGATTTATGGGAAGTTCATAAAGAACTAATAAATTTGCCACTTAACTTTTTTCATTCAATATTGATCGAAATGAATATGTTTGAAGTTGAATATTACGGAAATTTAAGCATATTGGAGGACGATAAAAATGAGTATTAAGTTTATTTTTGTATGGGTTAAAATTTTAGGATTAGCACTAATATCAATGTTGGCGGGCTATAAAATTGGAGGGTTTATATTAAGCTTATTTATTACAGATTTTGAAGCCTATGAACAGTACAAAAACTTTATTTCGCTATCTCAATTTTCATTATCATTACTGTTTGGATTGGGTATTGTATATATATATAAAGATGAACTCAAAGATAAGAAATAGAGCAAAGTGTCTACTTTGCGAACTGAAGAAATATAAAAATTCTTCCCTCCCTGATTACCGTTGCAAGGTTCAAGCGAAGCCGACAAAATCTGTGATTTTGTCGAGCTGACCGCAGAACCGCAACTACTCCCCTTTGCCCCTAAGCGGGACTTACAAAGCAATCCCGCAGGGTTGCGACAAAAGATAATATATTTCAATTTTAGTTATCCAGTAGTAACACTTCCTGAATTATCAACTAAAGTGCTTTTTGATTTTTTTGCTTGTTCACGATCATTAATAAATTTGTCACCTGAAGCTTTCAAACTATCAAAATAACTTGAGTTATTTTTTGCATTTTCAATAGCACTTAAAAGCATCCCAGTGATAATGCCTTTATCTTCAGATGGGAAGTCTACCATTTCAAAAAGAGCGCCAATTGTAATAAGCTTGTGTTCACGTTTTTTTCGATCTTTGGCTTGTGCAACTTGGGCTTCTTTTTTCAAACCTGCAAGAAGTTTTTTTTCATCCTCTTTGATTTTTTCTAACTCTAAACGAGCTTTATATTTTTTGAACTCATTTTTCATAATGCGCTCAAAAGAACTAATTTGCTGTTTTGTTGGTGTACCTGATTCAATATTAGAAACTAAATTTAAGATAAGTTCTTCAGTTTGATTTTTAGTATCTAATTTTTTTAGTCGATCAATTTCTTCACTAACAAACTTCTTTTGATCTTCGGTAAATTTGAAATCCTGAATATTCAT
>NZ_CP059558.1:0-3392646 GCF_018336855.1 Acinetobacter junii | reverse complement strand
GTGCATCCCCTATATATCCATTTTTTTAAATTTAAAAGTAAAAAAGCCTACACCCCACCTTTCGAAGGGGTCGCCATTCTAACCAAGTTATCCACATCTGTCAGGCAAATTTATGGGACTTTTGCCGAAAAAGAAAGCGTTTGTTTATAAATTTAAATTTAAAAGCACTTGTGAATAACTTTTAGCACAAGCTGTGGATATTTTTAACACCAAAGTTATCCACAAAACATAAAACCATTAAAAACACACTTATCCACACCGTAATCTAATGATTAAAAATGAAAATAGTGTGATTTCCACAAAAAACATCAACCCTAATAGTAATAAATTTAAATTTTAAAATTTGAATTTACTTATAAGAGGGATTTCAAATGTGGATAACTAAAATGTTTTAAATTTAAATTCAAAATACCGAAACTAAATTTAAAATCAAAAATGAATTGTTGATAACCTTGTTGGTATGGTGTGAATATAAGGTATTTCATATAAAATTTAAATAGATAGCTTGTGAATAATTATTTTTCTTAATTTCATATATTTAGTTGAGAACAATCAACTTGCTGTAAAACAAAGCAAACAATATGTAAAGTTTTTGCATTTTGATTGACAGAATAAAGATTGCGCAATAAAATCGCGGACCTTTATAGAAAGATCATTTTTGGGAGTTTCGATATGAAACGTACTTTCCAACCATCTGAATTAAAGCGTAAACGCGTTCATGGTTTCCGTGCTCGTATGGCAACTAAAGCTGGTCGTCAGGTTTTAGCTCGTCGTCGTGCGAAAGGTCGTCACAGCTTAACTGTTTAATTACTGTTAAGCCGACCAGACTTGGGTGATGGCACTTTACAGTTTTGGCACTGAATCTCGTATTCGTTGTGCTGCAGATTATAAAAGTGTATTTGATGGTGCGCTTTTTAAAGTGCATCAGCCCCATTTCCTTTTTTTAGCAAAATTAACCGAACAGCCGAATAGCCGTTTGGGTATTGTCGTTGCTAAAAAAAAGGTGCGTCGTGCACATGAGCGAAATCGAATAAAACGTCTTGCTCGGGAGAGCTTTCGTTTACATCAAGCACAGTTTGATGCAGACATTGATATTGTGGTAATGCCTAAAGTGGGTATAGAAGCAATTGCGAATAAAGAATTACATCAGCAATTAGATTTTGCTTGGCAAAAATTACAACGTTTAGCAAAAAAGCATTCTAAAGTCGTTGTGACCTCCCTCCAAAATTAGAGATCTCCAATGGTACGTCTACTGCATTGGTTGATAAGATGTTATCAAATCGCAATCAGTCCATTATTGGGGCCTCGGTGCCGTTATATTCCAACTTGTTCACAATATGCGCTTGAAGCTTTACAAACGCATGGTGCGGCAAAAGGTGTATGGCTTTCTACCAAGCGGATTTGTCGTTGCCATCCATGGGGTGGATCAGGCTATGACCCAGTACCACCCAAAGCACTTCGTTTTATTTCGTTTCATCAAATAGATTCTCAAATGCATCACGTTGCTGTACCCTTTCGTGATCGTTTACTCAAGCAAAATCTCTCTAACCATTTGGGATAATAGATATGCAACAATGGGCCAGATTTGCAATTCTTGGAGCCATGTTTGTTACCGCATATTTGCTAATTTTGGCTTGGCAAAAAGATTATGGTCATGCACAACCTGCTCCGCAGCAACAAGCAGCAGCAGTCACCACGCATGAAGTATCTGCAGATTTGCCAAATGCTCAAAATGCAACAGCGGCTTCAGACTTGCCACAAGCAAATGTGACTGCATCACAAACCACAGATAAGCCAACTGTGAATCAGCAACTGATTTCTGTTAAAACGGATCTTTATCATCTTTGGATTAACCCAAAAGGTGGAGATATTGTCCGTGTTGAACTACTAAGCCATGATGAAAGCAAAGACAGCGAAAAGCCGTTTGTTATGCTTGAAAGTGATGCGAAACGTACTTACGTCGCTCAATCTGGTTTAATTGGTTTGAATGGTCCTGACAGTAGCCGTAGTGGTCGTCCGACTTATGATGTTGAAAAAACAACATATACTTTGGCTGATGCAAAAAGCATAACGACGCAGGATGGAAAAAAACAACAGGTCTTAACAGTACCTTTGGTTTTCAAAACACCTGAAGGCGTAGAGATCATCAAATCATTCACCTTCACGCAAGGTGATTATCCGATTACAGTCAAGCACCAAGTCATCAACCGTAGCCAGCAAAACTGGCAAGGTCAAATGTTTGGTCAGCTGAAACGTGATAATTCTGATGATCCAGGGAAGTCTTCTCAAGGTATTTTCACACTAGGTACCTATCTAGGTGGAGCATGGGGTACACCTGAAGAGCCATATAATAAGTTGAAATTTGCTAATTTCTCAGATGAAAAACTGAGTTTAGAAGCAAAAACAGCATGGGTTGCAATGGTTCAGCACTACTTTGTGAGTGCTTGGGTACCAGGTAATTTAAAACTGACACAAGCAGATGGTCAGCCTTATGTTGCCAAGTTAGAATCTCGTCAATCTACCGATAATATGAATATTATTGGCTTCACTTCACCAGTGATCAATGTACCCGCTGGTACTTCAATGGAAGTGGATGCTAAACTTTATTCAGGTCCAAAAATTCAATCAGAACTCAAAGATTTAGCACCTGGTTTGAACCAAACTGTAGATTACGGTTGGTTATGGCCAATTGCTAAATTATTGTTCTTAGGCTTACAGTTTTTCCATAACCTCGTAGGTAACTGGGGTTGGTCAATTATTCTATTGACGATCCTTGTGAAAGCGATTTTATGGCCACTTTCTTCGAAAAGTTATCGCTCTATGGCGAAAATGCGTGTGATTGCACCTGAAATGCAACGCATGAAAGAAGAGTTTGGCGATGACCGTATGCGTTTCTCTCAAGAAATGATGGCATTGTATAAGCGTGAGCAAGTTAATCCGTTATCAGGTTGTCTACCATTACTATTACAAATGCCAATTTTCTTGGCTTTGTACTGGGTATTGATGGAATCTGTAGAGCTACGTCACGCACCTTGGTTAGGTTGGATTCAGGATTTATCTGCGATGGATCCATGGTTTATTCTGCCGTTGATCATGGGTGTCACCATGTATGTTCAGCAGATGCTTAACCCACAACCAACTGATCCAATGCAAGCAAAAGTATTCCGTATCATGCCGATCATGTTTACGGTATTTATGTTGTTCTTCCCAGCAGGTCTAGTGCTTTACTGGATTGTGAACAACAGTATTACTATTTTGCAGCAATCGTTCATCAATAAAAGCGTTGAGAAAGATCGTCTGAACAAGTCAGAGTCAGCGTCTTAATCTCGAACTTTTACTGAATAAATCCGCTTAAGATGGTAATCTTAAGCGGATTTTTCTTTGGCTGTTTTTTGGATCTTTTAGATGAACACTATGCAACATCAAACCACTATTGCGGCGATAGCTACTCCCTTAGGTCGTGGCGGTGTTGGCGTAATTCGTTTGTCAGGACCAAAAGCGTATGCGATCGCTGAACAACTTACAGCGAAAGGTTTACCAGCAGCTCGTATGGCTGGATTTCGTCAGTTCTATGATGCTGATGGTACGGTCATGGACGAAGGAATTCTCTTATGTTTTCCAAATCCACATTCCTTTACAGGTGAAGATGTGGTGGAAATACAGGGACATGGTGGTCCTGTCATTCAAAATGCATTACTTGCCCGATTACTTGACTTAGGTGCTGTAGCAGCCAAAGCAGGTGAATTTTCAATGCGTGCCTTTGAAAATGGCAAAATGGATTTAGTACAAGCTGAAGCGATTGCAGATTTAATTGATGCAAGCTCTCAAGCGGCTGCACGTTCAGCAGTTCGTTCACTACAAGGTGCCTTTTCTACCAAAATCAACACCGTATTAGAAAAATTAATTCATTTACGCTTGCATGTCGAAGCTGCAATTGATTTTCCAGAAGAAGAAATTGATTTCCTTGCGGATGGAAAGATTCTAGCGTTGTTGGATGATGTACAAAATTCAGTTAAGGCAGTACAACAATCTGCGCGTCAAGGTCAGTTGTTACGCGAAGGATTACAAGTTGTGATTGCAGGCAAACCAAATGCCGGTAAATCGAGCCTCTTGAATGCACTCGCAGGACATGAGCGTGCGATCGTCACCGATATTGCTGGTACGACACGTGATGTGTTGCATGAAAAAATTAGTTTAAATGGGTTACCGATCACATTGACGGATACAGCAGGTTTGCGTGAAACAGGAGATATTGTTGAACGTGAAGGGATCCGCCGAGCAATCAAAGAAATTGAACAAGCTGATCTATTGTTACTGGTTTATGATTTGAACCAAAATGATGATCCATTGTTGTTGGCTCAAGAATATTTTGCTGAACATTTAGAGCCGAAACGTTTACTTTTAATTGGAAACAAATGTGATTTGACAGGACAAGCAGCCGAATTAAGCGATTATCAGGGCTTCCGTCATATTCGTGTTTCAGCAAAACAAGATATGGGTGTTCAGGCATTGATAGATGCGATTACAGCGCATGCTGGCTTCCAACCAGAAGAAGATACCTTTATTGCGAGAACTCGTCATTTAGACGCAATGAAGCGTACTCAGCACTATTTAGCAGAGGCGCGTGAGCAACTCGTTGTGTTTAATGCAGGAGAATTGGTTGCTGAATCATTAAGACTTGCTCAAAATGCCTTGGGCGAGATCACAGGTGATTTTAGTGCTGATGATTTGTTGGGTAAGATTTTCGGTTCATTTTGTATTGGTAAATAAAAAAAGCCTAGGTACTTTACAGGTAACTAGGCTTTATTCTTGTGTCAAAGTTATTAAGCCTCTTCTTGCTCTTCAACTTCCTCTTCTTTGACCATGTTCAGTGAAGTGGTTGAAACGGGCATCCCATCTTGGCGTGAACTTTTTAATTTAATTTGCAAGCGTAACTCATTGACAGAGTCGGCGTTACGCAATGCTTCATCGTAACTAATTGCACCTTCGTTATACAGATCAAACAAAGCCTGATCAAAGGTCTGCATACCTAACTCACGAGATTTGGTCATGATCTCTTTGAGCACATGGAATTGCCCTTTCAAAATATTGTCTGCGATTAATGGCGTATTGAGGAGGATTTCAATGGCAGCTCGACGACCTTGTCCATCTTGAGTTCGCACTAGACGTTGAGAAATAATTGCTTTCATATTGGATGAGAGATCCATCAACAGTTGATTGCGACGTTCCTCTGGGAAAAAGTTAATAATACGATCCAGTGCCTGATTGGCATTGTTGGCGTGCAGTGTTCCCAAACATAGATGCCCTGTTTCAGCAAAAGCAATCGCATGTTCCATCGTTTCAGTATCACGTATTTCACCAATTAAAATCACATCTGGTGCTTGGCGTAGCGTATTTTTCAACGCGTGATGCCATGTATGACAATCAACTCCAACCTCACGGTGCGTGATCATGGATTTTTTGTGTTTATGGACGTATTCAACAGGATCTTCAACGGTAATGATATGTCCAGCAGAGTTCTCATTTCGATGATCAATCATGGCTGCTAAAGAGGTTGATTTTCCTGATCCTGTTCCGCCAACCACCAGTACCAAACCTCGTTTTTCCATAATCACATTTTTTAGTGATTCTGGGAGTTTTAGTTTTTGAAAGGTTGGAATTTCAGACGTAATGGTTCGAATCACCATGCCTATTTGTAATTGTTGTTTAAATACATTGACCCGAAACCGTGAAACATTCGGGACATTAATGGCAAAGTTACATTCCCAATCATTTTCGAAGTCTAGACGTTGTTTGTCATTCATTAAACTATAAGCAAACAACTTGGTTTTTTCTGCCGTAAGCGCTTGTTGTCCTAAAGGGCGCATCAAACCCTGTAACTTGATGCTCGGTGGGAAATCTGCGGTAATAAATAAATCAGATCCCCCATACTCAACTACTTTAGTGAGCATATGAAACATAAAGGTTTTGGCTTCTTCTAATAATTCAGTGGTATACATGGGTCAACCTAACGTAAAAACGAGACTTATGAGTGTTGTTTGTTGGAAAATGGTTCATCAAAAGAAAACATCTCCTTGTTTCTTTTAAATGAAGGACAACACGGTTTTTTGAATCATCAGATTATTTCAAAAAGCGACCAAACGTTCTACTTTTAATGTATTTTTTGTTTTTATATCAATGTGCTGTGATAATTTTTGTCGCTTTTTTACTTCGCGTGTTTGTAAAAGTGTGATCCATTTCAAATCGAATTTAGCGCTATGATGTTCCACGTGAAACATTGCTGTATTTAGTTCAAGTTTGGTTGTATCTCAGTAAGCTCAGCTACCCCTTAAACATGATATGCGTACAATACGGAAAACCTTTTATTCGAGTTGCACTATGCTAAAAAAAATTGGAATGCTGGCTGTGTTGGGAGGAGTGTCTACTCTAGCAATCGCGAATGTTGAGACATTGAAAAGCAATTTAAGCAAACAGTATCCAAATATGGAGATCACAAATATCCAAAAAACAGAAATGTCAGGCTTGTATAGTGCCAATCTTGATAATCAAATTATTTACTTGGATGAAAATGCACAACATATGTTCATAGGATCTATGATTCGCCTGCAAGATCAGAAAAATCTGACTAAGGATTTAGTGCTCAAACAAAACTCTATTGATTGGAAACAACTTCCTCTTCAGGATGCAATTAAAACGGTAAAAGGTAGTGGTAAACGTCAGTTGGCTATTTTCTCAGATCCGAATTGCCCGTACTGCAAACAGCTAGAAGCAGAACTTGATAAACTCAATGATGTGACTATCTATACATTTATTTATCCATTAAAAGCACAATCACTCACTGTATCTAAGCAGGTCTGGTGTGAGCAAAATCAAAGTGTAGCGTGGAAAAACTTGTTGCAAAAAAATGTTCAGCCGAAAGCAAAAACCTGTGAAAACCCAATTGAGAGAAACCTGAGCTTAGGACGTAAATTGGGTGTGAATGGTACGCCAACCTTAATCTTTTCAAATGGTTTAAAAATGGTGGGTGGACGAAGTGCCGCTGATATTCAAATGATTTGGAAAGAACTAGGTTTATAACATCAGATGCTCCCAATTCAAGTTAATGATTTGGGAGCTATCAGATTGATTAGGTCTTTTTCATAATTAAATTATAAATAAACAGAATAATCACTGCCCCTATCACAGAAGCAATAAATCCTGCTGCTGAATTTTCACCATAAAGCCCCAACAGTCGGCCACCATAAGTCGCAAGTAAAGAACCTGAGATACCAAGCGCAGTCGTCACTATAAAGCCTGCTTTATCATTTCCTGGATGCAAAGCGCGAGCAATCAAACCCGCAAAGAAACCAACGACGATTGCTACAATCAGAGACCACATTGTATTTTCTCCTTGTTTTAACATTAGTATTTTGTCTTATCCTGCTAGATTTCACCTTGAAATGTCTGTAGTCAATTGCCTACTTATGTCGTATTTTTGTGCAAAATTGAACAGTGTTTGATGAAAGCTCAAGCAAAAAAAAAGGTACGCAAGCGTACCTTATCAATATTTAATCTGCTTTTAGTTATGACAGCATCGTTATCAAAAAATGCTAAGAACCTATGCCAATTAAAGACCAATTTCTCCAATGAATGGGAGATGACGGTACTTCTGATCGTAATCTAGGCCGTAGCCGACAATAAAACGATCTTCGACTTCAAAGCCTAAGAATTTCACTTCTAAATCAATTTCACGGCGTGATGGCTTGCTCACCAGAGTACATAGTTCGATTGAATTTGGATTACGTGTTTTGAGCATTTCAACAACTTTGCTCAAGGTATTCCCAGAGTCAATAATATCTTCGACAACGAGGACATCTTTGCCGTTAATCTCACCATCGAGATCTTTTAATATTTTGACATCACGCGTGGAAACCGTACCACCGCCATAACTTGAAACCGTCATAAAGTCGAGTTCATGTGGCTTTTCAATTGCACGGCATAAATCTGCCATGAAAATGACTGAACCACGCAATAAGCCAATCAATACCAGTTCTTTATCACTTTGAGCATAGTGTGCGTTGATTTTGTCACCAAGTTGTTTCACTTTGGCTTGGATCTCTTCACTGGAAATCATTACGCGCATTGCAACAGTCATCGATAGATTCCTAAAACTTTAAAAATGGGAAAATAAAAAAGGTGTTGACCTGCAACACCTCGAAATCTTGAGTTAATACGAGAATTTTAAAACAAAATGAATTTTCATGCATCTTTTGATGCTGATGAAAATGTATCATTTTGAGAGGAATGACTGTCTCGTCGAAGTAAGACAGCACATCCGATCGCCAATAAGAGGAGTCCTAAGCTTTTTGAGTTAAATGCTTTGGTTTTGCTGATAGGCTTTTTGTCCATAAATATAGGTCGCTTCAATATTGCGGTCATCGCCCATGGTAAATAGGGCAAACAAACTGTCTTCGATGGATTTAGCACGTGATTGACGCAACTGTTGTAATGCCGTTGCTTTAAGATCAAGTACTACAAAATCCGCTTCTTTACCTACATTAAAGTTACCCAGCTTATCATCTAAATCTAGCGCTTTTGCACCACCTAAAGTGGCATGGTACAACGATTCATATGCGGATAATTTATCGCCTTGTAGTTGTTGTACCTTGTAGGCTTCATTGACTGTTTGCAATAGGCTAAACGAAGTACCTGCACCAATATCTGTACCGAGTCCAACTTTGACTTGCTGATCCCATGTTTTCTTTAAGGGAAATAAGCCACTGCCTAAGAACAAGTTTGATGTTGGGCAAAAAGCAATTGCTGAGTTTGTATCATGCATACATTTCCACTCAGTATCCTCTAAATGTACACAGTGTGCGAAAACGGAGCGCTGACCTGTTAAACCATAGTGGTGATAAACATCAAGATAACCATTTTGATGAGGAAATAAATCTTTCACCCATGCAATTTCATCTTTGTTTTCACTTAAATGCGTGTGCACATACACATCAGGGAACTCTGCTTTAAGTTGCCCTGCTCGTTCAAGTTGTTCTGGTGTCGAGGTTGGTGCAAAACGTGGGGTAATCGCATAAAGTGCGCGACCTTGACCATGCCACTTCTGTATTAACGCTTTAGAATCAACATAAGCGCTTTCTGCGCTATCACATAGCGCTTCAGGTGCATGACGATCCATCATTACTTTGCCTGCGATTAAACGCATTTGGTGCTGTTCTGCGGCTTCAAATAAGGCATCAACAGACTCTGGATGTACGGTACAAAAAACTAAAGCTGTGGTCGTACCATTTTTGAGTAGTTCATTAACAAAAAATTTGGCAATTTCTTGTGCATAGGCTTTGTCTTTAAACTGGATTTCTGTTGGAAATGTATAAGTATTTAACCAACTTAATAATTGTTCGCCATATGCACCCACCATTTCAGTCTGTGGGAAGTGAATGTGCGTATCAATCATTCCAGGAATGATCAATTGTTCTGGGTAATGTTGAATCTCAACATCTTTAGGAAGATGATCTTGAGCAGCTTCCCAAGGGCCAAACCAGCGAATTTTGCCCTGTTCAGTGATCAGAACACCATCCTCAATATAACGAACCTGCTCTGCGATCTCTGTCGCGTGTGAAACTATGTTTTGAATATCTAAGAAGCGACCACGAACAACCGTGATGGGAGTAGCCAAAGTCATAACAACCTACAATTTTACTTTTTTCGGTTGATTGTACCTGATTTTGATCATTTTACTGGATTGTTCTCATATTTTGACGCAGTAAAATGGATAGAAGTGAACTAATCATCTGAATCAATTCACTTTACTTTTAAGCTCAAATGAGTAAATTGTCAGCAATAATTATACTTTTTGGAAAAATAAGCATGTATTTTTGGAATACCAAAGCACTTGCACATGAACTTGCCGAAGATACTTTGAGCAAACAGCATTATAAAAATTATTATTTAGCTGCGGCTTTGGTCGTGAGTGTGGTGTATTACTATGGGATGTATTCACCTTATTATGATGTACGTGTGATTAGCCTAGAAGCCATTTTAACTTTATTGATTATGCTGATTGGTATTCAACGAACTTATCAAGCCAATGGTGCTGATGAGGGAATCAATTTTTTGAATCGGATCACAGCCCTCTCCTTTCCTATTTTGATTCAAACCACGGTTGCTGGTGTGGTTTTTGGAGTTGTTCTCTTGCTGATCTATCAAAATTTTGGATTGGCTCAGACTGCATTTGTAATATGGTATGAATGGTGTGTGTCAGCCTTTACAATTTTTCTGCAAATTTTATTTTTTACACGTTTAGTGTCTTATATAAAACGTGTGGCAGCACATACGATTTAAACTTGATACGGTCAGGATGTATCTCATTAAATCCTGACCGATAGATGATTGTTATCTAGATTTACTCTATAAAATAATGCGCTGCGAAATGTGCATCATTGCCAATAATGTCATAACAGTCTTCACGAATCGACATGCCTGCGCATTGATGTCCGACCATCCATAACCCCAGTGTCGGTAACTGACCAGAAAATAACGGCGTGTCGACCCACTTCTGAATCACATAACCATATTTGTCATAGTCATCAAAATAAAAACTACCTGAAGCAGCGCCCTGATCCTGACCATCTTGCAAGACACGGATATTTGCCCCTTCTCTCGCCAAGATTGGTTTTTTTACCCATTTTCCACTGAAGTGTTGTTCAGGGTCATAGGCATAGGTTTCAACCAACAATGGATGATTTGGATACCGCTTCCATAGCTCAACTAAAATCGCTTTATTGGAGAGCAACATTTTCCAACACGGTTCGATCCAGTTCGTTTCTGGCTGAAGATACTGGGCAAATGATTCTTCCCACATCCATTCCCACGGATATAACTTAAATAGATTTTGAATCGGTCGATTGTTTAGATCTACAAAACTCTGACCATTCCAACCAATATTTTCCATCGACAGTTCAGAGACCTGTAAATGAGCTTGAAAGGCAGTATCCATTAAGTATTCTAAATTGCCCCAATCTTCTCGCCCTGCTTCCTGACAAGCTGCAAAGTGGAGATGGCTCCCGCGAGGTAAAATAGTTTTCCAACGCTTAATTAGGTCTTCGTGAATGCTGTTGAATTGATCTCGATTTGGAATGCCTGAGACTTGTTCGATCCATAGCCATTGCGCTACAGAGGCTTCCAATAAACCCGTGGGTGTATCAGCATTGTATTCCAGCATTTTGATCTGCAATCCATCATAGGCGAAATCAAAACGTCCATAGAGCATCGGACTATTCCGTTGCCATGAATGCTCAATATGTGGAATAGCAGCCTGTGGAATCTGGAAATAATTGGGATAATCACCACGTTGAATTAAATCCCCTACTACAGCTAAACACATTTGATGAAGTTCGTTTGCTGCATCTTCCAACTGTTCGATTTGTTTTAGCGTGAACTCGTAGGCGACACCTTCCGACCAATAAATAGAACCGTCCAATGAAGGTAGATTAAAATAATCGAACCCAATCTTTTGGTGTTCAAGCTGCCAATCGGTACGTGGGGAAAATAATTTTCTTTTCATATTGTTGTTCTAATTTAACCACCGAAAGACATGCCACCACGTCCAAATCCGCCACGGATTGGAGAAGATAATGAAGAACTTTTCAGCGTAGTTGAAACAGTGGGTTGTCCCACACTAAGATTGCTTCTAGGTCGTAAAGTATGACCTCTAAACGAGACCTCACGATTATTTTGGTAGTATTGTGGTCCTAGATAACGGTTTGATCCATAACTACCTGCATAATAACCACTACTCGCGTTGTTATTCTCTTCTTCACAAGTGTCAGTATTCCAGTCAGCTGCGCAGTCATATTGGTTGTTGTAAACATCTTGAACCAATGGACCATCATTATGGCTACATGCAGTTAATAATAGCGGGACGACAACGAGATTGATTTTTTTAGAACGCATAATCTGCCACTCATTTAATTTAGTTGTAAGCGCCTTCATAGCGAAGCAACTTTGTTTATTATGTTTCTAATCAGAAAGATAAAAGCGTAAAGCCGACATATCATATTGATCTGTTTTTTTAATGTACAGTCTAATTTTAGGTTTTTAAATCTCAAGACATCTGAAGCTCAGATGTCTTGAGTGATTCGCTTAGGATTGTAGCTGTTTTTTGTTATGACGCAGAGAAAGGTAAGCTGTAATGCTTAAGACGAGGACGATGAAGCCTAATGAAATCCAAATCGGCATGTGGAACACGTCGAGCATCAGCATTTTTGCACCAATAAACAGTAAGATAATCCCTAAACCGTATGGTAAGTAATGCAATTTAGTTGCCGCACCAGCCAACAAGAAGAACATCGCGCGTAAGCCTAAAATCGCCATTAGGTTTGCAGTCAATACGATAAATGGATCACTTGTTACCGCAAAAATCGCTGGAATTGAGTCGACCGCAAAGATAACGTCGGAACCTTCAACCAAAATCAGAACTAAAAATAATGGTGTCGCCCACAACAAACCATCACGGCGAACAAAGAATTTTTCACCTTCAAGTTGTGGCGTGATACGCATATGTTTGCGTAACCATTTTAAAGTTTTGATATCTTCGATATTGGTTTCTTCGTCTTGTCCTTTTAGAAATTTGAAACCTGTATAGACCAAGAATGCACCGAAGATGTAAAGAACCCATGAAAACTCTTGAACGAACCATGCACCAATAAAAATAAAGATGGTTCTTAATACGATGGCACCTAATACGCCGTAGAGTAGGATTTTACGTTGCAGTGCAGAAGGAATCGCAAATGCAGAGAAAATCATTAACCAAACAAAAACGTTGTCAATCGCTAAAGATTTTTCTAACAAATAACCTGCGAAGTATTCCATGGTTTTTTGGTTGGCTATACCTACCCCAACAGTTTGTTGTAAATAGAACCACAAACCACCACCAAACATTACCGCAACTGAAACCCAAGCAATACTCCAATAAGCCGCTTGCTTAATTGGAACATCCTGATTTTGCTTTTGTTTAAAGCCCAAAAAATCGATCAGTAGCATCACGATGACGATGCCAAAGAAGATGGCATATAGCCATATATTACCGATAGTGTCCATCACAACTCCCTATCTGGCAAATGGGCATAAAAAAACCTTGACCAGTTGCCAGATGAATAAAAAACATCTGTTTCAACATGATCAAGGTCTTGCCTACATCACAATGTACTGTGATGCTCAGAGTCCGACTTTTTGCAAAGTGTAATGACGAAACTCTGACACCGAAGGCATGATATGCACTTGGGCTTGGAGGAGGCTACTCCCCTTGTCAAACTAATTCTGTATGGACGGTAACATCCAAATATGTGCATAGGATTACATAATTTGTGTGTTTGTGCAATTTTTGAATGAATAAATTTTCAACAATATTTTATCATGCTCGTTGTTGCCCTTTCATTCTGAAGGATTTTCTTAGCAATGATGAACAAAATACAGCGTAGAGAAAAAACATATGAGTGCTGAAAAACTTCACCACACAACATTAAAGGCATTTGCCCCACGAGATCCCCAAGAATCACATCGTGCCGCTACCCCTTTGGAGTTGTTATTTGATTTGGTTTTTGTTGTTGCAATTGCAACTGCAGGTCAACAACTGCATCACGCTATGATCGAAGGTCATTTGTGGCATGCTTTACCGACCTACTTTATGGTGTTTTTTGCACTTTGGTGGGCATGGATGAACTTTTCTTGGTTTGCTTCAGCCTATGACAATGACGATACGCTGTATCGTTGTTTGACCTTTGTACAAATGGCTGGTTCTTTAGTGATGGCGGCAGGTATTCCTGCGGTATTTCAGCAGCATAATTTTGACATGATCATTATCGGTTATGTGATTATGCGTTTGGCTTTGGTGACTCAGTGGATTCGTGTCGCTAAACATGATCCTTTGCGAAAAGTAACCGCCTATCGATATGCCATCGGCATTGTATTAGTTCAATTAGGTTGGTTGATTACTAATTTTAGTTCGATTCATATTAGTCCGTTGCTCTTTCTAGTCTTGGTGATATGTGAACTAGCAGTACCATTCTATGCCGAAAAACATGCGATCACACCTTGGCACCCACATCATATTGTGGAGCGTTATGGCTTGTTGACGATTATCGTATTAGGTGAGTCGATTATTGGATGTTTTGCTGCCACTCAAGATGCATTTTCGAATCAGGTATTGAACCTTGAGGAGATTTTTCTGATTGTGGGTGGGCTATTGATGATGTTTGCGATGTGGTGGGTTTATTTTGATCGCAGTCATCACCACCATCAACGCCGTGGTGTACAACCATTTTTATGGGGTTATGGGCACTTTCTCATTTTTATTAGTATTGCTGTGTTAGGGGCTGCATTAGCCGCTGCGGTCGATGTTTCAACGAAACATGCCGAAATTTCAGCTCAAATGATGGGTTTGATTATTGCCGCAAGTTTGGTTGTTTATAGCACCTGCGTATGGCTATTTTATGAAGCGTTTTATTTAAAGGGATGGAGACGTTGGATTTATCCAATCACGGTTTTTATTCTATTGTGTCTGCCATTTATCTTTAATCAGATTGGACACATTGTGTTTGCGATGGCGATTGTCTACATCCTCCGTCTTATGTTGTCTAAAGCTTTTTTGATGAATTGTGATGATGAGCAAAGCATCGCAACACATTAAGCCTCCTTTCCATTTGAACTACCACCAAGTTTGGCGTTTTAATACGCTAACTTGGTAGGCTCAAAAAATTTTCAAAATTTCATTTCGAAGAAACTGATGGCGAGGATTCTGTCTGACGTGTTCGTGCCAATACATCCCCATTTTAATTTTAGGCAGCTCGATGGGTAACTGATGTATTTTTAAATCTTGCGCATAATGCAGATGTTTTAAAATACTATGAGGAATGGTGAGAATCGCATTAGGATACTGAGCCAAGACTTGTAAGGCAGTGGAATAGTGCTGACAGCGCATAAAAATTTGTCGAGAAAGTTGCTGTCGATTGAGATAAATATCTTCAAGTAATAATCCTGTTCGCCGAGAGGACACTCCGATATGTGGTGAGGATAAATAGAGAGATAAATCCATCTCTGTTTGAAGTGTACACGCCACAAAATGATCTTCAATCAAGTTTTCAAACTGTAAATTTTCTTGATAGGGTTGTACTAGATCAATCACAAAATCAATTTGTTGTGCTGAAAGATCAGCCAGCATATTCTTTCGATCAAGTTTGGAACTCAAAAACTGAATATCGAGATTGAGTTGACTAAAATGATGCACTAATTGAGGAAAAATAATCGGTTCAATTTCATCATGAATTGCGATTTTCAAGCTTTGTAGCATGCTAGGATCAAAGTCGTGTTGTGGAATCGCAATATTTTGAATCGTTGATAACGCCGTTTGAATCGGTTGATAAATTTGTTCGGCAAAAGGTGTGGGAAGCATTTTTTGTCCACTGCGCACAAATAATTCATCTTTAAGTTGCAGACGCAAACGTTGTAGAGCATGACTGACCGCAGATTGACTAATACAAAGAAGTTGAGCGGCCTTAGAAATACTTTTTTGCTCAAAAATCGCAATAAAAAGTGGATACAGATTGATATCAATACGATGGAAGTTACCCACTTCTAATGGGTTTATATTATGAATATGATTCATAGTGTTGAATAAAATAAAATCATTTCATTCATAATAAGTTTTCGCTTAAGGTGATGTAAAGCAGCGAATTCAGTTTCGCCACATATTTACCTTGAGGGAAATGATGATGTTTGCATTATCTGAACGAGCACAGGATTTTATCGCGCGAACACAAGCTTTTATTCAACAAGAAATAGAACCGATTGAAAAAGCATTTTGGGATGAAGTACATCAACTCAATGTCGATGGTGACTGGACCAAATGGCAGTGGCCAACTCAACTCGAACAACTCAAAACCAAAGCCAAAGCAGCAGGCTTATGGAATATGTTCTTGCCTGATGCTGAACTGGGTGCAGGTTTATCGGTACAGGAATATGCACATATTGCTGAATTGACGGGACGAAGTTTACTGGCTCCGACAGTATTCAACTGTAATGCACCTGATAGTGGCAATATGGAGCTGCTATGGCGTTATGGATGTCGGGAACAAAAACAACAATGGCTGCAACCTCTACTAAATGGTGATATTCGCTCTGTATTCTGCATGACTGAACCTGCGGTCGCGTCGAGCGATGCGACTAATATGCAAGCCACGGCAGTGATTGACGGTGATGAAATTGTTCTGAATGGGCGTAAATGGTGGTCATCTGGCTTGGGTGATCCGAATGCAAAAATTATTATTTTTATGGCTTATACGCCAGACCCTAACAAAGATCGTCATCATCAACACTCAATGGTATTGGTGCCGATCGACACGCAAGGCGTAACGATTGAAAGGATGTTGCCTGTGTTTGGTGATTACGATGCACCGCATGGACATGGACAGGTCAGTTTTGACAATGTGCGTGTACCTGTGAGCAACTTTATTGGTGGTGCGGGTCAAGGATTTGAAATTGCTCAAGGGCGCTTAGGGCCTGGTCGTATTCATCACTGTATGCGTTGTATCGGTGCAGCGGAAAAAGCGTTAGAACTCATGATTGATCGTGGCATGTCACGCAAGGCATTTGGTAAAGAAATTCTTAAACTTGGCGGCAATTTAGAACGTGTCGCGGAAGCCCGTGTGCAGATCGATCAAGCTCGCTTATTAACGCTGTATGCAGCTTATAAGATGGATACCTTAGGCAATATGGCAGCACTCACCGAAATTTCTGCAATCAAAGTCGTTGCACCGACTGTATTGCAAAACGTCGTTGATATGGCGATCCAAATTCACGGTGGTGAAGGTGTATCACGCGATACTCCGCTGACAGCATTTTTCAATCAAGCACGTAGTTTACGTTTAGCTGATGGACCTGATGAAGTGCATAAGGGCATGATTGCTAAATTAGAATTGAAAAAACGTGGCTATGGCCGTTAATAAGGATAAAAACAAAATGACAATGATTGATATCGGCGGTCAGGTTCGTCACGGTGAAGAATTGGATATTTCCGCTGTTGAAAAGTGGTTAAAAGATCAAGGTGTTCAACTGCAAGGTCAAGCACAAGTCACTCAATACTCAGGAGGTGCTTCGAATTGGACCTATCGTTTGCAATACGACAATCAAGATTTAATCCTACGACGTCCACCGAAAGGCACTAAAGCCAAATCAGCGCATGATATGGCACGTGAATACAATGTGCAGAAGCATCTTGAGCCGTTCTACCCTGTCTTGCCTGAAATGGTTGAATTGTGTCAGGACGAGAACGTAATAGGTTGTGATTTCTATGTCATGAAACGGATTGAAGGCATCATTCCGCGAGCTAATTTACCCAAAGAATTAGAATTGAATCAGTCACAAGTTCAACAGTTGTGTCTGAATGTTTTGGATAAATTAATTGAATTGCATCAAGTGCCATATCAAGGTACAGAACTGGAAAAACTGGGCAAAGGCGAAGGCTATTGCCGCCGTCAAGTTGAAGGTTGGGATGCACGTTATAGTAAAGCGCTTACGCCAAATGTACCTGATTTTAGCTTTGTGCGGAAATGGCTACAGCAACATATTCCAGCGGATTCTAAAACTTGTGTCATTCATAATGATTGGCGTTTTGATAATGTCATTTTAGATACTCAACAACCTACTACAGTGATCGGAGTGTTGGACTGGGAAATGGCGACTATTGGCGATCCGCTGATGGATTTAGGCAGTGCTCTCGCCTACTGGATTCAAGAAGATGACGATGCATTGATGAAGTCTAGTCGTCGTCAACCGACCAATCTACTAGGCATGCTGACACGTCAACAGGTGGTGGACTACTACTTGGAAAAAACTGGTTTGCAACCTGCCAATTGGGCATTTTATGAAGTATTTGGTTTGTTCCGTTTGGCGGTGATTGCTCAACAGATTTATTATCGTTATTACCATCAGCAAACCGATAATCCAGCCTTTAAGGATTTCTGGATCATGATTCATGCCTTACATATTCGGGCACTAAAATTAATTGCACAAAACAATGCTGAAGCACAGCAGTTAATTCCTGAATATGGGGCGAAATTACAGGATATTTTAAAACGATGACCACTATCTATTTGGTACGACATGGGCAGGCATCATTTGGTGCTGCGAGTTATGATCAGCTTTCAGCCAAAGGTGAACAACAGGCGCAGGTGGTGGGTGATTTTTTTAAACATACCTTGAAAGAACGTCCTTTAGTGCTTGCAGGATCAATGCAGCGGCATCAACAAACAGCACAATTAGCCTTGGCTCAAGGTTTTAATGATGCACCAATTCATACAGAGTCGGTTTGGAATGAATTTGATCATCAACAAGTATTTGCCAAATATGATGAACGTTTTAATCAACCTGAGTTATTGAAGCAGGATGTTGAGTTAATTGCCAATCCACGTGCTTATCTTGCCAAAATCTTTGATGGCGCGATTGAACGCTGGATTGGAGAGCAATATGACCATGAATATCATGAGACATGGTTAGGCTTTCAAACACGTGTAGAAGGTGCTTTACATGGTTTATGTCAGCACATTGATGCCACACAACCACGTCAGGCTGTAGTGTTTAGTTCAGGTGGTGTGATTTCTGTGGCGGTTGGGAAGGTTCTAGGTCTGAATGCTAAACAGATTTTTGCGCTCAATTGGTCGATTGCCAATGCCAGTATCACCACATTGCGTTGGACAGATGGTCGTTTGCAATTACTCAGTTTCAATGAGCATCACTATTTGAAAGCGCGTGATGCTGAACTCTTAACATGGATATAAATAAGAATAGGTGAAGGAAATGACAAAGACGATTTTAATTACAGGTGCAAGTTCAGGTTTAGGCGCTGGTATGGCACGTGAATTTGCAGCCAAAGGCTACAATTTGGCATTGTGCGCACGCCGTTTAGATCGTTTGGAATCCTTACAACAAGAATTGCAAAGCCAGTTTGCAATTCAGGTCAAAATCAAAAGTCTTGATGTGACTCATTACGATGATGTTTTTACGGTTTTTAAAGCTTTTCAGCAGGAATTTGGGACAATTGACCGGATTATTGTCAATGCAGGTGTAGGTGATGGTCGTCGTATTGGTAAAGGGCATTTTGAAGTAAATCGTGCCACAGCGGAAACCAACTTTATTTCAGCATTGGCACAGTGCGAAGCAGCAGTTGAAATCTTCAGAGCGCAAAATAAGGGTCATTTGGTGGTGATCTCCTCAATGAGTGCAATGCGCGGTTTACCGAAGCATTTGTCGACCTATGCTGCGAGCAAAGCAGCAGTGGCACATTTAGCGGAAGGCATTCGTGCAGAGTTGTTGGATACGCCAATTAAAGTTTCAACCATTTTCCCTGGCTATATTCGTACTGAAATGAATGAGGGTGCGAAAAAACTACCGTTTGAAGTGGATGAAAAGACAGGTTGCAAGGCGTTGGTTAAAGCCATCGAGAAGGAATCAGTAAAGGCTTATGTACCGCAGTGGCCATGGTTGCCAATGGGCATAGCAATGAAGATTTTGCCGTTAAAATTGGTGAATAAACTGAGTTAATTACTATTCAAAATAGATCGGAGATATCTCTATTTGGAAAGTTTGACAGCCTCATATAGGCTGAATCATTGACCTGTTTGGATATAGGCGTTTCCTTACTTTTCATGGGTGAGGAGTTTACTCCGCAAGTTAACAAAAATCCTTTGTTGGACTGATGGTATATCCCTATACCACAGTCCAACGGGCGGCATCCATGCCGCCTGTCACGATAGTGAATACCGTTTCAATATTAGATAATGAAAATAAACTAGGGGCTAAATTACGACAAAGCCGTAATCAATTTTTGGTGTAAACCACCAAAACCACCATTGGACATGATCACAACAGCATCGCCCTCGCCTGCTTCATTCACTACACGGGCAATGATGTCATCCAAAGAGCGGCTGACTTCAGCCTTGTTTGAAGATGCTGAGATTACAGGTTGTAAATCCCAGTCTAAACCTTCTGGTTGATACCAAATTACCTCATCCGCTAAACGTGCAGAGTGCGCCAAACCATCTTTATGACTGCCCATACGCATAGTGTTAGAACGTGGTTCAATGATTGCCCAAAGTTTACGTTCACCAAGACGTTTACGTGCGCCGTCGAGTGTAGTTTCAATCGCAGTTGGGTGATGGGCAAAGTCATCATAGACTTCGATGCCACGCACAGTACCTAACAGCTCCATACGGCGCTTTACACCACCAAAGTTAGATAATGCTTCACAGGCTTGTTCAAGGCTGACACCGACATGCTGAGCAGCAGCAATCGTTGCCAAAGCATTGGCTACACTATGCTGTCCTGTCATATTCCATTTTACTTCCCCGATTGCCTTGCCATTTTCAAGGACTTTAAAATGGCTACCATCGGCACTGATCAGCTCCGCTGATAAAGCAGCTTGGTCATTAGGTTCAAGACTGGTGCGAACCACAGGCGTCCAACAGCCTTGTGCTAATACTTCATCAATATTGGTTTCAGTAATTGGAGCAATAATACGACCTTCGCTTGGAATGGTGCGTACTAAATGATGAAACTGTTTTTGAATCGCAGCAAGATCATCAAAAATGTCAGCATGATCAAATTCAAGATTGTTTAAAATCGCAGTTTTTGGATGATAATGGACGAACTTAGAACGCTTATCGAAGAAAGCAGAATCATATTCATCAGCTTCCACACAGAAATATTTGCCACCACCTAAACGTGCGCTTTCGCTAAAACCAAGCGGTACGCCACCAATTAAGAAACCTGGATTTAAACCTGCTTGATCGAGTACCCACGCCAACATTGTAGTCGTCGTCGTTTTTCCATGTGTACCCGCGACACCTAAGACATGTTTACCTTGTAGCACATGATCAGCTAAGAATTGTGGGCCAGAAATATAAGGTAAACCTTCATTGAGCATATACTCGATGGCATCAATACCACGTTTCATGGCATTGCCGACGATCACGAGATCGGGATGTGGTTGCAAATGGCTACGATCATAACCTTGCATCAGTTCGATGCCTGCATTTTCGAGTTGAGTCGACATCGGTGGATAAACATTGGCATCTGAACCTGTGACTTTATGTCCTAAATCTCGTGCTAATAGAGCCAAAGACCCCATAAATGTGCCACAAATACCCAAAATATGCAGATGCATAACTCGCCTACTCCACTGCTTTGCATACAGCACGGAACACGTGTGTATGATTGTCGTTATCAATAAAATTCAATCGCAACGATAGCAAGGCTTGCAGTGAAAAGATAGTCAAAATTCGTTGTTGTTCTTCACTTAAAATTTAAGCGAGAAGTGTCAAAATTTCATCGCTGTAGTCGCAAAAAAATATAAACTATCTTCTTCACCATTTTTTAGAAATTTAACAACTTTATTCAGTGGAAAGATGAAATGTTCACCATCTGTTAGTACTGCAGCAAGTTCAATTGAGTGATCCAAATTATTAAAAAGTTCAGGATTTAATTCCTTAGCTGTTTCATAATCAACCCAATGCCAATTTGTATTTTTATCATTTTTTCTGATTGTTTCTCCTACATATGCACCTGTACGTAGAACAGTTTTAAATCTTAGATCATCAGAAATTTGATCTAAATTATTTTTCTTTAAATCTAACAAATATTTATCTATAAATTTCAAACTTTCTACAGAATAATCTAGTTTTTGAGGATCTAAGGCTTCAAAACGATATACAGGGTCATTTTTTTCACTATAGAACATGTTGGCTAAATCAGATAGGGCTTCATTTTGGTTATCTAAATCTAATTCTATCGCGTGGTTTGTGCTCATCGAAAACAGTAAAATAGTCAGTAGAAATAACTTTTTCATAATCCTTATGTTTCTCAAATCTTATTCAAAAACGGATTTTACTATAAAATTATTACAAAATTTTTAGAGTAAATACAATTGAGCCCGACGCTTTTAGCCCTGTGTTTATTGATTATTTCAAACTGTTTTATGACCTTGGCATGGTATGGACATCTCAAAATCTTACACGATGCTCCGCTTTGGCAAGCGATTCTATTTAGCTGGTGTATCGCTCTACTCGAATACAGTTTTATGATCCCCGCAACGAAATTATTAAATCAATATGGCTGGAGCTTGGGAGAAATGAAAATTACCCAAGAAGTCGTGACACTATTGGTCTTTGTTCCGTTCATGATTTTTTTATTTAAACAGCCATTTAAATTAGATTATGTCTGGGCAATGTTGTGTTTGCTTGGGTGCGTCTACTTTGTTTTTCGTAATCAGAGCTAGTTTTTCTATGCGATGCTTAATCGTTTCTGTAGTTGGGGATGCCTGAAAAAAACGCTATAATATCCCCCAATTTATTCCTTTGTGCTTGGCGCAAGTCGAGACACTCTCCTCTTTTTATCTTGTTTTGGAAAAGCCAATGAATGCGGTCGCAACAGATAACCAACCTTTAGTCGGGATTATCATGGGTTCTCAATCGGATTGGGCAACACTTGAACATACCGCAAACATGCTCAAACAGTTGGGTGTGCCTTTTGAAGCTGAAGTGGTTTCTGCGCACCGCACACCAGATCGTTTATTTGAATATGCTGAAACAGCACGTGATCGTGGTATCCAAGTGATTATCGCGGGTGCTGGTGGGGCTGCACATTTACCAGGAATGTGCGCAGCAAAAACTGATTTGCCAGTGCTTGGCGTGCCAGTGAAATCTTCGATTTTAAATGGTGTTGATTCGTTGTTATCGATTGTGCAGATGCCTGCAGGTATCGCGGTAGGCACATTGGCAATTGGCCAAGCTGGTGCAACCAATGCAGCAATTATGGCAGCTCAAATTCTAGGTTTAACACGCCCAGAGATCGCAAAAAATGTTGCAGATTTCCGTACTGCACAAACTGAAAAAGTATCGAGTAATAACATTCCTGGTCAAGTATAACGAGGTTGATCATGAATAAAACCATCGGTATTTTTGGTGGCGGACAGCTTGGACGCATGATGGCGCAAGCCGCTTTACCACTCAATATTCAATGTAGCTTTTTCGAAGCAGAAACAGATTGCCCTGCGGCTATTCTAGGTCCTGTATTTTCAAGTAAAGATCCACAAGCGCTTCAAGCTTTCATCGCAAGTGCTGAAGTATTCAGTCTTGAGTTTGAAAATACGCCTGTAGCTGATGTGGATGTTCTGACTCAGACAAAAACATTACACCCTCCTCGTCTTGCTTTGGCGACTGCTCAGAACCGTTTAGCTGAAAAAGGCTTGTTTGATGAGTTAGCTATTCCTGTTGCGCCCTATCGCGCAGTGGATAGCTTGCAAAGTTTAAAGCAAGCTGTTGATGAATTAGGCTTACCGATCGTATTAAAAACCGTAACAGGTGGCTACGATGGTAAAGGTCAGTTCGTATTGCGTTCAGAAGATCAAATTGATACAGCTTGGGCTGAACTTGGGCCTGCAAAAAGTCTAATCGCTGAAAGTTTTGTGAAATTCAGTCGAGAAGTATCGATTATTGCAGTACGTGGACAAGATGGCGATGTCAAAACGTGGGCATTGGCAGAAAATCATCATCACAATGGTATCTTGTCACACTCGATTGTTCCTGCGCCAAACAGCACAGATCTACAGCCTGTTGCACAAGATTACATTACCCGTTTATTGAACCATTTGAATTATGTGGGTGTGCTTACGCTTGAGTTATTCGTAACTGAGCAAGGGCTTTATGCCAATGAAATGGCATGTCGTGTACACAACTCAGGACATTGGTCGATTGAAGGTGCGATTTGTTCGCAATTTGAGAATCATATTCGTGCAGTTGCAGGCTTACCACTTGGTGCAACGGATGTTGTTCGTCCAACTGTGATGGTAAATATCATCGGGCAACATCCTAAATCTGAGGACGTTTTAGCGCTGAAAGGTGCTCATTTACATCTTTATAATAAGTCTGAGCGTGCTGGTCGTAAGTTAGGACATATTACTTTGATGCCGAATAATTCTGATGAATTAACAGATTTATGCCGTCAATTGGCTCAAATTTTACCTGTGCCTTTAGCTTTGACGACTGATATGAATATCTAAGTTATCCACAATGCAACGAAAAGCGATCCTTGGATCGCTTTTTTATTGGCTTAATGTTTTTGAATTTAAAAATGTATAATGAATTTGGTTGTGGATAACTCTTGCTGGTGTTTTGAATTTAAACAAGGTGTCCTTAATTTGAATTTAAAACTGAGTTTTGGTTGTTAGGTTGCTTTTAAATTCAAAAGTATAGGGTGAGATTTAAATTTAAACTTGATGATTTAAGTTGTTTTGAATTTAAATTTTAGTGGTGTGTATCAATGACTATATGCTGATTTTAAAGAGAAAATTGGCTTAATTCATCTTCTTGATAGTTTTAGGGTGATTGCTAAGGAAATAAATTTAAATTGAGTGATTTTTTTGAATTTAAAACAAGCTGTATCACTTGGATTGTGTTTTGAATTCAAAAAAAGATGTGTTGATTTGAATTTAAAAACGATAGGTCAAAGTTTTAAATTTAAAAATCGCAAGTTTTTATGAATTTAAAATATTTATTTAAATTTGAAAGACAAGAAATGAATTCAAAGTTACGATTCCAAACGATACATGCTGTTGCTGCATGCTATCTTGAATACGAAATTTAAATTCAAAAATTCTGGTTAAGACATGAAACATTTTTTGCGTTTTTTTCTAGGCACTGCCTTATTCACTTTATTCAATCAAGCTCATGCGGAACTGGTGATTAATGGTGCTACCATTTCAGCTACCACTGTAACGCCAACTAGCAACGTTTATTCTCCAAGTTCAAATTTTCAGGGATGTTTGGCAAATTTACGTTCTCAAGCCATCGCATCTGGTGTTTCTGCTTCGACCTATGATCGTTATACGCAAAATCTAATGCCAGATTATTCAGTGATTGATAAATTAAATTATCAACCTGAATTTTCGACGCCGATTTGGGATTATTTATCAGGTTTGGTTGATAACGAGCGTGTGCAAGCAGGTCAACAGAAACTTACACAGCATCAAGACGTACTACGCCGAGTAGAACAAGCCTATGGTGTTCCAGCAGAGACAGTCGTTGCTGTTTGGGGAGTTGAGAGTAACTATGGTGACATTTCAGGTAAATATCCTTTATTACAGGCTTTAGGCACTTTGAGCTGTGAAGGACGTCGCCAAGGTTATTTCCGTGGTGAGTTTTTTGCAACAATGCGTATTTTACAGCGTGGAGATTTAACCCAGGACCAACTTTATGGTTCATGGGCTGGAGCATTTGGACATACGCAATTTATGCCATCAACCTATGAAAGCTTAGCTGTAGATTTTGATGGAGATGGTCGCCGTGATTTGGTTTCTAGTACGACCGATGCGTTAGCCTCTACAGCAAATTTCTTGAAAAGAGCAGGTTGGCAAACAGGAATGCCATGGGGATTTGAAGTCAAAATTCCTGATGGAATCTCGATTTCAGGTGAAAGTCGCCGTAATAAAAAATCACTTAATCACTGGATTGCACAAGGTCTTACACGTGCCGACGGTACCGCTTTAATTCAAGGAAATCTCTCTGGCAGTACATTGGCGGGTTTAATGGCACCAGCAGGTTCAAATGGGCCAGTATTTTTGGTCTTCAAAAATTTTGATGCGATTTATAGTTATAACGCTGCTGAAAGTTATGGATTAGCGATTGCTCATTTATCTGACCGATTACGTGGAGGTACGCCATTTTTAACTTCATGGCCGACGGATGATCCTGGTACTTCACGCGCGGAACGCCGCGAAATTCAACAATTTTTACTACAGCGTGGCTATGATATTGGTGTAGTAGATGGGCTAATAGGTGATAAGAGTCGTCAAGCTATTCAACAAGAACAAACACGACTTGGCTTAAATCCAACTGGACGCGCAGGGCAGCAAATATTACGAGCTTTCCGTCAAGAACAAGCAAAACAAATGATGCAATAAATCATTTATCAATAATTTAAAAAGAAAAAGGTCTACTTTAAGTAGACCTTTTTCTTATGGTTCAACGTCTAATTTGACCGCTTCTAAGATATCAAAAATAACCGCAGTCACATCTTGGCTCAAATCTCGATCATTAAAGATTTCATAAGCAGTAATAGTGACATCTGTATCGCTTGGTAATTGTTTTTGTTCTTCTTCGATCAGATGTTCGATAGGTAATAGCGTTTGTTTTACTTCTAAATGAAGAATCTCATCATAAGTCACATTTTCATCTTCAAGTTCAACGATTTGCTCATTGAAATATGGAATCAAAATCGAGTGGAGATAAGGGCTAATATCTTGAATATTCAAGATCTCAATATCACGAGTTTGTTCAATCGTACTGATGTGGTCGTTCACTTCAATGAGGATATGATAATAACTCATGTTGATCTCCGTTAAGACTAAGATGATGTTTTATCAACACAATAACACGAATAAATCCAAAGAATCGACCTATTCTTGTTACCTGAATAGAAATGTAGATTTCATGTGATTTTATAGAGGGATCATCATTAATTTGTATGATTTAACAGTGCGAGATCAGTTGCTGTTAGTTGGAAGTTTTTGGGATCTTGCTCCTTAATTCGTGGATACATCAATGATTTAGGATTATGTGTATGTTTCAATCCCAAAGCATGTCCAAATTCGTGGGCTAGGGTTAAGCGTAAATCATCAATCGAAGAAAACTCATAAATAAAGATCTGTTTTCCTTTAAATTGCCCTTTATGAATGAGTTGAGGTGCAAAGTTTTGATTAAAGCGATCAACGGACTGAGTTAGCTGTTCGTGAAGTTGTTTTAATTCATCTGTTTTAACCTGAATTTGTTGATGGTTACGATCATGATCATTGATCAGGATTTGTAAGACATCTCTCTGCTGTTTGAGTAGTTTTGTGCGCTCTTGGAGTAAGTTTAAATTTTTTGTATTTGATTTATTGAGATATTTTTTCTGAGCGCTTGCGTAAGCATTGAGTTGGGCCTGATATTTAATTTTTTGTAATTCTAATTGGGTATGCAATTGTTGAGAGTCTTGCTTCAGTTTTAGTAGTTTTTGATTCTCATCTAACCAAAACTGCTTTTCTTGTTCTAGATTTTTGAGATTTTCAGTTCGTTTCATACTACGAACTTGACGCTGATCAAAGACCAAATTTACAGTAAATGTTGCTTTGGGATCATAAACAAAATAGCGTTTTCCCGTACCTTGTTCCCAAATTGCGGCGGCTTCTTGACTAATTTCAACCATTTTTTGCTTACTAATGTTTAAGCGAGGATCAAGGTCTGCAATACGATAGTGTAGAGGCGAATCATCATCTTCCGCCTCATCCAGATGTTGAGACACAGGGTGAGCATGAGTATGGATTGAGGTAAATGCTGAAATAATGATAAACAACAGCCAAGACAACGGATGCATATACAGGAGATAAACTGGAAAAAGGACGTATTTTATTCAGTTAAAATGATCAGTCAATTTTCTTAAAAAACCATTTTTACTATTTTTTCTTAATAATGGAGTTCTAAATAAAATAGGGAATTAGCTTTAAAATTGCCATTTTTTGTGTTTTTTATGTACGAAATTTGAATAATAAAAATAATTACAGCATGTTAGATTTAATAATAAACTTTGAATATTATGTGAAATTAACCTCAATATTTACTTTTCTATTCATCTAATAAAAAAGTTTGTTTGTCTAATAAATATACCGAATGGTTAAATTGATCGGTGCAAATCAAGTTCTTAATATGATTAATTGACGGCACGAACCAACTCTTGTTGATCTGCATGTGCTAGTGCAAATCGTTCCATATTTTGTTTTTGAATGACAGGATACATTAATGACGTTGGATCATCAGTGTGATCTAAACCTAAGGCATGACCGAACTCATGCGCAAGAGTCATACGTAAGTCATCTTTGGAAGAGAACTCATACACAGAGATTTGTTTTCCATTAAATTGACCTTTGTGGAAAAGGCGTGGTTGGAATGTTTGGTTAAACTGATTTGCCGAAATTGCTAATTGTTGATTGTTTTGGTTTAACCCTTTGATTTGTTGATTTAGTTGTTGCGTTTTTTGACTGTGTTGTTGGATTGCTTGTTTCAATTCAGCAGATTGTTGCTGTAGTTGTTTTTGACGTTGTGCTAGTTGATCTGCCCATTCTTTAGAGGAAGATCGCATTTGATTGAAGCGTTGTACATCTGCATTGTATTGTTGGAATTGTGCAGTGAGTTGGCTTTGTTTGCTTGCAATTGAGGCGGTTGCACGTTGTATCTCATCTTTTACTTGTTGTATTTGTAGAGAGTCGATTTCCCATTGCTGCTGTTGTTGCTTAAGTTGATTGAGACCTTGTAGGCGATTTGAGGTGTGTTGTTGACGGTCATCGTAAACTAGATTGATTGTAAATTCAGCACTTGGATCATAAATGAAATGCTTTTTACCCGTTTCTTCTTCCCAAATTTTTGCAGCTTGCTGAGTCAGTTCAAGGACTTGTTTGCTACTCAAATTAAAACGAGGATCTATTGGAGCGATACGATAGCGTAGGGGCATGTCAGCAACTTGATGCTGATGCGAAGTTGCATTGTGCGGGTTATTTTGAGCATGGCTTAAACTGCTAATATTTAGACTCAAACACGCAACAATAATGGACAAAGCTTGATAACGCATGAGCAACATCCCCCCAAATAAAATTCATTTTTGAGCAAAATTTTGATGTCGTCAAAACGCTATCTAATTAATAATTAATATGAAAAAGTGTGATTTTTTTCCTTAAAATAAAAAAAATAATGCGATTCATAGCACAACGCAATAAAAGAGAGATGGAGTCTATATTGTTGTTTTTTTATTCATAACATTAGATTAATCAATGCTTTAAAATTGATCAATTGACCGAAAGTGCATAACTTAAGCTTCTTTTTAGTTAAAAATCAAATTGTTATTTTTTGTAATTTAATTTTTTAATGAGATATACTTCACCTTCTATAACTTTCTCTATTGCACGCTTTGAAGTAACTCCAAATCAGCAGGTTTTAAACGGAAATCATTGAGGTCTTGATCTTGCATTAATGGATGCATCAATGCTTGTGGATCATTATGATGGGAGAGCCCCAGCGCGTGTCCAAATTCATGAGCAAGAGTGAGCCGTAGATCATTTTCAGATTGGAATTCATATATCAAAATCTGTTTTCCGTTAAATAGCCCTTTGTGAAAAAGGCGTGGCTGAAAGCGCTGTCGATATAATTTTACAGAACTATCAAGTTGTTGATCTAACGAATTTAAGCTGTCAATTTTTCTATTCAGTTCGACAATGTTCTGATTAAAGTTATCAATCTCAAGCCTGAGTTTTTGTACAAGCTGTTGTAATTCGTATTGTTGCTGTTGGAAATATTGGCGATCATGATCAGTAGCATTTTGTTTAGCCAACAATACTTGATGGTTATAGTTTTCAATCTGTTGATTTAATTCTTGTTTTTTTCGATCTAGGCTTTGTTTATTGAAGGCTAATTGCTGTTCCATTTGATCTAATTCTTGTTTTTTATTGATCCATTCTTGTTGATTCATTTTGAGTTGATTGAGATGAGCGCGTTGTTGTTCACTCTCAAATTGACGCTCATCATAGATCAAGTGAATTGTAAGCTGAGCATTTGGATCATAAACAATATATTGCTGACCTGTTCCATCGTTCCAAATCGTCGCTGCTTGTTCGCTAATTTGTCTTACTTGTTCGATGCTGAGTTTAAAACGTGGGTCAACATCGCCGATACGATAACGTAGGCGGGTATCAAAAGGATGAAGCACTCGATCTGAAAGCGCATTAAATTTGAGTTGTGGATGTTCCCGACTTTGATAATTTAGCCAAAATACAGCAATCAGTATAAATATAACAATCAGAAGGCGGGGCATTTTTTGAATATTCTTGTCTAAGCTTACATTGCATCAATGTTGTAGAAGCATATTATCTTCATACATAAAGTAGCACTACTGTAAAAGAGTGGATTAAGAAAATATATCATTGTGTTTAGGCTTTTGCTTTAATAACGCAATACTTGGAATGATAAAAATAATCAAGGAATGCAGATGCGCAACTATTTATTAAAAGTACCTGATCACCAGTGGAATGCGAGTTCACCAGCAAAAAGTAGTTTCCAAAATTTAAAGATTCAATACTTGGGAACAGCAGGATTTATTCTTTCAGATCAACATCGAACTATAGTTTTGGATCCTTTTATTAGTCGTCCGAATTTTTGGCAAACATTCACGCAACCTTTGCTCAGTGACCCAACTTTAGTCAAAAAACATATTCCAAATGCCGATGATGTGTTAATTGGACATGCGCATTACGATCATATCTTGGATGCACCAGAGGTATGTAAACAAACAGGTGCACGCCTAATTGGTTCGAAGGCTACTTTGATGTATGGGAGATCGGCAGGTTTGTCTGAAGCACAAATGCTGGAAACCAAAGGTCGAGAAATTATTGAATGTGGGCAATGGCAAGTTGTTGGGCTGCCATCGATTCATGGCAAAGCATTGTTTGGTCGGGTGCCATTACCAGGGGATATGACTACACCGCCACCTTATCCACCGAAATTTCATCACCTACGGCATGGTCAAGTGTTTAATTGGTGGATTAATACGGGGCATCTTCGCGTTGTACACATTGATTCAGCTGATTTTATTGAACAAGAATTACAAGGGAGGCAAGCAGATATTGTCTGTTTATGTGCGATTGGACGCAAATATCGGCCGAACTATGTCAAAGATGTCGTGCGCTTGCTGAAACCTAAATACATTATTCCATGTCATTGGGATACGATGCTCACGCCTATTGATCAACCACCAAAATTATTACCTGGTGTGAATATCCCTAAATTTTTAGAAGAAATAAAAGCTTTTGGAGTTGAACCATTATTTATGCCAATTTTGAGTGAACTATATTTCGATCAAAATAATGAATCTTAAAATAAAAAAAACCGCGCTTTCGCGCGGTCTTTTTAAAGAGACAAATTATTTTTTGTCATCTTTAACTTCTGTGAACTCAGCATCTACAACGCCATCGTCCGCTTTTTGTTGTTGACCCGCATCGCCACCTTGGAATGCATTTGGATCAAAACCTTCTGCGCCGCCAGCACCTTGTGCTTGTTCATAAGCACGTTGAGTGATTGGCATCAAGATGTTTTGTAAAGCTTCAGTTTTCGCTTTGATGTCTTCAACATCATTTTCTTTAGTTGCTGCTTCAAGCTCAGAAACCGCAGTAGCGATTGCAGTTTTTTCATCTTCAGTCACTTTGTCACCTAGATCTTTAACTGCTTTGTTTGAGCTAGATACTAAAGCATCTGCTTCGTTACGAGCTTTCGCTAACTCTTCAAATTTGCGGTCTTCTTCAGCATTCGCTTCAGCATCTTTAATCATTGCTTCGATTTCAGCATCAGACAAACCTGAGTTCGCTTTAATCTGGATTGATTGCTCTTTACCAGTGCTCTTATCTTTAGCCGATACTTTTAAGATACCGTCAGCGTTGATGTCGAATGATACTTCAATTTGCGGTACGCCACGTGGAGCAGGTGGGATATCGCCTAATTGGAAGTTACCCAACAATTTGTTTTGTTGAGCCATTTTACGTTCACCTTGGTAAACAGAAATATCTACAGCAGGCTGGTTGTCAGCAGCAGTAGAGAACACTTGTGATTTCTTCGCAGGAATCGTGGTGTTCTTCTCAATGATTGGTGTTAATACACCGCCCATTGTTTCGATACCTAAAGTTAATGGTGTTACGTCTAATAAAAGAACGTCAGTTTTGTCACCAGACAATACTGCACCTTGAATCGCAGCACCGATTGCAACCGCTTCATCAGGGTTGACGTCTTTACGTGGCTCTTTACCAAAGAATTCTTGTACCTTTTGTTGTACAAGTGGCATACGAGACTGACCACCAACTAAAATTACGTCAGAGATGTCTGAAGTCGAAAGACCAGCATCTTTAAGCGCGATTTTGCAAGGCTCGATTGTACGAGCAACTAAATCAGCAACTAAACCTTCAAGTTTTGCACGCGTTACATTGATCACTAAGTGTTTAGGACCAGTTGCATCAGCGGTGATGTATGGAAGGTTGATTTCAGTTGCATTTGATGAAGAAAGCTCGATTTTTGCTTTTTCAGCAGCTTCTTTCAAACGTTGTAACGCAAGTGGATCATTTTTCAAGTTCACACTTTGTTCTTTCTTAAATTCTTCAACCAAGAATTCAATTAACGCGTTATCAAAGTCTTCACCACCAAGGAAAGTATCACCATTTGTTGATAACACTTCGATTTGTTGGTCGCCATCAAGGTCTGCGATTTCAATGATTGATACGTCGAATGTACCACCACCTAAGTCGTAAACTGCAACTTTACGGTCGCCTTCTTTTTTGTCCATACCGAACGCAAGTGCCGCAGCAGTTGGTTCGTTAATGATACGTTTAACATCAAGACCTGCAATTTTACCCGCATCTTTAGTTGCTTGACGTTGAGCATCGTTAAAGTAAGCAGGAACTGTAATCACTGCTTCAGTAACTGTTTCACCTAAATAGTCTTCTGCAGTTTTCTTCATCTTTTTCAAGATTTCAGCAGAGATCTGTTGAGGCGCTAATTTTTTATCGTTTACTTCAACCCAAGCATCACCATTGTCTGCTTTGATGATTTTGTAAGGTACAAGACCGATGTCTTTTTGTACCGCTTGATCTTCATAACGACGACCGATTAAACGCTTGATTGCGAATAATGTGTTTTTCGGGTTTGTTACAGCCTGACGTTTAGCGCTTTGACCAACTAAGATTTCACCATCTTTATAAGCGATGATTGATGGAGTTGTACGTGCGCCTTCAGCGTTTTCGATTACTTTTACTTTATCGCCTTCAAGTACAGCAACACATGAGTTGGTAGTACCTAAGTCAATACCAATAATTTTTGCCATTTGGGATGTTCCTCTAAAATTTTGTGAACCCCCTGATTTCCTATTTAATAAATGGAATTTAAAAGGGGATTTGCTTGTTATTCGATATGAGAGTCAATCGGTTTTTTTCAAGCATTTTTATGAAAAAAAATCAAAAAACTCTCGAATTATTGTGTTTTGAGCAAAATTTTAAATGCTCAACGTCAATTTATTGACCAACCATCACCATTGCTGGGCGGAGTAGGCGACCATTTAAGGTATAACCTTTTTGCAATACGGTGCCGATTTGGTTCGCTTGAGCGTTTGGATCGATACCGACCGCTTGATGAAGGTCTGCGTTGAAACCATTTTGTGTATCTGCTTCAACCACACCAAATTTTTCAAGTGTAGTCAGTAGCGATTTCAAAGTGAGTTTTACACCTTCAAGCAAAGGTGTTTGTTCATCACCAGCGGCTTGAATCGCACGTTCAAGATTGTCGACTGAATCCAACAACTCTTTAGCAAATTTCTCAAGAACGGTATCTTTGTGTTTTTCAGATTCACGCTGGATACGTTCAACACTCTTTTGTGCTTCGTACACGGCATTTGCGGTACGGGCTTTTTCAAGTTTCAAGCTTTCTTCGAGTTTGGTGATTTGCGCTTGTAAATCTTCAACGCTAAGCTCGTTTGCTTGCTCTACACCTTCAGCTTGAGTTTGTTCAGTTTGTTGCTCATTTTGAATGTCTTGAGCTTGCTCATTTTGCTCATTAGCCATTGATGATCTCCGTTGAAAAAAGTTCTTAAACATGTACAGTCCTTTTGGCGTGAATGCTCATAGGGTTAAACCCGAACTGCCACATCTTGGTCATTCATAGATAGGGATGAAGTATGGGCAAGGCGACAAAATTCAAGCGTTCAGGTTGATTTAAATCTTTTAATTTTGCTGATTTAAGTAAAAATTTAAGTTTTCGATGACAAAAGCAATAAATTCTTGTGTGATTTTCGGTAAATGTTGCCTTGATGCATAGACTAACGACAAGGTTAGGTCAGGTGCAGAAAAATCTGTAAATACCTGTTGCAAACGTTGTTGCGCAATATCCTGACGCACCAATAGCGTTGGTAACATGGCAATGCCTTCTGCTTTGAGACACATTTGATACAGCGCAATCACATCATTACTTTTAAACGTAACATTTAATGGATAATTCTGAGGTTGTTGATCTGTATCAAACAAAGTCCAATACTGATTATGCGTATGGTGGGCTATACATTCATGCTGAATCAGTTGGCTTGGGTGTGAAAGGGGAGTGTGATCTTGTAAATAATGTGGATGCGCACAAAAGATAGATTCAATATCACAAACAGGCCGAGCAATTAAACCATCAGCAACTTTTTGTGTAATTCTGAGTGCAAGATCAACCTGAGCATCCATCAAATCAACCGTATTTTCAGTTAAATACACATCAAAATGAATGTGTGGATATAATTTTTTAAATTGCTTAATGCATTCATTTACCCCTAGTTGAAACAAAAACAAACCACAAGTAAAACGGATCGTACCACTATGTTGTTCAGGTGCAGCCAAACCTTCAAGCAACTGTTGCTGCTGTAAAATATTCTCACAATAGACCAAGGCTTTTTCACCCGCAGGGGTAAGAGAAACTTTACGTGTATTACGCTGAAATAGACGAGTAGAAAAGGTTTGTTCCAAGTGTTCAAGATAGCGTGACACCATCGCTTTCGAATAGTCTAAATGTTCTGCTGCTTTACTCAAATTGCCTTGTTGAGCAATACATACAAAAACTTGAATGGCTTTTAAAGTATCCATATAGAATTCTTATTGTTGCAATTTATGCAATATTTTATCTTAATTTAGGGTGTTTATTTGGCAATAATTGCAACTTAAAGTGTTTCTTATCAGATAGGAGACATATTAATGAATATCAAATCATTCACATTTGCACTTACTGCATTAGCGGCAACATCAACAAGCTTTGCACAGGATTTAAAAATTCAGAACTTCCTAGCAAAGCCTGAACATTTTGGCGTGACTTCAACATTAATCGAAGGTGACAAAGAAGTCTTACTGGTCAATGCGCAATTTTCTAAATCGGAAGCTTTACGTATTGTGGCAGATATTTTAGACAGTGGTAAAACTTTAAAAACAATTTTTGTCAGTTACGGTGATCCTGACTTCTATTTTGGCTTAGATGTATTTAAACAATATTTCCCAAATGTGCAAATCATTGCAACTCCTGAAACGGTAAAACATATTCAAGATACTCAGGCTTTAAAAGTTGCTTATTGGGGACCCAAAATGGGAGCCAATGCACCGAGTCAAATTATTGTTCCGCAAACGTATACGGCTAAGACCTTAAAATTTGAAAATGAAAATATCGAGATTAAGGGAAAAAATGAGCTGACTTATTTGTGGATTCCAAGTGCTAAAGCAGTTGTAGCCGGTATTCCAGTCTCTTCTGGGATTCATTTATGGATGGCGGATACTCCTACAACAAAAGATCGTAACGAAGTGGTACAGGCATTAGAAAGTATCAAATCATTAAAACCGAATGTAGTCGTTCCTGCACATATGAAAGCGAGTGCAGCAGAAGGATTGGATGCAGTTAACTTTTCTATCGATTATTTGAAGCAATATGAGAAAGCAGCAAAAGTTACGAAAACATCGACTGATTTAATTCAAATGATGCAAAAAGAATATCCAACTTTAAGCGAATCAAGCAGTCTGGAATTAGGTGCTAAAGTGGTTAAAGGTGAGATGCAGTGGCCTTAAATTCGCTGTAAACGAAGAAAACCGTGATTAATTTTCACGGTTTTTTATTTTTAATACATCTATTGTTAACTCAAACTTTTTAATTGTAAGTTTTTAGCAGTGTTAATAGCACTTTGTATAAATGATAAAAATTGAAGATAAGACTATATTTGTATGATCTGATCCGAATCGTATTGCAGAAAGACAATAAATTATAAATATTTAATCTAATTCAAAGAATTGCAAAATTAAGTGAATGCTCATCTAAACTGATTTAATAAAAATTGCAAAACAATACGGCTTAAACAACAAACTGCAACCAATCCTCACCACGTTCATCGAAAAAATTGTGAATCATAGGCAACGCAAAGACAACTTTGCTTTTTGTCATAATGAAAGGAAATACACAATGAAAAAGTTAGCCCTAATCTCTATGGTTGTATCAGGTGTTGCATTCACAGCTGTAGGTTGTTCAACACAAGGTGGTCTTGATGCTTCTGGTTCAGCACAAACTAGCGTTAGCCCTTCAGGCGTACAAGGTGGTGTAGGTGTACAAGCGGGTTCATCTGTTGATGTTCAACCTGGTGGTGCTTCAGCAGGTGTTTCTGGTTCTGTTTCAGGCTCAGCAGATGCTTCTGCACAATAATCTCTTCGTTCTTGAGTAAAAGATACGATTAATTGGTGCGATAGATGCCCAATCCAATTGATCAAAATGTACTGCTATACATTGCATCAATTTACTCGTTAAGAACAAATGGATCTTGATCCAGAGGATGAGAGTGAATAGAAAAAATTCTCATCCTTTAATGACGCTCATGAAGCAATTTTTGACTTTGATTGGCAAAATAATTAGTTTGGATTAAGCAGAATAGTTAATGACTTTTTAAGCTTAGCTCTTTAGCGTACATCATATTTTTGAAATCTTGATCTTGATCTCTGGCTTTATAAAAGCATATAGTCGGAAAGAACAAGAATTATGAACAGCGCGATAAAGGGGACAAACGTGACAGCATTACCTCAGAAAATTCAAACGATTTTAGATAAAGGACAAGGTCCAGCTGCACGTGCATTAGATAAACTTCCCAAAATAGTTCAAGAATCTCTCGCAAAAGTTTTAGGTTATCCCTATCAATATCCTGACTTAGACGCCTTTACCAAGTGCTTAATGGCGGTGCAAATTAAACAAGGACGTATAGGGTTTATCGGGGAAGATCCAATTGAATCACGCCGCCAGTTTGATGCACAAATGTTGGCGATCCTAAACAAAGCGACACAGATTGAATCGGTAGAAGACATTCGATTACCTTTACAAAGTGGAACAGTCTTCGCTAGACATTATCATCCTGCACCCAATAAAAAATTACCTATGATCTTGTTCTATCATGGTGGTGGTTTTGTGGTTGGTGGATTGGATACTCATGATGAGGTGTGTCGACTCATCGCCAAATATGCCAAAGTACAGGTATTAAGTATCGATTATCCACTTGCACCTGAAGCTTCTCCGCAACTATTAATCAAATCATGTGAAGATGCATTAGCATGGGTCTATCAGAATCGCCGACAATTAAAGATTTATAAAAATAGAATTGCTGTTGCTGGTGATAGTGCCGGCGGAAATATCAGTACAGTCGTTGCACAACACACAGCTGGTAAATCTTATGCTCCACAAGCTCAATTACTTATATATCCAGTTGTAGACTTCAAAAGTAGACATCCATCATTTTATGCATATGGTGAAGGGTTGGTATTGACGAGTAAGGATGTTGATTATGTTACTCAGTATTATGCGACTCAACACAACATCGCTTTGGATAATCCACTGATCTCTCCAACCTATGGTAATTTGAGAAAGCTAGCACCTGCGTATGTTATTACAGCTGGGCATGACTTGCTTCATGATGAAGGAGAAATTTACAGCCATAAATTGAGACAAAGCGGAGTTAAAGTTCAATATGTAGATTATCCAGATCAAACACATGGATTTATCAATTTGACACCTATTTCTAGTAAGGCTAAGCGCAATACAATCGAAATAGCCAAGAACTTTAGAAAATTTTGGGATAAACATAGCTGATTCAAAAAATGCCGATGTTTCACGTGGAACATCGGCATCCTTTAATTAACAATTAGAAATAGCAAAATTATAGATAGAAAACTAAAATCGGTACCCATTCTAAATAGACTTTAAATTGAGAACAGTAATCATGAAAAAACTATTCCTCGCAACCAGTTTGGTTTTAGCAAGTAGTCAGCTATTTGCAAATACAATTATTGATATGAAAACCTCAATGGGGAATATTGAAATTGAACTTTTTAATGATAAAGCACCCGTATCAGCAAAAAATTTTGAGAATTATGTAAAAAGTAACTTTTATGCTGGAACCATTTTTCATCGAGTCATCCCAGGATTTATGATTCAAGGTGGGGGGATGGATGCCAATATGATTGAGAAGGCAACTAAAGCTCCAATTATTAATGAGGCAAATAATGGTCTCAAAAATGCACGTGGAACTTTAGCAATGGCACGCACGAGTGATCCTAATTCTGCCACGAGTCAATTTTTTATTAATGTTGCTGATAATAGCTTCTTGAATCGTTCAGCTATGGATGCAGGTTATGCCGTATTTGGTAAAGTCACCAAAGGAATGAATGTTGTTGATAAAATCGTAAATGTGCCTACAGGTAATTATGGAATGCATCAAAATGTACCAAAGCAACCGATTAAAATTATCAGTGTGCAAATAAAGAAATAACGAATAAATTAAGAGAAAATTTAATTTATTTGTTTAAATTCAATATTTTAATGTGATTTTTGCTGTATTTTTATGGGTGTTGTGGGTAAAAAAACAACACTCGTCACAATCTTTTTCTAAAAACACTTGCGCACCAAAAAAAACCTCCTATAATGCACACATCCCGACGCAATGAAGCAAATAACTTAGCTTTAAACGGTTAAGTTGATTAACTTTATTGTGTTGAATTTTTCACTGACGAGGTGAAAAAAGATCATTAAGAGAATAGAAGAACAACTTGTGTGGATTTTTACTGGTTGATCGATCGAAATAATTTTCATTGATTGAATGGTAGAAATTTCTCGAAGTTTATTTGAGCGAATTTTTAGTCAGAAAATTGATGAGCCAGAATTAGCACCTTGTCTTAACTAAGGTGCAAAATGATTTTAACTGAAGAGTTTGATCATGGCTCAGATTGAACGCTGGCGGCAGGCTTAACACATGCAAGTCGAGCGGAGATGAGGTGCTTGCACCTTATCTTAGCGGCGGACGGGTGAGTAATGCTTAGGAATCTGCCTATTAGTGGGGGACAACATTCCGAAAGGAATGCTAATACCGCATACGTCCTACGGGAGAAAGCAGGGGATCTTCGGACCTTGCGCTAATAGATGAGCCTAAGTCGGATTAGCTAGTTGGTGGGGGTAAAGGCCTACCAAGGCGACGATCTGTAGCGGGTCTGAGAGGATGATCCGCCACACTGGGACTGAGACACGGCCCAGACTCCTACGGGAGGCAGCAGTGGGGAATATTGGACAATGGGGGGAACCCTGATCCAGCCATGCCGCGTGTGTGAAGAAGGCCTTATGGTTGTAAAGCACTTTAAGCGAGGAGGAGGCTACTGAGACTAATACTCTTGGATAGTGGACGTTACTCGCAGAATAAGCACCGGCTAACTCTGTGCCAGCAGCCGCGGTAATACAGAGGGTGCGAGCGTTAATCGGATTTACTGGGCGTAAAGCGTGCGTAGGCGGCTTTTTAAGTCGGATGTGAAATCCCCGAGCTTAACTTGGGAATTGCATTCGATACTGGGAAGCTAGAGTATGGGAGAGGATGGTAGAATTCCAGGTGTAGCGGTGAAATGCGTAGAGATCTGGAGGAATACCGATGGCGAAGGCAGCCATCTGGCCTAATACTGACGCTGAGGTACGAAAGCATGGGGAGCAAACAGGATTAGATACCCTGGTAGTCCATGCCGTAAACGATGTCTACTAGCCGTTGGGGCCTTTGAGGCTTTAGTGGCGCAGCTAACGCGATAAGTAGACCGCCTGGGGAGTACGGTCGCAAGACTAAAACTCAAATGAATTGACGGGGGCCCGCACAAGCGGTGGAGCATGTGGTTTAATTCGATGCAACGCGAAGAACCTTACCTGGCCTTGACATACTAGAAACTTTCCAGAGATGGATTGGTGCCTTCGGGAATCTAGATACAGGTGCTGCATGGCTGTCGTCAGCTCGTGTCGTGAGATGTTGGGTTAAGTCCCGCAACGAGCGCAACCCTTTTCCTTACTTGCCAGCATTTCGGATGGGAACTTTAAGGATACTGCCAGTGACAAACTGGAGGAAGGCGGGGACGACGTCAAGTCATCATGGCCCTTACGGCCAGGGCTACACACGTGCTACAATGGTCGGTACAAAGGGTTGCTACACAGCGATGTGATGCTAATCTCAAAAAGCCGATCGTAGTCCGGATTGGAGTCTGCAACTCGACTCCATGAAGTCGGAATCGCTAGTAATCGCGGATCAGAATGCCGCGGTGAATACGTTCCCGGGCCTTGTACACACCGCCCGTCACACCATGGGAGTTTGTTGCACCAGAAGTAGGTAGTCTAACCGCAAGGAGGACGCTTACCACGGTGTGGCCGATGACTGGGGTGAAGTCGTAACAAGGTAGCCGTAGGGGAACCTGCGGCTGGATCACCTCCTTAACGAAAGATTGGTGACCGGTAAGAATCCACAACAAGTTGTTCTTCGAAGATGTATCTGAGGGTCTGTAGCTCAGTTGGTTAGAGCACACGCTTGATAAGCGTGGGGTCACAAGTTCAAGTCTTGTCAGACCCACCACTACTGACGAAGTGATGAATAATCACAAGCTGCTAGATGAAAAGATATGTCGTTCATTATGATTAAAGCTGGGGACTTAGCTTAGTTGGTAGAGCGCCTGCTTTGCACGCAGGAGGTCAGGAGTTCGACTCTCCTAGTCTCCACCATGAATTAAATGAAATATTTAATTCTGAGCTAAATAGATTATAGAGTTTAATGAATAAAAAGATTAAGTAATTGATCTTGGTTTATTAATCTCTGTGATTTATCACAGTTTACTACGCACCGACGAGGTGGTAGTTAATCATTAACAGCTTAGAAAAATTGAGTCTGAAATAAATTGTTCACTCAAGAATTTAAGTTGATCGAAGTAATTCGATTGATTTAAACATATTGAGAACTAGCAAAAACACTGAATCAAGCGTTTTGGTATATGAATTTAGATTGAAGCTGTATGGTGATTAAATTCACAGACAACAAACCAGTAGCAATTAAGTTTGCAACGATAACACTCACTTGTATGTGTTAACGACTGTTTGGGGTTGTATAGTCAAGTAATTAAGTGCATGTGGTGGATGCCTTGGCAGTCAGAGGCGATGAAAGACGTGATAGCCTGCGAAAAGCTCCGGGGAGGCGGCAAATATCCTTTGATCCGGAGATTTCTGAATGGGGGAACCCACCCGCTATAAGGCGGGTATCATAAACTGAATACATAGGTTTATGAAGCGAACGAGGGGAAGTGAAACATCTCAGTACCCTTAGGAAAAGAAATCAATTGAGATTCCCTTAGTAGCGGCGAGCGAACGGGGAGCAGCCCATTAAGTTATGTGTGTTTTAGTGGAACGCTCTGGGAAGTGCGAACGTAGAGGGTGATATTCCCGTACACGAAAGGGCACACATAATGATGACGAGTAGGGCGAGGCACGTGAAACCTTGTCTGAATATGGGGGACCATCCTCCAAGGCTAAATACTCCTGACTGACCGATAGTGAACCAGTACCGTGAGGGAAAGGCGAAAAGAACCCCTGTGAGGGGAGTGAAATAGATCCTGAAACCGCATGCATACAAGCAGTGGGAGCCGACTTGTTCGGTGACTGCGTACCTTTTGTATAATGGGTCAGCGACTTATATTCAGTAGCGAGGTTAACCGAATAGGGGAGCCGTAGAGAAATCGAGTCTTAATAGGGCGTTTAGTTGCTGGGTATAGACCCGAAACCAGGCGATCTATCCATGAGCAGGTTGAAGGTTGGGTAACACTAACTGGAGGACCGAACCCACTGTCGTTGAAAAGCCAGGGGATGACTTGTGGATAGGGGTGAAAGGCTAATCAAGCCTGGTGATAGCTGGTTCTCCCCGAAAGCTATTTAGGTAGCGCCTCGGAACTCATCTTCGGGGGTAGAGCACTGTTTCGGCTAGGGGGTCATCCCGACTTACCAAACCGATGCAAACTCCGAATACCAATGAGTACTATCCGGGAGACAGACTGCGGGTGCTAACGTCCGTAGTCAAGAGGAAAACAATCCAGACCGCCAGCTAAGGCCCCAAAATCATAGTTAAGTGGGAAACGATGTGGGAAGGCATAGACAGCTAGGAGGTTGGCTTAGAAGCAGCCACCCTTTAAAGAAAGCGTAATAGCTCACTAGTCGAGTCGGCCTGCGCGGAAGATGTAACGGGGCTAAAACTATGTGCCGAAGCTGCGGATTTGACATTAGTCAAGTGGTAGGGGAGCGTTCTGTAAGCCGATGAAGGTGTATTGAGAAGTATGCTGGAGGTATCAGAAGTGCGAATGCTGACGTGAGTAACGACAAAACGGGTGAAAAACCCGTTCGCTGAAAGACCAAGGGTTCCAGTCCAACGTTAATCGGGGCTGGGTGAGTCGACCCCTAAGGCGAGGCCGAGAGGCGTAGTCGATGGGAAATTGGTTAATATTCCAATACTTCTGTGTAATGCGATGAGAGGACGGAGAAGGTTAAGTCAGCCTGGCGTTGGTTGTCCAGGTGGAAGACCGTAGGCATGCATCTTAGGCAAATCCGGGGTGCTCTATGCTGAGAGTCGATAGCAAGCTGTACTTGTACAGTGAAGTGGCTGATACCATGCTTCCAGGAAAAGTCTCTAAGCTTCAGTTACACAGGAATCGTACCCGAAACCGACACAGGTGGTCAGGTCGAGTAGACCAAAGCGCTTGAGAGAACTCTGCTGAAGGAACTAGGCAAAATGGTACCGTAACTTCGGGAGAAGGTACGCTGCTGACGGTGATGGGACTTGCTCCCTGAGCGGTTGGCAGCCGCAGAAACCAGGCCGCTGCAACTGTTTATTAAAAACATAGCACTCTGCAAACACGAAAGTGGACGTATAGGGTGTGATGCCTGCCCGGTGCTGGAAGGTTAATTGATGGGGTTAGCGTAAGCGAAGCTCTTGATCGAAGCCCCAGTAAACGGCGGCCGTAACTATAACGGTCCTAAGGTAGCGAAATTCCTTGTCGGGTAAGTTCCGACCTGCACGAATGGCATAATGATGGCGGCGCTGTCTCCAGCAGAGGCTCAGTGAAATCGAAATCGCTGTGAAGATGCAGTGTACCCGCGGCTAGACGGAAAGACCCCGTGAACCTTTACTGCAGCTTGACATTGAACTTTGACCTTACTTGTGTAGGATAGGTGGGAGGCTTTGAAGTTGGAACGCTAGTTCCAATGGAGCCGTCCTTGAAATACCACCCCTGGTAATGTTGAGGTTCTAACTCTGTCCCGTAATCCGGGACGAGGACCATGTCTGGTGGGTAGTTTGACTGGGGCGGTCTCCTCCTAAAGAGTAACGGAGGAGTACGAAGGTGCGCTCAGCGTGGTCGGAAATCACGCGTAGAGTATAAAGGCAAAAGCGCGCTTAACTGCGAGACCCACAAGTCGAGCAGGTACGAAAAGTAGGTCTTAGTGATCCGGTGGTTCTGTATGGAAGGGCCATCGCTCAACGGATAAAAGGTACTCTGGGGATAACAGGCTGATACCGCCCAAGAGTTCATATCGACGGCGGTGTTTGGCACCTCGATGTCGGCTCATCTCATCCTGGGGCTGAAGCAGGTCCCAAGGGTATGGCTGTTCGCCATTTAAAGAGGTACGCGAGCTGGGTTTAGAACGTCGTGAGACAGTTCGGTCCCTATCTACCGTGGGCGCTGGAAATTTGAGAGGATCTGCTCCTAGTACGAGAGGACCAGAGTGGACGAACCTCTGGTGTACCGGTTGTCACGCCAGTGGCATCGCCGGGTAGCTATGTTCGGAAGGGATAACCGCTGAAAGCATCTAAGCGGGAAGCCTACCTCAAGATAAGATTTCCCTAGGAATTTATTCCTCTAAAGAGCCGTTCGAGACTAGGACGTTGATAGGTTGGGTGTGGAAGCACGGTGACGTGTGAAGCTGACCAATACTAATTGCTCGTGAGGCTTGACTATACAACACCCAAACAGTTGTTGTATTCAAGATAAATTCAATACACAACTTGATTTAGTGTACAAACTAGTTACAATACAGACCCAATAATCTAATCCGTTAATAACTCTTTGGATCGTAAGTAAGGCAAACATTATTAATTAATGTGAATAAGACCCGAAAACACCACAACAGTTTGCTGGCGACAATAGCAAGAGTGAACCACCTGATCCCTTCCCGAACTCAGAAGTGAAACCTCTTCGCGCTGATGGTAGTGTGGCGTTTGCCATGTGAGAGTAAGTCATCGCCAGCTTTTAAATCTAAACACCCCTAACCTAACGGTTAGGGGTGTTTTTTATTGCAAAAAAGAAAATTTAAAAGCAATCTACAAAATCTCAATTGTTTTATCCCTACTTCAATTTATGATTGATTTAAATTCATAATTATAAAAAGGAATTCAGCAATTGCTAGAGAAAGAATAGATAAAAAGAAGCCCCATCATCCTGACGGGGCTTCTTAGTATTCAGTTTCTTGTCGTTTATATTCCTTATCAACGACCGCTTCCTGCGTATCTTGTTATTTTCGATGAGACTTCCTGTCTCTTTATGCATCTTATATTAGCGGTCAAGTCGACAATGGAATAGACGTAAATCTACCTGATCAATGTACGCTTAGACGTACAACTAAGTGATATTATATTTCTGTAATTTGGCAACTAGTGCTGCTAATCCTTTCACTTCAAATTCATTGGCTTCAAATTTTTCGTCTTTATTGCGTTTAAAAATGTCTCGAATTTCAATGACGGCGTTTGGATCAACTAGACCTAAGCTTGAGGTTACTTGACGAATTTGGCTAATTGAACGTGAACCATTGGTTGAACCATAGCCGATAAAAGCTGCAGGTTTGCCTTGCCATTCTTTACCAATATAATCCAAGGCATTTTTCAGTGCTGGACTATAGCCATGGTTATATTCAGGGCTAATAAATATGAATCCTTGTGCTTGAGCAATTTTATCTGCCCAAGCTTGCTGTTTAGGCTGATCATAGATACCTGTTGCGGGTGGGTGAGCACCTGCAAATAACGGTAAATCCCACTCTTTAAGATCGACGATTTCTGTTTGAAGATTATTTAACGTGAGCTCAGAGATTGCTTGTTGTACCCAGTTTGCAACTTTAATTGCAGTTCGACTTTCACGAACACTGCCGACAATAATATAAATGAGCATATTTAAATTCCTATGTGTTATTGCTTTGATTTAAAAATGAATGTTTCTATGATCTTATACAATTCTTTAGCGTTAAAAAAAGCTCTCATTTGAGAGCTTTTGTGTTACATCAATTTGATGCCTTGCTGACCTGCTGGGGTCACTTTAAAGATTTCAACTTCAAAGGTAATGTTTTTACCAGCAAGTGGATGATTAAAGTCAATCTCTGTGATGTCATCATTGACTGATTTTACGATGCCAAACAAGGTTGCTTTAGCTTTATCTTCAAATTCAATCATATGCCCGATGATAGGACGTTGTTCAAACTTCACGGTATCAAAAGTTTGAATATTTTCAGGATTCCATGGACCAAAAGCATCTTCAGGCGGTAAATGTACAGTACGACGGTCGCCTGCACGTAAACCAAATAATGCCTTTTCAAATCCTGGGAGTAGGTTGCCATCACCAATGACTAGACTAACAGGCTCTTCACGACCACGGGTATTATCAATTTCAACACCATTTTCGATCGATACTGAAAAATGTAAATCAACTTTTGAACCATCTTCAATCCGAATTTCTTCGTTTGGTTGGATAATTTCAGACATTTTTTGTTTCCGCATTTTGGATACGTTTCTTTTCAAGGAAGAAAGTATCAATAAGTAGCAGGATTGTTCCTAAGGTAATCGCACTATCTGCAATATTAAAAGCAGGGAAGTGACTGTCTTGATAATAGACATGAATAAAGTCAACGACATAACCCAATGAGACGCGGTCTATGAGGTTGCCTATAGCACCACCGAGAATTAATGCAATTGCCATCGGAAGGATGATCATCTTTTTTGGCATTTTCATTAACCAAAAAATAAAGATAATCGAGACAAAGCCTGCTAAAGAAGTAAAAAAGTAACGTTGCCAGCCACCAGCATCAGAAAGAAAACTGAATGCAGCACCATAGTTATGCAGTAATGTCCAATTCAAGAAAGGTAATACAGGAACAGGATCGGCATAGTTTAAGTGTGTACTTGCAATCCATTTTGTCCATTGATCTAACACAATGGCAAGGACTGAAAGTCCAAGCCACATGAGATTATGAGGATAAAACTGGAACAAGCCTTTTTTTGCTTGTGTATTAGGCATACTTTCTCACTTCGCCACTACCAGTGACATTGACGATACAACGAGCGCATAAACCAGCATGACCAACGTGGGTATTCACGTCTGGCAATACATGCCAGCAACGTACACATTTTTCACCATCAGCCGCAGAAACTTTGACACGTAATCCTGTTAAGTCAGTGCTTTCACCTTGTTCAGCATACGGGTAAACGATGACTTGAGACGTGATCAAGACGAAACGTAATTCATCAGCCAACTGATTTAATAATGTTTGTAATGCTTCATCTGCCCAAAGTTCAACTTTTGCAGATAAGTTACTACCAACGAGTTTAGCGTTACGTGCTGCTTCAATCTGTTTATTTACTGCTGATTTTACGCTAATCAATGTTTGCCAATCTGCTTCTGAAAGCAAATTTGCTGTTGATGCCGTTGGGATGTCATACCATTCAGCAGTAAATACATATTTCTCAGTTTGCTCTGGGATCAATGGCCAAGCTTCTTGAGCAGTAAAGCTCAGGATTGGTGACATCCAGCGCACAAAAGCTTGTACTAAATGATACAGCGCAGTTTGTGCTGAACGACGAGCTTGTGAATCCGCTTTGGTGGTGTACTGACGATCTTTGATGATGTCGAGATAGAAACCACCTAAGTCATTGATACAGAAATTGGTCAATGCGTTAGTTACAATGTGGAAGTTCATCTCTTCATAGGCTTGCTGAATGGTTTTTTGTACTTCAGCAGCACGTTGCAAGATGTATTGGTCTAATGCGATCAATTCGTTTACAGGTAAAGCATCTGTTGATGGTTTGAAACCATTTAAGTTTGCCAACAAGAAACGTAAAGTGTTGCGGATACGACGATAACCATCAGACGCACGGCTAAAGATTTCTTTACCTGCGGTCATTTCATAGCGATAGTCAGCCGAAGCAATCCAGAAACGTAAACCATCTGCACCCATATCTTTGATGATGTCTTGTGGGGTGATGATGTTGCCTAATGACTTAGACATTTTACGACCTTTCTCATCCACGACGAATCCGTGAGTGAGTAGACCTTTATACGGTGCACGTTCATTAATCGCAATTGAAGTTAACAATGACGATTGGAACCAGCCACGATGTTGGTCAGAACCTTCAAGATACAGATCCGCAGGGTCTTGTAACTCTTCACGTTCACGCAACACTGCATAATGTGTAGTACCTGAGTCAAACCAAACGTCAAGTGTATCGCGTACGGCATTGTACTGTTCAGCATCAGCGCCAATGAAGTCGCTAGCATCGCGGTTATACCAACCATCAATACCTTCTTGTTCGATCAGTTTAGCAACTTCTTCAATGAGTTCAGGTGTACGAGGGTGTAATGCATTAGTATCTTTATGTACAAAGAATGGGATTGGTACGCCCCAAGTACGTTGACGTGAGATACACCAGTCAGGACGACCTTCGATCATCGATTGAATACGATTTTTACCCCAATCTGGAACAAATTCGATGTCATTTTCAATCGCATTTAAAGCAGTTTGACGTAAACCTTTGGCATCCATGCTGATAAACCATTGTGGTGTTGCACGGAAGATAATCGGTGTTTTATGACGCCAGCAATGTGGATAGCTATGTTTAATTGGCTGATGTGCCCATAAACGACCTACAGCACCCAAAGCTTCGATAATTTTTGGATTGGCTTTGTAGATGTGCTCACCCGCAAAAATCGGTGCAGTTGGTAAATATACGCCATTACCACCGACTGGATTATCGACTTTTAGATTGTATTGCAGACCGACTTTATAGTCGTCCACACCGTGTCCAGGAGCAGTATGTACGGCACCTGTACCGCTCGTCGCAATTACGTGCTCACCAACAATTACTGGGACTTGACGATCAGTAATTAAAGGATGCTGTAATAATAGCTTCTCGATGACAGCGCCTTTAAAATCAGCCAATACAACTGGATTTTCGAGCTTGTAACGTTCGATTGCTGATTCAACTAAATCTTTGGCAAGAATGAAGTTTTGTGAGCCTCGTTCAGTGCTTACTTGTACAAGTTGGTAGTCAATGTCGGCATGTACTGCAACAGCTTGGTTGGCAGGTAAAGTCCACGGTGTAGTTGTCCAAATGACAATATCAGTCACATCTTGAACATCAATACTTAGACGTGTGCTTAAATCTTTAAGATCAATGACGGTGAAACCGACATCAATTGCATCAGATTTTTTGTCTTCGTATTCAACTTCTGCTTCTGCAAGTGCAGAACCACAGTCCAAACACCAGTTCACAGGCTTCAAACCTGGTTCAATATGACCCGCTTTAGCAATCGCACCCAAAGAACGTACGATGTCAGCTTCTTGTTTGAAGTTCATGGTGAGGTATGGATTATCCCAGTCACCAAACACACCCATACGCACGAAGTCTTTTTTCTGTAACTCGACTTGTGTGTAAGCATATTCACGGCATGCTTTGCGGAAGGTAGATGCGTCGACCTTGACACCAACCTTACCCACTTTCTCTTCTACTTTAAGCTCAATCGGTAATCCGTGACAGTCCCAACCAGGAACATAGGGTGCATCAAAGCCATCCATCACGCGGCTTTTGATGATGATGTCTTTTAAAACTTTATTGACTGCATGACCTAAGTGGATTTGACCATTGGCATATGGAGGGCCGTCATGAAGTACATATTTTTTCTTGCCAATACGCGATGCGCGAATCTGCTGATAAATGTTGTCGGCATACCACTCTTCTAACCATTTGGCTTCACGCACAGCCAAATTTGCTTTCATCGCAAATTCAGTATCAGGCAAATTGAGTGTGGCTTTATAATCCACTGCATTTTCAGGAGTTTGCTTATCGCTCATGCAAGTTTTCTTCCAGTTTTATCAGTCTAAACTGACATGTTCTACAAAAATGAAATTTAAAATTTAAAAAGGAAATTCTGGTGTGCGCTTACGATAGTCTCGTAGTTTTTGCACATCATCATCAATCCCAGCTTTGAGTGCTTCAAGCGAAGGGTAATTCAGTTCGCCATGTAAATAGTGAAGAAAAGTTACCCGCATCAATAGGCCATACAGATTAGCAGAAACATCAGGGAAATGTACTTCTAATCGCCATTCTGGATGATCTTGTTGAATAGCTGGACGTGTCCCGACATGACCTGCACCAAACAAACTATCAGCTTGATAACCAGCAATTCCATTCAACCCAGCATCTGTATGTTGAATTTTTGCTGTGAGAGAAGCATTCTCACATACCACGTCTACCGCATAAATACCACTTAAACACGGTTTGTGGCGATTTAAACGGACATTAATCGTTGGAAAATCAAGGGTACGTCCAATCTGATCGCCATATTGCACACGACCTGTAATGCTGTATGGACGACCCAATAATTTAGCAGCTAAAGCAAGATCACCTGCTTGTAAAACTTGACGAATACGAGTTGAACTCACACGTTCACCATTTAAAGCCACTGTATTTAAATTAGTGACGTCAAATCCATAATCGCGTAGGAATTCGCTATTACCTTGGCGGTCTTTACCAAAATGAAAGTCATCACCTAATACTAAGCATTGAGCATTGAGTTTTAATTTGAGTAGCTCAGCAAATTGGGTTGCATTAAGACTTCTAAAATACTGATCAAACTTGGCGACAGCAATATAATCCACCCCTAACTCAGTTAAATATTCTACTTTTTCTCTGAGCGAGCTAATACGTGGTGGTGCGTCATAACCTTTAAAAAATTCAAGCGGTTGTGGCTCAAAAATCATCACTAATGTTTTTAAGCCTTTGGCATCAGCCAATCTTTTGAGTTGAGCAATCATCGCTTGGTGACCCAGATGGACACCATCAAAATTGCCAATCGTTACCGCGCTCGGAGGTAACTGAAAATCTGGCGATAATGCGTTGAGACGAAGCAACTTCATGGGCGTTAAATTCAGTGAATTTTGCAAAGGCTATATATTGCCATATTCTCAGCGATTCGTCTTGTTGTTGTGTTTTTACGCAAGGAAATTTCAATATTTAAACGCAATATATCATTTTTATTGATTCATTAAATAAAAATAAATCAATTTTTCTTATTAATTGGATCGCTTAAGATAGCTTAATCGTCGCTATAGATCGAGAAAGAGATGAAAAAGCCATTTTATCAGCTAGAACAAAGCAGAGATGTGATTCGCCATTTTACCCCAAACTGGTTTACCGCCACGATGGGAACAGGTGTGGTAGCAATGATTTTAGCACAGCTGCCTTTTGCTTCATCTGTCTTGTTTATGCTTGCGACTAAATTATGGCAGTTCAATATCTTGCTATTTATCACTTTCAGTATTCTTTATGGCTTGCGTTGGCTTCTGTTTCCGATTGAAGCAAAACAGATTCTTAACCACCCAAACATGAGCTTGTTTTTAGGTGCGATACCGATGGGACTAGCGACGATTGCGAATGGTTTCTTGAGCTTTGGAGTGCATTTATATGGCGATATTGCGATTCAGATAGCGACTTATCTTTGGTATCTCGATGTATTTCTTGCGGTGTTGATTGCCTGGGTGGTGCCATTTTGTATGTTTAGCTGTCAGGACCATCAATTGCAACGCATGACTGCGGTTTGGTTGTTGCCAATCGTGGCGTGTGAGGTGGCTGCGAGTTCTGCAGGGTTACTATTACAGCATTTGGCCGCGGATCAGCATGCTTTAGCGATCTTGATCACGGGGTATGTATTGTGGGGGATTTCTGTATTGCCTGCTTTTGCAATCTTAACCATTTTGATGTTACGTCTGGCTTTGCATCAGTTGCCTGAAAAAGAAGTCGCGATTTCTAGCTGGTTATGTTTAGGACCGATTGGAACAGGGGCATTGGCTTTGTTGTTACTCGGTCAGCAAGCTCCACGTATTTTGAATGCTGTTGGATTAGAAGAATTGGCGACAATAGTTCCAGCCTTAGGTGTCATTGGTGGTTTGATCTTGTTGGGTTTTGGCTTGTGGTGGTTTGGCATCGCTGTTTTAACGACTGTACGTCACGCGCGTACAGGGATTCCTTTTAACCTTGGTTGGTGGGGGCTGACTTTCCCATTTGGTGTATTTATTTTAGCAATCTTTAATTTGGCGCATCAGTTACAGTTCAATTTCTTAACCTATATTGCTGTAGCTTTGAGTATTGTTTTGCTCGTGTTATGGGCTTTAGTGATGAAAAAAACAGTGGTTGGAGCATATAGTGGTCAACTATTTTTCTCGCCTTGTTTGGTCGCCTTACAGCAAAAGATGCAATAAGATAATCGGTGTGCAAGAGCACACCTTTTTATGTGTGTTGGCTTTAATCTGAATAGAGAATGTGGTTATGAATGCTGATGTTGCTTTGATGATGGCACTGCCAAATGAATCAAAAGGTCTATTTGAGCAAGCTGGAATTGAAGTTCACTATAGTGGTATCGGTAAAATTAATGCAGCATTCAAGGCATTTGAGGTAATCCAAAAAACGGGATGTAAAACCTTGATCAACTTGGGTAGTGCTGGGAGCTCTCATTTTAATGCGCATAGTTTAGTTGAGGTGACGACCTTCGTGCAGCGCGATATGGATGTATCACCTTTGGGCTTTGCGGTCGGGGTCACGCCTATGGATGAACATTTACCTGCTGAGATTCATACACCAGCCTATTTTGAATATTTACCTAAAGGGATTTGTGGTACAGGTGATTCATTTGAAACTGAGGTTCCAAAGGTTCATTGCAATTTAGTAGATATGGAAGGTTATGCTCTGGCAAAGGTATGCCAAAAACTTGGTGTGCGGTTGATTTCAGTAAAATATATTACGGATGGGGCAGATGATACTGCTCATTTAGACTGGGAAGAAAACCTATTGGTAGGGGCACAAAAACTGCTCGCTTTGTATCAAGCTCACTTCTAATAAAAAAGCCCATCGATCGAGATGGGCTTTTTTTAATGGGCTAATTTAGCGAGGGATCACACCATAAAGCATCATATGCACTGTATGTTCAATCGTGCGTTGGTACATGCTGCGATTGCGTAACGTTTTGCCTGTCACCATCTCCATTTGTGTAGCAAAATCCGCATAATTCTGCGTAATTGCCCAAATGTTAATAATCAACAGTTCCGCATCGATTTCTTTTGAGATTTTCCCTTGTTCTTGCCAAGTTTGGATCACTTTGGTTTTGCGTTTAAACAACTTTTTCAAAGGTCCTTTTAAGATCGGCAATATATGTGGAGCACCTTGGATGATTTCTAAAGCAAACAAACGAGATGCTTTAGGTTGGTCGCGTGAGCTTTCGAGTTTTTGAATGAGATAGTCAGTAAGTGCTTGAGTAGGCTCAAGTTCTGCTTCTAAAATTTGCAAAGGTGCAAGCCATTTCTGTAATACAGTTGTCAGCACCTCAACATAAAGCGATTCTTTATTTTCATAGTAATAGAAAATATTCGATTTATGCATATTTGCAAGTTGTGCAATCTCATCCAAACTTGCGCCGCTGAACCCATAGACGGAAAAAACATCTAGGGCAGCATTCAGCAGTTGATTGCGCTTTTGTGTACTTTTTTTCTGTTCCATCTGCGAGCTTGATTCAAAAAATGTCCTTGACATTGTAAGATAAATTCATATATCTGTGCACAAGAACACATTTTTTTTAGCAAAAATCGTTCAGTTCTTAGATTAACGGTAACGTTCTGTTGATTAACGGTAAAAACTGACCATTTTGGGTATCTTCTGCCGCTTATTTTGTAGACAAAAACAGAACGGTCAGTCATTTTTCTTAGTCGTAAAACATATAGCTCAAGTGGCTAAAACAGCCTCTAAAACCTGCTGTTCTAGGCGTGTGAAGGCAATATTCTTAACGCGTGGACGAGCTAAATCAACGTTGAAACTCTGTTTAATGTGACCTTGATCGAGCAAGATAATACGATCTGCCAGTTGAACGGCCTCACTAACATCATGGGTCACTAAAATAGCGGTAAAACCTTGTTCATTCCAAAGTTGTTCGATGAGATTTTGCATCTCTAATCGTGTGAGCGCATCTAATGCACCTAAAGGCTCGTCCAGTAGTAGAATGCGAGGCGCATGCGATAGAGCACGTGCTAAAGCAACACGTTGACGTTGTCCCCCTGAAAGTTGAGTGGGCCAATGTTCGGCTTTATCTTTTAAGCCCACTTTTTCCAGCAATTGCTCGGTAGATTTATATTTTTCTTTGGCTAATCCAAGTTGCGTGTTTTTCAATACACTTTTCCATGGTAGTAGACGTGGATCTTGAAACATGACCCTAATATCAGCATTGGTAATCCCTTCTCTAAAATGGCGTGCAGATTGATATTTGATTTCGCCATAACTTGGTTTTTCCAGTTGGGCGATTAAACGTAACAAGGTGCTTTTACCACAACCACTACGTCCAACAATTGCAACAAATTCACCTGCTTGAATATCTAAATCTAGATCTTCTAATACTTTGACATCACCATAAAATTTATAGAGTTGCTCAATTTGAATAGCAGCCCCAGTGGTATTGTGATCCTTGGATAGTGATTCTTGGGTACGAGATTCACTTAAGAATTTTAGGTTGAGATTCGTCATAAATTGATCCTTTTTATTTTTGATAGCCTGCATGCCAACGCAATAAATAACGTTCTAATATCTGTGCAAAAACATCAGCTAGTTTTCCAAGTAGGGCATAGAGCAAAATGCCGACCAAAACGATATCTGTTTGTAAAAATTCACGTGCATTCATGGTCATATAACCAATACCAGATTGCGCTGATATCGTTTCAGCTACGATGAGAAGCACCCAAACCAAACCGAGTGAAAAACGAAAACCGACTAAAATCGAAGGCATGGCCCCAGGTAAAATAATTTCTTTATAAAGTTGCCAGCGACTCAGACCATAACTTTTTCCCATTTCGATTAGTTGAGGGTCAACAGAACGAATACCGTGATAGGTGTTGATATAAATTGGAAAAAACACACCGACCGCAACTAGAAATAATTTGGCTGTTTCATCAATGCCGAACCATAAAATAACCAATGGAATCAGTGCTAAAGCAGGAATATTGCGGATCATTTGTAGAGTGGTATCGAGTAAGGTCGATGCGATCCGTGATGAACCATTCAATAACCCGAGCAGTAGACCTAGACCGCCTCCGATGAGTAATCCAAGTAATGCCCGTCCAGCGCTGACCTTTACGTGCTGCCAAAGCTCGCCACTAATTAGTAAGTGCCAAAAGGCACTCACTACAGCGGTCGGTGCAGGAAGAACACGACTTTGCAAGAGACCCGAACTTGATGCAACTTGCCATATCACGATCAATAAAATAGGGAATAGCCACGGTAAAAGATTGGTAAAAATGCGTTGTGTTCCACGTGAAACATGATGCGTAGTCATGCGGTCTCCTTGTTTAACAATTTAGGCTGTTTGGCTTCGGGCACATAATTGTTGGCAATAATTTCACCGAAGGGACCTGTTAAATGAGGTTGTGCAAGTTTCTCTCGTGTTTTTAGTGGCAATAACGGAAACACCAATTCTGCAAAACGGATTGATTCTTCTAAATGTGGATAGCCTGAGAAGATAAAAGTATCGATACCCAACTCAGCATATTCTTGAATACGTGCAGCAACAGTTTCTGGATCACCAACCAAGGCTGTGCCTGCCCCACCACGGACTAAACCAATACCCGCCCATAAGTTTGGTGAGACTTCTAATTGATCTTTACGCCCGCCGTGCAAAGCAGCCATGCGCTGCTGGCCGACAGAGTCCATTTGTGCAAATTTTTTCTGCGCTGCTGCAATAGTCTCATCATCTAAATATTGAATTAATTCATCGGCTGCTGCCCAAGCTTGGTGGTTGGTCTCGCGTACTATCACGTGTAAACGGATTCCATAATTCAAGCTACGACCCTTTGCCGCAGCCTTAGCTTTTAAATATTCGATTTTTTCTTTTACAGCAGCTGGTGGTTCACCCCATGTTAAATAGGTATCCACTTGTTCCGCCGCAAGTTCAGTAGCATCTTCTGATGAGCCGCCAAACCAAAGGGGAGGGTAAGGTTTTTGCACAGGTGGGTACAAAAGTTTGGCATCGTCAACGCTTAAGCGCTCACCATGAAAAGTGAAGGATTCACCAGTATGTGATCGGCTTAGAATTTCACGCCAAATTTTTACATATTCAGATGCCGTTTGATAACGCGTACTATGGTCTTCATATAAGCCATCACCTTTGAGTTCTTGCTCATCACCGCCAGTCACAAGATTCAATAAAATACGACCATTTGATAAGCGATCAAATGTGGCAGCCATTCGTGCAGCGAGTGCAGGCGTCGTGATTCCTGGTCGGAGTGCGACTAAAAATTTAAGCTGTTTTGTGGCATCGATGAGGCTTGCTGCTGTGATCCATGGGTCTTCACAAGAGCGACCAGTTGGAATTAATACTCCTGCATAGCCAAGATTATCTACAGCAACTGCAATCTGTTTCATATAAGCATGATCGACCTGACGAGCACCCTTGCTGGTGCCTAAATAACGACTGTCACCGTGAGTGGGAATAAACCAAAAAATATTCATGTCGATGTTCCTTATGAAAGTAAAATAAGCATTTATTTGGCAGACCAGACGCTGCGCTGAACGTCTATTTGCACAGGGATCAATTGCTCTTGTTGAAATAAATCGGCAATCTCTTGTTGGTGGAGAGTTACCTCTGTTGTGAGAGGAAGTACAGGCGAAGGTTTTGGTCTTTTGTCTAAAACACGTTGAGCAACTTGAGTATCAAGACCTGTACTCCCTGCGTAGATTTTTAAGGCTTGATCTTGGTGTTTTACGATCCAGTAATCTGCATCATTGATCGCATTTATGACTTTCTGTACAGCTTGAGGATGCTTCTGGATGAAATTTGGATTGCCAATATAAAAAGAATAAGTGGTTGGAAAAGATCGCCCATCAATCAACGTTTTGGTATGACCCTGTAATTCCGCAGTGCCCAAATAAGGTTCCCAAATTGCCCAAGCATCTACCGCTTTTTTATCAAATGCAGCACGTGCATCAGAGGGTGGTAACCAAATAGGTTCGATATCTTGCCAAGACAATTGAGCTTTTTGTAAGGTCTTAGCGAGCAGCTCATGTGCACTAGAACCTCTTTGCACAGCAATTCGTTTACCTTTCAAATCTTGTAGTGTATTGAATTGGCTATTGGGGTGAACCAATATGGCTTGTGCAGTAGGTGCGACAACTTCATAAGCCACATAAGTTAATGGCTTTGCAGCTGCTTGAGCAAAAATAGGTGGTGTATTTCCAACAGAGCCAAAATCGACAGCACCAACAGCCAATGCTTCAAGTAATTGTGGACCTGCAGGAAATTCACGCCATTCAATTTTGGCATTTGGAAAGGCTTGCTCGAATAATTTCTGTTGTCTTGCGACCAGTAGATTCAGCGAAGATTTTTGGAAGCCGATAGAAAGTGTTTTTACCGCGCTATTTTCATTTGAGGTTGCGGTGTCTGCCGACGGCTGTTCGATTTTTTGACAGCCTCCGATTGTCGCTGCCGCGATCAATAAACCCAAAATTGAAACGTTAGAAAGCACCTTCATCGAGATCTCCAATTATTTAACATCGTTTTTTAGGATGGCATCTTGGATGACAAGCTGTTTTGGAATAAGTTTTTGCGCAAAAAATGCATCAGCAACGTATTGTTGTTCTTTAGCGACTTTTTCAGAGATTGGTTGAACGCTGAAACCCATACGAGAGATTGATGTTTTTAAAACCGCAAATTCCAGCCCTGTCGGTTTTTCGAGTAATTTAGCTGCGTCATCAGGATGTGCTTTGACCCAGTCAGTTGTTTGATTCAGAGTGGCAACCAGAGTTTTCAAAACTGCTGGATTGGATTCAGCAAACGTACGATCAGCCAAATAGAATTGATGATTACTGACCAGATGTTCACCGTTCGCAATTACTCGAGCTTGGATTTGATGTTCTGCAGCAGAGAAGAATGGATCCCAAATCACCCAAGCATCGACGGCACCTTTTTCAAACGCAGCACGTGCATCAGAAGGAGGGAGATAAACGGGTTGAATGTCATTGAGCGTAAGGTTATGTGCTTCAAGCAGTTTTAATAAAAGATAATGAACGTTTGAACCCTTGTTTAAAGCAACACGTTTACCCTTCAAATCTTGTATTGATTGAATCGGTGAGTCCTTCTGCACAATTAAGGCTTCAGCAGTAGGTGCAGGTGGTTGGTTTGCAACGTAGACTAAGTTAGGGTTCGCTGCTTGAGCAAAGATAGGTGGTGCCTCACCTGCTTCACCAAATACTACGCTCCCAACATTTAAACCTTCTAAGAGTTGAGGACCCGCTGGAAACTCAACCCATTTAATATTCACACCCTGAGCAGCAAGACTTTTTTCTAATTCACCTTTTGCTTTGACAATCGGCAAGATGCCATATTTCTGGAAGCCGATGTTTAATGTTGTGGTTTCTTGTTTTGTTTCTGCTTGCTGCTCAGGTTTTTTAGCACAACCAGAAATACCCAATAAGCTGCTAAGACTTGCAGCAAGAAGTGTGTATTTTAGCCATGAAGAATGGATTGAAATGTTCATAGTGGTTGTGCTCCCCGTAAATCCAAAAAGATCTAAATAAGTGAGCAACTAAACTAGAACGCTTTTTATTGCAGAAAAAATAAATAATCAGGCTTTAGTTATCAGTAAAAGTGCAAAATAGAAAAAAGAATAAGTTTAGTGATTTATTGAATATTGAAAGAATTAAAAAATCTCACCTAAGCTAATGTTTATTATATCTTTTAAATTTTATTTAAGGTTTTAGATCAAATTAAATTAAAACAATAATCACAGTATTGAGCGATTCGAAGATATCTTTATCAGAAATAAAAATATCTTCACGTACTGGAATTAGTTCAATGCTTTTTTAAACACAAGTGAATTTCTTTGATAATTATAGAGCGCTTGGCGAGCGTTGGGTAAGTCATCCACAGTGGCAGGAATAAATCCTTGCTCTAAAAACCAGTGGCCTGTTCGAGTGGTGAGAACGAATAATTGTTGTATATCTTGCTGTTTGGCTTTGCTTTCCAAGAATTGCAGAATTTGGCTGCCACGATTGGATTTTCGATAGCTAGAATCGACTGCAACACAGGCAATTTCCGCTGAACGAATTTCATCGTCCTGCGCAGGTATTGGATACAATGCAGCGCAAGCCAAGATCATGCCATCTCGTTCAATTACTGCAAATTGTTCAATCTCACTCTCAAGACGTTCCCGAGAGCGATAAACCAAAATACCTTCTTGTTCGAGTGGACGAAGTAGATTAATGAGACCACCAACATCATGAATATTGGCAATTCGAACTTCTTCATAATGTGCATCGGTAATCATGGTACCTATACCATCACGAGTGAATAACTCCTCGATCAATGCACCATCATAAGCATAAGAAATTAAATGTACACGATGAACCCCTGATAAAGAGGCCTGTTGAGCTTGTTTTAAATGTAATGAAAATTCAGGATTATTTGCTTGGAACTGTTGAATATAAGGTTCAAGTTGACGAGGGCTCAGTTCACGAAGCAAGTGCTGTTTTTGATTCATTAAACCTTGTTTTTCACCCAAGAAAATGAGTTTATCGGCTTTAATCGCAGTTGCAGTTTTGGTTGCAACTTCCTCAGCCAGTAAATTAAACACCTCACCTGTGGTGGAGTAGCCTGTCGGTCCTAGCAACACAATATTGTGATTATCTAAATGACGCTGAATAGCATCTGTATCGATTGAACGTACATCACCTGTCAGTTGGAAATCGATACCATCACGAATACCATAAGGTTTTGCGGTGACAAAATTACCTGATACAACATCAATACGGGCGCCGTACATCGGTGAGTTCGCAAGGCCCATAGATAGCAGAGCTTCTATTTCTAAGCGAATCGAACCAACAGCATTCATAACGCCGCGTAAAGACTCGCGTGTCGTTACACGACGATTTTGATGAAAAGGTGTTTCAATTTTGCGTTCAAGCAAATTTTGATTAATTTGTGGACGTGCACCATGTACTAAGATCAGACGAATACCTAACGAGTGCAGTAAGGCAATATCGTGGATGATATGCTGGAAATTATCATGTTGAACCGCTTCACCGCCAAACATCAGGACGAATGTTTTATCACGATGAGCATTGATATAAGGTGCTGAATGGCGAAACCAATGTACATAATCTTGCGCTGTACTATTTGAAGTTTCAGTGATTTGGTTCGCCATATCGATCTCAGATTTACTGCAATTTATTTGATTCTAACCAAAAAAAGCAAAAGATAAATCTCTTAGTACTGTTGTGGCGAATTTAAATTGCTCAACTGAGGTTTCAAAGGTTTAGAAACCGACAATACGAATAATACTATTATCATCGGAATTGACTAGAATGTAGTCATTATTGATTTTATACCATTGTTCATTTCGACCCGGTTTCGGAAGATTATTTTGTTTATAATCAACTTTATAACCATTACCTCGATAATGTTGAGGCATTACATAACCTGCTTGCCAACGATGTTGTTTCAAACGTTCAACACCACGTTCTTCGCGCATACGACGTTCACGCATACGATTTTCATTATCCGAGTTATCTAAACCACGACCTTGCCAACCACCTCGTGCGTCTTCTCCGCGATCAAAGTGGGGACCTGCGATGCTGTTCATACTACTTAATACAGCGGTTGAACCTAAAACAAAGATAATGAAAATTTTTTTCATGATGCACCTTAGTGACTTCGGATGTCTCTCATGTGAAAACTGTAACTTAAAAATGCAGAGAAACTGTGAAGATCAATTCATGATTCGTTTAAAACTATGAAGATTCCTTTAGCAGCCTCTCTCACTCATCCATTAGAATTTTTATCATTCTAGCTTTGAGCATCTATGCTTTGACCATTCATTTCTAAACTGTCATCACCCATTAAATATAAATAGGCAGGCATGATGCTATCCGGTGTTGGTAAAACCTTTGGATCCTCTTCAGGATAGGCTTTTGCTCGCATGGCTGTTCGCGTCCCACCAGGATTGATGCAGTTGAATCGAATATTCGGATACGTGTTTTCAGCTGCAAAGATTTTACTCATCGCTTCAATCGCAACTTTTGAAACGGAGTAAGCTCCCCACAATGCACGAGCTTCTCGACCTACACTTGAACTGGTAAATACAACTGAAGCGCGATCAGACTTTTCGAGTAAAGGTAATAATGCTTGAGTTAATGCAAAAGGCGCTCTTAGATTAACGGCCATAACATCATCCCAAACATCTACAGGATAATGTGCTAATTCGACGCGATCACCTAACATGCCTGCATTATGTAAAATACCGTCTAAACGCCCAAACTGTTGCTCGAGTGTGTCGACCAATAGCTCATAGTCATGGCTTGATGCAGTAGACAACTGTAAAGGTAAAATTGCAGGTTGAGGAGCACCTAAGCCCTCAATTTCATCATAAATAACTTCAAGCTTATTTAGTGTGCGACCATGTAATACGACGGTTGCGCCATGCAAGGCATAACTAATAGCAGCCGCACGCCCAATACCATCACCCGCACCTGTAATCAGAATAATGCGGTCTTTTAATAGATCAGGACGAGGTTGATATTCTGAATATTTCATTGTTATGCCTCCTATAATTATCTTTAATGCTTAACCCATCATACGCTGATTTTCTGACAAAACAGTGATTTTCTGTTTGAGCAATTCATGTAATTCCGGAACTGTTTGGATAATCGCATCTGCATTCCACGCATCAAGGTCATCACGAGATTCAATTGGTAAATAACCATACGCTGCCAAAATCGTATACATACTCGCATTGCGACCTGCATCGATATCACGAGGATGGTCACCAACATAGATGATTTCTTCGGCAGCAATTTGAAGTTGTTTTGCAGCCAAATACATTGGTTCAGGATCTGGTTTGGTATTTTGAACATCTTCGGGGCAAACCAAGACTGAACAACGTGAGCTGAGATTTAACTCTTTAAGCAGGGACTCACTCAGACCACGTGGTTTGTTGGTTACGATACCCCATGGAATTTGTTTTGCTTCTAGCTCTTCGAGTAAAGGGTACATACCATTAAAAAGGTCTGTATCTACAACGATATTTTCACCATATACATCTAAAAAGCGTTGGCGATGAGCGAGAAATACAGGATCAGTCACGTCTAATTCTGGATAGACCAATTTCACCATGGCTCGAGCACCTTCTGACACTTGAGTTCGAATTAACTCTGCATCAACAACTGGACGTTGTTCATCACGACACATCTGTTGAATGATGCGAATAAAGTCAGCCGCAGTGTCTATGAGCGTTCCATCAAGATCGAATAATACCGCTTTCATTAGGCACCTGTATTGGTAGTATGAACCATATAATTCACATCGACATTTGGGGCTAACCAATAGTGTTTGGTGATTGGATTATAGTGAAGACCAATCATTTCTTTTAAGCTAAGACCAGCGTTGCGAATATCATGCGCCATTTCAGATGGGCGAATGAATTTATGATAATCGTGCGTGCCTTTTGGTAGTAAACGTAACACGTACTCAGCGCCAATGATCGCAAACAAATACGATTTAGGATTACGGTTGATCGTTGAAAAGAATACATGACCGCCTGGTTTCACCAAACTTTGACATGCTTTTACAATCGAAGCTGGATCAGGCACGTGCTCCATCATTTCCATGCATGTGACAACATCGTATTGACCTGCTTGCTCTAGCGCAAGCTGCTCAACAGGGATTTGGCGATATTCAATGTTTTGTACATTTTCTTGTTGTGCGTGCAGACGACCGACAGCGAGTGGGGCTTCGCCCATATCAATACCGAGAACATCTGCACCACGACGTGCCATGCTTTCTGCGAGGATGCCACCACCGCAACCGACATCCAAAACTTTCTTCCCTGCCAATCCACCTACACGCTCATCAATCCAGTTTAAACGTAATGGGTTAATTTGATGGAGAGGGCGGAATTCAGAATGTTGATCCCACCATTTGGCAGCCAATGCTTCAAATTTTGCGATTTCTTGTGGGTCAACATTCAATTGCGACATGGTGTCACCTCTATTTATTGGCATAATGATCTAGGTCTAGTGTAGCGATTCTTGAAAAAAAAGCGATAAATCCTATAAAAAACTTCACAGAAGCAAAACGAATTGATCGTGTTTGATTTATATTTAGCATATAAACTTACGAAAAATGCTTAGAGGAAAAGCAAACTCAATGAAAAAGTTAGTATTAGGTGGTTTAAGTGCGGTTGCAATGGCGTTTTCAATGAATGCTATGGCGGCTAATTTTGTTGCTGGTAAAGATTATACTGTGGTTGCGAATCCAGTGAAGACCGCTGCACCAGCAGGCAAACTCGAAGTACGTGAATTCTTTTGGTACGGATGTCCACATTGCTTCAAACTTGAGCCACATATGCAAACGTGGTTAAAGAAGATTCCAAGTGATGTTTATTTCTTACGTACACCTGCTGCGATGAATAAAGTATGGGAGCAGGGCGCACGTGGTTACTACGTTTCTGAAGCGCTTGGCGTACGCAAGAAAACCCATATTCCATTGTTCCATGCTATTCATGAAGGTGGTCAACAAATCTTTGACCAAGCTTCTCAAGCAAAATTCTTTGCACGTTATGGTGTGCCAGAACAGAAATTTAACAGTATGTTCAATTCATTCCCTATTACTGCAAAAATTGCTGAATCTAACAAATTAGCTCAACAATATCAGTTGACGGGTGTTCCAGCAGTTGTAGTAAATGGCAAATATGTGGTGCAAGGTGAAGATGCTAAAGTGACTCAAGTCGTTGACTTCCTACTTGAGAAAGAGCGTAAAGCTAAATAATTGGCATACTTCGATCATAAAAAAGGACTGTCATCACAGTCCTTTTTTATTTAAGCGTTTTCATCGAGCTGAAATTCTTTTAGATCGATCTGTACTGTTTGAGTAGGTAAAGATAGCGCTTGGCTGACATAGAGATTAATCAGTTTTTGGCGAGAACCAATTGAACGCTGGTAATAGCTTGAGTTCAATAATAATGCTGCGCCATAAGTAAGAGACCAGATATAAGATAAATAGTCTCGAATCGACATATCGTAGTTCTGTGATTTTAAATATTTTTCAGTCATGTCTTTGAGTGAAACAATACGTTGTTGGCGAACAGCGTATAGTTCATCAAACAAATGTTTGAGTTTCGACTCTGTCATGGTCAGATGTTCTTCTAACTGATGTAAAAGAATCGTACGACTCGGCGCCGTTAAATGATGCAGCATATAACGAGGGGCATATTCTTTGAAATCTGTATTGTATTGATCCGAAATCTTGAGAATTTCTTTTTCATTTTGAATGATCAGTTCAAGTAACAATTCATTTTTGCTACGGAAATGCTTATATAAGGTGCCTTTTGCGATATCCAGTTCGGCAACCAGTTCATCGAGGGTCATTTCTTGGTTGTTTTCTAATAATAGCTTTTCCGCAACCTGCAAAATTTTTTCTTTACGTATTAAGAACTGAGTATGACGATCAGGATTCATGATGCTTTTAAGCTCCTCATAGTGTTCTAAACGGCATCGCGCTATTGTCTAATGCATCATAACGCTTAGCAATGCTTTTATATATCAACCTTTCATATTGATATGATCAAGCGTTTTGAGGTTCCCAGTTTGAGATCCCACGAAATAGTAAGCGTACTTGAGTCGCTGCATTATCGATAAATAAATTTTGCTGTTCTAACAAATGATCAATCGTGAACTGTTTGGGTAAGTTGATCCATGTCATCGCCCATGTAAAGGACATATTAATCAAAATCGTTGATAAGACTTGGAGGTCTTTGGCTTCTTTAATATGTTTGAAGGTTTCGAGTTTGCACAGGTCAATGGCAAGATCTTCAATCAAAAATTCGATTTCACGGGCAATCGCGATTCGTACTGTTTCAGAACCACCCCAACGTTCAGCGATCATAAATTGCCACTGTTGAGGGCTATGATTTACTGCTTGGACAAACAACTCAATGCTGGTTCGTGTTTTCGCAGACCCGCTGTGTTGTAAATAACTTTGCCCCAGTTGATGAATCAGGCTTTTGAGATGCAAAGAAACTTGATCAACGAGTTCTTGCCCTAACGCTTCCATGTCTTGGAAATGACGATAAAACGCCGTTGGTACTAAACCAACTTCGCGAGCCACTTCACGCAAACTGATACTACTAAATGAGCGTCCAGAAGTACTGAGATGGAGTGCTGCATCAAGCAGAGCTTGTCGGCTCTGTTGTTTTCGTTCATCTCTAATCGACATGAAAAAGATCCATTGAATTCATACAGCAGAGTCTAGCAAAAAAAACATGATTTTTTTAGCCCTGAGCGAGGATTAAACAAAGCAACTTTGTCCTGAGAAGTGTCTAAAGCCTAGCAAGAAAATGAGCAGCTAGGCTTCAAATAGAATTTATACCAATACTTTCTTTGTTCTCATAACCATTTAATGCCTGTTAAGAAGTGAAGTTGCCAAGCGAGAATAGAAACATGTTTTGTTAGGGCTAGATTTGTTGATTAATCCATTATTTTTTTCTCGTCATTTTAGCGATTTATAAAAAAGTATTAAAAATAACCAAAAATTAGTGAACAAGTGTTGACTCAGTGAACACAAATTAATATAGTGTACACATGTTCACTACATGAACATTTGTTCACTCAATATAAATAGCCAGATACAAAACGAGGAACGTATGAACGCTAAGTTAAATTATCAACCGCATTGGGTTCGTGAAGATTTTGTTGATTTTATCCTTGCAAAGGTTAACCCGATGTGGACTTTACGCCGCATTATGGCAAAAATCGAAGCGATTGAGCCTATTGCAGATGAAATGATCAAGGTCACTTTAAGCAGTAACAATAAATTTACAACCTATCAGCCTGGTCAATTTGTGATGGTGACGGTTCGTATTGATGGTGTGCTGCATCAACGAGCGTATAGCTTGGTGAGTTCACCAAGTCACGACAAATTGGTATTGGGTATAAAAAAACAAGGTCGTGTATCTAACTATTTAGCCAACAGTGCACGTGCTGGTGATGTGATTGAAATTACTCAGGCGATGGGCGAATTTACGCTAAAAGACTTTGATACAGAAGAAGGTAAACAACCAATTCTTTTGGTATCTGCAGGTAGTGGTATTACGCCGATTATTCCGATTGCGAAACAGGCTTTAGCACGTTCAAATCAACCTGTAACGTTGATTTATTACTCACGTGATCCAGCGTTCCGTACTGAATTGGAAACACTGGCAGCAGAATATGCGCACTTTAAGCTACACATTATTGTCGATAGTGCTGAACAACCTGCTTATTTTGATGAAGAAACTTTGGATCGTTTGTGTGTCGATGCTGCTCAACGTCAAACCTATGTGTGTGCTGCTCCAGGGTTGATGAAAGCGACACGTCAAATCTGGGCGAAACGTGGTTGGTTAGACCGTTTAACGCAAGAAAGCTTCTTGCCAGTGACGATGGATGTGGATGCTCAAATCCAACCAGTCAATTTCCGCCGCAGTATGCAAGAGTTTGAAGGCCGTGGCAACCTATTGGCCAGTGCTGAAGCTGCGGGTTTGAAACCATCTTTTGGTTGTCGTATGGGGATTTGTAATACCTGTGTTTGTACCAAGGTTAGTGGTGCAGTGAAAAATCTACTTACAGGTGAAATCGATAACCAAAACAATGTGCAAATTAAGTTGTGTGTGAGTGAAGCGGTGAGTCCCGTTGAGATTGACCTTTAATTCATATTGACCAGATAGAGAATAATATTATGAACATGATGACAGTAAATCCGACTAAAACGATTCCTCCAATCAAATTTGGCGGTAATACAAGCCGTGCATTAACACCAGAAGAAGTACAAGAGTTTGGCCGTAAGATTGAAGCCATCCGTACTGAAACCATGGCTAAAATTGGCAAAGAAGATTCTGATTATATTTATAAAGTACGTAACTTTGTACGCTACACCGAAATTGCGTCACGCGGCATGTTGATGTTTGGTGGTTGGATTCCACCTGTATGGTTATTAGGTACCGTTATGCTAGGCGTATCTAAAATCGTTGAAAATATGGAACTTGGTCATAATGTGATGCATGGTCAGTTCGACTGGTTAAATGATCCAACGCTTAATGGTGCAACCTACGACTGGGATACGGTGTGTACGGGAGAAGATTGGAAATATACGCATAACTATAAGCATCATACTTATACCAATGTGTACGGCATGGATCATGACATTAGTGGTTATGGCGTGATGCGTATGAGTCGTGAGCAAAAGTGGGAACCTCGCTTTTTGTTTAACGTACCAACGGGTTTTGTATTATCTACGGGTTTTGAATGGCTATTGGCTTTACAACGTCTAGAGATGGAAAAAGTATTATTTGATGGCACCAAAACTTGGAAAGAAGTGTATGTAGAATCCAAAAATCTACGTAAAAAGATGGTACGTCAGTTTGGTAAAGATTATGTGCTGTTCCCATTGATCGCTGGCCCAATGTTCTTGCCAGTATTAGCGGGTAACTTTGTTGCCAATCTGATCCGTAACTACTGGGCATCGACCGTGATTTATTGTGGTCACTTTACAGAAGACTCTGAAATTATCACTGACAATATTGATAATGAAACCAAAGCAGAGTGGTACTTGCGTCAGATTCGTGGTTCAGCAAACTTTACTGGCGGTAAAATCATGCATTTCTTAAGTGGTAACTTGAGTCATCAAATCGAACATCACTTGTTCCCAGATGTACCTGCCAACCGCTATCAAGAGATGGCTCCTAAAGTACGTGCAGTCTGTGAAGAGTTTGGTCAACAGTACAATACAGCGCCGTTTGGATCTCAAATTGTGAGTGTGTATAAACGTCTGGCGATTCACTCTTTGCCTGACAATGTGGTAGACCGTTTGGTGGCGATCAAAGATAGCTTTGTTGACGCAGTGAAAAGCATGTTTGGTAAAGCTGCTTAATTAAGATAGAGCATTGTTTGAGTCATTAAGCGATGCTCTTTACCAACAAGCAAAAGGGAAAGTACGTGTAATTGAGATATACTATGGTGCAATTATAGTTGTGCTATCGTTTTAAGGAATCATTATGCGTATTGACCAAAGAGCATTAGACCAGTTACGTGACGTAAAGATTACGCGTAATTATACCCGTTACGCTGAAGGTTCAGTTTTGGTTGAATTTGGCCATACCAAAGTGTTGTGTACAGCAAGCATTGATAATTCAGTACCTCGTTTCTTGAAAGGTCAGGGACAAGGTTGGGTAACTGCGGAATATGGCATGTTGCCACGCTCAACGCACACGCGTAGTGATCGTGAGGCAGCACGTGGTAAGCAAACGGGTCGTACTCAAGAGATTCAACGATTAATCGGTCGTAGTCTTCGTGCGATGGTGGACTTGAAGAAGTTGGGTGAAAACACGATTACGATTGACTGTGATGTGATCCAAGCGGATGGCGGTACACGTACTGCGGCAATCACAGGTGCAGCGGTTGCATTGGTAGATGCAATGAATGTATTGCTGAGCAACAAGAAAATTAAACATGACCCGTTAAAAGGTTTAGTGGCAGCGATCTCAGTCGGAATGTATCAAGACGAAGTCCTACTAGATCTATGCTATGAAGAAGATTCAAATTGCCAAACGGATTTAAACGTGGTGATGACACAAGCAGGTGAATTTATTGAAATTCAAGGGACGGCAGAAGACAAACCGTTCACACGCCAGCAGTGTAATGCCATGTTAGAGCTTGCAGAAAAAGGAATTTCAGAGTTGATTCAAAAGCAACAGCAAGCACTCGGTTGGTAAGTTCCAGTTGATAGTGCGGGCGGTCTGGTTTTTTTAGACCGCCTTTTTTTTCTCTTATGTTTTCTGTCATCAAATTGCGATCTAATTATCATCGAATTGTCATTTATATTGTATTGACTATCTGCACGATTATTTTAACGGATAGTAAAATGCCATCTTATCTTTTAGCTTTGCTGACGAGTTGTATATTCCTATTAAGTGCTTGTAATGACGGTGAGCAAAACAGTCAGGGCGATACGGTTCCAAAACCACCAACAAACTGCAAAATGCATTGCGCTCCATAAAAGAATAACAATAAGGAAATACAATAATGAATCGTCGTGACTTTTTATTAAATTCAACAAAAACACTTTTTGGTACAGCAGCGCTCGCTAGTTTTCCGATGAGTATTCAAAAAGCTCTTGCTATCGATGCTAAGGTTGAGACAGGTACGATCAAAGACGTCAAACATGTGGTGATTCTGACTCAAGAAAACCGTTCTTTTGATAATTATTTTGGTACGCTCAAAGGTGTAAGAGGGTTCGGAGACCGTTTCACCATTCCTTTAAGTCAGGGGCGTAAAGTTTGGGAGCAGTATGATTCTAATAAGAATAAGGTGTATCCATACCATTTAGACAGTACACGAGGAAATGCTCAGCGTGTGAGTGGTACACCACATTCATGGACGGATGGTCAATATGCTTGGGATCACGGTCGTATGGGCAACTGGGTACAGTATAAGCAACCACAATCGATGGGTTATTACAAACAACAAGAACTCGAATTTCAGTTTGCTTTGGCGAATGCATTTACTATTTGCGATGCTTATCATTGTGCGATGCATACAGGTACAAACTCGAACCGTATGTTTATTTGGACGGGAACCAATGGTCCAACTGCTGCAAACGTTGCGAGTGTCGTCAACGATATGGATGCGATAGGACCTTCATCAGAAGGCTATAACTGGACTACATATCCTGAGCGTTTACAACAAGCGGGAGTGAGTTGGAAAGTCTATCAAAATATGCCTGATAACTTTACCGATAATCCTTTAGCGGGCTTTAAACAATATCGTCTTGCGAATGAGCTTTCTGGAAAACCTGTAAATCATGATACCGAATGTCCCGCATATGATCCTGCGATTGATGTTACCCAACCGTTGTACAAAGGGATTGCGAATACAATGCCTGATGGTGGTTTCTTAGGAACATTCAAAGAAGATATTGCGAAAGGTCAGTTGCCTCAGGTCAGTTGGTTGGTTGCACCTGCGACTTATAGTGAGCATCCTGGACCTTCAAGTCCAGTTCAAGGCGCATGGTATATTCAGGAAGTCTTGAATGCTTTAACAGAACAACCTGAGCTTTGGAGCCAGACTGTATTCATTATTAACTTTGATGAAAATGATGGTTACTTTGATCATATCCCATCTCCAAGTGCTCCTTCGATGGATGTTTCTGGTGAAGTCTGTGGGAAATCAACATTAACTCAAGCACAAATGTCTTATGAATATGCCACGCATGCGAAGGCATCAGCAGGCCAACCAAATTTTACTGATCCCAAAGTAAGTAATGGGATTGGTGTCTATGGACCTGGTATCCGTGTGCCGATGTATATCATTTCACCTTGGAGTCGTGGCGGATGGGTGAATTCACAAGTATTTGATCACTCCTCTGTGATTCGATTCCTAGAGCAGTGTTTTGATGTGCAAGAACCGAATATCAGTCCATATCGTCGAGCGGTATGTGGTGATTTAACTTCTGCTTTTGATTTTAAAACGCCTAATCTTTTACCTTTACCAAATCTAATGGGAAAATTGACTAAAGCTGAGGCAGATGCAATTCGTAAAGCTCAGGAAGGCATGCCACAAGTGAGTCGTCCACTCAATCAGGCATATCCAATTCAAGAAATTGGTATACGTCCATCTCGTGCGTTGCCATATATTCTTCATACCAGTGCCAAAGTAGATATCTCCAATAGCACGATCAAGCTGATGTTTACAAACACAGGCAGTCATGCAGCAGTTTTTCATGTTTATGATCAATTCAATTTAGATGCGATTCCTCGCCGTTATATGGTTGAGGCAGGTAAGCAATTAGAAGATGTATGGCAAACCAAAGATAGCCGATATGATTTATGGGTCTTGGGTCCTAATGGTTTTCATCGCGCTTTTAAAGGGGATTTAACCAGAAATGAACAACAGAGCTCACTTCCAGAAATACGCGTGTGCGTAGAGGAGTGTGAGCCTAAAGTTTTTGTAAAACTCAGGCATGAGGGTAAGTTGTCGGTAAAAATGCAGGTCAAAGCCAATGCTTATTTGCCAAACCAGACGTGGTCAATTGAAACAACGACAACTGAGAGTGAACTGAGTTGGGATATGTCTGAATTTGGAGGTTGGTATGATTTTACTGTGACGATAGCAAATGACCCAAGTTATAGTCGTCGTTTTGCAGGTCGTATTGAGACCAATCAAGATTCGATTTCTGATCCTTATATGGGCTTTGTTGGATCATAGTTGATCGCTTTATGAACTCATAAGCAGTCTATTTTTTTCTTTTAGACTGCTTTCTTTATTAGAACTCAACGAAGGAAAAACCAATAAATACATAAAGAAATAACCACGCCCCATGTAATAAAGCCAACAATAAAAACCTCAGTGCTCTCAATATCAACATGACGTCTCAATCGATAAGCAGATACAACACAATATCCAGTGCCACGAATCAAGCCTTCGATAATCACTTCAAAAATGATATGCAAAAAAAAGCGGATGATTTGAAAAATCAAAGTAAAGAAGGCTTCGAAAATAGATTCCATTTTTTATGGTTTAAAATAGTTTATGGGTCAATGTATCTCTAAGCGACATAAAAATAAACATGATCAATGAATATCTATCTCTACATAGACGCATTATAAATTTTCAAACGGTAACATTACCCGCTCATTCAGCTCATCTTAGTTTGGTACGCTGGAATAAATTGAAAATAACAAGGAGGGGGAATAATGGTTCAAGTATTTCTCGTTTTTTTAACAGCAGTGACTTTTGTTTTGATGGCTGTTGATCCACGCTCTACTGATTCGACACAAGCGAAGTCAGCTTGGAATGAAAAAGTCGAAGTATCTAATGACACTTCGACTCAGAAGGAAACAAAAGATGTGGATGATGCTTAAGCATTAAAACGCATAGATAAATCTATAGCTCTCACATCCTTAGTCAGTACACCCATTGAAATGTAATCTACGCCAGTTGTGGCAACTTCGCGTAAGTTCTCAATAGTAATATTGCCTGAAGCTTCTAACTTACAACGTCCTGCAACATGCTTCACTGCATCAATCATTTGTTGCTGGCTGAAATTATCTAACATCACGATATCAGCTCCAGCTTCGAGTGCTTGATTCAGTTCGTCCCAAGTCTCTACTTCTACTTCTACTGGTTTACCTGGTGCGATTTGATGTGCTTTGGTAATGGCTTGGGCAATACCACCTGCTGCCATAATGTGATTTTCTTTAATTAAGAAAGCGTCAAATAAACCTAGACGGTGATTTTGACCACCACCGATTGCCACTGCATATTTTTGAGCGATGCGTAAGCCAGGTAAGGTTTTGCGTGTATCCAAAAGTTTAGTGTTTAAACCATCCAATTGTTTGACGTAATTTGCCGTTTTGGTCGCCACAGCCGAAAGGGTTTGCACAAAATTCAAAGCAGGGCGCTCAACAGTCAGTAAGCTACGGGCTGAACCTGCCAATTTTAGAAAAGCTTCATTGGCTTGAACAAGTTCACCTTCTTGCTTTAACCACGTGATTTGAACATTTTTATCATAAGCTTTGATTAAGGCGTTAACCCAAGGTTGACCAGCTAATACCATGTCTTCACGAGTGATAATCGTTGCTGTAGCTTGCTCATTTTCTGGTGTGAGCATTGCGGTGATATCACCGTCCCCAATATCTTCCTGTAATGCTTGTTGAATGTTAATTTGAATCGATTGTTCAAGCAAAGATTGAGGAATGCTCATACTATTTCCAGTATAGGTTGACCAAAAAACTAGTGCGTTATATTAGCACCCTCAACATAAAAAATAAGCATTTCATCTCGATTATTGCGCATAAAGCATGTCAAAATGGCAAAGATAAAGATTAAATTGCCGATTTGATAAACCATGCAACGTTCTAGATTTGCGCAAATTCGAAATGGTGTATTAGAAGGTGCGACGCAACTTCCATCACCAAATTTTAATGCACGTCCAATGGATGCTGACATTCAACTGATTGTTATTCATAACATCAGTTTGCCACCTTCTCAATTTGGTGGTGGTTATATCCAGCAATTCTTTCAAAATAAGTTAGATTGGAATACTCATCCTTATTTTCAGACCATTGAAGGCATGCAGGTATCCGCACATCTATTGATTTTGCGCACTGGAGAAGTGATTCAATTTGTAAATTTCAATGATCGTTCGTGGCATGCGGGACGTTCGAGTTATCTAGCACACAAAGAATGTAATGATTATTCGATCGGCATTGAGTTGGAAGGCAGCGATGATCTTCCTTTCGAGGACGCACAGTATCAAGCATTGGTTGATGTTGTATTGATGCTAGATAAAAGCTATCCAAAAATTCAGAATCATATCGCGGGGCATTCTGATATTGCACCGATGCGGAAAACAGATCCAGGTCCTTATTTTGATTGGCAAAGATTCCGAAAAGCACTATCACAAGCCAAATTAACTTAAAAAATATCCGCCAATTTATGATTTCACAACGAAATCTATTTTGAGTTTCATTACAATAACGCTTTTTAAAGATAAGCCGTAGGTGAATGCGATGGCATTGTGGCGATCGACTATTATTGTCAGTGCAATGACGATGTTATCTCGAGTTTTGGGATTAGTGCGTGATATCGTGCTATTAAATGTATTTGGTGCGGGTAAAGATTTCGATACTTTCGTTGTTGCCTTTCGTATTCCAAACTTTTTTCGACGCTTATTTGCGGAAGGGGCTTTTTCTCAAGCTTTCATTCCTGTTTTAACCGAATATAAAACTAGTAAAACACATGCAGAAGTACAAATTCTGATTAGCCGAGTGTTTGGTTGTTTGCTGACGGCTATGTCATTGCTAACTTTTGTAGCGATGGTTGCCGCACCAGCGATTATTTATTTGTATGCACCAGGATTTCATAACGATCCAGAGAAATTTGATTTAGCGGTGGATATGTTCCGCCTCACGATTCCTTATTTAATGTTCATGTCGTTGACGGCTTTTGCGAGCAGTATCTTAAATAGCTATGGTTCATTTGCATCGCCAGCATTTTCACCTGTGCTTTTGAACATTGCGATGATTGCAGGGGCATGGTGGTTAACACCTTTTATGGCAGAACCCATTATGGCATTGGGGTGGGCTGTCGTGGTTGCAGGTGTTTTACAGTTAGCGATACAAATCCCTGAGCTTTGGAAAAAGAACTTACTTATTCCACCTAAAGTTGATTTTAAGCATGAGGGTGTTGATCGTATCTTAAAACTAATGTTGCCAGCATTATTCGGTGTTTCAGTGACACAAATTAATTTACTGTTAAATACGATTTGGGCATCGTTCATGCAAGATGGTTCAGTGTCGTGGTTATACAGTGCTGAACGAATGACTGAACTGCCATTAGGTCTCATTGGGGTTGCGATCGGCACAGTTATTTTACCTTCCCTATCTGCGCGTCACGCTGAGCAAGATCAAGCTAAATTTAAAAGCATGATTGATTGGGCTGCTAAGATCATTATGTTGGTCGGTATTCCCGCAAGTATTGCATTATTCATGTTATCGACGCCGATTATTCAAGCCTTATTCCAACGTGGTGAATTTACTTTAGAAGATACACATATGACGGCACTTGCATTGCAATGTATGAGTGCGGGTGTAATTTCATTTATGTTGATTAAAGTGTTTGCACCGGGTTTTTATGCACAGCAGGATACCAAAACACCAGTTCGTGTTGGTCTCATGGCAGTTGCTGCAAATGCGATTTTAAACGTTGTATTTATTGGATTCTTTAAATTAATTGATTGGCATGCTGAGCATATGGCTTTAGCACTCGCTTCGTCGGGCTCTGCTTTAGTCAATGCTGGGATGCTTTATTTTTATTTACACAAACGAAATATCTATCGTTTTGGGGCGCATTGGAAAAAGCTCGGTTTTCAATTTTTAGTTGCCAACATAACCATGATTGCTGCTCTTGCATATGCTTTAACATGGTATCAAGGTGATATCGCTCAGTGGTTGCGAATCGCAGAAGTTGTTGGCTTGTGTATATTGGGTGTCGCTGCTTATGTCATTGGTTTACTAATCACGGGTTTTCGCCCAAGACATTTAAAACATTAAAAAAGAAACCCTCCAACAAGGAGGGTTTATTACTATTTCACTTCGAGTAATTCAATATCAAAAATAAGTGTGCTATTTGGTCCAATTGCATCTCCAGCACCCACGTCACCATATGCTAAGTTAGATGGAACAAAGAAACGACTTTTGCCACCTTCTTTCATCGTTTGGACACCCTCAGTCCAGCCAGAAATGACTTGATTCAGTTTAAATTCAACAGGGTGGTTACGAGCAATCGAACTATCAAACACAGTTCCATCAATTAATCGACCTTCGTAATTAACTTTTACTGTCGATGTTAACTTTGGCGATTTACCAGTACCTTGTTGAAGAATTTGATACTGTAAACCTGATTTTGTTGTGATGATATCTGACTTTTTAGCATTCTCTGCTAGAAATTTTTTTCCTTCTTGAGCATTTTTTTCTGCCTGCTCTTGAAATTCAACTAATTGTTTGGCTTCAAGTCGCTTTTTATATTGGTTGAGAACTGTCGCCATTTGCTCATCACTGAGAGTTGCTGGTTTTCCCTTAATTGCATCTTCAAGCCCTAGCACAAAGGTTTCGATATTTAAGTCTTTAAGTGTTTCTGTATTTCCTTTCCCCATTAAATACCCGTAGCTATAACCCAGTTGATCTTTTTGTGGACTTTTTAGGGTGATAGGAGCTGCTTGAACCGTTCCAATCATCAATGTTATGAGAGTAAGTGTAAGTTTTTTCATTCTTTCTTCCAAAATAAAGGAGAGCACAAGCTCTCCCTATATCATTATTTTACAGCGATTAATTCGACATCAAAAATCAAAGTACTATTTGGCGGGATAGAGCCTGGCACGCCTTGTTCACCGTAGCCTAAGTTAGCAGGGATATAAAGCGTTGCCTTACCGCCTTCTTTCATGAGTTGTAGACCTTCAGTCCAGCCAGGAATGACTTGATTTAATGGAAACTCGATTGGTTCACCACGATCGTATGAGCTGTCAAATACTTTACCGTCAGTTAATTGACCTTTGTAATGAACTTTAACGACAGAAGTTGCAACAGGTTGTTTGCCAGTTCCTTCTTTGGTGATTTTGTATTGCAAGCCAGATGCTGTTGTTTTAACACCTTCTTTTTTAGCATTTTCAGCTAAGAAACTTGAGTTGCTTGCCTCAACTTTTTTGGTTTCGTCTTGTTGCTTTTGTTGCATCTCTTTTTGGAATTCTACATATGCTGCTTGTAATTCCTCCTCAGAGTATGCTGCAGGCTTCTGAGAGTGTGCATCACGGAAACCTGTAATAAATGCATTCGTTTCAAGCTCTGGTGGAGTTTGTTTTGCAACTTCATAACCGAGAGCATAGCTGATCTTAGCAACAGGTGCTGCATTTTTATCTGCTTTTGCACCAAACTCAGTGGTTGGATTTTGTGTCGCATAATAAACAGGTACTAGGGCCGCACCGCCTAACACAACTGCAGCAATGAGAGGTAAAGCTTTACTCATGAGATGTCCAAAAGTGAGATTCTAAATAAAAATATGTCAATGATCTTAGCATGTCTAAGCTTAAGCAATGAATAACTCAGCTGTAAAATGCGTAGGTTTTTTTATAAGATTTATGTTTAAAAAAAAAGCCAAATCAAATGATTTGGCTTTTAATAAGGCTTGAAAAGAGAGCTTAATCTTCTTTTTGAGCTTTATAAGCATATGCATAGTTATAACTATAGCCAGTACCTGCTATACGTTGGATATCATTCAAGATGAAACCGTTGACTTTCACACCAGCTTGTTCAAAGCGATTTAAGCTGAGTTCAAGCTCTTTCATCTGTGATTTTGAGTAACGTGCAATCAACAAGTTTACGCCAGCGTATTGAGAAATAATGATACCGTCTGTTACGGCCAATACAGGCGGTGTATCAATAATAATATGGTCATATTGAGTACTTAATTCTTCCAATAAGGTTTTGAATCTTTGTGAACTCAACATTTCGGAAGGATTGGTTGGACTTTTACCACGTGTGATCACATCTAAACCATTCACTTGCGTATTGTGAATAACTTGACTCAATTCTACTTGATTGCTGAGAAACTCAGATAAACCTGGTTTGACCTCAACATCAAAGTATTTGTGCATATAACCACGACGCATATCAGCATCGATCAGAAGTACTTTTTTATCACCTTGAGCAAAAATCGTTGCTAAGTTTGTTGAAATAAAAGACTTACCAACCTCAGGGGCAGGACCAGCAACCATAATAATATTATTTTTTGCATTCGATAATGCAAAATGAATAGCGGTACGAATGCTCCGTAAACTTTCAATTGCAATATCATCGCTATGTTTCACAGCCAAGATAGGAATTGACTTTTTCTTTTTCAAGATGCTCATACGAGTTTCTTGTACAGGAGATCTTGGTACTGTTGCATACACTGGTAGATCGAACTCTCTTTCAATTTGTGTTGAGTCTTTAACACCCGTGCGGAACATATTACGAGTTAATGCCAGCAATATTCCCGTAAATCCGCCCAAGAATATCGCTAGAATGAGAATTTGTAATTTCTTTGGTTTAATAGGTTCTACTGGCTCTACAGCAGTATCAACAATACGAACATTACCAATTTCTCCAGCTTTTGCAATACGCAGTTGTTGGTAGGAATTAAGAAGAGCTGTATAAAGTTGGGTTTTGACCTCCACCTCTCTATACAATTGGAGATATTGTCGTTGTAAATCCGGTAATTGTTTTAATGTACTGTTTAACTCGGTGATTTGTTTATCTAACGCGGTAATCTGAGCATTAATTTCACGCATCGCGGGATGCTCTGTAGTATATTTGGCTGCTAGATCTGCTTGTTGTTGTTGTAACTCAATTTTCTTAGTTTCTAATGTAATACTTTGGGTCAGGTAGAGTTCAGACTCTTTAGTTACATCAACCGTATTATATTGCTGACGGAATTTGTTGAATTCACGTTCTGCATCATCGAGTTGCGTCTTGAGCTCTGGAAGTTGTTCATCTAAGAATTTTAATGTTTGTGCACTTTCAGCAGTTCGTCTAGCAATATTTTGTGCACTATAGACAGATAAAATTGAATTGAGAACTTTCGTAATATGTTCTTTATTTTGACCTTGATAACTTAGCCCTAAAATTCCTGTGGCCTTACCTTTTTCTGCAACTGAATAGTTTGAATTTAGAGCTTGAACAGCAGCAGGCAGTGATTGCTTGCGTATGAAATAATGTGCATCTAATTTATCTGTAGAAAATATGGCAACTTCCCAATTACCTGAGCGCATGGTTACTTGATTTAACTGATTCAGCGGTGCTGTTAATAGGATTTCTTTAGTCGCTGCATTGGTAAGGCTAAAATAATTATTTTTAAAACTTAAACCCAAGGTTTTATCAAGATAATAGTTAGGAACTTTGAATTGATGTACATCAAAAGCTTTTTGGCCATCGTGGAAAGTGACGGCTTTAGGTGTATGTTCTGTTTCGTAATTTTTCTTATGAATTAAACGCTGGCTAAGCGTATCTTCTTCACTTGAGATTTTTAGATCTAGATGTAATGCCTGAATCACAGAGCCTAAGACTAGTCGTGATTTTAAGATTTCAATTTCAGATTGAGCAGGAGATTTCTGATCAACCATTTGAGAGAGATTACCCAACAGAGCTGCGGACGCTCCTTTACTATCCTCGACCTGAACCAAAGCATCTACAGCATAAGTACTTGGTGTTACACGAAGGTATAATAAAGCACATACCAGACTAAAAATGATGCAGAGAGCAATAAGTTTCCATTGAGCTATTAAAGTAAAAAAAAGCTCTTTGAGGTCAATAGTGTCTTCAGTGTTCGTATTTTGACTCATAATCTTAAATCTAAAAAGTTAAATATATTTCTTCCAATCAGTAACACACTGTTGGATAAGTCTGCATGTATCATCAAAAAACTTTTGATCATGTTGATATGGATCAGATACGTTTTTATTTTGCCAATGCCCTAATCTAAAGACCTTACCTTTACAAAATGGCCAAGTCTGTTCAAGGTGTAGCTGCTGTTTATTGCTCATTACTAAAATTAAGTCAGCTTTCTTGATCAATTCGGCATTTAGTTTTTTTGCAATATGGGTGCTCATGTCAATATTGAGTTTCAACATACATAACTGTGCTTTATCATCAGCTGGATAGCCAATAAGTCCAGAAATCCCTGCTGACTCTATATTCAAATTAGGATGCTGTTGCTTCAATAAGTATTCAGCCATCGGACTTCGACATATATTACCCACGCATACTACTAGAATATTTTGAATGTTCATTTGGGTTATTGTCCTAAACGATCAAAACTATAGAGTGCATTAGAAAAGGGGATAATCTGATTGACTATACGCTGCCAACGAGTTAAACCAGTTGCATCCACATAAACAATATCGTTACTTCTTAACTTAAACTGATTTGCGAGTCCAAAGTCACCTAAGCTTATTAGATTCAAATGATAGAGTTCCGTTGATCGATCATTAGCATTAGTTCTTAAAACATATATACGACTTGCACTAGCTGATAGTGGGTTAAGTCCTAAGCTTTCACCTAATGCATCGCCAAGGGTCATTTGCTGATCACGCATTTGTAAGGCTTGGTTTTTACCTGACTCACCCATCACATAAATTTTTTGGTTTTCTTTTGTGCTGACATAGATTGTATCATTTGGTTGAATTAGTAAATGATGTAATGAATAACCTGCTTTTTCTAACTCAATTGTATTTAGATCATAAACTTTAGCATTGCGAACAAGTTGAATATAGGTGTTTGCGCCTTTTTCATTTATCCCACCAGCCAACCCTAAAGCTGTATAAATACTGGTTGGTTGATCATTTAAAAAAAACTGACCACCTTTTGCCACACTGCCTTGAACAGAGTATCGCTGTCCTTGGTAAGAAAGAACACGAACAATTACATCTGGGTTTTTAAGATATTGAGAGAATTGTTTTCTTAACTCGGTATTTAATTGACTTAAAGATTTACCAGCGGCTTTATATTGACCAACTAATGGAAGTTGAATATATCCATTTAAATCAATTGTATAACCATTTGCTCTAGCGGCTTGATCATTACTTGCATTCATTGATGCTGGCGTAATCTCAGGATAAGACCAAAGGTATATAGATAATATGTCACCAGCACTGAGACGATAGGTTTGTTTTCCTTTATTAAAAAGCTTTACATAATCATGTTGATAGTTAATTTGTGAGGGTTGGATGGTAGGCAAATTACCTTGGGTGATTTTTATTACATTGACTTTAGTACCAAGATCTGTTGTGTAAACACCTTCATTGGGAATGTCATACGTTTGCAAGCCCGAAGTAACAGCACAACTCGTAGCGCTTATGGTAATTGCTATAATGGAAAAAAGTTGATAATGCTTCACACTTAACCCTTAATATTTATATCTAATTCATCAATTAACCGCACTAAAGACAATCAATTTTTAGACGCTTAAAATACTATTCTAACCTAATGCTTCAAGAATAGCATACAAGATATATGTGTAGCTGTTTAATTTTCTAAACAACTAGAATCAAAGACAGGAATAGATACCTAGTTTGATGTGATAATTCAATAAATGATTCTAGTCTTTTTTTGTCAACTACTTATTTTTGATTGAAGTTTGAATTAAAATTTCAAAATGTTGATTTAATTAAATATTTTAAAATTAGCTTAATTATAAAAAGAATGTAAATATCACTTAAAATTACGAGATAAAATAGAAGTTTTATTTGGTTTGCGATAACTGACATAAATCCAGCGATTACAAAATGTTGGTGTCGCATGTTAATTCACAAACATATGCCCAATCTTAGCGTGCTTATCAGCTTTTTTTTAAATTAGTTAATCATTCTAGATAGTGAAGCATTAATATAAGTAGAATTTGGGTTAAATCGTTTGATATTTATAAGTCTATGTAAAAAATGGCTTTGTTTTAACTACACATGTTTTTTATTGTTAAGTAACTATAAACGGTAGTGTAGCAGTAATAGAAAATTTGTTATATTCTCCCGCTAAATTATATCTTAGTGATTACTCTATTATCTTTCTTTACGATAGAAGAGTAGCCATTAGCAAAAAATCAAGATAGGGAAAAGGTTGAATTTTATGCAACTTGCCGATTTAAGAATAGCTATTATAGGTTTGGGGTATGTCGGATTACCATTAGCTGTTGAATTTGGGAAAAAAATACCAACAATCGGTTTTGATATATTACAAAAACGTATAGATGAACTCAAAAGTGGTCAAGACCATACTTTGGAAGTTTCACCAGAAGAATTAAGTCAAGCAACCAACTTAAGTTATAGTGCAAATTTAGAAGACTTAAAAGGCTGTAACTTTTTTATTGTAACTGTACCGACCCCGGTTGATGAGGTGAATCGTCCAGATTTGACGCCTTTAAGAAAAGCAAGTCAAACCTTAGGTAAAATCATTAATAAAGGCGATATCGTTGTTTATGAATCTACTGTTTATCCAGGCGCTACCGAAGAAGTTTGTATTCCAATATTAGAGCGTGTGTCTGGCCTGAAATTTAATCAGGATTTCTTTGCGGGTTATAGTCCGGAACGCATCAATCCGGGCGATAAAGTAAATACCCTAACCAAGATTAAAAAAATCACTAGTGGTAGTACGCCCGAAGTTGCTGATAAAGTAAATGCAGTTTATGCCAGCATTATTACTGCGGGTACTCATAAAGCATCAAGTATTAAAGTTGCTGAAGCAGCGAAGGTCATCGAAAACACACAGCGTGACTTAAATATTGCCTTGGTGAATGAACTTTCGGTAATTTTTGATCGTCTGGGTATTGATACCATTGACGTACTTGAAGCTGCTGGCAGTAAGTGGAACTTCTTGCCATTCCGCCCAGGTTTGGTAGGGGGGCATTGTATTGGTGTCGATCCATACTATTTAACCCATAAAGCGGAAGAAGTGGGTTACCATCCACAGGTCATTCTGGCGGGTCGTCGTATTAATGACAATATGGCACGCTATGTGGCGCGTAATACCATTAAGCGAATGCTGCAAAATGGTATTGATGTGCCTCGTGCAAAAGTTGGCGTACTCGGTGTTACCTTTAAAGAAAATTGCCCAGATATCCGTAACAGTAAAGTCGCTGACTTGATTAGAGAATTCGAAGCTTGGGGTGCTCAAGTGGTCGTTGCAGACCCGTGGGCAGATGCTGAAGAAGTCAAGCATGAGTATGGGATCGAATTAGGTCAGGTCAATGCAGAACACCCAGTCGATGCACTGGTTGTTGCGGTGGGGCATAATGAATTCCGTAAATTGTCTGCGGCCGAGCTAAAAAGCTATGTGCGCAGTAATCAACCTGTTCTTGCCGATGTCAAAGGTTTATTTGACCGTATAAGCATGACTGAACAAGGTTTTACAGTATTCCGTCTATAATTTAAATATTGAAAAGAAGTTAAACGATGAAAAAATTTGCTCTTATTGGCGCAGCTGGCTATATCGCACCACGTCACCTGAAAGCGATTAAAGAAACCGGTAACACATTAGCAGTTGCTATGGATGTGAATGATTCAGTGGGGATTATGGATAGTCATTTCCCAGAAGCTGAGTTCTTTACAGAATTTGAAGAATTTGAAGCCTATGTAGAAGATCAGAAGTTAAGAGGTGAGAAGCTAGATTATGTTGCGATCTGCTCACCTAACTATCTTCATGCCCCTCACATGAAATATGCGTTGAAAAATGGTATTGAAGTGATTTGTGAAAAACCATTGGTACTGAATTCAGAAGATTTAAATATGCTTTCTGAATATGAAAAGCAATATGGTGCCAAGGTAAACTCAATTTTACAGTTACGTTTACATCCGTCTATTATAGCTTTACGCGATAAAGTTCAAGCGGCTCCAGCAGATAAAGTATTTGATGTTGATCTAACTTATCTCACATCACGTGGTAAGTGGTATTTAAAATCATGGAAAGGAGTAGATAATAAGTCAGGTGGTGTTGCAACTAATATCGGTGTGCATTTCTACGATATGCTGCATTTTATTTTTGGCAAAATTGTTAAAAATGAAGTGCATTTCCGTGATGAGAAAACCGCTTCGGGTTATTTAGAATATGAGCGTGCGCGTGTACGTTGGTTCTTGTCAATTGATGCGAATAACCTACCAGAGAATGCTGTACAAGGTGAAAAGCTAACCTACCGTAGTATTACCATTGAAAATGAAGAGCTTGAGTTTTCAGGCGGCTTTACTGATTTACATACACAGAGTTACCAACGTGTATTAGAAGGTAAAGGTTATGGCGTAGAAGAAAACCGTGCAGCGATTGAGACGGTTGAAGTGATTCGCGTTTCTCCAATTGTTGAAAACCCAAAAAATCCACATCCACTATTGGCAAAGGTGAAAAAAGCATGAGCTTTTATCAACATGAAACAGCTATAGTCGATGATGGTGCACAAATTGGTGAGGGTTCCCGTGTTTGGCATTTTGTTCATGTCTGTGGCGGAGCAAAAATTGGTAAAGGCGTTTCTTTAGGCCAAAACGTATTTGTGGGTAACTGCGTCGTCATTGGTGACCATTGTAAAGTCCAAAATAATGTATCGGTTTACGATAACGTTACTTTGGAAGAAGGGGTTTTTTGTGGCCCAAGCATGGTATTTACAAATGTATATAACCCACGTTCTTTAATTGAGCGTAAAGACCAATACCGAGATACCTTAGTGAAAAAGGGCGCTACGCTAGGCGCAAACTGTACTATTGTCTGCGGTGTTACCATTGGTGCTTATGCTTTCGTTGGGGCTGGTGCTGTAGTGAATAAAGATGTACCAGCTTATGCGTTGATGGTCGGTGTGCCAGCTAAACAGATCGGTTGGATGAGTGAATTTGGTGAACAGCTTGATTTACCTTTACAGGGGCAAGCTCAGGCTATCTGTTCTCATACAGGAGCTGTTTATCAACTCGATGGAACGACACTGACAAAGCAGGGTTAATATGATTGACTTTATTGATTTAAAAGCACAACAAAATCGAATTAAAGATAAAATTGATGCTGGTATTCAAAATGTATTGACCCATGGTCAATACATTTTAGGTCCTGAAGTAACTGAGCTAGAAGAAAAGCTAGCTTCGTATGTGGGTGCTAAACATTGTATTACTTGTGCCAATGGAACTGATGCCTTACAAATTGCACAAATGGCATTTGGTATTGGACCTGGTGATGAAGTTATTACTCCAGGTTTCACTTATATTGCTACAGCAGAGACAGTTGCACTCTTGGGTGCAAAACCTATTTATGTTGATGTAAATCCTAAGACTTATAATTTAGACGTTGAAAAACTTGAAGCTGTGATTACATCTCGGACTAAGGCTATTATTCCTGTGAGTTTATATGGTCAATGTGCAGACTTTGACGCAATCAATGCAATTGCGGAAAAATATGGTATACCAGTAATCGAGGATGCGGCTCAAAGCTTTGGGGCAACATATAAAGGTCGTAAAAGCTGTAACCTAAGTACGGTTGCTTGTACAAGTTTTTTTCCAAGTAAACCATTGGGATGTTATGGTGATGGTGGGGCTATTTTTACTAACGATGATGATTTGGCTAAAGTGATTCGTCAGATTGCACGTCATGGACAAGATAAACGTTATCATCATATCCGCGTGGGTGTGAATAGCCGTTTAGATACCATTCAGGCTGCGATTTTGTTACCAAAATTAGAAATTTTGGATGATGAAATGCAGGCGCGTCAAAGAGTAGCTGAAGTTTATAATCAGTTATTTAATGAGGTGGATATTCAGACAACGCCATATCTCGAGTCACACAACACCAGTGCTTGGGCTCAGTATACGATTCAGGTCGATAATCGTGCAGATATTCAGGAAAAATTAAAAGCTCAAGGCATTCCAACGGCTGTACATTACCCAATTCCGTTGAATAAGCAACCTGCAGTAGCAGATTTAAGTGTGACGTTGCCTGTTGGTGATGCGATTGCTGAGAGGGTTATGAGCTTGCCAATGCATCCTTACTTGACGATCGAAGCTCAAGCGAAGATTGTTACAGCCTTAAGGTAAAATGATGAAAAAAATACTTGTAATTGGAAATGGTGATTCAGTTTTCGTAAAAGATTTTATTTATCAGTATAAATCTAAAGGATGCATAATAGACTTAATTTCTTGGGGCAGCGAAACAAAGATCGATGGTATAAGAAACGTGTCAATATGTTCTATTAAGAATACTGGTTCACCAGTTCTCAATCACTTAAAAATCTTTAATAAAATTAAAGCTGGTTTAAAGTTATTTGAAAATGATTATGATGTTATTGTAATTCATTCTATTTTTTTCTTTCTTGCTCCACATATGTTCCATTTAAAAAGAAAAGCAAAAAGAATTGTTTCTGTTGTATGGGGAAGTGATTTTTATCGTGTTACATCGAAAATTAAAATCTTTTTTCAAAATGTCATTTATAAAAACTCTAATGTTATTGTTTTTACAAACCCTAAAACTAAATCTATTTTTAATAACAGAAAAAAGAATATCAAGACAGAACTTAAAATTGCAAGATTTGGATTGCCTGTTTTACAGGAGATTGATGTTCTAAGGAAGGAAAATCAATCTGAGTTATGTTCTGGTTTTAATTTACCAAAAGATAAAATAAAAATTATGGTGGGTTATAATGCAAATTTAGCACATGAGCAATTATTAGTAATAGATGAAGTAGGAAGATTTGAAAATAGTCTATTGGAGAAAATTCATTTAATATTTCCTTTAGGATACGGTGGTGCTAATAGTAAAGTAGCAATAGAAGAAAAATTAAAAAGAAACCCAAGTATTAATTACACTATTTTAGAAGATTTTTTAAATTTCCATAATGCAGCTAAATTAAGATTAGTAACAGATATTTTAATTAATATTCAACCAACTGATCAGTTTAGTGGGTCAATGCAAGAAACTCTATATGCGGGTGGATGGGTATTAACAGGTAATTGGCTGCCTTATGAAATGCTTATGGAACTTGAACCCAAAATTCTTCTTATAAATTCAAAAGAAGAAGTGGGTGAAAATTTGGCTAAATTAATTAATGAAAATGCAAAATGTTCTTCGGTAAATACTGAAAAAATTCAAGAATATATTCGTAAAGAATCTAGTTGGGAGAAAAACCTTATTATTTGGGATTCAATAATGTTTGGTGTCTAATGACATGGTTTAGTAGATAGTATTATGAATACCAAAAAGATTTTCGGTTATGCAGTAGGTCCTATCGGTACAGGGCTTTTAGGTTTTATTACTCTGCCTATCATTACCTGGTTCTACTCAGCGGCTGATGTAGGTCGGGTTTCAATGCTTCAGGTATCGACAAGTTTAGCCATTCTACTATTTAGCTTTGGTTTAGATCAAGCATATGTGCGTGAATATCATGAGTCAAAGAATAAGCCTGCACTTTTAAAAATGGTTTTATTTCCATGTTTAGTTGTCAGTGTTTTATCATTCTTGTTGTTAGCAATCTATGATTTAAAAATTATATCGCAGTGGTTATATGAAATTCCAAGTACTTTTTTAAGTTTCATGGCAATTTTATGTTTTATCACTGCTTTAGTTTCAAGATTTTTATCCCTTATTTTGAGAATGCAAGAAAAATCATTTGCTTTTTCAATGAGTCAGTTATTACCAAAAATAATTTTCTTATTTATTGTTATTAATGCCGTATGGTTAGGTTTTTCTAGGGATATATATAGTTTAATTACAGCAAATACAGTTTCACTTGTTTTGGCATTTTTGGTATTTGCATGGAATACAAGATCAGAATGGTTAATTGCAATTAACGAAAAGATTAATATCAATGAGTTAAAGTCTGCTTTTAGCTTTGGCTGGCCTTTAATCTTTGGAGGCCTAGCTTCTTGGGGATTAAATGTCATGGATCGATTGTTTTTAAGACATTTTTCTACTTATACCGAGTTGGGGATATATTCAATTACAATGAGTATTGCTGTAGTGGTGACTATTTTTGCAGGTATTTTTAATACGATATGGTCACCTATGGTTTATAAATGGATGAGTGAGGATAACTTTGATTATGAAAAAATAGATTTAATTTTAGAGTATGTTGTTGCTGCAATTTATTTTTTTATTGTTTTAAGTAGCTTATTTTCATGGATAATTCCTTATTTTTTACCTGTACAATATAACAATATCCAATATTTAATAACCGTATGTTTGTTGGGGCCGTTACTATATACACTGTCTGAAGTTACAGGGATAGGGATATCTGTTGTTAGAAAAACAAAGTTCTCAATGCTATGTGCTTTTATTGCCATGTTATGTAGTGCTACTCTAAATTATTTTCTTGTGCCTAAATTTGGTGCAGCTGGTGCAGCGATATCAACGGCGATAGCTTTTTTTATTTTCTTTGTTTTAAGAACTCTAATTTCTCAATTAGTTTGGAGGAAAAAATCTCACCTAAAAATTTTTATAATTCTTGTTAGCTTATTAATTTTAAGTGGTTTAAATCTTTTGTTAGAAGATTTAAGAATGGAAATATATTTTATATGGGTGGGAATGTTTTTTCTAGGTTTGATATTGTTTAATAAAATTTTTATTGATTTTTTTAGAAAATATTTATATGGAGAAAGGATTTAATTTTAATTGTAGCTAGCAGTCATTAAACTGTGATTTTGGATTTTTCTGGAAATTAATTTAAGGTTCTTAAAAAATATCAATTTGAAATTATTGATATTGCTTTATTAGAATTTAAATTGGTGAAGAATATATTGTTTTGATAGGCTGAGTAGTTGAAAGGTCTTCTGAAGATAGTATAAATGGCTTTGGTTGTTAAGGAATTTAAGCAATGAAAATAGATATGATTATGATGTCTAAATTTGGTTATGCTGATGGGGGGCGTGAGACATGGTTTAATAATTTTTTTAATGAAATGAGTGAAGATAACGATGAGTTGAAAGTAGTTTTATACTCTTTAAAGTTGAGATCAGAGAATATGGTTGATTTTCATATAAAGGGAGATAATCTCATTGAAAATCATCAAATCGATTTAGGTGCTAGAAAATTTTTACCTTTAACTTTATTGTTTATTCTAAAATTATTTTTCTTAATAACTGTAAATAATAATAGAAGTTCAAAAGTTGTAGCGGTAGGTAGTTTAAATGAAATGTTAGCTTGTTTTTTTAGTTATCCTCCTATTCTGTATAGAGGAAAAAAAATTATATGGTTAAGGACAATTAGTCGACGAGAATTTGGGATGAAAACTAAATTTTTAAGACTACCTTTAATTTTTATTGAATATATGCTTCTTAAATTTTATTTTGATCGTGTCTTAACAAATGGAAAGGATACAGGTGATTTTTATTCTAGTATTGGTATATCTAATGAGGTAATTAATAATGGAGTAAATGCAGAAAGATGGTTTAATGAAATAAGTATAATGCCTAAAGAGGATAAGTTATCAATAGCATTTATTGGTCGGTTAGAGGAAAATAAAGGCATTGTTGAGTTTTGTAATGCTATTAGATTGTTTAACCAAAGAGGGAGTAGTAATATTTCTTTTAAAATTGTTGGTCAAGGTGGTTATGCGAATAATGTTTTGAAGTTAGCTAATGAGGAAAGAAATGTAGAGTTTATTAACGGATTAAATAATCAGGAGATGCCTAGTTTTTTAAGGAATATAGATGTTTCTGTTGCATTAACTTTTTCTAGTAATTCAATGGGGGGTGGTGGGCTATCTAATGCCTTACTTGAGCAAATGTGTTCTGGTAATCTAATAGTGGCTTGGGATAATCCAATTTTTAGACAAATTCTTAATGAGGATTGTTCAATTTTGGTAGAACAAGGTAATGAACTTATGTTGGCTGATACTTTTGCTAAGATTTCTAAAGAATATAATTTGATGAGAGGTTTGAGGTTGAGAAGCCAAGATTTGAGTTTAAAGAACTCATCAAAAAATAATAAAAATCAATTTTTAAGTGTTTTAACAGAAGATTAAAGAGGATGTATTTTATGCTATAACTTTGCTAAGTTTAAAGTATAAAAACTTTTTGGCCAGAGTTGATTTGTTTTTTAATCGATTTTTTGTTATTTTGTTTATTAAATAAATGATTTTGTTGGTTAAAAAAAGGATAAAAATAAAAAATAAATGTATAATTGTCTCAATATTTTACTCTGGTTCTTGATGAGACATGAGGAAATGTCAATTAAGTAAGTGAGGGAAGCCTTTTGAATATATCTAAAATGATATCTTTGTTATTACTTTGTTTCTTGTCAACATCTTTCTTGGCAGTCTCTTTTGATGGGAATTCAAGATTAATTAATTATTTTTTTGCTATAATTGTTTTTGTTTTTGTTTTTGTTTTTGTTTATAAAAAGAATATATTAGATAGATCTTTTTTTATAATTATAAATAATTATTATTTAGCAATATTTTTATCTACGCTTTTTGGCTTTTTGGTTGTATATGTTTTAGATAGTACTATATTTTCTTTCAAAGATGTAAATATGTATGGGCGTATTTTAAATGTAATATTATTTTCATTTTTAGCTTGGTTTATTGTATCATTGTGTGCTTATGATGATAAACACTTTTATCCTAAGAAAATGGCCGCTTTCTATGCGGTAGGATGTTTTTTGCTAATATTGACTGGTTATTGGCAAGCATTATCAATTTATTTAGGTATAGGTTCATTTCCATTCGAAACAAGAAGTATGGTTCATGGTGTGGGTAAAAGTGACTATGATATTCAAGGGCGATTAACAGGAATAGCATCAGAACCAAGTTTTTTTGTCCCATTTGTTTTAGACTTTATGATACTCTCATTAATTATATTTAAAAAAAATATAAATAAATTAATTTTTTTCTGTTTTGGAGCTTTAGTCTTATTATTGTCTTTTTCACCTTCGGGTTATGTTAGTGCGATCGGCTCTTTAGGGTTGGCTTTGATTTTAGTGGCAAATTTTAAAAATAAGACATATGTTACTTTTGTATCCATATTTTTAGTGGCAAGTTTATTTTTTATAGTAACTGCATTAGATAAATTTAAAAATATCGGCTATGTTATTGGTCGATTAGAAAATATTGGGGAAGATGTTAGATTTAAAACTATTTTTGAGGTTATGGATACATTTTTAAACTCAAATATATTAACAGTTCTTTTTGGTTATGGAGTAACTAATTTTAAATTTGCGGCCCTGAATACTAACTACAGTATTTTTGAAACATCAAATAATGTTTTAGTTGATGTGCTTGTGGAAATGGGAATAGTAGGTTTGTGTCTATTTTTGGGTATTTTTTTTAAATTATTTCTTTTAATTAAAAAGTCTCCAACTGATCTTCTTCAAAAATTTATTTGTTATGCTTTGTTCTTTGATCTTTTGATAACTGGAATGGTGCGAGCAGATTATGCAAGTTCGCGATTCTTTATCATTATTGCACTTATTGTATTATTTTCTAAATATAATTTAAATAAGAAGGTATAGTATGTTTATAGACGTGATCATTCCAACCTATCAACCAGGTACATATCTTATAGAAACTTTGCAATCTATTCAAAAGCAAAAGATTCCATTTAATAATTTTAAAGTTACAGTAGTTTTAAATGGGTGTAAAGAACCTTATTATTCTGATGTAAAAAAAATTTTAAGCCAATTCTCTTTTAATTATTCTTTTATATATACGGAAAAAAAAGGTGTATCAAATGCTCGAAACTTAGGTTTAGAAAGCACCTCCAGTCCTTATATTTTATTTTTGGATGATGATGATTTGTTGAGCGAAAATTATTTAGATGAAATGCTTTTTAGTGCATGTGGAGAAGGTATAGTGACTTCTAATGTGTTTGGTTTTAAAGAAAGTAAAGATGTTTTGATTGATGATTATTTGAGTTTTAAATATAAATTTAAATCAAAAAATATTATTAAGTATAGAAGATATTTGTCAAATTCATGTTCTAAATTAATACCAAGAAATGTTATAGATGTAAATAGGTTTGATTTAAAACTTGATAAAAGTGAAGATGCTTTATTTATGTTTGAAATATCTAAAAATATTAAAAGTATAACTTCCACTTCGATAGAGGTTATTTACTATCGTAGACTTAGGCCGAATTCTGCATCGAGAAAACAAGTGAAAATGACTCAAGAGATTTTAAATGGCTTTAAAATTATGTGGAGTTTTACCTTGGTTTATTTTAAATCGCCACTTCAATATAACTTTTTATTATATTTGACTAGGTTGTTAGCAGTAATAAAAAGACTAGGGTTAACTTTTAAATCGTTACGATGATATTTTTCTATAATTGCAATTTTATTAAAAATTAACTAGTTAGTTTAGTGGTTTAAAATTGTTTTATAGAGAGGTTTTAATAGTTATAAATGTATTTATTAAAAGGATTACTTTCAGGTGCAAAAAGTTTTATTAATATTTGGTACTAGACCAGAAGCCATTAAAATGGCACCTCTAGCAATTAAATTACAAGAGAATAGTGATAGCTTTGAAACGAAGGTGTGTGTAACAGGGCAGCATAGACAGATGTTGGATCAGGTTCTTGATTTATTTCAACTAAATCCGGACTTTGATCTGGATTTAATGAAGCCAGGGCAAACACTGTCTGACATAACTTCTGGAGTATTAAAAGGATTAGAACAGGTATTCGAAATATGGAAACCTGATTTAATCCTTGTACATGGTGATACTGCAACAACATTTGCAGCTTCATTAGCTGCATATTATCACAAAATAAAAATTGGACATGTAGAAGCAGGGTTACGGACAGGAGATTTATATTCACCTTGGCCTGAAGAAGCTAATCGAAAATTAACAGGAGTCTTGGCGAACTTTCATTTTGCCCCAACCATGTCTTCTTACAACAACTTAATTAAAGAAAATATTAAATCCAAAAACGTAGTAGTGACTGGCAATACGGTTATAGATGCTTTATTACAAGTAAGAAACAAAGTAGAACATGACCAGCAATTAATACAAAAGTTTGAACAGGAATTTAATTTTCTAGATAAAAACAAAAAATTGATTTTGGTAACTGGTCACCGTCGTGAAAACTTTGGACAAGGTTTTCTAAACATATGTACTGCTTTGGCACAGCTAGCGAAAAAATATCCGAATGTGCAGATTATTTATCCTGTTCATTTGAATCCTAATGTACAACAACCTGTCAATGAGCTTTTGACAGGTATTTCTAATATTCACCTGATAGCTCCCCAAGATTATCTACCTTTCGTTTATTTGATGAATCGAAGCTTTATAATTTTAACGGATTCGGGTGGAATTCAAGAAGAAGCCCCTTCTTTGGGTAAACCAGTTTTAGTGATGAGAGACACAACTGAGCGTCCAGAAGCTGTTGAAGCAGGAACTGTAAGGTTAGTAGGTACTGATGTAAATAAAATCGTGGAGTTGGTGACAAAGTTATTTGAGGATCGAACTCTTTATGCTGAAATGGCTTCTGCACATAATCCTTATGGCGATGGTAGTGCTTGTAAGAAGATTATAGATTTTCTGAAAATAAATTTAGTTTAATTTTTAACCATCTAATTTTGTGGAAGTATTTATTGTGAAGAATTCATTTAAACACATTTGTGTAATTGGTCTTGGTTATATAGGTTTACCGACAGCAGCAACATTTGCGGCGCATGGGGTAAAAGTAACAGGTGTAGATGTGAATCAACATGCTGTAGATATGATCAACCAAGGTAAAGTCCATATTGTTGAGCCAGATTTAGATGCCTTAGTGCGCGATGTTGTCGCACAATCCAAATTAACAGCTCAAACATTACCAACGGAAGCAGACGCTTATATTGTTGCTGTTCCAACACCCTTTAAAGACGATTATCAGCCTGATTTAAAATATATTGAAACCGCAGCGAAAGCTTTAGCACCATTTTTGAAATCTGGTAATTTAGTGATTTTAGAATCGACATCTCCTGTAGAGGCTACTGAACAGATGTCATCTTGGCTAGCTGAAGTGCGTTCAGATTTAACTTTTCCTCAAACGCATGGAGAACAGGCAGATGTTTTAGTTGCACATTGTCCAGAGCGTGTTTTACCAGGAAAAGTTTTGCAAGAACTGATTAGTAATGACCGTATTATTGGAGGAATGACTCCACGTTGTTCAGCTGCAGCTTGTGATCTATACAAAATTTTTGTAAAAGGTGAGTGTATTGAAACAAATGCCCGTACAGCAGAAATGTGCAAGTTAACAGAAAATTCTTTCCGTGATGTTAATATTGCTTTTGCAAATGAACTCTCAATTATCTGTGAAAAATTAGATATTAATGTCTGGGAACTAATTTCTTTAGCTAATCGTCATCCCCGTGTAAATATTTTACAACCAGGTCCAGGCGTAGGTGGACATTGTATTGCTGTCGATCCTTGGTTTATTGTTTCTAAATCGCCTGATCAAGCACGTTTAATTCGAACTGCACGTGAAGTTAACGATGCGAAACCTCAATGGGTAATTGATCAAGTTAAAATCAAAATTGTAGAGTTTTTACAAGCTAATCCAAATAAGACGATTCAGGATGTTACTATTGCTTGTTACGGTTTAGCATTTAAACCAGATATTGATGATTTGCGTGAAAGTCCCTCTTTAGAAATTACTAAACAGTTAGCACAACAAGGTTTAAATATTTTAGCAATTGAACCAAATATTGATAGTTTGCCTGTAAATATGCCTTCCAATATTCAACTCATACAATTGGAAGAAAAAAATCAAGCCGATATTCATTTAATTCTAGTAGAACACAAAGAGTTTAAAAAAGGCTTACATGAAATAAATCCTGAATTTGTAGTAGATACGAAGGGAATTTTATAGGCTACTAAAGACATAATATGATTTCTTTAAGGGATTTTGAGTGAAAAGAGAGAAAAATTGAAAATTTTATATTTCCATCAGCATTTTTCAACACCTAAAGGGTCAGCAGGTATACGTTCTTATGCTATGGCTCAATCGCTGATTCGTAATGACCATCAAGTGACGATGGTTTGTGGCTCTTTTGGTGCAGGTCAAACGGGTTTAACTCAGCCTTTTAACAAAGGAATGCGTCGTGGCATGGTCGATGGTATTGATATAATTGAATTTGAGTTGCCTTATTCAAATTCACTCTCATTTCTCAAGCGTATTTTAATTTTTTTAAGTTTTGCTTTTAAATCAATCAAAGTTGCTTTAACTGAACAATACGATATTGTATTTGCAACAACGACACCCCTAACGGCTGGTATCCCTGGTATTTTTGCCAAGTGGTTTCGATGTAAACCATTTGTTTTTGAGGTTAGGGATCTATGGCCAGAGCTGCCTAAAGCGATGGGGGTAATCAAAAACCCAATTGTTTTATGGTTGATGTCTGTGCTTGAATGGATCTCCTATCATTCAGCTGATCGTTTAGTCGGGTTGTCTCCAGGTATTGTGGACGGCATTATTAAACGAGGGATTGCTGCTGAAAAAGTAGCATCAATTCCAAATGGTTGTGATTTAGATATTTTTGCATCTGAACATCCAGCATGGCGGCCAGAGGGAGTGCAACCAACAGACCTCATGGCAATTTTTACTGGGACACATGGCTTGGCCAATGGTCTTAATGCAGTGCTAGATGCAGCAGTTGAATTAAGAAAGCGTCAAAGAACAGATATTAAATTAGTTCTAGTTGGTGATGGTATGCAGAAAAAAGCATTACTTGAACGAGCGGCCGACCTTCAATTGGATAATGTGATTTTTCATGATCCTGTCAATAAGACAAAGCTAGCAGGTCTTATGGCTAGTGCAGATATTGGGTTACAAATTTTGGCCAATGTTCCAGCCTTTTATTATGGAACCTCTCCGAATAAATTTTTTGATTATATTTCAGCAGGTCTGCCTGTTTTAAATAATTATCCGGGTTGGTTGGCGGAATTGATTACTAAAGAAAAATGTGGTTTTGCTGTACCCCCAGATAATCCTCAAGCTTTTACTGATGCGCTAGAGCAAGCTGCGGATCACCGTGAAAAATTGGTTGAAATGGGTAAAAATAGTCAGCAAGTTGCTACAGAACAGTTTAATCGTTCGATTCTTGCGCAGAAGTTTTCTGATTGGGTCACAGGAGCGTCAGATGCTTAAACGTTTATTAGATATCGTTATTGCTTCGACTACTTTGGTGTTACTTTCACCGCTATATTTTTACGTTGTTTATAAGGTAAAGAAAAATTTAGGTTCTCCCGTCTTGTTTCGTCAAGTCCGTCCAGGTCTGCATGGTAAACCGTTTGAAATGATTAAGTTTCGTACCATGAAGGATGCTGTTGATGCACAGGGCAACCCACTACCAGATAGCGAACGCTTAACCTCTTTTGGCAAAATGCTACGTTCCACCAGTCTAGATGAAATGCCTGAACTTTGGAATGTAATTAAAGGTGATATGAGTATTGTGGGACCACGTCCATTACTTATGGAATATCTACCTTTATACAACAAAGAACAGGCTAAACGTCATGATGTACGTCCAGGTATGACTGGGTATGCACAGGTCAATGGGCGTAATGCAATTAGTTGGGAACAGAAATTCAAATTGGATACATGGTATGTGGAAAATAGATCACTTTTATTAGATTTTAAAATCATGTTGCAAACAGTGAAGAAGGTCATTGCAAAAGATGATATCAATGAAGCTGGAGAGGCGACGATGACAAAATTCACAGGCTCAAAGCCGGAAGATAAAACATGAGTAACCCTATATATGCGATTTATGGTGCATCGGGTTGCGGTCGTAGTTTAATGCCTGTTGCACGACAACAATTACAGCGTCTTGGTATTTCGGCTGAAATCTATTTTATTGATGACAGTCTACAAGAACAGCAAGTAGTAAATGGACATATCGCATTAAACTATCAATCTTTTAAAAGTTTAGCTGCTGCTCAAAAGTTTGTATTGATTGCTATTGCAAATAGTCAAATTCGTGAAAAACTTGCCAATCAGCTTATCAAGGATGGTCTTCGATTGTGGACTGTACAAGCTGATAATGTGGTAATAATGGATAGTGTTGAATTGGCAGAAGGCGCAGCACTAAGTCCTTTTGTTTCAATTACATCAAATATAAAAATCGGTAAATGTTTCCATGCTAATTTATACAGTTATGTAGAGCATGATTGCGTAATTGGTGACTATGTTACCTTTGCTCCAGGTGTGAAGTGTAATGGTAATATTCATATTGAGGACCATGCTTATATTGGGGCAGGTGCTGTAATCAAACAGGGCACACCCAGTAAACCCTTAGTTATTGGAAAAGGTGCGGTTATTGGAATGGGTGCAGTGGTAACCAAAAGTGTTCCGGCTGGTGTAACAGTTGTTGGAAATCCTGCACATATTTTGGAAAAGAAGTAATACAAAATATATGAAGAAAGATTGTTTTTCATATAAGTAAGATGAAAGCGGAAAGAATGCCATTTTTGATAATGGTCAATGAAAAGGTAAATTAAGATGTTAAATACTGCATTTGAACCATGGCCAAGTTTCACTCAACAAGAAGCAGATGCCGTATCTAAGGTATTACTTTCAAACAAGGTGAACTATTGGACGGGACAGGAGTGTCGTGAATTTGAAAAAGAGTTTGCTGCATTTGCTGGTACTCAATATGCGGTAGCTTTAGCGAATGGAACAGTTGCATTGGATGTAGCACTTAAAGCATTAGGTATCGGTGCAGGAGATGATGTAATTGTGACATCTAGAACCTTTCTTGCTTCAGCTAGTTCAATTGTCACAGCTGGTGCAAATCCTATATTTGCAGATGTTGAGTTAAATTCTCAAAATATTTCGCGACGAACCATTGAAGCTGTTTTGACACCCAATACTAAAGCAATTATCTGCGTGCATTTAGCAGGTTGGATGTGTGACATGGATCCGATTATGCAACTTGCTGAGGAAAAGGGTCTGTATGTTATTGAAGATTGTGCTCAGGCTCATGGTGCTCGATACAAAGGTAAACCTGCAGGATCTATCGGGCACATTTCAGCGTGGTCTTTCTGTCAAGATAAGATTATGACCACAGGTGGTGAAGGTGGTATGGTCACCACTAATGATGAAATACTTTGGAAAAAAATGTGGTCTTATAAAGATCATGGTAAAAGCTTTGACAGTGTTTATAGCAAGCAACATCCTCCTGGTTTTAGATGGTTACATGATTCGTTTGGCACAAATTGGCGTATGATGGAAATGCAGGCAGTGATAGGTCGTATTCAACTCACGCATATGGCGGAGTGGACGCGAAAAAGAACTGAAAATGCAGAGCAGATTCTGAAAGCATTTGCTAATTCTCCTTATTTTACAGTTCACTTGCCTTCGACTGACTATGTACATGCACATTATAAATGCTATGTACAAGTCAATTTAGCTGCTTTACCTGAAGGTTGGTCACGTGACCGAATTATGCAAGAGATTAATGCGCAAAATGTGCCATGCTTTAGTGGGTCGTGCTCAGAGGTGTATTTGGAACATGCTTTTGATGGTACACCTTGGCGTCCTGAACAGCGTTTACAGAACGCGCAACAACTTGGTGAAACAAGTTTGATGTTCTTGGTACACCCAACACTCAGCAAAGATAGTATAGATAAAACGGTTCAAGCAATTCAAACCGTAAAAACTGCGATTCACTAAGTGTAAAAATACATGCAAGAGTGAAATGAGCTCTAACTCTTGCTTTTTATGATTATGTAATCAGTATGTAAAGGTCATTTCAAGTTCAAGAAGAAATGCGTATAAAGATCAAACTGAAAAATGGATGATTAGAAGATCATTGTGAAAAAGATTATTCATCAATTCGCCTCAGCACCAAGGCTACTTAAGCAAACTTTCCTTGTTTTTCTGGATGCTTTAGCTATTCCAGTGATCTTATGGCTCTGTTATGTCATTCGATTATTTGATTTAGGTGCACAAATTATTCCAGGCATTGAACATGGTGTCCTGTTGGTGAGTTTGATTGCTATCGTCAGTTTAGTCATTACAGGCGTTTATCACTTTATTGTCAGAACATTCAATGAAGTTTTTATCGTTAAATTAGCTCTAGCTGTGGCGCTGACGATGATTGCTTTGTATGGTCTGAGCAGTTTTACCCATGCATATATTCCGATGTCTATCCCATTTATGTTCGGATTTATGATGTTTACGTGGGTATGGGTTAGCCGTGCTTCTATTCGTTTCATTATCAAAGCTTCATTCTATTCAGACATAGGTCGTAAGAGAATCGCCATATATGGTGCAGGGGATGCTGGGCAACAGATTGCCGCTGCATTAAACCGCTCGGATGACCATTTACCTGTCTTTTTTATAGATGATTACACTTCACTACAAGGTCAAATTGTAGGTGGTTTAAAGGTTTTTTCTGTTGAAAAGGCATTGCAACGCTTTGAAAAAGACAGAATTGATGAGATTTTATTAGCAATTCCATCCGTTGGCCGAGTTCGTAAAACTGAAATTATTCAGCAGTTTGAATCTGCTCATTTAAAAATTACTGAACTTCCTGGACTGACTCAATTAGTTGATGGTGAAATACGAGTCTCTGATATTCAAGAAGTTGATATTATTGATTTACTTGGTCGAGATCCAGTTCCACCGATTGCGCACTTACTATCTAAAAATGTACAGAATAAAATTGTGATGGTGACAGGAGCAGGTGGGTCGATTGGTTCAGAACTATGTCGCCAAATTATAAAGAATCAACCTAAAATGTTAGTGCTCTATGAGCTAACAGAATTTGCTTTATATGATATTGATAAAGAGTTAAGGCAAGCCGCTAGTTGTGAAATTATTCCGATATTGGGGACTGTTCAGGACCAACAAAAACTGGAACGAATTATAGAACAGTATCAAGTGCAAACGGTTTATCATGCTGCTGCCTATAAACATGTTCCTTTGGTGGAGTGTAATCCAATTGCAGGTCTAAAAAATAATGCAATTGGCACTGCAAATAGCCTTAATGCTGCTGTCAAAAAAGGTGTTGAAACCTTTGTCCTTATTTCTACAGATAAAGCAGTTCGACCAACCAACGTAATGGGTGCTTCCAAGCGTATGGCTGAGCTTTATTGTCAAGCTGTTGCTGAAACTAAGCCTCATACACAAATTAGTATTGTTCGATTTGGTAATGTACTCGGTTCATCAGGATCAGTAGTCCCTTTGTTTAAGCAACAAATTGCAAAGGGTGGGCCTATTACGGTAACTCATCCAGAAGTCACTCGTTATTTTATGACGATTCCAGAAGCGTCTCAGTTGGTTATTCAGGCTGGTGCTCTAGGATCAGGTGGTGATGTTTTTCTCTTAGATATGGGTGAACCAGTACGTATCCAAGATTTAGCACGACAAATGATTAAACTGAGTGGTTTGAGAGTTCGGGAAACTGGCGAAACTGATGGCGATATCGAAATCGCTTATAGCGGTTTAAGACCTGGCGAGAAGCTTTACGAGGAGCTATTGATTGATCAGGATAATACTGAATACACAGAGCATACTCGTATTTTACGTTCGTTTGAAAAACATTTTCCATTACACGAAATTCAATCGGTATTTAGTAAAATCAACCAAATGACTGCTGTTGAGCAAGATATAGATTGGGCATTAACCCAGTTAGAACATTATGTTGATGGCTATAAACGTAGTGGCGAAGTTCGAGTAAATTAATTAGAGAAAATCTATGATCAAAAAAGCAATTTTGCCTGTTGCAGGGTTAGGTACACGTTTCTTGCCAGCAAGTAAATCGATTCCTAAAGAAATGGTGACTGTTGTAGATCGCCCCGCGATTGAGTATGTTGTTCGAGAGGCCGTTGATGCAGGTATTGAACAGATCATCTTAGTCACGCATTCATCTAAGGCATCTATTGAAAATTATTTTGATCGAAATTTTGAGCTTGAAACGACGCTGGAACAAAAAAAGAAATTTGATTTATTGAAAGAAATTACCGATATATTACCTAAACATATCAGTGTCGTAAGTGTACGCCAACCGCAACCATTAGGTCTGGGGCATGCTGTACTTTGTGCGAAAGATATTGTTGGTGACGAAGCGTTTGCCGTTTTGTTGCCTGATGTCTTGGTTAAAGACCATGCAGTTGAAAATGATTTATCGTTGATGATTCAGCGTTTTCAACAGTCACAAGCTGCACAAATTATGGTTGAAGCAGTGCCTGATCATTTAGTGGATCAGTATGGCATAGTAGATGTTGCACAATCACCGAATGAAGGTGAAAGCATCATCATGAAAGGTATTGTAGAAAAACCCGCAGTAGGTACAGCACCTTCAAATTTATCCGTTGTTGGGCGTTATATTTTGCCAGCTAAAATTATGCAATTATTGCAAGATACGCCTAAAGGCGCGGGCAATGAAATACAACTTACTGATGCAATTGCAAGCTTGCAACAACTTGAGGCTGTAGAGGCTTATCGAATGAAAGGTCAAACCTTTGATTGTGGCAGTAAGATTGGTTATCTTAAAGCAGTATTGCACTATGGTATTGAGCATCCAAAGCTAGGTGCTGATTTTAAGGGCTTAATTCGTGAGTTAGCCCTGTAATTTAGGGTTAACGGTTATGAAAATTGCAATATTTGGCAATACTTTATATGCGGGAGTAATGTCCGTACTTTTATCTGAATCTGGACATCAGGTTTTTTGGTGTTCAGATACTCAAAACAATGAAAATAATTTGCAATATGCATTTCATGATGAGAATGTTAATCAACTATTAGAAAAACAATTAAAAAGTGGCTTTTTGAACTACGCAGCTCTTTCTGAGTTGCCATTAGATATAGATGGGTATTTATTTAGTTTTAACCAAACCCAAGAAACTTTCGTTTATCAGTTGCTCAGTAGGCTAAAGCAGCGAAATATTATCCATCCAAAACTCATGATTAATGCATCTACTTTTGGTCTGCATGGTACTGAAAAGATGCAGAAAATACTTGCAGAGGATGATTGGGTATATTTACCTGACACAATCCAAGAAGGTAATGCTTTGCAGAGCTTAACCCAAGCTAAGCAATTGATCGTGGGCTGTTTGGATCATCGTGCTCAATGCAAAGTAAAAGAGTTATTAAGACCTTTTTTCCCTTTGGAACAGCAATTTTTGTTTATGCCCATCCTAGATGCCGAGTTTACTAAACTTAGCATCTCAGGCATGTTGGCGACCCGTATTAGTTACATAAATGATTTGGCTGTAGTCGCCGAAAAACTTGGAATAGATATTGCCTCAGTACGTCAAGGCATGGCTGCAGACAATCGGATAGGCTCTGCTTATTTATCACCTGGAGCGGGGTTTGGTGGTGAAAACTTTTCCCATGATGTTTTGACATTGGCTAGTACTGTAGCAAATACAGGAGTTAAAAGTCAGTTACTTGCACAAGTTTGGGATATTAATGAGCAGCAAAAAGAAATTCTGTTCCGTAAATTATGGAATTATTATCATGGTGATTTGCAAGGTAAAACAATAGCAATATGGGGGGCTTCCTTTAAGGAAAATACCTCCAGTATCCAACAATCACCTATCCATCACATGCTAAAAGCACTATGGGCACAAGGTGTTACAGTCCATTTGCATGATCCACAGGCTTTAGATGAAATTGAAATGATTTATGGGCAACGCTCAGATTTGATTCTCTTTCAAAATCAATATGAAGCTGTTCAGAATGCTCATGCCCTTTGCCTTTTAACGGCGTGGAAACAATACTGGAGCCCTGATTTTAAGCGATTGCAGCAGCAGATGGAGCATCCTTTGATTTTGGATGGTCGTAATATCTATGACCCTCATTATGTGAAAGCACAAGGTTTTGCTTATATGGGCGTGGGGCGTTAATGATGACTCAACCTAACCAATCTATGTCTTTGACGCAGAAGTCTTCTGCAATGGAAAGCTTATCTTCTTTAAAAAATCAATTGATTGATACTCATCTCAATACCTTATTTGCTGAAGATTCAAAGCGTTTTAATCATTTTTCAGTTGAATATGATCAAATTGTTTTAGATTTTAGTAAACACCGTATCAATCAAAGCATAATAAATGGTTTAGTTGAATTAGCAGATGAGCGAAATTTAGGGCAATGGATTCAGAAATTATTTTCAACAGAGTTGATTAACTATACGGAGCAAAGAGCAGCAATGCATTGGGCATTGCGGCTGCCAAAGGATTCTAGTTTTCAACCCGAAATTACTGAACAAGTACATGTGCAACTTGATCGCATGTATGCCTTAGTAGAAAAGATTCATAGCGGTCAATATCGTGGCGCTACCGGTGAGGTAATTCAAGATGTCGTGAATATTGGTGTTGGCGGTTCAGATTTGGGTCCACTAATGGTGACTCACGCGCTGTCTGATTTTAAAGTGCCAACTGCAAAACCTTTAGCTGTCCACTTTGTCTCTACAATGGATGGTAGCCAGTTATCTGAGCTTTTGCATCAATTGCGACCTGAAACAACGCTATTTATTATTTCATCGAAGTCTTTTGGCACAATTGATACGCTTTCTAATGCACAAACCGTACGTCAATGGCTTGAAAAGGCGTTAGGTTACAATGACAAAATTCTCAAGAATCATTTTATTGGGGTTTCAACTAAACCTGAGAAAATGACGGAATGGGGAATAGCAGCTGATAAACAATTGTTACTGTGGGATTGGGTTGGTGGTCGTTATTCTCTATGGTCTTGTATTGGGTTACCGATCGCATTAACGATCGGAATTCAGGGTTTTAAACAGCTTCTAGCAGGAGCTCATGCGATAGATCAGCATTTCCGAACCACATCATTTGAGCTCAATATTCCTGTTCTGATGGGTTTGTTAGGCGCGTGGAATAATAATTTTCTCGATATCCAAACACATGCTGTTTTGCCATATGATGGTCGCCTTAAATATTTTGCTGCCTATTTACAACAGCTTGAAATGGAGTCTAATGGTAAATCTATTCAACGGGATGGAGAAAAGGTTAGCTTAGCTACTTGCCCAATTGTATGGGGTGAAGTTGGACCCAATGCGCAGCACGCATTCTATCAATTACTTCACCAAGGAACGCATAAAGTCAGTTGTGATTTTATCGCGCCTGTAAAACGTTATAATTCTAATCAATTTACCTATGCTGAAAATGCGGATGCCTTGATAGAACAGCATCATTTGGCATTATCGAATTGTTTAGCCCAATCACGCCTGTTGGCTTTTGGGAACCAAGCACTTTCACAAGATGAATTAAATGAATTACCAAGATATAAACAATATGAAGGTAATCAACCAAGTTCAACCATTTTGTTAAAAGAGCTTAATCCATATAGTTTAGGGATGTTGATAGCAATGTATGAGCATAAGGTGTTCGTACAATCCGTCTTATGGAATATCAATCCTTTTGATCAATGGGGAGTAGAGAAAGGAAAAGAAGTTGCCAACCAACTCTTACCTATTTTGAACCGAGAGCAAGAGGATTTATCTTTATTTGATACTTCAACACAAGGTTTATTAAGAATATTGTTGAATCAAAAAGAATAGTAAAATGTTGAGCTGAGCTATATTTGCAACTAAAGCGTAAATATAGCTCGGCTGTTTTTATAGCTTAGGATTGAATCAATCCAGTTAACTCATCCACATAATTTTGCATAGGTTGCGGATTTTTATCAGCACGACTTTCAATATTTAAGCGTAGTAATGGTTCTGTATTCGATGCGCGGACATTCAAACGCCATGCACCAAAATCAAGGCTAACACCATCTGTACGGTCTACTAATGGATTTTGGTCTGCATAATGATCAAAGATCTTTTGAACCGTTGCTTGTGTGTCTGCTACTTTAAAATTGATTTCGCCGCTACAAGGGAATTTGGCAATCATATTTTCAACGAGTATTGAGAGTGATTTTTCTGTTTCTGAGAGTAGAGCTATGGTGAGTAACCAAGGAATCATACCGCTATCACAATAAGCAAAGTCACGGAAATAATGATGTGCACTCATTTCTCCACCGTAAACAGCATTGTGTTCACGCATCACATCTTTAATAAAAGCATGTCCAGATTTTGATTGAACTGCGATACCTTGGTATTGCTCTACGATATCAAAGGTATTCCAAACTAGGCGTGGATCATGCACAATTTTTTCGCCAGATTGTTTGATTAAGAATGCTTGTGCCAATAAGCCAACAATGTAGTAGCCTTCGATGAATTGACCTTTCTCATCGAATAGGAAGCAACGGTCAAAGTCACCATCCCATGCAATGCCCATATCTGCATTGTGCGCAAGCACAGCATCACGGGTACTGTCTCGGTTTTCAATTAAGATCGGATTCGGAATTCCATTAGGGAAAGTTCCATCGGCTTCATGATGAATTTTAATAAATTCAACTGGAATATTCAGTTGCTGGAATTTCTGTTCAATCGCATCAATGACATGGCCTGCTGCACCATTACCTGCATTTACCACCAGTTTGAATGGTTTAATTTTCTGAGGATCGATGTAGGTTAATAGGTGATCAACAAACTCTGGCAAAATATTATAGTTTTTAGTTGTACCTTTTTGCTCAACTTCGGTAAAAGTTCCTGATTCAGCGAGTGCTTGGATGTCTTTTAATCCCGTATCAGCACTTATTGGACGTGCATTTTCACGAACTAATTTCATGCCGTTATAATCCATTGGATTATGGCTCGCCGTAACTTCAATGCCACCTTGTACATCAAGATGGAAAGCGCCGAAATAAACTTCTTCGGTACCCGTCATGCCTAAATCTAGAACATTGACACCTGCATCATTAAGACCACGAATGGTTGCTTGCTTTAAGCCTTCACTACTCAGACGGATGTCACAACCAATCACCACTTTTTTAGGTTGATAGATTTGTCCGTATGCACGACCAATTTTATAGGCAATTTCTTCATTGAGTTCAGTGCCTAGTTTTCCGCGAATATCGTAGGCTTTAAAGCAGGTCAGTTGAGTCATATTTAAAGGTGCTGTTTGTTGTTTATTCATGTGTTGCAGTATACAAAGACTGAGCTAGATTGAACATTGAATGATACAGATTTAATCATTCAGCACATTTATTCTTGGCTCTAGTTGTCGGATAAATTTTAGTTTTAATGAAGCTGGTTTTGTAAAAATAAAAAAGGTTGTTTCACGTGAAACAACCTTTTTTGATTCATAAAGTCTCCCTTTTGAAAGGGAGATGAGGAGCGATTATAGCTCCGCAAGGGGATTTTAAGCTGATTTTGCTAACACTTCAGCCATTGCTTTTGCAACTTTATAAATATTATTCATATTTAAACCTGCAACGCAGATACGACCACTACGAACGAGGTAAATTGCATATTCTTCACGTAAGGTGTCGACTTGCTCGCCTGTCAAACCTGTATAGCTGAACATACCTTTTTGGTTTACAAGGTAGCTAAAGTCACGCTCAGGAAGTGCTTTAGTCAACTCATCTTTTAAGATGCTACGCATTTTGATAATACGTTCGCGCATCTCTTTAACTTCGTTTTGCCATTGTTGATTGAGATCAGCATCATTTAATACTTGATCAACCAACCATGCACCAGTTGTTGGTGGGCTAGAGTAGATACGACGTACAGTTGCTTTTAACTGACCGAATGTGCATTTTGCTGCTTCAGCATCGTCACATACGAAAGTTAAACCACCAACACGCTCACCATAAAGTGAGAAGATTTTAGAGAACGAGTTGCTTACGATGAAGTTCAGACCAGCTTGGTCTAAAGCACGAATCGCATAAGCATCTTGTTCCATGCTATCGCCAAAGCCTTGATAAGCGATGTCGAGGAATGGAATCAAGTTACGCTCTTTTAATACCGCAATCACTTGATCCCACTGTGCTGGATTTAGATCCGCACCTGTCGGGTTATGGCAGCAAGGGTGTAACAACACGATGCTTTGCTCTGGCAAAGTTTTTAATGTCGACAACATGCCATCAAAATCAACGCCACGTGTTTCAGCATCGAAATATGGATAGTAGTTGCTCTTGATGCCAGCACCGTTGAAAATCGCAACATGGTTATCCCACGTTGGTTGGCTTACCCACACTTCTGAATTTGGGAAATAAGTTTTTAAGAAATCTGCACCAACTTTTAATGCACCTGAACCACCAAGCGTTTGGATAGTAGCAACACGACCTTGTTGAATTGCAGGGCTATTTGCACCAAACAATAACGCTTGAATCGCATCACGGTAAGGTTTAAAACCTTCCATTGGTAGATAAAGTTTGGTTTGAGTATTTTTAGGTGCAATACGTTTTTGAGCTTCGATAATAGTTTCGAGCTGTGGAACGATACTGTCTTCGTTGTAGTACAAACCAATACTTAAATTAACCTTTTCAGCGCGTGGATCAGCGTTGAACTGTTCCATTAAAGAGAGAATTGGGTCGCCTGCATAAGGTGGGATATGTTGAAACATTAACAATGTCCTTTTATTCAACAAGGTGCATGGATGTGTCTTGTGGAGCGCTGCTCCAGATGCCCAATAATGTACCAATAAAGCGATGATGAAGCACGCTGTTATTTACATTTCTAGTGCAGTATTTACTTACAAAAATTTGTAGCAAAGTGCTCGATTATAAAGATTGTCTACAATCAAGCTGTCATACCATAGTCGTAGCATAAGCAATATTAATGAGTCCAAAGATATACAAAATTGAGCGTAGATCAATTGCAATAAAATCATAAATATTTGTTTTATTTATAATTATTGTGATTTTTATGACGGTTTTGAATGATTCTAATCAGAATGGATAAAATGTCTGACTGACTGCACAGGTCTATTTTATTGTCGACAATCCTATTGCATTATTTCTATTATCCCGTTATAAAATCATCAAAACTGTAGAGATTGTCGACAATATGCAAGATACCCTTGTTCCTCAAGCCATCAGCACGAGTCAGAGTATTACTCTGACGGAACACGTATTTAAGCAAATTCAATCGGCGATTGTATTAGGACAAATTCCTGCGGGCAGTAAAATTTCTGAGCCTGAGTTAGCGCGTATTTACGGGATTAGTCGTGGTCCATTGCGCGAGGCGATTCATCGTCTCGAAGGGCAGCGATTGGTTGAGCGTACGGCACATGTTGGCGCGCGAGTTGTTTCTCTTTCTCTACAACAATTTAAAGAACTTTACCAAATTCGTGCTTCACTTGAAGGCTTAGCTTGTAAGTTGGCTGCACAGCATATTGATAAAAAACAAATTTTGGCATTGCGTGATGTGTTGCGAATGCATGCTGAAGATGAAAATTTTAAAGCAGGTAAGGGTTATTACCTACAAGAAGGTCAAGACGATTTCCATTACTGCATTATCAAAAGCAGTGGTAATAAAACCTTAGAAAAAATGTTATGTGATGAGCTGTATCACCTCATCCGTATGTACCGAATTCAATTTTCAAACACCCCAAATCGACCGAGCAAAGCTTGGGACGAACATATCCGCATTTTAGATGCGATCGCAGAAGGTGACGGTGAACTTGCCGAAATGCTGATGCACCGTCACATCAATGCATCTTACAAAATTGTTGAGCAAACATTGCTGCAAACCCAAGGAGAACATCAACATGGCTAAATCTGCTGGTCAGCTATTCCGCGACGCGGTCGCAAATGAAAAACCATTACAAGTGGTGGGTGCGATTAACGCCAATCATGCATTGTTAGCAAAACGTGCAGGCTATAAAGCAATTTATTTGTCAGGTGGTGGTGTTGCAGCAGGTTCGTTAGGTTTACCTGATTTAGGGATTAGTAACCTTGATGATGTATTGACGGATGTACGCCGTATTACTGATGTCTGTGATTTACCATTATTGGTTGATGTGGATACCGGTTTTGGTGCTTCAGCATTCAACATTGCACGTACCACTAAATCAATGATTAAGTTCGGTGCAGCAGCAATGCACATCGAAGACCAAGTGGGCGCAAAGCGTTGTGGCCACCGTCCAAACAAAGCGATCGTGACCCAACAAGAAATGGTTGATCGTATTAAAGCTGCTGTTGATGCTCGTACCGATGAAAGTTTTGTGATTATGGCGCGTACTGATGCACTTGCAGTTGAAGGCTTACAAGCAGCAATTGATCGTGCAGGTGCGTATATTGAAGCTGGTGCGGATATGTTGTTCCCTGAAGCAATCACTGAATTGGCAATGTACAAGCAATTTGCTGACCTGACTAAAGTTCCAGTATTAGCAAACATTACTGAATTTGGTTCTACACCATTATTCACGACTGAAGAGTTGGCTTCTGCGGATGTAAGCATTGCGTTGTATCCACTTTCAGCATTCCGTGCGATGAACAAAGCAGCAGAAAATGTGTATGTGACTTTGCGTCAAGAAGGCACACAGAAGAACGTTGTTGACACCATGCAAACCCGTCAAGAATTGTATGAACGCATTAACTACCATGCGTTTGAACAATACCTAGATGGAACTTTCGCGAAGAATAAATAAGTCAAACAATCTCCCCTAACCCCTCATTGGAAAGAGGGGTTTAGGGAGATTAAGAACTTTATAAGTTTTACCCCAAAGATATAAAAAAGGACAATGTTATGAGCAGTAATGAAACTCCAACAGGCTTCAAGCCAAAAAAATCAGTTGCGTTAAGTGGTCAAGTTGCAGGTAACACAGCACTTTGTACAGTGGGTCGTAGTGGTAATGACTTGCACTATCGTGGTTATGACATTCTTGACCTTGCAGTGGGTAGCGAATTTGAAGAAGTTGCGCACTTGCTTGTACATGGCAAACTTCCAAACAAAGCTGAGTTGAAAGCCTATAAAGCAAAACTGAAAGCACTTCGTGGCTTACCAGCAGCATTGAAAACTGCACTTGAGCAGTTACCACCATCTGCACACCCAATGGACGTGATGCGTACAGGCGTTTCAGTTCTAGGTTGTTTAACGCCTGAACATGAAGACCACAATGAAGCAGGTGCGAAAGATATCGCTGATAAATTGATGGCAAGCTTGGGTTCAATGTTGTTGTATTGGTACCACTTCAGCAACAACGGTCGTCGTATCGAAGTTGAAACGAATGATGACTCAATCGCTGCGCATTTCCTCCATTTACTTCATGGTGAAGCGCCATCTGAAGAATGGATTCAAGCCATGCATACCTCTTTGATTCTGTATGCAGAGCATGAATTCAACGCTTCTACATTTACTTCACGTGTTGTTGCAGGTACAGGTTCAGACATGTACTCAGCAATTACAGGTGGTATTGGTGCGTTGCGTGGTCCAAAACATGGTGGTGCGAACGAAGTTGCATTCGTGATTCAACAACGTTATGACAACGCTGATGAAGCAGAAGCAGACATCCGTAGCCGTGTAGAGAAAAAAGAAGTGATCATTGGCTTTGGTCACCCTGTTTATACCATCTCTGATCCACGTAACGAAGTGATCAAGAAAGTGGCGCGTGATCTTGCAGATGCTCAAGAGAACACCAAAATGTACCTCATTGCTGAACGTTTAGAAGCAGTGATGAAAGAAGTGAAGAACATGTTCCCGAACCTGGATTGGTTCAGCGCGGTGAGCTATCACTTGATGGGTGTTCCAACAGCAATGTTCACTCCATTATTCGTGATTGCACGTACAGCAGGTTGGTCAGCACATGTGATTGAACAACGTCAAGACGGCAAGATCATTCGCCCAAGCGCGAACTATACTGGCCCTGAAAACTTAGAATTTAAACCATTGGCGGAGCGTGGTTAATGACAAATCAATACCGTAAACCGCTGGCAGGTACCCAGCTCGAATATTATGACGTGCGTCAAGCCGTTGAAGATATTCAGCCAGGCGCATATGAAACTTTGCCATACACATCTAAAGTGTTGGCAGAGCAGCTTGTACGTAAAGCTGATGCAGAAAACTTAACTGATTATTTAAAGCAATTGATTGAACGCCGTCAGGACATGGATTTTCCTTGGTATCCTGCACGTGTGGTATGTCATGACATCTTAGGTCAAACCGCACTCGTCGACCTTGCTGGCTTACGTGATGCGATTGCTGACAAAGGTGGCGATCCTTCTAAAGTGAACCCAGTAGTTCCAACGCAGTTGATCGTGGATCACTCTTTGGCAGTGGAATATGGCGGCTTTGATCCTGACGCGTTTGAAAAAAACCGTGCAGTAGAAGATCGTCGTAACGAAGACCGTTTCCACTTTATCGAGTGGACGAAAACCGCATTTAAAAATGTCGATGTGATCCCTGCGGGTAACGGCATCATGCACCAGATCAACTTGGAGAAAATGTCTCCAGTGATCCAAAATCGTGATGGCTTAGCGTTCCCAGACACATGCGTAGGTACAGACTCACATACACCACATACGGATGCACTTGGTGTGATCTCAGTGGGTGTGGGTGGTTTAGAAGCTGAAAACGTGATGTTGGGTCGTGCATCTTGGATGCGTCTTCCAGACATTATCGGTGTTGAGCTTGTCGGTCAACGTCAAGCAGGCATCACAGCGACTGATATCGTATTGGCACTCACTGAATTCTTGCGTAAAGAACGTGTCGTTGGTGCATACCTTGAGTTCTTCGGTGAAGGCGCAGACACCATGTCGATTGGTGATCGTGCAACTATCTCGAACATGACACCTGAATACGGTGCAACGGCTGCGATGTTCTACATCGACCAAAATACGATTGATTATTTACGCCTGACAGGTCGTGAAGATGCACAAGTGGCATTGGTTGAGCAATACGCAAAAGAAATCGGTCTTTGGGCATCAGATATGACCAAAGCACAGTATCCACGCGTACTTCGTTTTGATCTTTCAACAGTCACTCGTAACATTGCAGGTCCATCAAACCCACATGCACGTGTATCTACTGCTGACTTGAAAGAAAAAGGTATCGCAGGTGTTGTTGAAAACCGTACTGATGGTTTAATGCCTGATGGCGCGATCATCATTGCTGCGATCACGTCTTGTACCAATACCTCAAACCCACGTAACACGGTGGCAGCAGGTCTATTGGCACGTAAAGCCAATGAACTTGGTTTAGTACGTAAACCTTGGGTGAAATCATCATTTGCACCAGGTTCTAAAGCGGCTGCACTTTATCTTGAAGAAGCTGGCGTACTCAAAGACCTAGAGAAACTTGGTTTTGGTATCGTGGCGTATGCATGTACTACCTGTAATGGTATGTCAGGTGCGCTTGATCCAGTGATTCAACAAGAAATCATTGACCGTGATTTGTATGCGACAGCGGTACTTTCGGGTAACCGTAACTTCGATGGTCGTATCCATCCTTATGCAAAACAAGCGTTCTTGGCATCGCCTCCACTTGTTGTCGCGTATGCGATTGCAGGGACAATTCGTTTTGACATCGAAAAAGACTCATTCGGTACAGACAAAGACGGTAATCCAATTTACCTGAAAGATATCTGGCCATCTGATGCTGAAATCGATGCACTGGTAAAAGAAGCTGTGAAGCCTGAACAATTCCGTAAAGTCTACATTCCAATGTTTGACCTCGGTGAAGTTGAGCAAGCGGAAAGCCCACTTTACGACTGGCGTCCAATGAGTACTTATATCCGTCGTCCGCCGTATTGGGAAGGGGCGTTGGCTGCACCACGTACTTTGACCAACATGCGTCCGCTTGCAATTTTGGGTGATAACATCACGACTGACCATTTATCGCCTTCAAATGCGATCATGATGGATTCGGCTGCGGGTGAATACCTACACAAAATGGGCGTACCTGAAGAAGACTTCAACTCATATGCGACACATCGTGGTGACCATTTGACCGCACAACGTGCAACATTTGCCAACCCGAAATTGTTTAATGAAATGGTGGTTCGTTCAGACGGCACGATTAAACAAGGTTCAAAAGCGCGTGTAGAGCCTGAAGGCGAAGTGATGCGTATGTGGGAAGCGATTGAAACTTACATGAACCGCAAGCAACCGTTGATCATTGTAGCGGGTGCGGATTATGGTCAAGGTTCAAGCCGTGACTGGGCAGCGAAGGGTGTTCGTCTTGCAGGTGTTGAAGCGATCGTGGCTGAAGGTTTTGAGCGTATTCACCGTACTAACCTTGTCGGTATGGGCGTGTTACCGCTTGAGTTTAAACCAGGTGTGAACCGTAAAACGTTGAAGTTAGATGGTACTGAGCTTTATAGCGTGATTGGTAATATCTCACCGCGTTCGACTTTGACTTTAGTGATTGAACGTTCAACTGCTGATGGTAAAGAAGAAATTCTTGAAGTGCCTGTAACTTGCCGTTTAGATACAGAAGAAGAAGTTTCTGTATATGAAGCGGGCGGTGTACTTCAGCGTTTTGCGCAAGACTTTTTAGAAGGTCAAGTGGCTTAATACTTTAGCTAAAAGTAATTGATATTGTTTAAAAAAAACCCTATCTTGATGATGGGGTTTTTTATATTGAGAATATTATGCAAGAAGAACTACTTAAAAATCTTGTCTCTGAATTAATTAAGCAATTTACCTTACCAATATTTAATGGGTTAAAGAGGTTAACTAAAGAAGCTAATAACAAAATTCAAGTGTCATTTAATTTATGTTTTTCAGAATATTTAGAAAGAAACTATGAAAGATATTCGAAAACTAAAACACTTTTGTATAGAGAAATGCCTGTAAATATAAAAGATTTTTACGTCAGAACTGATCTGATGATTAGTTCAAAAATAGTTAATGAACATAATTTTATTGAAGAAATAGAGGGTAGTAAAAGATTAATTATTTTGGGGAATGCAGGTAGTGGAAAATCAACATTCTGTAAAAGTCTATTTATTGAACTAATAGAGAAGCCAATTGGTATCTTTCCAATTTTTATTGAGCTAAGACATATTAATAGTTCTCCTGATAAGTCTATATATAATTTTATATTAAATACCATGATTTCTATAAATCCATTATTTAATAAAGAACAATTAGATTACGCCTTTAAATTAGGACGGGTTTTGATTGTTTTGGATGGATTTGATGAAGTTAATAGTGAAGAGCGCGAAAAAATTGAAAGAGAGATATTGCATTTATCAAATAATTATCATGGTATAAGAATGTTGATCTCTAGTCGCTTTGATAATAGATTTTCTTCTTGGGAGGAGTTTTATCAATATAGGATTTTAGAGCTTGATAAAAATAAAGCTCTAACTTTGATTAATAAGCTGGATTATGATAGACAGGTTAAAGCATCATTTTTAAGTGAGTTAGATAAGAAATTATATGATTCTCATACTAGTTTTGCTGCAAATCCATTACTATTGACAATGATGCTTTTAACTTATGAACAAATAGCAGAAATACCAAATAAGATACATTTATTTTATGAGCAAGCTTTTTTAACTCTTTTTAATAAGCATGATTCATTAAAAAGTATGTATAAGAGGAAGTCTTTTTCTCAATTGCCTTTAGATGATTTTAAACGTTGTTTAGAGGCTTTTTGTATATTGAGTTATTGTGATAGATCATACTCTTTTGGAGAAAATGAAATAAATAGGTTTCTTGATGATTCCATAGCTATTTCTGCTTCAAAAACTACTGCTAAGGATTTTTTAAATGATTTACTTGACTCTGTTTGTATATTACAAAGAGATGGTCTAGGTTTCACTTTCACCCATCGATCTTTTCAAGAATATTTTACTGCTCAATTCTTAGTAAATAAGATTAGCAATAAAAAATTTGAGCTTTTTGAGAAAATTTTTAATGTGAACTGGAGAGATAATGTATTAGGTATGGTTTTTGATATGAATCCTGCTATATTAGAAAAGGAATGGATTATTCAGAAATCTATATATATTCTTTCGGAGGTTAAAAGTGTTATTGATGAAGATATTTTACTTTTAAATAAAATTTACTCATCAATTACTACAGTGGAAAATGATGATGGGGAAGTTCTTATAGGCTTTGGTATGGGAAATCCATCAAATTATGCAGAGTTTTTTTTGTTTTTTAATAAACTTTATGATAATGAATTTGCAGAGTATTGTAAGGAAAATTATAAAGAAAAGTCAGAAGATAATAAAAAATATGAAGAGGATTTAATTGATTTTATTATTAACAATGGGGATATTAGCTTGGTGGAATATGAAGTTATTGATCCACATATTATAGATTTAGTTAATAAAGCAAATGCAACCGATTTTATTGTAAGGAATATTAATTTCTTAGAATATATGGTTGATTTTATTAATAAAAAAAATGATAAGCAAGACGTTGATATAGCAGCACTAATTTTAGATGGTTAAAATATAGCTAATTAAATCTAGAAAGATTCTTTCTACTAACCTAGAGTTTAAATTTCACCTTTCCGACACCACTATTCGTCAGAAAGGTCAATAAATAATCAAAACTATCACGCTATAGTATATGAACCATTTCTAAAATCTATGGAGAACAAAGATGGTTACTGCTGGCGAAAGACCTGGAACTGGCTTCTATTTTTGTGTCCAATGCGGACATCGCACCTATTTAGAAATTGGTACTGATCGTTTACCTCCGTGTACCAAATGCCTTGGCAATCAATTCAACAGTAAGAATGCCTAAGCCGCAAACACCAAACAGTTACCCACTGTTTTGATGAAAGCCCTGTCACTCGATAGGGCTTTTTTGTTACTGTAAAATATGAAATAACAAGATAGCGATATCTGACAAAAATAAGGAAAACCCAGATGGAAACAATTTTAGGACTTTGTATCGGCGTAGGATTAAGCGCAGCCTGTGGTTTTCGTGTCTTTGTTCCTTTATTGGTGATGAGCATTGCAACCCTGATGGGCTGGTATGAACCTGCAAAAGGTTTTGAATGGTTAGCGATCCCTGCTGTATGCGCGGCACTTGGATTTGCAACCATCTGTGAAATCGCAGCTTACTATGTGCCGTGGGTCGATAATCTCTTGGATACCATTGCCACGCCTGCTGCTGTAGTGGCAGGCACACTCAGTACGATGGCAGTCAGTAGTGGAGAAATGTCACAATTTGCAACGTGGGCAGCCGCGCTGATCGTGGGTGGCGGAACAGCAGGTGTGGTGCAAATGAGTACGGTCGCTGCACGAGGTGTCTCAACAGCAACCACTGGTGGACTGGGTAATTTTGTAGTGGCAACAGGTGAGTTGATTGGCTCGATTGTCTTGTCGATCTTGGCATTTGTGATGCCTGTTGTGATTACGGTATTTGTGATTATTCTCGTGATTGTGGTCGCACGTTGGGTGAGCCAAAAAAAGCAAGAAAAGATCAGTCATTCAACATCGTGAGTTTTTAAATTCAGTACAATCAGGAAACTTAGAGCAAATTTTATAATCTAAGTTTCCTATGTGTATTACCACTTCACACGTTTTAATAAGATATCTTTATACATAATAAAGTCGCAGGCGAGGCTAAAGAATGGCTGCTTAAAGGTTGCAGGTTTATTATGCTCATAAAAGAAATGACCTACCCACGCAAAGCCATATCCGACTACAGGCAAAGCCCAAAGTAATTTGGCATTTCCAGTTGCAACAGATGCAGCAGCGATACCAATCACGCAGCTTGTCCCCACGAAATGCAGACGACGACAAGTCGCATTTTCATGTTGCGAAAGATAAAAAGGATAAAATTCAGCAAGGGTTTTATAACGAACTTCACTGGCTTCCATCTGCACAGTATTGTTTTTCATCAGTTCTTGAGTATTGTGAGACATACGACTATTCCTTTCGTTTAAAGTCGTCTTCATTTTGAACACTCCAACCGAAATGGTCTTGAACGAATATGCTATCTCAACATACGGAATTAGACTCGATCACACCGCATAAAAGCTTGGTCTATGCGTGGGATGGCGTGATTGTGTATGTGACTCAAGATCATTTGAATAAAGCACACGCGCATTTTCCAGCACTATTACAAATTGGTTTGGGCACTGCTTTTGCATTGGCTGTTGAAGATCAACCTACCCGCTATCATGAAATTGTGGTGATGGCACCCAATATTAGCCACAGTACCGATTCACAGAATCAACCTTATATTGCAATTCTGATCGATCCTGATCATGTGCTTTATGCTTATCTGCATCCTTTATTGAATGGACAGACATTTAATTCATTATCTGCTGATCGACTTCAATCTTTTCAAAAACAGTTTCAGCAATTGATGACTGCTCAACTCTGCTTAGAACAAGTAAAGCAATTGCTGATGGATGTGTTATTGGCACTCAATCCTCAGCCATTATTGGCTTTACCATGGGATCAACGGATTCAACTGGCATGTGATTACATCAAACGCTGTGTGCCTCATCAAATTCCAACTATCGCTGATGTTGCGCTACAGGTTGGACTATCAGAGTCACGCTTGATGCATCTGTTTAGTCAGCAACTCGGACTTTCCATGCGGCAATATATCTTGTGGTTGCGTATCCGCTATGCCATCAAGTTGTGGATGCAGGGCAAAACTTTGATTGGGATAGCAGTTGAATCAGGCTTTTCTGATCAAGCTCATTTCACCCGAACTTTACGTCGTATGGTGGATTTTGCGCCGTCGATGTTGAAAGCCAATACGATTTTTATCAGCGATGATGCTACCGAAAAATAAACTAAGCATTGAAAGAGTTCGGTCAAAGTATTTCTAAGATTCGATGCTAAGATTTTCATGAACACTCAGAAGAATGATAGATATGAAAATCGTCGCCATTCAGCCTGCATTGCAGTTAGGACAGGTTGAAGCAAATTTAAAAAAACTCGAACAATTGATTTTAGCGGCATATCAAGAGCATACGCCTGATGTGATCGTACTTCCTGAGTCGATGACTTCTCCAAATGTCTATTCACCACAAGCTTTCTTGACACCACAACCATTACAGGGTCAGCCCTTACAGCTTTTAATTCGCTTAGCCAAGCAATTGAATGTGGTGATCACAGGGGGCTTCGTGGCAATTCGTGACGGGCATACCTATGGTACTTATGTCATGGTGGAGCAGAATGGCGATTATCATCTGCATGACAAAGATATTCCAACTGCATGGGAGCAAAATTTCTATCGCGGTGGTTCGGATAATGGAGTTGTGGATTCAAGTAGCTTGAACTGTAAGGTTGCATTGCTCTCAGGTTGGGAGTGGGCAAGGTTCCGTACCGCCAAGCGTGTTCGAGAACAACATGCACAGTTGATTTTAGGTGGAATGTGTTGGTATTCGATGCCGATAAATTGGTATGGATTGTTGGGTACTTGGATGCGTCGTGAACATGAAATTTATAAACAACAAAGTGAAGCACTACCTGCGCAAATGGCACGTTTAACAGGTATTCCCGTAGTGCATGCCGCTCATGTCGGCGAAATCCTGAGTGATATGCCGTTGTTACCTTATGTCAAATGGTTAACTGAAATGGTGGGCGAAACGCAGATTTGTGATGCTGCTGGAAATGTTTTAGCGCGTATGAGTTTAGCCGATGGTGAGGGCTTTATCGCCGCAGAAATTGAATTGGCTGACCCTAAACCTGTCGAACCTTTAGCATCTAGTTATTGGATTCCTGACATGACGCTGACTTCAAAATTAGCATGGCATGTCGGCAATCTTCATGGCGGACTGATGTATCGTGTAAGACATCGCCTGAAAAAGTTTCCTTGGCAAAAACAGTTGAAGTAAACTAAAGCTAGCTTCTCATTCAACAAACAGCGATGGCATGGTGATCTTACCCATCGCTTCTGAGTTTCAAAGACAGTATTTTTCTCAATCAAAGCTCGAAAAATCATCTTCAAGCGAGTAAATTACACCCACATTTTGAGTGTGCATGGTTGATGATGGCGTTTACTTGGATTTTATTTACCTTGATGGCTGCTTTTATGCAGGCGTGGCGCAATGCATTTCAAAAACAACTCAGCACCACAGTCGATGTTTATGGCACGACATTGGCACGCTTTCTATTTGCACCGATCTTTGCTTTTAGTTATATCGTCATTCTTTATGCTCAGCAGCCTGTCAGTGTTGAAGTTAGTTTTTCTAATAAATTTTGGTTCTATGTGGTGATCGCAGGGATTAGCCAAATCTATGCAACGGCTTTAATGGTCAAATTATTTCAACAAAAGAATTATGCCATCGGGGTCGGACTCGCCAAAAGTGAAGCTATTTTAGCGGCATTGGTCGGTGTACTGTTTTTACAAGAGCATTTAACAGCATGGGGCTGGGTGGGTGTTTCGATTGGTGCAGTCGCGGTATTTTTACTGAGTAAAGGCCGACAACATACTGAACTTTCAATGAAAACATTGATGATCGGTTTAGGCAGTGGTTTGTGTTTTGCCATCACCTCATTGTTGGTACGTGAAGCAAGTTTAGAGTTGGGCATGTTGCCATTTCTACATCGTGCCGCATGGGTGCTGTGTAGCTTAATCAGTTTTCAGTGCATCATTTTGTTGCTATATCTTGGTATCTTCAGTCGTCAGACTTTATACAAAATGTGGCAACGTCTTGGACTGACTTTCAAAGTGAGTGTCTGTAGTTTTCTTGCTTCATTGGGTTGGTTTAGTGCGATGAGTATGCAAACCGTGGCAATCGTGAAAACACTGGGTCAGGTCGAGATTTTATTTAGTTTATTGATCTCTGCATTTTTCTTTAAGGAAAAATTGGCGAGAACTGATCATTTGGGTTTGTGGTTGGTGATCGTGGCTGCAATTATGGTGATTTGGGCTTAAATTTTATAAGCTCATGAAAAAATACACATGTAAATTTGAATATATCGGAATTTAAATTAGTTATTATTTGTTGGGATGGGAAATAATTCTGATTTTATAATCTGGTATGCAAAACTATTTCATTTGTGGCGAAAAATACCATTTTTTAGGAAAACAATCCCATCCCGATCTGCCTAAACTATGTCTCAAGGGTGTGAAAGGGATCGAAAAGAGTAGCATGCACCGACGCTTATAAAGCAAGTGTGTACGAACCCAAAAGGTCTCGATTCGGCTTAGGACGCTATAGATCAAAAGTTTATAGGCAAAGGTTATGGCTTACAAAGTCATAGGTGTTGAAGTAAACAACATGTTTTCCCTTGATACCCTAAAAAATTAATCTAAACAGAATATGACGAAAACATTAAAAATAATAAATACTAGATCAATAAAAGCAAATTCGAATGTGAAACACATCTTTAAATTCAAAAAATATGAATAGAAGTCGAGATTTTTATATTAAAAAACAAAGTGATATAATGCCATTAAAAGCGAAAAATCAAAATATGATCATACTGGAATAGGTCAGAAAAATAATGAACGAGTTCGATCTGAAAATACGTTATCCCCATCAAACCAACAGAAATGATGCTGCTCATTTGGGTATGTTTGACGCAGAGACGATCATTCGTAAGTTTGATGAAATGGGATGGCGACAACAAATGGTCCGTCAGTTACAACTGGATGGTACAAGCACCAGTTTTATCGTAACGAATGAATATACAGGACAAAGTGTCCGTATCATTTTGGATGCCTATGCTCAATCCCAGCAACTTGAATTTAAATTGGATAGTGATATTCCTGTTCTGATTTCGAGAAAGGATGTATTTGGATTGGTCACCCGCAAAGCCAAAGATACGATTTCCTTTAATCACCTGACACTGAACCGTGCCAAAGAATATCTCATCGCGTTTATGAATGGCGAGGTTGAGGAGTTAGAAGCACTTTATCGTGACAGCTTAAATAAACCGATGAAGACAGCGTCTTAACTTTTAATCTTCCTGAACACAATCGAATAAACCCTGAATAAAGACATTTTATTCAGGGTTTTTATTTTAGATAAACCAAATAAAAAATAGCGAGCCGCTGGTTGTGATTTTTTTGAATGGGTCGATTTTCTATCCGTTGTCGTTATAATCTGCTCGCTTGATTCAATCTGTTTGCTTCCTATGCCTTTAAACGATCATTTTATTTACCAACCTCCCCAAGAACCGCTTGAGATCATGTACGAAGATGAGGATTTGGTCGTGGTCAATAAACCTGCAGGCTTATTGTCCGTGATGGGGCGATTACCAGAACATCATGACAGCGCGTATTTACGTGTATTGGATCTCCATCCAACAGCTAAAGTAACGCACCGTTTAGATATGGCCACTTCAGGTTTACTGATGTTTGCTAAGCATCGTGATGCAGAGGTCGCCGTGAGTAAAATGTTTCAAGCGCGTACCGTCAAAAAATATTATGAGGCCTTGGTACAAGGTGCAATTCAGGCTGAAGGTAGTGTCGATGTCCCATTGATTACAGATTGGGAAAATCGTCCACGTCAAATCGTACATTTCGAGTTGGGTAAGCAAGCCAAGACACTGTTTCAATTGATGGATTACGAAGCTGAAACTGATCAAAGTCGTGTGCGACTAGAACCCGTTACAGGTCGTTCACACCAACTTCGTGTGCACATGATGCATATTGGACATCCAATCATGGGCGATAAACTTTATCATCCTGAGCCTGCCAAATTTCATTTAAAACGTATGGCGTTGCATGCTGCATTCTTGTCTTTTCAACATCCTTTACAACAACATCTCGTTGAAATTAAATCGGTGATTCCATTTTAAAATGTAAGTTAAGGTGAAATGAAGTGTAGCTAAGCTAGGCATGTGGATGGATTTATAATAGATTATAAAAATATATAATGTTTTGTGAGATGTCCGATGAGTCAACCATTAACCCAGCATTGGCAAACCATCTATTCCACCAAAGATCCCAAAGAAGTCAGTTGGTTCCAAGCTCAGGCTTCAACCTCCTTGCGATTGATCCAAAAAGCGCAACTGCACCCTGAGGCAGAAATCATAGATGTTGGGGGTGGCGCCTCGGTTTTAGTTGATCAGCTTTTAGAACAAGGCTTTAAACACATCACAGTTTTAGATTTGGCAGAGGCTGCGTTACAAAAAAGTCAGGTACGCTTGGGAGAACTTGCCAACAAAGTGACATGGCTTATTGCTAATATAGTCGAGGTTGAGTTTGCAGATCATCAATTTGATCTTTGGCATGATCGGGCGGTTTTTCATTTTTTGACAGAGCACAACGATCAGCAGCGTTATTTGCAAAAAGTAACTGCTGCGCTGAAATCAGGTGGTTATCTAGTGATCTCAACCTTTGCAGAAGATGGAGCATTGAAGTGTAGTGGTTTGCCTGTGCAACGCTACAGTACACAAGAGCTGATACATTTCTTTGGACAATCTGCATTTGATGTGGTGGAAGAGGGGAAAGAAGTTCATATCACCCCAGCGGGAAATGAACAGAAGTTTAGTTATCTACTCTTGCGAAAAAAATAAAACAAGGAATAACGTTCTTAACTATGTATTCGTGTATCAACGAGTTAAAGTGGGCTGGTTTGCCGACTTTGACTCAAGCGCAATTAAAAAAATTACTACTTGAAGCCGATCCAGATTGGCAGCATGTTTTAGCTTATCTATCAGAAGTAAAAATCTTTGTGATTTCCAATGATCGTCGGGATGTAATTGCAGAATTATGTTTATTACAACGCGGGGATGAAGCGGAAATTATCAATTTAGCCGTCACCAAAGAGCATCGAGGTTTTGGTTTAGCCAAATCATTGATTAAACATGCGATAGAAAACGCATGGCAATCTTCGGTCAGCACTGTTTTTATTAAAACAGGCAATTCAAGTTTTGATCAGTCGGCTCTATATCAGAAGTGTGGTTTTCGTATGTCATACATTGAGCGAGATGTGTTTAAACACTATCCTGAGCCGATTTATGAAAATGGAATCCGTTGTATCGATCAAGTTGTTCTATCCATCGAGTTGACCATATAGCTATCGAAGATCGACATGAAGATCATTTATGCTTTCACTACAATAATGATCTTCATGCGTCTAAAAACTGACATAAAAATAGATTAATCTATAGCCAAATAATTAAACTGAAACGACAACAAAGGATATTCAAATGACACGTGATTACGAGCAATTTCCTGATAATGATAATGGTAATGTGCTTTGGCAAATGGTTGAAGATGGCAATGACCTAAGTGAACCGCATGAAGTCGAATTTTCAATTGTATTTGAAAAGCAAGAACAAGCAGAAAAGTGTGCATTGCATCTGTTGCATCAAGAGCAAAAAATTTCACTGTATCAAGAAGAATTGCATTCAGATGGATCGGATTTGTGGGTGTTAAATATTCACGTCAATATGATGTTGGAATATGAAGATATTGCTGATTTAGAAGAGTGGATGACGCGGATTGCGCAAGAGTTTGATGGTGAATACGACGGATGGGGTTGTATGAGCTATATCTATGATGATGAAGACGAATAATGATACATATTCAGCCTGCGTTTGCAGGCTGAAATATTTTTAATGGTGCACCCTACGACATCTAATTTTATTTACTCACATCTAAGTAAAGACTTTCTTTGACTTCTTCCATCACCACATAACTATGGGATGATGCCGAAGCAGGCAGTTTTTTCAGTAAATCACCCAATAAACGTCGATAAGCACTCATTTCTTTGAGTCGAGCTTTGACTAAATAATCAAACTCACCTGAGATCAGATGACATTCCAAGACCTCAGGAATATCGACTAAATCTCGAGCTACTTGATCAAAGACATCACCTGATTTTGCTGACAGTTTGATTTCCAAAAACACCAATAGGCTACGATCAACATGCGCAGGATTAAGCCGAGCGTAGTAGCCCATAATAATACCTTCACGTTCCAATCGTTTGACGCGTTCTGAGCAAGGCGTGGTAGATAAGTTCACACGTGAAGCTAACTCACTAATTGCGATACGCCCTTCACGTTGCAGAATGTCTAAAATCAGGCGATCAATACGGTCTAATTTACGCATAGATTATTCCCTTTTATTTTAATTTTTCCGCGATAAAAACATTAAATTACCTAGATTATAGCCATAAAAATAGTCAAAAAAACTATTGAAGCAAAAATATACTAGTTAAATAAACTAGTGGGCGAGAGGGACCTATTATGCGCGTCATCGTTTTAGGAAGTGGTGTTATTGGTGTAGCAAGTGCTTACTATCTTGCGCAACAAGGTGCCCAAGTGACTGTACTTGATCGTCAGTCTGGTCCAGCAAAAGAAACCAGTTTTGGTAATGCTGGGCAAATCTCGCCAGGATATTCAACACCTTGGGCTGCACCAGGGATTCCATTCAAAGCAGTAAAATGGATGTTCCAACATCATGCACCACTTGCTATTAATATAGATGGCAGCATGTGGCAGCTTCAGTGGATGGCACAGATGCTGAAAAACTGTAATCCTCAAAGTTATGCGGTCAACAAAGAACGCATGATGCGTGTGGCGGAATACAGTCGTGATTGTTTGCGTCAACTCAGAAGTGAAACAGGTATTCATTACGAAAATCGTTCCAAAGGTACCTTACAGGTATTTCGTAATGAAGCGCAGCTTGAAGCAGTGCAACGAGACATCCAAGTACTGAAAGAATGTGGTGTTGATTTTAATTTACTCAATGCTCAAGAACTGGGCAGTGTAGAACCAGCATTGGCACACACCGATAAATTAGTCGGTGGTTTACATTTGCCGAATGATGAAACGGGTGATTGTTATTTATTCACCAATGCCTTGGCGAAAGTAGCGCAAGACTTAGGTGTCGAATTCAAATTCGATCAAAATGTTGAGCAACTGATCGTAGAAGGTGACGAAATCAAAGGTGTGATGGTCAATGGTGCGATTTTAACGGCTGATCGTTTCGTACTTGCCTTTGGTAGTTATTCACGCGATTTCTTAAAACCATTGCAATTGAATCTGCCAGTTTATCCAGTGAAAGGTTATTCATTGACGATTCCAATTGTTGAACCAAAATTTGCTCCGCAATCAACGGTTTTAGATGAGACATATAAAGTCGCGATTACACGTTTCGACCAACGTATCCGTGTGGGTGGTATGGCGGAATTAAGTGGCTTTAACTTGGGCTTGAATGATGATCGTCGTGCAACTTTGGAAATGGTTACCCAAGACTTATTCCCAGGTGGTGACTTACAACAAGCATCATTCTGGACAGGTCTACGTCCAATGACACCAGACAGCACACCGATTATTGGTGCAACCAAATATAAGAACCTATTCTTAAATACTGGTCATGGCACTTTAGGTTGGACCATGGCATGTGGTTCAGGCAAATTGATTAGTGATTTGGTGATGAATCATCGTACCGAGATTAGTACGGATGGCTTATCGATCCAGCGTTATTCACACGCGGCATAATTTGATTATACAAGGAAGTTGATTATGCCTCGCCCAATTACTGCGGTCATCCATACTCAGGCTTTGCGCCAAAATCTTGAGGTCGTGAGAACTTCTGTTCCAGACAGCAAGGTGTTTGCAGTGGTCAAAGCCAATGCCTATGGACATGGAATCGAACGAGTTTACGATGCTTTAAAAACTGCGGACGGCTTCGCATTACTTGATATAGATGAAGCGAAACGTTTGCGTGCATTAGGTTGGACAGGTCCAATTCTATTGCTGGAAGGAATTTTTTCGCCACAGGATTTATTTGACTGCGCTGAATATCAGTTGAGTTTCACGGTACATAGCGAGCATCAAGTCGAATGGATACAGCAGCATATCTATCCAGCCCAGTTTGATATTTTCTTAAAAATGAACAGTGGCATGAACCGTCTAGGTTTCAAGCCTCAACAATACCGAAAAATCTGGCAACATCTGCAACGCCTCAATAATGTTTCCAACATCACCCATATGACGCATTTCTCTGATGCTGATGGCGAACGTTTTGGTCAAGCTGGGGTTGAATATCAACTCGCAGAATTTGAAAGCACCATTCAGGACTTACCTGGCGAAAGATCGGTGAGTAATAGTGCTGCCATTCTCAGATATCCCTCGCAAGTACACTCCGATTATGTCCGTGGCGGCATCATGCTCTATGGCAGCTCTCCCGATTATCCGAAGCATAGTATCCAAGATTGGGGACTTGCACCGACCATGAGTTTGCGCAGTGAATTGATCGCGATCCAGCAGTTAAATGCCAATGAAAGTGTGGGTTATGGTTCAAGTTTCGTAGCTGCACATGCGATGACTATTGGTATTGTAGCGTGTGGTTATGCAGATGGTTATCAGCGTACCTCTCCTACAGGCACGCCCGTGTTAGTCAATGGAATCCGTACTAGAACCATTGGGCGTGTCAGTATGGATATGTTGGCAGTCTATCTAACGCCAGTTCCGAATGCTGAAATTGGCAGTGAAGTTGTGCTTTGGGGAACATCAAAAACAGGACAAATTCTCTCTATTGATGATGTTGCAGCAGCCTCAGGCACAGTTGGCTATGAACTTATGTGTGGCGTAACTGCACGAGTTCCATTTATCACTCAAGACTAAGGAAGTCATCATGTCATATTCAGAGATCCAGAAAATCAATAGCACCGAAGTGATGAGTGCAGCCACGGTTTTTAATCAGGTGGTTTATCTATCAGGACAAGTTCCTAAAAATCCTGATTTAGATATCGAAGGACAAACGCGTGATGTATTGGCAACGATCGAGCAATTGTTAGCCTCCGCAAATAGCGATAAATCACGTTTACTTTCGGTACAGCTTTTTCTGAAAGACCTAGCGGATTTTCCTAAGGTCAATGCGATCTATGTTGATTGGTTAAAAGACTGTGTGGCGCCATCACGCGCTACGATTCAAGCTGATTTGGTCAATCCAAATTGGTTAATTGAAATTGCAGTGATTGCAGCACAAAAATAAAGCGAATCGCTTTATTTTTGTTTAAATGAGATTAAAAAAGAAGAAAAGTAACGTATTTGTCATAGATAAAAGTAAGGCAAATACGTATTTTCTTGCAGTCAAAATGAATGGGTCATTTATAAAGGACAGCTGGTTAAGCTCATAAATTAGCGACCGATTCATTTTAGGAAGTAGTAAAAAGGAACTTTTTTATGACGGTGATACATAATCAGTCTTCAGGTGATGATGCACCTCAAGACTTACAACGAAAACTTTCCAATCGCCATTTGCAATTGATTGCCATTGGTGGCGCGATTGGGACTGGACTGTTCATGGGTTCAGGAAAAACCATCTCCCTTGCTGGTCCATCAATCTTGTTTATTTACATGATTATTGGTGGCATGTTCTTCTTTTTGATGCGAGCACTCGGTGAATTGTTGCTTGCCAATTTACAGTACAAATCTTTCGTCGATATGGCACACGATCTGATTGGACCGTGGGCCGGATATTATTTGGGTTGGACCTATTGGTTAGGTTGGGTCTTGGTCGGTATTGCGGACTTAGCTGCTGTGATTAATTATCTGGGTTTTTGGCTGCCTGATGGAACGACCTTTACTCCAATAGGACAGGCGCTGATTAGTGCGGGCTGCGTATTATTCGTTTTGGCCTTGAATTTACTTACGGTCAAATTGTTTGGTGAAGTCGAGTTCTGGTTTGCACTGATTAAAATCTTGGCGATTATTGGTTTGATTGGGGTTGGGGGCTATATGATTTTTAGTCACTTTACCGCACCTCATGGCACAGTGGCTTCGCTAAATAATATTTGGTCGCATGGTGGTATGTTCCCGAAAGGTGTTGATGGCTTCTTGGCTGGTTTCCAAATTGCTGTTTTTGCCTTTGTCGGTGTGGAGCTGATTGGAACCACTGCGGCAGAAACCAAAGACCCACATAAGAATCTTCCCAAAGCGATTAATGCGATTCCGATTCGTATTATTTTGTTCTACGTCTTAGCTTTATTAGTGGTGATGGCTGTGACACCGTGGGATCAAATTCGCGCAGATAAAAGCCCATTCGTTGAGTTATTCCTGAATGCGGGGATTGTGACCTCAGCGATCATCATGAATTTAGTGGTGTTATCTTCGGTGATGTCGTCGATGAACAGTGGTGTTTTCTCTACCAGTCGTATGTTGTTTGGTCTGTCTAAAGATGGTCAGGCGCCAAATTCATTTAGTCGCTTATCCAAAAGTGCAGTGCCAGCAAATGGTCTGATCTTCTCATGTGTATTTATCATGGGTGGAGCTGTGCTTCAGTATTTTGTCCCGAACACCATGGAAGCCTTTACTTTGGCAAGTTCGCTCTGTGTGATCCTGTTCATTAGCGTATGGAGCCTGATCATGGTTTGCTATATCCGCTATCGCAAATTACGTCCAGAGTTACATGAACAGTCTAAATTTAAAATGCCAGGCGGCGTGTTCATGTCTTATGTGGTGATCGCATTCTTGTTGTTCACTTTGGTGATTTTGGCACTCGAACCTGACACGCTGAAAGCGCTGTATGTGAGTCCGTTGTGGGTGGTGATTTTAGCGGTGACCTATCAAGTATTATACAAACCACGTATGCGTAAACTTGGACGTGAATTAGCTTAATCGATTCATTAGCATCTCCCATAAAAAGAGCTGATCTAACTAGATCGGCTCTTTTTATATCTACGCCGAGAAGTATTAATCAACCAATAAATGCTGATATTTATCTGCCTGTTTACGTAAATAATCCCAGACCAGTTTAATCCGTGGCTCATGCTGTAAATCTACAAAGGTCAGCATCCAGAATGTATGATTAAAACGTACTTGTTCAGCTAAAACATCCTGAAGTTCAGGTTTATCATGGGCTAAAAATTTCGGCAAAATTGCTAATCCAGCACCTGCACTTACTGCGATTTGCTGTGCCAAAATACTGCTACTGCGAAAATTTGCAGTGAGTTTTAAGGGTAAGCGTTCTAGACAATACAGCTCAGGGCTATAGACCAAATCATCAATATAATTAACAAAACGATGTTGGGTTAAATCCTCTAATCCACGAATTGGTGGATGTTGAGACAGATAGTTTTGGCTGCCATAAATCTTTAATGTGTAATCTGACAGTCGCGTGATGATATAAGGTCCAGACGTTGGTCGATCAATAGACACCACAATATCCGCTTCACGATGCGAGAGCTTAATCATCTTTGGCACAGGAATCAGGTCAATCGTGAGCTGAGGATAGTGAATCGAAAATTCTGCCAATAGTCGTGCAAGAAATGCGGTACCAAATCCTTCAGGTGTGCCAATTCGCACACGACCTTGTAAAGGTTGATGCGGTTTCTCAATCTGAAGAAAGGCTTGTTCCATTTGCTCAACCTGCGGAACAAGGGCTAATCCTTCCATCGTTAGTTCATAACCTGATGCTTCACGCTTGAACAAAGTCGTGCCTAAAGCCAGCTCCAATGCTTGAATCCGTCGAGCTACGGTACTGTGTTCTACGCCAATAATGCGTGCTGCATTGGTCAAGGTTTTGGTTCTCGCTAAAACCAGAAAAAACTGTAGATGATCCCAATCCACTTTCATTGTTATTGTCATCCCTGTGCATATTTGCACATCAATCGTGCATGAATTTGCGTTGGTGGTCAAAGCATTCTTTGCTAGTCTCAAACAAATGTTAAAAAAAGAAAATACGACGAATCGCTATTTTCGAACATCTGAACACAATAAAAATAGGCCTATGGAGAGGTTATGAATACAATCCAGAAAATCGAGCTGGACACAGCTAAGCTACTCATTAATGGACAGTTGATCGAGTCTGAAACCCAACACTGGCAAGATATCGTCAATCCTGCGACACAGGAAGTCATCGGTCGCGTACCTTTTGCAACAGTGCAGGAAGTGGATGCAGCGATTCAAGCTGCACAAGATGCTTTTGCCACTTGGCGTCAAACACCGATTCAGGCACGTATGCGCATTATGCTGAAGCTACAAGACTTGATTCGTGCCAACATGAAAGAGATCGCGAAAGTACTGACCGCTGAACAAGGCAAAACCTTAGCCGATGCAGAAGGTGATATCCAGCGTGGCTTAGAAGTGGTTGAGCACGCTTGTTCTGTCGGTACCTTGCAAATGGGCGAGTACATCGAAGGCGTAGCACGTGGTGTTGATACCTATACTTTGCAACAACCATTGGGTGTTTGTGCGGGCATCACTCCATTTAATTTCCCAGCCATGATTCCATTGTGGATGTTCCCGATGGCGATTGTTTGTGGCAATACCTTCGTACTCAAACCCTCTGAACAAGACCCATTAACCACGATGATGTTGGTCGAACTTGCGATTCAAGCAGGTGTACCTGCTGGTGTGTTGAATGTGGTACATGGCGGTAAAGAAGTGGTGGATCGTCTGTGTACACATCACCACATCAAAGCGATTTCCTTTGTCGGTTCAACTGCGGTGGGTACCCATGTGTATAACCTCGCAGGGCAACATGGCAAACGTGTGCAATCGATGATGGGGGCGAAAAACCATGTGGTGGTGATGCCTGATGCCAACAAAGAACAAACCCTCAATGCTTTAGTCGGTGCGGCTTTTGGTGCTGCAGGACAGCGTTGCATGGCACTTTCAGTTGCTGTGATGGTGGGTGAAAGTAAGCAATGGGTTCAAGAGTTGGTTGAAAAAGCCAAAACCTTGAAAGTTAATGCAGGACATGAGCCGAATACAGATATCGGACCTGTCATTTCTCAACGTGCCAAAGCGCGTGTGATTGATTTGATCAATAGTGGTGTCGAGCAAGGTGCAGAGCTGTTACTCGATGGTCGTGATGTGCAAGTTAAAGGTTATGAGTCAGGTAACTTTGTTGGAGCGACCATTTTTAATGGCGTGACCACAGATATGCGTATCTATAAAGAAGAAATCTTTGGTCCTGTATTGGCAATTATTTCTGTTGATACTTTGGAAGAAGCGATTGAGCTGATCAATGCCAATCCATTTGGTAATGGTGTTGGACTCTTCACTCAAAGTGGTGCGACAGCACGTACCTTCCAAAACTTAATTGATATTGGTCAAGTGGGGATTAACATTCCAATTCCTGTGCCAGTGCCATTCTTTAGCTTTACAGGTTCGCGTGGTTCAAAACTAGGTGATTTAGGCCCTTATGGTAAGCAAGCGGTACAGTTCTATACACAAACCAAAACCATTACTAGTCGTTGGTTTGAAGATAGCCATGAAGTCGGCGATGTAAATACCACCATTAGTTTACGTTAAGGGGGAATCAGGGATGAATATCGCCTTTATCGGTCTTGGAAATATGGGTGGCAGAATGGCCCATAACCTGCTCAAAGCAGGACTTACAGTTTATGGTTATGACCTCAGTGAAGTGGCGAATCAGCACTTTGCTGAAGCGGGTGGTGTGGTCTGCGACAGTCCACAAGCAGCAGCCCAACAAGCAGATGTGGTGATCACCATGTTACCAGCAGCCAAGCATGTCAAAGAGGTTTACCTCGGTGAGGAGGGTGTGCTGGAAGTCTTGAAGGCAGGGGCATTGTGCATTGATAGCAGTACCATTGATCCACAGACCATCAAAGATATCGCTGCGCTTGCGCAAACTAAAAATATTCACATCTGTGATGCGCCTGTGTCGGGTGGCACCATTGGCGCGCAGGCAGGTACTCTCACTTTTATGGTGGGTGCCAATGATCAGACCTTTGAGGAAGTCAAACCTGTGCTCAGCTACATGGGCAAGAATGTCATTCATTGTGGTGATGTTGGCGCAGGACAAATTGCCAAGATTTGCAATAACTTAATTCTTGGAATCTCGATGGCTGCTGTGGCAGAGGGCATGGCATTGGGTGCCAAATTGGGGATCGACCCACAAGCATTGGCAGGTGTGGTGAACACCTCAAGTGGTCGTTGCTGGAGTTCAGAGATTTGTAATCCATGGCCACATATCAATGAAAATGCACCTGCTTCACGTGGCTATCAAGATGGTTTTGCGACACAACTGATGCTGAAAGATTTAGGTCTGGCAGTCGAGGCAGCAGGTCAGGTCAAACAGCCTATTTTGTTAGGTGGCATGGTACAGCAGATGTATCAGCAGATGTGTATGCGTGGAAATGCGCATTTGGATTTCTCCAGCATTATCCAGCAATACCTACCAGACCAAGTTTAAACATCAAGCCATTGGATGGCTTGTATACCAATAAATGCAACTCTGTCGTAAATAACTACAAATCCAGACTGAGGGAATAGAGATGTTGAATTATAAAGATGTGGCAAACGCATTTGATTTTGAAAATACGGCTCAACAAATGTTGTCAGGTTCGTTGGATGCACTCAATGCATGCTTTGAGTGTTGTGACCGACATGTAGACGGTGAAAAAGTTGCTTTGTACTGGCAAGGCAAAGATGGGCGTAAGGAACAATATACTTTTGCGCAATTCAAACAGTGGTCCAGTCAATTTGCTAATTTTCTAAAATCACAAGGTGTACAGGCAGGTGATCGTATTTCGGGTTTATTACCACGAACGCCTGAGCTGATCGTGACGATTTTAGCCGCATGGCGAATTGGAGCCGTATATCAACCGCTGTTTACTGCTTTTGGGCCGAAAGCGATTGAGCATCGTATTCAACTTGCACAAAGCAAGTTAGTCGTCACGGATGTGGGCAATCGCAGCAAGCTCGATGAAGTTGAACAATGTCCAGCTATCGTGACCGTTGCTGATACAGAAGGTTCGGTGCTCAAAGCCAGCGATTTTAATTTTTGGCAGGAGCTGAATCAGCAGTCTGATCAATGTGAATTAGTCATGCGTAATTTGCATGATCCATTCTTATTGATGTTTACCTCAGGTACTACTGGACCTGCAAAACCGCTCGAAGTTCCACTAAAAGCCTTGATTGCATTTGGTCGCTATATGCAAGATGCGATTGGCTTAACTGAAGATGATGCTTTTTGGAATATTGCTGATCCGGGTTGGGCCTATGGTTTGTACTATGCGATTACGGGGCCGTTATTCTTGGGACATGCGACGTTGTTCTACGAGGGTGGATTCAGTACGGATAGTTTGTGTCAAATCGTCAAGGATTATCAAATCACCAACTTGGCAGGTGCACCAACGGCCTATCGTATGATGATGGCTGCTGATCCAGCACAAATGGCGCCGTTAAAAGGTCAGTTCCGTGTGGTCAGTAGTGCAGGTGAGCCACTGAATCCAGAAGTGATTCGCTGGTTCAAACAAGTTTTAGATGCACCGATTTACGATCATTACGGACAAACTGAAGTGGGTATGGTGATCTGTAACCATCACGGTTTAAGCCATGAAATACGTGCAGGTGCGGCAGGTTTTCCAAGTCCGGGTTATCGGGTTGCCGTGGTCAATGAGCAAGGCGAAGAGCTTCCACCAGACACCGCCGGAATTTTAGCGGTGGATATCAGCCAGTCGCCAATGATGTGGTTTGGGGGATATAAAGAAAGCCGTAAATCACCTTTTGTTGGCAATTATTACTTAACAGGCGATACCGCTGAGTTACATAGTGATGGCAGTATGAGTTTTGTAGGGCGTAGCGATGATGTGATCACCACATCGGGTTATCGTATCGGCCCATTTGATGTTGAAAGTGCTTTGCTTGAACATGATGCGGTGATTGAAGCTGCGGTGATTGGTGTGCCTGATCCAGATCGTACCGAACTGGTTAAAGCCTTTGTTATTTTAGCGGCAGGTGTACAGTCTACAGTTGCTTTGGCAGAAGAATTAAGCCAATTTGTGAAAAAACGTCTTTCTGCGCATGCATATCCACGTCTAGTGGAGTTTGTCACCGAGTTGCCGAAGACGCCGAGTGGTAAAATCCAACGGTTTTTATTGCGTAATCAGGAAATTGCTAAGCAACAAGCAAAAGCAGGGTAAGGGAAATAACAATGCAATTTACCGAAGAACAATTGTTAATTCGTGATATGGCGAAAAGTTTCGCCCAAGAACAAATTAAACCGAATGCCAGTGATTGGGATCGAGATGGCACCTTTCCCAAAGCTGCGTTGGCGCAGATGGGGCAGCTTGGTTTTATGGGGATGCTCGTCCCAGAGCAATGGGGTGGGTCAGATACGGGAAATTTGGCCTATGTATTGGCACTCGAAGAAGTTGCAGCAGCAGATGGTGCGACCTCGACGATTATGAGCGTGCATAATTCGGTGGGCTGTGTACCTATTTTAAAGTTTGGTAATGACGAGCAAAAAGAACGCTTTTTAAAGCCCTTAGCCCAAGGTGAAATGATTGGAGCCTTTGCTTTAACCGAACCTCATACTGGTTCGGATGCCGCAGCTATCAAAACTCGCGCGGTTAAAGATGGTGATGATTATATTCTGAATGGTGCAAAGCAGTTTATTACTTCTGGTCATAATGCAGGGGTGATTATCGTCTTTGCCGTGACTGATCCAAGCGCAGGTAAAAAGGGTATTAGTGCCTTTCTCGTGCCACGTGATACACCCGGATATGAGGTCATTCGTGTCGAAGAAAAGTTAGGTTTACATGCTTCGGATACCTGTCAGATTGCTTTGACCGATGTACGTGTGCATAAAAGTTTGATGTTGGGTAAAGAAGGCGAGGGTCTGAAAATTGCACTTGCTAATTTAGAAGGTGGTCGTATCGGGATTGCAGCACAAGCAGTGGGTTTGGCGCGTGCAGCTTTAGAAGAAGCCACGCACTATGCCAAAGAACGTCTGACATTTGGTAAACCAATTTTCGAGCATCAAGCGATTGCCTTCCGCCTTGCCAGTATGGCAACAGAGATCGAAGCTGCACGACAACTGGTTCATTATGCTGCACGTCTCAAAGAAGCGGGTCAGCCTTGTTTGAATGAAGCATCGATGGCCAAATTATTTGCTTCTGAAATGTCAGAGCGTGTTTGTTCAAGTGCCTTACAGGTCTTTGGTGGTTATGGCTATCTGAAAGATTTTCCAATCGAGCGAATTTATCGTGATGCACGAATTTGTCAGATTTATGAAGGTACTAGCGATATTCAACGTTTAGTGATCGCACGTAGTCTATAAAACTCAAACAAGGATTGAATGATGCAGTGGCAAACTATTTTATTGGAAAAGCGTAATGGTGTAGGGTTAATTACCCTCAATCGTCCTAAAGCTTTAAATGCGCTAAACAGTGAATTGATCAGTGAAGTGAATCAAGCCCTCGACCAACTGGAAAAGGATCGTGAGATTGGTTGTATCGTATTAGCAGGTTCAGAAAAAGCTTTTGCAGCCGGCGCGGATATTAAGGAAATGGCACAGCTAAATTTTCCTGATATTTATTTTGATGATTTTTTCCATCTTGCTGATCGTATTGCCCAACGTCGTAAACCTTTGATCGCTGCGGTGAGTGGTTATGCTTTGGGTGGTGGTTGTGAATTGGCACTGATGTGTGACTTTATCTACTGCGCTGAGAATGCCAAGTTCGGCTTACCTGAAGTGACTTTGGGCGTAATTCCGGGAATTGGTGGAACACAACGTTTAACTCATGCGATTGGTAAAGCCAAAGCCATGGAAATGTGCCTCACCGCACGACAAATGGGTGCAGTAGAAGCTGAGTTAAGTGGTTTGGTTGCACGTGTATTCAACAAAGAAGACCTACTCGAACAAACCCTAAAAGCTGCTGAACAAATTGCGACACGTTCTCTGACCGCAAACATGATGCTGAAAGAAACCATTAATCGAGCTTTCGAAGTCAATTTGACCGAAGGATTACGATTTGAACGACGCATGTTCCATTCTATTTTTGCCACTGCGGACCAAAAAGAAGGCATGCAGGCGTTTGTTGAAAAGCGGCAGGCAAATTTTAAAAATCAATAAGAGATCAACAAAATGAACAAAGAAAATCACTTAATGATTGAGCAACAAGGTGGTCTAGGCATGATCACCTTAGATCGAGTGACACATCTGAATGCATTATCACTAGCGATGATTGAGGGGATTCAAGCCCAACTTGAGCTTTGGCGAGATGATGCTGCTATCCAAGCGATTTTAATCAAATCGAATAGCCCGAAAGCCTTTTGTGCAGGTGGCGATATTCGCTATCTGTATGACAGTTATAAACTGGGCACGACAGATCATCAAGGTTATTTTAGTGCCGAATATAAGATGCTCACCACCATACGTGAGTACCAAAAACCTGTCATCGTTCTGCTCGATGGTTATGTGCTTGGTGGTGGTTTTGGCTTAGCGCAAGCCTGCCACATCATTGTGAGTAGTGAAAAATCACGCTTTGCCATGCCTGAAACAGCGATTGGTTTTTTCCCAGATGTCGGCGCTACTCATTTCCTATCGCGCTTGGATGACATAGGCGTGTATATGGCGATTACAGGTGAGCAAATAAGTAGCAGTGATGCCCTTTATTTGGACTTGATTGACTACCATGTACCGAGCGAAAGACTGCAAGCCTTGCAAGATGCCTTGGTTGCAGAAAACGATTTAAGTCAACAAAACATTGAACATATTGTGAGTTGCTTTATCACCCGCCCAGCAGAAAGTGAATTGAAACAGTATGCTGAAGCGATTCGTAAACATTTCGGTTTTCAACATTTGGATGAGATTGAGCAAAGTCTTGCAAATGAACAAGATGAGCAGTTAAAAGCATGGGCAAGCAAATTACTGCATCTACTGCAACAACGCTCATTCGTAGCAAAACAAACCAGCTTGAAACTACAACATCTTGGACGTGGGCTTTCCTTGCAGCAATGTATGCAACTAGAGCGTGATTTGCAGGATATTTGGTTTGAGCATGGAGACTTTATTGAAGGCGTGCGTGCACTGATTGTCGATAAAGACAAACAACCGCAATGGCAACAAGCCAATCCTGAACTAGAGCAAATATTAGAAAAGCTAAGCTAAGTACGGCTCATCCGATTGTTATCACAAAGGAGAAATACAAACAGGACGTAGACTTTTGATCAAGCATGATCATCAGCATAAAAATTCAGAATAAAAATTTCCAAGAAAGGAAAATGAAGATGCAAACATTACATGGAAACGGTTCACATCCTAAAAAGTCATCACATCGTTTGGCGGGTATCTCCAGTATGGTGGGTACCACCATCGAGTGGTATGACTTTTTTATTTATGGTGCAGCGGCGGCACTGATTTTCAATAAATTATTTTTCCCTAATCTTGATCCCCTGACAGGCGTACTCGCAGCATTTGGGACCTATGCAGTAGGCTTTATCGGACGACCCTTAGGTGGTTTAGTGTTTGGGCACTTTGGTGATAAAATTGGTCGTAAGTCCATGTTGTTACTGACTTTGATGCTGATGGGCATTCCAACGGTATTGATTGGACTGTTGCCTACCTATGAATCAATCGGCTATTGGGCTGCGATTTGCTTGGTCATCTTGCGTTTTATCCAAGGTATGGCAATGGGTGGAGAGTGGGGCGGGGCTGTGCTCATGGCTGTTGAACATGCACCTGAAGGTAAAAAAGGATTTTGGGGTAGTTTGCCTCAAGCCAGTACAGGTGGCGGTTTAATGCTGGCCTCAATTGCTCTAGGATTGGTGTCCTTACTGCCTGAACAAGCATTGTTTAGTTGGGGTTGGCGTATTCCATTTCTCGCAAGTATCGTATTACTGGCTGTAGGTTGGTATATCCGTGTCAAAGTACCTGAGTCACCTGACTTTGAAAAAGTTAAAGAGCAAGCTGAGAATATTAAAGTTCCTGCGTTACAGGTCTTCAAACAACATCCAAAACAGTTGATTACGATTATTGTGGCACGTGCTGCTGAAAACGCATGGTTTTATATTGCATCAACATTTACTTTGGCTTATACCACGACCCAACTTGGAATCCCTCGACAAGAGATTTTGTTCGCTACCATTTGTGGTGCAGCAGTCATTCTATTTATGACCCTATTGTGTGGACATCTGTCCGATCGGGTTGGTCAACGCAATATGTTTATGTTTGGCTTATGCGTGTTGGCAGTATTTAGCTATCCATTCTTTAGTATGCTCAATACCAAAGACCCTGTACTGGTGTGGACTGCGATTGTATTGGCAATTGGTGTGGTGTTCCCGATTATGTATGCGCCGCAAGCACAATTGTTCGCGCGTCAGTTCCCTGCTGAGATTCGTTATAGCGGTATCTCGATTTCAGTGCAGTTGGCTGGTGTATTGGGTGGTGGTATTGCACCGTTGATTGCAACCAAGTTGTTGAGTGTCGGTGGTGGCAATCCATATTTGATTATGATTTATATTGGTTCGATGGCGATGATAGCAATTATTGCGACAACTTTTATGCCGCGTGACCGAATTGCTGAAACTTATCAGCAATCAAATGAGCTAGATTTAAAAACGAAGATTACTGAACAATCCTAGTTTGCAAAATCCATAGATAAGAAAAAAGCCCTAATCTTTCGACTAGGGCCTTTTAAATTTGGAGCGGGAAACGAGACTCGAACTCGCGACACCAACCTTGGCAAGGTCACCGAGATTTATAACATTAAATGATGTTAACTATAAGTATATGATTTAATTGATTGTGTATAGTTTTTAGTGGGGTAAAATTTTTAGCAATTTAGATCATTTAAGGGTATTTTGGTCACTTCATATTGGAAATTTTAGTCTATAAAAGTCACCTGTATTTTGGTGCGAATTTTCATGAGAAATAACAATATTATATGATTTAATATAATGATTCTTAATCCTCATGAAAATGTTTTATATTCAATTCAATAAATGAATATTATGCTCAATCCTATTTTGGATCAGTTGGAGAGTCTCTGCTTGAATTTGTCCAGGTAATAGGTCATGAGCGATATTGCTGAATCGGATTGCAACCTTACAAATCGAGCCAATAATTTCATCGACTTCTTGGGCAGAAAGTTCCGCTTCCTGAGTACCAAGTTTTACAAGAGCTTGTCGAGGAATATCCAGTGCCTCACCCATGATATCCATTTGATGATATCCACCTGGCCCTTCACAGAAAGTAACATCATAGGCAGGGGAGAGTTTCCATTGCCCATTTTGGGACATCAGAAATGAAAAGTTTTTGCAATGATCATCTCGATTATTGAAGACTACATTGAAAACAGCTCGCTTGAATGCAATTGCTTTTTCGCGAACATCATTGGTGCAAAAGTGTGCAGCGCGAAGAAAGTTACTGTAGTCTAAACTCCCTGGTGATTTAAAATCAGCTCCGGTGAAGGCCGCTAAACTTTGCATAGGGATACGCATACCATCATGGCGGTCAAATCTTTTTGATGCAAATGCGGTTAATCCATTCGGAAGAGTAAAATATTGAGTGTCAGGGGTGTCAATATGACAATGACGCAAACATTCTGCATAAACAGCTTCAATTGCACAAACTTCAGGATGCTCTTGCTGAGCGGGAAATTTGATCAGCCAAGCTTCATGTTGATGTGAGCTAACTGTTGAGAATTCGTTGGTGACAGGATCACGATAGACGAGTGCTTTTGGCCTTGCACCATGTGGAGATCCACCCATAATTAATAAATGCTGTAAAAATTCTGCACCTTCTCCTTTGAGAACTTGCTGAACTTCTTGAGCGAGTTTAATCAGCGGAATATTTTCAGTTAATGCTAACTCAGGTGCTGAAGGTTCAAAGGATAATGCCCCCATTGCATGTGTATTAATATACGTGAGTCGTTCTAATGGCCCAATCCGTGCTGGATTGAGTCCATTTTTTTTAAATAAGCGATCCATAAGAAGCATGCCCCAACCATCGGGTAGGGCATCATATATAGGACCTGGCAATCCCATTTGATGTGTAGGAAAGTTCGTTCTTAATGAGTCACCTTTTAATGGAAGTAGGTAAGAGGAAAGTTCTAAACCTTTACTGATCGCTTCTGCACTGTATTCAAAGGCAATTAATGGCCGACCTGTGATTGCGGTTGAGGAGACCAGTGTACCCCAAAGCCAATATTCACCCCATCCATTGTAGTAAACATTAAGTTTTTTGAGCATGGACTTATTTCCTTTTGATACGTTGGCGAGCCGTATTGCTCTCATAGCGGAGAATGTCATTTACACTGTTTAAATGAGGTTTGAAGAGTTCCTCTAATTCTTTTAATCGGCCCAATACCATGGCAACGCGTACTAAATTTTCAAATGAAACATTTCGACCAGCTTCCAGATTAGATACTGTATTCACACTAATACCAGCACGTGTAGCGACGTCTGCCTGAGTCATTTCCAGATAAAGTCGTTCTTTGCGAAGCCTTTCACATAATAAAGTAACAATCTCTTCAGGTTTTTTGAAATTTAAATCCATAATATTGGGTCTTATGTGTATATATGTATATTAAAACACAAAATAATGGATTTATATAAATAAACCATTTGATGTAAGGAAGGTGCTTAATTGGGCTGATTAGATCTTATTAGATTCAAGAAGTCTAATTAGACATTTACAATCTAATAGAGTCTAACAACTTGCTTTAAGTTCAATTAGTTTCGCGTGATGTAGCGAGAAACCTGGATTTGCTATCAGTTCAATGTGGAATATCTGACACAAGTGGTCTGGAGCAATGAGGTCGATGGGCAGCGCTTTGCCTTGCCTGTTACCTTAATTCAGTACCGATTCACAATTTATTCATCATATTCTGAAAATATTTCTTCAATTTCATCCTAATGCGGCAATTTATACTTTTTTATTCACTTCGAATTGTAAACCAATACTGCAAATTCTTGTTTAAATGATCATTAAATTTTGTGCTAACTTGGACAGACATTATTTGGCTAGTGGGACAAACAGTTATTGTTCTTTAAGATGATTAATTTAATCACTCACGCTTGGAAGTCCATATTAAATCATTACAGGAATGACTGGTAAACCACGAATAAGAATGCGTGGCAAACTTATCCAATAATTTGCATTAAAGATGAGAAACTATCATGAGATACATCAGTAACTTGAATACCCCAAGTGCTTTTGCATCTTTACCCTTGAAGCAGAACTTAATTCGCCTTTCATTTTCATTCAGGCTGAAGTTTTCTGCCCGTAATGTTAAATCCTGTAATGTCTTTTTGAGCTCTGTCTTGCTCTGCTGAGAGAGTTCTAAATGAAGATATTTTTTGGGAAATAAGCTATGAATAAAAGAAAGAAGTTTCTTCAGTTGCCGTTTTTCATTCAGTTCAAAAATTAACTGGGCTGAATTGGGCTGAGCTTTTTCAAGATAAATTGAGTAGATCACATTGAGCTGTTTTTTGTATTTACTTTGTACATTTGCATAACGCTCCTGAACATGGTGAATGACCTTTTTTTCCTCCTGATTGGTTGGAAACATGGTGACCAATGCATCGGGAGTTTTCCTTAAAAAATCTGTGGTAAATAACTTCGATGATTTTTTTTGATTTACACAGGAGGTTTTTAAATGCAGGGCTCTGGCACGTAATTTTTGCGCGATTTGCAAAGGAATGGCTTCAGGTAATAGAAGGTCTTGTTCTTTTTCTACTGCAAGAATGTGATGCAATAATTCAAAAGTCATCTCTGAGTCATGAGCTCCTAGCATCAGTGAATCAGGTGATTTCTGTTGACCTGGTTGAAATTGATGATCATGTTGCCTGTAACGGTCTTTAGTGAGTTGATCAAATAAAAAATGTTTGATCGCCCGCTGCTGAACAGGATATTTAATAGAATCATCATGTTTCAGAATATTAAAATAGGCTTCTTTAGGAAGCGGGCTGTGCATTTGATTCAGCTGGTAGCTAATTGCTAGATGCATTAAATGCAGATAGCTTGAACAAGTGGTTTCAGGCGTTAGGTGCCCGGCAAAATGAGAAAGCGCATACCAGGTTTGCTGAGTATTTTTGTTTCGCAGCAATGCATAACGGATGCGTAGTTGATCATTTGGCGTATAGTCTGTAAATGCATCAGCAAGCGGTGAGTGTTTTAAAACCAGATAGAGATGATTAAATGCTGAATGACGCAGAGTATGGTAAGTAAAACTGTGTTCTCCAGAAGCAGACTGGATCAATTGTTTCAAGAGAGCATTGACTTCATTTTCGTGAGTTTCTTCTAGGGACTGTTTTAAAAATAGCGGTTGAGTAACTGATTTTCTTTGTTCTTTTAGCAGGCGTTTTCTATTCTGACTATATGTTTTAAATGCATGTAATTCATCGGCTTTAAGTAGATGATGTAAAGGAATCTTGCGGTAAGCTGAGTAGCTTTTTTGATTTTTATTGCGATTGTTGCGAATGGTGAGTATCACAGCATCTGCACCAATAAATAGATCACGTACGAAGATATTCAATGTTTCATTGATCCGTAGTCCGACTCTGAACCCCAGAATAAAAATCAGTTTAAATATATTTTTATCCTGAATTGAAATATCTTGAGTATTTTCGAGCTGCTCTAGCATGCGGTAAAAAATATGGGGCGAGATCAATGCGGTTCTACAGATTTTTACTTGGATTAAACTATCCAGATCCACAGTGGGCGCGTTAAAAAATAAGGTCTGTTTGTGATGAAACTCCTGTAAACGTTTTTGTAAAGTCTCTCTAGTTGTTTCTTTCTTTAATAAAAGCATTTCTCCATACAGATCTTCAAAATCGGCATTTGAAAATGATGAAATGTCTTTGTCTTGCGTTGCCTGCAGCCAATGGACTGCAAACTGTGAAAACATGGTCTTCAGAGAACTTTGCTTGACCGGCTGAAAATCTGCACGTATAAGCTTGCGCTTAAATCGTTGCTGCTGCTGAATAATATGATTGAGAAGGTCCAGCTGAGGTTCCGTTAATTTTGAGCGTAGAATGCTCCACAGCAGCAAACGTTCCAAGGCTGGAGATTGTTTTTTAGCATATAATTCTATGAGTTGATCGCTATAGTTTTTTGCACGAATAGCTTGACGTATTTCTACTAAAATATCGACTTCATCTAATGTAATAGTGACCGTAGGCTTTTTCTGAGGTTTTTCACAAATATTCTGAACTGTATGGGTAGGCGTGGGTTCAGACTGAATAAAATAGGCTGCTAATTGTTTTTCGAGAGGGCTGGAACTGTAAATTTCATTTTTTAGGATACAAATGGACATTTGATCCAGTCCGCTGTTTTTCAGGAACTGTGTATAGTAAAAACCGTATTTTAACAGGTCTTTACAACGTACCTTTTCCTCAGGGAAGCATTCAATAATACAAGCGTTAATCAGATGTTCTGCATCTTCAATATCCGAAAATAAATCAAACTTTTGATGTTTAAGTCTGTAGATCCAGCATTTCACAATGTCGTGTAGCACAAACGTTTTTGTATAGCTGACTGAAAAATCAGGGTCATTTATACGCTGATTACCGAAATTCCGGTTCGGGATTTCGAGTGTTACCATATGATTTAGGTTTAAAAAACTTTGAAATTTCTTTGTTTTTAAAATGATTTTTAAAAAAAATTGCAATTCGGCATGGTTATAAATGCCATTAAATAATATTGAACTGATCAAACAAAAGCCAAGAGATTGGGTGGGACTGAAGTCATTTCGTTTTGCCCAGTAAGCAATCATATTTTGGGCAAACTGAGTAACTTTTTTACCATGTTTTAAGGTTTCAATATTTTGTAGTGGCAGAGACCTTTCGTGCCTTACGGGAGCGGCAGGCACTGGATAGTACTGATTCGATGAAAGATTAAAGCGCTTGATATATTTAGCAAATTCTATACGTGCCATCTGATAGCTACGGATGTTTGACTTACAGTGTTCTAAAAGCTGATTATCAACTTGACGACAAATTTCCGAATAGTTCTCAGGCGTCAGTTCTATACATTTCTCACTAAACAAGTTCAGAAGAAATGCTTTGTTTTTTCTATGCTTTTTTATTCTTTTAAGGGAGTGTGGGTGTTTACTCATTCAATCAGGAACCCGTTAAATGTAGACATACTTTTAAGCTTTAAGAGTCCGACCAGCTTGTCTTGTGCTGCTCTAATTTGATCGTAATCTGTTGTCTCAAAACCTGAATAGCGGTCAAACAGTTCCTGCATAGCTTCGTCATGACCAAAGATGCCTTTTATTAGATCTTCATTGCAGTATTGGGCAAAAAAATAGCGAGCGAAGTGGCGGGTCCAATTGCGCTGTAATGCTATTTCAGTACAGTATTTTTGAATATCAGAAAGTTCCAGATTTCGGACATATCCTTTCGAATCGTAAAATAAGAGCAAGAGATGTTCACCATCGAAGACCTTTTGGATTGCTTGTACTTGTTCTTGCGACAGATAGGCTTTAGTGAGGTGCAGAAAATGTTTCAAATACTTTAGGTAATGCTGTATTTCATCACGGAGAAAATTATTAAAAGGTAAATAGCGTCCAATGGTGCCCGAATAACGTTGCTCTTTATCTGCAACAGCCATCAATTGGTTGTCAAGGTCAATATAATCTAGATTGGGTGGGAAGGACTCACTCGGCCGTGCTGAAGTTGTCAGCATACAAATATGCCAAAGCCAGATTGAATAATGATTTAAAGTCTGAAAGGGATTGGGATTATTCCGAACTTGGTGGTCAAGCTGGTAAAAAAAAGACTGGACGAATGGGAGATCCGGTACTTGCTGACTGCCAAACGTAATAGGGGATTTAAATTCGTCAATATATCCAGTGTCAAGCTGAGGACCAACCAGATTAAGTGTTTGAATATAAATATCTAAGATATCAATAATTTTTGTTGAAAAATAATGGCATGGAGTGTAGTTGTTAACATTTTCCCCAGCGAATAATTTACTTTCTAACTCATATCCTAGTTCATTTAATGTAATATCACTGATTAAACGAGGAAGATTTTGAGCTGTTAAAGGGAAAGTAAGATCATCACTGATTCTACGTAGATAATCTTGTACATCAGAAGCAATATCAGCTTTATCCCAATTTTTTAACTGAAAGATTCGATCTAAATAAACTTTGGGTAAGGGGATGGTAAAAGAATTACCAATGTTGAGCATATATTCTTTTAATAATGCATCTTTAAATTTAGAGTTATCAACACTTTGCTTTAAAAAACAGTTTCCATGAGTAAAACGGATTTCTTTACTTTTTGAGCTTAGAAAGAAACGAGTTCTGAATACCAGTAGCTCTTCATAATGCGTCAAACTGAGTACTGAAAATAAAAGCAATGCATGAATTGGAGAGTTTTCTGCCTGTTCTAATAAAATTTGCATAATGTACTGTGCAGTAGGCAAATCGAAGACATGAGGATTTGCCTTGCTCATTAATTCATTCTTGTTTTGATGCAGAATTTTGTTTTTGAGATTATTGATCTGAGCTGTAATAGAACATTGCTCTAGTGAATTGAATTCAAAATTATGGTCTTCAACTTTTTCTATAGTTTTATCCTCACGTGGTTGTTTTGCTATACCGCGTTCAAAATGAGTCTGATACGTTTGTTCATCATCGAGAGATATTCTTGATATCTTTTGAATATCAGTTTGAGGAGCTTCTTTGGCACCTGAACTGATTTGGCGATTTCGTTTTAAACGTTCAGACTGAGTAAAGACATATTGATAGATAACACGTAGATTTGCCAGCTGGCCAATTTGTTTTGCTGTTAATTTTGGAGTAGAACGTTCAAGTAAATCTTTATTCTCTACTTCAGTTTCATTTAAAAACTCAAGCAGATCCTCCAAATCCATAGGAAGAGCTGGTAAGAAGCTATAAAGCCAATGGTATTCCCGCTTTGTGCTGGCTAAACGAAAACGCATACAAAGATTAGCTACAGTGGAGGCATGTTCTTGGCTATCAAGCGATTCAATACATTGAGTATTGAAAATGGCCCATTTCAGTGCATTAGCTTGATAGGCTGAAGGGGTGTTGATCACTGCAACAAGGTAATGAACCAAAGGATATTCACTGATTGATTTGTCTGCAAGTTGTTGATTTATAATATTGTTGATTTCAACGATTTCAGTAGGTTTAATGAAGTCATTGAGTTTGCTTGAATTTTGAAAACTTTCTAGCTTTGCTTCTGCTAGTGTTTGATAGAATTCTCGAAACGGCTCAAGCTTTAATTCTTGAGTATCTTCTAAGTAACTATATCCGTTCATGATGATATTCCAGCCAGAATTTTTTCTAATGACAATGGACCTGTATAATTTGAAATAGAACTTACTGGACTTTTGGATTTAGACAGCCCTGATAATTCTCGTAGATGATTGATAGTTAGAACTTCCTGACCGAAAACTTCCTGAAGATGTGCGGCTAAGTATTGTTCATTTAGCCAATGTGCGATGATATCTAAGCCATGAATTGAGTGATGTAATCCGGAACATAGTAAGGCCTTTACTTCGCTTAAAGCCATGATGGTGAATTCGTAGGAATTATTTTTCTCATAAGCTCTAAACGTAAATTCATTTTTATTCTTGTTGTAAAAATAGGCATAGATCCAGCTGAAATGACTACTAAAAAAATAGTGACCCAGTGTGTTAGTGGTAATGAGTGGAATGTCGATATTCTGCTTAAAAATTAAATTCAAGTGATAGTTTTGCTGTTTCTCATTAAGCTGAAAAAATAGAGCAATCCAAATTTGGTAGGCATGCATACATTTTGGATAACACTTTAAGTGCAGATTTTTTACAGCTACACGGTAATTTTGAATCCCCTTTTTTGATTTTGACATATTTTATTGTCTCGCAGAAAGTTTAGATCAGATCTAAATACTGATAAGTTTTTTTTAAAATTATTCTGTTAAATCAAAGGTTTTTTATTTTCCTTAAAATCTCTAAAATTAAAGTATTTATTGTTTACATTTATACTGTTCAAATACACACTAAAAAATTTGCTTAGTAGTTTCATTAGTAATAACCATCGAAAAATAATAATGTTTTAGGTTGTGCTACTAACTGAATCTCTAAAACTAAAGTCTTTAAGATTCAGTAAATATTAATTATTAGGGAAAAAAAGAAGGATGCCTTTTAGTATCCTTCAGTGATCCCAGTCTGCTAACAGTATTAAAAATATCACATTAAGTTATTGATAAAAATAGAATAAATATTTATTCTAATTGAGATTATTTTTTTAAAATTAGGCAGATAGCCTAAAAATTGTTTGAGTTACAAGTCATTTTTAATACAAAAAATTACAATTAAATTGCGGTTAAGCATACTTTTGTTGAAATCAGAATCTCTAGATTGCCACTATATCTTCTTAATTTTATTATGCGATTGCTGGCACACATTGCCAGTCGGTTTTAGTAGACCGTTGATCCAACACAGAAAACAGTCTATCTATTTTTTATGGATCTTTTCATCCCCTTTTTTCTTTAGGGCAGGGTGTTCTGCCACCATTACTTACAAGTAATTGGTATAACTTATTAATATTCAATGATTTACTTGTATTGCATTCGCTTTTTTAATCTGTACCTCATCCCATGTTCAACCTCATTGTACTTTGTAATGAGGATTAAGGTTATACAGCTAATTTTTATTATTCGTCTGTATAAAAAACATTTCTTACAAGAAAAATCCAACGGTGGATTGCTAAGTCACGTCTATACAAAATAATTCTTTTCTATATCTGTTGGTGATTGAGCATTGTATTGAACACATGAGAATAGATGGTCGTTTTATCCAGTATTTTGCAATCAAATTGAGATGCAATGCATGTAAAGCTAGTTGATGGGTATTGATTAGATAAATCATACGTTGATAGCAAGGACGCTGTTTAAATAAATGGTTTTTGTTTAGTTTCTTTCAATGATGTAAATAATGCTTTGAAATTATTGAATGAGAACACTTATATCAAATAGCAGTAAATATAATTTCAGAAATACTCAGTTGGGCATGACGAGTTCTTGAGCATGTACAGTTATGTCTTAGAAATTTCAAATAGACAGCTTCAAATTGTAGAAAAAATCATCAATGACACAGAATAATTGAGTACTATCGAACATAAGGAATAGAGTTGTAAGTTTGTTGTGGTAACTCAACTGATGGCTCTAGTCCTTTTCTTTTTCAAGTTTATTCCTTATCCGAGATTCGGGTTAACATAAAATATTGGCTTTTATGCAATGAATCAAACGTCAAATTATTATAATCAGCATGCTCAAGAATTTTTTGAAAATACCTATCAGGTTGAGATCGATTAAATCATTTTCATCATAATCCAGAGTACTGTCATTATCAGACATCAGCGGCAGCCTATATTGTATTTTAATATCCGTCCATAGTAATGAATGAATTAAATTTTGCCTAGCAGTGGATATTATGGGGTACAAAGAATGGCTAAATTCAAAAAATAATTGCCCCGACAATAAAACAAAATAATCCAAAAATCACCCAAATCCAGACATTCGATTTGGGTTGCTCAGTATGTGATGTATAGAGCGGTTGTTGTTCCTGAGCAGGGTTTTCTTGGTTGCCGGCTCTGTTTTTATAGGGCTGGTGCTTGGAATAGGATAGGCCTGTGCCAGGAATACCAACGATGGTTCGGGTGCCTTTTTTGCCAATATTTAAAGAAGCACTAGGTGTGCCAATGCTTGCACTGCTGATGCCTTTATGCGTCAGATTGATTTTTAATCCAAGTAATATTTTAATACTCTTGCGAAATCTGAAGCCCATATTTTTTCCATTTACAAGAACCAGTTTGGTTTCTATCTCAGTTGTCCGGATACAGTGAAATAAGAGTTTGATTCATTCATAGGACTGATCATTTGACTTATCTAGTGAAATATCAGTATGTTCTTTAACATAAGATATTGGCTTTTAGACAATGAATCAAACATCAAATTATTACAATCAACATGCTCAAGCATTTTTTGAAAATACCTATCAGGTTGAGATGGAAAGTCTTTACGCACCATTTCTAAGATATTTGCCCGAACAGGCATTGATCTTGGATTTGGGCTGTGGCTCGGGGCGGGACACTTTGGCGTTTAAAAAAAAAGGCTATCAAGTTGAGGCAATTGATTATTCTGCCGAGCTGGTTAAAAAGGCTAGGGAACTGACCAATATTGAAGTACGTCAGCAAAGTTTTTATGACCTAGCTGAGAATAATAAATACGATGGCATTTGGGCCTGTGCTTCTCTTTTACACTGTGACAGAGATCGTTTGCCTGAAGTACTGGGGCTTATATTCAAAGCATTAAAACCAAATGGCGTGTGTTACATGTCTTTTAAATATGGCAATACAGACCGTGAGAAAGACGGACGTAGCTTTACTGACTTGAATGAGCAGCAAGCGCATGAGTTAATCAAACAGATTGATCAGGCTTTATTGTTACAGCAATGGATTACTGTAGATAAACGTCCAGACCGTACAGAAGAGTGGATCAACGTAATATGGAAAAAGCAATCACATGCTTTTGATTATTACCCGCAGCGTTTATACAGTCGTGCCGAGTTAATGAAAGAGCCCTCTTTGATTCCTGCAGAACACGGGATTTATTTTTGGTGGTTCAAAACAAATCCACCGGGAATCCCAACAAAAAACTGTATAACGTATCAAGAATACACTTTGTTGTATGTTGGCATATCGCCTGACAAAAAGACTAAACCAAATAGTAAATCAAACTTGAGAATACGGCTTAAAACACACTTTACAGGTAACGCAGAAGGTTCAACACTAAGACGAACATTGGGCATACTTCTGGCTGAGATGAGTGGGTATCCGCTTAGAAGAGTAGGGTCAGGTAATCGCATGACTTTCACGCATTCAGGTGAACAATGGCTGGATGCATGGCTTGAAGATAATGCGTATGTGTCTTGGATAATTTGTGAAGAACCTTGGAATGTTGAAGAAAAAGTTTTTAAGCAAACGATACTGCCACTCAATTTGAAAGGTAATCAGCACGAGTTTAAAGAAACCCTTTCAGCTATGCGTAAAAAAGCCATTCAAAATGCGAAAATGATGGAAATCGCTACGGAAGCAGGATTACAAAGACAGGTGAAGCTTCAACATGTGGCAGGATAATCACTTTATAGAAAATTATAAACCTACACCCAACGAGCAGCTGAAATTCTTGAAGCATATTCAGCAGATATTGCAGTCAGGGACTTTTACTTCGACATATAAGTTTGCTTTGCTGATCAGTATCACGCGTCTGGCGATTGAACAGGGTCAAGATACCGGTGCTGCCTTGCATTTGGAATATCAGGATATTGCTGAAAAGTTTATTGACCTATACTGGAAACAGTCACTGCCGTTTCAGTTTAACCAGTATGAGCCTTTTACTATTCATCAAAGCACTGGTAAGCAGGCAAAGATCATCACTGAAATCCAGAATGCACAGCAACAATTCAAGACCTTGGCTGCGTTGAGAAAGGATGTACTTTACTGGAACAGGTTGAAGCGAGCAGTTGCAACAACGGTAAAGCAAATGCCGGTGGTATATTTGCAGAATCTGAATGGTCAAACGGTAGAATTTCTCTATTGCCTTGAAGACTCCAAACAGTCCCTCAAGCTTTTACCCAAAGTGATGTATTGTTTGAGACAGTTTAGTGAAATTATTGAAGAGCTGTGCCAGAAGCGCTGGATTGATTTTGTCCGGCTGAATAAGCAGAACCTGGTTGTATTAGATGGGTTACCTGACCTAGATGAATTCATGTTTGCACCGAGTCGTAACCAACTAGGACAGGTCGCAGACTTTCTGATTGATTTGCAAGAATGCCAGTGTTTTTATTGCGGTAAAAGCCTAAAAAAATCTAAATATGCAGTGGATCATTTTATTCCATGGTCTTTATATCCTGCCGATACCGGACATAACTTTGTCCTGGCGGATGAAAAATGCAACTCACAAAAAAGTAATTATTTAGCATCACAGCAATTCTTACATCAGTGGCAGGAGCGTAATCATCTGCATGATCAATCTATTATTCGAGAGATTTCTCAATTAGGTTTTCTAACCGATCTGCAACGTTCGCATCGGGTTGCCGACTGGGCGTATAAGCAGGCAATAGAGAATGAGTATTTAGTTTGGTTGGGGGGAAAAGATAAAAAGATATTAGCCCAAGTGTATTAAAGAATTTATTTTCAATAGATATATTTAAGTACTTGAATGTAATAAAGATATAAAGCACCTTAGTAGTGCTTTATATCTTTGGGTGTGTGCATTTGTTCTAACCTTTCTAAGACGGTAGCAGAGAACGGTTGCCAATAGTTCCATGAACGATATTTTTGATCAAAACGGCCACCACCTTCATTCCGCCATTGCTTTAGAATTGCAATGATTTCGGGGTTGTAAATACAATTCACGGATAGCATTCCACTCGAAAATTTGCGAGCACGTACCCATATTCCATTGATGGTAAATTGATAATCTTCCCAAGATGAAACATTAGGAGTCGTGTTTGTTGCGAGTTGTTCAGTTGCTTTAAGTGGATTTTTAGATATTTTCCCTTCAACTCCATTTTTAATCACTTTAGGGGCTTGAGGATAAAGCCAACTTTTATGATCCAGACTTTCAAGGATCAGTTTCTTTGCTTGTTCACTTGGTATTACAAGTTCAGTCTGTAATAAGCTCGATAAATCAATCTCTAATGTATTAACGTTCATTGATTCAATGATCTTGAGTTTATTCTCATCAATAAAATGTGTGACAGCAATTTCAATAAATACTGGTTCATCATTGTAATAACAGGCTAAATCAGGACGAATTAACCCTAAGTGAAATTCAGGAATAATTTTGTCAAATGTCCACCATGCAGCTTCATTGTCTTCAGTATTTGGGACCGCAGGAAGCATTAAACCCATAGATTCTAAAATGACTTCTTTGGCGTATTTGTGTAGTACAGATTCTGGATTAATGTTACAGCTCTCCTTATTGCTGGCATGTGCAAAATGATGCTCTTTGATATCACCTTTGCGTGCAATGACAGTTTCACCGCATTCAAAACAAGTACATTTACACGCTAAGCCACGTTCAACATTTTCTATTTGGACCAGATTATTATTTTCATTGAGAGCAACATACATAGTCATGAGTACAAATCCTTTAGCAAGTTAATTTACTCTTCTACTATGACTGTGATTTAATCGCTAAAACACCGTATTAACAGGGGTAATACGGGTAAGTGGGGTGTATAAGTGACTGAAATAGAAATAAAAGTACTAAAATTATTTTATGGCTTACTAGTGAACCAGCCTACGATCAACAGGGCGTATGATTGTTTAAAGGTGTTATTTGAAAAAACAATTGAGAGTTATAAGAGTGGTTTTGAAGAGAAAGTTACTTACTCCAGGCAGCAATTGAAAGCTGCTGTTGATGGAAAATTGTCAGCGGAAAGAATGGATTCTAAAGAACTTGGAAAATGGATCAATGACTCACGATTAAATGATTTTTTAAAGTGTGTTATTCACCGGCACAGTGCAGTGTTTGATGAGCTTGGATACATCCCATTTGTAAATACAAATGATACTAAGGGTGGGAAGGGGAATGAGCGAATATATTGGTTGGAAATAAAAAAAATTACAGCTAAAGTTGATGAAGATAATCAGAGTCCTGAAGATAATATTGTTCATTATGAGCGAAATAATCCTGCCGACATTCAACTGTCGTGGTTTTATAAATTCATTTTTAAAAATGGCGAGTTAAAAAATAAGAGCTTGAGAGGACTGGTAATGATTACCGTACTCTTTGGTAGTGTGATTGGCTGGGCTATTTATGTTTTTATTTTTTCATTGGTATTGGTTAGTGATGAACAATCTTTTACATCGTTGGACTTATTTTGGATTAGTTGTCTGATTTTCTTTTCATTTATTATGTTTAAGTACTGGGCAATTCCGTTATGGAATTTACCAGAGCATCGTGTAATTAAAGCCCCTATGAGTTTTATTTCATTCGCTGAAGATCATGCTGATCTTGAAATGTATCGGGATAAAGAGAGAAATCAAATTACTCGGGTGACAAAGTTTAAAGGTACATGCCCGATATGTGCTTCTGATGTCCTCTTAAAAAGTGGGAAACCAGATCAAAAGATGCCTTTAGTGGGACGGTGCGTTGAGAGTCCTTTTGCCCATGTGTATAGTTTTGATCGTGTGACACTGAAAGGTGAGCAACTAAAATAAATCATAATTTACATGGGTAAATTGTTATATGTAAATGTGATTTTTAAAAATAAGTGGGCGATTGTACGGCCACTACATTTAAACATGAAATTTTTGAAAAGTAAGAGGGTTCGGATTGACCCCACAAACTTGATAAGAGACGGTCTTATTTTGATAGCTATTCAAAATGTTTAATTATTACACGCCTGTCTTATCTAAGTCTTATGCTTATAGTAAGATTCTCATTTATCTAAAAAATATTGTCTATGAAAAAAATTGCTGTTGTTGCTGCCGTAATCAAACATGAAGATAAAATTTTATGTGTACAAAGAGCACCATCTAAATATGATTATATTTCTTTGAAATATGAATTTCCTGGTGGGAAAGTTGAGCAAGATGAAACGCCAGAGCAAGCAATTATTCGTGAAATTCAAGAAGAATTAAACATGGAGATTGTAGTACATTCACATCTTATTACGGTTGACTATGACTATCCTGACTTCAGTATTTCTTTGAATACATTCTTATGTCATAGCAATGATAAAAATTTACAGTTATTAGAACATGTGGATTATCAATGGTTGACTATCGATGAACTAACTACTCTCGACTGGGCAGCAGCAGATTTACCTATTGTTGATAAGTTGCAAACAAAATGATTCTAGATGCATTGAGTAAAGGGTTAATTACAAGCTTCATTGATCAATCTTCCTATTCAGAAGATATTTATCAAACTAAGTTGGTACAAAATAATTATCCATTAGAAAAAGTGATCAATACCTTTGAAGGTGAATTAGAACATTGCACAAGGTTTTGGTTCACTACAGCTTTTTTGAGCATGAGTGGTTTTAATACACTTTATTCTTTGCTAGAGAATTTACAACGCAGGAATGTTCCTGGTCGAATTTTAGTTTCTCAGTATCTTAATTTTACTCAACCAGATGCACTAAAAAGACTAAAAAAGTTTAAGAATATTGAGGTCCGTATCGATACGAAATCTGATTTACATGCGAAAACCTACCTATTCCAGCGTGAAGATCATATAAGTGTGTTGTTAGGTAGTAGTAATTTAACTGCTAATGCATTGAGTAAAAATGAAGAGCTCAATATTTTTATTCGAGCTTTACCTCAAAGTAAAATTATGCGAGATATGCTGCTTAAAAAAAAGACTTTATTTAATGATGCACAAGAATTGACTGACGAGTATTTAGCACAATATAGTGAAATATATCAGGCCCAAAAACACTTTGTTCAGAAACTACCACAACAGAACATAAAGCTTTCTAGTTCAATTACACCTAATTTAATGCAACAAGAAGCCTTGAGTAGTTTGGAAAAATTACGAGAGGGCAATGTTTCTAAGGCTTTACTCATCTCTGCAACAGGTACAGGAAAGACTTATCTTTCGGCTTTTGATATACGCAATTTCAAAGCAAAAAGTATGCTTTTTATTGTGCATCGAGAAAATATTCTTCTTGATGCACAACAGACTTTCAAAAATGTATTCGGGACCGATTTTAAATCTGCTATTTTTTCAGGATCTAATCGAGATATAGCTGGGTACAATAATATTTTTGCCACTATACAGTCTTTATCTAGAGATCATCATTTAACTCAATTTTCACCAGAGGCTTTTGACTATATCGTAATAGATGAAAGTCATCGTTCAGGCTCTGCTAGCTATTTAAAAATTTTAGAATATTTCAAACCTAAATTTCTTTTAGGTATGACCGCGACTCCAGAAAGAAGCGATGGTATTGATATTTTCAAAGCATTTGATTACAACATAGCCTATGAGATTAGGCTTAAAAAAGCCATGGAATGTAATCTCATTTGTCCTTTTCATTATTTTGGAATTTCAGATTTAGAAATAGATGGTGAGCTGATTGATGATAATACTGATTTTGGTCATTTAATTAGTGATGAGCGTGCTCGAAAGATCAAAGAAGCTTCAGATAAGTTTGGTACAGATAGCGGTGAATTAAGAGCCTTAGTTTTTTGTTCTAGCGTTAAAGAAGCGAAAGAGCTTGCAGGGAAAATGAATCTCTTAGGGATTCAAAGTATAGCTTTAAGTGGTGAGAATAGTACGGAACAGCGAACAGCTGCGATCGAGTCAATCAGCTCGGCAGATAATCATCGTATTGAAATGATTTTTACGGTTGATATTTTTAATGAAGGAATTGATATTCCTAAAATTAATCAAGTAATTTTTCTACGAGCAACAGAGTCATCGATTATTTATGTCCAACAATTAGGTCGTGGACTACGAAAAACTGCAACTAAAGAATACCTGACCGTTATCGATTTCATTGGCAATTATGAAAAGAACTTTCTAATCCCAATGGCTTTATTTGGTGACAGCTCATTTAATAAGGATCAATTGCGCAAATTAGTGACGAGTGGTGGTTCATTATTACCAGGTGCATCGACGATTCATTTTGATGAAATTGCTAAAGAAAAAATCTTTGCTTCGATTAATAATTCTAATTTTCAAATGAAAAAAGATTTAGTGAATGATTACAAGTTATTAAAGACTCGGCTTGGTCGTATGCCGATGATGATGGATTTTCTACAAACCGATTTGCGAGATCCATTTAGTTTTGTTAATTATGCAAAATCTTATTATTCCTTTATAAATCCGATAGAAAAAATTACACCAACTTTAAATGAGTTCGAAGAGGCGTTATTACAATTCTATGCTCTAGAAATTAACAATACAAAGCGTGTACTAGAATCATTGCTTTTAGAGAAAATTATTCAATACGATCAAGATGTAATAGAGGTCGAAACATTCCAATATGAAGTAAAGGAAAGATATCAAATCAGTGTTTCTAAAGATGATTTGGTATCCATACTTAATAATTTAAATATGGTTTTTAACCCGACTAAATATTTTAAAGATCATGGGGTAATGAGTTCTTTAGGGATAAGAAATTCTTATTTTTTTGCTTCTAATGATTTAAAGAAAGCTCTTAAAAACTCTACTTTTAAAAAATTCTTAAATGATAATGTGCAGTATGCAATCAGTAAATATTTTAAAGATTTTGATATAGTTAAATTCAACCGTGGTTTTGTTTATTATGCGAAATATGGACGTAAAGATGTATTCCGTATTTTAAATTGGGAAAAAAATCAAAACCCACAAAATGTGGGTGGATATTTAGCCAGTAAAGATAAATCAAATTGCCCAATATTTGTCACCTATCATAAAGCAGATGATATTTCTGATAGTACAAAATATGAAGATAAGTTCATTGATCCGCAACATTTTCAGTGGATGTCTAAATCAAAAAGAAAAATTTCTAGTCCTGATGTTCAGGTGATTTTAAATGCACAGCAACAAGGAACATTGCTACCTTTATTCGTGAAAAAAGATGATGATGAAGGTGTTGATTTCTATTTTATCGGTTTTCTAAGTTATATCGAAGGTAGTGTACAAGAGACTTTAATGCAAACAGATGCTGGTCCTGTTTCTGTTGTTAAAATTGATTTTAGAATAAATAAGCCTGTTGAAAATGGATTATATAAATATCTTGTAAATATATAATATGTATTAGTTCAAACTTAATAGGATATTGATTGTGGAAACCGAGAGTTATCTGCTGGGTTAGATGTTCTGAATCTTTAGAAAGAAAGCCAATTATCTCGGAAGATAATTGGCTTGAGCAAAGAGTTTGGCTATCCGCTTATTCGTCGATCATCCCAATAACACGGTACTACAATCAAATTGTTTTCATGTAATCGTGACCATAATCGGACACCTAAATCCCGCTGCATATTTTGGACTGTGAAATTGGAAATCAGCAGGGTAGATTTCATATTGTCATAACGACTATATAAGACCTTATGCACCATCTCTAGACGTTTTTCATGCCGGTCATGCAGGCCATATTCATCAATCACCAATAAATCAAAACTGGAGAAATGGTCGATGACTTCTTTCTCAGAGCGTGAAGCATCTGACCAGGTATCCATCATTTTTTGAGCAATTTCTGCACTGGTATAGTAGCGTGCAGATTTTGTACTGTTATGCAGAATGTTGCGAATAATTGACGCACTCAGATGGGTTTTACCTGTACCCGGTGTACCAATCATCAACATGTTCGGGTTGTGGTCAGAAATAATCTGCTGTGCAAAAGCCTGACATAGCTTGATGGTATTGTCTTGTGCAGTACATGCAACTACATAATTCTTGAAGCCACGATCCAGGTAGCGTTTATTGAGTCCTGAATTTTTAATTTTCTGTTTTAGTAATCGCTGTTGCAGTTCATTCTCATAGGCTGCATGTGAGTGTTGGACGGTTTCTTTGGCACACAATTTACAGATCCTGTGACCTGCAATTTCTATCAAGGGTACATCATGGGTAGGGCAAAGTGTTTCCGTTGTTTCTGCGCGAAACTGGAGTGTTTTAAGCATGGTATTCATGACTGATCTCCTAAATCCACTTTGAATTTTCTAAAAAATTCTCATTTTTTTCTTCAAAATTTGAAGATGAAGATGAAGATGAAGATGAAGATGAAGATGAAGATGAAGGGCATGATTCAAGCATGGCTTGAGTAATACTCGAGCTCTTCTCAGGAGTTGCTTGAGCATTTACTTTTCGTTGCTTGGTTGATGCTTGAGCATTACTAGCGGATTTTCCCCAACGTGCTTGAGCTGCATTTTTAGCTTTATCAGATTTCATTTGCTGATTTTGCAATGCCTGGCTTTTTAAACTGCTTAAGAAATTTGAATGAATCTGCTCAGACTCGACTTCAAACAATTCTAGGGCCATCAGCGTATTTAACAAAGTTTTAGCCTTGGTGTGCTGCGGTAATTTCGTGATGCTGCATACCGTTGCTAAATCATGAGGAATGGCACCATTTTTCCAGAAATCCATCATTAACAGCAGTGCCGCACCAATTTGTTCTGCTGTCATTCGTGCAAATTTCGCCTGTAGGTCGCCAATATAGAGTGGCATCCAAATTGAAATATCTTTATTCATATGTTTACCTTTTTATAGGTATAAAGGGGCTAAGGTCATCGATTTGATGACCTTTTATGTTTGTTTTATGAGTGAGCGAGACTCATTAAGCGGAGACGGGCCTGTTGAGCCAAGTCATCGTAATGAGCTTGCCCTTCATCTAGCATTCGCTGTAGCCAGAGTCTTAATGCTTGGTGATCATCGAAGCATTTATTGATTTCCAGCAAAAAGGCCAGATTGTGCAGTTTGGGAATGTGTAGCTCATGGATTAATTCACGAGCGACCAAATCTGCTTCAGGGCTGACGACCACACCACCAAAGAAAGCTTTACTATTCATGTGCAAGCTCCTCTGTATTTAGTTTTTCCAACATGGCTTCAAATGCACTGCCATCGCGGCGCGTAATATTGGGGATGTAACGGCTATAGACTCGGAATAGCATTTCAGTCGTTGAATGTCCCAATTGACGTGCGATCCATTCCGGATTTTCACCCGCAGATAACCAAAGTGTGGCAGCTGTGTGACGTGTCTGATAAGCACGACGAGGCGTTAATCCTAAAAAGCGCAGGATAGGGTGCCATACACGTTTATTAACTAAACGGTAGTCTAGAGGACCGCCATCACGGTTGCAGAAGACGAAGTCCGATTTTCCGTTGTTGAGGCTTTTCTGTTGCAGAAAGGCCTGATAAACCCGATCACTCATTTGGATGGTACGGTCAGAACCATAAGTTTTGGTTCCACCAAGCTCCCCATTCACTAATGCTTCACGAATGTGGATTTCCCGACGTTGTAAGTCGATATTTTTCCATTGCAGACCATCGATTTCACTGGTGCGCATACCCGTAAAAAAGCGAATGGTGTAATAGGGGCGGAAGTCTTCACGCACTGTGGTAAGAATTTTATGCACCTCTTCCAGAGAAAAAGGTGTGACTTCAATCTTGCTTTCCTTCAGATTGTTAATATTTTTATAAGGCGACTCAAACTCGTATCGTTCAGCCGCATCATTGAGTATCATACGTAAAGGCGTCATGATTTGATTGATTCTCGATGCTTTCAGACTTGTCTGATTTTTTCCGTGTGTCACTTTGGCGAGAGAGGCACGGAAGTTCAGCAAGTCTGACTTCTTGATTTTCGAGAGAACCTGATTACCAAAAGCAGGAATCAAATAGTTTTTGATCACAATTGAAACCTTTTGCTGGTATGAGGTTCTCCATTCAACTTGTTTCTGCTTAAACCACAATTCAGTAAACTCTTTAAAAAGAGGCACTTTGGTTTGTACAGCGATTTGCTGACTTCTTTTTTCCTTAAACTCCTCAACACGGTTACTTTTTGGGAAGTACTTTTCGTATTCAAAAGTTCCCAAAGTAATTTCCGCCTCCAGCTGCTCGAGACGTTTTTTCAAAATACGACGGTTATAGGCATTGTCTTCAAGACTAGTTGTTTCTCTGCAACGAATGCCCATGTAGCGAAAATCGGCAATCAGTTTGCCACTTCGTTCCCGGATGGTAGCCATCAGTTAAACCTCCTAAGCCTTATTGCAGGGCATCCATGCTTAAACCAGTGAATTTAAGCATTTCAGTTTCAATACGTTCCCAAACAAAAAGAATTTTGCGGCCACCAAAAGGACGGATGTAGTGAACACCTTCAATAAAGACACTGTCCTTTAGCTGGTTGCGAATAGTACGAGCGTCGTACTGGATTTTTTCAGCCAGTTGCTGGGCTGTGAGATAGGTATATGACATAATAGAGCCTCATATTTTTTACTAGGTAACTAGGAAAAATTATTCCTAAGACATAAATTATCATATTTTTATGTTGTTGCAAGTACTTTTTATGATTTAAGTAGGAAATTTTATGATTATTTCAAACTTGGCAGTTTTATTAGCAGAAAGGAAACTTAAGGTTGCTGATTTGGTAAGAAGTACTGGAATTAATAAATCTACTTTGCACAAACTTTATAATGATGAATCTGTACGGATTGATTTTGAAACCATTGATAAAATTTGTATTGCATTAGATGTGGGAGTGGGTGATTTATTGATTTTTAAGAAAATTGATAATAATCAAAATGATAATGATTAGTTTGGTCACAAATGGTCACATCAAAAAGTAAAATGGTCACAAATTATTGAACGATTGGTAAAAAACACTGTGCTTTGAAAAGAGTTTGGTGTTTTTTAAAGCCAAAAAAGCTCTGAGGGGGCTAAAAAGTAGTGATGAAATGAGAGCATTTGAGATCAATTAAGACCATTTTTATTGTCGTGGGCACGCCATGGTCACATCTTGGTCACAAAATACAAATTACATTAAGAATATTTTTTATTGAATTGAATCACAAAGGAAGGCGGAATTTTCAAAAATATAATAAAATCAACAAGAAAAAAGCCCTAATCTTTCGACTAGGGCCTTTTAAATTTGGAGCGGGAAACGAGACTCGAACTCGCGACCCCAACCTTGGCAAGGTTATGCTCTACCAACTGAGCTATTCCCGCATATTGAGCAGTTTTTACTAAAACTTACACTTAAAAAAACCAATCTGGAGCGGGAAACGAGACTCGAACTCGCGACCCCAACCTTGGCAAGGTTATGCTCTACCAACTGAGCTATTCCCGCGTGCCAGCTATAATACATTAAGCAAAACAAGGGTCAACAACTTTATGCAAAGTTTTTGCTTAATTGCATAAAATAAAAGCATTTATCTAGAAAATACCGAAAAACCAACCTTTAGAGGCGAAGTTTTAATCTATTCTGCCAAGATACTCTGCGTTTGTATCTCCGAAATCATCACAGACCTCATGCAAGTAGTTATGTATAATCAATGTACTATCTCAATCTGATTTACAGAGTGAATGATGAACTTAGAACAACAGTTAATTGAGCGCTTAAACACGTTAAACCCAACTCACCTTGAAGTTATCAATGAATCTTCAGGTCATGGTGGATACTTTCCAGGTAAAGAATCCCATTTTAAAGTTGTGGTGGTCAGTGAAGAGTTTCAAGGTTTACGTCTCGTGCAACGTCATCAGAAAATTTATGCGGTTGCTGCGGAATTGATGAGTCCTGGGAAAATTCACGCCTTAGCTATACATGCTTATATCCCTTCAGAATGGCAAGGACAAGCACCAGCAAGTCCTGAATGTGCCCATGCACCCAAAAACTAGGAATCGACTATGGACGCGCATTTAATTACCAAAATTATCCATATGTCAGCGGTGAGTTTGCTCATTCTAGTATTTGTCGCTCGTGCTGCAACTTTGTTTATTGGATTGCGAGATAATCAACAGCCAAATACAAGTTCAAGTAAAGCGATCGTGGGGTTACAGCATTTATCGTTAACTTTAATTATTGTTACGGGTGCTGTGTTGGTTTATATGAAAAACTTCCAAGTCGAGTCGTGGTTCTATGCCAAAGTCATCCTATTTTTTGTACTGTGGTCTTCGATGATCAAAATGTATAAAAAAGATGATACGGTGCTTTTGGTTCAACGTCGTGCTGGTTTATTGATCGGAACAGTGGCCTTAGTGGGTATTCTGGGCTTAGTTATGATCAAGCCAGTTTTTGCATGATTGTTTGACATTGTTTTAGTAATTGTTTTAGCACTAGGTTAAACTGCGTGCAGTTTACAAAAAATCTTGTAGAGGGAAATCATGTTAACTCGTGTGGTATTTAACCAAAAAGGTGGTGTGGGAAAATCAAGTATCACAGTCAATTTGGCAGCAATCAGTGCTAAACAAGGTCTAAGAACCTTAGTTATTGATCTTGATCCACAGGCAAATTCGAGCCAATACCTTTTGGGTGAAGATGCGACATATTCTGCTGATAAAACAGCATTAGAGCCAAACATTGAGAACTTCTTTGAAGATGTCTTAGGTACAACACAACAAAAAGGACTGATTGGTAATGCAATTGGTTCTATTTTGAAAGCCCCACGTGGTAAAGGGCTCGAAAGTTATGTACATCGTTCGTCATTTGAAAATTTAGATGTCATTCCTGCCAGCCCAAGTCTAGGTTCATTAGAACACGCATTAGAAAGCAAACATAAAATTTATAAATTACGTGATTCGATTCAATCGCTTAGCGCACGTTATGATCGTATTTTTATTGATACACCACCTGCCTTCAATTTCTTTACTTTATCCGCATTAATTGCAGCAGATCGTGTATTAATTCCATTTGATTGTGATGTTTTCTCTAAACGTGCGTTACAAACTTTGATTGAAAATGTGATCGAAACCCAAGATGATCATAATGATCGCTTAGAGATTGAAGGTATTGTGGTCAATCAATATCAAGCTCAAGCAAAATTACCACGTGAAGTGGTTCAACAATTGAAAGATGATGGTTTGCCTGTACTTGAAAGTATGCTGCCACCATCAGTTTTGATGAAAGAATCACATCAGAAGAATTTACCTTTGGTTCATCTCGCAGCTGAACATAAATTGACGCTTGCTTATGTCACTTTATTCAATGAGATTGAAGCAAAAAAATAAGAGAAGCTTATGAAGCGTTTATATTGGTTGCCAGTTTTGGCAACAACCTTATTTCTCGGTGCATGTGCATCGACGGTTAAACCTGCTTATGTATCTCCAACGCAATATCAGTCATTAAACTGTCAGCAACTACAAGCAGAATACAATCGTATTCAGCATTACATCGATAATGGTGTACAAACACCGAAGCGCACAGGCGTAGGGGTGGGAGTTGGACTTGGCGGTGGCTGGGGTAAAGGCGGTTGGGGCTTTGGGCCTTCGATCTCAGTCAATATGGGTCAGTCGATGAACACCAAAAATACTGAGCTTGCGAATGTACTGGGTCAGCAAGATGCAATTGTTCAGGCTGCGAAGTTTAAAGGTTGCCCAATTATTGTCAAACAGCGTGCAAATTCTTAATCTTCATATGTGCATCACTGGTATTTACGCTGGTGATGCTCAATTAAAGTTTAGCAAAATGTTTCATTAAAAATATAAATATAACAATGTCTTAATTGATTCTATCTTCAATTTTCTTCATTTCAAATTGTTCATTTTTCCCATAAAACTTGTTTGTCGCAGCGAATTTCGTATAAGGTGGCGAGCATGTTGAGTCAGTTGGTATCTATATGATTGAGAGTTGGTTTTTTGTTTTGGCGATGATCGCAGTGTTACTCATTCCAGGGCCGACGAATGCTTTATTAGCCAGTTCAACACATCAACAAGGCGTGCTGAAAACGTTGTCATATATACCTGTAGAGTGGCTAGGTTATATCTATGGGATCGGATTGTGGGCGTTATTTATCCATCTTTTTGACCCAATTTGGCCTGCTTTAATCATCATTTTGCATGTTTGTAGTGTTGCCTATGTTTTATGGCTAGCATTTCATTTATGGAAAAGTTCACATCTTCAAAAATACAATCAGCATCATCAACAAATTAAAACTCCTCGACTATTTGTTTCGAGTCTAAAGAATCCTAAAACATTGTTATTGGCAGCAGGAATTTTTCCAAGAGAAACATGGGACTCAGTTGAAAATGCATTATTGGTTTTCGCTGTGTTTAGCTTAGTGTTAATACCCGTATCAATTTTTTGGATGATCTTTGGGCGTGCATTATTGGCTGGTAGTTTGGTAGGAATCAAAGCCGACCACTTGTATAAAGGATCGGCTATGTTATTGATTATTTGTACCTTACCAATGATTTTTCGTTTCTTTTAATCAATGGGGCAGAGCATTATTTTGCTTTAATGCTTTGCATTTTCTGACGTAGAAAACCAATTACACCCGGTAAGATACTGATAATAATGATACCGAAAATTAAATGCGTAAAATTATCTTTCACGATTGGCATATTTCCAAATAAATAACCCAAAGTAATGAATGATGCGATCCAACAGAACGCCCCCACCACGTTATAGGTCAGGAAGTATTTATAGTTCATGCTGCCTGTACCAGCTACAAATGGCGCGAAGGTACGTGCAAATGGCACGAAACGTGCGAAGATAATGGTTTTTCCACCATGACGCTCAAAAAATTCTTGAGTCTTAAATAAGTGCTGTTTATTGATGAAACGCAAGTTCATTTCAAATACACGAGGACCTATGTAGCGTCCGATATGGTAATTGACAGTGTCACCAAGAACTGCAGCGATAAATAACAAGACACCGAGAACCCAAGGATCCATTGCACCAGTTGATGCGGCTAGCGCACCTGCCGCGAATAACAAACTATCGCCTGGTAGGAATGGCATCACCACTAAACCCGTTTCGACAAAAATAATCAAAAAGAGAATGGCATAAATCCAGACACCATAATTCTTAATAAACTCTAAAAGGTGTTCGTCAACGTGCAGAATAAAATCAATGAGTTCCATGAAGGCTTTAACACTATAAATTTGAGCTAAATCCTAGCAGTGCGTCTGTCTAATGTCAGTAAGAAAAGCAAATTAATTAGTAACTTTACTTAATGATGCAAAGCATAACGAATTGCTGTTAAATTAGTCACTATTGTTCTTAAAATAGAACGATGTATTAACAAATATGATGTTTATTGCAAATAGGAAGATACATAAACTGGTGTTAAGTTAAAAAACAAACAGTGTGGAATTGATTATGTTTAATCCTAATGTCGTTGTAAAAAATATCGTAACGCAATCTGGCGTAGAAAATACAGTGACTTTAATTGCTCGTATTTTAATGGCCTATATCTTCATTATTGCTGGATGGGGTAAATTGACCGCATATGGTGCTACAGCTGGCTATATGGAGTCGATGGGAGTTCCAGCGGCATTATTACCGATCACAATCTTGGTTGAGTTTGGTGGTGGATTAGCTCTGTTATTTGGTTTCCAAGCTCGTTTAGCTGCTTTGGGTTTGGGAGTGTTTAGTATTATTACTGCATTCATCTTCCATGGCACAGATGATCAAATGCAACAGATCAACTTTATGAAAAACTTGGCAATGGCGGGCGGATTATTTTACTTAATGCTTTATGGTGCAGGTCGTCTGAGTTTAGATCACGCAATTGAAAAATAAACAATCAGTTTCAAAAAAGCCCCACTTTTGATGGGGCTTTTTTACATCCTTTGAATTTACCGTTTATTACAAAAAATGATCTCACTGTTTATCGAAATTTGTTTGAATATTAAAGGATTAAATTGTTTGGAATGAATCAATGAGAACAATAAGCTTAGGTTTAATGGTCGGTCTTTTATCAATAGCTGCAAGCCACACATGGGCTGGGAAACAAGATGCTGTACTGTTGAAAGAAGCAGCTCAAAATAGTGTGCTGGTTAGGGATATCGTCAAATATGCAGATGAAACTGGTGTGACGCTCACAGGAAAAATTAGCAAACATTTACACAGTGATCATTATGAATTTCAAGATCAGAGTGGCAGCATTGTTGTAGAAATTGATGATGATTTATGGCAGCAAGCACGTTTAAGTGTTGGTGATTCTGTACGTTTAATCGGTGAGGTTGATACACATCGATTTAAACCTACGGATATCGAAGTAATCAAAATTGAGAAATACGGACATTAATAAAAAAAGGAAGCCTTAGCTTCCTTTTAAATTTGATAAAAATCTTAGAGCATAAAGTGGATTTGCATTTCCCCGACGAGGAAACCGAGCACAGCACCGACGATAATCAATGACCATTCATCTTCTTTGAATGCTGGGCGTAACATACCTTCAAATTCTTCAGGGCTGAGGCGTTGCATACGATCAACTAAGGTATTACGAACATTCATTGCATCTTCAGCATAAGATTCAACATAACGCATCGTATCTGGCAACTGTTTTAAAATACGTTCAGCAACTTCAGCTTTCAGGCTTTGATACTTCTCGCCACCAATTGCGTACACCACCAATGGGCGAACAATACCTGCTTGTAAATCAATTTCTTGTTTTACATGGCGGCTGACCAGTTCAATTACCTTGTCTGAGTGAGTTCCTGAAAAAAGCTCTTCCATCATGTTACGAGAGGTGAGTAACTGTTTCGAGATTAATGCAGCGTAGTCCGCAGCCACTTCATTTTGACGTTTAATGAATAGTCCTTGCCATGTGTAACCCATGATTTTTTTCGGGTACAAAGGTCTAAACATCATTTGTAATGCGATCCAGTCACTAAAGAAACCGACAAAACCACCAAACATTGGAAGCATCCAAGGATATTTTCCTTGTGTCACAATCCAACAAAGCATTTGTACGACACCAATCGCGAATCCAAAAATAAAGCCGACATTACTGAAGAATTTAAATTCTTGTTTGCCGACTTTTTTAAAGATTTCATTGAGGAGGCGTTTATCTTTGAGTAGGTTGTTGACCACCATGTGTTTGATATCGAAGTATTTAGACACATCACGCTGTACTTCACTCATGATGTGTTCAACGATTTCAGGTGCTTTGGTTTGGACACGTTTGATCAGTTTTTGACGAGCAAACTCTGGCATCCCTTCCCATAAACCAGGTTGGTATTGCTGAGCAACTTCACGAGTGATGTCTTCAGCGGCTGCCATGAGCGGTTTTTCAATTTCTTTTGCGATGCGTTTCGGATCGAGTCGTGCAAATATTTCTTCAGGTTTGATCAGTTTTGAGGTCATCAATTCAACGGCAGTGGTTGCCATTTTTTCAGCTTTGCGAGGAACGATACCTTGCCAGCCAATAGGAAGACCAAATAATCTTAACCCCTTAAACTCAAGTGGTGAGAACATCATTTGAATCGCAATCACTTTTGTTACATAGCCAATAAAGCCACTAATAAAAGGGATTGAAATATATAACCAGAAATTCTGTTGAAAATCTGCAATCATTTCTTGAAACATTATTGTATTGGTCCTTCAAGTCCTAATTGTTGCCTTATGACAAGACAAGCCATAGATGATAATGAAATGTTTTAGGACATTGGTGGTACACCAATATCTTTAGATTCTTTTAATTTTTCCTTTTATCAAGGACATCGCATTCACATAAAAAGGAAACGATGAGATCTATTGAATACCTTTCCATGGTAATGCTTTTTTCAGTTCATCATCTTAGCACCAATTTTTGCTTTGTGTTGAGCAGAATTGGCAAGAATTGTTGATTTAACTCTCTAAAATAGGCAAAAAGTTGTGAAATTTTAGTTTAAATTTCAGCAGGGATTAGCAAGTAAAGCTAAAAAATAAGATAGATGATGAATTGCGATGCGCCAAAGCGTGAAAAATGTTAGAATGTGGCGCTTAATTCATTTGCCTTTATGATTATCCCATGACGACCAATACTCAAATTACTGAAGATCGTATCCTTATTTTGGATTTCGGCTCTCAATATAGCCAGCTGATTGCACGTCGTGTACGTGAAGCGGGTGTCTATTCTGAAATGTATGCATTTGACATGTCTGAAGAAGATATTCGTGCATTTAATCCAAACGGGATTATTTTGTCAGGTGGCCCTGAGAGTGTACATGAAGAGGGTAGCCCACGAGCACCTCAAATCGTGTTTGAATTAGGCGTGCCAGTTTTGGGTATTTGTTATGGTTTACAAACCATGTCGGAACAACTTGGTGGAAAGGTAGAGCCAGGTACAGTTCACGAATTTGGTTATGCAGAAGTTGATATCTTGGTACGTGACCAGTTAATTGGTAACTTGCAAGATCGTGAGAACCAGCTGCATGTTTGGATGAGTCATGGTGATAAAGTAAGCGCGATTCCTGAAGGTTTCCAAGTTACTGCAAGCACACCAAGCTGTCCTTTTGCTGCTGTAAGTGATGAAACACGTCGTTTCTATGGCGTTCAATTCCACCCTGAAGTGACTCACACTGCGAAAGGTGAAGAATTACTTTCTAACTTTGTTCATAAAATTTGTGGTTGTCGTGGTCTTTGGACACCTGAGCACATCATTGATTTACGTGTAGAACAATTACGTAAACAAATCGGCGATGAAAAAGTTCTTTTAGGTTTATCAGGTGGTGTTGATTCATCTGTAGTCGCAGCATTGTTGCATAAAGCGATTGGCGATCAGTTAACGTGTGTATTTGTAGATAATGGTTTACTTCGTTTAAACGAAGGTGATCAAGTTATGCAAATGTTCGCAGAGAACATGGGTATTCGTGTGATCCGTGCAGATGCAGAAGAGCGTTTCTTGACTGCGTTAGCGGGTGAAGTTGATCCTGAGAAAAAACGTAAAATCATTGGTCGTGAGTTTATCGAAGTATTCGCAGAAGAAGCTCGTAAACTTGATGGCGTAAAATTCTTGGCACAAGGTACGATTTATCCTGACGTAATCGAATCTGCTGCAAGCAAACAAGGTAAAGCACACGTCATCAAATCACACCACAACGTAGGTGGTTTACCAGAAGATTTAGCTTTTGATCTTGTTGAGCCATTACGTGACTTATTCAAAGATGAAGTACGTAAATTAGGTACAACTTTAGGTTTACCTCATAGCATGATTTATCGTCATCCATTCCCGGGTCCAGGTTTGGGCGTGCGTATTTTGGGTGAAGTGAAAAAAGAATATGCAGATATTCTACGTCTTGCTGATGACATCTTTATGCAAGAACTTCGTGCGAGTGGTTGGTATGACAAAACTGCTCAAGCATTTGCGGTATTCCAACCTGTGAAATCAGTGGGTGTTGTGGGTGACGGTCGCCGTTATGCATGGGTGATTGCACTTCGTGCGGTTGAGACTGTTGACTTTATGACAGCGCGTTTCGCTCACTTGCCATACGAGTTAGTTGATAAAATCTCTACGCGTATCATGAATGAAATCAAAGATGTTTCACGTGTAGTTTATGACGTGTCATCTAAGCCACCAGCAACGATTGAGTGGGAATAATTTTTCCGCATAGTTATTAATGAAAAGGACGCGTAAGCGTCCTTTTTTTGTATAATTTTTAAAATAAAGAAGATATAAGTGCGGCTATACTATACTCACATAAATATTGTCTCAAAGATAACACTCAGCGTATTACCAAAACACTATATTGATTCATACTTGAATTGTTAAGATCATCAGAACAACTCATTGCAACAGCATAGGTAAAAGAGAGCGACATCATGAGTAATAATAACGATTACGACATTTCTGATTCAAAAGACTGTGAAACTTATATTAATCAGTTTATTCAAGATTTTACGATCCGTTCAGCAGAGATTGGAAAAGGGACAACGATTAAACGTGCATTGCCAAGCCGCCAAAAACGTTTAGTTGGTGCTTGGTGCTTTCTAGATCATGCAGGGCCAGTCAGCTTTCCAGCTGGAGATGGGTTAGATGTTGGACCACATCCTCATATTGGTTTGCAAACCTTTACATGGATGATTGAAGGCACCATGATGCATACCGATAGCTTGGGTTCAAAACAGCTTATTCGTCCAAAACAAGTAAACTTAATGACAGCTGGACGTGGTATTTCTCATACAGAGGTCGCGCCTGATACTGAAACTCAAATGCATGCTGCACAGTTGTGGATTGCTCTTCCTGATAACAAGCGCAATATGGAGCCTAACTTTGAGCATTACCCAGAACTTCCTGTTGTGGTTAAAGATCAAGTTGAATTTACAGTTTTAGTCGGTGACTTCCTCAATACTCTTTCTCCAGTTCAAGTACATACACCTTTAGTTGGTGTTGATCTAACAGCTCAAGCGGATACTAAAACGCGTATACCACTCAATCCAGCATTTGAATATGCTTTCATGGCGCTTGATGGCAAAGCTCGTGTGAACGGACATGAATTAACTGCTGATAATATGGTGGTTTTAGAAACAGGTTTGACGGAAATTGAAGTTGAAATCAAATCTGGTAATCGAGTGCTTCTCATTGGCGGTGAACCTTTTGAATCACCTATTTTGTTGTGGTGGAACTTCGTAGGGCGCACGATGGAAGACTTGCAGCAAGCACGTGAAGACTGGATTAACCATGATGCACGCTTTGGTGAGATTCCAGATTATCAAGGCAAACGCTTGGAAGCACCAACGCTACCTGATCAAATGAGGGCTTCAAAATGAGTGTTATCGCAAGTGCAAAAGTTCTAACTTTACCTGAACCGTGGAAAGGGGAAGTGACTAGTGGAACGCATCAATTTTTGACAGATAAGCCTGAATCTTTCGGTGGACATGACACAGGTCCCGCACCATATGATTTTCTTACAGCTAGCCTAGCATCATGTACCATGATTACATTGCGCATGTATGCTCAACATAAAGAAATAGCCTTAGGTGAGTTTACGGTTGAGGTGGATTTTCATACTAATCGGGAGCAACAGGAGCGAATTGAACGTCGTGTCACCTTTAAGCAACCTGTTTCACCAGAGCTAAAAGAAAAACTTCTCAATGTCTGTAGCAAGACACCTGTCACTAAAACTTTGTTACGCAGTTTAGACATTCAGACCGTGATTCTTTAAGGCTTTAGTGCTATTGTGCTTGGGCAAAACATAATTCTAAACGCAACTGTTAGAGGGATAAAAAACAACAGTTGCGTAGCACAAGCAGGCACACAAAATGATTACCTTACATTATCTGCAATGCTCACGTTCGTTTCGAATACTGTGGGCATTAGAGGAGCTTGGTGTGGACTACCAAGTAGAGTTTTATCAAAGGTCAGCCAGTTATGCAGCACCAGAAATCCTTAAAAACATACATCCTCTCGGCAAAGCACCTATCTTGGTAGATGATGGTGATGTAATTGTTGAATCGGCAGTGATTTTGGATTATTTGCAGCAACAATATGATCGACTTCAGCAGTTCAAACCCCAACAAGTGAAAGATCAAAGACAATATGACTATTGGATGCATTATGCAGAAGGTTCTTTGATGCCGCTTTTGGTGATGACTTTAGTCATGAACAATGTCAGTAAGCATGTACCGTGGGTGATTCGTCCAATTGCTGAGAAAATCACAGATGGCGTAAAAGGTGGTTTTATTCGTCCTCGTGTAAAAGAACATATTCTGTATTTAGAACAATATCTGTCTGAGCATGATTATTTTGCAGGTGAGTTTTCATTTGCTGATATTCAAATGGCTTTCCCATTGATTGCGTTACAAAAACGTCTACATGGGAAATACCCAAATATTCAAGCCTTTGTACAGCGAATACAAGAGCGCGCGGCATTTCAACGTGCCGAACAGAAAAGTTTAGAATCTGAGTGTGGCTAGTTCAAATCATCTTGCTTTAAATAAAAAAGGAACGATCAAGCGTTCCTTTTTTATTTGATATTTTGCCGATCAACGTTTGATGACAATCGAATCAATACCACTATTTTGAAGTGTTTGTTGTGCTGCTAAAGCGGCATCTTGGCTATCGTATGGTCCTGAAAAAACACGATACCATGTTTGACCATTTTCAACAGTTTTGACTACATCTGCCGATAAACCATTCAAAATAATTTCGGCACGTCTTGCATCGGCACTATCAGGATCGGGATAGCTTCGCACTTGTAAAATATAAGTGGCTTGAGCAGGAGCTGTTTGCTCACTTGGCGTAATTCCTCCTGACGCATCAGCGTTTGTCGCCTCTGCGGCTGGGGATTCAATAATCACGACATTACCTTGCTGTTTGGTTTCAGGAACAGCTTGTTCAGGAATTGGAGTGACTTGTTGTTGAGGGAGCAGATCATAGAAGCGATAGTCTTTGTTGGTATCTTCCTCTTGATAATGCTCTGATGTCACCTGATTTTTAGCAGGTACAGGTTGCCATGGTTTCCATAGCATCAACATAACCGCAACACATAGAATCGCCAAAATGGCTACAAGCATACCGAGCCACTTAGGTATGAGTGGTTTTTTGGGTTTATTTGGTCGTTCAGATACACCACGTTGCGTTTTTCCAAACACCTGAAATTCCTCTTGATCCTATTATGTTATTTGTAACGTGAATCATTGAATAAACAAAGCATTATGTTCAAAAATAATGCGTTATTCACCTTATTATTTATCAGATAAAACCTAAGATAGTGTTTTTTTCTGTAAAGTGAATATGAATCTCTCATTTGTTAAACTTAAACGATATAAATAATAAAGCAAGCAAAGTGGACTTTGCTTGCATCTATTGATTATAAAGTTGTTTAGATTACATTGAGTCTGGTGCAGATACGCCCAATAACTCTAAACCATTACGTAACACTTGCTGTACGTTAATTGAAAGTAATAAACGTGCTTGCGATAAAGGAATATTTGTTTCATCTAGAATTTTAACATTATCCAAGTTATACCAACCGTGGAACAACGCAGCTAATTCTTTCAGATAGTTACCAATTTGATGCGGTTCATACGCATTGGCTGCTCGTACCAAAATATCTGGATAAGCTGAGAGCTTAGCTAATATTTCAAATTCTGTCTCTAAAGTCAGTAATTTTGCATCATAATTTTGTAGAGTAGTGCGATCAAATGGAATATTCTTCTCTGGTGCACGAATATCTACCATACGGTTCACACGCGCATGCGCATATTGGATGTAATACACCGCATTGTCTTTGCTTTGCGAAACTGCGAGGTCTAAGTCAAAATCAATATGTTGCTCAGATTTACGCATCACGTAATAGAAGCGTGCCGCATCATTCCCAACTTCTTTACGTAGATCACGCAATGTGACGAACTGACCTGAACGAGATGACATTTGTACCATCTCACCGCCACGCCACAAACTCACGAACTGAACTAAAAGTACAGTCAATTTCTTCGAGTCATAGCCCATCGCGTCAATTGCTGCTTTGACACGTGAGATATAACCATGATGGTCTGAACCCCAAATATCAATTAAGTCAGTATAACCACGTTGTAATTTATTCAAATGATAAGCAATGTCAGACGCAAAATAGGTGGTTTGACCATTACGACGTTTCACAACACGGTCTTTTTCATCGCCGAATTCGGTTGATTTAAACCAGATATTGCCATCTTTTTCGTAGAGGAAACCGCGTTGATCAAGTGTTGTAAGTGCTTCATCAATTTTATCAGCCAATGATGCTTCACTAAACCATTGATCAAAGGTAACACCAAAGTCTGCGAGGTCGTCTTTAATATCATCTAAAATGGCATGCAAAGCCGCTTGGTGGAAAACGCGATAGCCTTCACCTAAATGCTGTTGAGAATTCGCAATTAAACCATCAATATGCTTTTCTTTATCCCCAGAGAGCACAACTTTGTTGCCATCAGCGTCTAATTCTTCTGCATATTGAACGTCTTCTGGTACATCTTTGTAAATATCTGTAACTGGACGAACATAAGCATCACCATCTTGATCAATGATGCTTTGTGCGATTTCTTTCACGTAGTCGCCTTGGTAGGCATTCTTAGGGAAAACAAGAGTTTGACCTGTTAACTCTAAATAGCGCAAATAAGTAGAAGTCGCCAAAATATCCATTTGACGACCAGCATCATTTACATAGTATTCGCGATCAACTTTAGCGCCTGTTGCTTCTAATAAGTTTGCAACAGTCATACCGTAAGCAGCGCCACGACCATGCCCAACATGTAGGCTAGAAGTAGGGTTCGCTGATACAAACTCAACTTGGATTTTTTTCGCAGCGTTCACTTGGCTACGACCATATTGATCTTTCTGTGCTTGAATCTGGTCGAGCACAGCAAAGCGTTGATCAGCATTTAGAAAGAAGTTAATGAATCCTGGACCAGCAATTTCTGCTTTACTAATATCAGCAACTTCTGGAAGTGCTGCTAGGATTTTTTCAGCAAGATCACGAGGTTTCATACCTGCAGCTTTCGAGCCAATCATCGCAATATTCGAAGCAAAGTCACCGTGACTTCGGTCTTTGGTACGGGTTAAATGGCTCGTGTTTGTCCAATCTGAAGGAAGTACCCCTTGTTGTTGAAGGGATTGCACCGCATGATCAAGAGCTGATTGTATTGCCGTATTCATAGTTACCGAAATAAATGTCGCGGAAAAACGCTAAATATAGCAAATTTCGCCCCTGTTAGGGGAGACATTTGGCGGCTGAGTGAATAATTTTAGTTAAGTAATGACCTATGTGAATGAGAGTTTCATTGAATCTCAACTTTTAGTTTGATTGGTAATTTCTGATTTGAATGAATGTGGTTTGGATCAAGTGTACAAGATTTTTGCATTATTTAATTATGAAATGGTTGATAACATCAAAATTTATGTGCTTAAGATTTATTGATAACTATGAATTATCACAACATAATTATAATTGTATGAAAATATTATAAAATATCTCTTGTATGTCGCTATTGAATACTAAGCCTGAACTGTATCACTGTTTAAAATGTCATTTTTATACGAAATAGCCTTAAGCTATTAGACACCACGAGCATGAAGTGATCTTTAAGAGGCTTTTGTGCTCTAAGCTGGAAAATGAGATAGGCAATGACAACAGGAAATCCAAGTAAACACCCTCTTTATATCCCATATGCAGGTTATACCCTCCTAGAATTACCACTTTTAAATAAAGGTTCGGCGTTCACTCAAGAAGAACGAACCAACTTTAATTTGCACGGTTTACTTCCACATATTATTGAAACTATTGAAGAACAGAGTCAGCGTTCATATCAGCAATATTGTGCGTTTAGTGATGACATCAATAAGCATATCTATTTACGCAATATTCAAGACACCAATGAAACCTTATTTTATCACCTCATCGAACATCATTTAGAAGAAATGATGCCGATTATTTATACACCAACTGTCGGGGAAGCATGTCAGCGTTTCTCAGATATTTACCGCCGTCATCGTGGTGTTTTTATCTCATATCCTGATCGTGAATTTATTGATGATATTTTACAAAATGTGAATAAAAACAATGTAAAAGTGATCGTGATTACCGATGGTGAGCGTATCTTGGGATTAGGCGACCAAGGAATTGGCGGGATGGGTATCCCGATTGGGAAGCTGTCTTTATACACTGCTTGTGGCGGAATTAGCCCAGCCTATACTTTGCCGATTACAATCGATGTCGGAACCAATAATCAGCAACTATTAAATGATCCGATTTATATGGGGTGGCGTCAGCCTCGTATCAATGGCGACGAGTATTATGAATTCATTGATCATGTGATCAATGCGGTTAAACGACGTTGGCCAAAAGCTTTGATTCAGTTTGAGGATTTTGCTCAAAAGAATGCTATGCCGTTATTGCAAAAATACCGCGATAAGATTTGTTGTTTCAATGATGATATCCAAGGTACTGCGGCCGTTTCGGTTGGAAGTTTAATTGCAGCGAGTCGAGCGGCAGGAAAACAATTAAAAGATCAAACGATTGCCTTTTTGGGGGCAGGCTCAGCAGGTTGTGGTATTGCTGAACAAATTATTGCCCAAATGATGGCAGAAGGTTTGACGGATGCTGAAGCACGTGCGCGTGTATATATGGTTGATCGTTTTGGTTTAATCACTGAAAATCAGCCGAACTTGTTAGATTTCCAGCGTAAGTTAGCGCAAAAGGCGGAAGTCATCGAGCAGTGGGCGAAAGTTGAAGATATTATTTCTTTGTTAGATGTTGTGCAGAATGTCAAACCGACCGTATTGATTGGTGTCTCGGGGCAACCAGGCTTATTCACTGAAGAAATTATTCGTACCATGGCGGCACATTGCGAACGTCCTATAGTCATGCCTTTATCAAACCCAACTTCTCGTGTCGAAGCAGTACCTGCAGATATAATCGAGTGGACTGAAGGGCGTGCGTTGATTGCAACGGGAAGTCCATTTGCACCTGTGAATTATCATGGTCAACTATACAATATTGCTCAGTGCAATAATTCTTATATCTTCCCAGGTATTGGTTTGGGTGTAGTCGCTTGTGCAGCTACCCGAATCACTGAAAATATGTTGATGGCTTCAAGTCGTGCATTGGCTGATTGCTCTCCTTTATTAGCAGATGCTCAAGCAGACTTATTACCTCCATTAGGTGAGATTCAGGCTGTGTCTAAAGTGATTGCTTTTGAGGTGGCGAAAGCTGCGATTCAAGATGGTGTTGCGGTAACGATCAGTGATGATTTATTGCAGCAAAAAATAGAAGAATCTTTTTGGCATCCTGAATACCGTCGATATAAACGAATCCCATTTTAAATAAAAAGGAGCGTAATGCTCCTTTTTTTATACTGCCAATATTTCCTCTAGAAGTTCATCACTAGGCGCAAAGTAATAGGCACCATCAACTGCTGTAGTGAAATGTAATAGGCGATCATGAATGCCATCACCAGCAGTTCCGAACATACGCTGTAACATTGCATCAATAATATTTAGATCATTGGTATAGGCGACGAAAAATAAACCTTGTTCACCTTTGCCATCACCATATGGCAAGCTGTGACGGAGGATTTCCATTTCTTCACCCTCATCGTCTTCCACGACTGTACGTGCAACATGAGAGTTTTCAGGTTTGACATCATCATCAAGTTCAATTGACTCTAATTTGGTACGACCAAATACTTGCTCTTGCGTATCTACTTTGAGTTGTTGCCATTTCGCTAAGTCGTGGACATAACGCTGAGCAAAAATAAAACTTCCATCCGCAAATTTGCCTGCTTGCTCAGGTAGCAGCGCAGCTTCAGCACGATCGTCAGGAAATTGAGGGTTTTCAGTGCCGTCAATAAACCCTGTCATATCACGTCCATCAAAAAATCTAAAGCAATGGCGTTCATCCAAGACTTCTACTTTGTCTTGAATACCTGCAAAGAAAGCTTGACTGATTGAGAAGCAAATATCAGCACGTGCACTTGCAATATGAATAAATACATCTGCAGGTACAACAGGCATATTAAATGCGCCACTTTGAGGGTCGAGTTGTTTAAAACCTTCTGGTGTTTCAGTGCTGAGTTGTGCCCACAACTCAGGACCAAACGCAACAGCAGTTTTAATTTGATCATTTGGATGTTGGGTGATGAGGCGGTCGCGAGTTGATAGGAGAGCTTCAATCTGTTGTTTTAATTCAGAAATTGTAAGATCTTTTAAGCGAAGCACAATAAAGCGTGCATGATCTGAAGGTAGTGGAAGAATGACAGATTGAGCAGTCATTAAAATCTCCTTAATTATTTTTTAATACAGCAAAAAACAATATTGTGCCTGATGATATAACTGTTTAATAGTTTATTTATTCTTTTTTACCTCATGAATTAGCAGAAAATTTCAGCAATAAAACAGTATAATTCCACTTTTATTTATCTCTTTTATATATGAGTTTCCAAGTTTGGTTCGCCTTTATGTTGGCATGCTGGGTGATTAGTCTTTCTCCAGGGGCGGGGGCGATCGCTTCAATGTCGAGTGGTTTAAACTATGGCTTTAAGCATGGTTATTGGAATGCGATTGGCTTGCAGCTGGCTTTGATTATTCAAATTATGATTGTAGCCGCAGGGGTGGGAGTTCTTTTTGCGACGACACCGTGGGCGTTTCAGGTGGTGAAATGGTTTGGGGTCATTTATTTATTATATTTAGCTTATGTTCAGTGGACTGCCCCAGCTCAAAATATTGATATTCAAACCGAGCAGAAAAACACACCTGCTTTAGTACTGGTGTTTAAAGGATTTATCGTCAATATGAGTAATCCTAAAGCTATCGTTTTTTTGTTGGCTGTACTCCCGCAATTTTTAGATTTAAACCAACCGCAGTGGATACAATATGTGATCATGGCGATTACAATGGTCGTGATTGATTTGATGGTGATGGCGGCATATACAGGACTTGCATCAAAAATCTTGAGATTACTGCGTTCACCTCGACAGCAAAAATATTTAAATCGAAGTTTTGCGGTGATGTTTGGTTGTGCAGCTGCATTGTTGAGTGCAATTCAGCAAACGAGTTAATCTTTTGCTGAAGACACGCTAAGAGATTTAAATTTTTGTGTTGCAAAAATAGCTGCGAATGTCAGTGCCATACACAAAACGATGCTTAATCCTGTAGCAATATTCAATGCTGCACTTGACCATAATCCAACGGTCACTCCAAATTGAGCAAGCATAAATGCCCAAATCACCATTTGTTTAGGGGAGTGAGCCAGTAAGCGAGCACTCAATGCGGGAATGACCAGCAAAGCACCCATCAGTAGAGAGCCTACTGCGCGAAGTGCCAACACGGTAAATAAAGCGAGAAGCAACATAAAAACTAGGCGTTGCCATTTAGCATTCACGCCTTCACTGATCGCAATGTCAGGATCAATAGAAATCTGAATTTGTGCGGACCATGAGCGATAAAGAACAACCAATGCTGCAGCGATAACAATCGCAAATAAAGGTAAATCAGCCCATTCGATACTCAACAGATCGCCAAATAAATAGCTTAATAGTTCAGGTCTTAAACTTGGTAAATGCTGTATTAGAAGTAGGCCTGAGCACAGTAATGTCGCTGAACACAATGCCAATAAGGCATCATTCGGCAATCTTGAATCATGTAGAACCCATAAAATAGCGACTAAGAGTCCTGCTAAACAACCAACACCTAACCAAAAAGGCAGTTGAAGCATTCCTGCTATAGCAACACCGAGTAATGTGCCATGCGCCATAGTGTCTGCAAAAAATGACATCCTGCGCCAAAGCATCATACAACCTAAAGGTGCTGTGAGAAATACTAGTAATGTCCCCATGATCCAAGCAGGTAACAGTAACTCTAACCATTCCATCATCGCTTAGACCTTTGGTTCAGGGTGGATATGCGGACGAGGGTCATGCGTACAGAGTTCAACATGATCGCTATGCCCACAATGATTGTGGTGATGCTGATAAAACATGCGTTGAGTTCCAAAAATTGCTTGATACTCAGGATGCTGTTGAATGCTTTCAGGTAGTCCGCTACAACAAATGTGTTTATTGAGACAAACTACACGATGAGTACCTTGCATAACCCACTGTAAATCGTGAGAAACCATTAAAACAGCACAACCATAACGCTCTGGCAGACTACGTACGTATTCATACAGTTCGGCTTCTGATTGGATGTCTAAACCCTGCATGGGCTCGTCAAGAACTAAAATATCAGGTTGACGTAATAAGGCGCGAGCAAGGAGAACACGCTGACGTTCTCCTCCAGATAGCTGCTGAACTTTAGATAATTGTAGTCTTGCAATCCCAGTGTCCTGAATAATTTCTTTGCGAAGATCACTTGCACATGCTTCTAGATCAAGTAAGTCTTGGACACGTAAGGGCAGGCTGCTAGACGGATTAAATTTTTGTGGGACATATGCCATTTTTAGCTTTTTAGCAAAAGTGACTTTGCCTGCGTTGGGTTGCATGATGCCAAGCAATACTTTGATCAACGTAGACTTACCAGCGCCATTCGGACCAATCAAAGTGACGATTTCTTTTGCTTGTAAAGCAAAATTGACATTTCTAAGGATGTCTCGTTTATCTCGTTGAACCGAAATATTTTCAAGTTCAATCAATGAAGGGCTTATTGACGAGTGCTGCACTGATGACATTTTCCAGAGATTTCAATAATGCTGTGTTGCGCGATAAATTGATCAGATGCCGCCAATTGATCTAACTGTTGAATTAAGCCTTGAGCAGATGCTTCTTTTACAGAGTGGCATTCTGTACAAATCAAAAAAGCAGCTTGATGTCCTTCACGTGGATGGCAGCAAGGGATGTAAGCATTGATTGAGGTTAAACGATGGATTAAGCCTTTCTCTAGCAGGAAATCTAATGTTCGATACACGGTGGGTGGTGCAGCAGGACGATCAGCTTGCCCTTTTATTTTTGCCAGAAGATCATAAGCACCCATAGGTGCCGAGGCATTTAGAATGAGTTCAAGAACTTCTTTGCGTAAAGGTGTTAGTCGTGCGCCAACCGCAGTACATAAAAGCTCTGCTTCCGCAATTCTTGCTTTAATATCGTGATGACCGTGGACACCGTGCAAAGCATTATCATGTTCATGTGAACAAGAACTCATAACTTGACCTCATTGTTTTGCACATATCATAACATGCAAATGATCTATAACTATCTATATCGTGATCTTGATGATTATGATGACAAGGGGCTTGGAAAATAGACATAGGCAATTTTTAACTTTTGTTATATTATAACATGCTTCGCTAAGTTGAGTACTACTGTAATGTCACGCCTTTTAATCTTTGTTTTCTTTTCAATGTTTAGTACATGGGGGTGGACTCAAAGTTTAGTGGTTTCGACACATCCAATTTATTTGATCGCTAAGGAAGTAACACAAGGAATTGAAGAGCCTGTATTACTTTTAAATGATCAAACAGGACATGATGTTCAATTGACACCTGCTCACCGCAAAGCGATTCAGGATGCATCTTTAGTGATATGGCTAGGCAAGGCGCATGAAGCACCTTTAGAAAAGCTCCTAGGACAAAATCGAAAAGCGATTGCTTTATTGGACTCAGGAATTTTAACGATACTTCCTCAGCGTAGTTTACGCGGAGCAGCTTTGGCGAATACGATGGATAGTCATGTTTGGTTGGAACCAAACAATGCAGTTCGTATTGCTTTCTTTATTGCGACTTTGCGATCACAGCAAAATCCTGAAAATAAAAATAAATATATGTCAAATGCAAAAAACTTTGCACAACAAATGCTACAGGCTTCACAAATATATGAGAGTACTAATAAGGCAAAACCATATTGGTCTTATCATGATGCCTATCAATATTTAGAGCGGGCGCTGAATTTGAAGTTTGCTGGAGCATTAACTGATGATCCGCATATTGCGCCTACAGCTGCACAAATAAAGTACTTAAAAGATAGTCGACCAAAGTCAAAAATGTGCCTATTGGCTGAAACTTCGGCAAGTTCAAGCCAATATCAGAAGCTGAATCCCATCATCTTTGAATCGGTAGATGAAAGCATGAGAGGGGAGGATGATTTTGTGGTTGCTTGGAAAAAATTGGCTTCAAAAACCGATAAGTGCGTATTAAGTGCGCAAAAATGATGAAAAAAAATTAATTGAGTTGACTCTATCGTCAGAAAATATGGTAACGAAAAAAGCAGACTTAAGTCGAGAAAAGATTGCATGTTCAGGGGTGTAACTCTATAATGCCTGCGATTCGAAACGATCATCAATAAAACTTGTCAAGCAGTTACGCTGTAAGTGGGTAAAAAATGAGCCGAACTAGTCGCATGATTGACCGACGATTAGCAAAAGCTTTGGTCTTCTTACAAGCGTGTATGATTCCAGTGGCAGCTTTATTGGCTTGGCTGATTAAAGATACAACTGCTGCTTTAAGTGCTGCGCTTGGAGCTTTGGTCTGTTGGTTAGCACACTGTTATTTTGCTTGGCAGTCGTTCAGAACGGCAGGTGCCAGAGCATCAAAACAAGTCATGCTAAACATGTATCGAGGCATGCTTGGGAAGTTTGCGATTGTGATCGTTGGTTTTATATTAATTTTAAGCAATGTTAAACCGCTGTCACCGGTTGCATTGTTTAGTGGATTTATCCTCGTACAAGCGATGTCGTGGGTCGCGCCGTTTTGGGCGTCGCGTCTACAAAAACGTGGATAAAGCACATTTTGAGATTTTTGGAAGTAAAAACGAGATTATTGCAGTACGCATGGTTCGTTTAACTTCTTTTTAATGATTGACATTGACCAGGTGTGATTTATGGCTGCTGAAGAACATGCCCTGACTTCGACCGAGTATATCAAGCATCACTTGACCAATATGACCTATGGCAAAATGCCTGATGGTACATGGAAATTGGCTGAGACTGCTGAAGAAGCTCAATCGATGGGGTTCACTGCAATTCACTTGGATTCAATGGGTTGGTCTATCGGACTTGGTGTTATTTTCTGTTTGTTGTTCTGGACAGTTGCGAAAGCTGCGAATGCAGGTGTACCAACTAAATTCCAATCAGCGATCGAGATGATCATTGAGTTTGTTGACTCAAGTGTTCGTGATACTTTCCACGGCAAATCACGTTTAATTGCTCCACTTTCATTGACCATTTTCGTGTGGATTTTCCTCATGAACGCAATGGACTTGATTCCTGTAGACTGGATTCCTTATCTAGCTCAACAGATTGGTGCAAGTGTATTTGGTATGGACCCTCACCACGTTTATTTCAAGGTTGTTCCATCTACTGACCCGAACATTACTTTAGGTATGTCATTGTCGGTATTTGTGTTGATCTTGTTCTACAGCATCCGTGAAAAAGGTGTTGGAGGATTCGTTGGCGAGTTGGCACTTAACCCGTTTAATCCAAGTAACCCAGTTGCAAAAGCGTTATTGATTCCAGTGAACTTGATTTTGGAATTAGTAACTTTCCTTGCTCGTCCAGTTTCGTTGGCTCTACGACTGTTCGGTAACATGTATGCAGGTGAGTTAATCTTCATCTTAATCGCGTTATTACCGTTCTGGATCCAGTGGGCGTTATCTGTGCCTTGGGCTATCTTCCACATTCTTGTAATCACGCTGCAAGCATTTATCTTTATGATGCTGACCATCGTTTACTTGAGCATGGCAAGCGAAAAGCATTAATGGTATTGCCTAACTATCACCTGATGGTTGGGCTTAAATTTTAGTTTAATTTGGTAATAACCTAACCTCTGAGGAATTTTTCATGGAACTCACTTTAGGTCTAGTTGCAATTGCATCTGCTATCTTGATCGCTTTCGGTGCTTTAGGTACTGCGATTGGTTTTGGTCTTTTAGGTGGTCGCTTCTTAGAAGCTGTTGCTCGTCAACCAGAATTGGCTCCACAACTTCAAACTCGTATGTTCTTAATCGCGGGTCTTCTTGATGCTGTGCCTATGATCGGTGTTGGTATTGGCTTGTTCTTCATCTTCGCTAATCCATTTGTAGGTTAATAGCTTAATTCCTAAATCCACATATTGAGGAATAGCGAAATGAATATCAACCTCACATTGATTGGTCAAGCAATTGCATTTGCGATGTTCGTCGCATTCTGCATGAAGTTTGTTTGGCCACCACTAATCAATGCGATTAGTGAGCGTCAGCGTAAAATCGCTGATGGCTTAAACGCTGCTGAAAAAGCTAAAGCTGACCTTGCTGATGCACAAGCACAAGTTAAGGCAGAATTAGATGCAGCGAAAGCACAAGCGGCTCAATTGATCGAACAAGCGAACCGTCGTGCAGCACAATTGGTAGAAGAAGCGCGTACCCAGGCTGCGGCTGAAGGTGAGCGTATTCGTCAACAGGCGAAAGAAACTGTTGATCAAGACATCAATGCTGCTCGCGAAGAATTACGTCAACAAGTTGCTGCTTTGGCAGTTGCTGGCGCAGAAAAAATTCTGAACCAACAAGTTGACGCAGAAGCTCATAATGCCATGCTGACTCAGCTGGCTGCTAAACTATAAGCGAGGCGAAATATGGCTGAACTCTTGACGTTAGCACGCCCGTACGCCAAAGCAGCATTTGCTTATGCATCTGAGCAGAATGCAACTGACGCTTGGTCAAATGCGTTACAACTGCTCAGTGCTGCGGTGCAAGACGAAGCATTTTCCGCTTATTTAAATCGCCCTGAGCTGACTCCTGCGGAACAAGTAGGTCTTTTTGCGAAAGTTTTAGGTGAAGATCAATCTCAATCAGTGTCTAACTTTTTGACACTTCTTGCAGATAACGATCGTTTAGTTTTATTGCCTGAAATTGCTGCAGAATACGAATTACTTAAATCGCAGAACAACAACACGTTGGAAGTGGAGATTGAATCTGCTTTTCCAATGGATGCGACACAAGAGCATATTTTAGCTCATGCGCTTGAAAAACGTTTTAACAGAACTGTACATGTGACTGTTACCGTTAATCCAGCGTTAATCGCAGGTGTTGTGATTCGTGCAGGCGACCAAGTGATAGATGACTCTGCGCTTAACAAGCTTGAAAAAATGCGGACTCGTCTTCTTGCGTAACAGCAAAAAGACTGAACTTAAAAAAGATTGAGGAATAGCGCAATGCAACAACTGAATCCATCCGAGATCAGTGCGCTCATTAAACAGCGTATCGGCGATCTGGACACCAGCGCGACCGCTAAGAATGAAGGTACCATCGTCATGGTATCTGACGGTATCGTGCGTATTCACGGTCTTGCGGATGCAATGTACGGTGAAATGATCGAATTCGACGGCGGCTTATTTGGTATGGCACTGAACCTAGAACAGGATTCAGTGGGTGCCGTTGTTTTAGGTAACTACCTAAGCCTTCAAGAAGGTCAAAAAGCTCGTTGTACAGGTCGTGTATTAGAAGTTCCGGTAGGTCCTGAACTTCTTGGCCGTGTCGTAGACGCTTTGGGTAACCCAATTGATGGTAAAGGCCCTATTGATGCAAAACTAACTGATGCTGTTGAAAAAGTAGCACCAGGTGTAATTTGGCGTCAATCTGTCGACGAACCTGTTCAAACTGGTTATAAATCAGTTGATACCATGATCCCTGTAGGTCGTGGTCAGCGTGAGTTGATCATTGGTGACCGTCAAACTGGTAAAACAGCAATGGCGATCGATGCGATCATCGCTCAGAAAAACTCTGGCATTAAATGTGTATACGTTGCGATTGGTCAAAAACAATCAACAATTGCAAACGTTGTACGTAAGCTAGAAGAAACTGGCGCTATGGCGTATACAACTGTTGTCGCAGCTGCGGCAGCTGATCCTGCAGCTATGCAGTATTTAGCTCCGTACTCAGGCTGTACAATGGGTGAATACTTCCGTGACCGCGGTGAAGATGCGTTAATTATTTATGATGATTTGTCTAAGCAAGCTGTTGCTTACCGTCAAATTTCATTGTTATTACGTCGTCCACCAGGTCGTGAAGCGTATCCAGGTGACGTATTCTATCTTCACTCACGTCTTCTTGAGCGTGCTTCGCGCGTTTCAGCTGACTATGTTGAGAAGTTCACGAACGGTGCAGTAACTGGTCAAACTGGTTCTTTAACTGCGTTACCGATCATTGAAACTCAAGCGGGTGACGTATCTGCATTCGTACCAACGAACGTAATTTCGATTACTGACGGTCAGATCTTCTTAGAAACATCATTATTCAACGCGGGTATTCGTCCTGCTGTGAACGCGGGTATCTCTGTATCGCGTGTTGGTGGTTCTGCTCAAACTAAGATCATCAAAAAATTGTCTGGTGGTATCCGTACTGCTTTAGCACAATACCGTGAATTGGCTGCGTTTGCTCAGTTCGCTTCTGATCTTGATGAAGCAACTCGTAAGCAACTTGAGCATGGTCAACGTGTAACTGAGTTAATGAAGCAGAAACAATATGCTCCTTACTCAATTGCTGACCAAGCTGTATCTGTTTATGCATCTAACGAAGGCTACATGGCTGACGTTGAAGTGAAGAAAATCGTAGACTTTGATGCTGCGTTAATTGCTTACTTCCGTTCAGAACATGCTGCGTTAATGCAACAGATCGATGAAACTGGTGATTATAACAAAGACATCGAAGCAGCATTCAAAGCAGGTATTGAGAGCTTCAAAGCGACTCAAACTTACTAAGTTTATCTTTAGTTAAGTTTGGTTCACGGATCAACCTTCGGAAGCTCGAAAGAGCTTTCGAATACTAGGTTAAGCGTATGGCAAATTTAAAAGAAATTCGCGCCAAAGTAGCTAGTATCAAAAGCACGCAGAAAATTACTCGCGCGATGCAAATGGTAGCTGCTTCTAAAATGCGTCGTGCGCAAGAGCGCATGGCTCAAGGCCGTCCGTATGCCGATAATATGCGCCGTGTAATTGCTCACTTAGTTCAAGCAAATCCTGAATATAAACACCGTTATATGGTTGATCGCCCTGTTAAGCGAGTTGGCTATATCGTGGTGTCTTCAGATCGTGGCTTGGCAGGTGGCTTGAACATTAATTTGTTCAAGAAAGTTGTGCAGCATGTCAAAGCACAACAAGAGCAGTCAATTGAAGTTGAATTTGCTTTGATTGGTCAAAAAGCGGTTTCGTTTTTTAAGAATTACGGCGGTAAAGTGCTTGGTGCAACGACCCAACTTGGCGACGCGCCGAGTTTGGAGCAGTTAACTGGCTCTGTACAAGTTATGCTTGATGCATTTGATAAAGGCGAATTAGATCGTATCTACCTCGTTTCAAATGGTTTCGTCAATGCGATGACTCAACAGCCTAAAGTAGAACAACTTGTTCCTTTAGCACCAGCGCAAGCAGGCGATGATCTCAACCGTACTTATGGTTGGGACTATATCTACGAACCAGAAGCAGAAGAATTGTTAAATGGTTTGTTGGTTCGCTACATCGAGTCTATGGTTTATCAAGGTGTGATTGAAAACGTTGCATGTGAGCAGTCTGCTCGTATGGTCGCAATGAAAGCAGCGACAGACAACGCAGGCCAATTGATTAAAGACCTACAACTCATTTACAACAAGCTGCGTCAAGCCGCGATTACTCAGGAAATTTCCGAGATCGTTGGCGGTGCCGCTGCCGTTTAACATTATTAAGTTTGAATTGAGGAGACAGCAATGAGTAGCGGTCGTATCATTCAGATCATCGGCGCGGTTATCGACGTCGAGTTTGAGCGCAATAGCGTTCCTAAGATCTATGACGCTCTCCAAGTTGACGGTACTGAAACTACTTTAGAAGTTCAGCAACAGCTTGGCGATGGTGTTGTTCGTACCATCGCAATGGGTTCTACAGAAGGTCTTAAACGTGGCCTTAATGTAACTAGCACAAATGCACCGATTTCTGTTCCAGTGGGTCCTGCTACGCTTGGTCGTATCATGGATGTATTGGGTCGCCCTATCGATGAAGCAGGTCCTGTAGCGACTGAAGAACGTTTGCCGATTCACCGTCAAGCACCTTCTTATGCTGAACAAGCAGCTTCTACTGATCTTTTAGAAACTGGTATTAAAGTAATTGACTTACTTTGCCCGTTCGCGAAAGGTGGTAAAGTTGGTTTATTCGGTGGTGCGGGTGTTGGTAAAACCGTTAACATGATGGAGTTGATCAACAACATCGCGAAAGCACACTCAGGTTTATCTGTGTTTGCTGGTGTTGGTGAGCGTACTCGTGAAGGTAACGACTTCTATCACGAAATGAAAGATTCTAACGTTCTTGACAAAGTAGCAATGGTCTACGGTCAGATGAACGAGCCACCAGGTAACCGTTTACGCGTAGCGTTAACTGGTTTGACTATGGCTGAATACTTCCGTGATGAAAAAGACGAAAATGGTAAAGGTCGTGACGTATTATTATTCGTCGACAACATCTACCGTTATACACTTGCGGGTACTGAAGTATCAGCATTGTTAGGTCGTATGCCATCTGCGGTAGGTTACCAACCGACACTTGCAGAAGAAATGGGTGTTCTTCAAGAGCGTATTACGTCTACTAAGTCTGGTTCGATCACATCGATCCAAGCTGTATACGTACCTGCGGATGACTTGACTGACCCATCACCTGCAACAACGTTTGCTCACTTAGATGCAACAGTAGTATTGAGCCGTGACATCGCATCTTCTGGTATTTATCCAGCGATCGATCCACTTGACTCAACTTCACGTCAGTTAGATCCATTGGTTGTTGGTCAAGAGCATTATGAAATTGCACGTTCTGTACAGAACGTATTGCAACGTTATAAAGAGCTTAAAGACATTATCGCAATCTTGGGTATGGATGAATTAGCTGAAGAAGATAAATTGGTTGTTTACCGTGCGCGTAAAATCCAACGTTTCTTCTCTCAACCATTCCACGTAGCTGAAGTATTTACTGGTGCTCCTGGTAAATTAGTACCGCTTAAAGAAACTATTCGTGGCTTTAAAGGTCTATTAGCTGGTGAATACGATCACATCCCAGAACAAGCGTTCTATATGGTTGGTGGTATTGACGAAGTGATTGCTAAAGCTGAGAAACTCTAATTTAAGGAGATCATCTCATGGCGACTATGCAATGTGATGTCGTAAGTGTTAAAGAGTCTATTTACTCTGGACAAGTTACGATGTTAATCGCAAAAGGTGCGGGTGGTGAGTTAGGTATTTTACCTGGACATGCACCACTTGTAACTTTACTCCAACCTGGACCGATTCGTGTTCAGTTGGAAAATGGTACGGAAGAAATTGTTTACGTATCTGGCGGTGTGTTAGAAGTTCAACCTCATGTTGTTACGGTACTTGCAGATAGTGCAATCCGTGCAGACAACTTGGATGAAGCTGCAATTATGGAAGCTCGTAAACAAGCTGAACAATTGCTAGCAAATCAAAAGAGTGATTTGGATTCTGCTGCTGCACTTGCTGCGTTGGCTGAAACAGCTGCTCAGCTTGAAACGATCCGTAAAATCAAGAATCGTGCAATGTAATTGCAGATTTAAGATTGAAAAAGCCACCGTCAGGTGGCTTTTTCATTTAGAGTGACTTTATGAATCTGACAATTATCACAATTGCCTTTATAAAAAGGTTCAGTAGCAATACGATCAAGAACAGATATTCTTTAAGATATAAGAAAATAATGCTTAGTTTATTTAAACTTTTTTTATTTGGTAATCTGTGCGTGAAGCATAAATTAAGGATATATTTAACAATCTAGCAACTCGCTTAACAATAGTGATCGGAAGTAAGAGTTTGCTGATTTTTCTATATTTGCAATAACGAATAGATCTTATAAAAATTCAATTAGGAAGTATATGTTACCGAGTAATGTCTTAAAGTTGCGTTTAGATCGCATCGAACAACAAGGGCATCATTTATCTGTCAAAGACCAATTGAAGCTGGTAACGCTCACCCAACCTGATTTAACTGCAAATATTTACACACAAATATTTAATCTTACTTTACCCAAGATTTGGAATTTTCGTCATTCCACCAAAGAAGATATTCATTGTTCTTTACGTTTAATTCAATTAATTACAGAGACCTTTATTCCTGCTTATAAGTTCCATGCACAAAAAAATGCATGGCTAGAGCAGTGTTTAGCATTTCGTTTGCAATATTCAGAAGAAAAATTTAGCTCAAATGAAATTCAAACGATTTTGTTGCAGTTATCAGAGTGCAAAGATGGTGAATTAAAACTGAGTGTTTTGAAACAACTGTGTGATGAATACGATATTGTTGAAATCAAATTGAATCTTGCGAAGTTGTATGTGCGTTTGGAAAATTGGCATGCAGCTATAGAAATCTATGATCGTGTATTCCAGCAACAACCTACACAGCATGAAGATATTCACTACGATTACATTCAAAGTCTGTTAAATCGTAATCATTATTCGAATGAACATGGTCATGGTGATATCGTTGAAGCTTTGGATCGACTAGGAAATCTTGATCAGATTCAACAGCAAAAACTACACGATGAACTGACACGACGAGCTGTAGGCTTATTATTGCCTGAGAATCTCAACTCGCATATTGTGCAATCTCCAAAACCATTTATACATCTTCAGCATAAGCTAAAGTTCGTTGGATACTCTTTAAATCATTGGCTATCGGCTGATGAGTTTGTTGTACCTTATTATAAAAATAGAATTGAACAAGCACCTAAATTGCTCAATAACCAAGAGGTGGTTATGCATTTAGATCGCCATAAAGCAGCAAATGCAGCACTACAGAAAATATTAATTGGGCGAGATTTAAAATTTGTTAGTGGAATTAACGCTGCAAATCATAGCTTAGGATTTATTTGGAATTATTTTCATATAAACCCTTTGGTTTTAGATGCGCTTGTCACTGCTTCAAAGGGTGATCCAGAAGCATTTTATAATTTAAAACAGATTCCAGCACCTGATTATAATCATGATGCTGCTATGCAGCAGATATCATCTTATTTGGCTAAACAACAAGTAGCATATAACTTGAGCCAACAGGGACATAGTATTGAGTTTGTAGAGCATTCACATTTAGCTGGATTTGACCTTATTGTGGATGGTACACCGATGCAGGTTAAATGCACGCTTGATACTGAAAAAGTCGAAAAATTTGCGCAGAGCTATCCACATATTGCAATTATCGTGAATATTGAACTGGCTCATTTGCAAGAAAAATACCCATCGGTTTTTGCTGATTTAGCACTAAGTTATGAGTCAGTACAACGCACTGCTCAGCAAAGCTTACAGCAAGTCGTTGGACGTGAGGATTTTTTACCGATCCCTTTAATGAATACAGGTTTTGCCGTCTATCGTAATTTTAATAAAGTACAAACTAGACAAACAGTACGCCCTTTTCTGCAATACAAATCGTCTAACTCTACTATGAAAAATGGTTTGGCTTTAGGAGCAGCAATCGGTGGGATGGTCTCAGGTTCGATCGGTGCTTTTTTTGTTGGGGGACTAGCGATTTATCGAACTTGGCGTGTTCAGAATAAAGAACAAACCAAATCGGCTCATGAGAAACAACAAATCATTGCGCAAAGAAACCAAGTCATGGATTTGTTGATTGATTTTGCGGAATGGTTTACTCACGACTTACTCAAGTATCGGATTGATTTATATGCCTACCAACTCAGACAAATTGAAATGAAGCTGATGGGGCAGATACCTGAGCTGTCTCTTTCTACTTTGCTGTTTGCCTATAAGTTTGAAGCACATCATCGAGCGGTAAAGTTGTATGAATGGATGCAGCAACAATTGACGCATGACAATCCCAAACGCAAAGTACAAGCAGGCTGGGTGGCATTAGCACAGTCAGATCAGTTTATGTCGATTGAGTTGAAGCAACGTCTTAATCAATTAAATACTGTATTAGATCAATATAAAAAGATGACTCAAATGGGGCATGATTTTCAAAATCTAAGCAAGCAGAAAGCTAATACTTCAGTTTCTATGCCATCGTATCAGATACAACCCATCAAAATGAGTTATGAGATTTGATGCTGGCGTAATCCTAATTACTCATCATAAAAAAGAGCGCTCTCAAGCGCTCTTTTTTATGTATTTTATTTTGCTAATTCAGCTTCAATTGCATTAACGATGCGTTCATCATCCGCTGTAATATCTGGTGCAAAACGCGCCACAATTTCACCATTTTTATTTACCAAGAATTTTTCAAAATTCCATAAAACTTCAGGCGGATTGTTTGGCGTTAAACCATAATCAACTAAATCTTTCCACCAAGGACCTTCACCAATACGTTCAGGGATTGCTTGAGTTAGAGTTTGATAGAGTGGATGTTTGTCATCGCCAGCAACAGAGATTTTTGCAAATAAAGGGAAATGAACATCGTAATTTAATGAACAGAATTGCTGAATTTCATCATTACTACCAGGTTCTTGCTCTAAGAAGTTATTTGCTGGAAAACCTAAGATTTCTAAACCTTGATCTTTCTTCGCTTGGTACAGTTTTTCCAAACCTTCATATTGGGGAGTTAAGCCGCATTTAGATGCGACATTGACGATTAAAAGTACTTTACCTTGGTATTGTTCAAGGTCGACTTCCTGACCTTTGATATCCTTAACAGGAATGTGATAAACCGATTGGCTCATGGAATACGTCCTAATTTGTTGTTGTGACAAGACTTGTTTGTTTTAACTGCTTATTTATCAGAGTGCAATCTTATTCATAGTAATCAATACAAATAATGAGCAAAAGAAGAAAGCTGAATTAGGTAGATGCATTTTTGAGTTGAATAGGTGTTTGTCCCGTATAGCGTTTAAAAAATTCGATAAAACTTGAGCTGTGTTGATAACCTAGAGAAAACGCAAGTTGTTTAATGGTCATCCCTTGGCGAATTTGATTGATCGCATAGATGATCTTAGCTCGATTGCGCCATTCTGCTAAAGATAGCTGTAACTCTTGTTGGCTGAGGCGAAACAGATGACGTTCACTGAATGTAAAGTGCTGTAGGATCTGTTGTAGGCTCATATGAAATAATTCAGGATTCGCAAGTTGATCGAGGATCGGAGTTAATGTTGGATGAGTGCTTTGCGGCAAATAATGTGTATATGCTGGAGCTTGTTTTAGTTGATCGAATAACACTTGTAATAAATGTTCAAGATATTCGGGTGCAGGATTTTGCTTTTGTTGCTCTAGAATTTGAATGACCAAGGCGCGAAAAAAAGGTTGAATACTAAAACAGCGGCAGACATCGCCTAATGCATCTCCGAAACGAGGATGAAGTCGGATGCAAATATAATGAATTTCATGTTCAACAGGCAGTGATTGGTGTTCTGTCCGTGGTGGTAGCCATAGCCCATAGCTTGGCGGTGATAAATAATATTTTCCTTCAATATCAAACTCTAGTGTTCCATTTAAACTAAAATTAAAGTCACCCCAAAGTGAAGAGTGAGGGCTAACAACGTCATTCTTTTGATAGAGAAATTCATGCACCTCTATACCAGTTAAGAATGGAAATTGTTGGGTACCGTCAAACTTCATTTGGATTCTCAACTTTTAATTTTCACAAGTGACTTTGGGATTATTTAAGCCTTTGGCTAAAGTAAAAATGCTGATCAAGGCTAAAGCTACAAAGCTAATTACACCATAAATTAAGATATTTTCATTGAAGTGATCAACGACATAACCACCTAATAATGAGCCAACAGCAATCATGACTTGGAACATGCCAACAAATAGAGGCATTCCTTTTTCAACAGCATTGGGTGCATGAACAAACATCCAAATATTCGCGGAAGTAGGAAAAGCTCCAAAGGCAAAACCCCAAAGTGCGGTGAGGATGACAGCACCCAGTTCATGCACTGCAAATATTGGGAAGCCAAAGAACACAACTGCAAAGCAGAACCCCACAAAAGCAAGCGTATAGCGAACATTTAAATTGCCACTATAACCTGCGAATGCATTCCCAAACACACCAGCAATTCCATAAAGTAACAGGAGAGAACTAATGGTGGTGCCATCAAAACCTGCGATATTTTTAAAGAAAGGGGCTAAATAACTATAGGCACAGAAATGTGCTAAACCAATTAAGAGTACAATCAACATGCCACTACGTGCTTTGGGTATTCTTAACAGCGCAGGAAGATCACGCAGGTGAATAGCGGATTCAGGATTTAATTTGGGTAAGAAGATGATTTGTAATAAGAGGACTATTAAGCCAATCGCTGCCGTTATTCCAAATGCGCTCCGCCATCCGTAGAACTCGCTGAGCCATGTGCCTATAGGAACGCCTAATACCGTTGCAAAGGTTACACCTGCCATGACGACTGCGGTTGCCTTAGCGATGGGCAGATGAGCAGGAGCAAGTTTGCCACTCAAAGCAATTGCTGTTGCCCAAAAGCCTCCAATTGCAATTCCTAATACTAACCTGCTCAGTAAGAGGATATTAAAACTCTCAGCAAATGCAGTAATGGTATTTGCTATCACCATGATCGCAGTCAGTAGAATTAAGACATAACGACGATCTAGTTGTTTCACTGATATCGGGAGAAGGGGTGCTGCAAATGCTGCCATGACGCCTGGTAGAGTGATAATCAAACCCGCTGTGCCAATAGAAATATTCAAATCAGCTGCAACACTGTTGAGTACACCTACGGGGAGAAATTCACTGGTCACCAGTGCAAAAGCGCCGATCGCGACTGCGAGAATCGCATACCAACTCCCTTGATTTTTCGTAGATGATGCGCCATTAGATTCGGGAGAGTAAGAGTTTTCCATATAAAATTCCTTTATTGTTAGATGCGTAACAATAAAATTTTGAATACTGGTTAAATTTTTATAACGATCGTTAGAAAATAAAAATAGTTGATAAAAATAGATGCGTCAATTAATTTAATAATGATCGTTATGAAAATATCTGTGGCTTTTATGAAAGATACGCATGAATCTCACCTAATGCCTTGTGATAATAGCCTTAAAAAGAAACGTGGTCGCCCAAAGTGTTTTGATGAACAACAAGCCTTACAAAAAGCAATGCTATTGTTTTGGGAACATGGCTTTGAAGCGACATCGATGAGTGATTTAACTCAAGCTTTAGGGTTAACTGCACCAAGTTTATACAGTAGCTTTGGTGATAAGGTGGGACTTTTTTATAAGTGTATCGACTACTATTTGGCTCATGAAGCATGTCCAATTGAAGCGATTTTCTTAGAGGCGAAAACTGCCAAAGTCGCATTTGAATTATTTCTTTATGACAATGTACAACGTTTGGTTCAACCCAATAAACCTACAGGTTGCATGCTTGTCGTTGCTACCATGAATTGTTCTGATCATGCGCAGACAGTGCAGCATACTATTCTTGAAAAGCGCCTGAAGACCAAACAAAAAATGCTTGAGCGTTTAAAACAGGGTGTAGAAAATGGTGACATTGCTCAGTCTACCTCTCTACAAGAGATAGCAGATTTCTATGCAACAGTCTTACAAGGATTGACTGTGCAAGCACGAGATGGTGCAACGGTTCAACAACTGCATAAGGTGGTTGAACACGCAATGCGTAGCTGGGATTTATTCTAAATTTGATGTCTAAACAGCGATATAAATGTCTGAAATACGATATTTAAATTGATTTAGACATCTTTCAGAATATTCGCATTACTTAGAAAATGCGGGAAAGTGGATGGGTCAGCTAAGCAAATATCAAAAATGGGTGTTTATCTTACCTCTCATTGCTGTTTTCATTTGGTCATTGAACATTGCGGTGACTCGTTATGTTGCAGATTATATTTCACCTGCCAGTATTAGTTTTTATCGGTGGTTTGTCGCTTTTATTATCCTGACGCCATTCAGGCTACCCAAAGTTTGGCAACAACGTGCTTTGATTCGACCTTTGATTGGACGTTTAGCTGTGCTAAGTGCTTTTGGTATGGTGTTATATCAAGGTCTCTCATATACCGCGGCACATTATACGACGGCGACCAATATGGGCATCGTCAATGCATTTGTTCCCATTTTTACTATATTTATTTCATATTTGATTTTAAAGGATAAACCTAATCGTTTTGCGATCTTTGGTAGTTTATTGTCCTTTGCTGGATTGATCTATGTGATGAGCCAAGGTCAGCTTTCTAGTTTGTTTGCTCAAGGTGGGCATTGGGGAGATGCTGTCATGGTGATTGCGGTAGGATTCTATGCATTTTATGGGGTGTTTCTCAAAAAATGGCAAGTCCAGTTACCCTTGATGACCAGTTTATATGTCCAAATAGGGTTTGCATTGTTATATCACGTCCCATTTTTATTATATTTAGGCTTGGATGCGATTGATGCAGAGAATGCCATGAGTGTGCTTTATGCTGGTATGTTTCCATCTTTGATTGCTCCCTTGTTATGGATGGTAGCAGTACAAGCGATTGGCCCAAATCGAACCAGTATTTTTATGAATCTTATGCCTGTATTTACGGCAGTGATAGCCAGTGTTTGGTTGGCCGAACAATGGACAATTTATCACTCGGTTGGCGGCATAACGATTCTCATAGGGATTATTTTGGCCCAAAAAAAGACAAAAAAAGTTGTTCAATCACAGTTGGAAACGGCGACTTAGTTGTGCATAAATGAGATAGTTTTGCTTAAAAGAGCAACAAACGAACGTAATTTTTTTATTAACTGTTTATTCTTTCTATATGATTTACAAATATATTTTAAAGGAGTGCCTCATTTGTGATTCTGAAAAAGATCAATAAAAATAAAAATATATTTTTATTGGATCTTTAAAACTGACAAAAAAGGTACGCTTTTCACTTTTTTTGTTAGATAAATAATATATTTGTATAAGATGAATGATTGATCCATAATACTCAACACAGCAAGATGATTCGTTTTAGAATGAATGAGTTGCTTACCAAATTTGCGAACCCTCTGGATGTGATGATACACATCCTTTTTATGCTCAGTTATCCCTATATAACTGAGCTTTTTTTTATCTGCTATTCATGTAATTAAGCGCGAATCACTTCACCTGTTAGTGCATTTAGAATACGACTTGGTTCTTGGCTCAAGCCTAATTTACCATCTAGATAATGCAGAGATGAACCAAAATAAGCTTGTGCTTCTTCTAAACTTTTTGCTGGAGTTAAGCCTGCAGGATTTGCGCTTGTCGATACGATAAATCCACCAAATGAATCACATAGCTCTACACACAAAGGATGTGTTGTTACACGAACAGCAACCAAAGAGTGTTGTCCTTTAATCCAAGTCGGGATGTGTTGATCGGCTGGAAGTAGCCATGTTGTGGCACGTTCGGTCTCTTGACGATTTGACCAACTGGCAATCACTTGGTTGCGGAGGTTGGATTCTAGGTTCTGTAGTAGATGTTCTACTTGTTCTAGATGCCCAGCTAATAAAATCACGCCTTTTTCAACTGGACGATGTTTTAACTCAAGAATGTCTTGAAATGCTTGTTGATTAAAAGGATCACAGCCCAAACCCCAAACGGCTTCTGTTGGATAGGCGAGGACTTGTCCTTGTTTTAGACAATCAGCGGCTTCAGCAATCGAGTTTGTAATCATGTCTAGGTAGGTACTAACAGAAAAGATTGGCTATAGTTTAATGGATTGGACGACAACGTAAATAGCGACCACCTTGTTGTATGCACAAACCTAGTAACTCTAATTCCATTAATTGAGATGTGATTTCAGAGATCGGTGCTGGATAGCGTTGGCTGAGTAAATCTAAATCCTGTCCAATCCAATCTAAATTCTGATACAAGCTAATCAAATGTGGTGGAAGTGTTGAGTGCTGTTCTACAGCATCTTTAGTGTGTTGTTGGGTCTGCCAATGTGTAGGTAATGCTAAATCTTCAATAATCTGTTCAGGATGATCGACCAAAACAGCCCCTTCACGAATAAGTTGATGACAGCCTTGATGGTATTCACTGTAAATATGACCAGGGATAGCAAATACCATTTTACCTTGATTGGCTGCTTCATTCGCCGTAATCAACGATCCACTTTTTAGTGCTGCTTCAACCACTAAGACACCTAAACTTAAGCCACTAACAATCCGATTTCGTCGTGGAAAATGTTGTTGTAATGGGAGTGTCGTAGGAAGAAACTCTGTGATGATGGCACCTGATTGAGCAATTTGTTGTGCCAATGGTTTATTTTGAGTGGGATAAACGGTATCTAACCCAGTACCTGTGACAGCGATACTTCGATGATGTGCTAAGCCACCGCGATGAGCAGCTTCATCAATCCCATGTGCAAGACCACTGGTAATATAAAATCCTTTCTCACTAAGGTAATAAGCAAAATCATAAGCCACTTGGCGACCATGTGGACTAGGTTTGCGGCTCCCCACTAATGCAATTTGCGGTTGCAGTAAAGCTTGAAGATGACCTTGACCAAATAATATGGGTGGATGGTCTGCATAAGGTATGAGTTGTTTGGGATAGTCAATATCGTGTGGCGTCACGATAAAGTCACAGTGCTTCAAAATCAGTTGAACTATCTGTTCAAATTGTTTTTGACCTTGTGTACTTTGAAATTCTTCTAAACGTTTTAGATGGTTTGCATGTAAACCGAGTTGATACCACTCAGAGAATCGGTGGCTTTGTGTTGCTTGTTCACAACTCCCAAAATGTTTCAGAATTTTGTGAAAGCTGGATAGGGAATGTTGAACCAAATACCACACCAACACGGTATGGTAGTGGCGGGGTGATAATTGATTCAACATAGTTTGTTCTTAGTCATCCAAGCGTGGTGGTTGGATGTTTGAACCGACCTTGATTGGTAGTTCACTTTCTAAAACGTAGGCATAGCTGATACGATCAAAACTCTTGAAGATCATCAAGCTACCCACATATTGTCCAGGTAATTTAACTTTCTCTTTAGTTTTTGGATCTTGTACGATCTCACCCTCTTGGTAGGTGCTAAAGACTTGACCAATTTCAACGCCATCAGCAGTACCACGATCAACAGTGACAACACCATTTTTTGCGGCTGTACCAATCGATCCTAATACACGAATCACTTTACCGCCATCGCGTACTTGTTTTGCATCGATAGGATAGAACAAGGTTGGTAACATTGCCTCTTGTTCAAGCATCACGCGATCACCACGACGAACTTCGCCGTTATAGCTATCAGTGAGTTCAACCGTAGTAATGTCGTTTTCATTGCGCACAGCAACACCAGATGCGACTTGAAGTAATTCAACACCTAGGTTTTGCTTTTTGCCTTGCTCATCGACAACGATGTAAGGTTCACCTTCACGGTAAACGCCATAACGCTGACCATTTTCTAGACCTTGACCACGGACGTAAACACTTTGTCCTTTGCCTGCAAGCACGCGATTGTCAGCTGTGCCTAAGATATAAGGGGTATTCGCAATTGCATCCGCTGGTAATACTGAACTACGTTCTAACCATTGTTGAATATGAGCCAATGGAATAACTGGCACACTATTGTTCAATGCTTCGATACGTACTTGCGGACGTAAAGTTGTTCCACCACCTGTATAACGACGAATAATACCGTCACAGCCGTCACCTTCATCTTTACCGATTAACGGTTTGCCATTCAAACTACAGAGTAGTAAGCGGTCACCTGGATAAATCCAGTGAGGATTCTTAACGTGTTTATTGCTTGCCCAAATTTCTGGCCAGCGCCATGGTTTACTTAAAAACTTGCCTGAGATATCCCAAAGGGTATCGCCTTTTTTCACTACATAGACATGTGGTGCCCCAGCTTTGACAGAGGGTGGGCTAACATTAGGGCTTGCTGCATGCGTTATATTTACCGTCATGCCTAATCCTGCACAGATGGCAACAGCAATCAGTTGTTTTTTTAACCCCAAGGCATGAAATGAGTGTATGCCGTTTAAAACCTTTTTCATTATCATAATTCCTAAAAATTATGTGTGTAGTTGCGCTATAATAACGACTTTACACACAATTTTTTGATCAAGCATTCCCTTCAGTTGGTTTTCTGATCAATGGCATAAATGAGGAACAGTATGGCCTTATTACCTATTTTAAGTTTTCCTGATCCCCGTCTTCGTACCATTGCTAAGCCAGTCGAAGAAGTCACTGATGATATTCGTCAGCTTGCAGCAGATATGTTAGAAACCATGTACGAGGCACCGGGTATAGGTTTAGCGGCAACTCAGGTTGATCATCATATTCAGCTTATTGTCATGGACCTTTCTGAAGAGAAAAATCAACCGATGGTGTTCATTAACCCCAAAGTCACTCCACTGACTCAAGAGACTCAGCCGTACGAAGAAGGCTGTCTCTCTGTGCCTCAAATATACGACAAAGTTGAGCGTCCGTCACGTGTAAAAATTGAAGCAATTAACCTTGATGGTCAAGCATTTGAGTTAGAAGCTGACGAACTTCTCGCAGTTTGTATCCAACATGAAATGGATCACTTAAATGGCAAACTTTTTGTTGATTATTTATCGCCATTAAAACGTCAGCGTGCACGTGAAAAGGTTGAGAAAGTAGTACGCCAGCGTGAAAAAGAGAAAGTTGCCGTGAAGCGCTAAGCTCATCGTTGGTTTTTCGTGATGCCATTATTGTTTCGCAGTGGTTTATTATTCGCATTTACCGCAGTCTGTTTGCAGATTGCGGTCTTTTTGCAGCCTCTACTGCCGAAGCAATATCAAATCGCACCAGTCTGTGAAACGATTACCAAAGCTTTACTGTTACCTCAGGTACAAGCTGAGCAAAGTCAATCACAGCATCATGCTCATCATCATTCACATCAACTCGAACAAGCACCCGCATCTACATCTTCGCACGATCATCACGATCCCAATCATCAATGTCAGTACTGTACGGTATATGCCAATTTAGTGTTGCCGCCTGATGTTGGTGTCAAAGAAATTTTAGTTCGTGTTCAAGTACGTTTAGTCACATTTCAGCAAACATTTCATCATGTTTATTTTGCGCTACAACGACTTTTTCTATTGCCACAAGGGCGAGCCCCACCTGTTTTCGCATAAATCAAAGCACTTTTTCTTAGGGTTTGTATGAACTCTAAGCCCGTTTTATTTATGTTTTAAGAGAAGACATCTCATGGCACAGCCTAAATTTTTATTACAACCCTTAACGGTTGCGATTCTTGCTGCCTCAAATTCGAGCTTACTTTGGGCAAATTCTGAAGATTTATCGACTCAGCAACGTGTTGAAGCAAAGCTTGCACCTATTGTTGTGACTGCTCAACAACCGAACCAAAATAATGGTTTAGTCATTGAAGCTGATCCTAAACAACCCATACAACCTGTACCAGCAACTGATGGTGCTGATTATTTGCAAAGCATCTTAGGCTTTAGCGCCATCAAAAATGGCGGAACGAATGGTGATGTTACATTTAGAGGAATGTTTGGTTCTCGGATAAAAATGCTTGTGGATGGAAGTGAGAGTTTAGGTGCTTGTCCACAACGAATGGATGCCCCGACTTCATATATTCAGCCTGAAAGTTTTGACAAAATTACGGTAGTGAAAGGTCCACAAACTGTTCAATACGCAACGCCTGGCTCTGCAGCAACGGTGATTTTTGAGCGCCAACCAGAGAACTTGAGCAAAGATCAGCCTTATCGTGGACAAGCGAGCGTCTTGATCGGTTCATATGGGAGACTCGATCATAATGTAGAGGCTGCGATTGGGGATGAGAGCAAATATGCGCGATTAAATGCTAATCGTTCTGTCTCAAATGATTATCAAGATGGTGATGGTCAGACGGTTCATTCAAATTGGGAACGCTGGAATGCCGATCTTGCCTTAGGCTGGAAGCCTTCAGAAGATTCTTGGCTAGAGTTTCGTGCGGGTAAAGCAGATGGCGAAGCGGCATATGCAGGTCGTACTATGGATGGTTCGCAATTTAAACGCGAAAGTTTAGCTTTGCATGCGGAACAAAAGAATATCACTGAGGTGATTAAGAAGATTCAAGCACAGATTGATTACAGTTATAACGATCATGTGATGGATAATTTTAGTCTACGCACACCTCCGATGACCACGATGAAAATGCACGGTATGGAGATGACTGTACCGAACAAAATGTCGATGCGTGTTGATCGTCGTACCTTAAATACACGTCTAGCAGTAACAACCGATTGGGATAAATTTAGCGTGATTTCGGGTGTAGACACGCAACAGAATAAGCATGGTGGCGATATGATGATGTATGCCATGCCGAAGATGAACATGCCTTATGCGGAAGACTTGAAGTTTCAATCTTATGGTGCATTTAGTGAGTGGACTTATGCGATTGATCAAGATCAAAAAGTCGTAGCAGGAGCACGTGTCGATCAAGTCAAAATAGACAATCTGCAAAATGCTAAAAATCGTAAAGATACTGTACCAAGTGGTTTTGTACGCTTGGAAAAGAGTCTCCCAGAACATGGTTTAAAGACTTATCTAGGTTTGGGATATGTGGAACGTACACCTGACTTTTGGGAGTTGTATAGCACCACGACAGATCATGGTGTAGGTTCCACAGATATGATGGGTAAAACCACATATAAAATGGTGGATAATCTAGACAACCTGAACAATGAGCGCACAGCACAATTGGATCTCGGTTTGCAAGCAGAGCATGGTGCATGGAGTACTTGGGCATCAGTTTATGCTGGATTAATCAAAGATTTCATCCTACTTGAATACAATACACCAGATAAAAGAAAACCACTTGCACGTAATGTTGATGCCACAATTGCTGGGGCAGAGGCTGGGGTAGGTTATCAATTTAATGATCATTTCCAAGCAGATATTTCAGCAATGTATGCGTGGGGTGAAAATAGGTCAGATGATCGTGCTTTGCCACAGATAGCGCCTTTTGAAGCGCGTATGAATCTTCGTTATGTGGATGAAAAATATAGTCTAGGATTGTTATGGCGTGCCGTTGCAGAACAAGATCGTATTAGTCTCAATGAAGGGAATGTGGTTGGTTATGATATGAATGAAAGTAAAGCGTTTAATACCTTGGCGATCAATGGAACATATCAATTGACCGATGCAGTCGATGTTTCGGTAGGCGTTGATAACCTTTTAGATAAGGCTTACACCGAGCATTTAAATAAAGCAGGCGCTTCGATGTTCGGTTATGCAGCCAGTGAGCAATTCAATAATATTGGACGTAATTATTGGATGCGTATGAGTATGAAGTTCTAAGGAATAACAAAACAAGGTGGGAATTCCACCTTGTTTTATTTTGTAGTTAAGCCAAGCAATCTTGTTTTGGCATCAAACTATCGCAGTACAACGGATTTAAAGCACATTGTAGGTCATCAATTTGTTCTTGGGTCACATAGCCTTTAGCTTTGAGATATTCTGCAACGCGATCATCTCTTAAACTTAAGAATGCTGCATCGTAAACTCCTAAATCTACAAATAAAGCAGCAGTTTCTAAGCTATTAAAATGATCTAAAAATACGTCATTTTCATACATCAGGAATACATGGTCTAAGTCTGCATTCGTATCGACTTTGAGTCGTTGTGCAAGCTCTAAAGGACGTGTTTTGATAAACAGTAAATCGGTCAATTCATCAAATTGTGATTTATCGAGTTGATGTGTGCCTGTTTTAACGTGCCCTAACCATGCTTTAAAGACGAGAACTGCACCACCACGAAGTAGCATGCTCCACATTTGATGGCGTGTATCGTGATCTAGATGTGCAGATTCATTTTCCAAGGCTTTAACTAGATTCTCTTCTTGCTGAGCTAATTTATCAAAAAGCCCTAAACCTTGCGGATGATATGCAGCTGGTGCAAAAACATCAAAATTCAGATCGTGAAACACTTTTAGCGCGAGAGGAACAGCCGCTTGATATAGTGTATTTAATGCACGAGTGTGTAGTTCACTGAGCTTGCTTTGTTCGAAAATTTGTTGCCAGTCAAGTTCTGGAAGTAGCGCATTTGCACTATATTGGCGATAAAATTGTAATGCGGTATGTTCTGAAGTGGCTGTATTGCTATTCATGATCAATGTCCTTTTTGGCGAGAGTAAGAAACCAAAGGATTGATGCATTGGTTTCTTGCAATTTGATCAATTTATGCGTGATTTAAAAAGCAAGTAGAATACGACTAAAGTTGTAGATATGGATTTTTATGTTATAAAATTATTTAAAATCAATGATATATATAATTGTAAGTAAGTGTACAAACGTTCACTAATGTAAGTGGTTTATTTTGCCATAGTCAACTACTGTTTGAGCATTTTGGTCAATTTTTTAGCAACCAAAATGCTTTTTGTTGATCACTTCTGCCTATATCTAAAAATATTATGCTAGTCGCTGATCATTAATGGGCGTTTGATCCTTCTAACTTAATTTTTGTGCATCGGCATAATTTTTAATCCCGAAAGCCACGAACGCAGACCTGCTGGTTTTAGTGGTTTTTTCAGTAAGACGATATTCTGTTGTTTAAGTTTTTGCGGTAACTCTGGGTCAGAATCCGCAGTGATGAGTGCAACAGGAATGTGGGCAGGGCGATGCTGTTCGATAAAATCGAGTCCACGTTGATCATGATTTAAATGTTGATCAATTAGCCAAACCTGAATATCTTCATGTTGGATCAGCTCTAATGCTTCTGCTGGTTCAGTGGCAGTAAAGATTTGATAACCCCATTTGCTGAGTAAAGTCCGCATACCTTCCAAAATCGTTTCATCATTATCCAAACATAAAACTTTATAAGCCGTATGTTGTAAGGCGGTCATTTGTGGTGAGGCGACTTGGATTTTTGGAGCTTCTGCTAGAGGTACTTCAATCATAAAACAAGAACCTTTACCCAACTCAGAATAAACTTGAACAGGGAAATCTAGTAAGCTCGTCATACGTTGCACAATCGCTAGACCTAAACCAAGTCCTTGCTCACCCCATGGTGAAGTATGTCCACAACGTTCAAACTCTTGGAAAAGTTTTACGCGTTGTTGTTCATTAATACCAGGTCCTGTATCCCACACACCGATTCGAATATGATTCGGACGTTGAGCTGAACGTAGCACACCCACTACAACACGACCTTGAGCGGTGTAACGTAATGCATTGCTGACAAAATTTTGGATTATTCGTCGCATCCATTGTGGATCAGTGTCTACCCAAAACTTAGTGTCATGCACTTTGAGTTGAATATTGCGTTGAGCTGCGATGGATTTAAATTGCAATTCGAGATCACTCAACAAATCATGTAATGAATATGCTTGGCGCTTCGGTTGAATGGTTCCACCTTCGAGGCGAGCAATATCTAAAAGTGCGGATAACATACTCTCTGCACCATAGAGTGCACGGTCTAGCTGTTGAAGGGTGAGTTGATCATCTGGATTATCAATACTTTGCTCAAGTGCAGTACTAAACAGTCGTGCCGCATGCATCGGTTGCAATAAGTCATGGCTTGCAGCAGCCAAGAATCGACTTTTGGATTGATTGGCTTTATCGGCTTGTTCAAGTGCTAACTGCTGTTCTGTCAATGCATCGGCAAGCTGTCGGGTACGATCACGGACTCTTTCTTCTAAAACAGCTTCATTTTCACGGAACGCCGTAATATCTGCGAAAGTCGTGACAAAACCACCACCTTCGATTGGATTACCACGCATTTGAATCACAAGACCATCTTTACGAATCCGTTCAAATTCATGAGCACTTCCAACTTTCATCCAATGAATACGTTTACGAACATGTTCCTCAACTGGTCCTGGACCACATTCACCACGTTCAGCGTTATAGCGAATAAGATCGGCAATTGGACAGCCGACATAAACTAAATCTTTAGGGTAATCAAACAGTTTCAGATACTGATTGTTCCATGCAACTAAACACATATTTTTATCGACCACACTTACCCCTTGAGTCATGTGATCAATCATGGTCATCAGTAAGTTTTGGTTGAAACGCTGCCATTGTGAGGCTTGGTCTAAGATATTGGCGACTTGACCTAAAGCTAAACCATTATTGATCAAAGCAGTGGTCAATAATGTTCGTGCCGAAGCTGCACCAATGATCCCCGCTAAATATTGTTCAGTAAAACGCCACCACATCCCATTTGCGACATGATTTTCATTTAAAACCACATGATTTTGTTCACAAAATTGCTGGAATGCTTGGATTGTCGGTTTTTCACCTGTAATTCTTTTCGCGAGAGCGAGTAGGTCACCGACTTTTAATCGTGCGGCATTTTGATGTAAATCACTGAGATCTGTTGAAGTCTGTGCTGAAGGTAGAGGTTTGCTTTCGTAATAAAAGAAACTTTCAGCCTGAATTTGTTCAGCAATACTTGGGCGGTACAAGCGTGAAACCCAAATATACATGGCGATATTTAGTCCTAAAGACCATAAAACACCATGTGTTAATGGAACAAAAGATTCAAAACCTAATAATGCTTCTGGGCGTAAGCTATTAATATCAAAAGGACCAAACAGCAATAAATGTTGAGCAAAATTTTGATAATGCTCAGGAAGACTACGTAAAACTGTTGGGAATAACAGTGTATAGCTCCACATCACAAAGCCAACAATCAGTCCAGCGTATACTCCTTGACGACTAGCTCCTCGCCAGTACAAACCACCAATCAAAGCAGGTGAAAATTGTGCAACTGCACTAAAAGCGAGTAAGCCAAAAACTGATAGTTGGTTGATATCATTGAAAAAATGGAAAAACAAAAAGCCGAGCAGCATGACGCTGACAATACTGATCCGACGAGTTAATTTCAAAACACGTGGCAGTTGTTGATCTTGACGAGAAATGATCTTAAATCGCCAAAGTGCAGGCATGATCAAATCATTACTAAGCATGATTGAAAGTGCCACAGATGCAACCAATAACATTCCTGTAGAAGCCGAAAATCCGCCTAGAAATGCCAGTAATGTAAGCCATTCTTGTTGATAACTGAGCGGTAGTGCGAGCACCGCAATATCAGGTGTGCCCAATGATTCAGGCAATGAGTGTAATGCCCAACTTGCGATAGGAATAATCGCGATGATGGTCAAAATCAAATACGCTGCAAACCAACGTCGAGCACCACGGATATGTTTTTCATCGCGTAACTCAACCACTGCAACGTGGAACTGACGAGGCAGACAAATCATGGCTAAACCAGCCAGTAGCGTTTGCACCCAAAAGGTTTCTGGAACGCCAACTTGTTGTAAGTCATGAAAATGTTGACTGACATCGTTGCTGACTTGTTTAATATTTTCAGGCGATTGCAATAAGAAAAATCCTGCAACACAGAGGAGGGCGAATAATTTCACAAAGGATTCAAAGGCAACCGCCAGCATCAAACCGCCATGCTGTTCCGTGTGTGCAATATGTCGTGTTCCGAAAATCATTGCCAAAATAGCCAAAAGGGCTGTCAGCATTAACACACTGTTTGTTGTCGTAGTGACGTGTGCATTTTGTTCTAGAATGACCGATGCACTGAGTGCAATAGCACGTAATTGCAATGCCAAATAAGGAACAATAGCAATGACTGCTAAAATCGTGACGAGTGCAGCCAAACTTCCACTTTTACCGTAACGAGCAGCAACAAAATCGGCAATAGATGAAATGGCATGGTATTGGCGAATACGTCCCAACCGTTTCCAAATATCGTAGCCAAACCAAATAAATAGCAAAGGACCCAGATAAATCGGGAGGAAAATAACACCTTCTCGAACAGCAGCGCCTGTAGCACCATAAAACGTCCAAGATGAACAATACACGCCGAGCGTTAGGCTAAATAACAGCATACGACCGCGTGGACTCAAGCGGCTAGCGTGTTTTTCACCAAAGAAAGCACAGCCGAAAAGTAGCACGATATAGAGGGCGAGTACCCCGATAATAAGCCAACTGTTCATATTGCCCACGTGTTCAAATTCCATTTTTTATCATACCCGATGCTTCGCTTGCATGATGAGTTGAGATGTGCATTTAGAGACCAAAGTCTAAGTTACGAGTCAAGCATAATCTTGTTAACTTTAATTATGAAAAATCCCATTTGAAAAAGGGGTCCATGGTTGGACACAAAAATAAGGAGTCGGTTATGGATGATTCACAGGTAGAACAAATTCTACGTAATCCAAAGTTTCAAGAGATGGTGAGCAAGAAGCGTACTTTAAGTTGGACATTAACAGCAATTATGTTGTTTATCTACGTCGGCTTTATGCTTTTAGTTGGCTACAACAAAGAATTTCTAGCAAGTTCATTTAGCGGTGGTGTAACAACATGGGGGATGCCTCTTGGTTTGGGCATTATCGTGTTGTCCTTTTTGTTATGTGGTGTGTATTCATATATCGCCAACAATAAATTAGACCGTCTAAATGAAGAGGCTCTCAAGGAAGTTGAGGCGATCACACATGAAAAAGGAATGCACTGAGATGAAAGGGACGTCAATAAAAGCGAAACTCTTCGCTCTCACAAGCTTGGTGAGTTCTGGAATCGCCTACGCTGGACCAGACCTTGGAGCAGCAGAGCAGCAAGCAACCAACTGGCACGCGATCATTATGTTTATGATCTTCGTGGGTTTTACGCTGTTTATTACTAAATGGGCAGCAAAACAGACAACAAATGCTAGTGATTTCTATACGGCAGGCGGTGGTATCAGCGGTTTCCAAAATGGTTTGGCGATTGCGGGTGACTATATGTCGGCAGCATCGTTCTTGGGTATTTCCGCACTTGTTTTCAGTTCAGGTTTTGATGGCTTACTCTACTCGCTTGGTTTCATGGTGGGTTGGCCAATTGTATTATTCTTAGTGGCTGAGCGTTTACGTAACTTGGGTAAATACAATTTATCTGACGTGGTTTCTTTCCGCTTAGATGAGAAGCCAGTCCGTACCTTAGCCGCATTTAGTTCATTGGTTGTTGTTGCATTCTATTTGATTGCTCAAATGGTGGGTGCAGGTCAGTTAATCAAATTATTGTTTGGTCTGAACTATAACATCGCTGTTGTGATCGTTGGCTTACTGATGATGGCATACGTAATCTTCGGTGGTATGTTGGCGACCACTTGGGTACAAATCATCAAAGCGGTGATGTTACTCAGTGGAGCGACTTTCATGGCATTTATGGTAATGAAAGCCGTTGGATTTAGTTTCACGAATATGTTTAACCAAGCGATTGGTGTTTATAGCCAAGCGCATGGTATGAGCTGGGAAGAAGCTGCAAAAATCATGGGGCCAGGCAAACTCGCTGCAAACCCAATTGATGCACTGTCATTAGGTCTTGCTTTGATGTTTGGTACTGCTGGTTTACCACATATCTTAATGCGTTTCTTCACAGTTAAAGATGCAAAAGAAGCTCGTAAGTCTGTAGTTGTTGCAACTGGTTTTATTGGTTACTTCTATCTTTTAACTTTCATCATTGGTTTCGGTGCAATCTTGTTTGTTGCAAACAACCCTCAATTCCTTGATGTTGCAAAAGCTGCTATGACAGGAAAATTAGAGTTGGTCGGTGGTAACAACATGGCTGCGGTTCACCTCAGTGATGCTGTGGGTGGTGACCTATTCATGGGCTTCATCTCAGCAGTGGCTTTCGCAACAATCTTGGCGGTTGTTGCTGGTTTGACACTCTCAGGTGCTTCAGCAATTTCTCATGACCTTTATGCAAACGTATTCAAAAAAGGTAAAACGACTCCTCAATCAGAATTGCGTATGTCTAAAATTGCAACTTTAGGCTTAGCAATCTTTGCAATGATCTTGGGGATTTTGTTCGAGAAACAAAACGTTGCCTTCATGGTTGGTTTAGCATTCTCTGTAGCATGTTGTGCAAACTTCCCAGTCCTTGTTTTATCAATGTTCTGGAAAGGCTTAACGACTCGTGGTGCGGTTATCGGTGGTGTTGTTGGTTTAGTTGGTGCAGTGACTCTGATTATCTTATCAAAAGCAGTTTGGGTAGATACGCTTGCGATCTCAGAAACAGCACCAAACCCATTTAATGGTCCTGCATTATTTGCTATGCCATTATCGTTCTTATGCTGCTGGTTCTTCTCTGTAACAGACAAGTCAGCACGTGCTCAAAAAGAACGCAAAGCATTCGACGCACAGTTTGTTCGCTCACAAACAGGTATTGGAATCTCAGGTGCATCTGATCACTAAGTAGATTCTACGCTTTATTAAAAAGCCCTCATTATTGAGGGCTTTTTAATTGCTAATGCATACTGGCCAGTTGTTGTGCTTGATTACGATAAAGAGACAAGCCAAGTTTTTGCAGATGGCGTCCATTAAGTTCAAGAAACTGATTCAATCGTGGAATATGCTTAGCACATGAGTAAAGTGCCAAGTTTCGGCCAATCAAATAATAGGCAAACCAAGAGGCTGACTGAGGGGTTAAGCCCAACAATTTCATCTTCTTACGTCCTACAAAGAACTGAGTCAGTTCTAAGTGTTGTTTATATGCCAATTTTTGTTGAAAAGAGCGTAAATAACGATATTTTCGTTCAAAAGGTTCTTTGGAAAGACTTGAGCCAAGTGAAATACTACTTGCATCCGATTTTGGATGTGCGAATTGCATCCAGTAGATGAGTTTCCATCCTTCAGATTCCTGATCCACCAACCATTTTTCCTCAATTCCCATCAACCAACCTGCATATTTCCAAAAGTGTAAAAAGCTGTCGACTTCCTCCGCACTTGGAAAGATACCTAAGGCTCGAATTCCTAATAGCACCACCCCACTAAAGGCAATATTCGTCATGGCTTGATCATATTGATTAATTGGTAAGCCCCATGTTTCAGCATCCCATTTTTCTGATTTTTGTAGCTGATGCCGTACTAAAGAATGAATGAAACGAACATAAATTGTGGAACAAAAGCCCTTGTTATAACGTTCAAAGCCCTCTTTCTCTGTGATATCAACCCACCATTTTGTGGTTTCTGCAAGGCGCGTAGCTGCTTGTTTTTTTAATGCACCTGTGAGGATTAGCGGTTGGTTAAAACCCGGATACATATAGCCCGCCATTAAAGAGAGATCTCTCAGAATCAGACCATTATTTGCTCCCAATCGATAAGTGAATTGCAGAGCTTTATCTATTTTGACTTGGTCATACCAAGTGGGTTTTCGTTCAACTAAGCTAAAAAATTGTGTCAGTTCAGGAACGTCATGAGGCAGTTTATCTAAACCTTCATATAACGCCGTCTCAAAGTATTTTCGATGAAGTTTCGGATTTTGTAATACCCATCGCATCACTTGATCCATCGGCTCATCACCTGCTTGAAGCGCTTCATTGAGTTGTAAATATTCAGCATAGCTTGGTTGTAGATGTTTATTGGTCATATAACCCAAGATTTTGGTTTTTAAATTGGACTGCACCATAGTTTCAAATGCAGCTAAACGACTTGGCTTAGGGATGCTTAGCATTGCAAAACACCTTTGATTGTTATTTAATCAAAGCATAATATGAATATTTATTCGCATTCAATTCGCATTTCAACAGAGCCTCTTGATGAGAAAACGCCCACAACAACAACGCGCCAAAATGATCGTTGAAAGTATTTTGGAAGGTACGCAAAAATGCATTTCTGAACAGGGGGTTCTGCAACTTACAACACCAAAAATTTCAGAAAAATCAGGTGTAAGTGTTGGTTCGATTTATCAATACTTTGAAAATAAAGACCAGATCGTTGCCGAGTTGTTGTTAAGAAAAAGTGAAAATTTAGGACAAGCACTGAAACAGCTGGTGATGCTTCAACAACAGACTTCGATTCAAGATATCATCAGATTGAGTATTGCATTTGGTTTTGAGTCCCTAAAATCCGATCAAGGTTTTTTCATCGAAATTTTAAAAAACTGGCATGCTTATAGTGATTCAGATGCAGCGCAAGTTCTGGAACAGCATTTTTTAGAAATTGGGATGCATTTATTTGGGCGTTATTATCCGCATTGGGATTTTGAAACTTTAAAACATAAGTCCTTTGTGATTATTAACAGTACATTATTTACAATGATGCGTTATGCCAGTAAGAATACGTTTTTAATCGAAGAACAACGCTTACAACAAGAACTCACCAATATGATTATTTCTTATTTAGATGCCGTATCATGAGTTCAGAAAAACAATAATTTGGACATGGAAAAGCAATGCAAACAATAAAACAGTTTTGGAATGGATTTAGATTGTTGCCATCAGCTTGGCTCTTATTGGTGCAATTGGCTTTATTAATTTTAGCCACAATCACTTATGACGATAGTGCCTATCGTGCATTAACATGGTCATTAGGCGTTTTAGCCTTACTTATTATTGCAAAAGTCATTCGACAAACCCCAGTATTTGCATTTTGGGGACTGTTCTTTGTCAGTGGCGCATTTATATTTTCTATTTTGATCTTTGTCGGTTTTGACAATCATACAATACAGATTACTGCATACAGTTTTGAAGCCTTAGCCTATTTTTATGCAGCGTATGGTTTACTAAGATATATGTTTTCAGATCGTTATCTCACAAAAGACGAATTATTTGCGGCTGGTGCCGTATTTACTTTGATCGCTTGGGCATTCGCTTTTTTATATAGTATTTGTCAGATTATTTTGCCGAATAGTTTTCAAAATCCAAACCATCCTGAAGCCTTACAACGTTGGCTAGACCTACTCTTTTTGAGTTTTAGTTTGCAATCAGCCACAGGATTATCTGATCTTATGCCACTCAGTCCAGCCGCTAGAGTATTAACCATGCTACAGATGTTTGGTGGTGTGATGTATTTTGCAGTGATTGTTTCGAGATTAATTGCGCTGCAATATATTCCTCATGCACCGAAAAATTCACAAGATTAATCTTTAATCCTGTTACAGCATTACAACTGCGTTATTTTTCACGTTTTATATACTTTTGTTTGAGTTTTTCTTGTTTTGAACTCGCTTTTGTTCACATTAAGTGAATGTCTTATTTGACCTATAGGTCTGTCATGATCATTAAAATAATATGGGTGAATTATGTCTTCCAAGACTCCTTCGCAGTTTGCGAATGTGAATCCAAATGTGTTTTTTAGCACAGTCATTATTATCGCAATTTTCTTAGCAATTGTGATAATTGCCCCAAGCTCGTTTGAGTTTTTAACTCAACAACTGAAACAGTGGATCACTGATTCGTTTAGTTGGTTTTATGTATTATCAGTCGCCGTTTTCCTTATTCTACTGATTTACATCGCCTGTTCGGACAGTGGGAAAATCAAACTCGGACCTGATCACAGCCAGCCTGAATATAAAAATGGTTCGTGGTTTGCCATGCTATTTACGGCAGGCATGGGGATTGGTTTGATGTTTTTTGGTGTGGCTGAACCTGTCATGCACTATGTCAGTCCACCGAGTGGTGATCCTGAAAGTGTCGCCTCAGCTCAACAAGCATTAAGAATTACCTTTTTTCATTGGGGACTACATGCATGGGCAATTTATGCCTTGGTGGGTTTAGCTCTAGCGTATTTTGCGTATCGACATAATTTGCCTTTAAAAACACGTTCAGCACTTTATCCTATTATCGGTGAACGGATTTATGGCCCTTTGGGCGATAGTATTGATACTTTTGCAACGATTGGAACTGTATTTGGTGTCGCGACTTCATTGGGTTTTGGGGTAACGCAAATTAATTCAGGTTTGCATTATTTATTTGGGATAGAGCAAAGTACAAATATCCAAGTTGGACTTATTATATTTGTCAGTATTTTGGCATCTTTATCTGTTTTTCTAGGACTCGATAAAGGAGTGAAACGCCTTTCTGAATTAAATCTAATTCTCGCTTTAACCCTTCTTGCTTTTGTATTTATTGCAGGGCCGAGTATCTATCTGTTACAGACCACGATTCAAAATACAGGTTCTTACATCTCAAATTTATTTGCGATGACTTTTAATCTTTATGCCTATCAACCCAATGGTTGGATTGGAGGATGGACAATTCTTTATTGGGCATGGTGGATTTCATGGTCTCCATTCGTGGGAATGTTTATCGCACGAGTATCAAGAGGACGAACAATTCGTGAGTTTATTGTTGGTGTATTACTGATTCCTACAGGCTTTACTATTATTTGGATGGGCTTTTTAGGAAATGCGGCACTTTTTAGCATCATGCAAGAAAGCAATACCAATTTAATTCAGGCGGTACAGTTAGACTCTTCGGTCGCATTATTCGAATTTTTAAATCATCTTCCATTCTCAGGAGTTTTAAGTTCTGTTGCCACGCTTTTAGTGATACTTTTTTTCGTTACCTCAGCTGATTCGGGTGCATTGGTGACGGATTATCTCACCTCAAAAACCGAAAATTCACCGACTTGGCAACGTTTGTTTTGGACTGTCTTGATGGCGTTATTAGCGATTACGCTTTTACTCGTCGGTGGACTAGCCGCATTACAGTCATCCATTATTATGAGTGCATTGCCTTTTACGATTGTGATGTTGTTGATGAGTTGGGGGCTTTTAAAAGCATTGAATTTGGATGTAACCAAAACTCGAGCTATCCAAGAGGCACGTATCACACCACGCGCAATCAACAACCCACGAAGTTGGCAGCAACGTTTAGGATTGATTATGCATTATCCACATACAGAACAAGAGGTGAAAAATTATATTGCAAATGATGTTCGCAAAGCCTTTGAAAGCATTCAACGAGAATTCAAACGTCGACATTTAGAAGTTGACATTCGAGAGACTGAACAGGGTTTGCAGCTACATGTTGACCATCAGCATGAAATTAACTTTATTTATAAAGTCGTATCACATGTAACGCTTCCACCGAGTTTTATGCTCGGTCGATCTGAGATCGACGATTCTTCATATTTCCAAGCCGAAGTGTTTTTACGAGAGGGTGGTCAAAACTATGATGTAATGGATTGGACGCAAGAAGATTTAATTCAGGACATTATTGATCAGTATGAACGACATCTTTATTTCTTAAATATTGTACGAACGACAACTTCCTAACCCTCAAAAATAATTTTCTGAGAGATTAAAATAACGGCTTCAAAGTAATTGAAGCCGTTATTTTATTTTGAATGAATTAAATTTGAGCATTATTGAACTTTAAGAAATATTTTCTAACTCAGGATGTTGTCTAAAATACAGGCTAAATATAAAAATAGAGCTAGTTTTCTGTAGATAATTAAAACAAATTTTTAATAAAATTATTAAATTACAGTGACTTGGGTTTGTGGAATTCGTTTTTTTCTTATAATTAATAATTTTTAAATTATATAAATCAGTAAATTAGATAAGTTAAAGTTTAAAAATAAAACAACCAAATCATTAAATTTTTAAAATCGCTTGCAAGCGACCTGAAATGCTGTAGAATGCACATCCATCGGCGGTGATGCGGATAAAAACTTGTTGAGAAACAAGGATTTGGCTAAAGTGGTTAGATTCTTGAGTTGTTTGATAAGTTTTAAAAATATCTAAATTACCTGTTGACTTTAAAGAAATTTAGAGTAATATAGCCGACCTAGCTTGATGATGACGAATCATCGAGAAGATCATTAAGAGAATAGAAGAACAACTTGTGTGGATTTTTACTGGTTGATCGATCGAAATAATTTTCATTGATTGAATGGTAGAAATTTCTCGAAGTTTATTTGAGCGAATTTTTAGTCAGAAAATTGATGAGCCAGAATTAGCACCTTGTCTTAACTAAGGTGCAAAATGATTTTAACTGAAGAGTTTGATCATGGCTCAGATTGAACGCTGGCGGCAGGCTTAACACATGCAAGTCGAGCGGAGATGAGGTGCTTGCACCTTATCTTAGCGGCGGACGGGTGAGTAATGCTTAGGAATCTGCCTATTAGTGGGGGACAACATTCCGAAAGGAATGCTAATACCGCATACGTCCTACGGGAGAAAGCAGGGGATCTTCGGACCTTGCGCTAATAGATGAGCCTAAGTCGGATTAGCTAGTTGGTGGGGTAAAGGCCTACCAAGGCGACGATCTGTAGCGGGTCTGAGAGGATGATCCGCCACACTGGGACTGAGACACGGCCCAGACTCCTACGGGAGGCAGCAGTGGGGAATATTGGACAATGGGGGGAACCCTGATCCAGCCATGCCGCGTGTGTGAAGAAGGCCTTATGGTTGTAAAGCACTTTAAGCGAGGAGGAGGCTACTGAGACTAATACTCTTGGATAGTGGACGTTACTCGCAGAATAAGCACCGGCTAACTCTGTGCCAGCAGCCGCGGTAATACAGAGGGTGCGAGCGTTAATCGGATTTACTGGGCGTAAAGCGTGCGTAGGCGGCTTTTTAAGTCGGATGTGAAATCCCCGAGCTTAACTTGGGAATTGCATTCGATACTGGGAAGCTAGAGTATGGGAGAGGATGGTAGAATTCCAGGTGTAGCGGTGAAATGCGTAGAGATCTGGAGGAATACCGATGGCGAAGGCAGCCATCTGGCCTAATACTGACGCTGAGGTACGAAAGCATGGGGAGCAAACAGGATTAGATACCCTGGTAGTCCATGCCGTAAACGATGTCTACTAGCCGTTGGGGCCTTTGAGGCTTTAGTGGCGCAGCTAACGCGATAAGTAGACCGCCTGGGGAGTACGGTCGCAAGACTAAAACTCAAATGAATTGACGGGGGCCCGCACAAGCGGTGGAGCATGTGGTTTAATTCGATGCAACGCGAAGAACCTTACCTGGCCTTGACATACTAGAAACTTTCCAGAGATGGATTGGTGCCTTCGGGAATCTAGATACAGGTGCTGCATGGCTGTCGTCAGCTCGTGTCGTGAGATGTTGGGTTAAGTCCCGCAACGAGCGCAACCCTTTTCCTTACTTGCCAGCATTTCGGATGGGAACTTTAAGGATACTGCCAGTGACAAACTGGAGGAAGGCGGGGACGACGTCAAGTCATCATGGCCCTTACGGCCAGGGCTACACACGTGCTACAATGGTCGGTACAAAGGGTTGCTACACAGCGATGTGATGCTAATCTCAAAAAGCCGATCGTAGTCCGGATTGGAGTCTGCAACTCGACTCCATGAAGTCGGAATCGCTAGTAATCGCGGATCAGAATGCCGCGGTGAATACGTTCCCGGGCCTTGTACACACCGCCCGTCACACCATGGGAGTTTGTTGCACCAGAAGTAGGTAGTCTAACCGCAAGGAGGACGCTTACCACGGTGTGGCCGATGACTGGGGTGAAGTCGTAACAAGGTAGCCGTAGGGGAACCTGCGGCTGGATCACCTCCTTAACGAAAGATTGGTGACCGGTAAGAATCCACAACAAGTTGTTCTTCGAAGATGTATCTGAGGGTCTGTAGCTCAGTTGGTTAGAGCACACGCTTGATAAGCGTGGGGTCACAAGTTCAAGTCTTGTCAGACCCACCACTACTGACGAAGTGATGAATAATCACAAGCTGCTAGATGAAAAGATATGTCGTTCATTATGATTAAAGCTGGGGACTTAGCTTAGTTGGTAGAGCGCCTGCTTTGCACGCAGGAGGTCAGGAGTTCGACTCTCCTAGTCTCCACCATGAATTAAATGAAATATTTAATTCTGAGCTAAATAGATTATAGAGTTTAATGAATAAAAAGATTAAGTAATTGATCTTGGTTTATTAATCTCTGTGATTTATCACAGTTTACTACGCACCGACGAGGTGGTAGTTAATCATTAACAGATTAGAAAATTGAGTCTGAAATAAATTGTTCACTCAAGAATTTAAGTTGATCGAAGTAATTCGATTGATTTAAACATATTGAGAACTAGCAAAAACACTGAATCAAGCGTTTTGGTATATGAATTTAGATTGAAGCTGTATGGTGATTAAATTCACAGACAACAAACCAGTAGCAATTAAGTTTGCAACGATAACACTCACTTGTATGTGTTAACGACTGTTTGGGGTTGTATAGTCAAGTAATTAAGTGCATGTGGTGGATGCCTTGGCAGTCAGAGGCGATGAAAGACGTGATAGCCTGCGAAAAGCTCCGGGGAGGCGGCAAATATCCTTTGATCCGGAGATTTCTGAATGGGGGAACCCACCCGCTATAAGGCGGGTATCATAAACTGAATACATAGGTTTATGAAGCGAACGAGGGGAAGTGAAACATCTCAGTACCCTTAGGAAAAGAAATCAATTGAGATTCCCTTAGTAGCGGCGAGCGAACGGGGAGCAGCCCATTAAGTTATGTGTGTTTTAGTGGAACGCTCTGGGAAGTGCGAACGTAGAGGGTGATATTCCCGTACACGAAAGGGCACACATAATGATGACGAGTAGGGCGAGGCACGTGAAACCTTGTCTGAATATGGGGGACCATCCTCCAAGGCTAAATACTCCTGACTGACCGATAGTGAACCAGTACCGTGAGGGAAAGGCGAAAAGAACCCCTGTGAGGGGAGTGAAATAGATCCTGAAACCGCATGCATACAAGCAGTGGGAGCCGACTTGTTCGGTGACTGCGTACCTTTTGTATAATGGGTCAGCGACTTATATTCAGTAGCGAGGTTAACCGAATAGGGGAGCCGTAGAGAAATCGAGTCTTAATAGGGCGTTTAGTTGCTGGGTATAGACCCGAAACCAGGCGATCTATCCATGAGCAGGTTGAAGGTTGGGTAACACTAACTGGAGGACCGAACCCACTGTCGTTGAAAAGCCAGGGGATGACTTGTGGATAGGGGTGAAAGGCTAATCAAGCCTGGTGATAGCTGGTTCTCCCCGAAAGCTATTTAGGTAGCGCCTCGGACGAATACCATTGGGGGTAGAGCACTGTTTCGGCTAGGGGGTCATCCCGACTTACCAAACCGATGCAAACTCCGAATACCAATGAGTACTATCCGGGAGACAGACTGCGGGTGCTAACGTCCGTAGTCAAGAGGAAAACAATCCAGACCGCCAGCTAAGGCCCCAAAATCATAGTTAAGTGGGAAACGATGTGGGAAGGCATAGACAGCTAGGAGGTTGGCTTAGAAGCAGCCACCCTTTAAAGAAAGCGTAATAGCTCACTAGTCGAGTCGGCCTGCGCGGAAGATGTAACGGGGCTAAAACTATGTGCCGAAGCTGCGGATTTGACATTAGTCAAGTGGTAGGGGAGCGTTCTGTAAGCCGATGAAGGTGTATTGAGAAGTATGCTGGAGGTATCAGAAGTGCGAATGCTGACGTGAGTAACGACAAAACGGGTGAAAAACCCGTTCGCTGAAAGACCAAGGGTTCCAGTCCAACGTTAATCGGGGCTGGGTGAGTCGACCCCTAAGGCGAGGCCGAGAGGCGTAGTCGATGGGAAATTGGTTAATATTCCAATACTTCTGTGTAATGCGATGAGAGGACGGAGAAGGTTAAGTCAGCCTGGCGTTGGTTGTCCAGGTGGAAGACCGTAGGCATGCATCTTAGGCAAATCCGGGGTGCTCTATGCTGAGAGTCGATAGCAAGCTGTACTTGTACAGTGAAGTGGCTGATACCATGCTTCCAGGAAAAGTCTCTAAGCTTCAGTTACACAGGAATCGTACCCGAAACCGACACAGGTGGTCAGGTCGAGTAGACCAAAGCGCTTGAGAGAACTCTGCTGAAGGAACTAGGCAAAATGGTACCGTAACTTCGGGAGAAGGTACGCTGCTGACGGTGATGGGACTTGCTCCCTGAGCGGTTGGCAGCCGCAGAAACCAGGCCGCTGCAACTGTTTATTAAAAACATAGCACTCTGCAAACACGAAAGTGGACGTATAGGGTGTGATGCCTGCCCGGTGCTGGAAGGTTAATTGATGGGGTTAGCGTAAGCGAAGCTCTTGATCGAAGCCCCAGTAAACGGCGGCCGTAACTATAACGGTCCTAAGGTAGCGAAATTCCTTGTCGGGTAAGTTCCGACCTGCACGAATGGCATAATGATGGCGGCGCTGTCTCCAGCAGAGGCTCAGTGAAATCGAAATCGCTGTGAAGATGCAGTGTACCCGCGGCTAGACGGAAAGACCCCGTGAACCTTTACTGCAGCTTGACATTGAACTTTGACCTTACTTGTGTAGGATAGGTGGGAGGCTTTGAAGTTGGAACGCTAGTTCCAATGGAGCCGTCCTTGAAATACCACCCTGGTAATGTTGAGGTTCTAACTCTGTCCCGTAATCCGGGACGAGGACCATGTCTGGTGGGTAGTTTGACTGGGGCGGTCTCCTCCTAAAGAGTAACGGAGGAGTACGAAGGTGCGCTCAGCGTGGTCGGAAATCACGCGTAGAGTATAAAGGCAAAAGCGCGCTTAACTGCGAGACCCACAAGTCGAGCAGGTACGAAAGTAGGTCTTAGTGATCCGGTGGTTCTGTATGGAAGGGCCATCGCTCAACGGATAAAAGGTACTCTGGGGATAACAGGCTGATACCGCCCAAGAGTTCATATCGACGGCGGTGTTTGGCACCTCGATGTCGGCTCATCTCATCCTGGGGCTGAAGCAGGTCCCAAGGGTATGGCTGTTCGCCATTTAAAGAGGTACGCGAGCTGGGTTTAGAACGTCGTGAGACAGTTCGGTCCCTATCTACCGTGGGCGCTGGAAATTTGAGAGGATCTGCTCCTAGTACGAGAGGACCAGAGTGGACGAACCTCTGGTGTACCGGTTGTCACGCCAGTGGCATCGCCGGGTAGCTATGTTCGGAAGGGATAACCGCTGAAAGCATCTAAGCGGGAAGCCTACCTCAAGATAAGATTTCCCTAGGAATTTATTCCTCTAAAGAGCCGTTCGAGACTAGGACGTTGATAGGTTGGGTGTGGAAGCACGGTGACGTGTGAAGCTGACCAATACTAATTGCTCGTGAGGCTTGACTATACAACACCCAAACAGTTGTTGTATTCAAGATAAATTCAATACACAACTTGATTTAGTGTACAAACTAGTTACAATACAGACCCAATAATCTAATCCGTTAATAACTCTTTGGATCGTAAGTAAGGCAAACATTATTAATTAATGTGAATAAGACCCGAAAACACCACAACAGTTTGCTGGCGACAATAGCAAGAGTGAACCACCTGATCCCTTCCCGAACTCAGAAGTGAAACCTCTTCGCGCTGATGGTAGTGTGGCGTTTGCCATGTGAGAGTAAGTCATCGCCAGCTTTTAAATCTAAACACCCCTAACCTAACGGTTAGGGGTGTTTTTTATTTGATATTTATTTTAATTATATAATTGTGATTGATTAAGAAGATGTTATGGATGAAATCTCATTAGAAAAAATTAAATCAAATCTTAAACAACTAGAAAATATACTATCTAATTCTACTCGCGTACACATTGATCGAATTGAATATAGGACTTTCGATGAAGGGATGTGTGATGCTGTCTATTTTATTTGTAAAAAATCACAAGGTTTGAATTCATTAGAAGCATTTATAACACTGGTTATTCATGAACTTCATTTTTATGAAGAATGGGATATTCTTGAAACAACTACAACAGATTTAAAAAATATTTTTGATATTTGGTTGTTACCTATATTAGAGAAAGCTAATTTTAAAAAATTGACTGAATTAGAAGTCCAAGAACAAACACAATGGATAATGTATTCTATTCAAAAATTAATAAAGGAAAGTCAGAATGCAAAAAATCTAAAATATTTTGATCGTTGGGGAATTTATCATAATGGTGGCAAGGTTCTTTCAATTGAAAGTTTTATTTTGCCTATTTCTTCAGATCTAAAATTAGCATTAGAATTAACAGCAGAGTGGAATGAGGTAGAAATATTTTATGAAACGTCCGATGAGTATGTATTGTTCTCATGGTTTACGGGCGCATAATCAGTGAATAAAGCTATAAATATGGGGAGAGCTTTTCATAAATCCTACGTTTTCTACTTTCCTACTCAGCTGACAAGCCTATAATGATTGAGAATCATTCCAAATCTAATAAGGAAATAACATGTCGACCGATCAACAATTTCCAGTGCCTGCAAACTTAGGGATCGCAGTATATTCAAACAATGCTGAAGCGATTGGTAATACACCATTGGTTCGTATCAATCGTCTGATTAAAACTGGCGCAACAGTATTGGCAAAAGTTGAAAGTCGTAATCCTGCATTCTCAGTGAAGTGCCGTATTGGTGCAGCTTTGATTGCGGATGCGGAAAAGCGTGGTGTGTTGAAAGCGGGTATGCATATTGTTGAACCAACCAGTGGCAATACAGGAATTGCATTAGCATTCGTTGCAGCGGCAAAAGGTTATCCAATCACTTTGACGATGCCAGCCAGTATGAGTTTAGAACGCAGAAAAGTATTAAAAGCTTTAGGTGCGAATCTTGTTTTAACTGAACCTGCTAAAGGTATGAAAGGTGCAGTAGATGAAGCGGTTCGTTTAGCAACGGAAAATCCAGAGCTTTATTTTCTACCACAACAATTTGAAAATCCAGCCAATCCACAGATTCATGTTGACACTACAGGTCCAGAAATCTGGCAGGCAACCAATGGACAAGTTGATATTCTAGTTGCAGGTGTTGGCACGGGCGGGACAATTACAGGCATTTCTCGTTATTTTGAGCAAGTTCAGAATAAGCCAATTTATTCTGTCGCAGTTGAACCTGCTGAATCTCCAATCATTACTCAAACTAAAAATGGTGAAAGCATTTCACCCGCACCGCATAAGATTCAAGGCATTGGAGCGAACTTCATTCCTAAGAACTTAGATTTGGATTTGGTGGATGAGGTTGTACCAGTGAATAGTGCTGATGCGATTGAGTGGGCAAGAAAGTGTGCAACTCAAGAAGGCATTTTGGTTGGTATCTCAAGCGGTGCAGCTTTAGCAGCAGCAGCTCAAATTGCAGAACGTCCTGAAAATACAGGTAAAACCATTGTGGTGATCTTGCCTGATAGTGGTGAGCGTTATTTATCTTCTGTTTTATTTGAAGGTTTATTTGACGAAGCTTGATTGCATTGTTGAGTGAGTAAAAACCATGCCTAAGCGCATGGTTTTTTATTACTTCTATTATAAGGCTTTTTTTAAGGTCTTTTCATGGCGCTTAACTGAGCGTGCATATTTCTTCGCTTTATGGCGAGTCCAAAAACTACGTTCATAGCCTGTCGGTCCAACATTGTAATACGCTACAGCTGTAGACCAACTTCCAGCAGATTTGTAATAGCTGGAAAGAATATAAGCACCACAGTTGATATTGGTATTTTCATCATACAAATTGCCAGGGCAAGACGTACTCCAATAACTAGAAATAATTTGAGTTAGACCAATGGCACCTGTAGGAGAGCGCGCTGAGCTATTAAAATTTGATTCTTGGCGAATTAGTGCAGCAAGTAAAGTCGGTGAAACATCATAACGTTCAGCACTTTGCACAATCATAGGAGATAAACGATTGGCAGTATTTGGAGCAACAGAATAAGCATTTTGCAAACCTGAAGACAATTGATTAGATCGGTTTGCAAATGATCCGCTTAAACTACTGCATGCTGTCATACTGATCGCTATCATGCTCAAACTAATTTTTAAAATCATTCTATTAAATTTATTGATACGACTGTATTGATCAGTATGATTGAATAAGAATTGCAAAATAATAAACCAATAGTACAAAGATGAATTGATGGTATTAACACCATGCAAATGAGTCAATAATAGTTATTTTGCGATCATGTGAAGAGCATTGTTTGGACATAAAAAAAGCCCCGACATCCTGTCGAGGCTTTTTCATATTTGGTTTCTTGCCGTTAACTCCTGTCAACGACCACGTCCTGTGCTTCTTGTTGTTCTGAATGAGACTTCCTGTCTCTTTATGATTCTTATGATAGAGCTTTATACTTTAGTCGTATATTCGCTAATCACCGAAACTGATGTACGTATATGCGTACATGATGTAATCATAATGCTTCTTTTAAAGCTTGCTCATGGCGTTTTACTGAGTTGGCGTAGCGATGTGCTTGATTGCGCATGTAGAGGCTTCTTTTATAACCAGTTGGCCCGACATTGTAATAACCAAGTGCTTTGAACCAATCACCAGTCGCTTGATAGTATTTTGCAAGAATGTATGCGCCACAATTAATATTAATCTGTTCATCATAAAGATTTCCAGAACAGGTCTGTTGCCAAAACTTGGGACGTACTTGGGTCAATCCCACAGCATCTGCTGATGATCTGGCATTGGCGATATAGCTAGATTCTTGTCGAATCAGTGCAGCAAGTAAATGTGGAGAAATATTATAAGATTCAGCGCTTTGCAGAATCATCGGTGCGACACGATTTGCAGTCGTTGGATGAACAGAAAAAGCCGTTTGAATGCCTTGTGAAAATTGTTGTGAATGGTTGATTGTTGGTGATTTTGTTGTTGTACATGCAACGATGAAGTAGGCACTAATAACTATAAAGCTGAGTTTAAGACATTTGTTTTGAAACTGAGTAAAAGAAAATCTGTATCGCGTTATCATCGTGAAAAAAGTGTGTCCATTCTATAAAAGCACGCGGATAGTAAAAAGAGGCCTAGTTCGGGTCAATGATGGTTCATAGGCAAAATCGTTGGTTTTTATATTTTAGGCTTGACTTAATTTAGAAAAAAAGAAGCCTCGACTTCCTGTCGAGGCTTCTTCGTATTTGGTGCTATCACCAACTCCTGTCGATGACCACGTCCTGTGCTTTTTGTTATTTTAAATGAGACATCCTGTCTCTATGTCTTGCATTCTAGGTAAGTATTGGCATGTTGTATATGCGTTAATCACCTGATTTCGTGTAGGCTGTGGCTTACATAGTTGAATATCTCAATGCTTCAAATTGGCTGTCTTTATTATCCATGCTACTAGCTTTTGAGCAATTGGTGCACAGACTAATACACTTGGAAATGCAAACATCCACGCCACAATCCAAGCTGACATCCACATTGAAAAGAAGTTATCAATTAAACCTACCGCTTTAAAGGTAGTAATTCCTGAGATGAGAAATGACATCATGCAAGATAATATGAATGGAAATAAAAGACTTGCTGCCTTCACGTAATCACCTCTGAATTGCATTTAAATTTAATGCAAAATTTTGCCCGAATAATTGGGCGGTTTTAATATCACCAAAATCAAACGCATTGGCTGCACTTTGATGTTCAGCTTGTGCCATTAAACCTGACCAAGAACCAAGACGATTGAGTGCCTGAGTATGAGGTATACCTTGATGTTGTTCAGGTAGAACAGGATTACCAATCCATATCATACCGTGTTGCATACAAAAGGTGAAAAGTGAAATGAGTGTCGACTGTTTATCTCCAGCAGGAAGTGATGAAACCGTAAATCCTGCCGCGAGTTTTCCTTTTAGGCTTTGCTTTTTCCATAATGGTCCTGTGAGATCCATCAGTTGTTTGAAGGTGCCTGAAACACCCCCTAAATAAGTTGGACTACCCCAAATGAGTCCATCATATTGGGTGATGAGGTCTGGATGAGCCATCAATGATTCTGCTGTAAACAAATCAATTTGAATATTCTCTACTTGTGCAGCACCTATTTGAATTTGCTCTGCAATAAATTGTGTATGACCTTGGCGGCTATGATAGATAATTGCGATAGATTTCATGGAGTCGTCCTCGATTAGAAAAAATTAAGCAATGCAGCGGTGAGAAATAAACCACACCCAAAAATACTGTGATTGATCAAACTTTTGATGCGGTTAATAAAAGGCTGAGGTGTTTTTGAGGCAGCGATACCTAAACCCATCGCGGGTTGCATGATCAGGAAAGGGATCAAAACAGTGATCACACCAAAGGAAAGTGCAGAAGGAAATTGAGGTTGAGCCAACCAATTTTGGCCTACCATTAAAATAAAGCTGAAAGAAAAAATGACACCCACACTGTAATGAGCAATCCAGCCAAGTAGATATTCATGTCGAATTTCTGGACTTTGAGCAATGGATTGATGCTGGATTTTTCCACGCAAAATCCAGCCAACCCAACGCCCAAGTAAAGCAAAATTTAACGTTGGGATATTGAATCTTTTTAATATCAACAACCAAATATCCATGATGATGGTTGCACCAATACCAAGTCCAAAAATGTAAATCAATCGTTCCAACACATTCATTTCATCACCTAGAGCCTTTACCAATAAAATCTGATAAATTGATTGTGCAAGTTCAAGTTAACTTGAAGTCAAGGGGGATTTATGGATATTGGTGAAGTCGCAAAAAAAGCAAAGCTCACGACATCGACATTGCGCTTTTATGAAGAGAAAGGGTTAATCAAATCGATTGGTCGTCATGGCTTACGTCGTCAGTACAGTAAACAAGTTTTGGATCAACTGGCTCTCATTGCATTAGGTCGAGCAGCAGGCTTTTCATTGGATGAAATTGCAAGCATGTTTGGTCAGGATGGAAAGCCTGAGTTGGATCGGAAAATGCTGAATGATAAGGCAGAACAATTAGAACAAATGACACGACGTTTACATTTCATTAGCGAAGGATTGAGACATGCTGCGGTATGTCCCGCAGAAAATCATATGCAATGTCCGACTTTTCAGAATTTTTTAAAAGCTGCGATTGCAGGTGAATATCAGCCCACAAAACTCTAAAACAAAACAGAGTTTTAAGGAGAAAGCATCGGATTGCGTCGCCATAAAGATGTCATTTTATTGAAGTCAAAGTTTCATAAAAACTTGTTCTAATTTTTCTTAATTTTTACCAAATGTATAAAACCATGAACAAGAAAACTTTATTGGCTTTATTGTGCTGTAGTGCTTTGGCTTTAACGGCATGTAATGATGATCAAGATCAAAAAACATCGGTAGATCAAGTGACTGAGCCGACCTTGATCTCTTTTGCTAAGCTGCCTGTAGAAACCTATGCGATTGGACCTGATTCAGGCAACGCTGTCAGTGGCGCTAATGGTATTTACCCACCATTTAAAGGACAACCTGTACAAGGTTTCTCGGCTGCTTTGAAAAATGAAGACGGTAGTTATATGGCGATGTCTGATAATGGTTTTGGTACGCAAGACAATTCAGCGGATTATTTATTGCGTATTTATAAAATCAAAGCCGATTTCAGAACAAAAAATAAAGGCACAGGGCAAGTTTCAGTCCAAAGCTTTATTCAATTACGTGATCCAAATAAACGTATTCCTTTTGAAATTGTGAATGGAAATACTTCAGAACGTTTATTAACAGGTGCCGATTTTGATCCTGAGTCGATGCAACGTGCAGCAGATGGCAGCTATTGGATCGGTGATGAGTTTGGCCCTTACTTATTACATTTCTCAGCAGAAGGAATTTTATTGGATGCACCTATTGGATTGCCTAATCCTTTAGATCCAGCCCAAGAACTACGTTCTCCTCAAAACCAATTCAACAAAGCCAACATCAATTTTGTTGAGCCTTTGGTACAGCGCAGTGGCGGCTTTGAGGGAATGGCGATTTCTCTAGATGGCAAATATTTATATCCTTTACTGGAAAAGCCATTGCTGAATGATGCAACAGGTCAACTTCTGATTTCTCAATTTGATATTCAGAAGGAAAGCTATACGGGACAATATTATTGGTTCGCTTTAAATAGCAAGGCAACCAATATCGGTGATTTCCAATTATTTAGTGATAAAGATGGCATCATCATCGAACGTGATGCGAGCCAAAATAATTTAGGTGGGTATAAAAAGCTGATACGGATCACTTTGACCGAACCTAAACAAATGGTAGTACGTGAAGATTTGGTGGATTTAATCAAAATTGCCAATCCAAATTTACTCTATGGCACAGCGCGTGAAGGGGATATTGGAACAGGTCAGGTCTTTGCTTTCCCATTTGAAACGATTGAAGATGTAATTATTGAAAATGGAACGACATTAACTGTATTGAATGACAATAATTTCCCAGGTTCTTCGGGACGTAATGCCAAACTTGCGGACGACAACGAAATTATCCAGATTCGTTTGCCGAAAGCATTATTTTAAACGTCGGGTAAAATTAGCCGAAATGGTCATTCCTCATTTCGGTTGAAAGCGTATACTGATCAGGCAGAAGGAGTCCTCATGTCTGAATCAGTTACGCGCCCAACCCATATTGAATATGGTTCAAAATCGTTTACTGCGATTTTATGGTCTTTGTTCTTTGCTGGTTTTGCTTCCTTTTCATCCCTGTATTGTGTACAGCCGATGATGCCGATCTTTGCTAAATTCTTTCAGGTCACACCGACCCACAGTAGTTTCCCTCTATCTTTTTCAACCATTGCACTCGCGATTGGTTTGTTGTTCACAGGATTCATATCTGATCGTTATGGACGCAAAAGGATTATGGTGTTTGCCTTATTTTTTGTTTCCGTATTATTGCTGATTAGTGCTTCATTTCCGATTTGGGAAATTTTTCTGACTACTCGTATTTTTATTGGCTTAGCTGTGAGTGGTGTCGCAGCGGTTGCAATGACTTATATCGGGGAGGAGATCGCACAAAAAGATATCGGTTTTGCCATGGGGCTGTATATTTCAGGTACGGCAATTGGAGGAATGGGAGGGCGTTTAATCGCGGGGGTTTTAGTTGATTTTATTTCTTGGCAATCTGCTACTTATATTATTGGTTTTCTAAACCTGATTATCGCTTGTTTATTTTATTTTTTATTACCCAAATCGCAGCACTTTAAACCGTATCCCTTTCGATTTTCTCGTTTTAAGGATGCATTTGAACAGAACTTAAAAGATTCAAAATTAAGGATTTTATTTGCCCAAGGTTTTATCTTAATGGGCTGTTTAGTGACAGTATTTAACTATATTAGCTATCATTTATTAGAAGCACCATTTCACTTATCACAAGCATGGATTGGTGTGATTTCGATTGCTTATCTAGCAGGCATTTATAGTTCGCCTAAAGCAGCACAATGGGGCTTTAAATATGGGCGTGATAAGGTTCTGCCGATGATGTTAATGACGATGATGATTGGCTTGTGGTTTACACTCATTCCATCATTATGGTCAATTTTGATCGGTTTGATTATCTTCGCTTTTTCATTTTTTGCAGCGCATTCGACCGCAAGTAGTTGGGTTTCAGTACAAGCAGTTCAATATCGTGCAGTGGCATCCTCGCTGTATTTATTCTGCTATTACATTGGTTCAAGTTTGCTCGGCAGCTTCGGTGGATTGGTTTGGGAGCAGTTTGGCTGGATTGGAATTAATTTGAGTGTGAGTGTGGTTTTGGTGATTGGGTTAGTATCCGCTTTATATCTTGGTAAATTACAACGTTCAGCCTAAATTATTAAATCTGAATAAACTTTGTACAAATAATTTGTTATCTCCTTGTTCTTGAATGCTTTATAAACAGGGAAAATGAATTGAATTCATGTTAAAATGATCGGCTTTCATCTTTAGATGTCTCTCCTTCATCTGCTAGCCGAGATTCGCAAGCTATGTCTACTGCCTATACCAAGCAGACTGCGCCTAAAGCGCTGTTTGATTACGACAAATATTGGGCGTCGTGTTTTGAACCCGCACCATTTTTGCCGATGTCACGAGAAGAAATGGATCTACTCGGTTGGGATGCGTGTGACTTTATTTTAGTTTGTGGTGACGCTTATATTGATCATCCATCTTTTGTATCGGGTGTGATTGGGCGTGTGCTCGAAGCACAAGGCTTCCGTGTTGGTATTATTGCTCAACCAGATTGGACCAATGTTGAAAGTTTCCGTGTTTTAGGTAAACCAACCATTGCGTGGGGCGTAACTGCGGGCAATATGGATTCGATGATTAACCGTTATACGGCAGATCGTAAAATCCGTTCAGATGATGCTTATTCGCCAAATAATGAACCGAATAAACGTCCAGATCGTGCTGCCACGGTGTATTGTCAGCGTTGTCGTGAGGCTTTTCCTGATGTGCCAGTATTGCTCGGTGGGATTGAAGGTAGCCTACGTCGTATTGCTCATTATGATTATTGGTCAGACAAAGTTCGCCGCTCAATCTTGATGGATTCTAAAGCCGATTTATTGATGTACGGAAATGGTGAGCGTGCAATCATTGAAGTGATGCATCGTTTAGCTAAAGGTGAGAAAGTTCATGACATCACTGATGTTCGTGGTACTGCATTTATTATTAATAAACACAATAAAGCATCAAAAGCACAATTTGTTGAAATTGCAAGTAATGATGTGGATACGATTGGTCGTGTAGACCCAATTATCAATCCATATGTCATGACTGAAGATATTGATGGCTGTGAAGTTGAAAAAGAAAAAGGCAACTCACTCGCACAATATCAAAATTTCCAAAAAGAAATTGTGACCAATCCAATCGTTCGTGAAGGGGATCAACTTGATCCAGATACGCAGATCGTACAGTTAAAACCTGCGCCATCCAAAGCGATTAAACATAAGTTACCGCCACGTGAACTCGCTGTGATTCGTTTGCCTTCTTTTGAGGAAGTCGCCAATGATCAAGTGCTGTATGCGCACGCCAACCGTATTTTGCATCTGGAAACCAATCCAGGAAATGCTCGCGCATTGGTACAACGCCATGGTGAACGTGATGTTTGGATTAATCCACCACCAATTCCGTTAACAACGGAAGAAATGGATTATGTCTTTGATTTACCTTATGCACGTTTACCGCATCCAGCTTATGGTAATGCGCGTTTCCCTGCATTTGATATGATCAAATTCTCTGTGAATATCATGCGTGGTTGTTTTGGTGGTTGTACGTTCTGTTCGATTACTGAACATGAAGGTCGTATTATTCAAAACCGTTCTGAAGAATCCATTCTGCGTGAAATTGAAAAGATCCGTGATACTGCACCTCAATTTACAGGCATTATCTCAGACTTAGGTGGTCCAACGGCAAACATGTATCGTTTGCACTGTAATGACCCTGAAATCGAGAAGAACTGTCGTAAACCGTCTTGTGTTTATCCAGGTGTTTGTCAAAACTTACACACTGATCATGCGCCATTGGTTCAGCTTTATCGTAAAGCACGTGAAATCAAAGGCGTGAAGAAGATTTTAATCGGTTCAGGTCTTCGTTATGATCTCGCTGTGTTAAATCCTGAATATGTTAAAGAGTTGGTACAGCATCATGTTGGTGGCTATCTGAAAATTGCGCCAGAGCATACCGAACATGGTCCATTATCCAAGATGATGAAACCAGGGATCGGAACTTATGACCGCTTCAAACAAATGTTTGAGCGTTTTAGTAAGGAAGCAGGGAAGGAACAATATTTAATTCCTTACTTCATCGCTGCGCATCCGGGTACAACGGATTATGACATGATGAACTTGGCGATTTGGCTGAAAAAGAATGGTTTCCGTGCTGATCAGGTACAAACCTTCTATCCATCGCCAATGGCAACTGCAACTACTATGTATTATTCAGGCAAGAATCCATTGTCTAAAGTGGCGCGTTATACCGAAAATGTCGATATCGTGAAAGGTGAAAAACGTCGTCGTTTGCATAAAGCTTTCTTGCGTTACCATGATCCAAATAACTGGCCTTTATTACGTGAAGCACTGAAAGAAATGGGGCGTTCGGATTTAATTGGTAATTCGAAACAGCATCTGATTCCAACCTATCAGCCACAAGGCACGGCTGAAGGTGAGTATAAGTCTGCTCGTAAGAAAAACTCGACAGTGGCTGGTGATTCTGTAAAACGGGGTCAACAGTCTCGTCCGCAGTCTCAATCGAGTCAGAAACGTCCTCAAAAAGGACAGGTGTTGACTCAGCACACTGGTTTGCCACCACGTGAAACTGGTGATAAAAAGCCATTTTCAGGAAAGAGTAAACCTAAGGCTAAAGCCCATCGTTAATATTTAAAAGAAAGGGAAACATGCTTTCCCTTTCTTTTCGTCTGAAAATGTCAAAATAATCACAATTTAAGTGTAAAACTACAATTTATAGAAACATATACTGACAATATCAACTTGAAAATTTAAGCTATGATGATTATAAATAAAGGGCAGAACAGCTTTTACGACTTTGGTCGACTAGTAGAAAACGATTAAAAACTTTAAAGTTGCACTGCTAAAATGACTTTGCTATCGCTGTTATTGATTAAAAAAATGGCATAAAGCCAAATGATTATAAAAAATCTAAAGGGATTGGTTAGAAATGTATTATTTCATTACATTAGCTGGGTTGCTAATAATTGCAGCACTCGCGCTTCGGCGTATGCATCAAAATCAACGTCAAGATAGTCCGTTAAAACGCCGCGGCATTCTCACGATTTCTGAACAAATTACACTTATGCGCTTACAGGCTGTTTTGCCACGTCATACTGTACTTGCACACGTGTCTTTTGATGCTTTATTGACAACAAAATATGCGCATACACGCCGTAAGTATCAAGGACTAGTGGCAGATTTTGTTGTGCTTGATCAACAATATCAGGTTCTCGCTGTGATTGAGATTGCAGATGAGTCTTCAATTAATCGTTTAAATCAAAAATACTATCAAGATAGTTTGTTGGAGCTGGCTGGTTATAAAGTTCTACGCTACGGTAGTATTCCAACAGAACATGAATTACGTGAAGATTTGGTATCTGATCCTTATGAATCAAATACCATTATGACAACTTCATCTACCTCATTGCCTCAAACAGAACGTATGATGAAGTACAGTATGTTTGCTGCAAAATCGTCTTAATCTGGAAGAACAGCAGTAACGGTCATTTCTACTAGTACGTCAGGTGCATAGAGTTTAGATTCTACGCAGGTACGTGCTGGGGGATGACCTTCAGCAATCCATGCATCCCAAACCGCATTCATCGCGGCATAATCTTTCTCGATGTCTTTAAGAAAAATAAGCACTGACAAAATATGGGTTTTATCTGTTCCCGCTTCCGCTAGTAAACGATCGATATTATCTAAAGTCTGCTGTGTCTGAGCAGTTACATTTACACTGGTATCATCAGCTAATTGACCTGCTAAATGAACCAAATTTCCTGAAATTGCGACTTCGCAGTAACGAGAAGTGACATGCAAACGCTGCACAGACATAAGATTTACCTGAATGAATAACAATAGAAAAGATTGTACTTGATACGATTCTGATGCAGTGTAAATTTGTTTAAATTAGGCTGAAAAAGTTTCTATTTCCATTAATTTACGTTGTTTGAAAATCAAAATAGAGCGGGATTGTGGGCAAATAATAATATTGCCTAGATTCAGAAATTGAATTTTGGCTTGTCGAAGTTGATTTAAACAGCTCGCAATAGAGCTCTGGTTGGGACACAGTTGTTTGAGTTGGCTCAAAGCTGAAGTGGTCGTGTGACACATGATCTTATTCCTTATCATCATTGTTAAAAATTGGGCAAAGATATGACTTTGCCCAATTCGTTTATATGTTTTGTTGTTCGGATTGATACCAATTGACGTGGCGTGTGATGTACATGACGCATGCAATTAAAATGAAAGACAAAATGGAGCCGAACAAGAAAGTTTTTCCGCTGGATTGTAGTAATAGATACATCATGCCGTATAAAGCACTGAGCAAAACACCGAAGAGTATGGCGGCTTTAAAACCTTGAACGACGAAGTATAAATACCAAGTAATCAAGCCAATACATGCAACTGCCGCAATCAGATAGGCAAGGGAAAAAGCGTAATATTCACTGATTGATAGTAATAAGACGAAGAACACGCCTTGTGCCATGGCAACCAAAGCATACTGAACAGGATGAATTTTGAGATTCTTCAAAACCTCGAATAAAAAGAAGCAACCAAAGGTAATAATGATCACCATAATGCCATATTTGATGGCACGATCAGTTTGGGTATAAATATTAACGGGTTCTAAAAATTGCGTTGAAATACCAGAAATGTTATTTGAAGATGTATTTGAAGTAGCATAAGCAGCCTCAACATCACTGATCAGATTGCTTTGAGTATTTAAAGCTTGGTAAAAACACTGACTATTTTCACAGGTTGAGAGACGATCTAAATTACGTTTACCTAAAGCAATATTTTTCCAGTCCGCTTCAAAAAGTTGTCTTTTGCTGAGTTTCTTAAACGGTAAACTTTGACCATCGTATTTCACATCACCCCAATTCCCTTTAGCTTGATATGTCATTTCGTAACTGGTTGGGATAAATGCAAATTCGCTTAAACCTTCTAGATCAAATTGCAGATTAAAGCTAAAACCTTGTTGGAGTTTTTGGATCAGTTCAGGATATTGCTTGCTGGTGATATGTAGGAGATCAAAGCCATGCTGTCCTTGGCTTTGTTCAGAAAAGTCAAATTTATAATTTTTTCCATCAATATTAAACGTTGGCTTTGCGTTTAGACCGCGAGCATCTTGGATAGGGAAAATGATTTCAGCTTGATCCCAAAGATAGTTGTGTTGAGGTTCAATCGTAGCGCCTTTAAATACGCCTTTTCCTTGCATGTGATTTTGATAACTAATCGCTTTATACATACTACGTTTGTAGGTATTGTCTGAAACTTTAAATTCAGCTGTCCAGTCTGTTGTTTCTGCACCTAAGGTAATAAATGCTGTTTGCGTGCAATCGTAAGTTTTCTTTTGTTCATCGGTACATGTAGTTTGAATTTGATAGGGAAGTTTTAAATAGGGTGCAATCACTTGTTGTGGGCGAATTTGTTCTTTTGCAATGTCCTGAATCACTTGTTGTTGATAGCTTTGGCGCTCATCTACTAAGTTAGAGATAAAAAAAAGACCAATATAAAAAATCAAAATCAGGAACAAAATCGCTCCTATTTTCAGATTAATAAAGTTTCTGCGCATGGTGGATTCCATTGTCATTGTGGTATGACAAGTATCTCGAATCGATATGCGTTCTAAATGAGTTGTAATTGAAGCTTATGTGAAGTTTCGATGAAGTATAATTTTTACCAGTACTCCTGATTTGTGTTGCTCTAAGAAATCTAAATAATTTTCAGGGATATTTTGAATGGTGACGTGACCTTGATGCTGTTGGATAATTTGCTGCACGATACTCAGACCAATACCTGTACTTCGTTGCTGATTTTGGGGACGAGGTAATGAAAAATAGGTTTCAAAGACACGATTTAAAGCGTATTCAGGGATGGCTTCACCCTCATTGAATAATAGTATTTCAATACCACCAGTGATAGTGATGGTATTTGCCCTGAGTTGAATTGCGAGAAGACCGTGTTCAGAGCAAAAGTCTCTTGCGTTATCTAAAAGATTATTGATTGCTTGTTTAAGCCAAAAGGGATCAGCATAGATTGCGCAATATTCAGGAAGATTCAGCTCTATTTGAATCTGTTTAATTTGAAGAGCACTCTGTTGTTGTATCACGCAATCCCGAATCAATTTTGATAAATCAATATTTTGATACTCTAAAGCATGCTGATTTTTTTCTAAGCGTGTGAGCAGTAGCATGCGTTCGATTAAAGATTGTAAGCGATGACTTTGCTCAACAATATGTGCTGCAAATTGTTGTTGATCTGCTAAGGGTAAATCATCTTGTAATAGTTCTGCACTGGCTTGAATTGCCGTGAGTGGGCTTTTTAACTCGTGGGTTAGCGTATTGACATAATTTTCGACATAAGCACGATCTTCGAGTTTCTCTCGCATTTCACTGAGCGCTTGAGTCACTTGGTTGAGCTCTTTTGCAGAATAGAAAAATGGAGCTTGATTGACGGGTGCTAGTGCTTGAGCATAGCGACGCACTTTATCAATGCTGTGTCTTAACCAATATGCCACCATGCTTGCGAGTAATAAACTCAGTGCGGCGATCCAAAGCGCTTGATGAATCAGTTGACGTTCTGCACGAGCAATATACGGTTGTACGGACTGATTTGGTTTACCAATGCTAACTACACCAAGTAATTGTTGTTTGTAAATAATGGGTGCAGCAATATGCATCACGCTGCTGTTTCGATCATAAGGATTGGTTGCAGTAGAACGTGCGCCGTATTTGCCGCGTAAGGTCAGATAAACATCATTCCATTTGGAATAGTCTTGCCCAACGGCTTGACCTTCGGAGTCGTAGATGACAATACCGTGCTGATCTGTAATATACAGTTGTTGGTTAATTTCATCTTTTTGATGCTGCCAAATTGTGGCATTGAGTTGGCGTGATAATGCTGCTTGAATTTTTTGATCAAATTCAGGTGTACTGACTTTTTGTTGTGCCACATCTTCTGCAATCAGTTGGGCAATGATATTGGCATTCTCGGCGAGAGTATCTTCGACCACTTGACGTACATTTGGTTTAACCTGTTGATTCAACGTGTAGGCAATAAAGCTCAGGCTCAGCACAACCACTAAGCTAAAGAAAAACCAAATGCGGATAAAGATGGACATATCAAAAATTTTTTTAATTGTTGTGCTTGAGTTTAATACTAATCGAAATAAATAGTTCAGGTAAATTGAAAAATGAGCTAGAGAATATTAACATTCAACATAGTACCTTTTAAAAAATGATAAATTTAAGGGATTAGCTTTGAATAAAATAATTTTAATTTTTAGTTTGTTTTGCGCGTCAAGCTGTTTTGCGATTCATCCAGACCAAGAATATATGGAATTCTTAAAAAGGTATGAAGAACTTGCTAATTTGAATGATGCTAAAGAAATGGACATGTATGCCGATGATGCAAAGATTACCATTAAGGGAATTTCATCTGATGGTATCGAACGTTCAATGAGTATGTCAGGTAAGAAAGCAAAAGAATTCTATTTAGAAAATATGGAAATAATTAAAAAAATAGGGTCTCAAATAAAATTTAGTAATGTAAAAGTAGTTAGAGGTCATAACTCGACAAAAATAAATGCATCAAGGTATAGTAATGAAAAATGCTATACTGATAATGACTATAATATGGTAGTAACTAAAAAGGCAGATAAAAAGCTTTATATCACAGAAGAATATTTGACAATACCACAAGAAAACTTATGTAGAGAAGGGATCAAAGATGATTTGGCTCTTCAATTATCTTTATATGCGAATGTCATGCAGAAAAATCTTCCAATGCAGGTTGATAGAGAAACGAATTTAGAAAAAATTACTGCTCAAGATAAAGAGCTGATGTTTGTTTTTCGATTTATTCATTTTACAGCAAATGATTTTTCCAAAGAGCAATGGGAAATTAGTGGGGTACCGCAACTTATTCAAAATGTTTGTAAAGATATACCAATGAAAGAAAGACTAGATAAAGGTGCACAGTTTAATTTTAAAGTTTATTATTCAGATTATACCCCTATTACCGATATTAAAATGACGAAGCAGGATTGTAGTATTTAATTAACCTTGAATTAAACTATACCCAAACCCTCGATGTGTCCGAATGGGATCATCATCGGGGGTAATTTGTTTAAGCTTTTGTCTTAAACTTTTAATATGGGTATCGACTGTACGTTCTAGGCTATGCTCAGGATGTTCCCAAATATGATCCATCAGTTGTTGTCGACTAAAGACTTGTTCAGGATGCTGAATCAGTAAAAATAACAAACGATATTCATAGCGTGTCAGTTGCAGTATTTGCCCATGATATTGAATCTGTAGCGATTGTGGATTGCACGTCCACGTCGCAGATTGCAAGATAATTTCTGCTTGGGAAGTTGATGGTTTCGACGAGATATTTTGCGCCTGTATTTCCATTCTGCGCCAAATGGCTTTGATTCGCGCCACAATTTCTCTTGCACTAAAAGGCTTTGTACAATAATCATCTGCGCCGATTTCTAGACCGACAACCCGATCAATTTCATCATCACGTGCAGTGAGGAATAATAAAGGTGTTTGATATTTTTGGCGTAGCTGTTTGCAGACTTCAAAACCATTCTGATCAGGTAAACCAACATCTAAAATAATAAAATCAAAAGCTTGTTCTGAAAGATATTGTAGTGCTTGAGCCCCTGTATTTGCCCAACTCACGTTCCAGCCTTCGCGCTCAAGAGCATAACGTAGCGGAAGAAAAATCGCAGCTTCATCTTCAACACAGAGAATTTGTTTTTGATTCATCATGATTAACTAATCAATATTTTCTAATTTTATTGGGTTAGTTTAGCGGAAGATGTGGTTGAGAAAAGTAGGAATACTCATTTTTATAATTATTTAATAAAGCAAAGGACACTTGAAGTGCCCTGTAATATTCGGATTTGATCGTCACGCCAACCACAGGAGCAAATGCTAAAAGCGAGGATTTCTTTAGCAAGAGCAAATGACAAGGATAATGTCACTGCGATGCTTAGAGTACTGAAAACCGCATAAAAAGCAAACATAAATTTGAACGAGAATTGTGCTTTTGCATAAAAAAGCAACGTTACCACAAGGAAAGTTGAGATTCCTCCTCATGCGTCTGTAGTTGGTAAACGCCTACACCGACTAAACGGAATTGAAAACTTTGATCAATACGCATTTCTTCGATTAATTGCAAAACCACTTGTTCTAAATCTTGTTGTGAGCGAAGAGCGAGTTTAAAACTCTTACTATGCTGTAAGGTTTGAAAGTTTTTGAGTTTGAGTTTGACGTTTACCCCACGAGCAGTCAGCTGTTTTCTTTGCAAACTGCGCCAGACTTGCTCTGCTAAAGGCTGCCAAGCATGAGCACATTGATTCAATGTGTAGTCATCATCAAAGGTAATTTCTTTCGAGATTTGTTGGCGTTCACGTTCTGCTTTGACGGGACGATGATCAATGCCTTGTGCGTATAAATACAGTTGTTTACCGTATTTTCCGAAGTGATGGATGAGTACATTTTCTTCTATTTTTTGTAGGTCGCCCAAGGTGTGTAAATTTAATTGATTTAATTTTTCATGTGTGACTTTGCCAACGCCAGGGATTTTATTTAGTGCTAAGTCTTGAATAAAGTGTTGGATTTGATGGGGTTTGATAACAAACAATCCATTCGGTTTATTCCAATCAGATGCGATCTTAGCCAAAAATTTATTAGGTGCAACGCCGGCTGAAGCGGTCAGTCCTGTGACGGCAAAAATATCTGCGCGAATTTGAGTCGCAACTTCAGTAGCGCTCGGGATGTTTTTTAGATTCTCAGTGACATCCAAATAAGCCTCATCTAAAGATAGTGGTTCGATGAGTGGTGTATAATGCTGAAAAATTTGATGAATTTGTGCTGAAACCTCTCGATATTTCTCAAAATGAGGTTCAATCACCACCACTTGAGGACAAAGCTTTTTTGCTTGCCCCATTGACATCGCAGAACGTAGACCAAAAACACGAGCAGGGTAGGAGGCAGCGGCAATGACAGAGCGTGGATGGTGTGAGGAAATGACCACTGGTAAATCTTTAAGTTCAGGACGATCACGTAGCTCAACTGAGGCAAAAAAAGCATCCATATCGATATGAATGATTTTGCGTAACTCATTTGCCATCTTGAATGCCTTGCTGCTCAAGGAAGATGCGCCACTGGCGTGGTGAATCCGCATACACATTTAAATCAACAGCTTTAGGTATCCCATCAATTTTTCCAGTTTGGGTGTGTTGCCAAAATAGCCATTTACGTCCGTCTTTTAATTCAGGTTTAGCTTCGTAATCACGAACCCATAGCGGCGTATCGTTAAAGCTCCCCATCAAAACGATGTGATAAAAACTCTTAGAAATATAGAAAATAGGCTGTTTGCCATAATGTTGTTGTAATTGATCATGCATGACCTGAATTTCTTTGAGTAACTGTTCTTTGGTATAGGTATTAATACAATTACTGTCATATTCCAAATCAATCACAGGGGGAAGGGCATCTGCTTTCTTTGGAACAGTCGCGATAAAATTTTCAGCTTGAACTTTGCCATCACGACACAGGCGATAGAAATGATAAGCACCGACATGCAACCCCTGTTCGCGAGCTTTTAGCCAGTTGTCCTGAAACTTACGATCTTTAAAATCGCCACCTTCTGTGGCTTTGAGATAGACAAATTGATATTGCATCGGAGAGATTTTTTTCCAGTTAATCTCACCTTGATGATGTGAAACATCAAAACCGCGAATCGAATAATCTTGTGCAGAGGCTTTTTGTTGGTAGAACAAACCGAAATAACTGACGATACCTAACATGACGGCTAAACCGATACTGGTATAAGTCGGATAATGCTCAGAGAGTCGGTATTTCGCAGTTTTTTTCGCCATGTCGTCAGAAGTTATGCAAGGTCTAATAGAGAGTCGGATTTACAATACTGATCATGTATTGATTGTACTCGTTTTGCTTTGGGATGAACCATCTGACTACCAAATTGTTCCACAAATCTACACGATGCATAATCTTTAGCCTGTCGTTCATATTCACGTACCCAGTTTTCTCTGTCTGCCGTGCGCTCGTTTGATATCGGCCATATACCTTGTCTTAATCGCTCTACGCCTATTCGCCACGGTTTAGGACTGATTCGGGCACGGAAGCAATTTTGATTTTGGCACATCAGGTCATAATAGGGATCGGCATAGATTGCTTTGAAAAATGATTGAACTTGCTCCCCTCGAGGTTCAAAGATTTGATGCATAACCAAAATTCGATAACCATTGGGCGTGCGATAAACACGTAAGTGCCATGTTGGATAATGTGCTGAGAACGCTCTAATTTTCTCTAGAGCTTGTTGTTCAGGTGTGCCCTTAAGTTTTTGTTGGAATTTAAATACCGATTTTGCAATCAGGCTCATAACTAGAAGCGAAAGGACAAATCCAATGCCAAAGATAAACCAAGAAGAAAAATAAAATGCGCCTAAACCGCTGCTAGCCAGTAATACAAAGAAAATGATGAAGTACAAACTAGAATGAGGTTGGGTCACAAAATCAATATCAGCAAATAAGACATCAGGTGTGTTTAGACATAATGCACCATAGCTATTACGCGTAATAATCACATCATCGTACTGGCTGATGATTTCCTCTCGAATAGGTAAGCCCTCTGCACCGTTATAAGCAATTTTATGATCGATACGCCGAACCGTTTTATCTATTTTAAGTTGTTCAAGCGCCTCAAAGACTCGTTGCTCGGCATGCTGCTGAGCCGCTTCGATATTTTCATCTGACCAACCAAAGCGTTTAATCGTATATTGGCAACCTTCAAATTTCGTTTTGGTTTTTGCTTCAGCCCAATATTTAGGGATGATCATCTCTAGATCCTTCTTATTTTTGATATTTTATTACTTAATTAATCTGTTGTTTCTTTCGGAATTTGCCAAAAAATCCAAGCAGTAATGATATTGATACATCCTAAAGAGATGAGTGTGGCATGGAAAGCTGTAGTTATCGATGATGTTGGAAAATGTTGACCATATACATTGATCAATGTACCTGCTAAAGCAACCCCGATACTCATCGAGAGCATCATAATCATCGATAAGAAGCTATTTCCACTACTCGCATCATGCTGTGGTAAATCTTTAAGGGTGAGCGTATTCATGCCAACAAATTGCAGTGAGTTGAGCGTCCCAAAGATAAATAAATGTAATATTTTTAGCCAGAGAGGCGTATCAGCGGTCATTAATGCAAAACTAGCAATACATAGACCCACCAATACGGTATTGGTGAGCAGAAAGCGACGATAACCCACTCGTTGAATGATCGGTCGAATAATCGGTTTGGAAAATAATGAACCTAGTACCATCGGGATCATCATTAAACCTGTGATAAAGGGTTCGAAGCCAAAAGCCACTTGCAGCATCAACGGTAAAATAAAGGGAATCGCATTACTGCCGAGACGAGCAAAGAAATTTCCTAGTACCCCAATTGAAAAAATCTTATAGCGAAATAAACGTCCATGAAACAAAGCATTTTGATGGCTATGTGCATGATAGGCATACGCAACTGTTGCAATCGTACCTGCAACTAATAAGGAAATACTGACTAAACCTGAATATTGAGGTGCAGCAATATTTTCAATGCCTAAAGACAATCCGACCATTGCGATCATGAGCAAGATAAAACCACTTAGATCAAAGGCTTTTACGCTAGGTTCTTTTTGGTTAGGCATGACTTTGAAGGTCATGATCATTCCTAAGACTCCCATCGGGATATTAATCAGGAAAATCCAGTGCCATGTGGTGACTTCGACGAGCCATCCGCCCAATGTCGGTCCCATGAGTGGACCAATTAAACCAGCCAAACTCATTAGGCTCATAGCAGAGAGAAACTGAGAGCGGGGAATTAGTTTAAGTAATGCCAAACGACCAACAGGCATGAGCAATGCACCACCAATCCCCTGAATGACACGAAAGAATAGCAACTGATCGAGATTTTGGGATAAGCCACAACCTAGTGATGCTAAGCTGAAAATTACCATCGAACTGAGATAAATATTGCGAATACCAAATCGATCAGCAAGCCAACCGCTTAACGGGATACAGGCTGCGACGGATAATACATAAGCGACAATGACTCCATGCATTTGCAATGGGTCTTGATTGAGCTGAACTGCCATAGCAGGAATCGCCGTGTTGACGATCGTGGTATCTAAGGCCTGCATAAAGAAGCCAATTGAAACCAATAATACCAACAAGCGAAATTCAGGTTGTACAGCTTGATGAGTCGTCGTTGTCATATATTTTAAGGTGCTAAAACTCTATTCAAGTTTAATGCAAAAGAGCCTGAAAGAAAGACAATAATTGTCAAAGAGACGTCATCGAAATGACATCAAAATGTCATCGAATTTGAATCTCAGAACACTAGATTGATCCTACATAATAAATCGTATGGAAATTGATCATGAAGTTTAAGATTTCAGTTTTATTGACAGCTTTACTGTCTGTGGGATTAGTGGCATGTAACGATAATAATGACAACAACAATAAATCAGAACAAATTGAACCTACCCCTGAAACCATTAAATTAAGTGTATTAGGACACTATAAAACCAATATTTTTGCTGAAAGTGCAGCAGAAATTCCTGCGTATGATGCGGCAAGCAAACGGTTATTTGTCGTGAATGCACAAAAAGGTTTGGTAGATGTACTAGATGCATCTAAGCCTGAACAACCTGTTCATATTGCAGAACTCTCTGCACGTGATTATTTAGCTGACTCAGAAGTGAATAGCGTTGCCGTACAAAATGGCATCGTGGCGATTGCAGTCCAAGCAAAAAATAAAACCGATGCAGGTCTCGTGGTTTTCTTTAATGCCAAAGATTTGAGTTTTATGAGTAAAGTGGCTGTAGGTTCATTGCCTGACATGCTGACCTTTAGTCCAAATGGAAAAACTGTTTTAGTGGCAAATGAAGCTGAGCCAAATGATGATTATTCGATTGATCCTGAAGGTTCGGTCAGTATTATTGATATTCAAGACATTAAACAACCTAAAGCGAGTATTGCTGATTTTAGAGCTTGGAATAGCCAAAAGGCAGATCTCATGGCAAAAGGTGTGCGTATTTTTGGACCAAATGCTACGGTTGCTCAAGACTTAGAACCCGAATACATCACCATTTCAGGTGATAGCAAAACGGCATGGGTGACATTACAAGAAAATAATGCGATTGCACGAATTGATATTGCTCAGCAGAAAGTTACCGATATTTATCCATTAGGCTATAAAGATCATGGCGTAATGGGTAATGAACTGGATGTCAGTGATAGAGACAGCAAGATAGATATCAAAACTTGGACTGGTTTAGTGGGTATGTATCAGCCAGACTCGATTGCGAATTATCAAGTGAATGGACAAACCTATTTGGTCACAGCCAATGAAGGGGATAGCCGTGAATGGTTAAAAGATGAAGATGCCTATTTTGCGGGTAACTTAGCTCAAGGTTATGTTGAAAATATCCGTATGAAGCATTTATTTAACAGTAAAGGCTTCAATGCGGAAGGTGATTATCCTGCCCATTTACAAAAGATCGCAAATGGTGTGAAAGGAGCTAAACTTAATCCTGTTACATTTGCCTATTGTGGTGCGACAGCAACCGAAGCAGGAGATTGTCGTAAAGATGGTAATTTAGGCCGTTTAAATATCGCATGGAATATGGGATATCAAACCAATGCGGATGGATCACCAAAGCTAGATGCAAATGGACGATTAATTTACGATAAATTGTATGCCTATGGCGCACGTTCATTTAGTATTTGGAATACCCAAGGACAGCTGGTATGGGATTCAGGAAGTGAGTTTGAGAAGAAAATTTCTGAACTGTTTCCAAATTATTTTAATACCGATCATGAAGCCGTTAGTTTAGATGATCGTAGTGATAATAAAGGTCCTGAACCTGAAGGTATTACACTGGGCACGATTGGTGCGAAGACCTTTGCATTTATTGGTTTAGAGCGAATGAGTGGCGTGATGGTATATGACATTACTACACCAATGCAGCCTAAATTTGTTGAATATTTCACGACTCGTAATTTTGTGGAAACGGATAGTGCCAAGCAAGGTGATTTAGGACCAGAAGGCTTGATCTTTATCGCTGCCAAAGACTCACCAAATGGTAAGCCCTTATTGGTTGTCGGAAATGAAGTAAGTGGCTCTACTGCAATTTATCAAGTGAATGTTCAGTAATAAGTTATAAAAAAGCGGATCAATAGATCCGCTTTTTTGATCAAAATACATCAAACTTCAATATGGGTCGGTGCATCCAAATTTTTAATTACATTGGAAATTTGTTCAGTGGTTTCACAAATAATCACTTTGGCACGATGTTGAGGGGGAAGAAATCCTTCTTCTACTGCATAATCAAGTTGAGCAATCAGTGCATCATAGAAACGATTGACGTTATAAATAATCATTGGTTTTTGATGCTGATTGAGTTGTCCCCAAGTCGCAATTTCTAGAATTTCTTCAAAAGTTCCCAAGCCACCTGGCAGAGCAATAAAGGCACTAGCACGCTCAGCCATTAACGCTTTACGTTCATGCATGGTCTCTACGACGTGTAACTCGGTGAGTTTACTATGAGCAATTTCATAATCCAGCATAAACTCAGGAATTACGCCAACGACTTCGCCACCATGTTCTAAAACTGTATCTGCGACTTGTCCCATTAGACCAATACTGGCACCGCCATATACGATGCCAAAGCCTTGATCAGCGACATGCTGTGCGAGTTCAATCGCTTTATCGCGGTAGATTGGTTTATTACCGGTACGTGAACCACAATATAGCGCAATTAAAGCTTGAGTTGTTTTTGGGAGAGGTGTTGTTCTTTTCTCAGTCATTCTTAGTACACTATTCATTTCGTTTATTTTTCACCTTATCATTTTCATCGTAGTTGTCTAGGCTAAATCACTTTTATGACAGTTTTATGCACATTTTACATACAATCTCTTTTGGCAATACTTAGAAAGAATTTGTAAGAAACATCCACATAAAAAAGGTGAATTTCACTACGATCTTGCCTATACTGAAAATCCTTTTATTAATTTATGTACCTCTATGAGTAGTGGTTGTTGTCGCTCCGCTTTGTTTTTATTTCCTAAGAAAAATGTTTTGGCTGCTAATGCTGGCCTTTTAAAATTTAAACTCCAATACCTTGCTGCCAATTTTGCAGAGGAGTCTCGTCAATGATCTTCGAATGGATGTCTGACCCTTCTGCATGGGTTGGTTTGGCGACTCTAGTCGTATTGGAAATCGTATTAGGTATTGATAACCTTGTTTTTATTGCGATTTTGGCGGAAAAATTACCGCCAGAACAACGTGCTGCTGCTCGTAGAATTGGTTTAATTCTCGCATTATTAATGCGTTTGGTTTTGTTGGCATCCATCGCTTGGGTGGTCACTTTAACCCAGCCGCTTTTCCATGTGTTCGATCATCCTTTCTCAGGGCGAGATTTGATTCTGTTGTTCGGTGGTGTGTTCTTATTGTTTAAAGGAACAATGGAATTACATGAGCGAATTGAAGGTAAGCAGACCTTAAAAGAAGAAAATCCAGTACATGCTGCATTCTGGATGGTGGTTGTACAGATCGTTGTACTTGATGCGGTATTCTCACTTGATAGTGTGATCACCGCTGTGGGTATGGTCAAAGACCTTTCAGTGATGATGATCGCGGTGACTATTGCGATTGGTATCATGTTGTTGGCAGCACGTCCTTTGATGGAGTTCGTCAACAAACACCCAACCGTTGTGATTCTGTGTCTCGGTTTCTTGATGATGATTGGTTTCTCCTTAGTCGTTGAAGGCTTTGGTTTCCATATTCCGAAAGGCTATTTATACGCAGCGATCGGATTCTCTGTTTTGGTTGAAATGGTCAACCAAACTATGCGTCGTAACCAAGAAAAACTTGTGACAACGACTGACTTGCGCTATCGCACTGCTTCAGCAGTGTTGCGTATGTTGGGCGGCAAAAATGATGGTCAAAACAAAGAAGCGGAAGATGTTTTAGCAACTCAAGCTTATGCCAAAGAAGTCTTTGACGAAGATAATGGTGTGTACCATAGCGTACTTGTACAAGGTGTACTGGGATTGTCGGAACGACCTGTTAAATCGGTCATGACACCTCGTCCAGAGTTAGAGTGGTTAGATTTAGATTCTGATCCTGAAGAGTTAAAACAGCGCTTAATGGCAATGACCCACTCACGTTTAATTATTGCGCGTGGTGAGCTGGATAATATTGAAGGTATTGTTCTGACTCATAAAGTATTAAATGAATATATTGAAACAGGCTCAATTGATTTCACAAAACATATTAGAGAACCTTTGATTGTTCATGAAAATGCGCAAGTGTTGATGGTGATGGAGCAATTACGTCAAGCACCTTTGCAAATGGCGATTGTACTCAATGAATATGGTTCAATTGAGGGTATTGCGACTCCTATTGATGTGCTTGAAGCGATTGCTGGTGAGTTCCCTGATGAGGATGAACTCGAAGCTGCGGCAGCAAGCTTAGAAGACGGTTCAATGTTGTTAGAAGGATCGACCGATATTCGCCATGTGTCATTGTTACTCGGTAAGGACTTAGTTGATGAAAGTGAAGAATATTCAACTTTGTCGGGCTATATTCTTTTCCATTTAGGACGTTTGCCTGAAAATGGTGAAATGATCGAAGCCGATGGTCATCGCTTTGAGGTGGTGACGATGGATGGGCACAAGATTGAAAAAGTGCGCATCATTGCAAAAGACAAAACATCTGAAAAGTAATTCGATTTGTTGAGTTGCTTTAAGTCCCTGAGCAAAATCTAATATGTAGAGCAATCACATTATGATTTTCTCAGGGTTTTTATTTTTGAGAATGAAAAATGACTGTGTTAGAGAATTGCCCTTGCGGACAAGGTTTATACATAAATTGTTGTCAGCCTTTGCATCTAAAACAACAATTTGCTGAACATGCAGAGCAGTTGATGCGTTCACGCTATAGTGCATTTGCCTTGCAAAAAATAGATTATATTGTTGAGACGACTGCTTTAGGTCAACAGTCTATGCTTGATCGTGTGGCAATTGCAGATTGGAGTCAGTCCAATCAATGGTTGAAATTAGAAGTGTTACAACACCAGCCTAAACTTGATAAAACCCATGCCTTAGTCGAGTTTAAAGCCCATTATTGTGATCAAAATCAGGATGCAAAACAGCAGCATATACATCATGAAATTTCACATTTTGTTTTACATCAGCAGCGTTGGTATTTTCTTGATCCAACCTTGAATATGCAAGTCACCATGAAACAACCGTGTATTTGTGGTTCGGGGAAAAAATTTAAACAATGTTGTGCACAATTCATCTAAGTTTGTCTTAAAATAGCGCACACTTTTATGCCTGATTGAAGGATGTAGGCAGATGTTGCTCACCGTTATTTACATTATTGCCATTACTGCGGAAGCAATGACAGGAGCTCTGTCAGCGGGACGTCGTAGTATGGACTGGTTCGGTGTGACACTGATTGCCTGTGTGACAGCTTTGGGTGGTGGTTCAGTTCGAGATGTGTTGTTAGGGCATTATCCTTTAACTTGGGTGAAGCATCCTGAGTATTTGGTACTGACGTGTTGTGCTGCATTTGTCACGATTATTATTGCCAAATGGATGAAGCATTTACGCAATATCTTCTTGGTACTTGATGCTTTAGGTTTAATTGGTTTTACCATTATTGGTTGCCAAATTGCGTTGTCGATGGGGCACGGTTTTGTCGTCTCAGCCGTTGCAGGAGTTTTGACAGGAGTATCAGGTGGTATTCTGCGTGATATTCTGTGTAATGACGTGCCTTTAGTGTTCCGCCGTGAGCTATATGCCAGTATTTCCTTTGTTGCTGTGATCTGTTATTGGGTCTGCTTAGAGGTCGGTTTGCCACATGATTTGACCGTTATTTTCACTTTGGTTTTTGGTTTCACTTTACGTCTGATCGCGATTTATTTTGGCTTAGAAATGCCGAAATTTATTTATAAAGAAGATGATGCGGAATCAGCTTCGTCTACGGATGAGCATTGATTGACTAGCTGTATATGCGATGCTTTGAGATAAATTAAAATGAATGATATCAAGTTTGATAAGAAAGATTTTTATAAAAGTAACAAGCTTTTTCTTATCTTGGTGATTGTATATTTTCTGGCACAGTATAAGTCTCAGTTAGATGTTTTAAATATTCTGCATGATCTCCTTTTATTCGGAGTGACTATCGGATTGTTCAAATTACTAAGAAATACTCAACAAGATCAACTGAATTATCTTATTCCGAATATTATGTTTATTTGTCTCATAATTTTTCAGATTGTATTTAAGAAATAACATCTCTTGTAAGACAGCATTTGACGTTTAAACAACAACAAGGGCTTGTCACAACGCTTTCATCCACATAGCATACAAAGCATTGACGATAACAATGATTTTGGATGACTTGCTGAAATGACCAGCCTTGCACATCATGCAACCGAAAACCGTTCCGTAGCTGAATTCACAGAACAAGCTTATTTAAACTATGCCATGTACGTGATCATGGATCGTGCATTGCCACATATCAGTGATGGTTTAAAACCTGTACAGCGCCGTATCGTATATGCGATGAGTGAGTTAGGTTTAAAATCAACAGGTAAGCCAAAGAAATCTGCACGTACTGTCGGTGATGTACTGGGTAAATACCATCCACATGGTGACTCAGCATGTTATGAAGCCATGGTATTGATGGCTCAGCCGTTCAGTTATCGTTACCCATTGATCGAAGGTCAAGGCAACTGGGGTTCACCAGACGATCCTAAATCCTTCGCTGCGATGCGATATACCGAAGCTAAACTGTCCGCTTATAGTGAATTATTGCTGAGTGAACTAGGACAGGGCACCAGCGAATGGCAAGATAACTTTGATGGTTCGATGAAAGAACCAATCACGTTACCTGCACGTATTCCCAATATTTTGCTGAATGGCACCACAGGAATTGCGGTGGGGATGGCGACAGATATTCCACCTCATAACTTACGTGAAGTGGTAAAAGGTACGATTGCACTGATTCGCAATCCTGAAACCACAGATGAAAAATTAGCAGAATACATCCCTGCACCAGATTTACCGACTAAAGCAGAAATTATTACCCCGCCTGAAGAATTATTAAAAATTCAAACCACAGGTCGTGGTAGTTATCGCATGCGTGCGGTATATACCATTGATAAAAATGAAATCGTAATCACTGAACTACCGTATCAAGTTTCAGGTTCAAAAGTGATTACTCAAATCGCTGATCAAATGATCGCTAAGAAATTGCCTCTGGTCAGTGATGTACGAGATGAATCAGATCATCAAAACCCAACACGTTTGGTGATTGTACTGCGCTCTAACCGTGTCGATGCCGAAACGGTAATGAGTCACTTATTTGCTACGACAGATTTGGAATCTAGCTATCGCGTCAATCTGAACATGATTGGCGCGGATGGTCGTCCGCAAGTTAAATCGATTCGCCGTATTTTATTGGAATGGATTGAAATTCGTAAGCAAACGGTGACACGTCGTCTGCAATACCATTTAAATAAAATCGAAAAACGACTGCATATCTTGGCAGGTCTTTTAATTGCTTATCTCGATATTGATACTGTGATTCGAATTATTCGTGAGGAAGATCAACCCAAACCAGTGTTGATGCAGCACTTTGGGATTGATGACATTCAAGCGGAAGCGATTTTAGAGTTAAAGCTTCGTCACCTCGCCAAGCTTGAAGAAATGGAAATTCGTCGTGAGCAGGAAGAGTTAGAAGCGAAAGCTGCGATTATTCGTGAGCAATTGGCAAATCCAGAATCATTGAAGAATTTAATCATTAATGAATTAAAAGAAGATGCTAAAAAGTTCGGTGATGATCGCCGTTCACCTATCGTTACTCGTGCTGATGCTGTACAAATTAAAGAACAGGACTTAATGCCTGCGGAAACGGTGACGGTTGTTTTATCCGAAGCAGGTTGGGTGAGAGCTGCCAAAGGCGGTGATGTCGATGCTGCGAATTTAAACTATCGTGCTGGTGATCAATATCTCAGCCATGCAGTTGGAAAGACCAATCAGCGGGTTTATTTCTTGGATGAAACAGGTCGAAGCTATGCTTTACCGATCAGTAGTTTGCCATCGGCACGTGGATTGGGTGAGCCTTTAAGTTCTAAACTTGCACCAGCCAGCGGTGTGTCATTTATTCAAGTCTTTATTGAAGATGATGCGAGTGAATTGCTTGCCGTGAGTTCAAATGGTTACGGCTTCAAAACACAAGCAGCTCAACTTGATACCAATGCTAAGGCAGGTAAATCCTTCTTGACTGTGGCAGATAAAGCGACGGCATTACCATTGTTGCCAATTCAGCAAGCGACACATGTTGCAATCTTAAGTTCTGCGGGTAGGTTACTTATCGTTGATTTGACTGAGTTACCTGTGCTGAATAAAGGTAAAGGTAACAAGTTGATACAACTTGATGAAAAAGAGCAAATTTTATCCATGACAACCTTGAATTTAGATGAAATAATCCAAGTCGCTGCAGGACAACAACATCTAAAACTGAAAGGGGATGATCTCCAAAAATATATAGGAAAAAGAGCAACAAAGGGGCAACTTTTACCACGGGGATATCAAAAAGCAAATAGACTCCTCATTCAGAGATAAGGCTAGTATTCTGCGACACAAATACGTTATATATGAAATATATTCATCTTGTGTGAATAGATTGACAAGGCAATTCAAAAAGTTAAAAAAAATGTTTTGCCATGGAAAGTAACGTTGTTACATTTTAAGGATTACACTCGGAGATAATGGCATTATGGAAAAGATTTGGTTTGCTGAATACCAAAAGACAGGAATTCCAGAAACAGTTGCACTGCCTGCTGAAAACACCTCACTTGTTGATATTTTTGAACGCAATTTCCAAAAATTTGGTTCACGTGATGCCTTTATCTTCATGGATAAAGTTTTAACGTTCAATGAATTAGAAGTCGCTAGTCGTAAATTTGCTACATATTTACAAAGCCTTGGTTTGGCAAAAGGATCGCGTGTTGCGGTGATGATGCCAAACGTATTTCAATACCCAGTGGTTGCCTTAGGTGTATTCCGTGCAGGCTTGGTATTGGTAAACGTTAACCCGCTTTATACAGCGCGTGAACTTGAGCATCAATTAAATGACTCAGGTGCGGAAGCTCTTGTAATTATTGAAAACTTCGCAAGCGTATACCAAAGCATTATTGGTAAAACACCTGTGAAGCATGTTGTGGTAGCTTCAGTTGGCGATATGTTGGGGACCTTAAAAGGTACGATCGTTAACTTTGTTTTGCGTAAAGTGCGTAAGCAAATTCCTGCTTGGAACATTCCAGGTCACGTGAAGTTTAATACAGCATTAAACAAAGTAAGCCCAAGTAACTATAAACGCCCAAGCTTAACATTAAGCGATACAGCAGTACTTCAATACACTGGTGGTACTACGGGTGTTTCAAAAGGCGCTGAATTAACACATCGCAACCTTGTATCTAACTTATTACAGTCAGATGCAATTTTCTCAAGTAAATTCGGTACGGGTGATGGTGCTAAAAATGACCGTATCGTATGTGCTTTACCGCTTTATCACATCTTTGCATTCATGGTGTGTGCACTTTACGGTATGTACAAAGGTCAAGCGAATATCTTGATTCCTAACCCACGTGACTTACCAGCTGTTGTTGGTGAATTACGCAAATACAAACCTTCATTCTTCCCAGCAGTAAATACATTATTTAATGCTTTAGTGAACAATGAAGAGTTTAAACAACTTGACCATAGCAATCTTAAGATGGCAATGGGTGGTGGTATGGCTGTATTGCCTTCAACTGCTGCTGCTTGGAAGAAAGTAACAGGTACGATCATTATCGAAGGTTATGGTTTATCTGAAACTTCACCAGTTGCAACTGCGAACCCACCAGCAACAACTGAGTTTAGTGGCACAATCGGTATTCCATTGCCATTAACAGAAGTTGTATTGCTTGATGATGATGGTAATGAAGTGGCACAAGGCGAACAGGGTGAGATTTCAATCCGTGGTCCTCAAGTCATGAAAGGTTATTGGAACCGTCCTGACGAAACTGAAAAAGTGATGACCAAAGATGGTTTCTTCCGTACTGGTGACGTCGGTATCATGGATACACGTGGTTACTTCAAGATTGTAGACCGTAAGAAAGACATGATCTTGGTTTCAGGCTTTAACGTTTATCCAAGTGAAATCGAAGAAGTGATTGCAAAACATCCTAAAGTGTTGGAAGTTGCTGCGATTGGTGTACCTGATGAAAAATCAGGTGAAGTGCCAAAACTATTCATCGTGAAAAAAGATCAGTCATTAACGACTGAAGAAATCTTGGCTTATGCAAAACAAAACTTAACAGGTTACAAATGCCCTCGTTATGTTGAGTTTATGGATGACTTACCAAAATCAAACGTAGGTAAAATCTTACGTAAAGATTTACGTAAACCTGCTTAAGAAACCAACCTTTACACTGCTATAACCAGCTCACCCTTAAAAAGGGGGAGCTAGAAAAACGCCGCAATCGCGGCGTTTTTTATTTGGGTTTATTTAGCGTTATTCGACTTCATTAACCAGCGATCAATATACGGTCGACCGATGCCGACAATCCCGACAAATACAACCATTGTGGCAAGTTGGAAACGTAGACGAGTAGGATCAATCCCATTAAAACTAAAGTAATTATCTGCTACGGCGTAAGCAACAATAATACTCAACCAATGCCAAAGCGTTAAACGCTTAATCCCGACAGCGTAGAAGGCAATCGTCAGTATAACAAAGGTACCTAGAGTTGATTGCCAGTTCAAGTTTGCACAAATTACGCTAAGCAAAAATGCCATGATTGGCAGCACGACTTTCAATACACGATCTACGAGGACTTGATGTTGTCGTTGCTGTGCAAGTACTTCAAACATTTCTTTTTGATCTGGATGTTGCATAGTCTAACCCTAGAAAACTAAAAATGAGTTACAAGTGGATGGCATATAAACTTGAGAGATTTGTCGAATATACACAAATGAAAATTAAATAAATTTTAGGTTATGATAGCATGATCAAAAGAATTTCAAGTGACGGATGTGAGCATGCAAGGTATTGGCGGCATTATATTGATTATTATCGTCGCGTGTCTGTTGCCCTATGTTTTCACCTTGATTGCAAAATCGAAGGGTGGTTTTCAAGCAAAAGATAATCAGAATCCGCGTGAATTTCTAGCTAAAACGACAGGTTTGGCCGCACGTGCCAATGCTGTACAGCAAAATAGTTTTGAAAGCTTACCTTTGTTTATTGCGGCTATATTAATGGCTGAATATATGGTGGTACCTGAGAAATTTATTATGACTTTAGGTTGGGCTTATATCGTTTTTCGCGTGATTTACGGTATTTGTTATCTAGCGAATTTAGCGACTTTACGTTCGATCATTTGGTTTTTTTCGCTACTTTGTCCGATTCTCCTTTTTGTGATTACTGTCAAAATGACTTAAGGTAAATAAAATAGAAAATTCTCTAGCTGATGGTTTTCTAGCATCATTTTCATTGTATTCACGTTATAATCTCTCGGATTTACATCTAAGTTCACCAATATAAACGAGTGTTGATATGAGTTATAGCAATATTCCTGCGGGTAAAGACGCACCAAACGACATTTATGTCATCATTGAAATTCCTGCAAATGCAGCACCTATCAAATACGAAATCGATAAAGATTCTGATGCGTTATTTGTAGATCGTTTTATGGGTACAGCAATGTTCTACCCTGCGAACTACGGTTATGTGCCAAATACATTATCTGAAGATGGTGACCCATTAGACGTTCTTGTTGTAACTCCACATCCTGTTGCTGCTGGTTCTGTGATTCGTTGCCGTCCAGTTGGTAAATTAAATATGGAAGATGATGGTGGTATCGATGCGAAACTTATCGCGGTTCCACACGAAAAGTTATCTCCACTATATAAAGATGTTAAAGAATATACGGATCTTCCGCCATTATTGATTAGCCAAGTTGAGCATTTCTTTGCACATTACAAAGATTTAGAGCCAGGCAAATGGGTGAAAATTAGCGGTTGGGAAGGTGCAGATGTTGCTAAGGCTGAAGTGCTTAAAGCGATCGAAGCTGCTAAAAAATAATAGTTTTTAATACATCCTCAACGTTTGCATGCAAATGTAGGGGATATAAAAAACCTCCATTCAATGAATGGAGGTTTTTTTTAACTTGATCAATCGACTGTGAATTAGAATAATTTCACAGGGATATCAAGCCAGATACGCCATTCATTCGTATCACCGATGTAACCAGCTTGATATTCGCTGCTTGCACGGTAGTATGAGTGACGTAAGCGTAAGCTTGCATCTTTAGCAAAACCAGATTGAACTGTGTATTTTACTTGGTTGAAGAATTCACGTTCAGTTGCATTATCAGCTGTACGTGTACGACCAATCAAATCACCATTCGCGTTGGTTACAGCTGTATTGGTATCAATATCCCAGCCATAAACAAATGCAGTTGTCCAACTTAAACCTGGAACGCCATAAGCGCCTAAGTCAATGTTGTATTGAAGCTGAGCTGATTTTTCATCATTTCCAATAAAGTCAGACAGGTATGAGTTCGGCATATAAATGGTTTGATGGCCATCACCTACACCTTTACCTAGACCGTAGTCATAACCAGCATTACCACTGTTTTGTTGGTAAGCAAGCATCAACGTATGAGGACCAGTGTTATAGGTCGCAGACAAAGCCCAAATTGAGTTTTGGTATTTGTCATCAGCTGAACCAATGTAAGAGTACAAGCTGTCATTTGCTTGACGATCCCAATCAGTGTGGTAACCACTGAAGTCATACGTCAAAGAGCTATTGTTTGCTAATGCTTGTTTGTAGTTCGCATTTACATAGTGACGCTCTAAACGATCTTGAATATCTGTACCGTAATACGATGTATTCAATTGATCATTTACTTTGTATTTTGCACCCCAAACAACTGCGCGGTCTAATTGGTTACCGTCAGAGTTAATTTGGTCAGAGTATTGGTTTTTAGTGAATTTACCAACAGTAACTTCTAAACCTTCAATTTCACGGCTGTTTGCTAAAACACCTTCAAAATATTCAGGAACTAGACGAGCTGTATTACTTGCAAGTACTGGTAAATCTAGGACTTGAGTACCATAAGTTACGGTTGTATTTGATACACGTGCTTTAACAAAACCACCACCACGAGCCCAATGGTCATATGCTGAACCATCTGGGTGTTTTGGAATCATGCCGTTGCCAGCATTATTGTTTGAGCCAAGTTTGAATGAAGCATCGCCGATAATACCAGCGCCAAAGCCAACGAAGCCTTTAGTAAAACCAGAGTCTAGTTTTACCATCGCCGTCTGTGCATATGAGCTAGTGTCTTCGACACCATTTTTCTTGTCACGCGTTAAGTAACCAGTGCGGAACAGAACTGTTCCGTTGGCATCTTCAACAAATCCTTTTGCTTCGCTTTGTTCGCTTGCATATGTTGAGGAGATCAATGCGGCATTAATCAAAACCGCCAATGTAAGTTTCTTTGCCTTTGGCATAGGTAGCCTCATAATAAATAAAATCAATTTCGATCAAAATCGAAATTTTGACCAATTGTATAAGTTATACATAAAAAAGATAGATTTTTATTAAATTATTTTAATCATTTTTACACAAAATTCAGCTAACATTTTATGATTTAATTATCGTTTAAAATTAAATCATATTTAAATTAATATATTGATTTTTATTAATATATTGTTTTATTTTAATCATAAAATATATTGATTATTTTTTAGCTAAATGCATTAAAAATACGTGATTTGTTTCTATTTTTTCTCTTTTATTTTAATGATTTATTTTTTCTTTGATCAAAAGCTATTCGACTGATTTGCAAAAAATTACATCCCGACGAATGACATTTTTTGCTGTACAAAAACGCACCATTATTTTCAGGCAGATTTAAGTTTTATCTGTGCACTTTTAGGGGGCGATTCAGGCTATATCAACATATTTGATTGTTATTTAAGGAGAACAGCACTTTTTATTAAATTGAATTGCATTATTTTTGTGCATTTTTTAGGCGCAACAATGGCAGTGCTTCTTAATAGTTCAGAAAAATGAACCTTATTAAAGAAAAAATAATATTTCAGCACAGCCAAATGGCGTCGATAGCACTCTTATTGAACAGAAGCTAGATTTAGCAAGCATTTCTAAAAGTTGGCACAGCAATTGCTAATTACAAAATGATGCAACTTAAAACATAAATCAGTCGAATATCCATCATGGGGGAGATCAATATGATGAAATTTGCATGTAAAGCGATCGCGTTGAGTATTTTTGCTGTGACTTCGACTTTTGCTATGGCCGAAGAAACAAATACTTTATCTCAGTATGGCCTTAGCTTTTCTGGTAATGCTGCTTTAACTACAGACTACCGTTATCGCGGTATGACACAAACTCAAAGTGATCCAGCATTACAAGGTGGTTTTGCTTTATCTCATTCTTCTGGTTTGTATGCAGGGGTATGGGGTTCAAATGTAAATTTTGGTTCTGCTGATCCGCATTTGGAGTTAGACCCATATGTAGGTTATGCAACTGAATTACCATTTGCTGGTAAGCCAAAATTAGATGTTGGTTTATGGTATTACGGTTATCCAAGTGCTTCAGATTTTAACTGGCTTGAATTATACGCTAAATTAGGATTCAGCAGTGTTATTGCTTCTGGTGACAGTCTTTTAGCTGCTGTTAACTACACCAACGACTTCTTTGGTTTAGAAGAAGATGCGTGGTATTTAAATGCAACTTATACTGTGCCTTTCGCTGACACTGGTTTTGGTGGTGTAGCTAGCGTTGGTTATACTAAAGCTGATGATTACGACTTTAGTGACAACGGTAGTGAAGACGATAACTATGTTGATTGGAAAGTTGGTGTAACTTATAGCGTGAAATCAGTACCTGGTTTATCAGCTGAACTAGCTGCTGTAGGAACAAACATTGATGCAAATGCGCAACCATATAAACGTGGTGTTGAAACAGGTGCAGTATTTACATTAAACAAAACATTCTAATCATGTAATTGATTGATGCTTTGAAAGCCAGCAATTTGCTGGCTTTTTTATCTTTAGTCATTTTATTTTTAATCAATTTGATTGTTTGAAATTGAGTTAAGTATTACGTGCATCACTGCGCCAGAATGAACGCTTTTTGCTCCAGTTTGGTTAGGTATTCGATCATTAATTTTGCAACTTAATTATTCTAAAAAACAATCATGCTGATTTTTATCTAAATAATTGTTTTATAATAATTTATTAAATTTTGTATTGTTATTAATAATGGCATGGCATTTGCAAAATATCTATTGATTCACTTTAAGACCTAAATCATTCAAATGTAAATAAAAAGGGGCAATCAATATGATGAAGTTTGCAGTTCAAGCTGTTGCTTTAGGGGTCGCTACATTCGCTTCGACACTCACTATGGCAGAAGAAAAAAAACTTCCATTTCCAGGTACGATCACAGGCAATATCAATGTTGTGTCCAGTTATAACTTGCGTGGTATGACCAACTCACCTGAAAGTGATACACCTGCGGTGCAAGGTGGACTTGATTATGCACATGATAGTGGTTTTTATTTGGGTTATTGGTTTTCAACATTGACAGCTGCTTATGCAGATTTTAATACCTCACCTACAGACGTGAAGGAAGAAAAGAAGTCATTTGAAAATGATTTGTATGCAGGATACAAAGGAAAAATCACAGAAGATTTGGGCTATCAAATTGGTGGGACTGTTTATTATTACTATCCAGGCTGGGAATCAACGGGTTATGAAACAATTGTCGGGCTGAGCTACAAAGACTTTAATATTACTGCTCAGACATTATTAAATAATGTGACTTTTGGTAATAAAGGTGACACCTATTTCTTGGCAACTTATGCACCTAAATTAGCTGGCGGATTTACAGGTAAAGCACAAGTTGCGGCTTATTATTATGGTGATGATGATGAGTACTTGGCTTATCAAGCCAAACCAGGTGATGTCACTAAAACAGATTTTGCATTCCGACACGCTACACTAGGTTTATCGCATCCTTTGGGTGAAACTGGCGCAACGTGGAGTCTAGATTACATTTTTGGCGGTTATACACGTGATGAAACTAAACAGAAAAACAAAGTTGTTTTAGCTTTAGGTTATGCGTTCTAACTGATTTGAGAAAAAAGCGACCATTAGGTCGCTTTTTAGCTATTGCTACCTCGATAAGACAAGGCTTCTGTTAAATGTGAGCTAGATATTATGTCACTCTCAGCTAAGTCAGCAATCGTTCTTGCAACGCGAAGTACCCGATGATAAGCACGGGCCGATAGATTTAATCTTTGTTGTGCCATTTCAATAATTTTTGCAGATCCCTCGTCTAAACGAGCATGTTGATCCAAAAGTTGGGGTGAAAGCGCTTGGTTTAAGCATTGCTGTCTTTTGATCTGTTGTTGATATGCTTTTATCACTCGATGACGAACAGTTTCAGAGTTTTCTGAGGGTTTTGGGTCTTGTAGCTCTTGAGCTTGCAAGGGTGGAACATCGATATGCAGATCAATTCGATCCAAAAGTGGACCTGAAATTCGATTTTGATAACGTTGAATACTTTCAGGCGAACACTGACAACGACTATCTTGATTAAATGCATATCCACAAGGGCATGGATTCATTGCAGCGATAAACTGAAAATTTGCAGGGAAGGTCATTTGTCTCGCCGCGCGAGAAATTACGATTTCTTTAGACTCTAAAGGTTGGCGCAGAACTTCAAGCACTTTGCGGTCGAATTCAGGTAATTCATCTAAAAACAAAACGCCGCGATGAGCAAGCGTAATTTCTCCAGGTTTTGGTTGAGAGCCTCCACCAACCAAAGCGATCGCAGATGCTGTATGGTGAGGTGCACGAAAAGGGCGTTGACCGAAATGATGTTGAGCATTTGCTACGGAATAGATACTAGCAACCTCTAAATTTTCTTGAGCATTCAAAGGGGGTAAAATTGAAGGCAGTCGAGATGCAAGTAATGTTTTTCCAGTGCCAGGTGGTCCCTTAAAGAGTAATGAATGACCTCCTGCAGCCGCAATTTCTAATGCGCGGCGAGGACGGAGTTGACCTTTAACATCAGCAAGATCGTATTGATATTGTGATAATGATGAAATAGATCGTTGTGGTGCGGCTTTTATTTGGCTACTGCCCGAAAAATGTGCACATACATCTTGTAAATGTTTGGCAGGATAAACTTGAAAGTCTTCTAGTTGATTTACCTCGTCCACATTTGATTCAGGAAGAACTAAATGATGCTTAGCTTGCTGACAAGCCATAGCAATAGTTAATGCCCCTGAAGTTGGACGTAAATGACCATCCAAAGCAAGTTCACCAATAAATTCAAATCCTTCCGTACAATTTTCAGGAAGCTGACCTGAAGCGATTAAAATCCCCAATGCAATTGGCAGGTCAAGTCGTGACCCATCTTTGGGCAAGTCTGCAGGTGCTAAATTGATGGTTAAGCGTTTGGTTGGGAAAAGAAAACCACTATTAATTATTGCAGATCGAACGCGATCTTTACTTTCTCGGACGGCTGCTTCAGGTAAACCCACGATGGTTAAAGATGGTAGGCCAGAACTAATATGCACTTCGACCTCGATTTGAGGGGCGTGTAGCCCCAACAATCCCCTTGTATAAATTTTTGCAAAAGACATTTTATTATTGTTCCATTGTGGTGCTTTATTTTTAATCATTTAAATGTGCAAATTGCACTGAAAAGGTGCTTATTTTTTGTTCTGCACCATTTCTTCAAGAGCTTTCATCTGTTGTTGTAACTCAGTAAGACGTTGGTTGGCTAAATTGAGGGCAGTTCTTTGACGATCTAGTTCTTGTTTGGAAACAAGATCGAGCTTCTCGATGCTTTCATTTAATAATGCGCGGAGGTTCTTTTCTAAATCTTTTTTAGGTTGATCAATTTGCTGCAAAATCGCTTGTAAAAGAGTTTCAATCATAATGAGCTCAATGAGTTATGTATATTTGCTGCTCAGTGTAACACTGCTTGTCTGAATCCTCTAGACTTGTTGTTGAACGTTGGATGACTGGAGACTTGTTTTAGCTAAACGTAGGCAAATGAAACTTATTTTCGATTGAATATCTACATCTTCAAGGCTAAATAGGTTATAAAGAAAGCTTGTGCCTGATATTTAAAAATCCCCAACCTTTAAATATTGGCATGAAAATTGAACATAAAACCTTACTGGTGAAAATAAGCCGAAGGAAAACAAACATGAAGCTTGTAACTGCAATTGTAAAACCATTCAAATTAGACGACGTGCGTGAAGCGCTCTCTGATATTGGTGTTCAAGGGATTACCGTAACTGAAGTCAAAGGTTTCGGGCGTCAAAAAGGTCACACAGAATTGTACCGTGGTGCAGAGTATGTGGTTGATTTTTTACCAAAAGTGAAGATTGAAATTGCGATTAGCGATGAAATGGTTGATGCCGTAATCGAATCAATCACTCGTGTCGCAAGCACTGGAAAAATTGGTGACGGAAAAATCTTTGTTACGAATTTAGAACAAGTCATCCGTATTCGTACTGGTGAAACAGGGCCAGATGCTGTCTAAATTGGCATAAAGTTTGCTGAGTTAGAAATAAGAGAAATAGCTCACAAAATAAGGTTGGGGGACACGAATGAAAAAAATGCTTATGGCGCTCAGTCTATCTGGCGCACTCTTAGGTGGTTCGGCTGTTGTTTGGGCAGAAGAAGCTGCTTCAACACCAGCAACAGAACAAACTGTAGCAGCATCTGATACCGTCGCTGAAACAGTAACGACTGTTGTTGCTGAAACTACCGCTCCTGCAGAGGCTGCTCCAGCACCTGAAGAGACACCAACAGCAGATACAGGTGATACCGCTTGGATCCTTGTTTCAACAGCACTTGTTCTGTTAATGACTATTCCAGGTTTAGCGCTGTTTTATGGTGGTATGGTTCGTAAGAAAAACGTACTCAGTACCATGATGTTCAGCCTTTCAGCTGCAATTCTTGTGAGCTTGATTTGGGTGATTGTTGGTTATTCTCTCGCATTCTCTGGTTCAGGTGCCTATGTTGGTGACTTGGCGAAGGCGATGTTAAATGGCGTTGCTTTTGATGCGCTGAGTGGAACGATTCCTGAAAGCTTATTTGTAATTTTCCAAATGACGTTTGCGATCATCACTGTGGCAATTATCAGTGGTTCTATTGCTGATCGTATGAAATATTCTGCGTTCATGGCATTCATCGCAATCTGGGTAATCCTTGTTTACGCTCCAATTACTCACTGGGTTTGGGCCGCAGACGGTTGGTTATTCAAAGCAGGTGCTTTAGACTTTGCTGGTGGTACTGTTGTACATATCAACGCGGGTGTTGCTGGTCTAGTCGCTGCATACATGTTAGGTAAACGTACAGGTCTTGGCCGTGAATCTATGGCGCCACATAACCTTACTTTAACTGTAATCGGCGCGAGCTTGATTTGGGTAGGTTGGTTCGGTTTCAATGGTGGTAGCGCATTAGGTGCGGGTGCTCGTGCAAGTATGGCAATCTTGGTAACTCAAGTTGCTGCTGCCGCTGCTGCATTCTCTTGGTTACTTGTAGAACGTCTAATCCGTGGTAAAGCTTCTGTTCTTGGTGGTGCATCTGGTGCGGTGGCTGGTCTTGTTGTAATCACTCCTGCTGCTGGTTTCGTGGGTGTAGGTGGTGCATTGATCATGGGTCTGATCGGTGGCGTAGTATGTTTCTGGGGTATTACTGCACTGAAACGCTTACTTAAAGCTGATGATGCTTTGGATGCATTCGGTTTACACGCTGTTGGTGGTATCGTAGGTGCAGTACTGACAGGTATCTTCTACAGTGATGAAATCATTAAAGCTGCTGGTGTTGTACTTGCTCCGACATTCGCTGGCCAACTTTGGGTTCAAATTGAAGGTGTATTAGCAACAATCGTATATAGTGGTGTTGTGACTTTCATTATCCTTAAAGTGATTGATCTTGTGATTGGTATCCGTGTAAGCGCTGATGATGAGCGTATGGGTCTTGACCTTAGCCAACATGGCGAACGTATCGAATAATTGATCTTTCGAATATCGATAAAAAGCAGCCCGTAAGGGCTGTTTTTTTTATGTCAATGAAGAAGCATTTATATACTTTTGGTTGTACTGATGGGCTATTGTGGCTCTCTGTTTAGCTATAGCTGAAACTTTGATACACTTGGTTGACGTGAATAACTAATTGCACAACTATGCATTGTCCATTTTGTAACGCCGCTGATAGTAAAGTTATCGATTCCCGTTTGGCTGCCGAGGGTAGTCAGATTCGTCGCCGTCGTGAATGCGTGGTGTGTGGTGAGCGTTTTACAACTTTCGAAAGTTATGAAATGGTAATGCCGCGGGTTATTAAATCAGATGCGAAAAGTGAGCCTTTTGATGAAGCAAAACTCCGCCGCTCTCTGATGCACGCTTTGCAGAAGCGGCCTGTGACCCAAGAGCAAATTGAGACAGTGCTGAGCGACATTCAATCCCAAATTCGTCGTCTCGGTGAACGTGATGTCAAATCTAGAACCATTGGCGAAATTGTCATGCAGGCTTTGTTTGCATTGGATCATGTGGCGTATGTTCGTTTCGCTTCTGTATACCAAGATTTCCAAGATGTAGAGGCATTTCGTCGTCAAATCGAGCAAATGCAACAACGTGAAAACGAAGCTTAAGTTAGGGAAATCATGTCCGATTTAATCCAAGATCATCTTTCTGAAAATCAGTACTGGATGCAACAGGCTATTGATTTAGCACGACGTGGTCAGTATTCGACTAAACCAAATCCAAATGTGGGTTGCGTTATTGTTAAAGATGGAAAAATCATAGGTGAAGGTTTTCATCCCAAAGCAGGTCAGCCACACGCAGAAGTATTTGCACTTCGACAAGCTGGAGAAAATGCCAAAGATGCCACGGCATATGTGACTTTAGAGCCGTGTGCCCATTTTGGTCGGACACCACCTTGCGCGGAAGCCTTAGTAAAAGCTCAAGTCAAAAAGGTTGTCGTTGCTTGTTCTGATCCAAATCCTCTGGTTGCTGGTAAAGGCGTCAAAATATTGCAAGATGCAGGTATAGAAGTGGAAACTGGGATTTGTGATGAAGAAGCCAAAACTTTAAATTTTGGCTTCTTAAAAGCGATGTCGACAGGTTTACCTTATGTACGTTTGAAAATTGCATCTAGCTTAGATGGGCGGACTGCGATGGCATCTGGTGAATCGAAATGGATTACTGGAACAGCAGCACGTCAAGATGTACAACATTGGCGAGCCATCGCCGCTGCTGTGATTACAGGTATTCAGACCGTTCTAGCAGATGATTGTGAACTCAATGTTCGTTTCTTAGACGGGGTTGATCTCAGTTCGGTTGTACAACCTAAACGAATTATCTTAGATCGTCAGGGACAGTTACCTCTGAGTGCCAAGATTTTACAAAATCCTGAAACCGTCATAGTGATGACACCATTTCGTCAAGAACTTGCCGATTTAGGCGTGATACAATTAGCGCCGCAACCATTGAATCAATTATTGCAAACCCTCACTCAGCAATATCAAATTTATGATGTGTTGGTAGAGGCGGGTGCAACCTTATCAACCGCCTTTTTAGAACAAGGTTTGGTTGATGAAATGATTAGTTATGTTGCACCTACTTTACTTGGTCAATCTGCCCGTCCAATGTTCAACGCTAAGTTTAGCAAAATGGCAGAGCAACTTCGTTTTGAGTTGGTCGATGTAACCCAACTTGGGCAAGATATTCGCCTGAGATTGCTCCCTATCCAAGAGATCATATGAATCCAGAACCATCGGTTTATCACAAACGTCGTCATGCAGCACGTACCACTGACGAATATCTTTTTCATCAGTTAGTTCCATATCTCGGGAATAAGCGTCGACTTCTACATTTGATTTTAGAAGCGCTTGAGATTACAGGTACTCTGAATAGTAAAAAGAAGAATCCACCGATTTTTGCGGATTTTTTTGCAGGGAGTGGTGTTGTTTCTCGTTTAGCCCGCCAAAATGGGTATCGTGTGATTGCTAATGATTGGGAGCCCTATAGTCATGCACTCAATCATGCCATTTTAGCTTGTGTGGATGCACCAGCTTTCAAAGAGTTGGGTGGTTATCAAAAGGCGATTGATTACTTAAACAGGCTCCCTGAAGTCAAAGGCTGGGTGACCCATAATTTATGCCCACGCAATGATGATATTTACGATCCTTCCCGTGATCGATTGTTCTTTAAACGCCGCAATGGCATGCGTATAGATGCAATTCGACAACAGATTGCGACATGGCAAGCTCAAGGTGCAATTAATGATGTCGAGATGAGTGCTTTGTTGGCGCCATTACTTTATTCAGCCAGTTTTGTGAGTAATACCAGTGGTGTATTCAAGAGTTTCCATCAAGGGTGGGGTGGGCGAACTCAAACTGCACTAGAACGTATTGAATCTTTATTGTGGCTTACCCCAAGTCGCTTTTGTGAAATTGGTGATAGCAAACGACCTGCTGCTGAAATGTGGTGTGTAGATGCTCAGCATTTAGCAAATCAAATGAGTGGTTTTGAGGTTGATGTTGCTTATCTTGATCCTCCTTACAACCAACATGCTTACAGCAGTAATTATCATGTCTTAAATGCTTTGACTTTGTGGGATCAAGTCGACTTGCCATCACCTGATACAAAAGGCTTCAAGAGTGGTATTGATCGAGCATGGCGTAAAGAGCGTCCTAGCCCTTATAACTCTTCGAAGCATGCCAAAGATGCTTATGAGAAGTTACTTGAAACGATTAATGCACGTTATATTTTGACAAGCTATTCAACTGATGGAAATATCGAGCCTAAAGATTTACTTACAGCGAATTTAAAACGCGGCAAAGTAACATTACTTACGCAAGATGTTCCACGCTATCGAGTTAGTAAACAACGCCAATCTGAACGTGCACGTGTACTTGAATTTATTGTCATTACAGATACTCATGCTAAGTCTGGTCCTCCATTAAGACAACTATTAGGGCAGCTTTATCATTTCGCTGAGCTAGGCGGGGTCGATACAACAGGCAACAGCACGCAACTTGCACTATGGTAGGTTAATGCAGACATCATTTTTTATAAAATGGTGTCTGGGCTTTTATATTTTTTATCTTTTTTAATCATTAGAGCTAATATTTAGATTAAGTTATTGTTTTGTATGTGAGTTATAAAGAGCTTTTATAAATTCATATTTAATTGTTAATTTTATAAATAATAATCAAAAACAGAAGCTTATATTATTTTCATTTGAACTTATTGATTTTGTTATTTGAAAAATATTTTACTATTTGGTTTAAAAAATACCTTAAAAATATTGATCATTTTCGAAAATGAATATATTTTGCCGAGCTTGATTTAAGGTCATGCTGATCAGTAGCTATGACCAAGTGAGGTTGTTATGAGTCGCTCGGAACCTACTTTATGGGGTCAATGTGTCGCAGAGTTTTTCGCTACCGCAATATTTCTATCATTTGGTATTGGTGTTGTGGCTGCACTTAAGCTTGCAGGAGCAAACTTAGGTTTATGGGAAATTAGTATCGTTTGGGGTTTAGCAGTTGCTCTAGCTGTTTATCTGTCGGCGGGTATTTCAGGTGCTCATCTCAATCCTGCAGTGACTATCGCTTTAGCTTTATTTGCTGGGTTTGATAAACGTAAAGTTCCTTTTTATGTCATTTCACAAGTCGCTGGTGCAGCCTTGGGTGCATTCCTTGTATATGTTTTATACAGTAACCTATTTCTGGACTATGAGCAGACTCATCATATGCTCCGCGGCAGCGTAGAAAGTTTAGAGTTAGCAGGGATTTTCTCAACCTATCCACATCCGTTGTTGTCGATTGGTCAAGCATTCATGGTGGAAATGTTTATCACTATGCTTTTACTTTGGTTAATTATGGCGATTGGCGATGATACTAATGGCTTACCACGTGGAGCTTTAGCACCTATTTTGGTCGGATTGCTTGTCGCTGTAATCGGTGCTTCTTTTGGTCCATTAACAGGGTTTGCAATGAATCCTGCACGTGATTTTGGTCCTAAATTGGTTGCTTACTTTATGGGCTGGGGACCTGTCGCTTTTACTGGTGGTCGTGATATTCCATATTTCATTGTTCCTATTTTTGCACCAATTTTAGGTGCGTGTTTAGGTGTATTGGGCTATAAATTTTTCTTTAGCCAATTTCTAAAACATCAGCAAGTTGAAGTCAAAGAAAAGATGAACTCACAAATTTCTGAGTTTCAATAAACCTCATTGAATTGTTCAAAGGTAGTCAAATGACTACCTTTTTTATCTCTGATGATTTGAACTCTGAGTGGCTTGTTATCTCAAGTTCTTTGCTTTAAGGTATCTCATTGACTATGGCGCGTATTGCATAAAGATAGGTTGAAACTCCCATGTTTACAGGCATTATTGAAAGTTTAGGTAAGGTTGAGAGCTTACAAAGTGTGGGCGGCGATGTTCGTTTACGTATTCAAACTGATCTGGATATGTCGGATGTGCATTTGGGGGATTCGATTGCAACCAATGGTATCTGTTTGACGGTGATCGAATGGGGCGATAATTGGTATGCGGCTGATGTTTCCCGTGAAAGTTTGAATCGTACGACATTGGGGCAGTGGAAAGTTGGTCAAGCGGTGAATGTCGAAAAGGCAATGCTGCCAACGACTCGTTTTGGTGGGCACATTGTCAGTGGTCATGTTGATGGCTTGGGTGAAATTACTTTAGTCCGCCATGATGCCCGTTCATTGTATTTTGAAGTGACTGCACCTGTTGAATTAGCCAAATATTTGGCAGAAAAGGGTTCTGTGACAGTTGATGGGATCAGTCTGACCATTAACCATTTACGCGGCAATATTTTGAGTTTGAATTTGATCCCGCATACGGCTGAACGTACCAATATTGGAACTTGGCAAGTTGGAAGCAAAGTCAATCTTGAAGTTGATGTGTTGGCTCGTTATATCGAAAGATTACTACTCGGTGATAAGGCGGCTGAGCAGAAAACTGAATCCAATATCAGTATGGCATTTTTGGCCGAAAATGGTTTCTTGAAGTGATTCAAAAAAGCCCAGTTTGAACTGGGCTTTTTATTATTCTTCATCTGAAAATTGACTATTTTTGAGAATGTATTCTATTTCGTCTTGCGCAATCGCATGTAATTTTGCTCTAAAAACTGTGACCGCTTGTTCAATCATACTTTCAGCTTCTAATTCCAGTCGGACACGCACACTTTCAAGCTCAGATTGAATTTGCTCATCTTTAATGACCATGTGTTGAGCTTGAGCATAATCAATACTTGGTTGTTCTGGATTTACTTGATAACGTTCAGTTTGGTCTGCAATTTCTTGGTCAATATGATGACGTAATGCTGCTAAATGTTCAGTTTGTTGTTCGAACTGACGCTCTTCATCCGCTTGAAGCTGTGCTGCATATGCTGCTTCAGCAGCTCGTTTTTCTTCAAGAGCCTTTTCTAAAGCCAATTGTTTACGGATTCTTGCTTGTTCGATTAATTCTGCTTTGAGATCAGCATATGCTTTTTCAATTCGTTGTGCAGAATCTCGTTGTGCTTGTTCATCATGATGAACCCAAGTTTGGATGGGTGTTTGGGGCAGGAGTAAATCACAGATGCGAGCTAAATCTTCTTGATACGTTTGGCGAACCGCTTCAGGCGTGTTTAACCAACGTTTTTTAAAGTCTTGACCTACATTTAATGCCACCTGACACTCCTCGAATGACGCTCTAATTTCGGATTTATAATTTAAATGTTCGAGGTGCTATACCTAAACGACGATACATTTTAAATTTTTCTCGACCGATTTGTTTCGCAATTTCATTATTTTCAATAATTTCGATAATGTGTCGAAATTCTTGAGTTTGTTCAAGTGCATGATTGTTAAAATTAAAGACAATCCAATCATTGGATGATGGTAATTCTTCTGAAATACATACGGCACTATTTTCTAAATGAATCCCATGGGGGATAAAACTTGTTGGATCAAAAGTCCAAAGCTTCTCATCAAGTTCGTTCTGCATTTCTGTATTATCGCAATACCACCATACTTTAGGATGTTGGTTCAAAATCTTTCGGCATAAACGACAAGCACTTTCAACTTGTCGCTCAGTACTATTTTCAAATAGATAAAAACTAATTTGAGCTTGAGTTGACATCTAATTACACATATCTGTTTTTTATGGTTGGGTTGATGTATTCGCTAGCGAATACATCAATATGCTCAAATAGGGCTAGAAACTTCTCAATTTTGAATCGTCCAAAGTTATGTCCAAGCCCTATTTTTATGACAAGATAAATGTCAAAACACTTAGTTATTCGTTTGAGTACGATTTGCTAAAAATTGCATCAATAATGGAACTGGGCGACCTGTTGCTCCTTTAGCTGCTCCAGATAACCATGCTGTACCAGCAACATCGAGATGTGCCCAGCGATAGTCACGTGTGAAACGTTCGAGGAAACATGCTGCTGTGATTGCCCCACCATGTGGGCCGCCGATATTCGCAATGTCTGCAAAAGGTGAATCTAGCAATTCCTGATATTCTTCCATCACAGGCATGCGCCAAACACGATCGAGTGATTGTTCGCCAGCTTGTAGCAGCTCTTGAGCCAATTCATCATCAGGAGTAAATAAGCCACTTACAACTTTACCTAATGCAACGACACATGCACCTGTAAGTGTTGCAATATCAATCACAAGAGCAGGGTTAAAGCGTTTGATATAGGTGAGCGTATCACAAAGAACCAGACGACCTTCTGCATCAGTATTTAGAATTTCTACAGTTTGACCACTCATGGTCGTTACAATATCACCAGGTCGAGTCGCCCGACCTGATGGCATATTTTCCGCTGCGGCAATCGCACCTACCACATGAATTGGTAGCTGTGCTTCGCAAAGAGCCTGCATTGTGCCAAGTACTGAAGCAGCACCACACATATCAAATTTCATCTCATCCATACCAGCACCAGGCTTCAGTGAGATACCACCTGTATCAAAGGTTACACCTTTGCCGACAAGTACGATCGGAGCTTGATCTGTATTGGCTTTATATTCAATAGTAATCACTCGACCTGGACGATCAGATCCTTTGCTTACGGCAAGGAACGCATACATCCCAAGGTCAGCCATTTGTTGTTCATCAAGAATGGTAACTTGCAACATATCTGGATATTGAGCAGCAAGAGCCAGTGCTTGATCAGCTAAATATTCTGGGAAGCAAATATTTCCTGGTCGATTGCCTAAGTCGCGTGCATAGTTTTGTCCAGACTGAACAGCATGAACTAAGTTGAGTTGTGCATCATCTAATAGAGTTGTTTCAGCAACAAGATGAATGGTTTCTAAAACAAATTCATTTTTTTTGGATTTGAATTCGTCATAACCATAGCCTGCTTGACTTAAACTGAGTGCAAATAAGGCATGTAAATCTGTTGGCAAAGCAGTGAGATCAATCGTAATTTCTTTAAATTTATTTTGTGACGATTTGATAATGCTTTGTGCGAGTTTTGCTAATTTATTAGGTTTTAACTCGTTACTTTTACCTAAACCAAGCAGTTGGGCATTAGCTTGCTCTTCTATTTGAGCAATAAGCGGTAAATTCTCGTTGAAGGCTGCTTTAAATTGTGTTGCTGAAATAAGATTATCTAGATTGTTGATTTTATAAGACTTTGTGCTTTGTTGTAATTGCTCTGAATCAACTAAAATCCACAAAGATTCACTAGACGCTTGAGTTGGTAATGCGGTATGAAGTGTAAATTTCATTGTTTATGTAAAACCTAATGAGCAAAAAAGATAGATAAGTCCATTAAACACGTTCAGGTATGAGCTTGCAATCGGCAACATGCGATAGGTTTTATATTTTTAACATTCGGGTAAACTAGCGTTACCCCACGATTGGTCTATTTTTTGGAAGCATTACTTTGATTATTCGGCGTTATCTCGTCAAACAAGTGGTGTCCACTTCTTTGGTTGTAACTGCATTACTTACGCTCATTATTATGGGTGGTCAGTTAATCAAGATTTTTGGACGAGCTGCACAAGGTCGTTTAGATGCTGGCGTTTTGCTGAGTATCATTGCATATCGTCTACCCGAATTTTTGACGTTGATTCTTCCACTCGGTTTCTTCATTGGATTGATGCTGGTATTTGGTCGACTTTATGTTGACCATGAAATGGCGGTGTTGAATGGTAGTGGCGTCAGTCGAAATCAATTGGCAAAATTATTATTACCGATGACCTTCGTTTATTTGCTTGTTCAATCTTTTCTGATGTTTTGGGGATCATCGTCGGGAATCAGAGCTTACGAGAGTTTGATGCAAACTCAAGCAGTGCGAGCAGGTTTTGATTTGGTTCGACCGAAGGAGTTTATTTCTTCTGGGCCATACACCATTTATGCTGGCTCTTTGTCAGAAGATCGCAAAAACTTAAAAGATATTTTCTATTATCAAAAAGCTGAACGTGAAGACAAACCTGATGTCATGATCTTGGCAAAAGAAGCTACACGCGTGGAAATGGCGAATGACACAGCCAATGTGGTAGACCTCGTTCAGGGGCGTCGTTACGAAATTTATCCGAATCAGCCACGCTACACTCAAGCAGAATTTCAGTCATATCGCTTACGTTTAGAGAATGATAAAGATATTAAATTTGAAAGTGATGATGTTGAAGCATTATCTATGAGTAAATTATGGCAAAAACGTGATGATTCGGTGGTTCGTAGTGAGTTGGGATGGCGGATATTTGGACCGTTTGTGATCCTTGTTGCTTTGTTGCTCGCCGTAGCATTATCTGAAGTTAGCCCGAGACAAGGTCGTTATTATCGTCTTATTCCTGCGATTTTTATTTTTGCCAGTTTAATTGTATTGATGATTGCAATTAAGACCCGAATTAGTAAAGAAGAGTTAGATATTTGGGCATATCCAGTTGTGCTTCTTGTCTATGCAATTGCAGCAGCGATTTTTGCACGCAAACAGAAATTAGCGCCTAAAATTAAGAAAGGCATTCAGCGAGTGGGGTTATGATGTTAGCACGTCGAATAGTCGCCAAACATGTGACAAAAACCACGGTACTCGCAATGTTGGGAACAACATTGGTGCTTTCCTTTTTACAAGTGTTGTTTACGTATCTAGGTGAGTTAGGCTCACTTAAACCTAATTACAACGCATGGCAGGCATTTTTGTATGTCATGTGGGGTGCGCCTCGATATTTGTATGAAATTTTACCTGTAGCAGCGTTGATAGGTTCTGTACTTGGTCTAGGGGCATTGGCATCGAACAGTGAACTGATTGTCATGCGCTCGGTGGGTATCAGCCTATGGCGTATAGTTGGCTGGGTTATGCGTTCAGCACTGTTATTAATTGTTTTGTCTTTTGTATTAAGTGAATGGGTTATTCCATATACAAATGAAAAAGCTCAAAGCATTAAAAAACAACGTAGTGTTGCGACTTTAGGTGAAGTAAAAGGATATTGGTCGAGAGAAGGTCAACGTTTTACATATATTGACTATGCAAACTCTCAAGGGCAATTGCGCAATATTCAGTCAATTGATTTTGATCAAAATTATCGTCTTCAGTCTTTTATTACTGCTGAGAAAGGTCAGTTTGTGAAAGATGGTCAATGGACTTTACAGGACTCACATCAAGTTGATTTGCTGGCTCAAGGTAATGCAATTAAAACTGATCATGCTCAACAGGCATTAGGTCTCGCTTTGCAGCCGAAATATGTGCACATGGTGACCTTAGATCCTGAAGATTTATCTCCAAGTCAGTTGGTTAGTTTTATGCGCTATTTGGAAGAATATAGCCAAGTACCAAAGAGCTATGAACTGGCTTTCTGGCAAAAAGTATCTTCTCCTTTTGCATTGATTGCACTGGTTCTGATTGCTTGTTCATTTATTTTTGGTCCATTGCGTCAACAGTCTATGGGTTTTCGTCTGGTGATAGCATTATTTACGGGATTAGGCTTTTTCTACTTGCAAGACTTTTTAGGTTATGCAAGTTTGGTTTATGCGCCATCTCCTGCATGGTTTGTATTGTTGCCAATTATGCTGATGTTCGGCATCGGTAGTTATTTGCTCTATCGAGCACGTTAACGCAGCATTTGCTTTCCGTATCTTATCGATTGAGCAAAGCCATCCGTCAGGTCATAGAGAATTTTGTCAAATTTCGGTAAACTATGCCGATCAAATGATAGACAAACAGAGAGTCCAATATGACGGATGCAAATGCTGGCAAAATTCCTCACGTTCTAGTAATCATGGATGGTGTAGGACATCGTGAAGCAGTTGAAGATAACGCGTATTTAGCAGCAAAAACGCCAAATCTAACCGCCATGAAAGCGAAGCATCCGAATAGTTTAATCTCTGGTTCAGGTGAAGATGTCGGTTTGCCAGATGGGCAAATGGGTAACTCTGAAGTTGGACATATGAATCTTGGTGCAGGTCGAGTGTTGTACCAAGATTTTACTCGTATTACTAAAGATATCCGTACTGGTGCTTTTTTTGAGCATGAAGTATTGGTTGATGCTGTAGAAAAAGCCAAAGCTGCAAATGGTGCTGTGCATATCATGGGCTTGTTGTCAGAGGGTGGCGTTCATTCACATGAAGATCATATCGTGGCGATGTGTGAGCTTGCACTAAAACGTGGTGCAAAGGTCTACTTACATGCATTTCTCGATGGTCGTGATACTCCACCACGTAGTGCGAAACCTTCGTTAGAAAAATTAGATGCTGTATTTGCTCAATACCCAAATCAGGGTCGCATTGTTTCGATGATTGGTCGTTATTTTGCAATGGACCGTGATAATCGCTGGGATCGTGTTGAACAAGCTTATCGTTTAATGACTGAGGGTGAGGCGACTCGTATTGCTAGCAATGCGGTTGAAGCGTTGGATCTCGCTTATGCCGCTGATGAAAACGATGAATTTGTCAAAGCAACACGTATTGGTGACATTGTTAAAGTACAAGATGGCGACAGTATTGTATTTATGAATTTCCGTGCCGATCGTGCGCGTGAAATTACTCGTGCTTTTGTTGAAAAAGATTTTACAGGCTTTACACGTAAAGTAATTCCAGCACTTTCAAAATTCGTTATGCTGACTCGTTATCAAGCAAGTATTGATGCTCCCGTTGCTTATATGCCTGAAGAGTTGAAGAATTCGATTGGTGAATATCTATCAGGATTGGGTAAGACACAGTTACGAATTGCTGAAACAGAAAAATATGCACATGTTACGTTCTTCTTTAGTGGTGGTCGTGAGGATGAATATGCAGGTGAGAAGCGTATTTTGATTCCATCGCCTAATGTCGCAACTTACGATTTAAAACCTGAAATGAGTGCAATTGAAGTCACTGATGAGTTGGTTAATGCAATCAATTCAGGTGAGTTTGATCTGTTAGTTGTGAACTATGCAAATGGTGATATGGTTGGTCATACTGGTGTGTTTGATGCTGCTGTGAAAGCAGTAGAAACTGTGGATGCATGTTTAGGTCGAGTCTACGAAGCAGTGATGGCAAACAAAGGTCATATGTTAATTACTGCTGATCATGGTAATGTAGAGCAAATGCAGGACTATGAAAGCGGACAGGTACATACGCAACATACCACTGAGCTGGTGCCATTCATTTATGTTGGACCTACACAAGCAACAATCGCTGAAGGTGGCGTGCTTGCAGATGTAGCACCAACTTTGCTCAGTTTAATGAATCTTCCTGTTCCACAAGAGATGCAAGGTAAAAATCTAATTACGTTACAATAAGGTGAGAGAATGACCCCACACAACAACATATATCGCGCATTATTTGCTAGTTTGTTGATGTGTGGGGGATATTCCTCCTTTGCTGCACCGATCTCACATACGCATGAATGGGATGAGAGTTCTGAATCGCGTAGTGCCGAAGTTCCGATTGAATCAATTCAACAGTTTGTTCAAATCTATAGCATTGTGAAGGACAATTACGTCGATAAAAAATCTGACGATGCTTTGTTCCAACAATCCATACAAGGTCTAGTCAGTGGTCTAGATCGTTATTCTCGTTATCTTTCTGCAGAAGAATATCGCCAACTCATTCAATATACCGAAGGTGATTTAGCATCAGTTGATTTTAATTTGAATTACGACACGCATATCCGTGCATGGCAGATTCAAGATTTAAAAACAGGTTCTGATTCAAATAAATTGGGTTTGCGTAATGGGCAGACAATTTTAAAAATTGATAATCAAGAATTAAAAAATTTAAACCAAGATCAAGTCCTTGGTTTGCTTTATGGGTCTATTGGTAGCACCGTGCAAATACAAGCTGAAAATAGCACGAGTACTATCATCTTAGTCAGAAACAAAAAAGTTGAAACGGATATCGAACCTGAGTTACTGCACAATCAAGTTTTAGTCTTAAAAATTCGTGTCTTTCAACAAGACACTGCAAATGAAATCAAAAGAATTATTGATGAATATAGTTCAAATCGTTTGAAAGCTGTTGTTTTGGATTTACGTAATAATCCAGGTGGATTGTTATCCGCTGCTGTTGAGTCAGCCGATTTATTTTTAAACCAAGGTTTGATCGTGACGACAAAAAGTCGTTCTGAGGGAGATCAACAATTTCAAGCACTTCCTTCAAATGACTTTCAAAATCTAAAAGTAGGGATTTTGATTAATCATCGTTCCGCATCAGCTGCTGAAGTATTTACTGCTGCATTAAAAGAGCATAAAAGAGCATGGGTAATTGGTGAAAATAGTTATGGGAAAGGTGTGGTGCAAAAGCTTTTTCCACTTCCTAGCGGAGCCGCCTTACAAATGACGGTTTCTCATTATTACACGCCTGAAGGACATATGATTGAAGGTCAAGGGATTCAACCTCATCAAACCTATCCCTTGTCGCCTGAAACAAGGGAAGATACATATCTAGAACATGTGGCAGAATTGACTTTAAAAAGCAAAATTTAAAAAAAGCCCCAAATTTTATGGGGCTTCTTATTCAGAGATTACTCATCATCCTCAGTATCTAAACCAAACTTTTTCAAACGATAGCGTAAAGATCGGAAGGTCATTCCAAGTTTTTTTGCTGCTAGCGTTCGATTCCAGTGGGTCAGATTTAAAGCATTCAATAACACTTCTTTTTCAATATTTTCTAAATAGCGCTCCAAACCTTCTGGCGGTAATTTTTTAGAGCTTGGGTTTGGACTCGCACTTTGCAGCGTTATTTCACTTTCATCTGACTGAACATAAGCATTTGAAGGAATACTGATTGAGCTACGCAGAGGTGCAGTTTGCAAATGAGCCAAATCAATGGTTTCATCATCACTGAGAGTGATTGCACGTTCAATAATGTTTCGAAGTTCGCGAACGTTACCTGGAAAATATTGCTGCAAGAGGAATTGCTCTGCACGTGTGGTGAGGGATTTAACAGGTAACTCCCATTCTTGGCTAATCTTTTGAATAAAATGATTCGCCAGAATTAAGATATCTTGACCGCGCTCACGAAGTGGGGGCAATACGATATCCATCACATGAATGCGAAAGAATAAATCTTGTCTAAAGCGACCTTGCTGAACCAAAAGTTCTAAATCTTGGTGGCTGGCACTAATCACACGGAAATCCACATCAATTTCTTGATCTGAGCCAACAGGGCGAATTTTTTTCTCTTGTACTGCACGTAAAAGTTTTACTTGCATGTTTAAGGGAAGTTCTGCGATTTCATCTAAAAAAAGGCTGCCACCGTGTGCAGATAAGATAAGTCCTTGTTTATCCTGTGTTGCACCTGTAAAACTGCCTTTCTTATGACCGAATAATTCGCTTTCCATTAATTCTGTTGGAATAGCACCACAGTTGATGGCAATGAAAGGTCCTTCGCTGCGATTACTTAAACGATGCACTAAGTTCGCAACGACCTCTTTTCCTGTTCCTGATTCACCTGTAATAAAAACAGGTGCTTGTGAACGGGCAATCTTTTTTAAAGCGATCCGTAATTGCTGAATAGGTGCTGAACGCCCAATCAACAATTTGTTTTCTAAGGCTGTTTCTACCGCCTCTTGTTCTGGTTGAGGGCGGTTTAAAGCTTTTTGAATCAGTTGATCAAGATGTGTCTGATTCACTGGTTTGCTAACAAAGTCAAACGCTCCAGCTTTCAGTGCTGCAATTGCAATGTCCATATTTCCGTAAGCAGTAAGAACAGCGATGGGTGTGTTTGGATAGTTTTGAGTCACATGTTTAACGAGATCAAGACCATTTCCATCTGGAAGATTAAGATCGGTTAGACATGCATCGTACTGAAACTCGGTAAAGAATTTTTTGGCTTGCTCCACACGATATGCAAGATGAGTTTTGATTCCCATACGTGCGAGCGTCATTTGCATAAGAAGACACAAGTCTTCTTCATCGTCTACGAGTAAGACGAGAGGTTGTTTAGTTGCCATTTCCCCGAAAAACCTAATTTAATCAATGAATTTTTGAGCATTCAATCCTGAAACATGCTCCTTGTTGTTGCTCTATATAATTGAGCTTTGCATGATTTGCCTCACAAAAACTATGAGACAAGTACAATCCTAAACCAGTTCCTTTAATTTCGGTACTAAAAAATGGTTTGAATAACTGAGAAATATCTCTTTTTGCAACGCCTGTACCAAAATCAATCACATCTATTCGGGTGCGACCATCATTTAGATGAATATTCACTTCAATATATTCTGCTTCAGGTGCATTGTGTCTTATAGCATTACGAATAAGATTGATTAACACTTGTCTTAATTGTTTTTCATCAAACAGAATTGCTAAATTTTCAGGCAAACTGAGTTTGATCTTAGATTTAACATCTGCTAAATCTTCATTTAATAATGTTTCAAAAAATTCTGTTAATTGAATAATTTGTGGTTCAGTAGGTTTATTGCGTGCCATCCCCAAAGTATCTTGAATGATGCTATCGATCCTTTTTGCCTGTTTGCTAATCATTCGAGATAGCATGTCTTGCTGATGGATATCGCTACCCTTAAGTAATTCATTGGCTTGTACAATAGCTGCAAGTGGGTTTCTGATTTCGTGTGCAATACTTGCAGAAAGTTGTCCTAAAGCTGCCAATTTTAATTGTTGAACCTGTTGAGTAAGTTTTTGGGCATCTTTCAGGATCAATAAGAATAAGGGCTGTTCAGGAACAATTAAATGTTTGACTCTAACATTGACCGTGTATGGGCTAAGTTGTGATTCAAAACTAAATTCCTCACCATCTTTTAGCTCACTAAATTTGATCAGCTCAAAAAGATCGGGTTGCCATTTTATTAAAGGTGTTTTCTCAGTAGAAACAGGAACGTTAATTCCAAGTAAAGTATTGGCAGCAGGATTGCTTAAAACAATATGATTACTTTCATCTAGAACGAGATAACCATCTTCAATCTGTTCAAGGATGTAGCGGTTAATATTTTGAAGTTGATGAATCTCTATGGATTGATGGAATGTCAATGTCTCTAAAATTTTAAAACGTTGTACTGCAATACGTCCAATCGCATGCACAACAAAGAATAGAAATGCCAGTAAGGCACTGTTTCCGAGATGATTTAAGTTATTGTAGTTAAAGAAATCACCAATAAAACGTTGATAAACCACCATAATGACAGCAAAAAGTGTCACGATCAGCGAGAGCTGAGAGTTTAATAGAATTGCAGAAGAAAAGATTACGATTACGTATAACAAACTTAATTGTAAATTTGGTCCCCCTGCAGAGAAAGTAATCAGCGCTAAACAAATCACATCAATAAGAAAAATTAAAATGAGCTGTTTGGTGACTTGTACTGGAAGTATTTTGAGTAAAAAAAGCTGGAAAATACTAAATGCAATAAAGCAAATCAGTGTATAGAAATATAAAAAAGGGTAATCATAATTGGAGGCTAATTGCTCAGCCGTTAATAGATAAATGAGCAAAAGGCTGATAGAAATAATCAGCCGATATCCACTGTACCAAATACCAAGCTTATAGACAGTTTGGGAGACGGAAGAGGCTATTTTGCCCAGCATATGTGATCACTTTTCTTAAGGTTTAATAAGACCGTATCGAATCGCTAAGTGTGTGAGTTTGACATCACTATCAATCCCTAGTTTTTCAAAAATACGATAACGATAAGTATTGACAGTTTTAACGCTTACAAACAATTTATCGGCAATTTCCTGAGCACTAATACAGTTAACGACCATCATCGCGACTTGCATTTCACGTTCTGAAAGCGAATCAAATGGGGATTGTTGAGTATCTGAAAGATATGAGCTAGCTAACTGCTCTGCAATATCAGCACTGAAGTATTTACCACCTTGCATGACTTTATTGATCGCTCGAACCATCTCCGAAATTGGTGCGCCTTTGGTAATATAACCTTTAGCACCAGCTTTGAGCAGTAGTGATGGGTAGGGTTCTTCTGCTAAACCACTGACAGCAATGACTTTTGTATCTGGTGCTGACTGGAGTAGTCGGCGAGTAGTTTCAACGCCACCAATACCTGGCATATTGACATCAAGCAATACCACTTGAGGGTGTTTTTGACGAACCAATGCAATTGCTTCCTCGCCAGATTCAGCTTGTCCAATAACATCTACATCTGGATGGTCTTCTAACATACGGCAAATGCCTGTGCGTACGAGTTCATGATCATCAACAACGAGAACAGTGATCAAGAAGACCTCCTTTTTTTTCAAAAAACTGGTTTTTTGTTACATAAAGCAAAATTAGCTTGCAATGAAACGACAAAATTAGCAATCCTATTCTTTGTGATTAGAGAATAGTTGTACACAATTGTGTCTATAAAAGCTTTACCCGATTTGTTCAAATGTAAGGCATAATGATAGTAAGCGCAAATGTACAGCGTCCTGAGTTGAGTATTGTGTCGTGAAAAATTCTAAAAAATCTGTCTTGCATGTGTTAAGCATGTCGATCTTGTTGGCGTGGAGTTCAACAAGTTTTGCTGAATTAGTGAATAATAATTCAGTATCTCCGAGTGCGGGCAGTTCGTCAGCTTCGATTAGTTGGTCTGCAAATGATGTTAGTCAACTTCTGGAAGATGATGAGACTGAGATCAGCCCACAAGGTTCAACTTCAGTCACGACAACTTTACGAGGGAGTGGCTCTGCTTCCATTACTTCATCAACGGCGCCTCAAAAGAGCGTACAAATACGTGACACTTTCGGGTATAGCAATCAACCCTCTGTCAATGCACGTGCAGCATTAGTCATGGATGCACAAACTGGTGAAGTACTGTACAGTAAAAATAGTAGCTTAGCAGTTCCAATTGCATCGATTACTAAAGTCATGACCGCAGTTGTGACAGCTGATGCTCGTTTAGACATGTCGGAAGAGATCACCTTACAACAAATCGATTTCGCTGGTGCTGGTGGTAAGAACTCAAGTTCTACATTGCGTGCTGGGGATACGATGAATCGTGCAGAACTACTGCTTTTCGCATTGATGAAATCTGAGAATCCTGCTGCTGCTGCTTTAGCTCGTACATATCCAGGTGGCCGTTCAGCGTTTGTGGCTGCGATGAATGCAAAAGCAAGACAATTAGGTATGACATCAACTCGTTATGCTGAATCTACAGGCCTTGATCCACATAATGTTTCATCAGCAAGAGATTTAGGTATTTTGGTTAGTGCTGCATCTCAATATGGTTTGATTCGTCAGTTCTCAACAACACCTACTTATGATTTTAATTTAGGCTATCGTGTTTTGAAGTCTAATAATACCAATGCATTAGTACGTAATGGTGGTTGGAATATTAACTTATCAAAAACAGGTTATATCAATGAGGCAGGACGTTGTGTAGTGATGCACACCACAGTTAATTCTCGTCCAGCTGTTGTCGTATTGCTCGGGGCTTCAACTTCTCAAGCACGTACAAATGATGCCACTAATCTATTAAATTGGGTGGCTACCCTACCAAAACGTATTTAGTAGCCTTGGATTGTTAAAAGCTCTTCTTTATGAAGAGCTTTTTTATGTCTTTAAAAAATCAGAGAAAGACGACATAACTTGTCTTTTAATTTTGTAAATGCGATAGATGTGAAGCAATTACCCCAAAACTTTGAACAACATTTAGAACTATTACATCTTAACTATGTAAAGGATAAAACAATTTCGCAAATGATGTTATCGCCATTAGCATTGACGGGTAAATTACATTCTTTATTACTGACACATAATAGCTGGTTTATTTTTGATATCTTACCTCGATTGGGATCACTGCCTAGTTTGGGAAATATTCGTTATAGCCCTGCTGATTTTTTTAATGCAATGCATTTTGAATTGTGGATGGACAATTGGATGGCAATTCCTCTGAGTGCGCAAGCATTACATCAAATAAAACAAACGACTTAACGATATATTTTTAGGGGAATAAAATGAGCACATATGTGATTCGTGCCAAGTATTTTGGTTATAACGATGAAGTTTTCTACGTAGCTGGCAATCGTATTGCGAATATTTTTGATAATAAACAACAGGCTGAATTAGCTTATAAAAAACTTGAGATAGATGGAGCGTGTGATTTTGCTTTATATGAAGTTGAATCTCTTTTTGATGCTGATGAAGCATTATTGCAGCAATTAGATGATTTCGTATATTCACGTTGTGGTGAACATATTTGCGAAGAAGGGGATATCTCTGACGATGTATTACCTGCAAGTTTAAGTGACGATGATACCTTTGAATTTATTCAGCTTGCTGGAATGCAAAAATTCCAATTGATTGAATTCGAAAATCAAGTCAAATTTTATGGTTTATGGTCTGTAAAAAAACAACAATGGGTTGAGGAGCATGATGAATGCTTTGCGGGTTTAATATATTCAGAAAATTTAGATGCTTTTAAATCTAAAGTTGAGCATATTTTTGCTGATTATGATTATTCAGCAATTGAACTAAAAGGTAGCTTAGATGAGCTTTCAGCTCAACCGATTTTATTGCAAGCAATGATTAGTACACAATCTGGTTTAAGTTATGATGAAGCAAAACAAACCCTTGTCATTGATGCTTGGCAAGATGAAGCATTGTATGCTGTGAATTCGCTATTGAAGCAGCCTTTGTTTGAAATTAAGGAAATTAGTCTAGAAGAAATTCAAAAAATTGAAAAAGACTTAGCAAAACAATACAGCTATGATGAAGATTATGAATATGAAGAATAAAATCATGTTCTAGTTAATAAAAAACCAGTTGCAAGCAACTGGTTTTTTATTACTAAAAATTTATTCTTACATATTTGAAAGAATAGAATCTTTAACTTGATCCATCGTTGCATCAATGGATAACATCACAGCATCCGCACATTGTTTGATTGCTGTATCTGGATCTTTCAAACCGTTACCTGTCACAGTACATACGATCACAGAACCTTCAGCAATTTTACCTGCTTTAATGTCACGAATAGCACCACCGATAGAAGCAGCAGAAGCTGGCTCTACGAAAACACCTTCATACATAGAAAGTAAGCGTTGAGCTTCGAGAATTTCGCTATCTTGAAGTTCATCGAACCAACCTTTCGAATCACGTACAACTGCTTTTGCATGATTCCAGCTTTGTGGATTACCAATACGAATAGCCGTTGCAACGGTTTCTGGACTTTCCACTGGAGCACCACGTAAGAATGGCGCTGCACCAGAAGCTTGATAACCAACCATCGTTGGTAAGCCTTCAGGTTTAGGACCAGTGAATTGATCTGTTGCTGCATCATAGATGACTTGTTCGAACTGATCAGCAGGTTGATTTGCTACTGCTTCTGTATAACCCATCCAGTGTGCAGTGATATTCCCTGCGTTACCTACTGGTAAACAGTGGTAGTCAGGTGCACGCCCTAGAGCTTCAACAATTTCGTACGCAATGGTTTTTTGACCTTGCAAACGATAAGGATTGATTGAGTTTACGATAGTCACAGGCGCTTGATCTGCTACTTCTTTTACTAGACGCATACCGTCATCGAAGTTACCGCGGATTTGCATGGTGATTGCACCGTACATCATTGCTTGAGCCATTTTACCCATTGCAATTTTGCCTTCAGGAATCAAAACGAATGCTTTGATTCCTGCACGTGCTGCATATGCCGCTGCTGCAGCTGAAGTATTCCCTGTTGATGCACAGATAATTGCCTTCGAGCCTTCTTCAACCGCTTTGGTTACAGCCATCGTCATACCACGGTCTTTGAATGAACCTGTTGGGTTAAGACCTTCGTACTTCACATAGATTTCAACGTCTTTGCCAATAATACGTGGAATGTTCTCTAGTTTAATAAGAGGAGTATTTCCTTCGCCTAAAGAAATTGCACGTGTAGTTGCAGACACAGGTAAACGGTCACGATAACGATCTACAAGACCAGTATAACGATTGGCATTCGACATGATGGTGTTCCAATATGAGGTAGAGCGGGGTGAGGGAAGGCATTTTCCCTCAACCTGATTAACTATCGAGCGATTCTAAACGAATTCTTACGATTTCGCCACGAATAGCTGGTAATGCTTGAATTTGAGCAAGAGCTTCATCCATTTTTGATTCAACAATTGGATCAGTCAAAATCACGATTGGGATGAGGTCTTTAAGGCGAGATTGTTGCATGATCGCATCAATACTAATACCTGAACGGCTGAGAATGCTAGTGACATCAGCGAGCACACCAGTTTGGTCTTCTGCATTTAAACGAATGTAATATCCCGTTGTCATTTCTTCACGGCTTAGGATTGGTACATTTGTAAGCGCTTCGAATGCAAGTTGAGGGATTGTTCCAGCACCGTCTTCGGTGTATGAGATATCTCGAACAATATCAATCACATCTGCTACAACTGCTGAAGCTGTTGGTCCTGCACCTGCACCTGCACCGTAATACAGTGTCGGACCCACCGCATTTGCTTGAACAAGTACCGCATTTTTTACGCCATTCACGTTTGCGATCAATTCTTCAGCAGGAATCAAAGTTGGGTGTACGCGTAACTCAATACCTTTTTCAGCACGACGCGCAATACCTAAATGTTTGATACGGAAGCCAAGTTCTTCAGCATATTTCACATCTTGAGCTGTGATTTTACTAATGCCTTCGGTATAAACCTTATCGAATTGAAGTGGAATACCAAACGCACAAGATGCCAAAATCGTCAGTTTGTGTGCAGCATCAATCCCTTCAACATCAAATGTCGGATCTGCTTCAGCATAGCCAAGCTCTTGAGCTTCTTTGAGAACATCATCAAATGCACGACCTTTTTCACGCATTTCAGTCAGAATGAAGTTACCTGTACCGTTGATGATGCCTGCAAGCCATTCGATATGGTTAGCTGCTAAACCTTCACGGATGACTTTAATAATTGGGATACCACCAGCAACAGCCGCTTCATAAGCAATTTGCACGGCATTGTCTTCTGCTGCTTTGAATAGCTCATTACCATGTTCTGCGAGTAAAGCTTTGTTTGCGGTAACAACTTGCTTGCCATGCTTAATGGCTTCCATGATGACTTCATAAGCAGGATGAATACCACCCATGACTTCAACGACTACATCAACATCAGGTTGACGCACGATCTCCATGAGATCTGAGCTTTGTTTAATGCCTTCGAGTTGTAGATCTGGACGTGGACGGCGGGTGCCTACGTGTGTAATTTGAATTTCTCGACCAGTACGGCGTTTAATTTCAGCAGCATTTTCTTGTAATAATTTAAGGGCTCCACCACCTACAGTACCAAGACCGAGTATCGCCAGACGAACTGGTTTCACGTCACACTCCATTTTATTCAATCATTTTAATGAAGCTTGATCATAGCTAAAAAAGTGCGCAGACACTAGGGCTAAGATCATCTTTAATCTGTCGCCCAAGTCGCTTTGTGGAGTTGCTGTGAGGATTTATTTTTCGAGTCGTTTAATGATTTCTTCTGGTGTCATATATCCACCAAGATATTCGCCGTCAACGTTATAAATTGCTGGTGTGCCATTAACGCCCATGTTTAAACCTAACTGATATTGATCACGTACAGGGTTTTTACATTCTGCTGCAGCAACAGGAAGACCTTGTGATGCTTGATCAAATGCAGCTTTGCGATCTTCACTACACCAAATTGCTTGCATCGTAGACATAAACTGCTCACCACGTGGCCATGCGATATAACGAACTTCAATACCTTTGGTATTAATTTCAGGTAAATGTTCATGCAGCTTGTGACAGTACGGACAGCTTGAATCGGTAAAGACATAAATCACATGCTTAGCTTTACCGCCTTCGGCTGGATAAACAATTAAATCTTCAGTTTTGAGTGCTGCTAAATGCTTTTTATTTTCTGTAGCTTGAAGAGCTTCGCTAACATTCTGTAGTTGTTTGTCGCCTAAACGGATCACATCGCCTTGGATGATGTATTGACCATCACTAGTGGCATAAACAGAACCCATGCCTTCTAGACTCACCCAGAATAGATTAGGAACTTCTGTTTTTTTAACTGCAATAATTTTAGCGTTGATATTTGCAGTTTTAAGATGCTTTTCTAAGGTTGAGACTAAACGTTGTTGCGCGTTTCGCTCACTTAAGGTTGATGCTTCACCCGTAGCAGGCGCTGTTGCTGTAAGAGCATCTTGTTTTTGCGCTGAATTTTCTTTTGAGCAGGCACTAACTAATAAAGTTGATGCTAATGCACAAGCAAGTGCAAGCTTAGACCGAGTAAATACCATAAAGAACCTTTTTTCTACGTATTCATTTGTATTAAGGGTCTAAGCATAGCAAAAAAAACATCTGACTTCGTTAAATCTTGCTTAAGCTTTGTGAACTCAATCAACTTGTTGAATGCGTCAAAGATAAACGGTCGGTTTAACCTCTTGGATGATGTTTGCTATGCAGCTCTTGCATTCGATGTTGAGCGACATGCGTATAAATTTGTGTGGTTGAAAGATCGCTATGACCGAGTAGCATTTGTACTACACGCAGATCAGCGCCGTGATTGAGTAAATGTGTTGCAAACGCATGTCTCAGGGTATGCGGGGATAATTCTGCGGATATATTGGCCTGTAAAGCATAGCGTTTGATCGCGTACCAAAAGTTTTGCCGACTCATGATTCCGCCATGTTGGGTAAGAAATAAATAATCGGTATTACTTTTATAAAGCTGTGGGCGGGATTCGGATAAGTATTTCTCGACCCATTCGCATGCGTATTGACCTAGCGGGACAAGACGCTCTTTATTCCCTTTACCTGTAATACGTAAGAAGCCTTGTTTTAAATTTATTAACTCTAAACGTAAATTCAGTAGTTCTGTAACACGTAGACCACAAGCATATAAAACTTCAAGCATGGCTCGATCACGTAAACCCAAAGCGGTACTGATATCTGGTGCATTTATCAGTGCTTCAACATCATGCTCTGATAAATCTTTGGGTAATGCTCGACCAATCTTAGGGGATTGATGTGTCGCAACAGGATTATCATCTCTAAGTTTTTGTTCTCTGAGAAATTTAAAAAATTGCCGTAAAGCTGATAAACACCGAGCAATGGAGCGTGGGCTTTTGCCATGTTTGGTCAGCGCGATCAGTACATCGGCAATATCATCACTTGACCACTCAGTAAGTACCACTGTGTCGTGCAAGTCACTACATTGAATTAAATCAGACAAATAGGCATTACGAGTATGCGGACTTACTGTTTGTGCAACTAAATAATCACGAAATCCATGTAAAAAACTTAAATGTTCAGGGATTTTTACAGCAGCAGGAATACGAGGTTTTTTATTTAACATAACAGCTTAAATCCTTTCATCTACTGCACTGTAAAAGAAAAAGTATTTGTTGTCGATCTGTGACAAGACTAAATGCCACTGAGATTGCTTTTGGTAATTATTCTCATTTGCTTGTATACTACGTGCAAAAGAGTTATGGGTTAGAAACGGTGCGATTGTCAGCATTAAAAGTCAAACAAACAGCGAAAATCACGCAAGTGAATCGCCTTGTGAATGATAATGATGAACCAGATCTGGTAGCGATACGTCTCGAGAGTTTGGGTTTTGTGCCAGGAGCACAGGTTCAAGTGATTACCAAAGGTGTTTTTGGTGGTGACCCGATTCTAATCCAAATAGGTTTTACCCGTTTTGCTCTGCGCAAATCTGAAGCCGATAAAATTGAAATTCAGCTGGAAGGAGCACCTACATGAGTGATGCACTTCGTGTTGCCCTTGTGGGAAATCCAAACTGCGGTAAAACATCTTTATTCAATCATTTAACTGGTACTCGTCAAAAAGTAGCAAACTATGCGGGTGTTACGGTTGAACGTAAAGTCGGACATTTTCAGCTGCCATCAGGTAAAAATGTTCGTGTTCTAGATTTGCCAGGAACTTATAGTTTACAAGCAACCAGTCCCGATGAAGCAATTACCCGTGACGTCTGCCAAGGTAAAATAGCTGAGGAAGGTCAGCAAGATGCTTTCTTGTGTGTGGTAGATGCGACGAACTTAAAACTACATCTTGGTCTCGTATTAGAAATTATTGAGCTTGGTCGTCCGATCCTCGTGGTTTTGAATATGATGGATGAAGCACGTCGTCGTGGTATTCAAATCAATACACAAAAATTATCTCAACGTTTAGGTGTACCTGTGGTAGAGACGGTTGCTGTACGTAATTCAGGAATCGAAAATTTATTACATGCACTTGATCAAGGGAAATATACCGTTCCGCAGACCGAGCTGAGTGGTTTGACTGGTGAGCATCATCAGAAAATTGAAACCATTTTCAAAGATGTCGTGAATTTCGTAGATCAGGAAGATAAGCGTACAGATTTCCTTGATAAAATCTTCTTGCATCCAGTGTTGGGTTTGCTCAGTCTAGCAGTGATGATGTTCATCGTTTTCCAAGCCGTATTCGCTTGGGCGGCACCATTTATGGATGGAATTGAAACATTCTTTGGATGGCTTGGTGAAACATTAGGTACCCATATCAGTCAGCCACTTTTACAAAGTTTAGTGGTTGATGGAATTATTGCAGGTGCTGGTGGCGTAGTGGTGTTTTTGCCACAAATTCTGATCCTGTTCTTCTTCATTTTAGTTTTGGAAGAATCTGGATATCTACCTCGTGCTGCGTTCTTGCTTGATAAATTGATGTTTAAAGCAGGTTTGAGTGGTCGCGCGTTTATTCCATTGCTTTCAAGTTTTGCTTGCGCTGTTCCGGGTATTATGGCTACTCGAAGTATTAGTGATCCCCGTGATCGTTTCACGACGATTATGGTCGCGCCATTAATGACTTGTTCAGCTCGTTTACCTGTATATGCTTTATTGATTGCAGCTTTTATTCCAGCTCAGACCGTTTGGGGAATCTTTAATCTTCAAGGTTTAGTGCTGTTTGGTCTATATATGGCCGGTATTGTTAGCGCATTATGTGTTTCATTTGTGATGAAATTTTTGCAAAAAGATAAATCACAACATGCGCTTTTATTAGAGTTGCCAAGCTATCGTATCCCCGATTTAAAAAGTGTCGGCATTGGTTTATTGGATCGTGGAAAAATCTTCTTAAAACGCGTGGGTGGAATTATCTTCGCGCTTTCGATTTTACTTTGGTTTTTATGTACTTTCCCACAAGCGCCTGAAGGTGCCACTCAACCTGCGATTGATTATAGTTTTGCTGGTATGTTGGGGCATTTAATGCAGCCTATTTTTGCCCCAGTGGGATTCAACTGGCAGATATGTATTGCACTTATTCCAGCGATGGCAGCACGTGAAGTAGTTGTTGCTGCACTGGGAACAGTATATGCCTTATCTGGAGCTGATGATGAAGCTGTTGCCCAAGGCTTGGCTCATTTAATTAGTGCAGATGGAACAGGTTGGTCTTTAGCTACAGGGCTGTCTTTGCTGGTGTGGTTTGTTTATGCGCCACATTGTTTAGCAACTTTGGCAACGGTGCGTAGAGAAACAGGTTCTTGGAAACATGTGGCTGTGATGACCGCATATTTATTTGGTTTGGCTTATTTGATGTCTTTCTTTACTTACCAAATCGCTTCGCGAATTTGGGGCTAGATAGGAGCTGCATATGTTTGAGTATCTGATTATTGCGGTTTTGGTCGGTTGGAGTGCCATAGTTGTCTTTAAAAAGGTATTTCCTCAAACCGCAAATGCTATGTTCATGTCTTTGTCGAATGTATGTCAACATTTTGGTTGGCAACGCTTAGCACTACGATTGAAACCTAAAATGGTTGTTGGATGTGGTGGTGGATGTGGTTGTGCAAGCGATGAAAAGGACAATAAAAAAACTGAAGAGATTCAAGCCGTGAAATGGCGTTAAGATTTTTTGTTTATAAAGCCATCGAATGATGGCTTTTTTACGCACTGACACAAAAAAATGCGAATAATGATAAAACTGAAAAAGCATTCAAAACAGCAAAGTGCTAACATTTTTGCCATTCTGTGATCTGCGATAAAATGGGGTAAAAATGTTAATACAACGTGGTGGATTAAAAGTTGTTGCTGGCTTGGGTATTTCTGGTGTGTCAGCAGTAAACTTTCTGCATGAACAAGGCTACCAAGTTGCAGTAACAGACTCTCGAGAAACTCCACCAGGTCATGATAAAATTCCTGCTGAGGTGAGAACGAGCTTTGGACGACTCGATACAGAGCTATTACTTCAGGCCGAAGAGATTATTTTAAGTCCTGGATTAGCACCACAATTACCTGAAATTCAACAAGCCATTGATAAAGGAATTCCAGTTGTAGGGGATATTCAGCTTTTACGCCGTGCAACTGATGCTCCCATTATTGCGATTACAGGGTCAAATGCTAAAAGTACAGTGACAACACTCGTGGGTTTGATGGCTCAGGATGCTGGAAAGAAAGTGGCTGTTGGTGGAAACTTAGGTCGACCAGCTTTAGATTTATTAAAAGACAAACCTGAACTCATCGTTTTGGAGTTATCGAGTTTCCAGTTGGAAACTACTTCGCATTTGAATGCTGAAGTTGCGGTTGTTCTCAATATGAGCGAAGACCACTTGGATCGTCATGGTGATATGTTGGGTTATCACAAAGCCAAACATCGTATTTTCCAAGGTGTTAAAAAAGTCGTTTATAACCGTGATGATAATTTAAGCCGTCCTTTAGTGCCTGATGCAACACCAATGCAAAGTTTTGGTTTGAATGCTCCTGATTTAAATCAATATGGTGTGTTGAGAGATGCAGATGGCACCATGTGGTTGGCACGTGGACGAGAGCGCATCTTAAAAAGCTCTGAGATGTATATTCAAGGAATGCACAATGTAGCAAATGCACTTGCTTGTTTGGCCATTGGTGAAGCAGTTGGATTCCCGTTGCCGAGCATGTTGGAAACATTGAAAACATTCAAAGGCTTGGAACATCGTTGTGAATATGTGCAAACGATTGATGGTGTGCGTTATTACAATGATTCAAAAGGAACAAATGTCGGTGCAACTTTAGCGGCGATTGATGGGCTTGGCGCTGCTATTGAAGTCAATAAAGGCAAATTAGCACTTATTTTAGGCGGTCAAGGCAAAGGTCAGGATTTCCGTCCTTTGCGTAATGCAATACAAAAATATGTGAAATCTGTCATTCTAATTGGCGAGGATGCGCCTGTAATTGAACAAGCGATACAAGGAACAACTGTTATTCAGCACGCGTCTAGCTTAAAAGCCGCGGTCGAGCTTGCTCAGAAAGTAACGCAAGCTGAAGATGTGGTTCTGTTGTCGCCAGCATGTGCAAGTTTTGATATGTTTAAAAGTTATAATGATCGCGGGCATCAGTTCGTGGCATGTGTAAATGCCTTGAGTGAAAATAAAAACTAGGAACAGCGTTATGGCGGATTTGGCCCAAAATACAGTGCAGAAGATTTCTCAAATCTTAAATCGATTGCCGAAGCTTCCAGCAGAAATGACACCACGTAACATTCTGATTTTCTGTGTGGTGTCTTTACTCTGTTTGGGTTCGGTGATGGTGGCCTCTGCTTCCATGCCGTATGCAGAATATATCCATGAGAATCCATTTTATTTTTTGATTCGTCATGGTATTTCGATTGTTGTCGCCGCTGTGGTTGCATTTTTGACTTATCGTGTCTCTTTAAACTTATGGTTTAAAAATGCGTTTCCATTATGGCTGATTACGATCATATTGCTGCTCGCTGTTTTGGTGGTCGGATCAGAAGTGAATGGTGCACATCGTTGGATTAAAGTTGGTGGTTTCACGATACAGCCAACGGAGATTGCTAAGATTGTGATGGCAATTTTTACGGCAGATTATGTGGTGCGCCGTGCGAAAGAGGTTCGAACGCACTGGAAAGGCTTGCTACGCTTAAGCGGAGTAATGGCACTTACAGTCGGTTTTATCGTTGCTGAGCCTGATCTTGGGGCAACAGCGGTGATAGTTTTAATGATGGTTGGTGTGTTCTTCTTAGCTGGCGCGCCTGCGACTCAGTTTTTGATCATGTTAGGGGCGATTCTTGCAGGAATTACCGCACTGATTTTATTTGAACCATTCCGCTTTCAACGACTTATTTCATTTACCAACCCTTGGGCTGATCCATTAGGTGTGGGTTATCAGTTGTCAAATGCTTTGATGGCATTTGGTCGGGGTGAATGGTTTGGAACAGGTTTGGGGCATAGTGTCCAGAAACTTTCCTATCTTCCTGAAGCACATACAGACTTTATGTTAGCAGTCTTGGGGGAGGAGTTTGGATTCTTCGGTGTAACCACAGTCATGATTCTCTCATTTACCATGCTGGCATGTTGTATTCGTATTGGGCATCGTGCATTGCAGCATAATTATCTGCGCGCAGGTTATTTAGCTTATGGTATCAGCATTATTTTCCTGTTACAGATTTTGGTAAATGCGGGCATGAATATGGGCTTGATGCCAACTAAAGGTTTGACACTGCCGTTTATTAGTTATGGTGGTACATCATTGATGATGTGTGCTGCGATGATTAGTCTGATTTTGAAAATTGATGCTTCAACCCAAGAGCTAAATCCTGTCAAAGAAGAATCGAATTTCTAAGTGATTTAGTTTCTGATGCAAAAGAGACCCTAATACATTAGGGTCTTTTGTTTTATAAATAAGATCCTGTCAAATGAATGCCTTTAGGGATTAAATTCACATCCCATTGCTGTACAGCTTGTTGCAGCATTATTCTAGGTTGATTTAATTCAACATTTGGTTGCCCAAGTGCCAATATGGCTTGCTGTAATAATTCAGAAGCCTTTGATAGGTCTAATGCTTGTGCCAAATTTTGCTTAGATAATTTCTGACCTTGATTATTCATAGCTAGGGGTAAATGCATATAACTCAAACTTGGATAGTTCAATATAGAACCAAGCCAGATTTGTCGAGCGGTATTATCTAATAAATCCGCACCGCGAACGACATGTGTAATGCCTTGTAAATAATCATCAACCACAACTGCTAATTGATAACTAATGATACCATCTCTTCGTTTTAGAACGAAGTCACCGAGATCATCTTTTAGGTTGGAACATTGTCGACCTTGTGATCTGTCTTCAAAACAAATCAGCAGATCATCGACTTTTAAACGAATGGCTTGATCTGCAAAATCAAGATTTAAATCTCGACATGTGCCAGTATAGATGTGATTAGAGCCGAGCATTTTTCGGGTACATTGGCAGGCATATATGGCATGTTGCTGTTTGAGTTGATCGATTACTTGCTCATAAATAGTTAAACGATCTTTTTGGAAAATAATCTCGGCATCAGGTTCAAATTCAAAGGCATCGATGCAAGATAAAATGTGAGTTTCGCTATTTGGATAAATGCGAGGAATATCGGTATCTTCTATTCGTACTAACCACTTACCATGATTGGCTTTGGCATCACAATAGCTTGCGACAGCAGTCAGTAAAGAACCAAAATGTAAAGGGCCAGTAGGAGAGGGTGCAAAACGTCCGATATAAGACATAAAGATTTATTGGTGTCTAAATAATTAAATCTACACCTAATCCCTCCAATACAAGGAGGGAGATATGCGAAAATAATGGGGTTTTTTAAAATTCGCAATATTCCTCCCTTTCTAAAGGGAGGTTAGGCGGGATGGTTATCCGTTGTTTTGCTTTTCTTTGATTTCAGCCAAAGTTTTGCAATCGATACATTGAGTAGCTGTTGGACGAGCTTCTAGACGGCGTAAGCCGATTTCGATACCGCAAGTTTCGCAGAAACCGTAATCACCACTTTGAATCGCTTCTAATGATTGCTCGATTTTACGAATCAGCTTACGCTCACGATCACGTGTACGTAATTCAATCGCAAACTCTTCTTCCTGAGTCGCTCTATCATTTACATCGGGTAAAGCTGTTGATTCATCTTGCATTGTGTTGAGCGTACGATCAACTTCTGACATTAACTCTGCTTTCCATGCATTTAAGATTTGGCGGAAATGCTCAAGTTGTCCATCAGACATGTATTCTTCATTTTTTTTCGGCTGATAAGGTTCAATCCCAAACAAGCTCGCAGTTGTACCGCCTTCAGAAGCTTTAGGTTTGGTTTTGCGTACACGTTTTACAGTCGATTTTTGTTCGTCGATCACTGCTGTGTGTTCGTCCAAGACTTGATTTTGGTTGTCATTCGCCATATAGGGCATTCCTCATCTTACACGTACTATCTATACGCAAAAAATATGGTGATATGCAAGTGTTTTTATAGAAACCTAAGATGGTTTTTTCCATCAAGGGTCGACATCATATAGACTTTTTCAGCAAGATGGTAGTCATTACTGTCTAGAATTAGTGATAAATCTAGGATGTGATTTGTAATCAAAAGTTTAGTCATAACCTAAGACTTCTGAGCTACTCAAGCGTTGAGAATTACTCAGACGATGTACTTGTGTTTCAATCTCGCCATTTGCTTTCAAACGGATATAACGGTAGCCAGGGTGTTCTTCATCAAGTGCAAATTTTTCACTTTTCGGTTTGAACTGAATACATGTAGAAGGGGTCGACAGGAATTCTATACCTTGCCATGACGTAATAGAGTCTTGATGCACATGTCCACAAATAATTGCCTTAACATTGCTAAAGGGCTGAATGGTTTCAAGTAAATCAGAAGAATTTTTTAATTTATGCTGATCAATCCATGCAGATTGCATTGCAAAGGGATGGTGGTGACATGCAATCATGACATAACGATCATGTAGTTGAGTCAATAATTTTGGAAGTTGCTGCAATTGGGCATCTGCGATTTTGCCGTCAATACGATTCGGCTGGGCACTATTTAATAAAATGACACACCAATTTCCAAGCTCGACAACGGTTGGAGCAGTCTTGTCTTGCTCATGGAATGGAAAATGATTGACATCATCGTGATTCCCAGGTGTTTGAAAAAAGGGAATGCTCAAGCTGTGCATATACTCGAGATAGCGATGATAGGTCAGTGGCGTCGGATTCTGAGCTAAATCACCAGTATGAACAATCAAGTCAATCTCAGGGTGTGTTTGACGCATCAAGTCGATTACTGCATGAAAACTTTGTTCGGGTTGCATTCCGACAAATTCTAAATGTGGATATTCAAGTAAATGAGTATCCGTAATCTGGATCATCACAAAATCTTTTTGTGATAATGTTGAGACTTGAAAAGTCACCGCTTTATCCCCTTCAGATTTTTATTGTTGTCGTACATGCTGAGTAAGCCACTGCAATGCCATAATGACAGGTGCATTTCTCAACCGCCCATTTTTTAATAATAGAGGTGCATCGGAGTAATCAAACAAATGAAGTTGAATGTCTTCCCCTTCGTCTGGCATTCCAAACACACCACCTGATGTTGGTAATTCAACATTTGCAACATATAAGTGGAAAATTTCTGAACATGCTCCTGCCGAAGGATAGAAGGTAAATAAATGTTGTAAGTCATGAACTTCACAACCCGCTTCTTCTAAGCTTTCACGGCGAATACATGTTTCAGGTGTTTCATCCCCATCTAAAACACCAGCAATCACTTCCAATTGCCAAGGTGAAACGATATCGTTTAATGCGCCAATTCGAAATTGTTCGATCAAAGCAAAACGTCTTTGTTGATTATCATATAGTAAAACACCAGCCGCTTCGGGGCGGTGAATTAATTCACGATGAATGGATGATGAATAATTAGATTTATTAAATAATCTATGTTTTATTGTGACTTTCTCTACCTGAATGAACCCTCGAAATAAGTTCTCTCGAGATTCTATTGAAACGTCGGATGCTGAAAAGCTGGCGTGCTCAAGAATATTCATCATAAATTAGGATGAGATTGTACATATCTCATCCTAACCGAGAATGGTTCGCTGGAAAATGTTTTTTTAGTCGATTTACACTTTGTGGTACAGTTTTTGACCATGTTCCTGATAAGCGGTTTTCATGGCATTGAGACCTGCTTCAACTTCTACATCTTCATCATTTGATTGATTGGCATTGTGTTGATTTTGCGCATAATCTCGCACATTCTGTGTGATTTTCATCGAACAGAATTTTGGTCCACACATTGAACAGAAATGAGCTGATTTATGAGCTTCCTTTGGAAGTGTTTCATCATGCATGCTACGTGCCGTATCAGGGTCTAAGCTCAGATTAAACTGATCGTCCCAACGGAATTCAAAACGTGCTTTAGAAAGTGCATTATCACGGACTTGCGCACCTGGATGACCTTTGGCTAAGTCTGCCGCATGCGCTGCAATTTTGTAGGTAATGATGCCATCTTTTACATCTTTCTTATTTGGTAAGCCTAGATGTTCTTTAGGTGTAACATAGCAAAGCATCGCTGTACCATACCAACCAATCATCGCAGCACCGATTGCTGAGGTAATGTGATCATATCCTGGTGCGATGTCAGTCGTGAGTGGTCCAAGAGTATAGAAAGGAGCTTCTTTACAGACTTCTAGTTGTAAATCCATATTCTCTTTAATCATATGCATAGGCACATGACCAGGACCCTCAATCATCACCTGAACGTCATGTTCCCAAGCACGATGTGTCAATTCTCCCAGTGTTTTAAGTTCACTAAATTGCGCTTCGTCATTGGCATCTTGAACACATCCAGGTCGTAGTCCATCACCTAAGCTGAATGAGACATCATAAGCTTTCATGATTTCGCAAATTTCATCGAAATGCGTGTACAAGAAGTTTTCCTGATGATGAGCTAAACACCATTGCGCCATAATTGAACCCCCACGAGATACAATGCCTGTGAGGCGATTAGCAGTCATAGGAACATAGCGAAGTAAGACACCAGCATGAATGGTGAAATAATCTACACCTTGTTCAGCTTGCTCAATTAAGGTGTCTTTAAAGATTTCCCAAGTGAGGTCTTCTGCAACACCATCCACTTTTTCTAAAGCTTGGTAAATTGGAACTGTCCCAATTGGAACTGGTGAGTTGCGAATGATCCATTCGCGTGTTTCATGGATATTTTTACCTGTCGATAAATCCATAATGGTGTCAGCACCCCAACGTGTTGCCCATGTCATTTTGGCAACTTCTTCATCAATAGATGAGCCAAGCGCTGAATTACCAATATTGGCATTAATTTTTACCAAAAAATTACGACCAATAATCATCGGTTCACATTCAGGGTGATTAATATTTGCAGGGATAATCGCACGTCCCGCAGCAATTTCTTGACGTACAAATTCAGGGGTAATTTCTCTTAAATTTTGTGCACCAAAGTTTTGTCCTGCATGTTGGCGCATATCAACGTCATGACGTTGGCGCTGATTTTCACGAATTGCAATATATTCCATTTCTGGCGTGATAATACCTTGCTTCGCATAATGCATTTGCGTGACATTTTTGCCTACTTTTGCGCGGCGAGGATTTTGGATATGAGCAAACCGAATATCTGCTGTGCGAATATCTTTTAAGCGTGCTTGTCCAAACTCAGAACTCAAGGTTTCTAAAACATCGGTATCATTGCGTTCTTCAATCCATGATTGGCGAACAAGAGGTAAGCCTTTGTTCAAATCAATTTGGACATTTGGATCTGTATAGACTCCAGACGTATCGTAAACCATGATCGGTGGATTATGTTCGCCACCTAAACCAGTAGGAGTATCTGTGAGACTGATTTCTCTGAACGGTACTTGGATGTCTGGGCGTGAACCTTCAACATAGACTTTTTTAGAGGCAGGTAAGATACGGGTTAAATCTTTAGCATCTTGCTCATGTTGAGCAGAAATATCAGCAGGGGAAAGATTCGTTAATTGGTTCATTGCATGATCCTTATGTTTGGCATTAACGAATCAAGCACGACCAAAAACGATGGCGGATTTATCTCTTTGATAAATAAAGGCGAAGTTTTTGCTGGGCTTGATTCCTACGCAGGTGTTAACCTGATCAGGTTCAACGGTACTTGTCTTTAAATTGAGAATTAAGACAATCTCAGCAGTTTGTTAACTGCGCTCCGTCAAGCTAGGTATTTAGACTAACAGATTTTTGCTTTATTGTTGTATCAATTAACACCATTCGTTAATTGCCAAATCCATGCTATTGTCATAAAAGTTTCATCATAGTTATGGTTTAATCACCAATCATTTTTTCCATGTGTCTAGTGGAGGCATCCTGTGTGTCCAAGTAATCCAGTGTTAAGTCACCATATTTCTTCACAATTTAATGAAGACCTACAAGATGTTCATACCAAATTTATGACAATGGGTGGATTAGTAGAGCAGCAAGTTGCTAACTCAATTCATGCTTTATTAGACACAGATGCCAATTTAGCGATTGACGTTCAGTTTAAAGACAACACGGTGAATCAATATGAGCGAGATATTGATGAAGGTTTGACTTTAATTTTGGCGCGCCGTCATCCTGCTGCGATCGATTTGCGTATGGTTATTGCAATGAGCAAAGCCAATACCGACCTTGAGCGAATTGGTGATGAAGCTGCAAAAATTGCACGTATTGCCCAAAATCTTTGTGAAGAGGGTGAGTCACCACGTGGTTACATGGAAACGCGTCATATTGGTAATCAGGTTCGTGTCATGATCCATGATGCATTAGATGCATTTGCGCGTTTAGATGTGGATCAGGCTTTGAAAGTTGTTATGGCTGATGTCGATATTGATCGTGAATATCAATCAGCGACTCGTACACTTATGACATATATGATTGAAGATCCACGTCATATCGCACGTGTTATTAATGTGATGTGGGTGTTACGTTCTTTAGAGCGAATTGGTGATCATGCGCGTAATATTTCTGAGCAAGTGATCTATATGGCGAAAGGTATGGATGTTCGTCATACTAGCATTGAAGAAATTGAACAAAAAGTAAATCAAAAGTAATTTTGGCACAGCCAAAAAGATTTAATAGAAAGTGAATTTAATCAAAGTAAATCTGAAGCAGATTTTGATTAAGTTCACTTTTTTTATGAAAAACGGTTTGTTTGGATCATTTTGGGGTGATTTAAATGATCTGTTATAGTTTTTTTTGAAGGCTTTGTGGCTATATTTAGAATCAGTATTTTTTCAAAATAGTATTTTCAACCTAAAGGCGAGAATGCTATGAGTTTCCTGAAAAAGAAAAATAATGCGAGCTTCGTTTTCTTTATTATCGTTCTATATGCATGTCTTGGATTTGGTTTAGGATTTGTGATTTGGGAGTATTTCCTGCTATCTCCATAAGATTGCAGAAATGGATATGTCACACAGATATTTAGATAGAATAAAAAAAATCCCAGACTTCGGGGGAAAAGTCTGGGAGAGAAATATCATGCATTGTTGAGATATTGGGGGTATCTCTATCTTTCTATAAGTAACTTTAAATAGAATCGTTCAATCTGTCATGTAGACAACTGTGTATACTCTGTAATCCTTTATTACTAGTGTAAAGATCACGTAAATAAAAATGATAAATAATAGGCATTTTTAGGTTAAAATTTGAACTTATGGTAAAAATTTCCTTTATTTTAAATAATCAATCTTGTCTGGCTTGCATTTCTTTTAAATAAAAAAAGCAATGATGGAATCATTGCTTTTGATACAAGAAATTTTAAAAAACTAAGCTCCCTTTCTTAACTTGGCAGAGCTTAGCTTTTCGACAAGGGGGATAGCGTTGCTCAGCTTATCCTTGTTCAGGCTTCCAGCCTTCGGCTTTTTCTACGCTTTGGTCATTGTTGAAAAATTTCTCGCGTTGTTCCTCGAGGAATTTTTTTGCATCTGGTTCAAAGACATTTAAACGTTTTTCGTTAATCAATGTGGTTTGATGTTTTAACCATTCTTGCCAAGCTTGTTTAGATACGGTCTCAAAGAATTCTTGACCCTTTGCACCAGGGAATGGTGCAAAATCTAAACCTTCAAGTTCTTGTTGGTATTTACGGCAAAATACTTGTCTAGTCATGATCAGTCCTTAAGCGTATAGCTGTTCTAAGCGAGTGTGTGCACGGACAATTGCAGCTTCAACTTGTTTAGGTGAAGTTCCTCCAATATGATCACGTGCATTCACTGAAGCTTCTAAAGTTAAAGCTTTGTCAAATACATCTGCTTCAATCAGATCAGAGAATTGTTGTAACTGTTCAAGAGAAAGCTCAGACAAATCTTTTTCTTCTGCTACGCCAAGAGCAACTGCTTTACCAACAATTTCATGCGCATCACGGAAAGCAACCCCTTTTTTAACAAGGTAATCTGCAAGGTCAGTTGCTGTAGAGAAGCCACGTAAAGCTGCTTCACGCATAATTTCAATATTTGGTACCAGTGCTGGAACCATGTCTGCAAAAGCCATAAGTGAGCCACGAACGGTATCAATTGCATCAAATAATGGTTCTTTGTCTTCTTGGTTATCTTTGTTGTATGCCAATGGTTGACCTTTCATTAAGGTCAATAAGCTAATCAAGTCGCCAAAAACACGACCTGACTTGCCACGTACTAATTCAGGAACATCTGGGTTTTTCTTCTGTGGCATGATTGAAGAACCAGTACAGAAGCGATCAGGAATATTCACAAACTTGAACTGAGCTGAAGTCCATAGAATTAGTTCTTCAGACATACGTGATAAGTGCATCATGATCAAAGATGCTGCGGCATTAAATTCAATGGCAAAATCACGATCTGAGACTGCATCGAGAGAGTTTTCTGAAACGGCTTCAAAACCTAATAACTCAGCGGTATAGGCACGATCAATTGGGTAGGTTGTACCAGCTAAGGCTGCTGAGCCGAGTGGCATACGATTGACACGTTTACGGCAGTCTTGTAAACGTTCGGTGTCACGAACAAGCATTTCAAACCAAGCTAATAAGTGATGACCAAACGTCACAGGTTGAGCAGTTTGTAAATGAGTAAAGCCGGGCATGATGGTATGCGTATTTTGACTTGCTAAACTCAGTAAACCTTTTTGTAAGCGAAGCAATAAGCCTAAAATGTCATCAATTTCATCACGTAGATATAAACGAATATCTGTTGCGACTTGGTCATTACGACTGCGACCTGTATGAAGTTTTTTACCTGTGATGCCAATACGTTGAGTCAGACGAGACTCAATGTTCATGTGGACATCTTCTAAATCAATACGCCATTCAAAATTTCCAGCTTCGATTTCTGCTTTAATCGTGCTTAAACCTTGAATAATGTCATCACGTTCAGCTTCAGTGAGTACACCAACTTTCGCTAACATGGTTGCATGAGCAATAGAGCCCGCAATATCTTGTTTATAAAAACGTTGGTCAAATTGCACAGATGCTGTAAATTCTGCAACAAATGCATCCGTTGCTTCTGAGAAGCGACCGCCCCACATACCAGAGGTTTGATTAGGGCTTGCTGAAGATGAGGATTGAGAAGATGTGGTCATGGCGGCTCAGTAAAATAAAAAAGAGTATAGCAAATCCAAACGCAGATGCCGAAACTCGACGCAAGAAGTTATCGCAATCTCGTCAGATGAATTCATCAGGCACGTATTTTTTTACGAAAATTGGTCAATGGCAACACTTATTAGAACTAATTGTTGCAAGTAATGTATTGGCAATGGTTTTAGCATTGGCGGAAGCTCGCTCTTGGCATGCTTTGGAAGGTATTCGCGTTTTACAATACACCTTTTTTATTAATTGGGTGATTTTATCTTTTTCCGCATTTGTCGATTATTTTCAGGATTTCTTTACTAAGTTAAGTCAAAAGGTCGCTTTGACTTTGGGTTTTGTTGTCCTGCAAATCATTGTGCTGCTTACAACTTGCGCTGTGAATATCATTCAGTTTTGGGCAGCTCGATCTACTGGTTTTTCCGAAGATGTCTTATTTCATGGCGTAAGTTTGCATTTGGGGTATGGTATTTTATTGGGTGCTTTTTGCTTACGTTATTTATATATGCGTGAGCAATGGTTGCGTCAGCAGTACAGTGAGTTAAATGCGCGTATTCAAGCGATGCAGGCACGGATTCATCCACATTTTTTATTCAATAGTTTAAATAGTGTGGTGAGTTTGATTTCAATAGATCCAGATAAAGCTGAAAATATGTTGATCAGTCTTTCTCGATTGTTTCGGGCCAGTTTTCAGGAGTTGAAACTGGTAAGTTTGGAGGAAGAAATTGATCTGTGTAAGCAGTATCTCAGTATTGAGAAAATGCGTTTAGGTGATAGATTAACCGTAGAATGGAATATTCAAGCGACACCAATTGAGTTAAAACGAGCGACTATTCCATTATTAACGTTGCAACCTTTGTTAGAGAATAGTATTTTTCATGGGGTGGAAAAAGTTTTACAAGCTTCAACGATTAGCGTATTGGTTGAAATATTGCAAAATCAAGTCACTATAGTCATTACTAACCCCTATTCTCACGATAAAATAAAATCCAGAACAGGGAATGGTATTGCAATAGAAAATGTTGAACAGCGCTTGAAGGCTTATTATGGGCCAGCTGTGAAATTTCAAGTGTATGGGGGAGTGTCGTTATATACGACTGTGGTGAGTTACCACGATCGAGTAAAATAATAAGTCCAGTTAACCATAAAAAATATGGATGATGTTAACGGTGACAAGGAGGAGAGGATGAAAGTTCTGATTGCTGATGATGAACCTCTCGCAGTAGAGCGTTTATCACGTTTAGTGACCCAGATGGGGCATGAAGTGATTGCGACAGCACATCATGGGCAAGATGTGTTAGATCATATTGAAAATGATTCACCAGATGTTGTTTTATTAGATATTCAAATGCCAGGGATGAATGGATTAGAGTGCGCTGAGCAATTGAGTCACTTGAACCCACGTCCTGCTATTATTTTTTGTACGGCATACGATCAACATGCATTGGAAGCATTCAAATTTCAAGCCCAAGGATATTTACTTAAACCTGTAGCCCAACAAGATTTACAGCAGGTTTTTGATAATTTAACTCAACTTACCCAAGCTCAAATGACGGGTTTAAAACAACAAGATCATATGTACGATACTAAAACTCAACGTCACCAAATTGCTGCGAAAACTTATCGTGGGGTCGAACTTATCCCTGTAGAAAATATTTATTATTTTTTGGCGGATCAGAAGTATGTCACCGTGCGCCATAAAAATGGCAGTGTATTGATAGACGAAACATTAAAAGATTTAGAGCATGAGTTTGCTGACCGCTTTATTAGAATCCATCGTAATGCGCTTGTTTCACTAGATTATTTAGAAGGTTTAGAGCTGGTTGCTGCTGGACAATACCAAGTTCGATTACGTGAACTTGAGGAGCGCTTGTCGGTGAGTCGCCGTCATTTACCAAGTCTAAGAGAGTGTATGCATCAACTATAATTTGTTGAAGCTAAGCTTGTTATGATCACTTTTTGCTTTTTTTGCTTGCATTTTTAAATGATCAAGTTAAGTTTGGAGCAATTGCTTTGATCAATACTTAACTTAGATTTATGAAAACTCTAAAAATTGCAACTCGACAAAGTCCTCTTGCACTTTGGCAAGCTGAGCATATTCGTGCTCGTTTAAATGAACTTTATCCTGATTTAACGGTTGAATTGGTTAAGTTTGTAACCCAAGGTGATAAAATTTTAGATACACCTTTGGCAAAAATTGGTGGTAAAGGTTTATTTGTAAAAGAGTTGGAAGCAGCACTATTGGATGGGCGTGCTGATTTAGCTGTACATTCAATGAAAGATGTTCCGATGCATTTACCTGAAGGTTTAACACTTGCAGTGATCTGTGAACGCGAAGATCCTCTAGATGCTTTTGTATCGAATCAATATGCTCATTTTGATGAGTTACCACATGGTGCGAAAGTAGGGACCTCAAGTCTACGCCGTAAATGTCAGATACTTCAGCAACGCCCTGATTTAGAAATTATTGATCTACGCGGTAATGTAGGAACACGTTTATCTAAACTCGATGATGGACTGTATGATGCGATCATTTTAGCGAGCGCAGGTTTAAAACGCTTAGGTTTGGCAGAGAGGATTCGCCATTGCCTCGCACCTACATTGAGTTTGCCTGCAGTAGGGCAAGGTGCTTTGGGTTTGGAATGTCGTGCAGATGATCAAGAATTACTGGAATTAATCTCTCCTCTTCAACATGAAGTAACTTCAATTTGTGTACGTGCAGAACGTGCATTTAATGCCTATCTTGAAGGCGGATGCCAAGTTCCGATCGCTGGTTATGCGATAATTACTCAAAATCAACTTCATATCGAAGGTCGAGTCGGTAGTGTAGATGGAAAGACGCTATTAAAAGAACAATTGTCAGGAGCATTGGATGAGGGAGAGCGATTGGGTGTGGTTTTAGCCGAAAAATTATTGGCACAGGGTGCAGGTGAGCTACTGAAAGCTTTATATTAAAATGTTATTCATCAATACGCGCCCTGAAGATCGAGCACATTCATTAAATCAAGCTCTGATTCAAGAGGGGATACAGGTTGAATCCTTGCCCTTACTTGAGTTGGTTGCTGAGCCATTTACAGTAGATTTGATGCAGTTGTATGATCAACTCAAGGCTTCGCAAGTGATCGTTGTTGTCAGTCCAACTGCTGTTGAGATTGGCATGCTGCATCTCAAGAATAGTGGGATTGATTTAGATCAACTTAAACATATTCAATGGATCGCGGTTGGGCAAGCCACAGCAGCAGCGCTAAAAACCTTTGGGATTGATAGTCTTGTTCCTGATGTGGAAAGTTCAGAAGGGATGTTGCAGCTACCGATACTTAGAGAACGTGTTGACTTAAATACAGTCGCCTTTTGGCGTGGGCATGGCGGACGTCAATTTATGATGCAACATTTGCAACAAACAGGCGTTAATATTCTCAACTTTATCCTTTATCGTCGCCAATGCCCTGAACTAAGTTTGACTAAATTTCCTAAACTCGTATCTCAATTGGTATCGCAACAACCAGTTTTTGTGTTGATTAGTAGTGAAGCAAGTTGGAGAAACTGGCAGCAGCTCACCGCACAGATTAGCAAAGAGTTGGATTGTATTTATTTAGTACTTGGTGAGCGTTTAGCTCAGGTATTGTGTCAAACGCAAAATCAAGTAGATTCTATATTGAAATATATTCAGTTAGAAACATTAGCACCATTAGAAATTATTCATTCTATTCAAGGCTGGCAAGGACAATCATGAGAAAAATTGCTTATTTCATATTGGTTCTGGGTTTAGTATGGTTGGCGAAACTCAGTTATGATGTTGCGCAATATTCTCAAACAATTCCTCAGCTTCAACAGCAATTGGTTGAATCACAACAACAATACTCTTTGTTAAATGACCAATTAGTCGGTTTACAACGACAACTGCAAGACAAAAACACTTCAAATACCACTAATAAACTTGTAACTACACCGATAACGATTGATGGTATTGCTCCCGCCGTTGTGATCAAGCAAAAACTACAATTAGTGCAGTTTGCGGTAGATCAGCAACAATTCATTTTTGCGCTAGAACAGTTGAATCAGTTGCAACAACAAATGGCTCAACATCAAGTTTCACCAGCATTGCAGCATGGTCTTATCAAAGCGATTGAACAAGATAAGCAAAACATTCAACAATATGTATTGCTGCAAACTCAGCAGCGTCAGCAGTTTGATACGTTGTTGCAGTATTTAGATCAGCAGCTTCAGCAAGAAATGCAGAAACCCGATATTCGACTGCAGAAAAACAGTGAGCGTTCATGGTGGCAATGGTTCAAATTTGAAAAGGTGCAACGCACTCCACCAGACTTAATCCAACGAAGTATCTTACTAAAAGAGGCTCAATTAAGATTATTACTTGCAGAGCAAGCATTACATCTAAATCAAGCCACTGAATATCGTAAGTCAATGCAAGAAGTTATGCTACTTTTAGAGGATTTGCCAGATCGTAGTAGTCAGCAAATGAAACTACGTGTGGAGAAAATGCTTAATCTTCCCGTCGTTCCTGCTCCGAAACTAACGACTCTCGGTTTGCTAGGGTAGTCCGATATGAAGCATTTATTGAAGATATATTTCCTTGCAATCCTTAGCTTATTCGCTATTTTTTCAGTCTTTAGCTATGGTTACGGTAGTGGTTACGCTTATATCTATTGGCGGGACTGGCAGTTTCAAAGTAGCTTTTGGGGATTAGTAACCTGCTTTATTCTTGTGAGCTTCATCGCTCAGGCAGGATGGTTGTTAGCAAAAAGATATCTCGCACAACAGCAAAGACAGAAAGATACAATTCTTCGATTTAAAGATTTACATCCTTATGAGCAGCTTGGCATCGTTTGGTTATTAGATGCTGCCAAAGATCAGCAAGTGTTCATTGAGCGTGTTTTCACACAGTCAGGTTTGCTGAGTAATATCGTTGATGCTCAATTTGATTATCGCAATGGTGATTATGAAACGGCATTGATGAATCTAGAAAAGTCAGCCCCTATGGCTTTTGAACTTGCTGAATTGCTTAGAGTGGATATTTTTCTAGAGCGACAAGAAACAGAAAAAGCACTTACACATTTGGAATTTCTCGCACAGCATCAACTATCCCCTTGGCTAAGCGAAATTGAAACGGCATATCAGCAAAAAATAACCAGTTTGTGGGGTAAATTGGCCTTACAAAGGCCATGGGTGTTTTTACAAAGTACTCAACATGGGCTGCTAGATGCAGAACATCGTGATCTTTGGTTGCAGCAATTATTAATTCAATTTGATCAAGCTACTGTCGATGATTTAGGTGCACTTCAACAACGTTACATGATGCTGCATTCAGAAATCAAAGCACGGCCGTATACCAGTAAAGTACTTTGGTTAAAATTATTGGCTCGAATGCCTGAAATGAGTGTTCAGCACGAGGAGCTTGCCTTACATCTATTGCAAGAGCATTTTGATCCTGAAGTATTTTATTTGTGGTTTCAACAACAGCTACTTAAGCAAATTCCTGATTATGCTTATGTTGAACAACGAATTATGGAGTTGGAGCAAAAATATACCAGCGTTCCAATGCTGGCTTTTGCAAAATGGCATATATTTATGGCGACAGATCGCCAGACTGAAGCAGCACAATTGTTGGATTTATATCCTGATAATATTTTAATGAGTTATTTAAGGATTAAATCCACCTTGGGTGATGATTCTGATTTAATCAGACAGTTGAATTTAATCTTTGAAAATGATGTTAATTTTCTTAACTTTAAGATATGAGTGAAATAATGAAAGAGCTGTCTGTCTATCCAGTAATTCTTGAGCAAACTGTTGCATGGGGGGATATGGATGCTTTTGGACATGTAAATAATGTTCAATATTATCGATATATTGAAAGTGCACGAATTGCTTATTTAATGAAATTAAATATATTCGATGAGGTTATATTGACGGTTGTTGCTTCGAGTCAATGTAAATATTTAAGCCCAGTATTTTATCCTGATGTGCTGCATATTGGTGCAAGAATTGAAGAGTTAAGAAATAGTGCGTTTAGAATGCATTATGTTTTATGGAGTCGTGATCAAGCTCAAGTGGTTGCAACTGGTGAGGCAGTCATGGTGTGTGTTGGCAAACATGATTCAAAGAAAATTAATATACCAACCGAGATTCGTAATCGTATTATAACGTTGGAATCAAGTGTTGGGCATCATATTGAATAATATGTAAAGACAGTTATGTATAATTTTATCTAAGTCATATTTATTGAGTTGTATCGAGGTGCAATTCAATAAATTTTTTAAAATAAAGCTTACTTATAAATCTAGATTAAGTTTATTTTAAGGTGGGTTTTGAATTGATATTTTAAGAAATAATAACAATAAAATACGAAGTTAAAAGAATGGTAAAATGTGCTGTAATATTTGATGTGAACAAAGTTTCTTTGTTTTATTGTAAATAATAGCTGATTTAAGTGAATGCTGTGATTAAGTTGACTATTTTAATATTGATTATCTAATTACATATAAATTAATATTGAGTTGAATTTTTAATTCATTTTATTTTTTGAGTGATATATTTCCCTTTTGAGTTGGAGTGGTTCTAATGAAACCAGATATTAGTGATTTATCTGTTGAAGATCTCAAGCGTTTGCAAGCTGAAGCTGAAGCTTTAATTGCAAGCAAAAAAGATCAAGCAATTGAAGATGCTTATAATCAAATTATTGCGATTGCTGAAAACGTTGGATACAGTGTGGAAGAGCTTTTGGAGCTTGGTGAGCAAAAACGTAAGAAAACAACCCGTAAAGCTGTTGAGCCGCGTTACCGTAATAAAAATAATGCAGAAGAAACTTGGACAGGTCGCGGTAAGCAACCTCGTTGGTTAGTTGCAGAATTAGAGAAAGGTGCAAAACTTGAAGATTTCTTAATCTAAGTCAAGTTTTAAAGTCATCGTATTGTCATAAGGTGATTTTATCCTTTATTAAAAAGCCAGGCTTAAAAAGCTTGGTTTTTTTATATGAGAGAATTGGCGATGTTGAAAAAGTATGCATAATGTCAATCAGAGGGCGAGTGTCTCGACAAGGATGATATTTTGCGTGTTGGTAAGGGTGGAATGAAGAAAAAAACAAAACAATGGAGATGGTGGGTTTTCGCCGTTTTTGCATTCTTAATTTTTATTATTTTACAAATTCCAGCAACATGGTTAATTGCTAAGTTTTCTAAAGATAATCAAATATTACATAATGTTAGTGGCAATATCTGGCAGGGGCAGGCGGATTGGCAGCGTGGTCAATTACGAGGAACTGTCCATTGGAAAACTAGACCTCTAGATTTATTGTTATTACGTGTTGGTGCAAATCTCGATATACACAGTGGAAATACCCAATTTAATGGTGTTTTTGGTTATGGTTTTGGTAAAAAAATCATGATCAAGAATCTTCAAGGTGAAGTTTCACCTGAAACCTTAAAGTATTTTGCAAATTGGCAGTGGCCTGAGAACGCGATTCAATTAAAAGATGTTCAGTTAAATTATCAAAAAGAAAAAGGATTTAGTGCTGCGGAAGGGCAGCTAAACTGGGGTGGTGGTGAATTGAATTATACGTTCGGTCAACGTCAAGATCGTATGAATATGCCTTCATTAATGGCTGAAATAAAAGATGAAAATGGTCAGCTACAAGTAGATGTACGTGATCAGCGCAGTCAAAAAATGGCAAATCTAAGTTTAGACCCTAGTTTGATGCTTGATGTGCAATTGACGCAACGAATGCTTTTGAATATTCCATCATATGAAGGAAAAGCTGGTTTAGACACTTACGTGATTAGCTCACGTCAACCACTCATGCAGGGTGGCTTCTGATGAAACAATTTGCTCAAAAGATTCAACAATTGAGATGGCAGAAGTTAGACAAGCTAGGTGCGTTGGTGTTGGTAATATTAGTGCTATGGCTATGTTGGAAGTTGGCTTCCTTATTTTGGTTTGTTGTCGCACCACCGCAGCCGATGCAGTTTGATCGAGTTGAGTTGGGTTCGCAGCAAGCTCAAGTACCCAACATTAGTTCGTTTGCATTATTTAACGAACCCGCAGCAGTTTCTGCTCAAGATAATGTTAATTTAGAGTTGCAGGGTGTTTTGCTAGGTTATCCAAGTTATTTATCCTCTGCTGTCATTAAACTCAATGATGTTGCTGAACGTTATCGTGTCGGTGAGACGATTGGCTCAACGTCCTACCAACTTGCAGAGGTTTATTGGGATCATGTGATTCTTAGGCAAGGAAATGGTGCTACACGAGAAGTTAAATTCAAAGGTCTTGAAAACGGCTTATATCAACCGATAGCACCCGTTTTAAATGAGAGTATGAATAATCAGTCAACTCAAATGCAGCCTCAGGCACCTTCTCAAAGTTCTCCGCAATCTGCTTTAGGTCAAGCCATACAGCAGATGCAAGATAATCGAGAGCAGTATTTAAAAAATATGGGTGTGACCGGCGGCGGTTCAGATGGTTATGAAATCTCTGATCGAACACCATCGAACTTGAAAAACACATTAGGTTTGCGTTCAGGTGATCGTATTCTGTCGATTAATGGTCAAACTGTTGGGCAAGGGCTAAGCGAAGTACAATTATTAGAGCAAGTACGTCGTGAAGGGCATGCCAAAATAGAAATAAAACGTGGTGATCAAGTGATGACCATACAACAAAGTTTTTAGTGATAACACGTCACCACATAAGTTAGGAATAAGTGCAGGTTATGGCTTTTTTAAATCATCAACGTCCACTTTGGGCATTACTTGCCGCAGCACCTTTAGCCGCGTCAATCAGTACCCATGTGCAAGCACAAACATGGAAGATCAATTTACGTGATGCGGACTTAACAGCATTTATTAATGAAGTTGCAGATATTACGGGGAAAAACTTTGCGGTTGATCCTCGTGTACGTGGTAACGTCACGGTGATTTCAAATAAGCCTTTAAATAAAGATGAGGTTTATGACCTATTTTTAGGTGTTTTGAATGTTAACGGTGTTGTGGCTTTACCATCGGGAAATACTGTAAAACTTGTTCCTGATAGCAATGTGAAAAATTCTGGTATCCCATATGATTCACGCAGTCGTGCGGGTGGAGACCAAATCGTTACACGTGTGATTTGGCTGCAAAATACCAACCCTAATGATTTGATTCCTGCACTTCGTCCTCTGATGCCACAATTCGCGCATTTAGCTGCTGTAGCAGGAACAAATGCGTTGATTGTTTCTGATCGTGCTGCAAATATTTATCAGTTAGAAAATATTGTGCGTAATCTTGATGGCACAGGTCAGAATGATATTGAAGCGATTAGTTTGCAATCAAGCCAAGCGGAAGAAATCATTGGTTTGCTAGAAACGATGAGTGCAACGGGTGCATCTAAAGATTTTATTGGCTCACGTGTACGCATCATTGCGGATAATCGGACTAATCGCATTTTGATTAAGGGTGATCCTGATTCGCGTAAACGTTTACGTCAAATGATCGAAATGTTAGATGTGCCTTCAGCAGATCGTTTGGGCGGTTTGAAGGTTTTTCGTTTGAAATACGCCAGTGCAAAAAACTTAGCTGAAATTTTGCAAGGCTTAGTCACAGGTCAATCGGTTTCATCGTCTTCAGCATCAAATAATGCAGGTTCATCAAATAATCCAATCAATAATCTTGTTTCAAACAATCAAAGCTCAAATTCAACATCTGGATCATCTTCCTCGATTTCCACGCCTTCAATTAATTTGAATAGCGGCTCAAATAATCAAAATGCAGGTGTTTCAAGCTTTAATGGAAATGGTGTTAGCATTATTGCGGACAGTACGCAGAATGCATTGGTAGTTAAAGCGGATCCTCAATTAATGCGTGAAATTGAGGCAGCGATTCAGCAATTAGATATACGTCGTCAACAGGTGCTGATCGAAGCGGCAATTATTGAAGTTGCTGGTGATGATGCAGATCAATTGGGTGTTCAGTGGGCATTAGGTGATATAAGTAGCGGTATTGGATTAATAAACTTTACTAATGTTGGGTCTAGTTTATCAAAACTAGCTGCTGGATATCTGACAGGTGGAGCGGCTGGTTTGGGTTCTGCAATTGGGGCTGGTTCTTCGATTGTGGTGGGTGACTATAAAGAGGGTGCGAATGGTTCGCGTAAGCTTTATGGTGCATTGATTCAGGCGCTAAAAAGTAACACGAAATCCAACCTTCTTTCCACACCATCTATTGTGACGATGGATAATGAGGAAGCCTATATTGTTGTGGGTCAAAATGTACCATTCGTAACAGGTTCTGTGACGACTAATAGTACAGGTGTAAATCCATACACTACTGTTGAGCGTAAGGATGTGGGTGTAACGCTAAAAGTTGTACCGCATATTGGTGAAGGTGGTTCTGTTCGGTTAGAGGTTGAGCAAGAAGTCTCTGCTGTACAGGAAAGTCGCGGTCAAGCAACTGATTTGGTGACCAGTAAGCGTGCCATCAAAACTTCGGTTTTAGCTGATCATGGTCAAACGGTTGTTCTGGGCGGTTTGATTTCCGACAATTCAATCCATTCGAGACAAGGATTGCCTGTCTTAGGCGATATTCCTTATCTTGGTCGATTATTCCGTGCAGACAGTAAAACCAATGAAAAACGTAATCTCTTGGTTTTCATTCACCCAACGATTGTTGGTGATTCGGATGATGTGCGTCGAATTTCTCAACAACGTTACAATCAGCTTTATAGCTTGCAGCTAGCTATGGATAAAAATGGTAATTTTGCTAAGTTACCTGAAAATGTGGCTGATATTTATCGTCAACAACCGTTAAATACTACGTCACCGTATCAAAAGGTTCCAACAGCAACACAAAATCAAAGTAGTGTCGTCACTACACCTGTAGCGACTATAGAACCCCAGGTACAACAGCAATCTATTCAGCTGCCAGCAAAATCGACTGAGCGTAGTAAGAATACAGTGACAACTACGACGATTCGTTCGGCATCTTCACAGTAGATGCACAGAAGACCTTATGTCACAATGTTAAAATTGAGAGAAATTTTATAAGGATATGCATCTATGACTTGGAAACTACAAGCCATTACGGGTGAATTTACGGGGCAAGAGATTAGCGTAGAGCGTGATATGTTAGTTGGTCGTCATCAAGATGCTGACCTTTTGTTGCAATCTGCTGATATTTCTCGTCGACATGCTGCCTTGTTGTTGAAAGATCAGCAGCTTTGGGTTCAAGATTTGAATTCTTCAAATGGCACATTTATCAATGATTTGAAAATTGAACAAGAAACAGAGTTGCATGATGGGGATATTTTGCAATTTGCGAGCTTTATGTTTTCTGTACTTGCACCTGTTGATGCTGAATTGCCTGAAATTGAAGCAGAGCCAGTGCCATCAACATCACACGACCAAGGTATGCCGAGTATAGCTGAACGTGCTGTCGAAACTCCAATTAGTCGTGATGGAATGCCGCAGCAAGTTGCGATTCCAAAGCCTGCGCCGATACCACAAGGTGTTGATGTGCAGTCGACTTTAGAGCAACAACCTATTCCATTTGAAGAGCCTGTATCACGAGTGGCACAAGAAGTTGAGCAACAGAAAAATGCATCTGTAGGTTTGATTTCAATTATCGTGCTGATCATTTTGGCTGTGATTGCTTGGCTGTTCTTTAAATAATTACGCGAAGCTTTTACAATCAGGGCATACCATGAGCGTATGCCTTTTTTATGTCGAGTAAATTTATGCTAATTGCACAGTTAGAGCGTCGTAGCCTTATTCTCTTTGATCTCGATGGAACACTTGTTGATTCTGCAGCAGATTTGTACCGTGCGATGAATCTCAGTTTGGAAAAACTAGGATTTCCATTAGTCACGGAAGTGCAGATTCGAGCTTGGGTTGGAAAAGGCGCTGCAAAGTTGTGTGAAACGGTGCTTGATCATTTATTTGGAGATGCTAATCCAGAGCAACTCAATCATTTACTTGATACATTTGTTGAAATTTATGCGCAGGAATTATGTGTCGACACGAAAGTATATGCAGGGGTGTTGGAATTTTTACAGTATTGTCAAACACATCAAATAACGATGGCATGTGTAACCAATAAGCCTGAACACTTGGCTCGAGGTATTCTCGATCTTTTGGGATTGAGTGCTTATTTTAAAATGGTAATTGGTGGTGATAGTTTAGCTGAGCGCAAACCACATCCGTTGCCATTGTTACATTGTATGCGGCAGCAAAATGCTCTGGCTTCTGAAACCTTGATGATTGGCGATTCAAGTAATGATGTTGAAGCGGCAAGACGTGCAGGTATAGATTGTATTGTGGTCAGCTATGGCTATAATCATGGAGAAAGTATCTATGACTGCCAACCACAACAAGTGATAGACAGTTTGGCAGAATTGGTAGATGAAGATCAGGTGAGGAGAAGGGCATGAAAATGAGTATGGTTTTTCGATGGCGGGATTAAAGCAGCATTAAAACTAAACGCAGATTAAATCGAAACCATAGAGAATATTCATGACGACCTTAGTACAATTCGAACAGTTAAAATCTTTAGGCTACAACACTATTCCTGTATACCGTCAACGTTTAGCGGATACCGAAACTCCGCTTTCTGTTTTCGCGCGCTTCAAAGAACACAAACAAGCATATTTGTTTGAGTCTGTTGAAGGTGGGGAGAACTGGGCGCGTTATTCCATGATTGGGTTGGGAGAGTCGACAGTTTTTTCTTGCAATGCAGGAATCTTGACTATTCAACAGTTGGATGGTTCTGTTATTCAACAAGAATGTAGTGATCCATTCCAATATATACGTGATTTTCAAAAACAATTTAAAGTGCCGACTCAAAATGAGTTGCCTGATTTACCAAGTTTTACTGGTGGTTTAGTTGGTTATCTTGGTTATGATGCAGTTCGTTATATTGAACCTAAACTTAAAAATGTACCAACAGCCGACCCTGTGTCTTTACCCGATTTATGGTTAATGCTATCTAAAACAGTTATTGTTTTTGATAATTTGAAAGATACGTTATTTTTGATTCATCATGCTGATGTGAGTCAAGAAAATTCCTATCAACAGGCACAACAAAAATTAGATCAACTTGAACAATTACTTGCAACACCTGTAAGTCTGCAAGCAAAGCCGCATTCTGCTCCTCATTTTGAATCTATTACAGGTAAAGAGAAGTTCCTTGCAACCGTTGAAAAGGTAAAAGAGTACATTCGTGCCGGTGATGTGATGCAGGTGGTACCTGGCCAGCGTATGGTTTCTGATTTTGATGGTGAAGCATTACAGGTTTATCGCGCACTCCGTCATTTAAACCCTTCACCTTATTTATTCTTGGTGCAAGGACAAACACTGACGGATCAGAAGCCTTTTCATATTGTTGGTTCATCTCCTGAGATTTTGTCTCGTTTGGAGAATGGTATCGCAACAGTACGTCCTTTAGCAGGTACTCGACCACGTGGTAAAACCAAAGAAGAAGATTTGGCTTTAGAGCAGGATTTATTGGCTGATGAAAAAGAAATTGCAGAACATTTAATGCTGATTGATCTTGGACGAAATGATGTTGGTCGGGTTTCAAAGATTGGTAAGGTTCAAGTCACTGATCGTATGGTGATTGAGCGCTACTCACATGTGATGCATATCGTGTCAAATGTTCAGGGTGAGGTTCGAGATGATATCGATGCACTTGATGTATTTAAAGCAACATTCCCTGCGGGCACACTTTCGGGTGCACCTAAAATTCGTGCAATGGAAATCATTGATGAAGTAGAACCAGTTAAGCGTGGTGTATTTGGTGGTGCTGTTGGATATTTGGGTTGGCATGGTGAAATGGATATGTCGATCGCGATTCGTACCTGTGTGATTCGTGATAAAAAAGTATATGTGCAAGCTGGAGCAGGGCTTGTTGCAGACTCAAATCCAGAATCAGAATGGAATGAAACCCAAATAAAAGCTCGCGCAGTGATCAAAGCGGTTGAATTATCATCAAATGGTTTGATTTTATGAGTTTTTCGCAGTTTTTATAAAAAAACTGCTTGCATAGCCTGAGAGTTTTGCTAAACTGCACACCGTTCCGATACGAAACGTACGAAACACTAAGAAACGCCGGCATAGCTCAGTTGGTAGAGCAACTGACTTGTAATCAGTAGGTCCACAGTTCGAATCCGTGTGCCGGCACCATCTTAATGTAGTAGAGTGTTAGAGTGAAGAACAGCACTGTGTAAGTGTGATATGGTGAGATTCCCGAGCGGCCAAAGGGGGCAGACTGTAACTCTGTTGCGAAAGCTTCGAAGGTTCGAATCCTTCTCTCACCACCATCTAGCTTCGATTGAAGTGGTTAAGTACCAACGCGCGGGAGTAACTCAGTTGGTAGAGTGGCAGCCTTCCAAGCTGCATGTCGCGAGTTCGATCCTCGTCTCCCGCTCCATCGAAGAGATCGCTCTTATAGCTCAGTGGTAGAGCACTCCCTTGGTAAGGGAGAGGTCTCGAGTTCAAATCTCGATAAGAGCTCCAGATATACAACTTGGTAGAATTTCTACAAAGATTTAAAAAGAAGCAGGCTATTATAGTCTGCTTTTCAAGTATTAGGTGTCTAGTTTTTTAGGCGAATGTCGATAAAGAAAGTTTTTCAGGGTTGTTTTTCTCTAAACTGGTGTCGACGTAAACGAGGAAAATCAAATGGCTAAGGCTAAGTTTGAACGTAATAAACCACACGTAAACGTGGGTACAATTGGTCACGTTGACCATGGTAAAACAACTTTAACTGCTGCGATTGCAACAATTTGTGCAAAAACTTACGGCGGTGAAGCGAAAGATTACTCACAAATCGACTCTGCTCCTGAAGAAAAAGCACGTGGTATTACAATTAATACATCACACGTAGAATACGATTCTCCAATCCGTCACTACGCTCACGTAGACTGCCCGGGCCACGCCGATTATGTTAAAAACATGATTACTGGTGCTGCTCAGATGGACGGCGCGATCCTTGTGTGTGCTGCGACTGATGGTCCAATGCCACAAACTCGTGAACACATCCTTCTTTCTCGTCAGGTAGGTGTACCTTACATCATCGTATTCTTAAACAAGTGTGACCTTGTTGATGATGAGGAATTACTTGAATTAGTAGAAATGGAAGTTCGTGAACTTCTTTCTACTTATGACTTCCCAGGTGATGACACTCCAATCATCCGCGGTTCAGCTCTTCAAGCATTAAATGGTAACGACGGTCCTTACGGCGAAGCTTCTGTTCTTGCACTTGTAGAAGCGCTTGACTCTTACATCCCAGAACCAGAGCGTGCAATCGATAAAGCATTCTTGATGCCAATCGAAGACGTATTCTCTATCTCTGGTCGTGGTACAGTAGTAACTGGTCGTGTAGAAGCTGGTATCATCAAAGTTGGTGAGTCTGTTGAAATCGTTGGTATCCGTGATACTCAAACGACTACAGTTACTGGCGTTGAAATGTTCCGTAAACTTCTTGACGAAGGTCGTGCGGGTGAGAACTGTGGTATCTTACTTCGTGGTACTAAGCGTGAAGACGTACAACGTGGTCAAGTACTTGCTAAACCAGGTACAATCAAGCCGCACACTAAATTCGATGCAGAAGTATACGTACTTTCTAAAGAAGAAGGTGGTCGTCATACTCCATTCCTTAACGGTTACCGTCCACAGTTCTACTTCCGTACAACTGACGTAACTGGCGCGATCAAATTACAAGATGGCGTAGAAATGGTAATGCCTGGTGACAACGTAGAAATGTCAGTAGAGTTAATCCACCCGATCGCAATGGACCCAGGTCTACGTTTTGCGATCCGTGAAGGTGGTCGTACTGTAGGTGCTGGTGTTGTTGCTAAAGTAACTGCATAAGCCCAATACTGTGTTACACTCAAATCGGAAGCTTCGGCTTTCGATTTGCTTAATAGGTCAGTAGTTCAATTGGTAGAGCGTCGGTCTCCAAAACCGAATGTTGGGGGTTCGAGTCCCTCCTGGCCTGCCACTTTTTTTAAATAAAAAAGCTTGATTCTGGCTAAGTTGTCATATAATAAGTCGCGAATTCAACGACGAGTAAAAAAATGTCGAATGATAAATCGCGTGACGCATTAAGCGACGCGCCAATCCCTCAAAGAAATAATGCAGAAGTTGTAAGTTCAGGTTCGCCATTGGATGCTGTCCTGTGGTTGGTTGCTATTGCTTTGCTAATCGGTTCTGCATTGGTAAATCAGCATTTACCTGCCTATTGGGCACCTGCAAATGATATTTGGGTGCGCGTTGGGGTAATTTTGGCTTGTATCGTTGTCGCTTTAGGTTTATTATACGCCACCCATCAAGGTAAAGGCTTTGTGCGCTTGTTGCAAGATGCACGAATTGAACTGCGTCGAGTGACTTGGCCGACGAAACAAGAGACGATCACCACTTCGTGGCAGGTGCTCTTGGTAGTAATTATTGCATCTCTAGTGTTGTGGTGCTTTGATTATGGGTTAGGTTGGTTTATTAAGTTAATTATCGGGTAAGAGCGCCATGAAACGTTGGTATATTATTCATGCCTATTCAGGCTTTGAAAAACAAGTGTTGCGTTCGCTTAATGAACGTATTCAACGTAGCACGGTAGCTGACAGCTTTGGTGAAGTCCTAGTTCCTACTGAAGAAGTAGTTGAAATGAAGGATGGTAAGAAACGTAAATCTGAACGTAAATTCTTTCCAGGCTATGTGTTAGTCGAAATGGAAATGAATGATGATACTTGGCACATTGTAAAAGAATGTCCAAAGGTTCTTGGTTTTATCGGCGGTACGCCAGAAAAACCAGCGCCAATCACACAACGTGAAGCTGATGCGATTCTTGCTCGTGTACGTAATACTGGTGAAGCGCCGCGTCCTAAGACGATGTTTGAACCAGGTGAAGAATTGCTCGTTATTGATGGTCCGTTCACTGACTTTAAAGGAGTCGTGGAGGAAGTTCAGTACGAAAAGTCACGTTTAACGTTGACGATTAATGTATTTAATCGACCAACTCAAGTTGAACTTGAATTTCGACAAGTCGAAAAAACAGTTTAATTTCAGTTGTTTGAAAAGCGCCCGATTTGATCGGGCATTGTTGTTGTAATGTTTCGGCATTACTTATTTTTTTGGGGAGCCTAACGGCGTCTGTACCCAGAGGTAATTTCAATGGCTAAGAAGATTGACGGCTATATCAAGCTGCAAGTTCCAGCTGGTAAAGCGAATCCATCTCCACCAATTGGTCCTGCTTTAGGTCAACGTGGTGTAAACATCATGGCATTCTGTAAAGAATTCAATGCTGCTACACAAAAACTTGAAGTTGGTTTGCCAATTCCTGTCGTGATTACTGTGTACAACGATAAGTCGTTCACTTTCATCATGAAAACTCCACCTGCATCTATTCTTCTTAAGAAAGCTGCTGGTATTCAAAAGGGTTCTTCTGTACCTAACAAAACTAAAGTTGGTAAGTTGACTCGTGCTCAATTAGAAGAGATTGCGACTACTAAAGAACCAGATTTAACTGGTGCTGATTTAGACGCTCGTGTGCGTACCATTGCTGGTTCTGCACGTTCTATGGGCTTGGAAGTGGAGCTATAAGACATGGCAAAGTTAACTAAACGTCAAAAAGCCATTGCTGCTGCTGTAGAAGCAAACAAAGTTTATACTTTGGAAGAAGCAGTACAAGTTCTTAACAGCCTTCCAGCTGCGAAGTTCAAAGAATCTTTAGATATCGCTGTAAACCTTGGCGTAGATCCACGTAAATCTGATCAGGTTGTTCGTGGTGCGACTACTTTACCAGCAGGTACAGGTAAAACTGTACGTGTTGCAGTATTTGCTCAAGGTGCTGCTGCTGAAGCTGCGAAAGCTGCTGGCGCTGATATCGTTGGTTTTGATGATCTTGCTGAAAGCATTCAAGGTGGAAACCTTGATTTTGACGTAGTAATTGCTGCTCCTGATGCAATGCGCGTTGTTGGTAAGCTTGGTACTATTCTTGGTCCACGTGGTTTAATGCCAAACCCGAAAGTGGGTACGGTTACTCCAGACGTTGCTAACGCAGTTAAAAATGCTAAATCTGGTCAAGCACGTTACCGTGTTGACAAAGCGGGTATCATCCACGCTGCGATCGGTCAGCTTGGCTTTAGCGAAGAAGCTGTACGTCAAAACGTTGAAACTTTAATTGCAGACTTGAAAAAATTAAAGCCTGCTACTTCTAAAGGTGTATACGTTAAAAAGATCACTTTAAGCTCAACTATGGGTCCTGGTCTTACTGTTGACGTAAACAACGTTTCTAAGTAATTAGACAGAATTTTAAAGCCTCAGACTCTTTTTTTTAAAGAGTTTGAGCAAACTTTGAATTGATAAATGAATATTTATCAGCGTCAAAGACCTCAGGTGAGAAGTGTTTTCGAACATTTTTCTTAATCTACCAGCCTGAGTAGACGTGGTGGTGTGATTTGTTCCTCCTCCACGTGTAAGTCGAAAGGCTTACGAATTGGGAGTGCGTCTGTATAGATGCATAAATCACCGTTAGGAGGTTTTACAATGGCTCTTCTTATCGAAGGCAAAAAACAGATCGTTGCAGAAGTAAGCGAAGTTGCTTCTAAAGCGTTTTCTGTTGTTGTGGCTAACTATCAAGGTTCAAGCGTAGAGCAATTAACAACACTTCGTGTTGAAGCTCGTAAGTTAGGTGTGACGACTCGTATCGTTCGTAACACTTTGGCTAAGCGCGCATTAGAAGGTACTCAATTCGATATCTTAAATGACAACCTTGTTGGCCCAACCATTCTCGGTTTCTCTACTTCTGAAGATGACATGGGTGCAGCTGCACGCTTGTTCGAAGAATTTGCGAAAACTAACAAAGCATTTGAACTTAAAGCTGCTGCATTTGATGGCAAGGTTTATCAAGGTGCTGAAGTTAGCGTTATTGCAAATCTTCCGAACCAAGAAAAAGCGCTTACTATGCTTGCGTCTGTTCTTCAAGCTCCTATTTCGAAATTGGGTCGCCTCATTACAGCGCTCAAAGAGAAAAACGAGTCAGAAGCAGCTTAATCCTATTTTCACACCATTCAATATCCATTTGGAGTTATTCTCATGGCTTTAACAAACGAAGAAATCTTAAACGCAGTTGCTGAAAAAACAGTTCTTGAACTTGTTGAATTAATTTCTGCTTTCGAAGAAAAATTTAACGTATCTGCTGCTGCTGTAGCTGTAGCTGCTGCTCCAGGCGCTGGCGCTGCTGCTGCTGAAGAGCAAACTGAATTCAACGTTGAGTTGACTTCTTTCGGTGCTAACAAAGTTGCTGTAATTAAAGCAGTTCGTGAAGCTACTGGTCTTGGTCTTAAAGAAGCTAAAGACCTTGTTGAAGGCGCTCCAGCTGTTCTTAAAGAAGCTGTTTCTAAAGAAGAAGGCGAAGAGCTTAAGAAGAAGCTTGAAGAAGCTGGTGCTACAGTTACACTTAAGTAATTCTGTAGGGAGTCGATTTTTTTATAATCGGCTCCAAAAAATGGCTGATGGCTCTTGGGTCATCAGCCTTTTTGCGTTACAATAATCGGCTCGTTTTTTGTTAGTTTTGCATATTTCGTGCAGATTTTTATAGAAAACAAATAAAATCAAATGCTTACCAATATTTTTTTGCTTATAAAAATATTGTTAAGCGTTTTGATACCACTAAAAATTGCAGCATTTGTAAACAGTGGTGGCCATATCGGCCTGCGTAATTCCTTCTAGGCCCGTTCTGCAGGCGGGCTTAGTTTACTTTCCGAGGACTCCAGATGGCATACTCATATACCGAAAAGAAACGGATCCGTAAGAATTTTGGTAAATTGCCCCACGTAATGGAAGCACCGTACTTACTTTCGATTCAGGTCGATTCGTATCGTACATTCTTACAAGGTGGTAAAACTCCAAAAAATCGCGAAGATATCGGTCTCCAAGCCGCATTTCGTTCAGTTTTTCCTATTGAAAGTTATTCTGGCAATGCTGCTTTAGAATTTGTTGAGTATAGCCTTGGTAAACCCGAGTTTGACGTGCGTGAATGTATTTTACGTGGTTCGACTTATGCGGCACCAATGCGCGTAAAAATTCGTTTGATCATTAAAGATCGTGAAACGAAATCAATCAAAGATGTTCGTGAACAAGAAGTGTACATGGGCGAAATGCCGCTCATGACCGACAACGGTACTTTCGTTATTAACGGTACTGAACGTGTAATCGTATCTCAATTACACCGTTCACCAGGCGTATTCTTTGATCATGATAAGGGTAAAACACACTCAAGCGGTAAAGTGTTGTATTCAGCACGTATTATTCCTTACCGTGGCTCATGGTTAGATTTTGAATTCGATGCAAAAGATTTAGTTTTCGTACGTATTGACCGTCGTCGTAAATTGTTGGCGACTGTAATCTTACGTGCCTTAAATTATAGCAATGAACAAATCTTGAATTTGTTCTATGAAAAAGTACCTGTATATCTTGATATGGGTAGCTATCAAATTGACCTCGTTCCAGATCGCTTACGTGGTGAAATGGCGCAATTTGATATCTTGGACAATGATGGTAAAGCAATCGTTGAACAAGGTAAGCGTATTAATGCACGTCATGTACGTCAAATGGAAGCAGCTAACTTAGCTAAGCTTTCTGTACCTGATGAATATTTATATGAGCGTATTACAGCTGAAGACATCACACTTAAGAATGGTGATGTGATTCCTGCAAATACCGTACTTAGCCATGAAATTATGGTGAAATTGGCTGAGGGTGGTGTTAAACAATTTAACATCCTATTCACTAATGACATCGATCGTGGTTCGTTCATTGCAGATACATTACGTGCAGATACAACAACAGGTCGTGAAGAAGCGCTTGTTGAAATCTATAAAGTAATGCGTCCAGGTGAACCACCGACAAAAGAAGCAGCAGAGAACTTATTTAATAACTTATTCTTCTCTTCTGAACGTTATGACCTTTCTCCAGTAGGTCGTATGAAGTTTAACCGTCGTTTGGGTCGTCCTTACGAAGTGGGTACTGATCAGAAGTCGCGTGAAGTTGAAGGTATTTTATCGCATGACGATATCATTGATGTACTTCGTACATTAGTTGAGATCCGCAACGGTAAAGGTGAAGTCGACGATATCGATCACTTGGGTAACCGTCGCGTACGTTCTGTTGGTGAAATGACAGAAAACCAATTCCGTGTTGGTTTAGTTCGTGTTGAACGTGCTGTTAAAGAGCGTTTAAGCCAAGCTGAAACTGATAACTTGTCTCCACAAGATTTAATCAACGCGAAACCAGTTGCTGCGGCCATCAAAGAATTCTTTGGTTCAAGCCAATTATCTCAGTTCATGGACCAAAACAACCCATTATCTGAGATTACACATAAACGTCGTGTATCTGCGCTTGGTCCTGGTGGTTTGACACGTGAACGCGCAGGCTTCGAAGTGCGTGACGTACATCAAACTCACTATGGTCGCGTTTGTCCAATTGAAACACCTGAAGGTCCAAACATTGGTTTGATCAACTCGCTTTCTGTCTATGCTAAAGCGAATGACTTCGGTTTCTTGGAAACACCATACCGTAAGGTTGTAGACGGTCGTGTGACAGATGAAGTTGAATATTTATCTGCAATTGAAGAAGTAGGCACTGTCATTGCACAAGCCGACTCAGCAGTGGATAAAGATGGCAACTTGACTGAAGAAATGGTTTCTGTACGTCATCAAGGTGAATTCGTACGTATGTCGCCTGAGCGCGTAACACATATGGACGTTTCTGCACAGCAGGTTGTTTCTGTTGCAGCGTCATTAATTCCATTCCTTGAACACGATGACGCAAACCGTGCATTGATGGGTTCGAACATGCAACGTCAGGCTGTTCCTACACTTCGTGCTGACAAACCACTTGTCGGTACGGGTATGGAAGCAAACGTAGCACGCGACTCAGGTGTATGTGTGATCGCGGGTCGTGGTGGTGTAATTGAATATGTTGATGCATCTCGTATCGTTATTCGTGTGAACGAAGATGAAATGATTGCAGGTGAAGCAGGTGTAGATATTTACAACCTGATCAAATATACACGTTCAAACCAAAATACATGTATTAACCAAAATGTCATCGTAAACTTGGGCGACAAAGTTGCTCGTGGCGATATTTTGGCTGACGGTCCATCGACTGACATGGGTGAACTTGCGCTAGGTCAAAACATGCGCGTCGCGTTCATGACATGGAACGGTTATAACTATGAAGACTCGATCTTACTTTCTGAGCGTGTGCTTCAAGAAGACCGTTTAACGTCGATTCATATTCAAGAATTGTCATGTGTAGCGCGTGATACTAAGTTAGGTGCAGAAGAAATTACTGCTGATATACCTAATGTCGGTGAAGCTGCACTGTCTAAACTTGATGAGTCAGGTATTGTTTATATCGGTGCTGAAGTTACTGCAGGCGATATTCTTGTTGGTAAGGTAACACCTAAAGGTGAAACTCAGTTAACACCTGAAGAAAAACTACTTCGTGCAATCTTTGGTGAAAAAGCGGCTGACGTAAAAGATTCATCTTTACGTGTTCCGTCAGGCACTAAAGGTACAGTGATTGACGTTCAAGTCTTCACACGTGATGGTTTAGAAAAAGATGAACGTGCGCAAGCAATTGAGAAAGCTCAGCTTGATGCATACCGTAAAGACTTGAAAGAAGAATACAAAATCTTCGAAGAAGCAGCACGTGAGCGTATTGTTCGTTTGTTGAAAGGTCAAGAATCTAACGGTGGTGGTTCGACTAAACGTGGTGAGAAGCTTTCAGAAGATATGTTGTCTGGTCTAGAGTTAGTTGATCTACTTGAAATCCAACCAACAGATGAAGCAATTGCTGAGCGTTTAACTCAAATTCAAGTGTTCTTGAAAGAAAAGAGCCATGAAATTGATGAAAAATTTGCTGAGAAGAAACGTAAACTTTCTACAGGTGATGAGTTAACAACTGGTGTATTGAAAGTTGTTAAGGTTTACCTAGCAGTTAAACGTCGTATCCAACCTGGTGATAAGATGGCGGGTCGTCACGGTAACAAGGGTGTTGTATCAAACATCTTACCAGTTGAAGATATGCCACATGATGCCAATGGTGTGCCAGTTGATATCGTATTGAACCCACTCGGTGTACCATCGCGTATGAACGTGGGTCAGATTCTTGAAACTCACTTAGGTATGGCAGCAAAAGGTTTGGGTGAGCAGATTGATAAAATGCTCAAACAACAACGTACAATTGCCGAGTTACGTTCATTCCTTGACAAGATTTATAATAAAGTGGGTGGTGAGCAAGAACAGCTTGACACACTAACTGACGAAGAGATCTTGAAGCTTGCAGGTAATTTACGTGCTGGTGTGCCTTTGGCAACTCCAGTATTTGATGGTGCTGAAGAGTCACAAATCAAAGAGTTACTTGAGCTTGCAGAGTTACCACGTTCTGGTCAACAAATCTTGTTTGATGGACGTACAGGTGAACAGTTTGATCGTCCAGTAACTGTCGGTTACATGTACATGCTTAAGTTGAACCACTTGGTTGACGATAAGATGCATGCACGTTCAACTGGTTCTTACTCACTTGTGACACAACAACCGCTTGGTGGTAAAGCACAATTCGGTGGTCAGCGTTTCGGTGAGATGGAAGTATGGGCACTTGAAGCATATGGTGCAGCATATACCCTCCAAGAAATGCTCACTGTGAAGTCGGATGACGTCGAAGGTCGTACACGCATCTATAAGAACATTGTAGATGGAAACCATTATATGGATCCGGGTATGCCTGAATCGTTCAACGTATTGACCAAAGAGATCCGTTCTTTAGGTATCAACATTGAACTGAAAAATGGTGACTAATTAGCCATTAATCCTCCTAGTTTTCACTCAAAAAGAGTGGGGGCTTCCCTCCTGAGAAAAGGAGGGGTTGAGGGAGGATTGTTCAGTTAAAAAACAATATTTGTGACCCAGTCAGGTAAGCCTAGCTTCCTGACACACGGAGAAAAAAATTGAAAGACTTGCTCGATATCATGCGTAAGAAAACGGATTCAGAAGGTCATGCACCGATTGAATTTGACCGTATCCGTATTGGTCTTGCGTCACCAGAGATGATTAAGTCATGGTCTCACGGTGAAGTTAAAAAGCCTGAAACCATTAACTACCGTACTTTTAAACCTGAACGTGACGGTTTGTTCTGTGCCAAAATCTTTGGTCCAGTAAAAGATTACGAATGCTTGTGTGGTAAATACAAGCGTATGAAATATAAAGGCGTCATTTGTGAAAAATGTGGCGTTGAAGTAACGACTGCTAAAGTTCGTCGTGAACGTATGGGTCACATTGAACTTGCTTCTCCAGTTGCACACATTTGGTTCTTGAAATCATTACCGAGCCGTATTGGTTTACTTCTTGATATGACATTACGTGATATCGAGCGCGTATTGTATTTCGAATCTTATGTCGTTACTGATCCTGGTATGACTCCGTTTGAAAAGTATCAACTTTTAACGGATGAAGAATACTACAATGCACTTGAAGAGCACGGTGATGAATTCACAGCGAAAATGGGTGCAGAAGCTGTTCAAGACTTGTTAAAAGACATTGATCTTGAAGCTGAAATTGCTCGTTTACGTGAAGAGATTCCACAAACGACTTCAGAGACGAAACTTAAAAAAGCGTCTAAACGTTTGAAGTTGATGGAAGCATTCAAAGAATCAAACAATAAGCCTGAATGGATGGTGATGAATGTACTTCCAGTACTTCCACCAGATTTACGTCCGCTTGTACCACTTGAAGGTGGTCGTTTCGCGACTTCAGACTTAAACGATCTATATCGTCGTGTGATTAACCGTAACAACCGTTTGAAACGTCTTCTCGACCTTGCTGCACCAGACATTATCGTACGTAACGAAAAACGTATGTTACAAGAGTCTGTTGATGCATTGCTTGATAACGGTCGTCGTGGTCGTGCGATTACAGGTTCGAACAAACGTCCATTGAAATCTTTGGCTGATATGATCAAAGGTAAACAAGGTCGTTTCCGTCAAAACTTACTTGGTAAACGTGTTGACTATTCTGGTCGTTCGGTAATTACTGTAGGTCCTACTTTACGTCTTCACCAATGTGGTCTTCCGAAGAAAATGGCGCTTGAATTATTCAAACCATTTATTTTCGCGAAACTACAAGCATCTGGTCAAGCAACAACCATTAAAGCTGCGAAGAAAATGGTTGAGCGTGAGACTCCAGAAGTTTGGGACGTTCTTGCTTCTGTAATTCGTCAACATCCAGTGATGTTGAACCGTGCGCCAACACTTCACCGTTTAGGTCTTCAAGCATTTGAACCGATTCTGATTGAAGGTAAGGCGATCCGTCTTCACCCACTCGTATGTGCTGCGTTTAACGCCGACTTCGATGGTGACCAAATGGCGGTACACGTTCCATTGACATTGGAAGCGCAGCTTGAAGCTCGTGCATTGATGATGTCAACAAACAACATCTTGTCACCTGCAAATGGTGAACCAATCATCGTTCCTTCTCAGGACGTTGTATTGGGTCTTTACTACATCACACGTGATGCAGTAAATGCCAAAGGTGAAGGCATGGTGTTTGCGGATACTCACGAAGTAAACCGCGCATTGGCAACGGGTAAGGTAGCGATTCACGCACGTGTAAAAGTACGTGTACACCAAACTGTGATCAATGAAAATGGTGAACGTGAACAGCAAACGATTATCGTTGATACAACACCAGGTCGTTGCTTACTTTGGGAAGTTGTTCCACAAGGTTTAAGCTTTGATATGATCAACCTTGAGATGACTAAAAAGAACATCTCTAAGTTAATCAACTCTTGCTACCGTAAACTTGGTTTGAAAGATACTGTTATCTTCGCTGACCAATTGATGTATTTGGGCTTCCGTCAAGCGACGCGTTCAGGTGTATCTGTTGGTATGGAAGACATGCTGATCCCACCAACGAAACAAGTCATTATTGACAAAGCTGAAACAGAAGTTCGTGAAATCGAACAACAGTTTGAGCAAGGTTTCGTAACTGCGGGTGAGCGCTATAACAAAGTGGTCGATATTTGGGCGCGTACCAATGACCAGGTTGCGAAAGCAATGATGGATAACTTGTCTTACACACTTGTTAAAAACAAGCAAGGTGAAGACGAGAAGCAGAAATCATTCAACAGTATCTACATGATGTCTGACTCGGGTGCCCGTGGTTCGGCAGCTCAGATTCGTCAGTTAGCAGGTATGCGTGGTTTGATGGCGAAGCCAGATGGCTCGATCATTGAGACACCGATTAAAGCAAACTTCCGTGAAGGTTTGACAGTACTTCAGTACTTCATTTCAACACACGGTGCGCGTAAAGGTTTGGCCGATACAGCTTTAAAAACAGCAAACTCTGGTTACTTGACTCGACGTCTAGTAGACGTAGCACAAGACTTAGTAATTACTGAACCTGACTGTGGTACAGCGGGTGGTTTAGTGATGACTCCATTCATTCAAGGTGGTGATGTCATCGAGCCATTACGTGACCGCGTATTAGGTCGTGTAACGGCTGAAGATGTACGTCGTGCATCTGATGATGAAGTTGTATTACCTCGCGGTACGCTTATTGACGAGAAAATCGCAGCTCAGCTTGAAGAAGCGGGTGTCGATGAAGTTAAAGTACGCTCAGTAATTGCATGTGAATCTACATTCGGTGTGTGTGCTCGTTGTTATGGTCGTGACCTTGCACGTGGTCACTTGGTGAATCCAGGTGAATCAGTCGGTGTAATGGCTGCTCAGTCAATTGGTGAACCTGGTACACAGTTAACGATGCGTACGTTCCACGTTGGTGGTGCTGCGAGCCGAACTTCTGCTGCGAACAGCGTTCAAGTACGTAACAAAGGTACTGTACGTTTCCACAATGTGAAAACTGTACAACATGCCAAAGGTCACTTAGTGTCAGTTTCTCGTTCAGGTGAAATTGGTATTGCGGATGACTTAGGTCGTGAGCGCGAGCGTTATAAACTTCCTTACGGTGCCAGCATCTTGTTGAAAGATGGTGAGACTGTAGAAGCTGGCGGTATCGTAGCGACTTGGGATCCACATACACATCCACTTGTTACAGAAGTTGCGGGTAAAGCACGTTTCAGCCAAATCGCTGATGGTGTAACTGCTACCTCTAAGACTGATGATGCAACAGGTATGACGACTGTTGAAATCTTACCAGTAACAGCACGTCCTGCTTCTGGTAAAGATTTACGTCCTGCGATCGTGTTGGATACAACAGATGGCGGCGAACAGTTCTACTTCTTGCCACAAAATACAATCGTGACTGTCCGTGATGGTGAAACGATTGGTGTGGGTGATGTAATCGGTCGTGTACCACAAGAATCTTCACGTACTCGTGATATTACCGGTGGTCTTCCACGCGTTGCAGACTTGTTTGAAGCACGTAAACCAAAAGAGCATGCGATTTTGGCAGAAGTGTCTGGTATCGTAAGCTTTGGTAAAGAGACCAAAGGTAAGAACCGTTTAGTGATCACACCTGATGATGGTTCAGAGATCTACGAAGAGTTGATTCCTAAATGGCGTCAAATCAACGTGTTCGAGGGTGAGCATGTAAACCGTGGTGAAACCATTTCTGATGGTCCACAAAACCCACATGACATCTTACGTTTGAAAGGCGAAGTTGCTTTAACAAACTACATCGTGAACGAAGTTCAAGACGTTTACCGTCTCCAAGGTGTAAAAATCAACGATAAGCACATTGAAGTCGTCGTACGTCAAATGTTGCGTAAAGTTGAAATCACTGATGGTGGCGATACAAGCTTTATTAAAGGCGAACAAGTGGATTACATCCGTGTTGTTCAAGAGAACCAAGCTGTCTTGGCTCAGAACAAGTTCCCTGCGAAGTTTGAACGTCAATTGATGGGTATTACTAAAGCGTCGCTTTCTACTGACTCGTTCATCTCTGCTGCATCGTTCCAGGAAACAACACGTGTGTTAACTGAAGCGGCTGTAACAGGTAAAGAAGATGATTTACGTGGCTTGAAAGAAAACGTTGTTGTAGGTCGTTTGATTCCTGCTGGTACAGGTCTTGCGTATCACCTAGAACGTCGTCGTCAAGAAGCGGAAGCTGCTGAGTTTGAACTTCACAATGATTTCAGTGAAGTTGATCAAGCGTTCAGCCAAGCATTAAATTCAGATCAATTCTAATTATGAGTTGATTCAAAAAAAGCACCTTCGGGTGCTTTTTTTATTGGTTTAAGATTGAGTTTAAATTTACAAATATTAAAGTATTAGCTAACTCAAATTACATAACATGATCAAAGTCCACATAAAAGAAGATTATTATTTTTAACATACAGAACAGGAGAGTATCCGTCATGAAAAAAACAATTGGTGTTGTTTCCGCTTTAGTCATATCAACGGTTATGTTTACAGGTTGTCAAAATATGAGTGCATCAGACCAGCGTATCGGTGCAGCAGCCTTAGGTGGTGCAGTAGGTGGTGGTGTTGGTAACCATGTTGGTGGTGGTCTAGGTGCGGGTGTAGGGGCGGCAGCTGGTGCTGGTGTAGGAGCAAATACCCAAGGTGGTAGTAGCCGTACGACTACAAGTAGTGCAATTGGAGCAGGTATTGGTTCGGTTGTAGGTAAAGCGTTATTAGGTGGTGATTCTGGTGCTGCAATTGGTGGTGCGATTGGTGGTGGTGCAGGTGCTGCCATCCAAGAAAAGAAATAATCTCTAGTTTCTTAAACCAAAATGCCTGTGATTCCTTACAGGCATTTTTTATCTAGCTATATAGATTAGGTAGTAGCTTTAGCCTTTTTTCTACGAATGTATAAGGTTTTCTCGACTTCTGCGATCCGAGTACCAGCTTCATCCACAATATTTAAAGTATATGATCGGAGTACAGGTTCGTGATTTTCAGCTAATCGTTTAATTTCGCTAATTTCTTCTGCGCTGATCCGAATATCAGCATAAACAGTGCTTCGACCTGGTGATAAAAAATTGATTGCAGCACTTTTATCCCACACAATGTATTTGTTTCCCAAATGATGCATCAAAATAAGCATATAAAAGGGATCAACCATAGAGTACAAGCTGCCACCAAAATGTGTTCCAACGATATTTCGATTTTTTCGTGTAAGCGGCATTTTGATTCGAATGAAATAATTGTCGAGATCAATCGTTTCAATTGCAATTCCTGCACCGCGATAGGGTGAGTAATGATTGATCATAAATTTTGAAACGGCTGGAATGGTTCGAATTTTTTTGAAAAAGTTTTTCATGGTCAATTTTTTTTCTGATAACTCTATTCATACTCCATAAGTATCATTTTTATTGTATCGCTGGCAATGGCTGTTTAGTTGACCAAGCCACTTGAAAACAAAATGGGAAAAATTATGCAACCACAAGTAAAAACTGTCACAACTTCTGATCAGCAAACACTGTGTGTGAAGACATGGGGCGATGAGAAAAAAACACCATTGGTTTTAGTACATGGTTATCCAGATAATCAGGAAGTTTGGGAGCCAATTATTGAAAAGCTCGTCAATGATTATTTTATTGTAACTTATGATGTGCGTGGTGCAGGTTTATCTTCTATTCCAAAACGTATCAAAGACTATCGTCTACCGCGTTTGTCATTAGATTTACAAGAAGTGGTAGATCAAGTTTTACCAAATCGTAATTTCCATATGGCAGCCCATGATTGGGGTTCATTACAATCTTGGGAATCGGCAACTGAGCCTAAACTTAAAGGTCGTTTGTTGTCTTATACAACGATCTCTGGTCCTTGCTTAGATCATGCTTCTTTATATTTGCGTGAAAAGTTCAAATCAGCGCCAGCAAATGTTCTGAAAATGCTGACAAAGTCATGGTATATAGGCGCATTCCATTTACCACTCATTGCACCTACAGTTTGGACTTTCTTCAGTCCAGAAAAATGGGGCAAAATCTTGAATGGACTAGAGAAAAAACAAGATTTACCATTAAATGCAAATATTGTTGCAGATGGTAAATACGGGATTAACTTATATCGTGCAAACTTTATTCCTTCTTTAACTCAACCGCGTCAACGTTATGCGCAATGCCCAGTACAAGCGATTGTATTGCGTCGCGATGCATTTGTTAGCCCAGAATATATTACTGAGTCTATGCCGAAGTGGGTTGAAAATTTTGAATATACAGAACTCGATGCGAATCATTGGGCTGTCATCAGCCAACCTGCGAAAATTGCTGAACTTATTCGTGGTTTTATTCAGCGTCAGGCTGCTTAAGATTGAACGATATTTAACAATAAAAATCACATAAGATTTACGCACTTTATTCGGCGATATTTTCAGCTTCATCTCAATGAATCTGCTAGAATGTCGCCTTTCTTTTGCTCCTACTTTTTTCATGAATGCTGTCGTAATCGCGATTGCCGTGATGTTTATACTGTCACTGGCACGAGTTTCTGTTGTTCTCACTTTAGTGATTTCAGCCATTATTGGTGGTTTAGTTGCAGGTTTGAGTCTTTCCCAAACTGTGGAAGCATTTAATGCTGGTTTAGGTGATGGTGCTGAAGTTGCCTTAGCCTATGCAGTATTAGGTGCGTTTGCTTTAGCACTTTCTAAATCAGGTTTACCTGACTTACTTGCGCATAAATTGATTGGTTTACTGGGCTTTGAAGCAAGTAAAAATCAAGAAAAAAAGGTGAAGTATCTTTTATTAACTATTTTGTTAATTGCAGCAATCTTTTCGCAAAACTTAATCCCAGTTCATATCGCTTTTATCCCTGTACTGGTACCTCCATTGCTGAAAGTCATGAACCATCTAAAATTGGATCGTCGTGCGGCAGCATGTGTGCTAACGCTTGGTTTAGTGGGAACATATATTTTCCTGCCTGTTGGTTTTGGTGCGATTTTCCTTGAACAGATTTTGATGGGAAATATTAACAAAATTGGTGCAGCATATGGTTTGCATGTCGAACGCAGTATGATGCCGATTGGAATGGCTATTCCTGTTTTAGGAATGGTTCTTGGTACGCTTGTGGCAGTGTTTGTGAGTTACCGTAAGCCACGAGAATATGTAGATCGTACAATCACAACGGTAAAAACTATTGATTTAGATAAACCATTGCGTACAACATCTCAAGTTGAGCATGATCTCAAAGCCGATGCTGAAGAGCTTCGACATGAAGCAGAAAATGTACCGACAATTTCTAAGAAAACCATGTTTATGGCTTTGCTTGCAATTGTACTGACTCTGGTTGCACAACTGTATTCTGGTTCTATGATTCTAGGTGGATTGGTTGGATTTGCTGTGCTATCCGCTTCTGGAATTTTTAAATGGCAAGATGCGGATGATGTTTTTGTGCAAGGCATGCGGATGATGGCATTGGTAGGCTTCATCATGATTTCTGCTGCTGGATTTGCATCAGTCATGACGCATACAGGCGATATTAATCAATTGGTAAATGGTGTGGTCAATATCATTGGTGATAATCATGCATTAGCTGCATTTCTGATGTTATTTATCGGCTTATTTGTCACGATTGGGATTGGATCGTCTTTTTCGAGTGTGCCTGTATTGGCTGTTATTTATGTACCGTTGTGTGTGCAGTTTGGATTTTCGCCATTGGCGACGATTGCATTGATCGGTACAGCTGCGGCTTTGGGAGATGCAGGATCACCAGCATCGGATTCAACTTTGGGACCAACGGCTGGTTTAGGTGTGGACGGTCAACATGATCATATTTGGGATACGGTTGTTCCAACATTTATCCATTTTAATATTCCTCTTTTGATCTTTGGCTGGATTGCAGCCATGATTCTATAATAATCTTTCTAAATAAAGGCCCTGATTAAGGGCCTTATTTTTTGTGAATTAAATCACGTATTTTATTTATTTAATATCTTGGTTATCTGATTTTAAAATAATTAGGTGACATTTTTCGTCTCTTTTTTATTCTATTTAAATAATAATTACTTTATATTAAAAAATATGGTTTTGTTATTTTGAAGTAAACTTAAATTCTATTTTTTAAATAAATTTACCTATCTTTATTAATGGCTAATTCTGACAAAATAGCTAGGTTTTATAGGTATTTATCTTGACTTAAATGGTCTGGATTAAAGTTATATTACATATTTTAACAATTATATTTTTTTGTTATTCAATGGATTAGGTAAATAATTAAAATAGTCGGATTTTATCTCTATTGCATAATAATGTGAACTGGTGTTTATTATATTGGACAAGAACATAATTTTTTAAATGAGGTTATTTAAATGTTAAATAAAGTTTTAGTGGTCGCATTATTGGGGTTATCTTCAACTGCATTTGCAGGAGGTTTTCAAATTAAAGTGGGTGCGAGTTTAATTGACCCAACAGCAGATACAACGCTTGCACCTGGTGCTACGGTAAAAGGGGATCATGAATTTGCATTTACACCGTCAGTTGAATATTTCTTTGGTGATACACCGTTTTCTGCTGAAGTGTTATTAGCTAATCCTATTAATCACGATGTTTTATTAAATGGTGAAAAGGTTGCAAGTGTGCGCCAATTACCGCCAACAATTACAGCAAAATATAATTTTAAAAATTCAACTCGTTTCACGCCTTATATCGGTGTCGGTGGTACAGCATTTATTGCATGGCATGAAAAAGGCGTGGCGGATGACGTAAAAAATGCATACGGTGTTGCAGGTCAGTTAGGTTTCAATTTCCAACCTGCTGATGCGAAAAACTGGGGTGTGTACTTTGATGCACGTTATGCAGACATTAGCCCTAAAGTTAAATTAGTTGATGGTACTAAATTTAAATTAGACTTGAATCCAATGGTCTATACCCTCGGTTATAGCTATAAATTCTAAGTCATCTAGTTGTGCAAGCCTCACATTATGTGGGGCTTTTTTTATATTAAAAACCTACATAAAAATTAAAAAACTGCTCTTATTATAAATAGAATTCACTATATTTATGTGTGATTTGATATGAAATTTAAATTAGGGTGTATTGGGTTTATTTTGTTTCCATTATTTATTTCATCTGTGGAAGCTGCTAGTTTTCCATGCCATCAAGCAAAATCAACGGTTGAACATCAGATTTGTAATCAACGAGAATTAAATGATGCCGATGTAAAGTTGGCAACAACTTATCAAATTATCTTGCATGCTCTTCCAATGGGAGGGCGTGATGCTGAAAAAGATAAGCAGTTTCAATGGTTGAAACAGCGTAATCGTTGCGGTGCCAAAACATTATGTTTGAGTAAAGCGTATTTACAAAGACAACAACAACTTGATCGTATCCTACAAGATCGCGTGTTGAGTCAGGGACCTTTTTAGCTCACGTAAATTTGAGTGATTTAGATAAAAAATTGCATTTTAAGGATTGAAAAATTTTAGTTATACACCATTCATAGATCATTCCAAATTGATAAGCCTCACAAATAAGGAGTGATTTATGAGTGAACAAGCATCACAAAATTATAGTTTCCAAGCTGAAGTTGCTCAGTTATTGCATTTAGTGACGCATTCTCTCTATTCAAACCCAGAAATTTTCTTACGTGAACTCATTTCGAATGCATCAGATGCATGTGATAAATTACGTTTTGAGGGAATTAATCATCCCGAATATTATGAAAATGATCCAAATTTACGAGTGCGTCTGACTTTAGACAAAGAAAATAAAACGCTTACAATTTCAGACAATGGTATCGGTCTAAGCCAACAAGAAGCGATTGATAATCTAGGTACGATTGCAAAATCAGGTACAAAAGATTTTATGTCTAAGTTGACTGGTGATCAGAAAGCAGATGCGCAATTGATCGGTCAGTTTGGTGTTGGTTTTTATTCAGGTTTTATTGTTGCGGATAAAATCACTGTCGAATCTCGTCGTGCTGGTTTAGCTTCAACTGAAGCGGTACGTTGGATTAGTGGTGGAACAGGTGAGTTTGAGGTTCAAAGCATTGATAAAGCAACACGCGGTACAGATATCATCTTGCACCTACGTGATGATGCACTGGATTATTTAGAATCTTGGAAAGTAAAACAAATCGTTAATAAATATTCTGACCATATTAGCTTGCCAATCGAAATGCAAAAAGAAGTCTGGCAAGAGGAAGAGACTGCTGAGGGCGAAGAGCCTAAAGGTGGTCAAATGGTCAAAACAGATGAATGGGAAGCGATTAACTCTGCGAGTGCATTATGGACACGTAGCAAGAGTGAAATTACTGAAGAGCAGTACATCGAGTTTTACAAAAATTTAAGTCACGACTTTGCAGAACCATTGGCTTGGGCACATAACCGAGTTGAGGGAAGTACTGAATATACGCAATTGTTGTATATCCCAAGTCAAGCGAAACAAGATTTATTTACCCGTGAAGCAAAAGCTGGCATTAAGCTATATGTGAAACGTGTTTTCATCATGGATGAAGCAGATAATTTGATTCCAAATTATTTACGATTTGTACAAGGTGTCGTGGATAGTGCTGATTTGCCATTGAACGTCAGCCGAGAGTTATTGCAAGAAAGCCGTGATGTTAAAACTATTCGTGAAGGGAATGCACGCCGTGTATTAACCTTATTAGATAGTTTAGCTAAATCTGAAGATGAAAAAGATCAAGAGAAATTCAAAAAATTCTATGCGGAATTTGGATCTGTATTAAAAGAAGGTCTAGGCGAAGACTTTGGTAATCGTGAGCGCATTTTAAAATTATTGCGTTACGCAACGTCGACTAATGATGAGGTTGTTACGTCTTTTGCTGACTACAAGTCGCGTATGAAAGAAGGTCAGAAGGCTATTTATTATGTGACGGCTGAAAGTTTGAGTGCTGCTAAAAACTCTCCTCAACTTGAAGTATTTAAGAAAAAAGGCATTGAAGTATTGCTGATGGCAGATCGTGTTGATGATTGGGCGATGAATTTTGTCCATGAGTTCGATGGTACGCCATTACAGAATGTTTCAAAGGGTGCTGTTGACTTAGGCGATTTACAAGATGCTGAAGAGAAAAAAGCGCTTGAAGAGGCAGCTGAGCAGTTTAAACCTGTCGTCGATCGCTTGAGTGCTTCACTCAAAGAGAAAACTAAAGAAGTCCGTGTTACTACACGGTTGGTGGATTCTCCAGCATGCTTAGTCACTAGTGAGGGTGAGCTTTCACCTCAGTTGGTACGTATGCTTAAACAAGCAGGACAAGCAGTTCCAGAGATTAAGCCTACCCTTGAAATTAACCCTGAACATCCACTGGTGAAAAAGTTAGAAAGTTCAGAGCAATTTGATGACTTAGCCAATGTGATTTTTGATCAGGCTGTTATTGCAGAGGGTGGTTTACCTGAAGATCCAGCAGCATATGTAAGACGGATCAATAGCCTACTATTGAAGTAGTTTTATCTCATCTGATAGCAAAAAACCTCTAATCACTTAGAGGTTTTTTGCTATGGATAAACTTAAAGTTATCCACAAGATTGCTGTTAATTTCATCAAAACAAACTTTCAAAGCGAACAAATGTACTGACGTAATGGCTTCGATCTTCACGGTGGTCGTTAAAATAATTGAGATCTCCTTGTACATAGAACCATTCGCGCCAAAGAGGTTGTCGCCAAGATACAAAAGGTCCCCAACTATTTAGACGTAAATCGTTGTTATCGTAATAGCCACCCGTGTAAATACCGTACTTAAAACTATTGTGTGCGAAAAATTGGTGTTGGCGGAATGTACGGTTGTCCCATCGTAGATCATCATCTTGTGTATCAGCATAGGTCAAACTGAGCTGATTTGATAAAAAAGGTTGGTTTGGGCGTGCGTGAATCAGTTCTAAATTTGTTCGAAGATAGTTTTCACTTTTACTGCCATAGCGATAGATTTGTTCAGCATTGAAATTAAAGTCATGATCTAAATCCCAATATTTTTTTGCTCTCAAACGTAAATAAACATCATCACCAGAGCGAATACCGATATCTGCATCGGTATCAAATGGTAGTCGTTTGGAGAAATTTGACCAACGTAATGCGATTGATCCATTACTGTCTCTAGTTTGTTTTGAATCAAATTTTTTATCAGGATCTTGATTCGGTTGAGTGTTGGTATTGGCAACATTGTTGTCAAACTCATCATCAAGCGAGTCATCACCAAAAACCACACTGAATTTTTTTTCTAATGTTGGTAGTTTGATTTTTCCACGAATACGAGGTTTAACCTCATATTGATCATATTTATTCCAATAATTATCAACCAAGACCCGAATGGTAGCTGAAGCAGGCTTTTCTGGATCTACATCTCCAAACCAATCATCAATTTTGACAGAAGTTCGATCTGCCCAATTCCGAATATCTTTTTGTTTGCGATCAATCCAGGTTCTATCTTCTGTTTCTGAAGTTGGTGGAACGATAGGTTCATCAGATTGTTCAGGAAGTATAGTGGGTGTAGCATCGACCCATTTAGGTATATAACTTAATAGATTTGCCGACTCTGATGCATGAGCTTGTTCACCCTGAACGGATATTTCTTCAGTGGCGTAAGTGGCTTGAGTTATCACGCCGAATGGAAGAGCCAAAAGTGTTGGAACAAGGGCGATAGGGACCGTTTTTAAAAAAGTATTCATAATTTAAGCTTATATATTGTTCTTCTTTTCACTCTTTATTATTTCGTTATTAAAATCAATATTTAGACACAAAAAACAGCAATTTATCAGAGAGCTATACAAATAAACTTTAAAAAAAATAAGCCACATTCTGAGATGAATGAGGCTATATAAATCTTGTGATAGATTTTTGTTATGCTGAAACGTCCGCCTTAGCTAAAGCATCATACAAGGCGTGGACTGAGATTGGTTGAGCTAAACTACTAATCACTTGTCGAATCAATTGCCATGTATAGCCGTTTGCACGATCAAGTAATAAGAATGGATAAGCTTGATCTTCAGAGGAAAGTTTGATGCGTTCTAAGCCATGTATCACACGAATTTTTTGACGTTCTTTCAACAGAATAATTGGTGTAAGGAAATTAGCCGCTGTTTCTTCAAAAGGAATGAACTTCTGTGTATTGATAAATGATGCTGGAATATATGGATAAGCATCTTCATCACGTTGCCAAACTGTATGACCATTCATGATGCATTCATTAAACAACGTTTCATGTTGATGATAGTTCTGTTTAAAGGTCGTCCAATGTGTCTGATGTATGGAGCTGGTACGCGTATGGCGTTGATCAGTGTAGGTTTGTAAAACACTCGTTGCATATTCAACGCTGTGTGTACCAATTAAGACAACATAATGTGAAAATTGACCTTGTGCATAGAGTTGTTCAGCTAAAAAGATTTGAGCTGTTTCCCAAATTGGTTGTTCATCATTTTCAGCTTTTAAATATAACCAATCAATTTTAATGTTTTGATCAATCTCATCATGTAGATCTACATGATACAAAGATGGAAAAACTTTTGGATCTACACGTTCAAGTCGGCAAACTAAACCATCTAGATTAAATTCTGTATTTAGAGGTTTAATTTTTTCTAGATTCGCAGTCGGTCGAGAAGCGGATTTAAAACTTGGTTTTGGTCTGCTCGCAACTGATGGTGTCGAAGGTGCAATTGGTGGTGCAGTTTGTAATTTTTCTTGAATAATCGCTTCAAGCTGTGCATCGAAATTCGCAGTTTTCTCTTTAAGCACCGTTAACACATCCTTGGTTTCAGTTTGAGTTGCCTTTGTTGTTGAATCTAACCCAGCTTCACTGATTGGTTCTAAGATTGGAATGATTTGTTTTAGCTGCTCATCAGTTTTGACATATTGCTTAGCGTGTTTAGTTAACCATTCTAAAGCTTCTTTGCTTGAGTCCATCCACGGACTTTTCAAAAATGACAAAGCAGGGCGAACCACCCATACTTGCCAATGATTAGCTTGGCGTAAGGTTGCCCATCCCATATCAGGAGCAGCAAATAAAGCATGCTCAATTTTTTCTGAGAAGTTATATGTGCCGTAATAAGTCATCGAAAAACCATATGCAGCAAGTTCCTCAGATGGGACTTCTTCTTGTTGTATATATTGTTTGAACTGCGCTAATTCTTCTTGAAAAAGAGGGTCATTACATGATGCACAAATGTCTTTAATTCTTTTTTTTGATTTGGCAATTTCAAAAAGCGAAGCTTTATTATCATTAAGCCCAACAATAAGATGTTTGAGCTCATCAACCAATAATGCTTTCTCTAATACGTCCATTGCTTATTTCCTTAGAGATAGGCTTGAGCCTGTTTTAAATAATAAGTAAGTACAACATTGACAGCATCTTCAAGCAATTTGTATTCAGTCGTGGTTGCCAAAGTGTGCTGTTTTGCCAATGCTACAAGCTGTTCTACACATATTTGTTCTAGTTGAATCTGACCGTTTATTAAGGCTTGTAACTCTTGCATTTCCATAACAAAAGATTGTCACTTTATGACGATTATAGAAGAAAAATGCGTAAAATCTATAGTACCTAAGTTATTCAAATTCTGTATTTAAATTTGCTAAATCGAGATTTAGATCATACTTTTAGCTTTAAAACTGCTACGTATTAAAAGATAGAATCGGATAATTAGATGACTATACACAAAGATATCTATAAATTTAAATTCTTTATGTGAGCTTCATCACAAAGCCTGTAGTCAAAACTTGATCAAAGTAATTACAGGATTTGTTTCATATTATTTAGTGCAATAAAAATGCCTGATTTGTGATCAATAATGATTGGAATTGTATTGATTTTTACATGCGTGAAACGCATAGGTTTCGGGGTGAACCGAAACCTATGTGATGAATGATGTCTTAATGTTTGATTTCACAAGATTCATCATTACATTGAGCTGAGTTGTCCTGCTCAATGCTTTCTACTGATGAGGTTTGTGCTTGTTGAAGTGCTTGTAAAAAGATTTCTCGAGGCTGTGCGCCTGAAAGAGCAAGTTTCTGATCAAAAACAAAGAAAGGAACGCCTGTGACCTTCAATTGCTCATGTGCAATTTTTTCATCATGACGTACAAAGTCAGCTAATTCATCTGAATCTAACACGTATTCAACTTCAGCATTGTCTAAACCAATACGCGAAGCAATTTCCTCAACAACTTCTCGCTCACCAATCGCCAAACCTTCAGTCATATAAGCATGGAAAAAAGCTTCTTTTGCTTCATTACCTAAACCTTTGCTTTGTGCCAAATGAATGATGCGGTGAGCGTTAAAACTATTCCCAGAGTTGGCTTTTTGCCATTGGAAATCGATGCCTTCAGTCGCTGCCATAGCGGCGACATTACGCTCCATTTCTTCCATCTCTGCATAACTACGTCCATACTTTTGCGCGAGACGTTCAGTATTTGAAACCTCGTGTTTTGTAGGGGCGTCAGGATCAAGTTCAAAGCTATGCCAATGAATATCTAGCTCAATGCCTGCTTGTTCAGCTACATGTTCAAGACGCTTTTTTCCGATGTAACAGAAAGGACAAACTACATCTGACCAAATATCAACGCGCATAAAATTTCTCTTCAATTATCGTTAAAAGAGATAATAGGGGCGTAGTTGCTGAATTTAAAGCGATTAAAATGTAATGCTCCGTTACGAGAAGTGAAATAAAAACTATATATATTGTTTTCTTATTGATTAAACTGACTTTAACAACAAAAAAATAAAATGAAACTAGGGAGGCTTTATGCGCCGTATTTTAATGATTCTCGGTGTGATCGTGGTATGTATAGGGGCATTTTTCATCTATCAAAATAATTCAAAACAGCGAACAATTCAAAATCAGAAAATGTTTGATGTCGTGATGGCAGAAAAAATGCGTGAGCTATATATCCAAGCACAGGATTGGTCAACGCCCGTACAATTGGAGGTTGAGGATGATCGGCTATCTGGTGATTATCAATTGATGTCGGAGTTTCTACTGAATTATTGGAAGGAGAATATTGAGGCGCGTAATCACTATCTACGTCAATTAAAAGCAGCACAGTGGGATGCATTTTTAGATGTAGAAAGATTGGAGCGTGATAGTAAATTGAACTATAAAGAAACAGAGCAAATGTTTAGCGACGTTCGCCGTGCATCATCAGAGTACGATAAAAAGCGTCAGCAGATACAATCTCAAGCTTTAGCTGATGCCAAAGAACTTTCTCTAGATGCTGAGTTACAGCAACGCCTACAACAAAAACTCGCCAAGAATCTGCATGTTGATCCAGCTCAAGATATTTTTGCTATAGAACAGCAAATCATTGAGAAAGCTCAAGCGATGTTTGATTTGTTAAAAAAATATGAATGGCAGCGACAAGGAAAACTTATTTTGTTTCATGAATCTGCCCAAGTCCGCAAATTCAATACGTTATACCAAGATGTTTTAAAGCTAAATGCTCAAATAGAGAAAATTAAAAATAACAATGTTGCTGTTTTAGAAAAAGAGCTCTAGGTTATTTAGACGATAATGGTTTGAACTAAATTAAAAGTTTTTGAGGAGAGCTGACGTTAAAAACATGAATCTATGGCAACTTTTTAGCAAAGTTCGACCTTTTGTGAAGCCTTACAGACTATTGGTGATAATCACCTTAATCCTGACTTTGATTGGAGCATTGACCGCTCAGGTTAATGCTTTAACGCTGCAATATGCTGTTGATCAAATCAATCGTTTAGTAGAAGCGGGAGATGGTCTTACTCAAGGTTGGCATATTTTAGTAACGATCAGTGTTATTTTACTTAGTAAAGAAATTATCAGTACTTTGATTCAGTTTGGGCAAAAGTTATTTGGTGAACGTCTCAGAATCATGGTGTCACAAGATGTTGCCCAAGCAATTATTGAGAAATTTCTGACCTATCGGCTTTCATTTTTCACTCAAGATGACAATCAAGCGGGAAAATTACAAACTCGTATTGATCGTGGTATTGGTTCGATTACACGTTTGATTCAAATCTTCTTTATCGACATTTTGCCTTTATTCAGTAGCGCGATTCTCGCATTGGGTTTGATGTTCTATGCTAATTTTTGGATCGGACTAGTCGCCCTAAGTATCGTGCCGATTTATTTTTGGTTGACCTTTAAACAAGCGCAGAAATTAGGTGGAGTAAGACGGAGTTTAAGAGATGGTCGTGAGCGGAAAAGTCAGGGTATTCTGAGTATTATTAATTCGATTACAGTTATTAAGTCGTTTAACCGTGAACAAGTTGAAGCTGAAAAACAACTGATCTTACAAAAGCAGCTTACCGATAATCAGATGCACACGCGTCAAATTAGTTTTATTTTTGATGGCGTTAAAACTTTTACTGAGCAAATTGGGATCGTTTTTATCATTATCCTCACCGCGTATTTTGTGTTGATTGGCGACATGAGTATCGGGATGATTATGTTTCATATTTTGCTATTTAATAATGTTTCAGCTCCTATTCGCTCATTGCATCGTATTTATGATGAGGTTAATGATGCCATGATTTATGCGGAAAGTTTTTTTCAGATTCTTGAGGCGGATAATGAGATTGAAACTTCAGGACAGCAGAAACCTTCACAACTCAGTGGAAAGTTTGAGTTAAAACAGGTCGATTTTTTCTATCCAAATGGTTATCATGCGCTTAAAGAAATTAGTATGACCATACAACCCAATAAAATTACAGCACTGGTAGGATTATCTGGTGCAGGCAAATCGACTTTAATCAGCTTATTAGATAAATTTTATTTACCGCAGACAGGACAAATTCTGTTGGATGGTATTGATTTGAATGATATGGATACTCAATATTTGCGAGATCATATTGGTTTAGTGCTGCAAAAAAATCATATCTTTCAGGGCACGATACAAGACAATATTTGCTATGGAAAAATGGATGCAAGTGAAGACGAAATTATCCAAGCTGCTAAAAAAGCATCAATCCATGAACAAATTTTAAAGTTACCTAAAGGTTATCAATCTGATGCATTGTTATTGTCTGGTGGACAACAGCAACGAATCGCAATAGCACGTATGTTTCTGAAAGATCCGCCGATTATTTTTCTAGATGAACCGACAGCGAGTTTGGATGCAATCGCAACAGAGCAGATTAAGCACAGTTTAGATGAAATCAAACAAGGGCGAACTGTGATTATTATCTCTCATAGTCTTTCTCAGATTATTGATGCTGACTACACCTATGTCATGCAAGATGGTGCCATAGTTGAGCATGGTGAACATCATCAACTTTATCAGCAACAGGGTGTATATAAAGATATTTTTGATGCGATGGCAAAAAGCCTAAATATCGAAAAGATCGCTAAAACTTTTGATAATGAAGGCGAAGAAGAAACACATAGTTGATATAACACATTGATTTAGAATCAACATAGTAGGAAGGTCTTTGAGCATCTTTCAGAACAATGATCAAAGACCTATTTTTATTTAATCAAAAATCTTTTCAGCTGCTTGGAACGGTAAGCTCACTACATCAATCGCCACTGCAAATGGCAATAAAACGAGTTTTTCAAAAGGATTCATACCTGATTTTGAGCTATAAGTTTCTTGTTTGTGGGTATAAAACGAGACTTGATAAGGTTTACTCAATGCTTTTAATGAACTGAGATTGTTTGCGGCAGGGTAGACTACCCCCGCCAATTTAATATCAAAACAAAAGCGTTGTGCTTGCATACGTTCGTCACTAGATGATGAACATTCTTTGGCACCATTCTCTATGAAAAACTCTAAGTCCTTTTTGCTCAGGTCTTCTTTGAGTTTTACATAAGACAGCGGCAATGTACCTGAGAAATTTCCATCATTCTTTTCCGAATAGAAGTTTAGTTCTCTGGTGATTTGAATGTTTTTAGGATCAAGTTTATTGATCAAAGTGACAAACTGAGTGCCGCCTTGCGTCAGGATATAACTGTTTTTTTGCCCTGCAATCACAATACTGTCTTTCGGTAAGTTCGCAGATGCTTGCGCAGGTCGTCCGAATGCAACGACATTGTCCTCAACTAACATGACACGTTCAGTACGGGTATATGTTTTACTGTCTTTAGTAATAAGGGTTTTAGTTGCACATCCAGTTAAAGCAATGCCTGTTAGCATGCAGATCATTGTTATTTTTGCTGATGTTGAAGACATCCATTTACTCCTAATATTTTGAATTTTAAATTTAAAAAAGAACAAAAAAATGAAAATAGCTCATAGGACAATAATCAAAAAAGGCGATATATGCGAGGTTTTTTGGCATTGAAATTTGATTTTTTACAAACATCTAACAGATGAGTCTATTTTAATTTTTTTTATCTAAAGTTTAAAATTTTAATGAAATTTACCGTTTATCTGACCTCTGCTGAATAAAACAGCACTTTGTTGTAGCCTATAGGTAGATGCTTTTATTTAATCTCATCACGGATTTGATGACTGAGTTTTGGAGCAGAAATGAACTTACTCAAACGATCATTGCTGATTACGATGTTAACTTATATCGGTATTGCCACTGTTCAAGCCGAAGAACAGGTAGGTTCTTTGCCTACGATTCGGATCATGGCAGAATCAGAGCTACGTGAAGAGGTTGGATTGGTTCCTTTTCAGGAAGATATCAAAGTCCGCCAAGCCCTACAACATTATATAAACAAGCAGCAGACTGATATTCAAAATGCTCAACTCACCGAAGTCACAACTTCGATGGATTATCAGCCGAGAACCGTACAGCCTGATTTATCTCAAGTTTCACCTTTTTTAGAAGATTACATTATGGCTGTTGCGATGGGCTTTCAGTCATCTAATCCAAGTAATGGGGTCTTCAAAATGTTAGAACCCCTCAATATTAATCGGGATAATGCGAATGCATTTCGTGAAGGCACAATAAAAGTAAGTTTGGATGATCTATTAAAATTACAACAACAAATTGAAGCGGGTTTGAAAACACCTCAGAACTTTCTAACACGTTAACTTAAATCATATGTTGAGATAAAAAAATCCCCGTAATGGTACGGGGATTTTTTTATTTATTCTTTTATATAACGCTCAAAAATTGAAGAAAAATCATAGTTTTCAATCTTTTTACGATGCTCAGTCAGTTTTGTTTCAACTTGAATCGTTGTTTGCGAAATGATACTTGGTAAATTTAATAACACTTGCTCAGGAAGTTCACGCAACGAGAACATATTATTTACAGCTTGTTGTGTTGAAAAAAGCAATGATGATTGGCGCTCGATTTCTTTACAAGCCTCACCAATGCTAAACAGTGCTTTATATAAATCGCGCACTTTTTCAATTTGTGATTTTTCAATATCAATTGAATATGCTGCACCGCCTAGATGGAACTTGAGTTCTACATCACGGTCTACTGTACCTGCAGTTTCGAGCTGAACATGACTGATTTGATAATGTTTGTAGGGATATCGGTTTAAAGTACGTTTTTTACTTACAGCACTTGTACCATCGAGATGAATGAAAGCAGAGTTTGTGAAACAATATTCATCAGTTTTGGCTTTGATCAGGAAAAAGATTTTTTCGTTATCTTCATGAAAAATATAGTCATCAATATCTGTTTTGTCATAGTCTCTTGGTTCGATGATCCGACCAATGTCACTTGTCCCCATTAAATCTGCTGCCATATTTTTAAACATTGTTAGAGCCTTATAATTTTTGGAAATCCGATATTAATCTGATGCCAATTTGTTTGTCTATAGACTTTTTGGGATGGATCACTGTTTTAAATTCTCTAATAAATAGAATTGGTTATAAAAAAATCCCCGCACATGGCGGGGATTTTTCTTTTATCTCAGTGTCGATTAAACACGTTCGATAATTGTGGCGATACCTTGACCAAGACCGATACACATAGTCGCAAGACCGATTTGTGTATCTTGTTGTTCCATCACGTTCAACAATGTTGTAGTGATACGAGCACCAGAACAGCCCAATGGGTGACCCAATGCAATCGCACCACCATTCAAGTTGATGATGTCTTGTTTGTCATAAACACCTAAGCCTTTCATTACTGATAAGCCTTGAGCAGCAAATGCTTCGTTTAATTCGATAGTTTGGATATCCGCCATCGTTAAACCAGCACGTTTAAGCGCTTTTTGAGTTGCTGGAACTGGACCGTAACCCATGATCGCAGCATCACATCCTGCAATAGCCATAGAACGAATCACAGCACGTGGTTTTAAACCAAGCGCTTGAGCACGTTCAGCAGACATAACTAACATTGCAGAAGCACCGTCAGAAAGAGCAGAAGAAGTTGCTGCTGTTACTGAACCACCTTTAGGGTCGAAAACTGGTTTCAACGCTTTGAATGCTTCAAGGTTTGCGTCAGCACGAATCACTTCGTCGATGTCGCAAAGGATTTTGAAACCATTTGCATCATGACCTTCAACACCAACGATTTCGTTTTTAAAACGACCTTCTTGTGTTGCAGCCCATGCACGACGGTGAGATTCAACACCGAACGCATCTTGTTCTTCACGAGAGATACCGTTCATACGACCTAACATTTCAGCAGTTAAGCCCATCATGTTAGATGCTTTTGCATAGTGTTTAGATGCTTCAGGGTTAAGGTCGATGCCGTGCATCATACCTACGTGACCCATATGCTCTACACCACCGATGATGAAGATGTCACCTTGGTTGGTCGCAATTTGTGCAGCAGCAGTATGAAGTGCTTGCATAGAAGAACCACAAAGACGGTTAACGGTTTGACCGCCAGCAGTCTTTGGAATATCAGCCAATAAACCAATATTACGAGCAATGTTCATACCTTGCTCTAAAGTTTGGTTTACACAACCCCAAATGATGTCTTCAACTTCGTTGGTATCAAATTGGTTACGAGCAACAAGTGCACGTACTAATTCAGCAGATAAACTGTCGGCACGTACATTGCGGAACATACCGTTACGTGATTTGCCCATGGCAGAACGAACGCCATCAACAATCACAACGTCACGTGGATTTAAAGTAGCCATTCACGTCGCTCCTTAACCGTAGAATTTTTTGTTGTTAGCAGCCATGTCACGCAACATTTGTGGCGCTTCATAAGCTTTACCTAAGTGTGCATATTTGTCGCAAAGCGCAACGTATTCAGCAACACCAGTTTGGTCGATATAACGGCATGGACCACCACGGAATGGAGGGAAACCTACACCCATGATCATCGCCATATCTGCTTCAGAAGCAGTTGCAACGATGTTGTCTTCTAAGCAACGAACTGTTTCGTTACAGAAAGCAAGCATCATACGGTCAATGATTTCTTGTGGATCAAATTCACGTTTTTCGCCAGTTACGAAAGGCGCAATGATTTCGTAAGCTGTTGGGTCAACAGTTTTCGCTTTCTTACCTTTCTTGTCTAACACATATTTGTAGAAACCAACATCGTTCTTTTGACCAAGACGTTTTGCTTCGTACATCGCTTGGATAGAACCTTTGTAATCTGGCTTCATACGGTCAGGGAAACCTTCAGCCATCACTTCTGCACCATGTACACCTGTATCGATACCAACAACGTCGATCAAGTATGCAGGACCCATAGGCCAACCGAATTTCGCCATTACATTATCAACTTGCTGGAAGTCAGCACCGTCTTTAACGAGTAGATCGAATGCACCGAAGTAAGGGAACAATACGCGGTTTACCAAGAAACCTGGGCAGTCGTTTACAACGATAGGTGTCTTACCCATTTTCTGAGCAAGAACAACAGTTGTTGCGATTGCTTCATCAGAAGTTTTTTCACCACGAATAACTTCAACCAATGGCATCATGTGTACTGGGTTGAAGAAGTGCATACCAACGAAGTTTTCAGGACGTTGTAATGCTTTCGCAAGGCGTGTAATCGAGATTGTAGACGTGTTAGATGCAATGATCGTGTTTTCACGGACATGCTTTTCTGTATCTGCAAGTACGATTTCTTTAACTTTAGGGTTTTCCGTTACCGCTTCGATCACGATATCCACTTCTTTAAACTCATCGTAGCTTAAAGTAGGACGGATGCGAGCAAGGGTTTCACCCATTTGCGCAGGTTTCATTTTCTTGCGTTCAACTTGCTTTGTTAGCAAGCCATTCGCTTCTTTCATACCTAATGCAAGTTGTGGGTTACCAATATCTTTCATGATGATTGGAGTGCCTTTGCTTGCCGCTTGGTAAGCAATACCACCACCCATAATACCAGCACCTAATACAGCTGCTTGGTTTACAGGATGAGCACCTTTTTCATATTTTTTCGCAGTTTTCTTCACAACTTGATCGTTGATGAATAAACCGATAAGTGCGCCAGCTTGTGGTGTGATCGCAGCTTTAGCGAAACCTTGAGCTTCTGCTTTTAATGCGTCATCACGAGTTGAGCTTGCACCTGCTTGTAATGAGTCAAGCAATAACTTAGGAGCAGGGTATTGTGCAGGGTTTGCTTTAGCAAGAACCGCACCTTTCGCTGTATTGAACGCCATCATTTGTTCAAGTGGGTTCAATTTAATTGCGTCTAATTTTTCTTGACGCTTTGCTTTCCAGTTCAAACGACCAGCAAGTGCTTGTTTAACTAAGTCAACAGCAGCTTCTTGAAGTTTGTCAGCAGCAACAACTGCATCTACAGCACCATCTTTAAGCGCAGCAGCAGGCTTCTTAGGATTCGCCATTGCCATCCATTCAACAGCATTGTCGATACCGATCAAACGGCTTAAACGAACGCTACCACCGAAACCAGGATAGATACCAAGTTTGATTTCTGGTAAGCCAACTTGTGCTTGTTCAGACATGACACGGTAGTCACACACTAAGCACATTTCAAAACCGCCACCAAGCGCCATGCCATTGATCGCAGCAACTTTAGGTATTTCTAAATCTTCAAAGCTATTGAAGATTTCGTGTACAGGCATAAGCCAATCAATGATTGCTTGTTCACCAGCAGCGAAATTGTCGCCGAATTCAGTAATGTCAGCACCAACGATAAATGTTGATTTTCCAGAAGTAACAACTAAGCCTTTAATATCGTTATTGGCTTTAACTGCAGCAATTGCTGCTTGGAAGTCTTCAATGGTTGCACGGTTAAATTTATTAACCGACTCACCTTGTAAGTCAAAGCGGAATTCTGCAATTCCGTCCGCAAGCATTTGGACGGTAATGGCATTGCCAGCGTGGATCATGCCTGATCTCCCTTGTTGTGGAGGATTCTGAGTTGATGTCATAAAAGCGTGTGTGTGGATATAGGCACACAAAATGCTTCGCTAATCTTACGATAACTATATCCAAAAAGAACATAACAAGTTGTATCAAGCCGTGACGCTAGGGTCATCTATTGTTTTACAAAAATATAGATGGCATGCTTTTTTAAATTTTTTATTTATAAATTATATGCTTATGGGTTCCGCTGTTTCAGCAGGATTATAATTCAAAGCTTAATATGAAAAATGAATATAACGATTGTATGAGAAAAATCAGTGAGCTATGTCCGTATAGCGTTCTATTAAAGCTTTTTGTAGACATAGAAAAATCCTAAAAAGTGGATCAGTACTATGATTTGAATATTTGATAAAAAATAATCATAAATATAGACAGAAAGGATTGTCTATTTTGTGGTGGGTATTTAAAATCACCATGTTATAAAATGTTATTGAAAGTAAGATTATGTTAAAAAATAAATTGATTTTATGCTCTCTCCTTTCTGTTTTATTAACTGCTTGTGGTGGTGGTGGAGATTCAGGATCTTCATCAAATAATAATGAGCCATCACCAACACAAGAAAATGTATCTGTTGATTTATATTCTGTTAAATATGAAGAAGCTGAAGATCATTTATATACTAAAGAATATTCCTATGTGAATAATATTGTTAAGGATACGGAGTTTTATACGCCTTTATCAGAAGAAGATTACTTGTTAACTGAAGATGCTATATATACAGATACTTGGGTTACAGCTAAAACAAAAGCGATAAGTGCATTGAACTTCTATTTTAGTGATGCGCCAAATACGGGCTACTACCATACATTCAAAAAAATTGACCTTTCTGGAGAGAATGTTTTTGAACGTTTTTATCCTAGCTATAAAGTCATGTTTGATAAATTTGGTGTTCCAGAAGAATTACTAAATTCTAAGGTAGCTCAGGCATATAACCGAATAGGTCCTCTATTTTTCCCTCAGGGTTCTTATTGTTATCAAGTTCAAGAAGAGAAAGTTGAAAAGCCATATATCAGTTTTTCTGAATCAGGGATGACGGAAGACAATTATGCGGAAGTGATCAATCAATTGGACAGCCAATATAAATATGAACTAGCGAAAGTAGGTCATACTTATAAGGTGAATACAGGAAAATGGAAAGGTTACACATGGCGTTATTATCGTGAATACGATGCTTACGGACAAATCTATGATTTTGTCGTACTTAACTACAATGGAAAACTAGTTTTGGGGGATATGAATTATTTTGAAAATGTACGTCTGGGTGATGTGGTTGCACAGCATAAACAACGTTTGAATGCGATGAACTCTTCAACTTTTGTTGAGGCATATTATGCTCAAAAAGCGATTGTGCAAGAACTAGATAAGCATTGTTCTTGGTTCAATAAGACTGCAGCTGATACCATTCTAAAACTATAATTTCTGTCTTTAGCCTAAAATAATAAAACCTGTTTTCTGTGCTGATTTGGATCACTAAGTTGATACTGATTCAGCACTTTCATTTTTTCTGAACAAATCCTTAAAATTATCTTTTCAATTCTTTATTTTGGTCTATTTCTTGCTGCATTTTGAGAAGAAAATCACATTAAGCGCTAGAACCTTGAAATAGGGAAGCTGTGGTTCTTTTAAACATTCACAGCATTTATTTTTCATATCGAAACACCGTCATCAGCTGACAAAAAATGTTAGTTAATGCTTGAAGTGGAATGTGAAAATTAAGGCTAGAATTTAATCTAAAGATGGTTTGCACACTCAGAACAAGATAGAACTGAAAATCAATCCAATTCGATTCTCGATAATCTTGTTTGGGGATGAGAGGTGTCAGGATGAAACCAACAGACCAAACCTTGATGAAACAAATGCATATTTCCTCAGAGGAAATAGAGTATCGAAAATCTTTATTGTCGTTGACGAATAAAGAACTTCTACAGTTGGTTCAACTAGGCATAAAGCTTGAGCCTTTATTTGATCAAGTTGTTATGGAGTTTTATCAACAACAAACTTCAGTAGCCGAAATTGCAACTTTGATTGGAGATGTAGATACCTTATCTCGTTTACAACGTGCGCAACGACAATACGTCACTGAGTTATTTTCTGGGACTTATGATGCCAATTACGTTAACAACCGTCTAAGGATTGGTTTAGTGCATAAACGGATCGGTGTAGAACCCAAATTATATTTATCGGCGATTTATCATCTCAAAACTAGATTAATGACTTTGGTGTATGAGCAAATTGGACATACAGATGAATATCATCAAGTTGTGCAAACTCTAGAAAAACTATTTATGTTTGATATTTCTTTAGTTGTTGAAACCTATGTTTGGAGTTTAGTCAGTGAAATCAAATCGTCTAAAGAGAAAATTGAACAATACGCCAATGTCCTCGAAGATCGCGCACAACAAATGGAAGCATTGTCACAAACCGACCCTCTGACAGGTTTACTGAATGTTCGACATTTAAATAGTATTTTGAATGCAACCATATGTACGGCTGAACACACATTAGAACCTGTGACGGTGGTATTTATTGATATTAATGATTTCAAAATGATTAACGATACATTTGGGCACCCACGTGGCGATCAAATTTTAAAAATAGTGGCAGATGGTATCCGCTATGTTGCTCGACTTGATGATCATTGTTTCCGATGCGGAGGTGATGAATTTTGTATCATTTTCCCAAGATGTACAGAGTCTCAAGCGATAGAGAGTTTTGTACCTCGTTTGGAGCAATATATTCGCCAAATAGAACCTTCAATTAGCTTGAGTATCGGTGTCAAACAAACCGATCATGTTGAAGGGTATATTGATGCAACAACCTTAATCCATGAAGCTGATGCGAGAATGTATCAGGTGAAAAAAGAGCGTAAAACAAAAATATAGTTTTTAAAAAAGTTATTAAGTTTTTGAAAAATAGAATTAAAAAAAAATAACTTGCTATCTACGTCTGAGTTTGAGTAAAAGCGGCTAGAAATTGTGAGGGATGGTGTTAAAATTTGGCGATTAATTTTTAAGTGCCGATATCAATGATTAAATGGATCATATTAGCGATCTTTATCATTTCGGCGTTGTATATTCAGCGTCGTGGTAAAGTTAAGCACTCGTTTTATCGTCAATTTTTTGACCATTCTACTGTGCTCGCACCGATTAATTTCTTAATGTACATGTTTTCTAAAGTACCGAATCAACCTTATATCGATACTCAATATTTCAAAGACCTAAAAATTTTAGATGAAAATTGGGAAATGATTCGTGATGAGGCGAAAGCTTTATACGACAAGGGTGGGATTAAAGCTTCAAGTAGCTACGATGATTTAGGTTTTAACTCATTTTTTAAAACAGGTTGGAAGCGTTTTTATCTTAAATGGTACGATTCTGCGCATCCGTCAGCTGCTGAGCTTTGCCCAAAAACGACGGCTTTGTTGAAAACATTGCCAAGTATTAAAGCTGCGATGTTTACCGAGTTGGCACCAGATAGTCGTTTGGTACGACATCGTGACCCTTATGCAGGTTCGTTGCGTTATCATTTAGGTTTGATTACACCAAATGATGACCGTTGCTTTATTGATGTGGATGGCGAACGTTATTCATGGCGTGATGGTGAAAGCGTTGTGTTTGATGAAACCTACATTCACTACGCTGAAAATAAAACAGATCAAAACCGTATTATCTTTTTCGCTGATGTAGAGCGTCCATTAAAGACGCGTTTTATGGAAAAGTTTAATCACTGGTTTGGTAAAAGTGTGATGACTGCTGCGAGTTCACCTAATGAAGCAGGTGACCAAACAGGTGGTTTAAATAAAGTTTTTGGTTATGTTTACCAAATCCGAATTAAAGCCAAAGCATTAAAGAAATCAAACCGCCAACTTTATTACTTTTTAAAGTGGTTCTTAATGTTAGGATTATTCTTCCTTATTTTTATACGTCCCTATGTATTTTAATGAGTGAAATCAAAACGCCCGACAGGGCGTTTTTTATTTGCTCTCGTTATAAAATACGTTTAAATGAGTGAATTTTATCGAGGTACAAATATGCAGACATTTCGTTCAAAAATAGATTGGTGGTTATGGGGAATAGTCATTGCGACGACAGGTTTACTGCTGCAGTTTTTATGGACGATGTATATTAAAGGAACCATGCAAGAATACCCTGAGCATGCAGCTATATACTTTCTAACGATTGTAGTGCTGTGGTGGCCGATCTTAAACACTCGTTATGTTGTGACTGAACATGAACTGACGATTCATTCGATGTGGTTTAAATGGAGAATAAATAAGAAGGATATTGTTGAGCTTAAAAGTACACAGCATCTGACCTCGTCCCCAGCTCTATCTTTGGATCGTTTACGCATTGATTATAAAAAGAATGGTATAGCAACTTATATTTTGGTATCACCTAAAAATAAACAGGCTTTCTGTCAGGCAATACAGTCAGTACTCACTAAAAAATAGATTGATAATTTCGCATTTCATGTTGAATAGAAAACTTATTTTTAAAAAGAGCGATATTTTTTTAGTTGTACCAGATAGTATAATTTGGATAAAATTTGATATTTAAAATCATGAGAAAATATAATGAAAAAACAGCTATTGATTAGTTTAAGTATTTTAAGTTTAGTGGCTTGTACTGAAGAAACTGATGATATTTATGGAACTGTTGATCCTCAGAATAAAGCTTTTTATAGTTATGATCTTTCAGCTGCAAATGAGTCTAATAAACTGACAAAGAAATCGTATCAAGTAGATAAAAATAATGATCTTTTAATTACTTATACCGAAACACCAAAATTACAGACTGAAGCGCTTCGAAACTTTATTACTAGCAATGGGATATCAACCATATTTCCACCGCAAAATACCACTGGTGCTTATATCGTAGGTCGTAAAGCAGTATTCAGTGATAGTGTTTTAGAGTATGAACCTTATAATTTAGAACAGAGAACAGCATTTAAACTTACTTATCAGCTCAAGAAGATTGACTTGTCTGGCTTAGAGGTTTCTGACTATGTACGTTATTTTTTAAGACAAGCGACAGCATCATCGTTCATAAGCGATGTAACACTAGAAATTATTCAAGGACTATTGTTTGCCAGTCAGGATAAATTCCCTACAGGTGCAACATGTTGGCAAAAACAAGTTCAGTTGAGTACTCAAGATTATATTGAATCTTATCCAACGCAAAATCTTGCGCATGTCAGTACCAGTAGTACTGTTCAAAATCAGGGTATTTGGCAAAATGCATCATGGACAGCATATCAACCTAGTACAGAGTTTAATTTAGCGGATACGCGAATTCGTCATCAAGCACGTGAGTATTGGGGTTTTTACCATACGACGAGAGAGGTTAATCCAATTACTCCGACAAATGAACTCGCTTGTGATTTCTTTAATGAGTCAGCCTTTAAGACTGTTGATAAAGTATTGAGTCGAGTTTTTTAATTATCGGTGTAATTTGAGCTATTCAGTTGATGGATTTTAGCTCAATTCACTTGAAATTGATTTATGCAGACTACATCATCAAACCAATACTGATCATGAAAGTCTGCTGTGAATCCAAACGCGCGTGAACACATTGAAAAAATACTGACTCATATGACTCAACTGCCTGGTGTGTACAAAATGCTAGGCAAAGATGGGGAGTTGCTATATGTCGGTAAAGCGAAGAATCTAAAAAATCGTGTCTCCAGCTATTTTGTAAAAACTATTGAGCATCCCAAAACACAAGCTCTGGTTGCACGTATTTATGATATCGAGACATTGATTGTTCGTTCCGAAACTGAAGCGCTACTCTTAGAACAAAATCTTATTAAATTACATCGTCCGCCATATAACATCATGCTGCGGGACGATAAGTCTTATGTCTATATCTTTGTTTCCGCAGATAAACCTTATCCTCGTATTGCCAGTGGGCGAGGTAAAGGTAAGCATCAAATCGGAAAATTTTTTGGTCCTTATCCAAGTGCGTACAGCGCGCGAGATACTCTATTAACCTTACAAAAACTATTTAATGTAAGACAGTGTGAAAATAGCTATTTTTCTCAACGCAAACGCCCTTGTCTACAATATCAAATCAAACGGTGTACAGCACCGTGTGTGGGGTTAATTAGTCCAGAAGACTATAAAGAAGATGTTGATAATTCAATTCGCTTCTTACAAGGCGATACTAAAGAGTTGAATCAGGAACTGATCAGCAAAATGGAGCAAGCGGCAGAAGCTCTTGAGTTCGAAAAAGCGGTATTTTATCGGGATCGGTTGTCTTTATTACGTGAAGTTCAAGCACAACAAGCGGTGTTTAAAATAAAAGGTGAGGCTGATATTTTAGCCATTGCCTATCAAGCGGGTGTCACCTGCGTACAAATCATGTATGTGCGTAATGGTCGTATGCTGGGAGGAAAAAGCTATTTTCCAGATATGTTGGGTGATGATCTTGGACAAATGCTCAGTGATTTTATTGCCAACTTCTACTTCCAAGTGGCAGATGAAATCCCTTCTGAGTTGATTGTGAATGTTGAACTTTCTGATCGAGTTCAACTCGAAGAAGCGTTACAACAAACCTTTGAAAAGAAAGTTCAGATCAAGCACAAAGTTCGAGAAACACGGGCTGAGTGGCAAGAGCTTGCACAAATGAACGTGCAGCATGCAATCAAAGGGAAGTTGAGTAATCATTTAGAGTTGAATGAGCGTTTTCATCAACTTGAACAAGTTGCGGGACGTCCGATTGATCGGATTGAATGTTTTGATATTAGTCATACGATGGGAGAAGCACCAATCGCTTCCTGTGTGGTGTTCGATCAAGGTGGGGCGCGGAAAAGAGATTATCGTCAGTTCGCCATTCAGGACATTACAGGTGGTGATGACTATGCAGCGATGCGTCAAGCGCTGATTCGTCGTTATAAAAAGAATATGTTACCTGACCTTTTACTGATTGATGGTGGTAAAGGGCAGTTGCATATGGCTATGGATGTCATGCAAGAGCTTGGTCTAGATGCATTTATGATTGGGGTCTCTAAAGGTGAAGGGCGAAAACCAGGTTTAGAAACCTTACATTTTACTGATGGTACAAAGATCCAATTGCCTGAAGACCACAAAGCTTTGCACTTGATTCAGCAAGTTCGAGATGAAGCACATCGTTTTGCCATCACCAAACATAGAGCCAAGCGAGATAAACGACGTAGTAGTTCTGTATTGGAAGCAATCCCAGGTTTAGGACCTAAACGTCGACGCGATTTATTGACTCATTTTGGCGGTATACAAGGCGTGCTAAAAGCTTCAGAAAAAGAATTAATGCTTGTTCCTGGTTTGGGAGAAGTGATGGCAAGGACGATTTATAAAATTCTTCATGAATAAAAGGGCGGATTGACCGAATCTTCCATAGAGTTATGGATAAATGATCATTCACAAAACTTAAGAAACGTTGAAAGATAAAGTGAATTTGCCCCTTAAGGAATAATAATGTCACTGCTTGGATTGTATCAACAGCTAGAACAACAAGAATGGATTGATATTCCATCAGGATGGTTGCAAGGGCGTACGGTATTTGGTGGTCTTATCGCAGGTCTGCTCATTCAAAAAGCAATTCTTACAGTCAATGATTCAGCAAAACAGCTTTTAAGTTGCAGTGTCAGTTTTGTTGGGCCTGTACAGCAAGGTGCAGCCAAATTAACGGCTGAAGTATTGAGACAAGGGAAATCAGTGATGACACTTGAAATTCGTCTTTGGCAAGATGATGCAGTGCAAAGTGTTTTAGTCGCAAGCTTTGGTCTGGGGCGAGAGTCGAGAATCGTGGTGAATAACCAACCAACAGTTCCTGACTACGTAAGAGCAGATCAACTGGAAAAAATGGTTTATCTTGAAGGTTTGATGCCTGAATGCTTACAACAGTTCGAATTGTGTTGGGCTGAAGGACATTATCCAATGGCAGGAAGTAAAACACCTGATTTTGGTGGATGGTGTCGTTTTTCTCCTCAATTACACTCAAATCGTGATTTATGTTTGGGTGATTTATTTTCTTTAATGGATGTGTGGCCGCCAGGTGTTTTGCCAATGTTTAAAACACCAGCACCAGCGAGCTCTTTAAGTTGGCACATTACATATATACACCCGATTGAGAATCAATTGCATGACTGGTTTAAATATAAAGTCGTTACTGAGTTTGCAGAACACGGTTATTCAACAGAATATGCTTATCTTTGGGATAGTGAAAATCGATTAATTGCGATCCTTAGGCAGACGGTTGCCGTTTTTGCCTAGTCGACACTTCCTCGTATTTCGTATAAAGTTGCTTACAGATGGATACAATCTCGGCACAACCTTTGTGCAATATGCATATTTGATGCGACCAACATGGCGGTGTTTATGAGCACAGGGCGAATCCTGAACATTCCTAATATTCTAACATTGGCACGTATTGCCTTTATTCCTGTTTTTTTGGTGATTGCCTATTGGCCACCAGCGATTGGAATTGCTGAGCATCATGGTGGGATGATGCGACATTTGATTTTGACCGCGATCTTTGTCCTTGCAGCTGTAACAGATTGGTTTGATGGCTACCTCGCAAGGACATTAAATCAAACATCGGCTTTTGGACGCTTTCTCGATCCTGTCGCTGATAAATTGATGGTCGCTGCTGCTTTGATTGTTTTGGTTCAATGGCAACCTACAATTTCCATGGCATTTGCCGCGATTGTGATTATTTCTCGTGAAATTACAGTTTCAGCATTGCGTGAATGGATGGCAGAATTGGGTGCAAGAACCAATGTTGCGGTTTCAACCGTAGGTAAATATAAAACTGCCTTTCAAATGATTGCGATTAGCGTATTTTTGTTGAACTGGAAGCCATTAGAAATCTGGGCATATGCTTTATTGTATGCTGCGGTGATATTAACCTTGTGGTCGATGATTATATATCTACGAGCTGCATGGCCTTATTTAAAACAGCCTTAATTGCTCATCAATCTAATAGCATCAAATCTAAGAAGCTCTCTACCTAGAGGGCTTTTTTATTGCCTCATCTATACAGCTCAAGAAAAAAGCCCATAACGAATATGAGCTTAGTTCTCTGAGGAAAGTCATGCTCTTTTTGGGAGAGTATGCTGAAGAACATAATCATAATATGAGAATATACTGATATTTACAACGCATGAAAGTGTAAAGATTTTTTAATATTCTCAGTTTTGATTTGCTTGGTTTTCAGTCAGTGTTGCAAATTTATGTTCGATCTGAGCTGCATTGCTTTGTAAGATTTCGATAAGCTTCTGAATATTCAGAAAATCAAAACGATTTTTTGATGCAACTAAGGTCAAGGCGATCGGTGCTTCCTTTGTGGAAAAACGTATCGGTACAGACAGACCGCAAACTTGTGGATCAATTTCACCTTGAGATAAATAAAATCCCTGCTTTTTGATTTTTTTCATCTGTTGAGCGAATTCATCTAGATCATGGGCAAAGCCAACTTTGGCAAGCTCATTTGAGAATTGCTCATAGTAAGACTGAATTCTTTGTTTGGTTAAATGAGCAATCACAATTTTAGGTGATGCCCCCACATATACAGGTCGAGGACAGCCACGTCCGTATGAAAGCAGCTCGGCTGCTTTGAAGGTTTCATGATGTAAATCAATACAGTAATCATGATTCAAATAGGTGAGTAAGCAGCAAAGTTCTGTACGATCTACGATGTCTCGCATGAACGGAATACTGATTTGTACTAAAGGATCTGTACTATGCGAAATATAGTCTAAAACCGCTATTTTAGAGCCTAAAGTGTAGTCACCAGATGTTCCACTAATACGTTTCAAGATATCAGTTGATACCAGTTCCTTTAAATAGCGATATGCAGTGGGTTTTGAGAGATTGAGCTCATCACAAATGATATCAACGTTGATAATCGGGCGAGAAACTGAAAATAAGTCCAGTACAGTGAGAATTTTACCAAAACTCGAAATTGCCATGATGAGCTGTTTACTCCTTAAAAATAGTCTAAAGCTGTGGCTTTTATTTGCTTTATAACAGAAAAGTCATTCAGCGGGTATGCACTTTTAGCGTAGTTGATTCTAAAACGTATGAATAAGTTCTCTGATGAGAAAAATGATATTTTTTGAATGACATATTCTATATTTAATTAAATAATTATCAAATAGTGATAATTTATGTTGACTAAATAACTTTGTTTTGAAAAAATTATAAGCACAATTTCTTCATTGGATAATTTGTTTTAAATTTATCCCTGAAATGTTTGCCATTCCGATCAGTTCATTCTATTTCACGGTCAATTGAACGCTCTTTTAGTCTCTATCAAGAAGCTAAATGCAGCTGAGTTGTTTTGTGAATTTGCGTTTCCTAACGCGGTTAGTATTGAGAAAAGTTCATGTTATTTAAACAGTTGTTGGCTTTTAGGCCGAGTCGACTTGATATTATTTTTGCGTGCAAAACCTTTGTCGCAGGGATGTTGGCACTGTTTATTTCATTTGAGCTTGATTTGATTAACCCAATGTGGTCGATAGGGACGGTATTAATTATTGCCAGTCCTTACTCTGGAATGGTTTCTTCCAAATGTATTTATCGCTTGGTTGGTACGGCTGCAGGAGCAATTATTGCGTTGCTTTTGACACCACATTTTATCAATACGCCGTGGTTGTTTACGATCATCTTGGCACTGTGGGTCGGGTTTGCACTGTATATATCGCTCTTGGATCGTACTCCACGTAGCTATGTATTTATGTTGGCTGGATATTCCACCGCAATGATTGTGTATAACGCCATCACTTATGTTGATACCTATAATATTTTTGATATTGCTCTAGCACGAGTTTTAGAAATCTCTGTAGGTGTGATTTCAACCGCTGTCGTTTCAGCAACTTTTTTTCCTGTTCATGTGGGTGCCATGATTAAACAACGTGTCATCAAAACTTTGCAGGATCTAGAAAATATTTTTGAAAAACTCATTTCAGCCCAAGATACAAACCAAAATTACACACAAATTTTAGGGGTGATCACTCGTGATGCATCAGATATCCATGCTCTAGCAGTTCATCTCGCTTATGAAAAAGGCGAGTTGCAAGGTATGACCAAACCTCTACAAGAAATGCTGCATCAGGTCTCGCTTGTTGTGGCCAATCTAGTTGCCATGTCTCAACGGATTAAACAATTAGAGCAAATGCCATTAACTACATTAGCTCCAAGGTTAAGCCAACTACGACAACAGACCTTACAGTTTTTAAATCAAGAAAAACAATTAACTGCCGATAACTTACGTGATTTACCACCACAGTTTGAACAAGATTTTAGCGAATTGATTGCGATGGCTTCGTCTGAACAAAAGACTGTGTTGGCTGCCTTAAAAATGGATGTACGTCATTTTATCGCCAATATGTTGGCAGTGAAGTTACTTTGGCAACAGATCCAGAAAGGTCATAAAGAAATCCCATCTGAGATAACTACGATTACCACCAAATATCCAAGTTTACACCGTGATCATGGTATCGCGGTACGCGGTGGAATCAGTGCGGTTCTCATCACTTTCATCGTGACAGGAGCGTGGATTTTATCAGGTTGGAAAGCTGGATTTATGATGGCGCAAATGGGCGCGATCACAGCGTGTATTTTGACTGCTTTGGATAATCCTGTACCTGTGTTGCGCATATTTATCTGGGGGAGCATCGTTTCAGCGGGATTGGTTTTTATTTATGCCTTTGGAATTTTTCCCCACATTACGCACTTTTGGCAATTAGCACTGGTACTTTTTCCAATTTTCCTTGTGGCTGTAAGCATGATGGCAAATCAAATGCTAATGCCGATAGGTATGGTTTTAGGCATTAATACCATGATGGGGCTGAATTTACACAATAAATATTCAATGGATGCGGTGTCTTATTTAGACAGCTCTTTTGCCATGATTTTAGGTGTTTTGGTCTCATTAATTGTGATTGATTTGGTTCGTGCTGTTTCACCCGATACAAGCGCAACACGTATTTTAAGTTTGCATTACCAAGCGATGCGTCAAGCTTTAACACTGAGTTATGGGATTGATTTCAAAATTCATTTACGTAGCATGCTTGATCGAGTTGGGGTTCTAAATAGCAAGATGGTACAAAATGCTGAACTGAAATATGCCATCCAAAATGCCTTAATTGAAAGTGCATCGATTGTTGATCTTGTGCGATTACAGGAAATCCGCCAAAAGCTTCCACATTATGTGGACTTGCAAATGCAAATTGCTCTTTTAGAGCAGCAGCTTGCCGAATATTTTCAAACTCAATCAGAGCAACTTTCACTTCAAACTTTTCCAACGCAAATCCTTCAGCAAATCGAAGTGGTCAAGCATCTTGCAATGCCAATTAGTGAAGATGAGTTGCATCAAAGATTATTGATTTCAATGAATAATATTCTCAAAAGCATTGGGCATGTTTCAAATGAACAGGTGAGTTTAAATATGAATGACGTTGAGGTTGCTCATGGGTGAAATCAATCTATATGGAATTTATATTCCAACGTTGTTAGTGCAAGCCGTGATTGCTTATGTGTTGTTTAAGATATTAAGTCCATTCGTAGACCGTTTCGCTCAGATGGGGTGGATCGGGTTACCCAGTATTTTTAATCTCTGCTTCTATTTAGCTTTGATGCTTTGTGTGCATGAAATTTTTGTCCGACTTTGGATTTGAGCTAAATTTTTGATTGTTTAAATTTCTCTGATTTAAAAATGAGTAGTAAAGGTGAAGAACATGAATGCATTTGATATGCGAAAAGTCATACGACCCGTGGTTCTTTTCATTGCCATTATTGTGGCGATATACACGGTTGTGCATTTATGGAATTACTATAATGCGGCACCTTGGACGCGAGATGGTCGTGTCCGTGGCGATGTCATTCAAGTGGCTTCAGATGTAAATGGTTTGGTGACTGAGGTTTTGGTACAAGACAATCAAACTGTAAAGAAAGGACAGGTCTTGTTTAAAATTGATGTCGCACGTCAAGCATTGGATGTGGAGCAAGCCAAATCTGATCTTGCGAAAGCTAAAGCAGGTCTAGCACAAGCTCAAGCGACTCTCGCGGGTACCAAAGCTAGCTTAGTAAAGACCGAAGCCAATATGAAACTTGCCGAAAAGAATGCAGCTCGATATACCAGTCTTATGGATGGTGCAATTTCCAAACAGGAACAAGATCAAGTTTTTGCTGCACGTGATCAAGCTTTTGCTGAACGCGAACAATTAAAAGCAAGTATTGAACAAGCCAATGCTGCGATTGAACAGCAATATGCGTTACTAGATGTGGCGACAAGTAATTTGCACTTGGCAGAATTGAATTTACACCGTTCAGAAGTTGTTGCTCCTGCCGATGGAACTTTATCAAATTTTGATTTACGTGTGGGTAATTACGTTAAAGTTGGACAAGCTGTAGCAGCTCTTTTAGATCGTCAGCAACTTTATGTGGTTGGTTATTTTGAAGAAACAAAACTTGACCGTATTCATGTTGGAGATGTTGCAACAGTTCAATTGATGGGGGATAAACAACGTATTCGTGGTCATGTGCAAGGTATTGCATCTGGGATTGAGGATCGCGAGCGTTCGGGCAGTTCAAACTTATTGGCAAATGTAAATCCAACTTTTAGTTGGGTACGATTGGCTCAACGAGTGCCTGTGAAAATTGTATTAGATGAACCACCACAAAATCCATTGGCATTCGTTTCTGGACGTACTGCAACGGTGAGAGTGATTGAGAAATAAGCTTTGAAGTTGTTAATAAATAAAATTAGTAGAGTGATATTGGTTAGGAAAGCTCATAAGCTCAATTAAACGTTGTTATTCCGTTCCGCCTTCAATGTTAATTCAGCTCAAAAGGCGATATGGATATCGCCCGCCAAGATATTCATTTATATCTAAGATGTCTGATTAAGGTGTGATGCCTGTAGGATCGCGATACCAGCTTTGTATCAACAACGCTGCTGCGAAGCTATCTGCTGATAAGCGTTTTGCTTGACCTTTACTTTGATAAGATTCGAGTTCTTCTCTCGCTTCACGAGTTGTTAGGCGTTCATCCACCATCCACGTTTGGATATTTGTCTGGTGACGTAAACGACGAGCGAATTTACGAGCGCGCGCTGAGAGTTCGGATTCACTATCATCCATATTCAAAGGTAGCCCGACTAGAAATAAGTTCGGTTGCCACTCTTTAACAAGTTTGAGTAATTGGTTCCAGTCAGGAATGCCATCTTTCATTATAAATAAAGGCAGTGGATTGGCACTTTCAATCGCGGATTGACCAATCGCAATGCCCATTTTTTGTGTACCAAAATCAAATGCCATAATCGACTGAGAAGTTTGTATATCAGGCATGACCAATCTCAGAAGCAAACCAAGTACGATCTACACCGATTTTTTTATAAGCCGCATCCCAACGATCGCCGTATGGAAGATTAAAAATAAGATCCATATCTGAATCGCAAATTAACCAGTCACCACGAGTGATTTCATCTTCAAGTTGATTTTTACCCCAACTCGCATAGCCTAGAGCAATTTGATAGCGACCAACGCCTTCATTGTGAGCAATCGCATCTAAGATATCTTTACTGGTGGTGATGCAGACATTTTCTCCTACCGCAATAGAGGAGTGCCAAGTCGGTTGACCAGTATGTAGAACGAAGCCTGCTTCTGGGCGTAAAGGACCGCCCTGCAAGACCGCGTGAGGGTGAACATTATCCGCATCAATTTCCAAATCATTGAGAAGTTCTTTGATTTGTAAATCAGACGGACGATTGATAATGATGCCTTGTGCACCGTCTTCATCATGGCGCGCAACATAGATGACAGTATTTGCAAAGAAGTCATCTGCCATGTCTGGTGGAGCGATGAGACAACGGTGAGTTAAGTATTGTTTCGTCACCTAGGCGGTTCTCCATCAAAAGAATGTACGTTTCTATCTATATAGGTTCTTTATATCAACATACAAGAGTTAATCGGATTTCGCCAATCATTTTCTGATATTTTGCCCTAAAAATCAGGCAGGCTGAAACTTAAGCTGTCGCAACTGCTTTGCATGTTGCAAAGTTGTCTCACTAATTTCGACACCACCAGACATACGAGCAAGCTCTAGAATACGCTGTTCTTCGTCAAGTTCGATGATGGTACTGCTAGCTGGATCAGTTTGTTGTTTTTTGACCAGTAGATGTTGATCGGATTGCGCCGCAACCTGGGCTTGGTGAGTAATACATAGTAATTGAACATGCTGTGCTAAATCAGCCAGTAATCGTCCTACAACTTCTGCAGTTCCACCGCTAATTCCGACATCAATTTCATCAAATACTAGAACTTCTGCTTCGGTCTTCTCAGCATTCATGACTTGCATGACTAAAGCAATACGAGAAAGCTCACCACCTGAGGCAACTCGTGCTAATGGTTGTGGAGGAATTCCTTTATTTGCAGTGAATAGCAGTTGAATAAAGCTTAAGCCTTCTGATGATGCTTGTTCTAATGGTTCGAATTTGAATTCAAAATGAGCTTCAGGAAGAGCCAAAGGTTTGACTTGTTCCGTCAGTTGTTTAGCTAGTGGAATCGCAGCGGTTCGACGAATATCATCTAAGTGCTGTGCTTTTTCAATAAAGGATTGATAGGCAATTTCAACTTGTTCAGCCAAAGTTTCAGGATCTTCAAGTTGATGAAGTTGTTCTAATTCCTGTTGCCATTGTTCAAAATCTTGTTTGAGGGACTCTGGTTGAGTTCTGTATTTACGGGCCAGACGATGGAAAATTTCAAGTGTAGAATTTAATTGCTCCATGCGTTCAGGATCGAAACTTTGGCGATCGATGAACTGACGCAAGCTTGCTGTAGCATCTTCGATTTCGCTTTGTGCATTTAATAAAGAATTATAAATGGTTGAAAGCAGTTCGCTGCGTCCAGCATGAGACTCTAACCGACGGATAATCGATGAGATTTCTTGAGTAATATTTTGTTCAGCTTCATCTAATACATTTAGGCTATAACCACAGTCTTGCATGATGTGTTCGTGATGGCTTAAGCGATCAAATTCTTGTTCAATTTCTCGATAGTCTGTTTGTACGATTTCTTCAAGCTCTTCCAATTGAGTTTCTAAGTTTTGAATCTTCTGCAGGCGAGTGGCTTGCGCATCTAGCGCGGCTTGGTGTTGTCGAATATTTTGCTGCCAAATGCTATACGCTTCACGAACTGCTTGTGCTTGATCACCAAAATTGTGATAACGATCTAACCAGTGTTTTGGATAAGGTGGTTCTAGAAGTTGTTGCTGGCTGTGCTGGCTGTAGAGCTGGACTAATAATCGCCCGATTTCTTTAAGTTCAGCAAGGCTACTAGGTCTTCCATTAATCCAAGCTTTACTACGGCCAGTTGCAAAGATGACGCGACGCAAATGAATCTCGCCTGATTCATCATCAAGCTCATGATCTATGAGCCAATTGGCTTCAGCACTATCAGCTTGGTAGCTAAAAATAGCCGTAACGTCAGCTTTATCTGCACCATATCGGACATAATTTGTATCTGTGCGTTCACCTAAACATGCAGATAAGGCATCTAACAATAAAGATTTTCCTGCGCCTGTTTCTCCTGTGAGAACATTAAAGCCTTGTTCAATATCTAAAGCTAAGTGGTCAGCGAGTGCAAAATTAATTAAAGTTAAATGGGTGAGCATAAACGCATCCAATGCACAGATTGTTTTGCTTAAAGATAGAGAGTTTTTATAGTGGCGACAAGTCGTGATTCACCTATTTTGTTGCTTTCACAACAAAACGATTTATTGGAATTTGGAAAAATGAATAAGTCATATTGTTTGATAAGCAAAGAGCTGAAAGTGCATGATTTCAAGCTGATCCATAATTCAAACTAATAATGTTTTAGCGGTGTTGTTTTTTTTAGTGCTTCAGATGGTTTATTTCTGAAGTCGGTCTCATATATTGAAGTTTGATTTTCTTAATATTCATTATTCATCGCGGTGCAAATTACTTTGTGCTTGGCAAAATTAACGAAGATCATTCTGTCCACTCGTAACATGGTTGTTCGCCTTGCGATTGGGCAAAAGTTCCTTTGCTAGTTTTCTTTATTTGGCATAGCTGTTGGTCTTGCGCTCTGGCAAAGTTACACTTTGTGCTTTTTCACCACTCGTAGCATAACTATTCGTCTAGCGCTCGGAAAAGCTTCGCTTTGTTTTTTACTCGCTCAGGTATGAAAATTGCTGTATTTACGCCAGAAAATGGATTGATTAGTTGTAAAGGCACAATTAAACTACGTCCAGCATAACCTAATATAAATGCGGCAAAATTTGGAGAGTACGCATGAGTTCAGTGCAGTTTGATCATGTAACGGTCATTAAGAAATCGAATGTGTATTTTGGCGGGGCATGTATTAGCCATACAGTACAATTTGAAGATGGTACAAAAAAAACTTTAGGCGTTATTTTACCTACTGAACAACCTTTGACTTTTGAAACACACGTCCCAGAGCGTATGGAAATTATTTCTGGTGAGTGTCGCGTAAAAATTGCAGATAGTACAGAAAGTGAATTATTCCGTGCGGGGCAGTCATTCTATGTCCCTGGAAACAGTGTATTCCATATTGAAGCAGATGAAGTACTTGATTATGTGTGTCATTTAGAAGGTTAACCTTTTCCTTCGTAAATCGAGTACACTATATCTAAAGAAAATCCTGTAAAGTCATTTACAGGATTTTTTTATTAAATTCCCTTGCGGAGCTATTCGCTCCTCACCTGTAAAGTTTATTTGCAGGATTTTTTATTTTCAAAATCCCCCCTAATCTCCTGCTTCAAGTGGGAATGCTGAAAAGAGGTCGCTCATGGCAAAACCTGAATATTATTATGGCGTTCATTCTGTGGAGTCATTATTAGAATTGGAGCCTGAGCGAATACTCACATTGTTTACGCTTAAAGGTCGAGATGATCAGCGTTTACAAAAAATCTTAGCACTTGCAGAACCTTTCGGGATTAGTGTGCAAAAGGCAAGCCGTGACAGTCTGGAAAAACTAGCAGGAATGCCATTCCACCAAGGGGTTGTTGCTGCTGTACGTCCTCATCCAACGCTTAATGAAAAAGATTTAGATCAATTAATGCAGCAGCATCCCGATGCGTTATTGTTGGCACTTGATCAAGTGACTGATCCACATAATTTAGGTGCTTGCATCAGAACTGCAGCCGCTATGGGAGTTCAAGCAGTCATCGTACCTAGAGATCGTTCAGCAAGTTTGACGCCAACAGCACGTAAAGTTGCAGCAGGTGGTGCAGAAAAGGTTAAGTTTATTCAGGTCACTAATCTTGCTCGTACCTTAGCGCATTTAAAAGAGACTACCCATACTCGTGTGATTGGTACGATGCTTGATGAGAAAGCTTTGCCTATTCAGCAATGTGATTTTAGCGGTTCGGTTGTGATAGTGATGGGCGCTGAAGACACTGGACTTCGACCAATTACCCAATCGCAATGTGATCAAACTGTATTTATCCCAATGGCGGGTGATTTGCAGAGTTTAAATGTAAGTGTTGCAACAGGTATGGCACTTTATGAGGCATGTCGACAGCGTACTACTGTATAATCATCGTTACGCTCTATTCAAAATTGAAAAATGACAGTTCGCTCGCAAGGTTATCTTTTTGTCCTGATCACGATGTGTATATGGGGCGGATTTACTATTTTCTCCCGACTTAATGCGCATTGGCATGTCAGTATGTGGGATTTGGTTGCGATGCGCTTTGCAATTGCTTCTGTTATTTTGGTGCCTGTTTTAATTTATAAAAAAGATTTTGCCTTTTTATGGCATCCACGCCCTTTGATTTTGGCACTGATCGGCGGGCTAGGCTATTGTTTTACCGTATATACCGCTTTTCTGCATGCCCCAGCTGCACATGCTGCTATTTTTTTAAATGGTTGTATCCCTTTGTGTACTGCTATTGCTGCATATTTATTATTTAGACAGCCTTTTGATAAACATACGTGGTTCAGTATTGCAATTATGATGAGTGCAATATTAGTCATGAGTTATTTAATGCTGCATGATCAAAGTACTGTATTGGGTTGGGGGGATCTGTTGCTGTTTCTTAGTGCGGTGTGGTGGGGTGTTTTTACCGTTCTCCTAAAACAATGGAAGCTATCTGCTTGGCATTCAACAGCGGGTGTAGTGATTTGGTCTGCGATTATCTACCTGCCTATTTATATTTTATTTATTCCAAAACATTTTCAAGATGCAGAACCTCTTCACCTCTTGATTCAAGGACTTTTCCATGGTGTGTTGGTAGTGATCGTTGCGACTTTAACTTATGTTGCAGCAATTCAAAGATTAGGTGCATTTAAAACGGGAAGTATTGTAACTTTAGCACCATTTATAGCAGCTGTTGTCGCTGTTCCTTTGTTAGATGAACCAATCAATCTCGCCATTATCAGTGGTTTGATTGGAATGGCGATTGGTGCGCTTCAACCGTGGCGATGGTTTCAAAAAGACACCTTAGAGGCTCAGCTCGAACATCAAAACAAAAATTAATATTCAGCGCGTTGTAGATAACTGAAATGTAATGGTTTTAATTGTTGGTGTAGATGTTCCAATAAGCCATCATTTACCACAATGTCATTTGCCAAACGTTGCTTTTCAGAGCGGGGCATTTGTGCTGCAATAATATGACGAATTTGCTCTTCACTTTGCCCATCTCGTTGACTTGCGCGTTCCAATTGAATGTGCTCACTTGCATCGATCAATAAAGTATGATGAACGAGTTCATGTTGATTAGTTTCAAACAAAAGCGGTGAAACTAAAATCACATAGGGGCTTTCAGCTTGTTGTAATTGTTGAATGATAGATTGGCGGATAGCGGGATGTGTAATTTTTTCTAATGTCATACGCGCTTCAGGATGGCTGAAGATGTGTTCTCTCAAGGCTCTACGATTTAAAGTTCCATCTTCTAATAGAACCCAATCTCCAAAAGCACGGTGTATTTCTTTTAAAGCAGGTTGATTTGGTGCTACGACTTCTCGAGCAACAATATCTGCATCTATTACAACAATACCTTGGGACTCAAACCATTGGGTTGCAGCAGATTTACCACTCCCAATACCACCCGTAATCCCCAAGATAAATGTCATATTAACCCCCAAGATATACTTTCATAATTTGCTCACCCCATAGAAAGGCAATCCAACCAGCAATTGCAATATAAGGACCAAATGCAAAAGGTTGATTTTCACCGCGCATTTTCATCAGCATAATACCAATAATTGCGCCTACCATAGAAGAGAGTAATACGATGAGGGGTAACATCATCGGACCCATCCATGCACCAAGGGCTGCAAGCAGTTTAAAATCACCATAGCCCATGCCTTCTTTGCCCGTGATGATTTTAAATAGGTAATACACAATCCAAAGACATAGAAAACCGATTAAATAGCCCCAGATCGCAGCACTAGCCGTTGTATAGATTGCAAAAGTATTGATACCCAGCCCTAATGCTGCTAAAGGTAGCGTAAATCGATCAGGTAGTAACTGTGTATCAAAATCAATAAAAGTGAGTGCAATAAGTGCCCACGTTAGAGTTAAGCCGAACAGCATCTGAATTGTTGCACCGAATACTGCCACAACGATCAATGAACAGATCATAGTAAGTAGTTCAATCAACGGGTAGCGAATGCTGATTGGATTTTGGCAAGTGCCACATTTACCGCGAAGTACTAACCAACTAATAATAGGAATATTCTGGAACCATTTAATAGGCGTTTGACACTTAGGACAAGTAGAAGCTGGCTGACTTAATGTTAACTTGCTCTGATCTATGATCGGCTGTTCAGGGTGTAAAAGCATTTGGCATTCCTGATGCCATTCTTGCTCCATCATTTTTGGAGTGCGAAAGATCACAACATTTAAAAAACTGCCGATGCACAAGCTGATTAATCCAACTGCAAGGTAAAGTGCAATTGGATTTTCTAAAAAGTAAAGGAAAAAAGATTGCATTACACTACAGAACCCATTTGGAAGATTGGTAGATACATGGCAATAACGAGACCACCAACTAATACACCAAGAATTGCCATGATAAGAGGTTCCATCATTGAAGTCAGACCATCTACTGCATTGTCGACTTCATTTTCAAAGTGTGTTGCGACTTTATCTAACATTGAATCAAGTGCTCCAGACTCTTCACCAATGGCAACCATTTGAATTGCCATCGCGGGGAAGCGGTTTGAAACACGCATGGCAAATTGAAGCTGCTGTCCAGTCGCAACATCTTCTCTAATTTTAAGTACAGCTTCCTCATAAACAACATTATTGGTTGCACCTGCTGTAGATGTAAGCGCATCTATTAATGGAACGCCAGCGGCAAATGTCGTTGCTAGTGTGCGACTGTAACGAGCAATAATCGCTTTATATACGAGATCACCAAAAATTGGTAACTTTAGAGCAAGCTTATCTAAAGTATCTCTAAATTTCTTACTACGTTTTTTTGCTTCTAGAAAGCCAGCAATCATGGCGCCAATTACAAGAATAAGGATGAACCAATATTTTTGCATCCAATTAGACATATTGACAACCATTTGGGTAAATGCGGGTAAGTCCGCGCCAAATGAGCTAAATAAATTTTGAAAGACAGGTACGACTTTAACCATTAAAATAATTGTAACAATCAAAGCAACTACAATTACTGTAATCGGATATTTCATTGCTTTTTTTATCTTTTGTTTGAGTAGTTCACTTTTTTCCTTATATACAGCGACACGATCTAACATGGTCTCAAGCGCACCGGATTGTTCTCCTGATTCGACGAGAGAACAAAATAAGGTATCAAAATATTGAGGATATTTTTTTAAAGCACCGGCAAAAGTATTACCACCTTCAACCTCATTTTTTAATCCTAGTACGACTTCACGCATGGATGGGTTTTCCAAACCTTCAGCGACAATTTCAAAGCCTTGCACTAATGGTACGCCTGCTTTCATCATTGTAGCTAATTGGCGTGTGAAAACCGTAATATCCAAGGTCGTCACTTTTTTCTTCATCAAACCTTCGAGAATATTTTTACGTTTTTCTCGAATATTTTTAATTGTCACGCCTTGTTTACGTAAGGTGACTTTCGCTAAAGCCATGTTACGTGCTGGAAGTTCCCCTTTAATTTTTGCCCCTTTACGATCTACCCCTTCATAGGCAAAAGTAGGCATCATTTGCGCTTTTTTCGCTGCCATGACTATTAATCCTTTTTATTGATTTTATTCACTTGTTACTCGATTAACTTCTTGCAAAGAGGTGATCCCTTGCATGACCTTTTTTAAACCAGAACGGCGTAGATTATTGAAACCAGCCTTTTCAGATGCTGCTGCAATTTGTAATGCATTTCCATCTTCCATAATAATCTTGGAAATCTCGGGTGTCACTTTCATTACTTCATAAATACCGACACGCCCTTTATATCCTTCACGACAAGCATCACAGCCTACAGGTTGAAAAATTTGAAAATCAGGGTTGGCTAAATCTTGTTCGGTGAAGCCCATTTCTAAAAGACTTTGCTGAGGAATCTCGATAGGTTGTTTGCATTCCGAGCATAGACGGCGGGCTAAACGTTGAGCAATCACTAGATTAACAGAAGTTGCAATATTGAAAGAGGGAACTCCCATATTGCGTAATCGTGTGAGTGTTTCAGGAGCACTGTTAGTATGCAGAGTCGACATCACCATGTGACCTGTTTGAGCTGCCTTAATTGCAATTTCAGCTGTTTCCAAATCACGAATCTCACCGACCATGATGATATCAGGATCTTGACGTAAAAATGCTTTTAATGCCGCTGAGAAAGTTAAGCCCGTTTTAGGGTTGACGTTAACTTGGTTAATACCTTCTAAGTTGATTTCGACTGGGTCTTCTGCGGTCGAAATATTGGTATCTTCTGTATTTAAGATATTTAGACCTGTATATAACGATACGGTTTTACCAGAACCTGTCGGACCTGTAATCAGAAGCATACCCTGAGGCTTGTCTAATGCACTCATAAATAGTTCTTTTTGTTCATCCTCATAGCCTAATGCTTCAATACCTAACATTGCGCTTGAAGGATCTAAAATACGAAGAACAAGTTTCTCTCCAAATAAAGTTGGAAGTGAGTTAACACGAAAATCAATCGCTTTAGTCTTAGATAGTTTAAGTTTGATACGACCATCTTGAGGCATACGCTTCTCAGAAATGTCCATTTGAGACATGACTTTTAAACGAGACGCTAAACGAGTTGCGAGTTGTAGTGGTGGGTTTGCAATTTGTCGGAGTACACCATCCACACGATAACGCACGCGATACATTTTTTCATAAGGTTCAAAATGTAAGTCAGAGGCTCCCATACGAATCGCATCAATCAATAGTTTATTGATATATTTGACGATAGGTGATTCATCTTGATGGTTTGTATCATCATCCTCAGTTGTGTTGTTTGTATCAGTCGATGCAACATCAACATTATCTAAATCAAAGTCGTCGTTTTCCCCAAAATCGAAACTGCCGCTATCTCCAAATTGCTGATCAATCAGTTTTTCGAGTTTGTTGTGCTCAACAATCACTGGCTCGATATTTAATTTGGTATTGAACCTGATTGCGTCTAATGCATCAATATTCGTCGGGTTGCTGGTCGCAACATACAAAATCTGACCACGTTGTATGAGTGGAACAACACGATGTTTTTGAATCAGTTTGCTGTCAGTTATTTCACGAGGTAATAGAGCTGTATCAAATACAGCAAGATCAAAGAGTGGCTCACCAAACTCTAAAGATATGCTTTCCGCAATTGTCAGAGGTGATAGACGATGATGTTCAATTAAGTGAGCAACAATATCTTGTTGTGCTTTTTTTGCAGCATCAATCGCACTCTGCATATTTGATGCAGCAATGTGACCATCATCGACTATGCGTCGAATAAACCCCGAAAATTTTGGAGACGTATGTATTCCTGACATCTGTCCGCCTTATGACAATATGGTTATAATAGCTATATATCAAAATTATACTTTCGTTACGTAAAATTACTACCATTGAAAGTGTCGTTTTTGACTTGATTAAGCTTTAAAACTTTGAACTAATCGAATCTTTTGCAAATTTATTTTTATCATAAACTTGTAGTTATGATGTTTTGAATAAATAAATGTCTCAGCCAGCCAAATCCACTTTGGTTAAACTGATAATACTCTTTTTCATCCTATAGTCACTGCTTTAAATTCAAACGATATAAAAAAACTGAATTTTCTAAAAAACTGTGTAAAATATGCAGCATTTTTTAGAATTTATTCGTAGGTTGGCGGAGTATGTCGAATTCGACCATTACCCCTTGGGTTGTTGGCAATTGGAAAATGAATCCAATGCATGCTGACGCTTTAAAATTAATAGAAGAATTTAAACTGTTATTACAACAGGAACCTATTTCTCAAGCGGCATGTCATATTGGTGTTTCTCCAGTATCGATTGCGCTTACAAATATACAAGCACATTTAGCTGAATTTAATCGAACAATCTATACGGTCGCTCAGGACGTTTCCAAAATTGCTGGCACAGGGGCGTATACGGGTGAGGTCAGTGCTGAATTGCTTAAAGATAGTCAAATCGAATTTGTACTGATTGGACATTCTGAGCGTCGAGAGTTATTCGGTGATAATGTAGAAATCATCAAGGCTAAACTCAACAATGCTTTAAATGCAGGATTGACTGTGATTTATTGTGTTGGTGAAAGTTTAGAGCAGCGCGAGCAGGGCGCTGCTGAACAAGTTGTATTACAACAAATTTGTGATATCGCAGCGATTGTGAAGCCTGATCAATGGCAGCATATTGTGGTTGCTTATGAGCCGATTTGGGCGATTGGCACTGGAAAGACTGCTTCTCCTGCTGATGCGCAAATGATGCATGCAAAAATTCGTGAAGGTTTAAAACAAATCACACCTTTCGGAGCAAATATTGCTATTTTGTATGGCGGAAGTGTGAAAGCTGAGAATGCTGTTGAATTAGCTGCATGTCCAGATATTAATGGCGCTCTGGTTGGTGGTGCATCACTCAATGCGCAATCCTTCTTCCAAATCGCAAAAGCTTTTGCTCAAAGCAAATAACGAGGAATAGAAATGTATAGTTTTATACTCGTTGTACATATCATTTTGGCAATTTTGATTATTGCTCTGGTTCTTGTACAACAAGGTAAGGGTGCTGAAGCTGGCGCATCTTTTGGTGGTGGCGGTGCTGCCACAGTATTTGGTGCTTCGGGTGCAGGTAACTTCTTGACCCGTTTAACTGCTATTTTTACTGCATTATTTTTTGTAACTAGTTTGACCTTGGCTGTGTTTGCTAAAAAACAAACGACAGATGCATATACGCTTAAATCAGTTCAAACGACGACAACAGCTCCTGCCTCATCGTCTGAAACTTCATCAAACGCGCCAAAAACAACTGAATAAGTTGATTTAGGACTTTTCTTTTTCGCTTTAAACGAATAGAATGCGTCCCACAAAGCTGCGGTGGTGGTGGAATTGGTAGACACGCTACCTTGAGGTGGTAGTGCTTTCGGGCGTGGGGGTTCAAGTCCCCCCTTCCGCACCAAACTTAATAACCAGTAAGTTTGGTGTATGCAGTGTTTTGTTGATGCGGGATGGAGCAGTCTGGTAGCTCGTCGGGCTCATAACCCGAAGGTCGTTGGTTCAAATCCAGCTCCCGCTACCATTTGATTAAGGTGCAACTTAATCAAGCAAGTATGAAAACTTGAATTGACTTTTTTTCGTATTTGTATATAATCTTTGCACGTTGATGCGGGATGGAGCAGTCTGGTAGCTCGTCGGGCTCATAACCCGAAGGTCGTTGGTTCAAATCCAGCTCCCGCTACCAAGTTTCTTAAAAGAGGCTCACAATAAGGTGGGCCTTTTTGCACAGTGGGCAATGCTTTTCTGTGTAACATAGGGGCGATTTACGCCCTTTTTTATTGGTTGTTTAGCTATCGTGTAGTGTTCGACATCAATTGGTCAAATAGTCGTGCTTCACTATACGGTTAAGATTGATTGGCTCGCATGAGAGCGACGAGAGTAAATGAAATTATCAAATAAATCTCAAGCATTGCATGATCTTATCGCGCCAGCTGTAGCTGCGTGTGGTGTAGATCTGTGGGGGATTGAATTCCTTCCACAAGGAAAGCGTTCTTTATTACGTATTTATATCGATAAACCTGTCGATGAGAACGCAGAACCTATTCTGAATGAAGATGGTGAATTAGAACAAGGGCGTGGTATTGGCGTTCAAGATTGTGTGCTCGTTACACAACAAGTGGGTGCAATGCTTGATGTTCATGATCCTATTTCTGGTGAATATGCTCTTGAAGTATCATCACCTGGTTGGGATCGACCATTCTTCCAATTAAATCAATTACCAGCATATATTGGACAACAAGTGGCTTTACGCTTGATTGCTGCCGTCGAAAACCGTCGTAAGTTTCAGGCGAAATTGCTTTCTGTAGATTTGGAAAATGAACTGATCCAAGTTGAAGTGGAAGGTAAACACGTGCTTGAAATTGATAGCAATAACATTGATAAAGCAAATTTAATCTATCAAGACTAATATTAACTTAATTTTATAAGAAATCGGTAGGTGACTTATGGGCCGCGAAATTCTTACCGTTGCAGAAACGGTTAGTAATGAAAAAGGTGTTAGTCGTGAAGCGATCTTCCAAGCGTTAGAGCAAGCCCTTGTTGCAGCAACGAAGAAAAAGTTTTACGAAGGTACACATTCAGAAGAAGCTCAACTTCGCGTTGAGATTGATCGTAAAACAGGTGATTACCGTACTTTCCGTCAGTGGACAGTTGTTGCGGACGAAGATCATGAAATGCCAGCTTGCCAAGATGCAATTTCAGATGTAGATCCATCGAAATGGTCGATTGGTGATGTGCGCGAACTTGAAGTTGAGTCAATCGAGTTTGGTCGTATTGCTGCACAGATCGCAAAACAAGTAATTGTACAAAAGATTCGTGAAGCTGAGCGTGCATTGGTTGCTGATGCTTATGAATCGAAAGTCGGTGAGTTGATTTACGGTGAAGTGAAAAAGCAAACCAAAGATGGCTTTATCATTGATCTAGGCGACAATGCAGAAGCTTACTTGGCGCGTGAAGAAACGATCCATAAAGAAATTTTGCGTCCTAAACAACGTATCAATGCAATTTTATATAGCGTGAATCGTGAAGGTCGTGGCGCACAACTTTTGTTGTCTCGTTCACGTCCAGAGATGCTGATTGCATTGATGAAAAAAGAAATTCCTGAAATTTCTGAAGAAATCATTGAGATTAAAGCAGCAGCACGTCAACCAGGCGTTCGTGCTAAAATTGCAGTGAAAACTAACGACCACCGTATTGATCCTGTTGGTGCTTGTATTGGTATGCGTGGTACACGTATCCAAGCAGTGCAACAAGAGTTAAATGGTGAGCGTATCGATGTTGTGGTGTGGTCTGATGATCCAGCGCAATATATCGCAAGTGCTTTAGAGCCAGCAGATGTATCTGGTATCGTATTAGATGAAGATGCACGCAGTGCAGACATCATTTTTGCGACCAATGACCAATTGGCGCGTGCGATTGGTTCACAAGGACAAAATGTTCGTTTGGCATCTGAATTGACGGGTTATAAACTCGACATGATGTTAGAAGAAGAGTATCGTGCTCGTCAGCAAAATGAAGCTCAACAATATCTCGATATGTTTGTTTCTCGTCTTGATATTGATGAGGATTTAGCAATGGCATTGGTTGAGATGGGCTTTACTTCATTAGAAGAAATTGCTTATGTTCCAGCTGAAACATTTGATGAAATCGAGCTTGAGGCTGATTTAGTTGAATTGTTACAAAGTCGTGCGAAAGAAGCTGCATTAACGGATGCGTTAAAACAGCAAGAAAATATTCAAGAGCCAAGTGCAGAACTTCTCGGTATGGAAGGTATGACGACTGAGATTGCATATGCATTGGCGGCGCGTGGTGTGATTACGATTGATGATTTGGCTGACCAAGCGACTGACGATATCTCAGATATCGAAGGTTTAGGTCATGACAAAGCAGGTCAGTTAATTATGAAAGCACGTGAATCATGGTTTAATTAGGAGATAATAGATGACGGACAAGTCGATTCAAGAGTTAGCGCTCAGCGTAGAACGTCCTGTAGAGAAACTCCTAGAGCAGGTTCGCGATGCAGGTCTACCACAGCGTAAAGCAGATGACATTATTACCACTGAACAGCAAGATACTTTGGTCAATTATTTGAAAAAAGTACACGGTCAGGAAAGTGGTAACACAGGAAAAATTGCGTTGAAACGTAAAACAACGAGTACTGCTAAAGTAACAAGTACATCGGGTAAAGCTAAAAACATTAATGTTGAAGTGCGCAAAAAACAAGTATTTGCGAAACCGAGTCCTGAGTTACTTGCAGCAGAAGCAAAAGCGCGAGCTGAAGCTGATCAGAAAGTACGTGTTGAACAAAAAACACGTGTTGAAGCTGAACAGAAAGCCCGTGATAGTGCTGAGCAAAAAGCTAATGCAACTTTAGAAGCAATGCGTGCAGAGCATACTTCTGACAGTTCAACACAAGCACCAGCTAAAACAGCTGTTGTCGTTAAAAAACGTAACAGCGACAAGATTATTAAAGCACCTGTTGTTAAGCCAACAGAAACGCCAGAACAGAAAAAAGCTCGTGAAGCTCAAGCGGCTCAGTTAAAAGCTACTGAAGAAGCTGTACGTCGTAAAGCTGCTGAAGAAGCACAACAGCGTACACTCGAGCAAATGCGTAAAATGGCATCAAAATATTCAAATGATGATGCTACGACTACGATTCGCGTGATTGATGACTCTCCTTTAGCTGCTGGTCTTGTTGGTCAAGCATATGAAGATTCATTCAACAAAGAAGACCGTGAAATCAAACGTGGTGGTGCAACTGCAAATCCACGTGCTGGTAAGAAAAGCGGTCGTGGTGGCGATGCTCAAGCAGAGCAAAGTTTCAGTAAGAGCCATCACAAGCGTGGTTTAAAAACGAGCCAAGCGAATAAACATGGTTTTGAAAAACCTGTTAAGAAGCAGATTTATGATGTTGAGATCGGTGAGAAAATTATTGTTGCTGATCTTGCTCAAAAAATGGCAGTTAAAGTCCGTGAAGTAATCAAAACACTCATGAAAATGGGTGAGTTAGTTACTCAGAACCAAGCAATCGATCAAGATACAGCTGTACTTGTCGTCGAAGAGTTGGGTCATAATCCAGTTCTAGTTTCTGATACTCAAGCGGAAGACAACTTACTTGAAGCTGCTGAAGAAGCACGTGGTGAGCAAACAACTCGTCCGCCTGTTGTAACAATTATGGGTCACGTTGACCATGGTAAAACGTCACTATTAGATCGTATTCGTCGCTCTAAAGTGGCAGCTGGCGAGGCGGGTGGTATCACTCAGCACATTGGTGCTTACCATGTTGAAACTGAGAAAGGTATTATTACTTTCCTAGATACACCTGGACACGCAGCGTTTACGTCTATGCGTGCTCGTGGTGCGAAAGCAACAGATATCGTAGTTCTAGTTGTTGCTGCTGATGATGGTGTAATGCCACAAACAGCGGAAGCGATTGATCATGCTCGTGCAGCGGGTACGCCGATCATTGTTGCAATCAACAAGATGGATAAAGAATCAGCTGACGTTGACCGTGTACTTAATGAGTTGACTACAAAAGGTATCGTGCCTGAAGAATGGGGCGGTGATGTTCCTGTTGCAAAAGTATCTGCGCATTCAGGTGCTGGTATCGATAGCTTACTTGACCTTATCTTGATCCAAGCAGAATTGATGGAGCTTAAAGCTTCAGCAGAAGGCGCGGCACAAGGTGTAGTAATTGAAGCGCGTGTTGATAAAGGTCGTGGTGCGGTTACTTCTATCCTAGTGCAAAACGGTACTTTGAATATTGGTGATCTTGTATTGGCTGGTTCATCTTATGGTCGTGTCCGTGCGATGTCAGATGAAAATGGTCAACGTATTACTTCGGCTGGACCATCAATTCCAGTTGAAATTTTAGGTTTACCTGAAGCACCGATGGCGGGTGATGAAGTTCTAGTCGTCAATGACGAGAAGAAAGCACGTGAAGTTGCTGATGCTCGTGCAGATCGTGAACGTCAAAAACGTCTTGAACGTGCAAGCTCTATGCGTCTTGAAAACATCATGGCGTCTATGGGCAAGAAAGATGTTCCAACTGTGAATGTTGTACTTAAGACTGATGTACGCGGTACTTTAGAAGCATTACATGTTGCACTTGATGAGTTATCTACTGATGAAGTGAAAGTGCGTGTAATTGGTTCAGGTGTTGGTGCGATTACAGAATCTGACGTTACTCTTGCAGAATCTTCAGAAGCTGTATTATTAGGCTTTAACGTTCGTGCAGATAACACAGCGCGTCAAAAATCTGACCAAGATGGTATCGACATCCGTTACTACAGCGTTATCTATCAATTAATTGATGACGTGAAAGCAGCAATGAGCGGGAAACTTGCTCCTGAACATCGTGAAACAATCTTGGGTGTTGCTCAAGTTCGTGAAGTGTTCCGTTCAAGCAAGTTTGGTGCTGCTGCAGGCTGTATGGTAATGGAAGGTGTAATCCACCGTAACAAACCAATCCGCGTCTTACGTGATGATGTGGTTGTATTCCAAGGTGAGCTTGAGTCATTACGTCGTTATAAAGATGTAGTAGAAGAAGTTCGTGCTGGTATGGAATGTGGTCTTGCGGTTAAAGGTTATAACGACATCAAAGAACTTGATAAAATCGAAGTTTATGATGTTCAATTGGTTAAACGGAGTCTTTAATGGCGGGTAGCCAACGCTTAAAGCGAATGGCGGATTCAGTACAACGTGAGTTGTCAGAGTTGATCCGTCAGGAGCTTAAAGATCCACGCTTAGGTGGTCTAGTGACCATCTCTGCGGTCAAAGTCAGTGCTGACTTAGGATACGCTGAAGTTTATGTAACCGTGATGGGGCGTGAGCTTGGTGATGAGCAAAGTGAAGCAGCAAATAAAGAAACTTTAGATGTGTTAAATAAAGCATCTGGTTTTCTGCGTCATGAGCTAAGTCGTCGTATTAAGACACGTATTACCCCTAGATTGCGGTTCCATTATGATAAAACCAATGCATACGGTAACTACATGTTTGGTTTGATCGCTGAAGCTGTCAAGGATCTGCCTGAACAAGGGCAAGAAGATAAAGAATAAATTTAAAAAAGCCACCTACGGGTGGCTTTTTTATGATGAGAATATATTGTTTAAATCACAAGATTTAGTTCTGATCTTCTTTATTTGCTGTACGACGATAACGTTGCCACGGTAGAGGACGATTTAATGCTTCTGGCACATCACCACTCATAGAACGTAATCGTAAATGTATCGCAGCTTGTGCCATCAAATTGGCTGAAACTGGCGCTGTGATAAAGATAAATAGAGTGATAAGTAACTCTGCAAAGCCAAACTTTCCTTGAGTTGCACCAAAGATCATCGCAGCAATTAAGAAACTACCTAAACCTAATGTGCTTGATTTTGTGGGTGCATGTAGGCGCATAAATAAATCAGGTAAACGAATCATGCCGATAGAACCCACCAGCATAAAAAATGCACCAAAAATCAAAAAGAAGGAAATAATTATTTCAAAAACAAATTGCATGATATATCTCCTTAATCGATCACATGACCCGTTGTAAAGTAACGAGCAAGTGCCGCAGTTGACACAAAGCCCAACATGGCAACCAGCAGCGCACCTTCAAAGACATTCGTGCTGACCCAATACACACCTAAAACGATAATCAGACAAGTCGCGTTCAGGAAAAGCGTATCCAACGCCAATAATCGATCAATCACTGACGGTCCTATGATTAAGCGAATTAGGCAAAGAAACATAGAAATCGTAATCGCAATTAAGCAAATACCAAGAGCATAAGGCAAGATTGTCATTGTTCTACTCCTTGCATTGGCTTGACATTAAAAATCTCCAATAAAGGTGTTTCATATCTATTTTTGATTTCTTGAATATCAAGTTCTGCATTATCTGAACTGAGTGCATGAACTAGAATATCACCTCGCTCTTGATCAATACCTGCTGAAACTGTACCTGGTGTTGTGGTGATGATCATCGCCAGTAATGTATTAACTTCTTCATGTTCCGTTTCAAGCGGTACTCGATACCATTTAGGTTGTAAGTGATCTATCGGTCCAAGCACCATCCGTGCAACACGAAAGTTTGAAATTACAATATCCCAAAACACAACGAAGAATAATTTGATAGCAGGTATCCAATGTATATGTGGTGTGCGTGCGATGAAAGGGCGTAGTAATCGTGGAATAATAATGGCTAACAAGGTTGCTAGAAATAATGTCGATAGTTCAACGCTTCCTGACAACATTAACCAACTGAGAAATACCATAAATGAAACAAATGGGTGTGGAAACCACCGATCAAGCAAAGCGATTTTTTGCATGTTAGTGTTCCTCCATCGGTTTTAATTGACTGGCATTTGGAATTGTTGGTGCTTCAAGAGTTTGCTCTGCAATCTGACGTTGTTTGTATTCCGAAATGTGCTCACCTTGCAATGTTGGTTTAGAAATCACATTTGGAATCAACAGTGCATTATGATCTTCTACTTCACCACCATATTTCGTTTCTGGCAAATAGCTAGGATCATAAGGTTGTACGCTAATAGGGCGACCTTGATCATCAAGTTTTAATATTGCTTCATTATAAAGTGCATGATTCTGAATTTGCTGAGCAGTCGCAGTCATATAATGTTGTACTGGCGCAGCAAAAACGACATAACTCATCAAGCCGAATAAAATGACATAAATCACGGTGTCATTACGATTAGGTGCTTTTTCAGGTAAATCTTGATAAGTAGCAAATGCTGCTTCATCAGGATTGTCTTCAGGTGAGGTCGCTCGCCAGAACAGAATAAAACCTACACGTGTTAATGCGATGATACTCAGTAAGCTGACAACTAGAATCACAGCAATAATCCAACCTTGATAAGCTGTTTCAGCTGTTGCTTGAAGAATAAAGACTTTACCTAAAAAACCGCTAAACGGAGGTAATCCAGCCATCATAAGTGCGATGGTGAAATAGGTAAATGCAGCTGCTTTTTCTTGCTTTATTTTTGGTGCGATTTTTAAATGATCTTTAAACTCGCCACGTTGTGAAGTCATCCAGCCACAGAATAGATAAAATGCTGCAGCGATTAATGTACTATGCACTAAATAATAAAGACCTGCTGCCCAAGCTTGGGTGTTTAGCATAGCGATCGCAATCAGTAATGTTCCAATTGACGATAGCACCATAAACCCAACAAAACGACGTAAGCGATCTGCTCCAAGTGCACCAATTACACCATATAGAGATGTAATTAATCCAATAACCAGTAAGACATGCTTTAAGATGTCTTTTGCCATCGCGTCATCGAATACCGTTCCATTGACACGTAATATGGCATAGATACCTACTTTGGTCATGATTGTGAAAATCGCTGCAACAGGCGTGCTCGCTACAGCATATGTTTTCGGTAGCCAAAAACCCACGGGCAACATTGCGGCTTTGATACCAAAGACAACGAATAACAAAAAACCACCAGCAATTGCGAGTTTGTGCTGATCATTGTCTAGGGTAGGGACAAGACGGCTGACATCAGCCATGTTTAAACTACCGACGCTGCCATAGATCATGCCTAAACCGATGAGGAAAAGCGCCGAGGCAAGTAAATTAATCGTGACGTAATGAACGCCAAGTTGAAAGCGAGGACGACCTTGACCATGCAGTAATAATACGTACGATGCCATCAACAAGATTTCAAAAAATACGAATAGGTTGAACAAGTCACCTGTTAAGAATGCACCAGATAATCCCATGAGTAGGAAGTGGAACATTGCATGGAAATAGCGACCACGAGTATCCCAATTATCACTGGCATACCAAAGTACAGGGAGTGCCAAACCATAAGTTAATACCAGCATAAAAGCTGAAAGTCGATCTAAGACTAAAACAATACCAAAAGGTGCAGACCACTCACTGAGTTGATAAACCGTTATCTGACCTGTGCTCGCTAACAGTAAATAGCTCACTGCAGTAATCAGCCCCAAAGTGACTGAACCTAAACTAATACTCCGTCGCCATGGTTGACGCCAATCTTGTTTTAAAGAACCAGAACCAGGATTTCCTAAAATTAATAGAAGGAAACTTGTAAATGCAGGAATTAAAATACTAAAAATTGGAGCGTGACTTAGCCAAAAATTTGAAAAATTGAACATTATGGCTCATCCTCGCGTGGGTCATATGTCAAGGTTGGTTCCTCTTTGGAGTCAACATGATCCGTACCAGACTCATAACGACTGCGTAACGCCAATTGCACAATAAATGCGGTTGTTGCAAAACCAATTACAATTGCTGTCAAAACTAATGCTTGAGGAAGTGGATCGGTTACTTTGGTTGCTTCAGTTAAAATTGCAGGCGCGTTGACTTGTAAGCGGCCCATTGCAAATAAAAATAAATTCACCGCATAACCAATCATGGCAAGTCCAAGAACGACAGGAAATGTCCTTGCACGCAAAATCAAATAAATGCCTGTTGCAGTCAGTAATCCAATTCCCGATGCGAGTAAAAATTCAATACTTACCATTTTATTTATCTCCACTTGGGATTGGACCCGACATACTTGAGTGGCGAGAGTCACCTAAAACTGAAATTAACAGCATCGTGGCACCCACAACAGTGATGTATACGCCTAAATCAAATGCAGCCGCAGAAGCTAAATGCATTTTGCCTAGAAGCGGAGGCTCAACATAAATATGAGCACTGGTCAAGAATGGACGTGCCCAGTACCACGCGGCAATCCCAGTTAAACCTGCAATCGTGAGTCCAGAACCAATCCATATCTCATAAAGGCGACCAGATTTAGCTTTGATCATTTGCTCTGCCTGATCTTGACCTAAAACGATATATTGAATAATCAATGCCATCGAAGTAATCAATCCTGCAATAAAGCCACCACCAGGATAGTTATGACCACGCAAGAAAATATAAACACTAACCACTAATGCAAGAGGAAGTACCCACGAAGCAGTAATACGTAACATTAACGGTGACGGATTAAAACGATAGCTAAGACCTTGCGTCATGGTCGTACCATGAGCACGCATACCATCCATTAGACATAGGGCACCGATTGCAGCAATACCAAGTACTGCAATTTCCCCAAAAGTATCGAATCCACGGAAATCAACGAGGATCACGTTGACAACATTTGAGCCACCGCCTAATGGAATTGACTGTTGCAAGAAGAACCAAGAGATAGAATTATGGTCTCTGGTTAGGATTAACCATGTAATCCAACCGATGCCAAAACCTCCAGCAATTGCCAAGCTTGCATCACGCCAACGACGAGGACGACTTGATTCGTATGGTGTTAATTGCGGAAGTAATGATAGGCTCATGAGAAGCAATACAGTGGTGACAACATCAACTGTGATCTGAGTTAATGCAAGATCTGGAGCAGATAAAGTCACGAAAACCATAGTCACGACTAAACCAACGGCTCCGCTGATTAACACTGCCTTGATACGTTCATGATGGAACCACAGCATCATCCAACATGCTGAGAATAGAGTAAGCCAAAGAACGATTGCGACCCAAGGTGCATGTGTAAGTTCTCTAGTACCAGTTGTTAAGCCTTGATTGAACAAAGGTAAGGCGACCATGATGATGCTGAACAAAACGATCCAGAGCAAATAGCTTTGTAATGAACCATTTTCAGTTTTTTGCTTAATTTTGCGGCTATTCAATAATAAATGTTTAAGGAATAACTCGAATAAAATCTTTCCTTGAAACTTGCCTAAATACGGATCTAAATCGATTTTACGAATGCGACCATCTTTGGCGAGGCTAAAATAGAAAATTGCCCCGCCAATTAATGCAATTACACTCATTAGCAATGGAGCATTGATGCCATGCCAAATCGCGAGATGTGTACCTTCAAAATTTGGTTGCATGAGACTGGAACGTGTCACGCTGTTGACCATCGTACCTGCAAGAAGGGCAGGGAAAATACCGACTAAAATACATAAAGTCGCAAGAAAAATTGCAGGTAAACGCATCCCTAAAGGTGGTTCATGCGCATCTTTATTCGGTACTTGATTCCCAAGCTCGCCGTCGAAGAACACCCCGTGAACTAGACGAATCGAGTAACTGACTGCAAATATGCCTGCCAAAGTTGCAACGATAGCTGAAATGACCATCACTGGTCCTGACAAATTAGCGAGCAATTCGGTAAAGAACATTTCTTTGGAAATAAAACCATTGGTCAGTGGAACACCTGCCATTGAGGCAGCTGTGATCATAGTTAATGTGCCAGTGAACGGTAATAACTGCCAAAGACCACTAAGCTTGCGTAAATCTCGCGTGCCACTTTCATGATCAATAATGCCAGCTAGCATAAACAATGCAGCTTTGAAGGTGGCATGGTTAATGATATGGAAGATTGCGGCTGCTACAGCAAGAGGAGAACCAATACCAAGTAAACAAACAATTAAACCTAAATGACTAATTGTTGAATAAGCCAATAAACCTTTGAGATCTTCTTTGAAAATCGCGAAACCTGCTGCCATACACAAGGTGAACAGGCCAACAAAAGTTACGATATTGTGATAAAGCGCAGCACCAATAAAAATAGGTGCTAAACGAGCAAGTAGAAAAATACCTGCTTTTACCATAGTCGCTGAATGTAGATATGCAGAAACAGGCGTTGGTGCAGCCATCGCATTCGGTAACCAAAAGTGGAATGGAAACTGGGCACTTTTGGTAAATGCACCTAATAAAATTAATAATAGTGTCGGAACGAATAAGGCATGTTGTTGAATTTCATCTTTCATCAACACCAGTTGATCGATTTGATAGGTCCCTGTAATTTGCCCCAAAAGAACAAATCCACCTAGCATCGCTAATCCACCCATCCCCGTAATGGTGAGAGCCATACGTGCGCCACGTTGAGCAGCATCGTACTGACTCCAGTAACCCACTAAAAGAAATGATGAAATACTGGTAAGCTCCCAAAAAACTAAAAGGATCATCAAGTTGTTTGAGAGTGAAATCCCGAGCATCGCTGCCATGAACAACATCAAAAGTTGATACAGTTTAGCTAACGAATTTTTAGGACTTAAATAATAATAGGCATAAATATAAATAAGCGTACCGATACCGCTAATCAGTAAACTAAACAATAAACCTAAAGCATCTAAACGAAAGCTTAGATTGATCCCAAATTGCGGAAGCCAGTCCCAGCTTTGTACGAGCGGTGTGCCCTGAAGAACCGTTTCTGCTTGAGTTAGCAGTAATAAAAAACAACTCAGGCTAATGCCTATCGCCCCTAGTGCCGTCACACCACGTGAAAAACGTTGCAGCTGTGAGACAAGGGTGGTGCCGAGTATAAGCGGTAATAAGATAATAATCGGTAGCACACTGGTATCCATGTCGATGATTTAGATCAAAGGACCTAAGGGTGAATTTTCTTCCAAGATTCACAGGCATTCAAAGAGATTGCCAAAGTTTCAAATCTCGAAACCCAATCAAGTTAACGGAGGCAGCAAGTTGTATTGCACAACTTGAAAATAAAAAATGAGTTTTATCTTACTATAAAACATCAACAAAAACCCGATGGTATTACATGAAGTAACAACATTCTAGCAACTCAAAAGCCAAAAATCGTTCACCAAAACAATCAATTAAAGTGAAGTCTCTTGAGGGGTATCATCTATTTTTAACAGATTGAATAAATCAGTTTTTTCTTGTGGATTAAGTTCCTGTATTTGATGAAATAACTCATCCACTTTACTTACAAGGGTTTCTGTTTCTAACAAATTATGCGTTTGAGCAACGTTAGTTCCTTCACTCCATACCAGTTGATTATAAAGTTGCGAGAGTTGGTTTTGAGATTGTGCAAGATTGATTTCGTAGATTTCGTTGGCATCCAAACGTAAACATTGATAATCAAGCGCATGTTCTAAAAGCTCATCTCGGTTACCTGTTACGATGATTTGTAGTCTAGGGAATGCAAGATGTAGTCGCTGTAGAATTTCTGCTGAGAAGTTTTGATCGAGTTGATGATCAACCTGATCAATTAATAAAATCCCATCACCTTCTAAGCAAGGATCGAAGCAATGTTGGTTAAGTAAACATAAGCGACGTGTCACATCACCGATCAGTGCGATCCATGTTTTGAGGGAGGCTGATAATTGTTGAAATGGAATGAGTTGCTCTTTGTAGCGCACCATCAATTGCAGTTTTGGTACATATTGTATAAATAAATCAGTAACTTCTGGAAAAACTGTGTGTAGACTTTTTTTCAGAGCATATAAGTTTGGTGCAGATAGTTGTTTGGGATGATTGGCAAGTTCTTGTTGAAGCTGCTGTAAAATTTCAGACTGATTTTGTTGTTTGAAATCATTCCCCATTAAGCGTCGAACAATATGAGCAGAGTGCGCATTTTCCACGTCACTGATTTCTCGTAACCATTCAAAAAAACGTGCAAAGGTTGTGTAGGGAAGTGCTGTTAAATCATATGCCGCAACTTCTTGCAAAATACCTGGAACATTTTTGCTTTGTAGATTGACTTCTTGGACGAAGCGTTCAGCAGGATAGTAGGCAATCAGGGGTAAGCCGAACAAAGGATCTTGCAGGCTGGTTTTCTGATAAAGATTCACCACTTGATCTAGTTGTTGAGTTTCAACCTGACTGATACCAACGCCTTGACTATTAAATGTTTTAAATAATTTCCATGAGCAACTATGCGTATCTGTTTCTAGAGCAGAACTACTTTCAGCAAGAGCACCATTTAACTCAGAACTGATTCTAACGTTGACTTGAACTTTTGCTTGAAGTCGAGTCAGCATAATATCTTGATCAGAGATCACTACGCCTGCGGTTCGAATATCTTTGAAACGTGCTGAAAACCAAGTCAGAGCTTGGTAAATATTTTTTAAAACTGTGGTTTTGCCTGTCGCCTGATCACCAAGGATTAAGGTAATTGGGCGTTGTGCAGGGTGAAATTCAACAGTTAAATCTCGGAACATTCCGACATGTTTAAATTGAACCGACTCGAGTTGCATAAGCTCACCTCAATCCTGAGCGCTTTATCCTGCGGACTGGCGAAGAGTTGAGGGAGCGCATCGTTTTAATTGTTGTATTAAGTCATATAGATGATGAATATTTAGACTTACTTTAGCACGTGTACACGCAACGTAAAGTAATCTCAGCTCTTCATCTGTAATTTTATGTTCCAAGCCATTTATTTTAAATTGATAGTCATCTTCGATGTGTACGCGATTCCACTCTAAGCCTTTGGCTTTATGTGCAGTTGAAATGACATAATCAGCTTGTTCAATCGGGGTGATTTTAGCTAAAGCGCGTTTGAGTGGCTCAGTCCCATGATCATCAACTAGTTTCACTAAGGGTTTGATATCACTGCCATCATTCGTTTCACAGTATTCATGTACATCATGCCATGAATTAAACCAAGCAAGCTCTGGTACATCAGTGATGCGTTTACCTTGTTTGAGTAAACTGGCAGCATCAACAAAACGGCTCAGTTTTTGGTGATCAGCTTGTAAGCTGACTTTATCACCATGAACTAAACCTGAAAGTAATAACTCCATCGCTCTTGCATTGGTCCGACATAAAATCGCATCGCGCATTTTGGTATGCGGTTTGTTGACGACATTGGACTTAACATTTGGATTGCCGAGTAAAGGGACAGTTTCATTCAACGCACCTAGTATGGAGTTTGCTACATCAGCAATCGCATCACCAAAACGGAATGAAGTCGTCAAGCGACTTTCATGTAAGGGCATTTGTTGCATTGCATTGACTGCGCCACGCCATGCATAAATCTGCTGATGTGCATCACCCACATAAATCACTTGGGTACTTTTTTGACGAAGTAATATGCCAAGCATCAGAGGATCTGCATCTTGTGCTTCATCAAACAAGACATAATCTGTTGGAATATTGGGTTCAGATAAAGCCCATAATTTCAAATAAATGTCATGTCCAATACCAGCTTGATGATTTGGATCAATCGATTCTAACCAACGTCTTTCTACTGCAGGGTAAAGGTGTTGTTGTAACGACTGAATATCATCTTGGTGCAACCAGCTAGGTGCTTGAATATGACGAAGCGCAGGATATTGCGAACTTGTCGAGCAAAAATAACTGACCGCATTTGCCACTAAACTTGCAAGTCGACTAGGCATGAGTACATATTTTTCATAACGTCCCCCCATAAGGCGACGTAATGTAATCGGCTCAAGACGATATTCTTTAGCGATAAAACTTGGGCTTAAACGTGGTAAGCGTAGTTTATCAGTGACGCCACGAGGTACACTGCGAAAGGCAAGGGAGTGAAAGGTTCTGCAATTCACATTGCCATGAAATTTATTTTGCGCTTCAGATGCGATGGCTTTGTTAAATGCCAAATACATACCACGACGTTCAGGCATGGCATCACTGATCATTTGCAACGTCGTGGTTTTACCTGTGCCAGCATACGCAATCACTTTAAATGATTGTCCTAAACGAGCATTATCTATGGCAATCGCTTGCTCGTAGGTAGCTTTGGGTTTCTCGTGATTTGACACAGGCTCTAATTACGCTTCTTTGCTACGATTTGCTTTTTCAACCAAACCAGAAAGACCTTGACGACGAGCAAGTTCATCTAAAACTTCTTGCGGATCAAGATCGAAATAGCCCAACATGACAATACTGTGGAACCATAAATCGGCAACTTCATAAATGAGGTCATGTTTGTTTTCGAGAGAGGCGAGTGCGGCATAATCTTTGGCTGCAATAATGCTTTCAATACTTTCTTCACCGACTTTCTCTAGAATTTTATTGATGCCTTTTTTGTATAGACTCGCAATATAAGAACTATCTGCGGCAGCATTTTTACGCTCTTGCATCAAGCGACCTAAATACCCAAGTACATCGACTTGTTCACTGTGGTTATGCTCGTGAGTTTCTGCTTTTGCTGATGCGCCATAAATCGCCGTTGGATCTTTCAGCTGGGCATCTACAATCTCCCAACCTTGAGGGGTCAGTTTGCGATAGAAACAAGATTCACGACCTGTATGACAAGCAATACCACCATGTTGTTCAATTTGTAGAATAATAACGTCAGCATCGCAATCTAGACGGATTTCATACACTGTTTGGAAGTGTCCAGATTCTTCGCCTTTGTGCCACAATTTTTGACGTGAACGGGAGTAATACACCGCTTGATTCTTTTCAGCAGTCAGTTGTAATGCTTCACGGTTCATCCATGCAACCATTAACACTCGACCAGTTTGATGATGTTGTGCAATGGCAGGAACAAGACCATTGGAATCAAATTTAACTTCATCTAACCAGTTTGACATGAGTGAAAAATCCATTGAGTGGAAAGCCGTTAGTGTAGCGTTTGTGGCTTAGGTTGGCTATGCTTGTTGGGTAAAAAGTCATGGATCAGGCTTTAAAGATAGTTCGAGATTTCAATCAAGTTTTGATCTGGGTCACGAAAATATATCGAAAGGATTTTTCCTATCGCACCTGTTCTTTCGATTGGACCTTCAATGATTTTAATGTGCTGTGCCTGAAGGTGCGCAATCACTTCATGGAGCGGTGTTTCCGCAATAAAACATAAATCGGCCGATCCTTCGGTTGGACGATATGCTTTAGGTTCAAATTCTTTACCAGCTTGATGTAGATTGATTTTTTGATTGCCGAATTGCAGTGCTTTTCGGTTTTCGGCAAAAGTAATGACTTCAAAATTCAGGGCTGATTGATAAAACTGACAGGTGATTTCAATATTAGCAACGGTCAAAACAAAATGGTCTAAATGGCTAATTTTCATATTTAATTTAACTCTCTTTTTTTTATTCACATTCAGGTAATGATTGATTGTTTGTAATCAAACGATTTTCATGGTGTTGATACTCAGCAATTTGCTGATAACTCATTTGTTGAAGAGGTCCTTTTTTTAAGCCTGAAATTGTGATTGCCATTTCTTTACGAAAATAGGGGATTTGATACATCCACGGGAAAATTAAGTCACGTAAACTACCTGCCCACCAGTGGTTGGATTGATACAGAGGAGTCAGTAAACGGCTGAGAAATTGATAGAACTGAGTCGAGGAGCGGCGATGTTGATGATAGTGTTGCCATAATATCGACCAATCAATGTGCTGATTCTTCCGAGCGAGGCGCAATGATTGCGAAAAAGCCCATGCATCTAACAGTGCCATATTGGCGCCTTGTCCCAACTGAGGGCTCATGGCGTGCGCTGCATCACCGATGACCCCGATTCGACCTTGCCCAAATTTTGACATCACCACATCACGATATTGAGCTGATAGCCATTGCGGTTGATTTTGCTGGTCTAATAAAAGTTGACTGAACCACTCAGCCACATCTGGCCAGCGATCTGAAACTTGTTTTAGCCATAGCTGCTTTGCAGATTCATCTTTTAAGAAAGATTGCAGTTGCGATGTTGGTAAACTCCAAAACACACTTGAAAGCCGTTGTTGTGGTACTGCAGGAATAACTCCTGTCGGTAATATTCCCATCATAATGTTAGAGCGATCATAAAATTGATGCAGAATCTCAGGATTCAAGCTTAAGCATTCAGGCACGATTGTCCATGCAGCTCCCCAAGGATAGGGTTGATCGATTTTAACCCATGCTTTAGGGCGAAGTTGGCTTCTTGCACCGTTGGCAATCAGTACCGCATCAAAACAATCATCGAAGAATTGGTGTTTGCATGAGCCAAAGATTCGAACTTCACTTTGTAGTTCCTCAAGTCCGTCGATACGATGTCCCATTCTCCGAGTGACATGACTCGAATATTCAGCCAATTTTTCAGTTAAGACGTGACATAAGGTGGCACGATGAATACCAAGACCAAAATGATGAGCCTCAGCTTGGTGATAATGACTATTCACCAATAGACGTTTATCTGCAAGTTGACCTTCTAAACCCGTGACTTTTGCACCTAATTTCAATGCTTGATCAAGTACACCAAGATGTTCGAAAACAGCTAAGCCAGCAGGTTGTAAAAGTAAACCAGCACCAACAGGAGAGAGTTCATCAGCGTGTTCAAAGATCGTGACTTGATGACCTTCGCGTGCAAGTAGAATCGCGGTGGCGAGTCCTGCAGTGCCTGCACCAATAATTGCAAAATGAGGTGTTTTCATTGGTTAAAAATTTAGTCATCATCCTTTTGGCTTAGAATCCATTCATAACGTGTATCCTTGCCTGTATTTAGCTGTTGAATGGTACTTTCAATCAAATGTTTTAATGAATCAAAAAATATAGTTCGGGACCATGATTCATTTTGTAACTCTATAATCTGCCCAACAACGCCATGCTCACTAGGATCAAAATCAATCAATAAGTAATCGCCATTACGCCCTTCTGCAAATGGAATCCAGTTTGGATTCGCATAACCCTTACATTTGATTTTTATATCAAAATTTTCATCAGTTGTGTCTATATCCTCAAAGTCTTCATTTAACTCCATAATATTTTCCCATATCTCATAGAGTCTTGAGAATGGAAGTAGATCGTAGCCCCAACCATTGACGTGGAACTGAAAAACAGAAGTGACAGCATCCCAATACACATTATGTACTTTATAAAAATTGATGAGACTTGTAGGTAATTTGCCTTCAAATAAGCTTTGTTGCTCATCTATATCATGTTGTTGAATACCAAAAGTTAGGTTGTAAAATCGATTATAGCTTGGTACATAGGATTGAATCGCATAAAGCCAGTTTCCCCAAAGTGTTGAATAATATTCAAAGCCTGTATCAAGTTTTAAGGGGAGAGGGATTTCTGGTGCTTGGTAAGATTTAAAACAGATAAAAGAATAAGGATCTTTAAGATAAAGTGAAACAGAAACGTTTTGGGCAATTAAAGAATGCTTATCATCACCTACATATAATGCAACTCGTTGTTCAGGATGTGCTTTGTAATAATCAATCAAGGCGTGTTTATAAAAAGAAACTTGACCAGAAAATGCAGATTTGGGTTGATGGTCATATTTCTCAGGATTCAAAAGCAGGGTTATGTTTTCGATAAAATCATCATTTTTGCTATAAGCAACCAAACCTTCATCATCCCAAAGATAATTATGCTGATATGCTGTTTTAACTTTACGAAATGTTCCTAATGAAGAACAAAATGCTTGGATGGAAATTGGGAAACTCCAAATTTGACCATTGATTGAAAGACCTTGATCATTTAAGTCAATATTAAGCATATTTAAATCCTTATTTTATAAAGATGATTTTGATTTATTTTTAAGTAAAAAAAAAAGTAAAAAACTAAATATTATGAAAATGTTTGTAGAGTTTAGGCCAAATGATAGGTAAATGAACTGCTTAATGGGAATTATTGAATTAATACTTAATTCCCATTTCTAAGCATTATTTCACAATCCGCCACAGTGCCAAAAGGCTACTTAAGACGATCAGAATGATCGAAACAAACCAAGGGCTTATAATTGCGATCGTTAACATAATCAACATCGTGCTGCCAAACATCCAGCTACGACGTTGTTGCTGTTGCATTTGCAAACGCATTTGTTGTATTTCGCGCAGTTGTTTGTCTTGCCATGCCGACTGGTTTTTTAAACCATTCAAACTATCAATGAGTAAAGTTGGTAAATCCTGAGCACCCAAAAGTAAGTCTGGGATTTGTTGTCCAATTTCTTTGATATTTTTAACTGGGTTCATATTGGCTTTGACCCATTCAGTCAAAATCGGTTTTGCCAATTTCCAAATATCAAGTTGAGGGTAAAGATCAGTTCCTAAGCCCTCTACATGGACTAAGGTTTTCAACAACAACATCAGTTGCGGTGGGATTTCTAAATGGAATCGACGCGCAATATCCATGACTTGAATCAAAATACCTGCGAAATCTAATTGATCCATTGGTTTTGAGACCATTGGGCCCACAGTGCGGCGCATCTCACGAGATAAAGCATCTTGGTCAGTACCAGGTGGAATCCAACCTGCTTGATGTACGATCTGAATCAGTTGCATGAAGTTACTGTTCATGACAGCAAGTAACATACGCGCTACGGTCATTTGGTCATGTTTTGACAACTCACCCATAATGGCGCAGTCCAACGCGATAAAGCGTGGGTTACTTGGGTTAATTGTTTCCACAAACACATTACCAGGATGCATGTCAGCGTGGAAAAAGTTGTCACGGAATACTTGGGTGAAGAAGATCGTTAAACCTTTTTCAGCCAAATCAGCACGATCCATACCTAGGCGATCAAAAGTTGCGGTATCTGAAATTGGAACACCAGTGATGCGTTCTGCGACCATCACGTCTTTACTGTCCATATAGACTTCTGGCACATACATCATGCTTGAGCCAGTAAAGTAATGACGCATGCGGCGAGTGTTGTCTGCTTCTAGACTTAGATCAAGTTCATTTAAGATAATTTGGCGATAATCTTGAATGATTTCAGATAAATGCAGTGCACGCGCAGCTTCTAAACGGTTTTCTAGCCAATCGCCCAACCATGCCAAAATCTCAAAGTCTTGCAAAATTTGACTGCGAATATCAGGACGAGTGACTTTAACGATTACTTCACGTCCATCGTGCAAAGCTGCAGTATGAACTTGTGCAATCGATGCAGCCGCAAGAGGTTGTTCATCAAAACGTAGAAATAGTGTTGAAATATCTGCTTTTAATGAGTCTTGAATGCGTTGTTTCGCCAATTGTGTGTCATAAGGTTTTACACGATCTTGTAATAAAACCAATTGTGATAACACTTCTGGCGGGATCAAATCTCGGCGAGTCGAAAGCAATTGCCCAAGTTTAATGGCCAAAGGACCCATATCCTCAAGGGCTTCTTTTAACTTGAGTGGATTCTTTTTCTCACGACTTGACCACGCAGCAGGATGCATTTTGATGATGTTTAATGCATGACGTGCTTTAACTGGTAACTCTTCCGCAGGAAACAAGGTGTCAAGGCGGTAATGTGCTGCAATACGCCAGAGTTCGAGTAACCGTGTAATATGCGGAATCATATGGAATTTTACCTAGTCTTGTGTGGGATTAAACTGAGATTTTAATTGCTGAAATTTTGCTTCTAAGCGATCAATTTCTTGATTGAGCTGACGAGTTTCTCGATTCAGATCATCCATTTGCCAACGTGGCGCAAACAAACCACTATCTTCTTTAAGTGTATCTTCGACAAAGAACAAATGACTTTGCAACGAGCGCTTTATTTGCTGAGGCGCAAGCTGAATTTTTCCTAACTCATGTGCGAGTTGTGGACCAATCCAAGGGGATAAATGTGCAGCGAGATCAGGTTCTGCCTGTTGCATGATGCGCTGGATATCTTGCAATAAATGATAATCACCCTGTAAAGGAATATTACCGATTTGATCCATATCACTTAGCAAAAGTCGAATCAGTTCAACCACATTTGCTACATGTAAGGTTGCAGTGGCATCGGTGATCTTATTTTGATGATCGAAAGGGCGCTGCTCAAAAATAGAAGGAGTTTGACTCTGTCCAGTGACAGTGGGTTCTAGACGAACTTTATTTTCATCAAAGAAAACATCAACTGAGAGTTGTGGACTATCGATCACAACTCGTAATAGTTGACCTTGTAATTGATTCAGTTGGATACGCGTAATCGCATCCAAATCAATCACATGATGAATGATACGTTCGACTGCACCGAGTGCTAAAATCGACCACATATCTTAAGCCTTACAGTTTGAATCCACGGTGAACTGCAACAATACCACCTGTTAAGTTGTGGTAATCACAGCTTTGGAAGCCTGCATTTTCCATCATGCCTTTAAGTGTACGTTGGTCTGGGTGCATACGAATTGATTCGGCAAGGTATTTATAACTTTCAGAATCATTCGCCACCAATTTACCCATCATCGGAAGTGCGGTGAATGAGTAAAAATCGTAGAGTTTTGAAAATGGTTCAAAAACAGGTTTTGAGAACTCAAGTACCAATAAACGACCACCTGGCTTAAGTACGCGATACATCGCTTGTAAAGCCGCATCTTTGTCAGTCACGTTACGTAAACCAAAACTGATCGTCACTAAATCAAAACTATTATCCGCAAAAGGTTCTAATGTTTCTGCATTGGCAAGTACGAAATCAACATTGGTGCAGCCCGCATCAATCAAACGATCACGACCAACATTCAACATGGATTCATTAATATCTGAAAGTACCACATGCCCTTGAGGACCGACTTCACGGCTAAAGACTTTCGCTAAATCACCTGTACCGCCTGCAATATCTAAGACATGCTGCCCACGACGAACACCTGACATATTGATCGCAAAGCGTTTCCATAAACGGTGAATACCAAATGACATCAAGTCATTCATGATGTCGTATTTACTCGCAACTGAATGGAAGACTTCAGCAACTTTTTGAGCTTTCTCATCACTGCTAACAGTCTGATAGCCAAAGTGTGTGGTTGCGCCGACATTGCCCGTATTGGCACCACGCGGTAAGTTGTATTTTGGTACAGAGCCGCCTGTAGGGGTAGATGCAAGTCCTTGTTGTAATGATTGTTGTTGACCTTGCGGTGTACCTTGCGGAAGCGGTGAACTTAGGAATGGACTGACTTTGTCTGAACTCGGTTTTTGCTCAACTTCTGGGGTAGGCTGTTGGTTTTCGTTAGACATTGTTTTCTCCTAAACTCTCGTTCTAGCGATACGAATCAACATGCATGATGACAGATTTTGTAATTTTTTACAGGGCTTAGCATGTAATTGTTATGAATAATATACAGAAAGTCAGTGACTAAAAAGAGTTTCTAAATCGAAAAATGCTTATGCGTCATCTCTCAATAAAAATTAGCAGAGATGACGCTGATGTTTAAGGGCGAAATGGGTCTGGGTGACCTGCGTGAACCTTCTCAATAATTTCACGCTCTTTTTCAGTGAAAGTTTTGATGAAGTTAGCCGCTGATTTCATTGGTTTCATCGCTGCAAAACCTTCTTGGATAAAGTCATACATGCGTTCGAACTGGTATTTATTGGCGATGCCTTTACACATTTTAAATGCAGCGTACATCATGGTTGAACGCATATATTTATCTAATGCGACACCTAACTCATCCAAAAGATGTAATTGCTCATAACGATCTTCGCCTTGATCCAATTTGATGAGCGTTTGACGCATAATCTCATCAGTCAATACAGTGTCAGCTGGGTAATCTTGTAAAAGTTGTACAGCAACTTGCTCATCCAAACGTGTTGCTAAGACAGCTAAGCTAACCGATTTAGTTCCCGTTTTAATTGCATTATCTGGCAATAAACTTTCTGCTTTGTGTGCATATTTCAATAGACGTTCGATCTGCTGTGCCATTGCATCAAAATCTGGTCCACCATACAAACGGTTTAAAAAGTATTGTGCCATCAACTGATTTTCAGGTTGGGCAAAAAACTCTTGGTGTGTGGCAGCAATACGTGCTTTCATCCATGCTTGTACGTCATGTAAACGCTGAGCTAGAACTGGATCTTGATGGTAATTTAAGCTTTGGTATTGTAATAAAAGTTGATCAAATGCAGCGAGTTTTGACATGTTCGAACTCAAAAGAAATAAAACCTTAAAATCATAGGCGTGATGATAACTTAGAACTATGACAGCACAAACCTAAAATCTTTAACAATCGGTCAGTCGAGATATGCACTGAATCTAATCTACATAAACTGTACACGGGATTTGATGCCTTTTTATCAGATTTAACTATACTTATTGTTAATAATTAAACATTTAGAATTAAATATGAGCACACAACAACCGACATTTGAACTACGATCAGAAGACGAACTTTCTTTGGATTTGATCGAGGCTCAATATGCTTTAAAAGATAGCCAAGATAAAAAAAATGCCAAAAGCGTATTAATCCTTGTCAGCGGAATTGAACTTGCAGGTAAGGGCGAAGCGGTTAAGCAATTACGTGAATGGCTTGATCCTCGTTATCTTAAAGTGAAAGCTGATGCGCCTAAGTTGTTGAGTGCCGATCAAACATTCTGGCAATCCTATACTCGGTTTATTCCTGCTGAAGGGCAAATCGTCGTGATGTTTGGTAATTGGTATAGTGATTTGTTATCTACTGCGATGCATGTTGCGAAGCCTTTGGATGAAACACTGTTTGATGCTTATGTTGAGCAGATGCGATCATTTGAACATGATTTGCAAAACAATAATGTCCATGTCATTAAGGTTTGGTTTGATTTATCTTGGAAATCATTACAAAAACGATTAGACCAAATCGATGCATCTGAGCAGCATTGGCATAAATTGCATGGCTTAGATTGGCGTAATAAAAAACAATACGATACATTGCAGAGTCTCAGCCAACGATTTACCGATGACTGGTATGTGATTGATGGTGAAGATGCAGAGCGACGCGATCAATGTTTTGCTCAATATATTTTGCAGACTTTACAAGAGCTCCCTGTTCATCAAACTAAAGTCACTGAGAAGTGGCAACAAGCCAAAGTTCCAAACGAGTTATTAGAACCATCCAAACAAGTTTTGGATAAAGATCAGTATAAGGATGAGCTTAGTAAACTCACCAAAAAGGTGGCTGATGCACTTCGATATGATGACCGTAAAGTGATTGTTGCATTGGAAGGAATGGATGCAGCAGGCAAAGGCGGAGCAATCAAACGGATTGTGAAGAAGCTAGACCCTCGTGAATATGAAATCCATACGATAGGAGCTCCAGAACGGTATGAGCTACGTCGTCCTTATCTTTGGAGATTTTGGAATAAGCTCAATGATGGGGAGAAAATTACGATTTTTGATCGCACATGGTATGGGCGTGTTTTAGTCGAAAGAATTGAGGAATATGCAACTACTGTAGAATGGCAACGTGCTTATGATGAGATTAATCGCTTTGAGCAAAGCTTAGTCGATAGTCAAACCATAGTGGTGAAGATTTGGCTTGCGATCAGTAAAGATGAACAGGCGGTTCGATTTAAAGAAAGGGAAGAAACACCTCATAAACGTTTTAAGATCACTCCTGAAGATTGGCGAAATCGTGAAAAGTGGGACGATTACTTAAACGCAGCGGCAGATATGTTTGAGCGAACGAATACTGACTATGCGCCTTGGTATGTGATTGCGACGGATGATAAAAATACAGCAAGGATCGAGGTGTTGAAGGCGATTCTAAAACAACTGAAGGCGGACTAACCGCCTTAGTTATAAGGTAAATTAGGCAACAATCGTGCTGCGACTTTTTTGCTGAATACGTTTTGCCAAGTTATAGCAATCTTGGATATGTGCTTCAGTGATTTTTCGCATCATAAAATAACCAAGGCTTGCTGCGATCAGTTGACCGCCCAAAGGGATAAATTTGGTTACTTGTTTAGTGGCAATTTTGGTAAAAAAGCCGTTAAAAGACTTTTTCATTGCTGTGCGTGCGACAACGAAACCAGAGAACTCAAAACCACGTTTGCGTAATTCGTCCCAATGGATTTTTTTGGTTTCAGGATCGTAAACACTAATATGTTCAGGGGCTAAACCAAAGCGTGCATTAATATGCGGAATGATTTGCGTCAACATGCCTAAGTCGACAACAACGTCAAAAAATGGAATCGGTACAATTGCTGCACCAGCAGACCAATATGCACGTTTTTTTGTTAATTCTAAACATTCCTCACGGATTTGCTCCAAGTTCAAACTTGGATCTATTGAATCAGGAATTTTTTCGATTTTCATAAAGTTATACCTAATGTCTATCCCTTGATAGTACATTCAATCGTATTGAATGATGAATTTCAAAACAAATTTTTTATTTGATTGTTGGATTAACGTGACATAGTTCGTTGAAGTTGTATAGTGATGATTGTGTACGAATTTGTGCATTCGAATGGTGATTTATTAAAGAGGTTTCTTTAACACATGGGTATTCATGTCATTCAAAGTCAGCGCCTAGATGTATTATTACAAGGGGTGATGGCCTCGATGAATCAGCCGAGTTCGTCACCATTTCAAGTTTTTCAAACGCAGCATTTTATAGTTCCTAGCCCTGCTCAAGAACAATGGCTAACTCAAAAAATTGCTGAGCAGCAAGGCATGTCAGCGAATTACCAATTTCACCAGCGTATTCGTGGTTTTCAATGGTATGCCTATCAACAGGTGCTCGAAAATAAAGAACAAGTCCGTAAAGCCAATATTCCTCGTTTGATTTTAAAATGGCGTATATACCAAGCTTTACAACCTTTTATTCAGTCTGCACAGATCAGCTTGCTTGAAGATCATCCTTTATATTCGATTGTGCGGCGTATTTATGACAGTGCCGACCAATTACAAGATGGCACAGAGAAGCAGTTAAAAAAGCAAAGTATGCTGTATTGGGTCGCTGAGCAAGTCTCCCATCTTTTTAATAACTACATGATTTATCGCGGAAGTTGCCAACGTGGCTGCGTACAGGATTGTACTTGCGCTAGTAACTGGTTGTCTAAATGGGGGCGTAATCAAGCCCTCGATATTGAAAAGTTAATCTCGACAACAGATCAACATACGTCTGCGTTTAGTTTGAACCAAATCGAACAGTTAGAGGCTTGGCAGCGTTGGTTGTGGCAGCATTATTTCCATGAGGATTTTGTGGAAATGCAGCGTATTGATACCGACTTTTGGAAACTTTTAGACAATGAGGTTACAAGAACGCAGGCTTTGGCTCAACTTCCCAAGCAGATCATTATATTTACACTATTAGATTTACCACCCAGCCAATTACAGTTTTTACGCCGTTTAGGGCAGTATCTTGATGTGTTGATTTTGCATTTCAACCCGTCACAAGAGTATTGGGCAGACAGTGTCGATCCGCAGTGGAAACAGCGTTACGATCTTGGTGTCAAAGAGCGCTTTATTCTTAAGAATCCAAAGGCGACAGATGCAGAAATAACGGCCTTTTTTGAACAATTCACTTTGTTTTTTAATGCGCAGGCACGTGAGTCACGTCACCCTTTATTGACTCGATTGGGTAAACAAGCTCGAGATCATTTCTCACTTTTATCACAACTGGCAACAGGTGAGGAAGGGAAGTGGGTCGATGCCTTTGTGGATCATTTTCCAGAAACTTTGTTGGGTAAAGTGCAGTCAGATATTTTCTATCTTGCTGAACCTAAAGCTGAACAGTATCAGTTAGCTGAAAATGATCAGTCGATTCAGATTCATGTGTGTCATTCCAGTTTAAGACAACTTGAAGTGCTGAAAGAGCAATTGGTGCATTGGTTATCTGAAGCAGATGACATACCACGCCGTCCGAGCGATGTATTGGTATTAACGCCTAATCTAACTGAATTAGAACCTTTAATTCGCAGTGTGTTCCCTGCGGTTGCTCATACTCAAGAGGTGTTTTTACCTGTCAAAATTGCTGGAGTGGCACAGCTTGATGCACTCAATGCATGGCGAGCTGTTTTAGGTCGGATGCAATTACCACAAGGGCGTTTTACTCAGGATGATTTTGCAGATTGGTTGAATCTAGCTGCAACTCAACAACGTTATGGTCTTGATTATAGTCAAGCTCAACGCATTTTAGCTTTGTTAAATGATGCAGGCTTCAAGCGTGGCTTGGATGCAGCACATTTACAGCAAAGCTTAAGTGCTAACGATGACGACTATCGCTATAGTTTTAAGTTTGCTTTAGATCGATTAGCACTAGGGATTGCCATCCCAGCTCATGTGATGGTGCAGCAGACTTTAAGTTATGCAGATGTTCAGCCAAGTGACTTTGAGTTGATAGGTTTGTTGATTGAAATTTATCAAGATTTATCGGCACGGCGTGATTGGTGGATTGCACATGAGTTAGGGCAGAGTTTTACTGTAGAAGCTTGGTTGAAAAAGCTAAAGGAAGACATTCAAGAGTTTGAACAAGCTGATATTGTTGCCCTAAAAGCAGTACGCGATATTGTCCATAAGCAAGAGCGAATGCTGACTTTGGCGAGCTATTATGACGATGCTGAAACTCAATTACGTCAGATTTCACTGCCTTTGCCTTATATCGTTGATGAAATTCAACGGGCTTTAGAAAGCCAATCTGCACAAGTCGAACCGACAGGGCAAATTACATTTAGCCAAATTGGTCAGATTCGACCGATTCCTTATCGATTGATTGTGCTTTTGAATTTAGATACGGGTAAGTTCCCTAATCGAGATAGTCATATCCCCTTTGATTTAATGGATGCTCTTCGTCAGCAATTAGGTGATCGTTCTCGACTGGAAGATGATCAAGGTGCATTTTTGGATGCAGTTTTGCTAGCACAAGAGCAGCTTTGGCTATTCTATAATGGTTTCGATGTGAATGATGGTGAGGTACGTGAGCCATCAAGTGTATTGCAGGGGTTTCGAGATCATTTGGGACTGATTATAAAGCCTGATCTCGCTGACTCATTTGCCAATACAGAAACTTCTTGCACGGATGATTATAAAGCTTTGCAAATCCCGTCAAAACTTTATCCACTTTATCATTTGCATCGCTTACAACCTTTTGATCCATTAGGATTTATCGCTGAGCAAAGACATATACGCTATCAAGATCATTGGTTTAAGGTGGCATCCCAGTTGCAGCAGGTTAAGGGTGAACGTCAGGCTTGGGTCAATACAAGTTATCCACTTGAACAGCAAGACATGATCATTCTGGATGCTCATTCATGGATTCAGGACGTGATTTTCCCTGCACGTTTGTATCTTAAAACGCTGGGTATTGAAAATCTAAGTGCTACAGAAGTAGTGGATCAGACTGAACCTCTGATGCTCGATGGTCTAGGTAAATACGCGATTCGTCATTTTTTACAACAAAACATTGATGCTACGGCACCTGCTTTATTACAAGATCAGTTACCTGTCGGAAAAGTGCAACACAGCGCATGGCAACAAAGTCGTATTGAGCAACAACGTTTGTTAGAACGTTTGCAAGACTATGCAACTTCCCCAACAGAAACCACGCAACGTGTTTGGCGAGTATCGAAACAACTTCAGATCAGTTGCGTTACGCCCAAACACATCGCGCAAGACTGGATTAGCTTAGATGCTTCGAGTGCACGTGCTAAACGCTTTGCCAAAGTTTGGCTTGAGTATTTGCTGTGGCTTGTCATTTTGGATCAAGAGACGGCCTCTGAAAAACGTCGTGTGGTGGTATTTAGTGATCAAACCGTGATTTGTGAAGGGCTGAGTTCACATCAGGCGAAGCACTATCTACAGCATTGGTTAAAGCTTTGGCAACAGGCCCAACAGCAACCTGTGGTGCTGCCTGCGGCATTGTTATTAAAACCTTTGGAAAAAGGGAAAGCATATGACTGGGTTGAACAGGATGCGCTACATACGCTGATTGAAGAGAGCCAAAATGATTTGCTGAAAATCTGGAAAAATACCTACAACACAGGCTTTGTTGATTTCAGTCAAGATGAGGCGAATCAACAGCATCGAGATTGGCAGTTCATTTTGCAGGAACAGGATGCAACGGCATTGTTGCAATTCGCCTGTGATCATTATTCTTATGCTTTATATCAACCGATTTTTGAATTTTTACGAGTGGAGTAAGACATGCATTCACAATTTCCAGTGTCTTACCAACCGATTCGTGATATTCAATTCGAAGGTTTACATTTAATTGAAGCTTCGGCAGGAACAGGTAAGACCTATACCTTGTCGAGTCTCATGGTGCGGATATTTTTAGAAAAATATTTGCCACATCAGGTGATTGCAACAACATTTACTCGTGCGGCAGCAGCTGAGTTAAAAACGCGGATACGCGCGCGTTTAGTTGAGGTTCAACAGTTTTTAGAACCATTTCGAAATGTATTGGAAGCGGATATTTATCAGTTTGCCTTGCAAGAAAATGATCCATTAAAACAACATGTTCTACAAAATTTTGCACCGCGTATTGCTTATGCTTGTGAACGGTTAAAGCTAGTAATAGATCAGTTAGATGAGTTGTTTGTTGGCACATTAGATAGTTTTAGCCAGAAATTATTACGAGAATTCGCTTTTGAAAGTGGCAAGATCGAACGCGCGCAAATTACGGAAGATGCAAAAGCTTATACCCGTCAATTGATCCACGATGTACTGCGTGAATGGATTCAAGCCCAGCCCCAACCGTTGATTGATACACTTTACATGCTAGGCGGATTAAAGAATGTCGATTACTTTATTGGTATGGTCGAAAGTTCACTAAATTTTAGTTCAGCACAATTTAAGTTGCCGAATTTTCCTGAGATTGAATGGGCTCAACTGCAACAATGGCGGCAACAAGCGAAACAAATTGAACTTAATTGCTTGGCTGAATATTTTAATTTGGATGGTGCACATTATTCACATATCAATGGAACTTCTTTTCGTAATCATGCATTTAATAAACTGTTCAGTGAGTCTCTGCCTCAACTATTAAAAACACTTATTGAGACGGAGAATTTACAAGTTTTTGATGCTTATTTTTCCAGTCAACGTGATGCCGCATTTAAATTTTTAGATAAGCTCAATGAGCAGAAAATATTTAAGAAATGTCCGGCTGATATTTCAGAAGGTTTTTATCAACATCCAACCCTTTTACAACTACAACGATTACTTCAATCTCTGCAGCAGACTCAACAACAATTCGAACAATTACAAGTTTATTTAAAAGCTTATTTATGTGTTGAGGTTAAAAAACGTTTGCCACAAATATTACAACAAAAGGGTGAGACCACTTTTGCTCAGCAAATTAAAACCTTGTCAGATGCTTTAAAGGGTGAGCAGGGGCAACGTTTTGCAGTCTTTGTACAAGCCCGATATCCGCTTATTTTGGTAGATGAGTTTCAGGACACAAACCAAGATCAGGATGATATGTTGGCGAGTATTTGGCGGCATCCACAGCGTTATAAAAAGGGCTGCATGATTATGGTTGGGGACCGTAAACAGGCGATTTATGGGTTCCGTGGCGGGGACATGCTGACCTTTCTGAATGCCTATCAAGATATTATGGCAAAACAGGGACGCGAATATAAATTGATTCATAACCATCGATCAGTGAAAGAACTGGTCGAAGTGGTGGATGCTTTATTTCAACGACAAATAGATTTTGGCGAGCAAGTGATCTATGACTCGATTCAAGCAGGAGAGCGACCACATCCTGCCTTGATAGATGATCATCAAATTAATCCTGCCCCTTTACGCTGGTTACAGCTCGCAGACTCAAAAGAACAAGCGACTCAGGTCGCATGGAAAATTCAAAGTTTGCTCAATCAAGCACACTTAAATCAACTGTATCTTCAAGGTGAAACTCGGAAAGCAATTGACGAAGATGATATTGCTGTACTTTCACGTAGTCACAGAGAACTAGACGAAGTACAACAGGCATTGCAGCATTTGGGAATTCGTGTCAATCGTCCATCAAAACGCAGCGTATTTGACTCGCCTATCGCACAAGATGTGGCAGCCTTATTGACCGCTCTACTTCATCCCTTTGATGAGGCTAAGTTGAAACGAGCCTTACTTAGCCGTTTATTTGGATTTGATCTCAACCGCTTGTTGGTACTCGAGCAGAGCCCAATTGGGTTAAGTGAGTACATGCAATCCTTTGATGATCTTCGTGAAATGTGGATTAACCAAGGTTTCTTGGTGGCGTGGCAACAATGTCTAAATCAATTCGAGATTTGGCAGCAATTGGTGATCACTCAAAGTAAAGATAATGAACGTGCCGTGGTAAATTTACGTCATTTGACCGATATTTTGAGTCAGCATAGCGAACATGTACAAGGATCTCAGAATCTCTATCATTGGTATCTTAAACAGCTGAATTCGCCAAGTGATCGAGAGTGGGAACTGGAACATAAACTATCCAGTGAAGCTGGTGTTCAACTCATGACGATTCATCAATCTAAAGGATTGGAGTTCAAAATCGTCTTTTTATTGGGTGTAAATAAATCACCCTCAAATCAATCAGAAGCTTTAAACTTTTCCACTACAGAAATTCAACTCCCTGAAACAGGACAAATCCGAACACAACGTGTCGTTGCGATCGCTGATAAAAATTTTCTTCAAGATACAGAAATCAATCAGCATCAACAACGCGCTCAAGCCGAACAAAACCGTTTATGGTATGTCGCACTAACGCGTGCTAGTCATCGTGTTTATGCTGTGTTTGAACCTGAAAAAGGGGATAAAGCCAAAGCATCTGCTTTAGCTTTTTGGAAAAATCAAGCTGAGGTTTTTCAGCACATCTATAGTGCGGATGAGGCGAGTCTTCAGGAACGTCCAGCAACTCTTCGTGCCGCAAAGATCTCTCAAGATTTGACACTTGCTGCACAGCCTTTACCAACACAACGTTTTTATGCACGCGGCAAAACCAGCTTTAGTTATTTGGCACAACATTTAAAACATAAAGCCAATCGTATGGATCGCTTGGCAAATATGGATCAGAATCTACAACAGGCTGAAGATGAATTAGAGCTCACACAAATCATCATTGATGAAAGACCTGTTTCGCAGCCAATCGCATGGATTAAACAAAATTTTCCAAAGGGTGCTTTGGCAGGTAATTTCTTACATGAGATTTTTGAGCTGATTGATTTTCAACAACCTGATACTTGGGTCGAAGAAATTCGTCGCCGTTTTAAGAATACTTATCAAAGTTTATGGTCTGATCTTTTTAGCTTATATCAACAGCAGTTTCCAGAACAGCCACAAGCTGAGCAGCTGTTATATCAATGGATTGCGGAATGGCTACAAGATGTTTTGGCTACACCTCTGAATGGTGAGTTTCAGTTAAAGCAGTTAATAGCAGGACAGTATCTATCGGAATGTCCATTTTATCTGTCTTTATCTGATCGTGTATTAGCAATTCAACGCATACAGCAGTTGTTTGAAGAATATGACATTTATATGCCTGAACTATTGGAAGCGAAATCAGCACGTTATCTAAATGGTTCTATTGACTTGGTTTATTTTGATGGTCAGCGCTACCATATTGCCGATTATAAAAGTAATTATTTAGGTGCAGATCAATCAGATTATGGTGCTGAACAGATTGCTGACAGTATGTCATTGTCCAGTTATTGGCTTCAGGCAGGGTTATATTTAGTCGCTTTGCATCGCTATCTTCGCGTTAAACTGCAAAATTATAATATTGCAGAACATCTAGGTGGCGCATCTTATCTGTATTTGCGTGGTATGAATGGGCAAGCTCGGCAAGGCTACTTTTATTGGAAGCCAAATGATGAGTTTATTTTACGATTAGATGCAATACTGGGATATTTTTCTGAGGATAAAAATCAGAAAATAATGTAGATAAAGTGTGTAATTTTAAATTAAACAAAAGCTTATCTTGTGAATAAGTCTGTTTATAACCTTGTGGACAAGCGTGTGGGTAAGTTTGAGGATAACTCTGTGGACAAAAGAATTAGTCAGCAACCAGAACAAAACCAGTGGTTGAATGTGTGGAGTCACTATCTTTCTCAAGCACCGTTCTCTCAATCTGCTCAACCATCGAATGCTGCGATAATATTAGAGCAATTGATGGAAGCCAGTTTACAAGGCGACAGTTGTATTGATTTTGAAGCAATACAGTTTGAAGCATTAGGTGATTTAGCGGTTTCCAGTGAAATCGCAATGACTCAGGTTGCTCCATGCGTCTATGATCAGCAGGGCTTGGCATTATACCGATATTGGCAATTAGAACAACGCCTCGCTCATCAGATTTGTCGATTAAAGCGACAAATGGTACCAGAGATTGATATTTCTGTTTATCAACATTTATTGAGTGATGAATTTCAGCAGAAAGCTTTAAGTATGGTGCTGCAACAATGGCTCAGCATTATTACAGGAGGACCAGGTACAGGTAAAACCTATACTTTGGCACGCATTATTGCTGCATTAAATCAAACAATCCCTGATATTCGGATTGCCATGGCTGCACCTACTGGTAAGGCAGCGCAACGTATGCAAGAAGCATTGCAAAACTCATTTAAGGATCCCAAGCTGCTTGAGTCTGGACTAGTAACAGATAACCTACGACAACAAAGTACCCAAACACTGCATCGATTGTTAGGAATGGGGAATCGACAAGTTCCACGCTTCAATCTCAAACAACCATTACCTTATGATGTCATCGTAGTGGACGAGGCGTCGATGTTAGATTTGAGTCTTGCGACCGCATTATTTGAAGCGGTTCCTGAGTCATGTCGAATTATTTTATTGGGAGATGCCAATCAATTAGCATCCGTCGATGTGGGGGCTGTTTTAGCAGATTTACAGCAGGTGAAAGGCTTGGCAGATAATCGAGTAGAGCTAAAAAATAGTCGCCGTTTTTCTGATGAAGCCAAAATTGGTCAGTTAGCTCGTTTTATTCAAGCACAATCGGCTTCTGCTGACTCTCATTTAGTCTTATCTAAACTTGAAAGTGAAATTGTAAAGCCTGCTTTACTTCAGCAGATTGAACTCAGTAAAGAAATGCCTGATTTTATTCAGTTGGAATATTTACCTGAGCAACAGGATATAGATGCTGAGCAGTATCAACAAAAACTAATGTATGGCTTTCAAGATTATGTCGACGTATTAAAAAACTATATAGAAGCCGACCAACCAGAATCATATATTCAACAGGTTATTCAGGTCTTTGATGATTATCGAATTTTAGCAGCAGTGAAACATGGTGCTTTGGGGATCGAACAACTCAATCGCTATGCTGAACGTTGGGTGAATCAGCAGCTTAAACAAATTGCAGTTGCAGAATGGTATGTTGGACGCCCTGTGATGATGACCTATAACGACTATCAGTTAGGGATTTCAAATGGTGATATTGGGATTTGTTTTAAACATCGAAGCCAAGCACAACAATTTGAAGTGTACTTTCCGAGTTTAAATAAGTGGATTGCAGCACATCGACTACCGCGTAATATGCAAACAGCATTTGCATTGACCATTCACAAATCTCAAGGTTCTGAATTCTCTCATACTGCAATTGTCTTAGATGCATATGCAGAAAAATTGTTGAGTCAGGAATTGATCTATACAGCAATTACAAGAGCGAAAAAAGTCGTGAGTATTTTAGCGACACAGAAATCATTACGAGCAGCCCTTACGATTCGAACAGTTCGTCGTAGTGGTTTAGTTCAAAAGATTAATTTAGAGTGATTGTGAAATTATTCTTTAAAATGAGGGTTTTTGTAAGCAAAAGCTTACACAGATTCGAGATATTGTCGCTAGAGCTAAATACGTGTTTTTGAGATTATATAACCACAAACAGCCTAGCAAGGAATGCTAGGTAAATCGCACAAAGATAATAATAAAGTCGGTATGACAGCGAACTTACTGTGAAGTAAGTGATAAAAGAGGAAACTTACAGCCGCTAAGCCTTGTAGTTTTGGGAGAGACTACAGGGCTTTTTTATTTTCTTGATTTTCTTTATCTGATTTCATCAAATTGCAATTTAGTTTGTTTAACTTGTGACACGTTAATATTCACTCTGAGTCATTTTAAAATTTAGATTATTATTTAATCTAAAAAAATGATTGTAGGACAACAAATTTGTATTATTAAGTTAAATGTTATACAGACCTGTACGTTTTTGCTTACACAGAGATAAGAAAAATGCTATTTTTCTCCACAATTGATTCTGAGAGAATAGTAAGCATAAAAAGGAACAAGCTCTAATAACTGCACAGTACACCAAGAAAATGATGTGCTCATACGTTCAGAGGGTTGAATGTAGCAAAACAAGAAAAGAAAATTAGAAGAATAGTGATAACTATAATTACGCGCAGAAGCCCAAGTCTAACTTGGGCTTTTTTATGCCTGAACGCATCAGATTAAACGTTATCATTTTCAGTACGATCAGTTGCAAACAATGAGCGTCGCTGATTCTTTGGAATTTTTGGACAGTTGGTTGAGATTTGATAGAGGGTTTTGGCTAATGCTGGTAAATGAGTTCCGACGACTGATTTGCCCGTTGTGAGTAGAGAAACACTGATGTCGCGCTCTGGGTCAGCCCAACATAAAATATTCGAGAACCCGATATGCCCAAATGCTTGTCCAGTCATTGGACCAAATAAGCCAATTGGATTGCTTCCAAGCATAGGTCCTAACGCATAGCGCATAGGGGCTAATAAGGTACGATCTAAGCTAACCCCAGAAGTTGGCAGGGTTGAACGGAATACCGTTTGTGGCGACATAATTTGTTTGCCTTGATATTCACCACCACTCAACAACATTTCAAAGAAACGTCCTGCTTGTTCAGCACTGGTGTAAATATTTCCCGCTGGACAGATGGTATCCATAAAACGGGTGTCATTGGTCACATCAACTGCAAGTTGTAGTCCACCACCTAATACGTGGTGTAGATAGTGATCCGTCCCTAAACTTGGATGGATTCCTGTGGCATAGTTTAATGCCGCATCGGCACGATATTCTGGTTTGAGACCGTAGTTAAAATAGTTAAGCCCCATTGGTTTTTCAATTTGTTCAGCCAAAAAGTCACGAACATTTTGTCCTGTTACACGTTTAACGATTTCACCCAAGATATAACCTGCGGTAACTGCATGATAGGCGAGGTGAGTACCTGATGGTGAAACGGGTTTAGCAGCACAAAGTAACTTTAAAACTTCATCTTGGTTGAACAGAAGTTCTGGAGTAACTTCTTGATCAATACGAGGGATTCCACCACGGTGAGAAAGTAAATGAAAAATGGTGGCACGACGCTTTCCGTTGACACCATATTCAGGGATATAGTAGCTGATTGGATCTAGTAAATTTAGATCACCACGCTCATCTAACATATGGATGAGCATCGCTGTGACCATTTTCGATGCTGAAAATAAACAAATTGGAGTATCTGGTGTTCCGATTTGCGCATCAGCAGCTAAACCTTCTGGAGCATTTCCCCGTGCATAGCCAACACTTCGGTTGAGTAGAATCTGTCCATTACGGCGTAAGCATAAGGTTACAAGCGGGTAATTACCTGTTTTATAAAGTTGTTCGACACTATTCCAAATTTTTTGGATTTGACGTTCCGTCATCCCACCCAATTCAGCTGCGACCTCATCTTTGGAGCGAATCACTTGATTCAGGTCTTTTGGAACATAACAGGTATTGGTAGATAAAATTTTCACGATTCCCTCGCATTTTTTCGTTTTCTTTCACTTCTGTTATAAATTGAAAACAGATTCATCCTAGTGTGCCGTTTTTGTTCAACGCTGTCAGCTGCCGAATTGCCAGTAAACATAAAACATTTTTGCAATATAACGATAGATCACTTAAAATAGCGCCTTGCTGTAGTGATGCACGGCAGTCGGTTGCTTGCAACTGATCATTATCATTTAACTTTTAAGCATCTCGGAGAAATCGAATGGCTTTAACTAATACTGATCGCGCAGAGATCATCGCTAAATTTGCTCGTGCTGAAAATGACACTGGTTCACCAGAAGTACAAGTTGCTTTGTTGACTGCTCAAATCAATGATTTGCAAGGTCACTTTAAAGAGCACAAACATGACCACCACAGCCGTCGTGGTTTGATTCGTATGGTTAACCAACGTCGTAAATTACTTGATTACTTAAACGGTAAAGATCACGGTCGTTATGTTGCTTTGATCGGCGCATTAGGTTTACGTCGTTAATTCGATTTTACTTTGTTTTCGCTATTTCGCATGTTGTTATGCTTTATCGCTGAAAAGAGAGTTTCATCTAATTTATTTTAGGTGATTTTAAGAAGGGGCGCTTGTTCGCTCCTTCTTTGCGTTTAACTTTTTTAAATATTTGATCTAGTGCGATGGCTTCTAAGCTTTGTCATTTATCTACACAGCAGTTGTGGTCTGAATGCCAAACCTTAGGGGTCTCACTAGAATAAAATTAGGAAAATACAATACATGTCTATGTTTAATATAGTTCGTAAAGAATTCCAATTTGGTCAACACCAAGTTGTTTTAGAAACGGGTCGCGTTGCACGTCAAGCAAATACAGTTTTAGTCACTATGGGTGGTGTAACTGTTTTAGTTGCGGTTGTTGCGCAACCTAAAGCAAAAGCAGGTCAAGATTTTTTCCCGTTGACTGTTAACTATCAAGAAAAACAATATGCAGCGGGTCGTATTCCAGGTGGTTACGGTAAACGTGAAGGTCGTGCATCTGAAGCTGAAACTTTGATTTCACGTCTAATCGACCGTCCAATTCGTCCGTTATTCCCAGAAGGTTATTTCAACGAAATCCAAGTAACAGCGACTGTTGTTTCTTCTGATAAGACGATGGATGCTGATATTGCCGCTATGCTAGGTACATCAGCTGCATTATCAATCGCTGGTACACCTTTCCGTGGTCCAATCGGTGGTGCTCGTGTTGGTTTGATCAATGGCGAATACGTTTTAAACCCGAACTTTGAACAACTTGCACAATCTGATCTTGATTTAGTTGTTGCGGGTACAGAATCAGCAGTATTAATGGTTGAGTCTGAAGCGAAAGAACTTTCAGAAGACCAAATGTTGGGTGCTGTACTTTTCGGTCATGACGAAATGCAAATTGCAATTCAAGCCATTAAAGAATTTGCTGCTGCCGCTGGCGCAGTTGAATCAACTTGGGTTGCCCCAGTTAAAAATGAAGAGCTTCGTGCAAAATTGAAAGAAGCTTTCGAAGCAAAAATTTCTGAAGCTTATACGATTGCAGTTAAACAAGATCGTTATACAGCACTAGATGCATTGTATGCTGAAGCTGTTGCACAGTTCGTTCCTGAAAATGACGAAACTGGTATCGCTGATGAAGTAAATGAATTATTTGAAGATCTTAAATATCGTACAGTACGTGACAACATCTTGTCAGGTAAGCCACGTATTGATGGTCGTGATACTAAAACTGTTCGTGCGATCGATGTTCAAGTCGGTGTATTAGATCGTGCTCACGGTTCTGCATTATTTACACGTGGTGAAACTCAGGCGTTGGTAACAACAACTTTGGGTAATACTCGTGATGCATTGATGGTTGATACCCTTGCTGGTACTAAGACTGACAACTTCATGTTGCACTATAACTTCCCTGCATACTCTGTAGGTGAGACTGGTCGTGAATCAGGCCCTAAACGTCGTGAAATCGGTCATGGTCGTTTAGCACGTCGTGGTGTTCAAGCTGTTCTTCCTGCTGCTGATCGTTTCCCGTACGTGATTCGTATCGTATCTGATATTACTGAATCAAACGGTTCATCTTCTATGGCTTCAGTATGTGGTGCTTCATTATCACTTATGGATGCAGGTGTTCCACTTAAAGCACCAGTTGCTGGTATTGCAATGGGCTTAGTGAAAGAAGGTGAGCGTTTCGCAGTTCTTTCTGACATCTTAGGTGATGAAGATCATCTTGGTGATATGGACTTTAAAGTAGCAGGTTCAGCAAACGGTATTACTGCGCTTCAAATGGACATTAAGATTGAAGGGATCACTGAAGAAATTATGGAAGTTGCGTTAAACCAAGCATTTGCTGGTCGTATGCACATCCTTAATGAAATGAACAAAGTGATTTCACGTGCTCGTCCTGAAATTTCAATGCATGCTCCTACTTTTGAAGTGATCAGCATTAACCCAGACAAGATTCGTGATGTCATTGGTAAAGGTGGCGCAACGATTCGTGCCATTACAGAAGAGACTAAAGCTGCGATTGATATCGAAGACAATGGTACAGTTCGTGTATTTGGTGAAACTAAAGCTGCTGCTCGTGCTGCGATTGCAAAAATCCAAGCACTTACTGCTGAAGTTGAACCAGGTAAGATCTATGACGGTAAAGTAATCCGTATCGTTGAGTTTGGTGCGTTTGTAAACATCATGCCAGGTACTGATGGTTTACTTCACATTTCGCAAATCTCAAATGAGCGTATTGCAAACGTGACTGATGTATTGAAAGAAGGTCAAGATGTGAAAGTACAGGTTGCGGATGTTGATAACCGTGGTCGTATCAAGTTAACAATGAAAGATATTGAACAAGCGTAAGCTTCTCAATATACAAAAAGTCCGCTAAATGCGGACTTTTTTATGGCATCATCTTTTAAAATTTTATCTGAACATTAGAGTTATGCAGCTTTATTATTTTTATCGACATAACAGTGAAAATACGATTTTTATTAGTGCAGAAGAACAAGCAGAACATCATCTAGAGTTTTTATGGGTCGATAGTTTAAGACAAGATTTAGTGAATCATAACGAGATGTGGCAAAAGAACATTTATGAGCATACTGGTGTGGTGCTCAATGAATTTCATATGCGAGATTTATTAAATATCGAACATCCGTGTGCTTTTGATACTGTTGAAGAATATGATCTTCTAGTTTTTCGTAAGTTAATCACGCCAGATGACCAAATTTATGAAAATGAAGCATCTGAATCTCATGAAAGCGTTTTTGGTTTGGCAACAACACCTATCAGTTTTATTTTAACGCCTCATATTTTGATTAGTCTTAGAGAGCAGGGCAATAAAGCGGTAGAGAGTTATATCCAACGTATTCAGATGATTATGGAAAAACCCATAGCTGAACAGAACAAACCACGTAAATTACCAAGTACACCTGCTGATTTATCACTTCGTTTATTAAACAGTATGATTGATGGTTATCTAAATCTAAGAACCCCATTAACACGACGTGTTGAATATTGGCAGCAACAGTTATTGCAAGGAAATCGTCGATTTAAACAATGGCATCAGTTGTTTCATGAAGATATGGCATTTCAGCAGATTGAAAATCTATGTGAAGAGCAAATTGAAACTTTACAAGAGTTTCGGGATGAGCTTGTAGATAATTATCATCATGTGGTTGGAGAACATAAGCACAAAACTCAAGATATTCTGTTAGTTCGTTTAAATGATTTGATGAGTCATGTCGAACGCGTGCAAAAGCATACTTTGAGGCTTCGCAATGCCGTTCAATCTGCAATTGATCTACATTTTTCTGCGATTGCGAACCAAACTAACGAGAATATGCGAATACTGGCAATTATCACGGCAGTTTTTGCACCATTAACTTTACTTACGGGAATCTATGGAATGAACTTTGAGTTTATTCCTGGTCTCAAATCACCCGTAGGTTTTTGGATTATGTTAGGTGTGATGTTGCTGAGTACAGTCTTGCTACTTTATTACTTTTATCAGCAACATTTGGTTGGTCGTGGTGAACGTAGTGTGATTGATTTGCTCGCACAACAAAACAAGCAGCGAAATATTAATCTGCTTTGGTTCTTAGATTATGAGCCAATCAAACAAACACTGAAGGAAGTTGAGAAAATGACCAAATTAAAATGATGAATTTGGTCTGTGTATTTTACTCAGTGGAAATGTTTGAGTTGTCTTCTTAATTGTTGAACTTCATCAATTAAATCCAACATTACCGCCACAGCTGAGAGACTAGCATCGAAATCTCGTTGCAGGCGATAGGCACGACGAGCACGAGCCACATCTTCGCCGATGAATTTATAGCTTAGTGGATCGACTTTGATTTGTAAAATATCATAATCAATCAGTTTTAAAACCCAATCGGTACTTTGACCACACGCTTCAGCGAAGTGCTCAAGATCAAGAGCCAATTGTTCATCAATGATTTCAACTTGGCAGTGACCGTCATATTGAATTTCTTTGTATTGAATTGTTGTCATGATCTTACTCCTTATGAAGCACGTGGATTGAACGATGAGAAGGCTTCTGAGAATTGTTGATATGCCTTTTGTTCTTGTTCAGTTTGTGCCATTGGTAAAACAATATTCACAATTAGATAAAGGTGCCCTGGATGTTTGTTTGGAATCCCTTTTTCTTTTAAACGGAGCTGTTGCCCATTTTTCGCCTGTTTAGGCAAATTTACTTTTAGCTGCCCTGCAGGTGTATTGACCTCAATACTTTGACCTAAAGCAGCTTCCCATGGTGTAACGTCAATAGTTTGGTAAACATCTACACCATCGACATGAATGCGGTTGGTATCTTTGTATTGGATTTCGATATATAGATCGCCATTTGCTCCTCCATTGATTCCTGATTGTCCTTGCCCACTGAGACGGATTTGTTGTCCTTCTTTCATTCCCTTCGGAATTTTCACCTCAAGTGTTTTACGTTGAATTTCGGGTTCGCCATAGACATTGTAGGTCGGTATTTGTAATGTAATTTGCTGCGTTGAGCCCTGATATCCAATTTCCAAATCGATTTCAATACGTGCATGTTGGTCTTCACCACGGTAACTATGTTGTTGACGTTGTGATCGATGTTGACCACCCCCGAAACCAGCACCAAAACGACCGAAGATGTCTTCAAAACCACTAAAATCAGCACCAGCCCCTGAACTTTGTCGATAATATTGTGCACCATCAAAACCACTTTGATTGTTTTGCCCAAAACCTGAAAAACCTTGAGGTTGATCGAGCATTTGGTCATATTCAGCTTTTTTGTCTGCATGACTCAAGGTGTCGTATGCGACATTGATGGCTTGCATTTTGGTTTCAGCATCGGCTTCTTTACTGATGTCAGGATGATATTTTTTTGCCAGTTTTCTATAGGCTTTTTTAATTTCATCTGCTGAGGCATCTCTAGAAACACCTAGCTCTTCATAATAATTTTTTGTCATGATATTAAATTAGGATAGTTATCTGTTTCTTTCATTATGAAACGAATCCAATTTAATGCAATGCATTCGATTGTATAAGACTTGTTTTAATTCAATTCGGATAATTTTTTATTTTTATTATTAGTGGCTTGGAATATTTTCTTATTAAAATATTTCTCGAAAAATACACTAATCAAACCATATCTGCGTTGGAAATATTAGCTATAAAGTAATCTTTAAAATCGCGGGTAAACTCTATTCAAACTAAGAGGCTTGAAAGTAATCCGCAAAAAAATGCCCAATCATTTGATTGGACATTTTGTTGAAATTAATTCAGAAAGATTGCATCTGAATTAACTCAAATGTTCACCGAACAAACCCAAAGCTTCTTCTGCTGTAAACTCATAACGTGTATTACAGAATTGGCAATCCATTTGGATTGGGTTTTGTGCTTCAAGTGTTTCATGAACTGCATGAACACCAATTTGAATCAATGCATTGGCACAACGTTCTTTTGAACAGGTACAGCCGAATTTGAGCTGTTCAACTTCTGGTAAGCGAACCTCTTCCTCATTGTATAGTCGATACAAAATCTCATTGGCTGGAAGATCTGTTAGTTCTTCTGATTTGAGTGTTTCAGTTAACATTCTCAAACGTGGCCATATATCTTCATCAACAAGCTTTTGTTCTTCCTCATCGTTTCGAGGTAAGAGCTGGATTAAAAGACCACCAGAACGCTCTCCATTGGTTGCTAGTACAATATGTGTTGGGATTTGCGCTGACAAATCATAATATTGCATTAGACAACCTGCTAAAGTCGGTTGATCAAGAGGTACAATCCCTTGGTAACGTTCACCATGTTCAGGTTCGATATTGATAAAAAGAACAGGGTTGGTGAGGGCTGCCAAAACAGTTCGACTGTCACTACCTTCATTAAATCTTGGATCTTCTTCGTAATCAGCTAATGCACGTACTTCACCTAAATGATTACACTCCGCCATTGCCCATTTGAATGTCCCGCTCGCCTGAATTTGTAGGCTGATGCGCCCACGAATTTTAAGCGTGCTTGCAAGTAATGCCGTTGCGCTGAGCATCTCACCTAAAAGGCTTTTAACCGCAGGCATGTATTCTCTTTGAGCCAAAATCGTTTGTAATGTTTCTTCTAGATGAACCACTTCACCACGAACAGGACAGTCTTCGATATAAAAGCGTTGGCGTAAATCAGACATATTTTTCTCCAATACCCCGTTAGGGGAAAACAAAGCAATGCTTTGCCTTGAAAAGCGCTTATGGCTTTATAAGAAGGTGAATGGTTATGCAGTCAATAATGGTGTCAGTTTACGAAAACTCAAGATATTTCCTGCTGAGAATTTGCTTCACTTTGTGTATTTTGCTCATTCATCAAACGATGTTTTGCAGAAATAGATGTGTTTTCAAATAAATATTCAAGTTCTGCAAGTGCATTCGGGTAACGCTCTATTTGATCGTCTTCATCATATGTACTGTAATGCGATCTCAAAAGCACCTGATCGTGCTGTTTAAACTCTTCAATTCGAGTTTTTGTCTCATCAATTGATAGACCTGTTTCGATCAGCAAATCTTCCGCCATACCTAAAGATGAGAGATAGGTTTCACGATAAATTTGTTGCACGCCTAATTGATGCAGTAGGTGGGCATGATGTCGATCACGAGCACGTGCAAATAAAATTAATTCTGGATAATTCAAACGAAGGTGACGTGCAAGATTCATACTATCCTCAACATCATCAATCACTAAAATTGCCAGCTTACAGTGTTCTATACCAGCGATACGAAGATTCTCGATTTGAGCCACGTCAGCATCAATAAAGCGATGTCCATATTGTTCTATAAAATGAGCAGCAGGTTGATTGCTATCAATGACGCTAAAGTGTTGACCTTGCGCATGTAATACTCTAGCGATGATTTGCCCAAATCGCCCGAAACCTAGAATTAGAATCGAATGTTGCGCAACTTCGTCTGAGTCGGGCTGAACTGGCTTTTTAAAGATCAAAGGTAAAACTTTAGAATTCACCAGCCAAAATAAAGGTGGAGTCAAAAGCATTGACCCAAATACCACGACTAGAGTTGGCTGTAATATTTGTGTACTGATGACTTTTTCACTTTCAGTAATTTTGAGCAAGATAAAGGTCAGCTCTCCACTTTGTGCCAGCAATATAGCGGACAGGTTACTGAGTTTTAGTTGGCGTTGTTGAAAATAGCTTGTCACTCCAATAATGCCTGCTTTAATCACCACAAGCCCAATGATCGCAGCGACAATAAAAACAGGAGTTTGGAATAAGGGATTGAGTGTTAGGTTTAATCCTAAAGCAAAAAACAGCAGTCCGATGAACGCATGTTTAAAAGGTTGAATAAAGTTTCCGATCTCAGTACGAAAATCAGTTTCAGCGAGCACTAGACCTGCTAAAAAAGCAGCGATTAAGATATGAATATTTAAAATCTGTAGTATCAAAAAAATACTGAGTACAACCAGCGTGCTGAGGATGGGAAGAAGTTCAAGACTTTTATGGCGCGCTAAATAATGAAAAGCTGGACGCACTAGATAGCGGCTTGCTAAAAATAACCCCGAGATTGTTGCAATGATTGCAGCAAAATAGGCGATACCATGACGTGTAGTTGCGGTATCTTCGAGTAATGGAAAAAGGATAATAAGGATCACAGCAAAACAACTTTGTAGTTGAACTGCGGTTAAACTATTTTGTCCTAATTGACTATGAACCTGATTTTTTTGCTCTATAAATTGTTGTACTAAAAAGACAGATGAAAAGCTCAGGGATAGCCCCAAAAGACAGCCTAGTAACAACTGATCCAACAAGAGAAAGCATACGACACAGAGGACAATGCTAATCAAAGCCAAAGGCATAGCATAGAGCTTTAAGACACGATGACGTTGTTGCCACAGTTGTTTAGGTTTTAAATAAAAACCTAGGAAAAACAAAACAGCCAACATGCCTAAGTCGGTTAAAAGTTGAATTTCATCAACATCATCAATCAGTTTGAAAACACTAGGACCTAACAAAAGTCCTGCAATCGTAAAGCCTAAAATCGTTGAGAATGTATAACGCTTTGCGATAGGTGCAAAAATTAATGCTGCTACGAGGAAAAAAAGGACAGTAATCAATAAAGACATTTAATGCCTCGAATCTAAAATTCTTATCGTGAATTCAACTAAACTCTTGTGGATCAACATCAATTGATAATCTGAGTTGATGTTGGCGAGGTAAATGTACCACTTGTTGCCACCATTGACGTAAATAAAAATGCAGTTTTGCTCGGTCGGCAGATAAAATCACCATATGCGCTCGATAACGCCCTGCTTTGCGTTCCATTGGGGCAGGAATAGGTCCCCAAATTTCAATAATATCTGCTGCAATAGCTCTTAAGCTTTGTGCTGCTTCCATCAAAAACTGTTGACTATAATCACGATCTTTCGACTCTACACGGACTAAAACAGCGTAACGATAAGGCGGTAACATCGCAACTTTACGTTCACTCAGCATCTGTTTTGCAACGGCACGATAGTCTTGTTCAATCAAGGTTGTGAGCATTGGATGATCAGGTCTTAAACTTTGTAAATACACGCTGCCTTTATGTTCACCACGTCCTGCACGTCCTGCAACTTGTATGATCAATTGTGCTGTGCGCTCAGGTGCTCTAGGGTCTACGCTTAATAATCCTGAGTCGATATCCAGAATAGCGACTAATGTGACGTGTGGGAAATGATGTCCCTTCGCCAGCATTTGAGTGCCTAACAAAATGCTTGGTTTATTCTGTTGAATTCGATCATAGATTTTTTGCCAACTACCCACACGACTTGTACTGTCACGATCTACCCGAATCACTTCATGATGGGGGAATAACTCGTGTAACTGTTCTTCAACTTTTGCAGTTCCAGCACCAATGCTTTTTAACGTTTGATGTTTACAAGCAGGGCATTCATCTGGCAGGCGATTGATCGTACCGCAATGATGACAGTGTAAATAAGAATAAGGCTGCGAATGTACAGTAAAATGTGCATCACAATGTGGGCAATTTGCTTGCCACCCACAACTTTCACATAGCAAAACAGGAGCGTAACCTCGACGGTTTAGGAAGATAAGAACCTGTTCTTTGCGCTCTAAAGTTAATTTAATTTGATCAATTAGGTTTTGACTAATGCCATTTTTCTTCTTTGCTACTTTTAGATCAATCACATGCATTTTCGGTAAGACCGCAGTTCCAGCACGTTGATTGAGTTCAAGTAAATGCAATTTACCAGACTCCACTAAATGATAACTATCAATACTTGGTGTAGCTGAACCCAAAATCACAGGGCAATTGTGTAAATGACCACGATAAAGGGCAACATCACGAGTGTGATAACGGAAACCCTCTTGTTGTTTATAAGAGAGATCGTGTTCTTCATCTAAGATGATCAAACCTAGATGCGGCAAAGGGGTGTAAATCGCAGAACGCGTTCCAATGATGATAGATGCTTTACCAGTTTGTGCATGTTGCCAAGCTTGCAAACGTTTTGAATCATTAAGTCCCGAGTGCAGTAAAGCAACATCGCAATGAAAACGAGATTTGAAGCGTGCGACCGTTTGAGGTGTCAAACCAATTTCAGGCACCAACACCAAAACTTGTTTACCTTGCTTTAGGACCTCATGCATTACTTGCAAATAGACTTCGGTTTTACCACTGCCTGTAAGTCCATCTAGTAAAAAGGCTTGGTAACGTTGTTGAGCTTTGAGTATTTGTTGAATTGCTCGCTTTTGATCTTCGTTCGGCGTTAAAGGCATTTGTGCAAGTTGTATAGGCATCGGTGTAAAGTCATGAGCTTCAAGCTGACATTCAATCAGTCCCTTTTTTTCCAATGCTTTTAATGTTGCAGTTTCTACACCACTAAGATTTAAAATATTTTCGGTAGCACCATGTGGATGAAGTTTTAGAATCTGATAGGCATCGTATTGCTTTTGAGAACGTTTTAATAAAGATTCTGGATCGTCATGCGTGAGAATATTCCAGTGGTGAAATAAGATATCTAAAGCACGACCCTGTCTTAAGAGTGCAGGAAGTGCACTTTGCATCACTTCACCAATCGGGAATTGATAATACTGCGCAGACCATGTCAACAAAGTTAAAACTTGTTGGTCTAAGATAGCATCTTCATCAAGAAGTGCTGTAATCGGTTTAAGTTTGAATTGCCCTGTAAACGGCTCATTTGGATCAACTTTCTCAGTAATGATACCGATCAGATTTTGGCGACCAAATGAAACAGAAACACGTGCGCCTATTTGAGCTTGCAAGTATTGCTCTGCACTGACCGTATAGTCAAACGTGTCATACACATAGACGGGTAATGCAACTCGAATACGGTAAAGAATAGCGTTAGAATTTTCGGTAGGCATATTGGCTTTATTCACGTGTAAAATGGCATGACGTCATATCATGGAATTATGCTAAAGTGCTGTGCACAAGGCGTATCAAATATTCAAATCAAAACAGTAATTTTACGATCTTGATGAATATAGAATGGAACTATCGTTCCTTATTCCTTACATGGATGCAACAGTAACGACAACTATTTTTGGACAATTAGAACAGAACCATGCCTGCTTATCAATTTACTGCAATCGATGCTGCTGGAAAGCAACACAAAGGTGTGCTGGAAGGCGATTCCGCTCGACAAATTCGTCAACAGTTGCGTGACAAAGCGTGGACACCGATTGCTGTTGATGCGGTTGAGCAAAAAGACAAGCAACAACAGCGATCATGGTTTAGAAAAAGCTTTAGTGCTTACGATTTGGCACTGATGACACGACAGTTATCTGTTTTAGTCGCAGCAGGCATTCCTTTGGAAGAAGCACTGCGAGCTGTGAGTAAGCAGAGTGAAAAGTCACACGTTCAAAATCTTTTAATTTCGGTTCGATCAAAGGTTTTGGAAGGACATTCACTGGCACAGGCAATGCAACAATCAGGACGGTTTCCAGAATTGTATATTGCGACAGTTGCTGCTGGCGAAAGGTCTGGACATCTGGATCTGATCTTAGATCAGCTTTCTGATTACACTGAAAATCGTTTTGCGATGCAGAAGAAAATTCAAGGTGCAATGATCTATCCGATTATCCTGATGTTGATGTCATTTGGGATCGTGATGGGATTAATGACATATGTTGTTCCTGAAATCGTAAAAACCTTTGAACAAAGTAAAGAGGCATTGCCTTGGATCACCGTGTTATTGATGAAAATTAGTGCGTTTATTCGTCAAACATGGATAGGCATGTTGATCATTGGTTTTATTGCTCTCATTCTGTTTACGAGGTTTTTAAGAACAACTGCAGGGCATTATGCATTTGACCGATTAACACTCAAATTGCCACTATTTGGTAAACTTTCACGTGGTATAAATGCTGCACGGTTTGCCAGCACTTTATCAATTTTGACACGTTCAGGTGTTCCTTTGGTTGAGGCTTTGCGCATTGGTGCAGAGGTGAGTAACAATTGGGTGATACGTGATTCGATTGAAGTCGCAATGGAGCGTGTAACAGAAGGTGGTAATTTGGCAACACAGTTAGAACGTTGCGGTTATTTTCCACCAATGATGGTACAAATGATTCGTAGTGGTGAAGCTTCAGGTGAATTAGACCGTATGTTGGACCGAGCATCTACGATGCAAGATCGAGAAGTCACGACCTTTATTTCCACCTTATTGGCACTGCTAGAACCTCTGATGTTGGTTTTCATGGCAGCGATTGTATTGGTGATCGTGATTGCGGTAATGTTGCCAATTATTAATATGAACAATATGATTTGATGAATTGCATGAAAGAGATGAAAATGAATAAGCAAAAAATGTATATGAAGCAATCTGGCTTCACGTTAATTGAAGTGATGGTTGTGATTGTCATTTTAGGTGTTCTAGCTGCATTGATCGTTCCAAACGTGATGGGACGCGGCGAAAAAGCTAAAGTTGATACCACGCAAATTACTTTAAAAGGTGTTGCTGGCGCTTTAGATCAATATAAATTAGATAATGGGCGTTACCCATCGATGCAAGATGGTGGTTTAGATGCATTAGTGAATCAACCTGCAACCGCAAAAAATTGGTTGCCTGGTGGCTATGTCAAAGGTGGTTATCCTAAAGACAGCTGGGAAAATGACTTACAATATGTGATTCCAGGTCGAGAAGGCCGCTCTTTTGATTTGTATTCGTTTGGTGCAGATGGAAAAGAGGGTGGTGAGGGTAATGATGCAGATATTTATTATCAACCATAAATTCTAATTAAAACGATCACTTCACTTTTAGAATAAATAAATCAAGAGTGAAGTGATAATGTTTCTTAATTCATAAAATAATCATAAATTTATGAAAAACATGATAATAATATAATCAAACTAATTTGAGATTTATAATAAGAATTATTCCCATATTTAATAGTTACAAGAAACAGAAGTGATTCATTAAATTAAACTTTTTATTTAGATTAAAGCTTTGCATAATAAATTCAGATCATTTAAATGGGTGATGGAGAAATCAGATGAAAGCATTTTTTTTGTTAGATGAACTGAATCAGTTTCATTGGGCAATGCTTAAATCTGTATTGCTCATTTTAAGTTTATTACCTGTCTGTGAAGGGGCATTAAACTTATGGCAAGCGGCTGAAGGAAGTAGTCAAATCGTCATTGGCTTTTTTGCAATAAGTTTATTGAGTACGTGGTTTATCGTTTGTTTTTTGAGTGCTTTGAAAACCAGTATTTGGAATATTAGTAATCTAATTCCAAAATATGAACAATTCATTTTTAAAGCTTATCGAGCTTTGCCGATGTTTTTCTTATCTGGTTTAGTCGCGTATCTCACGGTACAGTTTTCAATCTTATTTTAATTTTAATATTATGAATAAAAAAGAGCGCTTTGGATTCAAAACGCTCTTTAGAAATTATCGACGTGATTTAAATGAAATATCGACTTTTCTAGGACGATATATCCAACCGATAATTAAAAGTAGAACAGAGAAAATAAGAATCGGGAAATCACTTAAACGATTATAAAGTGTTTGACCTTGCATCGCTGGTAAATCACCACGTAATACTGCTTCGTGATCCATAGGAGCCTGTTTCACAATATGACCATTCTGATCAATAAATGCCGTGACGCCTGTATTGGTTGCTCGAATAAACCAACGACCATTTTCTTTGGCACGCATTTGCACCATTTGTAAATGTTGCCAAGGTCCAGCCGTTCCTGTAAACCAAGCATCATTTGAAACTGTGATTAAAAAGTCGCTATTGAGTGCATTACGGCGAGTGAGATTTGGATAAGCCACTTCATAACAAATTGCAGCTGCAAGCGCATGTCCTTTCACAGACAATGGTTTTTGATCTGGTTCTCCGCGAGAAAAACCACTCATACTTACATCGTTTTGCATTGCAGGAAGTACCCATTTCAACATTCCAGACAACGGAATGTATTCACCAAAGGGTACTAGGCGTTGCTTTTTATATAAGCCAGACGATTCACTACCAGAAGCCATGATACTGTTGTAGTACAAAGGCTCGCCTACTTGTTGTGATTTAGGGATGTCCCAATAAGGAATACCCGTAACCCAAGCAGTATCTGATTTTTTAGCCTGTGCATCCATTGCTTTTAAAAAGTCAGGAATGTCTGTTTGAAACAGAGGAATCGAAGATTCAGGCCAAACAATTAAATCACGTCCCCATTCAGCACGACTCAGGTTGGCATAGATTTCCAAGGTTTTAATTTGATATTCAGTCAACCATTTCAGGTCTTGAGGAATATTGCCTTGGATTAATGAAACACTGAGAGGTTTTTGTGTTTTGGGTTGTACAAATTGAATGAAACCCGCACCCCATGCACCTAAGATCAGTAAACCAGATGGAATGGCCCAAAACCAACGACGATTAAGGATTTCGACAAGAGCACATGCGAGCACGATCACGACAAACGATACAGAATAGACTCCAAATAAAGGCGCATAACCATCTAATAATCGTTCTGTGAATGCATAGCCTGCAAAAAGCCATGGAAATCCTGTGAAGACCCATGTTTTTGCCCATTCAAATAAAACCCAAAGTGGTGCAAATGTCAGTGGAGTTTCAGGGAAAAATCGACGGTAAAGCCAAGTCTGAAAAGCGGTAAATAAGCCCATTGCGGCTGCCATAAAGGCAATCATCAAAACGCTTAAAAAGGAGTTAGTATCACCATAGACGTGAATGGAGGTATATAACCAAAATGCACCTACGAACCACAATCCGAATCCGTATGCCCAGCCCAATACAAATGCCTGTCTAGGATTACGCTGGCGTAATACGGCATAGAGTAAAGCAGGGGATAAAATTGCTAACCACCAAAAGTAATACGGTGCGAGCGCAAAACTAAAGATTGCACCTGAAATAAGTGCAATCAGGAGTGGAAAGATAAACGGAAGCTGTTTGTGGGTTTGGGATGGGTTGAACAGCTTTTCAAAGTAGCTTCTCATTGACGGACAGCTCGAATCAGATGAATAGTGCGTGCATCTGCTTCAATAATGGTAAATTCCCAATCACCAAGTTCAATCGTCTGACCTTGTAGATCGCTCACTAAACCGATTTCTTGCAGCAGTAAACCGCCCATAGTTTCAACTTCATCGTCAGAAAAATCTGCATCTAAAATTGTGTTGAAATGTTCAATTGGTGTAAGTGCTTGAACAATCCATGTATTTGCTGTGGTTGGATCATTGTCAGGAACAATGTACAAAGCTTCTTCATCAGCAATGTCATGTTCGTCTTCAATTTCGCCAACGATCTCTTCAAGAATATCTTCCAGAGTAACTAAACCAGAAGTTGAACCATATTCATCAATCACGATGGCGATATGCGTTTGTGTGTTTTTTAGCATGCGAAGCACTTGATCTGATCGCGCACTTTCAGGAACAAACACAGGTTGGCGCATCAATGAGCGAATGTCGACTTTGACATTGCGTTCAGTGAGAAATGGCAATAAGTCTTTTGCGAGAAGAATGCCCACAACATTGTCAGTTTGATCAGCAGAAAAAACGGGAAAGCGAGAGTGTGCTGATTCAATTAAAACATGCAAGATGTCAAGCAGTTGATCATCTTCTTGTAAGCTAATAATTGCAGTACGAGGTGTCATAACCTCTCGAATCTTCGTTGCTGGCAGATCTAGAACACCTTCAAGCATTGCGACTGTGTCGGGTTCTAAGAAGCGACGTGAATCTTGAACTAACTTAAGTAATTCATCGCGAGTTTCAGGTGCAGTACCTAACCATTTTCTTAAGCCACGCATACCCCACGACGGACTGGATTCATCGACCATGATCTTTCCTAAAGACTCTCTATATCAATTAGATGATTTTCATCATACCGAAGAAAAAGCGGATATGCATCAATAAAACGATGCAAGAAATGTACAGTTTTTCAAAAAAGTGCAGGTGATTTCTACAGTATGACTTTATGATAAAATGTGAAAATTAGCATATTTGAGTTATATGATGTCTGAACAAACCAAACTCCCAACAGTACAACTTAATACCCGTGGTTTACGTTGTCCTGAACCAGTGATGATGCTGCATCAAGCGATTCGTAAAGCAAAATCTGGGGATGTGGTAGAAGTTTTTGCAACAGACCCTTCAACTTCTTGGGATATTCCTAAATTCTGCATGCATCTAGGGCATGAATTATTGTTGAAAGAAGAGTCTTTAGACGAAAATAGCAATACTGAATATCATTATTTAGTACAAAAAGGTTAATCGTTTGCTTTCGACCTATTTCTCAGGTTTTGCGCTGGGACTTTCACTGATTCTCGCAATTGGTGCACAAAATGCTTTTGTTTTAAAGCAGGGATTGCTCAAACAGCATGTATTTTGGGTATGTCTGATCTGTGCTTTATCCGACGCATTTTTAATTTGTTTAGGTGTGTTTGGATTTGCTTCAATATTGAGTCAACAAGCATGGTTGATTCAAGCTATGAAGTATTTCGGCGCACTCTTCTTGTTTATTTACGGCGCCCGCAGCTTTTACAATGCTTATAATTCGAAGTTAGGTTTAATTGCTTCTGAACAAGAAACAACGACTTTCTGGCAAACGATAGTTTTATGTCTCAGTTTCTCTTGGTTAAATCCGCATGTTTACTTAGACACAGTTGTATTATTAGGTTCAATATCTGCTCAATATGCAGATAAGATCTCTTTTGCTAGTGGGGCAGTATCAGCGTCATTTTTATTCTTTTTTAGTTTAGGATTTGGGGCGAGATTATTGCGTCCTGTATTTGCAAATCCAAAAGCTTGGAAAGTCTTAGATCTATTGATTGGCTGTATCATGTGGTTGATCGCACTTTCACTATTAAGATAGGTGTTTATGCACCTATCTTTTTGATTTAATTAATTTTCGACTGATCCAGTAATCACAACTTACATATCTTCCACCGCCAAGAACCAGTAGTGCACCCAACATAACCAAATAGGTCACTGCAAACTCAACGCCATTATTCAATATGACAAATGAGCCACTTGATGTAAGCCAATCATAATTTCCATAAGTGCTCAGAATCTCTCTCGCTTTCTCTAGTTTTTCAGCCGATTCAATCACTTGCATATTTGCAAAAGGAGCATGTGGATCAGCAATGGCTTGCCATCCATTTTGAATGTGGACGGTAAAGATAGCGACCAGCATAGTGATGATCAATGGAATACAAATCAGTCGCGTTGCAAGACCTAAGGCAAGTAAGACAGCACCACCTAACTCAGCCGAAATTGCAAGGCTAGCCATAACCAATGGGAAGGGTAAGCCCAAGCCCCATTCACTATTGCCAAACCATTCAACTGTATCATTGAAATGTTGTAGTTTATTGTGTCCAGCCATCCAAAAAATAGGAATTAAATATAGGCGAAGCGCTAAAGAGGCGATTCCATCAAAATAATTTAAGTTGGAACCCAAATTCTGATAGCGTTTATGTAAAGAATAAATTAGATTTTTCATGAGAAATTCACAACGAATAAGTTTTATTAGTTAATAGTCGTTTGAATTTTTGATTTCTTACACAAAAAAAATCTAAATTTGACTGTAATAATTTGATTGTTCGCACGTCTAATTTTATGTACCTAGTACAAAAGCAATATTTACTTAAAAGGAACTTCACAATGAATAAATTAAACTCAATGACTTCGGTTGCCGCTTTAGTTGCATTATCTATGGTTGGTGCAGCAACCCAAGTTTCGGCAGCATCGACGACAACTGAAACACATGTGACTAAAACTGCAGATGCAAAATGTGGTGAAGCGAAATGTGGTTCAGATAAAGCGAAAAAACAACACAAAACTACTGATGCAAAATGCGGTGCAGATAAAAAAGCTGCGGATGCTAAATGCGGCGCAGACAAAAAAATGGCAGATGCAAAATGTGGTGCAGACAAAAAAGTGGCTGATGGGAAGTGTGGCGCTCACTAAACCTTATGCAGACGGTTGATGACAGCATCTAAAAAGATGGCTGTCATTAACCAAAGGGATTCTTTATGGATGCAATCACAAGTGTTGGTCTTGGTCTAAGACGAGATTTTATCGAGGCATTTTTAGGTGCGACTCACTATCCTGACTTTATTGAAGTTGCTCCAGAAAATTGGATGGGTTTTGGTGGTCGGCATGCGAAACTTCTAGCTCAGTGTGTAGAAAAATCTCCATTAATTTGTCACGGACTCTCTTTGTCGATTGGTGGTCCTCATCCCTTAAATATTGATTTTATTCATCAAATCAAAAAATTCTTAGATTCTTATGAAGTCGAGATTTATTCGGAACATCTGAGTTATACCAATGATGGTGGCTATCTATACGATCTCTTGCCTATCCCAATGACTGAAGCTGCTGTGAAGTATGTAGTGGAACGAATTTCTCAAGTTCAAGATATTTTAGGGCGAAGATTAGTATTAGAAAATGTTTCTACTTATCTTATGCCGAATGCTGAAATGTCTGAGGCAGAGTTTGTCCGTGAAGTAATCACACAAGCAGATTGCGAATTATTGTTGGACGTGAATAACGTTTATGTAAATAGTATCAACCACCAAGCAGATGCTTATGCTTTCATTGAAGCTATGCCGATACAACGTATTCGTTATTTACATATAGCAGGGCATGAACAGGTGAGTACAGATTTACTCATTGATACTCATGGTGCTGAAGTATGTGATCCCGTTTGGGCATTGTTGGAATACACTTATCAGGTATGTGGTGTGAAACCAACGTTATTAGAGCGCGATTTTAATATCCCAACATGGCAGCAACTTCAAAGTGAATTGAATAAGATTCAGCAGTTACAGGGTCAATATTCAAATCAACACACACTAATCCCAATGAGCCAGAATTTGGTCGATGGGGTGAATGTATGAATATTAATGAGCATACTTTTCAGCAGACCCAACATGATTTTTGTGACTGGCTGCGTGATCCAAATTCAGTAAAAGATGTGCCTTTTGCTTTGGGTCGTATGCAAGTTTATCGAGAACTGTTGTTCAACAATGTTTGCTCATTTATCAATTTAGTTTATCCAGTGGCTCGATCTTTATTGCCTGAGCAGCAATGGCAACAGTTACTGACGGATTTTTTTCGAGAATCTCAGAATCAGTCTCCGCTTTATAACGATATCTCGTTGCAATTCAGAGAGTTTCTCACAGAAAAGCAGCATCCTATTTTAGTTGAATATCCGTGGCTTGCTGAGCTATTGCAATACGAATGGCTTGAACTGTACTTGGATACACTTGAAATTGAAGATGTTACTTTGAATGCCGAATTAAATTGGCAGCTGACTACACAAGTTTGGGTGTTGGTGTATCAATATCCTGTTTACCAGTGGTCAATCAATCAAATTAACATAGATCCCGCTCCAAGTGCCATCATGGTTTGGCGAAACAAACATGATCGGGTTTGTGTTGAAATATTGACTCCATTAACAGCTTATCTAATTGAGCAATTAGCACAACAACCATTGCCGCGAATAGCACTCGCTGAGTTTATCCAGCAAATAATTCCTGATCTATCGTTCAGTGAAGTGAATACTCAACTGGATGAACTTGCAGAAGATTTGATCCGCTTAGAATTGTTATACAAACCTGACTAGCATAGTGAGAAACGCGATGCCTGAAATTACAACATCGAATGCTAATGCATCGCAGCAACTGTATAACGATGATTTTCTGATGGAACTACGACAACAAATGATGAAATTTGCAGTATTGCAACTTTCTTCATTTCATCAAGCTGAGGATGTTGTGCAAGAAGCTTTAGTCAGTGCTTTACAACATTCAGGTTCTTTTTCTGGCCGATCAGCATTTAAAACATGGGTATTCGCTATTTTAAAAAATAAAATTGTTGATCTAATTCGTCAGAAGCAACGTTTAGTCAGTATGTCTGAATTGTTTGATACGGAAGAAAATGAGCGAAGCGTGGATGAGTTGTTTGATGCTTCAGGGCATTGGCAAAAATCAGAAAGACCAAAAGCATGGTTGAATCCTGAGGAAATGATGGAGCAGCAAGATTTTTGGATGATTTTCGATACCTGTTTGAATCATTTACCAGCAAAGTATGCACAAGTGTTTATGTTGCGGGAAATGATAGAACTTAGTTCAGATGAAATCTGTGAGAAATTAGAGCTAAGTGTCTCAAACTTGAACGTTTTAATGTATCGCAGTCGAGCCAGACTACGTGAATGCTTAGAAAACAAATGGTTACTTCAGGAGGATTGTTCATGTTGACGTGCCGAGAAGCGACCCAATTGCTTTCAGAAAAACAAGATCGGACACTGAACTTCAAAGAAATGAGTGCCTTACAGTTTCATGTGGTGATGTGTAGTTCGTGTCGACGTTTTGGCAAGCAGATGAAGAGCTTAAGTTTGTTATCAAAACAATATAAAAAATTTGATGAAAAACAGAAAGATTAAAATAAGAAAGCCTCATATTTCATGAGGCTTTCTTGGCTTAATTCGTACTAAAAACTGAGTTTCAGCACAAATTAAAAATTACATATTCGGGTAGTTTGGACCACCGCCACCTTCTGGCGTTACCCATGTAATGTTCTGTGATGGGTCTTTAATATCACAAGTCTTACAGTGTACACAGTTCGCAGCATTGATTTGGAAGCGTTTAGAACCGTCATCATTTTCCATCACTTCATAAACACCAGCAGGGCAATAACGTTGAGCAGGCTCATCCCATTTTGGTAAGTTTACGTTGACTGGAATAGATGGATCAGTCAGCTTCAAGTGAGCTGGTTGATTCTCTTCGTGTACAGTATTTGAAATGAAGACAGAAGATAAACGATCAAATACTAACTTACCATCAGCTTTCGGATAGTTAGGTTTGAATGTTGACGCATCTACAGTTTTAAGTGCAGCAAAGTCTTGTTTTAAGTCATGTAATGTAAATGGTACTTTAAAGACATTTTGGTCAATAAAGTTGAATGCACCACCAATCCATGTACCAAACTTATGCATCGCTGGACCAAAGTTACGCGCTTGATATAACTCTTCTTTTAACCAAGAGTTGTTATATTTATCTGTATAAGCAGTTAACTCTTTAGCAAAATGATCATCGCCTTCAAGTACACGAGCAATGGCAAGATCACCACCTTTTGCTACACCAGCAGCGATGGCTTCAAATACAGCCTCGCCACATAACATGCCTGACTTCATTGCAGTGTGTGAGCCTTTGATTTTTGAGAAGTTCAAGAAACCAGCATCATCACCGATCAAGCAACCGCCTGGGAATGTTAGTTTAGGTAAAGAGTTGAAACCACCTTTCACTACCGCACGCGCGCCGTAAGAAATACGCTTGCCACCTTCTAGGAATTGCTTAATCGTTGGGTGTGTTTTCCAACGTTGCATTTCCATGAATGGATACATGTGAGGGTTTTCGTAAGATAAGTCTACGATCATACCCAAAGTAACTTGGTTGTTTTCAGCGTGATATAACCACCAACCACCTGCAGAACCTGTCTCGGACAAAGGCCAACCCGCACCATGCATTACAAGACCAGGCTTGTGTTTTGCAGGATCGATTTCCCAAAGTTCTTTGATACCAATACCATAATGTTGTGGATCAGCATCTTTATCTAAGTTGTATTTAGCAATTAAACGCTTACCGAGGTGACCACGGCAACCTTCAGCGAATAATGTATATTTCGCATGAAGTTCATAACCAGGAGTAAAGTTGTGTGTTGGCTCACCATTTTTGCCAATACCCATATCACCTGTTTGGATGCCTTTTACAGTACCATCTTCATGATAAAGTACTTCAGATGCAGCAAAACCAGGGAAAATAGAAACTTCTAATTCTTCAGCTTTTTGACCTAACCAACGAACAACGTTACCAAGAGAAATGACATAGTTCCCTTCGTTGTGCATTGATTTAGGAACCATCCAATACGGCATCTTTTGTGCTTTAGTATCAGATAATAAGAAATAAGTTTCGTCATCCGTTACAGGAACATTCAGCGGAGCGCCTTCTTCTTTCCAGTTCGGGAACAATTCATTCATGGCACGTGGTTCAAGTACAGCACCAGAAAGGATATGCGCACCAACTTCAGAGCCTTTTTCAACCACACAGACTGAAAGGTCAGGTAGGTTGTTTTCAATCGCTAATTGACGAATTTTAATCGCAGCAGATAAACCCGCAGGTCCAGCGCCTACGATCACTACGTCAAACTCCATCGCTTCACGTTCGATGTGTTCCATGTAGGACTCCTCATATTTTAAGGGTGGCAACCGTAATCATTGCTATTCGGTGCTGCCATGAGTGTTCTGAATTGCCAAGCACAAAACTATCTATTGCGCTTGCAAACGTTTGGGATAGTATAGTTTTAAACCTTGATCTCGCCAATTGGCTGAGTGGTCATATTTTCCCGTCAGCAAGGCATAAACTATGATAAATGAAAATGATTCTCCACAGAATACAGGAAAAATCGTGTTGTCTGATGATAAAAACTTAATGAACATTGCACAATACTTAAAAGATGTACAGCAAAGTCACAAAAGGTCAATTCCACCTTTAGACCAATGGCATCCAAAGCATTGTGGCAAAATGGATTTGAAAGTAAAAGCCAATGGAGAGTGGTGGCACGAAGGTCAATTGGTTAAGCGTCAGGCACTCTTGGATCTGTTTAGTAAAGTGCTTTGGAAAGAAGATGGAAAATTCTACTTAAAAACACCAGTTGAACAGATTGAAATTGAAGTTGAAGATGAGCCTTTACTCATCAATCAAGCTGATCAAATAGAACTAGATGGAAAAAAATATCTACAACTTACGACCAGTAATCAAGATGTCGTCATTGTGGATGAACAGCATCCGATTTTTATGCGTGAATATGCAGGTGAGTTAAGACCTTATGTTCATGTGCGTTTTGGAATCAATGCCTTGATTCAGCGTCAAAGTTTTTATCATCTCGTGAATTACGGCACTTTGTCTGAAAATTCACAAGGTGAAGCTGTTTTAACATTAAAAAGTGGTGATTTAGTCTTGCATTTGAGCACCTGAGGTTTAATCTTTAACAGAGATATTTCACCACTACGTTTTCGTGTATGACAGCTGTTCAACCTATCGCAGAGTTATTAAATCCTATGCCTCATGCATCCTCAGATGCTCCGATAGGTGTATTTGATTCTGGGATTGGAGGTTTGTCGATTGCTCAAGAAATTGCCTATCATTTACCCAATGAGCGCATTCTTTATTATGCTGACACCGCTCATGTACCTTATGGGGCGCGTTCTGATCAAGAAATTCGTGAGCTTACGGCAAAAGCAATTGAATGGCTTTATAGGCAAGGTTGCAAAATCGCTGTCGTTGCCTGTAATACAGCATCAGCATTTAGTTTGGATTATCTGCGTGAACATTATGGTGAGCATTTTCCAATTGTCGGCTTAGTGCCAGCGTTGAAACCTGCTGTACTTCAGACGCAATCAAAAGTCGTCGCTGTGCTAGCAACACCTGCAACGTTTCGTGGTAAGTTAATTAAAGAAGTCATGCTAAAGTTTGCAGAGCCTGCAGGTGTGAAAGTTTTAACTGTTACGAGCCTCAAACTTGTGCCTTTTGTAGAGGCAGGAGAGCAGATGAGTGAAGCATGTTTAGTTGAGCTTCATAATATTTTGCAACCAGTGGTAGATCAGGGGGCAGATTTTCTTGTACTAGGCTGCACTCACTATCCATTTTTGAAAGATGCTATTCGTCAGATTTTTAATGAAAAGTTAAAATTAATCGATTCAGGACAAGCAGTTGCGCGACAAACAGCGTATATTTTAATAAAAAATAGGTTATTATGTGACAAAATAAGTCATAATATTACACGTATTGAATGTTTCGTTAGTGGACAGAATGCAGTCGAGTTACAACCTGTAGTTCAGCATCTTATGTCGTCACAATTGACGTGGACAATCAATAATTTGGATGAAGTTTAGATATTAAGCTCGACTCATACCATATTTAAAATTTTATTTGGGGTTATCTGTTAATAGGTTTTGGGCGGTTTAGCTTAAGCTTATGGATAAGTGAAGTGGGGCACAGGCTATGCAAGATACTCGTTATCAAGTCTTTATTTCTACGTCTGGCAATGAAATGCAACCAGAGCGAGCAGTACTGACTCAAACTTTGGTGGGAATGGGCTTTTTCTCTTGGGGCTTGGAACAACGCACGCCATTGAGCACATCGATCGCCCGACGTCAAATTGATGACTGCGATTACGTAGTGATTTTGCTTGGCAGCCAGTATGGAGAACAATCTGTGTCTGGCGTAGGTTATATGCATTTAGAGTATATCTATGCGATGACCAAGCAAAAACCTGTGATTGTATTTATGCATGAAGATCCCGACTCGCGTGACTTACAATTGCAAGATAATAAACCTGAATTAAAAGAAAAGTTTAAAGAGTTTAGAAAACAGCTACAGCATGATGTTGATCAAATATTTACATACCGTACCTTAAGAGATTTGGAACTAGCTGTTCGTTCGAGCATGCCACAAATGTTAGAGCGTTATCCTGTGGTAGGTTGGGTACGTCCTCAGAACACTCAAGTTTTACAAGATGAGATCGATAGTTTACGCGCCAAACTAAAACAACTCGAAACTGAGATGGGTAGTCGCGAAGCAGATCCAATTTCAATGTTACCTAAGGTTTCAATGCATGAGCTTTATTCTTTTGAATATCGTATGCATGCCTATCAAGATGGTAATTTTAAAGACATCAAAACGTTCCGTAAATTAACATGGGCACAATTGCTCAATGTACTTGGTTCATCTTTTGTTAGTCCAACTCCTGAAGAATATTTTTCAAAACGTATGAATGAATATTTAAATGAAACAGGTTTGGAAGATGCACGTAAAGAGATGCCAAGAGCACACGCCGTTTCAAGAGCACAGATCAATATACGTGCTTTGCATGAGATAAAAATGCAAATGCGTCAGAATGAATGGATTGTACCTACGGGACGTGATGATCGCCAACGTATGTTATGGCAGTTGACGCATAAAGCTCAAAAGTTATTGGAAAGTAATGTCCTAGATAGCAATCGGGTTTTTCAATTTAAAACAATGCATTAAACCAATTTAAAAAAGAATCATAAAGCTGCTAAAGTAATTGAAGAAATTCAGCTATAGCGGAAACGATCTATGTCAGCGACACCAAAACCAAAAGTCACTGTGATTTTAGCAAATTTAGGTACGCCCGACGAAGCGACTGCACCAGCAGTACGTCGTTTTTTGAAGCAATTTTTATCTGATACGCGTGTAATTGAAATCCCAAAATTTATTTGGTGGGTGATTCTACATGCTTTTGTTCTTCCATTTCGCCCAAAACGGGTTGCTCAAGCGTATGCCTCAGTTTGGTCAACTGACTCACCAATGCGTGAAATTGTTCTCAAACAAACACAATTGATTAAACAGCGTTTGCTGGATGAAAATCATCAATTTGACTTAACGGTTGTGCCTGCCATGACTTATGGTCAACCAAGCATTTATGCAGTATTTGAGCAACTTGAGAAAGTGCCTCAAGAGCATGTGATTTTATTACCATTATTCCCGCAATATTCTGCGACATCCACTGCACCTTTATATGATGCTTTTGCACGATGGATTCCAAATCAGCGCCATTTGCCTGGAATAACCATGATCAAAGATTATTATCAGCATCCATTATTCATTCAAGCTTTGGTGGATAGTGTGCTTGCTTATCAAGAGCAGCACGGAAAACCTGAAAAATTATTGATGTCATTTCATGGTATTCCTCAGCCTTATGCAGACAAAGGTGATCCTTATGCAGATCGTTGTCGTATGACCGCAAAACTGGTTGCTGAAGCATTGCATTTAAATGAAGATGAATGGGCAATCAGTTTCCAATCTCGTTTTGGAAAACAAGAGTGGGTTAAACCTTATACCGATGTTTTATTGGAACAATGGGGACAAGCGGGGGTTCGATCTGTACAAGTGCTGAGTCCTGCTTTTTCAGCAGATTGTCTGGAAACATTAGAAGAATTGGCAGTTGAAAATAAAGAAACTTTCCAACACGCTGGTGGTGGAGAATATGCTTATATTCCTGCGTTAAATACTGACCAAGCACATATTGATTTGCTTGCAAGTCTGGTTCAGGCTAATCTTGATGCTCTTACTCATACCTTAGCTCATCGTTAAGACGATCTTCTTTCACGCCAGAGGTTTTTTTATGCTGCAAGTCAAAATTGTTCCTGTTACTGCATTTGCTCAAAATTGCTCAATTTTATGGGACAGTGAAAGCAAAGAGGCGGTTTTGATTGATGCAGGTGGCGATGCAGCAGTACTTAAAAAAGAAGTTGAGGCTTTGGGTTTAACCGTTAAGGCACTATGGTTAACGCACGGACATCTTGATCATGCTGGTGCTGTAGGAGAATTGGCTGAAGCTTGGAAAATTCCTGTGATTGGTCCACATAAAGAAGACCAATTTTGGTTAGATATGATTCAAGAAGTCTCAGCACGTTATGGTTTCCCAATTCCTCAACCTGTTAAAGTCGATCAGTGGTTAGAAGGTGGTGAAACCTTAAAACTGGGTGAAGACGAATTCGAGGTGCGTTTTGCACCAGGACATACGCCTGGTCATGTGATGTTTTACAATCAAAAGCATGGTTTGCTTTGGACGGGTGATGTGTTGTTTAAAGGCTCGATAGGACGCACAGATTTTCCAAAAGGAAATCATCAGCAGTTACTCGATTCGATTAAAAGAGAATGCTTTAGCTTACCCGATGAAACTCAGTTTATTTCGGGGCATGGTCCAATCAGCACAATCGGTTACGAGAAACAATTCAACCCATTCGTTGCAAGTAAAGCTGGTTAATCCTCGTATTCATCTTCATGACGTTTATCGCCTGCCTGAGGTGCGTCTTGGGTAGGCAGTTTGTATTCATCGTTTGCCCAAGCCCCTAAATCAATCAGCTTACAACGCTCTGAGCAAAATGGGCGAAATTCATTACCTTCCCAAGTGCTGTCTTGTCCACAACGTGGGCAGGGGAATGTACGTGGCATAGAAAATTCCTACATCAAAAACAAATAGATTAGGCAAAAGCAAAGTGAATTGTTAGACTTATGCCGATTTCTAGATAGTTTGATGTGAATATGTCGATTCGTCAATTTCAAGCGCACCGAATGCAAGCACCACGTGATTTTCAGGTGATTCCGAATACGCCGATTTGTGTTGAAATCGGTGCGGGTAAAGGTAAGCATGCTTTACTGTTCACAGGGCAAAATCCGCAAACGACGTTGTATGCCATCGAACGAACTAAAGAAAAATTTTTAGCGATGCAAAAACAGCGTCAGCTTGAACCACGTGAATATTTATACCCCATACATGCTGATGCTTTGCCTTGGGTCGTACATGCTTTGCATCCTGCACAGGTAGAACAGTTTTTTATTCTTTATCCAAACCCAGAACCGCATAATCCAGCACAGCGTTGGTTAAATATGCCGTTCTTTGAGTTTTTGCTTTCACGTCTTCAGCCGAATGGCACCATTACTTTAGCGAGTAATATTGAAGAGTATATTGATGAAGCTGAACAGCAATTGATTCAATTGTGGAAGTTGCCTTATGAAAAGCAAAAAATAGCAACAGACTCTGCACGTACACATTTTGAAGTCAAGTACTTGGAACGTGGTGAACTTTGCCAACAGTTGATCATCACCAAGCCTGAAAATTATTCGACTCGTTTTGATGATTTTGCACCTTTGCAAGGTCAAAATGCTCAAGAGCAATCTGATGTCTAAACGTATTGCGATTATCGGTGCTGGCCCAGCAGGTTTGATGGCTGCTGAAATATTGAGCCAATATGATTATCAAATTGACGTTTTTGAGCAGAAGCCTTCAGCAGCGCGTAAGTTCCTTATGGCTGGGAAAACAGGTTTGAATATTTCTCATGTTGAGCCAATCGATACTTTTATTCAACGCTATGATCACGCAGTGTGGTTAAGTCCATGGGTAAGACATTGGGACGCGCAGTGGATTCAAGACTGGATGAAAGGTTTGGGCATAGAGTCCTATGTGGGGAGTTCAGGGCGAATTTTCCCGACCGAGATGAAAGCAGCTCCTTTACTCCGTGCTTGGCTAAAACGATTGGTAGATGATGGGGTGAAGTTTTATTATCGTCATCGTTGTGTCGATGTGACCAAGAATCAGTTAACGATTGAAAACCAAACAGGATGTTACACTGATCATTATGATGCGATTGTGTTGGCCTGTGGTGCTGTTTCATGGTCACAATTAGGCAGTGATGGTGCTTGGCAACAATGGTTGTCTGAAGATCAAATTGAACCCTTTCAAGCCAGTAATGCAGGTGTATTGAAAGCATGGTCACCATTTATGCAAGACTGTTTTGGACAACCACTTAAACGCGTGGATGCATGGGTGAATGCAGAACATAAAACGCATGGTGATATTGTGATTACTCACTATGGTTTTGAAAGTGGTGTGATTTATAAATTAGGGCGTGATTTAAGAGCTTTGAATCATCAAAAGCAACCTTTCATATTGCATCTGGACTTATTGCCAGATGTAAGTGCCGAACAATTAGAAAAAAAATTACACGGCAATAAAAAACAATCCCTAACGAATATTTGGCGAAAAGCAGGCTTAGATCACGTCAAAATTAATCTGTTACGTGAAGTCACGAATAAAAGCATATGGTCAGATGCAAAAGAGATGGCCCAGCAGATCAAGAACCTGAATATTTCACTTGATGGCTTTCGTCCAATCGAAGAAGCCATTAGCTGTGCGGGTGGTGTTAAACAGATCGCTTTGTCTTCTCAATTACAGTTGCAATCAAATCCTTTTGTGTTTTGTTGTGGTGAAATGCTGGATTGGGATGCACCAACAGGGGGATATTTACTCACTGCTTGTTTTGCAACTGGGCGAGCGGCAGGAACAGGTGTGCATCAATACTTAATATCTGACACTATAAGATGATGTTTTAAAAAGTGTTTATAAATTTAATGTATTTTTCATGTTTTAAATAACACGATTTTTATCTATTGGCGAGTTTCTTGCAAAGTTGAGATTTATCTTTTTGATAGATGAATATTCAATGTTGCAGAGATTCAAATCTAGTCTATTTCTTCAAGTCATTTTTGCATTAATTCTCGGTATTATCATTGGAATCAGTTTTCACGATTTTTCTTTAGCTTTAAAACCGCTAGGTGATGGCTTTATTGCACTGATCAAGATGCTTATTGCTCCTATTGTTTTCTGTGTAGTTGTACTTGGATTGTATGGAGCAAATGATCTTAAAAAAATGGGGAAGGTTGGCGCAAAAACGATTTTATATTTTGAGATTGTGACAAGTATTGCTTTGGTTTTGGGAATTGTGGTTGCATATGTCTTCAAACCTGGCGTTGGTATGAATATTGATATCACCCAGTTAGATGGAAAGGATTTAAATGTTTATACCGAACGTGCGCACACGATGAGTTCGGGATCAGATTTCTTATTACATATTATTCCTAAAACATTTGTAGATGCTTTTGCTCGTGGTGATATTTTACAAGTCTTATTGATCGCTATTTTGTTTGGTGTCGCTTTACTCATGATTCCAAAGCATTTGGCAGAGTTGGTATGTAAAGCAATCGAAGCTTTTTCTGAAGTGTTTTTTAAGATGATGGCTATAATCATTCGTTTAGCACCGGTTGGGGTATTTGGTTCAGTCGCTTATACCACTGCTAAATTCGGATTAGATTGATTGGTTCAGCTTGGCTATTTAGTCTTATTGTTTTATGTGACTTGTATTTTGTTTGTACTAATTATTTTAGGTGGAATCCTGAAATTTACAGGTTTAAATATATTTAAATTTCTAAATTATTTTAAAGCAGAACTATCCATTGTATTGGGAACTGCATCCTCCGATTCAGTGTTGCCTCAGATAATGAAAAAGTTAAAAAATCTAGGAATTAAGGATTCCACTGTGGGTTTAGTGATCCCGACAGGCTATTCTTTTAATCTAGATGGATTCTCTATCTATCTAACTCTTGGCGTTATATTTATTGCCCAAGCTTGCAATATTGATTTATCGATGCATGATTTACTTGCAATTTTATTAGTTTCTTTGGTGACTTCAAAAGGTGCACACGGTATCCCAGGTTCTGCACTAGTGATATTAGCTGCAACTTTGTCTGTCATACCCAGTCTTCCAACGATTGGCTTGGTGTTGTTATTGTCCGTTGATTGGTTTATTGGGATTGTACGTGCTTGTACGAATTTGATCGGAAACTGTGTGGCAACGGTTGCGATTGCTCATTGGGAACAGGATATTGATCATGCACGTGCCCAAGCTGTATTAGATCAAAAGATTGAGTTGAATTCCTAGATTAAATCACTATCTGAGACAATAAATAGTTTCTTAAAAATAGCATTTCTAATTTGCATGGAGCTTATATCTAGCCTATATTTTTAATGGAAAATTCATCAAAGGAATGTGCAATGTCTCAAACTTTACCTGTATATCACGGCAGTTGTCTGTGCAACGGTATTCGTTATGAAATCCATGGCGAAATTGGAGATATTGTGCAATGTCATTGTCAGCGTTGTCGTAAAGCCAATGGCACAGCTTATGCCACAAATGCTCCAATTAAAGTAAGTGATTTTAAAATTACGCAAGGTGAGCATCTACTCAAAAAATTTCAATCCACTGAGACGACTCAACGTTGTTTCTGTGCAGATTGTGGCTCACCTATTATAAGTATTAAATCTGATATACCTGAGTTTTATCGCCTAAGAATAGGTACTCTGGATACCCCCATACAGCAAAGACCAACCATGCATATTTTTGCGGCATCAAAAGCAGAGTGGGACTGTATTGCAGATGATTTACCACAATATGTTGAGCGACCATAATCGCTTTAGGTTGAGGATTGATCATGATTTTTGAGACGGCATCGTTAAGCCCAACGGAAGTGTATCGACTTTTAGTCGGTGGGATTACCCCTCGACCGATTGCATGGATCAGCACTTTATCTAAAGATGGTGTCGCCAATATCGCCCCTTATTCATTTTTTAGTGTGGCGAGTTGTAACCCGCCGATCTTATGGTATTCACAAGTGAACCCACAAAGTGGGCAGGATAAAGACACACTTCGAAATCTTATTGATACCCAAGAGTGTGTGGTACATATCGCTGATACAAAACTACTTGAGAAATTGAATTTGTCTTGTGCATCATTAGCTGCTGAGCAAAGTGAATTTGAATATGCTGAGATTGCATCTTGTCCAAGCTATTCAGTACAACCCTTATCTGTTCAAGACTCTTTGGTTCGTTACGAATGTCGCTTAAGAGAAATTTTAGAGTTCAGTACACTTCCTTCTGGGGGAAAAGTTGCTTTACTCGATGTTCAGGCGATTTATGTAGATGATCGGGTCTGGAATGGAACGATGATAGACCAAGAAAAATTAAACAGTCTTGGAAAAATGGGTGGTGATTTTTACAGTTTAACTAGTGATCTGCGTAAATTATCGAGACCGAAAATTTAATCGAGATTCAAAAAAGGAGGTTTTAATCCCTCCTTTTTTTAGATTATTTTACAGACAATGCCTGACCTTCAAATTTCACACCATCCCAGCCATTTTGCATAAACTGACGAATATTTTGGTGATCTGTTCCTTCAGGTGTTGCGAGCACAGATGCATAGTGTTCCGCAAATAAACTTAAAGTATCTGCTTGGTTTAAACCTTCTAATTGAGCAAAACTAAAGACTTTTGCACTTCCTTGGTTTTCAGTTGCAGCATTAAATTGAGCGCCATTTTGAAAAGCTGTAGGCGTGTGTTGATAACGTGCTTCAATAAAGGCAATAACATCAGCAAATTTTGCAGAACCATCTTTCAGTTGTGCCAATAAGGTTTGAGCCATTTTAAAATTCCATGTGCATAAAATGAATGTGAGCATCATACCATCGAATCAAGAAAGTTGATGTTTGATGCTGTGGAAACTAGACCGAATAGGGCAAGCTGTTTATGCTGTAAAAGATAAATCAAATGTATAAATAATAATGAATCGACATCATTTTAAAGTACCTAAACACAAGCCTTTCCTCCGTTATTTTAGCTTGCTGCTTAGCTGTCAATTTATCTTGACTGTGCGTCGCTTTTTCATGCGTCTATTACCTTTTATACGATTTGAAAGTCAGGTCAGTCATATTGTGTATTTATCATGGTTAGTTGATATCGAGCAGGTTCGAGAACGCTATCCTGAGCGGGTTCATTTGTGGGAAAGGCAGGGCAAAACAGTTTTTACCATTCTCAGTTACCAACACCATCATTTTGGCTTTCGTTTTCTTGGTCCATTTCGACGTTGGATGCCTTCTCCCCGACAAAGTAACTGGCGTTTTTATCTCAATGATACGGCACCTAAAACAGTCATTTTTGAACAGGTTTTGATTGACCATGCTTTGTATGTTGTTGGTGGTCGTCTCGCAAGCGATGTAATGCCTGCCCAATATGCTGCAAAGTTCGAGCATGAATTTGATTCTAAACAGCAGGCTATTCGGACGGAGGTTTATGTAGATCAAGATTATTCTTTTAAGAGCCATGTCGGTATACGACAGGAAAAAAATTTACCTGCAACATGGCAGAATTTATTTGATTCATGGGCGGATGCTGTGCATTTTCTAGTTGATCAAGATCATGCATGGGCAGAGTGGGTTGATCAACCCCAACGAATGTCGCAAGGTGATATTCAAATGCCAGTCTGCTTCGAGCAAATTCAAGCTGCAGAAGTGCTTGCTCTAAGCCCCCCTGAACTGCTAAAGCAGTTCCAAATAGACGCTGATGCAGATGTTTTTGCTTTTGTAATTCCTGCTCTAGATTTTCACGTCTTGAATGAAAAAATATTAAATTGAACATCAGGTTGTGGATAACTGAAGCGTTATACACAGAAAAAAACATAAGTTGAGTTGTTCAAAATCTATGTTATTTTAGGATGAAGGAGATGGTATACCTCCTTTTACAAACCGCCAAACTGGCTAATGATGCCTACGTTGTCCTGTACAGGGAGCGTAGGTTTATGCGCACTCTGTTTATCTTCTGGAGTCCGCAGATGGCAAAAGTACTCGCTATGTTTAATGCATTACTGTCTCCAAATCTGAGTTTGGAGTAAATCATGTACTATCCACTTATCTCAATTGCATTAGGATCAATCTTAGGTGCTTGGCTACGTTGGTTGATTGGTTTAAAGCTCAATCCTATTTTTCCAGCGATTCCATTGGGTACAGTCACCGTAAATTTTATTGGTGGTTTTATTATTGGATTTGCAATTTCATATTTTTCACAAAGCGCACTTAGTCCAAATTATAAGTTATTTGTGATCACAGGTTTTTGTGGCGCATTAACGACTTTTTCAACCTTTTCAGCAGAGATCATTGCATTATTGCAACAAGGCAAACTGAGCTATGCTGTTGCTGCGATTGTTATTCACGTGATTGGTTCACTCGTCTTTACTTTGATTGGCATGAGCTTGCATCAGTGGTTGAGTGCTGCCTAGTTCGGGAGAGAACTTATGAATGGATTCTTAATTACCTTTTATGCTGAACGCAGTCGAATGTACCAAGGTCAACCGATTGTTGAATGGTTATTGTCTGTTGCCCAACAAATGAAGTTGGGAGGTGCAACAGTCATAAATGCAACACATGGTATGGATCATCGCGGGCAAATTCATTCTGCAGGATTTTTTGAGTTGGCTGATCAGCCTGTTCAAATTCAATTCGCCGTGAATGATGAACAGGCTACAGCGTTGTTTAAATTTCTTGAAGATAAAGCGATTTCTCTATTTTATGTCAAGCAGGCTGTTGAATATGGTGTGATTGGACAATCATCACTGCGAGATGGATGACAAATTTTTGACATAAAAAAAGAAGTCTAAGTGGAGGAGATATAACCTTAGACTTCGAATGCTTCTAATGTACAGCGTCAAACTTAAAATAAGATTAAGCTTTACGACTAAAACGACCAAATCGTTTATTGAAGCTCGCAACACGACCTTCGTTGCTTGCTTGACGTACTTCGCCTGTATAAAACGGATGTGATGCGCTTGAAATATCTAGAGTCACATAAGGGTAAACTTGACCTTGATATTCTTTAGTCTGTTTGGTTTGGATCGTGCTACCAATCAAGAAGTAAGCATCGGCATTGGTATCGTGAAATAGTACTTGTTGGTAAGCAGGGTGAATATCTTTGCGCATTTTTAAGACTCCTAAAATTATATGGAAATGTTATAACATAACAATATATGAAGTCAATTTTGAGTATTTCAAGTTTTGATTTGAAATGACAAATAGATTTTCGTCTTTCGATTAAGTAAAGGACACTAAGTTTTAAGAAATTTAACTAGGCACGAGTTCTTCAAATAAATCATTCAGATTGTCATGCACTTTGAGATGAATGAGATTCCAATAATGTCCAGATACCGTACGATTCACCATCAATGTATCGGGAGAAGGTTTAAATACATCCCAATATTTTAAAGATTTTTTCACTAGGCGCATGCCATCATGATGTGAAGAGTTTTCTGCAAAATCATAATGTGTACTGAGCGGACGTAATAAAATTTCAATCCATTGACTATAAAGTTCGTCAGGGAACTTTTCTTTTTCAGCCAATGCTTTTAATTCGACTAATAAGTCTTCAACTTGAGCAATATTCTCTTGTCGAGCAGCATTGACGAGAGATTTAAAGTGTTGAACGATTTCAGGCGATAAGGTTTTTACACTGCCATAATCGTAAATAATTACGCTACCATCTTCTCTAAATGCAAAGTTACCTGGGTGTGGATCGCAATGAAATCGTCTTAAAAAGAAAATTTCTTGTCCGAGCGCACGTACGATTCGACGACCAATTTGATTGCGTGTTTCGACAGACCACGTACTCGCCGTTTCAATTGATTCACCTTTTTCATAACTGAGTGTGAGTACACGGCGAGATGAATAGTCTTTATAGACGGTAGGTATAATCACTTGTTGATCGAGTTTTTCATGAAAGGTTTTAAATACTTCTAGGTTCTGGGCTTCAATTTCATAGTTCAATTCAGCTGATAGACTGTCTTGGATTTCTTTAAAAAGTTGATCTTGAAGTTTTTTATCAATTTTTAATACGCCCATTAAACGTAAAGCAAGGCGGACCTGTTTTAAATCGCTTTCACAAGCTTGATCGACACCAGGATATTGTACTTTGACTACAACTGCTTGCCCATTCGGCAAAATAGCACGATGTACTTGACCGATGGATGCTGCTGCAAATGGTTCGGTTTCGAAAGAGCTAAAAATTTGGTTTAAGGGTTTGCCTAACTCTTTTTCGACTTGCTGCTGGATCGCAGCAAAAGGCATGGCAGGGGCTTGGCGTTGTAACTTAGCAATCGCTTTGGCGACTTCTGGTGGAAAAATATCTTTGTATTGAGAGGCAATCTGTCCGACCTTCATTACAGCACCTTTCATTTCTCCAAGTGTATCGGCGATTTGAATTCCGATATCTTGGAAAAGTTGGCTACGTGCTGCATTTTTTTGTTCTTCATCGGCAGTGAGATTTCGAATAGAGTTAGCCACGCTTTTGCTTGCAATACTTGCGGTCATGCCTGCCAGTTTTAAAAAGCGTTTACCGGAAGAACTCGCATGCTTTGCCATATTCGTTAGACCTCAATTGTTTTATCTCAAAGGAGTATCTTGATCATAGGGTACAAAACTTAAATTGCCTATAAGAAAATGTTAAGTGATGTAAGTCATTATTTATGAGTAGGTCGATAATAAATGAAAAGCTCAGTTGTTAGAGCTTTCCATACCATGAATACGTTAGAAACGAATATTCTTTATAGTGTTTTCTCTAAGCGTTGATTGTTTAAATACAAACGACCAATCAATAATACACAAGCAATAGTTAAGCCAATAATCAAACCTAGCCAAACACCTGCAACACCCCAAATCGTATAACGAGCTAAATACAAACCGATTGGGAAAGCAATCACCCAGTATGCCATCAGTGTAATCCACATAGGGGCTTGAGTGTCTTGCATACCACGGAGGCAGCCTGCAGCGCTTACTTGCCATGCATCCATTAATTGGTATGCCATTGCAAACCATAGCAGATACATCGCCATGGGGATCACATCTATATCATTGGTGTAGATTGCAACGATATATGGTCGAGCTGAGGCAATCAGAAGCATGGTGCACAATGCAAAGAATGTCGCACTCATCAATCCTACTTTCTGTGCTTGGCGCATAGCTTGCCAATTCTTTTCCCCATAATACATTCCGACCCGAATTGTTAAGGCAATCGCTAAGGATAAAGGAATCATAAACAACTGAGATGTGACTGAAATTGCAATTTGATGTGCTGCAATCGCATTTTCTCCCAGTGGTCCTAATACCAACGCACCTGTGCTAAAAATACTGACCTCAAAGAAAACCGCTAAGCCAATTGGAAAGCCAAGTTTTAAAATTCGTTTAACCCAAGTTGGGTCTATTTTTTCCCATTGCGTAAAAATAGGAGCTTGTTTATATGCACGCGCTTTAGAAATGTATATTGCAAGTGTAATGAACATTAACCATTGTAGAATCGCTGTCGCAAAGCCACATCCAGCACTGCCTAAAGCTGGTATTGGCCCAAAGCCATACATGAAAATGAAGTTCAGTGGAATCAGTACTAAGAGTGCCAATAAACTGATTACTGTGACTGGGCGAGGATGTCCAAGCGCTTCTGAATAGCTACGTAAAGCTGCATACATCATTACAGCAGGCATACCAAAACCAATCGCATGTAGGAATAGGCTGGCTTTCGGGAGGAGATGCTCTGGTACGCCAAAGTAAGGCAACAAAAGTGGCATACATTGCAAAATAAACATTGCAACGACACCTAGAATCAATGCTACCCATAAAGATTGACGTGCGATAGTCGGAATTTTTTCAGGTGTTTTAGCACCACGTGCTTCAGCGACGAGTGGTGTGGTCGCAATCATAATCCCAGCAAACAACAGCATGATAGGAATCCACAGACCTACACCCACAGCAATTGCAGCAAGATCGCCAGCAGAAAGATGACCTGCCATAATTGTATCAATCAAGCCTAATCCAGCTTGGGCAAACTGAGTGATTAGTATTGGTAGCATCAAGTGAAACAGTTGTTTTAATTCATAGCGCTTGCTGGTTGCTTGTAACACAAAAAATACTCTTATTTATTAAAAACGGAAGAAACGTTAGCGCTGTAAAGTGAGTAAAACGCCAATAAAAATAATGATACCACCGAGTAAACGCTGCCAGTTGATAGGTGCTTTATCTGTACCTAACCAGCCAAAATGATCGAGCAGCATTGAAATAGCGATCTGACCAAAAATAACTAATCCTGAAAATGTGAGAAAACCTAATTTTGGAGCAGTATAAATACTCATGCTAATCGCATAAACACCGAGAAATCCACCAATCCATAAATACCATGGAATGCTTGAAAGTTCATGTAAATTTGGTTTCGATGCATCCTGAAAATAGACGAGTGCCGCTAAAACAGCAGTACCGATGAGAAACGAAAGAAATGCTGCTTGAAGAGGAGAGCTTAGATGTTCTCTCAATTGTGAATTTATTGCAGTTTGAAATGCCATTGCAATTCCTACTCCAAAGGCTAAAGGCAGAAAGAGTAGCAATTGGCTAGAAATTTTCATCATCATCTCAATGTAATTGTTCTTCGTTATCTCAGTCTAACTGAATACTTACAGGATGATAAGCCGTGTCTATAGAAGCAGCAACAGACTCTGTAAGAGTCATGTTAAAATAGCGATGTTCTGTCATTGAGCTTCTACTTTGAGTCTGTTAAATCCAATTAATATCCCACTTTCCTTGTATATCCATATGCCTTGGTGTGTGCGTAAGTGTCCTTACTGTGACTTCAATTCACATGCTGTGCCTGATGGTCAACTCTCGATGGATTTGGAACAGCAGTATTTAACAGCATTGGTCGCTGACTTTGAAACACAAGTTGAAATGGCGCAGGGAAGATTAATTCATAGTGTGTTTATTGGTGGTGGAACGCCATCATTGATTTCCGCTCAAGGCTATCAGTGGCTTTTTGACCAGCTTAAAGCACGTTTAAGTTTCTCAGATGATTGTGAGATTACCTTAGAAGCAAATCCTGGAACGGTAGAGCATGATCCTTTTGCTGATTATCTTTCTGTTGGGATCAATCGCCTTTCGATTGGTGTGCAAAGCTTTGATACAGAGCACTTACAACGCTTAGGACGTATCCATTCCGCGCACAATGCTATGGATGCAATTCAGCAGGCTCGTCAAGCAGGCTTTGAGCGCGTCAATGTAGACCTTATGCATGGTTTACCCTCGCAAACTGTCGAACAAGCTCTAACAGATCTTAAGTTGGCTGTGGAGCATGGAGCAACGCATATCAGTTGGTATCAACTTACGATTGAGCCGAATACGGTTTTCTTTCGAACTCAACCTGCTTTACCGCAAGATGAGATTTTGGAGCAGATTCAAGAACTGGGTGAAGCATATTTAATTGCGAATGGTTTTATTAATTATGAGGTGTCAGCATGGAGAAAAGAAAAGCCATCTGCCCATAATTTGAATTACTGGCAATTTGGTGATTATTTGGCGATTGGTGCTGGTGCACATGGCAAGGTCACAAGACCTGATGGAGTATACCGTTTCCAAAAAACGCGTTTACCAAAAGATTATCTTGCTAAAGTTCCTGCCGAACATCTACAAATGAAACGTATCGAGGCTGATGAGCTACCTTTTGAGTTTATGATGAATGCTTTACGTTTAAATGAAGGTGTTGCTGCTGAGCTTTATCAGCAAAGAACAGGTTTAGATTTAAATCACCTGCAAACACCATTGAGTAAATTACGTCAGAAAAAATTATTGCTTGATGATACAAGTAAAATTGCTTGTACTGAGCAGGGACATATTTTTTTAAATTCAGTCTTAGAATCATTCTTATAAGAGCAAAAACTCCCTTTAACGAGCATCGCTAAAGGGAGCACAAATATTAAAAATTAAAGTTAATGTTGTTTACATCCATCGTTGAAATCGTAACAGGTGCATTTTGAGTCGTTGCTTTTACTGTATCGGTCGCACTGATAGTGTATTGTCCATTTACGGTATTATCAGGAGTGAATACGATTGGCAATGTACCTGTATATGGACCTAAATAAGGTGCACCTGTACTTAAGGATAAGTTATAGGCACCAGTGTCTAAAGTCGCATTGATGGTGTTTACTGTATAAGTTGTACCACCACTAGTTTGTTTTGCATTGACTTTAATTAAGTCGCTGCTTGGAGTCGCTGTTCCACTAACACGATAGTGTGTTGTTACATTTGTATTAATCGGTAATGCTTGAGTAGAAATGGTGGTGGTTTGTTCAGCGGTGACTGGAACTGATTTAATCACTGCAGTTGCATATCCAGGAGCTGTTATAACAATGTCATAGTTGCCATTAGTTTTACTTTGGACAAGTGGCATTAATTTAAAGTCACCTGTTGCTGGTACAGGAGTACCTTTAATGATTTCACCATTTTGCTGTGCATAAACGGTTGCACCTGCTTGAGCAAGGCTTGGGCTGACGAAGCCACTGATGGTTCCACTCACAACTTGTGGTGTTGCTGTGACAACTGGTTTCAGGTTGTATGAACCATTTCCACGTTTCACAATAGATTGGCATGCATCAAAATCTAAAACAAGGTCAACTAGTGTGTCTGGCTTTACATCAAATGATCCCACGACTTTATAGCCACTCTGAGCCGCGCTCGGTGTCGTCAATGCTAGCTCGGTACCTCCTGTAGGAACAACAGAGTTAGCCCATTTTGATCCTTGATTTTGATCTAGAACTAAACGGATTTGAGTATAGCGCCCAGCTGGAAGAGGGGTCTGTCCTAAAGTTGTGAGAGCACCATTGGTCAGTGTAAGTAAATCTATTTTTTTAGGGTTAGCGAGTTTTACTGAATACCAGCCTGCATCGCTATCTTTTGCTGTACTACTGCTATGTACTTTTACCTCTTTGACAGTGACATAGACGTGATCCATTCCACAAGCAGGGTTATCGGTTAGGCTGACATTGAGCGTGCCTGTATTGTTTGAATTATTATCAGCGCTGCTTCCACCACCACATGCAACTAAGCCTAAAGAAGTTATAGCAACCAAGCTAATCAATTGAATATTCTTCATGAATAGGTCCTTTCATCCGAGAATAGTATGTAAAATTGTTTTCGGAATATAAAAGATTTTGTCAAAATACTATGTTGTATAATTATAAATATTTGTTTTTATTGATTAAATTGGTGTGAGCTGGTTTCTGTTTTATACATAAAGATAGTTGTAGATCATGATTAGATATCATTTTAGATGAAGTAATCACAAATCCTAACTTCACAGATATTAACTTCATGAATAGGCATAAAAAAACCTCATCATATGATGAGGTTTTTTAGAATTTGGTGGGTCGTCCGCGACTCGAACGCGGGACCAACGGATTAAAAGTCCGCTGCTCTACCAACTGAGCTAACGACCCTGAGTGAGGGTAAGTAAATAACGTTTACTTAGAGCTTAGAGAAAATCTATCATTTTTCTAAGTTAAACCTCTTACAGGCGTTTGTAAAATACATTTTACAAACTATCAAAACATTAAGTGGTGGGTCGTCCGCGACTCGAACGCGGGACCAACGGATTAAAAGTCCGCTGCTCTACCAACTGAGCTAACGACCCTAAGCAAGCGATTAAACATGCTTCGCAAGTAAAACCAATCAGTTCTAAGTGCGTCTTCGTTTTGATGTTGCGTATTCTAGCAACTTATTCAGCTAACACAAGAGGAAATTTAAAAACATCTGCATGATTGTTTATAAAAAGCACGATTTCCTCTTGTTTAGCTAAAAAATAAACTAGAAACGGTATTGATATGCCTGAATATTCTCAAAGATTTCAGCATTTACATCACAGTAGCTCGTTGCGCCTGGTAATAAAACCAACAAGCGTTCATCTGTTTTGCTTGGGTCAAATGCATCTTCTTTCAGCTTATTCTTTTGATACTTAAAGGTACCTGTTGTTTCAACTTTGGCTTGTACACGTAAGAACACTGGAATCGCATAAGCTGGTAAGCATTTCTTGAATACACTGACCATTTCCGTAAGGTCATTATCATTCAGTTCAGCGCCATCGGTTAAAGTGATAGCAGCCATACCTGCACGACCATTGGTGTTTGGAATTTCTACACCATAAACGACAGCTTCAGCGATCTTTTCGTATTCAGAAACCATATTTTCAACTTCAGTCGTTGAAACGTTCTCACCTTTCCAACGGAAAGTATCACCCAAACGATCTACAAACTGTGCATGACGGAAGCCAATGTCACGTACTAAATCACCTGTGTTGAAATACGAATCACCTTTAGTAAAGACATCTTTCAAGATAACTGATTTGTTTTTCTCAGGATCAGTATAACCATCGAAAGGTGAACGGCTAGTAATCTTACCTACGAGTAAGCCGACTTGACCTGTTTTGACTTTCTTGCAATAACCTTTGCTGTCACGTACTAGTTCGTTTTTCTCTTTGTCGTATTCAACAATTGCATATGGTGTAGGAGAAAAACCAACTGTATTGTCAAAGTTGAAAATATTGCTGAAGCCAACGTTACCTTCACTTGATGCATAAAGTTCAAGGACTTCTTGAACACCAAAGCGCTCTTTGAATTTGCCCCAAATATTTGGTCGCATACCGTTACCAATCATTTTGGTAACACGGTGAGCACGGTCAAGTTCTGTAACTGGTGCATCCATGAGGTAACGACATAATTCACCGACATAACCGATCGCTGACGCATTAAATTTCTGAACATCTTTCCAGAATGCACTCGTCGAGTATTTACGACGTACAGCTAGAGTTGCGCTACCAGCAATCACACCACACCAGCATACGACGACGCCAGTTGCATGATAGAGTGGTAAAGTGACATACATTACGTCATCTTTACCTAAATTTAGAATATGACCGTATGTACCATAAGCAAGTGTCCAACGGCTATGCGTGAAGATTACTGCTTTAGGCAAGCCTGTCGTACCAGATGTATAGATATAGAATAATCCATCTTTACCTGTCACAGTGTGTGTGGTTGATGGATTGAATTTAGGGAATTGATCAATTTGTTGAGCAAGATTGACATAGCCTTTAGGTGCTACGCCTGCATTTTGACGAGTTTCTTGATCTGCAAACCAATGGAAACGATCTTGAGCAACAGTTAAATCTTGGCGAATTTCATCTATCGCAGCTCGTACTTCTTCACCAGCAATCACCGCGATAGGATTAACTAAGTTAATACTGTGTGCAAGAACTTTGCCGACCTGTGATGTATTTACAAGTGCAATCGTTACGCCAATTTTAGCTAAAGCAACAATAGTGGCAATTAATTCAGGACGGTTTTCAACCATCACTGCAATTACATCACCTTTTTTTGCCCCAAGCGACAAGTAGTAATGTGCAATTTGGTTTGCCCATTCGTTTAAAGCACTGTAGCTATAACGTTGATCTTCAAATAACAGGGCGATTCCTTGCGGATTACGCTTAACTGCTTTTTCAAAGGCAATTCCTAAGCCTGCTGGGGAAGTAGGCGTCCGCAAATAAGCCTGTTTAAGACCATTGAGGATATGAGGTACTTTTGTGATGAAGTTGGGAAGGCGAGTTGCGACATCACTAAGGGTAATAATATCGGTCTGTGTAGTTTGGCTCATATCAATCCTGTTTATTTTTCGATCAATCCAAAAAATGGCTATCTGTTGGAACACAACCATTAACATCATTGTTGTTAATGCTGTTTTTTAATGGGAAGTTCCTAGAGCAATCAACCTAATCTGACAAAATAACAAAAAAGCCTAGTCATCGAAATGACTAGGCTTGTGCTTATTGTGTGCAATTTAGCAAATTATTCATTGCCAGCAGTTGCTTTTTTCGGTGGACGACCACGAGGGCGACGAGGGCGACTAGATTTATCTTTCTCTAGTTTCGCAGCTTCATCTTCCGCTTCAGTCTCATCACCTTCAACAACAGTCTCTACTTTTTCTTCGGCTACAGCGACTTCAACGGTTTCTGTTTCAGTTGCTTCTTGTTGAAGAACAGTGGTTTGTGCTTCTTCAATTACTTCTGCAGCAGTTTCTTGAGCATCTTGCACTTCTGTTGCCGTTGTGAGCTCGAGAGGTTGCTGCTCAGGAATTCCATCAACTGGCTCTGAAGTAGAAGTTGCTGGTTCAGCTTCTTTCGCTTCAACTGGCGTCTCTGCGGTAGTTGCTGGTTGAGCTACTGAAGCGTTCGCTGCAATATGTGCTTCTTTCGCTTGTTCCGCAGCAAGTTTGGCAAGGCGACGGCGTTCACGAGGGTCATTTGCAACGCGAGTCACAGGAGCTTCAGGTGGTGTTAAAGGTAACACTGGTGCAGGTTCTGCTTCCTGAGTTGGCTTCTGTGAAGGAAGAACAGCATCACGTGTAACAGGACGCTTTTCTTCAACCACAACAGTCTCTACTGCAATACTACTTGCGTATTGTTCAGCGAACTTTTGTAATGCACGGTTGAACGTTGTGACTAAACCAAATTGTTCAATCAAAATTGTGCAATCTTCACCATAGATATGGCGAATCAGACCACCAAGAGTATATTGCCCTAAGGTTGGTATCTGCGAGTGCGCAATTTTAGGTGCTGGCTTTTGATTAGTATGCCCGCCACCTTGATGCGAACGGCGACGTGAACGAGGATCGTTACTTGCACGTTTTACAGGCGCTACTTGAGTTGATGGCTCAACAACAGCAGTTTCTTCAACTTCTGGCTGTGTCGCTTGAGTTGGCTCAACTGTTTCTGCTGTCGCAATTACAGCTTTTACAGACTCAGTGTGAGGCACATCTAACGGTGCTTTTTCTACATTAATTGCAACGATTTCACTTTGACCTTGATCAATATTTACGATCAATGCCGTGTTCATCGCTTCCGCACGTGGTGCATCAACAACGTCCACTTTTACTTGTTGTGGATTAACTGCCGCTTCAGCTGTGACTACTGGAGTTTCATTTAAAACACTTTGGTCACGATGACGGTTTGGTCGGTTCGGACGCTGTTGATTGTTGCGATCACGACGTGGCAAAGGCGCAGACTCATTCACTGCAGTCTCTTGATGTTGCTGCTGAGCTTCTTGAGGTTGATGACGCTTTTGCTGACGTTTTTGTTCGCGTTGCTCTTGGCGTTGTTCATGACGTGAAACTTGAGTCACTTCTTCATGCACTTGGTTTTGTGGTTCATGTGCATGTGAGTGTTGCTCACGTTGTTCTTTATGTTTGCGCTTCTTCTGGTTTTGATTAGGACGATGAGATTTTTCGTCTTTTTCAAATGTTTCACGTGCTTCTTGTTTTGCTGGTGCTTGTGAAATATAAGCGTTATTACTTGCAGGGGCAGGTGTTTCTACAGCAGCAGGAGCAGGGATATTCACTTGTCCAAACTGACCACGACTTACTGCGCCGTTATTGATCATTTGCTCAATGGCAGCAGCAGCATTTTGCGCAGAACGAGATTGATCAGTAGTTTGAGCTTGTTTTTGAACAAATAAGTTCTCTAACCAAGCACAAGGGCTTGCTGATTTCTGTACAGTGGCTTGAGCTGGTTTTGCTTGTGCAGTTTGAGCTTGATGGGCTTTCTTTTGTGGTGCTGTTGCATTTTGTGCAGGAGCAGCTGGATGGCTGTGATCTGCTTCTTCTAAATGCCAATCCGAAGACTCATAACCAAGTTCTTTTTCACTTGAACGAGTTGCTTCAGTACGTTCGTAGCTAGATGGGGCAAAGCCATCTGGATTGAACTGGATTTGATAATGTGGTGTTTCCAAGTGCGGGTGAGGCAACACAGTGACACGTACATTTGAAGTTTGTTCAAGATAAACAAGGCTGTGACGCTTTTCATTCAATAAGAACGCAGCGATTTCAACAGGTACTTCAACTTGAACTTCACCTTGGCGTTCACGTAAAGCAATTTCTTCAACTTTACGCATAATCGAAAGTGAAAGTGAACGTAAGTCACGAACCATTCCTGTGCCATGACAGCGTGGGCACACATAACCTGTCGCTTCTTCTAAAGAAGGACGTAAGCGCTGACGGCTCATTTCCATCAGACCAAAACGTGAAAGTTGACCGAACTGGATACGTGCACGATCGCTTTGTGTCGCTTCACGTAATTTCGCTTCAACCATACGTTGGTTGCGATCTTTGGTCATGTCGATGAAATCGATCACAACTAAACCGCCAATATCACGTAAGCGAAGTTGACGCGCAATTTCTTCAGCTGCTTCTAAATTGGTATTTAATGCAGTTTCTTCAACATCGTGACCACGCGTTGATTTCGCTGAGTTAATATCAATTGAAACTAAAGCTTCAGTTTGATCAATCACAATTGAACCACCTGAAGGAAGTTTTACTTCACGTTCATAAGCGGTTTGGATTTGACTTTCAATCCCGAAGTGAGCAAATAAAGGCTCATTCAAGGTATAAGTTTTTAACTTATCAAGCTGACGTGGCATTACTGCTTTAACAAAGTTATACGCTTCGTTATATGCCTGCTCGCTATCAATCAAGATTTCTGCAACGTCATCACGTAAGTAATCACGAATAGCACGCGTCACTACACCCGCTTCTTGATGAACAAGCATTGGTGATGGACCTGAACTTGCAGAGCTTTGAATTTGAGCCCAAAGATCCAACAAATGTTGTAAATCCAGTTGAAGTTCTTCTTGGGTGCGACCGATACCTGCGGTACGAACAATCACGCTCATGCCACGAGGTACATTTAGAGAAGATAAAATTTCTTTTAGCTCTTCACGCACAGAACCTGAAATTTGACGGCTGATACCACCACCTTTCGGGTTGTTTGGCATAAGAACTAAATAACGACCTGCAAGAGAAATAAAGGTAGAGAGGGCAGCACCTTTGTTGCCACGCTCTTCTTTCTCAACTTGAACGAGTAGTTCAGTACCTTCGGTGATTAGTTCACGAATGTTAGAAGTTTGACGAGGATCTGCTTTGAAATACGAGTTTGCAATCTCTCGCATTGAAAGGAAACCTTGACGCTGAGCACCATACTCGACGAAAACCGCTTCTAAAGATGGTTCAACGCGAGTGACGTGACCTTTGTAGATGTTTGATTTTTTTTGTTCACGAGTACGGTTTTCTAAATCGAAATCGTAAAGGCGATTACCAGTGATAAGTGCAACGCGAACTTCTTCGGCGTGGGTTGCATTAATCAACATACGTTTCATGGGTGTGACACCTAATAGTGATGCACACAAACAACAAGCTCAATACTTTTGAGCAAACATCAAATTGACGCGATCAAGACTCAGAGGCTACTTTTATTTGCGAAGCTCTGAAACCACTGACTGTAAATTTCCAGTTTGGGCTTTGATACGGTTGTTTCGATGTTGGCAATACTGCTTCTATCTTTGGTCTATTGATATTTCATCTCTGTCTTGCATCTGAGAAATATGGTAAGACCCCGACATAATCAAAGTTTCCTGTACGCTTCACTGGCGGGTGAGCGGTGCATTGGATGGTGACTTTCACTGTCATTAAGCATTGAAGTCGATCCATCTGGAAGTCTTGATACGGAATGATCATCGTATCACTGCTTAGCAGTTCCAATGCATCAACGCTTTAGCCTGAATGCGACATCAGGGAGCAAATTGTCTGATGTGGATCAGTTTACGTTTAATAACCAACAAATTGCTGGCGACATATTTTTTCTGAGCAAACTGCATGTGCTGATGCACAATTAAACGCAACAGTTTGTCATTTTGCCGATATAATAAGCCTTCGGCGTCGGCATAATTCTTTAGGACCTATCCGAGTTGTTGGTGAAGATCTCATCGATTTAAAATTTTATCTAAATAAAATTTCTGATTTGATGCTCACTTACGGTGGTATCCGTGCGCTGAATATATCAAACCTTGCGGCATCTGCCTATGGGCTAAGTTTAGGTTTCTTGTGAAATAACTTAGCTAAATGATCATTTTTTAATCGTATTTAGCAAATCTTGGATGAATCGAACGTATGAATTCTACACAACAATGGCAAAGTGTCACTTGGTTTGACGTGGATGAGCATCAAGAAGGGCAGCGAATCGATAATTTTTTATTTACCCGATTAAAAGGTGTTCCTAAAAGTCGAATCTATCGTTTGATTCGTGAAGGACAGGTTCGTGTCAACAAAAAAAGAATAAAAGCAGAAACACGACTGAGTATTGGTGACCAAATTCGAGTTGCGCCGATTCGTTATGAACAAAAAGATGAAATCGATGCACCTGTGAGTGATGGTGTAGCGCAAAGTTTACTCGGTCGAGTGGTTTACGAAGATGAAGGCTTATTAGTGGTGAATAAACCATCTGGTATTGCAGTTCATGGTGGTAGCGGGGTTGCATATGGCTTGATTGAAGCCATGCGTGCTGCGACAGGCAAAAAATATTTAGAATTGATTCATCGTATTGACCGTGATACCTCCGGTCTAGTGATGATTAGTAAGAAGCGAAGTACCCTCAAGTTACTTCAGGACTTATTGCGTGAGCATAAGATTAAGAAGACCTATGCAGCAATTGTCAAAGGGCAAGTGAGTTTGGATCAACAATTGATTGATGCACCTTTACTTCGTTATGAACTTGCGAATGGTGAGCGACGTGTCCGTGTCACTAAAGAAGGTAAACCTAGTAAGACAGAATGGAAGGTGATTGAGCGATTTAAAGCCGCAACATTAGTCCACGCTTCACCTTTATCAGGTCGTACGCATCAAATTCGTGTACATGGTCTAAGTATCGGGCATCCTTTGATTGGGGATGATAAGTATGGTCACAATACAGCTTATACAGGTCCTGAAGCACGTCGTTTATGCTTGCATGCAATGCGCTTAGATATTCCGAACTACCCAACCATCGAAGCACCAATGCCTGAAGATATGCAACAGGTGATTAATGAGTTGAGAAAGCAAAAATGAGTCAGAATGTTGAATTAGTCATTTTTGATTGGGATGGGACGTTGTTTGACTCGGTTGGGCAAATCGTGGCAAGTCTGCAATACGCAGCACAGCAGTTTGAACAACCGCTTACCGATGATGCTGCAAAAAGTATTATTGGTTTAGGCTTACCTGAAGTCATGCAAATTTTATTTCCACAGGTACCGCATTTACAGCAAGATATTTTGCAATGCTATGCAGATCATTATGTTGCCAACTCAAAAGGTGATGCTTGGTTTACGGGTGTTGCTGAACTTTTGCTAGAGTTAAAACAGCAAGGTTTAAAACTTGCCGTGGCGACTGGTAAAAGTCGTAAAGGTTTAGATCGAGTTTTGAGCCAAACCAATAGCCATCACATTTTTGATATTACCCGCGCAGCTAGTGAAACTAAGTCAAAACCAGATCCGCTGATGTTGCAGGAAATACTCACGGAAATGGATGTGGCTGCTGAATCTGCAATTATGGTAGGTGATACCAGTTATGATCTTGAGATGGCTCAAAATATTGGCATGCCTCGAATTGGAGTGAGTTATGGAGTGCATACTGTTGAAACATTAGTACAGTATCAACCTTTGACGATTGCAAATGATGTGGCGGAGTTGCATCAGTATTTGCGCAATTACCTAGCTGAGTTTGCTTTAACTGAAAGTTAAACAACAAAAATCATTTGAGACGACATAGATAGGGATTGATCAATCCCTATCTTAAATAATAAAAATAGGGAAAGTATGAGTCGTTCCATTCGTTTACTTCATTTATTACAACTGCTTAGAGAATACCGTTATCCTGTTACTGCACAGGCGCTAGCCGAACGTCTTGAGGTTAGCCAACGCACTTTATATCGAGATATTGAAACACTACGTGAGCAAGGCGTCAGTATTGATGCTTCGGCAGGACTGGGATTTCAGCTAAAAGAAGATTTTCTTTTGCCGCCAATGACTTTAAATGAAACTGAAATTGAAGCAATTTTTCTTGCGTTGAATTGGTTAAAAGACATTCCTGATCAAGCACTGAAAGCGGCATCAACCTCCTTGTTAGCTAAACTGAATGCAGTTTTACCTCAGCACTGTCAGCATTTGCTAGAGCAGACGACCTTAAGGTCGATTAATACATGGTTGCCTGTCGATGAAATGCTCGTTGAGCAAGTGCGTTTAGCTATCCGCCAACAAGTAAAAATCCTCGTGGATTATGCAGATGAGCAACAACGAATAAGTACAAGAATGCTTTGGCCTTTTGCTTTAGGATATTTTAATGATCGTATTGTGTTAGCAGCATGGTGTGAGTTACGCGAAGGGTTTAGACACTTTCGTATCGATAGAATACGTGAGTTAAGTTTGACCCAAGTTCATTATCCACAATTCAAACAGCAATTATTTCAACAATGGTGGGTTCAAGAAGTCTGTGAATCGACTACTGACAAAAACTGACAATCAAAGCGATTAAATTTAAATAAAACCAATAAACAAGGAAATACAAAAATGGCACTTAAACTTTATACCAATAGTTTTTCACGCGGTGTGGTCGTGGATTGGCTACTACTAGAACTCGAAATTGAATGTGAGCGTATAGAGGTTGCATTTAAAACTGAAATGAAAACACCAGAATATTTGCAGATGAATCCTTTTGGTAAAGTACCTGTTCTGGTTGATGGTGACATTGTTATTTATGAATTGGGTGCAATATGTGCTTATTTAGCTGATAAATTTATCGATAAAGGACTAGCACCTGCACTCAACGATCCCAAACGAGGTTTATATTATCGTTGGTTGTTCTTTATCTCAGGGCCATGGGAAGCGGCAGCGACAGATCGAATGTTGGGTATAAATGAGGTTACATCTGAGCAGAAATCTTCGATTGGTTATGGTGACTACCAAGATGCTTATCATGCTTTTGTGGTTGGATTGAATGAAGCAGCTCCTTTTTTATGTGGAGAACAATTCACCGCTGCTGATGTGTTAGTTGCAGCAATGTTATTTTGGCAGTTGAAAATGGGTGAAGTACAGTCGCATCCTGCGATTGAACGATATTTACAGAATGTTAGTCAGCGCCCAAGTTATCAGAAGTTTGCTGAATTCTTTAGTAATGCTTAAGTCCAAACATCAAAAAGCCGACAATTCGGCTTTTTTTTCAGCTTGCATAAAGTGCAAATTGATCAAGTGCAAATACTTGTCTAATCTCTTCCAAAAATTGTTCGGTCGCTTGATTGGGGGGATTTTTATTAAACGCCATAAATACATCCAAACTGGGCAATGGCTTGGCTAAGGGTTTTACAATGACTTCATCAGTCGCTAGGGCTTCCATGTAGGATGGCAGAATTGCACAGCTCACACCCGAGTTTACCGCTTGAATGCAATCCACTATATGATTGGTTTCATGGATGGTTTTGAACTGAATCTTATTAAATTCAATATATTGCAAAATCGTTTTCGATAAAGGCTGTGACAGCTTATTAGAGAGGATTGTTAACTCTAACTCTTTTAATTGCTCAAGTTTAATTTCTTCAAATTTAGCAAAAGGATGTTGTTTCGGGAGCATAAATACAAGAGGCTCTTTCAAAACTAACTGACTGGCAAAAGTATCATTTTGAAAATCTTGATTAATAAAAATAATGTCTAAATCACCTTTTTTTAAATCAGTAATTTGGTCAGTTTCTTTTAGATTGAGTGTACAAATTTGTAGTTTTGGAATTTTCACGCGTAAACGTGGCAAAATATAAGGAAAAATACGGATTTCTGCTGAAGGAACGAATCCAATTCTAAGACATTGAACTTTTGCAGCAGCAACTTGTCGCGCCATTGTCATTGCTTTATCTGCTTGAGTGATCGTTAAGCGTGCCTGCTCTAGAAAAACGTGACCTTCATCTGTCAATTCTACTTTTCGTTTGGTTCTATGAAATAATTGAACACCAATCTCATCCTCTAAATCCTTGATTTGTTGGCTTAAAGAGGGCTGTGCTGTATGAAGCTTAATTGCTGCTTTACTAAAACTTAGCTCTTCGGCAACGGTGATGAAGTAACGTAAATGTCGTAATTCCATAAGACGAATCCAAGTGTGCCTTATTCTAGTTTTAGAAAGATTGATAATGGGTGAAACTGGCGTAAGACTATATCATAGCTGTTTTTATGACCGATGTGCTCAGTTTTGAGATAGAAAAAATGTATTAAAAACCTAAAATTGTGACTTAATCTGATCATGATAAAAAATTGAACCTTTATATAAATTTATGTTGACTCATTAGGTGAAAATCAGCATAACTAAATGGGTTCTACGAGGACTAAAGTGCATGAATTGAAATGCATTCAAACTTCTCAAAATTGATACATTCACGTGAGATGGAAAACGTTAAAGTAGAAAGCTATTTATCTGATAAATAGATCACCATCGCTGCTTGAGATGATTAAATTCCACTATAGAAGAAGTACATGAAAGATAAGCCGACATTAACTTACCAATTGCCGACCCAATCTTGCTTGAGCCATACTTTTGGGAAACCACCATTTCCTCATGAGGCTTCTGACCATTGTGGTTTTGATCGTTTTTATAATATTGAAAAACGTGATCCACCATTTGATCGAACACGCTTGTTTAAATGGCTTGCAACACGGAAGTCATATACGTGGAACGTTGATCGACATCACGAGCAAAATCTACGAAATCAGATGCTTGAGTTACCTCAAAATCGACCACATGCTGATTTAAATGACTGGAAAATTTGGTTCGTAGGGCATGCAACGGTATTGATCCAAATCGGTCGTTACAATTTCCTGACGGATCCCGTTTGGTGTGAGTATGTGAGTCCTCAGCAGGGTCGTGGTCCGCAACGTGTTTGCCCTGCAGGTATTGCTTTGGAACACTTGCCTTGGATTCATGGTGTGTTGTTAAGTCATAACCATTATGACCATATGGATTTAGCCAGTTTAGAGTGGTTACATCAAAAATTTGCGATGCCGATCTATACTGGGCTTGGTAATGGATATTATTTGCCTAAACACTTTCATGTTATTGAGATGGATTGGTGGCAAGAGATTCCGTTTCATGATGAATTAAAAATTGCTTATACACCTGCACAGCATGCCTCTGGTCGTGGCGTGCGTGATCAAAATCGGGCCTTATGGGGTGGTTTTTCATTATTGGCAAAAACAGGACATTGTTTCTTTGCTGGTGATACGGGATATTCTCCGCATTTTAAAAAGATTCATGAGCGTTATGGTGATGCCCGTGTAGCTCTATTACCAATAGGGGCTTACGAACCACGTCAATTGATGCGTTTTGTTCATATGAATCCACAAGATGCTTTTCATGCACATTTAGATCTACATGCCCACCGATCTTTGGCGATTCACTATCGAACTTTCCAGCTCACCGATGAAGATCGTGATGCACCTGAACATGAGTTGCAACAAGCAATGAAGTCCTCGTCAAAATTGGTGAATCCATTTTATTGTATAAGAGAAGGACATTTTATTCGTGCTTGATCTGTTTGAGGACATCAATACACCACAATGCAATAATTGAAAGGCTAATCAATCCGAGATTCATGACGACAGGATTAAATGCTTGGTAAATTCGGTTTGGGTAGATCAATAAAACGAAAAAAAATAACCCAATCAAACTTATAATATTTAGCCAATGTAAATATCGCTGCGTAAACAATAAAAACATAAAACCGAAGATAATTTCAGCGATCCCTGAAAGTGAAATGATCCAGAAGATGTGCTCTGAAGCTAAGCCCATGTATTGCCAAATATATTGTTCATCCTCTACTTTAAAAATCAATTTTGGAAATAAACCCTGATAAATCCATAGCAAGGCAATCATCCATTGACTGAATTTCAAAATGCGTTGATGGGTTTGGATTAATTTATTCATGAGACCATATCATCAGTTAAAAAATGCGCCGCGATTTCAGGTGTCATTCTGTAGCATTGTTCAGTCTTGCCAAAAAGACGATAACGGTTGAGCGCAATTCGTCGGTATCCAAAATCTCGGATCACTTTGGGAATAAACTGAGTGTACTGAAGTGTTGAATATGGAAAAGATAAGTGCTTAATGATTCTGATAAAAGCAGTTGATTCTGTATATAGTTTTCCACGCTCTACTAATACCATTGTTTCAAAATGATCAGTAGGAAGTTGATATATCGTTAAAATACGTTGACCTATTGGTGACTGAACTGATGCTAACTTGAATTGAAGTTGAGGATCATTTTTCACCATGAAATCTGCCCATGCAGAGCATAATACACAATGAGCATCAAACAAGATGATGCTATTGGTTTGGATTATATGATCGAGTGAAGTAGTCATTGTTATTATTTTCCTGATTCATTGTTGTGATCATAGTTCAAAATCCAGCATAAAAAAATGAAGAACCATAAAAGGTTCTTCATTTCTTCATTTCTTCATTTTAAGAGGATTTAGGCAAGATCAAATCGATCTGCATTCATCACTTTTACCCAGGCTTTCACAAAGTCTTTAACGAACTTTTCTTTATTGTCATCTTGAGCGTAGACTTCAGAATAAGCACGTAAAATCGAGTTCGAACCGAAGACTAAATCAACACGACTTGCAGTCCATTTAACTGTACCTGTGTCACGTTCAACGATGTTGTAACTATTTCGACCAGTTGGCTTCCAGTTGTACTTCATGTCTGTCAAATTCACAAAAAAGTCATTGCTCAGAACACCTACTCGATCGGTCAATACACCTTGAGGATTATCGCCATAATTTGCACCTAACACACGCATACCACCGATCAATACGGTCATTTCAGGTGCTGTTAAACCTAAGAGTTGAGCCTGATCTAACAACAACTCTTCAGGCGTTACATCATAGTGTTGTTTCTGCCAATTACGGAAACCATCATGCAATGGTTCTAATGGCTCAAAAGAGTAAACATCAGTTTGTTCAGCTGTCGCATCGCCACGACCTGCAGCGAATGGTACAGTGATGTTGACACCTGCTTTATGAGCGGCTTGTTCGACCGCAGCAGTACCACCAAGTATGATCAGATCTGCAAGGCTCACTTTTTTAGCCAAACTCGCTTGAATTGACTCTAAAACTGAAAGGACTCTTTGTAAACGTTCTGGTTCGTTAGCTACCCAATCTTTCTGTGGAGCTAAACGGATACGTGCACCATTTGCACCACCACGGAAGTCCGAACCACGATAGGTGCGCGCGCTGTCCCATGCCGTTGTAATAAGATCAGAAGCAGAGAGCCCACTTGCCAGTAACTTCGCTTTAAGTTCTGCAATTTCACTATCTGTCAAAGTGTAATCCACTGTTGGGATAGGATCTTGCCAAATCAAATCTTCTTGTGGAACATCTGGTCCTAAATAACGGCTTTTTGGCCCCATATCACGGTGGGTTAACTTAAACCATGCACGAGAGAATACTTCAGCCAAATAAGCTGGATCGCGATAGAAACGTTCAGAAATTTTACGATATTCTGGATCAATTTTGAGTGCCATATCGGCATCAGTCATGATCGGGTTTCGGCGAATATTCGGATTGTGGGCATCAACAGGTTTATCTTCTTCTTTAATATTAATCGGTTCCCATTGATGAGCACCTGCAGGGCTTTTACGCAGTTCCCAATCATAGGTAAATAATAAATAGAAGAATTCATTGTCCCATTTGGTTGGATGTGTTGTCCAAGCGCCTTCGATTCCACTGACCATGGTATTTGCACCATTACCCGTACCTTCAGAGTTGTGCCAACCTAAACCTTGGAACTCGACATCAGCGCCTTCAACATCAGCACCTAGATTTTCTGCTTTACCATTACCGTGTGCTTTACCAACAGTATGACCACCAGCTGTTAATGCGACTGTTTCTTCATCATCCATTCCCATACGGTCAAATGTGGTGCGCATATCTTGAGCTGTTTTCAGTGGATCAGGTACACCATCAACACCTTCAGGATTTACGTAAATTAAACCCATTTGTACAGCTGCAAGTGGATTCTCTAATGAAGTACGATCTTGATCATTTTCATAACGATTTTTGGTTGCATCCAACCATTTTTTCTCGCTTCCCCAGTACACGTCTTTTTCAGGTGCCCAAATGTCGACGCGACCACCAGCAAAACCAAAAGTTTTCAACCCAGCAACTTCATAAGCTACTGTACCAGCTAGTACGATTAAATCGCCCCATGAGATTTTGTTGCCATATTTACGTTTAATTGGCCAAAGCAAACGGCGACCTTTATCTGTGTTGACATTGTCTGGCCAGCTATTAAGAGGAGCAAAACGTTGATTACCTGTGTTCGCTCCACCGCGACCATCCTGTTTACGATAGCTACCTGCAAGATGCCAAGCGGTACGAACCATCATGCCAACATAACTGCCCCAATCGGCTGGCCACCAGTCTTGACTGGTATTAATCAATTCACGTAAGTCTTGTTTAACGGCTTCTAGATCAAGTTCAGAAAATGCTTTTGCGTAATCGAAATCAGGATCCATGGGATCAGTTTTCTTATCATGTTGATGCAAAATATCGAGGTTTAGTGCATTTGGCCACCATGCCATTGGCCCACCATGAACCTCGGTATTGCCACCATGAATGACAGGACATTGTCCTGAAGTCGTTGTATTTGATTGTACTTTATTGTCTTGGCTCATGATCTTTCTCCAGCAAAGTGACCTGTGAGCGAAGTCACTTTTACTATTTACCGTTCAAAATGATGAATGCTTTAATGATCCATTACACAAATTGGGTATCGATCTGGGTGATGCCTAAATTTGATTGCATATGAATCAATTCACACTCTTTGTACTTTTACTCTAGGTTTGTGAAACCTTTTTTTCCAATGGATTAAAGTTGATGTCTTAAATGCTTTATTCGATTGAAGCTGATTAAATCTTAAACTTGAAATGCCGAAGTGTAGAGATGATATTTGTTATTTTTTTATAAAAATCATTTAAAAATATATATTTACAATTTCTGTTTTTTAGGGAGAGTAAATATAGTTTATCTAAAGTTCATAATTATAAATCGCTTTAAATCCATCAATGCATAACAATTTTCATGTAGTAGTTCTGTAAATTGTGCTCAATGCATCGAGTTTCTTAGACTCTGTTGATGGTCTGTAAGCAAACGGGATTTGGCAAAATTTTATGTTATTTTCGGATAAATGAAATGATTGGGAATAGCAAATGAAGAAAGTTGCGTTGGGTGTTGGTTTAACAATAACTATTCTAACGGGATGTGTTTCATCTCCTCAAAGTCAGGAGCGGGAAGCAAGCAATTCAAATTTACTCTCAGTTGAGTTTGTTGGGAATAGTTCATATCAAGTCCCACAACAACAAGGTACAGTGTGTTTGTATGCTTTAGAAAAACGTATGGCTGATGCACCTGCCACTTTGATTCAAGAAAAAAAGGTTCAGGTTTCGCAGATTCCGTTTACGGTTGAATTTGCTATTCCTCAGAAGCATCGTGAGCATATTCAACCCGCTGTGAAGGACAATACAGAGCTCACTTATTATGTTACTTGGGAAGCTGACGCAGCTAATCCAGTGACTAAAGATATAATTATGATTGATTATGATCGACAGTTTCCACGCGTAAGCTTGGGTGCAGGTAAACAACAAGTACTTTTACGTGATCGCCAATAATAGTGAATCTTCTGAATAGGAACATAGGGATATGTTTTGAAGCGTTTAACTATTTTATTCTTTCAAAGAAAAAGGATGATCCAATCAGATCATCCTTTTTGTTTTTTGTGTATTGATTTAAGCATTCAACATACGATTTGATTTCACCATGTCAGCTAAACCATGTGTTCTGAAATAATGTTCTAACCAACTTTTTACAATCAGTGGGTTATTCATTTTCAGTACTTCATCCAAAAGTTGTTTGGCATCGCTCATTGGAACATGACAAATTGCTTTTCGAACACGCAAGATATTACTTGAACTCATTGAAAGCGTATTAAAGCCCATCGCCATCAATAAAATCGCAGATAAAGGATCACCTGCCATTTCGCCGCACACACTGACGGGTTTTTGATGGATGTGGCAGTCTTCAACTAAACGACTTAATGCACGCAAAACTGATGGATGAAAATGCGAATAAACGTTTGCAACATGAGGGTTGTTTCGATCGACTGCAAGTAAGTACTGGGTCAAATCGTTAGAACCGACAGAGAAGAAATCAACTAGCTCGGCAAATTCACTGATTTGAAAGAGGACACTAGGTACTTCGACCATAATTCCGATTTTTGGTCGAGTGATTTTAACTTGTTCTTCTTCTTGAACCGCAATCCAATCACGTTCCAATAAATAAAGAACTTCCTCAACTTCACTGACGCTTGTCACCATCGGTAATAAAATATGTAAGTTATTTAGACCAATACTCGCTTTTAACATCGCGCGAATCTGTGCAGAGAAAATCTCAGGATGGTCTAAGGTAAAACGCAAACCACGCCAACCTAAAGCCGAGTTTTCTTCTTCAATGCTGAAATAAGGCAAGTCTTTATCCGCACCAATATCGAGGGTACGCATAATCACTGGCTTATTTGCAAAGTGGCTTAGCTGTTGACGATAGATAGCACGTTGTTCTTCTTCACCTGGAAAGCGCTCACGAAGCATAAAAGGAATTTCACTACGGTATAGTCCGACACCTTTTGCACCACGTTGCACACCACGTACAACATCAATCATCAAACCTGTGTTGACGAATAGAGGAATTGATACACCATCAGGGGTAATTGCATCCTTGGTTTCATATTGCTTTAAGTCTTTCGCAATTTGTTCTTCTTCTTTTTGGACTTCTTTATATCGTTGGCGCAATCGACGTGGCGGATTAACGAAGACTCGACCTTGATAAGCATCGACGATCATTTCAATGTCATCAAGTGTGGTGATTGGTAATTCAGTGACACCAACAACTGTTGGAATACCAAGGGCGCGAGCCACGATCACCATATGTGAATTGGCAGCACCTTCAGAAGTAACGATTGCCGCAATATTATCAACAGGTAATTCAACCAGAGCAGCCGTACTGATTTCTTCACCAATTAGGATGCTGTCAGGGCTCAGCTCTCGATGACTCGAATCGGCTTCTTGCAAACATGCCAAAATTCGACGACCTAAGTCTTTTAAATCTGAAACACGTTCACGCAGATAGTCATCTTCCATTTGCGCAAACAACGCAATATGTTTATCAATAACTTTACGGACAGCACCTTGTGCCCAACTTCCAGCTCGAATGTGGTCTTTAATTTCACTTGGTAATGCATTTTCATCCAACATTCTCAAGAACACACTAAATAAAGCACGTTCTTCAGACATGAGTGAGTCTTGCATTTTTTCATCTAAGGATTGAATTTCCTTACGTACAGAGGCAATCGCTTGATCAAGAAGTTCAAGCTCCTCACTAATATCTTCTGCTTCTCGATCTGGAATTACCGTAAGATCAGCAGGAGGATAGAGCACAATTGCACGTCCGAGCGCGACACCGCCTGCACCTGAAACACCTTGGAACGTTTTGTATGTTGAGCCACTGGTAGGCTTACGGAAAACATCAATATTACCAACGGCATGTGCATGTGCAATTACACCAGAAAGCTGAGCACAAAGCGTCACGAGGAATGATTCCGCTGCTTCACTAAAGTCTTGAGGTTCTTTATTTTGAACAACTAAAACGCCCATAACCTTACGGCGATACATGACTGGTACGCCAAGGAATGAGTTAAATAGCTCTTCACCTGTTTCAGGTAAATAAGCAAATCGGTCATGCTTAGGAGCATTGTCAAGGTTAACGATTTCTTCGCGTTGTCCAACTAAGCCGACCAGACCCTCACCAATATTTAATGAGACATGTCCAACTGCTTCAGGTTTAAGACCTTTTGAAGCCATCAACACATAGCGTTTATTACGTTCATCCAATAGGTAAATCGAGCAAACATCTACATGCATCGCCTCAGCCACATGGTTGACCATAATGTCCAAGGAGTCATGCAAACTGACGGACGCATTGATTTCTTGCACAATGCGTCTAAGCGTGTCGAGTTGCATGTTTGACATGGATGTTTACTCCAATTTATAAATCGTTATGAACCTAGTTATAACAGCTCTCTAGTCAAAAATCATTGCTTAAAGTGATGATTTATTGATGTTTAGCGTTGTGGTAGTTGTAAACACAACTCCATCATGGCTTTACGGTAAACATCACGTTTGAAATTCACCACTTGACCTAATGGATACCAATAACTCACCCATTGCCATTCATCAAATTCGGGTGGGTCGGATAGGTTTAACTGAATATGATGCGGCGATGCCGTTAACTTCAGTAAAAACCACTTTTGTTTTTGTCCAATACATACGGGATCTGAATCTGACCGAATGTACCGATGTGGCAAACGATAACGCAGCCAACCTTTAGTTTGCGCTATAATCTGGACGTGTTCGGGCAATAAGCCGACTTCTTCTCTCAGTTCACGATAAAGTGCCTGTTCAGGGGTTTCTCCAAACTGGATACCTCCTTGTGGAAATTGCCAAGCATTGTGACCAATGCGCTTTGCCCATAAGACTTGTCCGTCATCGTTTGCCAAAATGATCCCGACGTTGGGTCGGAAACCTTCTGAGTCGATCATTTGGCTACCTAAATTTTGTCTATATCGTTGACTTTGATCTCGGGGACAGTCACTCTTCACGTCCAACTCGAAAAAGGTCAAAGTAAAATGTTTAAAATTGCTATGATCTTAACGAATTTCTATCGACTAGCGGAGATAGATTTACATTTTTTTTCTTAATTTTCAGTTTAAACGAGAAATTCTATGCAATTGGCTTTGTTTGATTTAGATCATACCCTGTTAAATACTGACTCTGACCATTCTTGGGGTGAATTTTTGGTCAATGAAGGTTTGGTAGATCCAGTTCATCATCGTCAAATGAATGACAAATTCTATGAAGATTATAAAGCTGGGCAACTTGATCCGATTGCCTACAATGAATTTGTATTCCAATTTTTAACTCAGCATGACAATACTTATTTAACTGAGTTACATCAGTTGTTTATGCAGAAAGTTATTCGTCCTAAAATGCGCCCTAAAGGTTTTGATGCAATCAAAAAACATCAAGATTTAGGACATGCGATTGTCGGGATAACTGCGACAAGTGATTTTATTACTGCACCGATTTTTCGTGAATTTGGTATTACTGAAATTATTGCGACAAATGCTGAGGTTGTAGACGGGAGATATACCGGTAAAGTGACGGGAATTGCTTGTTATCAAAAAGGCAAGCTTGCACGTTTGGATCAGTGGTTGGCTGGACGAACAGTAGCTGAGTCATGGGCATATTCTGATTCGATTAATGATCGGTTCTTACTTGAGTATGCAACTCATGCAATTGCGGTAAATCCTGATGACCGCTTAGAAAAATTGGCAAAAGAACAGGATTGGGACATTCAAGACTGGTCGATTTAAGTTTCTGAATTTAGTTGTTTAAAAATAGACGTTGTAATGACGTCTATTTTTTTATTTTTGATAAAGATGATATTGAATAAAAACATTGAATTAAGCTGGTATCAAGATTATAAGAATATAAAATTTTATTTAAAAAAATGATGAGGGGATAATGCCAAAAACACCACAAATTAAATTACCAAAACAACTTTGGAATGATGAAACGATTGACTTGACACGTCATAGTTATCAGGGAAGATTACTCAATAAAAGCGAAGGCTTTAAATTAGGTAAAGCTCAACGGAAAAAAATTCCACGCGAACAACTATCACAATTATCTGAACGCCCAAAGGGAACAACAGCACTCACGATTTATGATTGGAGCAATCAAGGACGTTTAGAATTGCTTAAACCAATTCGTGCAAAACGTATGAGCGTTTCACCATTTACCTTTTATCGTGGTATGCCTTCCTTGATGCTATTTGATCAAGCTTGGGAGCAGTCGAACTCTGGTCTATTCCAACAGATTTGTGGCGATTGTCATTTGAGTAATTTTGGTGGCTTTGCTAGTCCAGAACGTAACTTATTGTTTGGTATTAATGATTTTGATGAGACTTTGGTTGCGCCATTTGAATGGGATTTAAAACGTTTAGCCACTAGCTTTGTGATTGCTGTACGTGATATTGATCTAGCAGATAAAGTAGGATTAAAAGCAATTAAAACAATGCTGAACAGCTACCGTCAGCATCTACTGGAAAATACGGAACTTTCACCATTACAAGTGTGGTACGAAAAAGTTGATGCCAGTACCTTGTTAGAAAATACTGAATGTCGAAAGCTAAGAAAAAAGCGTGCGAAGCATCTTGATTCTGCACAGAAAAGAAATGCGTATTCTGTTTTGCCTAAGCTCACGCAAAAAGATGAAGATACAGGATTCCGCCATTTCGTGGATGATGCGCCATTATTATGGCATCCAAATTCAGATGAACCATTTAGCAAAGATGTAGATATATTCTTCAAACAATATCGTGAATCTTTGAAATATGATCGCCAAGTGCTCTTTGATCGTTATCAACGCACTGATGTAGCGTTGAAGGTAGTCGGAGTCGGAAGTGTGGGGACACGATCAGCCATTGCATTATTTCAGGATGCGGATCGTGAACCATTAATTTTACAAATGAAAGAAGCCAATCCTTCTATTCTTAGTCCGTTATTTTTGGACAAAGTGATACATGAGGGTGAGCGTGTAGTGCATGGTCAGCAACTCATGCAAGCCGCTAGTGATATTTTCCTAGGTTTCTCTTCAACACTTGATCAACATTTCCATGTACGCCAATTACGCGATATGAAAATTTCAGTTGATCTGAGTGATATGGATGATGAATATTTTTATGAATATGCTGAAAGTTGTGGTTTGGCTTTAGCTCATGCTCACGCTAAGGCTGGAAATGCTGACGTATTGATGGGATATCTCGGTGAGGGTGGTGCGATCGTAGAGGTATTGCAATCGTATGCAGAAGCTTATGCAGAACGCAATCTAAATGACTATCAGCGATTTATGAATGAAGTTGCTGATGGTAAGATTCAGCTCGCTGGAGATGATGCGCTGTAACAATAAGTATGCTGCTACAGATGATATGAAATAATTCGAAAGGTTAGAGAAAAATGTTTAATAAAATTATGTCTGGTTTGGGTCTTCAAGGCGTGACTGTAGAAACACGTTTACAGAATCCAAACTTGCAAGCAGGTGAGACACTGCATGGGGAAATTAGTTTCAAAGGGGGATCTTCTGATAAAGAAATTAATGGTCTTTATTTACAATTGATGACGATGGCAGAAGTAGAATCTGGTGATCATGAGTTTAATCAACCTTTGGTTTTACAAGAATGGTTAGTGAATTCAAGATTCTTATTACCTGCACATCAGGCTCATTCTTTCCCATTTAGTATTCAATTGCCTTTTGAAACACCAATTACAGAAGTTGCGTGTCGTAGAAATGGTGCGCGAGTTTGGATTCAGACTCATATGGATGTTGATTGGGGCTTAGATGCCACTGATCGTGATTATCTGAAAGTACTGCCAACAGCAGCAATGCAAAGCTTTTTACAAGCGATGCAACAGTGTGGTTTTGTTTTATCTACTGTTGATGTCGAAAAAGGACAGCTTACAGCTCGAAACTTTAGATCGACAATTGGCTGCTATCAGGAGTTGGAGTTTGTATCCTCACATATGTTTAGTGGCTTTAATGAGGTAGAAGTTTCATTCGTCGCAGAAGCACAGCAAACCCATATCATGTTAGAAATTGATCGTACATTCCGTTCAGATCAATTATTGACGATGACGATTTCAAATCAAAACCTTGATGTGAATCAAATCACACAGCAAATTCGCCGTTTATTACAGATTGCATAATCAAGTTAAAAGCCTCCCATCTGGGAGGTTTTTTTGTCATATAACTGTCATCTTTTCTTCTTAAGATAACACTATGAAAATAAAAATAAATCAGGAAGAAAATACTTCCCCTACGCTTGATGCGTTACTGAAACTAGATCGACAACAACAACACTTAAAAATACGATGGATTATATTGCCCATCTTGATTGTTCTACTGATGTTTAGTTGGCAACAACATCTGTTTACAGCTTGGGTGATTTTGCCGAGTATATGGATGTTGCTGGTCTTTAACCATTTACTGATCATTCGAAGCAGAAGACAAAAACTGCAAAAGATTCAAGAGATAAAACTTGCCCCTGTTTTTATGCGATCGTTACAACAACACTACCCACATATTAGTTTAAAGCAACGTCGTCTGATAGAGACAGGATTTAAAGATTATCTAGCCCTGCATGCAATTCAACAGCAAGCATATGCAATGCCTTCAAACGCAGTCGATGCCTTATGGCATGAGATGTTGGAATATCCTGATCAATACAGAAAATTATGCATTCAGACTATTGGCCGAGAGTTGAATCATCATCCTTATGGTGATGAGACTCAAGCAGAGCAACAAGCGAAGCAATTATTTGAAGCATGGAAATATAGTTGTATGTTGCATGGATATAATCCTAGAAACACGACGCAAATGCCTCGATTATTTGCAATTGACCAAGCTTTGAATTGGGAGCATGGACAACACTTTGATTTGGATAAAATGACTAAAGATTATGCAAAATACTTGCAAGAACAGTCGTCCTCATCATCGAGTTGTGGAAGTGGTTGTAGCAGTTGTGGTGGGGATTAAATTTAATCGTTTTTCATCAGTTGAATCAGCTCTTCAGCAGCTCTAGATTGAATCCGCGCAGGATGCCAAACCATACCGAGTTGACGATTCATTTTTAAATTTAAATCGAGTTGCTTTAAATCTTCGTTTAGAAATGTTTTAGGCAAAACCGACCAACCCAAACCTATTGAAACAAGCATCCTGATAGATTCTAAAGGATTGTTACTCATGGTTATTTTTGGTTTTAGACCATTCTTTTCAAACTCTGATAACGTAATTTGACTCGTATAAGTTTGTGCAGCAGGCAAAAGACTAGGATAGGCGATCAAATCTTCAAGATTAAGTTGAGTTTGTTTTGCCAAAGGATGAAAAGGTGCGCTCACAAATACTAAGGGGTCATTCCAAATAGTCACGTAGCTGAGTCGATCATCACCTGCTGGGGGTAACGTTAAAAAGGCAAGTTCTAACTCTCCTGCAAGGACTTGTTCATGTGCTTGTTCAGAGTCGACAAAATGCACATCCAAAGTGACTTGAGGAAAAAGTTGAACAAATTTCTTAAGTGGTTCAGCGAGATGATGTAGACCAATATGATGGCTAGTGCCAATTTTAAGGCGACCTTGCACCTGAGTCTGTTCATGGCTAAGTGTGTGGTGAATCTCACCTAATTCATTTAACCATGTCTTTACTTTTGGAAGTAATGAATGTGCAGCATGTGTTGGTTGAATACCACGACCTGCTGACTCAAATAATTTTACGCCAAAATAATCTTCTAAACTATGAATACGTTTAGTGACTGCAGGTTGAGTGATAAATAATAATTCTGCAGCGATTGAAATAGAACCTGTTTCCATCACTTTCACAAATGCTTCAAAAGCAGCAAGATTCATATTGGCTTTCCATAAGGCGTTTAAATTCGTTGTATCTGCAACGGATAGGTTCTAGAAACGACTCCATACTTTTTCATGGAAGAAAAATGCAAAGGCTTGCACTGTTGGCTCAAGCAAACTGAGCGTTGCTGCCATGATCAAATTGCCTGTCACTAGATATGCCACCATCATAGCAACAGTGATGTGCATGATGTAGTAACTCAAGGTTTTTTTTAAAGTTCGTTGGTTATTTATCACGAATTTTTGAATATTTGCCATCTGAGTCACCATTTTAAATCTTAATTATTTAAATAATAATCATTATCATTTGTATTGTAAAAAAGAATTTTTAGCTTGTCGTTATTGGATTTATAAATGAATCAACGATAAGTCTTCATATGAGTGCTAGTTTCTAGTTTTTTATATAATTCAAGCTTATATATCATTTGAAATCCGGAATCATTTGAAAGAGTTTTTTATTCCTAAAAGTTTGTTAATTTATAAAAATGATAAATTAGATTTATGTGAAACGGTTGTTATAATCAAGCTAAGATTACAAATACCCAGTCCTATGGCAAGCACTACGGAGAGCGAAGACATGGCAGGCAAAACATTATATGACAAATTATGGGATGATCATTTAGTCACTGAGCGTGATGATGGATCGTGTTTAATTTACATTGATCGTCATTTATTACATGAAGTGACTAGTCCACAAGCATTTGAAGGTTTACAGCTTGCAGGACGTCAACCATGGCGTTTAAGTGCCAATGTCGCAACACCTGACCACAATGTACCGACATCTAAAAAAGAGCGTGAACAAGGCATTGCAGGGATTGAAGATGATACTTCTCGTATCCAAGTTCAAACCTTAGATGATAACTGTAAGACCTTTAATATCGTTGAATTTGGTATTAATGATATCCGTCAAGGTATCGCACATGTTGTTGGTCCAGAACAAGGTTTAACATTACCTGGTATGACTGTTGTGTGTGGTGATTCTCATACGGCTACGCATGGTGCATTTGGTTGTTTAGCACATGGTATTGGGACATCTGAAGTTGAGCATGTTTTAGCGACTCAATGCTTGGTACAGAAAAAATCGAAGAATATGCTTGTTCGTGTTGACGGTGTATTAGGTAAAGGTGTAACTCCAAAAGACGTGGTTTTAGCGATTATTGGTAAAATCGGTACAGCGGGTGGCACAGGTTACGCAATCGAATTTGGCGGTCAAGTATTCCGTGATATGTCGATTGAAGGTCGTATGACTGTTTGTAATATGGCGATCGAGGCTGGCGCACGCGTGGGTATGGTTGCTGTAGATGATAAAACCATTGAATATGTAAAAGGTCGTAACTACGCACCTCAAGCAGAGCAATGGGATCAAGCAGTTGCCTACTGGAATACTTTGCATTCTGATACAGATGCTGTGTTCGATGCTGTTGTTGAGTTAAACGGTGCAGAAATTGAACCGCAAGTGTCTTGGGGAACTTCACCAGAAATGGTGATTCCTGTATCACAAGCAGTACCGACTTTAGAGCAAGCTAAAGATGACGTGCAACGTAATGATTGGACACGTGCATATCAATATATGGGCTTAAATGCAGGTCAAGCATTGGCAGATATCCAATTAGATCGAGTGTTTATTGGTTCTTGTACAAACTCACGTATCGAAGATATTCGTGCGGCTGCTGCAGTTGTCAAAGGTCGTAAAGTTGCTGCTAGCATTAAACAGGCGATGATTGTTCCTGGATCTGGCTTAGTCAAACAACAAGCAGAACAAGAAGGTTTAGATCAGATTTTCTTGGAAGCAGGTTTTGAATGGCGTGAACCAGGTTGCTCGATGTGCTTAGCGATGAATGCTGATAAATTGCAACCAGGTGAGCATTGTGCATCGACTTCAAATCGTAATTTTGAAGGTCGTCAAGGTAATGGTGGACGTACTCATTTGGTTAGTCCAGCAATGGCAGCAGCGGCAGCAATTGCAGGTCATTTTGTTGATGTTCGTTCATTCTAAAGGAGCTAAATCATGGAAAAATACACTGTAGAACAAGGTATTGTTGCACCTTTAGATCGTGCCAATGTCGATACGGATTTGATTATTCCAAAACAGTTTTTGAAGTCAATTAAGCGCACAGGTTTTGGCGATAACTTATTTGATGAGTTGCGTTATTTGGACGAAGGTTATTTGGGGCAGGACATTAGTAAACGTCCTAAGAATCCAGATTTTGTTTTAAATAAACCTCGCTATCAAGGTTCAACAATTCTATTGGCTCGTACTAATTTCGGTTGTGGTTCTAGCCGTGAACACGCGCCTTGGGCATTAAATGAATATGGTTTCCGTACTGTAATTGCGCCAAGTTTTGCAGATATTTTCTTTAATAACTGTTTTAAAAATGGCATGTTGCCCGTGATCTTGTCTGAAGAGATTGTTGATCAGTTATTTAAAGAGTGTGCTGAAACAGAAGCTTATCAACTTACAATTGATTTAGCTGCACAAGAAGTACGTACTCCGAATGGAGAGGCGTTTAAGTTTGAAATTGACCCATTCCGTAAGCACTGCTTATTAAATGGTTTGGATGATATTGGTTTAACATTACAAGCTGCCGATGATATTCGTCGTTACGAAGAAAAGGCAAAACAACAACGCCCATGGGTGTTTCAAGAGATCCAAGCTTAACTATTTATATTATTTAAATGTAAATATGAAGCGATGTCTTGGAGACATTTTGAACATAACCATAGCGCGGTGATTGAACTCTTGTTAACATGCAAGCGAATACGATTCGCTTGCATGTTTGCATGAAATGAGGACTGGGCTTGAATAATGAAAAGAAAACTCGCTCGCAGTAGTTTGCTGTGTTTATTTGTCGGTACGACTTTAACTGCGTGTCAGAATGCACCAAATGTAGTTGATCAAGTTCGTATTGCGCAAAATGCACTAGAAGACAAAGCGGAAAATGCAACTTTATATTGTTCAGGTGTCGATAACTGTGAGTTTGAACGACTAGGTGATACTGTTGTGATGGATCCCAAATCACGTCGTATTAGCTCACAAGCAATGGAAAAAGGAATCGTTCGGTTACATGGTCCAGTGTTTAGTCGGAAGCAACAAGTTTATCTCAGCGTGCCTGCTAAACAATATGAAGTAGTGATTCGTTATTATCCTATTTCACCTGACCGTGCTGAAACTTTTCATGTGATTCATGCGTTTAAGTCTAACCAGCGCTATACCTTCAAAATGTACCGAGATAGAGCACATCAGTCAGGTAGCTTGTTAAAAGTCTCTGTGCCTGAACCTTTATGTGTGGATTTACTACAAGAGCAACGAACAATCCGCCGTTTCTGTCGTCCATTTGATGTCAGTACGGGATTGGGTGAGTTTGTAGAAAAGAAAATTTAATCGACGTGCAGTGTCGTAACTGCTTACATGAAACTGGAAAAATAGATGTCTAAGCATATTTTAATTTTAGCGGGTGATGGAATTGGTCCTGAAATCGTTGGTGCAGCTGAAAAAGTATTAACTAAGGTCAATGATAAATTTAACTTGGGTTTAACATGGGAACATGGATTGCTCGGTGGTTCTGCAATTGATGCACATGGTGAACCATATCCAGCTGTAACAAGTGAACAGGCTAAAAAAGCAGATGCTATTTTGTTGGGTGCTGTAGGTGGTCCTAAGTGGGATACCATTGAGCGTTCGATTCGTCCTGAACGTGGTTTGTTAAAAATCCGTAGTGAACTCAATTTATTTGCTAACTTGCGTCCAGCGATTTTGTATCCACAATTGGCCGATGCATCTAGCTTGAAACCAGAAATCGTTGCAGGTTTAGATATTCTGATTGTACGTGAATTAACGGGTGGTATTTATTTTGGTCAGCCTCGTGGTATCCGTGAGTTAGAAAACGGTGAGAAACAAGGTTATAACACCGATGTTTATTCAGAAAGCGAAATTAAGCGTATTGCTAAAGTTGCATTCGAATTAGCTGGATTACGTGGTGGTAAAGTTTGTTCAGTAGATAAAGCTAATGTGCTAGAAGTCACTGAATTGTGGAAGCAAACTGTCACTGATTTACAGCAAGCGCAGTATTCAAATATTCAACTGTCTCATATGTATGTTGATAATGCTGCAATGCAATTGGTACGTGCTCCTAAACAGTTCGATGTTATTGTGACTGGTAATTTATTCGGTGATATCTTATCTGACGAAGCCGCTATGCTTACCGGTTCGATCGGGATGTTGCCATCAGCATCTTTAGATGAAAATGGTAAGGGGATGTACGAACCATGTCATGGTTCAGCACCTGATATCGCAGGTCAAAATGTTGCAAATCCGCTTGCAACAGTGCTCTCAGTTGCAATGATGTTGCGTTATACATTCCGTGAAGAAGCTGCTGCGAAAGCAATTGAAGATGCTGTAGGTCAAGTTCTAGATCAAGGTCTGCGTACAGCAGATATTATGTCTGAAGGGATGACAAAAGTTGGAACAGATGCGATGGGTGAGGCTGTAGTTTCAGCGCTCAACTAATTCGGTATCGAACTGAATAAAAAAAACGTAGCTTGGGCTACGTTTTTTTTATTGCAAATTTTTGCTAGCACGCTTTACCTTCATAACGAATTGAACGAGCGATTTGTTGCTGATCTAATTCAAAAATAATATGACAGTAAAAATTAATATCATAAGATTGCTGACTTGTTGTTATGGATCCTAATCGAGTACCAGTCATGGTTGGTCCTATTCCACCTATACTTTGTGTTATAGGTACAGGAATATTGATTGGACGTAGCACCGTAAATATTAAATATTCATCGGTTTTTTTAGGTGCTTTTAATGTTTGAAAACCTAACTCTCTAAGATTCAAGTTTTGTTGAATGTTGCTTGCTAGTTGACCGATATAGGGTTGTAAATAATCTTGAAGCTGTACCGATCTCCAATTTGGTGTGGTACATGCTTGTAATAAAATAAATACTGCTAATATCCATACCTTGTAATACTGCATAAGTCATCCTTTATTGAGCAAGTATTTAAATGAATGATCATCTATCTATTTAAAACCATTAAACAAAAATATACAAACTCGTCTATCGGTCGGCAATGTTCAATTCTTGCGAAATATGCTTAGATATTTCGATAATAAATTGTTTGGAAAGAATTCATGTATAAGATCATCTTAGGTTTAATTTTGGGGGTGGCATCAACATTCGCGATGGCAAATAATTGTGATAAAGCTCGGAATACCTATGATGATATTTATTGTACCAATAAAATTTATGCGAGTGCTGATGCAGATTTGAATAAGAACTACCAGCAATTACGTCAGAAATTAGATGAAACACAACAAAAAATTTTGAAAAAGTCACAACTTGCTTGGATTCGCTATAGAGATGCTGAATGTACTGATGATCAGCAAGTTTCTGTAGACGTACAATGCCGCTTATCAACGACACAAGAGCGCAATCATTGGCTATTAGAGCGTTTGCGAGAATGTCAGACGGTGGGCTGTAAAACTACACGTTTGAGTGAATAGCACAATTTATAGATATAAAAAAAGCCACAAATCATGTGGCTTTTTTGCATTCACTAATCTTAGCGTGCACGGTACGTGATACGACCCTTAGTTAAGTCATAAGGTGTCATTTCAACTTTAACACTGTCACCTGTTAAAATACGGATATAGTGTTTACGCATTTTACCAGAAATGTGAGCAATAACTTCGTGACCGTTTTCTAAACGTACACGGAACATCGTATTAGGAAGCGTTTCGGTGACAACGCCTTCGAACTCAATGAGTTCCTCTTTATTGGCCATGGCCTACCTGATGATCAAATTGGAAAGGCGCAAATTATAGTCAATTTATTTAAAATTTACAAGACGCTGGCTTAGCAAAGGCTGCAACGTTTATTTTGAGAAAACTGTCTAACAATCTGTATTTTTTTTTAACAAAAGAAGCAGAATAGTGTTGTCAGTTTGGTCAATCAACGTTAATCTAAAATCATCGCTTATTGTCATAATAAAGTATCTACAGGGAAGGGCACTGCGTGGGTCAGTTAACAGATGCATCGGTTGTATTGCGCTTTGGTTATCAGGCAATTCGTAAAGCAGGATTACCAACTGAAGAGATTTTAACAAAAGCAGGTGTTGCTCTAAATCAAGTTGATACCAATGCCAGAACCCCTTTAAGTGCTCAAAATGCATTTTGGATCGCAGCACAGGAAGTGAGTAATGATCCAGATATTGGTCTGCATTTAGGTGAGCATCTTCCATTATATCGTGGTCAAGTCATTGAACACTTATTTATCAGTAGTGAAACGTTTGGTGAAGGGCTTAAACGTGCCTTAGCCTATCAACGTCTGATAAGTGATGCGTTTGATGCGAAGTTAGTAATTGAAGATGGTCGTTGCTATTTAAGCAATGGTGAACAATATTGGCCTGATAATTTAGTCAATCGTCATTTTTCTGAATGTGCGATGTCAGGTATTTTGCGCTTCTTCAAGTTCATTACCGAAGGACAATTTCAGCCGATCTTCATTGATTTCAATTTCAATGAAGGCGCTGATGATGATGAGTATTTCAGAGTGTATGGCTGCCCTGTCAGTTTAGGTCAGAAAGAAACACGTCTTTATTTTGATATGGCTGTGCTTGATTATCCACTATGGCAGGCCGAACCAGAATTATTACAACTACACGAGCAACTTGCGATTGAGAAGTTACAAGAATTAGCTCGCTATGATCTGGTGGGTGAAGTACGTCGTGCAATTGGCTCAACATTGGAAAGCGGTGAGACAACTTTAGAAACCGTTGCAGCCCAGCTCAACATTACACCGCGTCGTTTAAGAACTCAGCTTAGCGAGGCGAATACCAGTTTTCAGCAAATCCTCTCCGATTATCGTTGTCGTTTGGCGAAAAAACTTTTGGCAAATACCAATGAAAGTGTTGAAAGAATTGTTTATTTAACGGGCTTTTCAGAACCAAGTACATTCTATCGTGCATTCAAACGCTGGACGAATGAAACCCCTGTTGAGTATCGCAAAAGAAAACAGCGTTAATCTTTTACATCAGAAAAAACCCTCAAGAAGAGGGCTTTTTTTATTCGGGTAGATTTAACCAGTGAGGTCCGAGAGGCAGCTGAGGTAAATCAAACTGATCTGGGTAATAAGATTGGATAAAATATAGACCATCTGCGGGAGCGGTAATTCCTGCTGCGCGACGATCTTCGGCAGCAAACATCGTGTCTATATGGTCAATCTCATACATTCCTTGCCCGATCTCAAGTAAGCACCCCATGATATTTCGAACCATGTGGTGTAAGAAACCATCGGCTTGAATATCTAAAACTAAATAGCGACCATGTTCAAATAAACGACAATGCTTTACATGTCGTACAGGTTGATTGGATTGGCATGCGGCAGCTCTGAATGACTCAAAATTGTGAGTGCCTTCAAATTTCGCAGCAGCTTTAATCATTTTTTGCACATCTAATTCTTGGTATAGATGCGTGACTTGTTTGTGGAGTAAAGCAGGACGAGTGGGGGCGTTATATACTACATAACGATAACGACGAGCCATTGCTTTAAAGCGTGCATGAAAATTTTCATCCATGCATTTGATCCACTGAATAGAAATGTCTTTTGGAAGTTGGCTATTGGCACCTCGAAGCCAACCTTGTTCGGGGCGAATGGCTTCGGTATCGAAATGCGCGACCATATTGGTTGCATGAACGCCAGCATCAGTCCGCCCAGCAGCATGAAGAGTGACAGGGTGGTCGGCGATTTTACTGAGTACCTTCTCGATGGTTTCTTGCACACTTACAACGCCTGCTTGTTGAGTTTGCCAACCACGGTATTGAGTACCACAAAATTCAATACCGATCGCGTAACGTTGCATGCTTAAACCTCAATCTTAGTTTGTATTCCAATGTTCAAACCATTGAACATGAGTCGGGTATTTTAAATACATTTGCAATGCTTTTGCATATAAATCCGCATGACTATGACAATCATTGATTAATACTTTGGCATTTTCTATCCAAGAACTCACAGCGTATCGTTGATCAAGTTTACCAAACACCACTTGTGAGCTAATAATGACGACACAACCTCGTTCATATAATGCTTCGAATAAATTCAATAATTCGGAATTGGTTGCAATATTTCCTGTTCCAAACCCTTGTAATATCAAGAAGTGTGGTGGGTTTTTAATTAAATTTTCGAGTTGAGCAGCAAGTTGTTCTTTTGCGATTGGCTGCAACATTAAATTCAGTACAGTTAATGATGAGGCACGTTCTATATGTTCAGCTTGAACAATAAAATTTTCGATAGAAGTTTGGCATGATTGATGTGCATCAACGCCTGCAAAAGCATCTAATTCAGTCGTATGTACTTTGAGAACAGTTTGCGCATGGAAAATATGTTGATGAAATGCTAAATATGTACCGACAGGAAGGCTAAGTACCTGCTCAAGTGCTAAATTTAGATTCCCGAGAGCATCAGTAAATTCTCGAGTGTCATTCCCTTCAATATTAAGTAGAGGATATTGACTACCCGTAATCATAATATGAGATGACTGTCCCAAGAAACGTGCAAGTGTCGCTGCCGCATAACTGAGCGTGTCAGTGCCATGAATGATGACAAAATGTTGATAGTTTTTGAGTTGAAGGTCTTGAATTTGCTGAATAAGCTTCAGCCAATCTACAGCTGTACAAGCACTACTGTCTTTTATACTAGGTGCTGCAAAACAATCAACGTCAAGATGGGGTGGAATGACTTTTTCAAGTAAGGGAATAAACTCATTTTCAGGCATTGGCATTAACGGATTACCGACACAGCCAAACGTACCACCCATGTAGATCAAAGCAATTTTTTTCATCATAAAAAAAGCAGTCCGAGAGACTGCTTATATTAGACTGATCAAATTTAGGAAGCTATTTTATTCAGTAACTTTTCTACGTATTGTTGTTGATCTTGATTAAAAAGTGATTGATTGGTCTGCAATATAACTCGCGCAGATTCATAAGCACCTAATTCAATATATTGTTCTGCTAGATCAAGATTAAGTTGAGCTTCGTCCATAGTTTGCAAATCTGGAAAAGATTGCATTAAAGGATCGTTAGTTGAAAGAGCAGGTGCTGTTTGAGAGACTGGTACGATGAGTTCAGGTTGAGTCTCTTCAGCCGTTGTCGGTTCTTTAATCTCAAATGTAAATGCCGTTTTGTCAAAGACTGGCTGTTCTTCAAGCTTAACTTCAGGTTGATTGAAGTCTAAATCTAAATGAATTGGTGCTTCAGTTTTTGTTTCAGGTTCTGGGGTTTTCAGTTCAAGATCAGCAAAACTAAAATCTAGACCAGATTTGGTTTCTTCAACTTTGACTTCCTGTTCAGTGACAGTAGGTGAGGTTGTAGGTTCGAGGTTGAAAGAAAATTCTAGAGGAGCTTGATCTTTCGATTCTGTTAATTCAGGTTCAGGCGAGGATTTGGTTTCAATCTCTATAGCAGGTTCAGCAGTTTCTTTTTGTTCAAAAGAAAAACTAAAATCTAAAGGTTTAACTTCAGGAGTAGGTTCAGCTTCTATTTTTCGCTCTTCGACTGGAGACGGTGCAACTTCCATTTGAAGTTGATCAAATGATTGAGCTGGGCTAGGTGAAGCAACCAATGCATCAAAATCTGCTGAATTATCTTGTACAGGAGTTTCGGTAATAGTTGATGTTTGACCAAAATGACCTTTGCTAGAATGAAATTCTAAAGCATCTGAAGGTTTATTGGTTTCGTATTCTTTTTTCTTGTCCTGTGCAGTTTGGATCAGTGAATTTAGTTCTAAATCTTGTAAATGTTTAATCAACTGATTAATTGCAAAATCATCTTTTTGAGCGATGTGAAGATCTAACAATAAGATATACAAGTCATGCTGAGAATCATCTGTTTTAAGTGCCTGATTGATTTGAGCTTCAGCAGCTTGGAAGTTATTAGCAAGAATAAGTTGCTCAATCTTTTCTTTCAGTTGTGTTGGTACAGGTGTACTGGCTTGAACTTTATTTGTCTGTTGTTGTGTTTCGACTTCAGCAATAGGTGTTGATTTGGTCGCAACTTTTTTTGATGCTGCTTTCTTTTGAGGTTTGGCTGCACCTCCTTTTTTAGGAGTTGCTGTATTTTCATTGTCAGCACGTTTTTTTAAAACGATTGCAACGACTAATACAATAACTAACAATACAATGATGATAGTTGACATGATCTTCACCCCTTAAAGATTAGAGCAGCTTTTAGTGTAAATTTATGAGAATATTCTCGTAACCTAGCGTGTTGGCTTTTTAGTTTCCTGTTGAGCTTTTAGTTGCTCTTGTAATTCAGCCAGTCGAGCATTTAATAGCTGGATACGCTGTTCCTTTTGACGCAATGCCAACTCTAACTGAGTCACGTTTCGTTGTAATGTAACGGTTTTTTCCCTTGCTGTCATAACTTTTAATGATAAGTCAGCACTGGTTTTTTGTTGTAATGTGTCCTTCTTCGCACTTCCTGTGCTGGAATCTTGATTACTCTCGGCAACTAAAGACATTTCAGCTTGTTGCAAACGGTATTTGGTACGTCCATTAGGTGCAGTTGTGGTTTGTGCTGCAAGCTGATTAGTATTTTGTGCTGGACGACTTGGAATATTGCTTAGATTAAAGTTTAAACGTGAACCTTGGCGTATTCTATTTTGATTACCCCCAATAAATGCGTGTTCGTTTTGTTTTTTAATTTGAGACATGACTTGTGTTACTGGCTGTTGAGTCTGACTTGCGATTTGCTGTGCAATACTCCACAGAGACTCATTGCGTTGAACTACGTGTTGTTGGGTTTTTTCAGAATTTAGTTTTTTCTGCTCAGGTGCTTTGACTTTTGCCTGCTGAGTTTTGTTAGGTTGTTGAACTTTTTGTTGAGTTGGTGTTGTTTCCACCTTTTTCATGTCCTGACGAGCAATCGTTTTTTCACTATTGAGATCCGTCGGTGGTGTTTGCGAAGACTCAACGACTTTCGAAGGTGCAGGAGCTTGAGCAACTTGTTCAGCATTGACGTTATTATTTGCTGAGGCTGTTTGTTGTAACGTATTTGGCTGTGCACTTGGTTGTGGTGCAATTGAAATAGCTTCAGCATTTACTGAAGAATCATCATTATTTAAAACAGGGGGAAGTTTATATGGTGCATTCAGCAAAGTTTCTTGTTTTAAACTTTGCTCTTTTGACTCAGATGCATTGGCATTAAATCGAGTACTCACTGGTAAGTTTAATGCGATATCTTTTTCACTCACAATAAACTTAGGTGTAAGCGGTTTTTCGGCAATTGATTTAGCTAAAACAGGATCAACAGATCTACGAATAGGCTGTCGGATATGTTTTAAATGTGATGCGCTACCTTCCTGAATTTTTAAAATAATATTTAATTCAGCTTCAGTCATTGGGCGTGTGGAAGTAATAACAATCGTTCCTTCGCCTTGGCTATTACGTCTTGTAAAAAAATTTAAACCAGATGGTGGTTGGTGTGCTGCACCAATCATCATTAAATCTTCAGGCGTAGCTAAACTCACTTCTAGTTTTGAGTTCGTGTCTGCTTGATGAAAACTCATCTCAGCGTAAAGTAATTCCCCAGGCGCAGATTGAACTTGCAACGGATCGAGTGTAATTGCGTAAAGATGTTGCGAAGAAAATATGGCTAAAATGGCAATTTTTAATTTGTTATAAACAGTCATCTCGATCCATGAAAAAGTGATGTTATAGTCGTGTAAAAGTATACATTAACGTGATGTAAATGAATTGTAAATTCTTCAAAAGTGAAAACATAAAAAAGCCGATCAAGTGTGATCGGCTTTTGATTTTTAGGTGTTTTTGCTTAAGCGTTCTTGTATTCAACTAAAATACGAAGCATACGGCGTAAAGGTTCAGCAGCACCCCAAAGTAGCTGATCGCCTACTGTAAATGCACCTAAATATTCTTTACCCATATTTAGCTTGCGTAAACGACCTACAGGAACAGTTAAAGTACCTGTTACTGCAACAGGCGTCAGGTCAGTCATTGAAGCTTCACGAGTATTTGGAACGACTTTCGCCCATTGGCTAGAGTTGCGAATCATGTCTTCAATTTCATCAAGCGCAACATCTTTTTTCAACTTTAAAGTGATTGCTTGTGAGTGACAACGCATTGCACCGATACGAACACAGTGACCATCAATTGGAACGATTTGTTGATTACCCAAGATTTTATTGGTTTCAACTTGGCCTTTCCATTCTTCTTTTGATTGACCACTTTCGAGTTGTTTGTCGATGTATGGAATCAATGAACCAGCGAGTGGCACGCCAAAGTTTGCTTTAGGGAAACCTTCACCACGTTGTAAGTCAGCAATTTGACGATCAATATCAAGAATCGCAGATTTTGGATCATCTAGTAATTCTTTAGTATTGTTGTACAAATAGCCCATACCAGTGATGAGTTCACGCATGTTTTGCGCACCAGCACCAGAAGCTGCTTGGTAAGTCATTGAGGTAGCCCACTCAACCAAATTATTTTGGAAAAGTGAACCTAAACCCATCAACATAAGTGAAACTGTACAGTTACCACCAACGAAAGTTTTTGTTCCGTTGACTAAACCATCTTTAATCACATTTAAGTTTACTGGATCAAGTACGATGATTGCATCATCCGCCATACGAAGGGTAGACGCAGCATCAATCCAATAACCATCCCAACCTTCAGCTTTGAGTTTCGGGAATACATCAGAGGTATAGTCACCACCTTGGCAGGTTAAAATGACATCCATTTGTTTCAGACTCTTAATGTCTGAAGCATCCATAAGTGCTGGGGCAGTCTTACCACCAAATGAAGGCGCTTCGCCACCTGCATTACTGGTAGAAAAATAGAATGGCTCAATATGAGCAAAATCATTCTCTTCAACCATACGTTGCATAAGGACAGAACCCACCATCCCACGCCAACCGACCAGACCTACTTTCATGTCATTGTGCCTCGGTATTTCAAAAAACTTTTAAGGGGTTTGAGTGTATCAAAAGCGACCACAACTGCAAGCTTTACGTAAATAAAACGATAATTTAATTGAGTGAAATAATTTGTTTGTATTAGATAGAAAATTGATAAAGCCATAACTTTATTGAGAATCTAAGACATCCCCACGAGAAAAATGAACATGATATGGATTCAGATTTGTGCAGTATTGGTTATATGGCTTTCGTTTTGGTCATTAATCCCCAGAGATGAGTGGTGGTTTAGAGGTGCGGACTTTCCGCGCTTACAGATTCTGGCACTCGGTCTCTTCGCCTTTTTTGCAATGTTATTTGCCATTCCCGAATGGACCTTGACTACCGAGTTGCTGTTTGTTGGATTGGTCGCAGCAATCGCTTATCAGTTGAAAATGGTTCTTCCATATACTCCGATTTGGAAAAAACAAGTTCAAAAAGTTAAGCCTGAGCAAATCAATGAAAACCAGCAAATCTCATTGCTGGTTGCCAATGTGTTGACGCCAAATGATAAATATCATCTATTGCTTGAGCATATAGACACATTAAAACCTGATGTTGTGCTGACATTAGAGTCAGATTCAAGTTGGCAAAATGCGTTAGTTAACATTGAACAATATTATCCTTATCGCGTGCCCGTACCTTTAGATAACTTATATGGTATGCATCTATATAGCCGCTTGCCTTTGCACGATACAGAAGTGAAATTTATCTTAAGTGATGAGATCCCTTCCATTCATACGACTTTAACCTTGTCTTCTGGCCTGAAAGTGCAGCTATATTGCTTGCATCCTAAGCCTCCTAGTCCAACGGAAGCTAAAGATTCCACTCTAAGAGATGCAGAATTATTAATTGTGGGTGACCAAATTAAAGATCTCGATCAGAGTTGCATCGTGATGGGGGATTTAAATGATGTGGCATGGTCACGAACAACGCGTCTTTTTCAGAGAATCAGCGGTTTATTAGATCCACGTGTTGGTCGTTATTTCATGAATACCTTTCATGCCGATTATCCACTATTAAGATGGTCACTCGATCACATTTTCCACAGTACAGATTTTGCTTTGGTTGATATGAAAAGATTGGCACATATTGGTTCAGATCATTTTCCAATTTATGTGGTTTTACAAACGGGTCGTATTTTTGAACAACAGCAACAAGAGTTGGAGCAAACGGCTGATGATGAGCAAGAGGCGAAAGAGGCGATTCAAGACGGTATAGAAAAGGCTGAAAAAGAAGAAAAAATTGTTGTGGATGAGTTAGCACAACCTCATAAACAAGCGATGGAAAAGGAAAGTAGAGAAGGAGTATTGTAAGCCATAACGTACAGGGATTTAGGTCCATAACGAATGGTCTAATCTACTTAAAAGATTTATTCTAAATACATCAGCACATGGACGCAGGAATGGATTTCCGTTTAAGGATAGCGACGCTGAGATGGAAAATGCATTATGGATATGATGCCTGCTACGGAAGCAAGATAATAACAAAGATGTGAAAGCACAACCTCATTTGCCCGAGTTTTGCAGGATGCGAAACTCGGGTTTTAATTTTTCTAATTTATATCATTTAATCCGATTATTGTTTGTTTTCGCTAAACATCTTACTGAGCTGGCTCTGCTTCTGTTGGAAATTCGATGGATGGGTTATCTTCTTCTATTTTGGGAATCAAGCGTTTATGCATTAATACAGTTGATTGAGCTATATCGCATTTATCCCAGATGATATCAGTTGAAGGGAGTTCAGCGCTGTAAAATGCATAGTAATTTACGGTAATTGGTTCTTGTGTTTCTGCGAATTTTAAATCAACTTCGTAAGTTCTAGTCTCAAAGGGTTTTAATACCTGAATACTATCTTGGTCTCTACTGCATTTAAAAGATTGGCTGGCTTCTATATCCATGGTCCCGATCTTGAAATCAATATGACGGCATAAAGGTGTCATTTCATAAATATAGTTTGATGTTGTGTTTCGTATTTCAATTTGTAATGGAGAAATTGAAATGGAACGGATTGTATCTACTGGAAGGGGCTGTTTACTTTCAGCATCAATGAATCGCATACGACGCTCTACGCCGGAACAGGTACTGAGGGTTTCAGCGGGAATTCTTGCGACATATTCATAGCGTTCATCACCATCGCCAGTAGATGGATTAGAAGAATTATCGTTACCACCAGGTACAGGTTTTTGTGTACCTGAACCACTACCTCCTAAGCTAACATTTGCAGCTAGAAAGTTGTCACCACAAGCTACCAAAGATAGTGTAATGCTGCACAGCAATACCGATAACGATAATTTTTTCATTGTTATTTACCTTTATATTGATAAGGTATTTGAAATCTTATTTCCTTATCATATTGATAAATTCCTAAGCGGAACTCGTACTTAGCATCATTTTGATTCTGATCTTGTTCACAGCATTCAATCGCGGCATTTAACAGTTGTTTAGCCATGTTTTGCCATAGCTCAATACTGAGTTGTCGCAATGATTCAATAGATTTGAGTGTCAATTTTTCTGCATGTACAGCTTGCTCAAGATGAGTAAATGTTTTTTCGCTAATGAAGTTGTCTATTCCAGCGGCAAGATGATCTGTTAGGTTTGCAGAGAATAATGCTTTACTTTCTTGCTTTTGATTATCAGGCGTAAAGCTTTGTTGTTGTAAAACAACATCAGCTCCTTTTTGTTCAACGACGCCTAATCGTTGTAATTCAAATAAAATTGAACGAGGATGCTTTTCGGTAGAAATATGTCTGACCAATCCTTCAAAGCTATTTCCATCGCCAGATACAGGAATTTGATGTGGAAGATCCAAAGCAATCCATCTTGCAATCACACGAGCAGGGACACTAATAGCAAAATTAGGTTGCACTTCAGTCATGGCTTGATTTGCTTGTTGTCTAAAGGCACTAACATCTTTCCGATGCAATCCAGATAATAAACTGACTGCTGAATCGGTCTTATTTTGTTGAATGCGCTCTAATTCAGCCAAAGCTTGTTCATAAAAAATAGGCTTTAAGGCAGCGACAAAATCGGTATATCCAACTCCAGAATGAATTAACCAACGGGCAATATGCTGCATCATTGGAAAGATACTTTCCAACGTGGTTTCAGCATCTTGAGGAATAACCCCTTGAACATTTTGCTGCGATTGCTCAGTGTGGATGATCATTTGGTCGGTTGGTTTTGCCATAGAGATACCTTAAAAATCGATATGCTTTAGTTATTTCTTAAACTCAATCATGATGAGTGGATTGGGGGAATTTCTCAGCCCCGCTATTATCAAGATTAAAATGAGTAAAAGATACACTTATGGAGACATCTAGACTTTCTACACAATGCCACCAGCCTATTGGAATAAACAAAGAATCACCTTGATTTAAGATACATTCAATTTTTGAACAATGTTTTAGATCGGGAAATTGCTCTGTGATATGAGGTTGATGAGGGTCTGCGATCTGACTAAACACCGCAACGTCATTGTATAAATGAGGCACTTGCATTGCGGGTATCAAAGTGACTTTCTTTCTACCATAGATTTGAACTAGAAAGTTATTAGTTAAATCATGATGTAATGGCGTGAATGCACCTTTAGGACCAAACCAAATAAAACTTCGTTCAAAAACTTGGCTGTGATCAGTGTAATTGTGAAAGTCGCCAATATCTTTAAAGAGTTCAGACAAACTAGATTGACTGGCTTTTGCATTATTTGCAGTCATATAAAAGTTATTGGAATATGGATTTTGTTCAATCAAATCAACATAATCATTCATGCTCATTTGGGTTTTATGCTGAATAGAGTTCCGCTCAAATAATGGATCTTGCTCTCGATTAAATTGAACCTCAATTTTTTGATGACCGATCGTGTCTCTAAAATATTGTGGAGACCATTGCTTTAGAGCACTCCAATGATCAATCGCATTGTTAAAAATTACAGGTAGATTTCTGCTGTAATAATCTTGAATAAACTGTTCAAAATTTGGTGTGGAAATTCGTTTTACTTGTAAGTAATCAGTATGGAGTCGTGCATAACGATCAAGAGTATCCAATAACCAATCTCGTTTTTTGACTAAAAAATGCTGTTGTTGAGCGATTTGAAAATAGGGATTCTGCTTTAACTCAACGATCTCTGCTGCAATATCAATTTCATTTAAGCCTTGTGCTTTAAGTGTCTGGTAGATTTCGACTTTGGATTTTTCTTCTAGCACAGCTTCAGCAATCCATTTTTTTTGATGAGCATTTAAATTGTGTGAGATGTAATCATGTTTTTTAGCAATAAGTTGTTCGAGCCAGTCGTAGTTTTGTGAATATTGATTACTGCTTTCAAAACTAACCTTATCTAAATCAATTAAACCTTCTTGTAGCAAAATCTTAGCTAAATCATCTGGATTACAGCCGCGTTCTAAATTTTCTAATAACCAATCATTCCAATTTTTTGGCAATGCTTTGAATTGATTAATTAAATTAATTTGTGCATCCATACTTTTTAACCTGTTAATCCAAAGATTTGACCTTCTGTTATTAATTTAAGCATAAAAATATTTGCACTCAAGCAGAAAAGTGTTAAATTTTCACATGTATTATATGTGAAAAATTCACACAGAGGGTGAAATCATGAAAAATATATGGACTCAACTTGCCTTAAGCGTTACTTGTGTAGCTTTAGTTGGATGTGGCGGAAGCTCTTCATCTAATAATTCACCAACACCAACACCAACACCAACACCAACGCCGACGCCAACACCAACACCAACACCAACGCCAACACCAACACCAACACCAACGCCGACACCAACGCCGACACCAACGCCGACACCAACGCCGACACCAACGCCGACACCAACACCAACACCAACGCCAACTCCGACACCTACACCGACGCCGACGCCAACACCGACTCCAACCCCTGCCCAAGCTTTAGCAGGAACATGGGAATCGACCTTTTGTAATAACTCATCATTTGGGGCTTATCGATTAGTTGTTGAAAATTATCGAACTGGGACAAATTCATTTGATATGGTCGTGGATAGTGAACAATACACAGAACCTCAATGTGCAGGAGCCGTGAAGGGTGATCTAGCTTTGGATGGTGGGCCTGCTACAGGAATTGTGGTTGAAAATATGGGGAATCAAATTACTGCCAATCTAACCAAATACCACATCGCAACAATACGAAGTCGTAGCTCCGCATCAGGTCAACAGGGGGTTGTAGCTTTTAGAGATGCAAACACGTTTTGCTTGTTAGAAAATATTTCGAATCCTGTCGGCAGTGAAATTGATCGTACTGTTCAATCAATAAACTTAAATGCAACGCAGCTCTGTTGGAAGAAATCATCAATTCAACGTTTCCAAAGAAAAGCACCAACGACTTTTGTATCTTCATCTAAAGGCATATTGGCAGATGTTCAGCCGAGCTTACAAAAATTACAATTACAATTAGATGCACAGGCAAATGCGGGCTATCGTCTGAACTTAGCAAATTTTGATACCCGAACAACGTCACCGACAGCATCATTTGAGTTATATATTGACGCACGTGATGATCGAAACCTCTATGTTAAAGATAACGCGACAACGGCATTAAAATATCAATATAAAGTTCTTGATGGTGCGGCTGCCACAGCAAGCGCACGTTATTCACTATGGAAAACACAAATTGTTCAACAAGCAGCATTAGGCTTTTTATTTAAACAACAAGCAGTCGTTCGACTCGCTGATAGCAAACCATCTCTCTACAATAATATTTTTGAGAAACGTGTTGGGGATACAGCTGTATACGCAATCACGACTAAAGAAGTAACTGAATCATCAGTACGAGATAAAGCTCTGTGGGAAGGTGTTGCAAATCAATTCGGTGGTCAAGGTTGTCGAATCTTCTTCGCTGAATATATTTACGGATCTCAGTTTGCTTTTGCTTGTAGTAATAGCAATGTCCATAATGGAACTTATCAATATCGTTGGATTGCCTCAACATCGAATGCTAAAGCGAGCGAAGTTCAAGCGATTCTAGATGCACAAAAGGCTCAGGGCTTTATCTATCGTTTTGAACTCGAATTGCCAAATGGTCAAGTTGGTTTTGTATTTGAAAAAGACAGTACTCAACCAAACTTAGCTACTTCTATTCAATACAAAGTATTTGAAAACAGCGTATTAGATAGTGGTGACACAACTAGTTTGATGGATGAGCGTATTACACATCAAGGTTTATTGGGATGGCATTTATTGGATGGTCGTTCTGTATTAGCAGAAGGTGGCATCACATCTTCATCAAACATTAAAACAATTTTTGTAAATCGACCACTACCTTAATAAGCAAAAAATCTGTGTCTTCGGACACAGATTTTTTATGTCTAATAGATTTTTTCGTAACCTTCTGCTCGAGTTTTGAATCTACGGTGAAACCACATCCATTGTGTCGGTGCAATACGTAGTTGAGCCTCAATAATTTTATTTACACGAATCGCATCATCTACTTCATCTTCACTTGGCATATTTTCGACGATTGGTTCGATGAGTACTTTATATTGTGGATTGCGGACATCACCATAACGGTAAAAATACAATGGAATTGCAACGGACTTAGAGATTTTTAATAAACGACGATGCGCAGTCACGGTTGCTGCAGGCACACCGAAAAAGGGAGCCATCACACCTTGTTTTAAACCAAAATCTTGATCTGGACTATACCAAATAGCACCGCCATCTTTTAAACGACGTACTAAGCCTCGCATATCATCGTGATCAATTTGTTGTTGATAAATAGTCGCTCGACAACGATAAATCAACATATCCAACATTGGATTATTCTGTGGTCGATAAACAACATCGGGTTCAAAGTATTGAGCACAAATATAACCACCCGCATCAAGCAAGGTACTGTGTGTGCCGAGTAACAATATGCCTTTACCTTGGGCTTTGGCATCAAGGATATGCTCTAAGCCTTCTATGCTATGTCGACCTTTAAACCAATGTGGACAATACCACGCATTTAGAGTTTCAAACACACCTAACATCATGTCGACAAACACCTGTTTGGCTTGAGCTTCAACTTCGGCAGGCGACCATTCAGGAAAACAAACTTCTAAATTTTTTAGCGTGGTTTTACGACGCGATTTTAATAGATACCAACATAATGCTGCTAGTCCATGTGCTAAGCGCCATTGAATTGCCCAAGGCAGAATAGCCAAAAGCATAAGGAAAATAATGGCGATCCAAATTTTCCAGTATTTTGGAAGTAAAAATTCCCATCGAAATTCGCCAGGAATATAAGACTGTTGTTGGCTCATAGACTTAGATGCGTAAATAAGTTGAATTTTTGCGAAGTGTAACACGAAGTTGCTTTTCTAATAATTGTTCTAGGAGGTTTGTTGTATTGACAATAAAAATCATAGAATGGTGGTTGATTTTTACTCTATTGAAGTGCTGTATAAAAAAATCAGTTATTTAATAGATTGATTGTAGGGATAGCTAAAATAATTAAGGTAAAAAGACAGATGAATATTTCAGAAATATTTGATGGCAAGAAAATGGATACTCAGGAAATGATGAATTATTTTGATCATTTAGAGAGTGTTGATTGCGAGTTTATGCATGGTCAATGGAAAGGTTTGGAAGTCATCACTGGTCATCCAATGAATGGTCTGTTGGATAAAGCAAATTGGTATGGGAAAAAATTTATAGACGATGAAACAGTATTTCCACTGGTTTTACTGAACCTAAAAAGTTCCAACTTATTTAGTATTGATCCGAAATGGTTGCCATTAGGTTTAGATTTTAGCTTTTTAAAAAGTAAGAGTAAGTATCTGGTGAGAGGATTGAGATTACTCAAAACAGATAAAAGTAAAGCAAGATTAAGGATGATTGAGTTTAGAGGTAAATCATCTGCCACCATGATTTATGATGAAAAACCGATTAATGATGTATTTAGGCGTATTGATCAAAATACAGTGCTTGGGTGGATGGATTTAAAAGATCAAGCTCAGCCTTATTTTTTTATTCTTATGCGAGAAGAGGGAAGTAAACATCTATGGGAATAGCCCAATCTTCAAATTATTATCTAATATCCTGAAGATTGGGCTTGTGAAATGAATTATGAACCTTTGCTAAGATTTTCTAATACATCCCAACGCTCTAATTTTTCAAGCAATAACTCATCAATTTCAGCTAAGCGTTGGCTGGCTAAAGTCGCTGCATTGGCATCACTCACAAACCATGAACCATCCGCTAGTTTCTCTGAAAGTTTAGTTTGTTCTGCTTCTAATTTCTCAATTTCAGCAGGAAGTTGCTCAAGCTCACGTTGATCTTTATAGCTTAGCTTCACTTTCTTTGGCGTTGGAGTTGCGGCAGCCAATGAAGCAGCTTCAGCCTTGGCTTGTGCCTTTTTTACATCACTCTTTTGATCAACGACTTTCTGATCTGGTCGTTGCTCCAAGTAATCTTGGTAACCACCTATGTATTCATCAATATTACCTTTTCCATCGAACACCCAAGTTGAGGTGACGACGTTGTCCATAAATGCACGGTCATGCGAGATGAGTAACAAAGTGCCTTTATATTCAGACAACATTTCTTCAAGCAACTCAAGTGTCACCATATCCAAATCATTGGTTGGCTCATCCATCACAATTAAGTTTGATGGTTTGAGTAGAAGTTTTGCCAACAGAATTCGGTTACGCTCACCACCAGAAAGAGCTTTCACAGGTGTACGTGCGCGTTCAGGTGAGAATAAAAAGTCCTGTAAATAACTATAGATATGACGACGGTTACCATTCACATCGACAAAGTCTGAGCCTTCCGATACGTTCGCCATAACGGTTTTTTCGAGGTCGAGTGCATTACGTAGTTGATCGAAATAAGCAACTTCGAGTTGTGTACCCGTTTTAACCGAACCGCCGTGTTGGATTTCACCTAAGATGGCTTTGATGAGTGTGGTTTTTCCGACTCCATTATCACCGACTAAACCGATACGATCACCACGTAATACGATTGCAGAGAAATCCTTAATGAGTGGTTTACTATCATAGCTAACACTTAAGTTTTCTATCTCAAAGACCAACTTACCTGAACGGTTAGCCTCTTGTGTCGCCATATTAACTTTGCCTTGCTGGAAGCGACGAGCTTTAGATTCTTCACGCAAAGCTTTTAAAGCACGAACACGACCTTCATTACGGGTACGACGTGCTTTGATACCTTGACGAATCCAAGCTTCTTCTTCAGCAAGTTTTTTATCAAATAAAGCATTCTGTTTTTCTTCAGCTTCCATTTGCTGAGCTTTAAGTTCTAAGTAACGTGAATAGTTACCTTCATAGCCACGCAGAATACCACGATCGAGTTCAACAATACGGGTCGCAATACTATCTACAAATGAACGGTCATGTGAGATAAATAAAAGCGTGAGATTGTTTTGATCTAATAGGAATTTTTCTAACCATTCGATACTTTCCACATCCAAATGGTTGGTCGGTTCGTCGAGTAATAAAACATCTGGTTGAGTGAGTAGCGCGCGCGCCAGTAGTACACGACGTTTACGACCACCTGATAGGTCAGCCAAATCTGCATTTGGGTCGAGTCCCATTTTACCCAAAATGGTATTTACTTTATTTTCTAATGCCCAACCATCTAACTGATCTAGTTTATGCTGCAGCATACCCATACGGTCGCAGGCATCCATATCACCTAGCACACAAGCATCACTTGCCTCATGATATTCTTTTAAGACACTTGCGGCTTCACCTGCACCATCCGCTACAATGTCGGCAACTTTGCCTGAATCCATTGGAACATCTTGGGCTAACATAGAAACGGTTAAGCCATTTTGAATCGAAACTTCACCACTATCGGGTAATAAGCTTCCCTCAATCAGTTTAAGTAAAGTAGACTTACCTTCACCATTACGACCGATTAAACACACTCGTTCACCACGTTCTAGGTTAAAGTTCGCGCCGTCGAGTAGGGCTGGTCCGCCAAATGCGAGATGGACATCCCTTAAAGTAATATAGGCCATAATGTTTCCTAAAAGCTCAGATGAGGTCTGAAATGACTAAACAACAAAATTTTGATGATCACGCGTCATTGTCCGCACCCATTGAAGATTTGCAAGTGCGAATTGCATTTTTAGATGATTTAGTTGAGCAACTCAATCAACAGCTCGCAATTCAGACACAAGAAATTGCAGTTTTGAAGAAACAAATGCAGCTTTTATACCAACGCGTTGAGTCTTCAGACTTGTCAGAAGGAATTGCACCCTTTGATCCAATGAGTAACAAACCACCGCATTATTGATATTCAATAGGAATGAATCTACGAAAATAAATTGTATCTTTATTGAATTAAACGACTCTTTTACTTCTTATTGGTCCTTAAATAATTATTATCTCAAGTCAAAGCATTTAGTTAGGATATTTTTGTAGGCTAATTTGACCAACATGAATAATGCCAAATGATTTTTAATAGTTGTAAGTAGTTTATTACTCATCAGTATTTTGACTACGCATAAGAATGAGTCGAATATAAGATTTATTGAGATTGAGTGTTCTAGATATTTCAACCTAGAGGAATCCTCCTGCAATTATTGGTTGGAATTAGGTTGGAAAAATCTAAAACAAATATCTTTTAGGAATAGTTGAGTTACAGAACGTATAGGTTGTTTGAGAGAGGTGACTTTAATAACTGCTCATATGAATTTTTTTTCGATAAGTGGTAGTGAGCCGAACTTGAATTAATTGCTAATTTAACTCTGTACTTTATAAAGAGCTATTCATATTTAATAAAACAAATATTCAAACTCTAATTTTAAACATTCTTAAATCAGACTGGTGATTTAAATATGTGAGAAAAAGCGCAGATATAAAATAAGGGCAAGTTAAGTACTTGCCTTTTTCATTCAACTTATGTAACGCTAATAAAAGGAAGTTTTGGGCATCTTTAATGAGTAATGTTGGAATTTGGATAACTGTTGCCATTGTACTATTTGTACTTGGCTCTATTTTTGGTTTACGTGTGAGTCCAAGAGAAAAAGCACTCGGTTTAATGCGCGATCAAGCTCGCAAAATGGGATTACACCCACGACTCATCGTTGCGCCTGAGTGGACGAAAATTCCAATGGCATCAGAAAAACGCGCCAGTATGGTTGCTTATTATAGTGTGCTTATTCCAGATGCTCGCTTAGCACTTATGCGTGCAAGAGTTGTTGATGGCAAGCTTCAGGTTGTGCAGGGTGATCAGAAATTTAATGACTTACCCATTGCATTAAAAGGAGTTTATGCTATTGATATGCAGGCAAACTGTGTGGGACTGTATTGGGATGAGGAAACTGATCTCAGAGCCACTCAGCTTGAAGATATAAAAGTTTATTTACACGAACTAGCACAACGCTAATTTATTGATTGATCATAGGAAAAACGATTCATTATGGCGAATACTCCACGCTCTGCTTCCAAAAGCACAGCAGCTTCTAACTCTGCTGCAACTAAACGTGCCTTAGTGATTGTGGAGTCGCCTGCAAAAGCGAAAACCATTAACAAATATTTAGGTTCACAATTTATAGTGAAGTCATCTGTTGGTCACGTACGTGATTTACCAACAGGCGGGGGAGCAAAAACAACTGAAAAGAAGCCTGCAACCCGTACTAAATTAACTGAAGAACAAAAAGCTGAAAAAGCTCAGTCTGCACTTATTAATCGTATGGGCGTTGATCCCGAGCATGATTGGGTCGCACACTACGAAGTGTTGCCTGGCAAAGAGCATGTTGTTGCTGAACTGAAAAAACTCGCCAAAGATGCTGATGCAATCTATCTCGCAACGGACTTGGATAGAGAAGGAGAAGCGATTGCTTGGCATTTAAGAGAAGTGATAGGTGGTGACGATAGTCGCTATCACCGTGTGGTATTTAACGAAATCACTAAAAATGCGATCCAAGAAGCTTTTAAACAACCTACGCGTCTTGATTTAAATCGAGTGAATGCACAGCAAGCACGTCGTTTCCTCGACCGTGTAGTTGGCTTTATGGTATCGCCTTTGCTTTGGGAAAAGATTGCCCGTGGCTTATCTGCAGGTCGTGTTCAGTCTGTTGCTGTAAAACTTGTGGTTGAACGTGAACGTGAAATTCGAGCCTTTATTCCAGAAGAATATTGGCAAGTGTTTGCTGACACGATGTCTAAAAAAGAAGACATTCGTCTAGAAGCTGTTAAACAAGCTGGCAAGACACTTAAGCTCAAGAATAAAGCTGAAACAGATGCACTATTAAGTGTTTTGAAAGATGCTGAATATAAAGTTGCGTTGCGTGAAGATAAACCGACAAAGGTAAATCCAAGCGCACCTTATATCACTTCAACTTTACAGCAAGCAGCAAGTACGCGTTTAGGTTTCTCTGTTAAGAAAACCATGATGTTAGCGCAACGATTGTATGAAGGTGGTTTTATTACGTATATGCGTACTGACTCCACTTTCTTGAGCGACGATGCAGTGAATATGGTTCGTAACCATATCCAGCAAAACTTTGGTGACAAGTATTTGCCTGCTCAACCAAATCGTTATGGTAATAAAGCAGGGGCACAAGAAGCCCATGAAGCAATTCGTCCTTCTGATGTAGCACTCACTGGCGATAGACTTGCTGGTGTAGAACGTGATGCGCAACGTTTATATGATTTGATTTGGCGTCAATTTGTGGCTTGCCAAATGACACCTGCTGAATATTTATCTTCAACCTTAACTGTTGAAGCTGCAAATGTTGAATTAAAAGCTAAAGGTCGTACCCTTGTTTTTGATGGTTTCACCAAAGTTCGCGGTGCGAATAAATCTGATGATGATGTATTGTTACCTGCTGTAAAAGTAGGTGAAGTACTCAAATTAGAAAAACTTGATCCGAGTCAACACTTTACTAAACCACCTGCACGTTTTACTGAAGCATCTTTAGTTAAAGAATTAGAGAAGAAAGGCATTGGTCGACCTTCTACTTATGCAGCGATCATTTCAACCATTCAAGAACGTGGTTATGTGAAACTTGAAAATCGCCGTCTCTTTGCTGAGAAAATGGGCGAAATCGTGACGGATCGTCTCGATGAAAGTTTTAATAATTTGATGAACTATGCCTTTACTGCGGATTTGGAAGGTCAGCTGGATAAAGTCGCGACAGGTGAGCGTAACTGGAAAGAGCTATTAGATACATTCTACGGTGACTTCAAAAAGCGCCTGACCAATGCTCAAGGCGAAGACGGTATGCGTCGCAATCAGCCTATTGAAGTAGCTGATGTTGCTTGTCCTGAATGTTCTCGTCCAATGCAAATTCGCACAGGGACGACAGGGGTATTCTTGGGCTGTTCAGGATACAATCTGCCACCGAAAGAACGCTGTAAGGGTACTTTAAACCTTACGCCAGTCGAATCATTAGCTGCGTTATCGGATGATGATGGTGCTGAAACTGCTGATTTGATGTCAAAACACCGTTGTCCAAAATGTGGTACTGCGATGGACAGCTATGTCGTGGATGGTGGTCGCAAATTACATGTTTGTGGTAACAACCCTGATTGCGATGGTTATGAAGTCGAAGAAGGCGAATTCAAGATCAAGGGTTATGATGGCCCGACTATCCCATGCGATAAATGTGATGGTGAGATGCAGCTTAAAACAGGTCGTTTTGGTCCATATTTCGCTTGTACTAGTTGTGACAATACTCGTAAGGTGCTCAAGAGTGGTCAACCTGCTCCACCACGCGTAGACCCAATCAAAATGGAGCATCTACGTTCAACGAAGCATGATGACTTCTTTGTCTTGCGTGATGGCGCTGCTGGTTTATTCTTGGCTGCAAGTAAATTCCCAAAAATTCGTGAAACGCGTGCACCAAAAGTATCTGAATTACGTAGCGTAGCTGAACAACTTGATCCAAAATATCAATTCTTGTTGCAAGCTCCTGATACTGATCCTGAAGGCAATCCGACAGTTGTTAAATTTAGCCGTAAGAATCAAGAGCAGTATGTTGGTTCTGAAACTGCGGAAGGTAAACAAACCAAGTGGAGTCTAGTATTCCAGAATGGAAAATGGGTTGAAGCTTAAATAATTCATTTCGAAAAATGCTAGCACTCGCTAGCATTTTTTATATAAACAAAATAATCAATCAAATCTTAAAACTTTTGGGGCGCACATGTGGAAAAATATTAGGGTTGCATGTCTTTTAGTTGTTTTATTGATTGTAGCAATTAATGCATATCGTGATCAAAACCAAGACTGGAACCAACCGATCAATATTCTGCTACATCCCATCAACGCTGATGGCTTACCCTCTACCCAAAAATATATCCAAGAATTACAGCTAGATGATTTCTATGAAGTTAAACAGTATTTAGAAAAAAATAGTCAACAATATCGTGGGAAAAGCAGTTATTTTATGGTTCAGATAGGACGGGAATTACAACAAACACCACCTAAGACACCTGAACAACTAAGTGTTATCAATAATATATTGTGGAGTTTAAAGTTTCGTTTCTATGCTTGGAAACAACATGAATCAATAGATGGTTCTCCAAGTTTAACTTTGTATTTGAATTATTATGATCCAAAAAATACAAAAGAGTTAAAACACTCGACTGCGCTTGAGCGAGGTCGTATTGGCTCAGTCAATTTATTCGCAGCTCATAAGCAAGAAAGACAGAATAATGTTGTGCTCGTACATGAGTTGCTTCATGGCTTTGGTGCTACGGATAAATATAATTTAGCCAATGGCGAACCACTTTTTCCAATTGGCTATGCTCAATACGAGAAAAGACCCTTATATCCTCAAACTGAAGCCGAAATTATGGGGGGGAGAATCCCTTTATCAGAGCATAAAAGTAAAATGCCGAATGATTTAGAACGAACAGTCATTAGTCCGCTCACAGCAAAAGAAATAGGATGGGTTCAATAATCTGTGGATAAGTTCTGACTTATCCATACCAATCAAATAAAAAGATCAATGTAATAAAAAGAGTAATTTCCTGACATTCGGTCATTATTTCTCAACATGCTTTATACAATATCGTGTATGGAACACGCTCAAAATAGAGCTATAACATTGATGATAAAAGAGTAAATAATGATGAAAACGGTGGGTAACGATCTGATTCGCAATCAGCTGCACGCTGATCGTAAATGGTATCTGTTATTAGGTGTCTTATTGGTTATTTTTGGTTTGGTTCTTTTAGCTGCACTACCTTTTGCAACACTATCAGCAGTCCTTCTTTTTGGTGTTCTTATGATGCTCGGCGGTATTTTACATTTTATCGCTGCATTTATGGTCTTTCAGGGTGGGACACGGTGGTTGTGGGCATTATTCGGCGTTTTGTATATTGCAGCTGGTTATTTTGCTTTCACTACGCCCGTGATTACGGCAGTGGTTTTGACCAATTTATTGGCAATCGCATTGATTGTTGCTGGAATTATACGCAGTGTTAATGCCTTTATATTAAGACCTATCTCAGGTTGGGGATGGGTGTTGTTTTCAGGTGTATTAACACTTTTAACAGGTATTCTCATTCTATCGTCACCTGATTCGCCATTTTGGGTACTTGGTATGTTTCTCGCGATTGATATCCTTTTTCAAGGGATTAATTATTTAACTTTTGCAAGTGCAATCAAACAGCTCCCACACAGTTCAACTGTGATTTAACATTCGACAATTATTGAAATATTGAGAGCATGTTGATACATGCTCTTTTTGTTTTATAGTTGAAAACCGAGATGCAGTTTTAGTCTGCTAAAATAGCCTTTCATTTCTGATTGACCAATTTTATGACGCTCGCCAAGCTAATTGATGAACTCAACCCTCAACAAAAACAAGCAGCCACTGCGGTTGCGCAGAACTGTTTAGTTTTAGCAGGGGCGGGTTGTGGAAAAACCAAAACGATTGTAGCTAGAGCAGCATATTTAATTGATCAAGGTTTACCTGCACAGCAGATCCAAATTCTAACGTTTACCCGGCGAGCTGCCAGTGAGATAGTTACGAGAGTTGAACAACATATGGGGGCACAATCCAAAGGTTTACGTGCCTCAACATTTCATACCTTTTGTATGTATCTTTTGCGCCGTAATCCACGCGCTTTTGGTTTGACACAATTCAGTATCATTGATCGAGATGATCAATTGCTGATGTTCCGCTTATTGCGTGGTAAGGATAAAGGTAATGTGTTGCCAAAAGCTGCTGAATTATGTGATTTATATTCTTATGCACGGAACACGAAAACCAAATTATCTGATGCTTTATTCAAGCAATTACCGCAAGCTGTAGAGTATAAGTCGCAAATAGCCGAGTTGATGAAAGCCTATGAGCAGCGCAAGCAAGAGCGTAATTTCCTCGATTATGACGACATTCTTTCGATTGTGGCGGTACATTTACAAAACTCACCTGAGTTGGTGAAGTGGGTGACGGGTTTCTGTTCAGCATTGTTAGTCGATGAAATGCAGGATACTAATCCACTGCAATGGGCTTTATTGCAGCCTTTGGTAGGTAAGGTGAAATTATTCTGTGTCGGGGATGACGCTCAATCTATTTATGGTTTTCGTGGTGCAGATTTTGAAAATATTCATCACTTTAAAGAGCGTGTACCAGATGCTGAAGTGTTGACTTTAGAAATGAATTATCGCTCGACCCAAGGTATTTTAGATTTATCCAATTGGTTACTTGAGCAAAGCCAAATTGGTTATGACAAGCATTTACAAGCCTATCGAGGAAATGGTTTAAAACCACAATTGCATATCCTGAGTAATGAGTTTGAAGAAGCCAATTGGATTGTTCAAGATCTAAATCAACGGCATTCGCAGGGTGCTGCTTGGGCAGAACATATGATTTTATTACGTTCAGGTTTTAGCGGGCGGTATTTGGAAGGGGCTTTGATTGCGGCGAATATTCCTTATCGATTTATTGGTGGCGTAAAGTTGCTTGAATCCGCTCATGTCAAAGATGTTTTAAGTTTGCTTCGCGTCAGTGTCAATCCACAGGATGATTTAGCTTGGATGCGCTTTTTGACGCTTTGGGATGGTGTAGGTGATGTAGGGGCAAGTAAGTTAGCGCAAGAGCTCATTCAGTTGCCTGATATCGAAGCACGTTGTCAGCGATTAGAACGACATGGCAAAGTGCCACAACAAGCGATTTTGATCTTGATGCAATTAGATGTATTACAACAGCATGTGGAAGCTTGTATCGGATTAGCTTTGGATGCTTTAAATGAGCAATTAGAAAATAACTACAAAACCAAAGATTGGTCACGCAGAGTCAAAGATTTTGATTTGGTGAAACAATTAGCACGTAAGCATCATTCACTTGGTGAATTTTTAGAAGAATATGTACTTGACCCAATTTCGATATCAGAAATTGATAAGACACCCGATCAAGACTTAGTGACTTTGATTACGATTCACTCTGCAAAAGGTGCTGAACAAAAGGTTTGTTATGTTCCACATGTATCTCCAAATCAATATCCACATGCACGGGCGCAGGGGGATTTTGATGATGTCGAAGAGGAGAGGCGTGTTTTGTATGTCGCATTGACGCGTGCAGAAAATGAGTTGATTTTAACCAAACAAAATTTAAATTTATGGTCACAAGATCAGTATGATGAATTGGGTAGAAAAATAGAAAGCTACTTTCTAAATGATTTACCTCAACATTTAGTGGATATTCAAATCCATCGTGACATTCCTCGTGCATATGGGCAAACGAATCGTGCTCGCTCAAGCACAATCAATTTAGGTTTTGGCATAGATTTCGATTAAACTAGAGTGATTCATTTCTTTTGATTCACTTCATGGTGAATCATCTCTAGGTTTTAACATGAAAATTTTAGTTCGCAATTTAGATCGTTTGGTGACAGACGCAGAAATCCTCGACTTATTCAAAGCTTATGGCAAAGTCGATTCTTGTGTTGTAGTCAAAGATGCTGAGACTGGTAAATCCAAAGGTTTTGGTTTTGTTAAAATGCCAAATCCACGCGAAGCGATTAAAGCCGTGAAAGGGCTAAATACATTAAAACTCAGAGGTCTTGGGATTCGTGTAAAAATAGCTGAAGATAAAGCTTAATCCATAATCATAAAGCAATATCAAGTTTTATTGATCGTTGCTCCAAATGCTGAGCGAATTGTACAAGGCATAAAGACCTTAGAGGTTCGCTCGTGGCGACCTGAGAAATTACCGCTTAAAGATTTAGTGGTTGTTGAGAATACGCACTTTTTGAATAATGATGGCGATGAAGAGATGGGCAAAGTAGTGGCTTTGATCGATATCGAGTCAGTACATCCTTGGTTGGCTCAAGAAATTGATGCAGCTTGTGCAACTGATTGGGCGGATGAATATTTCGCTTGGGTTATTTCAAATGTACGTCCTTTAAAGCAACCAATTGATGCAATTGCGAAACGAAAACTTTATCGTCTTGAATTGAATCTATAAGTGCTATTTTTTTCATCTCCAATACGCTTTACAATCAGTTTTCGTTTTAAATGAAATAGGGATTTATTATGTCTCGTGTTGCTCGCTATCATGCCGATCGTACCAATCAAAAACTCTATTTTGCTCGACTCGCATGTCAACAAGCAGAGCAAACTGACAATATCCAACAAGCACAGGCACATCGCGAAGCAGCAGTTTTTCATTTGCATGGTGCAATTCTGGCTTTTCTTCAAGAGTTGGTTCGCTATTATCGTCTCAATGATATGCAACCAACATTTAAATCAATCGAAGAACACATGGCTGATAAAGGTCAAGTTTCTCCAGAGGTTGCAGTATTGCAGCAATTGGCCAAAGATGGGTTCATTGCTGAGTTAAAACGTGCTTATCGCATGTGTCAATACGCGCCTGAACCAACTTCTCCTGAGCCAGAAAGTGAAACATCTTCAAATCTGATTATTAAAGTCACTCAAAGTCCTCAAGCATGGTTACCAGATTCAAAGATTCTCCGAGAATGGCATCGTGAATTGAGTCATTTGATCGATGGTTTTCGTAATGAAATGGTTGAATTCTAACTCCAGCAAGATCGTAACTGACTTGAAATCTAAGCACGCCGTACCTATATAAGTAAGACGTGAGATTGTAAAGTGCAAGGGTGCTTTGCCACCATGTTGAATCATGGAGAAAATAGATGTCTATGCAACAGTTAAAAGAATTATTTGGTAGTCAGGAAGCGATTCTTGAATTGGTTCAACTCGAAGGTGGTGAGCTTGCTTTACGTAATGCAGGTTCAGAAAATGAACCTCTCGTAAAAATTCAGTTCAGTGAAGAAGTAAAAGCGATCTTAGGTGATCAAACACCTCTTGTGGCACAACATATGATTCAAGCAGCTCTATTTGGTTTATTAGAGAAACAAATGAATCAGTGGCAAGCTGAAGTCGTTGATGAAAAACCTAAACATTTAAGCTAATAATAAAAAAGCGTACCTTGAGTACGCTTTTTTATATGACCAAACAATCAATGAGCATTTGGTTGATGTGCAAGCTCGATCTGATTCAAAATATGATGGCTCATATTCTTTGCCATTTCTTCTTTTGCGTAGAATACCTCACCAATATTTTCCTCGCGGATAACAGCGGCTTCTTCCTTACTCTCAGCACAGATTAATACCTGTATCTCAGGATTTAGCTGTTTTGAGATATCGACAATTCGATGAATGTCGAGGATATCCATGGGTGAAATCACCAATAAACGTGCATGTTGAATATGCGCTTGGATCAATACATTTGGTTCAGTGGCTTCACCACTCACGGCTGCAATACCACTGGCACGTAACTTCTCAACAATCTCACGATTTTCTTCTGCAATAACGACTTTGATGTTCTGCTCAATCAGATTTTCACTGATACGACGTCCAACACCCCCATAGCCAATGATCACTACCTGATCACGAAGATAGGATTGGTCAACTTCGTCAGGTAACATTGCTAATGGGTCACCACTACGCTCTAGTAGACGGGCTAAATGTGAGCGCTCACGAATCCAACGCTGTGCAGGTTCAATTGCAGAAAACACAAAAGAATTAAGTGTAATTGAAAATAATGCACCTGCAAGAATGAGATTTTGCGCCTCAGGTGTAAGTAATCCTAGAGCTAAACCTAGCGTCGCTAAAATGAAAGAGAATTCTCCGATTTGTGCCAAACTAGCACCGACAGTCAATGCAGTATTGATTGGATAACGGAAGAATAAAACCAAAGCCATGGCTGCTAATGTTTTACCGACCATGATGATTGCGACGACAGCTAAGATATGGAGTGGTTCTTCGACCAATATTCTTGGATCAAAGAGCATTCCAACGGAAACAAAAAATAGAATCGAAAAAATTTCACGTAGCGGAAGGGTTTCTTCTTCAGCACGATGGCTAAAGTCAGACTCTTTAACCACCATTCCCGCAAAGAACGCACCGAGTGCCATAGAAACGCCAAATACAGCATAAGAGCCATATGCAATTGAGACTGCAGCAGCAACTACCGTAAGCGTAAATAACTCACGAGAACCCAAACGAGCGACAAACTGCATGATCATCGGAACTAGTCGTTTGCCGATGATCAACATAAATGCAATAAAGCCTGTGACTTTAAGTAAAGTAATACCAATCGTGACCCAAATACTCTGAGATGGATCTGTGTTGGGTAATGCATGCCCGCCCAGTAAAACTGCAGTTGCAGGTAACAACACTAAAGCCAAGACCATGACAAGGTCTTCAACCAATAGCCAACCGACAGCAATTTTTCCATTAACAGAATCAAGTAAACCACGATCCCCTAGGGCTTTTAATAATACAACCGTACTGGCACAGGAAAGACTTAAACCAAAAATGAGTGCTGAGCCAAAACCCCAGCCCCAGAGCATTGAAACTCCCATACCTAAGAGGGTAGCGACAGCGATTTGAAGAATAGCCCCAGGTAAAGCAATACGTCGGACTTGTAATAGATCGTTAAGGGAGAAGTGCATTCCTACACCAAACATCAAAAACATAACACCTAGCTCAGCAAGCTGGTTGGCTAGATGAATGTCACCGACGATACCTGGTGTATTTGGGCTAATGATAATGCCCGCAATTAAATAGCCGATCAAAGGAGGTAGGCGTAAACGTGCTGCGATATAGCCAAAAATAAGAGCCATACCAAAGCCAACAGCAAGTAATATAATTAAATCAACATCATGTGGCATCGAAGCTCCTTAATCGTTGCGGTTAAGGTCAAAATAAAATAAGCATAAAAAATGCCAAAGCAAGTAGCTTAAAATTTTAGCAATTAAAATCGAATTTGTTGATGATAATTTTTTTATTTATCAAAAAAAATCATGTAAATTGCTGTAACACTTTCTAAAGCCTAGCGCATTTATACAGTGAGAGAAAGAAATCTTAAAAGATAGGAAATTTAAAGTAAAAAAAACGACTTCATGAGAAGTCGTTTTTTTTAAAGAACTAAAATTATTTAATTTTAGCTTCTTTGAAAATTACGTGTTGACGGATTTTTGGATCAAATTTTTTGATTTCCATTTTTTCCGGCATAGTACGTTTGTTTTTAGTAGTGGTATAGAAATAACCTGTACCAGCTGTAGAAACGAGGCGAATCTTATCACGCATTGTTCAGACTCCTTAGATCTTTTGACCTTGAGCACGGAGATCAGCAACAACTTTCTCGATACCCAATTTATCAATAATACGCATACCTTTAGTGGTTAAACGAAGACGTACAAAACGCTTTTCGCTTTCTAACCAAAAACGGTGGTGGTGCAGGTTCGGCTCGAACCGGCGTTTGGTTTTGTTGTTTGCGTGCGATACGTTGTTACCAACGATAGGACGCTTGCCGGTAACTTGGCAAACCTTAGACATGGTGAACTCCATTGCTAGTTTATACAGCACCGTTTCGTGCAACTAGCCATTCAAGTAAACGGATGAAATCATTCAAGGGGCGTTTTATACCAAAAATACGATTAAAAGACAAGCGAATTTGGTAAAAACAGAGCATGATCTAGTGTGATAGATCATGCCTTGATCAGCTTAGCGGAATAGTGTTTTTAAAAGCACTTTATGCATCGCTTTATTATACGGTGGAAGGATGAACTTCAAGCTATATAGTTTAGGGCTTACAGGATTCGACATGACTGAACGTTCATGAGAGAAGCTAAAGAAACCTTCTTTACCATGATATTTGCCCATACCTGATGCACCAACACCACCAAATGGAAGATCATCTTGTGCAACGTGGGTCAGTGTTTGGTTAATACCAAAATGCCCAGAGTGCGTGCGACTTGCTACGTATTCAGCACGAGCACTATCAATATCAAAATAATAGAATGCTAATGGACGTGGATGGTTATTGATGAACTGAATCGCATCTTCAATATGTTCATATTCTAGAACAGGTAAGATTGGACCGAAGATTTCATTCTTCATGATTTGCATTTCAGTCGTTACGCCAGTCACCAATGTTGGAGCAATCTTGCGAACGTCAGTTAAAGATTCATTTTTCGTATTCAACTCAACAATAGTTGCGCCTTGATCACGAGCATCTTCTAAATAGCCTTGCAGACGATTGTATTGCTTGTCATTGATAATAGAGGTGTAATCTTTATTATCACGAAGCGTTGGGTACATTGTATTCACAAAGTCGTTATAGTGCTTTGTAAACTCTGCTGTCTTACCTTTAGGTAAGAACATATAGTCTGGAGCAACACAAGTCTGACCCGCATTCCAAAGCTTACCAACAGCGATACGTTGAGCTACATCACGAATGTTCATTGCTGAATGAACAAGAGCTGGTGATTTACCGCCAAGTTCTAATATCACAGGAACTAGATTTTCAGCTGCCGCCGCCATCACTGTTTTACCAACAGACGTAGAACCTGTGAAAATCATTTTATCAAATGGTAGATGGCTGAAAGCATCAGAAATAACACCGCCACCATTTACAACAGCAACTAACTCTTGTGGAAATGCCTCTGCTAAAGCATTTTCAAGAACATAACCAAAGTTTGATGATGCACTTGAGATTTTGATCATGGCATGGTTACCCGCTGCCAATGCACAAATCAAAGGACCAACTGAAAGCAATAACGGGTAGTTCCATGGCGCAATAACACCGATCACGCCCAATGGTTGATATTCTACCCAACCTTTTGCTGGTTGGTGTAACATGCTGATATGACGCTTAGATGGTTTCATCCATTCTGTTAAATTCTTGCTGTAATATTTGATGTGTTCCAAACATGTAAGAACTTCACCAATTTTGGTTTCCATTACCGCACGATTGCCATAATCTTGATTAATTGCGTTAGCAAATTGATCTTGATATTTTACCAAGATATTTTTAAGTCGAGCCAAACGTTCAATACGTTCTTTGGCACTTGGTACAGGATGGCGTTGGTAAGCTGCTTTTTGCTGATCAAGCAAATCATGTAGCCGTTTTACATCAACATGAGGTGTCATAGCGGTTGTTTTTGTTTGACTGTTCATAGGAGTGGACCAAAATAAAGCTTATTATTTTTTAATTTTTAGAGTAAATACTCTAAAGTGTCAAGTCGCTTTATGAGTTTGCTTTATAACCTATTGATAATGTTATAGATGGTTAAAAACGATGTCGCACGCTAAACCGAACAAAACTAAAGATAGAATTTTGCAAATCAGTTTGCAGTTGTTTAATGAGCGTGGAGAGCGTTCGGTTACAACCAACCATATTGCGGCTGAGCTGGGGATTAGCCCTGGCAACTTGTATTATCACTTTCGTAATAAACAAGAAATTATCAAAGAGTTGGCTCAGCAATATCAGGCTGAGACATTGGAAATGTTAGCCTTACCCGTTGATCGTCCTCTCAATGCAAACGATAAAATTAGTTATTTTCAGGTGTTAAGCAACCAACTTTGGGCTTATCGCTTTATTCATCGTGATGTTTATCATCTTGTAGAAAATAACGAAGACTTTAGAAAAATCTACCCGCGATTTGCAGGGCAAGTGATGCAACAAGGTCAAAAGATTTATCGTGCCTTTGTGGATGCTGGTCTGATGAAGATGACCGATTCTGAAATTGAGGCATTGATTATTAACTTGTGGATCGTTCTTACCAACTGGACTAACTTCTTGTACATGTCTGGGCATATTAGTGATAACACACACTTAGAAGAAAAGTGGGTTTGGCAAGCATTGAGACAGATGGTGTTTTTAGAAGGACCATATTTAATGGGTGAAAGTCGTCAAACTTATGAACAGTTGCTCCAGTCACTTGGTCCATCCGATTTGTTTGCAAGTTTATCCAACCTTAAAAATGACGATGAGTCGTGATCAGGTATTTAGTCAGACGCAAAAAAGAGCTAGAATGCTCGGCTTGATTTTAATTTGATTTGAATAAGTGATATTAACCACATGAACACGACCACTGCCAATACAGCACGTTTACTGATTACTTGTGAAGACAAGCCGGGAATCGTGCAAGCTGTATCGAGCTTTTTGTATCATCAGGGAGCAAACATTACCGCACTTGATCAATACGCGACAGAAGCTCAGGGCGGACGTTATTTTATGCGTGTTGAATTTGAACTTGATCATTTGCAATCTCGTAAAGAAGCCTTGATGCAAACCTTTGCTGCTAACGTTGCTGAGCGTTATGAAATGCAGTGGAAACTGACTTTTGTAAATGAATTGAAGAAAGTTGGTATTTTGGTTTCAAAAGTTGATCATGCTTTATTAGAGCTTTTATGGCGTCATGCACGTGGATCATTGCCATGTGAAATTACTCAAGTCATTTCAAACCATCCTGATTTGCGTGATGCTGTTGAAAACTTTGGTATCCCATTTCACGTTGTGCCAGTGAATAAAGACAATAAAGTTGAAGCTTATGCACAGATCAATGACATGATGCAGGGCAACGATTTATTAATCTTAGCCCGTTATATGCAGATCTTAAGCGAAGATTTTGTTGCTCAATGGGAAATGAAGATTATCAATATTCACCATTCATTCTTACCTGCTTTCGTGGGCGCAAACCCATATAAACAAGCATATGAGAAAGGGGTGAAACTGATTGGAGCAACTGCGCATTATGTAACAGCTGATCTTGATCAGGGACCAATCATTGAGCAGGACGTTGAACGTGTAAGCCATGATTATAACGTGGAACAATTACGTGAGCTTGGTGAAGACGTTGAACGTAACGTGTTGGCACGTGCGGTCAAATGGCATTTAGAAGACCGTATTATTGTTGATGGCAACAAAACCGTTGTTTTTCAATAAATAAATTAAAAAAATAAAGCATGCATAAACGCGTGCTTTTTTTTATGTATTTATTGTAATGTTATAACATTATTTTTGTTGGTGACTTGTTGTGAACTAATCGGCAGATTCACAAAAAAATAGTTGCAAATGAAAACACTTCTCATTTATTATTACGGCACTTTTATTGTTCTATCCGATGATTGAAATCGCTTTTTCGAAAGTATCATCATCTATTAGGTACTTAGATTCTTATGAGTCAATCTCCTGCTACATTCAACGCACCTTATTCGATGAAAAAGAAAGTCATCGCTGCTCTTGTTGCAGTTGTGATTGGACACGCTGGCGTTTTGTGGGCGGTGAGCCACATGAAAACGATTGAACTGCGACCAATTGAAAAAGAGCCTTTAAAAGTAAAGTTTGTTAAAATTAAAGAAGTCACACAGCCTGAATTACCTAAACCGAAAGAACAACCAAAACCTGAACCTAAAAAAGAGGTGAAAGAAGTCAAGGTTGTTGATAAACCATTACCGCCGCCTAAAAAAGTCGAAAAAGTTCAGCAAGTCAAAACTGAAACACCAAAACAAGTGATTCAGAAAACAGAACCGAAAGTCGAACCTAAGATTGAAACGAAAGTTGTCAGTACTGTCGTAACAGAAAAAGTGGTTGAAAAGCCTCAACCTGTTCAAGAAGTTGTGAAACCACAACCTGCGGCTGACCCATCACCAAAACGTGTTTCAATTGGAGGTGCTGGTATTCAATGGAGCCGTTCGCCAAAAGTTTCATTTACCCCGAGAGATTTAGAAAATCAGACTCGTTTGATTACGGTGTATATTGAAGCTGATGAGAAAGGTCGAGTGACTACGGCACGTATTACCCGTAGTAGTGGCTTACCGAATTTAGATGAAAAAGCATTACGTGCAGTGCGAAATGCTAAATTTAAACCGTATATGGAAAATGGCGTTGCTTACCCGATTAAAACAGAGCAACCGTTTGAGTTTAATCCTTAATCAATTTGAGTCCTTGTGACAGATTAAATCAGGAGTTCGTATATGAACTTTTCAGTTTATTGGCAACATGCAGATGCAGTAAGTAAAACTCTGTATTTCATCCTTTTAGCAATGTCGATTGCAACGTGGACGATTTTTATTCTACGTTTAATGGGAACTCGCCAATTAAAACAACAGGCTTATGCTCAACTTGCTCAAGCTTTGACGTCGCTCAAATCTAAACTACAACCATTGACGTTTGAACAACGTAAAGCGGTTGCTGAGCAAGCATTGTTACGTCAAATTTCTGCTGAAAAGTCTCAAGCGGAAAAAGGCGTATCTGTATTGGGTACCATTGCTTCGATCGCACCATTCGTTGGTTTGTTTGGTACAGTCTGGGGAATCTTCCACGCGCTTGTTGCTGTCGGTAAGAGCGGTCAAGCAGGTTTAGCTCAAGTAGCAACACCAGTGGGTGAGGCATTGATTATGACGGGTCTTGGTCTTGCAGTTGCGATTCCTGCGGTACTTGCTTATAACATCTGTGTACGTTTCAATCGTGGTTTAGCACACGACTTACAAGATCAGGCACATAGTTTATTGATCGATACGATGTTGCAACAAGAAAGCACGACGAAAACCGAAGCTAAAGCGACTCAACAAAGTTTAGTTGGAGGTCAAGCTTAAAATGGGTTTCCAATTGGGTGAAGACCACGACAGTGGTATGAATGAGATGAATCTCATTCCTCTGATCGACATTATGTTGGTATTGATGATTATTTTCTTAGTCACAGCAACGGTTGCTAACCCATCAATTCCATTAAGCTTACCAAAAACCACGGCTGAAATTATTGATCCACCGCCGAAAGCCATCACCATTAGCATTAATCAAAATGGCGAAGTTGCCTGGGATGCTCAGATAATTAGTTTAGAAGAGCTAGAAAAGCGTTTCCAAGAAGCGGGACAGGCTGAACAAAAACCTACGGTTCAACTGCGTGCAGATAAAGAGTCGAAATATGATACGGTTGCTCAGGTGATGTCGCGTGCCAGTGAAGCAGGTTTGAGTGATATTGCCTTTGTCAGTGAAAATTAAAATGATTTAGGATTTAAAAAAGCAACTCATCGAGTTGCTTTTTTTATGTCTATTCTGTTTTAAGAAGCTCAGTAAACTTACAGCGTAGTTTAGAGAGCTTTGGGGGAATGCTAAAATTGCAGTAACCTTGTGAAGGATTACGCGCATAAAAATTTTGATGATAATCTTCAGCTGGGTAGAACGTTGGCACGGGGCTTAGCTCTGTAACAATATTTAAACCCTCACTGATTAGGTTTTCAATCATTTGCTGCGCTTGTGCTTTTTGATCATCATTAAAATAATAGATGACCGAGCGATATTGCGTACCAATATCATTCCCTTGACGATTTAATGTTGTTGGATCATGTGTGGCAAAGAATACATTTAATAAATCACTATAACTGATTTGCTGTTCATCAAAGTCAATTTGCACGACTTCAGCATGTTGAGTATCACCTTGGCATACTTGTTCATAACTTGGGTTTGCAATATGACCACCGGCGTAGCCACTCACGACTTTTTCAACACCTTTAAGTTGTAGAAAAACAGCTTCTACACACCAAAAACAACCACCGCCAAATAAAGCTTGTTGCATGTAACTCCCCAATTTTTATTTTAAGAATGCTACTAAAGTAAACGAACCCATAAAAAAGTAAAGCCCTAAGAGTCAGTTAAGTCTGTACTTTTTATGGGGTGAATTAGATTTAATGGTGTATGTGCGCTGATGAGTTAAATTGAATCAGTACCTTTCCAGATTGATCGAGTAGTTGCAAAGTATTCGCCTTCAAACTGTAACGTTGTGTTTGCGATAAAGCATCTAAATATTGGCGTGAAACAGCTGCATTATCGCCTATACAAGCCATTTTAGTTGACATGACAGGTCCCAGTTTTAATTGATTATTTTCAGTTTTAAATGAACCGCGAATTCGGTTGCAACCATCTGATCCACTAAAGCTTTGAGTTGAGCTTTCAAATTGAATATGTGGACTACGAGGGTTATTACTTGAAGCAAGTTGTGTGCCTTGAATTTGTGTTGCAACCCAAGTGCTATGATCAAGCGTTTCAGCTGAGTTTAATGATGTTATCGTAGCGCATGCACTCACGATGGCTGTAGTTGCTAAACCTAGGCTGATGAGAAATGGTTTTAACATAATTTTATTTCCTTATTCATGTGAATATTTTATTTTAATTGCGAATTAAAAAAATGAAGAATGGCTGTGGATTTCGTGTCGGTATGTAATCTAATCTGCTGTTGGAATACCTAAACGGATTATTTTTGAGAAATTTTCACTACTTTGATCCATTTGTTGATCAAATTGCTCAGCACGAGGATTAATATGTGCTAAACGATACCAATCTTTTAAGCTGTAATTTTGGTTGAGCACTTCGAGATCATATAAATAATTAGGTAAGTATCCAGAGGCAAGCAATCGATAATCTTTAGGTAGTTGTTGGGGATTAATTGCTTGAGCCATATCAAATACCAGCGTAGTACAGTTACTGGTTAAAGTATTGTACCATTTTGCTTCTGCTCGTAATTCATCTGCCTTATGTAAATACTCTATAAATAATGCCTTACGTTGATCTGCGGGCATTTTGATTGGAAATAAATACACTTGCTCATGACGAACGTTACTGCGTGTATACACAATATCTTTTTCATCTGATGCAACTAGACTAAGTTCATATTTTCGAAAAAAACCTCCCACAGCAGAGAATTCTTCGCCTTTTTCTTTTCGGATTTCAATCGAGAAGACCAGTGGTTTTTGATCTGAAAAATTAAAACTTACTAGGGTGTGTGCAATCTGTGGACCCATCCAGTAGGAAGTAATGACATTAACACCTGTAATTTTATTTAAATCTATTTTGCGATCTTCCCAGTGTATTTCATAGCTTCCATCTGTATGCCAGCTAAAGTTCCGAATATTATGCAAATGGACAAGATCACCTTGTTTTTCATAGTAAAGTTGCTGTGCAACTTCTGGATCCCATTCACGGTCTTGCTTGGCTTGAATGGAAAAATACCAGATCAATGAACAAGCAAATGCAAGGCAGTAAATAATGATATCTGTACGACGGCTGAAAAGATGACCACTAACGTATACACCAATTAGACTTAAAGCAAAAATGGTCCAGACCACAATCACAATACGACTGAAGACTGAACCAAGAGGCTGTTGGATCCAAAGTGCAAGACATAACCACACGCTAGACAGGACCACAAATAAGGTGAAAAGGCTATGGAGCAGACCTATTCCTAAAGCGAGAAAAAACTCACGAGATCCAATATTCTGCATAGTCCTGTGCGATCCATTATTTATTTTTGATAGGTCGCAAACTCAAACTTAACCAACGATTTTTCATCTTGATGATGTTCTGAGTTTACTTTTTGGAAATCCTCAGAGATTTTCGGGTAATGTGCATCACCTTGTACATCTAAATCAACATGAGTCAATTCCAGACGATCAGCGATGTTGAGGGTTTGAGTGAAAATCTCTCCACCACCAATAATAAATAAAGACGCTTTTTCAGAATGTTGTACGTCTGTAAGTGCTTCATTTAAGGCATCTTCAATGCTATGAGCGACCTTTACACCTTCAAATTGCCATGATGGATCACGAGTAATCACCCAATTCACACGATTAGGTAGCGCGCGACCCATAGACTCTAAAGTTTTACGACCCATGATGACAACGCCACCTTGAGTAATCGCTTTGAAATGTTTTAGATCAGCAGAGATATGCCAAGGCAATGCATTGCCTTTGCCGATACAGTTGTTCTTATCCATTGCGACAACGTGAACAACTTCGATACCTTGCCATGCCATTTTCTTGATCTCACTTATCGTTAAACTGCTACAGGTGCTTTAATTGCTGGATGTGATTCGTATCCTACGATTTCAATGTCTTCAAACTTAAAGTCGAAAATATCTTTGACATCAGGATTGAGCTTTAACTGACATAACGGTAACGGTTCACGAGTAAGTTGTAATTTGGCTTGCTCAAAGTGGTTTGCATATAAGTGTGTATCACCACCAGTCCAAACAAAGTCCCCAACATCTAAACCACAGACTTGTGCAATCATATGGGTGAGTAGGGCATAGCTAGCAATATTAAATGGCACACCTAAAAATACATCTGCACTACGTTGATAAAGTTGGCAAGAGAGTTTGTTATCATGCACAAAAAATTGAAACAGGGTATGACAAGGTGGTAAAGCAACCTTACCTGCCTCATTTGGATTCCAGCCCGAAACGATTAAGCGACGTGAATTCGGATTGGTTTTGATTTCATTGACGAGCCATTTAATTTGGTCAAAACCATTTTGTTGGTAACTACCATCTTCATTTTGAGTAGCACCAAAGTTACGCCACTGATGCCCATATACAGGACCAAGCTCACCTTCAGGTCGACCGAAGCGAGCAGTTTGCTCAGCAGTTGCCCATTCATCCCAAATAGTGACTTTATTGTCTTTGAGATATTGAACGTTAGTATCACCTTTGAGGAACCAAAGAAGCTCAATTACAATTGAACGAAAGTGAACTTTCTTAGTGGTTAGTAATGGAAAACCTTTAGAAAGATCAAAACGCATTTGATGACCAAATACCGAACGTGTACCTGTACCTGTACGGTCACCCTTGTCACCGCCATTGTCTAGGATATGTTGTAAAAGGTCTAAATATGTACGCATAACGCTCTCTAAAATCGTTTGTGAACTTACATGTTAAACAGCTTAATCTGCTCAACATCTTTGATAGGGAATGATACTTGATTATTCCTGCTTATAATATTTGTATTCTTTAAAAATACAAAGAGCGCTCTATAAGCGCTCTTTGTTTCTAGTCATCTTTATTCAGTAACAAAGGTTACTTTGCCATCAGCAAGGGATTTAACACGTGCTAAAGATTCCACGCGATAACCTTTTTCAAGTAATACATCTCGACCTGGTTGGAATGATTTTTCAATCACAATACCCACGCCTACAACTTCAGCATTTGCTTGATGAATAAGATCGATTAAACCTAATGCAGCTTGACCATTTGCCAAGAAGTCATCAATAACCAACGCTTTATCAGTTGAATTAAGATGCTTGTTTGAAATAGCAATTGTGCTTTCAGTCTGCTTAGTGAATGAGAACACTTTAGAACGATAAAGATCATCTTTTAAAGTCAATGACTGGTATTTACGAGCAAAAATCACAGGAACACCAAGCTCTAAACCTGCCATGATCGCAGGTGCAATCCCAGATGCTTCAATGGTAATAATCTTAGTAATGCCTGCATCTTTAAAACGCGCAGCAAACTCTTTACCAATCTGTTGCATCAACACAGGATCGATTTGGTGATTTAAGAAAGCGTCAACTTTCAATACTTGATCAGATAGAACGATACCTTCATTTAAGATTTTCTGTTCTAAAGCGTACACGGGAGAATCCTCTAAACGGATGCTTTTTCAAGCAAAGGCATATTTTAAAAAGCATCCAAAAAATTGCAAGCTAAAATTGACCAGATGGTTAATTGGTTTTACCCGAATAGCCAGTCAATAATAGTCCATAGGATGATTTACCATCATTATGTGTCACTTTTACAGGAAGATAATCTAATTTTGGAGCTAACCAAAATACGGTATTGCGTTCAGGTTTGCTGTGTTGTAACACGACTTTGATCGTATTAAATGTTCCATAACTGGTTTTAATACTTTCAGTGCCTTGTTTAATAAAACGTCGCTCATCGACACCTTTCGCATCCGAAATATAATAACGTGGTTGCAAGGTATTGCCGTTTTTTAAATCTTCACGAACTTGTAACTCAGCATTTAACTCGTCCAAAACACCAGCTTGCCAAGCAAAAGAACGTTTCTTGTCATCTTTTTGGGTGTTAATCACTTTAGCACTTGGATTGAAGTTAATATTCATCGTGTTGTTGTGCACTAAAATTTTACTGGTACGACTGAACTTTTGTGAAGTGATTTTGTTATCTGAGAAAGCAAATTGACTGGTTTCAGATGCAGAAGCAATACCACCCGCTTTAGCAACAAATTTATACGTCCAGTTGTTGCCTTGCTGAGATAATGTACGTGTTGCTGAACCTAAATTCTTGTTGTTATAACTAAATTGATAGCTCGCTTGGAATGGCGCCATTGCATAGGCATGGCTAAAGAAGCTTGCACAAGCAAGTGTTGCAGAAGTTACCGTTGCAATACTCAAAAACTTAGTAAATTTGTTTGTCATAGCATTGTGTCCTTTGGATGAGCATTGGATTGGATCATCCAGATATCATTACGATTTGTTGTTATTATGCCTGTAGATTATGAAGAAAAGATCAGGTTTTTTACTAAGCGCTTGTTAATTTTTCGTATTAATCATGAAGTTGGGAATTTCTGTGGCAGAGTATAAATAACATGCTGCCACAGGGTGTTTAGAATTATCTTTTTGAGTCTTTTTGCTGGATTGGAGTAACTTCGCTAATATCTAAATCATCTTCCTCATCAAATTCACTGGATGGGGAGAGGATCGCTGTAAGATTCACATTTCCCCAAACAATTAATTCTGCTGGTCGGACACGTGCACGATTTACATGAACCTTACTCAGGGTTTCAATAATACTTGGCTTTTTACTAAACCAGCGATTTAAATCTAGATAAAGTAAATCATCTTTTACGGTTACGACTTCAAAGTGTTCTAAAATTTTCCCTAAAGGATCTTCCTCACGAAACTTTTGGTAATACCAAATCGCAAGATGAAAGCCCCATTTTTGGAAAATGTTTTTGAAACTCGCTTCAATCACTTGAGTGTTACTAATTTGCTCAAAAACCATAAGTTGAACATCTTTATTCATTTCCATTTGCAACAGCTTTAAGTCAACAGAAAGGGTGGTATGTAGACCTTTGACGTCTATCGTCGAGTACAGTCTTAACCAGCCATCATATAAATCAGCATGCAGGTCTTTAATGATTTCAACTTTTTCGGTGACATAACGCTCCATCGTCGCGTTCACAAATACTTGTGAAAGCGAAAACTCTCTTTCTTCTTCGATGAATTCTTCGGCTTTTTGGTAAACTTTACGTAGACGTTTAACAACAGATGAAATTAGCGTTTGCATAAAAGTTGTTCCAGAAAGTGAATTGTTTTAGATAGCAATGCCACGATCTTTGTAATAACTAAAAAATAAAAATAAATTTCTGACTTGCAGTGTAGCAAAATTAATTGCTACATTTTCATAAAATGATGGTATGGATACACTGTAACTATAAGTGGATCATATTTTTGTAAAATTTTGAATACTGGTTCGGCTTTTTATACGGCTTTGCCGTTGGGGATGAGGCAATTTTTGCCGCTAAGATGCCATGTGGAATAAAATAAATTTTCGTTCGGAGTTGTCATCTCATTGGTGGCAAGACTCAATTTTTGTAGGGGCTGTGATTTTAGCATTGCTTCTGCATTTGGCTGTGCTTGCGGTACAGTTTGCTATGCCAACTCCATCCGATACCTCCACAAAGGAAATCGCAGTTTCTATTCGCCCTAGTACCGATAAAGTAGAAAATGCTGATTTTCTCGCTCAAGCCGATCAAAAGGGTTCTGGTGAGTTTCGAGAAGCACATCGCATGTCGAGTGATATGCCTTCACCGATGCAAGCTGATGCGACTACAGGTGAAACTGAGTTTGAAAGCTTAGAAAAAATTCAGCAAAAGCGAGAGTTAAAATTTGAAGAAAAAGTTTTAATGACCGTATTGAGCTGGCAGAAACAGGCAGAACAAAGCGAGCGTAAAAAAGCCTTAGAGGATTTACAAAGTCAGTTCCAAGCAAAAGCTGCGATGGTTGCTAGTCTTGAAGCTCAGTATTTACAGCGACAACAAAATTTTAGCCGTAAACAACGGATTAAAACGGTAGATGGTATTCAAGCTAAACAGGATGCTTCTGCTGCGTATTTAGATAAATTCCGCCAAAAAGTTGAGCTCTACGGAAATCGCTATTATCCAGATGCTGCTAAACAACAGCGGTTATCGGGCGAAGTTAGATTAATGGTTATTCTGAACTCACAGGGTGGGATACGTGCAATTCGTTTAATTGAGAGTTCGGGGCATTCTATTTTAGATGAAGCAGCTAAGGCTTCAGTGCGCCGTGGTGCTCCTTTTGGTGCATTTGATTCCACGATGAAGAAGGATATTTCTGAATTACGTATCATTCGTACTTGGCGTTTTGATCCAGTGGATGCTGAGTTTGAAGTGCATTAATTTTAAAAAATAAATCATCTATCAAAAGCTATTTAATACAATTAGATAGCTTTTTTTATTGTTTTTCATTTTTCATTTTTTACAACACTGCATTACATTTCAGAAATAAAACTTGAGTTGATAATAAAAATAATTATCATTTGCATTGTTGTTTTAACTGTTTTGTATGCGTTCCTTTGCTGAAAAGTAAATGCTCTGGGGGAGATCGGCGCATGCATTTTTAAATCTCATATCTTTGCATAAGGAAATTTCCCATGCATCAATCTCAGACATTTCAATCTTTTAAGGCCCATCCTCTTATGTTGGCGATGGCGATATTACTTCCTTCATTTGCCTCTGCAGAAACCAGCACCTCTTCATCGACAGTTGTACTACCTACGATTAGCCTCAAAGCACAAGATGATCAATCCTCAGTTACAGAGGGAACTCAAAGTTATACTGCGAAGAGTTCAAATACAGCGACTAAGTTGAGTCTATCTCTTCGTGAAACGCCACAATCCGTTAAGGTTTTAACTCGTGAGTATTTGGATGACGCCAATATCAGTTCTTTTCAGGATCTATTAAATAACGTCACAGGTGTGTCAGTTAACCAATGGGATGAGCGTCAATATCCTACAGCGCGAGGCTTTGATGTCGACTATTATTTATTTGATGGTGTTCCCAGTAATGTGGGGATGGAAGCAAATGATCCTGATTTAACAATGTATGATCGCGTAGAGTTGGTCAAAGGTGCAAACGGTTTAATGACTGGTGCTGGTAACCCAGCAATAGCTATCAATATGATTCGAAAGCATGCGAATGCGAAAGAACTAACTGGGCAGGTAAGTACTTCTTTGGGTTCATGGAATGCATGGACGAGCTCGGCAGATATTTCTACACCATTGAATACGGATGGAACAGTTCGTGGCCGTGTCGTGGTAAAGCACGAAGACACTGACTCTTTTATGAAAGGGTATGAGAAAAACAATAATGTTGTATATGGGGTGGTTGATGCTGATATCAGCGACAAAACCTATGTCTCTGTTGGGGCTGGTTATCAAAACTTAGAGCGTGATGGAGTACGGTGGGGCGGATTACCAGCATTTTATAGTAATGGTCAACGCGTCGATTTTGATCGATCCAAAACAGTAACTTCTGATTGGACTTATTGGAATACGGACACCACCACAGCCTTTGCAACCTTGAAACAAAATCTATTCAATGATGTGAATTTGCATGTGAATTATGCATATCGTGAAGTAAAACAAGATACTGCATTGCTCTATTTGTGGGGGAGTTTCGATAAAACTACAAATACCAGTAAAGGTACATTAATGACTTGGTCTGATGCCACTAAGACGAAAGAAAATAATATTGATACTTATCTTTCTGCTCCCTTTTCTATTGGTGGTTTAGAGCAAGAAATTGTGGCGGGTTTTATGTATAACCAAGCACAAAAAGACACATGGTATTCAGGTAATCCTCAAATTGCATCAGATGCGGTACTTGATTTTGATCATCCAAATGTACCGCTATTAGCATCAATTCAAAATAATAATGTCTATCAAGTTCCTAATAAAACGACTCAAACAGGCGCTTATTTGGCAGGTAAATTTAACTTAGCTGAGCCTTTGAAATTAATTACAGGCATACGGTTATCAAACTGGAAATATGAGAGTGATGATGGTGTAGGAAATAGAAAATTCAAAAATGAAGTAACTCCATATGCAGGTTTAGTTTTTGATTTTCTTGATCAGTATTCTTGGTATGCGAGTTATACCAGTATTTTTAAACCAGAAGATAAACGAGATATAAATAAGCAGTACCTTGATCCACGAGAAGGTAAAAGTTATGAGACAGGTTTAAAAGGGGAGTTCTTAAATGGAAAGCTGAATGCTGCTTTATCGGTATTCCAAACCAAACAAGATAATGTTGCAGAAGAAACAGGAACTTTTATACCGAGTCCAGATGGAACCCCAACAACAGAAAAAGCGTACCGTAGTGCTGATGGTGTCGAAAGCAAAGGTGTTGAATTTGAGTTAGATGGAGAAATTGCCAATAACTGGAATTTAAGTTTTGGTATTGCTCATTTCAATGCCAAAGATGCTCAGGGTAATGAAGTGCAAACGATGTCTTCAAGAACCAATGCCAATTTATTCACTAAATATAAGTTAGATAAATGGAGTGTTGGCGGCGGTATAAATTACAAGAGTAAGTTTTATACAGGAGATGGTGACAAACGCATCACACAGGATGCCTATGCTTTAGCAAATTTAATGCTTGGCTATGATATAGATTCAAATATTAAAGCTCAGATCAATTTGAATAATATTTTTGACAAAAAATACTATACAGGCATTGGCGATAATTTGATGGTGTATGGCGCACCTCGTAATGTGACCTTTACATTACGATATCAATTTTAAGAATTGAAAAAGCGGCTGAAATTGTATTCAGCCGCTTTAAAATTGTGGATAAGTTCTCACTTATTCATAATCTATTTGTACTTGAGTAAGTCCGTTCGATTTTGCAGATTTCGATATTAAAATGCTGGTACCATTTTTCTTTACCTAAGTGTTGGGCAACTAAATGCTCAGCATCTTGTTGCCATCGTTGAATATCTTCGAGGCTGTTCCAGTAAGACAACGCTATTTCAAAATCATTTTCACAACATGCTTCAAACTTAACACAGTGATATTGGCCGATTGCTTTATCTCTAAGCTTTTGTGCCATTTCGGTGTAAGTAGAATCCAATTGTCTAATGGTGGATTTAAAAATAACGATATACATAAGACTCAGGCTTAATTTTCATCAGCTTGGTAAGGATTACTGATCCCAAGTTTTTTCAGAATCTCAATTTCCAAAGCTTCCATTTCTTCAGCTTCGGCTTCACTGGTTTCATGGTCGTAGCCGAGTAAATGTAAAATCCCATGCACGAGTAAGTGAGTGAAATGATCACTTGGTGTTTTTTGTTGCTCTGCTGCTTCTTGTAACACAACAGGAATACAGATGACCAAGTCACCTAAAGGCTCTGCTTCGAGTAAGCTGAGCATTTCTTCTGGAATATTGCTTGGAAAAGACAAGACATTGGTTGGTTTGTCTTTCTCTCGGTATTGCAAATTCAGTTCATGACTTTCTGCAAGATCAACGCAAGCAATGCCAATCTCACAATCTGCGTCAAAACCAACATGACGTAATGCAGTTTCAATTTGTTTTTTGATTTGACCACGCTTCAATGGTAAATCATTGGCTTGAAAGTCTTGTTGAAGACTTAAATTGATTTTCAAAATAGATCCTTAAATATAAATTGCATCTACAAACTTAGAGTGAAACTCAATGGGATAGAAAGAAGACTGGAGGAATGCTTTACTGCATATTGATCCAATTTGTTGCATCATTTGTCTTTTCATGTGCCATCTTTCAAAAAATTGATGATCCATAAGTTTGCTGACAAAACACAAAACTATCCTCATTTAGATCTCTGTAGGCTACTCACACTCATATACTTAACTCGGTAATGACCATGGAGCCTACAGATTTCAAGTGTCTTTTTTCAATATCACACTAAAAGTATATTCATTAATGTTGAGCGTCAGCTTTCTCATCATTTTCTGCTACCAGTGCTTCTTGTCTCGCTTTACGTTCAGCACGAGCTTCTGCTGACAAACGTTGTTGTTCGCTATCCCAGCCTTCATAAGCTTCGACAATTTTTTGTACCAGTTGGTGACGCACTACATCTCGAGAGTGGAAGCGCGTGATATGAATTTCATGGACGTTTTCAAGAACACGTAAGGCATGAGCCAAACCTGATTGCTGACCACGAGGTAGATCTACTTGTGTTACGTCACCCGTTATCACCGCTCTTGAACCGAACCCTAGGCGTGTAAGGAACATTTTCATCTGTTCAGGCGTTGTATTCTGAGCTTCGTCCAAAATGACAAAAGAATGATTCAGTGTACGTCCGCGCATATAGGCGAGAGGTGCTACTTCAATCACTTGGCGTTCAATGAGTTTAGCTACTTTTTCAAAGCCCAGCATTTCATATAGGGCATCGTAAAGTGGTCGAAGGTAAGGATCAATTTTTTGAGTTAAGTCACCTGGTAAAAAACCAAGTTTCTCACCTGCTTCAACTGCAGGACGTACTAGTAAGATACGTTGAATTTCATTACGTTCGAGCATATCTACTGCTGCAGCGACTGCAAGATAGGTTTTACCTGTACCCGCAGGCCCGATACCGAAGGAGATATCGCTTTGTAAGATACGTTGTACATAGCGTTTTTGATTCGCGCCACGTGGATTGATGCGGCCTTTACGCGTTTGTAGCCAAACGTTATCAAGCCCAGTATGTTCTTGATCAGAGTCATCCAAAAATTCACGATCAGTTTGAGATCCTTGAATCATTAAATGAAGTACATCCGCACTGATTTGAGAAGAAATTTCAGATTCTTGAAAGAGCCGTTGCAAAAGTGCTTCGGCTCGTTCGACCGCTTCGATATCACCGTCTAAGTAAAAGGCATCGCCTCGGTGAGTTATTTTGACATCTAAACGTTGTTCGATTTGTTTTAAATGCCCGTTATACGCACCGAGCATGCTTTTTAAACGTTCCATGGAAATTTCAGGGAACGTTACTGTACGTCGAATCGCTGCAGTCAAGAGAAACCCTTTATGTTGTCTTGTAAGAATACCCTTACATTACGCCACGTCAGGTTCAAGATTCAAGAGTTCACCATAAACTAAATTTAAAGTTTTGATTTCAGTAATCTCAATTTCAGCAAAACGTCCAACCCAAGTTGCATCACCGATAAAAGTAACAAGACGAGTGTTGTCCGCTGTACCGATCAGAAGATTTGGATCTTTATCAGAAACTTTTTCAATCAGTACGCGTTCAATTTTACCCAGCATCGCATCAGTTTTATCGATACTAGATTGTTTAATCACTTGTTGTACTTGTGCTAAACGATCTTTTTTCACTTGCTCTGGAGTGTCATCAGGAAGTTCAGATGCAGGTGTACCAGGACGTTTTGAATAAACGAAACTATAAGAGTGGTCAAAATCTAAATCTTTAATAAACTGCAAAGTCTCAGCGAAGTGCTCATCCGTTTCGCCAGGGAAGCCAATAATGAAGTCACTTGATAAATGCATATCAGGGCGAACTTTGCGTAGTTTTGCAATTTTATCGATGTAGACATCAATCGTGTGATTACGCTTCATGGCTTGCAATACATCGTTTGAACCACTTTGTACAGGTAAATGCAAATGCGAAACCATCTGAGGCAAATCACGATAACATTGAATCAACTCATCAGAAAATTCTAATGGGTGAGAGGTGGTATAACGTAAACGACCAATCCCTGGAATTTCAGCAACTAAGCGCAATAATTCAGGGAATGTGCAAATGCCACCTTCAAAGGTTTCACCACGATAACCATTTACATTTTGACCAAGCAGGCTAATTTCACGAACACCTTTTTCTGCCAATCCAGCAATTTCTGCTAACACATCATCGAGAGGGCGCGAAACTTCTTCACCGCGTGTGTAAGGGACTACGCAGAATGAACAATATTTCGAACAGCCTTCCATGATCGAGACAAATGCTTTAAAACCTTCAACACGTGGTTCAGGTAAGAAATCAAATTTCTCAATATCTGGAAAAGAAATATCAACTAATTTGATTTTTTCTTTCTTTGGCTTTTCCACTTGGGCTTGATGTTGATCTAGCATTTGTGGCAAGCGGTGTAGGGTTTGTGGACCGAATACCATGTCGACATAAGGTGCGCGCTTTTGAATGTTGTCACCTTCTTGAGAAGCAACACAGCCACCGACACCAATCACTAGGTCAGGATTTTGTTCTTTCAGTTTGCGCCAGCGACCAAGCTCACTAAAGACTTTCTCTTGCGCCTTTTCACGAATTGAACAAGTGTTCATTAACAAGATATCAGCTTCGTTTGGATTTGTGGTCAGAACGTAGCCGTGTGAGTCGCCAAGCAAATCTGCCATACGATGACTGTCATACTCATTCATCTGACACCCTTGAGTTTCAATATACAACTTCTTCATTGAAACATCAGTGGTGTGCGTTGGCTGGGTAACAGTGTTTTCTGAGGCAGCTTTTGTAGCACTAGGAGTGAATGTTTGAACCGTCATGCAGGCTCCTAAACGAGGTGGATTTAAACAAACCGCGGATTATAGCAGCATTTTTGAATGTTCGCTGAGAATAAAAAAATGACAAAAATGGACACTTTGTGGATGAAAATACGTGAATTTTAATGAATATGAATCAGCAAGTTACATAACACAACAATAGTAAGACTTGAGAGTTATTAAACTATAATCGCAGGCGAAATTAGGCAAATGTATCGATGAAGATGAATAAGCAACACAATTCAGTTCCACACCTCAAAATAAAACTAAATAACAAGAAAATCTTACAACGTAGTTTTGTTGTCGGTGGTTTGCTTGCGTGTTCGTCTGTATATGCTTTAGATGATCAGTTTAATGATGCTTTACGTGCTGCGAATGCGGGGAATACCGCATTGCTTGATCAGTACCAATATGAGATGCAAAATGATGTTTTAGGTTACTACCCAGAATATTGGAAATTGAATAGTAATCTTGGGTTTCAGCCAGCATCTTCAATTATTAATTTTGCGCAACGATATCCAAAGTCTGCAATGGCTGAAAAGTTAGCAGCAGATTATGTTGAAGAAAAAGTAAAACAAGCCAACTTTAGTGAGGCAAAACCTGTCCTCAGTTATGTAACGAACCCTGATCAAGACGAAAGTTGTGCTGTGGCGCAGGTTCGAGCTCAAACTGGGGATAGTTTGGTTTATGCAGAATATAAGGATATTTGGTTGGCAACAAATACCCAACCTGAATCATGTAATGGTTTGGGGCGTATGATGTTATCAAGCCCCTTAATGACTGCTCAAGATCGTCAACAACGTTTATGGGGACAACTTAGAGCTGGTCAGTCGGGGCAAGCAATTGCAACTGCACAAACTATGGGTTTAAGTTTATCTCTGGCCCAGTTTAATCAAATTCAATCTAATCCTCTCGCGTACCTATGGAGTGCGCCAAAAGCCAATGACGCGGATTACGCCTATTTAATTTTTGCGTTGGGTCGCGTAGCAGATAGTGATTTAACTAATGCTTTAGGCAATGTGCAACGTGTTACTCAAGATTTACCAAGTCCAGTACAAAAATATTTGTATCGTACTATCGGCTATGTTGGTGGTACAACCGTAATGAAAAATGGTTTTAATCGTGAAGTATTAAATGCATTTGATAAGAGTTATGGTTATCCATTTAGTCCCGAAGAAGCTGAAATTTATGCGCGTCAAGCGGTGCGATTTGGTGCATGGGAAAGTGTAATTCGTGCAGTAGACTCAATGTCGGTTACACAAAAACAAGAAGATCGTTGGCAATATTGGTTGGCTCGTGCATCAGAGCAAAGAAATGACAAAGACTCGAAGTTAGCAGCTCAACAAATTTATCGCAAACTAGCGCAGGCTGGTGATGATTATCACAACTTGCTTGCTAAAGATCGTTTAGGTGAGCGATACAATCATCAACCTTATAACGAACAACCAAGCGCACAAGATATTCAGCGTTTAAACCAAAATATTCACTTTAGACGTGCATTCGCTTTACGTGATATTAATGCCCCTGCCAATTATACCAATAGAGAATGGAACTGGGCTGTCAGACAGGCTTATCTACAAAAAGACGATGGTTTATTATTGGCGGCTGCTAAGCGCGCACATGATATGGGCTGGTATGATCGAGCAATTTATGCGGCTGATCGAACTAGCACTCGACACAATGATACCTATCGTTTTGCAACGCCGCATCGTAGTAATGTGACTAGTCATAGTTACAATGCTGGTATTGATCCAGCTTGGGCGTATGGTTTAATGCGCCAAGAAAGTCGATTCGTGACCACAGCGAGGTCGCATGTCGGGGCTGGTGGTTTGATGCAGATCATGCCAAACACAGCCAAATTAGTCGCACGACAAATGGGAGAAACCTATAACCCTGCGGCATTGAGTGAAATGAACACGAATATTCGATATGGGACATTTTATCTTTCGATGATTCATGGTCAATTGAGCGGAAATGCAGTGCTTGCGACAGCGGGGTATAATGCTGGCCCAAATCGTGCACGTCGTTGGCAACCTGATTTTCAACCAATTGCGGCTGATCAATACACTGAGTCAATTCCTTTATTAGAAACACGTGACTATGTAAAACATGTCATGACCAATGCAACACACTATGGGGTAGTGTTAGGGCAGGGACCTCAATCTCTGGAAAAACGTATGAGTATTATTCCTGTACGTAATGAACCTTAACGCATGGCATCGTTGAACTTGAGATAATGAAGTTTTTGTATTTGATGAAATCAATGTGCTTGATGAAGGAATCAATGTTTAGGGCTATACAGATACTAATCTGTTATTTAGCTCTTTCATTTGCTGTTCCATTATATGCAGCGGACAAAGCTGATATTGCTGGATATGTGATGCATGTCCAAATGACACCTGCTGTCTGTTCATTTGATTCTTCACGCCAAAAACAACGTAAATGTTTAGAAGGTTATTCTCTGACGATCTCAAGTTTATTACCTGAAGTTCCTGTTGGTCGAGACTGTCAAACAAAATCATCGGCTAAATTATCCCCCCTACAAGCTAAAGTGGTTGCACGTGTGATGCCTGATGAAAATGCACGGGTACAACTTTGGCAAAATGTCGGTGGCTGTGTGCCAATGAATGCGAGTCAGTATTTCAGAACGATTATTAATTTTGCAGAAAGATTAAAAATACCTGCTGATTTGACCAGCCCTAATACGATTGAAGTACAAAAAGAAAATTTAAGGCAGCAATTCACTAAATTAAATCCTTCTCTACCACCCAATGGAATTCGATTTACTTGCCAAGCATCTAAATTTGACTCTATTTTGACTGAGATTCGAGTGTGCTATCAGAAAAATGGTCAGTACAAACAGTGTTCGAGTCATGTGGTCACAGGATGTCCAAGTGAATTTACAATTAAAGGAAGTTATTAAGCTTTTTTTCTGAATTAATTTGTATTTTCTATCAGACTTTTGTTGAAATCCATTCTCTTTTACATGCATCTGCGTTCGCTTTAGAGTACAATCTTTGCCGTTTATGATAATTCGGTTGAATAACAAAAGAATTCAATCGTGCTAACGCATCTCATTGGAGAATATCACATGAAGCAACCCGTTCGTGTTGCCGTTACAGGCGCTGCAGGTCAAATTGGTTATAGCTTATTATTCCGTATCGCTAGCGGTGAAATGTTAGGTAAAGATCAACCTGTAATTTTACAATTGCTTGAAGTTCCTTTTGAGAAAGCTCAACAAGCGCTTAAAGGCGTAATGATGGAACTTGATGACTGTGCTTTCCCATTATTGGCAGGCATGATCGGGACTGATGATCCAGAAGTTGCATTTAAAGATGCTGACTATGCGTTATTAGTAGGTTCACGTCCACGTGGTCCTGGTATGGAACGTGCTGACTTATTGAAAGTAAATGGCGAGATCTTCATTGGTCAAGGTCAAGCTTTAAATAAAGTTGCTAGCCGTGATGTTAAAGTATTAGTTGTTGGTAACCCAGCAAATACAAATGCTTACATCGCAATGAAATCTGCTCCAGATCTTCCAGCGAAAAACTTCACAGCTATGTTGCGTCTTGACCACAACCGTGCATTAACTCAACTTGCTCAAAAAGCTGGCGTTGCAGTTTCTGACATCGAGAACATGACTGTTTGGGGTAACCACTCTCCAACTATGTATGCTGACTACCGTTTTGCAACTGCAAATGGCGTAAGCTTAAAAGACAAAATCAACGATGCTGAATGGAATAAAGATGTATTCCTTCCAACAGTTGGTAAACGTGGTGCTGCGATCATCGAAGCGCGTGGTTTGTCTTCTGCTGCTTCTGCTGCAAACGCTGCAATTGACCATATGCGTGATTGGGCGTTAGGTACAAATGGCAAATGGGTAACTATGGGTATTCCTTCTGACGGTTCTTATGGAATTCCTGAAGGTGTAATGTTTGGTTTCCCTGTAACAACTGAAAACGGTGAATACAAAATCGTTCAAGGTTTAGAAATTGACGAATTCAGCCGTGACCGTATCAACTTCACTCTTAACGAGTTAGAAGAAGAACGTGCAGCGATTGCTGACATGGTTAAATAATTTATCATTTTGATAAATTATGAAAAGCACTCTCTTGTAGAGTGCTTTTTTATTTTAAGAACACAAAATACAACAAGAAAATATAGAGATATGCCTGCAAGTGAATACAGTTTATTGTTAGATTATTTATTAGATCGGTTTTACCTAAGGAGAAGAAAAAATGTTTGAACAACAACCAACACTTGAACTTTTATTTGAACAATTGGGGCTTGATGCAGATGAAGTTTCGATGGAAAACTTTATTAAAACTCATCAATTGAGTGCTAGCCAGAAATTACACGAAGCTGATTTTTGGAGTGCTGGGCAACGAGACTTTCTTAAGAGTCATTGGGATAAAGATGATGAATGGGCTATCGTGATAGATGAGTTGAATCAGCAACTACATGTTGATAGTACAACTTAATAAGAAAAGCTCACATCAGTGAGCTTTTTTATGGATTAAACTTATGAACCATTCTTCTTGGCGGGCTTGATTAAAAGCTGGATGTGCATTTAACAACTGCAAGTCGTGATCTACACATGCCACATATTTTTTTAACCAATGTCGAGTCATCGCAAACTCTTCTTTACTTGCAGATGCATAAGCCAAAAAGAAGTAAATATCTAGATGATCGTAGTGAGCGAGAGGCTTTAGGATTTGTTGTGTAATAATCGCAAAACGTTGTTCTTTGGTTAGCTCAAAATAAATCATATAAGCTTTGGCTAAATGCAACGAGAGATCAAGATAAAGGCTTAATGGCATTTCCTCAAATTCAATTCGAGCTTGCTCAAGTAGCACGATGGCTTCTTGCAAGAAATGCAATTGTTCTTGACGGACATGACTGAGTACAACCAATTGCAGACGTAAGTCAGCTCTTTCTAAAGCAAGTTCAGGTGTATTTTCACTTAAATAGAGTTGGTCTGTTTCACCAATTCGATTTACTACATGTTTCGTTTCATTTGACATCAGTTTATCCAAAACCTTGATCTATGCATGCATATATAGGGCTTTATTTTGCAATTTAAAGGTTTAGGCATTCCAAAGCGAATTTCCACTGCGTAACCATGCTGTAATTGATAGACGTTGCTGTTTTGAAAGCAACACTTCATGTAGTAAATCACTTTGGAAGATAGCAAGCCGATTAGGCAATGGTTCAATGGTATGCCATTGTTCATTTTTATCTTGCAAGCGTAACTGACCGCCAAAGTCTTCTTGCCACTGTTCATGTAAATAAAAAACAGTTGAAATCATGCGATCATTCTTTTTCTGAGGATTATCTCGATGTAATGCATAAAATTCACCTGCGTTGTAACAGGCAAAATGAGCTTCTACTTCTTTGATTCCCAAATAAAACGCTTGATTTAATAACTGAGACAAGTTCTTTAATGCATTAATATGTTGTTGCGCGATCGGTAATTGTTCATCAATCCACAATATATGATCGCTACGTATATGACTCACAATACCATTTTGAATGCCTGCAGCTCTGAACTCAGCAAGATGTGAATTGCATTCGTTTACTAGGGAGTTTACATATGCAGCAGAATAAACATTATCTATAACGGCAAAACCTGATTCATTTAAATCATCCAAAACTTTATCTAAATCCCACGATTCAGGAAGAGAACTTTGCTGCATATATTTCCAATAGAGCTTGATGAAGAGGCTGTATGATCTTAGTCGATCACATCAACGCTAAAGAATACTTTTTTCATTCGTGATAAACTACCCTTTGAATTGAGGAATAATTGTCAACATGAATTACCGTCACCATTTCCATGCGGGTAACTTTGCCGATGTTATGAAGCATGTACTTTTGCTTCAACTGCTCGCTCGTTTAAATGCTAAAGATAAACCTTATAGATATATAGATACCCATGGCGGTGCAGGTAAATATGATTTATCTACGTCTGAAGCACAAAAATCAGGTGAGTTTTTAACGGGTATCCATCGTTTGGTCAAGCTTGACGATTCGATTAAACGTAATGCACCTGAAGGCGTAAAACAATATCTTAAAATTGTTGAAGATATGCGTGCAGGTTCAGGTAAGGGCGCTTATCCAGGTTCACCTTGGTTTGCGCTTGAAGGCATGCGTGATATTGATAAAGCAACTATATTTGAAATGCAGCGTGATGTGTTTCAACAATTGTATTTTAATATTCGCGATAAACGTGCGGGCTTACATGAGCGTGATTTTTATGAAGGTTTGATGGGTGTCATTCCGCCTAAAGAAAAACGTGGATTGGTCATGATTGATCCACCATACGAAATCGAACGTAAAGATTTCCCTCAGTTAGTTGAGCTGTTACAAGCTGCACATAAAAAATGGCCGACAGGTGTTTTTGCTGTGTGGTATCCAATTAAAGATCGCGCGATGATTGACCGTTTTGAGAAGAAAATGTTTAAGACTGGTATTCGTCGTCAGTTGGTATGTGAAATTTGTGTATGGCCTGATGATACGCCAGTTGGATTAAATGGTTGTGGTTTATTGGTGATTAACCCACCTTGGAAATTTTCAGAAGATGCTGATCAGGCATTACAATGGTTGTTCCCTCATTTGCGAATGAGTGAAAATGGTGGTCATGCTGCTGTGCGTTGGTTGGTGGGTGAATAAGCCCATCAATGTCAAACTATTCTCGAGGAATTGAAAATAATGACAAATTCTCCTAAGTCAGATTCTGATTTGAAGAAAGAAGAGCTTTCTTTTGATGGGATCACCTTTGAAGTCGAAGAAGAAGAACAAACGCATGAAGGGCAAAAAGTTAAAAGACGCGGCATTTATTTATGGCCAAATCTGATTACAACAGCGGCATTACTTTCAGGTTTTTATTCGATCATCGCTAGTATGAATGGTAATTTCACTCAAGCTATTTATGCGATTTTCTTAGCAGCATTGTTAGATGGTTTGGATGGTCGAGTTGCTCGTGCAATCGGAGCACAAAGTGCTTTTGGTGAGCAGTATGATTCACTTTCGGATTTATTAGCCTTCGGTGTAGCTCCAGCTATTTTGATGTACAGTTGGAGTCTCAATGATTTGGGTCGAATTGGTCTAGCTTGTTGTTTTATTTACACAGCTTGTGCAGCATTTCGACTTGCACGGTTCAATGTACAAATCGGTGTAGTCGATAAACGTTACTTTATAGGAATAGCAAGTCCATTAGCTGCTGTAACCGTTATTTCAATGGTATGGGTGAGTCAAGATTATCCACTGGTATTTGATTTAAATGACATCACAATACAAATTATCAACGCCGTGATTATGGTTTCGATTGGTTTGCTTATGATTTCAAATATCAAATACTATTCATTTAAACAAATGGATCGTAAACGTGTTCCTTTTGTAGTCATGTTGCCTGTAGTCTTGATTTTTGCTGCAATCACCTACAATATTCCTGTAGGGATACTTGTTGTATGTATCATCTATGTGTTGTCTGGTTTTGTAACGACGCTATTAGCTAAAAAAAATGATTCCAAAATAACAATCTAAATAAAAGGAGGTTCGGCATGCCATTGTTGATGAATAATAGTCAATTAAAGCAGCTGAACCTCAACAAGTCAGATGCTTTAACTTTTTACCCACCCAAAGGTTTATTTAAAATTGTTTATCAAGGTTTGATTCTACCGAATCTACCTGCACCTTTTCATTATGTGAATTTCATTAGTTTGATTGGGCAACCTCGAATTCCCATTTGTTATAATCCAAGTGCAATTTCCACAACTGCGATCGATACAGCTACAGTGTTGGTAAGCAGTAGCTTATCAACAGTTGGACATCTAAAAAGTTATAGTGCAAAAGAACAGTGTCAATTTGAAACTGATTCATATCAATTCTTAGATGTTGATCAAATTCATGTTGATTTTCCAAACTATTACTTCAAACGAAATGACAATGAATTTAGCTGTGATTTAAGGGTAAATATCTGTTCTGAAATAGAAAATCATACAGCATTGCACTGGGGCGTGGCTGACTACTGGTATGTACAATGTCAGTGCGTTGGGGAAATTGTTTATAAAAATCAAAAATATTTGATTGAGACCAAAGGTATTTTAAAACATGCAAGGGCGGTATATTTACCTTTTATTGCTTTTCACTTTTTCACATATCAAATCATTCATATTAATGAAGAAATCCAAGTCATCCTTTCAGAATTGCGCAACCAATGGAATAACGTAATTTTCTCTCGAATTGAGGTTCAAACCAGCCAACAAGGTTCGACTCTTTATGATCGAAATGTAGTTTTTGATACCCTTAGGGTATATCCAAAGATTCAAACTCCTAATGGACGTGAGATGTATCTTCCACGTGAATTCATTTGGCAATATCAAGAAAATGAAGAAGTTATCTTTCAATTACACGGACAGAGTAGGGGCGATTATAAATTTGGTCTAGCGGCGGGTTATGTTGGTAGTTTTAGTTATGATTTATTTTGGAATAATCAGTCCTATCAAGGGAGTGGGTATTGTGAATACATCGATTGTCGACCTTTGCATTGGCAAGAAAAAAGTAAAACTGAACAAATCTTAGACCAAATTCCACATTTTCAGCCTTATTTGTGTAAAAAATAATCTATCAGTTTAAATATTAAAATAAATTCCAATAAATCGCTTGCAACCCTCCTGAAATGCTGTAGAATGCACATCCATCGGCGGTGATGCGGATAAAAACTTGTTGAGAAACAAGGATTTGGCTAAAGTGGTTAGATTCTTGGGTTGTTTGATAAGTTTTAAAAATATCTAAATTACCTGTTGACTTTAAAGAAATTTAGAGTAATATAGCCGACCTAGCTTGATGATGACGAATCATCGAGAAGATCATTAAGAGAATAGAAGAACAACTTGTGTGGATTTTTACTGGTTGATCGATCGAAATAATTTTCATTGATTGAATGGTAGAAATTTCTCGAAGTTTATTTGAGCGAATTTTTAGTCAGAAAATTGATGAGCCAGAATTAGCACCTTGTCTTAACTAAGGTGCAAAATGATTTTAACTGAAGAGTTTGATCATGGCTCAGATTGAACGCTGGCGGCAGGCTTAACACATGCAAGTCGAGCGGAGATGAGGTGCTTGCACCTTATCTTAGCGGCGGACGGGTGAGTAATGCTTAGGAATCTGCCTATTAGTGGGGGACAACATTCCGAAAGGAATGCTAATACCGCATACGTCCTACGGGAGAAAGCAGGGGATCTTCGGACCTTGCGCTAATAGATGAGCCTAAGTCGGATTAGCTAGTTGGTGGGGGTAAAGGCCTACCAAGGCGACGATCTGTAGCGGGTCTGAGAGGATGATCCGCCACACTGGGACTGAGACACGGCCCAGACTCCTACGGGAGGCAGCAGTGGGGAATATTGGACAATGGGGGAACCCTGATCCAGCCATGCCGCGTGTGTGAAGAAGGCCTTATGGTTGTAAAGCACTTTAAGCGAGGAGGAGGCTACTGAGACTAATACTCTTGGATAGTGGACGTTACTCGCAGAATAAGCACCGGCTAACTCTGTGCCAGCAGCCGCGGTAATACAGAGGGTGCGAGCGTTAATCGGATTTACTGGGCGTAAAGCGTGCGTAGGCGGCTTTTTAAGTCGGATGTGAAATCCCCGAGCTTAACTTGGGAATTGCATTCGATACTGGGAAGCTAGAGTATGGGAGAGGATGGTAGAATTCCAGGTGTAGCGGTGAAATGCGTAGAGATCTGGAGGAATACCGATGGCGAAGGCAGCCATCTGGCCTAATACTGACGCTGAGGTACGAAAGCATGGGGAGCAAACAGGATTAGATACCCTGGTAGTCCATGCCGTAAACGATGTCTACTAGCCGTTGGGGCCTTTGAGGCTTTAGTGGCGCAGCTAACGCGATAAGTAGACCGCCTGGGGAGTACGGTCGCAAGACTAAAACTCAAATGAATTGACGGGGGCCCGCACAAGCGGTGGAGCATGTGGTTTAATTCGATGCAACGCGAAGAACCTTACCTGGCCTTGACATACTAGAAACTTTCCAGAGATGGATTGGTGCCTTCGGGAATCTAGATACAGGTGCTGCATGGCTGTCGTCAGCTCGTGTCGTGAGATGTTGGGTTAAGTCCCGCAACGAGCGCAACCCTTTTCCTTACTTGCCAGCATTTCGGATGGGAACTTTAAGGATACTGCCAGTGACAAACTGGAGGAAGGCGGGGACGACGTCAAGTCATCATGGCCCTTACGGCCAGGGGCTACACACGTGCTACAATGGTCGGTACAAAGGGTTGCTACACAGCGATGTGATGCTAATCTCAAAAAAGCCGATCGTAGTCCGGATTGGAGTCTGCAACTCGACTCCATGAAGTCGGAATCGCTAGTAATCGCGGATCAGAATGCCGCGGTGAATACGTTCCCGGGCCTTGTACACACCGCCCGTCACACCATGGGAGTTTGTTGCACCAGAAGTAGGTAGTCTAACCGCAAGGAGGACGCTTACCACGGTGTGGCCGATGACTGGGGTGAAGTCGTAACAAGGTAGCCGTAGGGGGAACCTGCGGCTGGATCACCTCCTTAACGAAAGATTGGTGACCGGTAAGAATCCACAACAAGTTGTTCTTCGAAGATGTATCTGAGGGTCTGTAGCTCAGTTGGTTAGAGCACACGCTTGATAAGCGTGGGGTCACAAGTTCAAGTCTTGTCAGACCCACCACTACTGACGAAGTGATGAATAATCACAAGCTGCTAGATGAAAAGATATGTCGTTCATTATGATTAAAGCTGGGGACTTAGCTTAGTTGGTAGAGCGCCTGCTTTGCACGCAGGAGGTCAGGAGTTCGACTCTCCTAGTCTCCACCATGAATTAAATGAAATATTTAATTCTGAGCTAAATAGATTATAGAGTTTAATGAATAAAAAGATTAAGTAATTGATCTTGGTTTATTAATCTCTGTGATTTATCACAGTTTACTACGCACCGACGAGGTGGTAGTTAATCATTAACAGATTAGAAAATTGAGTCTGAAATAAATTGTTCACTCAAGAATTTAAGTTGATCGAAGTAATTCGATTGATTTAAACATATTGAGAACTAGCAAAAACACTGAATCAAGCGTTTTGGTATATGAATTTAGATTGAAGCTGTATGGTGATTAAATTCACAGACAACAAACCAGTAGCAATTAAGTTTGCAACGATAACACTCACTTGTATGTGTTAACGACTGTTTGGGGTTGTATAGTCAAGTAATTAAGTGCATGTGGTGGATGCCTTGGCAGTCAGAGGCGATGAAAGACGTGATAGCCTGCGAAAAGCTCCGGGGAGGCGGCAAATATCCTTTGATCCGGAGATTTCTGAATGGGGGAACCCACCCGCTATAAGGCGGGTATCATAAACTGAATACATAGGTTTATGAAGCGAACGAGGGGAAGTGAAACATCTCAGTACCCTTAGGAAAAGAAATCAATTGAGATTCCCTTAGTAGCGGCGAGCGAACGGGGAGCAGCCCATTAAGTTATGTGTGTTTTAGTGGAACGCTCTGGGAAGTGCGAACGTAGAGGGTGATATTCCCGTACACGAAAGGGCACACATAATGATGACGAGTAGGGCGAGGCACGTGAAACCTTGTCTGAATATGGGGGACCATCCTCCAAGGCTAAATACTCCTGACTGACCGATAGTGAACCAGTACCGTGAGGGAAAGGCGAAAAGAACCCCTGTGAGGGGAGTGAAATAGATCCTGAAACCGCATGCATACAAGCAGTGGGAGCCGACTTGTTCGGTGACTGCGTACCTTTTGTATAATGGGTCAGCGACTTATATTCAGTAGCGAGGTTAACCGAATAGGGGAGCCGTAGAGAAATCGAGTCTTAATAGGGCGTTTAGTTGCTGGGTATAGACCCGAAACCAGGCGATCTATCCATGAGCAGGTTGAAGGTTGGGTAACACTAACTGGAGGACCGAACCCACTGTCGTTGAAAAGCCAGGGGATGACTTGTGGATAGGGGTGAAAGGCTAATCAAGCCTGGTGATAGCTGGTTCTCCCCGAAAGCTATTTAGGTAGCGCCTCGGACGAATACCATTGGGGGGTAGAGCACTGTTTCGGCTAGGGGTCATCCCGACTTACCAAACCGATGCAAACTCCGAATACCAATGAGTACTATCCGGGAGACAGACTGCGGGTGCTAACGTCCGTAGTCAAGAGGAAAACAATCCAGACCGCCAGCTAAGGCCCCAAAATCATAGTTAAGTGGGAAACGATGTGGGAAGGCATAGACAGCTAGGAGGTTGGCTTAGAAGCAGCCACCCTTTAAAGAAAGCGTAATAGCTCACTAGTCGAGTCGGCCTGCGCGGAAGATGTAACGGGGCTAAAACTATGTGCCGAAGCTGCGGATTTGACATTAGTCAAGTGGTAGGGGAGCGTTCTGTAAGCCGATGAAGGTGTATTGAGAAGTATGCTGGAGGTATCAGAAGTGCGAATGCTGACGTGAGTAACGACAAAACGGGTGAAAAACCCGTTCGCTGAAAGACCAAGGGTTCCAGTCCAACGTTAATCGGGGCTGGGTGAGTCGACCCCTAAGGCGAGGCCGAGAGGCGTAGTCGATGGGAAATTGGTTAATATTCCAATACTTCTGTGTAATGCGATGAGAGGACGGAGAAGGTTAAGTCAGCCTGGCGTTGGTTGTCCAGGTGGAAGACCGTAGGCATGCATCTTAGGCAAATCCGGGGTGCTCTATGCTGAGAGTCGATAGCAAGCTGTACTTGTACAGTGAAGTGGCTGATACCATGCTTCCAGGAAAAGTCTCTAAGCTTCAGTTACACAGGAATCGTACCCGAAACCGACACAGGTGGTCAGGTCGAGTAGACCAAAGCGCTTGAGAGAACTCTGCTGAAGGAACTAGGCAAAATGGTACCGTAACTTCGGGAGAAGGTACGCTGCTGACGGTGATGGGACTTGCTCCCTGAGCGGTTGGCAGCCGCAGAAACCAGGCCGCTGCAACTGTTTATTAAAAACATAGCACTCTGCAAACACGAAAGTGGACGTATAGGGTGTGATGCCTGCCCGGTGCTGGAAGGTTAATTGATGGGGTTAGCGTAAGCGAAGCTCTTGATCGAAGCCCCAGTAAACGGCGGCCGTAACTATAACGGTCCTAAGGTAGCGAAATTCCTTGTCGGGTAAGTTCCGACCTGCACGAATGGCATAATGATGGCGGCGCTGTCTCCAGCAGAGGCTCAGTGAAATCGAAATCGCTGTGAAGATGCAGTGTACCCGCGGCTAGACGGAAAGACCCCGTGAACCTTTACTGCAGCTTGACATTGAACTTTGACCTTACTTGTGTAGGATAGGTGGGAGGCTTTGAAGTTGGAACGCTAGTTCCAATGGAGCCGTCCTTGAAATACCACCCCTGGTAATGTTGAGGTTCTAACTCTGTCCCGTAATCCGGGACGAGGACCATGTCTGGTGGGTAGTTTGACTGGGGCGGTCTCCTCCCTAAAGAGTAACGGAGGAGTACGAAGGTGCGCTCAGCGTGGTCGGAAATCACGCGTAGAGTATAAAGGCAAAAGCGCGCTTAACTGCGAGACCCACAAGTCGAGCAGGTACGAAAGTAGGTCTTAGTGATCCGGTGGTTCTGTATGGAAGGGCCATCGCTCAACGGATAAAAGGTACTCTGGGGATAACAGGCTGATACCGCCCAAGAGTTCATATCGACGGCGGTGTTTGGCACCTCGATGTCGGCTCATCTCATCCTGGGGCTGAAGCAGGTCCCAAGGGTATGGCTGTTCGCCATTTAAAGAGGTACGCGAGCTGGGTTTAGAACGTCGTGAGACAGTTCGGTCCCTATCTACCGTGGGCGCTGGAAATTTGAGAGGATCTGCTCCTAGTACGAGAGGACCAGAGTGGACGAACCTCTGGTGTACCGGTTGTCACGCCAGTGGCATCGCCGGGTAGCTATGTTCGGAAGGGATAACCGCTGAAAGCATCTAAGCGGGAAGCCTACCTCAAGATAAGATTTCCCTAGGAATTTATTCCTCTAAAGAGCCGTTCGAGACTAGGACGTTGATAGGTTGGGTGTGGAAGCACGGTGACGTGTGAAGCTGACCAATACTAATTGCTCGTGAGGCTTGACTATACAACACCCAAACAGTTGTTGTATTCAAGATAAATTCAATACACAACTTGATTTAGTGTACAAACTAGTTACAATACAGACCCAATAATCTAATCCGTTAATAACTCTTTGGATCGTAAGTAAGGCAAACATTATTAATTAATGTGAATAAGACCCGAAAACACCACAACAGTTTGCTGGCGACAATAGCAAGAGTGAACCACCTGATCCCTTCCCGAACTCAGAAGTGAAACCTCTTCGCGCTGATGGTAGTGTGGCGTTTGCCATGTGAGAGTAAGTCATCGCCAGCTTTTAAATCTAAACACCCCTAACCTAACGGTTAGGGGTGTTTTTTATTGAAAAGAGAAAATAGGATTTATGCTAATATCCTAATAAAGACTTAGATTATTTATAATTATGATTCAAAAGAATATTTTATGGTTAGATTGTTGTGCAGCTGTTTCAGCAGGTTTAATAGTTTTGCTTGCAGCACAATGGTTAAGTCAAATGTATCATTTACCAAAAAACATCATCATTTTCATTGGTTGTACTAACTTATTGTATGCATGTTATTCATTTATATTAGTAAATTATAGAAGGCGATCAGCTACTCTCATCAATATTCTTGTGATAGCAAATGGATTTTGGTGCATTATTTGTTTGATTATAATATGGTGGTTTTGGCATGAAATGACGATATTGGCAATTATGCATATTGGTGGAGAAGCAATTTTTGTCGCTACTTTGGCTAAATTCGAGTATCTCTGGAGAAATAGGCTAATAGTTAGTGACTTTATTTCATAGTTAATATTAAATCTAAGAGCTATAAAAATCATTAAGCTTAAATAAATCAAATATATATAAAATTAGTAAAATTCTGAACTCAAATTTCTATAATAGCTAAAAAGTCAGGTGTGTTTTTTGTTCTATTTTTAATCTAAATATTTATAAAATGGATCATTTAAGTGAAAATTTGATTAAGTGGTTATTCCAGTTTTCATCATTTACATAGATATAAATAATAGATTATTGAAAAAGCGGAGTGTAAATATAATGGAAAAACAATTGGTTGAGAGAGAGAAGAAGTTATTGTTGGAAAAATTAAAAAATCGTTTTGAAAACAACATGCATCGACATTTGAACTTAAGTTGGTATCAGGTTGAGGAAAGGTTAAAACAAGTACCAGATAAATTATGGTCATTGCATCAAATGGAAGAAACAGGTGGAGAACCTGACGTAGTATCAATATATTCAGACTCATCTGACATCATATTTTATGATTGTTCATTAGAATCACCCAAAGGTCGCAGAAGTCTTTGCTACGATCGAGAGGCACTAAATTCACGGAAAGAACACAAACCAATTAGCGATGCTGTTAATGAAGCAGAAGTGATGGGAGTTGAATTGCTGACAGAAGAACAATATAAGCAATTACATTCTATAGACAATTTTGATTTAAAAACATCAAGTTGGGTAAAGACTCCTGAAAATATTCGTATTTTGGGTGGGGCTATCTTTTGTGATTGTCGTTATGGACGAGTTTTCACTTATCACAATGGTGCTCAATCTTATTATTCAACTCGAGGATTTCGTAGTTTGTTAAAAATCTAAGTTCCATTGGGATGAATGATTCCTTGTAGGAAGTTAAAGTAAACGAACCAATTGAATATTTTTTTAATCTTAAATTTTGCCAAGCGCTTGCTTGGTTTTTGTGGTTTTGATACCTTAGTGCTCACTAAATATTCGAAAACAATGACCAATAATCGCTAGGAAGCAAGCATGCAACTTAATCCCTTATATTATACTGAGCAACATTTAGCCTTTGCAGAGAGTGTTAGGCGCTTTACTGAAAAAGAGATTAGCCCTTTTATTAATGAATGGGATGAAGCAGAAACCTTTCCTCGAGAGCTTTATAAAAAAGCAGCCGATATTGGCTTGCTCGGCGTTGGCTTTGATGAAAATTATGGAGGTATTGCGGGGACGGATGCATTCTATACTCTACTTGCCTCAGTCGAGCTAGCGAAATGTGCATCAGGCGGTTTGGCTGCATCTTTGCTTTCACATACGATCGGTACACCACCAATTCAACATTTTGCTCAAGAAGAAGTAAAAGCTGAAGTATTACCAAAAATTTTATCGGGAGAGAAAATTTCTGCATTGGCAATTACTGAACCGAGTGGTGGTTCAGATGTTGCGGCTTTAAAGACTAAAGCGGTGCGAGATGGTGATGATTATATTGTCAGTGGTGAAAAGACCTTTATTACATCAGGTATTCGTGCAGATTACTATTCTGTTGCGGTGAGAACTGATCCCGATGCGAAGGGTGCTAATGGTATTTCAATGTTGCTGATTGATGCACATAGTGAAGGCATTACAAAATCAAAACTAGATAAAATGGGTTGGTGGGCATCGGATACAGCTCATTTGCATTTTGATAATGTGCGCGTGCCAGCTAAAAATTTACTCGGCGCAGAAAATATGGGCTTTTTCGTCATCATGAACAACTTCAACATGGAGCGTTTTTTTCTTGCTGCCAGTAGCTATGGTTATGCATTGGTTTGTTATGAAGAAGCTTTGGATTGGGCTCAACAGCGTCAGACTTTTGGTAAACGCTTAATTGATCATCAAGTCGTTCGTCACAAGTTGGTGGATATGGCGACACGTTTAACTTCAACTCGCGCATTATTGGAAGATACAGCCTACCGTTTAGGAAAACCCGAATTACAGGGAAATGAACTGATTGCGCAAATTTGTATGCTTAAGAATGTTGCAACACAAACGATGCAATTCTGTGCTGATGCTGCGGTACAGACATTAGGCGGTATGGGCTTTATGCGTGGTACGAAATCAGAACGTATTTATCGTGAAGTGAAAGTCAACATGATTGGTGGTGGGGCAGAGGAAATCATGAAAGATCTCGCTAGCCGTCAACTTGGCTATTAATACAAATTTTAAAGGCTTTGAATCAAGAGGAAGTTGGTTTTAAAGCCTTATCCGCATAACAAGAATGAGTTAAATAATAATTTAGGAAAAAGCATGGATGGTTTATCACTTAACCCAATTTATTACACATCTGAACATCTAGCTTTTGCAGATAGTGTTAAACGCTTTGTTGAAAAAGAAATTTCACCCTATGTAAATGAATGGGATGAAGCAGGCACTTTTCCGCGAGAACTTTATCAAAAGGCTGCTAGCATTGGTTTACTTGGTTTAGGTTTCGATGCAGAACATGGAGGAATTCCTGAAGCTGATGCATTTCATGTATTGCTTGCTGCAATTGAGATGGCAAAAGCAGCATCGGGTGGGGTTCATATTTCATTGATGATTCATAGCATTGGTACTCCACCGATTCATCACTTTGCACGTCCTGAGATTCGTGATGAAGTTATGCCGCAAATTATTGCAGGTGAAAAAATTTCAGCCCTAGCGATTACTGAACCGAGTGGTGGTTCCGACGTTGCCGCTTTAAAAACAAAAGCAGTTCGTGACGGGGATTATTATATTGTGAGTGGCGAGAAAACCTTTATTACTTCAGGTATTCGAGCTGATTATTATACGGTTGCAGTACGTACAGATCCGAATGGACAAGGTCCAAAAGGGATCTCGATGCTTTTGATAGATGCGCATAGTGAAGGGATTACAAAATCACCTTTAAAAAAGATGGGATGGTGGGCTTCTGACACAGCACACCTACATTTTGATGAAGTGAGGGTACCAGTAAGTCATTTGCTCGGTCAGGAAAATGCTGGTTTTAAAGTGATTATGAATAACTTTAATATGGAGCGTTTTTGGCTAGGAGCGATAGCCTATGGTTATGCATTAGTTTGCTATGAAGAAGCTTTGGAATGGGCACAACAACGTAAAACCTTTGGCAAGCGCCTAATTGATCATCAAGTGGTACGTCATAAACTTGTCGATATGGCTACGCAACTTACAGCTACTCGTGCGTTATTGGAAGATACTGCATATCGAATGGGAAAAAAAGAACTGCAAGGTAGTGAGCTCATTGCACAGATATCAATGCTTAAGAATGTTGCTACACGTACGATGCAATTCTGTGCTGATGCTGCGGTACAGACGTTGGGTGGTATGGGATTTATGCGAGGTATGAAGTCCGAACGTATTTATCGTGAAGTGAAAGTGAATATGATTGGTGGTGGTGCGGAAGAAATTATGAAGGATTTGATTAGTAAGCAGTTGAAATATTAAGTGGTAAAAAAGGGGGTGATCACTAATTCATCCCCTTTTTAAATTATGTAGGGATTCAATCCACTCATGATTTAACATCGCCCAACGCTCATGATCTTTCCATTCTTTGCCGCCTACACGAAGATATTGACGTGAAAACCCTTCTTTGACAAAGCCCACGCTAGTGACAAGACGAATGGAGCGAGAATTTTCAGGTTGGATATTCGCTTCTAATCGATGCAAGTTCAGTGTTTGAAAAGCTTCTTGTAAAATAAGTTGAAGCCCATGTCGCATATATCCAAGACCTACATATGGATAAAAGGCTTCATAGCCTAAATAAGCAGAATGAAAGAGACCTCGAATGAAATTCGAGATATTAAAGGTACCTGCAATTGCATGGTTTTCAGTTAAGCAGACAAAATAACGATGTTCTTGTTGTAGGTATTGTTCAAAATCTGTAGGAGGGTATGTCCACGGTTGATGTAGATGAATACTATTTTGGTAGGCTTTTTTGATTTCAGCTAAATCACTGAGTTGGGGCTTACGTAAATAGAGCTGACTCATTTCAAAGCCATTTCCCAAACCATTTCTGTCAATTCATCAATTTTCACTTTACCTTCTGGTCGGTACCATGTGACTGTCCAAGAAATAGAACCACCGACTAAACGTCGCCAAATAAACGCATCATGTTTGACTTTGCCTAGAGTGCGTAATTTTTCAATCACATCAAGCCAGACTTGCTCATATTCATTACGCATTTTCAAAAGATAGTCTTGTTTTTCTTTAGAAAGCGCAAACCATTCATGAACCAGCACTGCCATAGCCGCACCAGTATCACCAGTAATTGAGATCAGCTCAGCTCTGATTAAATCACGCAATTGTTGTTCAGGATCATTTGAGCGTTCAGCTGCTTCTTTAAGCCGTGCAAAGTTATAAATAATGGTTTGTTCCATCACAGTAGCAAGAATGTCATCTTTACTTTTAAAGTGATGAAAGAGACTACCTGATTGAATACCAATAAATTCACCAAGTTGGCGAACCGTGGTTTTATCATATCCTTGCTTATAAAACAGATAGGCGGCACCTAAGAGCAAACGTCCACGTGGGCTATCGTCAAAACATACGATTTTTGGTATTTGCTCAATTGAAGTTGCGATCATGCCTGTCCGTCAATCCCGTTTAATCAAAGTGTATTGTAACAAAATTCATTTCATGAATTGTCTTATCTTTTTATAACAAGCATTTGCTTGAATTTGTCTGTTTTTGCTTATACAGCATATCATTCTGCACTTTACAAACCAAGCACTTGCTTGGTAATGTTGTGTTGTTTTTAATAATAATGAGAAAGCTCATGACAAGCGTCAAGCAGGATGACCAAAAGTTAGTAAAAATTGGATGTGCTTCTGGGTTTTGGGGCGATACCAATACAGCTGCTTTTCAGTTGGTGCATCTGAGTGATATTGATTATTTGGTCTTTGATTATCTATCTGAAATTACCATGTCAATCATGGCTAAAGCAATGATGACTGATCCTAATCATGGTTATGCATTGGATTTTGTTAGTCGTGTGATGTCTCCACTGATTAATAAAATTGCTGAAAAGAAAATCAAAGTAATCAGTAATGCAGGTGGGGTAAATCCCTTAGCTTGTCGTGATGCTTTACAAAAAATCATTGATGAAAAGGGCTTAGATTTAAAAGTAGCTGTGGTACTTGGTGACGATGTATTGCCAAAGCACACTGAACTACAGCAAAAAAATATCAAAGAAATGTTTAATGGTGAGCCTTTGCCTGCACATGTGGCGAGCAGTAATGCCTATTTAGGTGCTGTTGCTATTCGTGACGCTTTAGATTTGGGCGCGGATATTGTGATTACAGGTCGTGTTGTTGATTCGGCTGTGGTACTTGCACCGTTGTTGCATGAATACAAATGGTCATTGGATGACTATGACAAACTCGCACAAGGTTCATTGGCTGGGCATGTAATTGAGTGTGGTGCTCAATGTACAGGTGGTAATTTTACTGATTGGCGTTTAGTACAAGGCTTTGACAACATGGGTTTTCCAATTGTAGAAGTCAGTGCAGATTCCTCTTTTGTTGTGACTAAACCACAAGGTACAGGTGGTTTAGTGTCGACTGCAACGGTCGCAGAGCAAATCGTTTATGAAATTGGCAATCCACAAGCCTATTTACTTCCTGATGTGACAGCTGATTTTAGCCAAGTCCATTTAGAACAAGTGGGTGATGATCGAGTTAAAGTCACAGGTGCAACAGGTCGAGCGCCAACTCAACAATATAAAGTGAGTGCCACTTTTGCCGATGGTTATCGTGTTTTAGTCAGTTTCTTAATCGCAGGTCGCGAAGCGCCTGAGAAAGCACAAACCATTGCCAATGCCATTATCAATAAATGTGAGCGTGTATTGGCTTTACGTTCCGTTCCTCCATTTACAGAAAAATCGATCGAAATTTTAGGTATTGAAAGCACCTATGGGGCACATGCACGCATTAAAGAAAGTCGTGAAGTCGTGGTCAAAATTGCAGTCAAACATATGTTTAAAGAAGCGTGTATGTTCTTCGCTTCGGAAATCGCACAAGCTTCCACAGGTATGGCCCCTGCATTAGCGGGCATTGTCGGGGGGCGTCCTAAAGCTTCTGCAGTCGTGAAATTGTTCTCTTTCCTGATTGATAAAGATCAAATCAAGGTTGAAGTTGATTTTGCTGGTCAGCGACATCCTGTTGAGATTCCTACTGGCTCAGCTACACAGAATTTCGCCCCCCATCCAACTGGTGAAGTCGCAACTTATCAAGGCGATGAAATCGAAGTGCCTTTGATTGAGATTGCTCATGCTCGTAGTGGAGATAAAGGTAACCATAGCAATATTGGTGTGATTGCGCGTAAAGCAGAATATTTGCCGTGGATTCGAGCGGCGCTCACTGAAGCAAATGTTTCAGACTATATGCAGCATGTTTTAGATCCAGAAAAGTCAAAGGTCATTCGTTATGAATTACCTGCGATGAATGCACTGAATTTTATGTTGGAAAATGCCTTAGGTGGCGGTGGGATTGCAAGTTTACGTATTGATCCACAAGGTAAGGCTTTTGCACAGCAATTGTTAGATATGCCAGTCAAAGTACCAGCGAAATTGTTAGAAAAATAAGTAAGGGATGTAAATCAAATGGGTTATCAATCAATTTTCAGAGCAGATGCATTTGACGACAAAGTGATTATTGTCACAGGTGGCGGCTCAGGTATTGGACGCTGTACAGCACATGAGCTGGCATCTCTAGGTGCTCAAGTTGTGATTACAGGTCGAAAAATTGAAAAGTTAGAAAAAACTGCAGCAGAAATTAGCGAAGATGGTGGAAAAGTCCATTTTATCGTTTGTGATAACCGTGATGAAGAACAAGTCAAAAGCATGATTGCTGAAGTCATTGAAAAATTTGGCAAGCTCGATGGTTTAGTGAATAACGCAGGTGGGCAATTTCCTTCGGCATTGGAAAATATTTCTGCTAATGGCTTTGATGCTGTGGTTCGCAATAATTTGCATTCTACATTCTATTTAATGCGTGAAGCCTATAACCAATGGATGGCTAAACATGGGGGCAGCATCGTCAACATGACTGCAGATATGTGGGGCGGTATGCCAGGTATGGGACATTCAGGTGCAGCACGCTCAGGTGTGGATAACCTGACTAAAACGGCTTCTGTAGAATGGGGTAAATCGGGTGTGCGCGTCAATGCAGTTGCGCCAGGATGGATTATTTCATCAGGTATGGACAACTATAGTGGTGACTTTGCCAAAGTGATCATTCCGAGTTTGGCAGGTAATGTTCCGTTAAAACGTATGGGTACAGAATCTGAAATTTCTTCAGCAATTTGTTATTTGCTTTCTGATGCAGCGGCTTTTGTTTCAGGGGTAACTTTACGTATTGATGGTGCTGCATCTCAGGGAACACGCATGTATCCATTGGCAGATGCAACCAATAGCCAGTCTTTTAATGGTTTCCATCGTGCTTTTATTCCAGAAATTTTTAAAGACAAAGCTGGAGAATCAAAAGAATGACCATTCTCCAATCTGAAATTGCAGTCGGTAGTGAGCAGTATCAACAAAACCGTGAAGCTTTGTTGAATCAAATTGCGGAAGTACGTGCAGTACAGCAAAAGAGTATTGATAAATCTTATGCGGCTAAACCAAAGTTTGATAAGAAAGGCAAAATCTTGCCGCACGAACGTGTGCGCTTACTATTGGATGCGGATTCACCTTTTGTCGAGTTGTGTGGCTTAGTCGGCTACAACATGCATGATGATAAAGATGGTTCAGAAGCAGGTGGCGGTATTATTGCGGGTTTGGGCTTTGTTAGTGGGGTACGCTGCCTAGTCTCTGCAAGTAATAGTGCGATCAAAGGCGGCACTATGTCACCGATGGGTGTGCAGAAAACCTTACGCTTACAGAAAATCGCACTTGAACAAAAACTACCGATTGTTACTTTAACGGAAAGTGGTGGGGCAAATCTTAATTATGCTGCTGAAGTATTTACCTATGGTGGTATGACCTTTGCCAATCAAGCACGGATGTCTGCCGCAGGGATTCCACAAATTTCAGTGGTACATGGTAATGCCACAGCAGGTGGAGCATATCAGCCTGGTCTGTCTGACTATGTGATCGCGGTGCGCAAACAAACCGAAATGTTATTGGCTGGTCCGCCATTGTTATTGGCTGCGACTGGTGAGGTGGCAACGGCTGAAGAGTTGGGTGGTGCTGAAATGCATACCCAAGTTTCAGGTGTAGCAGAATATTTGGCGGAAAATGATGCAGATGGGATTCGACTTGCTCGTGAGATTTTAGAGCATTTGAATTGGAAGGAACAAACCACTAGTCTAAATCAAAACTACAAAGAACCGCGTTTCGCGCCTGAAGAGTTGCTTGGCATTATTCCCAAAGATCCAAAGCAACCTTTTGATATGAAAGAGGTTGTAGCTCGTATTATTGATGATTCAGATTTTCTTGAGTTTAAACAGGAATACGATGCTTTAACCGTATGTGGTTGGGCGAAAATGGGTGGCGTACATATTGGCATTATTACCAACAATGGACCTATCACACCACAAGGTGCGGTCAAAGCAGCACAATTTATTCATCTGTGTGAGCAGACCAAACGACCACTTTTATTCCTGCATAACACTACAGGTTTTATGGTGGGAACAGATGCTGAACAGAACGGCATCATTAAGCATGGTTCGAAATTAATCCAAGCAGTTGCGAATGCGACTGTACCGAAAATCTCGATTATTGTGGCTGGTTCCTACGGTGCAGGCAACTATGCGATGTGTGGGCGTAGTCTCTCTCCAAGTTTTATCTTTGCATGGCCAAATTCACATGTTGCGGTAATGGGGGCAGCACAAGCGGGGAAAGTGTTGCGTATCGTCGCAGAAGGTAAACAGAAAGCTTCTGGAATGGAACCGAATCCGCAAATGTTGGATTTCCTAGAGCAAAGCACTGCGATGAAATTAGAACAACAATCGACTGCTTTGTTTAATACAGCAATGTTACATGACGATGGCATTATCGATCCAAGAGATACGCGTAAAGTCCTGATCTTCTTGCTACAAACCATTTATGAAGCACAACAACGTGAACTTAATCCAACACGTTTTGGTGTATCGAGATTTTAAAAATCCCTCCCGACCTCCCTTTAAAAAAGGGAGGAGTTCCCCTCTATATTAAAGAGGGGTTAGGGGAGATTAAATTTAAGGAAAAAAATAATGAAATTTACCGCAGAGCATGAAGCATTACGTCGTACCGCACGTCAGTTTGTAGAAAACGAACTCAATCCATTCATTCCAGAGTGGGAGGCAGCAGGACGCTTTCCGATTCATGACGTTTTTAAGAAAATGGCAGATTTAGGTTTGCTGGGTATTTGTAAGCCAGAAGAAAATGGCGGTTTGGGTTTGGATTATTCATATAATCTTGTTGTCGCTGAAGAATTAGGGCGTGCAGCATGTGGTGGTGTGCCACTGGCGATCGGTGTGCAAACCGATATGGCGACACCTGCACTTGCTCGTTTTGGTAGCAAAGAATTAAGAGAAGAATTTTTGAATCCTGCGATTCGTGGTGAATATGTGGCATCAATTGCAGTATCAGAAGTGCATGCAGGTTCAGACGTAGCAGCAATCAAAACCACTGCAAAAAAAGATGGCGATGATTATGTAATTAATGGCAGCAAAATGTGGATCACCAATTCACTGCAAGCGGATTTCTTCTGTTTACTTGCCAATACCTCAGATGATAAACCGCATGTCAATAAATCCATGATTATTGTGCCTGCGAAGACTGCGGGTATCAGTTTTTCAGAGCCACTGAATAAATTAGGTATGCGTTCTACAACAACTGCTCAAGTCTATTTTGATAATGTTCGAGTACCACAACGTAATTTGGTTGGTGCTGAAGGCATGGGCTTCATGATGCAAATGATGCAGTTCCAAGAAGAGCGTATGTGGGCATGTGCGAATGCAGTAGGTGGTTTAGAAAAAGTCATTCAACAAACCATTGATTATGCTAAAGAACGTACCACCTTTGGTCAACCATTGATTAATAATCAATATGTACATTTCCGCTTCGCCGAGTTAATGACTGAAGTTGAAGCATTAAAAGCACTGACTTATCAAGCTTGTGAACAGCATATCGCAGGGGAAAATGTCACGATGTTGGCTTCGATGGCGAAACTCAAGTCGGGACGTCTCACTCGTGAAGTCGCTGATACCTGTCTGCAATATTGGGGAGGCAATGGCTTTATGTGGGATAACCCAGCTTCTCAACTTTATCGTGATGGTCGCCTTGGTTCAATTGGTGGTGGTGCCGATGAAATTATGCTCGGGATTATTTGCAAGTTGATGGACATTTTGCCGAAGAAACAGAAAAACTAGCTACGTTGCTCTTGCAGCGTTAAAAATTGGCTCTAAATGCTCAAATATGAGCAAGGAAATAGCGAAATATATTTCGTCCTTGCGCAAGATATTCTGCGCTTTTTCGCCAATTTTATGCCTTGCAATAGTTGCCTCGCCATACGTTTTTCTTATTGGATTTAGGACTTATAAAAATGCTAAATAATTTACAAGTGGATGAAAGTCTCCAACTTGAACAACAGGGCAGTATTTTAACGATGTGGCTTAATCGACCTGAAAGTCGCAATGCCATGAGTCTCAATATGGTCAATGCGATTCAACAGGTCTTTACCCAAATAGCAGATGATGTATCGATTCGTGCTGTGATTTTACGTGGTAAAGGCGGACATTTCTGTGCAGGCGGTGACATTAAAGATATGGCAGCACTCCGTGTAGAGGCGGCGAATGTGGGTAGCTTACAGCCATATGCTGATTTTAACCGTCGTTTCGGTGCCATGATTGAACAAGTTGATCAAGCACCACAAACCGTGGTTGCGGTATTAGAAGGTGCGGTCTTAGGTGGAGGTTTTGGCTTGGCTTGTGTTTCTGATGTCGCGATTAGTCGCGATACGGCACAGTTTGGCTTACCTGAAACAGGCTTAGGTGTTTTGCCAGCGCAAATTGCACCTTTCGTAGTTAAACGCATTGGACTAACACAAGCGCGTCGTTTGGCATTGTTGGGTTCTCGTTTCAATGGTGAGACAGCGCAGAAGTTAGGTGTAGTGCATGATGTAGTGCATGATGAAAATGAACTAGAGCAGTTACTGAGCGATACAGTTCAACAAATCAAACGTGCTGCACCATTGGCTTCTCGCAATACTAAAGCTTTGTTACATCGTACTTTGAATGAACCTTTAGATGCTCTACTCGATGATGCTGCACAGCAATTTGCGCAAGCTGTCGGTGGAGTAGAAGGTCAAGAAGGCACGATGGCATTTATTCAAAAACGTTTACCAACTTGGACTGAGCAATGATGAAATTTTCAAAAGTTTTAGTCGCAAATCGTGGTGAAATCGCAGTTCGAGTGATGCAAACAGCGAAAGCGATGGGCTATCAGACAGTTGCTGTATATTCGGATGCAGATGCCAATGCTCGCCATGTTCAAGTGGCTGATGAAGCTGTATACATTGGTGCATCTAAAGTCTCTGAGTCTTATTTGTCGATTACCAATATTATCGAAGCCTGCAAAAAGACAGGTGCCGATGCTGTTCATCCTGGTTATGGATTTTTATCTGAAAATACCGATTTCGCCCAATCTTGTAGTGATCATGGCATCACTTTTATTGGTCCAAATGCGACTGCGATTCATTTGATGGGTAGTAAGCGCTTGTCAAAAATCGCCATGCTTGAGGCGGGTGTACCTTGTGTACCAGGTTATGAAGGTGATCGACAAGATATCGAATATTTAGCTGAACAAGCAGAAAAAATTGGTTTCCCCTTGATGGTGAAAGCATCTGCTGGTGGTGGTGGGCGTGGTATGCGCTTGGTTAACCAGTCTGCTGATTTACTCGAAGCTTTAAAAACAGCGCGTTCAGAAGCCGAAAATGCATTCGGTTCAGGTGAACTCATTATTGAAAAAGCAGTGATCGCACCCCGTCATGTGGAAATTCAAGTGTTTGGTGATACGCATGGCAATTACGTTTATTTATTTGAACGAGATTGTTCAATTCAACGCCGTCATCAGAAAGTAGTCGAAGAAGCACCTTGTCCCGTGATGACACCTGAATTACGTCAGCAAATGGGCGAGGCTGCTGTTGCTGCCGCCAAAGCTTGCGACTATATCGGTGCAGGTACAGTTGAATTCTTACTTGATCAATCAGGTGAGTTTTATTTCCTGGAAATGAATACTCGTTTACAGGTTGAGCATCCAGTAACAGAAATGATCACGGGCCTCGATTTAGTTGAATGGCAACTCCGTGTCGCAAATGGTGAAAAATTACCTTTACAGCAGCATGAACTGACCCTCAACGGACATGCAATTGAAGTGCGTTTATATGCGGAAGACCCACGTCAGGACTTCTTGCCACAGACAGGAAAAGTGTTGCGTTGGCAGCCTGCTGAGTTGCCGAATGTGCGGATTGATCATGGTATGTTAGAACAGGGTGAAATTAGCCCGTTTTATGATCCAATGGTGGCGAAGATAATTGCTTATGGTAAAACTCGTCAGGATGCGATTCGTCTGTTAGCGCGTGCAGTAAATGATTGTGTGCTACTGGGTGTGAACAGTAATAAACAGTTTTTGGTGAATTTATTACGTCATCCAATTGTCGTGGCAGGTGATACCAATACCTCATTTATTCAACAACATTTTCAGGATGATGTCAGCCTACATCAGCAAGCGCCAAGTTTGGAGAACCTTGCGGTTGCTGCGGCATTGTTCACCCAACTGAACCAAGCAAAAGTTTCATGGCAAACAGGTATTTCTGTGCCTTTCCCATTAAAACTGAAATGTGCAGATCAACAGCTATTACTCCATGTCCAAACAGATCATGATCAACTGATCGCTATGCTGTGTGATCAGCAAGTCAAGATTAAGATTCTAGCGATTCAAGATACACAGATCATTTATGATGTAGATGGTATACGCCGTAAATTGAGTTATGTACTTGATCAAAATCAGCTTTATTTAGATACAGCGAATGGCAATCTCATCATAGAGAATAGCACTTACGCAGAACCTGAAGCGGTTGAAGTTATCGGTGACGGAAAGATTCGAGCACCAATGGATGGTGCGATTGTGAATCTATTGGTCAACGCTGGTGATACCGTTACCAAAGGTCAAACTTTGTTGATTTTGGAAGCGATGAAAATCCAGCAACAGATTAAATCTGATGTGGATGGTGTTGTTGATGAGCTGATCGGTCAAGTCGGTCAACAAGTGAAAAAACGACAATTGTTATTAAATGTCACAGTTGCATAAAACGTATGAATTAAAAAGCTAGGCTAGACCTAGCTTTTTAATAATTTCTCTACAGCATTGAGTGAACTTCTCGAATTTCCCTTTAATTCTTGTGTTGCAAACTCTGCCAAAGCTTGTTCATGTGCCAATAAATATTGCAGAAAGGTTTGAGTCTGAGCATCAGCGTGTTGATTCATTCTCTCAAATGTTTCCATAAAAGGTTTGGTACCTTGTTTAAGCAAATGCATCGCAACTTTCCACGGAAGCTTTGCCATCGCAATCCCTGATGCTTTGGCTTGTAATTTAATATGTGGTCGAATCTTTGCGGTATGACCATTTTGAATCAGAAAATTTTGTAACTTATGTAAAGTTTGAGTTTCTAATTGAGCCAAGACATTCCATTTATATTGTTGTTCAGCCGAGCGGGTATGCTTTGCTGCATTAAGAAAAATTATTTCACCTAAGATTTCAGATTCAAGTGCAGTATTTAAGTCCTGTTGCAGTTTTGGGTAATTCATTCCATTGATTTCCAAAAAAAAGGCTTTCGTGAGTTTTACTTTTACCCCAGTATAGGTGAAAAAATTAGATGCTGAAATAGTCGCCATCTGTATATCAGATGGCATCAACATCAAGGAAACAGATTCGATCGCAAGCTTTCAAGACGTTGTTGATACTGCTTTTGCCACTCAGTTTCGGAAAGCTGAGACTTGAGCGGTTGCATTTCTTGTTGCAGTTGTTTGAGTGCCTGTTGATATTGATCCACTTTTTGCTGCTGCTGTTGTTCACGTTGTTGCTTAAATTGCAGGTCTAATTGCTCTTGTTGTGTGAGATAGCGTTGTTGTAACTCTTGTTTTAGACGTTGAGTTTCAGCAGTTGGTTGTTTCTCATCAAGTAGCTGAACCGCTTGTTCATAACGAGCAAAATTATCCTCTTGCTCCATTAATCGAGGATATTCTTGTTGAAGCGCTTCTAATGCAGCTAATCGTTGTTCAGGATTCAATTGCGTATTCTGTTTAAGTTCCGCATAAGCAAAACGATAATCTGCATATTCACGTTCTTGTCCAAAACCTAAAGCTGCTTCATCTTTACCTAGGGTTTGTTCTCTTAGTTTCCAAATTGCATCAAAGCGTTCTTTAGGGGATAGCGCCGTTGATAATACTGTACTTTGCATTTGCTGTTCATATTGCGGCATACGCTTCAATAAATTTTGCACAGTTTGAGCAAATTGTTGATCAGGATAGGCATTAAGCGCTTTTGTTAATGCAGCATTGCAGTCATCTAAATGGCAACTGGCTCGGTATTGATTTAAAAACTGGTTAATATTGCCTGGATTTTTTTGTAAAGCCTGTAACTGTGTCTGTAATGATTGTTGCAATATCTCATCCTTACTTATGTTTTGCATATCATTTGAATTAGACACAGTGTGATTGGAGGACTGTTCATTTTTGGTTTGTTGCGTAGCAGCGGAAGAGGCGGTACTCTTCCAAACTGCAAACGCAATTAAGACCAATAGAACAATAAGGCATGTGATCCATAGTCTTTTATTCATAATACTTCCTACTTAGGGGCCATAATTAAAATGTCCCATTACTGGGAAGTGATCTGATAAATCCCAAGTCATATAAAGCGGATCTGCGGTAGAACGTAAAATACGAACGTCATTGCGAGATTGAATAGGCTGACGATGTGTATTTGAAGAAACGACATAATCTAAATATTCAACCGTTGTTCCACCCGAACCAGCTGCGCCAGCTAATTTGTTAACACGTGGGTCAAAAGTTGAAGCAGTGTAACCAGTACTGATTGGTGCAGTTGCATTAAGATTGGTCAGCATATCTTGATAATCTTGCGGCCATAAGAATTTATTTACATTAAAGTCACCACCCATTAATACCGCATCGAAGCTAGGAATATTCTGCTGATTAATTAATTGACGGATTTGTTTAAATTGGACTTGTCGTAATGCACGTGCTTCATCTGTATCGAAGGAAGCCGTGTGGGTGGATGTTACGTGATAAGCTTTTCCATTTTTGATGATCTCAGCATAAATTACACCTTTGTCAGCAAAACAATCTGTTCCTGTACAATCTGGATAAATCATTTCAGCTGTTTTTACGATTGGATATCGACTTAAAACAAGGACACCACTGTCATATAAGTTATAGCCTGAACCAACTGGAACATGGGTTTGATATGGATATTGTTGGGCCAGTTGATTCAGCATACTAGTCCGTGATGATGAAAATGCTTCTTGAAGCAAAATGACATCATATCCATTTAAATGATTTGGTAACTCTGCTAGGCGTTCGCTAATTTTGCTTGCAACCATAGGCAATGCATAAATATTGTATGACAGTACTTTTAATTCATCTGCGCTATTGGAAACAGGTTCTTGCACTGTGTTCTGGTGAATTGTGTAGTGGAAATCATCATATCCACCCGTATATTCAGCTTTGACCGCAGCCTGAGCAGATAAGCCTGCATAAGTTGTATTAATTCGATGAATTGCTCGATCAGAATACCATGGAGATGTCGTGGTTGCTGTTTGAATACCATGCTTGATCGTACTACCTGTCCAAGTACCTGTCATGGTTTGTTTGAGCGTTACTTGTGAGTTTCCACTCGTTACAACCGTGTCAAAATTATAGGTTTTACCTGATTTTATGCCTGTGTATCGATTTATACGTAGCACGCGTTTAGTCTCATAGGGTGCGATTTGTGTCGCTTCTTGAGCCCACTCGTTTCCAGCTTGCAAAATATGCGTCCCAGTTTGAGTGATATGTAAGGATACTGTTTGAGGTGTTGTATTCGTGACAAATACATAAGAATCAGCATATGCATTTTGTGCAGATACGCCACCTGCTAAAAGCATAACCCCAGCGGCAAATTTAAAGCTGTCCAGCTTCATCGTTCTTCTCCGTTAAATTTAATTATTCGTGAACAAACTCCTTTTCATAATCTTTTAAATTTTCGTTTTTGAATATTTTTTGGATTATGATTTGTTCGAAAATAATCATAATTGAAAAATATTTCTAATTCATTTAATTTTTTTTACCATTCATCTGAATTTTTATGATTTATCTTGTTGTTTAAGAATATTAAAAATTGGATAAGTAGGGTTTGTTCTGAATAGTTGGGTTATTTGAAATACTTCAAAAAAGAAAATTATAGAATGTGGATTTTCGAAATTAAAAAAGCTCTGACAAATTGATCATTCATCAGAGCTTAATTTATGCGTTATGAATTATGCTTGATCAGCTTCTACGATTGCTGCGCTTGCTTGTTTAAGGCTATATAACAATTGACCAAGTAATACGTCTTTGTTGCTTAAAGTCACCATAACCATTGGGTGGTGGGGGGCAGGGATTGAGGTCAGGATCGCCTTACCATTTTCTGCATCTAAAGTAATACTTTGACAGCCAGTAAGTTGAATCTCTTTTAAAAAGGCACTCACCATAGCCAGAATAGAACTACTCACCGCAGCAAGCTTAGTACTATTATATGGATTCTTCTTATAGATGGATGCCAATTCAAAACCATCTGTAGAGCAGAGCATAATATAATCAATGCCACGAATATTCATCAATATGTCATTGGCTTGAGCTTTAGCCAAATGGATCAACTCCTTTGGCGCTGTACGTTGTTGACTTGGAATGCTGAACATAATTCTTCTCTTTCAAAATGATTAATTCGTTGCTCTCAGATTGACTTCTAGTGCTGCAATCAGTGATTCAATCATCAGCAGAATGTGTTCTTGTTTTCGGGCATCAATAAAAAACAGTGGATATTGATACTCATTTTGAATTAACCAATCTCGATAAATTGAAATCGGTTGCCCTTTATTTTCATCAACATGCGTGATGCCGATCGAAATATTTTGTGTATAGTCTTTAAAAGTATCTAAATAGCCTTCTAGCTCCTCTAGAGGAACTTTACTATTATGATCAACCAAGATAATTACACCCAAAGCACCTTGGCAAATAACTGGCCAAATGAAATCGAATCGTGCTTGTCCAGGTGTTCCATAAAGTCCAATTTTAACACCGTCATCTAAAGTAATTTCACCATAATCAATGCCAACAGTTGTTTGCATTTTATTATGTGCCTGACTGTCTGTATTAAATGCTTCGGTTGCAAGCACAGGAATTTCGGAGAGTGATTTAATCGCTTCAGTTTTACCTGCACCCATGCTTCCTGCAAATACAATTTTATATTGTTGAAGAATCATAGAATTCCTTATAGCCCAAATCGGCGTCGGATTTTGCCGAAAAACTTATTTAAAAAGCCTTGTTGTTCGTTAGAGGCTTTGGTTTCCTCTAATTTTAAATAATGACTTTCTGACGCTGGGATAACACCGCCATTATTTGAAATAATGCATGCGGAAATAAATTGTTGAACCGTTTGAATAGGGAGTTTGAGTTGTGTAGCAACCTGTGAAAGTTGAGCTCCTTGTATAAAACATGCTGAAAGTAAAAGTGCAATTTTTCGATCTGTGCTTTGATGTGGTTGAGGCCAATACTCAATTTTGTAATATTCGTTTTCTTTAGGCGATAGCTTTTGAAATTCAGAAGAATGCCAAAAAAGATTCCATAACCAGTCTTGTAAGTCATATTCGACTTTACGAGAAACCTTAGTAAAATCAGATGTAGTAGCAAATTTATAGTTAAAACTATGATTTGTTTGTGTATTTAATCGAGTTGGCTCTAACCATGCAATTTGGCTACGTGTATCAATGATGGCTAAAGTGCCATGATCATCAAAGATGTGTAATCTTGCATTTTCTGGATTAAACATTTCAGCAAGAAATTTTTCATTTATTGCATCATGTTCTATCTTCAATTCATTTGTAGTTTGTTGTGGTTGGTGACTAGCCAAATAACTTAATAATCGATGTTGAATCCAGTTTTTTAATGCATCCCCTTGCTGAAATGGCAGATAAAGTGTGTTGTTTTCTTCTATAGTTGATGAATCGTGATGTCCTTTAGATACTTTTAAGCAGGGTAATTGTTTTTCTTTAATAATTCGTTGGATACCTTCAGTATCAAAAAAATTTTCATTTATTAGTAGCAAGTCTATATTTGGATCGGCTATGTTTATCCAATTAATGCCAAATTCATTCGGTATTGTTTTTCTAAGTTCTATTTTTAATTCGTCTGAAACTTTTAAACTTATACCTGAAATTGCGATATTAATGCAATGTCCATTCATAGTATCACTTTAATGTTTTATAAAAAATTGGACTGCACAAAATTAGTCATAATTAATGACTAATAATAGACCTCTCATATATTTTTATATTTTAATTGAATATAAAATATACAAGAAGTCTAGTATATAATGTAACTAGATAATACTAATTAAGCAAAATCTAATTCTTTTTCAAACGTTTTAAGTTCGTGACGAGCCATAGCAAGGTTTGATTTGCTGCGGTCTAAAACAAGATAAAGGAACAAATTGCCATTGCTTTCTAGAGGACGAATAAGGTGATAAGCCTTACCTAAAGTAATCAAAATATCTTCGATATCATCGTTAAGTTTCAATGAGTTAGCTACACGACGCTTTGCGCGGATTACTTCTGTATTACCAGCTGCTGCTAGTTCTAAATCAATTGATCCCCCACCTTGAGTTGCTAGTGCTAAACCGCTTTCTGTATCTACTAACGCTGCTGCAACGAACCCATCAATATTTGTTAAGCTTTCTAGTGAAATTTTAGCCATGATATTATCTCTACTAATACATCTTGTTTATGAATTTATATTCCCTACTTTTGTTTTAGATTATTCTTCAAAAGCAGTTAATATCATTATAGGAATCTATATAATTAAATCAATTGGGCTTTAAAATAATTTAATTCACAAGATGGCTGTAAATTGACAATTTTTGTCAAGCTATCAAAATAAAATAATAATTGAGGATTATATTTTAATTTTATTGTGAGTTATTTCACATAAATAAATGGGTTTAAGTAGGTTTTTTGATTGTAAATAAATGTAAATAGAATGTTAATTAGACAAGCTTAAAGATTTTTTAAGAAAAATAAGAATGCTTATAAGATATTGATTCAGCGGGTAATAAATACCCGCTGAATCTTTCTGACGTGTTTAGTTGATCATTAATTGACTGTATGAACAATACATAAATAGCAAAATGACCAATGCAACAAATGGTGAAACAATGTACGCCCATTTTGGCGAGTCAATCATGTTTGTTTCATTTTCTTCAGTAATGTCATTATGATGCGGTTGTGCTTGATTTACCATTTGATTGAACTCCTGCATGGTTGCTTCTAATGAAATATCTGTTTGCTCAACTGGTTTTGAGCCAATTAACTCATTTAATTGAGCACTTGACCAAACCCAATCATCTGCCTGGCCAGAAAGATGTTCGATTTGTCCTAATAACAATTCTGACATCCCAATTTGACCAAAATGACCTGTTTGATCGAGTTGATTTAATTCATTGAGTTGAAGAACAAGAATCTCTGAAATACTTGTTTCTAAGTCATTGGGAGCTAGTGCTGACTGGTTATGTTGTGAGGTCGTAAGGTGCCTAGCAATTTCTTGTATATACAAAGGATCCGCAGTTTGGATTTCTTGATATAGTTTCTTAGCGTTTTGCTTCCAGAGACTGATTAGGCGAGCAAGTGCAAGAGCATTGATCTCCTGAATGAAGACAGCCTTTTCTTTTACCGAATACTGATTTAAGAGTTGAGGTTTTTGAATTTTTATTTGTTCAGCAAAATATTGGACTAGGTCAAACGCCATATTCGATTTCCTTTTATTTTAATCTAAAATTCTAAGGGACGGTTTTTTCTTACTTGGTTCAGCAACTTCTATTGATGGAGCTGTTTCAGCAATATTGTTTGTTTCTACAGCATCATATTCGCTTGGGTCAAAAAATAACCCCTGACCATTTTCTCTAGCATAAATGCCCAAGACAGCTTGAATGGGAACGTAAATGTCTTTTGCTACACCACCAAAACGCGCTGAGAAAGTAATTGCCTTATTACTCATATGTAATTGATGAATAGCATGTGGCGCCAAATTCAAAACAATTTGACCATCTTTCACAAATTGTAAGGGCACTTCGGTATGAGGTTGGGTTGCGTCTACGAGTAGATATGGTGTGAGTTGGTTATCACAGATCCATTCATAAATTGCGCGTGCAAGATAGGGGCGTGTAGGGCTGAAATTCAATTGCTCTGACATAACTTATAAGCTTATTAAATCGTTGAAATTAACTCATTGTAGCTGTTTTTTTCTTGTGCTGTCATTGATTTGATAAATGCTGGTCTGTTGAAGACGCGGTGACAGTAAAGAAAAATAGGGCGGCAATGCTGTTGGGGTAATTCAATCCCCATGTTTTTAAGTCGTAAAAAAATAGGGGCTAAGATACAGTCCAAAATCGAAAATGTTTCGGACATAAAAAAAGGGAAATGTTGAAATAAAGGGGTTAGCGAAATAAGCGTATCTCTTAGCTCTTTTTGTGCTTTTTGCTTAAGTTCTAAATTCAATGTGTCTGCATGTTTTAGCATGTGATCAGCAAGTTTGAACCAGTCTTGTTCGAAACGCCATATATATTGACGTTGTTCGGCTCTTGCCATCGGTGCGTCAGCATACAGCTTATTTTGACGATATCGATCATCTAGATATTCTGAAATTACGGTAGCTGAAAATAATTTTAGATTTTGTTCAATCAGCATTGGTAATTGATTGTAGGGGTTAAGATCAGCGAGATCTTCATCTTCATGATCCGTGATAATGAGCTGATATTTAATCTGCTTTTCAGCGAGTAAAAAGCGAATCCAATGTGAGCGGAAATCATCTGCATGACTATAAAGTGTAATACCTTGAATAGGCGTATTTTCGATGTTCATTTTCCAAAATTGAGCTGAGTCAATCGGGTAGAATACTAAAACTGAGCAGTAAAATCACGGGAACTTTAATGATATCCCTTTGATCTATAATTTTGTGTGATAAAAAATTATGCTCAGATAAATTTTATGCCAATTAAAAACATGCCAAAAACAATGAAACAACTGTATTCAGCTATTCTCTGTATTGAGCAGGATCCTGAACATGTGAAAGGTGCCCAAGAATTAACATTGGATCCTAAATTTCCTGACGTTGGTTTAAAAGGCACTTTTGGTTTATTTGGTTCCGACGCGTGGATATCTAATCTCAAGAAAGGTGTAATTCCACGACAGACAATTATGGGGCGTATTGTCAGGGTTTATGCAACCAATAATATGGATGGATGCCGTAAACCAAATGTTATTGATATCAAAGTCGATGAGTCGAATGAGATTTTTATGGAATGGATGCATTTAAATGTTAAGTCGCAAAAAAATATTATCGAGTCGGAAAGGAAATTCACATCTCATACTATATTGAGGAATTAAAAAGTGTAGATGAGCAAACAGGGCAACATGATCAATTGAAGTGTGTTTATGAGATTTATGTAGAAATTTAATATGATGATTAGGTCAATAAAAAAACCTCGGAAAAATCCGAGGTTTTTGTCCAATTCGTAAAACGATTAACGTTTAGAGAATTGAGGACGTTTACGAGCTTTACGTAAACCAAGTTTCTTACGTTCAACTTCACGAGCATCACGAGTAACGAAACCAGCTTGACGAAGAGCAGGTTTTAAAGTTTCGTCAGCAGCGATCAATGCACGAGTAATACCGTGACGGATAGCGCCAGCTTGACCACCAATACCACCACCTTTAACAGTGATGTAAAGGTCATATTTTTCAGTTGCTTCTAAAAGCTCTAAAGGCTGACGCACAACCATACGAGCAGTTTCACGACCGAAATATTGCTCTAAAGTACGATTGTTGATTACGAGTTTACCTGTACCAGCTGATAAGAAAACACGTGCAGTTGCGGTCTTACGGCGACCTGTACCATAGTTAGTAGCCATGTGCTGTATCCCTTAGATGTCCAAAACTTGTGGCTGTTGAGCTGTGTGAGGATGCTCAGCACCAGCATACACTTTCATTTTCTTGATCATAGCATAACCAAGAGGACCTTTTGGCAACATACCTTTTACAGCGCGTTGGAAAATTTCTTCTGGTTTGTGAGCAACTAACTTTTCAAAGTTAGTTTCACGGATACCACCAGGGAAACCAGTGTGGCGATAATATTTCTTATCTAGAGGCTTGTTACCAGTTACTTGAACTTGTTCAGCATTGATAACAACGATGTAATCACCAGTGTCAACGTGAGGAGTATAAGAAGTTTTGTGCTTACCGCGTAAACGACGAGCGATTTCAGTCGCAAGGCGACCTAAAGTTTTGCCAGAAGCATCAACAACGTACCAGTCGTGTTGAACTTCAGCTGGCTTAGCGCTGAGAGTTTTCATTAACCACTACCTATTATAGTTGGTTTGAGCAAGGAATCGCCCAAACAAAAGGAGACCGAATTCTACATGAATTAATTGATCATCACAACAATAATCCTTTGGAAATGTCATATTTTGTGAATATTCGACCAGTTTTGTAATGTTATTAAAATTAAGTGTCAGAAACGAATTTTAGCTTGTTAGGGACTCAAAACTGCCCTATTATTTTTATACCAAATATTTAAAAAATAGAAGTACTTATATGTTTTTTGGGGGAATTTGATGGACTCGTCGTTTTTTTTAAAAATTGCCATAGCTGTCTTGCTTTTACAGTTAAGCATAACCCAAACACATGCTCGGAAGCTCTATAAATGGGTGGATAGAAATAGTATTACAAATTATTCAGAATTTCAGCCGAAGGAAGGGTCGACACGCAAACTTGAGGTTTTGGAAAGCCGTGGTAATGAACATGTTGATCCGATGATGGCTGTCACAGCTGAAATGAAACCTATCGAAATTCCAGTTGATCCGATGAATCTTCAGGGAACATCGAGTTCAGCTGCTGCAACTCAAACAGTGAAACCTTCGACTCAAACTGTTGTGAAACAAGGAGTGCTTGCTGCTCAGCCTTATACAACTCCAATGAGCAGCACAGTTGTATCAAATGTAATTGAGAAGAAAGAATCACAGACTGAGCTTGTTCAACAAACTAGCGATAAAAAAGAAACTCCGATTAATCCTGTGGCTGATAAAGCTGCAAGTACTGTAGTTGTGACTGAGAAAACTGCGAATACAACGATCACTATTGAGAAAAAGGAAAAGCCACAAGCAATCGTGGTTGCTCAACCTGAGAAAAAAGATAAGCCTAAAATTAATCCTTGGACGAGAACACCAACTTTCTCACCTTCTAACTTAGTGCCATCTAATTTGCCAAAAGTAAAAGTGCCTTAAATTTTGCTCAGATTATTTTTGATATTTCACTGAGTACCAAAAATAAAGCAAATGCACTCAATCAAAATTTAATAGCGGTATATAATGGTTAGAATTGAAATCAAGTTAGGTCTGTAAGATGCTGCCGTTATATGTCACGTCAGGTGAGCCAGCTGGCATCGGTCCTGATATTTGTCTTAATTTGGCAAATAGAGAAGATCTGCGTCCTGTTGTCGTTTTAGCTGATATAGATATGTTGAAACAGCGGATAGAACAACTCGGGCTTGAGGTTGAATTAGTTCTATACTCAGGTCAGACTGAACCGAGTTTGAATGGTCAATTATACGTCGAGCATATTGCTCTTGCTAAACCTGTCATTTTAGGCTGTTTAGATGCCGAGAATGCTTCTTATGTATTAGAACAACTTCATCGTTCAGCTGATTATGCCTTGTCTGGAAAAAGCGTAGGTGTTGCGACAGCTCCTGTACAAAAGTCGATTATCAATGATGCAGGCATTGTCTTTAGTGGACATACTGAATATTACCAAGAGTTTGCTCACGTTGATCGTGTTGTGATGATGTTAGCAACTAAAACTTTACGTGTAGCATTGGCGACAACGCATTTACCATTACGTGATGTTCCAGACGCTATTACTCAAGAGCGATTGCATCAAGTCATTGATATTTTGATTCATGATTTAAAAACAAAATTTAAAATTAACCAGCCACGTATTTTGGTATGTGGGTTGAATCCTCATGCAGGTGAAGATGGTTATTTGGGACGTGAAGAGATTGATGTGATCAATCCTGTTTTGGAAGAGTATCGTGCTCAAGGTGTCCAAATGAGTCTGAGCTTACCAGCAGATACTTTGTTTACCTCTGAAAATTTAAAAGATGCGGATGCAGTTTTAGCCATGTATCACGATCAAGGTTTACCTGTGCTAAAATCTCAGGGCTTTGGTGAAGCAGTCAATATTACTTTAGGCTTGCCATTTATTCGAACTTCGGTTGATCATGGTACAGCACTTTCTCTTGCTGGTACTGGGCAAGCAAAAGCGTCTAGCTTGCATGTCGCAGTTGATTTAGCACTTGATCTCGCTCGTGATTGATTAACGAGCCAATTATTCGCATTGGAATTATTATGTATCAAATTAATGCCCTAAACCCTAAAGATGAAGGGCATCAGGCTCGAAAACGTTTTGGTCAAAACTTTTTACATGATCAACGTGTGATTGCCAAAATTGTACGCTCAGTGAATCCTCGTGCGGGCGATAATATAGTTGAAATTGGTCCAGGTTTAGCGGCTTTGACTTCACCATTGATTGGTGAGTGCGATGCTTTAACCGTAGTCGAACTTGACCGAGATTTGGCAGCAGGTTTACCTGGTCGAGTACCACATCCTGAGCGACTCACTATTGTTGAAGCAGATGCTTTGAAATATGACTTTACCCAATTATTCCAAGAAGGGCGTCCGCTCCGCGTAGTAGGGAACTTGCCGTACAATATTTCAACGCCATTGCTTTTTCATCTCTTAGAGTTTGGCGATAAAGTCAAAGACATGCATTTCATGCTGCAGAAAGAAGTAGTGGATCGTATTACTGCCAAACCAAACACCAAAGAATATGGACGTTTATCTGTAATGATTCAGTATTACTGTAAACCAACGTTCTTATTTGAAGTGCCACCAGGTTCCTTTAACCCACCACCTAAAGTGACTTCAGCCGTGTTTCGTTTAGAGCCTTATGAGACGAAGCCAATTATTGCAAAAAATGAAAAAGCTTTGGCTCGCTTAGTTGGGCACGTCTTTACACAACGTCGTAAAACATTGCGTAATAGTTTGAAAGGTATGTTGGCGGAAGATGGCTTTGAAAAAGCTGGTGTAGATCCGATGGCTCGTCCTGAAACATTAAGTTTGGCTGACTTTGTGGCTTTATCTGACCAAATGGTGTCTTGATGTCTAAACGCTATAACTATGTGATTGGTGATGTGCAGGGTTGCTTTGAAGCATTAAAAGCACTTTTAAAAGAGATCCGTTTCGATCCTGATCAGGATTTTCTTTGGTTTGCTGGTGATTTGGTCGCGCGTGGTGAAAACTCGGTCGGTGTATTGCGTTTCGTCAAAAAACTTGCTGATCATGGTGCTGCTGCAACTGTATTAGGTAATCATGATCTGACCTTGATTGCCTGTGCACGTGGGTTTAAGAAAATCAAAGACAAAGATCGGACTCAAGATGTAATTGATGCGATTGATGGTGATGAACTAATCGATTGGTTGCGCAAACAGCCATTAAGTTTGTCGCCAAATGCCACTACGCTTATTACCCATGCTGGGATTCCCCATATTTGGTCAGCTGAAAAAACCGTGGAGCTTGCTCAAGAGGTGCAACACGCTGTCGGACATGAAGATCTGGGCGTTTTGGATGCTTTTCTGCGAGAAATGTATGGAGAGCAACCTGATTTGTGGACTGATGAATTATCGGGTGCTGAGCGTTTACGATGTATTACCAATTATCTGACTCGTATGCGTTTAACGGATATTGATGGACGTTTAGAGTTTAAATTTAAAGATGCTTTAGATGTTCCAATGCCTGAAGGGTTTAAGCCTTGGTTTGAATATGAGAGTTTGGCTGCGAAAACACACCATATTATTTTTGGGCATTGGGCAGCTTTACAGGGAAAAACAATTAACGCCAACATTCAGAATGTAGATGGTGGTTGTGTTTGGGGGCAGCAGTTGCTTGCATATCGTTTAGAAGATCAGCAGATCTTTGCGATAGATAATCCAATACAATAGTTTTTCTATATTTTATAAAATGCCCAGTATTTATCCGATATTGGGCATTTGTTGTTATAGCTTGTCAAAAAACTGTCATATCCTGATCATTAAAGTGTCAAAAAATATTTATAAGCTTTAAAGCATGAAAATAACGACACAAATGGATGGCGATATGCAAAGTACATACGCGACATCTCTTTTAGAGCAAGAACAGTTTCCTGAAAGCTTTAAGTTTTACTTTAAAAGGAAGCAACTTAAAAACAAACAAGATGAATTGTCTGAACTTCGAGATTTAGTTCGCCCACGTTTAAGAATCGCAATTGTTACTGAAACTTGGCCACCAGAAATTAATGGTGTCGCGATGTCGATGATGCAATTGTGTCAAGGATTACAAAGATTAGGGCATAAAATTTTATTGGTACGCCCGATCCAAAAAGAAGTATGTACAGAATTTCACCCTGATCAAGAGTGCTTAGTGCTGTCACAACCTGTACCTAAATACCCAAGTGTTCAGTTCGGTTGGCCACAATATCTTAAAGTTTCCAAAGCTTTTGAAAATTTCGCGCCAGATGTTGTGCATATCGTGACCGAGGGGCCATTAGGTTTAACAGCCTTACAAGCTGCGAAAAGTAAAAAAATTGCAGTCTCAAGTGGATTTCATTCAGCTTTCCATGATTTTAGTCGTTTTTTTGATTTGGCTTTTTTAGTCAAACCCATCCAGCGATATCTAACATGGTTTCATAACAGTACTGACGTAACCTGTGTCCCTAGCCAATTTACTGAACAAGCATTACGCAGTTTTGGTGTGACATGTCCGTTGGTTGTGGTTGGTCGTGGAGTGGATGTAGAAAAATTTTCGCCCAAGCATCGATCTCAAAAACTACGTCAAAGTTGGGGGGCTGATACAGATACTCGCGTGATGCTATATGTGGGTCGTTTATCTCCAGAAAAAGAAGTAGATGTTCTCATTAAGAGCTTTCATGCATTACAAGCTCAGCAAGGTTGCAATATTAAGTTTGTGATCGTTGGCGATGGTCCTGATCGTGTCCGTCTAACAAAATTAGCAAACTCAAAAGATATTATTTTTACTGGTAATTTGAGTGGACAAGATCTTGCCGCTGCTTACGCGAGTGCGGACGTTTTTACCTTCGCTAGTCAGGCAGATACGTTTGGGAATGTGGTTTTAGAAGCGATAGCAAGTGGTCTAGCCGTTGTTGCTTATGATTATGTTTGTGCTCATCAGCACGTCAAACATGGTCAGACCGGGTGGCTAACACCTTTGGGTAACACAACTGAATTTGTTGAATTAATCTGTAATTTACCTGCGATAACGCAATTGAGAGCAATGGGGCAACTGGCGAGTGAAAGCGTTCAGTCGAATAGCTGGCAGTATCCCGTACAACAATTAGAACAAGCACTGTATCAGGTCGCAAAGGAGTCTCCCATGACCGTGACCTAAGCAATTCTCATTAAGAGGAGAAAAAATATGAAATTTGAAAATGCAAAAATAAAAATGCTCGATCTCGATTTAAAAGGCTGTGTTTACCTTAACCATCTATCACAGTCACAACGTATTGCACTATTTTTTAAAACGATTAGTCGTTTGGGAGATGGACCATTTTGGTATGTCATGTTGTTGTCTGTTTGGACAATGCAGGGTTTGGCATACGGTCTGAATATACTCTATCTCGTTGTGATGGGTTCTATAGGGACACTCATTTATAAATTCTTGAAAAATAAAACGACCCGTCCTCGACCTTATCAAGTGCATCAGGTGATTGTACTAGGTGAGCGACCTTTAGATCATTTTAGCTTTCCTTCGGGGCACACTTTGCACGCAGTGATGGTGACAATCACATTAGGTTATATACAACCACTTTTACTCATTCTGATGTTGCCGTTTACCATACTGGTCGCTTTATCTCGTATGGTGCTTGGTTTGCATTATCCGAGTGATGTGATTGTTGGTGCGATCATTGGTGCATCGGTAGCTAGCACCATTATCTTACTCGCGCCAAGTTTTAACGTGATTTTGTGATGTTTTTGATGGTCATCACTATCTCTTAAAACACATCATTTGTTAAAGTACGTTCAATAATCACATTCTATTAGGTTAACTCATGGGTTTACGTTGGACAGATACGATTGATATTGCGATTGAACTCACTGAAGCACATCCAGATGTGGATCCACAATGGATTCGTTTTACTGATTTACATGCATGGGTTTGCGCATTACCAGACTTTAGCGATGATCCAAATAAGTCGACAGAAGGTTTGCTTGAAGCCATTCAAATGGCTTGGTTAGACGAAGTTCGTTAAAAATTTATCAGAAATCTCAGAACTTTTAGATATTCAAGCTGATTATTAACGATTACATCGGTATAATGCGGCAAATTTTTTTAGTTTACACATAATAGGAGTCAATCATGGCGATTGAGCGTACTTTATCTATCGTAAAACCAGATGCAGTTTCTAAAAACCACATCGGTGACATTTTTGCTCGTTTCGAAAAAGCGGGTTTAAAAATCGTTGCGACTAAAATGAAACACCTTTCTCAAGCTGATGCTGAAGGTTTCTACGCAGAGCACAAAGAACGTGGTTTCTTTGGTGATTTAGTTGCTTTCATGACTTCTGGTCCAGTTGTTGTATCAGTTCTTGAAGGTGAAAACGCAGTTCTTGCTCACCGCGAAATCTTAGGTGCTACAAACCCTAAAGAAGCTGCTCCAGGTACGATTCGTGCTGACTTCGCTGTAAGCATCGATGAAAATGCTGCTCACGGTTCTGACTCAGTAGCTTCTGCTGAGCGTGAAATCGCTTACTTCTTTGCTGATAACGAGATTTGCCCACGCACTCGTTAATCCAAAGTATTCAAGCCAGATAAGTGGTATACTACTTATCTGGTTTTTTGTTTTTTATAGATTGAATTGTGTGAATAATGCACAATATTTTCTAGTGCTGATATCGTTTAGGTAAATATACATGAGTTCTGCAGTGGTCGTTTCATCAGAAAATTTGGATGAAAAACAACAGTCTGTTTCTACATCTGTCGTCCAAGCTGCCGATAAAAAAGTAAATTTACTTGGCATGTCACGTACAGAATTAGAAGCCTTTTTTGAAGAATTAGGTGAAAAGAAGTTTCGCGCTGGTCAAGTGATGAAATGGATTCATCAATATTTTGTTACTGATTTTGCTGAGATGACCAATATCTCCGGCAAACTTCGCGAAAAATTAGAAAAAATTTGTGAAATCAAAGCTCCTGAAGTTGTACACCGTAATTATTCTAAAGACGGCACTCGTAAGTGGGTTTTCCGTGTAGGAGATGGTGAGGGGTCTTTAGTTGAGACTGTACTCATTCCAGCAGAAGATAAAACGGGTGCGCGTAAAACACTTTGTATTTCATCTCAAGTTGGATGTGCGCTTGATTGTTCATTCTGTTCAACAGGTAAACAAGGTTTCCAACGTGACTTAACACCTGCTGAAATTATTGGTCAGCTTTGGGTGGCAAATTATTCTTATATGGAAGATGTACCTGTAGCTGAGCGCGAAAGAACTGTAACTAATGTCGTAATGATGGGTATGGGTGAACCATTACTCAATTATGATGCGGTGTTGAGTTCTATGCAGTTAATGCTAGATGATTTTGCATATGGTATGTCTAAACGCCGTGTAACTTTATCGACCTCTGGGGTTGTACCGAAGATTGACCAACTCGCACAAGATATTGATGTTGCTTTGGCAATTTCTTTACATGCGCCAAATGATGAGTTGCGTAATGAATTAGTACCAATTAATAAAAAATACCCATTGGCACAGTTAATTGCTGCTTGTCAGCGCTATTTAGCCAAAGATGGTAATGAAAGCGCACGTCGTCATGTCACGATTGAATATGTCATGCTTGAAGGTGTCAATGATCAGCCTGAGCATGCTCAACAATTATTAAAATTATTAAAAAATCTTCCAAGTAAAATCAACCTGATTCCATTTAATCCATTTCCGCATGCGCCATACGGCCGTTCAAGCAGAAATCGTATTATTGCATTCCAAAAAACTTTGTCTGATGCAGGATTTGTGTGTACGATTCGTCAGACACGTGGTGATGATATTGATGCAGCATGTGGTCAATTGGTTGGGCAAGTTGCAGACCGAACTCGCCGTGCAGAACAATGGAAAAAGAAAGTGGCGCAACGACAAGAAATATTGCGTACACAAGGATAATCTTAGGGGAAAAGCGTTGAATACAACTCGACTAAAAACGATTTTAGCTACTACTGTTGTGTTTACTGTATTAGGTTTGACTGCCTGCCAATCAACAACGTTAAGAAAAGATCCAGAAAAGGCAGTACAAGTCCGAACTCAACTCGCTGCTGAATATATTCGAACACGTGATTTAGATTCAGCGAAACGCTCCCTTGATCAAGCTTTAAAAATTGATCCACGTGATGCTACTGCCAATATGATGATGGGTGTTTTGTTGCAACAAGAAGGCAGCAAACCAAACATGGAGAAAGCAGAAGCTTATTTTAAGCGAGCAATCTCTTCAGAACCCGATAATGCCCAAGCTCGTAATAATTACGGTACATATTTGTATCAAATGCAACGTTATAATGAGGCGATTGAGCAATTTACCGTTGCAGGTGCGACGTTAGGTTACGAACAGCGTTACCAATCGTTGGAAAACTTGGGTCGAATCTATTTAAAACTGGGTGATGTTGCGAATGCTGAAAAATCATTCAAGCAAGCCTTACAAGCAAATCGAAATTCGACAATTTCAATGTTAGAGTTGTCCGAAATTTTCTATTTGCAACAAAATAATAGAGATGCATCGCAACTTTATGAACAATACGTTCGTAATGTCGGGCAGAAAAATCAAGGTGCTCGTGCACTTTGGATCGGTATACGCATTGCTCGAGCGAATGCGGATCAATTAGGAATGCAAGTATTAGTGAATCAAATGCGTGCTTTATTTCCTGATAGTCCAGAATATCAACGTTATTTGCAATTACAGTACAGTACTGAGGCCGTATGGAAATAAATCCAAATTCACATCAGCCAACTGGCTCAACCTCACCTTCGTCTACGTTAGGAAATATTCAACGACCAGGTGAGTATTTGCGTCAAATTCGTATTGCACAAAAGAAAGAACTTGAAGAGATTGCAAACGTTTTGAATATGCCTGTTAAAACGTTAACGGCATTAGAGCAAGATGATTATAAATCATTGCCAGAAGCAACTTTCATCAAAGGTTACTATCGTGCGTATGCCAAATGCTTAAATGCAGATGCCAGTGTGATCATTCAACGCTTTGATGAAATCTACGCAAACGATACAGGCTTAAAAGCAAATCATGCTTTGAATAACTCTCCAATTAAAATTATGGGGAAACTTTCAGGCTCTAAAAGTGTACGTAATCGTAAATGGCTAAAACGTTTATCGATTTTAGTTGCTGTACTTGTTTTGGGGTGGTTGGCTGTAATGGCTGTACAGAACTGGACCTCAAGTCAAAAAGATGAAGTTGATGTACCAAAAGTGACGAATTCAGATGTTGAAATTCTTCCAATGGGTAATACCGTAACTACATCAGGTGATCAGTTGGTGCTTGGTTTTAGCCGTCCAACATCAGTTCATATTGTTGATGCGACTGGTAAAGTATTGGCAACAGGTCGTCAATCATCTACATTGACACTCAGTGGTGAGTCACCATTCCAAATACGTTTGGATGATGCAACTGCTGTGTCATTGAGTTTAAACCAAGAGCAAATCTCCTTATCTCCATACACCGTTAATGGAAAAGCAGAATTCCGTTTGTCTCGTTAATGCCAATTAGAGTAGAGCTATACGATGATCGTGAACCCAATTAAGCGCCGCCCGACACGAAAAATTCGTGTTGGTTCGGTGTATGTCGGTGGTGATGCGCCGATCAGTGTTCAAAGTATGACAAATACAGAAACTTGTGATGTCGATGCCACAGTTGCACAAATTCAGCGTTGTGTAGATGCTGGTGCCGATATCATGCGTGTCTCAGTACCATCTATGGAGGCTGCTGAAGCTTTCGGTGCGATTAGAAAACGCGTTTCGGTTCCTTTAGTTGCTGATATTCATTTTGACCATCGTATTGCTTTGGCTGTCGCGGATTACGGGGCAGATTGTCTTCGTATCAATCCAGGTAATATTGGATCAGATCAAAAAGTGCGTGAAGTCGTTGCTGCTGCAAAACATCATGGTATTTCAATTCGTATCGGGGTGAATGCAGGTTCTTTAGAGAAAGATCTGCAAGTCAAATATGGAGAACCAACGGGTCAGGCATTGCTTGAGTCTGCGATGCGTCATATTGATATCTTAGATCGTTTAGACTTTCATGAATTTAAGGTTAGTGTAAAAGCATCGAATGTATTTTTAACTATGGATGCTTACCGTTTATTATCACAACAGATTGATAATCCTCTGCATCTCGGTGTGACTGAAGCAGGCATCTATCGTACTGGAACGGTGAAATCAGCAATTGCACTTGGTGGGTTACTGATGGAAGGCATCGGCGATACCATGCGTATCTCGCTAGCTGCAGAACCAGAAGATGAAATTAAAATTGGTTTTGATATTTTAAAATCATTAGGTTTACGTTCGAATGGCATTAATTTCATCGCGTGTCCAAGTTGTTCACGTCAAGAGTTTAATGTTATTCAAGTGATGCAAGCATTGGAAGAACGTTTGGAAGATATCCGCACACCAATGGACGTATCTGTGATTGGCTGTAAAGTCAACGGACCAGGGGAAGCTAAAGAAGCTGATATTGGTGTCGTTGGTGCGTCGCCGCGTTCACTAGTTTATCGCAATGGTGAAAAAAGCCATTTGATTGATACAAATCAGTTGGTTGATGAAATCGAGTCGATGGTTCGTCAACGTGTTCAAGAGCTTGAAGAAGCAAAATCTAAAGAAATTATTCGTAGTTCATCATGAGTTCAATTGTCGCTATTAAAGGTTTTAATGACACCCTTCCATCGCAAACTGCGGCATGGAGAAGTCTGGAACAACAACTTGCATCTTTGATGGATGCATACGGTTATCAGCAAATTCGTTTACCTATTGTCGAGCAAACTGGTTTATTTAAGCGCGCGATTGGCGATGCAACGGATATCGTTGAAAAAGAAATGTATACCTTTTTTGATAAAGGTAATCCGCCTGAATCATTAACCTTACGTCCTGAAGGTACAGCAGGTTGTGTGCGTGCAATGTTGGAACATAACTTACTTCGTGGGGCAACCCCACGTGTATGGTATGTCGGTCCAATGTTCCGCTATGAAAAACCACAAAAAGGTCGCTATCGTCAGTTCCACCAATTTGGTGTCGAAACTTTTGGTGTGGCGACACCAGATATTGATGCTGAAATCATCCTTATGACGGCGCGTTTGTGGAAGCGTATGGGTGTCGCGGATAAAGTTCAACTTGAGTTAAACACTTTAGGCGAAACTGATGAGCGTACAGAATATCGTAATGCATTGGTTGCCTTTCTCAATGAGCATAAAGATGCATTAGATGAGGATTCACAGCGTCGTTTGACTACGAATCCGCTTCGTATCCTAGATTCTAAAATTGAGTCGACACAAAAAATTCTAGAAAATGCACCGAAGCTACATGATTTCTTGAAAGAAGACTCATTAAACCATTTCAACCAATTACAGCAATATTTAACAGATGCTGGCATTCAGTTTGTTATTAATCAAAAGTTAGTACGTGGTTTAGACTACTACAACAAAACTGTATTTGAATGGACAACAACCATGTTGGGTTCACAAGGTACAGTATGTGCTGGTGGTCGTTATGATGGTCTAGTTGGACAACTCAAAGGTAAAGCAGATCAATCGGTTCCTGCAGTCGGCTTTGCGATGGGAATGGAGCGTTTGCTGCTTTTGCTTGAGCAAGTTGAACAAGCTAAACCAGTTCGTGATTGCGAAGTGTTCTTATTGGCTGAGCCTGCTTACCAAGCGAAAGCATTGGTATTGGCTGAACAAGTCCGTGATCAGTTAGAGGCAGTCAACAGTTCAATTCGTTTCAAAACGGGTTCTCAGGGCAGTATGAAGAGCCAAATGAAAAAAGCGGATCAATCTGGCGCGATCTATGCGGTGATTTTAGGTGAGCGTGAGTGGGAATCACAACAGCTTCTGGTTAAAGAGCTTGCAACAGGGGAACAATCTCAGGTTGCGGTCACTGAATTGACAGCATTTTTGCTCGAAAAATTTAAACAATAAATTGCACAATATTTAGGAAAAGGACAATCACATGAGCTTAAGTGATGAAGAACAACTCGACAGTTTAAAGTCGTTTGCCAAAAAATATGGTTCTGCCATGATTAGCGGAATTCTCATTGCCTTGATTGCCTTTTTTGGTTGGGAATATTGGCAAAAAAAGAATTTGGCTGAATCACAGAATCAAACAGCTAAAGTCCAAAAGCTCATGGACGAAGCTAAAGCGGTTGCGGGTCAACCCAATGCTTTTGCGACGGTATCAGAAGCTGCTGATAAGATTGTGAAAGATGATGCTGATTCAGTGCAAGCAATTCAGACGCAATTCATTTTGGCTAAGCTGGCATATGAAAAACAAGATTATGCCGCAGCTGAAAAAGCATTAAAGAAAGTCGAAAACTCAAAAGTTAAAGATGCAGGTTTAATGCAAATTGTGAAAATACGTTTAGCTGATTCTCAATTGGCTCAGAAAAAATATGATGAGGCTCTAAAAACTTTATCTAATGTTTCTGAACCTGCTTTTAAAGCAACAGTAGATGAGTTGCGTGGCGATATTTATGTTGCTAAAAAAGATGTTGAATCTGCACGTAAGGCGTATCAAAGTGCATGGAATAATGTACTTGAACGTAAGCAAGAACGTCAGCTTTTACAAATTAAACTCGAAAGTGTTGGCGTTTTAGTAGATGATCCTGATTTTGAACGCCCAATCTTAGATACTAAAGTGGATGAGTCTTAATGCAGAATATACTAAAACTCCCTTTGGCAATTGCAGTTGCTTCAGCCTTATTGGTTGGATGTTCGAGCAACAAAGTTAAAGAAGCAAAACCGAATCCTTTGCCAAAAATACAGCAACAACAAAGTCTTAACCTTGTATTTTCGCAAAGTGTTTCTTCAACGAATGCTGCTGAAGCATTACGTTTGCAATTGGACACAGATAACGGTGTGATTTTTGCGATTGATCCAGACGGTCAGGTTTCTGCTTACAAAGGTAAAGATCGACTTTGGAAAAGTAAAATAACCAAACAAGAGCTAACTGCTGGCGTGGAAGCTGCTGAAGGCATTGTGATTATCGGCAACCGAAAAGGTCAATTATTTGCTCTTGATCAAATGACTGGCGAACAAAAATGGACAGCACAATTGTCTGGTGCCATTTTATCTCCATCATTAATCCAATCAGGGCGTGTGATTACGATTGCAAATGACGGTACTGTTTTTGCTCATGATGCAGTTACAGGGCAGCAAGTTTGGGCCTATAAATTACCAAATGTTCAATTCAGTTTACGTGGTCAACCAGCACCAGTGGCATTAGATGAGCGAACAGTTTTAGTCGCTTCTGCAAATGCTTATGTTTATGGCTTGGATGTAATCAGTGGAGTCCCTCGTTTCCAACGCCGTGTTGCAATCAGTGAAGGGCGCTCAGACATCCAGCGTTTAATCGACATTGTTGGTGATCCTGTTGTTGCAGGTCAATATTTGGTTACAACAAGCTTCCAAGGTCAAGTCACTGTCACTGACTTAGCGACACAACGTGTGGTGTGGAGCGAGGATGCAAGTAGTACCAATCGTCCTGAAGTCGCAGAAGATAAAGTTTTTATCTCAACTGTTGATGGCAAATTAAATGCTTACAATTTAGCGACAGGTGAGTTGGTTTGGCAAAATGAAGAATTACTAAATCGCCAATTGAGTAACCCAGTTGTACTTGGTCAAAACCTTGTGGTTGGTGATCTAGATGGTGTTTTGCATTTGATTGATCCAGCGTCGGGGAAACTAGTTGGGCGTGCAAAAACCAGCGGTGAAGTCCAGTCCTTACGTGTCATCAATGACCAACTTTATGTGGCAACACGAAAAGGTGCATTAAGCATTTGGCAGAATCGTTAATTTTTCCTACGCTTGTGTTAAAATGCTTAATTAGCAGTTGCTAATAAAAGAATGATCGGGGTATTTGTGTATACAAAACCCCGAATTTTTATTGTGATTTTTTAAATCACCAAAATCTTCCATACTATTTCTAGAATGCTGTCATCAACGATGGCTCGTCTGAATTAAGGTTAATTTATGAAACCCGTTATTGCGCTCATTGGTCGTCCAAACGTCGGAAAATCAACGCTATTTAACCAAATCACAAAAAGCCGTGATGCTTTGGTTGCTGACTTCGCTGGTTTAACTCGTGACCGCAAATATGGTGACGCGGTTTATCAAAACAAATCCTTTATTGTGGTTGATACAGGTGGTATCGGTGAAAATGAGGGTGGTATTGACTCTTACATGGCGGAGCAGTCAAAAACTGCGATCCATGAAGCTGATATTATTATCTTTGTAGTTGATGCACGTGCTGGACTTTTAGCATCAGATGAGCAAATTGCCCGTGAACTACGTACATTGGGTAAAAAAGTTTACTTAGTTGCTAACAAAGTTGATGGTGTACATGCTGAAGCAGCCCTTGTTGAGTTTTATAAGCTCGGTATGGGTGAACCGATGCAAGTTGCTGCGAGTCATGGTCGTGGTGTTCAGCAAATGCTTGAAGAGGTATTAGCCGAAGTACCTGAAGATGAGAATCCAGAAGAGCATAATAAAAACACGGGTTTACGTTTAGCTATTATTGGTCGTCCTAACGTTGGTAAATCAACATTGGTCAACCGCTTACTTGGTGAAGAACGCGTTGTTGCATTTGACCAACCAGGTACAACACGTGACTCGATTTATATCCCATTTGAACGAGATGGTCGTCAATATACGTTGATTGATACTGCAGGGGTGCGTCGTAAAGGTAAGGTTGATGAAATGATTGAGAAATTCTCAATCGTAAAAACTTTGCAAGCGATGAAAGATGCACATGTGGTTGTCGTTGTAGTTGATGCTCGTGAAGGGATTGTTGAACAAGATTTACATTTGATCGGTTATGCGCTTGAAGCGGGTCGTGCGATGGTGATTGCCATCAATAAATGGGACAACATGACCGAGTACGATCGTAAGCAATGTAAACTCGATGTTGAACGTCGTTTCGATTTCATTCCTTGGGCAAAGATTCATTTGATTTCAGCTCTACATGGTACAGGTGTGGGCGAATTATACCCATCTATTCATCGTGCCTATGAATCTTCAAATCTGAAAGTATCACCAGCTAAATTAACGCAAATTCTAAATGATGCGACTGAAGCACATCAGCCGCCTTCAATTGGTGGTCGTCGTATCAAAATGCGTTATGCGCATATGGGTGGACAAAATCCACCAACGATTGTGATTCACGGGAATAAAGTGGATAAGACACCTGCGGATTACCGTCGCTATTTAGAAAACGTGTTTCGTAAGGTTTATAAACTGGAAGGCACACCTGTAAAAATCGATTTTAAAACGTCTGAAAATCCATTCGAAGGGCGTAAGTCTCAAGTGGATGAGCGTGTTGCGGCACGTAAACGTCGTTATATTCAGAAATTCAAAAAGGCTGAAAAGAAATTTAAGCGATAATTTTTTGAGTGTCATCAAAACCCAAATTTTAATTTGGGTTTTTTTATCAATAAGGACATGATCAATGACTCAGCGTAAGATTGAATTACATGTTCAAACGCTAGATAACATTTTAGATTTACAGCAAAGCGATTTTTCTGATTTTCGCTCATTTAATGACTATAAAAAACAACAGATCAAGCAGTTTCGTAATCAATTACTATCACAACATCTCGGATGTGATGTTGCTGATTTAGATTTTGCCAAACATGAGCATGGTAAACCTTATTTAACTTCTCATATGCTCAACTTTAACCATTCACATAGCAAAGAAAGCTATGTGTTAGGACTAAGTGATCGAATTCGGGATATTGGTGTTGATCTCGAGGAATTGGAACGCAAAGTGCGTTTTGATACTTTTGCTAAACATGCTTTTCATCCCAAAGAATATGAAATTTGGCAACAGTTGGATGAAGATAGGGAGTACTGGTTTAAAGTTTGGACGACCAAAGAAGCTGTTTTAAAAGCTTCAGGTCTGGGTATCCGTTTGGATCTGAATACTCTGAATACAAATGTACATCCAGAACAGCAGGGAGGGATGTGTTCACATCCTTTAATTGGAAAATTTGGTTATCAGAACTTTTTGTTGAATCAAAAAATTATATTGACTATAGCTTGGCGAGCCGAACTGTCTTGTAGAGGTTTCCAGTTTCCTGATATTCAGGTAATTCAACATGACTAAATACTAATTTAAAAATGATCACCCACAAAAAATGCCAGTGATAACACTGGCATTTTTAATCTGTATTTGTGGAAAACCTTAAGGAATATGATCTTCTTCAAATTCAGGTTTAACTTGAACAATAAAATCTTGACGGTTAAGACCACGCCATAATGCAAATGCTGTTCCGATATAAATCGATGAATAGGTACCAACGAATACACCGACAAACATGGCAACAGAGAATAAATGCAGACCATCACCACCAACAAACATCATTGCTAGAACTACAAGTAACAATGTCATTGAGGTGTGAATGGTACGACGTAAAGTTTCTGTTAATGCAATATCTACAATTTCACGTGGTGTCGCACCGCGAATCTTACGGAAATTTTCACGAATACGGTCTGAGACAACGATGTTATCGTTAAGTGAGAAACCCATTACCGCAAGAATCGCTGCAAGTACACTTAGATCAAATTGCCATTGGAATAATGCAAATGTACCGATAATAATGATGATATCGTGGAATAACGATAACACAGCACCCATCGCAAGTTTGAACTCAAAGCGAATCGTCACGTAGATTAACATCAGAATCATCGCAAGTGCTAATGCACCAGCAGAGCGAATGTACAGCTCATTACCGACTTGACCGCCTACAGCATCAACTTTATGCACTTCAGCAGCATTGTTTGGTAACTGTACTGCTTTAGTAATCGTTTCACTTAGGTCTGCTACGTTTAAATCTTCTTGTACTGGCATACGTACAATTAGGTCTGTATTACTTCCTAACGTTTGTACAACAGCATCCTTAAATCCAGCACGATCTAATGCTTGTGAAACTTGAGCAGGTTGAACTGCCTGGGCATAATTCAACTCAGCTGATACACCGCCTGTAAAGTCTAAACCGAGGTTTAGACCTTTAGTCGCAATAAAAAAGATACTTACGATGGTCAGCAAGATTGAGAAGATTGCAGCAGGTTTTGCTATCTTCATAAATGGGATGATTTTTGCATCATCAGGACGACCGTATTGTTTTGAGTCTTGTTGAGTCAGATCAGTCATATGAATCTCCTTAAATGCTCAACTTAGTCAAATTACGGCGTTTGCCATAAATGAGTTGTACGATCGCACGTGTTACTGTAATCGCAGTAAACATCGAACATACGATACCAATCATAAGCGTCACAGCGAAGCCTTTGATAGGGCCTGTACCGATAGCGAATAAGATAAATGCAACAATAAACGTCGTTAAGTTCGAGTCAAAAATAGTGTTATAGGCTCGATCATAACCCGCAACAATGGCTTGTTTTGGAGAGGCACCCCACAGCATTTCTTCTCGTATTCGTTCACAGATCAGAACGTTTGCATCGACAGCCATACCGATGCCAATCACGATACCTGCAATACCAGGAAGGGTAAGGGAAGCACCTAACCAAGACATAACAGTAAGAATCATCGCAAGGTTAAATACCAGAGCGAAATTCGCAATTACACCAAATAAGCGGAAGAATACCACCATCCAGATGGCAACAAGAATGAAACCAATCTGAGTCGATAATACACCTGCATCAATATTTTCTTGACCAAGGCTTGGACCGACAACTCGTTCTTCAACAAAGTACATTGGCGCTGCAAGCGCACCTGCACGTAACATTAAAGCAAGTTCGGCTGCTTCTTGAGGAGAATCAAGACCTGTAATACGGAATTGAGATCCTAAAACGGCTTGAATTGTTGCAGCGTTGATCACGACAGATTCAGTATATGGTGTGCGGACTTCAGTCTGAGTACCTGTAGCTGGATCAGTGACATAGCTAATCTTTTGTTTATTTTCAATAAACAATACAGCCATACGTTTGCCAACAGCATTACGTGTTGCATCTGCCATTAACTTACCGCCAGCAGTGTCTAGCGTAATATTAACTTCTGCACCACCAGAGTCTTGGCTAAAGCCAGAGCTTGCATTTTGAACGCGTTCACCTGTCAAAATACGATTGCGTTGAAGTAAAAGCTGACGACCGCTGTCCAGTGATTCAAAAGCAAAAACTTCAGTACCTGGAGGAAGAGGCTGATCGTTATATTTTCCAGTGTATGGATCAATATATTGATCATTGCTATCTGAAACCAAACGGAATTCTAAGTTTGCTGTACGACCTAAGACACGTTTTGCTTCAGCAGTATCTTGAACGCCAGGTAACTCAACCACGATACGGTTACTACCCTGAGTTTGTACCAATGCTTCAGCAACACCTAACTCGTTAATACGATTACGTAGGGTCGTTAAGTTTTGATTCACCGCGTAAGATTGAATTTCTTGACGACGAACATCTGTATAGTTGAGTTTCAGTAAAGCGCCATCTGTGCTTGCAAGTGCTTGCTGTGTGAACTCATTGCCATTTCGACGTAAGAAATCTGCTGCTGCATCACGGTCAGTTGTATTGGCAAACTGAACAGTAATGGTATTGTTATTCAGTGCTAAATTATTAAATTTGATTTTGTTGTCACGAAATTGACGACGCAGATCAGTTGCCGATGTTTCCATACGTTGGCTAATCGCTTTATCCATGTCGACTTCGAGCAAGAAGTGTACACCACCACGTAAGTCCAAACCGAGTTTCATCGGTTTTGCACCAATCTTTTGCAACCATTCAGGTGTGGTTGGCGCAAGGTTAAGTGCAACCACGTAGTCTTCACCTAAATCACGACGTAGCACTTCTTTTGCTTTTAATTGAGCTTCTGAAGTGTCTAAACGTAATAATGCCGCATTGTTGGTGAAACTATTATCATGGCTACTGATGTTGGCAGCTTTCAGAATCTGCTCAGCTTTTTGCACAACCGTTTGATCAATTTGTGTACCTGCTTTTGCACCAGAAATTTGGACAGCAGGTTCATCAGGATACAGACTTGGAAGTGCATATAACGTACTGATCACGAGAACGACGAGAATCAGTAAATATTTCCATGCAGGGTAACGCATTCGTTTTCTTCTTAAATGAAAAAGTCGTGCTGAGGCACGACTATTTTATGATTAAAGGTTATTTAGTGTGCCTTCAGGTAATACTGAAATGACACTTGCACGTTGGATTTTTACTTCTACGCCACGGCTTAACTCAACAACAGCGAAGTCACCATCAAGCTTCGTGATTTTCCCCATTAAACCACCAGCAAAAACGATTTCACTTCCTACACCTAAGCTTTCGATCAAAGAACGGTGTTCTTTCGCACGTTTAGCTTGAGGTCTCCAGATCAAGAAATAGAAGATTGCAATAAAAACAGCAATCATCAATAAGTTTGCCATTAAGCTTGGGCCTTGAGCTGCTGCAGGAGCAGCGTGAGCGGTAGAAATGAAAAAGCTCATTTTAATTTCCTAATAAAAGATAAAGCGAAAAATTACGATTAAATTCCAATTCGTTTTGCAATGTACCTTGTCTTGCGTTTAGGCGCAAATCTTGATGCATTTACTTATACATTAATCTTCAGGGCAGGGTGGAACCTCTAAACCACGACGGGCATAAAAGTCCTGAACATACTCGTCAAACGTACCATTATCTAGAGCATCACGCATGCCTTGAGTAAGGCGTTGGTAATAACGTAAGTTATGAATCGTACCGAGCATCGATGCCAACATCTCACCGCACTTCTCTAAATGATATAAATAGGCACGAGTAAAGTTTTTACAAGTGTAACAGTCGCAATGAGGGTCTAAGGGTCCTTTATCATGACGATATTTGCTATTACGAATTCTTACCAGACCATCAGTGACAAAATAATGACCGTTACGTGCATTACGTGTAGGCATTACGCAGTCAAACATATCAACACCGCGACGAACCGCTTCAACGATATCTTCTGGCTTACCTACACCCATCAAATAGCGAGGTTTATCCTGAGGCATTTTGTTTGGTAAATAATCAAGAACTTTGATCATTTCCTCTTTAGGTTCACCTACGGAGAGACCTCCGATCGCATAACCATCGAAACCGACTTCGAGTAAGCCTGCAAGAGATTCATCACGCAAATCCTCGTACATACCACCTTGGATGATGCCGAATAATGCATTTTTATTCTTAAGTTCATCGTGGTGGTGGGTTTTACAACGTTTTGCCCAACGTAAAGAAAGCTGTAATGATTTCTGAGCCTCTTCATGTGTTGCTGGATAAGGTGTGCACTCGTCAAAAATCATCACGATGTCTGAATTTAAGACATGCTGAATTTCCATCGAAATTTCAGGAGATAAGAAAACTTTTGAACCGTCAATTGGAGAGCGGAAAGTCACGCCTTCCTCTTTGATTTTACGCATTGCGCCCAAGCTAAATACTTGGAAACCACCTGAGTCAGTCAAAATTGGTTTATCCCATTGAATAAACTCGTGCAGACCGCCGTGCTCTTTAATCACTTCTAAGCCAGGGCGTAAATATAAATGGAAGGTGTTACCCAAAATAATTTGTGCTTGAATTTCTTCAATATCACGAGGCAACATGCCTTTTACAGTACCGTAAGTACCAACGGGCATAAATACAGGTGTCTCAACAACACCATGTTCTAAAGTGAGTCGACCACGACGGGCGCGCCCCGACTGACCTAATTTTTCAAATTGCATGACACCAATCCATCAAGGCGAAAAAACAGTTCGCTGATCAAAAACGGCTATTTTCCTTGATTATGGTGTGTAGTTCTACTACTAAATGTAGCTATAGAGAAAAAATAAAAAAGCCATTTCAAAACGAAGCTGAAATTGGCTTTTAAATGTTTAAATTTACTTTTAAAAATTTGGTTTATAGTCAAAATTTTCAGTCGCTAAATTATCTTTGAAAGGACGAATTTCTTTCTTGGATAATGTCATTGTATTGATCAAATTATTTGGGAAAATCTGGATATGATTGTTGAATAACTCAACATTACGGTTAAAGATCGTAATAGCAGCACCGACATTTTCATTTTGTTCCTGAATATCATCCATCATTTTGCTGTAAAGCGTATCAGCTTTAAGCTCAGGATAATTTTCAACAACAACGTTGAGACTGCGAATGAGTTCTTTGCTCATTTTTTCGATGCTTTGTAGTTGAGAAATATCAGTATCATTAACATTTAAATTAAGGATTTGCTGACGAAGCTCAGTTACTTTTTCTAAGGTTGATTTTTCAAACTCAGTGTAACGGCTCAAGGTCGTTTCTAAAGATTCAAGCGTTTTAACTTTTTGACGTTCAAAATTGGCCACTTCTGACCATGCACGTTTGGTCGCATTAAAGTAGCGTACAATCGTATTGCGAATATGAATGCCCCATACAATCAAAAGAACAAAAATCCCCAAGAAAATAATTAAACCAGTCATGACCTTACCTCGTTATTGTTGCCTTAATGGAACTGAGCAAATTCCACTTATCTTTGTTCTAAAAAGATTTATCGGCTATTTATTGAATTAAATTAAGCATCAATTGTTGAAAACGCTGATATTCAGGCATTGTCATGGTTCGTAAATGACCTCTCAATGCAGGTATATCGTGGATTTCATCATGTTTACTCGTGATTCGGAAAAGGTCCTGTTCACCGAGATAACACAAAATCTGCTCTTCATGATGATAAATTAAATCACCTGAAAAATGTTCAAAAAAATCATGTAACTTGAGTGTCAAACTTGGGCTAATACTTTTTGCAAGTTGATGCTGATCTAGACCAAAAATATTGAGTTTCTGATTAATTAAAATATCACTGCTTTGCCATGAGCGAGTATACGGTTCAAAAAAACGAGAGCGCTGATCACTAATAGCAATGCCCAAATTAGGCATTTGAAAAACAAAAGCACCCCATAAATCTTTATGGATTTCTTTAACAATTTTTTTATCGCTATTGCCATCTTGAAAAATTGGCATTTCACTTACGTAATGGTATTTAAAAATCAGGACTTGATGTTTAGTCGTTCCATCGTTCCAAACGGTAGAAGCATAATGTGTAATTTCATTTGATTCAGTTCCACGATTAAACAGTGGAAAAGATTGCTTCAATTTACTTATTACAAGTAATGGTTGCGCCTGAATCGGAAGATAAGCAGGGAGTTGTTGGAAATTCAAACCATAACGAAGTTGAATCATTCTTTGTTCTAAATATTCAATCACTTGTTCAAGTGGTTGTTTTGACTCATAAAGTAGATAAGCAAGAAAACCTGTCAAAAAAGCACCCAAAAAACTCCAAATAAATTGTAGATGGGGGTGTAGAAAATATCCAAAGATTAAAGTGCTTAGACTAATTGTTGCCAATAAATAAGGCAAAATATTAAAAAAACGCAGACTGTGATCTTCACGCCACGGATGCAAGGCATCTAATAATGCTTGATCCGTGTGTGATGATTGTCCCGCTTCCCACAGCCGAGCGATATTGCGAAAAACTTGAGCATTTTTTTTACGTCTTATATGTAATGCTTGTTGTACTGTATCGATCGGCATAAGCGTATTTAAATCAAACGATTAATTTGTCTATTAGCATAGCATCACCGTAGCTAAAGAAACGATAACGTTCTTTAACTGCATGCTCATAAGCCGATAAAATGTTGTCTCGATTTGATAACGCAGAAACAAGCATTAAAAGTGTTGATTCGGGCAAATGGAAGTTGGTAATCAAACGATCGACGATACAGAATTGGTAGCCTGGATAAATGAAAATCTGAGTATCACCTGTCCATGCAGCAATTTTGCCATCATTTGCTTGAGCTGCGCTTTCCAATGCACGAGTTGCTGTCGTACCTACTGCAATCACTTTATTACCACGTGCTTTGGTTTCTAAAATAAGATCAATCGTGGATTCTGGAACATCACACCATTCACTGTGCATAATGTGATTGGTAATGTCTGTTGTACGAACTGGCATAAATGTGCCTGCACCGACATGCAAAGTCACAAATGTCTTTTGCACACCTTTTGCTGCTAATTTTTCTAATAAATCTTGGTCAAAGTGCAAACTTGCTGTTGGGGCAGCAACGCTAGCAATTTTTTCAGGATCGTGGAAAACCGTTTGATATCGTTCTGTATCAATTTCTTCTGCTTCACGATTGAAATAAGGAGGGATAGGGAGCTGACCGTATTGATCAAGTACCGATAAAATCGGTTGTGAAAACTCAACCACAAACAGGTTTTCATGGCGACCTTGTACCGTAACTGGAACTGAATCTTCACCGATATAAAGTTCTGCACCAGCTTTAGGTGAATTACTTGATTTAATATGACAGTGAGCTGTGTGTGTGTCCAGCATACGTTCAACAAGAACTTCAATTGCCCCACCAGTTGCACGTTTACCTTTCAAGCGAGCTTTCATGACTTTGGTATCATTTAATACGAGCAAATCACCCTCGTTTAATAAATCCAAAATATCAGTAAAGCTATGATCATGGTAATGACCTTGATCATCGATATGAAGTAAACGCGAAGCGCTACGGCTTTCTAGAGGATAGCGAGCTATAAGTTCATCAGGGAGATCAAATGAAAAGTCTGAAAGTTGCATACATCTAAAACATTGCAGAAATTGTGTGTAGTATAGTCTTTTTTGTATTTTTGCGCTGAGCTGCTGATAACTTCCTAAGAAAAATAACTGAATGATTTAAAAGTGAACAATAAGTTAAAGATGGGGTTTGACAATAAAATCAAACAGGTTATCATACGCAACACAAAGCATCGCACTCTTCCCGAGGTGGTGAAATTGGTAGACGCGGCGGACTCAAAATCCGCTGTCAGAGATGACGTGTCGGTTCGAGTCCGACCCTCGGGACCAAGATTCAAAGACCCCAAGCTGGTATTAAAGGCTTGGGGTTTTTTAATGCCGAAACATTTTCAATTTAAACTTATATTCTGACAATAAATGTAAAAGAGGATTGAGTGTTAGATTTAATTATAAAAGTATTACCAGTTTTTTTAGCGATATTCCCGTTCTTTGTTTGGTTGGATAAAGCAAAAAGATTTACTCATAGACGGAAATTCTATCTAGAGCGGTTAGCTGCGATAACCGAATATATTGACAATTATTATGAACAAGACAAAGAAAAAATTGTAAAGGATTGTGCTGCTCAAGCTTTAGTGTGTTCTGAAAAGGTAAGTCATCTTGAAGTTGATTATGTCATTAAAGAATATCCAAAAAGTTTTTTTATTATGATCAAACGATTGATAGGAGCTCGTCATATGGTGGATATAATTATAGATAATGGGAAGGTGATTTTAACTGCAGAATCTTCTAAAAAGAATTATCAGAAGAAGAAATGGATGTTGGTTGGATTCTATTGTTTAGCAATAATAATTATTCAGACGAATAATATATTTGTCTTTTTGATGAATAGCTTAGGTCTTGAAACATTCAAGGTTGATACATTAGTTCTTTTAATAGGCACTGTAATTTCATTGGTTATTGGGATATTGATTGCAATTATTTCAGGTATATTATTTTCTAATGTTGATGCACTGACAAAAATTTATGATGACTTAAACATTCAACATGTAGCTAAAAAATAAATCTTCGATACATAATTCAATACGTTTAAATTTAATGAAATTTCACGTTTTGTTGCGAATTGATTTAATCAAGAATTGCCTTTTATGTTAAAGTTTGTTAATAGTAGTGATAGTTTTCACATTTTTTCTTATTAAAACGTAAATAACCGAATAACGATAATATCCGAGAGGCAAGCATGGCTATTCAATTACTAGAATTACAGCAAGCCGACAAGTTAAGTGCTTGTAAAATTTCTCTTTCTTTGGGTCTCACTTCAGAGCAAAATTTGCTTGAACAGTTCTTACAATTCAATAAAACATTAATGCAAGTCGGTAAAGCTTTACTTATTTTTCATCAAGAGCCTTATTTTTGGCATCACTGTTCAGAAAAGTTGACTGCAATTGACGCTACAAAAGTCACGAAAAGTTTGAATACTCTGTTTGTAAATAACGATTTTATTGATGAAGCTCATCCACATTATTCAAATTTACTTTCGTTTGTACATGCGTTGAAATCTAAAGCACAATCCCTTGTCGCTGTTCATCTGAGGCATCCAGATCAAACCTCTTTAGGTTATCTAATTTTGTTTGATGAAGCTGTCCGAGATTTTAGTGCAGTTCAAAAACAACTTTTACAAGACCACTGTAAAAGCTTTATGCAAAAACTTGAATTGAAACTCAATCACGATGAACTCAAAGAATTATACGAACAAGAGTCTGCATTAAATTTTAGCAAGACAAAATTCTTTTCTATTATTTCCCATGATTTACGCGCTCCCTTCCATGGTTTATTGGGTTTTTCAGAGATTTTGGCTAAAGAGCGCGATACATTGGATGAATCAAGTATCCAAAACATCGCTGACTATCTCTATGAGACGTCACAGTCGACTTACAACCTGTTGGAAAGTTTGTTGAATTGGGCAATGGCTGAAGGTGGGCGTTTTGTATATCACCCAATAAATTTTAAATTAAGACAAATTACCGATATCGTGACCGATATTTTAAAAACCTTAGCGTTGAAGAAAAATATCCAATTGATCAATGAAGTAGATGAGAGTCTTAAAATCTATGCAGATATGAATATGGTGACTTCTTTGATCCAAAACCTTGTTTCAAATGCATTGAAATTTACGGATACGGATGGCGCAGGAAAAGTTTATATTCAAGCCCAACCTCAGGGCGAATTCGTGGAAATACGAGTGAAAGATTCTGGTTTGGGAATGACAGAAGAACAGATACAGAATTTATTTCAACCACGTATGACGGTGAGTTTAAAGGGCACAGCTGGTGAAAAAGGTGCGGGTTTAGGGCTTTCTTTGTGTAAGCGTTTTGTTGAGCTGAACCATGGTGAAATCAGTGTGACATCTGAAGAGGGTGAGGGCACTGTCTTTAAAGTTTGCTTACCTGCTGAACGCCAACATGCTGAATTATCTACCGAACAACATAAGTCGAAAGCGAAATTAGTCTAAAGTGATTTTAAAGATAACGATGTAACTGATATAACTACTAGAGATGACCTGACATCAGTTGAGCTTTTTTATATGAATGCGGAACAGCTACATAAAACCTTAGTTGCAAGCCAATATGCAGAACAAGTTTTAAATTTATACCAATCAGAATTAGAACAAGCCTATAGCAAAGATCAATTTTCAACCTCTTTATCTACCGAAACGATTCACCAAACCGTCCAAGAAACGGTTGCAGTTCAGACTGATGAGCAAGCATGGATGAAGGCATTGCGTATTTTGCGTGCTAAATTAATGTTTCGTTGGATTTGGCAAGATGCAAACCAATTAACCGATGTAGTGACACTGACTCGAGAGCTTTCTGATTTTGCTGATGCTTGTATCTGCGTTGCGAAAGATTTTGCGCGAAAGCCATTGATTGCTAAACACGGTGAGCCAATCGGTTATTCAGGTCAGGTTCAGGATTTGATTGTCATTGGAATGGGGAAACTTGGTGCAAAAGAGCTGAATTTATCCAGTGATATTGATCTGATTTTTGCTTTTGATGAGCAAGGTGAGACCAATGGTCGTAAATGTATTGATGTTCAGCAATTCTGTATTTTGTGGGGACAGAAGTTAATTTATCTATTAGACCATATCACTGCGGATGGTTTTGTCTTCCGTGTAGATATGCGTTTACGTCCGTGGGGTGACGGTTCAGCTTTAGCGATCAGTCATACAGGTTTGGAAAAATATCTGAGCCAGCATGGGCGTGAATGGGAACGCTATGCATGGATTAAAGCCCGTGTGATTACAGGTGGAAAAGAAGGCGAAGATTTGATGGATATGGCTCGTCCATTCGTCTTCCGGCGTTATGTTGATTATTCTGCATTCGCTGCGATGCGTGAAATGAAAGCCATGATTGAGCGAGAAGTTCTTCGTCGTAATATCGAAGATGATATTAAATTAGGCGCTGGCGGAATACGTGAGATCGAGTTTATCGTGCAAGTTTTTCAGTTGATCTATGGTGGTTCCCGACGGGAACTGCAAGATCGACAATGTTTAGTCAATTTACACCATTTGGGTGATGCTGAATTATTGGATCAGCAGGCTGTTTTTGATCTTGAAGATGCTTATTTGTTTTTAAGACGAGTTGAACATGCAATTCAGGCATTAAATGATCAACAAACTCAATCTCTACCGTCTGAACCTGAATTGCGTCAACGTATGATAGATACCTTGGGTTTTAGTGATTGGTCTTCTTTCTTAAATGTTCTGAATCAAAAAAGAGATAAAGTCAAAGTTCAGTTTAAACAACTCATTCAAGAAAAAGAGTTCTCTGCTCCAATAGATGATTCTGTAGAACTAGAACAACGTCTGAATGCAGTTCTGGATGATGATGCTAAAAACTTGATCCAAAATTTTTGGCATGGGCAAGCACTACGTAAAATTCCTGCGAGTGCTTTAGAACGGCTTAAGAAATTTTGGCCTCATCTAGTAGAAGCCATTTTACAATCAGATCAACCTCAAATGGCTTTATTACGATTAATGCCCTTGGTCGAGTCTGTATTACGTCGAACTGTCTATTTAGTCATGTTGATGGAAAGTCGTGGTGCTTTGCAGCGTTTAGTAAAAATGGCGACAGTAAGCCCGTGGATCTGTGAAGAGTTAACACAATACCCCGTCTTGTTGGATGAGTTCCTTTCAATGGACTTTGGGTTGCCGCAACGCAAAGATTTAGAAGATTCCTTACGCCAACAATTAATGCGCATTGAAATTGATCAGGTTGAAGATCAAATGCGAGTATTGAGATTGTTTAAAAAGAGCAACGTACTCGCTGTAGCTGCCAGTGATGTTTTGGCTGAAAGTCATTTAATGAAAGTCTCAGATGCATTAACAGATATTGCTGAAGTATGTGTCCAAGCGACTTTAAATTTAGCTTATCAAGCGATTGCGCAACGTCATGGTTACCCTGTCAACAGTCAGGGTCAACGATGTACTTTGGATGCGCAAGCTTTTGCCGTCATTGGTTATGGCAAGCTAGGTGGTATCGAGTTAGGCTACGGTTCTGATTTGGATTTAGTATTTATTCATGACTTTCAAGAGCAAACAGAGACTGACGGACGTAAAGGGATCAGTGGTGCAGAGTTTGCGATCCGTGTTGCTCAGAAATTTATGTCCTTGATGACTACTCAAACACTTGATGGTCGGGTCTATGAAATTGATACCCGATTAAGACCGTCTGGTGAAGCAGGGATGTTGGTGACGAGTCTTAAAGCTTATGAGCAGTATCAGCAAAAAAGTGCTTGGCTTTGGGAACATCAAGCGCTCGTTCGTGCACGTTCAATTGCAGGTGAGAAAAGTTTATGTGAGCAATTTGAACGGGTACGCTGTCAAATCTTAACTCAGGTTCGTGATGAAAATCAGGTACGTGAAGAAGTGTTAAAAATGCGTCAGAAAATGAAAGATCATTTGGGTTCATCTTCTGAGCAAAAAAAACATGGGATTTTTCATTTAAAACAGGACTCAGGTGGTATCGTTGACATCGAATTTATGGCACAGTATGCAGTGCTTGCATGGAGTGGGACGAATACAGATCTCGCCCATTTTTCCGATAATGTAAGAATTCTAGAAGATGCTGCTAAAGCAGGCTGCTTATCCAGTGAAGATGCCACAGCATTAATACACGCTTATCTCCGTGAACGAGCTGAGAGCCACCGTTTAGCACTTGCAAATCAATCTATGCAAGTTAATGCTGCGGATTGGCACGATACCCGCGAGATCGTTTGCAAGTTATGGCAAAGGTTAATTGATCCAAGTGCAATAGCATTGGAAAGTGAATGATTGTGTAAAAAAATGGAGTATGTGCGATGAGTTTGGCTGATCGTGATGGTTTTATTTGGCAAGATGGAAAATTAGTGGATTGGCGTGATGCAAAAATTCATGTCTTAACTCACACACTACACTACAGTATGGGCGTCTTTGAAGGTGTCCGCGCCTATGAAACCCCAAATGGTACAGCAATCTTCCGTTTGCAAGATCACACTAAGCGCTTATTAAATTCAGCAAAAATTTATCAAATGAATGTTCCATTTGATCAAGCGACATTAGAACAAGCACAAATTGACGTTGTTCGTGAAAATAAATTAGCGTCTTGCTACCTTCGTCCATTAATTTGGATTGGCTCTGAGAAACTTGGTATTGCTGCAACAGATAACACGATTCATGCTGCTGTAGCTGCATGGGGTTGGGGCGCATATCTGGGTGAAGAAGCGATGGCACGTGGTATTCGTGTAAAAACTTCTTCATTCACTCACCATCATCCAAACGTGACGATGTGTAAAGCGAAAGCATGTGGTAACTACACAGTTTCTATCTTGGCACACCAAGAAGTCGCACGTTCAGGTTATGACGAAGCAATGTTGCTTGACCCTCAAGGTTTCGTCTGCCAAGGCGCTGGTGAGAATGTATTCTTGATCAAAGATGGCGTATTACATACACCTGATTTGGCTGGTGGTGCATTAGAAGGAATTACACGTCAAACGGTGATCACGATTGCTAAAGATTTAGGTTATGAAGTGATCGAACGCCGTATCACACGTGATGAATTCTATATCGCTGATGAAGCATTCTTCACAGGTACAGCTGCTGAAGTAACACCAATCCGTGAGTATGATGACCGTCAAATTGGTTGTGGTTCACGTGGTCCGATTACTACAGAAATTCAAAAGACTTTCTTTGATGCCGTCCAAGGTCGTAATGATAAATATGCAGATTGGTTAACTTACGTTAAATAAGTAAAACTCTGCGAAGAAAGCGAAGCTCATGCTTCGCTTTTTTTATTGAAACAATGTCAATAGATTGCAATTAAATCATCATTAATCTTTCATCTAACTTCTTTAGCTTGGTCACTAAGATCAAGAGTAAAATTAGAGAACGAATGAAGATTACTGTAGTGGGTGCTGGCTATGTGGGTTTATCAAATGCCTTATTGTTTGCTAAGCAGCATGATGTGGTTTTACTAGATATTGATAAGAGTCGTGTAAAGTTATTAAACCAAAAAGTTTCACCGATTAGTGATACTTGCATACAAAACTATTTAACTGAGTCGCATCTAGAGGCAACGACTGAAAAAGAGCGTGCCTATCAGGATGCTAAGTTGATTATTATTGCAACCCCAACAAACTATAATCCTGAAACCAACTATTTTGATACTTCTAGTATTGAATCTGTCATCGATGATATTCAAAAAATAAATCCTAAAGCGCTGATGATTATTAAATCTACAGTGCCTGTGGGCTATACCAAAGAAATTTCGAATAAGCTGAAACTTAAGAACTTAATCTTTGCTCCAGAGTTCTTGAGAGAGGGACAGGCCTTACAAGATAATCTCTACCCATCTAGAATTATCGTAGGTGAAAAATCTAAACGCGCAGAAAAGATTGCGAAATTGTATTTAAAAGCCACGGTCAGAAAGGATGCGGTTTTACTCTGTGTTGACTCAACTGAAGCTGAGGCCATTAAACTATTTTCAAATACATATTTGGCAATGCGAGTAGCATTTTTTAATGAGTTGGATACGTATTGTATAAAAAACAAGCTGAGTGCTTTGGATATTATTAAGGGGGTGGGTTTGGATCAACGCATCGGTGATCACTACAATAATCCTTCTTTTGGTTATGGAGGTTATTGCTTGCCTAAAGATACCAAACAGCTTTTAGCTAATTATGATGATACTCCTCAAGAGCTGATTTCAGCGATCATTCGCTCTAACCAAACTCGCAAACAGGCGATCATTGAAGATATTAAGAGTCATAATGTTTCATGTGTGGGTATATTTCGCCTAACGATGAAAGCCGATTCAGATAATTTCAGAGAATCCGCTGTTCATGATGTATTACAAGGACTTGCTCAAGAGGGCATAAAGATTGTGATTTATGAGCCTACTTTGGATGTTAAAGAGTATTTTGGGCATCCAGTGATGAGTAGTTTACAAAAATTTAAATCGGCTTCTGATCTGATTATTGTCAATCGTATGGTGCCGATGTTCAGTGATGTCATGGAAAAAATCTACACGCGAGATTTATTTGGTATCAATTGATAAGGTGATAAAAACATAAATGGCTTGAAGGGTTTGACGAATTAATAATAAAAAAAGTTACAAGGTCTATGCTAAGATAGCTCAACATTCAGTGCATATTGTTTTGACGATTTGGGATTATTTCCCGCGCATTTAAAATAATATCTAAGGCATTTAAGGTTAGCAGATGGCAGACATTCAACAAGATTCGGCAGCTCATGAAGACAATATTATTTTGTGCATGAAATGGGGAACCAAGTACGGTGCCGAGTATGTCAATCGTTTATATAATATGGTGCAACGCCATCTTACTTTACCTTTTAAAATGGTGTGCTTAACGGATCGTACAGAAGGTATTGATCCGAATGTACAATGCTTCCCGATTCCTCCATTAGATTTGCCTGCAGGAAGTCCAGAGCGTGGGTGGAATAAACTCTCAACTTTTGAACCTGATCTGTATGGTTTAAAAGGCAATGCACTGTTTTTAGATCTCGATGTTGTCATCGTAGATAATATAGATTGCTTCTTCCAAGAACCAGGTGAGTTTCTGATTATTCATGACTGGAAGCGACCTTGGCGCATTACGGGGAATAGTTCGGTTTATCGTTTTAAGTTAGGAGCTTTTCCTGATATTTTGCCGTATTTTCGTGAAAACTTTGATGAAATTCGTCAAAAATTCCGTAATGAGCAAGCCTATTTATCTTGGTTTGTTCACAAAGAAGGAAAATTGAGTTATTGGAATGATCAGTGGTGTAAAAGCTATAAATATCATTGTCTAAGAAAAATTCCATTTGCTTATTTCCAAGCACCAGTAAAACCAGAAGGCGTTAAGATTATTATTTTCCACGGTGAAATTAATCCACCTGATGCAATCAATGGTGGCGGTGGTAAATGGTATCGTTATGTATTGCCATCAGATTGGATCAAGGATGCTTGGCAGTAAATCTGTATTTATGGAAGGTTTTGATTTATGAGTCAGGGTTTACATCCGCTTGATATCGTCATCGCATGGGTCGATGGGAATGATATCTCTCTGAAAAATAAACGCCGTCAATTTATGAATCAAAACGAACCATCAAATGCTTTGGATGATACTCGTTTTGCAAGTAACGATGAAATCTATTTTTGCATCGCCTCAATTCTTAAGTATGTTCCATATGCAGGCACGATTTATGTCGTGACGGATCAGCAAACACCTTTGTGGTTAGACCAATTTTCCCAGCAAGGTTTATGTCCTGCTGAAAAAATAAAAATCGTTGATCATCAAGAATTATTCCGTGGATATGAGTTTGCTTTACCGACATTCAATTCATTAAGTATTGAAAGTATGTTGTGGAATATTAAAGGGATTTCAAATCATTTTATTTATCTGAATGATGATTTCTTTTTCAATCAACAGTCTGATTTAAGTGATTTTCTTATTGATGGTCAGATGGTGATATATGGACATTGGCAAGTAACACTCATCAAGAAAATGAAATATATTTTCCGAAAATTCTTACAGCAGAATTTTGGAATGGTAGCTGAAGCGAAATATTCAACGGCTCAAATGTTGAGTGCAGATCGCGTGGGAATGACTAGATATTACGAAATTCATCATCGCCCTCATATTCTCAGTCGTGATTTGCTCAGTACTTACTTTAAGAATAATAAAGAGCTTTTAGAGCAGCAAATTCAGTTCAAATTTAGGAACATTGATCAACTGTTACCAGTGGGATTGTCTAATCATTTAGCAATTCAATCTGATCGAGCCATTTTAAAAGATGATATTGATATTGCTTATTTAAAAGATGGTCGTGATTTGGAAAAATTTATATTAGCTTTATCTAATTCTGAGATTAAATTTGGCTGTATACAAAGTCTAGATCAATTGGAATCATTAGCTGAAGGACGCATCCGAGCCGCACTGATTCAAAAATTTACAGGGTTTTTACCCAGCCAAATTCAACCGACTACTGTGGTCTAAACGAAGGAAAGCAAATGAAAGTTGTGACTTATCTTATTAATTTAGACGGCAGTGATCAACGTTTAGCAAGTGCGACAGCTCAGCTCAATCAAGCGGGATGGGATTTTAGCCGATTCTCTGCTTATGATGGGCGAGGTAAAGCCTTATCTGAATTTGAAAACTACGATGATCTTGCTGCTCAGAAAATATTAGGGCGTAGTTTAATCAATTCTGAGTTGGGTTGTTATCTAAGTCACTATGGTTGTGCTGAAAAATTTCTAGAAACGGATGCCGATTATTTAGTTGTCTTAGAAGATGACATTGAAGTGTTGCCTAACTTTAAACAGAAGCTTGAATCTTTATTAAGTTATTTAGATCAACATAAAGAGTTGGATTGGTATACCGTTAATATTGCTGCTAAAAAGAAAAAATTAGCAAAAGACATTGTTGAGTTTGATCATTATACCTTGTGGCATGCATATTATTTCCCAATACGTGGTGTAGGCTTGGTCTGGTCTCGAAAAGGAGCTGAACAGTTTGTACAACTGGGTAAAATCATGACCGTTCCAGTCGATATTTTCTTCCAAAGTTGGTTAAGTAAAACAGGAAAAGGGCTTGGTGTTTGGCAGCCATTTGTGCAGCCAGCAGGTCTGGATAGTGATATTTTAGGTACTGTTGCTGCTCAAGGTATCAAACGCAAGCAACTTGAGAATCGAAGTGCTTCTCATGGATTTAAGAAGCAGAAGCGTATGTGGCGTGATCGCATTTATGCAATTAAACATTTAATGTCTTGAGTCCTAGTTATAGACTGTAATAAATAATTTTCTTTATTTTGTTGAGTACATTTTATGAAGTTTTTTAAGAAGCTCTTCTATCTTTTGAAATTTTATACAATGTATTCAAACCAAAAAAGAGAAATCAATGAGTCAATAGATAACTACGCGGACCTGATCGTTCTCAATCCTGGTGAGCAAAATGCAGTTATTCCTAAAATTATCTGGATGTATTGGGAAGGTACGCTACCTGAGTTTGTGCAGAAGTGCGTTGACAATATAAAAAAGAACAATCCAAACTACGTTGTAAACTTTCTAACACCTAATAATGTCAAAGAGTTTTGTGATATTGATTATGGTCGTTTAAAGCATGCGACACCACAACAGAAAGCTGATCTCATTCGATTTGAATTAATTTATCAACACGGTGGGATATGGTTAGATGCCAGTACAATTGTTTATGAAAATCTAGATTGGATTGAAAAGTTAGTTGCTCAACATCAAACGAACAGTTTTGCCTACTATCGAAAGAAAAATACTACTTGCCCAGACTTTCCTGTTTTAGAGAATTGGTTATTGGCAAGTTCTGCCAAAAATATGTTTTTTAAGTCTTGGTTTGAGGAGTTATTCAAAGCTATAGAATTAACACCAAAGGTTTATATTCAGCAGATTAAAGAAAATAACGGAAATTATCAGGACTATTTTCAAGAGATAGGCCGTTTAGAATATTTGGTTGCTTATGTTGCCTGCCAAAAAATTATGCGTACCACTTTACCGAGCATGACCTTGATTAACTGTGATCGGAATGCTTTTTTCTATCAAGTAAAAAATAAATGGATGAAAGAAAAAGTGTTGATTGATTTTGCCCTCAATTATCCGCCAGTTGAAAAGCCTAAGCTGATCAAACTGGCAGGAAAAGAAAGGGGAATATTAAGTCGTTATTACAGTAAAAAAATGTATTTTAACGACTCGTTTATTGATATCTAATCACTACTTTTTAGCAATAAAGTTTTCTAATACTTTAAATTTTGGTCGTGTTTCAAAGTATTGTTCAGATGCTAATGACCCAACAATTGAGATATGACGTCCATCAAATGAATACGGTGTGTTTTTGGTTGCCATATGATCTGATTTAAATAGATCTGCTTGGCTTAACAGGAGTGTATTCGGATGTTCTGAAACGATTTTATTAATCACACTCGTTGCATATTTTTGCTTTGCAGCGAGTGGATTGTTCATATACTCATTTAGATTAAAGTCTCGCTCTAACCATATTGCACGTTTGAAAATTGAGCTGATGTTTTGATCAAAAGTATATGGTTCAGACATTACGATCACTTTCTTATTATTCATTTGTGCAACTTTGAGTAACTCACTAAATGAATTCTGCTGATTTTGACGAACAATATCAGTCCAACGACCAGCAAAAATAAGAACGTCATACTGAGCTATATGATTCTTCAGATAGTTTCGGTTGATTAAGCACTGCTGATAAGCGGTAGATGACTTGTCACCTGTAAATTCTTTATCAAGACTTGGATAGCACCAATTCGTACTGATCGTATGGATGTTCAAGTTTAGTTTTTTGCCTAGACCATCCCAAAATGGAATATTGTGACCTGCAAATGAATCTCCAAACAAAAGAGCTGATTTAGCATTTGTTGAGTTAGATGCTATATGACATTTTAATCCATTTTCTCCAACAGTCAGACTATGATCATCTTTAATGTTATAGAAACACCAACCATTCGAGACCATAGGCATCTGTATTTTCTCAATACGCTTTAGGTATTCTGCATCGGCTCGATTTTCTAACCCATCCTTACCTAGAAACTTATAAAATGGATAGAGAATCGCAATGCTCAAGATAAAAAGTAGATAAACATACTTTTTATTGATTTTATTCAGGTGAATACGACAAGGTTCAATATATTTGTAACTTAACCATCCTAAAACAAAAGATAATAAAAGAGCAAAACTGATATTGATAATATTTTTTTGAATAAGGAAATAGCTCAATAAAAATGAGATCGGCCAATGCCACAAATAAATAGAATATGAAGCACTGCCTAAACTCTGTATAAACTTGGGTTTCGTTAGTATAGAGTTTTGACGGTTGGCGATTAGAATTAAAACTGTACCCAAAACAGGAAGGGATGCAGCATAACCAGGCCAAGGCGTATCTTTGGTTAAAAAAATCAAGCTTAGCGCTAAAAGTCCAAAACCTGTATATTCAATAATTTTTTGCTTAATCGATGATAAAGAATATTGGTTAAAATAAAAGTACACCAGTCCACCTGCAATTAACTCCCATGCACGTGTTGAAAGTTTAAAGAAAGCATATATCGGATTTTCTGGTGTAAGTTTTACAGACAACAAAAATGAGCAAGCAAACAATATTAGAAGTAATATGCCTATATATTTAGTTTGTTTTGTAAGCTTTTTAAATGTGTACAAAATGATGGGAAAAAGGATATAGAATTGCCATTCAACAGCTAAAGACCATGTATGCAGTAATGCTTTATCATGTGAGCTAGTTGCAAAATAGTCTCCTGATTGCTCATAGAAGAGATTATTTGATAAGAAAGTGAGACTGTATCTCGCATCTTTAGCGAAGTTTTTTAGGTCTTCTGGGATAAATACAAATAGACCCAAAACCGTTAAAACTAAGACTAAGAATAATAGTGCGGGATAAATACGAATAATTCGAGATAAGTAAAAATCAACAAAAGAAAAATTATTGTGTTCAAGCTTTTCCACAATGATTTTTGTCATCAGATAGCCTGATAACACTAAGAAAACATCAACGCCCAAGTATCCAGCGGAGAAACCGAATACATTGAAATGGAAAAGAACAACAAAAACTACAGCATATGCTCGAAGTCCATTGATATCCGTTCGAAATTGCGATCCGATCATTAATAATTACTAAAAAGCAAAAATTATATTTTACAGAATCAAGGTTTGATGAGCGAGTTTGTATTAATTTTTTTAAATGATTCAACCGCACTATTTAGTGAAAGATTATAAACATCAATATGATTTTCTTTAAAAAATTCAGAAGCTGCATCAAATGCAGGTAATGTTAAATCTAAATATTGGTCTAACATTGTAGGTTGTTTGTTTTCTTTATCTTCATAAAATCTAGGCTGTGAAAAATTATTCATATCTAGACCAGCAATATAGATTTCTTTGAACCCAATAGAATATGCTACCTGTAATGCAACGTAAGCTACTGTAAAATAATCAAAAACAGCATTAAAAATATTGGTAGAGAAACCGAACTGACCATATAAATGAAAATAAGATTGAGATAGATCAACAGGCGTCTGTTTACCCATAAATAAATCAATCGTTTTATCTTGTGAAATGGTTTCGATCACTCTGATGGAGCATTTAATTGTATTAGGATGAATTCTTCTCAAGATTACATCAAGGCATCTTGGTGTTGTAAAAAGGGTACAATCACTCTGCAAGACTTTCATCACGAGGTCAAAACGATTACCCGTAAAGTTGTGATCGATAATTACATAATATTTGAAATGAATATAATCTAATGAAATTGCACCATTTACTCCGATGAAATCATATTCTGGATTATTAAAAATGTTATGGTCAATGTTCTTTACTGATGGTCCTGTTGCAACGAGGACACATTTCCTTTTGCTAGTTGTAACTTGATTCGTATTATCTGCAATTAATTTTTTACGGAAAAAGACTTTTTCTAAGTCACCCTCGGCATTACGCTGCACAGAAAAGTATGGCCAATAGCGACGATTATGCTTATATTCTTTAGGCAAACACATTTTATAAATAAACTTAGTGATATTTCTGAAAATATGGTGAAAAAGAAAAGGTTGCATTGCTTGGCTCTTGGCAGATTACTTTTAAAAGATGACTATATTATTTAGCGTGCCAATTATATGCCAATTTCTTTAAAACAGTTATTGAATTGACAAAACACACGATAAAAATAAAAATCAACCTAAACACATATATTTAAGTTGATTGTTATTGCTAATTTTGGGATGAGATTGCTAATCTGTTAATCATCCAAAGAAAATTTATTTTTATCTTTAAATTTTGCTTTTAATTTGTGTAGTGAATTACTAAACCAGTTTCTTTGTTCGTCAGGGCGTGTAACTTTATTGCCTTGATAATTGATTTGAGTCGCTTTTTGAAATGGGCCATAAGCTTTTACTAAATAGTCTTCAGGATTATAACCATTATCCAATGCTTCTTGATAATATTGATCAAATAACTCAACTAAGTCTTGTCTTGGATGAGGCATGATTTTTCCATCAAACCAATGTTTTTGATTGTTTTTTTCTAGGCGCGGTAACGAGTATTTATGGCTAAACTGAGTACCCATGTCGGAGTAATGAAGAATTTTGATATCTTCTATTTTTAAGCCTTCACCATCGATACAGTTGTATGAACTATTGTAGTTTTGGACTAGATGTGGTTTGTCTTTGATTAGTTGCATTAATTTCTTGTGACCATCTGGATCAGATTGCAACGTTCTAAGTGATGGTAAATATTGTTTAGCTTTTTCACAATCCCAAACACAAGTACATAAACGAGCTGAACTTTTGCCACCTTTGGCGATGACGATTGCATCATCTTTCATCGGATGCGACCATAACTCTGCGATATCACATAAAACGATGACATCAGCATCCATATAGATTGAACGTCCTTCAAAGTTGGATGATTCTGGAATTGCCCAACGGAAACCAGAAAATGGGGTTGCCCATTTCTCAGTATGCCATCCTTCATGCGTTTCTTGATTGCTATACCATGGACTAGCAGGGTCATGGCTCAACTGCATCCATGTAATTTCAACAGGATGTTGTGTATTTTTACGGATGCTATAATCAAGCACCATCATTTGTTCTAAATCACAGTTATTTGGATCACAGCCAACAAAAATTCTAATTAATTCACTATTCATAACTAAACACATCAATAAAAATTATAAGAAATCAATGCAGTATATGAAAAGTCCATTTAGAGTCACTGCATCACAAGTTATCATCAATATTGTAATTTGAGTTGCCGCATAATACTAGAGCAAGGTCGCTATATTAGCCTGACTACTTTTGATATTATCTAAATAATTTTCTTGTTTAATAAGAGTAACTTATTTATTTACTCAAGATACATTTTTTAAAATCAATGTCATCAGGACAATCATATACAGCATTAAGAAAACGAAGTATCCTTGTCACGTTTAACATTTAATCCACCAATTATTATTTTATGAAGAATTTTGTTATTAGCTTAGCTTCAGCAACGGATCGCAGAAGTCACATTATTTCTGAATTTCAAAAACAAGGAATAGACTTCAATTTTTATGATGCCATTACTCCTGAGACCATGGCACAGGCAGTTGAGGATCTAGGTGTTGATATTTCGAAAACAGAGCTCAGAAAATGTGAGATAGCTTGCTTATTGAGCCATGCAGTTTTGTGGAAAAAAGCTGTGGATGAGAATTTACCATATATTGCAATTTTTGAAGATGATATTCACCTTGGTAGAAAATCTACCAGCTTTTTAACCAGTGATAAATGGATTCCAACTGAATGTAAAATTGTAAAATTGGAAGCATTCTATCCAAAAATCATCGTGGCTTTAAATTACAAGCCTTTAATCAACTCTAAGCGCAAACTTGCACTGTTAAAAGCGAAACATATGGGATGTGGTGGTTACATTCTCTCAAATGAAAGTGCTAGAAACTTATTGGCTTTATTAAAGCAATATGAAGTCTTGATTCCTGTTGATCATATTGTTTTTAATGATTATTTACAGAGTAATCCACAAGATATCTTCCAGATGTTACCTGCAATTTGTATCCAAGATCATAGATTGACTAAAAGTCATGATAAGTTTCCTAGTTTTCTTGAACAGGAACGCAACTTACGCAAAGGTGAGGATAAAACCAAAGTTAAACTTAGCCTTTTAGATAAAGCTAAAAGAGAGTTTCTACGTTTGGGTACGCAAACTGTAAAAATTGTGAAAGAGTTAGCTGTTCTACTACAGGGTGAACGTGTGGTTCGTATAAAATTTAAATAATTTCAATGAATAGTTTTGCTTTTATTTATTGTAGTGATTTCCTGCGATTTTATCGCCTCTAAATCTTTTATACCCCCACATGTATTCAGTTGGGAAGCGGTTGATCATTTGCTCTACCGCTTTATTTAATGCAGTTGTTGCAACTTCTATATCTCGATCATAAAGTTTAGGATCATCGAGATCATCACAGTAGACCTCAAAACCTTCACCATCCTCTCTTCGGAAACAACTTAATCCCACTAAGCGGCATTGAGTTTTTTGTGCCATTTTGCTGGCTAAAGTACTGGTTAAGCAGGGAACGCCAAAAAAAGGAACCACGACACCACCAGAGGGTTGAGGAACATGATCTGGCAGAATTACACTGAAACCACCTTGTTTGAGGTTTTTGAATAATGCTTTAACACCATTAGCATCAGTTGGAACAAGTGTCGCATTTAACCGTTGACGCGCATGTAAAGCAAAAGCATTAAATCCTGAGTCTTTCATGGGTTTATACATAATGGTAGGAATACCATATTGGTGTACCCATGCATTCATCATTTCCCATGTACCGAGGTGAGGGGTAATAATTAATGCACCGCTGGGGTCATTTAATGCATTTGTTAGTACATCTAAGTGATGAACCATCTTTATTTGCTGGATACTCCATTCTGGAGGCATTGCCCAGCATTTCCCAGATTCGATATAACTTAGACATTGCTTCGCCACGCTTTCTTTAGCAAGCTTTTCACGCTCACTCTCAGGAATATCTGGATAAGCAAGACTGAGATTTACCCGTGTTTTCCAAAGCATACTTTTATTTGGATTTTGATTAATAAAGTAAGCCGCCACTTTTGCAATACTGCGCAAAAATGCTAAAGGTAGAATACGGAGTAAAGTGGTATAAAACGACATTGCGATTAATCTTGTTTATTCGCGTTGCCTTTGAGGACCATATAAATGAGGGCGACAAAGATTAGAAGTGCACCTGCTAAGCTACTAACGCAAAAATATAAAATGCGTTCATTGGTCGTCATATTGAAAAGTTCATTTGCTAAGATATAGCGCATAAAAAACCATTGTGCCAAAGAAAACACAATAATCACAATTGCATGTCGACGTACATCAGGACGCATTGCCATAACAATGACCTCTCAATAAAAAGCAGTTCATTATGCCACTAGCATAGATATTCTCAAAGTATAAATTATCGTACCAACGCTCTCCAAAAGGAGGGGGTCTGATAGCCATAAAAAAACCCTGTACGAGACAGGGTTTTTATTTAATCCATAAAACTACAGATTATTTTTCTTCAGCTTTCGGCTTTTCACGTAAACGAATGCCTAAGTCACGCAATTGATTTGCTTCAACAGGAGCTGGAGCTTGAGTCAATGGACATTCAGCAGTCTTCGTTTTCGGGAATGCGATCACATCACGAATTGAAGATGCACCAGTCATTAACATGATCAAACGGTCAAGACCAAAAGCCAAACCACCGTGTGGAGGCGCACCATAACGTAATGCGTTCAATAAGAAGCTGAATTTTTCTTCCGCTTCTTCTTCGCCGATACCTAAAGCTTCAAAAATTGCTTTTTGCATTTCTAGTGTATAGATACGAAGTGAACCACCACCAATTTCAGTACCATTCAATACCATATCGTATGCAACTGATAGTGCCGCGCCTGGATTGCTCTTTACTTCTTCAACACTTGATTTTGGTAGTGTGAATGGGTGGTGAACAGAAGTCCATTTGCCATCATCAGTTTCTTCGAACATTGGGAAGTCAACGACCCAAAGTGGAGCCCACTCGCACGTTGCAAGATTCAAGTCATGACCGATTTTCACACGAAGTGCACCCATCGCATCATTTACGATCTTCGCTTTGTCAGCACCAAAGAATACGATGTCACCGTTTTCAGCACCAACGCGTTTGAGTAGGTCAAGTACGATTGGTTCGATGAATTTAACGATTGGTGATTGAAGACCTTCGATGCCTTTCTCAAGTTCATTGACTTTAATATAAGCCAAGCCTTTAGCACCGTAGATGCCTACGAATTTAGTGTATTCGTCAATCGCACTACGTGGTAGTGAACCTGCACCAGGAACACGTAACGCTACAATACGACCTTTAGGATCTTTTGCAGGACCAGCGAAAACTTTGAACTCAACGTCTTGCATTAAGTCTGCAACGTCAACGAGTTTCAATGGAATACGCATATCTGGTTTATCAGAAGCATAATCACGCATTGCGTCGGCATAAGTCATACGTTCGAATTTATCGAATTTTACATTCAATAATTCGTTGAACATTTTAACTGTTAAGCCTTCCATTAAATCCATGATGTCATCGTCACTCATGAACGATGTTTCAACGTCGATTTGTGTAAATTCAGGCTGACGATCTGCACGTAGATCTTCGTCACGGAAACATTTCGCGATTTGGTAATAACGATCAATACCACCTACCATCAACAATTGTTTAAACAATTGTGGTGATTGTGGAAGCGCGTAAAAACTACCATTTGAAACACGGCTTGGTACTAAATAGTCACGTGCGCCCTCAGGAGTTGCACGAGTCAAGATAGGTGTTTCAACGTCTAGAAAACCGTGATCTTCGAAATAGTTACGAATTAAGTTAGTAACTTTAGAACGGAAGCGTAAACGATCTAACATTTCTGGACGACGGATGTCCAAGAAACGATATTTCAAACGAATTTCTTCAGAAATATTGGTATTTTCGTCATTTAATGGGAATGGCGGAGTTTCAGAAGCAGCAAGAACTTCGATTTCTTTTGCCAAAACTTCAATTTGACCACTCACCATGTTGGCATTTTCAGTACCTTCATAGCGACGACGTACACGACCTGTAATTTTTAAAACAAATTCAGAACGTGCTTTATCCGCAGTAGCGAATGCTTCTGGTGTATCAGGGTCAATAACGACTTGAACTAAACCATCACGGTCACGCATATCAAGGAAAATCACACCGCCATGGTCACGGCGACGATGAACCCAACCGCATAGAGTAACTGTTTGATCGATTTGGGCTTCAGTTAAAGAGCCACAGTAATGAGTGCGCATCATATTGAATTATTTATCCAAACTATATTGGCTAGAAGGTGAATGCGTAAACAGCGCAGCACCAATGAAGGGGAGATTATGCCTTGTTGAACGTATAGTCTCAAGTCTTAATGCTTTAACAGAATCTTAAACATCCGCTTTTAATTAAAATGAGCTTTAGTTCTTATTTCGATCTAAAAATAATAGGACTAAACATGAGGCAGTAAATAGTATTAACCCTGTCTGAGTAAACTCATTAATTGATTTGCCGATAAAAAAATATCGTTCGGTGTTCCAAAGATCAGAATGGATGTGGCGACTATAGTCCCAGACAGATAGCATCCCAGAAATTGTTGAAATTATTAAGCTTATGATCGTGAATAATTTAATTTTTACAGGAACAGCTTTCAGTTGCTTATGGGTATGGTAATAGCTTTTACACATGCAAAAGATAAAAGGTAAAGCCACTACAGATGAAGTAATTTGCAATATGAAATGTAAGGGATAATTCAAACCAAAAATTGAAATATTCTGAGCCAGTAAATCTCTAAAAGCGAAAGTTCGAAAATCGAGATGCGTTAAACCATCCCATACGAAATGGGTTGCTGTACCGATGATAATTGCAAAACAAGTCATTAGTACGAACGCGACGATTTGATCAAACGATTTAATATTTAGAGGATGAATGATTCCAAGTACTCGATACATCACAGGGCGGTAGATCAGATACCAAAGTAAGCAGAAAAACAAACCTATCGGAAGGTTGGGAAAAAGAACTCCTGACCATTGGTGTGCGATAGGTAGATTGGCTTGAGTAAATAAACGATATAGATCTGGTGTCATGCATCCAATCGCCAAAGCAGCAATAGGAAGATGCCCTTTAGTCAGTTTTGATAATGGTGGTGCAAGTACAGCGTGGGAAAGTGTAAAAGGCATATCGTTAGAAAACGAGTTTTTATGAAATCATGGAGCAGCAGTGTAGCAAATGTTTTGTCTTGTGATGTTTCTTATTGCAAATTGGATGAAATGTTATAATATAACAAAAATAAATTGGTTCGAGATAATGTTCATGTTGTTTTATAAAAATATATTAACGCTGTCTATATTAGCAGCTGTTTCTGTAACAGCTTTTGCTGCTGAAAATGAAAAAGTTGAAAGCTTAGAAACGATTAGAATCAAAGCGCATCCATTGGAACAAACCTCACAGGATTTTGCGGTAGCCGATAGTGTGATTGATCAAGCTAAATTATCACAAGGTGCCGTAACAATTGGGGATGTACTTGGGCAACAAACCGGGATTTATTCAAATCAGTTCGGCGCTGGTTCAAGTCGTCCTGTCATCCGCGGTCAAGATGGTGCTCGAGTCAAAATCTTACAAAACTCATCTGAAAACATTGATGTATCGACCTTATCACCTGATCATGCGGTAACTGTAGATCCTGCATTAGCAAAACAGGTCGAAGTGATTCGTGGTCCATCTACATTATTATTTGGTGCAGGTACAGTAGGTGGTTTAGTCAATGTGATTGACAGTAAGTTACCTACGCAAATGCCTGAAAAAGGTTATGAAGGAAATGTTGGATTACGCTACAACACGGGAAGTGATGAAAAGCTGGCAAGTGCTGGTGTTACAGTTGGTTTAGGCGATCAAGTAGCATTACGCGTTGAAGGTTTAAAACGTGATGCGAATAATTACATTGCACCAGATTATTTTCATGAAGGTGAAAAAGAGCGTCGAGTTGATAATACTTTTGCTGAAGGTCAAACTGTAAATGTTGGTTTGTCATGGATCTACGATCGTGGTTTTACAGGGATTTCTTACAGTAATCGTCAAGATAAATATGGTCTACCTGGCCATAGTCATGAATATGAAAGTTGTGAGGCTCATTTAGTTGGGGCTCCACATTTACATTGTGGTGATCATGGACACGAAGATGAGCATGGTGGTGATCATCATGATGAACATGAAGGTGAACACGTACATGAAGCCGGACCGTGGATTGATTTAAAATCTGAACGTTATGACATTCGTTCTGAATTAGACAATCCGTTCAAAGGTTTTAAGAAGTTTAGAGCGCAAGCAAGCTATACAGACTATCAGCACGATGAAATTGAAGAAGATACGATTGCTACTCGCTTCAAGAATAAAGCATATGATGGACGTGTTGAGTTGGTACATAACCCAATCGGTGCATGGGAAGGCGTGATAGGTACTCAGTATGGACAACAGAAATTAAATTTAACGGGTGAAGAAGCATTTTTAGCGCCAAATACGACAAAAAAATGGAGTCTTTTTGCCCTAGAACATGCTCAATTCAATGATGTACATGTTGAGTTGGCAGCTCGTGTGGATCAACAAAAAATCGATATCGAAGATTCAAGTAAGAAAGATTTTGATGGTTCAGCATTTTCTGCTTCAGGTGCCGCTAACTGGGAATTTGCACCAGACTATAAACTTTCTTTAGTTGCATCGCATCAACAACGCCTACCACTAGCTCAAGAGTTATATGCTGATGGTAAACATTTTGCGACCAATACTTATGAGTTAGGAAATGATCAGCTCAAAAAAGAGCAGTCGAACAATGTGGAATTAGGCTTCCATTATGATAACAACCGTTTTGATTATCATATCCATGTTTATCATAACTGGTTTGATGACTACATTTACGCACAAACTTTAGATCGTTACGAAGACTTCCGCTTAGTAAAATATACTCAAGACAAAGCACGTTTTTATGGAGCTGAGGCAGAAGCTGCTTACCAAATTTCTCCGACATACAAAATTGGTGTGTTTGGTGATTACGTGCGTGGAAAAATTGACAATGAAAATGCTCCACGTGTTCCAGCGGGGCGTTTAGGGACTAAAGTAAATGCTGATTTTGGTGATGGTTTCACTGGATCTGCTGAGTATTATCATGTCTTTAACCAAGACAAAATCACGGCATATGAAACCGAAACACAAGGTTATAATATGTTGAATCTTGGTGTCGCTTACTCGGGTGAATATAGTAATTTAGGTAATTATCGCGTTTTTCTAAATGCAAATAATCTTTTAGATGATCAAATTTATCAACATGCATCGTTCCTTTCAACGATCCCGCAAGTTGGTCGTAATTTTACAGTTGGTGTAAATTTTAACTTTTAATTTTCACTGAAATCTTATTGAAATATCAATCTATAAGCTCTAGCCTTGGTTCATTAGGCTAGGGCTTTTTCTGTTTATATGCGCATCTTCCAAAGAATTCATCAAAAGTTAAACTGGTCAGGTCGACGTTACATGGCAGTGATATTATGTATTTTAGCGATAGGATATATTGCTTCTGCAATTTATCATACGGTGAAACCTCTTCCTAAAGGTTTGAATTTCACTGGTCAATTACGTCATGCCAATGTGAAATTTCTAGCAGACCAAACTTATGTCGATGCGCAAGGAACGCAACATCTCAATCAGAAAATTTTTACTGAAATTTTTAAATTAATTGATGATGCACAAACCACAATTGTGCTGGATATGTTTTTGTTTAATCAAGAAGTAGGTCAATCCAAGGTTCAGCAAATCCCTTTGATGCAAAAATTAACAAATGCACTGATTCTAAAGCGACAACAGAACCCGGCCATTCAAATTGTATTGATCACTGATCCAATCAACTCTGTATATGGTGGGATTGCACCTGAACATTATCGTTCATTGCGCCAAGCAGGTATTGATGTAATCGAAACAGATTTGAAACCTTTACGTGCATCTAATCCACTTTGGTCTGGTTTTTGGTATATCTGTTGTCAGAATCTAGGCAATAGTTCAGAGGGTGGATGGCTAAAAAATCCATTTGGTGACGATAAAATCACTTTACGTAGTTATTTAGAACTCTTTAACTTCAAAGCAAATCATCGAAAAACTTTGGTTGTGGATACGGAACAAGGTTGGAAAAGCTTAGTGACTTCTGCAAATCCACATGATGGCAGTTCACATCATAGTAATGTTGCTTTAGTTGTAGATGGTCCAACTGCGGTTGATATGCTACAGACAGAGCAAGCAGTTGCATCTATGTCTAAGGGCTCAAGTCCTGTTGTGATCATGGGTGCATTTGCTGAGGATAAGAGCTTGCCACAAGTGCAGGTACTGACTGAAAAAGCAATTTATGATGCTGTAATCAAGATGATAAATGAGGCTAAAGCTCAAGATCATTTAGATATTGCTATGTTTTATTTATCAGAACGACAAATTATTGAGGCACTTAAACAAGCTAAAAAGCGTGGTGTTGATGTGCGGATGATCTTAGATCCGAATAAAGATGCATTTGGTCGACAAAAAAATGGTATACCCAATCGACAAGTTGCTTCTGAATTGAATGCTGTTGGTATTCCGATTCGATGGTGTGATACTCATGGAGAGCAATGTCATAGTAAAATGCTGCTTAAATATAATCATCAGCATGCAGAGTTGATTCTTGGTTCTGCAAATCTAACTGCGCGCAATTTAAAAAATTATAATCTTGAAACCAACATGAAAGTTGTTGGGAATACACAAGCACAGGTTTTTCGTGATGCAGAGACATATTTTAATTCATCGTGGAATAACCTAAATGGTCGTCAAATGACGGTTGATTATGCAAAGTATGCAGATGAATCAAAATTAAAATATTGGATATATCGTTTTATGGAATGGTCTGGATTGTCGACGTTCTAAAAAGAAAGAGGCTTATAGCCTCTTTTTTTATTATGGATTAGGTGGAATCAACTGATCCAAATCCTTATCAGCAAGTTGATCTAATTCACTTAGATCAGTTTGAATTTTCCACTGGATTTCATCTTCAACAGGGTTGGGCAAACGTGCTTCAAGCCAATCACAAACGGTATTGGGATCAAATTCAGGATGGTTACATTGAATGACCCATGCCAAAAAGTCCTTTGCTTCACCATTCATATAGGGTGGTGGTGACACAGGGAAAAATTGTGTTGGTAAGCGCTCGTTGGTTGATAAGTAATTCAGAACATGTCCAAGTTCTTGAACAGTTTGCCATGCTAGTGCGTGTTCTACATTAATACTAAATTTAAACCACCACGCATGTTGCTCGTCTGTGCCATGTGCAATGATTCTTTCCTTTTGCACGCTTGGAATTTTAGAAAAGAAATCGTAAAGACGGTCAAAATTCATTTCAGACACTGAACCACTCCAATACTAAAAAAAAGATATTAACATACTTAAGTTAAGCTTCATTCAACATCAGCTCATCTTGTAAATTTTACTGGTTGTCGAAAAAAATATTATTACTACAGTGCTGGTGTTTTTCTGTACTAAACTAATTGTAGAAATCATTTTGAGGCACTAGAAATGAGGAAAAATAAACTTCAAATTTTGAGTTTAACTTTGGCGATCAGTGCTTTGCCAGCCTTAAGCTACGCAAATAACTGGAGCGGCTATCGAGGAGTTGAGCGTCGTCCATATCATGAATCTCAACAAACTTATCAACCTCCAGCTCAAGATCCTTTTGCGTTCTCAAATCAGCGTTATACACCTACAGCACCACCGAAGGGGTATTATTATCAACCCTACCAAAATAATCACTACTCTTACCAATATCGCCCAAGTGTCAGTATTGAATACTATCCTGAGACTCACTCTGAAAATACATATCACCGAGAGGCATTTGTAGTCGGAAATGAGTTACCAAGTGAGTTTCGGAGTGAGCGTTATGTGATCCGAGATTGGGATTATTATTCTTTACGCGAACCACCACGTGGACGCCATTGGGTGATGATTGATGGAAGATATTTTTTAGTGACTGATGATAATTTTAGAATCGAAATTATTCGATGAGTTTTAATACTTTGGGTTGAGATATCTCCATAGTTTCTCAGTATTGATTACAAAGTTTTGCAATCTCATTCGTTTTATTCATGGTTTCTCCTAGAGTTTTGCTTAATCTGAGTTCAGATCAAAACAGAGGATCAAACAATGAAAAAGACAGTTATGTTGTTGGTATCAAGTTTAATGTTTGGTGCATCTGCTTCAGCAATGGCAGATTCAAATCGTTGGAACAATCATCACGACTATAAAGATCGTTATGAGCAGCGTTACGATCGAAATGACCACCGAAATGATCATAGAGATCCACCGCGATGGTCAAATGCAGATCGTGGAAACCATTATGGACAACGAGTAAACTTTAAACGTGGCGAGCGTTTACCATCGGAATTCCGTAGTAAACGTTATGTGGTTTCAAACTATCGCTATCATCGTTTATATCAGCCACCACGTGGTTATAACTGGATGCAAGTACAAGGAAAATACGTGTTGGTTGATTCAAAATATCGTGTTTATCGAATCGCATAACTTAATGAATTTAAAAGCAGCCGTAAGGCTGCTTTTTTATGCAAGCTCATCGTCTTGAGGTCGAGGTGTTTTATTTGCTGGAATTTGCTGTTCCTGCTCTTTGCCTCGGATCACAGAGGGGTAGTTCCATGAAGCAAAACGGACAATCAGAATAGCCAAAGCTAAGATCAAAATGGATCCTGTGATGATGACCTGATCCATAGACGCTTTGTGATTATGTTGAATATCTGCGATAAGCAAGCGTGTAAGTGCTGTGATTGCAACATAAATCAGAAATCGTACAGGCATATGGTTGGTTTTGAAGTAAATTCCAACCATAGCGCCAAGCTCTAAGTAGATAAATAATAATAAAATATCATCAATCGTCGCATATTTTTTGACGGTTAAAATATCAATTACGGTATGAACTGCTGACCACGCGATCATACAGCCAATAATAAACAAAGCTAAATAATGGAATGCTTCAACGGCATAGTGACCAAATCTGTCAAATAAGCGTTGAATGCTTTCGAGTCTCTCTTTTGAAGTCGGCATAAAGATGAACTATTTTTAATAGGGTAATCGTGATGGTATGTAATTTGAAGGGTTTTGACTACTGAGATGGAGCATTATATAGCGCTATAAGAAGTGTTTTTACAATTGATTTACTACTTGGTTAAAGTTTTATTTTTTATGAAATAATTTTTAACTGCTTGGTGGTTGTATTGAGTATATTATATTTGTTTGAGTGTTATAATTTTCATGATGAAACTTTTTTTATGCTTTATTAATCAATATATTATTTTTAAATAATATTTAAGTAATAAATTTTGCTACACAAATTTTGAACAATAAAATCAATTAAATGACATTTTGCGTCACTGTGATTTTATCTTTTGATAAAGCATAAAATAAATCATATTATTACAAAGCACAATTTTGTCTAAGAAAAATTTATATAAATGCTTATGCTAGGGTGGCAAATGAAAGCTTCATCGGGGTTTACTTTAATTGAGTTAATGGTTGTAGTGGCAATTATTGCAATTATTGCATCTATTGCTATACCTAGTTATTCAAAATATATCGTTGCAAGTCATCGTACAGAGGCTCAGGCAGCGATGTTGAATTTAGCGCAATTTCTAGAGAGCAAATACAATGCATCCTTTAGTTACCCAGCAGTTGCAGATATTCCTGCATCATTAAAATCCCCTGAAAACGTCAATACTTATTATACATTCTCAATTAGTATCGGTACTGCATCGCAGACTTATACGATTACTGCAACACCAACAACTGCGCAATCTGATAGTCAATGTGGGACTTTGACTTTAAAAGAAGATGGTGCGAAAACACCAACGACCTCAGGATGCTGGAAATGAAAAAAATAAAAGCATTCACTTTAGTAGAACTATTGGTCACGATTGCTGTTTTGGCAATTATTTCAGCTTTCGCACTCCCAAATCTAAGTAATATGTTAAACAACTCAAAAGTAAAAACGAGCAGTGGAGATATTTTCAACTTTCTTCAACAATCTCGAACTGAGGCGGTAAGACTTGGGAAAACAGTGACAGTCTGTGGTAGTTCGGATGGGACAAATTGCTTGAGTGCAAATAAAACCAATTGGTCAACAGGTCTAATTGCAAAATCATCTGCTTCAACTACACCAATACAAAAATTAAGCTTTGGAAACTCGCAACTTTCGATTACAGCACCTGAAACAATTTCTTTTAATCCTGTGGGATCCACTACAGCTGAACATGAGATTACCGTGGCAATCACGGGTGCCGACACTTATTACGTTTGTGTCGAGATTATCGGTAGAGCATTCAAAAGTAAGACAGGGTGCTAATCATGAATAAAATGAACTCACAACAAGGATTTGCATTATTTGAAGCACTAATCGCAATGTTTATCACTGCTGGTGTGTTATTGGGGCTTGGCATACTGCATTTAAAATCTATGCAGCAAAGTGCATTAACAACACAACGAACGATAGCAACTATTCAAGCGAATGATTTAGTAGACCGCATGTGGGCAAGTGTTTGTTCTTTGGATGATAGCTCGGGTCAGGTTTCATCAACAAAAATTACAGCTTTAAAAGTACAGTGGCAAAATCGTTGGAAAGTAACAGGGAATAACAGTAGTTTTGTTCAAGGTCTTACTTCCAATCAAAAAGCCTTGCATGGTCGTATGAATGGTTGGTCTGGAAATCTCGAAGTCGAGAATGCCACGAAGAGACGATACAAAATCACAATTGAATGGGAAAACAAAAAGGCAAAATGGTATGCCGCAGATCCTGCTCAAAAAGAAACTTTTATCTATTATTTTTCAGTGCCTAAATGTGAAGTGTAATAGAGGAATATCGTATGAAAAGAACAATAGTTAATTATCGACATTCGCAAGCTGGTGTTTCTCTTGTTGAATTAATGGTGGGGTTGACCATCGGGCTTATTATCACAGGTGGGGCACTAACCATCCTTTTTTCTAATCAAAAATTGATTCTTGAAAAAGATGTAATGGATCGTTCTCAAGAGAATTTCCGCTTTGCTTCGACGACAATTACACGTTTAGTTAGGCAAGCAAATGAGTTAGGTATTCCAACAAATAATAATGAGTTAATTGTAACTTTTGATCGAACACAGCGCGATTGTTTAGGGCAAGTTAACAACTCGTGGATCAATACTTTCAAAGTGAACACAAACAATGAATTGGTTTGTGTTCTTAATAATGATGCAAATTTAACTTATGTACTCGCTAAAGATATTTCTGAAATTAAATTTTCATATGGTATTCAAAATGGAGCTAGTGCAAATTCATTAGTTTATCAACCTCGATATAGTGGTAATAGTAATACAGAGAATAGTTTAGTGGTAAATGCTTGGAATACAGTAACGAGTGTTTTAACACAGATGACGGTCTCGGAGGGTAATGGTAAACAACCCACGATCGATTTTATCGCAACTTCACATTTGTTGGCCTTAACCAAGTTGGCATCGAGTGGTGGTACTAGTCACGCTAATCCTCCAAGTAATAACTCTGGTAATCCGTCTACAGGTGGGGGCAATCATAGTGGTGGTGGATCTACCGTGGGGGGCGGTACTGATCAAAATGAAGGAGGAGACAATGAAAATGAAACTCCTCCACCAGCTGATTGCTCTGCATCAGAGTTAGGTCAGATTAAAATTAACAATACTGCTTGGCCAGATCGAACGACTCATAGCATATCTGGTATAGGTAAAGCGGGTACGGTTTCAGTCGTTGTAAGTGGAAGTATCTCTTCTAGCTGGAGAATTTCTAGAGATGGAAATACGCCTCAAGCACTGGGCACTAGCCAAAGCTATCAGCTACCAAATGGTAATAACAAGAGTATGACTTTGACTTTGACTTGTGGTTCTTCACCTACTCGAACCATTACCGTGAGTTCCTAAGGAGATTAACTATGAAAAAACAACAAGGTTCAGTTTTGATCATAACAGTAGTTATTCTATTTGTTGCAACAATGATTAGTTTGTATGCGATGCGTGGAACTATTATGCAGGACAAGATGACTGCAAATATCAATAATAAAGTCACGACAAGCAATGCCGCTGAAGATGGTGCAACTCAGTTTTTTAATTGGGCTGACAATCGATTTAAATCATTGGGTTGGCCAACCAGTAGTACTGATAAAAACTCATGGAAAGGGAATTTGGCAGATAGCTTAATTCCCTATACAAGTCCCGTTGGAGGTGTGAGTGCATCTAACGTTCAAAGTGGTCGTTACTATTGGATTAAAACCGATGCAAATATTGCAGGTTGTGCAGTTGCGAACACAAATCCTTGTTGGGATGATACTCATAAACAAGTAACCGTACAGATTACAGGGAATTTAATCAAGGGGACTGGAACTGATACGAAGATTCTTGGAGAAAGTGTTTATCAAGTTAAATTTGCTGCACCGCAAGCGGTAAGATTACCAGAGTTACCAGCCGCATTAACTTTAGCTGGTGAGGTAAGCTCATTTTCTGGTGCAAATAGTAACGTATTCAGGATTGACGGTGGGCATAAGCTCGCGATTGCGACTATGGATGCTTCTTCAAACAGTACTGTTGTAAATGGTATTCCTAGCAATCGTAGAGACTCAGCTCATTATCCTGGTGGTAGTGGTTGTCCTTCATCGGGGGCATGTGTAAAAAACACTGATCTTGGTTTGTGGGGAGATGCTAATCGAGTTATGGATTTTGTTAACTCGATTAAAAATGCTGCTGGTGTTACTTATGTGGAAGGTGATGTTAGCGGTTCATTACCAGCGTGTTCCGGGATCGTGATTATTACAGGTAGTTTAAGAACTAATGGTAATCAATGCTCATTCCAAGGCATATTGTTGGTCTTGGGGGGGAATTATGATGTTCGAGGTAATGGTGGAGATTATGTCGGTGCATTGTATGTTGCTAATATTGAACCAAATGGCAGTGGCGGTTATCAATTTTCTACCAGTCCTACCCAATTCAAGGGTGGTGGTAATATGACAATTACATATGACTCTAGCTTAATGGATAATTCAGCCAATCCAAGTTATTCATCAAAAACATCCGTTTTATCGTGGGTTGATCTTCTTTAATTAAAGAATCCAATAAAAAACGCCTGAATTTTCAGGCGTTTTTTATTTCTTAATTCAATTAAGATTGATTCGTAAAATAGTCTTCACTGAAGTTCATGATAAGATCAGAACCAGCTTCAACTTTCTTAATGCGTGCCTCTAACTCAGGCAAGATACGAGTCACAAAGTATTGAGCTAAAGCAAGTTTGTTTTGATAGAAGTCACCTGACTTATCTTTAGCAGCAGCAGCAATTTTTGCAAACATGTAGCTGAAGCTGAGTAAGCCAACCGCATGTAAGTAATCTACAGCAGCAGAGTTAGGGAACTCTACATTTTCAGCTGCTTGCTCAATGATGAATTGAGTAACTGCTTCTACTTCAGTTGCTGCATCTAAAGTTGCATCTTTAATGAAGTTCAAATCTGCATCTAATGTATTTGCAAAGTCACGAATTTCAGCGATGTATTCAGCGATGAAAGCACCACCATTCTTAATCACTTTACGACCGATTAAGTCTTGTGATTGAACACCGTTCGTTCCTTCATAGATTTGAGCAATACGAAGATCGCGGATACATTGTTCCATACCCCATTCACGGATAAAACCATGACCGCCAAATACCATTTGTGCATCTAGCGTTGCTTGGAATGCTGTATCTGTTAGATAAGCTTTAGCGATAGGTGTTAAAAGTGCAACACGGTCATTGGCTTTTTTAACAGCTTCAGCATCGGTTGAGAACTTAGTAATATCGAGCTGTTGACCGACATAAACAGCAAATGCACGTGATGCTTCATTGTTAGCACGTACGTTTAGTAACATACGACGAACGTCACCGTGAACTAAAATACTGTCTGCAGGTTTGCTTGGTGATTGAACACCTGAAGCGCTACGACCTTGTAAACGATCAGTCGCGTATTGTGCAGCATTTTGATAAGCAAATTCTGAAGCACCTAGACCTTGGATACCCATCGACAAACGTTCGTAGTTCATCATGACGAACATTGCAGCAAGACCTTCATTTTCTTTACCAACGAGGAAACCTTTAGCGCCGTCAAAGTTCATGACACAAGTCGCAGATGCTTTGATTCCCATTTTGTGTTCGATTGAACCAGCGCCTACTAAGTTACGCTCGCCTAAAGAGCCATCTTCATTTACAAGATACTTAGGTACGATAAATAAAGAGATACCACGTGAACCAGCAGGAGCATCAGGTGTCTTTGCAAGAACTAAGTGAATGATGTTTTCAGCTAAATCGTTGTCACCGCCTGTAATAAAGATTTTTGTACCTGTGATGTTGTAAGTACCATCTTCATTACGTTCAGCTTTAGTTTTAATAATACCTAAATCAGTACCAGCATGTGGTTCTGTTAAGCACATCGTACCAGACCATTCGCCTGAGTAGATTTTCGGTAAATAAGTTTCTTTTTGCTCTTGAGATGCATAGCTATTTAAAGCCATACCTGCACCCACAGATAGAAGCGGATAGAGCAAGAATGATGGATTGGTTGCGAATAACATCTCATCAGCAAGAACAGTCAGCATTTTTGGCATTGCCTGACCGCCCCATTCCTCATCAGCACCTAAGCCAATCCAACCACCTTCGGCATATTGACGGAAAGCATCTTTGAAACCAGCTGGAGTGAATACTTCACCATTTTCCCAACGAGCGCCTTCTTCATCACCTGTACGGTTAAGAGGATGAGTTACATTCTGCGCAAATTTAGCCATTTCTTCTAAAATAGCTTCAGCCGTTGCCGCATCTACATGAGCAAGTTTTTCATTAGCTTGCCAAAATTGTTCTGCGTTAAATACATCATTTAAGATGAATTTCATGTCTGCTAAAGGAGCATTGTAAATTGGCATAATCGTTCCCTTCTAGGCACAGGCTCTGTGCAAAGTGATCAAATAAAACGAACAAATAAATGAATAATCTAAATTTAGCATTGATTAAACAAAAAAAGGACGGTCAAAACTGACCAGTCCTTTTTTTGTGATGAACGTTGCATCTCACTCTAATCTATGATTAGAACGCGAAGTGTTCCGCATCAAGTTCAAACAATGGCGCAACACCAGTTGAAAGTACATCTACATGCGAGCGAACACGTGGCAGGATCTTCTTGAAGTAGAAGCGAGCAGTCGCTACTTTCGCATTGTAGAAGTCAACATCAGTTGAGCCTTCAGCCAGTTTCTCCTGAGCAACAAGTGCCATACGTGCCCATAGGTAAGCAAGTGTGACATAACCAGAGAAGTACATGTAGTCAACCGCAGCTGCACCAACTTCATCAGGGTTTTGCATTGCACGCATACCGATTTGCATCGTGATATCGCCCCATTCTTTGTTTGCAGCAGCCAATGGTGCAAGGAATTCTTGCATTGCAGCATTGTCTTTGTTTGCTTCAACAAATTTATGGATGATCTTGGTGAAGTCTTTCAACATTGCACCTTGAGTTTGCAATACTTTACGACCTAAAAGATCAAGTGCTTGAATTTCAGTTGTTCCTTCGTATATGCAAGCAATACGTGTATCACGTACAATTTGCTCCATACCGTATTCAGAAATAAATCCGTGACCACCAAATACCTGAACACCATGTTTTGCAGATTCAGAACCAGTTTCAGTTAAGAATGCTTTAGCGATTGGTGTTAACAGAGACAAGATGTTGTCAGCAAATTTACGCTCTTCTTCAGTTTCGCCTTTTTCAACGATATCTGCATACTGAGCCAATAAGTAAACAAGTGCACGACCACCTTCAGCAAATGCTTTTTGAGTTAAAAGCATATTACGAACAGCAGGGTGAACAATAATTGGATCTGCTTCTTTTTCAGGCGCTTTAGGACCTGAAAGTGCACGCATTGCTAAACGATCTTTCGCATATGCTAAAGCACCTTGGAAAGAACCTTCAGATGCAGCAAGACCTTGAACGGCTGTACCAATACGTGCAGTGTTCATGAATGTGAACATGCAGTTTAGGCCGCGGTTTTCTGGTCCGATCAAGTAACCTTTTGCTTTATCAAAGTTGATCACACAAGTTGCGTTACCATGGATACCCATTTTGTGTTCGATTGAAGCACAACGTACAGCGTTACGCTCGCCAACTGAACCATCAGCATTTACAAGGAATTTCGGTACGATGAACAGCGAAATACCTTTAGTGCCTTTAGGTGCTCCAGGTAAACGTGCAAGAACGATGTGAACGATGTTGTCAGCCATGTCATGTTCACCAGCAGAGATAAAGATTTTCTCGCCAGAAATTGCATAGCTACCATCATCATTTGGTTCTGCTTTGGTACGAATAATACCTAAGTCTGAACCTGCATGAGATTCAGTTAAGCACATTGTACCTGTCCAAACACCTGATACAAGGTTTGGCATATACGTCGCTTTTTGTTCATCAGAACCATGGTGTTCAATTGTACGAACAGCACCATGAGAAAGACCTGGGTACATACCCCAAGACCAGTTCGCTGTACCGACCATTTCAGAGATGGTAATCCCTAAAGAGTTTGGTAACGCTTGACCACCGAATTCTTCATCAGCAGATAAAGATGGGAAGCCAAGTTCGATATATTTTTGATACGCTTCTTTGAAACCAGTAGGCGTAGTAACAACACCGTCATTCCAAGTACAACCTTCACGGTCGCCTGATTGGTTGATAGGAGAAAGTTCATTCTCACAGAAATCTGCCGCTGCTTCTAAATATTGATCAACCAATTCACGGCTTACGGTGCCCTGAAATGCAGGCAGTTTTGCGTAATGTGCTTCAGCATTTAATAATTCGTGCAATACGAACTGCATATCACGTAAGGGTGCTTTGTATTGTGGCATAGCGGGTTCCTCAATACTGGTCAAACCAGAGTTATAATCTTAGTCAATGATAAATGTGCCCAATTAATGGCACCATTTTGTACCGCTAATCCTGCAACAAGTTATAGTTTGGTACAAGCTATTACAGGTCATTTCTTAGTGACTGCGAAGTCAAAGATTGTCATTTTGCCTGTATAAGCACTGAGATTGTATGTGTTTTTTCTAATTTTTACTTGTACTGCTTGTTTAAAATCGTAAGCAGCTGTGTAGTGGTTATTTTGATCTGAATTGATGAAGATAATGTGAGTGAGATCATCGGAATCAATGTTTTCACGATTTATTATGGCGCAACTTTGCAGACTTTCATCAGGTTTTTATTTTTAGATTACTTTTTAGAAATTGAATGTAATCAGTACTCTTGAGTAATTATTAGTTATGATTTTATAAGTATCTCGTATGCATTTATAAAAAAAGGCGCTGTGAAGCGCCGTGAGGAAGAGGGTTAAGTGGTTGGATGCATTTGACGCTTAAATTGTGATTGATCAGGGCTGAAACGGACTTCACATGTACCTTCGATGACACGATTATTCCATTGAATATTCACGCGTTCACCAATGCGCTTTCCTTGACATGCTTGTTCGATCTTCGCTTTTTGAGCTTGATGATGTTGACGCATTTGTTCACGTTGTTCTAAACGCTGCTCACGTTTAGCTTGCCACTCGGCACGCTGTTCTGGGCTAAGATTTTGGCGTTACATTGTATGATGACGATGATGATCTCTATTCATATTTTGTTCAGCAGGCGTAGTGGATTGGCAAGCTGCTAAAGCTAGTGTTGAACCGAGAACTGTGCTTAAAATTGCAATCTGAGTCTTCTTCATTTTTTATCCAGTAAACTACTTGCTCATTGATGAATTAAAGATTAGACAATAATGATGAAGAAACAATGGAGAGTTTTTTTCTGACATGTTGGTTACAATCAAAAGGTAGATCCATGTTGAGACTATATATTTGAGTATCCGTCGTATTCCTATAGCTTTACGCTTATTCCTAACCGTCTTGTTAACAACTTTGTTGATCGCCACGATTAGTTTGGGGATTTTACATTGGACGATGCAAAAGAACTTTGCTCGATATGTTGCCGATGTGGAAATGCAAAAGTTAGATCGTTTGATTGCCAATTTGGGGAATGTATATAACGTTTATCAAGATTGGGGGAATGCGATTCAGGCGCAAATTTTACAAATCGAAGGAACTGCCGCACCAGATGACTATGATCGTTTATCACAGTGGTGGTTGCGTCGTCAGTATGACATTGCTTTGCAGCAAAGATACTTTAATGAACATACTTTATTAAGCATGTCTCCAAGCTTATCGCAAAATAATGCGGAAATAAGAAATCGCCAAATTTTTAATACCGAAGAGCTGAATATCCTCAAGCAAAATCTGCCGTCGGAATATCAACCATTTGAGGGTTTAAAATTTCCATTAAGTCCAAGTCAATTTAAGTTAAAAAAAGATAGTTCTGAGCAAAAGTCTAATAAGCAAAATGATGATACTCAAAATGGAAAAAAACGTTTTGTTTCGATTCCAGATCGGTTGGGACTGAGTTCTCGCTTGTCTCTTTATGATGCAAAACATCAATTTGTTGTTGGTGAACCCGCAACAGATCAAATCTCTTACCGTCCGATTATGGTAGGGCAACAAGTAGTGGGTTATTTAGGTTTAAAGCCTGTACTTGATCAAGATGATGCCTCAAGTATTAATTTCTTTAGTAATCAGAAACGTTATTTATTCTTGGTTTATGTGCTGACTGTATTGTCGAGTTTGGTTGCAGCATTGTTGATGGCAACTTATTTTAAAAAGCCAATCCAGCGCTTATTAAAAGCGACCTCAGAATTGACCAAGGGTAACTATCAACACCAGGTAGCGATTAAGCGTAATGATGAATTAGGCGATTTATCTAATCAGTTGAATCATTTGGCTGATATTTTGCACCAACATGAAGAGTCACGTCGTCAATGGGTTGCTGATACTTCGCATGAGTTAAAAACGCCTTTAGCTGTATTACAGGCACAAATTGAAGCGATGCAGGACGGGATTCGCAAGGCAACACCAGAGCACCTAAATGCCATGATGTTGCAAGTCTCTAGTTTGAAAAAATTAACTCAAGATTTAGCTGATTTGGCTCAAGCTGATGCTCAACAACTCAAATGTTATTTTGCTGATGTAAATCCTTGGGAGATTATTCAGCAAGAAGTTGAAAACTTTAAATCAACTTTTGAACAGCATCAGTTAGAAGTCTCACTTTCTGGCGAAGGAGCGATTCTTTCATTAGACCGAGATCGATTTAAGCAAATCATTGTTAACTTGTTCGGAAATAGTGTTCGCTATACCGAACAAGGTGGGAAAATACAGATTCATACTCAACAAAATGCTAAACAGTGGATATTGTATGTGGATGACAGCCCATTTGGTGTGAATGATGAGCAGTTAGCGCGTTTAGGCGAGCGTTTCTATCGTGTTGATGATTCTCGTACTCGGAGTACGGGAGGGACGGGTTTAGGCTTGGCTTTGTCTTGTAAATTGGCACAAGCATTGGGTGGTTCACTGACATTTGAGCATTCACCATTAGGTGGTTTGCGTTGTGTTCTGACTTTTCCAAAACAAATCAAATAACTTTTTATTCCTCTATTTCTGAGGATGTGATGTATAGGATGTAGACCATGAAACATATTATGTTGGTTGAAGATGAAGTAGAGCTGGCACAGTTGGTTCGAGATTATTTAGAGGCTGCTGGTTTTGAAGTCAGCATGTTTCATGATGGTCAAGATGCTTATACTCAATTTCAGCAACGCAAACCAAGCCTGATGATTTTAGATTTGATGGTGCCACGTATGGATGGATTAACGATTTGTCGTAAAGTCCGTGAGCAATCAGATTTACCAATTATTATGGTTACTGCACGTACTGAAGAAATCGATCGTGTGTTGGGGCTGAATATGGGGGCTGATGACTATATCTGTAAGCCATTTAGTCCGAAAGAGTTAGTTGCGCGAGTGCAAGCCGTGTTACGTCGCTTAGAGCGAAAAGCTGAGCCTGAACAGAATGATTTATTCCGTATTGATAAAGCTCAGCAACGGATTTGGTATCAACAAAAAGCACTGACGCTGACGCCAACAGAGTTCCGTTTATTAGAATTGTTTTTAGAGCATTTAGGACAAGTCTATTCACGTGCGCAGCTTTTAGATCACATCAATCCTGACAGCTTTGATGTCGCGGATAGAGTGATTGATAGTCATATCAAAAACCTTCGTCGCAAAATTACAGAAGCTGCTGACACAGGTAATCGTCATGAGTGGATACAAGCTGTTTATGGGGTCGGTTATCGTTTTGAATACCCTGAATAATTTTATGCTAGCCTTATGTAGATCATAAGGCTAGCTTTTCTTTTTTTAGAAACACACCAAAAAACACATGATTTGTGACTTATCTAAACTTACATTAATCGTATCGCCATCTTTGGGGATGGTCACAGGTTTCTCAAAAGAAGTTCCTTCTTTCACAATATAATTCCAGCGAGCAATTTGGTCGTTTGAGCCGACATATTGATTCCCCACATAAACATCAGTTCGCCCAACGACTTCAGTATGGCTAACATTTTTTTCATAAGAAAAATTTGCAATGAGAATGTATTCACCAGCAGGTAAGTTGGTAAATTTAAAACGTCCTTGATCATCTAAGATACGCGTAGACATGAAATGTTTGAGAATAGATTCTGGAATATGAGTTGGCAGCTTTTGATCACGTTTAACTTTTTCATACCAAGCTTTAAATTCATCTGTCATCCAAATTAAACCAACAGCTTGTGTTCCTTTGGGTGGATATTGTTTTTTTGCAAGAATTGCACCTTTGTAGAATGCTTGTCCTGTGATTGTTGAATTACCAACAGGGCGAATTTCAGCTGTTGCTTGTTTCAGTGATTTTATTTTGACCACTTTACCCGCGAGACAATCCTGCATCGCTGTTCGTGCTTGAGCTAAACCATCATAGTCAAGTGTGTAAATCGTAGCATTGTTCAATTTTAACTCTAGGTTCTTTTCTTGATCACGCATGGATTTAAGCGTTTGCTGAATATCTCCTGTGTTGACTGCAAGCATACCTGTACTTGAGCTTGGCAAAAGTTGAGCTTTTAGGGGTGTCACAGCTAAATCTTGCTGTCTGAGTTCGACTCGCATTTCTTCTGGTGTATGCGTGGTAGGAATGTTTTTACCTTGAAATAGGATCGTTGCATGTGAAGTTTTTTTTGTAGCACCAAAAATAGAAAAACTGTTTTCAGTATCTTTAGTAGAAATAAATCGAATAGCACAGTTGAGTTTAGGTTGGTTTAAGTCTTGTTTTAGCATCCAAACGCCAAGAGGAGATCTTGAAATGATTTGTGTATCTTCATCAAATGAAGGTGCCGCATGCAGCAGACACGAACTGGAAAGTGCAAAAGCAAATAGTATTTTGGTAAGTGTGTTGAAAGGCATCTGAAAACTAATCCTAATCATGTGTAGTTTATTGTTTTAAACCCAAGTCGCTATGTTTCATTTCAATTTGAATGTATATGCTAAATTCACCATGAATTCTAGTCACTAAAGCAGAGTGCTGATCCAAAATTTAAAATCACCAAATCTTGGGAAGAGATTATATTGTGCTGTTCGAATTTTATACAAATTTTACTATCTTAGGCCTAAGACTTAAAAGACTAACAACGAATTTCATTGAGAGCTTATTGTTTACATAACTTTGTTAGGGTGTTCGGATGTGGAGAATTTTTTCACAAAGAGATAAATCTAATAAGAAAAATGAGCCTTTAATTTTATCCTGTGGATAACCACAGTATTATCCACAGAAAATGTGGATAGTTTGATAATGATTTTGCAGAAATAATCTACTGGTAAAGTACTTATAGAAGCAATCAACGGTCTAGTATTAAGTGTATTTTATTAATTTACAAAAGCTTATGCTGATATTTTAAGTGCTGGGGGATATAAATCTAGATGATGAACTTATGCTGTGACTAAGCCTTGTCCAGTTTAATCACAATACTTATCCCTAACACAGCTTCAATAGGTTTGATTCAATTATGGATGAATAATAATTTGTGTGCCATTTTTAACAAGTTGCCAAATTTCATCCATATCAGCATTTGTCACAGCAATACATCCTAAAGTCCAGTCTTTACGAGGCATGTAAGTGGCACTCGCAGGGAATGATATTGCAGGAGTAGGGACTGTGCCATGAATCATCACATCACTGCCCGCTGACTTTTGCCTTTGCTTTGCATAAGCGAGATCATTCGCATTTGGATAGGAGATATGCAAAGATTTATAATAAGCACTTTGAAGATTGCGCCAGTCGATTGTATAAGTGCCTTCTGGTGTTTTACCGTCACCTTCAAATTGTTTATGCCCAACTGGATTAAAACCTAAGCGGATCGGATAGCTTCGAATGACTTGATCATGGTGTTTGAGTTTTAGTTGCCTTTGTTGTTTAAAAACTTCAATTGTGGTTACAGGCTTAGTCTTATTAATCTCTTGTATTTCTTGAGCTGAAAGGGCTGGATGAACAGGAGCTAAGCTAGGAATAAACTTTTCATATTTATAAAAAGCTAATCCTAACAAAATAACCAGTAATGCAAATCCAATAGCCAGCCCTAATTTCATACAATATCTTCTATGATGAACAACTTACTGATATTTCAGGTACATCACTTGGAAGTGGGGCAGTATCTTGTTCAGTTTCTAAGTCTAGTTGTCGTGTGTAGGGTTGATTTAGCAACTTGAATAAACGATCAACTTCACTAAAGTCTCCACGTTCCGCTTGTTCAATGGCTTTTTGAGCCATGTGATTACGCAAAATGTATTGAGGATTCACTTGTTTCATTACAGCATCTAATTCATCCGTATCCTGATGTTCTCGAATTGTTTGATACTGTTGGAGAAAGCTATCAAACTGACGGATATCTAAACAATCATCACGAAGAGCTTTATATTGCTTATCCTGAAGGCGAATAAAACTTTGCGTATAGTCCAGTTGTTCTGTTTGTAATATTCGTAAGAATGCAAAACTGCAATCCAAGCTGTCTTTATGGAAATGTGGCAGTCCCATTTTTTGGCACAAGCCTTGACCATAATGCGCTAAAAAAGCTGGCTCAAACTGTTCTAAACATTTTGCCAAATCGAGTTTGAACTGTTCTTTTTGTTCAGGTTTGGCTAGCGGAATCAGATTATTTAACCACGTCCACAGATTCCAGTGTCCAATGCTTGGTTGATTCTGATAGGTATAACGCCCCTGATAATCTGAGTGGTTATTGATCCAATTCGGACGGAAACGTTCCATAAACCCATATGGACCGAAATCTAAAGTTGAACCTGTGATATTGAGATTATCAGTATTCATCACACCATGAGCAAAGCCCACCAATTGCCATTTCGCGATCATGATTGCAGTACGCTCAATCACGCTTTGAGCAAATGCGAGTATTGGATTCTCTGATTGTAGGCATTCTGGATAATGCCATTCGATACATTTTTCAGTGAACTCGGTTAATAATTCAGGTGCGTATTGATTGATCCATTCAAAATGACCGAGACGAATATGACAATCCGAAGTGCGTAATAACATCGCACCAAGCTCTAAAGTTTCACGTTGTACGCCTTGCGTAGAGGTAGTGAAACCTACCGCATGACTTGAAGCTACACCAAGTGCATTGAGTGCATGACCCGCAAGATACTCTCGAATTACCGAGCGAAGAACAGCACGACCATCACCCATACGTGAGTAGGGAGTAGACCCAGCACCTTTTAAGTGTAAATCGATAGTTTCGCCATGCTTGTTGAGTATTTGTCCGATCAATAATCCTCGGCCATCACCCAATTGTCCAGCCCATTGACCAAACTGATGACCCGCATAAACCATGGCTAAAGGTGGGAAGTCGGTAAAGGTTTTTTGACCGCTGCAAATTTCAACCCAGTTAGATTTATCATCTGCATTCCAAAGTAATTCATCTGCCAGGGCCTCATTAAAGTGACCTGCTTTTGCACCACGTAAAGGGCTTGGTTGTTGCTGGTGATAGAGCTTAGGATTCAGTGAATTGTAACGGGGATTAAATTGCATAAAAATAAGGTCAAGAGATGGGTTGAGTAATCACTATATCAAATATAGGTTTGAATAGGCGAATGCTTATAGGCATAAAAAATGGCCTCATTGAGAGACCATTTTGATTGAGTAAATTGATTACTCTGAAACAGGTGCTTTTTTAATATTTCGAACTAAAGTTTCTAAGCATTCACGGTGATGAGCAAGACGATGTTCAAGCAATTGGAAATCAACTTTAAGCTTATGATCCATTTGATGAATCTTTTCAGCCATAGCCGCTTTTTTAGTTTGAAGTTCTTGCTCTTTCAATTTAGCCCAATCATTTAAGGTATTGGTAAATGCTTCATATTCTTGAGCAATACGTTGTTTCATCTGAGCAATATCTGTATTGACATCATGACCATAAATCGCAAGGTCTTGTTCAGCATACTTAAACTTCATCGCAAGTTCAGCTTTTTGGATGTTGAAGCTAGGAATGCGGCGTAAGTTTTTGGCTAAACCAAGTTTAGAGCTTGTCCAAATTAACCATTTAGTTGGATCATATTGCCACCATTTCACGCCGTTACGGTAATCGTATTGGAAAATATGGTGATAATTATGGTAACCCTCACCCCAAGTGAGAATCGCTAAAATGAAATTGTCACGTGCTGTGTTTTCGTCAGTATATGGACGTTTACCCCACATATGACAAAGCGAGTTGATAAAGAAGGTAACGTGATGGCTAATGAATAAACGAATTAAACCACCAAGTAGTAATACGCCCCAAACATCGCCAACAAGCCAACCGATTGGTAATAGAAGACCTGCATGCACTGCAATCACTAATGGAACATAATATTTATGTTGGAACATGACGAGCTTGTCATTTAACAAGTCAGGTGCATTTTTATAGTTTGGTTCAGCCGCAGGGTAGTTGCGTAACATCCAACCCATGTGTGCATACCAAAAACCGTTATTAATCGAATAAGGATCTTGATCGACATCATCAACATGGCGGTGATGAGTACGGTGACCTGAAGCCCAAAACAAAATACTGTTTTGAACCGCAAAAGTACCAGCAATCATCAGTAAGATTTTAAGAGGTAAAGCTGCTTCATAAGCACGGTGTGCCCATAAACGGTGGTAGCCAGCGGTAATACCTAAACTGCTTACAGCCAGTAAAAAGAACATGCTAATCCATGCGCCCATACTGAAGTCATGATGGTAGCTATAGATTGGAACCGTAATTAGCGCAACGATTGGTAAAAATACCAATGCAAAAATTGCAATCCAATTAATGGGTGCTTTCTTGAGTGGGGCGGAATTCATATCCGTCAGCGCTCCTAATAATCTTGTTTGCACAAGATAATAAAACTAAACGAGATAGCAAAACCAATCATGACGATATATTGCTATTTTATCACTGATATTAGCATGCCCAGATTCATAAGCACTAGTATTATTGTACAGTTGTATCGAAAGAACAGTAACAGAATTCATTTGTTAATATGGTCAATGAATTAAAAGGTGAACTAAATCAATGTCTGAGCAAATTACCGTGAAAAATATCATTTCTTATTTGAAGGCATTTTTTAACAAAAGTTTAATCATATCGACAGCTCTTGTGATTTCGGCTTGTCAAAGCCAACCACAAACGACCCAGTCTAAAACCTTGCAGCCAAAACGTGTGAATCAACTTCCAACGCTACAAGTTCGTAAGAGTACAGATGGTGTGCAAGATGTAACATGGCAAATTACTCACATTCATAACAAAAGGGCATTATTCTTTAATCAATATCCAAATTTCGCTCTTAATTCTGCAACAAACCTAGTCTCTGGTCATACAGGGTGTAATAACCTATATGGTCGTTATACGTATAACTTTGCGCAACACAGATTAGATTTTGATGTGATGGCTGGACATAATAGTTGTGACAAGGCTTTGGCACAAGAAGCTGATTTAATGGACTCCATGCAGCGTGTGAAAAAGTTTCAGTTTGATGGGACGAATTTATATTTGTTAGATGAAAAAGGTCAGCGCCTAATTCAAGCCCAACGGCAAAGATAAAGACGACATAAGTCGTCTTTTTTTACAGCTTGAGGTGTTGCAGCATGAGTTTAGGGACATCTGTAATCAACCCCTCTATACCGAGTTGTTGAAGATGTTTTGCTCGATCAATGTCATTTACAGTCCAAACACTGGTTTTCAAATTCGCATGCTGGGTGAGTTTGATGATCTCATCAGTGGCAAGCTGGTCTTTCCAACCTATTTGCTGACATTCATATTGTTGAGCAAGTTCAATGGCATATTCACCAATCGGGATTTCAACCAACAAACCGCGTTTATAGTGACTACGAATGTGTTGTAAGGCAGCTAAAATTTTGACATCAAAGCTAGTGATCGTTGCTGAAGTCTCAAAACCTTTTAAATCATGATGTAATTGCTCGATCAGGCGTTCGGCAGCAGCTTCATCCGCGACTGCTTTGATTTCCACTTCGATGTGGTCAAAATCTGTTAGGCATTCTAATACATGTGGCAAACTTGGGGTGTATTCTTCAAATGTCCAATGCTGCCATTGATGGCGATGATCGAATTGTTGAGCTTCAGATAAATCGCAGCTTTCAACATGTTGTGCTCGACCTGTGGTACGCACAAAATCATCATCATGAATAACTACCAGTTGCCCATCTTTGAGTTGACGTACGTCAAACTCGACTGCACGTATCCCCAGTCCATGTAGATAGCGAAATCCACCTAGTGTATTTTCAGGGGCTTCGCCTCGTGCACCACGATGACCAATGATTCGCATTTCGACTCACCTTAGAAATAATTATGCTTGTTCAATGCTGTCATTAATGTTCTTTTGCCAGAGTACTTCGCTACCGCCTTCTGCACGTTGCAAAGCACGGGAAGCAACAAATAACCAGTCTGATAGACGATTCAATAGCTGTAAAGCCGTTGCTTGAATATTTTGATCACGACTGTGTACTGACATTAATGCACGTTCAGCACGACGACATACAGCACGTGCCTGATGTGCATAGCTACATGCCAGACTACCTGAAGGTAAAATAAACTCTTTGAGCATCGGCAGCGATTCGTTCATTTGATCAATTTCATTTTCAAGGAATTCAATACAAATCGGTTGGAGTAAATGATAGTTTGGAATACAAACCTCACCGCCTAAATCGAATAGCCAGTGTTGAATAAGACTTAAGCTTTTGTCCCATTGGGCTTTGCTTTCTATTTGGCTAGCTGTGATCTGAGCACGAAGTACACCTATCGTTGCATTCAGTTCATCAACATCACCTAAGGCTGTAATACGCAAATCATCTTTAGCCACACGTGAACCATCTCCAAGCCCTGTTGTACCTGAGTCGCCAGTGCGAGTATAGATCTTACTTAAACGATGTCCCATCAAACTGTCCTACCAATAAAAAGGGGATAATGTCGGTCAAAACATTACCCCGAAAATGGAGTTAATAAAATATTTTTAGGATATTATTGCGCGATTAATAACGGAACGTAACGCCCGCTGAAGCTAGACGACCACCATTAATGTAGTAAACACCACCACCGTTATAAGCGGTTTTGTAGTTCACATCACCGATGTTTTCGAGATTAGTGAAGATTTTGATCATTGGCGTTGGTTGCCAATATGCATTGACATTAGTAGTTACGTAACCTGGTGTTGTGGTTGGGGTGGTTGAAGGCCAGTCGGCAAAATCTTTAGATTTAGATTTCGCAACGATAGATGCTGAAATACCGTAGATTCCATCATCCCAACCAGTGGTTAAAGTTAAGCTTTGTTTCGGACGACGATTTAACTCTTTATTTGTTTCATCATCTTTGGCTTGAACATAGGCATATGTTGTATTTAAAAACAACTCATCTTGTTGCCACTTAAATGATGCTTCGCCACCTGTAAACGTTGCTTTGTTAACATTAATAAGTTTGCCTGCTTGGAAGCTAATTAAATTATCCACTTTGTTACGGTAAACCGATAACCCCAAATCAATACCATAGTTTAGCTTTTGGTCTACACCAATTTCATAAGAAAAACTTTCTTCTGGTTTTAGGTCAGGATTGGCGCCCCAAGACATCGCATACAGATCATTTGTAGTTGGCGCGCGGAATGCAGAGCCAATATTTGCATAAATACTTGTTAGTGGTAATACTTGGTATCTGATCGCACCTTGACCTACAGTATGTGTACCAAACTTATCGTTATCTTCAACACGAACACCAACTTGAGTTTCTATGCCATCTTGTTGATATTGATGCTGAAGAAAATAACCAACTGTATCGATAGATTCTTTGTATTTTACGTCTTCTCCACCCCAAAGATTTTTAGAGTACACATCACCTTTAATGTCTTTAAAGGTTGAACCCAATAAAATGTTTTGTGCAGGTGTGAATTGCCATTTGGTATAGAGTTCTGCCTCTTGAGTCGTGCTATATACGTAGTCAGGAGAATTATTTTGATTTAGGTCGTCTTTATACTGTGATAGTCGTGCATGTACAGCTAAGTTCTCTAGAATATTGGCACGCGCTTTTAGGTTAATCGCTTCATTTTTAAAGTCTTGAGAAACTAAATTGCCATAATTGTCGTAGTCGCTGTAGCCTTCATTTTCACTATAATCAACAGAAGCAGCATAGTTTTCTTGTTCTACACCAATTTTTGCACTATAGCCTTTTTGATCAAAACTCGCTTTCTTCGAGTTTTTAGCATCAGTGACAGGTGTACCATCAGTTTCTAAACGTTGACCACGCAGTTGTGCATAAAACCCATTTTCTGCTAGGTCTGCACCAATTACAGATTTATAAGTTTTATTTTCACCGATCTCACCTGTTACAAAAGCTGAGGTTTTTTCAGGTGTTTTTGAGATGAGTTGCACTACACCGCCAATAGCATCCGCACCGTATAGAACAGATGCTGGACCTTTTAATACTTCAATTTGTTTGATGTCAGTGGTATCAATAAATGGAAGTGAAGCTGCGCCAGATGTATTTGAGTTAAGGCGAACACCATCTCTTAATAGTAGTGTGTGATTTGAATTAGTGCCTCGTAAAAAGATTGAGGCTGCTTGTCCGTAACCACCGCTTTGAACCATATTGATTGAGGCATCTGTTTGTAATAATTGCGGTAATGATGCAATTGGAGATTGCTCAAGAATCTTCGGTTCTATGATGTTGATACGGGCAGGGACATCACTAATTTTTTGTTCTGTACGTGTTGCTGTGACCACGATCGTATCGAGTGATGCAGTTTTATTGGTTGATACGGTTTGAGCAAAAGCAGTTGAACTTAACCCCATCGCAATAGCGATAGCCCCAGCCAAATGTGCCGGTTTTAAATGTGTAGACATGATGTCGCTCCATACATTCACCCATCGTGAATGTTAACGTGGAAGTAAACAACAAGCAGGTCTCCGGACTTCACTATATCATCACAATCGTGATGCTATTAATCATCTTCCCACATCATTCTGATGCAGTGATTTGGCTTAGAGCTGAGATTAATAATTCGGTGTTACCGTTGCGAGGGCAGTGTTGGATTTGCACCAACTTCCCTATAAGCAAAAGAATTTGCTTTAGACTTGTTGCGAGATTGAGCGCAGTATAAAGTGTTCACGTTTTTTAAACAATCGCATTTCAGACTGAACTTTGCCCCAAGCTGGTTAAATTGGATTACAATGCGGTGCAATCAAATTTTAATGCTAAAATTGGACTTATTATGCGCCAAATTCAAAGCCGAACTCGCGCCAAGATTTGTGGCATCACACGTGCACAAGATATTCAAGCCGCAGTAAGTGCTGGCGCAGATGCAATTGGTTTGGTTTTTTTCCCTCCCAGTCCAAGGCATGTCACTATTAAAAATGCACAGGAACTTGCGAATCTCGTTCCTCCCTATGTGCAATTGGTGGGTTTATTTGTCAATGCAAGTGCACAAGAAATCCAAACGGTGCTTGATTCAGTTCCTTTAGATGTATTACAACTACATGGCGATGAAACCCCTGAGCAATGCCAACAAATTGCTGCGCAATGTAAGCGCCGTTGGTACAAAGCGATTCAAGTTAAGCCTGATTTAGATGTTGTGACTGAAATTCAACGTTATGAAGCTGCGGGAGCCAGTGCAGTACTTTTAGATGCATGGCATCCTCAGTTAAAAGGTGGGACGGGGCATTGTTTCGATTGGAATCAATTTCCTCAACTTGATATCCCACTGATTTTGGCAGGCGGTTTAACCCCTGAAAATGTGAGTGAAGCTATACACACTACGGCTGCTTTTGCTGTAGATGTGAGCGGAGGCGTAGAGTCCGCAAAAGGTATAAAAGACCAACAACTCATTGAAAAATTTATGCAAGGAGTCCAACGTGGATCAGCAAAATAATGTGATTGACTACACCCAGTTTCCAGATGCTCAAGGGCATTTCGGTATTCATGGTGGACGTTTTGTGTCAGAAACGCTGATGGCTGCGCTTGAAGATTTAGAAAATCTTTATAATCGTATGAAAAATGATGAAACGTTTTTGGCTGAGTTTGATCGTGATCTTGCGTACTATGTTGGTCGTCCTAGTCCTCTTTATCATGCTGAGCGATGGTCTCAGCACCTCGGCGGTGCGCAAATTTACTTAAAACGTGAAGACCTAAACCATACTGGCTCTCACAAAGTAAATAACACGATTGGTCAGGCATTATTGGCAAAACTTTCGGGCAAAAAACGAATCATTGCTGAAACAGGTGCTGGTCAACATGGTGTAGCAACCGCAACAATCGCTGCTCGCTTGGGTATGGAATGCGTGGTGTACATGGGTGCTGAAGACGTAAAGCGTCAAGCGATGAATGTATATCGTATGCGTTTGCTTGGGGCAAAAGTTGTACCAGTGCAAAGCGGATCAAAAACCTTAAAAGATGCATTAAATGAAGCGATGCGTGATTGGGTAACTAATGTCGATACGACATATTACGTAATTGGTACAGTTGCAGGGCCACACCCATATCCACAACTTGTACGTGATTTCCAGTCGATTATTGGACGCGAAGCGCGTCGCCAAATCCTTGAGCAAGCGGGTCGTCTTCCTGATGCATTAGTTGCTTGTGTCGGTGGTGGTTCAAATGCGATGGGCTTGTTCTATCCATTCCTGAATGATCAAGATGTCAAAATGTATGGCGTTGAAGCTGCTGGTTACGGTATTGAAACAGGTAAACATTCTGCTCCATTGAATGCAGGTCATGTTGGTGTATTGCATGGTAACCGTACTTACCTCATGTCTGATGCACAAGGTCAGATCATTGAAACACACAGTATTTCCGCAGGTTTGGATTATCCAGGTGTTGGACCAGAACACAGTTTCTTGAAAGATATGAAACGCGTTGAATATGTTCCGATTAAGGATGATGAAGCTCTGCAAGGTTTCCGTGATCTCACCAAAATTGAAGGGATTATTCCTGCTTTAGAAAGTTCACATGCGATGGCGTATGTCACTAAACTGGCACCAACAATGTCAAAAGATCAAATCATCATTGCGACTGTTTCAGGTCGTGGTGATAAAGATTTAATGACGGTAGCCCGTATTGATGGCGTCGAAATGGTTGAAATGTAAGTCAACCTCATGCCAAGTTTGTTTATGGTGATGTTGGGTGGTCGACATGCTAAAGCCATAACCGAAGTCCATGATGTGGTTATGGCAATCGGTGATGATGTGCAGGAGATCATTCCTCAACTGAAGCAAGCTTGGTTTGGTGAGTTTAAGGGTTTACATATTGACGCTTGGGCTCAGTTTTCTGGAGTTCAGACGCAAGGCATAGATTATCAAATTCACTTCGCGCTTGCTGCCCCAGCAGTAGACGAGCAAAAGTTATATTTGATCAATCTCGGCGGATATTCAGCAAATCAATTTGGCGAGTTACATCGTTATCACTTGGTGGTTGCTAAAAATAATACTCAAGCTAAACAGATTGCGAAGCAGTTGATTCCACCAGAGTGGGGTAAACCACATACTGACCGTGTTATTGAGGTGGATGATTGTATCCCAATCGATCATGTTGCAGGGCGGTATGTGCATTTAGTGAAAGGTCTGTTTAAGCCGATAACTTGGCAAAATACTTATCTTCCAATTGATTAAATATCATAAAAAAATGGGGAGGCGAAAGCTTCCCCATTTTTTTATGTGAACTACTGAATAACTTTAATACGGTTGGTTTCAGGTGCTTGAACAGGTGAATTTTGGTTGATGTATTTTTCTAATGCATCAATGTCTTGTCCACCACCTACACGATTGGTTCCTTTTGTGAGTACAGTAAAGTTATCGCCACCATCTGCAATAAAACTATTTACGGTGACTCGATAAGATTTGCTATCCATTAAAGCCTGCCCAGAAATCATAATTTGAGTAGCACGTGGGACAGCAGTTGCATCTTTTTTATATGCATAACTCAGCTCTTTAGACGGCTGTAATATGCGCGGTCGATCAGCATTAGCCCCAGACCATTGTTGTTCTAATAGTTCACGGATTTGTTGGCCAGTCAGACTTAAAGTGACAATCGAATTACCAAAAGGTTGTACTGCAAATACATCTCCAAAAGTGATTTGATTATTACTGTTGGTTTGAAGGTCAGCACGTACTCCACCTGGATTCATTAATGTGAAATCAGAGCCTTGATTGCTTGCAGTTAAAGCTGCTGCCTGTTGGGCATCTGCAATTAAATTACCTAAAGCGGTTTCACCACTTTCAGCTGCATTTCGATTAATGACTGTGGTCGTAGTGCCTACGATACGTGCAGAAATTGTAGTTACAGCTTGACGATATTTATCCAGAATCGCTTCGATACTTGGTGTCTTGTTAAATTTTTCATATAAGTTAGTCAAGTTAACCGTAGTCGTTCCAGACGTATATGCTTCGCTTTGAATTGGTACTTGTTGAGCATCTTTCTTGATGACATCCCCAGTTTTACCATCGAGCTCAAGTTTAATGTTGGTAATTGCTGTGCCGTATTGTCCTGCTGAGGTCAATAGAAATGGCTTTTGTGGGTTTAAGGTTGAATAGTCACAGATATAAGACTGGTGGGTGTGTCCTGAAACCACGACATCAACCGCTGTATCTAAACGATCTAATATTCCAGTCAAAGGTCCACTTAATCCCGCGCAGGTTTTCGCATTAAATTTAGTACTTGGCGCTACACCTTCATGTACCACCACAACAATTGCTTCAACCCCTTGCTTTTTTAACTCAGGTATAAGTGAATTGACAGTCTCGGCTTCATCATGAAAATCAACATCTTTGATACCTGCCGCTGAGACAATTGTTGGTGTTGCTTCTAAAGTCAAACCAATAAACGCAACAGGGATATTGCCATAGCGCTTAATTTTATATGCAGGAAATAGTGTTCTTTTGGGATCAGCTTTCAAAGAGACATTTGCTGCTAAAAAGTTAAATTTTGCACCAGCGAAATCTTTATTAATTTGGCAAGGTTTAGTGGTGGTATATTGCTGACAACCACCATTTTGCAAACGACGTAATTCATCAGTTCCACGATCAAATTCATGATTACCAACCGCGTTAAAATCAATTTTGATTTCATTCATGGTTTCAATGGTCGGTTCATCCAAGAATAGGGATGAGGTAAGTGGTGAGGCACTAATTAAATCACCCGCAGATACCACGGCATTGTTAGGATATTGAGCACGGAGTTTATTTATTGCATCTGCGAAATAACTGACACCACCTACAGGAATTCGTACCGATTTATTCGTGTCAGTGGGGTCTTCAGCCTCAATAAAACGTTTTGGTGGTTCCAAATTACCGTGAAAATCATTGAAAGCTAAAATATTAATACTTTGATTTTGTCGTTCTGGTTGGGTTGCAGAACTATTTTGATCATCGTTGTCGTTACATGCTGTCAGTGCTAATACTATGAATCCCAACGCGTTGACTTTTAATAATGGATGTAGAGTCATGTTTTTTGATCGAGTGGTATAAGATTGTTTTTTAAAATAAAACTTGAGTATGAATATTTGATGAAATATTAAGCTAAAATACATCTTGCTGCTCACTCGCATGAGTCTGAACTTATTTGAGTAATTTTGATGGTTCGAGATAATGCTTGAGAAAGCATAGAGCTTGGACTTTATGACGGCAATAGATGCAATGACGCAATCATGGAAATCGACAATGGATTTGATACAAACAAATGGTCAACCTCGTTATGGGCGTTTCGAACACGTTCCGTCACGTATTAATTTAGATGACTATATTTATAAAACCCCTTATGGTCAGGTATTAAAAGGTTGGCGAAAACAGCTTAAATATAAGAAGTTTAAATTCTGTGGATTACAACATGAGCATTTTAGCATCGGGATTGCGATTGTTGATTTGTCATGGGCAGGGCATGCTTTTTATTATGTGTATGATCATCTTGCGCAAAAAGTCATTGAGTGGAATGCGATACAGCCTTTGGCTTTAAAAACACAACTAGACGAACAGCCTTTGTTTAGTCAAAGTTTTTTTAAAAAGTCTGCCTACCAATTTGATATGCAACATGCGAATGGTGTGCGTTATATTCAAGTGACTAAACATGGCGAAACACAGTTGAAAGCGCGGATTTTTTGTGCAGGAACTGACGCTTTGAGTATGTGTTCACCGACAGGTATTAATGGATGGACATATACACAGAAGCAAACCACTTTAGCTGTTGAAGGTTTTTTTATTAGTCCTGATCAGCAACGCATCGACTTTAATGAACAAAGCCTAGCAGCTTTAGATGATACTTGTGGTTTTCTTCGCCCAGAAACTGCTTGGTTTTGGTTGTCGTGTCAATTTAGAGATCAACAAGAGCGACGGATCGGTTTAAATTTAGCCTCAGGTGTGAACGAAAGTTTTGGCAATGAAAATGCTTTGTGGGTTAATGGTCGTCTCTATCCGCTTAATGATGTTTTATTTGAACAGCAAAACGAAACAACATGGTCAATTCGTTCTTTAGATCAACGTCTCAATCTACTTGTTGAAACAGGGTGGTGTCGTTTTGAAAATATTAATCTGCGTTTGATCGGCAGCCAGTTTAATCAATGGCAAGCCAAAGTCAGCGGTACGATTGCACATGACCAAGTCGAATTAGTTTCATTACATAATGAATATGGTTTATTAGAACAGCATTATGCGAAGTGGTGATGGTTATAAATATGCGCCTCTCTTTTCATATTAACAATGAGGTATATTACTCTAGAGAATTCCATTGCATAGCGGATAAAAAGGGAAAAATAATGCTTCTTAGCAAATTTATATTAGAAGGATGAATTGATGGTTGATAATCATGCAAACACATTAGTTATTGAAATTGCGAAAAAATTTATAACTCTCATGATCGATATTGAACCGCATTGGAAAAAAGCATATTTAAGATTTTCCTATAGTAATTCAGTCGCAGAAACGAAAGCATCATTTGTGTTTGAAACTGGAATCGAAATAATAGATGTTTTGAAGCATAAAGATTTTTTTCATAGTATAAATGTGAAAGGACAAGAATTACTTGCGGCATTTGATAAAACTAAAGGTATATTTCTATTGGTAATAGATTCAAACTTTGATTATGAAATTAAATTTGAATATCATGATGTTAAGCGTTGGAAAATTAGCAAGTTAGCAGGTGGAACTGGAGTGCCTGAAGGTGTTGTATAGCTGTGAGTAACTCATAGGAAGAATACGTTTCCCCCGCTCCACCGCATAGCGGTGGAGCATTAAAGGTATTTTTATTTAAATAGAACTAAAGCCCTGCTTGCCAGAACGCTTCACCCGCAGCAATTGGATCATTGGTCTTGGCTAACGTATCAATCCAAACATCATATTGGCGAATAACTGGATGTTGATTTGGGTGGAAATCTTTTTTAAACCAATCGCTGTATTGTTCACGTTTAGAAGTCAAAATACCTTTTCGACCAAAGAACCAAGGTAAACCTTTAAGTGCTAAATCTAGGCGTTGTTTTAAATTAAAACCATCTTTTTTCAGCATGACATCGGTACGATACATCGTAAAACCAAACATCAGAACTGTAGTGAGTACTAAAGCTGAGCGACGTGTGAACTCAGATACATCGCCCACTTCTTTCATGACATCAAAAGCAACATCACGGTGCTCCATTTCCTCGATCGCATGCCAAGCAAATAGCGCTCGAACAAAGGGATCAGCATCCGCAAGAGTTTCCTTTTTACTGTAGAAAGTATCTGCCATGAGCGCCGTCAAATGTTCCGCTGCAGCAGTCATCGCAATGTTGTACTGTGGCGAACGATATTTGAGTTCAAATTTAAAAATTTTCTTCAAACGATCAGTGAACTGATCAACAGGCATACCTTGCTCTTTCATGACTTGATTCATTTTGTCATGGGCAATACCGTGTTGTGCTTCTTGACGAATAAAGTCAGCAACACGTGCTTGCAAGTCAGGATCTGTGATTTTGTCACGAAACAAACGAACAGACTCGATGAAATAGCGCTCCCCATCTGGGAATGTCAGACTCAATGCATCGAACATACGAGTACGGAATGGATCACCACCAAACCAGAAGCGTGGTGCTTCATTAAGGTGAAAATCTAGTTTTGTTCTTACAATTGGATCAACTTGATAGGAAACATGTGCATTCATCTTTGCTCTTCCTTTTTCTTTTTCATGTACTCAGTATGGAAAAAGTCCGATGAAATGTTTTGACAGTTACAGCCAAGTTTTATACAAATAACGACATATCAGGATGAGATTGGTATATGTCAGTTAAAATTATAATTGGATATTTGCGATTGTTTAATCGTGTTCTTCAACAAGAGCAAGTCGATTTGTCTAAAGTTGTGGAACAAGAATTATGGTTAACATTTCAAAATTGTTTAGAACATCCTGATGAGCAAGATTTTGATGTAGAACGATATGTTGTACTTCTACAAGCAGCACAAAGTTATTTTTCGCGGCCCATTACACTTGTTTTGGCTGAACATGCTAACTTGCAAGATTTAGGGCTAATGGGATATTTGGCTTCAACCAGTTTAGACTTACAACAAGCATTGCAACTCTTACAACGATATTATTCTTTGGTTTTTAAGCAAACAAATCTAGAACAATTGAGCGTGCAACAGTTTGCCGAGTACATCCAAATTGTTTGGGGAGCATCGTTTAGTGACTATCGTGAGATGTATGAACTGAATTTGGCATTGATCTTTAAAATTGCACAATCCATCGTACAAGATGCACTTGTTCCACCTCAAAAAATACAGTTTGGTTATCTTCCTCATACGGCGTTGTATCATTATGAAAAGTTTTATGGATGTCCTATTCATGTGCAAGCAGGGCAATATGCCATTCGATTTTCAAATCAAATTTTAAAAGCGAAAAGTATTGCAGGAGATCAACAACTTAATCATGTGCTATCCACACAGGCACAACAATCTTTAAATAGTGTGACTTCTTCTGAGTTACAGCAACAACAATTTAGACAAAAAATACAAACTTATATCGAGCAGGGATTGGCTCAACAAGAAGAGGTCTTGCAAAGCTATGTAGCTAAACGTTTGCATTGTTCTGAGCGAACTTTGCAACGTCAACTAAAAGCTTATCAACTTAACTTTCAGGATGTTTTAGATCAATATCGTTTAGAACAAAGTAAGTTGTATTTGCAGCAAGGAAAATCCCTTTCTGAAATTGCTGAACGACTAAATTATGCTGATCAAAGTGCATTTGGACGTGCTTTTAAACGGTGGACTGGCGTGACACCGAAACAGTTTTTAAAGTCTCTTTAATTTTAAAAACAAAACTAAAGAGACTTTGCAAATGTTTAAGATGTTTTTAATCGTGGATAATTAAACAAGATCGCTAAAATCGCAAATACGGCAAGAATCCAGCAATAGTAAATATGTCCAATTAACTCGACTGGCGAGAGCTTTGCAATTGAGCAAGCCAAAAGCAATTGTGCACCGTAGGGAATAATGCCTTGAATCACGCAAGAAAAAATATCTAACAGTGCGGCGCTACGTTTCGGATCAACGCCATATTCTTTAGCCACTTCACGAGCCATATCGCCTGATAAAATGATCGCAACTGTATTATTCGCAACAAACAAATTGGAGAAGACCACAAGAAAACTAATGCCCAATTCCCCAGCACGCTGACGACCAAATTTAAATAGACGGGTGATACGATAAATTTTTTCGATTAACCACTGTAAACCACCTTCTTTTTGCATCAAAGCTGACAGACCGCCAAGTAACATTGATAGTAGTGCAACTTCAAACATTCCCACGAAGCCATCATAAATAGAAGAATTTAATTTCAATAAATCAAATTCAGGCTTTTCAATCAGACCGATGATTCCAGATAGCACCACTCCAATCATTAAAACTGCAAGTACATGTAATCGGCTGAATGCTAGAAAAAAGACCGCTAGATAAGGCAAAATCAACCATAAATCATAAGCTTTTGATTGAATTGATTCCGCTTGTTGGCTGAGTAGTACATAAGCAATCAAGGTCATGATGGCAGCAGGCAAAGCAATCCAAACGTTGACTCTAAATTTATCTCGAAGTTCGACGTTTTGACTTCTTGTGGCAGCAATCGTTGTATCAGAGATCATGGACAGATTGTCACCAAACATTGCACCACCAACGACAGCCCCAATCGCATAAATTGGTAAAATGTCAGTCGCCTGAGTAAAACCAAAAGCAATCGGTGCACAAGCAGCAATGGTACCCATAGAAGTACCCATAGCAGTAGCAATAAAGGCTGAAATGATAAACAGCATGGGTAATACGAATTCAGCTGAAATCAATGACAAACCTAATTGAACTGTGGCATCAACGCTTCCAATGGCACTTGATACACTTGCAAAAGCTCCAGCCAACATGAATACCATGAACATTAAAATAAGGTTCGGATGACTTGCGCCTTGAAGAAACTCTTCGATGGCTGTGTTGAGTTTCTGTTTGTATAGCAGTAAAGCTAAAATGATGGCAGGGATTGCTGCTACTGGCGCTTTAATTTGATAAAAGGCAAATTCTGTCCCAATCATTGAATGATAGAGACCACTCCCGAGAAAGATGATCAAAAATACCAATAAAGGTAACAAAGCAAGCGCATTGCTTTGCACTTTTTCCTGAGAGTAGGCAGACATAAAAAATAAAAGAATATTTAAAAATTGCGCCTAGTATAAAGGAGCTTTGGTGATTTCTAAAATGCAGGTGGTTTTCTTGAAAATTAGGAATCTTTGATCATTGAGAATTCAGCCAAAATATAGATAAATGTGTCAGGGCTGTTGTAAGTAGTAATATTCACGTTGCAATCACGTCAAAACCTGTTCAATGAGCAAAAAATAGCGTTACAATGCAGTGTTTTTGTATGTCTACAAACAACTCCTCAATTTATATAAATCAAGGAAAGCATAATCCTATGTCACGTCTTGCCACTCGTTTTGAACAGCTTAAATCTCAGCAACGTAAAGCGCTTGTTTCTTATGTTATGGCAGGTGATCCGCATCCACAGGTAACTGTTCCATTACTTCACCAAATGGTTGAAGCTGGCGTCGACGTTATTGAGTTAGGTTTACCATTCTCAGATCCGATGGCCGATGGTCCAGTCATTGCACTAGCTGCTGAGCGTGCATTGGCAGGTGGAACCAATACACTAGATGCGTTGGATATGGTCAAAGCCTTTCGTGAAAAAGATCAAACCACACCTGTTGTTTTAATGGGATATTTGAATCCTGTTGAAGTGATTGGTTATGAAAAATTTGTTGCATATGCAAAAGATTGTGGTGTTGATGGTGTACTTCTTGTGGATCTTCCACCTGAGGAATCTAAGCAGTTTGGTGAAGTCTTAAAACAAAATGAGATGGATCAAATTTTCTTATTAGCACCAACATCAACTGATAAGCGTATTCAGCATGTGGTGAATCATGCGAGTGGTTTTGTTTACTATGTGTCATTAAAAGGTGTGACAGGTGCAGCAACATTAGATACCTCAGAAGCTGCAGCTCGTATTGCAAAAATCAAAACCATGACCAATGTACCAGTTGGTGTTGGATTTGGTATTAGCGATGCTGCATCTGCAAAAGCAATGGGTCAAGTTGCTGATGCCGTGATTGTCGGTAGTGCTTTCGTTAAATCTTTTGCGACATTGCCAGCAGATGATGCTGTGCAAGAGACGGTAAATAAAGTGAAGGAGCTTCGAGCTGCGCTCGATGAGTTAGTATGAGTCAAGAGTTAACAACAGGGAAGGTTCTTAGCCCTTCAACGCCTTGGATTGAGCGTCAAGTCCCTGGTATCCAAGTTGCTACTGAGCAGCAGACATTCAAAGCAACTTTTACTGAGCCTACGATTGAATGCCCAGAGTGTCATGCATTGGTGACACGTACAGCAATGTCTTTCAATGCTTATGTTTGTCCTCAGTGTGACGAACACTTACGTATGCGTGCCCGTGATCGCTTAAACTGGTTTTTTGATCAAGTTAATGCAGAGTTGGGACAAGAGTTTGCGGCTAAAGACCCATTAAAATTTGTGGACAGTAAACCTTATCCTGAGCGTATGCGCGAAGCTCAAGATAAAACAGGTGAAACAGAAGCTTTGGTTGTGATGCAAGGTTCACTTAAAGGTTTAGACCTTATCGCATGTGCTTTTGAGTTTGACTTCATGGGTGGCTCAATGGGGACAGTCGTAGGTGATCGTTTTGTCCAAGCGGCTGAACGAGCAATTGAATTGCGTCAACCTTTAATCTGTTTTGCTGCATCGGGTGGTGCTCGTATGCAAGAGGGTATGTTGTCTTTGATGCAAATGGCACGTACTTCAGCAGCGATTCAGCGAATGAAAGATGCACGTCTTCCGTATTTGGTTGTATTGACACATCCTGTCTATGGTGGTGTAACCGCTTCACTCGCGATGTTAGGCGATGTACATATTGCTGAACCTAAAGCGATGATTGGATTTGCAGGTAAGCGCGTAATTGAGCAAACAGTTCGTGAAAAGTTAGAAGAACCATTCCAACGTGCTGAATATTTGCTTGATCATGGTGTGGTCGATCAAATTGTTCATCGTCATGCATTACGTGATACTGTATATAGACTTGTTGCTAAATTGATGAACTTACCTTGACACAGCAAACACCACATTCTGATGATACATTAACAACATGGCTCGATTATTGGAGCCATGTTCACGTTACGGGCATTGATTTGGGATTGGAACGCGTTATTCCAGTTGCTGAAAAGCTTGGAGTAATGAAACCCAATGCAAAAGTTTTTACGGTTGCAGGGACCAATGGCAAAGGCTCAACTACAACAACGCTTGCTGCGATTTTAAATGCGCAAGGTTATAACGTGGGGCTTTATCAATCGCCGCATATTTACCGTTTTAATGAGCGGGTAAAGTTAGCGGGGCAAGAGGTTGATGATCAAAGTCTTATCGATGCTTTCGTACTCGTAGATCAAGCACGTCGTGAGTGTGGATTAAGTTTATCTTTCTTTGAAGCAACCACTTTGGCTGCTTTTTTGATTTTTAAACAAAAGCAATGTGATGTATGGGTACTCGAAGTAGGACTCGGTGGTCGCCTAGACGTGGTCAATGTGATCGATCCTGATATTGCCGTGATTACCAATATTGGTTTGGATCATGTGGATTGGTTGGGCGATACAATTGAAAAAATCGCTTTTGAAAAAGCTGGAATTATTCGTCCGAATATTCCCGTGATTTTTGGTGGTAATCAACCTTTACCGCAAGCGATACAAGATAAAGTGCTTGAATCTAACGCTAATCTATACGCATTAAACCGAGATTATTTTTATCAATTAAATGATGACGGTCTGTCATGGTGTTTTGCTTCTTCAGGTACAACATTAAAGTTGCCGACAGGACATTTGGCAATTGAAAATATTTCAACTGCTGTTGCTGCAATCTTAGTAAGTGGTTTGCCTATTTCTCAATCCACAATTGCTCAAGGTATTCAGCATGCTTCATTGCAAGGACGATTTGAAATTCGTCAAATTCAAAACAAAACCGTCATTTTTGATGCTGGGCATAACCCTCATGGTGTCGAATTTTTGTTGAACCAGTTGCGAAAATTCTTAAAATACAATAAACAGTACACAGAAGTTGTGGCTGTATTCTCAATGTTGGCAGATAAAGATATTGCATCTGTAACTGATTTACTAAAAACAACAGTAAAAAATTGGTTTATTGCTACTTTAGATGTGCCTCGAGCTGCACCAATGCAACAATTAAATGAAGCATTGGCAGGTCAACAGGTGCACGAATTTAGCAGTATCCAGCAAGCGTTTGAAATTGTGTTGAAACAATGTAATAACAATCAACTGATTTTAGTCTGTGGTTCGTTTCATACTTTAGAAGCGGTCTGGGAGTATTTAGAAGAATGTCAATGAATAACAAACAACGTTGGATGGGCGGCGTTGTTCTACTTGGAGGAGGTGTTTTATTGGCAGCCTTACTTCTCAAGGGCAATGAAGAAATAGAGCAAGACAAAGCACAAGCAACAATCTCTCATCCGATTCCCAAAACTCAATCAAACTCAAATACAGCACAACCTTTACAAGATGGTGAAATGGTTTCACTCCAACCACTCGCTGTGGATGTTGAAACTGAAAAGCGATTACTTGAAGAGCAGCGCCTCGCTCGTGAAAAAGCTGTTGCAGAGCAAGAAGCCAGAGCCGCTGAGTTCTTGAAAATGCAACAAGAAGCTGAAGCTGCTGCTGCGCGTAAAGCTGCTGAAGAATATGCAGCTTTAAATGCACGCCGTAGTTCAGAGCAAGAAAGTTCAGATAATATTCCTCCTGAACTTGCAGAAGATGACAAAGCAAAAGCTCAGCGTCTTGCTGAGGAAAAGCGAAAGTTAGATGAAAAAAAGAAAGCTGAACAACAAAAGCAAGATCAACTTAAGTCAGACGCTGAAAAGAAGCTAGCGGAAGAGAAACGTAAAGCTGAAGCTGAGAAAAAAGCAGCGGAAGATAAACGTAAGGCTGAAGCAGATAAAAAGGCTGCTGAAGAAAAACGCAAAGCTGAAGCTGAGAAAAAGGCAGCAGAAGACAAGCGAAAAGCTGAAGCTGACAAAAAAGCGGCTGATGAGAAAAAACGTAAAGCTGAAGAAGAAGCCAAGAAGAAAGCTGAGGCTGAAAAAGCACGCGATCTTATGGAAAATGGCGATAAGAAGTGGATGGTTCAAGTGGCATTGGCTGCAAACCAAGCAAATGCAGATGCTGTCGTATCCAAGCTACGTGCTAAAGGCTATAAAGTCACAACCAGTTCTACCTCGAAAGGTATTCGTATTATGGTTGGACCTGCCAAAGATCGTGATGTTGCTGATGCAACTCGGAAAAAGATTTCTTCTGATGAAAGTCTGAATATGAAATCAGCTTGGGTAATTGACTGGGTTCCTCTAGATCAAAGATAAATAGTTGTTTAAGTAAGCTAAGTATCCTTGAAGTTGAGCTGATTGTGCGTTTTTCATCGAATAGGAGATGAAGTAATGGAACAAACGGATTTAAAGATACTTGAAAAATTTAGTTTTTCGCCAGACTCAGCAATTGGAGCATTGTCTGGCGTTGCTTACTTAGGCGACTACTTATATTTCGTTGGGGATGATGTTCGTTACTTATTAAAAACTAGCTTAAAAAATAAAATTACTGCAACAACAACTTTTGAAAAAGTCCCTTTATTGGAGTCATCTGAGCAAGAAGCTCTCACCGTATTAAGCAAAGCAGAAAAGCCTGATTTTGAAGCATTAAGTTGTATCATTTTTAATGAACAACTTCATTTATTGGTTATGGGCTCAGGTTCGACTGAAAAGAGAAAGCAAGCTCTGTTGTATAATCCATCTAATCATCAAGTTCAGACTTTGCTCGATAAGTTGGATTATGATTATTTGCAGCACTGCGTTGCACTCACAGGCGGAGCAGATTTAAATATAGAAGCAGTATGCTCAGATAGTCATCATCTTTATATTTTCCAACGTGGCAACATTAATCACTTTCATGGTGTTTTAGTATTTGATCTAGAAAAAATTCAAGCACATAAATCTTTAGAAAATGCTCTTATACGTTCATTTAATCTCACATTACCTGAGATTAATGGTTCAGTAAGTGGTATTTCAGATGCTTATTTTTTAGCAGATAAGAACGTGATCGTTGCAACCGCTGCCGTTGAGCAAACGTTAAATACCTACGATGATGGTGCAGTGTTAGGAAGTTATATTTTAGTGCTCTCACTGAAAGGGGAAGTGCTAGATTCCTTTTTGATCCAAGATGCTGAGGGAAACACTTTAGCCATTAAGGTTGAAGGAATAACTTGGCTTGAGTCAAATGCTGATGGAGAGGTCTTCTTATTAGTCACCGATAGTGATGGTGGTCTTTCCGAAGTGATCACGGTTTTGCTCAAGAATTCGGTTTTTACCAAACTAGATACTTAGATATTAGGTTTTATTGGTGATCTCACAATATGAAAAAAGATGTATTTCTTGAGTCTTAATTATACCAATGACAGTGACAGGTTTTTTGCCAAGAAAATCCACCTCTCAAGTGAGTGTTTAAGTTTTAACTTGAAGGGTTGGATAATTGCTGCTGAATCCATTTTACATTTTCTGAGGTAAATAGATTTTCAATGTTTTTCCAAATGATATGGTAGCCATAACCTCCTTGTTTCATTTCTTTGACTGCATTTTCAATTGACCAATTTTCAAAAATAATACGATACATCGCAATGGTTGCACCTGTTCGATCTGATCCGTGATAACAATGAACAAGGACTTTTTGATTATTATTTTTTGCAATCTGAATAGCCTGCATCGCTTGAAGTAAGTCTTGGCGATTAATTGCCCATGTTTGAATTGGTATATGTACTAAATTTAGCGATTGATTTTGGAGTACTTTTGCATCTTCATTTCGAGCTCTTAAATTGATCACCGTTTCAATCTGATATTTTTTTAGTAAAGGTATTAACTCAGAATTGGGTTGTTCACTGCGATAAACATTCTGACTGATCTGATAAAAATTATGCGTATCCGAGATTAAAGCCCCCCAATTTTGAGGGCGTTGAGATTGCTCTATACTCGGATGTGTCATACATCCATTTAGACTTAATGTTGAAACAACAAAAACAGTAATAAATATTCTTTTCATTTTATTGATAGCGATTAAATTCATAAGGGTCGTGGGCACAAATTAACTCAATGCTTGGTTCATGTTGAGCTAGATATTGTAACTGTTTAAGGTTTTGCAAACGTAGTTGGTTATCTTCAGCCAATAACCGTTCAGTGAAATCTAAAGCTCTGAGTTTGTTTTTTGGGTTTAGCTCAAGATGAGTGTAATAGGCATCGCCACAGAACAACATCCAGCCATCGGCCTTTTTAATCGCAATTCCACAGTGCCCAGCGGTATGCCCAATCAAGGGAATCATTAAAATTTCATCGTGAAATAACGGAAGCCCTTTAACTTTTTGCAAGTTAAACCATGGCTCGCCATCATTATGTTCAGCAAAGTTCCAATAGCGATGCTGTTTAAACTGTTCAGTCTTATAACGAAGTTTGCCTTTGGTTGTAAGTGATTGAGTTGCATTAAACTCCGCTGCTAAGAGATGCACTGTTGCATTTGGAAAATCAGAAATTCCACCAGCATGATCAAAATCCAGATGGGTCACAAAAATATGTTTTACATCACTCGGGTTAAAACCAAGTCGCTGTATCTGCTGAATGGCAGTTAGTTTTAGGTTCGGTACAATTGAGCCAAATTGTTTGAGTAAACTCCCTAATCGCTGTTCAGTATGCAGATAATCCTGAAGTCCTAAGCCTGTATCAATTAGGACTAGACCGCGATCAGTTTCAATGAGGAGACAATGACAGACTAGATGTGATTTCCAACCTTTTTGACCAAACAGTGGGGCGCAAACTGGACAGAAACTTCCACAGTGCAAATGATGAATGTTATAAATCATAGCGTTCTTATTTTATTAAAGTTTAAGATTTCTCTTATAACGTATCAAATAAGAAAACTAAAATGAAATTTTATAAGCTTAAAAAAAATGCCTATCGATATGATAGGCGCTGGAGTTTGAAAATAAAATTTTGTTTTAATAAGTGGTTTAGTATGGCGCGTTGAATATTTTTATACGATGTATCTCATCAGTCTTGCACTTCGCTCAAAACCTTGAATTAGCTTCAATCTTACTCAGGCTGAGGCGTGAGACGTAAATAAGGTTTTACAGCAGTGTAACCCTTTGGAAAACGTTGTTTAATTTCCTCCTCATCTTTGAGTGATGGGACAATAACAACATCTTCACCGTGCTGCCAGTTTGCTGGAGTCGCCACTTTGTGATGATCTGTCAACTGTAATGAGTCAATTACACGTAATACCTCATTAAAGTTTCGACCAGTTGATGCAGGATAGGTAATAATCAAACGAACCTTTTTATTGGGATCAATAATAACCAATGAGCGCACGGTTAGGGTTTCACTGGCATTAGGGTGTATAAAATCGTATAGCTCTGAAACTTTGCGATCTTTGTCAGCAATAATCGGGAAATTCACCGTTGTGTTTTGAGTTTCATTTATATCCTGAATCCAGCTTTTATGTGATTCCACATCATCCACAGATAAAGCGATTGCTTTCACGCCTCGTTTTGTGAATTCATCTTTGAGCTTTGCGGTGAACCCCAGTTCTGTCGTACAAACAGGTGTAAAATCAGCAGGATGTGAAAATAAAATCCCCCAGTTATTGCCTAGAAACTCATAAAAATCAATTTTTCCTTCGCTCGATTCTTGTTGGAAATTTGGAGCAATATCACCTAAACGTAATGTCATACTTCGTCCTCAGAACATTTCTAATCTTATGTGTGTTGGATTAATATGCGCCAGAAGGCTTAGAAGTAAAAATATTGTTTTTTGATGTTTTTATGAGTTTAAAAGATATAGAGCTGAGTTTGGTTGGAAAATTGATCGGAAATTCACATTTTAGTCGATGTAACTTATAGTCAAATTTGCTACATTAACTGACTTTGGTTGCTTGTGGTCAGAATTGCCTCGCAGATTTTTTTACCTGTTTGGATGCAAAGCCCTTGTAGTTCTTATTTCTGACTCCATAATAACAGCTAAGAAAAAATTACCTATTTAAACAAACAGGATTAGAGAGTTTATTCATGTTGGCAAGTCTGATCGGAGGTATCTTCGGTACTAAAAATGAGCGTGAGCTCAAACGCATGCGTAAAATTGTTGAACAAATCAATGCGCTTGAACCGACGATATCTGCTCTTAACGATGCAGACCTTTCTGCAAAAACTCAAGAATTCAAAGAAAGATTTAAAAACGGTGAAAGCCTAAATAAATTATTACCTGAAGCATTTGCAGTTTGTCGTGAAGCTGCAAAACGCGTGATGGGAATGCGTCACTATGATGTTCAGTTGATTGGTGGTATCACACTGCACGAAGGCAAAATTGCTGAGATGCGTACAGGTGAAGGTAAAACTCTGATGGGTACTTTAGCATGTTACCTCAATGCATTGAGTGGTCAGGGTGTGCATGTCATCACCGTCAATGACTATCTTGCACAACGTGATGCTGAACTCAACCGCCCATTATTTGAGTTTTTGGGTTTAAGCATCGGTGTGATTTATTCGATGCAAATGCCTGCTGAGAAAGCACAAGCTTATTTGGCAGACATTACTTACGGTACGAACAACGAATTTGGCTTTGATTATCTTCGTGACAACATGGTGTTTTCTCTACAAGAGAAAAAACAACGTGGTTTAAGTTATGCCATCATCGATGAAGTAGACTCGATCTTAATTGATGAAGCACGTACACCATTGATTATTTCAGGTCAAAGTGAAGATTCATCGCATTTATATCAGTTAATCAATAGCATTCCTCCAACATTAAAACCTCAGAAAGAAGAAAAAGTGGCTGATGGCGGACACTTCTGGGTTGATGAGAAACAACGCTCAGTTGAAATGACTGAGGTTGGTTACGAGACTGTTGAGCAAGAGTTAATCCGTATGGGATTACTTGCAGAGGGTGAAAGTCTTTATTCTGCTGCGAACCTAAATCTGGTTCACCATGTCACTGCTGCGATTCGTGCGCATTATCTATACCAAAAGAACGTTCACTACATTATTGGCATTAATCCTCAGACTCAAAAAGAAGAAGTGATTATTGTTGATGAAAGTACGGGTCGTACGATGCCTGGTCGTCGTTGGTCTGAAGGTTTACACCAAGCGGTTGAAGCCAAAGAAAATATGGAAATTCAGCCTGAAAACCAAACTTTGGCAACCACAACGTTCCAGAACTATTTCCGTTTGTATAAAAAGCTTTCAGGCATGACAGGTACAGCTGATACTGAAGCTGCTGAAATGAAAGAAATCTACGGTTTAGATGTTGTTATTATCCCAACTCACCGTCCGATGGTGCGTAAGGATCACAACGACTTAATTTATTTAAATCGTAACGGTAAATACAACGCAATTATCGAAGAAATTACCAATATTCGTAAGCAGGGTGTTGCGCCGATTTTGATTGGTACTGCAACGATTGAGGCGAGTGAAATTTTATCTGCAAAGTTATTACAAGCAGGTATCCAACACGAAGTTCTCAATGCAAAACAACATGAGCGTGAGGCGGACATTATTGCTCAAGCAGGTAGTCCAAACGCCGTAACGATTGCAACAAACATGGCAGGTCGTGGTACCGATATTTTGCTTGGTGGTAACTGGAAAGCCAAACTCGCAAAAATTGAAAACCCTACGCCAGAAGACGAAGCTCGTTTACAAGCGCAGTGGGAAAAAGATCATGAAGATGTATTGAATTCAGGTGGTTTGCATATCATCGGTTCAGAGCGCCATGAATCACGTCGTATTGATAACCAGCTTCGTGGTCGTGCGGGTCGTCAGGGTGACCCTGGTGTTTCTCGCTTCTACTTATCGCTTGAAGATGATTTGATGCGTATCTTTGCGGGTGATCGTGTTGTTGCCATGATGCGTGCAATGGGCTTACAGGAAAATGAAGCCATTGAACATAAAATGGTGAGTCGTTCTATTGAAAATGCACAGCGTAAAGTTGAAGCACGTAACTTTGATATTCGTAAAAACTTATTGAAGTATGATGATGTAAATAATGAACAACGTAAAATTATTTACTCACAACGTGATGAGATTTTGGCAGAAAGTACATTACAAGATTATATCGAAGAGATGCATAAAGAGGTGATGAAAGGCGTTATCGCGAACTTCATTCCACCTGAATCTATCCATGATCAATGGGATATTCCTGGTCTAGAAACTGCTTTACGTACGGATTTAGGTATCGAGCTTCCTGTACAGCAGTGGTTAGATCAAGATCGTCGCTTGGATGAGGAAGGTCTGATTGCACGTATTTCTGATGAAGTGATTTCACGTTATCGTCAACGCCGTACTCAAATGGGTGATGAATCTGCTGCGATGTTAGAGCGTCACTTTATGCTGAACTCTTTAGATCGCCATTGGAAAGATCATTTAGCTGCGATGGATTATTTACGTCAGGGTATCCACTTGCGTGGCTATGCTCAGAAAAATCCAGAGCAGGAATATAAGAAAGAAGCATTTAATTTGTTTGTGAACATGTTGGGTATTATCAAATCAGACGTTGTGACTGATTTATCTCGTGTTCATGTACCAACAGCAGAAGAATTGGCTGAGCTAGAAGCACAACAGCAACGTCAAGCTGAATCAATGCGTTTATCATTTGAACATGATGATGTAGATGGTTTAACGGGTGAAGTGACTGCATCTGAAGAGCCTGAATATACAGCGAATAATGCTCCATTCCCAGTTCCAGAAAGCCGCAATGCACCGTGTCCTTGTGGTTCAGGATTAAAATACAAACAGTGTCACGGTAAAATTTAAACTTCGATATCGTTTGATAAACAAAGCAGGGTTAATCCCTGCTTTTTTACGAGAAGTAACTTGAGTCGTTAAGTGCTTTATAGTTTCATTATTCAATAGAATGACTTTGACTGAATTCGCATGAAACGCGGGAAGACAATGAAAAAACCATTACAACTTTTAATTTTAGCGAGTGTTGCGGTATCAAGTGTAGGCTTTGCTAATGAAGCACCACAAGCAACGACCACAACCACAGTCGACAAAGTACTTGCAGCAAAAGGCGCGACGACAGCTGAAGCTCAAGTTAAACGTGAAGTAACTACAGTAATCAGCCCTCGTACAGGGATTCGATATACACTTGGAGATACAGGGAATCGCCCAATTGTTTTGCAAACAGCGGCTATTGCACCTGCTAACTCTGCCAATATCAATCGTATTGTAGCTGCTAACCCGGCATTATCTGCAAAGAGTCAGGAAAAGGCGAAGATCGCACTCATTGGTGAAGCCGCAGTACAAGCTGCTGATGCAGCCGCTGCTCAAACAGCAAGTGCTCAAGCACCACAAGCTACCAATCAATAAAAGTTTCAACAAAAAAGGAGATGCAGATGCATCTCCTTTTTTTTACAGCTAATTAAAGAAAGCTAGGTAATAAAATCAGACCAATAATGATTGCAAACATCAGCCATTTTGCAAGATAGTAAACTTTACGATTACGTTGTTTTAAACCACGACCATAATGATGTACGGCATAGCCATACTTGAAAATTCGATTGATAAAACCTGTTTTATCTTGATCATCATTCGGTGAACTTGCAGCTGACATAACATTGCGACCAAACCAATGATTGATCTTCTGAGCCCAGCCCCATTTCATTGGACGCTCGATGTCACAGAATAAAATAATACGGGTCTGATCCGTTTTATTTTCAGCCCAATGTACAAAAGTCTCATCAAAAACAGTTGCTTCACCATCACGCCAGCTATAGCGTTCTTGATCAACTTCAATAAAACAGTCATCGCTGTTTGGTGTTACTAAACCTAAATGATAACGAACTGAACCCGCATAAGGATCACGATGCTTACCTAAATAACTTCCGGATGGAAGTTCAGTAAACATTGCTGCTTTTACTGAAGGAATACTTTCTAACAAGGCAACTGTCTTAGGGCAAAGTTGTTGAGCTGATGGATGGCTAGCTTGATACCATTTTAAATAAAAACGTTTCCAACCACGTTTGAAGAAGGTATTAAAACCTGCATCGTTATTCTTTTCAGCTGCTTTAATTTGATTTTGTAGCTGGATTGCTTCTTCACGGATTACTTGCCAATTGTCCTGTAATGGTTTGAGCTCAGGAAACTGCGCCACATCAAAGAATGGTTGGTTCGGTAATTTAGAGAAACCAGTCATAAACATATTAACTGGTGCTAGAAATGTCGAATGGTCGAATAATTGTCGAGATGCTTTTAATCGTTCTTTGCCACGATAATAAGTGTATAAAAAACTGACCAAAAATACGGCAACGATAATCACTGCGTACATGAGCACAATCATCTAAAAAAAGGGAGTCGCGTATTTTAGCACAAAAAATATTAGCGGGAGAGATGTTGTAGCGTTTGCAAACAGGTGAGTGGAATTGCCCGATAAATGGTTTGAGTGAACCTCTTATGACGTTCACTCAATAAGAACATATAGATTAGACTTGGTTATTTACATCGTCGTGTTTGGTTTCACGGATGAACAAAAACGCGATTAATGAAAGAATTGACGCTAAACTCAAATACATTCCTACAGCACCTAAACCATAGCTTTCAGCAAGTTTGGTTGCAATATAAGGGGCAAAGGATGCACCAAATATACCTGCCAAGTTGAAAGTTAATGCTGAACCTGTATAACGGACTGATGTTGGAAAAATCTCAGAAAGTACAGTTCCAATCGGTCCGTAAGTGAGTCCCATGATTGATAGACCAATACATAAAAATAGGAACACAAGTAATGGGCTACCTGACCCTAAAAGCGGCGCAAAACAAAGTCCAAATAGGGCTGATAAGATACAGATAGCAACTGATGTATTTTTACGTCCAAACTTTTCAGCAAGAATCGCTGAAACAGGAATGAAAGCTGCAAAGCAAAGTGTTGCGATCAATTGTAATTCAAGGAAATCACCGCGAGCATATCCCAGTTTTGTTGTACCCCAGTTGAGTGCAAAAACAGTTGTGAGATAGAACACTACAAAAGTACAAATCGCAGCAACAGTACCCAAGACCAACATTGGGAAATGCTTCGTCATGACCTCTTTGAATGGGACATTAACTTCTTTTTGTTTGTCTAAAACCTTTTGGAATGCAGGAGTCTCATGCAATTTCAGACGGATATAGAGACCAACCAGAACCAACACCGCACTTGAGACGAATGGAATACGCCAGCCCCAAGTCATGAAATCTTGTTCTGACATAAAAGCATTCAATAATAGGAAAGAACCTGTTGCGAGGATAAAACCAATCGGGGCGCCCAGTTGAGGGAACATGCCATACCATGCACGTTTGCCTTCAGGTGCATTTTCAGTCGCCAGTAGAACAGCACCACTCCATTCACCACCAAGACCGAGACCTTGACCTAAACGGCATAAAGCTAATAGTAAAGGAGCTGCAAGGCCAATTTGTGCATAAGTTGGTAGCAAACCGATACAAACGGTTGATATCCCCATTGTGAGTAAAGCTGCGACTAAAGTTGCTTTACGTCCAATTCGATCTCCCAAATGTCCAAAAATTGCGGCTCCGATCGGGCGAGCAATAAAGGCAATTGCAAAAGTTGCGAGGGATTTTAGTACAGCGGCACCATCACTACTTTCTGGGAAAAATAAATGAGGGAAAATTAAAACTGCTGCAGTTGCGTAGATATAGAAGTCAAAAAACTCAATCGTGGTACCCACGAGACTGGCAAATAATACCCTTGTTTTTGAATTGCTTGCCACTTCGGGGGTGACAGTCGTAGTGCTAGACGACATACGAGACCTTATTTTATTTGATCAAGACACAGAAATATGGACTTGAGAATTCTTTGAATGCAAAGTCTACTCATGAAACTAGTGTCATTTCTTTTGGCCTGTCGACAGGAGTTAAAGTACATAACAATAGATTGCAAGAAAGTGTAAACCTGCCCCTATTAGCACAAATACATGCCAAATTGCGTGGGTATATCTTACCTTTTTTAAAGCATAAAACAATGTGCCGACAGTATAAGCAAGCCCACCCGCAATCAATAACTGGATTGCTTCTTTTGATAGATAACGTTGCATATCATCCATAACCAACACGGCTAACCACCCCATGATGATATAGGCAGCCAAAGATACTTTTTGAAAACGATGAATTAGGATCAGTTTAAATACCGTCCCAATCAAGGCGATGATCCATAGCGCAATTAATAAATAATGTGCTTTCGCTGTCGGGATTGCGATACTTAGAAAGGGGGTATATGTTCCTGCAATCAGATAATAAATCGCAGTATGGTCAAGTTTTTTATACCAGTAGCGTTTCATTCCATCCTGAGAGAAATGGTAAAGCATAGAACTGCTGAGGAGTAATACAAGACTGAACCCATATACCCATAAACTCATCCATTGTCCGAAAGGTAGTCCATATCCTTTGATAATTAGAAACACCGATGCAATTAGCGCTAGAGCCGCACCAATCCCATGACTATAGGCATTAATTAATTCTTCTTTGGGATCATAATTGGTTAGAAAATTAGCGTTCATTGAGCTTCTAATAGTATAAAAATACAACTGTATCGTAATGCAATTTCCCTTTTAAAGTAAGACGCTATAAAATTTAGTTTCTATTTGTCAGGTTTTCACTATGTTTGCGCCCAAATTTTCCTTTGAACAAGAACAGCAATTTTTCTTGGAGATTCAGCAATCTATTGAAAACAATAGTTTTGATCGATTGATCTTGAGCCAATACAAGGGCGAAATGACAGATTTAGAGAAAATGACTTTTCGCATTATTGAACTGCAAAATCAAAGTATGCTGTCCTGTTTATATCATTATAAAACGCAAGATATTACTAAGAATTATCCGATTGAAGAGGGATTTGAGAAAATAGCCGAGCTGTTGGCTCAGTCGAAACAAGCCAACCTATTTACAATGCATCAAGATATTCAACTGAAAAAAAACAAAAAGAAAGCCATGTTGAATGCACAGAAAAAGCAAATCAGTGTAAACCAAGTTCAACAGCATCATGATCGTGAAAAACATCGATTTGTTCAGCAACAAAGTCCATTTCTTAAACATCTTGGAATTACCGATGAAAAGGCACAAATCATTCCAAGCATGGCGCGCAAGTGGAAACAGATTAATAAGTTTATTGAAATTTTTTCAAATGCTTATGAGCAAATTGATGCTTCTCAACAAGAACTTAATATTGTTGATTTTGGTTCAGGAAAAGGTTATTTAACTTTTGCTTTGTATGATTATTTATTAGAGCAAAATAAAACTCCGTTAATCACAGGTGTTGAACTGCGTTCGAATCTTGTACAGTTTTGCCAAAAAGTTGCAGATGATGTTGGATTTAATCATCTTGATTTTTTTGAAGGTGACGTGCGGAGCTATGCCCCAGAAAAGCTAGATGTCATGATTGCACTACATGCTTGTGATGTAGCAACCGACTTTGCAATTCATACAGGAATTCGTCTGAATGCCTCAATGATCATGTGTGCGCCATGCTGCCATAAAGAGTTGCGACCTCAATTAAAAAGCCCAGAGGTTTTACAACCGATGCTTCAGTTTGGCATTCATGCAGGGCAGCAGGCAGAAATGCTGACAGATACATTGCGTGCTTTGTTGCTTAAGGCTTACGGCTATGAAACTAAAGTTTTTGAATTCGTTTCACTGGAACATACCAGTAAAAATAAGATGATTTTAGCGACCAAGCGTAAAGATGTTCAGCAGCCTGATCCGAAAATTATGCAGCAAATTCAAGCCTTAAAACAGATGTATGGTATCCAAAAACAAAGCTTAGAATTGCTGTTACAAGATCAAATGCCGATCGAAAATTTAGGTTGTAAGTGCTAATTAAGCTGAGATCGAGATGTTTAGAGTCCAAAGCGGTCACTGGGATAAGTTAGAGCAAGACGCAAAGTTCATTCGAAAACAAGTTTTTATAATTGAGCAGAACATTCCTGAAGAAGAGGAGTGGGATGATCAAGATATGATTTCAGATCATTTTGTTGTCTATGATCAAGATCAACCAATTGCGACTGCGCGTTTATTACAAAACAATAGTGTAGGGCGTGTGGCTGTACTCAAAGCTTATCGCGGACAAGGAATTGGACGTATGATTATGTTAGAAATTATTCGGCAAGCACATCAACAAGATCGAAAATTTCTTCAGTTATCCTCACAAGTTCACGCCATTTCATTCTATGAAAAATTAGGATTTTCGATACAAGGGGATGCATACGATGAGTGTGGAATTCCTCATATAAAAATGCAGTTGGTGATTGAAACTAAAAAACACTGAAACGAAGATTTAGATCATAACTTGCTCGATCGATGCTCAGATCGAGCAAGTTATATTTCTTTATTGGTGTTGCTGATGTTGGGTTTCAACCTCTGAGCTTGCTTGAGCATTTTCTTGAGCGATTGCTTTTTGTTGTTCTGCTGCTCGCTGTGCTCCAGGCATATAATCTGGTTCATTGCTCATAGCTAAGTAGAAGAAACTGAGAAAAATTGTACTAAGTACCCCAACGATAATGACAAATTTCCAACCTAATACGGTTTCACTTGAATCGTTGTGAGAGTTTGAGCGATTACTCATAGAAAATTCCAAAAATAAAATAAATAAAAAACTTGCTAGAACAACATCATTTAATCAATTTGATAAAAAGCCTAAACATTATATGGTTTTATAGTTTGTTTTGGGCTATCTGATGATTTGTATTATTGATTGAAACTTGAAAGTTGATTCGCAAAAAAGAATAGTCTGAAATTAATATTTAGGGCTAAATCTAAGCGATTATTTAGAATAAGATATGATTTTAATAAGGTTCCAAGTCTTCAATATTTTAGTATTCAAAGACTTGGGTAAGCGTGATGATTATAGGGCTTTCCAATCTTCAATGGCTTTGAAGCCTGTTTCTAGACCAATATCATAACTATAACGAATCTTGGCTTTATTCTTGGTGAGTCGACCCGCCATATGTTTTAAGTCGGGTGGGCAAACCTCCAATATTTTTTGTTCAGATGCTGTTCTAACAAATTGAACAGATTCATTATAGCGTTGGGTTCGGGCTAATAAACTTTTGGCAAAACCATGTCGTTGCTTAAATGCGTACTTTGCAAGGAGTTGATCACCTTTACTACTGGCTTTGTAGTAATTTTTGGGGCGAGTTCTCAGTACCATGAGTTTAGATACATTGGCTTGTTTCGCCGTCCAAAGTACGGGGAGAGCATCTGCGACTCCGCCATCAAAGTAGGGTTCACCAAAAACTTCTACTGCTTGACGGGTAAGCACAGGAATAGAACTTGATGCACGTAATCCATCGAGAATGTTGTCTTTAGAGGCTTTGATATATGTTGCATCTCCTGAAATAGCATGGGTCAATACCATGTAGAACTCAGGATGATTGGCAAATAATTGAGCTTGATTGAGTGGATTTTCTTTTTCAACCACTTCCCACATCCATTTCAAATCAAGTAAGTCACCACCTTTGAAGAAGCGTCCATAATGAATGAATTCAGATCGAAGAGAATGATCTAGATAGATTTGTAGGGTGCGACCTTGTTGAGCTGCGAGGTAATTAGCGACATTGGTAGAACCAGATGAAACACCAACACAAAGATCAAATGGATTAAATTGTTGCAGTAAAAATGCATCTAAGACACCGCTGGTAAATGCGCCGCGCATTCCACCACCTTCAACGACCAGTGCTTGACGATTTTGGTGAAGCATTCAATATCTCGAATAGGATGATAAATCCCTGTTTAACACGGATTTATCATCTTCGACAAGAATACTTTAGTGATTGTGTTGCTGATGCTCGCTATGTTGAGCTTCGCCATTTGCTGGAGATTGTGACATTTCAGCTGCTGCCGCTGCTTTTTTTTGATTCATTGGCATATAGTCAGGCTCATTATTTATGGCTAAATAAAAAATCACCATAAAGATAAAGCTTAAAATGCAAGTGATGATCAGTGCTTTCCAACCCCACGGCGAGGTTTCAGGACATAATTTCTCAGACATAAGACAAATTTCCAAAGGACAAAAAGTAAAGCAGAATTGGTATATTTATAGCACAATTTGTGATGGATTAGACGTAATTCGGTTTTCTATCAATAAATACAAAAAAACTCATATCAGTTAAAGAAACTGATATGAGCGTAAAGTGAAGAGAATGAAAAAATTATTGAATAATTTCTTTCTTCTGCACTTTGTCTTTTAATAATTGTGGTGGATTGAAACGTTCACCATATTTAGCAGCCAATTCTTCTGAACGTTGTAGTGATTTTTCAATCCCGTTTTGATTTAGGAATTGAATTGCACCACCAGTCCATGGAGCAAAACCGATTCCAAAAATTGAACCGACATTGGCATCAATTACTGATTCTAGAACACCTTCTTCATAGCAGCGTAAAGTATCCAGCGCTTGAACAAACAAGAAGCGATCAATCATATCTTGTTCAGAAATATCATTCGCTTTCGTCCAACGGCTGAGCCCATCCCACAAATGTTTTTTGCCATTTTCTGGATATTCATAGAAGCCTGCACCTGCTGCTTTACCTTTACGATTTAGCTCGTGAATCATGGTGTGAACCACTTCATCTACAGGAGTTTTCGGTAAGTCTTTCCCTTCAGCTTGCAGTGCTTTGCGCGTTTCGCTTGCTACATGCTCAGTCAGAGTTAAAGATACTTCATCCTGAATCGCAAGAGGACCAACAGGCATACCCGCTTTGAGTGCTGCCATTTCGATTTTCGCTGGATGTACGCCCTCAGCAAGAAGACGCATACCTTCTTGAATAAACGTACCAAACACACGACTGGTAAAGAAACCACGACTGTCATTTACCACGATTGGTGTTTTTGCGATTTGTTGTACAAAGTCATAGGCTTTAGCTAATGTTTCAGCTGAAGTTTCTTTGCCTTTGATGATTTCGACCAATTGCATTTTGTCGACTGGGCTAAAGAAATGTAAGCCAATAAACTTTTTAGCATCTTTACTTGCTGTTGCTAGACCTGTGATCGGTAAGGTAGACGTGTTTGATGCAAAGATTCCATCTTCCGCTAAATACTGCTCAGCTTCTTGAGTCACCTTGGCTTTGAGTTCTTGATTTTCAAATACTGCTTCAATGATTAAGTCACAGCCTTGTAGATCAGCTGCATCAGCAGTAGCCGTAATAAGCGCTAACACTTGATCACGTTTTTCTGCGGTCATACGACCTTGTGAAACACGTTTATCAAGTAGCTTTTGTGAATAAGCTTTGCCTTTCTCTGCATTTTCTACAGACACATCTTTGAGTACGACAGGAATGCCCTTGATTGCAGTTGAGTAGGCAATCCCTGCACCCATCATACCTGCACCTAAAACACCGACTTTCTTCGCTTGCCATTTAGCAACTTCGGCAGGACGACTCGCACCTGATTTAATTGCATTTAGACCATGCCAAAACGTACCGATCATGTTCTTCGACACTTGACCTACAGTCAGTTGTGTAAAGTAACGTGATTCAATACGAAGTGCAGTATCTACATCGACTTGTGCACCTTCAACTGCAGCCGCCATGATCGCTTCAGGAGCAGGGTAGCAACCTTTGGTTTTGTCACGTAGCATGGCAGGGGCAATTGCAAGCACTTGCGCAACCGCAGGCGTTTTAGGATCACCACCAGGGATTTTGTAGCCTTTCACATCAAATGGTTGCTGTGATTTTGGATTAGCTTTCACCCAAGCAATTGCTTTTTCTAACAGCTCTTGTTCATTCTCAGCTGTGTCATGTACCAAGCCGAGAGATTTTGCTTTATCGACACCAAATTGCTTACCTTCCATGAGGAACGGGAATGCATTTTGTAAGCCGAGCAGACGCACCATACGGACGATACCACCACCGCCAGGAAGTAGTCCTAAAGTCACTTCAGGTAAACCAAATTTAGTTTTTGGATCATTAATGGCAATACGATAATGACAACCTAAAGCGATTTCCCAGCCACCACCAAGCGCAGTGCCGTTTAAAGCTGCAACAACAGGCACACCTAAAGTTTCGATTGTGCGTAAGTCACCTTTGAGTTTTTCAATCATCTTGAAAAATTCAGTAGCGTGTTCAGGTTGTACCTGAATCAGCTCATCTAGGTCACCACCAGCAAAGAAGGTTTTCTTAGCTGAACGGAAAATAATACCTTTCAGATCAGTTTCAGCTTTAAGCTTTTGACTGACTTCATCTAAAGCATTACGGAACTCTGCATTCATGGTGTTTGCAGATTGACCAGATGAATCTAGTGTAAGAATTACAATATTGTCAGCGTTTTTTTCGTATTTAATAGCGCTCATGTTGTTCTCCTTACACCAACTCGATAATGGTAGCGATACCCATACCACCACCGACACATAATGTTGCTAGACCACGTTTTTTACCTTGACGCTCTAATTCATCTAACAAAGTTCCTAGAATCATGGCACCAGTTGCCCCTAATGGATGTCCCATCGCAATCGCACCACCATTGACGTTGACTTTCTCAGCAGGAACTTTCAGTTCTGTAATAAAACGCATTACCACAGCTGCAAAAGCTTCGTTCACTTCAAATAAATCAATATCGTTGATGCTCAAGCCTGCTTTTTCTAATGCTTTACGTGCAGCAGGGGCAGGACCAGTCAACATAATGGTTGGATCTGTACCGACTAATGCAGTTGCAAGCACCTTGGCACGAGGTTTTAAACCTTGCTCTTTGACTGCTTTTTCAGAAGCCAATAACACCACCGCAGCACCATCGACGATACCTGATGAGTTACCTGCATGATGGACGTGATTGATTTTTTGAGCTTCAGGATACTTCTGTAAAGCAACAGCATCGAAGCCCATTTGACCCATCATTTCAAAGCTAGCATTCAGTTTTGCTAAACCTTCAACTGTGGTATTTCCTTTGATAAATTCATCTTTTTCTAAGATTGTTACACCTGCATGATCTTTCACAGGCACAACTGATTTATCGAAATAACCATTTGCCTGAGCGGCAGCAGCCTTTTGTTGCGAACCGACCGCAAATGCATCTACATCTGCGCGGCTATAACCATCTAAAGTTGCGATTAAGTCTGCACCTACACCTTGTGGAACAAAAGACGATTTCAAATTGGTTTCTGGATCAAGCGCCCATGGACCACCATCAGAACCCATTGGAATGCGTGACATTGACTCCACACCGCCAGCAACCACAACATCTTCCCAACCTGAACGAACTTTTTGTGCTGCCAAGTTCACAGCTTCTAAACCAGAAGCACAGAAACGGTTGATTTGTACGCCTGCGACATCATCATTCCAACCTGCAGCAATCGCAGCAGTTTTGGCAATATCCCCACCTTGATCACCAATCGGTGTCACACAACCGAGAACGATATCATCGACTTTAGATGTGTCAAGTTGATGGCGTTGTTGTAATTCATTCAATAATGTTGTGAGTAAAGTAATTGGTTTTACTTCATGTAATGAGCCGTCTTTTTTTCCTTTTCCGCGTGGTGTGCGAATGGCATCAATAATATAGGCCTCGCTCATAGCTGTTCCTTGTATTGCCTTAAATTAAAATCATTGTGCTTCGAGTGTACTCAATTTAAGTGGCTGTGCAATGATGATAAACATTGGCAAGTTTGATGTTTTTCGCCAATTCAGTTCACTATTGAATAGTTGAAATATTTAGTAAAATGCATGTCCATAATTCAACATAATTTGCTTGATGAAATTTATTAATATTATTGGTACTACGGGTTCTGGCAAATCTACGCTGGCTCGAAAGTTGGCGGAAAAATTAAAAATACAATATATTGAACTGGATGATTTGCTATGGCTAGATGATTGGCAAGAATCTTCAAATGATGCATTTTTTTGCAAACTTAAACTGAGTATGGATGCAGCATCAACGGGATGGGTGATCGATAATCTTTATTCACGCAGTATTGATATGATTTGGTCTGAGGTGGATACGGTCATTTGGCTAGATTATTCTTTTTCTATTAACTTTTATCGTCTTACTAAACGGACTTTGTGGCGTATTTTAAGTCGTGAGCGATTATGGAAAAACTCGAATAATAGAGAGAACTTGAAAATGGTATTCTCCCAAAAATCGATTTTTTTATGGATGTTTCAGAAATATCCACAAAATAAGAAAAGGTATTTAGCGATGATGAATAACCCTAAATACCAGCACATACGATTTATTCACCTAACTTCGCCTCGGAAGACAGTTGCTTTCTTAAAACAAATGAGTGTTGATTGATAATTAGCATTAAAATCAGGGTATTGGCTATATTTTTTCAAGATAATGTTTTGGCTTTACGGCTGTAATACTTGTAATTAGATTACTTATCAATGAGTTTTTGCAAAAAACCTCTTTAAAAAAGCAGATGAAAATCTGAGATTAAACTATTGATTAGATAAATTTAGATGAAAGAATTGACTATATTCAGATTCATTATATTCAGCAAAGGCTTCACCCTCTACGAAACCAAATTTCTTGTATAGATTAATTGCTGCATCAAAGTGGGAGTCTTTCCCCGTTTCTAAACTCACTTTTTGAAAATTGCTATGTTTAGCAATTTTCAAAAGATAATCGAGTAGGTGTGTCGCTACACCTTGACGTAGATGTTGGGGATGAGTCCGCATCGATTTAAGTTCAGCATGATAGGGGTTAAGCTCTTGAATCGCGCCACAACCAAGAAGCTGATCATCACGCCAAAGTGTATAAAATCGAATGGAGTCTTTTTGTAGGCTGCTGAAATCGAGTGCAAAACTATGCTCAATAGGTGTGTTCTGATGCATGCCGTGCAAATGAATGCGTATGAGGTCTTGAACTTGAGGGTCTGAAAAATCGCCTTTTTTGATTATCATTATTTATCGTGATTGTTGAGGAATATAGTGGATTAATACCATATTTTTCAACAAGTGTTCAACTTTTTAGGGTTGAACACTTTGTCTGATTTAAGTTAATTGTGATGCCCATGCAACTGACGATATAAACCTGGGGTAACACCAGTCCATTTTTTAAAGGCGCGGTGAAAGGTACTAGTTTCACTAAAGCCAACTTGTTGAGCAACATCTTCTAAAGTGAGGTTTGGAGTGAGCAATAAATGAATCGCAGCGTCACGACGTAAGGCATCTTTGACACCTTGATAGCTTTTACCTTCCGCAGCCAAACGACGACGTAATGTTTGAGGAGATAGATACAACATAGATGCCACATCATTTAAAGTTGGCATTTCTTCGCCGATTTGGCTCTTCAATACATCACGGATACGCGAAGTGAGTGAGTTGGTGTTTTTGAATTTCACTAGAAGTTGTGCTGGTGCGGCTTTTAAAAACTCTTCTAAAGTTTTTTCATCCTGACGAATAGGTAGATCTAAATAATCTGCAGCAAAGGTAATTTCTGTACGCGGTGCGTCAAACTGCATCACTGGTGCAAAAAATAGCGCATCATATTCATCAGCATGGTTAGGGCGTTCATAACCAAAATGGACACGCTCCAAAGGTAAGCGACGTTCGATTAACCACGAAGCAAGACCATGCCAAATCATCAGCATACTTTCCGTAATAAAATGATCAGGGTCAAGCGCTTTAGGAATGTGAGGTACTAAACGAGCTTCGTGTTTATCACGCTCTAAACTTACAGACCATTCATCACCGAATAATTTGTAAAATTGTGAGGAAAGTTCGAGTGCTTGTCCAAGTGTTTTCGAATGTATGATCAATTGGCACATGATCGCAAATGTACCTAAACGACGTGGTTGAACATCGAAACCAACGTGTTCGTCTTGGGTGACCATCCATAACATTTTGACAAAGCGAGTGTATTGCTCTGGGGAGATTCGAGCTTTAGGTTGACGAAGCAATTCTGCTTCAATACCGACATGTGAAAGTAATGTTTCAACGTCCATGCCTAGGCGTTTTACACCTGTTAAAGCCGCATTCACGAAGTGGATGCTGATCGTATCACGGCTCATATTGAATCCTTCAGTTTCTTTACTATTCACGATAATTGACCTAAATAACCGTCTAAAATATCTAATTGAGCAATTGACAAGAAAAAATTGTTGCTCACTAAGTACATGTTAAATTGCCGAAACTATCAAGGTAAATGGCTGAACATGACATTGTTTTTGTGTTTATCCGAACCTAGTATAAAAGAAAATTTGAACAATATGAGTAAAAATTATTATGCCAACTGCTTTAAAGGGATTGAAAGTTCTAGATTTTTCTACTTTGTTGCCTGGTCCATTCGCAAGTATGTATCTTGCAGACATGGGTGCAGAAGTTATCCATGTAGAATCTCCGAGTCGTCCAGATTTGGTTCGAATCATGCCACCTTATGCCAATGGTCAAGCCACTGCGCATAGTTATCTTAATCGAAATAAACAGTCCATTACGCTTGATCTAAAAGATGCTGCAAATATTGAGTTAATTAAAAATAAAATTTCAGAGTTTGACATCCTGCTTGAACAATTTAGACCAGACGTGATGCGTCGATTAGGGTTGGATTATGAAACACTTGCTGAGATCAATCCTCGATTAATCTATTGTTCTATTACTGGTTACGGTCAAACAGGTACATATAAAGACCGTGCAGGGCATGACATTAACTATCTAGCTTTAGCTGGTATTTCGGGTCATAGTGGTCGCCAAGATAGCGGACCACCTCCATTGGGTGTACAGATTGCGGATGTTGCAGGTGGTTCTTTGCATGCGGTTATTGGGATTTTAGCTGCTGTAGTTGAGCGTCAGCGTAGTGGTATGGGGCAATACATAGATATTTCTATGACGGACTGTGTGGCTAGTTTAAATAGTATGGCCGCCTCAGCAAGTTTGGCTGGTCAGACACCGCAAGGTCCTGAGCAAGGGATGCTGAATGGTGCTATTTTCTATGACTATTATGAAACCAAAGATGGTCGTTATTTCTCTGTAGGAAGTTTAGAACCACAGTTTATGACTGGATTAGCTGGTGCATTAGAGTTACCTATATTGATGGCAAAAGGTAGTTCTTTTGACCCTGAAGACCGTCAAGCGATTAAACAAGCCTTAAAGGAAAAGTTTAGATCCAAAGATTTTGCTGAGTGGCAATCAATTTTTTCGCAATTAGATATTTGTGTGGAGCCGGTGTTGAGCTTAGATGAAGCTTTGACTTCACCGATTGCAAAACAACGTGGTTGGGTGGTCGATGTGCCTTTATCTGAAAATGCTGACCAAACTGAGCCTCAATTAGCATGCCCAATCAAATTTTCACGTTCTCAAATGCGATATCAATTTATCGGACAAGGATTGGGTCAAGGAAAATGGTAGAAAATATGTGCATACAATCACAACTTGGTAAAATATTGCACATTTAATCAAGTGATTAACATTTTGAATAAATTAATCAATTAAAAATGGGCGTAACCTTTTATATACAAAAACATAAAAGGTTACGTAAACATGACAATCTCTAAATCATGGGTTGTATCTTGTTTATCCGTTCTTTCATTGAGTCTTTTCACACATCACACTCAAGCAGCTTCTTCCGCATTTGATCCTCATGGTCAATGGCTGTTGGGTGATTGGAACGGTCAACGCACTGCGTTACAAGATCAAGGTTATAACTTTTCTGCTGATTACACAGGTGAATTTGCAGGGGTTTTAGATTCTAAACAACATTCAAGTCATGGCAGTGAATTCACTGGGCAACTGGCTTTAGGCACACACTTTGACTTAAATAAAATTTTAGGTTGGCAAGACACTGAAGCTCAAATCACGGTGACCTATCGAGATGGCCAATCATTGTCCCAAACTGCAGATGGTTTACAAGGACATCTAAGTTCTACCCAAGAAGTTTGGGGGCGAGGTCAAACTTGGCGTCTAACTGATCTGTGGATCAAAAAGAAATTTTTAGATCAAGCTTTAGATATCAAAGTGGGACGTTTTGGTGAAGGTGAGGATTTCAACAGTTTTAACTGTGATTTCCAAAACTTGGCATTATGTGGCTCTCAAGTCGGCAATTGGGTGGGTGATCAATGGTACAACTGGCCTGTCAGTCAATGGGCATTGCGAGTCAAATATAACCTGCAGCCAGATTTATATGCGCAAATTGGTGCGTATGAATATAACCCAGAGAACTTACAGCGTGGTAAAGGCTTTAATTTAAGTACAGATGGATCACATGGTGCGATTATTCCAGCTGAGCTGGTCTGGGCACCAAAACTAGGTCAACAATCTCTTTTAGGTGAATACCGTTTTGGTTACTACTACAGCACTGCCGATGCTGCTGAAATTGAAAACCCAAGCAAAACTGGACATAAACAAGGCGGTTGGTTTACTGCCAAACAGCAATTAACACGTCATGATGATCAATCTGATCGTGGTTTAACTGGTTTTGTGAATATCACAGTACATGATTCAAAAACCAACTCCATCAAAGATATGCAAAATGTTGGATTGGTTTATAAGGGTCTGCTCAATCAGCGTCCACAAGATGAACTAGCACTCGGCGTAGCACGTATTCATGCCAATGACAAAAACAATCCTTTATTGGATGAAGAATACAATACTGAGTTGTATTACGGCATCCATGCAACTAATTGGTTGACCATCCGTCCAAATATTCAATATGTACACCATGTCGGTGCCTTGAAAGATGGCGATAAAACATGGGTGGGTGGCATCAAGTTTCAAACCATTTTTTAAGTGTTTTATTCGGAGTTCTATAGCTCATGTTTGCAACTCAATCGGACTATAGAACGCTTTAGATTTTTAATTGAATGTTAAGTGAATTGATCATTTGCTTAGTCATTCTAATAAATACAAAGATGCAAGGTGATCTTATGAATCAATCTGCTTCAAAATCAGGATTGCGAACGTTGACGGTAATGATCCTTGCCCTCATTGCTTTGTTCCTGCTTATTGGTGGTGTATGGCTCGCAGCTATTGGTGGGTCTTTTTATTATGTGATTGCAGGTGTGTTGTTACTCATCGTAGCAGTACAACTTTATAAGCGTGCTTCTGGTCCGCTATGGGTCTATGCCGCTTTAATGTTAGGAAGTGTGATTTGGGGTGTTTGGGAGGTTGGAACGGACTTCTGGGCACTGGCTCCACGTCTTGATGTTTTGGGTGTGTTGGGTTTGTGGTTGTTAGTACCTGCTGTAACAAGAGGTATTGATAAACTTGGCTCAAGTAAGGTTGCGCTATCATCGACTTTAGTTATCGCTATTGTGGTGATGGTGTACTCGATCTTTAATGATCCTCAAGAAATTAATGGTGTGATTCAAACACCTCAACCTGCACAAGCGAAAGCAGTTGATGGTGTAGCACCTGAGGACTGGCCTGCCTATGGTCGTAGTCAAGGAGGGGAGCGTTATTCTCCTCTGACTCAAATTAATGACAAAAATGTCAAAGATTTGAAAGTTGCTTGGACGTTCCGTACAGGTGATTTTAGAACTGAAAATGACTCAGGTGAAACGACTAATCAGGTAACACCAATTAAAATCGGCAACAATATGTATATGTGTACGCCACATCAACATTTGATTGCACTTGATCCAGCAACAGGCAAAGAAAAATGGCGTTTTGATCCAAAACTTAAAACGGACAAGACTTTCCAACATTTAACTTGTCGTGGTGTGATGTATTACGATGCTGCAAACACCACTGAGTTTGCAACTAGTTTAGAGGCGGAAAAATCAACTTCGACTGAATGTCCTCGTAAAGTTTTTGTTCCAGTTAATGATGGTCGCTTAGTCGCGGTAAACACAGATACAGGTAAAGCATGTTCTGACTTTGGTCAAAATGGCGAAGTGAATTTACAAGAATTCATGCCATATGCCTACCCAGGTGGCTATAACCCAACTTCACCAGGTGTTGTATCTGGTACTACAGTGGTAATTGCAGGTTCAGTGACCGATAACCATTCGAATAAAGAGCCATCAGGTGTGATTCGTGGTTATGACGTGAATACTGGTAAGTTGCTGTGGGTATTCGATACGGGTGCTGCTGATCCGAATGCAATGCCAGGTCAAGACACAACATTTGTGCATAACTCGCCAAATGCATGGGCGCCACTTGCTTATGATGCAAAATTGGACATCGTCTATGTACCGACAGGTGTAGGTACACCTGATATTTGGGGAGGCGACCGTACTGAGTTGAAAGAGCGCTATGCGAACTCAATGCTGGCGATTAATGCAACCACAGGTAAGCTAGTTTGGAGTTTCCAAACCACACACCATGATTTGTGGGATATGGATGTACCGTCACAACCTTCATTGGCGGATATTCAGGATAAATCTGGTCAAACTGTCCCTGCGATTTATGTCTTAACTAAAACAGGAAATGCCTTTGTTTTAGATCGTCGTAATGGTCAGCCAATAGTACCGATTACTGAAAAACCAGTTCCGCAAACAGTGAAGTGGGGACCACAAACTAAAGGTGAGTTCTATGCTAAAACTCAACCATTCTCTGACTTTAACTTAGCACCTAAAGATAAATTAACAGATAAAGACATGTGGGGTGCCACCATGTTTGACCAGTTAATGTGTCGGGTGAAGTTTAAACGTTTGAATTACGATGGTATTTATACACCACCTTCTGAAAATGGCACTTTAGTATTCCCTGGTAATCTCGGTGTATTCGAATGGGGCGGTATGTCAGTGAATGCTGATCGTCAAGTTGCAGTCATGAACCCGATTGGCTTGCCATTCGTAAGTCGTTTAATTCCAGCAGATCCAAACCGTCAAGCAGTCGCACGTGGTGCGGGTACAGAGCAGGGCATGCAACCGATGTATGGTACGCCATATGGTGTAGATATTAGTCCGTTCCTGTCTCCATTCGGTTTGCCTTGTAAGCAACCTGGTTGGGGCTTTGTTGCTGGTGTGGATTTAAAAACACACGAAGTGGTTTGGAAAAAACGTATTGGTACGATTCGTGATAGTTTGCCAAATCTATTCCAATTACCACCAGTGAAAATTGGAGTACCAGGTTTAGGTGGTTCGATTTCAACAGCAGGTAATGTGATGTTTGTTGCTGCAACGCAAGACAATTACATCCGTGCCTTTAATGTGACCAATGGTGATAAATTATGGGAAGCACGTTTACCTGCGGGTGGACAGGCAACGCCTATGACTTATGAAGCCAACGGTAAGCAATATGTTGTGATTATGGCGGGTGGACATGGTTCATTTGGTACTAAAATGGGTGATTATGTGGTTGCTTATGCATTGCCAGATCATAAATAATTTGATTTAAATTTCATCTAGAAAATCCCAGATTAGTCTGGGATTTTCCTTTTTGTAGTCATTAGATAGGCTTATCAATAAAACCGTTATTAAATATGCAAAAAAAGCATTTTATTGATGAAACAAAGCTCGTTATGCTAAACGCCTTTATAATGAATGACTAGCCATACGCCATGTATTTATATACGGATTTCGATCAACAACTGATTAACCAACGCGTTGCTCAGTTTCGCGATCAAACAGAACGCTATTTAGCAGGAAAATTGACCGAAGACGAATATCGTCCATTACGTTTGCAAAATGGTTTATACGTGCAACGTTATGCGCCGATGCTCCGTATCGCCGTGCCGTATGGCTTGATGAATACTAAACAACTTAGAAAAATTGCTGAAATCGCGACTCAATACGATCGTGGTTATGCTCACGTTTCAACACGTCAAAATATTCAGTTAAACTGGCCGGCATTAGAAAATGTTCCAGATATTTTAGCTGAACTTGCGACAGTGCAAATGCATGCTGTGCAAACCTCAGGTAACTGTATCCGTAATACCACCACTGATCAGTTTGCGGGTGTGGTTGCAGGTGAAATTGCTGATCCGCGTCCTACATGCGAATTGATTCGTCAGTGGAGTACATTCCACCCTGAATTTGCATTCTTACCACGTAAGTTCAAAATCGCTGTTTCTGCTCTAGAAGAAAAAGATCGTGCTGCAACAGCATTCCATGATATCGGTGTTTATATCGTACGCAATGATGCTGGTGAGATTGGTTATAAAATCATGGCAGGCGGAGGCTTAGGTCGTACACCAATTATTGGTAGTGTCATTCGTGAGTTCTTACCACGTGAAGATTTGATTGCTTATCTTGAAGCGACTTTGCGTGTATATAACTTACATGGTCGTCGTGATAACAAATATAAAGCACGTATCAAAATTTTAGTTAAAGCACTTACGCCAGAAGTCTTTGCTCAAAAAGTTGAGGCTGAATTTGAGCACACACGTGAAGCTCTAAGAATTCAACCAGAAATCTTAAAAAAATTGGATGAAGAATTTACACCATTCGATTATCAAGACTTAGAAGATGAGGATTTCACAGCATTATTCGCTGAAAATCCAAAGTTCAAACAATGGTACAACGTCAATACTAATGCTCATAAAGTTAAAGGTTATCGTATCGTTACGATTTCTTTGAAGCGTGCTGGTATTGCTCCTGGTGACGTAACATCAGAAGAAATGAACTTAATCGCTGATTTAGCAGATAAGTATACGTTTGGCGAGTTCCGTACTACACATGAACAAAATATTTCATTGGTAGACGTACCACAGAAAAATTTATTTGAATTGTGGCAAACGCTTGAACAGCACAACATGGCTCGTGCACATATTGGTTTTATTACCGATATTATTTGCTGTCCAGGTGGTGATTTTTGTTCATTAGCTAACGCAAAATCAATTCCTATTTCAGAAGCGATCACACGTCGTTTTGAAGATCTTGATACCATTTATAATTTAGGTGAACTAGACCTAAATATCTCAGGATGTATGAATGCTTGTGGTCATCACCATGTAGGCAATATTGGTATTCTTGGTGTAGATAAAAAAGGTGCTGAGTTCTATCAAATCACTTTAGGTGGTAATGCGAATCATGATGCATCTATTGGTGATATTTTAGGACCGTCTTTTGCTGCAGATGCTGTACCCGACGTGATCGAGGAAATTTTGAATACTTACCTAGATTTGCGTACTGAAGGTGAGCGTTTTATCGATACATACCGTCGTGTAGGGATTCAGCCATTTAAGGAGCGTGCTTATGCTTAATACATCGCTACAAGTGCTTTCTAAAGATGGCACGATTGCAGACAATACTTATCAAGTTATTGCAGAAGATGGAGCAATTCCTCAAGGTGATGTTGTTTTAACAACAGCTCAATTGAATGAATTGCCAAATATACAAGGTAAAAAAGCGTTGTATATCACTGTAAATGATTCACCTGAAACACATCAGTTCCCTTTAAGCGAATTAGATGCAATATTCATTGAATTTGCTGGTTTTAATGATGGTCGTGGATATTCATTCGCGGCATTATTGCGTCGTCAAGGATATCAAGGTGAGTTGCGTGCAGTTGGTGATATCTTTAAAGATGTTTTAAATTATTTAAAACGCTCTGGGTTTGATACCTTTGTAGTAAAAGAAGGTAAAGATATTCAGGAAGCAGCAGCTGGTCTGCAGGACTTTACAAATCCTTATCAAGCTTCAACAGCTGTACCTCAAGCAAGCTATCAAACTGGTGCATAAGACACCCGTAATCAATAAGCTGAACTAAGGTTCAGCTTTTTTGTTTTGTAAAATTGGATTAATCAAGAGCTGAAAAATAACAATGCTAACTCTCTTATCAAAAATCAATCCAGGTGTAATTTGGCTATTAATCGCTATAGCAACTGATGTACTTTCAACTTTTTATTCAGCCAAAGCAAATGGATTGGTCAATAAGCTGGATCAAGGTATTGCTTTGGTACTGTATCTTATTTCGTTTACTTGTGCTGCGATTGCTTTGAAATATATGCAAGCAGGAATTTTATATGTGCTTTGGTCTGGTATTGGTGTAATTGCGACAGCAGCACTAGCAAAAGTTTTTTTGGGGCAGAATATTGATTTAGCGGGTTGGATTGGAATCGGTTTTATTACCATCGGTTTGATGATAATTGCACAATACTCAAATATTGATGTTTAAAAGTACTATCAAAAAAGTTTCTTTTGATAGTACTTAAGATTTTTCTTATATATCTTCTAACTGACAATTCACCATCCATTTAATACCGAACTGATCAGTAAAAGCACCGTAAAGTGCACCCCAGAAAGTTTTCTCAAGTTGCATTTCAATATGACCATGAACGGAAAGCTGATTGAATAAACGGCGTGCCTCAGTTTCATCATGTTCAATATTAATAGAAATATAATGATTGTTTCCTTGAATGAAACCCGCGTTTGGGGCACAGAATTGATCGTTTACATCTGATCCCATTAAAACTGTATATTCATTGATTGGTAAAGATACATGTAGAATTAAGCTTTTATCGGCCTCAGATAAAGTTACACCTTCTGTCGGTGGCATATCTCCATAACGGCTAATGATTGCAAATTCACCGCCAAAAACTGATTGATAAAAAATAAAAGCCTGTTCTGTTTGTCCTTTAAAGTTCAAATAGTGATTTAGTTGCATTTTTTGCTCCTTGTTGTTTTTTTATACACTGCATAACGTACCGATATTTGAACGCTGGGTGAATTATTTTTTGTAATTATAGAAAACAGAAATCCTGCATATAGCAGGATTTCTGTTGCAGCCTTACTATTATTTAATAGTAAGGTTCACACGTTATTTTTAGATCAGTTCAATCGCAACAGCAGTTGCTTCACCACCACCGATACATAATGCTGCAACGCCTTTCTTACCGCCAGTACGCTTGAGAGCGTGGATTAATGTAAGAATGATACGTGATCCAGTAGAACCAACAGGGTGGCCTAAAGCACAAGCACCACCATTGATATTCACTTTTTCAGCATCTAGTTTAAAGTCATCGATTGGGCACATTGTCACCATAGCAAAAGCTTCATTGATTTCCCAAAGATCAACTTCTTGTGCATCCCAACCTGCTTTCTTCAATACTTTCTCAATCGCACCAACAGGAGCAATTGTGAATTCAGAAGGGTGTTGAGAGTTAGAAGCCGTAGCGATGATTTTTGCTAAAGGTTGTAAACCACGTGCAGAAGCAACATCTGCTGAAGTAAGTACAAGTGCAGAAGCACCATCAGAGATAGAGCTTGCATTTGCAGCGGTAATTGTACCGTCTTTTGCAAATGCAGGTTTCAAACTTGGAATTTTATCAATTTTTGCATTCAATGGTTGTTCGTCTTGATCAACAACAACATCACCTTTACGGCTAGAAACAGTTACTGGAACGATTTCATCTTTGAAATAACCTTCAGTAATTGCTTTTTGTGCACGTTGTAAAGAGCGAATTGCAAAGTCATCCATTTGCTGACGGGTATAGCCACGAGTATTTGCCATATCTTGTGCAAATGAACCCATTAAACGACCTGTTTCTGCATCTTCTAGACCATCAAAGAACATATGATCTTTAATTTCACCATGACCCATGCGGTAACCTGCTCGAGCTTTTGGTAATACGTAAGGAGCATTGGTCATTGACTCCATACCGCCAGCAACAACGATCTCAGCGCTACCAGCTTTGATCATATCTGCTGCTTGCATCACTGCTTTCATACCAGAGCCACACAATTTATTAATTGTTACAGCACCTGTAGAGTCAGGTAAGCCTGCTTTACGCATTGCTTGGCGTGCAGGTCCTTGTTTTAGTCCCGCTGGAAGAACACAACCCATGATAACTTCTTCAACATCAGTTGGTTGTAAGCCTGAACGTGCGATCGCTTCTTTGATCGTGATTGCGCCTAATTCAGGTGCTGTAGCACTTGATAAAGCACCTTGGAAGCCGCCCATAGCTGTACGAGCGCCATTTACAATTACGATGTCAGTCATTGTATGTCTCCAGACTTATAATTTGCTGAGAATGTTCAAAACCTATGCAGTATATTAAAAAAACTCTGTCAATAAAGTGTTTTACATCGTATTCGCTAGACTGAAGAGTTTTTTAGCAGGTGGAAATTTCTTGAGTACGAACATGCCCCATATTACTTAAGATGATTTGGAGATGGTGGTTTGATCGACTAGAACAATAATAGAAACTGCCATTTGAACCACGTGGTAACCCTGTATCTCCCTGAAAGGTGAGTGAGTTAATATTCAGAGTTCCACGCCATGCCAATGAGCCATATTTAGGTTGGACTGGATTTGAATACAGAATAGTTTCTGTGTTATCGCGTCTTTTATTGCGATTAGCGTCAAGAAAACCAATAAATCCATGATTCCAATCGCTACTGCAAGAACTAAAGTCTTGAGTTGCGCACAACGTCACATTTTTCTGATGAGTCTGTGCATCGGATTTGGCTTTTTGTATGTAAATTGTGAGAGTCTTTTTAATTTGTTCTACTTCATTTGAAATTAATATTTCTATGAAATATGGATGTGCTAGGCTGACTAAAATTGCTGAAATTGCAATCGTTATGATGATTTCAGGCAGCGTAAAGCCGGAAAATTTAAACATAATATTACCTGTTGGTGTTTCTGTAATTTTTTTATTAACAAAGTGTTAAGTAATTACTGTATTTATTAATTTAAGTTTACTATTGCGAAACTAAAGATTACTTCATGCAGCAAATGCTGTTAAACTTGAAGCGAGCGAACAATAAGCTATTCAGACTTTAAAATTGAATTAAAATTTACTGAACTACAACGGAAATTGTAAGAAATTTTGTCAATAATTTGCGAGGTTAAAGTTATCAAGCACTTGGAAAATTCATCAAGTGTTTGTATGATTCAAAGTGAAGTGAATAGCTTAAAAATAATACTGTGAACACTTCCGTGTTTATGGGGCCAAAAATCATAGGCTAAGCTTGAACAACAAACAATTGTTATCTCTGGAGGATATCCATGAAATTGAGTCGTATTGCACTTGCTATGCTTGTTGCTGCTCCTTTAGCTGCTGCTAATGCGGGTATAACTGTTACTCCATTAATGCTTGGTTACACAATGTTCGATACTGAACATAATAACCGTGGTGACAAAGGTCAATTAACTCCTGGTGCAGAACTTGACGATGATTTATTCGTTGGTGCTGCTCTTGGTGTTGAATTAACTCCGTGGTTAGGTGCGGAAGTTGAATACAGCCAAATCAAAGGTGATACAAGCGCGAATAACGACTATAAAGGTCGTAACATTGCTGGTAACGCTTATGTGACTTCTGATTTGATCACTAAAAACTATGACAGCAAAATCAAACCTTACGTATTAGCTGGTGCTGGTCACTACAAATACGAAAGCGATGACATCTACGGTGGCGAGCAAGAAGGTACATTAGCTAACGCTGGTGGTGGTGTTTTCTGGCGTTTAAATGATGCTTTGTCTCTTCGTACAGAAGCTCGTGGTACTTACCACTTTGACGAAAAATTCTGGAACTATACAGCTCTTGCTGGTTTAAACGTAGTTCTTGGTGGTCACTTGAAGCCTGCTGCTCCTGTAGTAGAAGTTGCTCCAGTTGAGCCAACTCCAGTTGCTCCTCAACCACAAGAGTTGACTGAAGATCTTAACATGGAACTTCGCGTATTCTTTGATACGAACAAGTCAGACATCAAACCACAATACAAATCTGAAATTGCTAAAGTTGCAGAGAAGTTAGCTGAATACCCGAATGCGACTGCTCGTATTGAAGGTCACACAGATAACACTGGTCCACGTAAGTTAAACGAACGTTTATCTTTAGCTCGTGCTAACTCTGTTAAATCAGCTCTTGTAAACGAATACAACGTTGATGCATCTCGTTTGTCTACTCAAGGTTTCGCTTGGGATCAACCGATTGCTGACAACAAAACTAAAGAAGGTCGTGCTATGAACCGTCGCGTATTCGCTGCGATCACTGGTAGCCGTACTGTTTTAGTTCAACCAGGTCAACAAGCTCAATAATTGAGTTTTTGAACTAAAAAAAGCGACTCTTATGAGTCGCTTTTTTATTGCCAAATTTAAGATAAATAAACATTTTAATTCTCCACACTTTTGAATCTTATATATTCAAGATTTAAGATAAAAATTACCAAACACCTTTACTTAGTTGTTGTTTGGTTTGTTGACGATCCCGACGATGTTGTGCACGAGGCTTCTCAGTTTCATGTATTCCACCTTTTTGTAGTAAAGGGGATAATGCGACGGGATTGCGAACTTTGATTTTAGGCATTGCTTTAAGTTTCATTTATTTAACCTTTTATACATAGAACTTGTTTAAGCGTGTGAATGATCTCGATGAGATCCGATTGATTCTGCATGACTTGATCGATGTCTTTATAAGCGCTAGGAATTTCATCAATTACACTTGCATCTCTTCGACATTCGATCCCTCGAGTTTGTTGAATTAAATCATCTTGGCTAAATAACAATTTTGCCTTATGACGACTCATTCTCCGACCTGCACCATGTGAACATGAGCAGAATGCTTCAGGATTTGCTTTACCTTTAACAATATAAGAACGTGTACCCATAGAACCCGGAATAATTCCTAATTCATCAAGTCCAGCACGAATTGCACCTTTACGTGTTATAAAAAGATCTTCACCGAAATGATTCTCTCGACTGACATAATTGTGGTGGCAATTTATAGCTTCTTTAGTGAGTTGAAAGGATGGAAGTAGGGGGCGAATGGCTTCTAAAATTAATCGCATCATTTCACGACGATTTTCAAAAGCATACTCTTGAGCCCATTCAACGGCTTCAACATAATCATTAAAACTACATGATCCTTCTGCGAAATAACTTAAATCTTTATCAGGAACATGACCAAAGCGATGTTGAGCTTCTTTCTTGGCCAGTTCGATAAAATACGTGCCGATCACATTACCTAATCCACGACTGCCAGAATGTAACATGACCCATACATCTTGATTTTCATCTAAACAGAGTTCAATAAAATGGTTACCACCACCTAAAGTTCCAAGTTGTTTTTGCCAAGTTAAATCAAAATTTCTGAGCATTCTGATTAAACCAGGATGTTTTTTTACGATTGGTTGTAAGCGTTTTTCTAACGGAATAATGCTAGATGCTTTCGCTTTAACTTGTTTATGTAACTCAAATCCTACGGGAACTTTTCGTTCGATTGCATTACGCAATGACGAAAGATTATCAGGAAGTTGAGAAGCTTTTAAATTGAGTCGAATCGCATTCATACCACAGCCAATATCTACGCCCACAGCTGCGGGTATAATTGCATGTTTAGTTGGTATAACGCTTCCGACTGTCGCACCTTTACCAACATGTACATCGGGCATGACTGCAATATGAGAATAAACAAATTGCAGCTGTGCCATCTTCTTCAGTTGTTCAATGCTCTCATTATCAATATCGTTAGTGAATATCTTCACAGGTACACCGTATTGAGCTTCAGCATTGAGTATTTTTTGTATGCCCATTTTTATTTCTCGATTAGCGAAATTTCTGTCCGAATAGGCATAAAAAAACCTAGCGAATGCTAGGTTTAGAAGAGCATTCGGACAAGTGATCATTTGATTTGTCACTTGTCCGTGAGACGACACAGTGCCAAATCTTAAAGTGTTTTCCTTTGTAGTAATGGCATGTGTGTCCTCCTATATAAATTGCCGATGAAAATATGAGCGTGAATTTTACTCGTATTTCTCAAAGGGTCAAGTGAAATTAAGATTTATTATTCACCTTCTTTCACATTCATCTCTTTATAAGCAATGAGTTTGGTCTTGTGTTTCCACTTATACCCTAACCAAATTGCAAGAAATAGCGGAATACTGATATAGGTTGAAAGTAGTCCTAACCAGTCAATTTTTCCACCAATCAGGGCTTGATAGTTCTGACCTAAAATAATGATGGAACAGAGAATAAATGCAAACCACGGTGCAAATGGAAAGAATTTTGCACGATAAGCGAGGTCTTCTAACTTATGACCTTGAGCTAAATAGCCTTTGCGGAAACGATAATGTGATATTGCTATGCCTAGCCAGACAATAAATCCACACATCCCAGACATATTCAGTAACCAGTTAAAAACTTGTTGCTCACCGATAAATGTCGTTAGGAAACATAATGCTGCAACTGCTGTAGTTGCATACAGTGCATTCATTGGAACGCCACGTGTATCTAATTTGGAGAACCACTTTGGCGCACGACCTTCTTTAGCCATATCAAATAGCATACGGGTAGAAGAGTACATTCCAGAGTTACCCGCAGATAAAATTGCACTCAGAATAACTGCATTCATTAAGCTTGCAGCAAATGCGAATCCTGCTTTTTCATAGAGAAGAGTAAATGGAGAAAGCGCAATATTTTCACTTTCTGCGGCATGCAGTAACAAAGGATTATCGTAGCTGACCAGTGTACCAATGATGAAAATACACAAAATATAGAAAAGTAGAATTCGCCAAAAAATCTGTTTAATCGCCAAGGGAATTGTTTTCTTAGGGTCTTTTGATTCACCAGCAGCTACACCGACCATTTCAGTACCTTGAAATGAGAACCCTGCGATCATTGCAACACCAACCAGTGCTTGTAATCCACCAACGAATGGCGCATCACCTTTCGTCCAGTTGCTAAATGCAGAAACATTTGGAGTCAGCATAATTTTTGCAATCATTGCGATACCGATGATGATAAATACAATAATGGCAATAACTTTAATCATTGAAAACCAGAATTCACTTTCACCAAAGCCTTTGACTGTCATTGCATTGATTGCAAAGATCACAGCCAAAAATACAGCACTCCAATAGAAGCCAGAAATTTCTGGAAACCAAAATTTCATGATGAATTGGACGGCTACTAATTCAAATGCGACTGTAATCGCCCAGTTGTACCAATAGTTCCATCCTAAAGCAAAACCAAAACCTTCTTCTACATAGCGACTACCATAGGTGAAGAAAGCACCAGAACTTGGGTTATGAGTTGCAAGCTCACCTAAACTAGTCATCAAGAAATAAATCATGATTCCAATAAGTGCATAGGCGAGTAGCGCACCACCAGGACCTGCGGTAGCAATCGTAGAACCTGAAGCAAGGAATAAGCCTGTACCAATCGATCCACCGATGGCAATCATATTGAGATGGCGTGCCCCAAGCTTACGCTGTAGGTGTTGAGGAGCAGAAATATCGCTCATAAGATTTCCTTAAACCGAATAAGGGTCAGTTGACACTTAAAATTACGTGTTAGGTTGAGATGTCAACCAACCTTGCCTGCACAGGCATATAATACTTTGAATCCCTGCTGATCAGCTTTCACTTCACATTGACCAAATTGTTGTTCAATGAGGGGAGGATAATTGAGAAAGCGATTGGCTACGATCCACAGTTCACCCGAACTTTTTAAATGCGATTTTGCTAAGCGACACAGAGTTTCACTTGCATCGTAATTAGTATGTATGCCTTGATGAAATGGTGGATTACTTACAATTGCATCCAAATCTTGAGGGGCGTCACTAAAGCCTGTAACTGGTTCAAGATTTAAGTTTTCCAAGTTTAAGCCATTCTGTTCAAATGTGAACTTGGTTGACTGTAATGCAAAGGCATCAACATCAAGTGCAAAAATATGCTGTTCTGGGTTTAATTTGGCTAGATAGGCACTAATTACGCCAGCGCCGCAACCAAAGTCGGCAATCTTACCTGATTTTACTTCTTGAAGGTAAGGGAGCAAGACTGCTGTACCCACATCCAAATGATCTTGACTAAACACACCTGGAAGTGCGCAAATCGTGAGTGATTGTTGGTCGATTTGAATCGTATAGGTTTTTAACCAGTCTTGCAGTGTTTTTGATTGTGCTAATTTTTCGAGTCGCATCTGCCAAAGTTGGCAATGGCGTGCACTATCTAATTTGATAGCTTTTCCATATTGCTGTAATTGTTTAGCTGCTCGTTCAATCCCACCTTTTTTCTCACCAACTAAAAAGACTGATTGACCTAGCTCTAAATGGCTGGCAACAGTATGCAAAATATAGTTTAAAAGCTCTTTTGATTTTGGAACAAAAATAACCACCTGATCATAGCGATTTGCTGGAAACTCAACGCAAAAATTTGATTTTATTTCTGCGTTTAGAAAGCCTTGATGATCTGCAAAGTTCCATGTCCAAACGGAAGCTTCGACTTCGACGGGTAAGCTTTTTACGAGCTGATCATTCGGGGTATTGATTAATAAAACTTGCCCTTTTAAATAATCTTGTTGACGTATGACAACTTCACTACGTGGATCCATATTGATCTCTCATCAAAAACAAAGCCCAGTCGTGAAACTGGGCACTTGCAATAGTTAACGAATTATTTTTGAGTTTCAGGTAAAACAATATTCAAAATCAAGGCTGCAATACCGCCTGTTGCAACACCTGAGCTGAAAATATTTTTAAATAATTCAGGAAGGTGTTCTAGGATTTGTGGTACTTGTGCTACCCCTAAGCCTAGTGCTAATGAGATTGCAATAATTAACAATGCACGACGATCTAAATGGATCGTTGATAAAATATTAATACCAGATGCTGCCACAGCACCGAACATGACCATTACTGCTCCACCAAGTACCGCTTGTGGAACAGCTTGAATCACAGCAGCCACAGCAGGGAATAAACCTAATAAGATCAATAATGCTGCAATCCAAAGACCTACATAACGGCTCGCAACACCAGTCAACTGGATCACACCATTATTTTGTGCAAATACAGAACTTGGAAAAGTATTGAAAATACCTGCTAAGAAAGAGTTAGCACCATTAACTAGAACACCACCTTTGATGCGTTGCATCCAAATGGGGCCATCTACAGGTTGATTGGAAATTTTGCTGGTTGCTGTGACATCACCAATTGCTTCTAGAGAAGTTACTAGATAAATAAAAGCCATTGGAATAAACAAGCTCCAAGAAAAGCTCAATCCAAAATGCATTGGTGTTGGGATTTGAATAATCGGGGCTTCTTGTAATACGGAAAAGTTTAAATGTCCCATAAATCCAGCAAGTACATAACCGATGACTAAAGCGATCAAAATTGCTGAACTTTTCACCCAAATAATGCGAATTCTATTCAGTAAAATGATAATCCCCAAAACTGTACACGACATAATGAGATTATCTGCATTTGCAAAGGTATTATCCTGCATTGCGGTATAACCACCACCCATGCTAATCAGTCCTTCTTTGATCAATGTTAGACCAATCAACAGAACGACGATTCCTGTAACTAGGGGCGTGATAAGTTTTTTTACCCAAGGTAAAATTTGAGATACACCCATTTCGATAAATGAACCTGCGATTACGACACCAAAAATCGCAGCCATAACTTGTTCTACAGGTGTGCCAACAGCCACCATTGCGCTACCTATACCAATGATAGGACCAATGAAATTAAAGCTAGTTCCTTGAACAATGAGTAATCCAGCGCCAAATGGACCAACTTTTTTACATTGCAAGAAAGTCGCGATCCCTGAAATGATTAATGACATAGAAAGAATCATATTGGTGTCTTCGCGAGACACACCTAATGCCAAACAAATCAATAATCCAGGAGTGACGATTGGCACTAAAATCGCTAAAAGATGTTGAAGCGCCGCTAAAAAAGCAATAAAAGGTTTCGGTCGATCATTTAGCCCATAGACTAGATCGAGCGGTTGTTCAGAGTGGGGATTTGACATGGGAGAATAAAAAAGCGGTAAGCATTAGTTGATTATTCTAATAGACTTAGACTACTTTACCAACGATTCTGTAACTATTCGTCAGAAAAAAATTGCTCTGTCAATAAACTGTCACTACTAAACTTTAGTATTTTTCTGTATAATTTGCCCTCAAATTTAAAGCGTATCGAATTTTACATGTCAGATATTAAAACTCTCCGTAACATTGCCATTATTGCGCACGTCGATCATGGTAAAACGACTCTTGTAGACAAACTTTTACAACAATCAGGTGCTCTTGGTGATCGCGCAGGCGAGATTGAACGTGTTATGGATTCTAACGCGCTTGAGTCTGAACGTGGTATTACCATTCTTGCAAAAAACACTGCAATCAAATGGTTAGATAAGCGTACTGATACAGAATACCGTATCAATATCGTGGATACCCCGGGACACGCAGACTTCGGTGGCGAAGTTGAACGTGTAATGTCGATGGTTGACTGTGTATTACTTCTTGTTGACTCTCAAGAAGGTCCAATGCCACAAACTCGTTTCGTAACGCAAAAAGCGTTCGCACGTGGTTTGAAGCCAATCGTAATCATTAACAAAGTTGATAAGCCAAGTGCACGTTGTGACTGGGTTATTGATCAAGTATTCGACTTATTTGATAACTTAGGTGCATCTGATGAGCAATTGGATTTCCCAGTTGTTTATGCTTCTGGTCTTCGTGGTGTGGCTGGTCCATCACCAGAAGAACTAGCGGAAGATATGACACCGTTGTTTGAAACGATTGTTGATATTGTAGAACCACCAGCAGTTGATGTTGATGGTCCGTTCCAAATGCAGATTTCTTCACTTGACTATAACAGCTTCGTTGGTGTTATCGGTGTTGGTCGTATTCAACGTGGTTCTGTAAAATTGAACACTCAAGTAACCGTAATTGATAAAGAAGGTAAGACACGTAATGGTCGTATCTTAAAAATCATGGGTTATCACGGTTTAGAGCGTGTTGATGTTGAATCTGCTTCTGCTGGTGATATCGTTTGTATCACAGGTATTGATGCATTAAATATTTCTGACACGATTTGTGATCCGAAAAATGTTGAAGCATTACCTGCATTGTCTGTAGATGAACCTACAGTTTCGATGACGTTCCAAGTGAACAACTCACCGTTTGCTGGTAAAGAAGGTAAATTCGTTACTTCACGTAATATCCGTGAGCGTCTTGATCGTGAATTGATTCACAACGTTGCATTACGTGTTGAAGATACTGATAGTCCAGACCGTTTCAAAGTTTCAGGTCGTGGTGAACTTCACCTTTCAGTATTGATTGAAAACATGCGTCGTGAAGGCTTTGAAATGGGCGTATCACGTCCACAAGTAATCATGAAAGAAATCGATGGTGAAAAACAAGAGCCATACGAAAACGTAACTTTTGACGTTGAAGAACAGCATCAAGGTTCTGTAATGGAACAAATGGGCTTCCGTAAAGGCGAAATGACCAATATGGAAGTTGACGGTAAAGGCCGTATCCGTATTGAAGCAACTGTACCTTCACGTGGCTTGATTGGTTTCCGTTCTGAATTCTTAACCATGACTTCTGGTACAGGGATCATGACATCAAGCTTCTCGCATTACGGTCCAGCAAAAGCAGGTACTGTTGCGAAACGTCAAAATGGTGTGTTGATTTCTATGGTTCAAGGTACTTGCTTGGGCTATGCATTATTCACACTTCAAGACCGTGGTCGTTTATTCGCTAAACCACAGCTTGAAGTATATGAAGGCATGATCATCGGTATTAACTCTCGTTCAGATGATATGGTTGTTAACCCAACCAAAGCGAAGCAGTTAACTAACGTTCGTGCATCAGGTACTGATGAAGCGCTGACTTTAACACCTGCATTGGAATACACGCTAGAACAAGCGCTTGAATTCATTGAAGATGATGAGTTAGTTGAAGTAACACCAAAATCAATTCGTATTCGTAAGCGTTACTTGACTGAAAACGAACGTAAGCGTAATCGCGATAAATAATCTTTTAGCATAGAAGATTTAAAAAACCGCTAAATTAATTTAGCGGTTTTTTTATTGAAAATGAATCATGACTGATGCATGCTTAAGTTCATATTTTTACTACAATAAAATATGTTGTTAAAGTGTGAAATAACTATCTTTTTTTGAAAAAAATATTAAATTATCAACATTGTGTGAATAAACGTAGCTGTGTAATAAACAATGCAAAAACAGACTACATTAACTTCAACTCTGGAGAGTTATAGATGAGTATTATTAAAGAATTTAAAGAGTTTGCCATTAAAGGCAACATGATGGATTTGGCAATTGGTGTCATCATTGGTGGTGCTTTTGGTAAGATCATTGATTCATTAGTTAAAGATATTGTTATGCCTTTGATTTCTTGGGTTCTTGGTGGTGATGTTGATTACACCAACTGGTTCTTAATCCTTGGCGATAACCCGAATAATGTGACTACCCTGAAAGCTGCACAAGATGCAGGTTTAAATGTATTTGCGTATGGTAACTTCTTAACTATTCTAATTAACTTCTTATTATTGGCTTGGGTGGTATTCTTACTGGTTAAAGTGATGAATCGTCTTCGTAAAAAAGAAGAAGAAGCTCCTGCGGAACCAGCACCAACACCAGAAGATATTCAGTTATTACGCGAAATCCGTGATGAATTGAAAAAACAAGGTTAATAGACTTTGATACAGAAAACGGCATTTGATATGCCGTTTTTTTATTGTAGATCGGAATAAAATTAGCTAAAAAACGATAGATGAATAATCGTTTTTACATAGAAAACTTTCTACTTTCATTTTAAGATTCAGAGCGTATTGCTAGGGGATTAATTAACATGAACAGATTATTTGTTTACGGCACACTTTGTCCAAATCGAGAAAATTCGCATATTTTAGGAAATATTGGTGGTGATTGGCAAAAGGCACAAGTACATGGCACTGTGCATGTACTTGATTGGGGGCCTGACAAAGGTCTGCCAGCCATTGTGCTCAATGAAAACGATCCTTTAGTTGATGGCTATCTTTTTAGTACAGAAAAGTTAGAGCAAAACTGGCAAATGTTGGATGACTTTGAAGGCTTCCAATATCAACGTGTTGTTGCCCCAGTGATATTAGATTCAGGTGAAAAAGTTGAAGCTTGGACTTATGTCATGCAGCCAAAGATTTGAGTACGTTACTGGAGGGGCGCAGAAATACTTTACTTCGAAGATTATCTCAGCCCATCCATACGAAATTTAATCTCAACTAAGTGAAAGCCAAATTGGCTTTTGATTGGACCATGTAAAATACGTTCGGCTGCAGTAAAAACCAACTTATCAATCACAGGCACAAGCTGTCCTTTTTTTACTTCACCCAGTTCACCACCGCGTTTAGCTGAATTACAGGTTGAATATTGTTTGGCAATTTTGCTGAAATCAGCACCTGACTGAATTCGTTTTTTTAACTGTTCAGCAAGATCTTTATCTTTTACTAAAATATGTCGAACGATAGCGGTTTGCATGAAATTAGTCTCCCTCAAATAGATTTGCAACTAAGCTTTGGTGGATTTTAGAGGCTGACACTGCGGGCAAAATACACTGGCACGTTGACCAAGTTTTAAATTCTCCAGTGTGGTTTCACAGTTCACACACATTTCACCAGCTCGACCATAAGCAAGTAGTGTTTGTTGGAAATATCCATTTTCACCCATTGCATTGGTATAATCGCGTAATGTAGAACCACCTAGATCAATTGCATGCTTTAGAATGCGTTTTACTTCAATCACTAAGCTTTCAATTTGCTCTAAACTCAATGTTGAAGCGGGTTGTGCAGGATGTATACCGACATTGAATAAGCTTTCTGTCGCATAAATATTACCAACGCCTACAACATTATGATTATCCATTAAAGCAATTTTGATGCCGACATTCTTTTTTGAGAGTTTTTCAAATAAATAAACTGCGTTAAATGCATCACTTAGCGGTTCTGGCCCTAAGGTATCAATCAGTTTTTCTTGATTGTTTTGATCTAACCATAGGATACAACCAAAGCGACGTGGATCATGATAGCGAAGCTGTTGATCTTCGAAGTCGATTACAAGATGATCATGTTTACGCAATTCTTCGTTTGCTTCACATAAACGAAAGCTGCCTGACATACCTAAGTGCCATAGCATCTGATCGCGTTCAAATTCAACCAAAATATATTTAGAACGACGTTTAAGTGCCATTAAACGTTGCCCAATCAGTTTGTTCAAATCATCGGGTATAGGCCAACGTAAACTTGAGTTATAGACCTGTATTGATTGGACTCGTTGTTCTAAGAGTGGGAGTAAACTGGTCTTAGTAGTTTCAACTTCTGGAAGTTCAGGCATATTCAGCTCAAGTTGTTTTCAACAACAATACAATGAGGGTAAATGTTTCATTTACAATTATGCTGATATTTATTTTTAATTGCGAATCATGATGAAAAAATACTTTGATCTTTTTCGCTAAGGTTAAATCTCTAACACAACAATAAAATAATCAAAATTTAGCTTTAAGAAACTATTTCATCATAGCCACACAGAAATAAGGAATACCCATGCCTTCACTAAAAATTAACTTGTTATACGGTTCAGTTGCAATAACTATGGGCATGGCAAGTACCTTTGTATGGTCAGAGGAATCTAGTAATGATCAAATTGAACCTTTACCTGTAATTAAAGTCGAAGCTACTCGTACTGACACGTCTTATATTCAAACACCGGCATCTGTTTATCGAGTTGATGCACCTAAAAACGATCAATCTCTGCAGGTCAATTTAACAGAACTTGTTAAGGGTATTCCGAGCGTTCAATTACGTAATCGGGAAAATTATGCTCAAGACTTGCAGCTCTCAATGCGTGGTTTTGGTGCTAGATCGACCTTTGGGGTGCGGGGAATACGTTTATATGTTGATGGAATACCTGCAACGATGCCCGATGGGCAGGGGCAAACTTCGAACATCGATATGAATAGTTTGAGTCATTTAGAGGTTTTGACTGGACCATTTTCTTCACTGTATGGTAATTCATCTGGTGGAGCTGTTCTTGCAACTACTCGAGAAGGGCAGGGTAAGGATTCTGTAGAAATGAGTTATTCAGGCGGCAGTCATAACAAAAATCATGCAGGGCTAGTTTTACAAGGGGGCGCTAAAAATCAAAATGAGCCGAGCTATATCATTAGTTCCTCATATTTTAATACGGATGGTTATCGCGATCATAGTAGCGCAAATAAAGTTTTAAGCAATGCCAAGCTGACATGGAATCTCGATGATGGTAGTAAGATCAACTGGGTCACGAACTATGTCAAGATTGATGCTGATGATCCGGGCGGTTTAACCCGTGCTGATTGGGAAAAGAATCCCAAACAGGTTGCTAAAAATGTTCTGGATTACAATGCCCGCAAAACAATTGATCAAACTCAGACAGGTTTGACTTGGTCAAAACCACTTAATGATCAAAATGAACTGTATGCGATGACTTATATTGGGCAACGTCAGGTAACACAATACCAGTCTATTCCAGATACGGTACAGAAGAACCCTAACACACCCTATCAAGCTGGTGGCGTGATTGATTTTAAGCGTGATTATTATGGTGCTGATTTCCGCTGGACAGGAAAAGATTTATTACCTAATACCCAATTCAGTGCGGGTGTTGCGATCGATGCAATGAACGAAGATCGACAAGGCTATCAAAACTTTAATGATGCGGGTGATAAAGGTATAAAAGGTGCTGTGCGCCGTGATGAACGCAATACTTTGTGGAATGTAGATCCTTATCTACAAGCATCTTGGTCTTTTTTACAAACCATGCGTTTAGATACAGGGGTGCGTTATAGCAATGTACATTACAAGTCGAAAGATCATTATATCGTTGGTTTGAACGGCGATAATAGTGGTAAGACAACATACGAAGAGGTATTACCTTCAGTTGCATTAAGCTGGCAAATCATCCCAGAAGTGCTGGCTTACGCGAGCTATGCCAAAGGGTTTGAAACACCGACTTTTACTGAAATGGCTTATCCTGCACAAGGTGGCGCAAGTATGCTTGATTTAAAACCATCGAAAAGTGATAACTATGAACTCGGTTTAAAATCTTCAAATACGCTGGGTGATTTTAACTTGGCGACCTTCTATATCGAAACCAAAGATGACATTGTGGCAGCCGAAAGCATGGGTGGCCGAGCGACGTTCCGTAATGCGGATAAAACCCTACGTAAAGGTATTGAATTTGCATGGAATAAGAAGCTTTGGAAAGACATAGCAGTGAATGCGAGCTATGCATATTTAGATGCAACTTTTGATTCGAAAGTGCCTGCGGCTGGGAAAGTTGCAGAGATTCCAGAAGGCAATGCAATTCCTGGAATTGCTAAGAATCAAGCCTTTATTGGCTTGGTATGGCAGCCAGAGCAAGGTTTCTATGCAGGACTTGATACCCAGTTTATGGATAAGGTCTATGTCAATGATATCAATAGTGATGCTGCTGCAAGCTATACTGTGGCATCGATTTATACAGGTTATGCATGGAAACGTGCTGATTGGGGCATTAATGGCTTTGCGCGTGTAGATAATCTGTTCGATAAAAACTATGCTGGTTCTGTGATTGTCAACGAAGGAAGCAGCCGTTTCTTTGAACCTGCGGATGGTCGGAACTGGAGTGCTGGTCTAAAAGTCTCTAAACAATTTTAAAATTATAAATATTGGCAGCACTTTTTTTATGTGCTGCCAATATATGATTACTTTTTAGGTGGTTGAGTTGCTACTGGTGCAGCTTTTTGAGCGGCAATAGCTTGTTCAACTTTTTCCAAAGATTCTTTGGCATTTGGAATATTTTGGGCTGCTAAAGTCTTGAATATTTTTTGAGCTTCAGGAAGATTTTGATCAACTACATCTCCGTTCGCCATCAAATTCCCAAGAACCATTAACGATGGTGCATATCCTTTAGAGGCTAAAGAGCGAAAGCTGTTCACAGCAACCTGCTGTAGGACAGGATTTTTATTTTTATTTCCCATGCCTAGATCGTAGATCGCCTTTAGGTGTATCGCTGGATAATAATTCTTTTGTATCAATGGACGTAGCTGTCGAATCGCCAATTGATCGTACTCTGGTTTTCCTTGAGCAAATAATATCGTTGCCACCTCTACACCAGCTTCTTCTGAGCCTTGTTTCGCAGCTTTATCTAAATATATTTTATACTTCTGTATGTCTTTCGTGATACCAATATTGCTTTTACCATATCGATATATTTGTGCGAGTTCATAACTCGCTTTGCCAAATCCTTTATTTGAGGCATCTTGAAAGTATTCAAATGCCTTTTTTTCATCTTTTGATGTGCCTAAGCCTTGCTGAGTCATAGAGCCAAGATTATAAATTGCTTGAGCGTTACCCGATACCGCAATTCGCTGAATTTCTTGGAAAGCAGCTGTGTAGTTTTTTGCTTCATAAAGTTGGTTTGCTTTAGAAAATATTACATCAGCATTACCTTTTTCTGCAGCAAATACTGAGTTACAGGTTATGGCAATTAAGCTAGCAATAAGCAATTTTTTCATCTTCTTTCCTTTCAGTTTGGTCTGCTATCACTCCTTTGCGTAGCAGAAAGCAATCTTTAACCCTAATCATAAATTTATAATCTGAAATGTAAATCTTGATTTTGTATAAGTGTTGAATGTAATTTATTGGCTTAATTAGATTATTAATTTCTCTAAATCTATGAAAAATATAATAACGAGTCTTAATAGAAATAATCTTGTTCAGACTCTATGGAGATACTGTGAATCAATCATAAATATTCTTTACATTATACAAGTTTAGCTTTCTAAGCAGTTACTTGTTTTGTTGCAAATCAACAGGAATTGCTGCAATGCGAATTCCATTTTTTTAGAAAAACTGATATCTACTCAAAAGGTTAAAATACTGCAAGAAGATTTTCGAACTTCTTGAACAATGTGCTTATCGTCGTTCAATAGATTTCATTAAGGAGTTGTAGTAAAGGATAACCATTTTATTACAGCTCCTGAAATGAAAAAGGTCTTTATAACTGTTAACTTGGTCTTGCTACATCACCATTCAAAGCCTCTGGTAAATCTAGGATGTCTAGTCCTAATTCTTCTAAAGCCGTTGGCTTGGCAATCACGAGCGCTAAATAACCATCATTAATATTTACACTATTTACAACTTCAACATCCTTATTTAGTTGTGTTGCTGGAGCAGGCAGATCACCTTTGGCATGAATTAGATGTAACCAGTATTTAGGTTTAGCTTTAAACCAAAGACGAGCAACAATTTCTTGACCTAAATAACAGCCCTTATCAAAATGTACGCCGTCTCGCTGATGTAATCGTAATTCTTGTGGCTGGAATAAGTGTTCTGTTGTTTTACTAATCCAAGCTTGCCCTGACTTGATCGCTTCAATCTGCCAAGTATAGATATCCGTTTCATTTGAAGAAAATTCTGTTTGGATCCCATGAATAGTTGGAAAAACAGAACCTATTTCTTCTAATTTCATTTTAGAAAAAGCACCAAATTTTTTAATGTGTTTGGCAAACTCTTCAGCTTGATCGTGAGTCGTAACTAGTTCAAAACTTTCTGTATTTAGCTTTTTTATCCACAAACCAAAATGAATTCGTCCTTTTAAATCGCAAATAGCAGTGTAGCGACTTTCATTTAAAGCTAAACGTTCAACATGAACTGTCACCTGACCTTGTAAAAATTTTTGTGCATCAACACCATTTAAACTAAAAGCCGTAAAAGCAAGCTCACTCATTGATCGATCCTAAACTATTTGTTCATCTAAAAACATAAAGACATTTTGCGCCATTTTTTATAAAAATGCAGCCCGAAATTCTCGATAATCGTAGCCAAATAGAAGATTAGAAGTGTCGCTATCGGTTTGAAAACCACTATGATGTTTTTAGTCAATAAAACTATGCATTAAAAATAAAAATTCAACTCATAAGATGAAGGGGAATCAACAATGGCTAATCATTCGGGGCTTAATCGAGAGCAAATCGCTCGTGCAGCGATGCGAATAGCATTAGAAAATCAACAAGCTGAAGATAGTGTCGAGTTATTTATTCAACATCATCTCGAAGAGATTGAACCTGCGTATTGGGAAAATCATTTTGGTACCAGTCAACCTAATTGTTTACAAGTTTTAGAGCATTTAGTACTTGTTCATCAATTTGAAGATGAAAACCTAGAAACAATGGAAATGTTGGATTTTAGCTTACCAGAAGAAGTAACTAACTATGTTATTTGCGTGAGTTTTGATGCTAAAGGTGAAGTGGTTGATATCTCTATGGAAAGTTAGTTTTGTCTTTTCAGGTGGTGTTTAATGGATATTCAAATTAAGAGAATTTATGAGGATTCTAAAAAATCAGATGGGTTGAGGATCCTTGTTGACCGTTTATGGCCAAGAGGAGTATCAAAGGAAAAAGCACATCTTGATTTATGGTTAAAGGAAATAGCACCATCAACACAATTACGTACTGCATTTTGCCATAAAGTAGAAAATTGGTTGGAATTCCAAGATAAGTATTATGAAGAATTGTCTAGGAATCCATGTATTAATGAGTTGGTAAACTTGGCTGAAAAGAATAAGCTAACCCTTATATATGCTGCAAAGGATCCAAATTTGAATCATGCTTTGGTGCTTAAAAATTTTATATTAGCTAAGGAAAAATGAATTTTTATAATTTTAGCAATACTTAAAATGATGTTTTGAAAAAAATTGTCTTTGATTCATAATGGCATTTTGAGTTTCTTTTATGTCTTTGCCAAATTGTCCAAAATGCCAATCAGAATATACTTATCAAGAAGCTGATTTATTTATTTGCCCTGAGTGTGCACACGAGTGGAAAGAGGGTTCTGTTGCCACAAATGAATCAGAAGAAATCATTAAAGATGCAAATGGTAATGTATTGGCTGATGGGGATAGTGTTACTGTTATTAAAGATTTAAAAATAAAAGGTTCGTCTTCTGTTGTAAAAGTCGGTACAAAAGTAAAAACGATTCGTTTAGTTCACGGTGCAAGTGATGGTCATAATATCGATTGTAAAATTGATGGTATAGGCGCTATGAAACTTAAAGCTGAATTTGTAAAGAAAGCGTAGTTTAAGCATAAGAAAAGCAGCATTTCTGCTGCTTTTCTTATAAATTACTAAATGAGAACAAAAAACAATCTTCTATAGTTTTCTACTCAACTATATTGAAATAACAATTTATAAATAACAACTCCGATAAGAGAGGTTCTCATGGCAGGTTGGTTTGAAGTCAGTCAAGCGAATGATGGGCAGTATCGCTTTGTTTTAAAAGCAGGGAATGGTGAGCCCATTCTAAATAGTGAACTTTATAAAACAAAAGCAGCGGCGCTCAATGGTATAGCATCTGTTCAAAAAAATAGTCCAGATGATGGGCGATATGAGCGAGTGGTAGCAAAAAATGATAAACCTTATTTTAATTTAAAAGCAGCGAATCATCAGGTGATTGGAACTAGCCAATTGTATTCAAGTGAACAATCACGAGATAAAGGGATTGAGTCTGTTAAAAACAATGGTTCATCAGAGACCATAAAAGATTTAACTGTCTAAATTTAGAAAATAAAAAAGCCGTTTCAAAAACGGCTTTTTTACTATCTGATAATTAGCAATTAACCAGCAAGTTTTTTGATTAACTCTTCTTTACTTAGATTAGTTGATTCTTCATCACGACGACCTTTGTATTCAAAAGTACCAGCGTCTAAGCCTTTTTCACCGATTACAATACGATGAGGAATACCCATCAATTCAAGATCAGAGAACTTAACACCAGGGCGTTCATTACGGTCATCTAATAACACGTCATAACCTTGGGCTTGTAATTCAGCATAAAGTGCTTCTGCTGCCTCAAGAGTACGCGGCGATTTATGAGCATTCATTGGAACGATTGCAACTTCGAATGGTGCGATTGCTTGTGGCCAAATAATGCCTTTATCGTCAAAGTTTTGCTCAATTGCTGCAGCAACTACACGTGTGACACCGATACCATAGCAACCCATTGTGACAGTAAATGGTTTCCCATCTTCGCCAAGTACTTTACAAGCTAATGCTTCAGAATATTTCGTACCGAGTTGGAAGATATGACCAACTTCGATCCCTCGTTTAATCTGCAAAGTACCTTTACCATCTGGTGATGGATCGCCTTCAACCACATTACGAAGATCATAAACTTCACTATACTTCGCATCTCGTTCCCAGTTTAAGCCAGTAGCATGCTTATCAACTTGGTTAGCACCCGCGATAAAATCAGATAATACAGATGCTGCACGATCAACAATTACGGTTAAGCCTTTTTCTACAAGTCCCTGAGGACCACAGAAGCCAGCTGTTAAACCATTTTGCTTTAATTGTTCTTCTGTAGCAAAGCTCAGAGGCGCTGCAATAAGAGGATGTTTTTCAGCTTTAATCTCATTCAGTTCGTGATCACCGCGTAAGAAAAGTGCAATTACTGGAATATTGCCGTTTTCATCCGCGATACCTTGTACAAGTAGAGCTTTGATCGATTGTTTCGCTTCAGCATTTAAAAAACCACAGACATCTTCAATCGTTTTTTGATTCGGTGTTTCAACGATTTTAAATTCTTGTGTAGCTGCTAAACGCTCACCAACTAACACAGCCTCAGCCATTTCAACGTTAGCTGCGTAATCTGATTCTGTAGAGAAGGCGATGTCGTCTTCACCACTAGATGCCAATACATGAAACTCATGCGATGCAGAACCACCAATCGAGCCTGTATCAGCCTGAACTGGGCGGAAGTCCAATCCTAATCGTGTGAAGATACGGCTGTATGTGTCATACATTACATCGTAAGTTTCTTGAAGAGATTCTTGGTTTGCATGGAAAGAATAAGCATCTTTCATGATGAATTCACGTGAACGCATCACGCCAAAACGAGGGCGAATTTCATCACGGAATTTGGTTTGAATTTGGTAGAAATTTAGAGGTAATTGTTTATAACTTTTAAGTTCATTACGCGCTAAGTCGGTGATGACCTCTTCATGTGTAGGTCCCAATACAAAGTCATTTGTATGGCGATCTTTGAAACGTAATAATTCAGGTCCGTATTGTTCAAAACGACCAGATTCTTCCCATAGTGCAGCAGGTTGTGTGACTGGCATAAAGACTTCTAATGCACCAGAACGATTCATTTCTTCACGAACAATCGCATCAACTTTCTTTAGAACACGTGTTCCCATGGGCAACCAAGAGTATAAGCCAGAAGCTAATTTACGAATCATCCCCGCACGTAACATAAGCTGATGAGAAATAACTTCAGCATCATTTGGGGTTTCTCTTAACGTTGCAAATAAAAAGCGGCTTGCGCGCATGGAAACTATCCTAGAGTTAAATGTTGTCTAAAAATTAGTTTACAAAAAGGACTTTTAAGATGTCTATTTTGAATTGAGCGCATTATGACATGAATCATTCAATTTCGGAAAAGTTAGCACATCCAATTCAAGCGAAAGTTGTATAGAGGGGGAGGTAATTATTGATTACGAGATGCTTCATCTTGTTCTAATTTATTTAAGCGACGAATGATCTCAGCATAATCTGACTCAGTTTTATGATAGCTATTACGTAAACTTTCAACAGTGTTTTTTACATTATCAATATTTTGAGCATTATTGGCTAAATTGTTTTTGAGTGATGCTGGAATTGATTCTCCTTTGCGATGATATTCCATTTCTTGACGCTTGAAGCCGATCTTATCGCGTTGTAACTGTTGTAATTGGTTCTGCTGATAATTCAACTGCTTTTTAATGTTTGCTAACATTTGATCGCGTTTTATTGCTGCAATTTTTGCACTTCCATAGGCACGTTTGAGCTTTAAATCTTTTTCTCGTTGTCTAGCTAAAGCTTCACGATGAGATGCTTGTTGAACATCTTTATTCGCATTATATGGTTGATTTCGTTTGATCACTTGCATGTTACGATCGAGTGCTTCATACCCATAACGAATATGCTCTGGTGTCACAGAAGTACTAACATTAGCAACACCATTTCTGTCGTAGTAACGATACCATGCTGCTTTGGGTTGATCAGTTGCTGCGAAAGTTGATGTATTAAAAAAACATAAAAAAAATGCGCAAATGTAATTACGAGCAATCGTTGTAAAGTGACGAATGCGGAAACCGCACTTTAACGAACCAGTCATTACATTCCCCGATAAAAAGTTAATTAAATCACTTATTTTTAAATAATAATCAGTAGTATATTAGTAGCTATTTATACAATTAAAAATACTTCTTATGCAAAAAAAATAGGAATTTGATGAAAAGTGTGAACTGCTTAATATTGTTTTGAAAAACTGATAGTTTGGTTCAAAAAACTTCATTGATAATGCAAGTAAAGATATGTTAAAAATATCAACTAGTCTGTATAAAACAAATTAAACAACCATAATTTGTATTGAGTGAATGGGGCAGGACAATAAATGGAAGATAAATTTCAAAATTTAAAAGTAATGGTGATTGACGATTCTAAAACGATTCGACGTACAGCTGAGACACTGTTACAACGCGAAGGTTGTGAGGTGATTACAGCTGTCGATGGTTTTGAAGCATTATCGAAAATTGCGGAAGCAAATCCTGATATCGTATTTGTCGATATTATGATGCCTCGTCTAGATGGTTACCAAACCTGTGCATTAATTAAAAACTCTCTAAATTATCAAAATATTCCAGTAATCATGTTATCAAGCAAAGATGGTTTGTTTGATCAAGCCAAAGGGCGTGTTGTGGGGTCAGATGAATATTTAACTAAGCCATTTAGTAAAGATGAGCTGTTAAGTGCGATTCGTAACCACGTAAGCGCATAAAATTTAAAATCGAGGAAAAAATGGCTCGTATACTTATTGTAGATGATTCTCCTACTGAAACGTTTCGTTTTAGAGAAATTTTGACAAAGCACGGTTATGAAGTTTTAGAAGCAACTAATGGTGCTGACGGTGTAACAATGGCACAGGCTGAGTTACCAGACCTTGTGTTAATGGATGTGGTAATGCCAGGGATGAATGGCTTTCAAGCAACACGTCAAATCAGTAAAGGTAAGGATACACAACATATTCCAGTCGTGATTGTAAGTACCAAAGATCAAGCGACAGATAGAGTATGGGGTAAACGTCAAGGTGCTTGTGATTACTTAACTAAGCCTATTGATGAACAGCAACTGATAGATGTGATCAAGCAACTATTAAGTTAATTGTACGAGCCTTTTCAATACTCAATATGGGATAGGTTATGGCTGCAAATGGATTTATCGAATTGCTTCGCTTATCCAAGCGAGGCAATAAACAATACGCTTCAACACAAAATGAAGTCAGTCGTTGGTCTGGTATTGCATTTGAGATGTTAGGGCAATATTTTGTTGCGCCACTTGGGGAAATTTCGGAGGTGATTTATCCACCGAAATATACACCAGTACCAAATACTCAATCATGGGTGCGTGGTTTGGCAAATATTCGTGGGCGGTTGCTCTCAGTTTCTGATTTAACACATTTTATTTCAGGACAAAGGAGCCAATTTTCACCAACGCAAAAAGTAATTTGTATAAGCCATCAAGATCATTATGTTGGTTTGGTTGTAGACCAAGTTTTGGGGATTCAGCACTTTAATAAAAAGAGTTTTTTTTCTCAAAGTTCTGAACTAGACAATAAGCTCAAAGAGTATTGTCAGGGATACTTCCACCAACATAACCAACAATGGCATGTATTTTTACTGAGTAGGTTGTTGCAAAACCCTCAATACATGAATGCATCAATAAAATTTATAAACTAATTTTTACGCTACGGAACATAAATGCGTATTCAGGGGAGAAGCTGGTATGGGCTTTAAACTTAAAAAGAAAAATGGCAGTGGTAATGATAGTTCTGGTGCTAAGAAGAGCAGCGCATTTTTAGAAAAAATACGCACTCAATTAGATCAGTTTTCACGATTATTCGGTGAAACTGAGAAATCTAGACCGATTCTTTATCGAGCTTTAATCGCTTTAGCTCTAGCAGTTATCCTCTTAATTTACCTTTTTGTCAGTGTTCCACGTTCAAACCAATTAACTCGTAGTTTGGGTGAGTTGCGTTTGTTGTCGCAGATGATTTCGCGCCAAGCAACAGAGGCAACGGCTTCAGGTACACCTGAAGCGATGAAGAGTTTGGTTGAGTCAGAAAAACGATTTGCTGAGAACTTGGAACTTGTTGAGAATGTTTATGGTAAAGGCTCAACAGAGTACAAAAAAGTAAATGAACTTTGGACTAATGTTTCTAAAAACATTGATTTAATTGCTTCACAACAAAAAGTCATTAATCAGCTTTATGATACGAACATTTCCATCAGTGAAACGATTCCTGAGATTCAGGCTGAGTATAACTTGATGGTTGATCAAATGGTTCGTGAGAACATGCCAAGTAGTCAGGTAATTATCACTAAAAACCAAGTGTTTATTGCAGAACGTATTTTACGTTCAATTAACTCAGTACTAGTAGGTACGGATAACTCTAGTATCTCTGCAAATGACTTCGGTGCTGATATTGATACTTTTGGTGTTTACTTAAATGCTCAATTAAATGGTAGCGCTGAACTTGGTGTAGATCGTATCGAATCACCTGATTTACGTGAATCTGTGGATAGCATTAAATCTGATTATGATGCTGTTCTAAAATCAGCTGCAGAAACAGTATTACAGAATGCCAATCAAATCGTTCGTGTTCGTCAAGCTTCATCTCAAATTTTCTCTCAATCAGATGCCTTACTTGGGTCATTAAATGCATTATCTGATAAAGCAGAGGGTGGTTGGGGTAATGTTGTTGCAGGTATCGTATTAATTGGTGCTTTAGGACTATTGGTTTTCTCTGCGTTACAATTACTCGCATTACGTAGTAATACTGATAAAGAGCGTGTAACTCGTTTACAAGATGAATATGACCGTAACCAAAATGCGATTTTACGTTTACTTGATGAGATTGCCGACTTAGCTGACGGTGACTTACGTTCTTATGCAACAGTATCGGAAGACTTTACGGGTGCGATTGCCGACTCGATTAACTTCGCAATTGATCAGTTACGAGATCTAGTTTCTCGAATCACTGAGACATCTCAAGAAGTTGCACGATACACGCAAGATACACAGAATATTACTAACCAGTTAGCTGAGGCTTCTGAGCACCAAGCACAAGAAATTGCAGGTGCATCTGCTGCAATGAATGAAATGGCATTGTCAATTGACCAAGTATCAGCCAACGCTTCTGAATCTGCTGATGTAGCATTGCGTTCTGTACAAATTGCATCAAACGGGGCAGATGTTGTAAACCGTTCAATCGAAGGTATGGATCATATTCGTGAGCAGATTCAGGAAACGTCTAAACGTATTAAACGTTTGGGTGAATCTTCTCAAGAAATTGGTAACATCGTATCGTTGATTAATGATATTGCCGACCAAACGAACATCTTGGCATTAAACGCAGCAATTCAAGCATCGATGGCTGGTGAAGCTGGTCGTGGTTTCGCGGTAGTTGCGGATGAGGTACAACGTCTAGCTGAACGTTCAGCATCAGCAACTAAACAGATTGAAGGATTGGTAAAAACAATTCAAACAGATACCAATGAAGCCGTAATTTCAATGGAACAAACAACGGCAGAGGTTGTTCGCGGTGCGAACTTGGCAAAAGATGCAGGTATTGCACTTGATGAAATTCAAACGGTATCTGGCGACTTAGCGAAATTGATTGCAAGCATTTCTGATGCTGCAAAACTGCAATCTGCTTCAGCAAGTCATATTGCAACCACGATGAACGTCGTTCAAGAAATTACATCTCAGACGACTACTGCAACCTTCGATACAGCTCGTTCTGTTTCTGAATTGGCAAGCATGGCTGAATCATTACGTGAGTCTGTAACTGACTTTAAGTTACCTGAATAAACCTTTAGTCAGAGGGTTGTTGAGAATCAACCCTCTGACTCGAGTGAAATTTAGAATATCTCGGCAAGATGATGAGTATATGGAACGACATCTTGTACGGTTGGTACACGTATTTTTAAGCCACAATTAGTGGATAAAAACGAAAGAAGCCGCTATGAAAGAAATATTAAAAACATTAGTTGAAACGATGACGCTTCCTGAAGACAGTTATCTTGAGCAGGACTCAGAGATTCTTGATATTTTTATTGAAGAGTTAGATGAGATTTTTGTCGAATTAGAACCATTATTAGTTCAATGGATCGAACACCCTGATCAAAAAGATGTAATTCCAGATATTCGCCGCCACTTTCATACATTGAAAGGTTCTGGTCGAATGGTTGGTGCGAAATCATCAGGCGAATTGGCATGGACTGTTGAAGATACTCTGAATCGCATAATTGCAGGTACTATTTTACTTGATCAGAGTATTCAGCAATATGTACAAACGGTATTCAATATCTATAGATTTAAACTCGTCCAAGATTTTAAATCAGTTCAAGCTCATCATATTAATTTAAAGCCATTAGTGTTATTGGGACAGCAACTACAAAAAGAACAAAGTCTTGAGCCTGCTTTAGCCGAATTACTACAACTGTCAGTTACTTTAGATAAAGAAGATGTCATGACAGGTTTGGAAGCAAGTTCTGACGATAGTTTGGAAGAGGCAAGTACTGACCATAGCTTGGTAGAAGCAAAAGCTATTTCTGATGAAGAAAATCTTGTTGAAGACCAAACTGAAGATGATGGTTTAATAAAAGAAACTTTAGCAATCTTCTTAGAAGAGTCGGAAGATCATTTAGCAACGATTGATCAATTTTTGTTAAAAGATCGTCCAACAAATGATAATTACAATACCTTGATTCGAGCTTTACATACCTTGCGTGGTAGTTCAGCTATGGCACATGTAGATCAGGTATTTGATGCAAGTTCAAAAGTTGAAAACTTATTCAAAACGCTTTTACAAGAAGAATTAGATTCAAGTTCGGATGAAACTGCATTACTCATCCATTATGCTCAGTTTGTGCGTGATTATTTACACACACTTAAACAAGAAGGTCCAAAGCAAAAGTTTGATGAAATTTTTGATACCTTCAATGTTGCTTGGGATAGTTATGATTTTCAATTAGAAGACAAACAAGGCGATACCGTACGTCCTCAAGGTCTTGTTTCTCAATTATTAGAGCTTGATATCAATGATCTACTTGATGTGGAGTTTGATTTTGAAAAGCGTGCCCGTAGTGAATTTCCGCAATATATTCAAACACTAAGTAAGCAAACAGAGCTTTTATTACAGCATACTCATCACCATGCAACAATTGGGATGTATCAGTACACAAGTCTGTTACGTTCAAGTTATCAAGATCTTCTATTCAAACCGAGTTTATTAAATCTTGATTATGCTTTTGAGTTATATCAGCAAGTTCATCAACACTTTATTCAGTTATTTGATACGTTGGCAGCAGGACAACGGGTGACGTTGACTAAAGTTCATGAGCGTATTCTCAATGAACTGAGTTCATTTACTCAACAGAATGTTGAAAGTGTTGCATCAAGTGATGAATTACCTGCCGAGATTGTAGAAGTCGCTCAAGATCAGCCTGACACGTCAGATATTAGTGAACATACAACTGTAAATGATCTCTCAACGCAGTTTGCGCTTGATAAGCAAATGATTGACTCTAATGAGTCCAATCGAGATTTTGACCCTGATCTTTTAGATATCTTCCTTGAAGAGGCTGATGAGTTACTCGCTGGTATCGATGCAGATTTAACGACATGGTCATCTGATCAACAAAATCTAAATGCTCTAAAGAATTTGATGCGTTATTTACACACCTTAAAAGGTGGGTCAAATATGATTCAAGCAAGGCATATTGGGTTGATTGCACATGAGCTAGAAACTATTTATGAGAAGTTAATCAATCAACAGATACAGGCTTCCTCTTCTTTAGTTAATTTAATTCGTGCTGTACAGGATGATATTGCTGATCGTATTCAAACTATTAAAGATCATCAAGTTGATTATCCTTCAACTCATGTTTTGGGTTTGTTAAAAGGCGTAGGTGCATCGGATTCGTCACAAGTATCTGAAGTTTCACACGAGCAAAAAGCTGAGCAAGAATTAATACTTGATGTGCAAGACCAAGAGCTAAGCTTAAATAACAGTGAAATCATTATTGAAAGTGACGAGGTTGAAGCCCTTTCATCTGATGACAATAGTCAAACGACCGTCAGTAATACAGTAGATGTAACAGATTTTGCTCAACAACTGGCTTTAGACAAACAACTACTACAATCTAGTGATTCAAATCGTAATTTTGATCCAGACTTACTTGATATCTTCTTAGATGAGGCGGACGAGTTACTTGCTGGTATTGATTCAGATTTAAGTCTTTGGACTGCTGATCATACGAATTTAGCTGCATTAAAAAATCTTATGCGTTATTTGCACACCTTAAAAGGTGGATCAAATATGATTCAAGCAACGCATATGGGACTAATCGCACATGAGCTAGAAACAATCTACGAAAAGCTCATTAATCAGCAAATTCACGCATCTTCTGAGCTGATCGCATTAATAAGATTGGTACAAGATGACATTGCTGATCGTGTTCAAACAATTCGTGATCAACAAATCGATTATCCATCAGTACATGTCGTAAATCTTCTACAGCAGCAACATCAATGTTCTGTTTCAGAAACAGTTTCTTCCACACTTGTGCAGTCTGTTGAAGTTGTTGATAGCCAACCGCAAGATCACTATGATGCGACTACTTCTTTGGTGACTGAGACATCTAGTCCAACCATTGAAATTGACGGTGAAGTTGCAGCTACGATTGAGCAGAATGCTCTCGAAACATCTCAAAATGCCGATGAGGAAGTACGTTCACTTGTCGAAGAAACGTTCCTTGAAGAAGCAGAAGAATTACTAGAACAAGCTCAAAGTTTATTAAAACAATGGTTTGAACAACGTGGTAATCGTAGCTTGTTATTGCAGTTGCAGCGTAATGCCCACAGTTTAAAGGGTGGAGCACGCATGGCTCAACTCGAAGCAGTTGGTGTTATTGCTTATCATTTGGAAAATACCTTTGAGCAGTTTGGTTTACATCATTTCAACTCTAATGTTTATGATAATTTACTCAATACAGCATTAACTTGGTTACATGACGCTATTTTCAAACGTCAATACGCCAATTTTGATGGTTTAAAACATAGTTTAGAAAATATCGAATTCGTTGATGTTTCTGCACAGCTTCCACAAAAAATCTCCGCTAAAGATGTATTTACTCCTGAATATACGATGGAGTTTGTGCAAGGTGATGGTACTGAGCCACCATCAATGTTTGGTGAGTGGGAAAGTTCTGAGCGTATCGAACAGAACAATGAAATGATCCGTGTTTCTGCTGATGTCATTGAAAAAATGATTGATTTATCAGGCGAGAATGCGATCAACCGTTCGCGTATTGAGATGGACTTGGGACAGTTAGGTGGAACTCTAACTGAGATGGAGCTAGCGATTAAGCGTTTGGCTGATCAGTTGCGTCGAATGGAAGGTGAGTTAGAAAGTCAAATTATTGCTCGTCATGGTGGTGAAAATTCACGTTATGAAGATTTCGATCCATTAGAGATGGACCAATATTCTTCACTCAATCAATTGTCGAAATCTTTAGCTGAATCGGCATCTGACTTAGTCGATTTCAAAACAACTTTATCTGAAAAGATCCGTGATACAGAAGGTCTGTTATTACAGCAGTCTCGTATTCAAGCGGAAATTCAGGAAAGCTTGATGAGAACTCGTCTAGTACCTTTCTCAAGATTGCTACCACGATTACAGCGTATTGTTCGTCAAACAGCATCCACATTGAATCGCCCAACAGAATTGGTGGTAAATAATACTGAGGGTGAACTTGATCGTAGTATTCTCGAAAGATTGATTGCGCCTTTCGAACATATGTTACGTAATGCGATTGACCATGGTATCGAGGATCGTGAGCAACGTTTGCAAGCCAATAAACCAGAAACAGGTCATATTGTATTAAATATCGGTCGTCAAGGGACTGATGTTGTTGTGACATTCAGTGATGATGGTAAAGGTATTGATGTTAGCCGTATCAAGCAGAAAGCTATTCAAACTGGTTTGATGACCAAAGATCAAAAGCTTGAACACGAAGAAATCTTACAATTTATTTTCCACCCAGGATTTAGTACGGCTGCACAGGTTACGCAGATTTCAGGTCGTGGAGTAGGTCTTGACGTTGTACAAAGTGATATCAAAGCATTAGGTGGTCACGTCAGTGTAGACTCAACGCTTGGTAAGGGGACAACTTTCACAATTCGTGTCCCAACAACTGTGGCGGTTAGTGATGCGTTAATGGTGAAAGCGGGTGATCAGCAATTTGCGTTCCCACTTGCACAAATTGATCGTATCGTGCGAATTTCTCCTGCAGCTTTAGAACAATATTTCGAAGGTCAGGATGATTACTTCACAATTGATCAAGAGAAATATCGCTTACGTTATTTATCTGAGTTTGTAGCAGGTCAACCAATTCCACGCTTAAGCGGAATGGTGCATTCTCTGCCTGTACTTTTGGTTAAAGGTGCGCAAGGTCAAACTACGGCTTTACTGGTTGATCAATTGATCGGTTCTCGTGGCCAAATTGTTGTGAAACCTATTGGACAACAGTTCTCGAGTATTGGTGTGATTGCAGGGGCGACGATTCTAGGTGATGGACAAGTCTGTTTGATTCTAGATGGTCAAACTATTGCTCGTCAGGCGCAGTCAACTCATCGCAGTAAACAAGCTGATGATACCTATACCAAACAGCGTTATGATGAACGTCGCTTGATTATGATTGTCGATGACTCTGTCACAGTACGAAAAGTCACATCACGTCTATTAGAACGTCATGGTTATGATGTTGTGACAGCGAAAGACGGTGTTGATGCGATTGAACAACTTGAAACAATCAAACCTGATTTAATGTTGTTAGATATTGAAATGCCGCGAATGGATGGTTTCGAAGTGACAAATCTTGTTCGACATCATGAGTTACACCGAGATTTACCGATTATTATGATTACCTCACGTACCGGTGAGAAACATCGTGAACGAGCATTGTCATTGGGTGTAAGTCAATACATGGGTAAACCGTTCCAAGAGGAAACACTTTTGGAAAATATCGAAAGTTTACTTACGGTTCGCTGAGAGGTAGAAACGAATGGCAAAAAAAAATGCGAACACTGCTGGATTGGGACAAATTAACCAACAAGAATTACAGCATTTAATTACAGTATCTACTGGTTTTATTGATGCCTATATTATTGATTGTTTTGATAATGTTCCAATGTTATTACCACAAAACATTGTGCTTTCAGCAATGGATACTGAAACCAATGTGGATTTCATTGAGTGGCATGATCTAAAGCTACCTGTCTTTGCTGTTAATGATCCAAAGTTAGAAGAAGGTGTTGCTTTGGTCATTGAGGGTGATGATGTTTCAGAACGCTTTGCTTTGGTATGCAACGAAATGCCAGAATCTATTCGTTTACGTATCTCAGAAATGGTAGATGAAGAACGTGATATTAATGATAGTACGGTCTTCAAGTATGTAAAAATGGGAGAGAAGCAATTCTACGTGCCTAATTTACAGCATATTCAAACCAAGCTAGGTTTATAAAAATAAAAAAGGAACTCAAAATAGAGTTCCTTTTTTAATGCACAGAATTAAGTTAATAAATTTTCTAAAATCTGCTCATAAATATCAGTTAATGGATCAAGCTCATCTACGTTGACATGTTCGTTGATCTGGTGAATGGTTGCATTTAATACCCCTAGTTCTAGCACTTGCGCGCCAGTTGGTGCGATAAAACGACCATCTGAAGTACCGCCACTCGTTGAAAGTTCGGTTTCAATGCCTGTTACATTTTTAATGGCTGTTTTTGCTGCATTCACCAACTCACCGACAGGTGTAAGGAATGGTAAACCAGACAAGGTCCATTGAATGTCATAGGTTAATTGGTGCTTATCTAAAGTTTCAATAACACGTTGTTTTAATATTTCTGCTGTAACTTCAGTAGAATAACGGAAGTTAAAAGTCACTTTCAAAGTTCCTGGTACGACATTGGTTGCGCCAGTTCCTGCATGAATATTTGAGATTTGGAAAGAAGTCGCAGGAAAGTATTCATTACCATTGTCCCAAACTGTTTCACATAACTCATTAATTGCTTTAGAGGCGAGGTGAATTGGATTCTGTGCAAGATGAGGATAAGCCACATGTCCTTGCTTGCCATGAATCGTTAAAACAGCATTTAAAGATCCACGACGACCATTTTTTACAATGTCACCTAATCGATGAGTACTCGAAGGTTCTCCAACAAGACACCACGTCATTTTCTCATTGCGCGCTTCTAAGGTTTCAACAACTTTGACAGTACCATTGATTGATGGGCCTTCTTCATCAGAGGTAATTAAGAACGCAATAGAACCTTTATGATTTGGATGTTTTGCTACGAAACGCTCAGAAGCAACAACCATTGCTGCCAAAGCTGTTTTCATATCAGCTGAACCACGACCATATAACTTGCCATCACGAATGCTTGGCAGAAATGGATCTGAGTTCCATGCATCTAAATGACCTGTTGGGACTACATCTGTGTGCCCAGCAAAACAAAAAACAGGTTGTTCTGTACCCCGACGTGCCCAAAGATTATCAACGTCTTCAAAGCGCATATTTTCAATTTTAAAACCTGCTTTCTCTAATCGATCAGCCATGATTTTTTGACAATCATGATCGACTGGAGTGACAGAAGGTTGACGAAGAAGTTGTAAACTGAGTTCTAAAGTATCGGAATGCTGGTTCATGCGAGATGTAGCTAAATCTGGTGAATTCTGAACCGATATAATAGGGTAATCTGATTAAGAAAGGTATGTAAAAATAAACCTTATCTGAGATGAGATAAGGTTTTGTGAACTTACTGGATCAAGATTACATTTTTTCTTGAGTTTTTTCAGCAGTCTGAGTAACTTTGTCACCTGCTTTAGATACGTCCTGACCAAAACCTTTAAATGTATTACAACCAGTTAAAACAAAAGCAGTCATGATCGAAGCAACTAAGATTTTTTTCATCATCTTCTCCGTTTAAATGTAATTATGATGTTCTTAGAGGCTAAAAAAAATACTATAAAATGAACATGATGGTTTGTTTGTAGAACTGTTATGAAATGTTACTTTATAAAAGTTAAACAACTTAAGTTTGCTTGAACAATGATGTCCTAAACATATAAAACTGAGGTTCACTATTGGGATCGTGATAGAGCCCATCTGTCCACCATTTGGCTGAGGTAGAACTTACTTCACGATTTGGACACAACCATTCATGCCGTTGTAAGCGATGATATTGAGCGATTGGAATATGTGTTCCCCATTTTCCTATTCTGCGACGATTATTTATCCATGTGGGGAGGGGGTGTTGACCGTTGCAAACAGTCGGTAAATACAATTGACCTTTTAAAACACAAAATTTTCTTTGAATTTTATAATCATTTATTTCAGAAAACTGAAATTGTCGTTCAGTGAAATGTTGTAATTTCCTGTTCAATGTATCTTGTCGGTTGAGCCCGTACCAATGTTTTAATTCTAGATCCATTTCACCTAGATAATACTTTAATGCCACTTCCCAATGTTCAATTTCATTACTTCGCTGATTTAAAACTAAAAAATCGAGCTCTCCAATTGTTACTGCGCTGTTGATGATTTGTATGCTATGACCAAGTAATTGATAATGATGAAAATCCTGATCTAAAAGCCAAAACCACAGTAAATTTTCGAAACGCAACCCAAGTCGTGTGCTTTTTAAGCGAGCTATAAATTCAATTAAAGGGCTTGGATCATCATCTAACTGAAATAAACGTGCTTCGTAGAATTGGTAAAGCTCTTGCCAATGATGGTCATCGTGTAGCTCAAAATTGTTTTTTATTACTAATTCATGTGGCTTTTGTGAAAGGATATTCGGGCTCGAGATGCAAAATGCGAGCTGCCTGACGATTGGAGTTTTAAATTGTATCCAAGGTTCAAAAAACAGCGGCGTAGAATCGGCTTCAGACATCATTTAATCCAATCATAGAAATAAGCCAGCCAAGTTTAAGAAAGCAGCTTAAAAACACTTTATACTAGCACGCTTGTGTTGACGTATTGGTTAATAGCGCAATGAAAACTTTATTTTGGCGAAGTCTGGTCGTAATTTTCATTACGCTCGGTATTATTGGTGCAATTTTGCCAGGTATGCCAACAACGGTTTTCTTGATCCTTGCTGCTTGGGCTGCATCAAAAGGATGGCCACAAATGGATGCTTGGTTACTCAATCATCCCAAATATGGAGCTACTTTACGCAACTGGCGTGAATATGGCACTGTGCCACGCAAAGCAAAATGGATTGCATCAATTATGATGCTAATCAGTGGAGTTTTGATGTTATTTACCAATGCACCAATCTTAGTCAAAGTATTCACTGATGTGACGATGTTGATCGTTGCAATTTGGCTGTGGTCACGCCCTGAGCCTGATTCAAAAAATGATTAAGTAAATCTTAGAGATGGCTTTAATGCTGCGTTGATTTACGCTTAAATTTAACAAACCAAATGCTACAATGAGAATACTCATAATTTTTTAGTCATTTTAAACGCCGATAGATCCAAATTTTTAAAAAATCAAAACTACAGAAATCAGCTATGATTTGTGTTGATATAATTTAGCGTTATTTAATCTTGAGATAAAAATGTCGTATACCATCGAACAAGCTGATATTTTGATCGATCTAGCACAACAAACCTTATATTTGCCCAAACATAATAAGTTCTATGTGATTTCATCTGGCAAGAATGGCATTGGTGAACAAGAAAATAGTGGTAAAACACCACGAGGCTGGCATCGTGTTGCTCAGAAAATCGGTCAGAAAGCAGCAAAGAATTCAGTCTTCATCGCTCGTCAACCTACTGGTGAAATTTATAATCAGCAATTAGCGGAACAGTTTCCAGAACGGGATTGGATTTTATCTCGTATTCTTTGGCTAGATGGCTTAGAAGTTGGTTTTAATAAAGGTGAGGGCTGCGACACGTTCAATCGATATATCTATATTCATGGAACACCTGAAAGCCAACCAATGGGTATTCCAATGTCGCATGGCTGTATTCGTATGCAGAATGATGAGATTCTTGAATTGTTTGAACTGGTTCCTGAACAGGCACTGGTCTACATTTTTGAATCGCCTTTAGAAATTTAGCTGTTAGAAATCGAATAAGTGTTTAAATAAAATACTGAAATATTAGATTTTATCGTGAATCACCTATTTTTTAATCATTCACACTGTTTTTTTAGAAAAGATGAGGAAAAGCGTTTGACAGGCTGTAAAGATTCTCTATAATGCACCTCACAAACGATGAAGACGTTAAGGGCGCTTAGCTCAGTTGGTAGAGCGTCTGCCTTACAAGCAGAATGTCGGCGGTTCGATCCCGTCAGCGCCCACCAAGCCTTTACGTTAAAACTCAAGTGCAGCGGTAGTTCAGTTGGTTAGAATATCGGCCTGTCACGCCGAGGGTCGCGGGTTCGAGCCCCGTCCGCTGCGCCACTTAAGTTTTAATAATCGTTTCTGAAATTGCAAGATCATAGTGCAGCGGTAGTTCAGTTGGTTAGAATATCGGCCTGTCACGCCGAGGGTCGCGGGTTCGAGCCCCGTCCGCTGCGCCACTTTAGGATTGCAAATTCAATTAGAGTTAAGTAAATTAGACGTTTACTTAAACAAAGCCTAGCTTTGTTACCTCACTCAGGGCGCTTAGCTCAGTTGGTAGAGCGTCTGCCTTACAAGCAGAATGTCGGCGGTTCGATCCCGTCAGCGCCCACCATAATTTGTGACATTAACTATCAACTAGATAGTTACCCAGTGCAGCGGTAGTTCAGTTGGTTAGAATATCGGCCTGTCACGCCGAGGGTCGCGGGTTCGAGCCCCGTCCGCTGCGCCATTTTCTTGATACCTTGTTCAAGAAAATAAATGTTTTAACAAGTATCTTTATACTTGATCTCTGATACGAGATGCCATTAGGGAAATCAAAGATTTTTCTCTTGCGCTCAAACAAAGCCAAGCTTTGTTACCTCGCTCAGGGCGCTTAGCTCAGTTGGTAGAGCGTCTGCCTTACAAGCAGAATGTCGGCGGTTCGATCCCGTCAGCGCCCACCATAACTTCCATACGATATCTTGCTATCTTGATTGTGATTTTAAGTCATTTCTTTTATCATTAGCCGCAATAATGATTCTAAAATTGAAGTGATTTATGAGAAATCCTTATCAACGCAAGGCTGCGTCGAAATCTCAAACTAATTCTAATCTTTCTCCAAAGGATATTTATCGTCAGTTCATTGAACAAATTGTTATGCAGCGTCAAGTGATTGCTTTGTATCATGATGGGTGGGCGTTGTGTGCAACACCTTCTGGGCAACATGCTTTATCAATTTGGCAGAGTAAAGGATTGGCAAAATTATTAATTAAAGATAATTGGGCAAACTATCATCTACAGGAAGTTCCATTATTGGCTTTTATTGAAAAGATGATTCCTTTTTTAAAGGAAAATAATACGATCCTTTCTTTAGATCTGACACCTGAAGGTAATAATTTATTGGTGCCACCTGATACATTATTGTTAGATATTAAAAACTTTCTTTATCAAGTCTATCTACAGCGCCCTGATGTATTTGCTGAGTTAAAATTGCCCCTGCCACGTGATATCCGTTTGCATAATTAAATCAAAAAAGATTGGGGCATATCCCCAATCAATATTCATTTAATATCCATCCGCTTGCATAAGCGAAATACTCTCTTAACCATGCATTATATCGAGTGCTCAAAGGCGTAGTTGATCCAAGTAATATGGTCTGGGTATAACCTTGTTTTTTTGCAATCGCTTGCGCACGTAAGGTATGAAAGTCACTGGTTACGATTGCAATGGGTTGTTGAAGAGTAATGTGATGCGCTGATAGCAGAGGCTGGCTATTCTTGAGGTTAAGTTCAGTGCTGGTGCTTTTGTCTTCGAGTAAAATCTGAGTGGCAGGGATTTGATGTTTTCGCTGCAAATAGCGTGACATAACAATTGCTTCGCTATCTTTCTCGCCAAAATCAATTCCACCAGAGACAATCACTTTTGCATCTGGTTGCGCTTTTGCCAAAGGTGCTGCACGATCAAGACGTTTTGCAAGTGTTGCTGATGGTTGACCATTTTCAATGCCTGTTCCTAAAACAATAATTGCTTTAACAGGTGGAATAGATTGCGGTTTCTGATTGTTATCTGTCAGATAATTAAAGAAATATCCTAGACTAATGATCCAAATCCAAAAACACGTCCATGCAAAGCGCCAAATAGAATGCAGACGGAAGTGATAAAAGAAAAACCGTTCAAAATGATAATAGAAATAAGCGTAAATACAGAAAAATAGTCCAATCAAAAAGGGTAAAACTGTACCGATATGAATCTTTTTAAGCGCAATTAGAATAGCTCCATCTAGGAATAAAATAGAACCGACTATAGCTAAAATGATACGAATCCATGAGCTTGCTTGCATAATCTTTTTCGTAAGCGATATAAAACGTGCTAAGTGTATGCAAAATTCATCGAAAGGCAAACGCTTCTATAGATGAATAAAAAACGGGTGAATATCACCCGTCTTTATCTATATTCAATAAAGCTTAGTAAACATCTCGACGATAACGACCTGATAATCGTAATTCATCCAATTTTTCCTCTCCTAGAAGATCGATCAATGCAGCTTCAACACCTGTTGCCATACCTTCAATGCTTCCACAAATGTATATGACAGCATCTTTAGCGATCCATGCTAAAAGCTCTTCAGCATTGTTGCGAAGAATATCTTGTACATAAATACGTTGAGCTTGATCTCTAGAGAATGCCAAGTCTAGACGTTTTAGAGTTCCCATTTTTTTCCATGCTTCGATGGTATCTTCATAGAAATAGTCACATTCACGTTGACGCTCACCAAAAATTAACCAATTTTCAGTGTAATTTTGACGATTACGTTGTTGCAACAGGCTCATCAAACCTGCGATACCTGTGCCATTACCAATACAAATGATTGGACGATTATCATCAATCAGATGGAATGATTCATTCGTACGAATTCGTAAAGCTAGCTTATCTTTGATTTGGATATGTTCTGTTAACCATCCAGAGCCTAATCCAAGTTCACCCTGTGGGTCACGCTGTTGACGAACGACAAGTCTGAGAATTTGCTGCGGAGGAATACTAGCGATAGAGTATTCTCTAGTGGGTAGGGTAGGAAGCTGCTCGACAAGTTCATCTAGATGATTGAATGCCTGAACATCTACGCGTAAATTTTTATTCCGTAATGCCTGATCAATTTTCTGATTCAATGATTCGATTTTGGATTCAGCTGAGATTTGGTGCTTTTCTAAAAAGCGTTGAATCTCTGTGGGAGTGTTTTCTGGTTGAATTTCTGCAATATCACCAGGATGCCAAGTCATATCATAAGGAGCGGTGAATTCAATATTGTAAGCAGGTTGCCCAAGACTATTTGGATTGAGGAGTGTACGAGAACTTAATGTCCATTGATCAAATACTTTTTCAATGTTCATTGCATGTAGTTCTGTGTGCGTAATCTCTGATAAAGCCTGATTCCAGCGCTGGATATCATTAGGATTGACGTTATCGACTTCAATTAAGTCAAATAAAGGTGATGCCTTCGATGCTAATAACCATTGGTTTATTGCATGCCCAAAACTACAGAAACTTTCAGGATATTCTTTAGAACCCAATGCAAGCACTGCAAACTGCATTGAACTTAAATCTAGTGATTGCTTCATCATCTTTTTGCTGAAGCTAGCTGCTAAGTCAGGTGCCACACCAGTTCCATAGGTACTCACCACAAATAAGACAAGCTCAGCTTGCTGAAGCTCACTCTCAGTCAACTGTTGAAGCGGTTTAACAATTGTTGCTTGCTGTGCTTCTTGTAAGCTTGTTGCTGTCCGCCATGCGAGTTGTTCAGCCACGCCTGTTTGACTTGCGTAAGTGATGAGCCATGGTTTTGCATTTGGGTCAATAACTTGAGAACCGATCGTATTTCGTACCGCGAGTGTGAGTTTCTTTTGTTTGCGACGTTTTAAATAAAGCATCCAACCTGTGACGAAAAATAAAGGCATTGTTAAAGATGCCAGCATTGCTAAAAATTGATAAGTGTCACCAAAAAAGCTTCCACGATGTACAGGGAGCATACTGCTCATAATCTTTTCATTTAGCTTCTTATCTTCGTAAAGCTCAAATTTCTCAAAAGTGTTAGATTGATAATTATAAATAGCTTGGTTACGAGCACGTTCATGTTGGGGGATAGCATCAACAAAAGATAGCTCAAGCTTTGCATCGTTCTTTTTCGGAATATTAAACGTTAATGATGAATATTCACGTCCAATTTGGGCATTCACGCCTGTCCACGATTGCGACAATATGTTGGTCACTTGCTCAGGTTTAAGTTTTTCTTGTTCAGGTTTTTTTCTATCTTGGTTTGGTTCGTTGCGTTTAGGTTGTTCAACTCCCATGACTTTGAACATACCAGCACGCCACCAGTCATATGACCAATACAAACCAGTGCATGCAAATAAGAGATAAAAGACGACAAGCCAAGTTCCAACTACAGCATGTAAATCCCAAATAAAATTGCGACCCTTAAGTTTAGGTTTAATAAAGAACCATTGTTTAAAAGAATGTTTTTTAGGGAAGCGGAGATAAAGTCCACTCAGCACAAAAAAGATAAGCATCAAGGTTGATGCACCTGTAATTTGTGCTCCAAACTCGCCTGCTGTTAAGTTCCGATGCAATCGTTGGATAAATTGTAATACTTCACGACCTTTGACTTCTGGTAATACTTCAGCTGTATATGGATTGACCATCATGTTATAGCCACGACGAGCACCTTCTTTTTTAATATTTACTGTAGAAGATGCGGTAGGGTCAGCTGCGATGGTAATACTATTAATCTCAATATCGGGTTGTTTTTTATTGAAGTGTTGAAATATCTGGGCTGGGGTTAACTTTGGAGTAGAAGCAGCTTCAACAACATAGCTCTCTTTATTGATGAATTCTAAGATTTGCTGATCATATGAATAAATTGCTCCAGTTATGCCCATCAATGAAAGGATTAAACCTGCAGTGATCCCTAAGAACCAATGAATTTGGAAGAAGACTTTTTTAAGCATGGTCGAAAAATGTAAATAAAGTGGAGTTCATGTAAAAAATTATAACTCAAGATTAAGAATATAATATGGATTTTGTAGGTAATATTGATTTTGATTCTCATTTAAATTTTTCACATTAAAAAAAACCTCTCATTTTGAGAGGCTTTTTTTGAATATTTTTAATTATAGCGTTTTCGGAGCGCCTACAGTTTCATTCAAATGTTTACGAACAGTATTGAATGAAAAGTTTTTTGAATCCATGCGTTTAGGAAGGATATATGCACCTTGTTGTTCATCACCTTTTGGTGTTTTTACTTTAAAGTTCACCAAAATGAAGTCAGGTGAGCTATACCACTCATAAATATCTTTCCAACCGATTGTTGCAGTACCTTCTTGAACGCCCATTTTTTGGCGCATGACGATACCGTGTGGTTGAACACCAAGACGAAGACCTTTAATTTCCTGAACTGGGAATTCATTCATTTTACGTTTCACATACCACTCAAGACCGAATCGTTTAATCAGGTAGAAGAGGGCAACGAACACGATAACAACCCAACAAAATACAGTTGAGTAAGTAGAGTAGTAGTTAATCAGTCCAGCGGTCACTAAAGAAAGCACCACAAGCGAAATCATAATGATCCACGCTTTGCGACTAAATTTATTAGTACTACGCCAAATCATAAGTTGAGCTTGACGTTGTTCAGCTTCGGAAACTTCGTAGGGAACAGGTTGTAGCGTATAAGCGTATAGCGTTTTGGCGGTCATAGTATAAAAAATGAGTGTAGAACTAAGTTAAGTTTAGCATTAATTAGCAGTCAAAGATATTATGCCAATGGTGGATAAATCAAAGAGATGCAAACTCAGTGCCATCCTGATTTGGCTCATGACTTAAGCTTTGTTTAAGCATGCTTAAGCGAGTCAAAATACCAAACATGAGGGATAATTGTTGCAAAATAATCAAGGACTTTGGATCACCTTCATCATGAGTACTGAGTCGTTGACGTATGGTTTGTAACATATTTTGCGCGGATAAATCTGGAACCTCATCACGCAATAATGTGCCTTTAATATCGTCTAGGGCTTGATCAAGTAAAGCCAATACTTCTTGATCATGGATTTGTGCTCGATGTGCACCTAAGGCTGCGATATAGCTCAAAAAGGTATGACTCAAACACAAGAACTCGAATGCCAGTGACTTTTGTGTTGGGTCAATATTTGGCTCAGTTGCTAATGTGGAAATTAAAGAAGCAACTTCTGCATCGGTATTGTGCGCTGCGCGACGAACTACACGATAATTGAGCGCATTATTTTTACCTTCGTGGTATTGCTGAACTACTTCCGAAAGATAATTACATTGAGCTTCTATAGAACGCTGGATGGTACGAGGCAGCCTACGAAATTTCCAATCGGGCCAAATAAAACTCACGCCAAACCATGCGAGGGCACATCCGATAAGTGTATCGATAAATCTTGGAAAGCCAGCAGCAAATGCAGAACCATCAAGATTAAAGTTGATCAGTGCCAAGATAGTGATGAATGCAGTTGCTTGAGCATATTGCTTACTTCTTAGTTCGAAAAATAGCACACCGCTTAAAACAAGCATCACCAATTGCCCTTCAAGTGAAGGAATAAAATAGATAATCGCCAATCCAACAATAATGCCGATTAATGTACCTACTATACGCAAATATAAGCGGCGTTTTGTGGCGTTGAAGTTTGGCTGACATACGAACAGTGCAGTGAGTAAAATCCAGTATCCATATGCAATATTGGTAACTTGAATAAAAATATAGCCAATAAATAAAACGATTGATAAACGGACAGCGTGTCGAAATAAAACAGATTCTGGTGTGAGATGCTGTTTGACTCGAACAAAAATATCATTCCAACCTTTGAGATCATCATCTTTAAGTTGGTGTTCAGTTTGTTGAGCGTTGATCAGTTGCAAATCGCGTTCTGTTTCTAAATTTTGCAGTTGGGCATCGATCGATTTTAAATTTTGATAGAGTGCAAATAAGGCATTTACACGTACTTGATCATAAATATTATCTTCACGTAATTTTTCTAATGACAGTCTAAGATTTTCAAAACTATGTTGAAATCTTTTGTTGTGCGTATAACGTGTGCGATTCAAGATACATTGCGCTAAGTCCTGGCATGCTTTACCTTGAATGGTAAGAATACGTTGGAAACGAAATAAAATATCACTGTGTTGAAACAGTTTAGCGAGTTTTTGATAATCAATATGAGCGGAATCAGCACGCTCGTGAATATCTTGAGCTACAAAATAATACTGCAAGCTGCGTCGCGTATCTTTTTGACCTCGGTCTCCTTTGAGACGAGTGACTAGTGCTACACGTAAATTATTGAATAATGTAATTAATTTTCCATTTTCTAGTGCCAAGTCAATCATGCTTTGTTGGTAGCTTGATGCGGTCATATCCACATCAAACAGGTTTGATTTAGCATATAAAAAACTACCTAAAGCATTATAAGATGCTGATAGTTGATCTTGTAACTGACGAACTGGAAATAATAAGAAGCTGATAGTTGAAATCAGACCATACCATGCTGCTCCGATCACAAGTAATGCAGGTTGCAAATACCAGTCTTCAAATAGATGAACACCGAGCATGGTATATACCGAAACCACCAAGCATCCATAAGCAATCGTGGCGTAACGTCGCCCTAACGAACCTAATAGAATCCAGCCAATACAAGAGGCGATCAAACCTAAAGCGAATGCGAAAGGGTAGGGAAATAATAATTGAACGGATGCTGCGGTAATAAAAAAACCGATGTAGGTGTAGATTAAGTTCATGATCCGCACAGAAAAGCGATCATCAATATCACTTATACCCGCAGCAACTACACCTAAAGTTAATGGAATCGTAGCCAGTTGAAAATCTAATAAATAAGGAACAAAAGCTGTACCTACAAAAGCGATCAACATCCTCACGTTATACATAAACGTGGTGTTATAAGTTAATTGTTTTAATCGTCCAAACCAAGGATTCAAGCGCTGTCCTTTTCGTATCGTGTCATGGAATTATTGTATGGGAACTGACATCTCAAAAGTGCTAGTCAGCCTGTATTATTATGCACAAAATAGCATGAGAGTGTTAAGCTTAGATCAGGAATAAACTTGAAAAGTGAAGTATTATGAAGGTCGAGCAGTCTAATTCACGTCAATATTCAACAACTTGGATTATGTTGCTTGCACTCCTTACCGCTTTAGGCCCTTTATCAATTGATATGTATTTACCCGCTTTGCCTCAAATGGCAGAGGAGTTTGGGGTAAGCACGCAAATGGTCGCAAATACTTTGCCTGCTTATTTTTTAGGGCTTGCGATTGGTCAACTTATCTATGGTCCAGTGAGCGATCGGATTGGTCGAAAAAAACCTTTGTATTTTGGTTTAACCCTTTATGTGATTGCTAGTTTGGCTTGTGTGTTTGCAAGTAATGAATGGGCATTAATCGTTGCACGTATTTTTCAAGCGCTTGGGGGTTGTGTCGGTGTCGTTATTGCGCGCGCTGCGATTCGTGATCGACTGGATGTTCAAGGTTCAGCTCAAGCATTTTCAAGTATGATGATTGTCATGGGGCTAGCACCTATTTTAGCACCTATGTTTGGCGCTTGGATTCTGAACTTTTTCCCTTGGGAAATGATTTTTGCTGCATTGGCTATTATTGGTGTGATCTGTTGGTTATGTGTCCATTTCTTTTTTAAAGAATCTTTGCCAATTGAGCGTCGACTCAAGCTTTCCACTTATCAAGTCACAACGCTTTATGCCGCAATTCTAAAAGATGCGAGCTTTAGAGTCCCCATGTTTGCAGGCTGTCTGACAGGTGCAGCTTTGTTTTGTTACATCAGTTCTGCATCAGCGGTCTTTATGGGGCAATATGGATTATCTCAACAGCAATTCTCCTATGCATTCGCTTTTAATGCTGCTGGAATTATGTTGATGTCTTCTTTGAATAAGCATCTCAATACACGAATGGATATTTATCCCCGTCTTCGTTTGGGCGGTTCGATTCAGTTCCTAGGCGCTGTATGTGTTGTGTTTGCAGGATCAATGCATAACGCTCCGTTGTGGATATTGATGTCTGGTTTATTTTTTGTAGTGTCTGGAATCGGGTTGACTGGTCCAAATGCAATGGCTTTGGCAATGTCTAAACAAGGTGCTCGAGCTGGAACTGCGAGTGCGATTATGGGAAGTATGCAGTTTGCATGTGGTTTATTAGGTGGTGTTATTCTGAACTTTTTGATTTGGAAAGCATCATTGAATATGGGGCTCATGATGTTGATGTTTACTTCAGCAGGACTGGTCGCTATCTTTAAGGTTGGAAGACAACAGAACAGTATCTCTATGTAGAGATACTGTGGCCATTAAAGTTTACTCATCAACAAAGACAGTAAAATTTTCAACAGGTTCGCGTGGTGTAATGAATGTATTCACGATGTGATCTGGATCGGCATATCCTAATGCAATTGCACAAATAAGCTCTTCATCATCTGGTGCTCCAAGTACATCTAAGACAATTGGATAAAAGTGATTCCATGCAGCTTGAGGGCAAGTATCCAAACCACGTGCTTTAGCCGCGACCATCACATTTTGAATCATCATCGAAATATCCATCTTCGATCCGATTCCCATCGCTTTGTTGACGGTAAAGAAAAGTCCAACAGGCGCATCAAAAAGCTGAAAGTTACGCAGTTGTTGTGCTGCCATTTTTTCCTTTTCGCCTTTTTGAATACCTAATAATCCGTATAGACCCCAACCATTTGCACGACGACGATCAATAAACGGTGAAATCCAATTTTCAGGATAATATGCAAAAGTTTCTTTGTACTGCTCTGCTAATTCTGGTTTTTGAAATAACTCAAGCTGAGCTGCACAGACGCGCTCAATCATCTCTGCGCGTTTGTTTCCAGTAAGCACATAAACCTTCCATGGTTGAGTGTTTGTACCTGATGGTGCTCGGCTTGCGACTGACAAAATGTCTTTAATCGTTTGTACATCAACAGGTGTGTCTAGAAATGCACGTACTGAGTGGCGAGAAGTAATTGCTTCATCAACATAACGGACTTGTTCCGTATTCATATAAACTCCAGCTCTTTTTGCTATTTTCTCATTGGGTGAGACTATAAATGAATCTGGTGTTTTTGCAGATGGTTTTTTAGTCGTATTGCAAAATTTGTTTTAAAAGTAATCGTATTTTCGTTTCATCAGTAAAAGCTGAATAATTTATGTGCGGTTTTGTTTTGTTTGTGTGAAAAAGAAATATATTTGTAACATAATGAAATAGAACTATTATTTAGCCAAAATTGCTTAAAACTGAGTTTTTATTCGAATAAAAAAATACACACAATATTCTAAATTTATGCATAATACGCCCTTTTTAAAAATTGATTAGGCTTTCCTTACTGATTGGGTGAGGGGGATTTTCTATTACAAACATAGTGAATTTATCCAATTTTATGTTTGTAGAAATGTTGAAATATACATCGAATACAAGGAGCTTCTCATGAGTTTACCTCTCATCCGCAAGCCGTTCTTGATTCAGGGTTTGGCATTTACTGTTGCTATCTTGATGATGAACACGACACAGGCTGCTACTGAGCAAGAGCAAATTCAACAACTTCGTGATGAAGTGAAAGAGTTGCGTGCTTTACTTGAACAATATGTTCCTCAATCAAAACAAAAAACTACATTGCCTGTTTCAGATTCAGCTCAAGTTCTAGCTGCTCAGACTACAACTCCATCATCTGATACAAATAAAAAATCGCCACTCTCTTTTCAAACAGCATCTGGTGCTGATGTAAAGTTATATGGTTTCTTGCGTGGAGATGCTTCTTATCAAGCCAAAGGTGGCGATGGTATTTTTAACCGAATTAATAAAGTCGATCTCGAAAATAATGAGAAAAATAGTGACCGATTTTATAGCACTGCGACTGTGACTCGTTTGGGCTTAGATTTTAAAGCACCTGTACAAGGTGCAGATGTTGGTGGAAAGCTAGAAGTTGATTTTCGCGGTGGAACTAACAACGATACAATCCGTATCCGCCATGCGTATTTGACTTATAACGACTGGTTATTTGGTCAAACTACATCAACATTCTTGGCGACAGATCTGCAACCTGAGATGCTTGATTTCAATTCACCTTTAGGTATTGGTACATATCGAACTCCAATGGTTCGCTACAGTGGTTCTTTGAATCCTGTCACGAGTTATGCGATTGCATTGGAAAAAGGTAGTGATGATAATCGTGCACCTGCACTTAGCTCGAAAATCAAATACGATTTTGCAGAGGGTAAGGGGACAACTTCAGCTCGTGCACTTTTAACAGAAGTACGTAGTAAAGAAGCCTTTGATAAAGATCATCACCAACTCAGTGCAAATGAATCTGACTTAGGTTGGGGGATTGCGCTGGGTGCAAAATACAAATTTACAGATTCTTTGCAAGCGATGCTTGATTACTCACATGTGAAAGGTGACAGCAAATTTTTGCTTTACACCAATAATGCGTTCAATGTGAATCCGACAAATTATGATTTAAATCTCAATGAATTTGATGCTGTGACTGTGGGCACAACGTATCAGATCACGCCAAAAGTTCGTAGTACTTTGGCGTATGGCGCGATGTTTGCTAAAGATAACAATGCATTTGCTCAACAAGCATTGCTAGATACTGCGCAAAACAAAACGCTACAACAAGGTTGGTTGAATGTAATGTTTTCACCTGTTACGCCAATCACGTTCGGTTTAGAGTATATCTATGGCGAACGCAAAACCTTCAATGGTCAAAAAGGTAAGGATAACCGTGTAGGAGCAATGGCTCGCTATAACTTCTAACCTATCCTATAGGTGTAATCATCCGTGAAAACCATCTGTTAATACAGGCTGGGTTCTTACAAAGAACTGTATGTTTTTTATTAACTTGATTGAGTTTTCACTCATTTTGAGAGTTACTGTTTTATTAGTTGTGTGATGGAAAAACTATCTAAAAACTAATGAAATAAACGGAAGAAGATATGGAATTTACTTTCAATGGTTTTTATACCCTAATTTCGGCGGTTATCGTCTTGTTATTAGGGCGTCTGCTCGTTAATAAAATTGACTTCTTAAGACGTTACAACATCCCAGAGCCTGTCGCAGGTGGTTTGGTTGCAGCAGTTGTATCTTTGCTGGTGCACTCAATGTGGGGATATAGCATTGTTTTCAGCAGTCAATTGCAAACAAGTTTTATGCTGATCTTCTTTGCTTCAATTGGTCTGAGTGCCAATTTTATGAAGTTGCGTGAAGGTGGTATCGGACTCGTTATATTCTTGATCTGTGTGGCTTCTTTTATCGCAGTACAAAATGCGGTAGGTATGAGTCTTGCGTCATTATTAGGTATTGATCCATTGGTTGGTTTGATCGCTGGTTCGATCACGCTCACAGGTGGTCATGGTACTGCTGGTGCTTGGGGTGAAATTCTTGAAACCCAACATGGGATTCAAGGTGCATTAGCACTAGGAATGGCAAGTGCGACATTTGGTCTAATTATTGGTGGGATCATTGGTGGTCCACTGGCTAAATTATTGATCAATCGTTATAGCCTTGCACATGAAAAAAGTTCATTAGAAATCAAAGATCGCGATACGCATCTTGATAAACATCCTGATGAACTTGCTCCATTTGAAAACCCACATCAAGTACGTTTAATTACAGCAGATAATGCAATCACAACATTGGGTATGTTCGCTGCCTGTCTTGCATTTGCTGAGTTTATGACGGGTTATAGCAAAGGGACATGGTTCGAGTTACCAACCTTTGTTTGGGCACTTGGTGGTGGTGTTATTCTCCGAAATATTCTTGAAAGCGTATTGAAAATTGATATTTTTGATCGTGCAATTGATGTGTTTGGTAACGCGTCGCTTTCATTGTATTTGGCAATGGCATTGCTTTCGTTGAAGTTATGGCAATTGGCAGATTTGGCTGGGCCACTGGTTGTTATTTTAGGTGCTCAAACTATTACTATGGCTCTATATGCAGCCTTTGTAACCTTCCGTGTGATGGGTAAAAACTATGATGCCGCTGTTCTTGCTGCGGGTCACTGCGGTTTTGGTATGGGGGCAACACCGACTGCGGTTGCAAACATGCAAGCCATTACTAATATGTATGGACCTTCCCATAAAGCGTTCTTAATTGTTCCGTTATGTGGTGCATTCTTTGTCGATTTAATTAACGCAACAGTAATTCAAGTTATCTTGAAATTCTTTGCCTAAGTCGGATCAAAAGCCCCATATGGGGCTTTTTTGATTCATCCATTTTTATCGTATATGTATTTGATATACATATAATTTATTAAAGCGAATAAGTGATGAATGAACAATTAAATGCCACGCTGATGTCGTGGGTGCAATTCTTTAATGATCCGCTCTGGAATTTCTTGGTTGTCTTGTTGGTTGCAGTGGGTGTGTTTTACACATTAATCACAGGTGCAGTACAGCTTCGCTTATTTTTACACAGTATTCGTGTCATGAAAGGCAGCCGTAAAGAATGTGTGGACGAGCACGGGATCACACCGTTTCAGGCATTCGTTACAGGACTGGCAAGTCGTGTAGGGGTAGGTAACGTTGCTGGTGTTGCGATTGCGATTGCGATTGGTGGTCCGGGTGCGGTGTTTTGGATGTGGTTTACTGCATTCTTAGGTATGAGTTCTGCATTTGTGGAATCATCGCTCGCACAGTTATTTAAGGTACGAGATCATCAAAATAAACAATTCCGTGGTGGACCTGCGTATTACATTACTCAAGGTTTAAAGCAAAAATGGTTAGGGATTGTTTTCGCACTTTCTCTCATTTTAGCTTATGGGTTTGTGTTTAATGCTGTTCAGGCGAATGCGATTATTGGTGCAACTTCTCATGCTTGGGGATGGGATAAAGCCAATCTAACTTTAGGTTTGGGTGGTTTAGACTTAGAAATCTCATGGGTTGGCATTGGACTAGTGACAATGACAGCATTGATTATTTTTGGTGGTATTAAACGTATCGCAAAAGTTGCTGAAGGTATCGTGCCATTCATGGCATTGCTTTACATTATCGTGGCTTTGTACATTGCCATCATCAATCTGCCAATGTTGCCAGAAATCTTTAAACTTATTTTCACAAAAGCTTTTGAGTTTGAAGCAGCTGCCGGTGGTTTCTTCGGTGCTATGATTTCTATGGCAATGATGATGGGGATTAAACGTGGTTTGTTCTCAAATGAAGCAGGTATGGGTTCTGCCCCAAATGCTGCTGCTGCATCAGATGTAAAACATCCAGTAAATCAAGGTTTAGTGCAAATGCTAGGTGTCTTTGTAGATACCTTCGTTGTGTGCTCATGTACTGCGATTATCATTATGGTTTCAGGCATGTATCACGAAGCTGGTTTTGAGGGCGTAACTTTAACGCAAAAAGCGCTTGAGAGTCAGATTGGCAGTTGGGGCGGTGGTTTCCTCGCTATTATTCTGTTCTTATTTGCCTTTACGTCGATTATTGGTAACTATGCATATGCGGAAAGTAATGTGCAGTTCATCAATAACAATCCTAAAATTATGCTGATTTTCCGTATTTTAGTATTGGTTATGGTGTACTTCGGTGCAATCACTAGTGTTCCATTGGTTTGGTCTATGGCAGACTTATCGATGGGATTGATGGCAACTATTAACCTGATCGCAATTCTATTGCTGACTCCAATAGCACTGATTTTATTGAAAGATTATACCTCTCAGCTTAAAAAAGGGATTAAAGAACCTGAGTTTAAGATTGATAACTATCCTGAATTGAAGAAAAAAGTCGATTCCGATATTTGGTAAATTGATGAAAAGCTCCTGTAAAGGAGCTTTTTTTATGTGCCATAGAAATCAGTCAGCAAAGAATTGATACAGCTTTTAAAAATCGCTCGGAGTAAAATTTGAGAGAGATATAAAGTGAATATGGCATCAAATGCAGATGAAACAGCTTAAATTATTGACTCTAGGACTATCGATGATGTTTGTGGCGGGTTGCCAAACCACATCACATCTACGACCTGTTGTAGAAGATGCTCAGGTACAAACCATGAGTCAACCTTTTGCTGCGATCAAAAAACAACAGAAACGTCCTGTCATTGCGCTGGTATTAGGAAGTGGTGGTGCGAGAGGATATGCTCATATCGGAGTGATCGAAGTGCTTGAACAGCAAGGCATCCGACCTGATTTGATCGTAGGTACAAGCGCAGGCAGTATAGTGGGTTCAATATATGCCAGTGGTAAAAGCGCAGCTGAATTAAGAGATATTGCACTCAAACTCAAAGCCAATGATGTACGTGATGTAAATGTGAGTCTCAAAGGTTTCTTTGATGGTAAAAAAGTTGAAGATTATGTCAATCAACAAGTGCTTAACACACCGCTACAAAAGTTAAAAATTCCAATGTATGTGGTCGCAACTGAACTCAAAAATGGAACGAAAACCGTATTTAATTATGGCAATACAGGTCAAGCCGTGCGTGCATCGACTTCAATTCCTAGTATGTTTGTGCCGACTAAGATTCGTAATGTCGAGTATGTTGATGGTGGGCTAGTGAGTCCTGTCCCAGTTGAAGTAGCACGGGAACTAGGTGCGGATATTGTGATTGCTGTAGATATTTTGGCGCAGCCAATTCATACCGAAACCACCAATGTATGGGGCTTGTTCAATCAAAATATTAATATCATGCAAGGGCGATTAGCCGAAGAAGAATTGAAAGATGCGGATGTCGTGATTCAACCTGATCTACGTGAAAAGGCACATATCTTTGATGTGAAAGGACGTGAAATGACTATGCAGGCTGGGATTGATGCAGCACAGGCTAAACTTGCGGATATTCAATGGACAATTCAAAGTAAGCAAAATTCAGCTACTCAAGCGCAGCAAGATTTTGCATTGAAAATAAATTCTGTAGCACCCTAATCGGCTATTTTGCTGCCAGTAAATCAATACAAGATAAGGCGTGGTTTGCTGGCAGATGATTTCTAATAAAACAATTTGTAAATCCTCTACAAAAAGCTATGAAAAAATCAAGAAAACAGGTAAATAACTACAATTCATTAAACTTTTTATTAAACAAATTTAAGTTTTGCATTATAGGATGACGCATCGACGTCATCAGTAACACCACAAGGATTGTTAAACACGATGTTTAAATCATTTTTTCCTAACCCACGCCTTTTTTTTATATCGGTGATTGTATGGTTAGCGCTCAACATGCTGCTTTGGTACACAGGTGGGCATGGATGGGGAGAGTACTTGGGTTTTCCGAAAGGTTATGCTGAAGCTGAATTACCAATTGGCGTGAGTCGCTTTTGGTCCGCAGCCTTTATGTGGTTCTATATTTGGTTTTTAGTATCAACAGCATTATTCGCTGCCTTTTGGCGATTTCTATCTGATAATAAATGGCAAAAGTGGTCGATTTGGGGATCGGCATTCATTCTGTTTAATATCTGGTTTGGTGTTCAGGTGAGTGTTGCGATTAACGCATGGTATGGTCCATTCTGGGACATGATCCAAAAAATGCTCAGCGATGGTGGTGGTGACATCAATGATCTTTACAAAGGCACATTGACCTTTCTTTATATCGCGATGGTAGCAGTCACATTTGCAGTCATTAATGCATTTTTTACCAGTCACTACGTATTCCGTTGGCGCACAGCAATGAATGAATACTACACTGCCAACTGGGATAAGCTGCGACATGTAGAAGGTGCTTCACAGCGTATACAAGAAGATACCATGCGCTTTGCGACCATCATGGAAGACTTAGGGGTGGAGTTAATTAAGTCAGTGATGGTACTGATTGCCTTCTTACCTTTGTTGTTCCAAATCTCGCAGAAAGTTCCAGTCTTACCGATCGTGGGGGAAATTGAACATTCTTTGGTGTGGGCGGCTGTTGTATGGGCGATTGCTGGTACAGTTATTCTAATGTTAGTCGGGCAGAAACTTCCTGGTTTGCAATTCAATAATCAAAAGGTTGAAGCTGCTTATCGTAAAGAGTTGGTTTATGGTGAAGACCATGAGAATCGTGCTGATCCTGTTACGTTAAAAGAGTTATTTAGTAAGGTACGAGTCAATTACTTTAGACTTTACTTTCATTATGCCTACTTTAACTTAGTGGCAATTTGGTACAAGCAACTCGATATTTTATATAGCCTTGTCGTATTATTCCCTGCGATCGCATCTGGAAAAATGACGCTTGGTTTGATTAACCAAATCAGTAATATTTTTGATAAAGTCCGTGAATCATTCCAATACTTGATCAGTTCATGGAAAACCATTATTGAACTATTATCGATTCATAAGCGTCTAAAAGCTTTTGAATCAATTCTTGATAAGGACTAAATCCTACAAAGAAAAACCTGCTTCGTGCAGGTTTTTTATTGCTTAAAGTAGGCAAATTCCTAATCCAGCGCCTAATGCCATGACCCACAAGGGGTGAACTTTTTTAAACATCCCAAGAATTGCAGTCAAGATCACAATTAAGATCAGTAAGGCATTTTGTGCAGAGGCATCTGCAATTAGCCATGCACTGACTAAGACTAAACCGACTGTAATTGGCTTTAAGGCTTTTTCAAATCTTGCTCGTAAAGGATGGTCCTTAAAGCGTTGCCAAAATTTAAGCACATACACTGTGATAATAGATGATGGACCAAACTTCGCTAAGGATGTAACCAATAGACCCGCTGGACCTGCGACATGCCAACCAACTAGTGGCACGATCATCATATTGGGGCCGGGTGCAGCCTGTGCCATTGCAAAAAGCGAACTAAATTGTTCCGCAGTCATCCATTGATGTACGGTTACAACTTGATGCTGCATTTCAGGAAGGATGGCATTACCACCACCAAAAGCTAGTACAGAGAGTTGTGTAAAGACGATCACTAATGTCCATAAGATCATGATTTTTTCACTCCAAGTACCAATAAATTAATCGCAAGTAAGACAAATAAAGTTAGTGCTAAAGGAAGTTTGATCAGCAGCATAAATACAAAGGTCAATGCAATCGTCAAAACGGTGAGATAGCTTTTTAAAATGGGGCGTAACATTTTAAATCCTGTGGCAAACAATAAGCCTGCGGCAGCTGCCGCTAGTCCTTGGATCATGTGTTGTACCGCAGTTAAATATTGGAAATGTTCATAAACTTGGTAAATGATCAAAACAATCGCAGTTGGCGCTGAAATTAAGCCCAGTACAGAACTGACTGCACCTTTGATACCTTGAAACTCCATGCCAATCGCAACTGACATATTGATAATATTACCGCCAGGAAGTAACTGACATACGCCAAGTAAATCGGTAAATTTTCCTTCATCTATCCATTTTTTATCTTCAACAATAATGCGATGGGCTAAGGGTAGTACGCCACCGAATCCCATTAACCCTAACTGCATAAATCCCGTAAATAATGCCTTGCAATCAGGCGCTTCTGATACTGGTTCACGCTCTATTGATATTGCTTCGGCCTTCATCGGGACATCTCCTCATCTCTTTTACTCATGATAGGATGGTGGAATAGTGGTATATTTACAAATGCTATTTTTTACATCATCTATACTTTTAGGGTATGTTTAGTGGATATTCATAAGCTTCAAGCATTCGTTGCTGTGGTTGAAGAAAGTAATATTTCAAAAGCTGCTGTTCGTCTGCATATGCAACAACCACCATTAACTCGTTTAATCAAAAGTTTAGAAGAAGAACTCGATACCGCTTTATTAAAACGTTTACCTCGTGGTGTAGAAGTTACAGAAGCAGGAAAGGTCTTATATCAAGAAGCGATTACAATTTTGGCACATGCCCAGTCAATTCCTAAAAGAGTCAGAAATATTGCACAGGGTTTAGAAGGTCAGATTAATATTGGCTTTACCAATTCAGCAGGATTACATCCATTTTTACCTGCGTTATTACGCCAGTTTCGCGAAGAGTTTCCTGCTGTGGCCATTCATTTAGAAGAAGACAGCAGTAGTGCATTAACAGATGCGGTGATCAATGAAAAATTAGATATCGTATTTCTACGCAAGCCAGCGCCCATTCATAAAGACGTACAAAGTCTCCATGTGTTAGATGAACCGCTAATCGTGGCTTTACCAAGCAATCATCCATTGGTAGAAAAAAACGGTGCGATTCGCTTACTTGATCTAGAACCATATGAATTTGTACTTTACCGCCGTTTAGCAGGGCAAGACTTATTCGATAATATTTTGGCAAATTGCTATCAGGCAGGTTTTAGCCCGAATATTGTCCAAGAAGCCCCACGTTTAACTTCAAGTCTCAACCTGATCGCAGCAGGGATTGGGCTTTCAATAGTGCCAGCCTCTATCCAAGACTTTTGGAATAAACAAATTATTTACCGTCCTTTGGAAGCCAAGAAACCTTGTATTGCACCGATCTATGCAATTTATCGAAGGAGAGGCAACAACATTCGTATCGAACATTTTTTACATTTACTCAAAGCGAGCCAAGTATTAAAAAATGCGTCTACTACTAATGCGTAAAGTGATAGAAGTTTAAAATTGGTCCAACCAAATGTTGTTGTGACTTATCCAATGTGACTTTGATTTCTCTAAAATTAAAATCACCATCATCAATATATTTGGCTACGCCGTGCGTTTTATAGCTCAAGTTAGGCACTTGATAACTAAAGAAAGCAACTCGTTTAGATGGATGTACGATATTGATTAATTTATGTCGATCTTGATAGCCACCATATTCGTATTCCAGACTTTGTTTGAGCAAATTCGGAAAATAAAGCGTGGCATAAGGCATACCGCAACCCACACAAACTGAAGAATCATATAGTTCAATCGCTTGTTTTTGGTTTGGACTCATCAGTAAGGCTGAGCCAGTTCCATTGGCTCCCGCACTTGCCTGAACATCTTGCCAATCTTTAGGAACGAGAATGACACCAAGCTCAGGTAAAGCAATCAGTTTGAGTTGTGATGCATGTTCGGCTTTTAACTTAAAATCAAAATGACAACTTTTGGCACTACATGATTTAAAATTTTTTAGTAAACCATCATCCACAGGGTGAAGTACGGTTACACCATAAAAAGGAACTCGAACACCATTAGCGAAGGAAGCTTCACCGAGAGGATAAATTTGGTTTTCAGTTTTACGTTCTTTTGCACTGTTGGAAAATTGAGGAAAAGTTGCTTTAAAGATCGTTATTTCAGCATGAATGCTTGATGAGAATAGACCCATTAAAATCGTAGAAAATAAAACTGTTCTTTTCATTTTTAAAATTTGGTCAAATCAACGTAGTTTGAATCTTCTATCTTCTGCAATAATATGATTTAAGACAAGGGTGCCGTAGCCATTTAAACGCTTTACCATACTTTATAAAAATACGAGTGATAAAAAATGAATCCGATGAAAAATATACTTTCTGTTTGCTGTTTTGTGGCGCTAAGTTCTCCTGCTTTTGCGCAGGAAATCAAAGGAATTTCATTTTCACATCAGGATTGGGAAATATATTGTACCAATACAGGAACATGCCGAGCAGCAGGCTATTCGGATGAATATAGTCATGAGTCTATTGAGCCAGCATCACTCTTACTGACACGTAAGGCTGGAGCAAAGCAAGCCGTCAGTGCTGAATTTGCGTTAGGTAATTTGGAGCAAGAATCTCTATCTCCAGCTAAACTTAAAAATTTACGTTTTTATGTGAATGGAAAAGATTTAGGGCAAGTGATTGTTGATGGTGCGGACTTCCCAATCATGGGGAAACTCACTGCCGTTCAGGTCAATGCATTGCTGCAACAAGCCAAACAAAAGACTGATATTGTATTTAAAAACACCAATGTCCAATGGCGTATCTCTGATGCAGGCATGACTGCTGCATTGTTAAAAATGGATGATTTTCAAAAGCGAGTCGGTACGGTTGGGGCTCTAATTAAACAAGGCAAAGCAGATGAATCAAAAGTGTTATCTGCTCAACCCAAACTTACTGTGAAACAAGTAAAAACCTCAGATCAGCCATATTTAACTTTAGAACCAACACATAAACGTTATGCCGCCATTCACCAAATCTTAATGGCTGCTCAACCATCACCCAAAGAAGATGATTTCTGTAATGGACTTTATGATTACGATTCTGATGGATCGAAACCCCAAGCAATTCAATTCTACAAACTCACAAATCATAAAGTTTTGGCGATGACGATCTGTTGGCGTGGAGCGTATAACGAAGGATATGGTGCTTGGGTGTTAGATGAATCACTCACGGGTAAAGCAACTTTTGTGACGGAACATGCCTCGGATTTTTATGAAGGTGTAATTCAGAGTGCTCAAAAAGGTCGTGGCATCGGGGATTGTTGGTCAAGTGATGAGTGGGTATGGGATGGTCAGAAATTTGTACACACCAAAGATATGTGGACAGGCATGTGTAAAGGGCTTGCTGCGGGCGGTGTATGGGAGCTTGATAAAATCGAAGCCGTTGTAAAATAAAGTATTACATCAATAAAAATAGCCTAAGGAAATATCATGCTGAATAATAAAATTCATTTAAGTAGGCTGATTTTAACGGTTTCACTCAGTTGTTTTAGTTCTTCAATTTTGGCTGTGCCATTGCAGATATTAGAGTTTAAAAAAGGACAACTCAGTCAGGTTGAGCAGATGCAAATTTGTGAACAACTTAAAGGTGTTTGTCCACAAAAAGCGCAATGGCGCATTTTGAAAACTGAGGATCAAAATCTATGGCTATTGTCAGGAAGTGATATTGCGCAATTTCGTCTATCGACAACTGGGCTTAAATTAACTCATCAGTGGCGTATACAATTGGCACCCTCTGAGGAAATGGCACGGACTAGCCAATATATTTTTCCTAAACTATTTCCAATGACTGAAAACCGTTATGCGATTGCACAGATTGATACCTTTTCAGAAATGTATTCAGGTGGTGGTGCAGGGATTGAGCGTGCTAATTTTTATGAGTTAAAGGATTCAGGGCAGACACATCGCTTTATTGAAAATTATCCTTTTAGTTTTAATCGCATGATTCGTGCGTGTTTCTCTGAGCGGGATTATGAAACTTCAAAAGGTAAATGTCACGATGAAGATAGTTTGAGTCTAGATATTCGTCCGCTTAAGCCGATGTTGTGGCAATTCCGTTATCGTTATAGTTTAGAAGTATCACCAGCATCGGATTCAGGTGAAAAATCATTTAAGGGTAGTCGTAATCTCAATATTGATCTAAACAAAGCACCACAGCAGCCAAATATTCCTGCACATTGGGATTATCAAGGACAAGGTTAAGTTCTAGTTTTACATTTTGCCTAAGTTTTAAGGCTTTGGACTTACGCAATTTACAGCGTCATAACAGATGATTTGTATAGTGCGTGGTACAAAGAGACTGATTGCTTTTCGGAACTTGCACTTATGTCTCCTATTTATACCTCATCTCGCCGTAAATTCTCTCGTTTAAGTCGTTCTGTGATCATTGCTGCGGCTGTGTTGGGGACAACGCAAGTAGCTATAGCAGGGCCAACCGTCGATCAGCTCAGTGATTGTTTGGTAAAAGCCACGACAGCAGCAGATAAGACTACAGTGTTGCAATGGACGTTTACGGCTTTAGCAGCGCATCCTGATTTAAAATCTTTTAGTAATGTTACGCCTGAGCAAAAGAACCAGTTAGATCAGAAATTGGCACAAGTTTTACAGCGTGTGATTGTGGAGCAGTGTTCGACTCAGACTAAGGCGGTGATTCAGGCTGAGGGGATTCAAGCAGTTGGCGAGGCTTTTCAGCAGTTAGGTCAGAGTGCGGGTGAAGATATTGTCAAAGACCCAGCGGTAAGACAGCAGTTACAAGGGACGTTGCGTTATATTGATTTAAATAAATTGGTTACGACTTTTTTAACACCTGATATTTGGAATAAATTGGGTGTGTTAAGAGGGCAGTGATGAGTCATTTGATGCTGGTTTCTCGCGGCCTTTATCAAAGGATAAAAAATAGCAGCTAAGATACCTTGTATCAGCAATGTTGTTTGCTAGAATTTACACTAATTTTAGTTCTTTTTTATAAACTATGAAAAAAACATTGCTTATTCTTGTAATTACGCTGCTTGCTGGCTGTACGGCTAGTGTTGTGAACCAATCAAAAAAATTAATCGGCCATAAACTATATCAAGATTCAATTGATAGTTTAGCTAGTAATATCCGTATAGAGCAAGGCCAAAATTTTAGTGTAAGACTATATCCGAATGGATGTATAACCTCGATGCAACCCAAGTTTTTAATGTCACCAGAAGTTGAAAGTATTGGTGTATTAGGGGGAGAGGCACGGTACAAACCTAAATCGTTAAATATGCCTTATCCACCTAAAAATATTCAATTTGCGGAATTTAAAATACCATCAGAACATTTTATTGCTTTAAGTGCATATAAAAGTTATCACACTGGTACAGAGTTACGTGGCTGTAGTGTAGAAGCGGTTTATAAGTTTGCATCAAACAAGAATTATGAGCTGCTTGATCGTGAAGGTGGTAATCAATGTTCTTTAGAAGTTCACGAAATTTTATCGACGGGTGAAAGAATTGAGCTGAAACCATTAAAATATCTGCGTAATATTAATGAATGGGCTGGGTGTGAGGCTCAATTACAAGGACTTTGAGTTTAGATATATTTATTGAAAGAATGGTTTAGTCGCAGAAGAGATATTCTTATTAGCCTCTGAATAATAAAAACCCGCTCTAAAGCGGGTTTTTTGTTGAAATTAGATCAATTTAACAAAAGTAGTTTTTCATTAATTATTTCATCTTCTTAATATTATATTTAGAGCTTGTTTCTTCTTTAAAATTAGCTTCTAAGTGCACTTTTTAAAATGCCATTTTCTCCAAATAATTTTTCTCGGTATTCCGCTTCAAGTCGTTCTGTCTGCATATCTAATGGATCGAAATGTTGATCTCTGACATCAAGCATTTCGATAAACGTGCGAGAAAAAATACCTAAACGATTCACACCACCAAATGCCAAATAAAATGCATCTTTCAGTTCTTTGGCTGAAAACTTAATATCCTTACGTTTTAAAATCTGAATCCAATAATCAAAGGTGATTGGCGCAATAAAGCGAGCTACCCGAATCAAAGCAATTCTTCGATTTCTAACCGTATTACCACCAATCGCTTTCAGCGCATCGAAAGCAACAGATTTATGTTCCAGCTCTTCCAGCGCATGCCATTCCCAAAGATTTCGACTTACTTGAGTGGTTTTCTGTTTGATTAATGGATCAGTCAATAGTAAGCGAGCAAGAGTAGCAGTGAAATGCTCCATCACTACGGTCGCTGCTAATTGCTCAACTTTGGGAAGTTTACGAAATTTATCCAATCTTGCTTTGGTTAAGGCTTCGATTTCGACTACTTCTGGATAATTTGATTGAATCAGATGCTCATTCAGAGATTTATGTTCGCGACTATGAAAAGCTTCTTGGGCAATAAAATTACGAATATCTTCAAGCAATTTTTCATCCGTAATTTGATCACGAACATTACGTACGCTCTCGATGAAGAACATTTCGCCCGGTGGAAACATCGCAGATAAAACTACAAAAAGAGAAGTCACAATAGAATTATCTTCATAGTAAAAAGAAAACTTCTTGTTTTTGTCTAAAGGAATAATCACATTGCGACGGACGATTCGTTGTAGAGATTTTACTGATATATTCATCTTTTTTCCTTGTCATCTGTAGAAGATAATTTGAACAAAATTTAGTATGTATATAGAATCTATCAGTGAATTTATACGGAAAAAAGACGGATTTAAGGATGAGGTTTTTATAATGGTAACTATAAGAAAACCAAAACAAAGTAGGTCTAAAAATACTTATAGGTCTATAGTTGATGCAGGATTTATATCAGTAAAAAATAATGGATTGGATCACACTACCGTGTTGAAAGTTTGTGAGATTGCGGGTGTAGGTTCTGGAAGCTTTTATGAATATTTTAAAAATAAAGAAGCCTTGTTCGTAGAGATGCAACAACACTTTATCGCTGAGCTTGCTAAAGTCATTTACGAGGTCATTCCAACTATTCAGGAAATGGAAATTCCTAAAGCAATTCGATCAATTTTTTTGCATATTGGTGAACTTTTAGCAGCGGATGAGAATAAATATTTTTATTGGCTGAGCGTTTCAAGTAAATACAGTACCGAAGCCAGTCATGTTAAAGCCGTCAAGGCGATCAATACATTAGCGATTGAATACGCGGTGAAACATCCTGAGGTATTGAGAATAAAAAATCTAAAAATGATGGTTTATATTTTAATCAATTCTAGTGTCGCACTGACGATGAATTTCTTTTCATCTCAAAATATGGGTTTTACTTTTGAAGAATTAATTGATTGTCTGATTGATATTACAATGTCCTATATTGATGATGATCGTAATAAATTAAGAATATAAAAAACCCGCTCTAAAGCGGGTTTTGTTAGAAATTAGATAAGTTTAACCAATCAATTTCTTCATCAATTCATTCACTTGTGCAGGGTTAGCTTTACCTTTAGCAGCTTTCATGACTTGACCAACAAGACCGTTAAAGGCTTTTTCTTTACCAGACTTGTACTCTTCAACCATTTTTTCATTGGCTGCAAGTACTTCTTTGATAATCGCTTCAATCGCACCTGTATCAGTTTCTTGCTTTAAGCCTTTCTCAGCAATAATGTCATCTGCAGATTTTCCTTCTGCTTCCCACATAAAACCAAATACTTGCTTCGCAATTTTGCCGTTAATTGTGTTATCCACAATACGTGCGATCATGCCACCCAATTGCTCAGCAGAAACAGGAGAGTCTGCTAAATCTAGACCTGCTTTGTTTAAAGCACCTGAGAATTCACCCATCACCCAGTTTGCTGAAACTTTACCTTGTTTCGCACCGCCAGCAGCAGCTACAACAGCCTCGTAGAAGTCTGCCATTTCGCGTGACAGCGTTAATACATGTGCATCGTATTCAGTCACGCCGAAGTCAGCAATAAAGCGCTCACGACGTGCAGCAGGCAATTCTGGCAGGGCAGCACGTGCCGCTTCGATTTGCTCATTTGAAATGATCACTGGTAACAAGTCAGGGTCAGGGAAGTAGCGATAGTCGTTCGCTTCTTCTTTTGAACGCATTGAGCGAGTTTCCATCTTGTTTGGATCGAACAAACGAGTCTCTTGATCAATCTCGCCGCCGTATTCCAAGATTTCCATTTGACGTTCAATTTCAACATTGATCGCTTGCTCAATAAAACGGAATGAGTTGAGGTTTTTCAACTCACAGCGTGTACCGAAAGGTTGACCTGGACGACGTAAAGACACGTTACAGTCAGCACGGAAAGAGCCTTCAGCCATGTTCCCGTCAGAAATACCTAACCAACGCACAAGGGTGTGAATGGCTTTGATATAAGCAACTGCTTCTTCAACCGAACGCATATCAGGTTCAGACACGATTTCAAGTAATGGTGTACCTGCACGGTTTAAGTCAATCCCTGACATCCCTTCGAATTGGTCATGGATTGATTTACCTGCATCTTCTTCAAGATGGGCACGAGTCACGCCGATGCGTTTTACAGTGCCATCCTCAAGTTGGATGTCGATGTGCCCCAAGCCTACGATTGGGTTGTCCATTTGGCTAATTTGATAGCCTTTTGGAGAGTCAGGGTAGAAGTAGTTCTTACGTGCAAATACTGATGCTTGATCGATATACGCATCGATACCCAAGCCAAAGCGAATTGCAAGATCAACGACTTCGGCATTCAATACAGGTAATACACCTGGCATCGCCAAATCAACAAGGCTGGCTTGTGTATTTGGGTCTTGACCAAATTCAGTTGATGAACCAGAGAAGATTTTAGACTTGGTCGCCAACTGCGTGTGGATCTCAATCCCGATAACGACTTCCCAACCGTCAATTAATTTCAACTTTTGAGCTTCAGCCATTATGCATTCTCCTCAGCAATTGCCGCACGTTTGGTATGCCAGTCTGTGTTTTGTTGATATTGATGCACAATCGAAAGCAATTGTGATTCTGACCAGTAGTTACCAATCAACTGTAAACCAACAGGCAAGCTGTCTTTATCAAAACCTACAGGTGCATTGATGGCTGGTAGACCTGCCAAGTTCACAGCCAGGGTGTAGATATCGCCTAAATACATTTCTGTCGGGCTGAGATTCGCACCGATTTTGTACGCAGTCGTTGGTGCAGATGGCGCTGCAATTACATCGACATTTTCAAATGCTTTGAGGAAGTCTTGTTGGATTAAACGACGTACTTTCTGTGCTTTCACATAGTACGCATCGTAGTAACCTGCAGACAGGGCATAAGTACCGATCAAAATACGGCGTTGTACTTCAGCACCAAAACCTTCTGAACGTGAACGTTTGTAGAGGTCTAAAATGTCTTTTGGATTTTCACAACGGTAGCCATAACGAACACCATCGTAACGTGACAAGTTTGATGACGCTTCCGCAGGTGCGATCAAATAGTAAGTCGGAACGTAGGCTTCAGTCATGTTGAGATCAATCTCAACCAAAGTCGCACCCATTTCCTCAAGCTTTTTCAATGATTCTTCAACGCGGGCTTTCACGTCTGCATCCAAACCAGCGACATTGAAGTATTGCTTTGGAATACCGATGCGTAAACCTTTCACCGCTGTACCATTTAGGTTAGCAACGTAGTCATCGACTTCTTTGTCTACAGAAGTTGAGTCTTTAGTATCATGACCAGCAATCACATTCATCAAATATGCACAGTCTTCTGCTGAGCGTGCCATTGGACCACCTTGATCCAATGATGATGCATACGCAATCATACCAAAGCGAGATACACGGCCATAAGTCGGTTTTAAACCAGTTAAGCCGCAGAATGAAGCAGGTTGGCGAATAGAGCCACCTGTATCAGTACCTGTCGCAATAGGCGCTAAATCCGCTGCCACAGCTGCTGCAGAACCGCCTGATGAACCACCTGGAACATGATCTAATGCCCAAGGGTTACCTGTCGCACCAAAGTACGAGCTTTCAGACGTTGAACCCATAGCGAATTCATCCATATTCACCTTACCTAAAGTCACAAGACCTGCAGCTTTAGCTTTAGCAACCACAGTTGCGTCATAAGGTGAAATGAAGTTATCGAGCATTTTTGAACCCGCAGTGGTTTTGATCCCTTGGGTACAAAAAATGTCTTTATGAGCAAGTGGAATGCCTGCGAGTGCATGTGCATGACCTGCTTTCAAGGCAGCATCTGCGGCATCCGCTTCTGCTAAGGCTTGTTCTGCTGTAACCGTCACATAACTCTTTACTTTTGCGTCAATTTTGGCAATACGTTTTAAATAATGTTCAGTCAATTCACGTGACGAAAATTGGGCTTGTTTTAAGCCTTCAGAGAGTTCACGGATGGATAAGCGATGTAAATCTGTCATATGAAAAATTTCTTTACATTCTAAATATAAAATATGAGTTAATTGAATAGAAATTATTCAATTACGCGAGGGACAAGGTATAGACCTGCTTCTGTAGCAGGGGCTACAGCCTGATATTCATCACGATGATTCGTTTCGGTGACCACATCGGCACGTAAAGGCTGAGGATTGTCAAATGGGCTCTTTAAAGGCTCAACATTATCGGTATTAATGCCTTTTAAGCTTTCCATCATACCAAGGATTTTATTTAAACTTTCAGCATATTCAGTAGATTGCGAGTCGCTTAGTGATAAGCGAGCAAGGTGCGCGATTGCTGAAACGGTCTGTGCATTTAAGTCCGTTGTCTGCTGAGCATCAGATGATGTAGACATAACTTTACCTAATTCAGTATCAAAAAATTGCAAAATATCGTGCGTTATAATAAGCGATTGACTTGTTCAAAGCATCACATTTCGTTAAAGTTGCCACCTTGCATCCATACAAAGTTTAATTGAGAACGCCCCCGTGATTCTAAAACGACTAATTGGCCTGTTTTCGCCGGATTTAGCCATTGATTTAGGTACTGCAAATACACTTATTTATGCACCAGGCCGTGGCATTATATTAAATGAACCAACTGTGGTGGCAATTCGCCATAGCGGTTCGCAAAAAATTGTTGCTGCTGTAGGTCTTGATGCTAAACAAATGTTAGGTCGTACACCAGCGAATATATCAGCAATTCGTCCTATGAAAGACGGTGTAATTGCTGATTTCGAAGTAACTGAAACCATGTTGAATCAGTTCATCGGCAAAGTACATGAAAAGCGTTTGTTCCCACCTGCGCCACGTGTTGTGGTGTGTGTGCCATGCAAATCAACTTTAGTTGAGCGTCGTGCGATCCGTGAAGCAGTATTTAATGCCGGTGCTCGCGATGTACGTTTGATCGAAGAGCCAATGGCGGCAGCGATCGGTGCAGGTATGCCAGTTGAACAAGCATGTGGCTCGATGGTCGTGGATGTAGGTGGTGGTACCACTGAAATCGCAATTATCTCACTACAAGGTTGCGTCTACGCAGATTCACTTCGTATCGGTGGCGATGTATTTGATGAACAAATCATTAATTATGTTCGTAAAGCACATGGTTGTGTGATTGGGGAAACAACGGCTGAAGTCATCAAGAAAGAAGTCGGCATGGCTGTAACAGATGGCAAAACACTTGAAATCGAAGTACGTGGTCGTAACTTGGCTGAAGGTGTACCTCGTGCTATCACTGTAACTTCTGATGAAATTACCCAAGCGATTGCTGATCCATTACAAAGCATTGTAAGTGCAGTTAAATCAGCTCTTGAACAGACACCTCCTGAACTTTCTTCGGATATCGCAGAGCGTGGTATCGTGTTGACTGGTGGTGGTGCATTGCTTCGCAACTTAGATAAGCTTCTTGCTCAAGAAACTGGTCTTCCTGTTGTTGTTGCAGAAGATCCTTTAACTTGCGTGACACGTGGTGGCGGTAAAGTTTTAGAATTCTTTGATAATCCAAACCATGACATGCTTTTTGTTGGCTAAATCATAAGGACTAGGCGGTGCAACCGAATCTTTTTTCAAGACAACCGCCATCTTTTCGCTCATTTGTCATTGCGGTAATTACATGCTTGGTTGTGCTGTTCTTTGACTGGCGCATGCCTTATGTGATTCAACCTGCAAGGGATGTCTTGTATGCCGCGTATAATCCAATTTATGCGCTGGCAAGCTATCCTGTACTGTCGAGAGAATGGCTTAACCAACAAACCAAATCTGAAGCCCAATTGCGCCGTGAAAACACCGCAATGCAAGCTGAACTTCTACAAGCTCAAGTTCGATTACAGAAACTATCTGAACTCTCTGCGGAAAATAACCGTTTAAGAGGGCTTTTGGATACGCCATTAATTATTGATGGGCGTATGCAGATTGCAGAAGTGATTGGAACAGATGCTGATCCATTACGTCACATTATTATTATCAACCGTGGTTCTGTTGATCATCTAAAAGTTGGACAAACAGTTTTGGATGATAAAGGGATTATGGGGCAGTTGGTTGATGTCTATCCGCATAGTTCACGCGTCATGTTGCTTTCCGATAAAGAACATTCATTGTCTGTTCGCTTAGAGCGTACGGGGATGCGAGCGATCGTTTCTGGTAAAGGCGATTTGGGTCAACTCAAAATGGATTATGTCCCAACCAGTGCCAATATTAAAATCGGGGATAAGGTCTTTAGTTCAGGTTTAGGTGAACACTTTCCTGCGGGTTATTTAGTTGGAACAGTGTCTAAAGTGAGTCGGCATACATCGGGTGAATTCGCTGAGATTGGTGTTCAACCAGCAGCACAATTGGCCAGTGGTCATCACGTCGTGATTCTGTTTTCAGAGTCTTTAGCGAAGGAGCAACCTTATGCCGATCGCTAGACTAAATTATGAGAAACGAAAAGATCCACTTTGGATGATCATTATTTCGATTTTGATTGGATCAGTACTGCTCATCTATCCAATTTCATACGAAGCAGCGGGTTGGCGCCCGCCAATCATGATGATGATCATGTTGTTTTGGATTCTTTATCAGCCTGTATGGTGTGGGGTGTGGTTTGCATTTGCAATAGGGATTTTTACTGATCTATTGCTCGATGCACCATTGGGATTGAACGCACTTAGTTTTGTGTTCATTACGTTTGGAACACGTTATTTTATTCGCGAAAGACGTATTCTCACTTTTGGCAATTCATGGGTAATTGCGATACTTGCGATTATCGCGCATTTGTTGTTTTTATGGATTAGTCAGACTATTTCAGGTACTCATTTCTCAATTGCTCGTCATTGGCAACCTATTTTGACGACAACTTTGGCATGGCCTGTTGTGTATTACTGTTTACATAAATGGCGAATATAATTCTTGCATCAAGCTCGCCTCGACGGCAGGAGCTGTTAACACAACTGGGCTTGGACTTTAAGGTTCATAGTCCTGATGTGGATGAGACGGTTTATCCTGATGAAAGCGTTGAGTGTTATGTTGAACGCTTGGCTCGTGAAAAAGCCCAAGCTGTTTTAACTCTGTATCCTGATGCAATTGTGATCGCTGCTGATACCAGTTTGAGTTTTGCAGGTAAAATTATTGGTAAGCCTGATTCAAAACAGCATGCTTTTGAGATTTGGACTCAGTTATCAGGTCAATGGCATGACGTATATTCAGGCATATGTGTTGCATCTCGATCTAAAATGTTAAGTGACGTGGTACGTACTCAGGTTGAGTTTATGCAGCTTAGCTCAAGCGCAATGGAAGCGTATTGGGAAACTGGTGAGCCTATAGGTAAAGCAGGGGCATATGCCATTCAAGGTATTGCTGCGCGATTTATCCCTCAAATAAGAGGGAGTTATAGCAATGTTGTGGGCTTGCCTTTACATGAGACAGCACAGTTATTAGAAAGCGTTAAGGCATTTGGCTAATACACTTTCGGGTATAAGAATTTTTATAAAAGTTTTGAGTTGGTTATGGCAGAAGAATTGCTGATTAACGTTACGCCGATGGAATGTCGTGTAGCTTTAATTGAAAACGGTACAGTAAACGAGTTATTTGTCGAACGTACTGTGAAACGTGGTCTCGTGGGGAATATCTATAAAGGTAAAGTTGTGCGTGTGTTACCAGGCATGCAAGCTGCTTTTGTGGATATTGGTTTATCTCGTACAGCATTTCTACATATCAACGACATGGTTTGGCCGCGTTCACAGCCTACGCCAAATGTTTTCGAGCTTTTGCATCCTGGGCAGACCCTTACTGTTCAAGTGATGAAAGATATGTTGGGGACTAAAGGCGCACGCCTGAGCACAGACCTTTCAATACCTTCACGTTATTTGGTTTTGATGCCATATGGAAATCATATTGGTGTATCGCAACGCATTGAACAAGAAGAAGAGCGTGATCGTTTACGCGGTATAATTGAGCATATTCAGACTGAACATAAACTACCCGGTAGTGTGATTGTACGAACCGCAGCAGAAGGTGTCGATGAAGCCTCAATTGCTCAGGATATGTGTTATCTGAGTAAATTATGGGAATTTATTCAACGCAAACAAAAAGAAGTTTCTACACCAGAGCTGATATTCGAAGAACTCCCTCTACCTCAACGTATTGTTCGTGATTTAGCTAGCGATGAAACTGCCAAGATATATGTCGATTCACGGGAAATTCATGGCAAGTTGAGTGAATTTGTCCATGAGTTTGTGCCTTCTATTGAAAACCGCTTAATCCATTATCCTGGTGAAAAACCGTTATTTGATTTATATAACGTTGAAGAAGACATCCAAAAAGCATTACAGACGCGTGTCGCATTGAAGTCTGGTGGTTATTTGATGATTGACCAGACGGAAGCGATGACCACGATCGATGTAAATACTGGGTCGTATGTAGGTGGTCGTAGTTTAGAAGACACTGTATTTAAAACCAATATGGAAGCAACACAGGTGATCGCACGCCAACTTCGTTTGCGGAATCTGGGTGGTATCATCATTATTGATTTTATTGACATGCAAGAAGCCGAGCATCGTGCCGAAGTCATGCGACAGTTTGAAAAAATGCTAGAGCGCGACCATGCTAAAACCAAAATTACTCAGGTTTCTGAGCTTGGTTTGGTTGAAATGACGCGTAAAAGAACACGCGAATCTTTAGAACATTTGCTTTGTGAATCCTGCCCAACTTGTCAGGGGCGTGGATATGTGAAAACAGCAGAGACAGTGTGTTACGAAATATTTCGAGAAATTTTGCGTTATGCGCGTGCTTTTGATTCGAAGAGTGGCTTTACTGTTGTTGCACATCCAGCCGTGATTGATCGACTTTTAACAGCAGAAGCCCCAGCCGTCGCGGATTTAGAGCATTTTGTGAACCGCGTCATAAAATTCCAAGTTGAAAATTTATATACGCAAGAGCAATACGATATCATTTTAAGCTAAAGTTGTAACAAGATTTCGCTTAATCCTTGTTACAACTGAAATTTTACTTTCTATCACGAATTTTAAATACTAGAACCATAAGATTAGCCATAGGCATCTTCGGATGTCTTAGCCAACGATAATGAGGTCTATAATTATGAATGTGAGTGAAAGATTAGTGAACCACGGTTTTAAACATGTTTTGGATAGTAACCCAGTAAATACATGTTACATGGTGGATAGCCAAGGTAAAGAAGTGCAGATCACAACTGCGATGATTCGATCAGCCTGCCATCAGCTTTTACAGCGTTGCAGAACGATTAAAAAATAAGGGGCAATTTAAAGCCCCTTAATTTTTTCAGGTTTAACCTTCAGTTGCCTGTTTAGGCAAACTCAAAATTGCGCTTTCAAAGCGTTGAATTTCGTCTTCTAGATGAGTCAGTAAGTTTTGCATTTTAGGTAATGCATTACGGCAAGCAATTAAACCTACTTCTAATTTATCTAAATAACTGGTCATTGTGATATTTAACGCCTGACCATCCATCACAATTGATGCTGGATAAAGTGCATCAAGCTTTGCTCCATTCCAATACAAAGGTTCACGTGGACCAGGTACATTGGAAATCACAAGGTTAAATGCTTGGCGTTTAGGCAACATACCCGAAACAATATTGAGTCCTGCTGGACCATATACAAGCGCACTATAATTCAAAATTTCATTAGCAGTCATACGGCTAAAACGTTGTTTAGAGTTTTGCACGCTACGACGAATGATTTTCAGACGCTCGATAGGATCTTCAATGTGTGTTGCTAGATTTGCCAAAATCATGGTGATGCGGTTACTTACATCAGAATCATCTGTACGCAGTGAGGCTGGAACCATTGCGATAAGCGGTTTCTTTGGTAAGCTTTCATGGCTAATTAGGTATTCACGTAAAGCACCAGCACAGACTGCTAATACAACGTCATTGATCGTCACACCTAATGATTTAGCAATATTACGGAAACGATCAAGCTCAAAAGATTGAGCTGCAAAACGACGTGAAGAACTGACACGTTGGTTTAAAATCGAAGGTGGTGCTTGGAATGTTGAAACGTAATCTGGATTTTTACCAATTTCTTTGAAGATGGTTTGTGAAAGCTCTTGCATGACTTTCGGCGTTACTTCAAGTTGTGACTTGATACCATCCATAATGCCTTTAATTTTACTAACAGATGGTGGTTTTGGTGCTTTTAAACGTTTTGTACGTTTACCCTCAACACACCACAAAGGCACTACATGCTTTTCATTTGGATCTTTAGATAATGATTTTTCAATTAGACGCATACCCGCTACGCCATCGACCATCGCATGGTGGATTTTGAAATACATTGCAAAGCGATTGCCTTCAATGCCTTCAATAATATCACATGTCCAAAGTGGCTTAGCGCGATCAATCAATGAGCTATGCTGTTGTGAAATATAAACCAGTAATTCACGAATACGGCCAGGGTTGGGTAGGGCGATATGGCGGAAATGGTGGTCAATATCAAACTCTGGATCTTCTCCCCAAAAAAGACCATTGAGCTGATTATTGAACGGTGGCACAGGAATGCTTTTCGATTGACGAATATCTTGAACTAAGTCATGTACAAAAGTAGGTGACGCATTTTCTGGAATCTCAAATAGAAAAAGACCGCCAACATGCATTGGCTGTTGTCGTTTTTCTAGAGATAGAAAAATGAAATCAATAGGGTGTAATGGGCGCATAGCAGATATAGCCTCTCATTGCATTTTTTCTAAGATACTCTTGGAGCTCTTAATTAGAATTATTGAACCGTTAAACGAAGTATATACGGTTTGTTCTGGTTAAAATATGACTTTGTACACAGTAGTCAATAAAAATAAAACCACTGATGAATCAGTGGTTTTAGTTATTAATCTCGTGATTTTTTATTTTTTGAGATTGCCTGCATGAAGCCCGCATTCTTTGTGGGTCGCTTCTTCCCACCACCAACGACCTTCACGTTCGTGTTGGTTCGGGAGAACTGCGCGTGTGCATGGCTCACAACCGATGGAAATAAAACCACGTTCATGTAGTGGGTTGTATGGAATTTCCATCATGCGGATGTAACTCCACACATCGGTACTTGACCAGTTTGCAAGTGGGTTGTATTTAATAAGTTGTTTACCTTCACCTGAGAATCCAACGTCAGCTTGAACTACAGGTACATCACTACGTGTCGGGCTTTGATCTTTACGCTGCCCTGTAATCCAACCATCTAAAGTCGCTAATTTTTTGCGTAGAGGTTGTACCTTACGTACACCGCAGCATTCTTGATGACCATCTTCAAAAAAGCTAAAGAGCCCTTTTTCATTGACCAATTGTTGCACTGCAGCAGATTCGGGAAAACAAATTTCAATATTGATATTATAGTGTTTACGGACTGTTTCGATGAATTGGTAGGTCTCTGCGTGCAAACGGCCCGTATCTAAACTGAAAACACGAAAAGGTTTGCCAATTCGAGATGCGATGTCAATGAGAACTACATCTTCTGCACCTGAAAATGAAATAGCAATTTCACCTTCTTGATTTAAGGCTAATTCTAAAATTTCTCTTGGTGATTTATCTGCATATTCAGCAGCGAGCGCATCTACATGGTCAATAGTCGGAATAACAGTCATGAATGTTCCTGGCGATAGGCTTGGGCACAATTGTAAATCATTCTAAGCAAAACCGTTTGCTTGCTTTCGACTTTAATCTTGCAGAATAAAATCGTTTTCTTCAACAACAGCGCAAAAGTGAAAATGTTAATGGTATGATACAGCAATTTTTAACCAACATTGGAAGCATTCATGGAAATCGTATGCCTAGATCTTGAAGGGGTGTTAGTTCCGGAAATCTGGATTAATTTTGCAAAAAAAACAGGGATTAAAGAGCTCGAGGCGACTACACGTGATATTCCAGATTACGATGTCTTAATGACTCAACGTTTAAACATCCTAAAAGAGCACGGTTTAGGATTAAATGATATTCAAGAAGTGATCGCAGACATGGGGCCTTTTGAAGGTGCTAAAGAGTTTGTTGAATGGGTACGCACACACTTTCAATTGATTATTCTGTCAGATACATTCTATGAGTTTGCACATCCATTGATGAAGCAGTTAGGCTGGCCGACAATTTTCTGTCATAAGCTTGAGACAGATGAAAATGGCATGATTACGGCTTATAAATTACGTCAACCTGATCAAAAGCGTCAGGCTGTAAAAGCATTACATGGTTTGAATTTCCGTGTGATTGCAGCTGGTGATTCTTATAATGATACGACAATGCTTGGTGAAGCTGATCACGGTTTCCTGTTCGATGCACCAGCAAATGTGATTGCTGAATTCCCACAATTTCCACCACTTCATGGTTATGAAGCATTGAAACAGGCGATTCGTTCTGTATCACAACGTAATATCCCTGAATAATCGATTTCCCTCAACTATCTTTTGAATATGTTGTGGAACATTAAAAATAAAAGGCGCTTAAATAGCGCCTTTTATCTTGAATAAATAATTAAAATTTATAACCAATTTTCATACCGTAAGCGATGGCATCATTATTCTCAAATTCAGCCACATAATTCGGTGTATCAAACTGAGAGCCTGATTGTGCTTTGGCATCACCCAACCAAAAATATTTTACTCCACCAGCAATAAAGTAGTTGGGAGCAGGGCTATATTGGATACCTAAACCAATATTCCAATATCCTTCTGTTGGTCCTAATGTGGTCACAGGGTTACCTGCACCTGAGTCCCAACCAATCGATACATTACCTGCCCAATGATCATTCACTTTACGACCTACACCAGCAGTAATTGAGTATTGATCTTCTGTATAGGCTACTAGATCAAAACCATCTTTTTTACCTGTTGCTGCAACAATTGGTGGTAATACAGAAGCGGCACCGAATTTGTAAGGGCGAATCGCAAAATCTTTCCAATTCACCCAACGTAGGTTGGCGAATGCCACTGTATTTTCCATAATGCCTGTCTGGAAATCAAAGTTCACTGATTGAGGTGTGGTGATTTCAGTTGTGCCTTCAGAATTATTAATTTTATTTAAAATAGCATCAAAACCAGCATTACCCGTCATTCCCGCAATACCATGATTTTCATAAGCATTCATCTCATGCTTGATTTTAGCGCGGTAAGTGATCGAGGCTTTGAGAGCGATTTCGGGGATTTGATATGCTGCACCTGCTAACCACCCTACGGCCTCATCTTTACCTGTTTTAAAGTCATAGCCACTATAAGCGCTATAACTCGTTCCACGTAATAGGACTGTACTGTCAAGTGTTTGGTAAACTGCGCCAGCATAAAGATTCCAGTTTTGGTTAGGTTGAAAACCAAATAATAAATTTAAATTTTCAGTATCAACAGTAACTGATGTACCACCTTTGAATGGTAGGGGGCGACTTTCAATGAAATTACTTTTTCCTATATATTCTGCATCAGCACCATAGGGTTGATCATAAATTAGTCCGACTGAGAGTTGTTCAGTGGCTTGAATCTTTAATGCAGCATGTGGAGAGTAGTAATGATTTGCCATATTACCAGTATTGTTTTGAGAGGTATCCTGACCTGTAACATTTGGATCAAGTACTGTTAGACCTGCTTCAAAATAATTATTGGGTTGTAGGAAGGGTGCAATCGACTGACCAGAGCGGTCAAGTGCAGCTGCAAATGTTGAACCTGCTGGAACCGTACACAAAAGAATAGCTTTAGTAATAGCATGAAGCTTCATTAAAAATGTCTCGTATTTCAAGATGGAACTAGAAAGGAGCGCAAAGTAACATAATTTTTTTCAATGCAAATATTCTACAAATGTCAATAAATGAACTGCTAAAGTCATGAAAGATGCTTGAGTTAAATAATTAATTTTGATTGTATTTTTATAGATAATATTTTACTGATTTATTTTTTCTATATTTGTATTTACGTGATAATGGTAGGTATAAAAAAGACCATCACTCGGATGGTCTTTTTGTTTATAGATTTTTGATTAGAAGCGGTAGCCCATTTTTAGACCGTAAGCGATTGCTTTATTGTCTTCGAATTTAGCCACGTAATCATTACTACCTGCTTGAGCACCAGTTTGAGCATCTGCATCACCTAACCAGAAGTATTTAACACCACCAGAGATGAATGTTGCAGGAGTAGGGCTATATTGAACGCCAAAACCAACGTTCCAGTAACCTTCAGTAGGGCCAAGTGTTGTTACAGGATTACCTGCGCCAGAATCCCAACCTACAGAAACGTTACCAGCCCATTTGTCATTTAATTTACGACCAACACCAGCATTTACAGACCATTGATCTTCAGAATATTCAACAAGATTGAAGCCATCAGGACGTCCTACAGCAGCTCCAACTTCTTTCGAAAGAAGACCAAATTTATATGGTTGGATTGAGAAGTCTTTCCAGTTCACCCAGCGAACGTTTGCAAAAGCCACAGTATCCGCCATGATGCCAGTTTGTAGGTCTAGGTTTACAGACTGTGGTGTAGTAATTTTTGTGCGTTCTGTACTGTTATTGATTACATCAATAGCATCACCACGACCTAAAAGTGCTAAAGCAGGCAAAGTAGGAAGTTCTTCATTTACTTTTACTTTGTGATCGATTTCAGAGCGATAAGTGATCGCAGCTCTTAATGCGATTTCAGGAATTTGATAAGCAGCACCCGCTAACCAACCTGTACCTGTTGTTTCTTTAATGTCAGCATCGTAGCCGTTATAGATACTATAAGCTTGACCACGAAGACTTACTTTACCTTTAACTGTTTGAAGTACAGGGCCTGCATAGAAGTTAAAGTTTTTATTTGGTTGGAAGCCAAAAATAAACGATAAGTTTTGTGAGTCAACTTCAACAGTTGTGTTGCCTTTACCTAATAGACCATTAACTTGTTGCAAGCCTTGATCAACTAAATTTGTTACACCTTGCTTAACAGCGGTATCAATTTGTGTTTTTACAGCTGGGTTGTTGTTATAAGCATTTAATGTATTTACAAACTGTTGTTGACCTGCTGGTGTTGTTAAATCAACACCTTGTGCTGTTAAAGCAGCACCAACACGTTGTTGCGCTGATAGGTTATTAAATTGAGTGTCGATAGTTGATTGGCGAATAACATCTAAACGATCTTGAGCCAAGATGGTATCAGTCGGGCTTGAAACAAAAACGTTATTGCCGTGGTAAGCCGCATCTGCACCAAATGGTTGATCGTAAATTAAACCAAAAGAAATATTGTCAGTTAGTTGAAGCTTTAATGCAGCGTTAGGGAACATGTAGTCATCGCCCATGTCGCCAATTTTGCGTTGAGTAGTAGAATCCCCAGCTTCTTTACCTTCAACTGTTGGATCTAGAACCGAAAGACCAGCTTCAAAATAATTACCTGGTTGGAAAAAAGCTGACATTGATTGACCTGAGCGGTCTAAAGCTGCTGCAAAAACTCCAGTTGCAGGTAGCGTCGCTAAGATCATGGCAGTGCTAAGATGTTTTAATTTCATTTTAAATCTTTCCTTGAATTTCAAGATTTTCTAAGTAAAGAAGCTATGATTGGCACGCCAAACTGATTATTAAATGTATTTGGCTATAACTTCATGTAACAAAAATACCATAATTAGAATAAGAGTAAATGTTCTAAATGAACTATCCAGTACGAATGATTGCATGAAAATGGATAAAAAAAATGCTATAAATAATTATATACATATGTGTTTTTATTGATAATATGATGAAATATATAAAGTATTAGTTTGAATTTTCGTACTCAAATAATTGCATTTTTGCAAAAAAAAATTTTTATTAGGTCAAAGATTTTTTGTAAAAAATTAGATTCTATCTACATAATTTGTCATATATGTGCAATTTCTCTGATCAAATAATTTTTCATATAAATTTTACAGAAAATTTACGCGGTTCACTTTTTCTAACATAGAGAATTTACGCAGTCAATTTCCATACTAGTGCTGACTTATTTTTTTAATGGCATGTGCTATGTGGGAATTTATTTCCGTATTTATCCTTGCATTGGTTTTAGCCTATCCATTAGGACGCTATCTTGCAGATGTGATGCAAGCTCAACCAATGAGAAGCGATCGTTTCTTTAAATGGATCGAACAACCAATTTATTCCATTTTGAACGTGAAACAAGTGGGTATGAATTGGCGACAATATCTTGGTGCATTTATCCTCAGTAATCTTTTGTTGTTGGGTATAAGTATAGCGATCTTGATGACGCAAGCTTGGTTACCGTTGAATCCAGATCGTATTCCAAATATGAATTGGGATTTAGCAGTACACACAACGATTTCATTTCTAACCAATACCAATCAGCAGCATTATTCAGGACAAGCTCAATTGTCTTATCTGTCGCAAATGACAGTGATTGTTGGTTTGCAATATTTATCTCCAATTATGGGTTTGGCTTTACTAACAGCCATGTTAAGAGCTTTATTTTTACAGCCCAAAGATCAAGCTTTGGAAAATATTGAACCCAAAAATGCGTCACAAATTAATCTTGGAAATTATTGGATGGATATGATCCGACCACTGTTCCGATTCTTTATTCCTTTGGGTTTAGTTTTTTCTCTATTACTGACTTTTCAAGGTGTGCCATCGACACTTTCTGCTAGTCCAACCGCGCAAGTTTTAGATCGAAGCACCGAAGTACAGACACAACATATTACACTTGGACCCGTTGCACCGATGGTGGCGATAAAGCAATTAGGTAGTAATGGTGGTGGTTGGTATGGTCCAAACAGTAGTGTGCCTTTAGAAAATCCAACGCCATTATCCAATGTGCTGGAGATGCTTGCGATCTTACTGATCCCAATGTCGGTTGTGTTTATGCTAGGTCGTTTTGTGCAACGCAAAAAATTAATGTGGATGATTTTGGGCACGATGTTGTGGATGTCATTGGCTTCTTCTTTATTCACTTTATGGGCTGAAAAATCCTCCTTGATTCCTAATGTTGCATTAATGGAAGGTAAAGAAGTTCGTTTTGGAGCTGAAGCTTCTGCTTTGTGGGGAAGTTTAACCACACAGGTAAATAATGGTTCGGTCAATATGATGCATGACTCAGCTTCACCATTAACGGGTTTGGTTGAGCTATGCAATATGCTGATCAATGCCATTTGGGGGGGGATTGGTTGTGGTTTATTACAGTTCTTTATTTATCTATTTTTAGCTGTATTTATTGCAGGTTTGATGACAGGTCGTACGCCAGAATTATTTGGACGAAAAATTGAAGTCACTGAAATTAAGTTATTGGCATTGGTCATTCTATTACAACCAGTGGTAATTCTTGGTTTAACTGCTATCGCCATCGCTTTCCCATCTTTAACAGGAAATTCAAACCCTGCATCGCATGCTATTAGCCAAGTCTTTTATGAATATGTGTCTGCGTTTGCCAATAATGGTTCTGGTTTTGAAGGCTTAGCCGACAACACTATATGGTGGAATCTAAGCACCAGTGTTGCGTTATTAGCAGGTCGTTATAGCGTACTGATCATTCCAGTTTTAATTGCAGTCAGCCTAGCAACTAAACCTAAAGCAGATGAGACCAAGGGTTCATTACAGATTGAGTCGCCTACATTTGCACTGACTTTAATCGGAATTGTACTGATTTTAACGCTATTGCAATTTATGCCAGTGTTGGTGATTGGACCAATTGCTGATTATTTATCTGTAAAGATCTAGTGGAGCAAGTATCATGAATCACTCTAATGCGACACAAATGGATATCTTGAATAAAGAAATTATTCAGCAAACCTTTTATAAATTATTACCGCAGCATGCTTTTAAAAATCCTGTAATGGCATGTGTATGGATTGGAACAGTGTTAACCATCGTGGCAACGTTGATGGGGAGTACCAGTTTTGGATTTGGTATTTTACTGAGCTTGATCTTATTGGTAACCGTTTTGTTTGCCAATTATGCAGAAGCAGTAGCAGAAGCCAAAGGACGTGGACAGGCATCTTCTTTACGCCAAGCCCGTGAAAACTTAATGGCAAATAAAATTGCTGATTTGAATGCTACAGCAACGGTGATTTCTGCAAATTTATTAAAAAGAGATGATTTGGTGATCATTAAAGCAGGTGAAATTGTGCCTGCTGATGGTGAAATTATTCAAGGTTTTGCCACCATTAATGAGTCGGCGGTGACAGGTGAGTCTGCACCTGTATTACGTGAAGCCAATACGGATCGGTCAGGTGTGATTGGTGGTACCAAAGTTCTATCTGATCAAATTATTGTTCGTGTCAGTAATGAGGCAGGCAATAGTTTTTTAGATCGAATGATCGCTTTGGTTGAAGGTGCAAACCGTCAAAAAACACCGAATGAAATTGCGCTGAGTATCTTACTCAATATCATGACCATTACTTTTATTGTTGTGGTTGCCACATTGCCGTTTATTGGTTCTATGGTGGGGATCAAAATCAGTCTGGTGATGTTGATTGCATTATTGGTCTGTCTCATTCCAACAACAATTGGTGGTTTGTTGCCTGCGATTGGGATTGCAGGGATGAACAGAGCCTTAAAAGCCAATGTATTGGCGAAGTCAGGTAAGGCAGTTGAGGTTGCTGGTGATATTGATGTATTGCTGTTGGATAAAACAGGCACAATAACCTATGGTGATCGCCAAGCGACCGCTTTTTACCCATTGGCTGGTGTGAGTCCAAGTGAATTACGCCAAGCAGCAATGCTCACGTCTTTTGCTGACCCAACGCCTGAAGGTAAATCGGTCGTGAGTTTAGGTAAAGAAATGGGTGAAAGTATCCGTGAACCTAAAGACGCAGAATTTATTCAGTTTAGCGCTTCAACACGGTTATCTGGTGTTGATTTAGCGACAGGGCAAAAGATTCGCAAAGGTGCAGTAGATGCTATTCTAAAATTTACTCAGCTAGAGATTAAAGACAATATTGAGCTGAAAACTCGTGTAGAACAAGTCGCGTCTAAAGGCGCAACGCCATTGGTTGTTGCATCGAATCATACAATTTTAGGTGTGATTGAATTGTCGGATGTGATTAAACAAGGAATTAAAGAACGCTTTGCATTGTTACGAGAGATGGGGATTAAAACCATCATGGTAACAGGGGATAATCCTTTGACTGCTGCCGCAATTGCCGCTGAAGCAGGTGTAGATGATTATATTGCTGAAGCTCGACCTGAAGATAAGTTAGCCTGTATTCGTAAAGAACAAGCCGCAGGAAAATTGGTCGCGATGGTTGGCGATGGAACCAATGATGCACCCGCTTTGGCACAAGCAGATATTGGTTTGGCAATGAACTCAGGAACGCAAGCTGCAAAAGAAGCTGGAAATATGGTCGATCTAGATTCTGATCCAACCAAACTGCTTGATGTAGTAGAAATTGGCAAGCAGCAGTTGATTACTCGAGGCGCTTTAACCACATTTTCTTTAGCAAATGATGTGTCTAAATACTTTGTGATTTTACCTGCATTGTTCGCCGTTGCGATTCCTCAGCTTGATGTCTTGAATATTTTACAGTTGAGTAGTCCAAGTAGTGCGGTGATTTCTGCATTGATTTTTAATGCGCTGATCATTCCGATGTTGATTCCTTTAGCGCTGAAAGGGGTGCAATTTAAACCTGCCAGTGCCTTACAGCTATTGCGTCGTAATATGCTGATCTATGGCGTAGGGGGCGTGGTTTTTCCGTTTATTGCGATCAAATTGATTGACCTTGTTGTGTCGTTGTGGATTTAGGAGTACATCATGAATACATTAGAAAATCTTCCCTTATCGACTGAAGCACAATCCATTTTTCGATCTAGTCTAGGTTTAGTGCTGGTTGGGTTCTTGATCGCAGGCGTATTGTATTGCAGTGTGAGTGTATCTTTGGCTCAATTGTTATTTCCAAAACAGGCCAATGGTAGTGTCATCGAGTTAAATGGAAAAATTGTCGGGTCAAGCTTGGTGGGACAGAACTTTGTGAGTGAACAATATTTCCATAGTCGTCCGAGTGCTGTGAATTATAATGTGGATGGCATGGCAGGAAGTAACTTGGCGGTTTCTAATCCTGAATTGCAAAAGAAAATTAAAGAAAGAACCTTGCAGTTTGCTCAAAACAATCAAATTCTTGAGCAACACGTACCACCAGAGATGATCACTGCATCGGGTAGTGGGATTGATCCAGATATTTCACCTGAAAGTGCACTATTACAAGTGAAACGTGTGGCACAACAACGTGCATTATCCGAGCAGAAAGTGAGAGATTTAGTGCAACAACAGATTCAACCTGTTCAATTGGGCTTGTATGGGCAGGCGCGAGTCAATGTGCTTCAGCTCAACATCGCTTTAGATCAATTGTCATCAAGTTCACGTTGATAGAGCTGAGCCTATGCAGATCGACCGAAATAACAAAGCAGATGCATGGTTGGCACATAGCCAACGTGAACAATCTGGACGTTTAACCATTTTCTTGGGTGCAGCACCTGGTGTGGGCAAAACCTTTGCCATGTTGTCGAGAGCACATGAGTTGATGCGACAAGGTCATCATGTGCTGGTGGGTGTGGTCGAAACGCATGGTCGAGCTGATACAGAAGCTTTGATTCAAGGGCTGAATGTTGTTCCTAAAAAGACTGTTGAATATCAAGATCGATTTTTAGATGAAATGGATCTTGATCAAATTCTGAAATTAAAACCTGAAATTGTTTTGGTTGATGAACTCGCACATCGAAACGTACCAAATAGTCGTCATAAATATCGTTGGCAAGATGTGAATGAACTATTAGATGCGGGTATTGATGTGTATAGCACATTGAATATTCAGCATCTCGAAAGTTTGAATGATGTGGTCTATCAAATTACGGGCATTCGGGTAACAGAAACGGTGCCTGATGCATTATTAAAAAGATTAAAAGATATTCGCTTGGTTGATCTTCCTGTACCTGAACTATTGGAGCGTATGAATCATGGCAAAATTTATTTAGCGGATGTCGCTCTACATGCCTTGCAAGGCTTTTTTAAGCCAGCCAATCTTATTGCTTTACGAGACCTTGCGATTCAAACAGTTGCAGGGCAGGTGGATATTGATTATCGGGAGAAATTTGTAGCTCAGGGACAAATTATTCCGATTCAAAATCATGTCATGTTAGCCATCGATGGAACTGAATTTTCTGAAGATTTGGTCAGACGAGCACATCGGATCGCTGAAAGGAGGAATGCAACTTGGAGTGTGATTTCAATTCAAAAAAGCAAGATTGAAAACACGCAAACTTTTGCTGTCACTAAAGCATTTAATTTGGCACGTAAGTTAGGTGCAGATACCTATTTATTGTATAGCAATCAAATCGCAGCAACGATTTTACAGGCTGCTTATGATTATGGCGCATCTAATATTTTATTGGGTAAGAGCGCTAAAAAATCTTTATGGCAACGTTTATCTTCAGATCATATTGCTGATCAGCTTTTAGAAAAACAACATCCTTTTGAGATTACTTTTGTTCAGCCTTTAAAGTCTAAGTCACAGGAGTTAAAAAACTCACTACTTGATATGGCTCAGTCTGAGCAGAAATTTAGTGTTGACCATAAAGAATTATTAGAAAGTTCATTCATTATTTTATTGGGATTGATGATTGCTGCGATCAGTGACCGATTTATTGGATATAGTGATTTAGCATTAATCTTTATTGTCACGGTCTTGCTTGTCGCAATTCGAGCAAAAATGTTGATTACGCTCGCTAGCGTATTTATTTGTTTTTTACTCTATAACTACTTTTTTATTGAACCACGCTTCACATTTATGATTAGTGCTGAACGCGGTGTGATTACAATTATTACTTTTATTATTTCAGCACTTTTGGTCGGGCGCTTAGCAAATCAGTTGCGTGCTCAGGTTTTGAGTTTACGTGCTGCCAATTCAGCTTCACTACAATTACAGGAATTAGAAAGAAAGTTATCCAGCTGTGTGGATATTCAACAAGTTCTAAATATAGCTACGCAACACTTAGAAAGCTCATTAAACGCATATGTATGGCTGAGAGTTGGTTCTCAAGTTTCTGGTGAAATCTCGATTCTAAATGACAAAGATCAAATCGCGGCAGATTGGGCTCAAAAAAATGCAAAACCTTGTGGACGTTTTACCAATACTTTAACGCAGACAGAGTGGTGGTTTAATCCACTGAATCTTGTCGAGAATCATGGGGTTATTGCCATTCGCTTTCGGGACCATCCACAGGCACTCAGTTTTGAACTACAGCGTTTGACTGAGTTGATGATCGAAGATATTGCGCAAACATTGTCTCGTGTACAGTTATCTTTGCAATTGGAAAATTCAAGAGTTGTAGCTGAAACGGAAAAGCTTCGTTCAGCTTTATTGTCTTCAGTTTCCCACGATTTACGTTCGCCGTTGGCGGCAATGATTGGCTCAGCAGACACGCTTAAATATTATGGCGAACAAATGCCTGAGATAGATCGGCATGAATTATTAGATACCATTCATATAGAAGGTGAGCGCTTAGATCGCTATATTCAAAATCTTTTGGATATGACTCGTCTAGGTCATCAAGGTTTGACTTTAAGTCGTGCTTGGATTGGTGTCAATGAGTTAATTACTTCTGCAACTGAACGTTTAAAACGATATCAACCTTATGTAAGCATTAAGACCACATGTGCTGAGGATCTTCCTCAGTTATATGTACATCCCGCTTTAATTGAACAAGCTATTTTTAACGTTTTAGAAAATGCAGCCAAATTCTCTCCAGATAATGTGCCGATAGAGGTGAACATTCAGCAGGTTGAGAGCTATTTACAGATCGAGATAGAAGATCAAGGTATCGGCATTCCTGAAAATGAACGAGAACAGATTTTTGATATGTTTTATACCATGCAAAGAGGTGATCGGGGTAAGACAGGAACAGGGCTTGGCCTTTCGATCGTAAAAGCGATCATCGGTGCGCACATGGGAAGTATAGAGGCTCAGAGTGGCAGACATGGTCATGGCACAGTTATTCGAATACGATTACCACTACATCAGGATTAAATACAGTTTTTATGCCGCAATTACTCAACTCAGACATGGCGATTCTCATTATTGATGATGAACCACAAATTCGAAAATTTTTGGATATTGCTTTGCGGGCGCAAGGTTATCGAGTGCAAGTTGCTGAAAATGGTATGAAGGGTTTAGAGATTTTAGCTACACGAGGTGCTGATCTTTTGATTCTGGATTTGGGGTTGCCTGATATGGATGGCCATGACGTACTTAAAGAATTGCGTCAGTGGTCTGATGTTCCAGTTATTGTGCTTTCTGCTCGACCTGATGAAAACCAAAAAATTAAATTACTGGATGCGGGGGCAAATGATTACGTTACCAAGCCTTTCAGTATTCAGGAACTCTGCGCGCGTATGCGTGTCTTGTTTCGTAATAAAGCGCCAACATCAGAGCAGAAGACGGTGTTTAACGATGGGAAACTGTTTGTTGATATTGCGGAACATATAGTTCGAGTTGAAAATGAAGAAATTATTCTAACTAAAAAAGAAATACAGCTTTTAGCATTACTGATTCGCCACCAAGGAAAGATTGTTACCCAAAAACAAATCATGGCTGAGCTATGGGGTGTCAGCCACGAAGAGGATACTCACTATCTCCGAATTTTAGTTAAAAAATTGCGTACTAAAATAGGTGATTCAGCACTCACGCCATCTTATATTTTTACAATTGCAGGCGTTGGATTACGTTTTTTAGATCCAAACTAAGGAAATAACCTGTTCATTCAGTTAAAAAAAGAGAGTTTTAAACTCTCTTTTTTTCAATTTTATTTGAGATTTGGATCGCCCTTTTTCAAAAAGAAATGCAAAGCGAGTTTTTGTACCCAAGTTCCGTAGGGTGGATAGAATAATTGGGTTGGGAAAAAGCGCTGACGGGTAAAAATAGTTTTTGCATGCGAAAGCTCTCGGAAACCTTCAACACCATGATAAGTTCCCATACCTGAGTTACCGATACCACCAAAAGGAGCATCATGGTTGACTACATGCCAACCCCAATCATTGATCGTCACACCACCTGAATGAGTTTGTTTTAAAATATAGTCACGTTCATTGGCATCATGGGTAAAGCAATACAGTGCTAATGGGCGTTCACCCACTTTGATGTAGGTAATCGCATCATCAATCGTATCGTATGCAACGACTGGTAAGATGGGACCAAATAATTCTTCCTTGAGAATGCGCATATCTGCTGTGCAATTCAATACGAGATGTACAGGCATACGACGAGCATCACGTTCTGGATGATATTCACCACATACAATAACCTCAGCACCTTTAGCCTTTGCATCCTCAAGTATCTCAAGCAGTCTTTTTAAATGACGATCATTGACGATGGAGGTGTAATTGCTATTTTCATCAATTGTGTTGCCATACATAGATGTGAAATGTGATTTACATTTTTCAGCAAACGCAATTACTTTTTCTTTTGGAACAAGTGCATAATCTGGTGCTACACAAATTTGCCCACAGTTGGTCGCTTTCCCATGCAGGATACGCATGGCAGCATCAGCTAATGGATAATGACGACTCACTAATGCTGGTGATTTACCGCCTAGTTCTAAGGTGACTGGGGTTAAATTCTCTGCCGCAGCACGCATCACCACACGACCGATCGCGGGTGACCCTGTGAAAACGATATGATTGAAAGGCAGGGTCGTGAATAGCGAAGGATCGGTAATTTCCTCGCCAAAAATAGCGACTTCATCTTCACTAAAAACTTCAGCAAGCATGCGTTTCATAACAGCATTGGTTGCAGGTGTGATTTCAGGTAATTTAATCATGACCCGATTGCCAGCAGCCAAGGCTGCCACCAATGGTCCTAAAGCCAAGTAAACAGGGAAATTCCAAGGTACAACAACACCGACCACACCTTTAGGTTGGTATTGGACTCTTAGTCGATTTGATAAAAAAAGTAATTCAGTGCTTCGTTTGCTTGGACGCATCCATTTTCTTAGATGGCGGATCGCATGTTCAGCCTCTAGAACAGAACCAAGTAAATCGAGCAGTTTTGATTCATCGATTGATCGAGAACTAAAGTCAGTATTAATGGCTTCGGCGATGACATCTTGATAACGAATAATTTGCTTTTTTAGCTTAAATAATTTGCTACGTCTTGAATCTAAATCGGGATATGGAAGAGCATTAAATGCGGAACGTTGTTGGTTGAAGATGTTAAAAAGTTGCTCATGGGCAGTATCGCGGTGTCCCTGAGATTCATAAAGATTCATTTTTTGTTCCTTCCATGCGTTATGTCTTTGTTTTATATCGTTTAGGATCAAACTATCTATGATTATAATTAAAATTATGATTTTAGACAGTATTCTTTTTTTGATTGTAATGTTATTCGTTAGAATGTTTTTTGAGGATTGTTTTAAATAATATTTTTATTATAAAAAAATAGATTTTTAATAAATAAATCTATTTTGGATTTTTATTATTTTTTCGGGTGTTAAATAAAATAATTGTTTGAATATTAATCTGGTCTCGGTTGGGTGTTATTTATTCATTATATGTGTTTTTCTAATTAGGTTTATTTGTTTTAATTGTTATATTAATAAAATAGTTAAAAAATAACCAATATTTGCACTATTATATTGCATAGATGTGGTAAATATATAGTATTTTTAAATATTATTTTTACCAATTTTTTATCACTTGGTTGTATTTGTTTTCATGTAAAATTATTAAAATCAATAACTTGTTTTTGATTTTTGATATTATATGTTTTTTGTTTATTTTTCATGTGAATGTATTTGTTGATTGTTATAATAAAATTAAATGAATTATTTTGATTTCTATCGCATAGAATCTCGGCTGGGTTAGGAGTTAACCAGTCACAATATTAATTATGCTAAGGATTGCTTAAAATGCTTACTTTTTTAGGTATTAGCATGATCATGTGCTTTATGTATTTGATCATGTCAAAACGTCTTAGTGCGTTAGTTGCATTAATTTTAATCCCATTCTTATTTGCAATTATTGCATGGGGATTGGGTTTTTATTTTGAAAGTCTTAGTCATATTCAATTAGCCGAGCTCGGCAATACCATGTTAGATGGTATTAAAAAACTTGCACCAACGGGCGTAATGCTTCTTTTTGCAATCCTTTATTTTGCATTGATGATTGATACAGGGTTGTTTGACCCATCGGTTAGATGGATTCTGAAGAAAGTCAAAGGTGATCCACTCAAAATTACCCTAGGAACTGTTTTTCTAACCTTATTGGTTTCCTTAGATGGTGATGGTTCCACGACCTACATGATCTGTGTTGCAGCCATGATGCCACTATATAAACGTGTTGGCATGAATCCACTCATTATGACTTGTTTGATGTTGTTGTGTAGTGGCGTTATGAATCTTACGCCGTGGGGTGGTCCAACAGCACGTGCCGCAAGCGCGTTGCAAGTGGATGCAAGTGAAGTATTCATTCCAATGATTCCCTCGATGATCGTTGCGGCTGCTTGGTTATTTTTCTTGGCTTATTTGTATGGCATGTACGAACGTAAGCGTTTAGGTGTTATTGAGCTGGTAGATATTAGTCATGCTGATGATATCTCGATCTCAAAAGACCCAGATGCGCAACGTCCACATTTACGCTGGTTCAACGGTATTTTAACCTTGTTGTTGATGGCATCTTTGGTGAAAGGGATTTTACCGATGTCGATCTTATTCATGCTTGGTTTCTGTATTGCTTTGGTTGTGAATTACCCATGCGTAAATATGCAGAAAAAGCGTATCGCGATGCATGCAGATAGTGTGCTTGCAGTCGTGGGTGTGATTTTTGCGGCGGGCGTATTTACGGGCATCTTATCGGGTACAGGTATGGTTGAAGCGATGTCGAAAGGCTTCGTCGCGATTATTCCACCAAGTATGGGGCCTTATCTTGCACCGATTACAGGTGTATTGAGTATGCCACTCACATTCTTTATGTCAAATGATGCTTTTTACTTCGGTGTGCTACCGATTTTAGCTGAAGCGGCTTCGCATTATGGTATTCCACCTGTTGAGATTGCGCGCGCATCGATTATTGGTCAGCCGATACACTTATTATCACCACTTGTTCCTTCAACTTATTTGTTGTGTGGTTTGGCAGCTGTGGAATTGGCAGATCATCAAAAATTCACTTTGAAATGGGCATTTATTACCTGTTGCGTATTGATGGGTAGTGCTTTGATTTTCGGTGTTTTCCCTTTTTATCATATGTAATTAAATTCTCGGAAAACTCATGTGTTGATTGAAATACATGAGTTTTCTCAAGTACTCACAATTCTTTTTTAAATCATAATTTTGCTGATATCAGCGAAATATGGGTTCTTTTTGTATTTTTTAGATGGTTAGGATGACTAGAATGAAGATGAAAATTGTATGTGCAGCGATCTTAAGTGTTGTCACTAGTTCAACATTTGCAGCACCAAAACTCTATGGTGAGATAGATGCAAGTTTAGATTATTTACCAGAAAATAATGCTAACTCATCTGATCGCGATGTATGGAAAATTAATAGCAATAGTTCATTTTTAGGCATTAAAGGCGAAGAAAAATTATCTGATCGTTTGAGCGCTGTCTATTTAGCAGAGTGGGCATTTTATGCTGATGGCGACAAGACTGATTGGTCTCAAAGAAATCGTTATATTGGTTTAAAAGATCAGCGTTTAGGAACTATTAAAGTCGGTAAGCATAATACTCCGCTCAAAGAGTTATCTAGTCCTGTCGATAGTTTTAATAACTATATAAGTAATAAAGCCGATATCACAGGCATTATGACAGGAGAAAATCGTGTCAATAATGTGGTGGTGTACGACTCTCCAGAGCTAGCTTTTCAAGGCGGTAATATTGAAGCCAGTGTTTTGTTGGCTACAGGTGAGAGTCGAGGTATTGAAGATGATAAACGCGGTGGTGTAAATACGGCTGGACGTGGATTAGGGGATGCATGGTCTGCTTCTTTGAGTTATAGCCATCCTTTATTTTTACTTGGCGTTGGTTATGACAAAGCTATTCCAAGTGATTTTTTGGGACACGGTTTATTAAATGCAAAAGATACAGAAACCAATGTAGATGAGGTTTTTGCAGCGGCAAATACATTGCGATTAATCGGTCGAATCACACCTGTTGAGGGATTGATGATCAAAGCGCTTTATCAAACTTCTGAGGTTGAAAATAAACTTGGAAATGATGAAGCTGCTGCAAATATTGATGATTCTAATGGTTGGTTGATTGGTGCTGAGTACAAAGTACCAAATTATGCCAATTGGACAGTCAAAGCACAGTACAGTCAGAATTCAACTTCATTTAAAACAGAACAGGCAGATTTTGATGCTCAGCAAATGTTGTTGGGTTTAGATTATGCTTTCAACAAACAAGTTAAAGTCTACGGATATACAGGTTACTCAACTTTTGAACAGGCTGATGCTAAGGATAAGCAACCTGTTGTGGGTACTGGCTTAGAATTTAAATTTTAAATCGATAAGACATTCTTGCAAATAGTTCTAAATGCTTCTATTTGCAAGAATAATTCTCAGTTACAAAATAAGTTTTTGATATCAATAATAATGTGAATAGTAAAGTATAATGATTTCATCATTCTTTCATCTTACTTGCCTACATTAAAACGAGTTTCTTTGTGATAGATATCAAGACCGTGGATAAACATAATATGATCTTTGAGGAAACAAATATTTATTTGTTTCATAGTATCAATTCACTCGCGACCCAATTCCCTATCATAGACAAGATCGCAGTTTTTTTAGCGGATGATCTAAATACTGTTTTTATCAGTTTGCTGGTTTTGATGCTGGTTCTAAAATGGAAAACACATCATCTAATCTTTGCTAAAACCTTATTTATAGTGCTTATCTCTTTGATATTAAGTGACTTAATCGAATATTTTTATCATCATCCACGTCCATTTCAGTTGGATTTAGGACATAAGCTGATAGGGCATGGCTTGAGTTCATCTTTTCCTAGTCAGCATACGCTAACCGTTGTCATTATTGCATTTGCTTATCTACTTGCTGGATTTAAGACAATTGGAATTATTGGCTTGTTCGTCAGTCTGGTTGTTGGTTTATCTAGAATTTATGTCGGTGTTCATTTTCCATTTGATGTGGTTGGTTCGTTTTTAATCGGCTTTTTACTGGTTGTTTTTAGCAACTATATGTTGAAAGAAATGAGCTTGCGTATAAGACGAATGAGGCTACAGCAGTTGTTTGATTAAATAGAAAATGCGATTTAATATTCATTTTATCTTTTTGAATTTATGATTTTTTTACTGGATAGGTAAAATAATTTATAAAGTCTTTACGTTACAACTTTTGTTGCATTCACTAAGCTGATTAGATCGAAATAACTTAGGTCTATAGCCATGAGTGCAGCATTAGCTGAGATAAATTCTGCGACTAAAATTAATAATAATCTTCAACCCTTAGTTGCACGCACTAGGGTTAATGACTCCATTCATAATCACAGCTTCCTCAATGAAGTGGATAGCTATTTAGATACTTATCCTAATACTAAGCACATCGATATTTTCCTTTATGATCTCAATGGGCATTTACGAGGCAAAAGGATAGATATCAGTTGTCTCAAAAGCTTAGATAAGGGTTGTTATCTACCGCTGTCTATTTACGCCATGAGTTTGGATGGAAATGTTGTTGAGGAAACTGGACTAGGCAAATTTGTCGGTGAACCAGATTATTTATGTGTACCTGTGTTGGGGTCATTACATCCCAATCCCATAGATCCACATATCAATGCCCAGTTACTTTTAACGATGAAAGAAAATAATGTACAAGATTGTCGTTATGAACCGCGCAATATTTTAAAGAAATTGCTGAATCGATTACATCAGTTAGATTATTTTCCATGTATTGCTGCTGAGCTTGAGTTTTACTTACAGCCTTTATCCCAAGAGAGCCAAAAGTCAGCCATCCCTAAACAATGTTTTGATTTAAACCCACATGCTGATATCCAAGCAGTGTTGGATGAAATAGAAACGATTGCTCAAATACAGGGAATACATATCACTGGAATCGTTTCTGAGTCATCGTCAGATCAGTATGAAATTAATCTGCCGCATGGAACTGATATTTTGAGGCTCTGTGATCAAATCTTGATGTTAAAACGGAGTATTAAACAAGTTGCAAATAAACATGGCTTTAAAGCTAATTTTTTAGCAAAACCAGATTTGCATAAAGCAGGGAGTGGAATGCATTTTCATATGAGTCTACTTGATGCTAACAAACATAATATTTTTAGCTGTTCTGAACGTGACTTTGCAAAGCCATTATTAAATGTAATCAGTGGATTGATTCATTTTATGCCAGATTCTATGGCGATCTTAGCCCCCAATTTCAATTCATATCGCCGATTTAAGTTAGGTCAGCATGTCCCTTTGGAAGCAAACTGGGGGTGGAATAATCGTAATGTCGCACTGCGCATCCCATGTGCGGATTCAGAAAATCAAAGAATCGAATATCGAGTAGCTGGAGCCGATTGCAATCCGTATTTAGCAGTCGCCATCATATTAATGGGAACGCTGCATGGCTTGACTCACATATCGGCAATCCCTAAATCGGTGAATCAATCTAAGCAGATTGGTGAACATTATTTTCTTCCGACAGAACAAATGGATGCATTGAAGAGATTTAAAGCTAATCATTGGATGAGTGAATATTTAAATCAAGATTTTGTTGCATTGTGGTGTACTGTTAAACAGGCAGAGTATCAGCATGTCTTGAGCCAGATCACTGCTATTGAAAAAAATTGGGATATTTAAGTCATCACATATTTTGATGTCGGACTCAAAAAGGCTGCTAAATGCTTTAATTGGAACAGCATTTATTTAGGCATAGCTTTGTAATGAGTTAAATTTAGGCTCAAAATTCTATGAGTTTTAAGGCATAACTCAGCGAAGGACATAACAAGTCTTTATAGGACAAATAACACTGGTATATGAAAAACAAATTGACAGCATTCAGAAGAGGCTATAATTTAATATTTAGTTCCAATTTGGAACTTTGTGTAGCCTCTATTTAATTTCAAATAGTTGAGCTAATGTTTTGATTGAAGTAGTAGATCAATAAGAGATGTAAGTCATAAGACTTGCTCATGTGATTTAGTGTTTGCTTACAGAAATGTTATGCGTGAGGAGAGCGACGATGTCAAATGATGTGAATACAATTACAGTGCGCCAAACGCAATTCAAAGCCGAAAAAATTACCACGCAATACACTGAATCTACTTTGATGTCACATTTTCTCACAGCTCTATCCATGAGCTTCCCACAGGGTGAACGCTTTTTTGTAGAAACCGTCCGAAATGTGCGTGATCAAATCCATGATGAACAACTACAAAAAGATATCTCAGGTTTTATTGGGCAAGAGGCGCATCATGCGCGAGCACATGAGCAGTTTAATCAACTGGTGCAAAGTAATGATTATCATCTAAAAAAGTTTGAAAAGGCTTATGAGCAGGAAATGATCCGCTTAAGAACTTTAAGTCAGCGCCGTCAATTGGCTGCTACAGTCGCACTTGAGCATTTTACGGCGATGATGGCAGGTTATATGCTTGAATATCCAAATATTATGTTTAAAGGCTTATCTGAAAATATGAAGAATCTTTGGCTTTGGCATGCTGTTGAAGAAATCGAACATAAGCATGTGGCATTTGATGTATATCAGCAAGTCTTTGCCAACTTAGCTCAACGTCGTAGAAGTATGCGAACAATTACGGTGGGATTCATCAGTAGCACGATCATAATGACAGGTCATTTAGTCTGGCAAGATCGAAAGAATACCTTATATTCACCGAAGCAGCTGTTCAAGAACACACAAACACTTATGGGTCTTGTCCACATGATGTGGCGTTTATTACCTGACTATTTAGCATTCTATAAAGCAAGTTTTCATCCATCTGAGATTGATCAGCAGGATTTATTGATCAAAGCGAGAGCCTTATTAGCTAGCTAATTTAATGATTGAGATTTAAAAGTACTGTATTTTTTAGCGTTTGCTTGGTAAATAATTTACGGCATAAAAATGCGCATCTATTTTTGATTTTAAAAAGCTTAAATGATTTATCAACTGTTACTTCAATGTACAAAGCTGATCTTTTTATGCAGGGTATGAATTTCTATATCACTGGCGTCGACCATATTAAAAAATATTGACTTCAACAGCTAAATGGTGCGCTCAGCGGGACTCGAACCCACGTCGGTCGCTTAGGAGGCAACTGCTCTATCCAGTTAAGCTATGAGCGCATAATTAAATGATTATAAACAAAAAAGTGATTGCCTTAGCAATCACTTTTTGATGAAACCGACTAGCTGTGTTTAGCTCTTATTTTTCAAATTTAAAACACGATAGAGCACAAACATTAGAACGATCCAAATAGGAATCATGAGCACAGATTCTTTAAAGCCTTGCTGCCACATGATGTAAAGTACAACCGCAATAAATGCGAGTACAAGATAATTGCTGAATGGTGACCATAAAGCAGGGAAGCTCGTTGTTAATGCTTTTTGTTTGACCATCGCTTTAAATTTCAAATGAGTCAAACTGATCATTGCCCAGTTTAAAACTAAAGCACCCACCACCACATACATCAAATGACCTAAGGCATCTTCTGGTACGAAGTAGTTTAAAAGTACACATCCGAAGATGAGCAATGCGGAAAGCAATACGGCTGGAACAGGAACACCTTGTTTATTCACTTTAGCAAATACTTTAGGTGCATTACCTTGTTCAGCTAAACCAAACAACATGCGGCTGTTTGCATACATACCACTGTTATATACAGATAATGCTGCGGTTAAGATAATGAAGTTAAGTAGGTGAGCAGCCCAACCAATTCCCATTTGACTGAAAATCATTACAAATGGGCTTTTATCTAAGCCACCTAAATCAAGCTGATTCCAAGGCACAAGTGATAATAAAATTGTGAGTGAACCGATGTAGAAAATCAGAATACGGAACACAACTTGGTTGATCGCTTTAGGAATCGTTTTCTTTGGATCATTGGCTTCAGCCGCTGCCATACCGATTAATTCAATACCACCAAATGCAAACATCAAGAATGCCAGCATGAAGAATAGACCTTCAAACCCATTCGGGAAGAATCCACCATGACTCCAAAGGTTGGTAAATGAAGCCGTAGAGTTGGCATCCGCAGTGAACAGCAAGAACAGACCAAATAAAATCATCGCTACAACAGCGGTAACTTTAATAATGGCTAACCAAAATTCTGACTCACCATAGAATTTTACATTGGTGAGATTGATCGCTGTAATAATCACAAAGAAGAATAAAACTGACTGCCATGCAGCAATATGGGGCCACCAGTAATTGATATATTTTGCGACTGCCGTGAGCTCACTCATCGCAACGAGGATATACAATACCCAATAATTCCAACCTGATAAAAAGCCTGGAAATTTACCCCAATATTGATATGCAAAATGACTAAATGAACCTGCTACAGGTTCTTCTACGATCATTTCACCGAGTTGACGCATGATTAAAAAAGCAATCAAACCGCCAATCGCATAACCCAAAATAATAGATGGTCCAGCAGACTGGATGACTTGCGCAGAACCTAAAAATAAGCCCGTACCAATAGCCCCACCCATCGCGATGAGTTGGATATGGCGGTTTTTTAGTCCACGCTGAAGTTTAGAAGAATCGTTGTTCAAAGGACTGAGCTCGACGAGGAATAAGTGGATTATTCTAATAGATTGAATGATTTTCGACTAGTAAAAGTACAGGCGGGCTATGACTGGAAAGTTGTTTTTAAAATTCATTTAAAATCTTATATTTGGGTGAATAGTAAACTAAGTGGAGTTTGTTTTCTGAGCATTTAATTCGGGCACTTGATTTTTAAACCGCGTATAAATGTTTCGATGCCATTGTTAATTTGTACAAAAATACTCAATATAGTGAGCACATTTTACCCATAACAATTGACCGAAAAGCAATTGGTCGTATGGCATATTTTATTGCTGTGCAGTAATTTTAGACTCAAGATTTACTTGCACCAAGAACATGATAAAAGGATGAAATTGACATGAGCTCAGTACCGCAAATCAAAGTCCCTGCAACATATATGCGTGGTGGCACAAGTAAGGGTGTTTTTTTCAAACTTGATGATTTACCTGAAGCGGCACAAGAAGCAGGCAAAGCACGTGATCAACTTCTTCTCCGTGTGATTGGTAGTCCAGACCCATACGGTAAACAAATCGATGGTATGGGAGGGGCGACCTCAAGTACCAGTAAAACGGTAATTTTGGCTAAAAGTACACAGCCTGAACATGATGTTGATTATTTATTTGGACAGGTTTCAATCGACCAGCCTTTTGTAGATTGGAGTGGTAACTGTGGAAACCTCACTGCTGCTGTCGGTTCTTTTGCAATTTCAAATGGTTTGGTGGATGCAGCTCGTATACCTGAAAATGGAATTTGCACAGTTCGTATTTGGCAGAAGAATATTCAAAAAACCATTATTGCGCACGTTCCAGTGACCAATGGTCAAGTTCAAGAAACAGGTGATTTTGAATTAGATGGTGTCACTTTCCCTGCGGCAGAAGTTCAAATCGAATTTTTAGATCCTGCTGATGATGGTGAAGAAGGTGGGGATATGTTCCCTACAGGAAATGTTGTTGATGAATTGGTGGTACCTGAGATCGGTACTTTCCAAGCAACTTTCATTAATGCAGGTATTCCAACTATTTTCTTAAATGCAGAAGCGATTGGTTATCAAGGCACTGAATTACAAGATCATATTAATAGTGATGCCGCAGCATTGGCTCGTTTTGAAAAAATCCGTGCGTATGGTGCTGTTCAAATGGGTTTGATTAAAGACATCTCTGAAGCTGCTGCGCGTCAGCATACTCCGAAGATTGCTTTTGTATCTCAACCAAAAACCTATACATCATCAAGTGGTAAAACAGTTGAAGCTGCTGATGTTGACTTATTAGTTCGTGCATTATCTATGGGTAAACTTCATCATGCCATGATGGGAACTGCTGCAGTTGCAATTGGTACTGCTGCAGCGATTCCTGGTACGTTGGTGAATTTAGCTGCTGGTGGTGGTGAGCGTGAAGCGGTTCGTTTTGGACATCCTTCAGGCACGTTACGTGTTGGTGCTCAAGCTGAGTTGATTGATGGAAAATGGGCTGTGAAAAAAGCCATAATGAGTCGTAGTGCACGTGTTCTGATGGAAGGTTGGGTTCGTGTACCAGGTGATACCTTCTAAGCCGTTTTCATCAGTTTTAAACACCTCCATTTGGAGGTGTTTTTATTTTGTATAGCTTGAAAATACAAAGATAATCTATCGGGATAAATAGTGATATGATGTTGCCATTCTGACAGATGCTGTCACTTCTTCATTTATTCATTTTTCGAGGCAATTGTGTCGTCTATTTCTCCAGTTAATGCGGATGTTTTAAAACAAGCTCAACAACGTATTCAACAAGATTTATTGACAGCATTGGCTGCATTTTCTCTCCCAGAACCACTCAAAGCAGCTGTTCACCATGCCGTCATGCTTGGTGGTAAAAGAATCCGCCCAGCTTTATGTTATGCAGCTGCTTCGTTACAAGCCAACCAAAACTTTGCTGCCGCACGTCGTGCAGCTGTCGCAGTAGAACTGATTCATTGCTACTCACTCGCACATGATGATTTGCCTTGCATGGATAATGATTTACTGCGTCGTGGTCAACCGACTTGTCATGTTGCATTTGGTGAAGATACTGCTTTGTTGGCAGGTGATATTCTGCAATCGATGGCATTTGAGATTTTAGGCAGTCGTTTATTTGACGATCAGGCACAAGGTACAGATGCCGCTATTGTTCTCAAGCAAATGCAAATCTTAGCTACAGCAAGTTCAAAGATGGTTTGCGGTCAGGTTTTGGATCTCCAAGCTGAAGGTAAGCATGTTGCCCAAGATGAATTGGAAAATATTCACCGTAATAAGACAGGTGCTTTAATTCAGGCTGCCATCATGATGGGCGCTGTGACTATTTACTCTGGCACAGATCAGGCGATTCCAAAATTACGTCAGTTTGGTCAGAGCATTGGTTTAGCTTTCCAAGTTCAGGATGACATTTTGGATATCACTGCGAGCACTGAAACCTTAGGTAAAACCGCAGGCAAAGATGAACAAGTCCAAAAATCAACATATCCTGCTTTAATGGGGTTAGAACAAGCACAAGCCTATGCACAAACCTTACATGATCAAGCATTTGAAGCATTAGAATACTTTGGTGAAAATGCCAAAGAGTTGATTGAGATTTCTAAATTTTTATTAGATCGAAAAAATTAATTTGGGGAAGTATATGAACGTACAAGCTTTACGGTTTGTGGGAACGCTTGAAGGCATTTCATTTTTATTATTGCTCGGCGTTGCCATGCCGATTAAGTATATTTGGGGAAATCCTGTTTTTGTCAAATATATTGGGATGGGACATGGCGTTTTATTTGTACTATTCCTTGTGATGCTTTTAGTTGTTTGTCATCGAATGAAATGGTCTCTGTCGATCTTTAATTTGGGCTTGATTGCTGCCATTTTACCATTTGGCCCTTTTATCTTTGATCGTAAAGTTAAGCAATTAGCCGAAAAAGATCATTCAGCGTTGATCGCAGAGTAAGATGTACTCAAGCACAAAAAAAGCCATGATGATCATGGCTTTTTTTGCAAATAAAACGTTAAAAACAATTAACGTCCCATAAGACCACGAATTGTATTTAAAACATCGGCTGGTAAAACCACTGTTTTTGCATTATTCGATTTCGCCATATCTTGCATAGCTTTTACATATTGTTCGCCCAATAGGTAAGCAACAGGAATTTCTTTGTCGCCAACAGCATTGGTCACCATATTAATTGCTTTCGCTGATGCTTCTGCAAGAACAACTTGAGCTTCTGCATCACGACGAGAGGCTTCGAGACGTCCTTCAGCTTCCAAAATCGCTGCTTGTTTTTCACCATCAGCTTTAGTAACAGTTGCACGACGCTGACGTTCAGCTGCAGCCTGTGCTTCCATTGCAGATTGCATCGTATGTGATGGTTGAATATCTTGAATTTCTACAGTTTTAAGTGTAATCCCCCAATCAGAAATATCATCTGAAATAGCAGCCTTTAATTTCGCTTTGATATGATCACGTGATGACAAGGCATCATCCAAATCCATTTCACCTACGATCGAGCGCAGAGAAGTTTGTACAAGATTTTGAATCGCCCAAGTATAGTTTTCGATACCATACACAGCTTTTTCTGGTGTGGTCAGATTGATATAAGCAACGGCATTCATCACTAACACAGCGTTATCACGTGTGATCACTTCTTGTGATGGAATATCTAACACAATATCTTTCGTCGTGATTTTATATGCAACTTCATCTACATATGGAATCACAAAATTGAGACCTGGATTCAACGTGGTATGGTATTTACCAAGACGTTGAACAATCCATTTATAACCTTGGGGAACAATTCGAACCCCTTTAAAAATGGTTATACCAACAAAAGCGAAGAGCGCTAAAACAACAATAGTACCGACAGACATTAGAAACCCTCTTTATGTTTATGAAGTGCTATGCGGTTGAACAACTAAATCATTACCCATGATATCAATAACACGAACACGATCTCCGACTTTTACAGGAGCTGTGCTTCGACAGTTCCACTCATCAGAGCCGAGTACAGGCATTGGAAAACGCACCACGATTTGACTGTGATCCAGTCCAGTTTGGATGACCATTCCTACTTGACCAATGGTTGCTTCACGGGATAAACCCGCTTTGGTCTTATCAATTGAGAGTGGTTTTATAAATTTAAACCAAAGAATCGTACATAAAATCGATAAAATCCCCCAAGTGATCACTTGAGTGGTAAAGCCCATCATTGGGAAAAGCCAAAGTAAAATACACACCATCACTGCTGCTATACCAAACCATAGTGCAGCAAATGCAGGTAATACCAATTCTGAAAGAATTAACAAAATACCTAATACCAACCAGTGCCAAGGCTCAACTACAAATTCCATAGATTTGCTCGTATCGTTAAACGGTAAATAGAGGTGAAAAAATATTCACCTCTAGCACTGTAACAGATGATTATCTTTATGAATATATAAAGATAATGAATGTGTTTTAGAATTTTGGTCGAGGGGCAGGTTTAAATGCTGCAGGGGATTTTTTGAAGTTAGTAATTGCAGCTCGGATCGCTGTGATCTTGGCTTGAGCCGCCTTTTCACCTTCTAAGATAGCTTGGTTACTTGATTTTAGATCAAGTACACCGAGATGACCGACTTTCGGCTGAATCACGACAGTAGCTTGATTAAGTTCTTCGTTAATACTTTGCTGACCCATGATATTAATCGTCTGATCTAGTAATCCCCACATATTCATGGGTTTATCACCTGTAGGACGCGCAGAAATATCAACCGCGATTACGATATCAGCACCCATATCTTTCGCTGTTTTTACAGGAATAGGGCTGACTAAACCACCGTCGACATATTTGGTACCACCGATGACCGTTGGCACAAAGACATTTGGAATACTACATGATGCACGTACAGCTTGACCTGCATTGCCTTTAATAAATTCAGCTTTCTTGCCGTTGTCTAAACGAGTTGCTACAGCAGCAAAACGTATTGGGAATTTCTCAATCGGTTTGTTGGCAACTTGACTGTTGACATAATTCTGAAGTTTTTGCCCCATGATAAAACCTTGGCTATTTAAGGTGAGATCACGGATGTCAGACTCTTGTAGTTTTAATGCAAGACTTTGCATCTGATAAGGCGTTTGCCCACTTGCATAAATGCTACCAACAAAGCTGCCAGCACTGGTGCCGGTCACAATTTTAGCTTTAATGCCATGTGACTCAAGGACTTTGATGACGCCAATATGTGAAAAGCCTTTAGCACCGCCACCGCCTAATGCTAAAGCAATCACGGGCTCACGTGCTTTTAAGGTTGAAGTTGGTGGCGTTTTTTTTGCAACTTGATCACAACCAAATAATGTCAAGCTAACAAGTGCTAAACAGGAGAGTTGAGCAATTTTCATATCAAAAGGAGATAAAATCGACGAAAAGATGGGCACATCTCAGCAGATTTGCCCTCGATTTTCTAGTTTTTTTTCACAAGTTTTTGTAATGGCTCTGCTAACCAATTGGGATTTTTGGGAGAAAAATGTCCTTTGTAAAAACCCATAATTTTTTCAAGATCTTGTTGATAATGACCTGTTGGCGTAAAGGCACCTAAGCAGTAAATCGTTTTGTGGTCATAATCAAAAGAAAACATCACAATCGGAATGCCTGCTGCATGTGCAATATGGTAAAAGCCACTTTTCATTTTTTCGGCTTTTTTACGCGTCCCTTCAGGTGCCATTCCGACCCAGATTCGATCGCACTTTTGAATTTCCGCAACGACCTGTTCAGTCAAACCATTGGTACTATCACGATGCACAGGGATTAATCCCGCCCAGTTGAGAAGGGGCTTAAACGGAGGCTTAAATAGTGTATCTTTGCCTAGAACCGTAATCTTGAGCCCCAAACCGCCAATCGCAAGAAAACCGTACCACCCATCAATATTAGACGTATGTGGTGAGATAATAGCGACTGCTTTGGGTAAGTTTGGAATTTCACCAACCACTTTCCAACCTTGACTTAGAAAGAGTTTCTTACACAATGCACGGCTATAATTGGTTCCTCTTTGTGGTACTAGAGGCGGTAATTCAGGAAAATGTTGTGACATAGGTTCAGAAAAATAATGACAACTTTAACCATCTTAAACTCTCACTATCTGCATCGCATTGGCAAAAAATGAGATTTTAATGTGGTGGTTTTGAGAGGATTAGATAGTTGAAGTTACAAAGAAATACTTTAGGAACAGCCTTACATGCCTAATCTTCGTCAAATCTATTTATTGCTATTTTCGTTGTATTGGGCACAAGGATTACCTGTCGGTTTTATGACACATGCTTTACCTGTGATTTTAAGATCTCAAGGTGTATCTCTAGCACATATCGGCGGTTTTGGATTATTGATGTTGCCGTGGTCGATCAAAATCTTTTGGGCTGCATATGTTGATCGTTATGCAATCTCGAATTTAGGTCACTATCGCAGTTGGATTATTCCTACTCAATTCGCTAGTGTTATTATTTTGGTGATATTGTCCTTTTTTCCGATTCATGCACTTGATCAACCTCTGTATTTATTAATCTTCTTTACTTTGCTGTTATGTATAAATCTTACAGGTGCAACACAAGATATTGCGACGGATGCTTTAGCTGTTAATTTACTTAAAAATGATCAATTACACTGGGGTAATACCTTTCAAGTGATTGGTTCTCGGTTAGGGTTTATCGTCGGTGGAGGTGTCGTACTTTGGTGCTTGGATTGGTTATATTGGCAAAAAACATTTTTATTGTTGGCGGTTTTAGTATTCCTGAATACCATTCCTATTTTATTTCATAAAGAACCTGAACGAATTAAATCGATAAGTTTAAATAACAGCTCAAATCATTCAAAAATTGATGCGATTAAACAATATCTTCATTATTTTAGCTCGTCTCCACAGTTAAAAGCATGGTTGCTAGTATTAATCACTTTTAAGATTGTTGATGGATTGACAGGCCCTATATTAAAACCACTTGCTGTTGATTTAGGTTTAACTTTTTCTCAAATTGGACTTTATATTACAATTTTAGGTGCTGTGGCTGCATTGTTAGGTGCAGCAATTGCAGGGGGGGTGTTAAAATATCTGTCTAAGGCTTATGCCTTGATTATATTTTCTATGTTAAAAATTCTAAGTCTATTTTTCTATGTTTATTTGGGTTATGTATTTGAACATAATAAAAAAATTGATTCTTCTGTAATATATGCAATCAACGCCTTTGAAGATGCATGTTCCGCGATGTTGTTGGTGGTCATGCTCAGCTTAATTATGAACTACAGCCGTAAACACTTTGCGGGAACTGACTTTACTTTGCAGGTTTCAGTTATGGCGACAGTCAGTGGTTTATTATATTTACTAAGTGGATTACTTGGTGATTTGCTTGGATATTACTATTATTTGTCTGTAATTTTTCTAATATCATTCATTTGTTTGCTACCAATTTTTAATTGGAAGAAATATGTAAATATTAATCAAGGTTGATTACAAATTTATAAACCTTAGATATTAAACTGTAATATTTTAAGGTGGCAATCTAAGGCTTTTCGATAAATTTATTTCTTCATTCAATTGTTTTTTAGCTCTATTTCTTGAGTTTAAAATATGATGGATAACATTATAAATCACTGACTAATAAATATTTTTTGGTGTGGATATAATAAAAAAAGATAAGGTGTTAGTCTCGGCTAAAAATTAAACTTTAGTCGAAAATGAAATAAATAAATAAGATTTTAATCGTTTTGTCATATAAAGTTAATGTGTAGGATTTGTTACAAATTTAACTAGGATGGCAAAAATGAAAATCAAAATTGTAACAGCAGCAGTATTAGGTTTACTTGCAACCTCTACTTTTGCAGCACCAACAATCTACGGTGAAATCGACGCGAGTGTTGATTATCTACCAGAAAAAAATGCGACAAAATCAAACAAGGATGTTTGGGAAATTAGTTCGAACAGCACCTTTATCGGATTCAAAGGTGATGAGAAATTAACAGAGCGTTTAAGTGCTGTTTATGCTGCTGAATGGGGATTCAGTGCAGATGGTGACAGCAGTGATTGGACTCAACGTAACCGTTTTGTTGGCTTAAAAGACAGCAAGTTGGGTACAGTGAAAATTGGTAAACATGACACACCAGTCAAGCAACTCTCTAGTGTTGTAGATACCTTCAACAACTATGTTGCTAACAAAGCAGATGTAACAGGGATTTTTACTGGTGAAAACCGTATTGATAATGTAGTGATCTATGAGTCACCTGCAGTCAAAGTTCTTGATGGTGCATTTAAATTTAATGCTTTACTGGCAACAGGTGAGGCGACTGGAATTAAGCAAAGCAGTGGTGGTGCCAAAGTTGAAGGTCAGGGCTTAGGTGATGCTTGGTCAGCTTCGGTAACTTATGAAAACCCACTTTTTGTTGCGGGTCTCGGTTATGACAAAGCGATCCCAAGTACGTTCTTAGGTAAAGGTATTTTAAATGCATCTGATCCTGAAATTGCAGGTGGATCAGTGTTTGCTGCTGCAAATACAGTTCGTGCGATTGGTCGATTAAATCCAATTGAAGGTTTAGCGCTTAAAGCACTTTATCAAAGTTCAGAAGTTGAAGAAACTTCTTATGCTGATGCGGGTGATGCAACTAAATGGGCTGCAAAAGCTAAAAATATTGATGATGCACAAGGTTGGTTAGTTGGTGCTGAATATAACATTCCACAGTCTAAAAACTGGACAGTGAAAGCTCAATACAGCCAAAACGATACCAGTTTCAAAGACAACAGTGCTGACTTCAAAGCTAAGCAAGTCATTGCAGGTGCGGATTATGCATTTAGTAAGCAAGTAAAAACTTATGGTTATGCTGGCTATTTAACGCTTGAGCAAGCGGACAAAAAAGACAAGCAACCTGTAGGCGGCATAGGTTTAGAATTCAAATTCTAAACCATGTAATTCTAAAAACACCCATAAGGTTCTTATTGGGTGTTTTTTTTATTGGCTCAAATGACATTTATTTTAAATATAATATATGATTTTTGATAATGATTATTATTAACTCTAATTAATTATTATCTATATGATAAATATTGTTATTTTTTTAAGGTAAATTCTGCATTTTTTGCACGAGTCATGTTGCTTTAAGTGATTTTTAAGTTTCAGCTTCTATCTTTGTCGCATACAAAATTATCTCTCCGATTGTGACGATGACTATGCTGCTGAAAAAACTAAGGGCAAAGCCTATTTCGCTACTCACGTTTAACCTATTGCTTTCAATTTGGTTAGGACTTTTCTTAAATTTTGCTTTTTATGAAAAGCTTCAGTCGCTTACACCTTATACAGGTATTAAAGCAGGGTTATTCGTAGCCGCTTCAGCTGTAGTCGTTGTCTCAGCCTATTTCTTTCTTTTTCAACTTTTGAACTGGAAATGGACAGCCAAGCCTGTTGCAATCGCCATGGTATTTATTGGTGGATTTGCTTCATATGCTGTCAGCACATTAGGGGTGTTAATCACTTCAGATCAGATTCAGAATTTGATGCAAACAGATATCGCTGAAGCAAGAGATACGTGGTCCATACATTTGGTCACTTGGACACTGGGCATGACCGTATTACCGATTATTGCCATATTGATCGTAAAACTGAAATCTGAACCGATCTTGAAACAGTTGTTGAAGAAGGTCATGGCGACGATCGTATCACTAGCGATGGTGGGTGGGTTGTTGTTCGTATTTTACGTGGATTTTGCAGCAATCTTTCGTGAAAATCGTGATTTAAAAGGGATGATCTCTCCACAAAATATGATTGCTTCTTTTGTGTCTTATTATAAAAAGAAAGCGCCTAAAGAAAATTTACCATTGGTCACTTATGGAACTGATGCAAAACTTGGAAAAGACAATACTACTCGTCCGAAATTGATGGTTTTAGTGGTAGGTGAGACGGCTCGTGCTGAAAACTTTTCTTTAAATGGTTATGCGAAAAATACTAACCCGAAATTATCAAAACAAGATCTTATTAACTTCTCTCAAGTAAGTTCATGTGGTACAGCAACGGCGGTTTCAGTGCCATGTATGTTCTCTGGTATGCCTCGTAAAGATTATGATGAAGGGCTTGCCAGTCATCGAGAAGGTTTACTTGATATCGCACAACGTGCTGGCTATAAAGTTACTTGGATTGATAATAACTCTGGATGCAAGGGCGCTTGTGACCGCGTTGAGCAGTTTAAAATACCTGAACCTATCCAGCAGAAATGGTGTGAAGAAGGTGAATGTTTTGATGATCTTTTAATTGATAGTTTGAAAACATATATCGCAACTATTTCTAAAAATGACACGCAACCTCGATTGATCGTTTTACATCAAATGGGTAGTCATGGACCTGCGTATTACAAACGTGTTCCGCCGCAGTTCAAAGTCTTTAAACCAACTTGTGATACCAATGCCATCCAAGGATGTAGTCAAGATGCACTGATTAATAGTTATGACAATACCTTGTTGTACACTGACTATGTGTTAGATTCATTGATTGAAACATTAAAAAATACAACGCAGTATGAGACAGGTTTGTGGTATTTATCAGATCATGGTGAATCAACAGGTGAAAGTGGTATGTATCTTCATGGCGCACCATATGCGATTGCACCAAGTCAGCAAACACATGTACCGATGTTGATGTGGTTCTCTGATGCGTGGAAGCAACAAGCCAGTCGTCAAGTCCAGTGTTTAACACAGCAAAAAACTAAAGCATTAAGCCAAGACAATTTATTCCCAACTTTATTGAGCTTGCTGAATGTCAAAACGAAAGTAATTGATTCACAAAATGACATGCTGTCTGCATGTTCAAATTCCTAAGAATGAGGAAATCATGACTAAAATCTTGATGATCGAAGATGACTTTATGATCGCAGAGTCAACCTTGACTTTACTGCGCTATCATCAGTTTGAAGTGGAGTGGGTCAATAATGGTGTGGATGGTTTAACAATGTTGACCAAACAACCATTTGACTTAGTACTGCTAGATCTAGGATTGCCTCTGATGGATGGCATGCAAATCTTAAGACAGATTCGTCAGCGATCTTCTATACCTGTTTTAATTATCTCAGCGCGTGATCAACTCCAAAATCGAGTGGATGGACTGAATCAAGGTGCTGACGATTATTTGATTAAGCCTTATGAGTTCGACGAATTACTCGCACGTATTCATGCTTTGTTACGACGTGGCGGTGCTGAGAATGCACAATATAAACAACAAACCCAATTGCTCAAAAGTGGTGATTTAGTTCTAGATGTGGAACAACATTTAGCGACCTTTAAAGGGCAGCAGATTGAATTATCCAATCGTGAGTGGGCGATCTTGATTCCATTAGTCAGTCATCCCAACAAGATTTTTTCTAAAGCAAATCTAGAAGATAAGTTGTATGATTTTGACAGTGAAGTCACGAGTAATACCATCGAAGTCTATGTCCATCATTTACGAGCAAAGTTGGGTAAAGACTTTATTCGTACTATTCGTGGATTGGGCTATAGATTAGGACAAGCATAATTATTATGAAGTTATCCAAGCAATATTCCCTCAAGAAAAGATTAATCTGGGGGACATCAGTTTTTAGTTTATTGCTTGGATGTTTATTAATTTTCACTGCTTATAAGATCGCTTTACATGAAGTTGATGAGATCCTCGATACGCAAATGCAATATATGGCTGAACGGTCTACTACTCAGCCTTTAACCACCATCACCAGTAAAATCGAATTGCATCGGACATATCACGAGGAAGATTTGCTGGTTGATATTTGGGCGTACAAAGATCAAAGTCACTTATGGCATCAAACACATCTATTGATCCCACCAGTGAAGCAAGCAGGTTTTTACACGCAAGAAACACCACAAGGAAAATGGCGTGTTTATGTCATTCCGTTAAAAGATTATCAAATTCAAGTTAGCCAACAAGAGCAGGTACGCAAGAACTTCGCTTGGGAGTTGGCAGGCAGTATGTTTGTGCCATATGTGCTGTTACTGCCTTTCGCAATTATTATCTTAGCATTCATTATTAGTCTCAGTTTAAAACCTTTAGAAGACTTCAAGGCCGAATTGCGCAGTCGAGATTCGGATGGCTTAGCACCGATTGATAGCCAAGATTATCCGCAAGAGTTAATTCCAACCATTGAAGAAATGAATCATTTGTTTGGACGAATCCAACAGGCACAGGCCGAACAAAAGCAATTTATTGCAGATGCTGCACATGAACTCAGAACACCTGTAACCGCATTAAATCTACAAACCAAGATTTTAATGAGTCAATTCCCTGAGCACGAAGCTTTAATTAATCTAAGTAAAGGATTGGCGAGGATTCAGCATCTGGTGACGCAATTACTGGCATTGGCTAAACAAGACGTAGGTTTAAATTTGATTGAGCCAAATACGGAGTTTCGCCTAAATGATGTTGCACTCAATTGCGTCGAGCAATTGGTCAACTTAGCCATGCAAAAAGAAATAGATTTGGGTTTTGAGCGTAATGATGTGATTGAAATGAATAGTTTGGAGTCAACGATTCATTCGATTATTTTTAACCTGATCGATAATGCGATTAAGTATACGCCTAATCAAGGCATCATTAATATTTCAGTCTATAGTGACCAAGACAATTTTGCATGTGTGCAAATTGAAGACAGTGGTGTTGGCATCGACCCTGAAAACTACGATAAAGTATTAAAACGTTTCTATCGTGTGCATCACCACTTAGAAGTGGGTAGCGGCTTAGGACTTTCCATCGTTGATAAAGCTATTCAACGTTTAGGTGGTACTCTGCAACTGTCTCGTAGTATTGATTTGGGTGGCTTATCCGTTTTAGTACGCTTACCAAAAATCTTAAATCATCACTGAGTCACTTTGATTTAAGTATTGCTTTCCGCATGCTCTCGAAGATAACGCAGAAACAACACACATTTTTGGATGCGTTTACCATCATTGCCGACGCGGTTTACATTGAGTCTGAGCACCCAGTTTAAGCGTTTTCCAACTTTACAAATGTCTTTATACACTTGTGGTTCAGCGAGTAGAGCTTGGTAAAGGATATAGCTTGCATCCTTAAGCTGTTCAAATTCGAAATGATAGGCAGTTGAGAAAATATATAAAATCCAATCACGGACAAAACAATCGTGCAAGCTGAGCACGGATGCAGGATCAGTTTCGAAATCAATAAAACTAAAATGTCTTTCTTGATCGACTAAAATATTACGTGCAAAAGCTTCGCTTAAATAACCACCTTGCAAATGAACATATTGAACGGCTTGAATCGCTTGGGTAAATAAAGTGGTTTTAGCTGCTAAATCATTTTTGCAGTATGCAAGTGCTTGATCTAATTGTTTAACTTTACTTTGATGTTGAGCGCCAATATCTTCCAGTAAAATCCCTTTGTCAGAATGAGCAAGCACATTGGGTGTTGATACACCAAGTTGTTTGAGCTGTTGAATACGCTGATATTCACATCGAATCGCCGCCGCACCACCTTGATTCGGGACGGGCATAATGGCACCAAGATTGAAAATCTTGGCAAGCCATTTCAATGGCGTATATAACCATAGACCATGACGTTCAGATGCTTTTTTTAACCATACTTTACCAGTATCGAGCTTATAAGCCTGAATAGATGCTTGTTGGGTTTTTAAGGTATTGTCTAAAAAAGTCTGAAAGTCATCCATTCGCAGCAAACTATAATTAGGTGATTGTATAAGAGTGTTTGAGTAATCACTTTACCACATCAGGCAAAACTTTCGGAGTATCAATTATGTTCGAGCGTATGAGATGGCGTTGGTAGGTTAAAGCATATACAACAAGATTGATTGCAAAGCAGATCCACGCTGTCCATAAATTATGGCTGAGAAAATGAGCACCACGCATCATCTGCGCCCATCCCATCGCAAAACCAAGTAGGATACCTGCAAATAGATAAAACCATCCTCGTTTTTGTTCATCGAGTCGATAGACAAAATAACCTGTTACCAGTGCAAAGCCTGTACTAGCATGTCCACCAGGAAAACAATGTCCTGCTGTAGCAGAAAAATCCCATGTGAAACCTGTGGTTGTTGCAGTCGTCATTGCCCAAGGACAAGCATGAGCAGCATTTGCTTTGATTAGCCCGATCACACAAGTACATAACATGCTGACCCAAAACATATAGCCATATTTCCAGCGGTTTGCTTTGAGTTTTTCAACTTTGAAAGATGCTATCCATAATAAGAAAAAACTAATGTAGACCAGCGTTAAAACCTTTTTGACATAGGTGTGATTGAGCTTTGCTAGATACCAATCGCCTTTTAGCGCAAAATCACCAAATGTACCCACCCAAGGTTGAATTAAGTACATATCTATGCTGCCCCCTACAGGAAAGACCCACCACAAAATAAAAAAACTGATTAAAAGTAAGAAACTGGTCAGTAGAAAAAATGGCGTTTTAATAATCATAGAATCAAACGTCGAAAAGTAAACAATCTATGATTTATTAAACTGTTTTAATCTTAAACAGCTCTTAAAATTGACATAAAAAAAGCGGCGTTTCCGCCGCATAAAACATTAAAACTTAAAACATTGATTCTTCAGAATTCGCTGAAATCTTATGAATCGAAAGGTCAGCACCACGATACTCATCTTCTTGAGATAAACGGATGCCCATAGTGACTTTCAAAATACCATATATGACAAAACCACCTACCAATGCGATAGCAACACCTAAGCCAGTTCCGATGATTTGAGAAATAATCGATACTCCACCTAAACCGCCAAGTTCTTGCTGACCAAAGATACCTGCTGCAATACCACCAAAAGCACCACAGACACCATGTAATGGCCAAACCCCCAAGACATCATCAACTTTGAGTTTGTTTTGCGTGTAAGTAAATAGATAAACGAACATGCCACCAGCAGCCCCACCAATAACCAATGCACCAATAGGATGCACGATGTCAGAGCCAGCACAGATCGCCACTAAACCAGCCAAAGGACCATTGTGCAAGAAGCCTGGGTCATTTTTACCCATAAAGTTCGCTGCCAAAGTACCGCCAACCATCGCCATCAATGAGTTGATTGCAACTAAGCCAGAGATGGCATCAACACGTTGAGCACTCATTACGTTGAAGCCAAACCAACCTACGATCAGAATCCATGAACCCAAAGCTAGGAATGGAATAGATGAAGGAGGGTGAGCACTTACACGACCGTCATTTTTATAACGACCATTACGCGCACCTAACAAGATCACTGCAGCTAAGGCAATCCATCCACCCATCGCGTGTACAACTACAGAACCAGCGAAATCATGGAAAGTTGCACCAAAAGAGCTTTCAAGCCATTTTTGGAAACCATAGTTTCCATTCCAAATCATCCCTTCAAAGAACGGGTAGATCAGGGCAACTAAAAGTAAAGTTGCGATCGCTTGTGAACGCATTTTGGCACGTTCAGCAATACCCCCAGAGACAATCGCTGGAATGGCAGCAGCAAAGGTCAATAAGAAGAAGCAACGCATCAGGTTATAACCATGATCAGCAGCTAAAACTTCGCCTGCATGAAAAAAGTTTTGTCCGTAGGCAATCCAATAACCAACAAAGAAGTAGGCAATTGCGGAAATGGCAAAGTCAGTCAGAATTTTACTGAGTGCATTGACTTGGTTTTTGTGACGAACGGTGCCTAGCTCTAAAAATGCAAAGCCTGCGTGCATTGCCAAAACCAGTACTGCACCGAGCAGTAAGAAAAATAGATCTACGTTTTGCATAGTGGTGCTCAAAAAAAGTGCTAAATTTTATTTTAGTGCAAGTATTTGATTCGTTTTTTGCACCAAAATAGATTTAGTAAATCTAAAAACTAGAGCAATCTTAAAAATGCTCATTTCTCTGTATTTTGATAAGCAAAAAACGCACCAATTTAGAAATTAAATTGTAATTTTGATGAAAAGTGGTGCATTTTGATTAAAAATAGCACAGAAATTTAAAGGTGTAGACCTAAATAGCAGCATTTTAGCGGATGTTATTTGTTTTAATTGATTTTAGTGTGGAGGCGTTCTACTTGCTAATCATCATGCAAAAGACAAGCTGCTATTTTCCAAGAGTGATTGTTGCTACAATTTTAATTTTTCAGGTGGATGAATATGTCCTTTGATCTCAAAGTTAGTTTCAAACAAAGGTCTGAACCATCTGCACAGCAGAAAAAGCTCAATCAATTAATTGCTCAAATTGAACAGCAAAAAATCAGTCTAGCCACATGGAAAAATGCACAAGACGAGATTCAACAGCATACCCGACAGAAGCTCATGCCCCTGTACCGTGAACTACATGAGGTATTATTTTTACAATTAGAGCAACTTTGGCACTTGTTGCAATCGCATACATTTTCCAAAAACGATTTACAACAACTCGATGAAAAAATCGCACAACTTGCCTGTATTTTGAAACGCTCACAACTGTTGAATGAAGAACAACTCACGCTTGTAAAGCAGACCGACACCTTTTATCAGCAACATACTCAACAATCTGTTAAAAAGCCTAAAAAAGCACAGTCAGAAAAGTTCGAGTATCAAACATCTTCTGAGCAGAGCATCGAGCAACATGCAGAACAAAGGAGTGAACAAGAAGACGACTTTGAGCAATATGCGGCGGAACAACAACAGGCAAGAGAGAAAGCCAAGCAGTTACGCCAGCAACAGAAACGTGAACAAGCTGAGAAACTAGCAGCACAGTCACTTAAAACGGTGTATTTAAAAATAGCTGCGATGATTCATCCTGACCGTGAGCAAGATGAAACTAAAAAAACAGAAAAAACCGAATTGTTTCAGCAAGCGAGTCAGGCGTATGAACAGCAGGATTTATTTTATTTGTTGAAACTCCAGTTACAGCTTGAACAGAATAAAGGTGTAGGAACTAAAGAGCTATCAGCGGAGCAAGTGAAGTTTTATAAACTGGCTTTGGATGCACAAAGTCAGCAGCTTGAAAGTCAAATCGAAGAAATTTTAGATTCTTTTCAGTTGGCGAAGAAAGTCAAAGCCGAGCATCTGCATATGAGTGATGTGTATAAAGCCATAGATATGGATTGTGCTGAGTTAAAGCTGCAGTTGAAATGGGAAAAAGAGCGTTTAAAGCATATGAAAAAGGTGAGTGGGGTGGAGATGTTATTAGGGCATGGGGAGTTATGATTGAGCTAATTTTTTTAATTTTAAGTAGATGTTATTGATTGAAAAGCTTTAACCTATTATAGATTTAATTTGGGAAGCTCTTTTTCTAAATCAGAGTAAACCGATGATTTATTTCTCATATTAACATCGATTTACTCATCAATTAATAAATTTTATTTGTAAATATTACCTGTAGAAAAAGAACTTACTAAGTTGTTCACAACTTCACGATATAAATTCAAATATTCAGCTTTAGCAATATTTTCGGGTTTTTCTGAGCTACTGATACCAATTGCCTCACCAGAAGCAATAGCAGTTCGTAATTGTTTGTTATTTGGTTCATATGCTTGACAACCATATAAACCATATGAATCATCGCAATACAGATTAACAGCAATTTCTTTAGTTTTAATATCTGGTTCAGATGCTTTAGTCCAACGGTAGTACCAAATAGTTTGTCCTGTTGCCACCTCAATAGCAGCAGCATCAAGGGTTACTGCGTAAGCATATGTAGACTGTTGTTTCTCTATAGGAGCTAAAAATCTATTTGATAAAAGAAGGCGTTGATCAGGATTTAATAATAATGGACTTTGTATATCACCAGCATAGGTAGAATTATAAAAGTTGCGTTCCCAACGAGCATCTTGACCTAGATTTTTAGTCGAATTTTCTAGTGAGTTAATTTGAAAAATTATCTGAGCTCCAAGATTTTTAGCTGCAGACATGATATTTTTTTCTGATTCGATTTGTTGATTGAATGCTTTCCAAGAAATTACATTATATCCAGTTTTAGCAAGAGCTCTTTCAATTTCTCCCATTTCAAGACCACAGTCTGTTTTTAAAATAGTTTCTGAGGCTTGAGCAGTACCAGTACGTTGATCAGCTGTATAACTGATACATTGATCAGGAGCTTTTACAGCTACTGTAACATTATTTTTTTGCATACTTTTATATGTTTGTGTAGCAATAATTTCAGGCATCTTTTGATCTTGAGGAGATGCTACAAAAGATGACTTAATTTGATAATAACTGATCGATGTGCATGCAGACATTGAACTTACTAAAGTTAAACAAGCTGCTAGTTTAAGTGAGGTGTTCTTGAATGATTTCATTAAATAATCTCTCTATCGAATTTTCCATGAGAACGGGTACTGATTTTTAATATTCCATTGCTTGGCAACAGTTTTACCATTTTTATCTACAGCTTTTAAATTGATACATGAATACATTAAAGGAATTTCAATTTGTTCTTGCGCATTGATTGGACCATTTGAAAAGCTCTGCCACATATTTTCTGTGTCCGAGCATTGCTGAAAATATATATTTTCAATAGTTGTATTAGAGTGATTGCTAATTGTTGCATTAATCACATTAGGAATTTCCACTGGAGTGGCACAAGCTGTTAACACCCCAAAAATAATGGAAATAAAACTAATTTTTTTTAAGTTCACTGTCCTAGTCCATGTTGATTTTTATTCATTATATATTGTTCAGTATGTTTGTTGTTGTTTTATATTTTTTTTGTTAAGAAGGTAATGTTCATGAAAAGGGCTGAATAAATCAGCCCTTTTATGAAATCTAGATCAAAATAGCAACATCTTAAAGCGCAGCAATTTGCTCCATGCTTGCTTTAATTTTACGTAACTGATCAGCAAACTCAGCTAATTTCACTTTTTCACCTTCAACTACGGCTGCTGGTGCTTTAGCAACAAAACCTTCGTTAGAAAGTTTAGTTGCGATTTGGTCATGTTGCTTTTGAACCTTATCCAAGTCTTTCTGCAAACGACCCAATTCAGCTTTAGGATCAATCAAACCTTTCATCGGTACAAATACAGAGGCATGGCTCACAACACTAGAGCATGAAAGAGGTGGCTCTTGCTCATTGGTCAAGAACTCAATGCTTTCAACTTTTGCGAGTGCTTTGAACAACGCTTCGATACGGATGATTTGTTCACGTTCTGCATCAGAAATATTCTTAAGCAATACAGGCAATAAACGTGCATTACCTAAGCCCATTTCACCACGAATATTACGTACTGCACCGATCAAACCCTGTAACCACTGCATATCTGCTTCCGCTTGATCATTGATCTTCGCTTGTTCAGGAACAGGGTATTGTGCAGTCATAATCGTTGCACCACCTTTGCCTAACATCGGCGCAAGGGTTTGCCAGATTTCTTCTGTCAAATACGGCATTAACGGATGAGCCAAACGTAAAGATGCTTCCATTACCGCAAGAAGTACACGGCGAACTTCAGCTTTACGCTCTTCAGATACATTCGCATCATTCAGAACAGGCTTGGTTAACTCAACGTACCAGTCGCAGTATTCATTCCAAATAAAGTCATAGATCGCTTGTGCTGCAAGGTCTAAACGATATGTTGCAAATGCTTGATGTACCGCAGCTTCAGCTTTTTGCAAACGGCTGATGATCCATTGTTCTGGAAGTTCCCAAAGATCAGGACGTGCTTCTTGACCAACAGTTTGACCTTCAACATTCATCAGAACGAAACGAGTAGCGTTCCAGATTTTGTTACAGAAGTTACGGTAGCCTTCAACACGTTTTAAGTCGAACTTGATGTCACGTCCCGTGTTTGCAAGCGCACAGAAGGTGAAACGTACTGCGTCCGTACCATAAGCATTGATGCCTTCTGGGAATTCTTTGCGCGTTGATTTCTCAATCTTCGCAGCATCTTTTGGATTCATTAAGCCAGTGGTACGTTTCGAAACAAGGCTTTCTAAATCAATACCGTCGATCAAATCTAATGGGTCAAGGACGTTACCCTTAGACTTCGACATTTTCTGACCTTCACCATCACGTACTAAGCCGTGAACGTAAACCGTCTTGAATGGAACTTGTGATGAACCATCTTCATTCTTCATGAAGTGCATGGTCATCATGATCATACGTGCAACCCAGAAGAAGATAATGTCAAAACCAGTCACCAACACATCTGTTGGATGGAAGGTTTTAAGGAAATCATTTGCTGCATCTTTTTGTGCGTCGCCAGTCCAACCTAAAGTTGAGAATGTCCAAAGTGCAGATGAGAACCATGTGTCCAAAACGTCTTCGTCTTGTTTAAGTTCTACATCAGCAGCGATGTTGTTCTTGCTACGAACTTCTTCTTCGTTGCGACCCACGTAAATATTGCCTTCCGCATCATACCAAGCAGGGATACGGTGACCCCACCAGAGTTGACGAGAGATACACCAGTCCTGAATATCACGCATCCAAGACATATACATATTGGTATATTGCTCAGGAACAAATTTGATACGACCATCTTGAACTGCTTCAATTGCAGGCTCAGCAAGTGGTGCAATTTTCACATACCATTGGTCTGTCAATAATGGTTCAACGATTACACCTGAACGGTCACCGCGTGGTGCTTTTAAGTCATAAGGTTGAATTTGATCTAACCAGCCTTCAGCCTCAGCTTGTTCAACCAATTTCTTACGTGCTGCAAAACGCTCTAAACCGATATAGTCAGCAGGCGCAGGAAGTAGTTGTGAAATTTGCTCACCCGCTTTAGCGATGTATTCAAACTCAGCCAAAACTTCTGCATTTTTGTTGAAGATATTGATAATCGCTAGACCACAACGTTTACCTACTTCATAGTCATTGAAGTCATGCGCAGGCGTGATTTTTACACAGCCTGTACCGAAGTCTTTTTCAACGTATTCATCTGCAACAACTGGGACTAAACGACCTGTGATTGGTAGAACAATGTTTTTACCGATAAGGTGTGCATAGCGTTCATCTTCAGGATGTACCGCTACGGCTGTATCGCCCAATAATGTTTCAGGACGTGTCGTTGCTACCACAAGGTAATCATTACCATCTTTGGTTTTAAGCGATTTGTCTTCAAAGAAATATTTAAAGTGCCACAATGAGCCTTTTTCTTCTTTGCTTTCAACTTCAAGATCAGAAAGGGCAGTTTGTAGATTTGGATCCCAATTCACCAAACGTTTACCACGATAGATCAAACCATCTTCGTGAAGTTTAACAAACACTTCTTTCACAGCATTGGATAAACCTTCATCCATCGTGAAGCGTTCACGTGACCAATCGACTGATGAGCCTAAACGACGGATTTGACGTGTAATTGTTCCGCCTGATTGTTCTTTCCATTCCCAAACTTTGTCGATGAACTTTTCACGACCTAAGTCATGGCGGTTAATCCCTTGGAGACCAAGTTGACGCTCGACGACCATCTGCGTTGCAATTCCCGCATGGTCAGTTCCAGGTTGCCATAAGGTATTTTTACCCATCATACGGTTATAACGAGTCAGTGCATCCATGATGGCATTGTTAAAGCCATGACCCATGTGCAAGCTACCCGTAACGTTTGGTGGTGGAATCATGATACAGAATGATTCACCTTGACCTGATGGTTTGAAATAACCGTTTTGTTCCCAGATTTGATACCACTTCTTTTCGATCTCGGTTGGATCGTAAGTTGTTGCGATATTTTGAGCAGATTGAGCGTCAGTCATAGTACAGAAGATCAAAATAGAATAAAAAATTGCGTCTATTGTAGCAAAAAATCCTCGCTTCTGTAGGCATTTCGGTCATGTGGACCGGTTTCAAATCTAAGCAGATGCATTCTTATTTAGATCGATCCATCCAAGTGATCAACTTGTTATGTGTCATCATAAATTAGCCTTACTTTTTTAGTTTAAAAAATAAGTGGTTTGTCTCCGAATGAGAGTAGATACGATGCTGTATGTGCTTAATTCAGAAAGCCGACGAAATGCGTTGGTTTTTTTAGACAAAAACGTTAAATTTATGTGTACTGGATCACATAAATAAAAAATGTAGATGCATAAAACAACAATATAAAATGCGAACATAATAGGGATAACGGGTATGAGCTATTCAATTTTGTTGAAAATTGACCAAGGTACACATGGACGATTCGAAGCTATTCGTCAGCAGTTAAATCTAGGGATCAAGGAAAGTCAGTCACGTGTATTGGGTGAGGTTCTTTCAGAAATTGCATGTGATATCGTCGAGCAAGTTTTTTCTGTGTTATTGATTCAAAATCGTCAACCAACTTTGCTTTCACAAAAATATACTGCTGAATCTGAGAAGGTGATTCAGCAAATTATTGCTGCTGTGCGTAAATATATGCCGTGGTCAATCGCTTTATTTAGCAATGAACGTTTATGTCCTTTTGTGAATTATTTTTCGGATATGATCAAATATCACGATGAACAGGTTTACGTATCCTATCCGATTGATCGTGGTTTGGTACAACAGGTACATTCACTAGCCAATCGACTTCATAATAATGAAATTCATGACATGGTTGATGTTTTTCAGACCTTGATTCAAATCGTGGATTCAGGGGTGACGAATCTTGTTCGAGAGCCAAAGAAATGTTTGAATTTCAACATGATGATTGATAAAACTTTAAATGGTGTCATCAATATGACAGCACATTTAAGTTATAAGCGATTGGAAAAAATGAGTGATCAAGTCGATAGTAGTGCAGCATCAGATTGTGTGAATCACTTTTTGGCATTTATGCATGTCGATAGCGAACAGAATATGCTAAATTCAGCGAGTACAAAGCCAAAAATGATATAAAAACAGATTGATGGATAAAAAAGAGGCTTCTAAATAGCCTCTTTTTTTATTAAGAAGTCTAAGAATTAGGGTTATTAGAATGAATACCGCTGTTTATCTTAATATTCACACAGATACTTATGCTCGATTTGCTCATATTCGAGATCAACTCTTGCAGGGAAGTAAGGAAAGTCAGGCAAATGCTTTGGGGAATGTGTTGTCTGAAATGGCCTGTGAGGTGATCGAACAGGTATTTATGGTGTTGTTGCAGGAAAATCAACATTATTCACAAACAGGTGAATCTGAAAAAGTGATTCAGCAAATCTTGGAAGCAATACGTAAATACATGCCATGGTCAGTTTCTTTTTTTGGTAATGATCGCTTAGTTCCTTTGGTTGAATACCTGTCGAAAACTTTTCAGCTTGAAGATCAACGGATCTATATGACTTATCCAATTAGTCAACAGCTCGAAAACCAAATCAAAGCATCTAGTCAGAAGTTAGCACAAGGGGATCAGACTGAAATTTCCAATGCCTTGAAATTATTAACTGATGTAATTGATGTTGGTGTAACACACTTAATTCGTGAGCCGAAAAAGTGTTTGAAATTTAATTTTGTGGTCGATAAAACTTTAAATGGTGTGATCAATATGACCACGCATTTGGGATATAAGCGTCTTGAGAAACTTGGGACTCAACTTGATCAGGATGTAGCGTCTAAATATGTTGATTATTTTCTGAATTTCATGCGACACCAAGCATAGAGGAAACCGATATGGCGAAGTTAAAAAGTCTTGCGGATAAAGTAGTTTGGATTACAGGTGCTTCATCAGGTCTAGGTAAAGCTTTAGCACGAGAGTGCGCACTTCAAGGTGCTCAAGTGGTACTGACCTCACGTCGCTATGATGAATTGGAGTCTGTTCGTGTTGGCTTACTCAAGCCTGAACAACATCTTTCGATTGCAGCAGACATTACGGATGAATCACAAGTACGTCATGCCTATGAACAAGTTCTCGCGTGCAAAGGACGTATTGATTGGCTGATTAATAATGCAGGTTTGAGTCAACGTGCATTGATTCAAGATACGACTATGCAAACTGAACGTGCGATCATGGAAGTAGATTATTTTTCACAAGTATTTTTTACCAAAACTGTGTTACCAACCCTGTTAAAGCAAAAATCTGGACGGGTTGTTTTTGTATCGAGCGTTGCGGGTCTATTAGGTACCCAATATCGAGCGAGTTATTCTGCGGCGAAAGCAGCGATTCACATGTGGGCAAATAGTTTACGTGCTGAGGTTGCGAAAGAAGGTGTGGAAGTTGCTGTTGTCTTCCCTGGTTTTGTGAGAACCAATGTTTCGTTTAATGCTTTAAATGGTGAAGGTAAACCGCAAGGACATCAGGATGAAGCCATTGAAAATGGACTTGAAGCGGATGTATTTGCTGAACGAGTGGTGAGTTCATTAATGGCAGGTGATGAATATATTGTTGTTGGCGGGAAAAAAGAACAACTCGGAGTATTAGTCTCTCGCTTATCACCAAGCTTATTATATAAAATGATTCGTAAAACACGAGTTAAATGATAGTGCAAACACCTAAGAAAGCCGTTTTTAATTGGAGTGGTGGAAAAGATTCCGCCCTCGCACTTAATACCGTCTTACAGCAAAAACAATTCGAAGTGGTTGCTTTGTTGACCACAGTCAATGAGGAAACGGAATTGTCATCTATGCATGCGATTCCATTTTCATTATTGATGAAACAAGCGGAAAGTATTGGTATCCCTCTTTATCCTGTATTTTTACCCAAGAACCTGCCTGTTTATGAACAACGCATGTTAGATGCTGCTCATCATTTTAAAGCGCAAGGGGTAGAACACTTTATTTTTGGTGATATTTATCTCAGTGACGTGCGTAAATATCGAGAAGACCGTTTACATCCTTTAGGAATTGAAGTGGTTGAGCCAATCTGGAATCTTGATTCGACTGAAGTGATGAAACACTTTTTGGATTCAGGCATTAGAACTAAAATCATCGTCACAGATGCCAGTAAATTGGATCGTTCTTTTATTGGTCAAGATATAGATGCAGCATTGATAGAACGGATGCCTGAGGATGTCGATATCTGCGGAGAAAATGGCGAATACCATACTTTTGCTTATGCTGGAGCATTGTTCAAACAACCCGTTGAATTTGAGATTGTAGAAACTCGTCAAATGTCTTATGACTTTAAATTAGAGAATGGGGAAGAAAAAACCTATCAATATTGGCAAGCGATTTTTGCAGAGTAACTGAGTTGTCCTTGCAGCATGTGCAACAGGACATAAGTCTTCAAGATGGCTGATAGATCGCTGTTCCATATACAAACACTTCAACCATCCCACCCTGCATACCGAGTTCAGTCGTGCTGAGACGAACCCCCATGATATGGCTAGCACCGATTGCATGTGCTTCTTGTTTGAGTCGAATGATTGCTTCACGGCGTGCTCGTTCAACAATACTTTCATAACTGGTCAGACGACCACCTAGAAAATTTCTAATCGTCGCAAGCACATATTTAAAGTAGTCATGTGAAATGACGACATTGCTACTTACCAGTTGTCCATTTGATTGAGTTTCAACGAATCGATTGCTATCAATGCGAATATGAGCAAATTGTTTTTCTTTTTCATCTAATTCACGAAGATGTTTTTGTTCGATATGACGACCGAATCCCCAACCTACAGTGAACAGAATTAAGAAAAGAACGATTTGTAAAATTAAACCATCCATATATTTGCCTATGCACTAAATGGGTCTGGAAGTGTGGGTGCTTTAGGTTGAACAATAACCGCAGTGCCGTAAACAAAAAGTTCTGATGCACCTTGTGCGATATTTGATGTCGAGAAACGAATGCCGACGATAGCATTGGCACCTAAAGCACGTGCTTTATCGATCATACGTTGTGTCGCTTCTTGGCGAGATTCTTCAAGCAACTCTGTATAGCCAGTTAGTTCACCACCAACAATGTTTTTTAATCCTGCCATAAGATCTCGACCAACATGTTTACTGCGTACCGTACTGCCGTAAACGACATCTAGCTGACGTAAAATCTCGTGACCAGGAACTGATTCTAAACTGCTTAATAACATAGCATTTTTCTAAGTCTTTAATATTTCAGTATTGAAGATAAGAAATATTCCGCATGCATGCAATAAAAAAGCTCACCGAAGTGAGCTTTTTTATGACAAAGTTTTTTATTATTGAGCGCTATTTTTTTCAGCGCTAGATGGTTGGCGTGCAATCGTCTCAGTTGAAGACGCTTTAAGTCCACCACCTAAGGTTTTATAAAGCTCAACCTGATTATTTAAATCAGCTTGTTGCAATAATAATAAGCCTTGTTCTGCTGAATATGCTGAACGCTGAGCATCTAACACCGTTAAGTAGCTATCAATACCAGCACGGAAACGAGCATTAGATAGTTTATAAGTGGTGTTGGTGGCATCAACTAAGCGGCGTTGAGCACTCAAACGATCACCAATATTGGCACGAGTTGCTAAAGCATCATTCACTTCACGGAATGCAGATTGAACTGACTTTTCATAATTTGAAAGGGCAATCTTCTGATCTGTTTCAGAAATTTTGACATTCGCACGACGTGTACCCCAATCAAAGATTGGCATATCGATGCTCGGACCAATTGACCAAAGTGCGTTGCCAGATTTAAACAAATCACTTAAATCCGTTGATGCATAACCTGCTGAACCCGTCAGACTAATCGTTGGAAATAGTCTTGCTTTCGCAGCACCTATATTTGCACCCGCAGCACTGAGTTGATACTCAGCCACTTTGACGTCAGGACGATTATTCAACAAGTCACTTGGTAAGCCTGCTGTCAACACATTCTTTTGTGTGATACGAGCGACTTGTTGTTTTGGTAACAGGTTTTCAGGAACTGGTTGACCGACCAATAAATTCAACAAGTTTTGAGCTTGTGCAATCTGGGTTTTGTAGTTAGCTACATCGTTACGTGCAGTTTCAACTGAAATCTGAGCCTGACGAACAGGAATTTCACTATCAATTCCGACATCGAAACGTTTTTTGTTCAAGTTAAACGACTCTTGCTGTGCTTTAAGCGTTTGCTCTGCAAGTTTGAGTTGTGCACTGGCGAATGAATAATTCAACCATGCTTGTGTCACTTGTCCAATTAAGCTGATCTGAGTCGCATCACGTGAACTTTGTGTCGCAAGATAACTGTCTAAAGCAGCGTCTTTCAAACTACGAACTCGACCCCAGAAATCTAACTCGTAAGCCGTTAAACCTAAACCAACTTGGTAAGTCGAGTAGGGGTTGTTAGGATCACGAGATGGCGTGACTTGGCGAACCGCACTACCACTTGCCCCAATCGTTGGTAATTGGTTGTTTTCTGAAATTTGGTACTGCTGTTGCGCTTTTTGAATATTCAACGCCGCTGTACGCAAGTCGCGGTTATTGGCAAGTGACATATCAATCACTTGTAATAAACGAGGGTCTGCAAAGAAGTCTTTGTAGCCTTGTTCTGCGATAGAAGTTCCAGAAGCATTACTATATGACGCAAAGCTTTCAGGAATCGCTGTGTTCACAACAGGCTCTGGCCCACGCATGCTTTGGCAGGCAGCCAAAGACAGCGCGAGTGCAGAGATTGCAATGCCACGACTGGAAATAGACCAAACAGTTTGCATCACGATCAATGCTCCTGAGTATTTAAAGTTTTAGGTTTGTACTTAAAGATACTACGAATCCACACGAAGAATACAGGGATGAAGAAGATACCTAAAAGTGTTGAAGAAATTACGCCACCCAGTACACCATAACCAACAGAATGTTGACTACCTGCACCCGCACCACTTGCAAGGGCTAATGGTAAAACACCAAATCCGAATGCAAGTGTGGTCATGATAATCGGACGTAAACGCATTTTTGCAGCATGTAATGTTGCTTCAAATAACTCTTCGCCTTTTTCTTGCAACTCTTTTGCAAACTCTACGATCAAGATCGCATTTTTTGCAGAAAGACCAATCACGGCTACGATTGCGACTTGGAAATAAATGTTAAAGGATAAGTTTGGATCACCTTTAATCACCATACCTAACCATGTCATCGTGAAAGCACCAATAATACCTAGTGGCACAACCAACAATACTGAAATTGGAATCGCCCAGCTTTCATACAATGCTGAAAGACACAGGAACACGATCAATAATGAAAGAATGAGTAATGGAACTGTTTGGTTACCAGAATCACGCTCTTCCAAAGATAAGCCTGTCCATTCATAGTCGAAACCTTGTAAGCCCATCGATGGTAACTTACCAATGATTTCTTCCATTGCTAACATCGCATCACCTGAGCTGACACCTGGTGCAGGAGAACCCTGAATGTTCACAGAAGATACGCCGTTGTAACGTTCTAAACGTGGTGAACCATATGTCCATTCACCTTTAGCAAAAGCTGAGAATGGAACCATTTCACCTTTGTTATTACGTACATACCATTTGTTTAGGTCTTCAGGCATCATGCGAGTATCCGCTTCACCTTGAACATAAACTTTTTTCACACGACCACGATCAACGAAGTCATTGATATAAGAACCACCCCAAGCCATGCTCATGGTGCTGTTAATATCACTAATACTCACACCCATTGCACCAGCTTGCGCTTGGTCAACTGTGATTTTGTACTGAGGAGTATCCTCTTGACCATTCGGACGTACACCTGCAAGACGTTTGTCTTGTGATGCCATACCTAAAATAGCGTTACGAGCAGCAATCAGTTTTTCATGACCTTGACCACTTACATCTTTCAACTGAATATCAAAACCAGATGATACGCCCAATTCAGGCATTGCAGGAAGCTGTAATGGCATGATGTAAGATGCATCTTTTACGATCATGTTCAATGCCATACCACGTTGAATGATGGCACCAATTTGTGATTCAGGTGTTGTACGCTCGCTCCAGTCTTTCAATTTGATAAAAGCAAGACCAGCATTTTGACCAACCCCTGTAAATGAGAATCCAGACACAGTAAAGATCGACTCTACATGCTCTTTTTCCTTATTTAAGAAGTAATCAGTCATAGTGGTGATGACTTTATCTGTTCTCTCAAGACTTGCACTCGGTGGTAATTGAACAAGTGTCATAACTACACCTTGGTCTTCTTCAGGTAAGAAAGACGAAGGCAACATCTTGTATAAACCAACTAAAGCAGCAATAACAACGATATAAATGACTCCAGAGAACAACTTATGATGGGTCATACGGTTGACACCACCTTGATATTTCTCTGAAAGTTTTTCGAACCCACTATTAAAACCACGGAAGAAACGCGCAAAGATGCTGTTGCTTTGTTCTTTGTTTGGATCATGTTGTTTTAATAACGTTGCACAAAGGGCAGGGGTAAATGTTAACGCAACGATCAAAGATAAAATCATTGCCGTTACTAAAGTGATAGAGAATTGACGGTAAATTACACCAGTTGTACCCCCGAAGAAGGCCATTGGTACGAATACCGCCGTTAATACACTAGTGATACCAATCAAAGCACCAGAAATTTGACCCATCGACTTTTCAGTAGCAGGTACAGGTTCAAGGTGTTCTTCTTGCATAACACGTTCGACGTTCTCGACGACTACAATCGCATCATCGACCAACAGACCAATGGCAAGCACCATCGCAAACATGGTGAGCGTATTGATTGAGAAGCCGAAAATATTGATTACCGCAAAAGTTCCCAATACAACTACAGGGACTGCAAGTGTCGGAATGATCGTCGCACGCCAGTTCTGTAAGAACAGGAACATGACGATAAATACAAGAACAACAGCTTCAATCAGTGTGTGTACTACACTTTCAATCGAAAGCTTAATGAATGGTGTCGTATCGTAAGCAAGTTTATCTTTTAAACCACTTGGATAGTTAACACGTAATTCTGATAAACGTTTTTCAACTGCAGCAGCTGTATCTAGCGCATTTGCACCCGTCGCAAGTTTAATCGCGACACCACCTGCAGGATTACCATTGAACTTAGAGTCAAACTGATAGTTGTCAGAACCTAACTCAACGCGTGCAACATCACTTAAACGCACTTGTGCGCCATCAGCCGCATTTTTTAGGAAAATGTTTTTAAACTGCTCTGGAGTCTGCAACATACTTTGTGCATTAACTGTCGCATTTAAAACTTGTCCCTGAACTGCTGGGGCACCACCTAATTGACCTACCGCAACTTGAGCATTTTGTGAACGTATAGCTGCTGCAACATCTGAAGGTGTGAGATTAAAACTAGTAAGTTTTGCTGGATCTAACCAAATACGCATTGCATAAGAACCACCAAAGACAGTCACTTCACCTACACCTGCAACACGACTTAGTGGCTCAGAGATGTTTGAATTGACGTAATCTTTAATATCTGATGCTGACAAGCTGCCGTCAGGTGAGTAGAAAGCAACGACCTGCATAAAGCTTGCACCAGACTTGGTCACTTTTACACCTTGACGTTGAACGTCTTCTGGTAAAAGTGCAGTTGCTGATTGCAATTTATTTTGAACTTGAACTTGAGCGATATCAGGATCAATGCCTTGTTCGAAGTTTAAGTTGATCGATGCTTGACCATTACCCGCACTGTTTGAAGAGATATAACGTAAACCATCCAAACCATTCATTTGCTGTTCAATGATTTGAGTAACCGTATTCTCAACAGTCTGAGCTGAAGCACCTGGATATGTTGCAGAAATTGTCACCGTAGGCGGTGCAATCGTTGGGTATTGCGCAACTGGCATTTTGGTGAGGGTGAGAATACCCGCCAGCATAATAACCAGTGCAATCACCCATGCAAAAATTGGGCGATGAATAAAAAATTGAGCCATGCAATCTACCCCTTAAACTTGTGAAGTAGCTTTTTGTTCAGTTTTTGAAGAGTCAGCTTGTTTTTGTTCATTTGCTTTAGGGGCAGCATTTTGACCTTGTGATGCTTGAGGTTGGTAAGGCTTAGCCTTAACTTCTTGACCTTCTTTTACCTTTGCAACACCATCCACAATAACTTTATCACCAGCTTTTAAACCATCGGTAATAATCCAGTCTTGACCTTGAACCCCTGCTGTCGTCACTGGTCGAGTCTCTACAGCACCTTTCGCATTGACTACCATAGCAATTGCTTGTCCTGTAGGTAAGCGAGTTACAGCTGCTTGTGGAATCAGATATGCATTAGGTAGAACTGCTTGAGAAATTTTTGCAGTTGCGTACATACCAGGTAATAACAAGTGATTTGGATTTGGGAAAACGGCACGTAAAGTCACTGATCCTGTTTCAGGGTTAACACTTGCACCAGAGAATGCGAGTTGTCCTTCGATAGGATAATCTGAACCATCTTCAAGTGTGAGTTTGACGCGAGTATTATTACTACTATCTAAACTACCTTTACTCAACTGCTGACGTAAACGGAGCATTTCAGCACTTGATTGATTGATATCTACATAGATTGGATCAAGTTGTTGGATTGTCACCAACGGATCTGCTTGGTTTGCAGTAACTAAAGCACCAGAAGTTACCGAAGAACGACTAGATTGTCCTGAGATTGGTGCGCGAACAGTTGAATAACCTAAAGTAATTTCAGCATTTTTCAATGCTGCCTGAGCTGCAGCTACATCTGCTTCAGCCAATTTTACTTGAGCATTAATATCATCATATTCTTGTTTAGAAACGGCGTTAGTACCAACCAATTGGCGATAACGATTTTCTTTCACACGCAATGCATTTAAATTAGCTTGCTGACGTAATAAAGCTGCACGAGCATTGTCAGCAGTTGCACGGTTGGTATTAGCATCTATTTGATAAAGCGCTTGACCTGCTTCGACATAACTGCCTTCAGCAAATAAACGCTTTAAAATAACGCCCCCCGTTTGTGGACGAACTTCTGATATTTGATACGCAGAAGTGCGCCCAGAAAGTTCAACATTTTGTTCAACACTTTGTGGTTGAGCAACGATAACACCAACTTCTGGAGGCGGCATTTTTTGAGCAGCAGCAGCTTGCTGTTCATCTTTAGGATCTTTGCTACAACCAACAAGCGCAATGCTTGTTGCTAATGCGCAAGCAGTTAGGGCAGGTGCCCAAAGCTTAGCCGACATCATTGTTCCACCTCAATTTAGATTTTTTATCTAAAAACAAATTGTTGCTGAAATTGCTTTGATACAGCCAAAACCAAAGCAACGAAGTCAAAATCAACCCAATACCCCAACCAGCCAATACATCAGTTGGATAATGAACCCCTGCATAAACTCTAGATATCCCCATGATTATTAACCATAAAACAGATACTAAAACGATACTGGAACGATATTTGTGCTGTTGTGATAGCAACAGAACTAAACTCGATAGGGTTGCAGCATACAGGCTATGGGCACTTGGGAAGGATGCTCCATAACTTTGAACTAAATGATAAAACGCCAATGGTCTTGGTCGATCAATGCCCCATTTCAGAAGCCAACCAATCACAATGCTACCGATCACGCTCAGGGCGACAAATATGGCCTTTTTATAGTTTTTCTTTCGAATTTGATGGATACAAAAAAACGACGTTAAAACCAGTAAAAAGGGCATGCCTCCTAGGCGAGAAAACAGAACGGCTACGTGGTTAAGCGCAAACGAACGGTGTTCAAATAGCATTTGAACACCTCTAAGGTCTAAATTTGATATGCTTGGAGAAAACAGCCCAATCACACCGATTATCAAAAAAATGCAACCAATACAAAACAGTAGGTACGGCATGCGAACCTCATTATTTGCTTAACCATTGTTCAGGGTTATATAATGTTTGAAAGTGTACTTGCGAGTACACTTTTGGTCAAGTCTTGAAATTTTATGATAATTTCATTTTCAGATTTTTTTAAGGTTCAGTAAAAAAACATAACAAAAATTGATTAATGTCTCACTTTTTGTTCACTTGATGCATCATCATCTACTTCGATTGGTTGCTTTGGTGGCCAAAAGAAATCACTTGGTCGTGTTAAGAAGTGCGTGAGTACCAATTTTGCCAATGGTTTCCATTGTGCGAAACGTACGCGACGAGCGCGTAAAGCAACAATAATAGTCAAAGTAAAGCTAACAAATAGGTTGGTTAAACCAATGAGCATGACACCAAGAAACGATACAAGGATTAGACCAATATCAGGTGATCCACTAATAGTCATTAAGCCTTGTATAAAATTTGCAGATGCAAATGCAATGTGACGAATATCTAGTGGTAAGCCTAAAATAAAACCAATGGTTCCCATACTTCCAAGCATAATGCCGAACAAAAAGTTACCAGCTAAAGCACCTAAGTTGGTTTCGATATAATTAGCAAACTTATCCAGTCTTTCTTGTCCCATTAAACGTTTCAAACGAAGATGCTGTTTTAATCGAGGACCTACCTTTCGATATACGGCTAGGTTATCGAAATATCCTGCAAGTAAACCTGATAAAAATAAGCACACACCAGCAATTGCTGCATGTGGAACGGCCAAAGAAGTGAACGGATTTAAGGAGTGCAGTGTTTTACTTGCTTTAACAGGTGAAAGCAAAGGTTCATGTAAGTTGTATTGCCATAAGAAAGTAATAAGTGCAGCTACTGGAATCGCAATCGAGATATTGCCGAGGATGGCCACAAATTGAGTACGAATAATATTGATAATTAAAGCTGCGAGTTCTGCAATTTGTGCGGTTTTACTGCCTTTTTGATGTTGTACTGTTGCTGCGAGCGCAGCAGCTGTCATTGCTGGTTGTTTAGTTGCAACGGTGAAATGCAGCACATGAATCAGCATAAAACCCAACGCATAGTTCATGCTATATAGAAATGCATGTCCAAATGGAGCCAAGACCAAACGCGCTGTCAGTATTTTTAAGGTTGCCATGGTCGCAATAATTGCACCTGCACCCGCAGCAGCCTTATACATTCCCCAAAAGCCAGCTTTGTCAGTACTTACATAATGTTCGCCTGTCTTACTTGCATTCTCAGTAACTTGTAACGCAATTAACTCACTGGTAGAACTCAGTAAGTGACGCACACTTTTTTCATCATAATTCGCTTGAGTTAGATCTGTGATTAACTCACCCAATGATCGGTATCGAATTTCATTTTTGCTGACCAATAAACTAAGCAATAATTCAATTCGATCAAGTGCTTGTTCCAAAAGCGAGAGTAAATAAGTCAAACTGATACTTACACCAATACGCTTGGTTGCTCTGCGGATTTTGAGTACAACTTCGCGACATTGATCCAGCATAACAAATGCTTGTGATGCATCAGGAGGCGGGAGAACTACAATGCTATCTTGATCTTCGATCTGCTTTTTATACTTCTCAATAAATTCGACAATTTCTCGGTTTTGAACCAGAAAAGGAGATTCATATTCAATAATGTCAGGTAAGGCATTAATAAACTCAGGATATAAGCCAATGCCACTGATTCGATATGAAAGAACAGTAATCGCTTTTATTAATTCATTTTTAGAATAGAGTTTTTCTTTACTATTGCTATGACTTTCACTGATTAGGCTAAATAAACGAATCCAATCTTGTGTATCAATTAAAGCTAACCAATCGCTATCAGTTTCTTGGTGAAAAACTTTACCCACTAATGTTCTGAGTTGCTGACCATCTTCAATTAAAGGAAGAAAATGAGCGCCTAATCGTTGGCTTAACTGGTTCCAAAAGCCATCCAAAGAGAGAATGCCACTGTCGGCATACAAGCTAATTTGTTTATATTGGCTAATCAGACGCAATAAAAAGTTTTGAAGCAAAATGGAGGATGCAGGAGTGGGTAATAAAATCCTAACCAATGCATCAATACGTGATTTTACTTCATTGGCATCGTTAGGATCAGCTGGTCGTATACGATTGACCAGTTCAATAATTAGGTTTTCGTCAAGAGCAGCTTGAGGTAGTTCAAGCTGTTCCTGCATTTTTAAAAATAAATCAGATAAATTTAAATGCATAGGCAATTAGAACATCATTGGAGTCGGTGTAAGGCCATTAAGGTTAAATTGATCAGTGCTTGTCGATATTCATTATCAGGTAAGGCTTTTAAAGCCTCTAATGCGCCATCCGTTTCTTGTTGGGCACGCTTTTGGCAATATTCGATTGCGCCCGAGTTATGCACGATTTGAATAACTTTATCTAGATGCTCGATACCACCAGTGGCGATACTACGACGGATAATCTCATGTTCTTCACCTGTCGAATGAGCTAATGCTGAAATTAACGGTAAAGTAGGTTTACCTTCCATCAAATCATCACCAATATTTTTACCTAATGTTTCAGCATCAGATGTGTAATCCAAAATATCATCAATAATTTGAAAAGCATTACCAAAATGACCTGCGAAGCGACGAAGAGGTTCACGGTACTCTTCTGTACCTGCCAAAATAGCTGCGCCTTCAGTAGCAAGTTCAAACAAACGAGATGTTTTACCATGAATAATGCGTAAATATGTTTCTTCGGTTGTTTCGGGTTGATGCTGAGATTGAAGTTGTAAAACTTCACCTTCAGCAATTTCACATGTGCCCGTAGAGAAATCTTTTAATAGCGTGATGTTATTTAAATCAACCAATAGATCAAATGAACGTGCTATTAAGAAATCACCCACCAAAACAGCAGTTTGATTGTTCCACGTTGCATTTGCGGTTGGGCGACCACGGCGGAGGTTTGATTCATCGACGACATCATCATGCACTAAAGTTGCGGTATGAAGCATTTCAATGATGGCAGCTAAATGTTGTGCTTGCTGCATATTTGCCAATCCACAAGCTTTTGCAGCCAGTAAACACATGATTGGACGCATACGCTTCCCACCAGCTTCTACGACGTGTTTGCTTACAGACATGACTAAGCCAACTTTAGAGCTAATTCCTTCATTGATCAGGTAATCCATCGCAGCAAAATCTGTCGCAACAGGGGAAAGAACGTCTTGCTTAAAATCGATAACCATATGAAGAAAAACCTCGTATAGGTGGGTAGTGCGCTAAGTGTATCAATTAATCTGTTGCTAAACAGTTATACAGGCTGTGTAATCCGTCATTTAAAACATTATGATGAGTTTTTTGGTCTTAATTTAGACAGAAAAAAGAGCTTGCCCACCAAACATCATTACTTTACTTATGACTTTGTAAAAACACAGTTTGTTATTGTCGCAATTTGTTTTTAAAAATGTATTGCAAATCACAGAAAGAATCAATCAAAACTGTAGAACTTCAATCTAATTGATTTTATTAGAAAATCTAAAAATTGATTGAATCTATTTGCATTTGTATAAAATGACTTGTTGTTTGATCAAATTTCACTTAAAATTTGTCCCCTTATATAACCCCAGTGGCGTTCGTTTTAAGATCGATATATCCCTTTATCGACACGACGACACGGGCATGTTGGAGTACATATGTACGCAGTAATCCAAAGCGGTGGTAAACAGCACCGTGTTGTTGAGGGTGAAACCCTTAAAGTAGAATTATTGAAAGCTGAAACTGGCGCAACTATCACGTTTGATGACGTGTTAATGGTTGTAAACGGTGACAACATTCAAATCGGTGCTCCAGTTGTAGCTGGCGCAAAAGTAACTGCAGAAGTAGTTGGCCATGGTCGTCACGACAAAATCCGCATCATCAAAATGCGTCGTCGTAAACACTACCGTAAGCAACAAGGTCACCGTCAATGGTTTACCGAGTTGAAAATTACTGGTATCGCAGGCTAACACGAGGAGTAAATAGACATGGCAACTAAAAAAGCCGGTGGATCGACGAAGAACGGTCGTGATTCGAATCCTAAGATGTTAGGTGTTAAAGTTTACGGTGGTCAAACTGTAACTGCTGGTAACATCATCGTTCGTCAACGTGGTACAGAGTTCCACGCTGGTGCAAATGTTGGTATGGGCCGTGACCATACTTTATTTGCTACTGCTGACGGCGTAGTAAAATTTGAAGTGAAAGGTCAATTTGGCCGTCGCTATGTAACTGTTGAAGCGTAAGTTTTAATAGTTCAGAAAAACCCGCTTTTAGCGGGTTTTTTTATGAGTATACATTTTATAAGGTGTCTAATTTGAATAGTGTCCGAATTTTCCTGTCTTAATATCATCATAAGCCTGTAAAATTTCATCATAACTATTCATGACGAAAGGACCTTGTCCATTAATTGGCTCGTTTAAGGGTTGTGCTGATAAAAATAATAAATCACAGTTTTCTAGAGCGTTGATTTGAACGTCAGTTCCTAAGCTCGACATGACAGCCATCGCTTGTTCTTCGAGAGATTCTTCATCAGAAGAAAACTGTACTTTACCTTTACGCAAATAGATCAAGGTTGTCGCACCCTCGGCAGCAGGTAATGTAATTTGTTGGTCTTTCACAAGATGTATGTCAAAGACATTCATTGCAGTAAATGTTTTTGCGATTCCAGTTGTTTGATTTAACTCACCAGCAACTACGCGAATATAGCTAGCTTGATCATCGAGAATAATTTTAGGGATATCTTCATTTAATAAACTTTGATAGCGAGGGGCAGACATTTTGTCTTTGGCAGGTAAATTTACCCAGAGTTGTACCATTTCAAATGGACCACCACTTTCACGAAACTCGGAACTAAACTGTTCTATGTGTTGTATTCCAGAGGCAGCAGTCATCCACTGAACATCACCTCGTTTGATCAAGCCACCGCCACCTGTGGAGTCCTTATGTTGTAATTCACCTGCAAATACAAAGGTCACGGTTTCAAAACCGCGATGTGGATGTTCATTTACGCCTTTCTTTTTGCTTTTAGGTTCGAGTTTTCCTGGTCCTAAATGATCAAGCAGTAGAAAGGGCGATGTTGTATTACCAAGTTCATGGTAAGAGAATACTGAAAGTGCAGGGTAAAAGTCGCCAATAGCGAATCGAGTGTCATTTCGATGGATGAATGCAAGACTTTTCATAGTTTATGCTTATTTTATAAATTCTAGTAAGACTATCAAAAAGTTGATTCAGGTCTACTCTATTCTTTATTAATAATTCCTATATCAAAAAATTTAGCTACATGATTGATTTTAAAATCTTGTCAAATTGTGGATTTGCATCCTTACAATTTCTACATAAAGACCGCATCTTCATACATAATGCTGAACTTTGCGACACGAAATACACAAAACCTGTGCTTTTCTTCATTTTTTTAATGATTAAAAACAGTAAGATGTCGTCATAACAGTAGAAATCTGATAGAAGGTTCATTTTATGAATTTCGTAAAAAAAATGGCATATGCTGCAACAATTGGTGCAATGACACTGTCTCCAGTTGTGAGTACACAGTTATCTGCTGCACCAACAGCAGCATCTGCTCAGCAAGCAACCTCAAGTTTGGTGAAGCAGTTATCTGGCTTGCAACGTTTAACAGCAGATTTTGAACAAACTACAAAAGTTACAAACAGTAAGCCGAGCAAAAATAAAAGCTTAACTGCACAACATATGAATCAAACTTTCAAAGGTACAATGAAAGTAGAACGTCCTGGAAAGTTTTATTGGGAAACGACTAGCCCAGCGAAGCAGACCATTGTGACCACAGGTAAGCTTGTTTGGATTTATGATCCAGATTTACAACAAGCTGTTCGTCAGAGTTTAGATGATCAAATTGCCAATACACCAGCACTATTGTTATCAGGCAATACTAATCAGATCATGCAGTCTTATCGTGTGACGCAGCCTGACCGCACTAAACTTTATTACACTTTATATCCAAAACAAGAAGACAGTGCTTTCCAAAGCATGACCATTAGTTTTGGCGCAAATAAAGCACCAAACCTGATGATTTTACAGGATTCTTTAGGTCAAACGACTTATGTTCGATTCAGTAACATTAAAGTCAATCCAAAGATCCCTGCATCAGTCTTTAATTTTGCACCGCCTAAAGGTACAGATATTATTGATCAGTAATCAGTTAAAAAAAGCCGCATATTTGCGGCTTTTTCTTGTCTGAAAGATACATTTTTAAATTTTATATCCTTACAAGGCTTTGTATAGTGAAGAAAAACATCAGAGACTTGCATGACGATGAATACTTCACAATTATCAAAACTTATTCCAATTCTTATAGTTGTTGCTTTAGTCGGATGCCAACCTAAACAAGAATCATCCAAAGAAACTGCAAAATTAGACATACCATTAATCCAAGCAAAAGTAATTCCAATTAAGCTTCCCAAGCAAAAAGTTTGTTTGGAGGATGGTTGTACCAATTACGATTTGCAAACCGTCGAAACCAATCAAAAATGGATCGATGAATATTTTGTCAATCGTATGAAAAAAGCTGAGCCGAATGCTTTTGCTAATCTTCCTGATCAGAAAGTTAAAGTTCCTGCAGATGAACCTTCATTGAGTGAGAGTAGTACATACGTTCGTTTTATAGGACAAAATTATAATTTAGCGACATTTGCGATTCAGTCGTATTCATATTCTGCTGGCGCAGCACATGGTATGTCACATCAAGAGTTTGTGAATTTTGATCTTTCTAATAAAAAACATATCACTGTCAGTGAATTGATTAAACCTGAGATGAATACCAAACTGCGTGATGAACTATATGCGTCTAATCAGAACTGGTTAGAAGATCATAATATTAAAAAACAAGATTTACAGCTCAGTGACAATTATTACTATGGAGTGAATGGTATTGTTTTTGTCTATCCTTTATATGAGCTTGCATCTTATGCTGAAGGAATGAGTGAGTTAACGTTGCCCTATTATGCAGCGAAACAGTTTATTAAAGCTGAATATTTACCAAGTTTACCAAAAGAACCAAATTAATTGATTTTCAGCATCTCAACCTGCGTAGGTGCTGAGTCTTTGTTGTCTATCGCTGTATTTTTTTGGGTTAAAGCCTTACACTATAGCCAGTTTTTTCTCTATTCATGATTGATTATGATTGACCCAAAATTACTCAGAAATAATATTGAAGCAGTAAACGCTGCTTTAGCAAAACGTGGTGTTCAGCTTAATGCGCAAGAATGGGCTGATTTAGAAGTTCGCCGTAAAGAATTGCAGTCAAAAGCTGAGAATTTACAAGCTGAACGCAATGCGGGTGCTAAACAAGTTGGTCAAATCAAAAAGTCTGGTGGAGATGCTTCCGAAATCATGGCACGTATGTCTGCCATTGGTGACGAAATCAAAGCTGCTGAAGTTGCTTTGGCAGAACTTCAAACTGAGTTAGAACAAAAATCACTGGCGATTCCAAACCTGCCTGATGAATCTGTACCTGAAGGTAAAGATGAAAGTGATAATTTAGAAATCTTGAAATGGGGTACACCACGCCAGTTTGATTTCGAAATTAAAGATCACACTGATCTCGGTGAATGGATGGGTGGTCTTGAATTTGAGACTGCAACAAAACTAACAGGTTCTCGCTTCAGCGTGTTGAAAGGTCCATTGGCTCGTTTGCAACGTGCTCTGACTCAATTCATGCTAGATACACATACGCTTAAAAATGGTTATACCGAAGCTTATGTACCTTACTTAGTAAATGCAGATACTTTACGTGGTACAGGACAATTACCTAAGTTTGAAGAGGATTTATTCAAGCTTCAAGGTGAAAAGGAATACTACCTGATTCCTACTGCCGAAGTGCCGATTACTAACTTTGTGCGCGATGAAATCATTGATGCAGATCGTTTACCGTTAAAATATGCTGCACATACACCATGTTTCCGTAGTGAGGCTGGTTCTTATGGTCGTGATACCCGTGGTTTAATTCGTCAGCATCAATTCGATAAGGTCGAAATGGTGCAAATCGTTAAGCCTGAGCACTCTATGCAGGCACTTGAAGAATTAACTGCACATGCAGAGGGCATTTTACAGGCACTTGGTTTGCCATACCGTAAGATTTTGCTCTGCGGTGGTGATATGGGCTTTGGCGCAACTAAGACTTATGACCTCGAAGTGTGGGTACCGAGCCAAAATACCTATCGTGAAATCTCTAGTTGTTCAAATATGGGTGATTTCCAAGCGCGTCGTATGAAAGCACGTTATCGTGTAGATCAGAAGAAGATCGAATTGGTGCATACATTGAATGGTTCAGGTCTTGCGGTGGGTCGTACCTTGCTTGCGGTAATGGAAAATTATCAACGTGCAGATGGTTCAATCGAGATTCCAGAAGTTTTACGTCCATATATGGGCGGCGTAAGCTTCATTGATTAAAACATGCATCGATTTTGTGCATAGTTTTTGCTTTAGTTCAATCAGATAGAAAATATAGAAGAGGCTAGATGTGGAAATATTTCCAATCTCTTTAAAGTTGCAACAGCAACGTTGTCTGATTGTAGGCGGTGGGCGTATTGCCTATCGTAAAGCAAGTTTATTGGTCAAAGCAGGTGCAATCATTGATGTGGTTGCACCTGAGATTGAACCTGATTTAATGATTTTAGTTGAGAAATCAACGGGTCAGTATATCCAAGAAAGCTTCTCAGAATCTGTACTTGATACTCGCTATCGCTTAGTGATTGCTGCGACAGACCAAGCAGATGTAAATAAAGCCGTATTTGATCATTGTGAGCAGCGCAATATTTTAGTCAATAGTGTTGATGACATACCTAATTGCCGTTTCATGGTACCTGCAATCATTGATCGTTCACCTTTAGTGATTTCTGTTGCGTCTAATGGGGCATCGCCAGTATTGTCTCGACAATTGCGTACACAGATTGAAACTATTGTGCCGCATGGGATGGGTAAACTCGCTGAGTTTTCTGGACAATGGCGTAAGCATGTTAAAGAAAAAATTTCTAACCCAGATGAGCGACGTATCTTTTGGGAAAATTTATATGCAAGTCCTCTAAAAGAACAAGTTTTCAATGACAATCTTGAGCTTGCAAATCAACTGATCCAGCAAGCTCTAACTGAATGGTCTGCACCTAAAGGTGAAGTATATCTTGTTGGTGCGGGACCTGGTGACCCAGAGTTATTGACACTCAAAGCGTTGCGTTTGATGCAACAAGCTGATGTTGTGATCTATGATCGTTTGGTTTCAGGTCCGATTTTAGATTTGTGTCGTCGTGATGCCGAAAAAATTTATGTGGGTAAAGCACGTTCAAATCATTCTGTTCCGCAAGAAGGCATTAATGCTTTGTTGGTTGAATATGCACAACAAGGTAAGCGTGTTTGCCGTTTAAAGGGCGGTGATCCATTTATTTTTGGGCGTGGCGGTGAAGAGATTCAAGAATTGGTCGAAGCCAATGTGACATTCCAAGTTGTGCCAGGGATTACCGCGGCTTCAGGTTGCTCCGCTTATGCAGGGATTCCGTTAACACATCGTGATTATGCGCAAAGTGTGCGGTTTTTAACAGGACATTTAAAAGAAGGTTCACCTGAGTTGCCTTGGAGTGAATTGGTCTATGAAAACCAAACTTTAGTTCTGTACATGGGCTTGGTTGGATTAGAACGCATTTGTGAGCAACTCATTGCACATGGTCAACGTCCAACGATGCCTGTTGCATTGATTTCTAAAGGTACAACGCCTGAACAAAAAGTTGTTGTTGGAACTTTGGCTGATATTGCAACAAAGGTATCTGAACATCATATCGTAGCACCGACTTTAACTATTATTGGTGAAGTTGTGAGCCTACGAGAACAGTTAAAATGGCAATAAATCTTTCCTAATCCCACTTTAGAAAGAGAGTGAGTTCCTCTCTTTTTTAAAGGGTGACTAGGAGGGATTATGAAAAGTAGAGAAAATTTGTGATTCATGTGGTCCTATACGAACCTGAGATTCCAGCAAATACAGGTAATATCATTCGTTTATGCGCTAATACAGGTGCTCAGCTACATTTAGTCAAACCTTTAGGTTTTGAGCTAGATGATAAAAAATTGAAGCGCGCAGGTTTGGACTATCATGAATGGGCAAGAATGTTGATATGGGACAATATTGAGTTGTGTCTTGCTGATCTCAAATCTAAAGGTGTTGAGCATGTCTTTCCACTGACGACCAAGGGCAGTGCGACACCACATACAGTTGATCTCAATCGTCCAGTTGCTTTATTGATGGGACCTGAAACTAGAGGTTTGCCTGAGCATGTCCGAATGATGTTCCCACAAGAGCAGTGGATAAGATTACCAATGGCTGAAAACTCAAGAAGTTTAAATCTATCTAATGCAACTGCTGTTATTGTCTATGAAGCTTGGCGTCAACAAGGATTTAAAGCTTTAGTTTAATTTATTGCTCAAGTGCTAAAACGACTTAAAGTGATCTATTTTAAGTCGTTTTCTTGTTTGGGGCTTGAATCAAATTTTTGTTGAGCTGATATCACTTTTTCAATATTAGTTTCAGCCCAATCTTTTAACTGAAATGCCATTTTGGCAACTTCATGTCCTAATGGTGTTAATGAATAATCAACACGTATTGGAGAGGTATTTTGGACTTGTCTTTGGATAAATCCATCTCTCTCTAGCATTTTTAGTTTTTGAGACAGTACTTTAGGTGAAATACCTTGAATATTTTTCTTTAAAAGATTGAAGTGCTGAGTTTCGTCTGCGAGGACATTGATAATCAGTAAAACCCATTTGTCAGCAATTTTTTCAAAAAATAACCGAGCAGGGCAATGTTGTTGATAAATATTATATTTTAAAGCGGTATTCATCTTTTTAACCCAGTATTTAATGCGAATAGCAACATAGTTACCAATTGGTAACTAATTGACACCTAGTTTCTAAAATATATCATTAAATCGAACTTTTTTGAAATTATAAGGACTCTCTCATGTCAAACATTGCTGTTGTTTATTATTCTGGTTATGGACATACGAAAGTTATTGCTGAAACATTTGCTCAAAGCATACAAGCAGATTTAATCGAAATTGATCAAAATGGTGATATTTCAGAACAAGATTGGCAGCTGCTAAATCAAGCACAGGGGATCGTTTTTGGTACACCAACATATATGGGAGCAGCGCCTTGGCAATTTAAGAAATTCGCTGATGCATCTTCTAAAATCTGGTTTACACAGGGCTGGAAAGATAAAGTTTTTGCAGGTTTTACCAATAGTGCAAGTTTAAATGGTGATAAACAAGTTACCTTAATCCATTTACAAACTTTAGCCTCTCAACATGGTGGAATTTGGGTAAGTTTAGGCTTATTACCAGCAAATACTAAAACAGCAACCCGTGAGGATGTGAACAATTTAGGTGGTTCTGTTGGTTTATTAGTACAAACTCCATCAGATGCAGGTGTTGATGAAATTCCTTCAGGTGATTTGGAAACAGCTAAGCTCTATGCAAAACGAGTTAAAGATATTGTTGAAAAAATTCATGCATCTTAATAGATGATAATAAAAAAGGCGCATGAAGCGCCTTTTTTTATGATGTTGATTAAAGTTTATCATCAAACTCATTATGCTGAGGTGCAGAATATTTGAAGCCTTTAGTTTTATAACCAAGGTATAACACACCAAACATAGCCCACCATAAGCCATATTTTAGTGAGGTATCTTCAATTTCTAACCACAATGCAAAGATACTGATGAATCCCATTAAAGGAATCACAACGAAGTTTAAAATATCTTTAAGATTTTTAGTTCGTCCATCACGTAATGCATAACGAGAAATAACTGATAAATTGACAAACGTAAATGCAGTTAAAGCACCAAAGCTGATCAATGAAATAACGGTATCAAGGCTCATAAATCCAGCACATAGCGCGACTGCACCTACGATCATGATGTTGTATGACGGCGTAAAGTTCTTTGGACTAATATGACCAAAGATTTTTTTATTAATCACGCCATCACGACCCATCACATACATCAAGCGCGATACCCCTGCATGCGCAGAAATACCAGATGCCATTACTGTCACGATTGCAAAAGCAAGAACATAAGACTGGAACAATGAGCCACCAACTAGGAGTAAAATGTCAGGCTGTGTTGCTGCGACATCTTGGAAGTAAGTTTTAGGATCATTTGGAAAGTAAATTTGCATGAAATATGTGCTGATGATAAACACGATCCCTGCAAATAGAGCAGTCAAGAAAATAGCTTTTGGAAGCGTTTTTTTGGTATCTTTGGTTTCTTCTGCAAGTGAACTTAAAGAGTCAAACCCTGTAAACGAGAAACAAAGTAAGGTTGCACCAGTAATTAATGCGCCAACTGAGGTTAACTCGTTCCAAAATGGTTCAAGACTCCAAAGCTGATAGCGAGTTTCTGCTGTTATTGGTCCTTCTGCGTTAAGTCCCATTTGTAATTTGCTATAAACTAAATAGGTAAATACAGCAATCACAATCAGCTGGACTAAAACAATCATGCTGTTGAAATTAGCAACAAACTTGGCGCCACGTAAGTTTACGCCAGTCATGAACGCAGTCAAAACAATAACCCAAACCCAATGATTTACACTTGGAAATAATGCTTCAAGATAAATCACTGCAAGGATAATATTGACCATTGGTGAGAGTAAATAATCTAACCAAGATGACCAACCTACCATAAAACCAACATTGGGATGAATGGATTTTTGCGCGTAGGTATATGCCGAACCAGACGATGGATAGCGGCGAATCATGTGACCATAGCTCAAAGATGTGAACAAAATTGCAATTAAGGCCACTATGTATGAGGTAGGAACATGATGATGACTTTCTTCTGATACTAGACCAAAAGTGTCAAACAAAGTCATAGGTTGAATATAAGCTAAACCAATAATGATAATGTGCCAGAGACCTAGCGTTTTTTGCAGTTTAGCTGCCGATTGAGTCCCAGAGATATTTGTCAACGGCGTTATCCTCATAATCGTTGATCAAGGATCAGCTATGGTTTAAGGATCATTTGAGACGAAATGATCCCCCCTACAGAAAAAAGAAGTCCGCCAATCTATCCTAAATTGGTATTCATTGTCAGTACTTTTATGCTTTTTTTAGCAATTTTTTTGCCAATTGTGGAGAAAAAAAGATGAATAAAAGTTCACCTAAATTTTAAAAGCCCCGATCACTTTATATGATCAGGACTTTTTCTGCATGATTTATGATCTAAATCAATTAATTACCAAGCTTTTTGCAAGATAGCACGTAGATCTTTTAAGCTTGCTTCTTTTGGATTGAAAATGATTGAACCATCATTCAACGCTTTTTCAGCAACATCATCAAGTTGAGCTTCAGTGACTTTACCAGTTTCACGCAAATTGCGAGGTAACTTAGTTAAGCTGAATAAACGATCACGCATTGTTAGGATTGTAGCAATCGCTTTGTCCGCACGTTGATTCGCAGGGGTTTGAGCATAAATGTCAGCGCCTGCTAACGGAAGCAATAATTCACCAATCTTATTGCCATTCACTTCTTTGTTGTATTCAAGCACATATGGCAAGAACAAGTTCATGCATAGACCGTGAGGCAGATGAGCTACCGCACCTAAAGCATGACCTAAAGAGTGAACTAAACCAACCATTGAGTTCGAGAACGCAATACCAGCCATTGTTGATGCTTGTGCAAGCTCTAAACGACCTTGTGGTTCACTAGGATTATCTAGAACTTTAAACAAGTTTTCGCTGATTTTTTTGATAGCAGCACTTGCATAAGCATCACTTAGAGGGTTAGCAGCCAAACACGTATAGGCTTCAACAGCATGTGTCATCGCATCCATCGCAGTCATAGCTGTAAGATGCGGTGGTAAGGTCTGAGTCATACGTGGATCAAGGATTGCAGCATGTGGCATTAGATAATATGACGTAAATGGGATTTTTACGTTCTTTTCTAAGTCTGAAACAACAGCAACCATTGTTACTTCTGAACCCGTGCCAGATGTCGTTGGAATCACGAAGAACGGTTTCAATGGTTTTGATAGGTTATGTGCACCTGAGTATTGTAGTAAATCATTACCACCTTCAGATACCAGAATGTTAGTAGCTTTAGAGGTATCAATAACTGAACCACCACCAATTGCAATAATCGCATCACATTTTTGTTTGCGATAAAGTTCTGCTGCTAAACGAACAACTTCTAAGCTTGAATCTGGTGGTACATCATCAAAAATTGCACCAATAACAGCATCAGTCGTACTGAAAGCAGCTTCAATTGGATTTAATAAGCCATTTGCGCGAACACCCTTGTCAGTAATGATCATTGGGCGTTTTGCACCTAAAGTTGCAAGTTCAAAAGGGATATGCTCTAACGCGGCATTACCAGCAATTACTTTTACAGGGCAGAAAAATTCGTAATAAGGCTTAGCCATGTTAAGCACTCCGTTGGAAATATGATTTAGCGACTTTAAGGTAAATATTTTTAGCACCCGTGAATTTTTCTTTTAATGTCAATTCGGCTGGGTAACGTTTTACTGCGAGTGAAGCAATTAACTTAGGTAAGATCAGTGCTTCCATTTTATTTAAGCAACGGACAAGGCGAATCGCACTTGATACATCACCATCCGCAATCATTCGGTCATTTGCAAAGGCTTGAGCTGTGCTTTCTTGGAAAGAAAAAACTAAGAAGGCATGAGTCAGATGCTTAAATGTAATGGTTAAATCAGGCTTACCTTTGTAATTTGGTAATAGCTCTAATTGTTTTTCTTCTGTTACCCGAGCGATAAATGCAGGACCATTAGGAAAAACATTCATCGAGAGTATAAAGCCCACAGGAAATTTAGAAACTTCCTCTTGAACTTCACTGTCCACTTGGCTTGCCATTACTAAACCACGACCAACAACGTCCATCATGAGTTTTACGTAGGCAAATTGCAAAGTGGGCTTCACTGCTTTGGTCGAAATCACTTGCGTATCCCTTGTTAAAATTATGCAAAAGCAAATTTAGAGTATTTACTCTAATTTATTTCTCTAGATTTTAAAAGTAATTTATTCAGATTTGACTTCAAGGTCATTAAACAAATCTGCATTTTTAAAATATTCAACGAAATCATTACAGAGCTGCTCGAAATTTGGATAATCTTCAAGCAAGTCTTGTAAGCGTACCATTTCTAAACCTGCGTATCCACAAGGATTAATGGTTTGAAAACCACTAAGATCACAATCAATATTTAGCGCAAGCCCGTGATAACTCCTTCCTCTTCTAATTTTAAAACCTAAAGACCCAATCTTACGTCCATCAACATAGACTCCTGGGGCATCTGGTTTGGCATAAGCATTGATATCGTATTTCTTGAGTAAATCGATCATCGCTTGTTCAGCGAAGCTAACTAAAGTTCTGACATGCCATTTCAAACGATTAAGATCAAACAGGAAGTAGGCAACCAATTGTCCTTTACCATGCCACGTCACTTGACCACCACGATCTGTATGCACAACAGGAAGTTGAGTATGCATGAGAATATGTTCTGGTTTACCTGCTTGTCCTTGAGTTAGAACATCTTGATGTTGGAGTAGCCAAAGCTCATCAGGTGTTGTTTTATCACGATGAGTTGTAAAATCTTTCATCGCTTCAAATCGTGTCGTGTAATCTTGTAGATCCTGAAAACATCGAATGATTAAGGATGGTTTATCAAGGTTCGTCACAATAAACTTCCTTTGATTGAATAAATACTTTTTTGCGGAAAATCTGCTCTAACTGATCGTTTGTCGTTTCATGTGGATTTGCACAATTCGACCACTCACGAATGAGTTGAATTTGGGCATATTGAACTGCGTTTTTGCTTTTTAATTTAATATCAAAATCTTTGCTGCGTTTCATGAGAAATTGTGGATCATTACCTAATTTTAACTCTAATTGATTTTCACGTTGCAGAGAAAGTTTGGCATTGTTAATCAGTGATAGCTTATCTTGTGCATTTAAAGCTTTGGCTTGGTTTAAACATTGTGGTGCAAAAGTCGAAGTGAGTAACTTCGTAGGCTGTGTAAATGCGAGAGCTGTCAAATAATTATGTTGGTATTCCTGATCTAGATTTTGAATAAGCTCTTTTTTGAGTTGCTGAAATTCTTTAATAGGCAAGGGGTGTAAATTATTTAATGCTTCCTTCTGTACTTTGTATTCTTCTTGAATTGCAATTAAATTGATCTTAGCAATGTCATCTGGGTGAAAGGCATAAGATTTACTATTTAATTGTGTCGAATGACGTGATTGCATCATTTTAATCGTGTCATTTAATTGTTTAACTGTGAATTTATTGGTGTCATAAACTCCTTTATATTCACATAGCTCATTTTGCCAAGAAAAAGTTGCTGTTTTCGCATCACTGATAGATGGGATAAATACCGTAAATAATGATAGTAAAATTCGTTGCGTTTTCATCAGCTATTTCGCAATCATAAATCGAAAAAGAAAGAATAATATAGAAGTGTTATGAATGGTTTAACTGATCAGAGGTTTTATTTGCACACATAAAAAATCCAAAACACTTTCGTATTTTGGATTCCTTGATTATAGCGCTGTCTTAATTAATGGACAGGCAGCAAGATCAGCATATAGTGCATGAACTTGTTCTAATTCTTCAAAGCGTAATTGCGCAGTTAAAGAATGATATTTACCTGTGCGAGATGCTTGAACAGTAACTGTTTCACCATCAAACTCAGGGAAGTGCTTCTGCAAAATATCAACAACAGCCACTCGAAGTTCATCCCCTGCATTACCAATCAATTTGATTGGATAGTCCATTGGGAAAACCCAAAGATGTTCTTGCAATTCACGAGAAGGAGTGCGGTCTAACATGAGCAACCTCTTAATTTGAAACGCCTGCATCAGTGCAGGCGCTTATGATCTAATACAATAATGGGGACAAAGCACTAGACTTCAACCCCTAAATCAAAGCCTACAGAATGCGCTGTTAGAGCTTTGATTTTTGAGTAAAACACACTCAATATTAGTCGTTTTCCAAGAATGAACGTAAGTGTTCAGAACGAGAAGGGTGGCGAAGTTTACGTAACGCTTTCGCTTCAATCTGACGGATACGCTCACGCGTTACATCAAACTGCTTACCTACTTCTTCTAAAGTATGGTCAGTTGGCATATCAATACCAAAACGCATCTTCAAAACTTTTGCTTCACGTTCAGTTAAGTTTTCAAGTACTTCACGAGTCGCTTCTTTTAAGCCTTCCGAGGTCGCAGCATCCACTGGTGAAGTGATGTTTGAATCCTCGATGAAGTCACCAAGATGCGAATCTTCATCATCACCGATTGGTGTTTCCATCGAAATCGGTTCTTTTGCGATTTTAAGTACTTTACGAACTTTAACTTCGTCCATTTCTAAACGTTCGCCTAATTCTTCAGGTGTTGGTTCGCGACCCATTTCTTGAAGAAGTTGACGAGATACACGGTTGATCTTGTTGATCGTCTCAATCATGTGTACTGGGATACGAATAGTACGCGCTTGATCGGCAATAGAACGAGTAATTGCCTGACGAATCCACCACGTAGCGTAAGTCGAGAATTTATAACCACGACGGTATTCAAACTTATCTACGGCTTTCATCAAACCAATGTTACCTTCTTGAATAAGATCAAGGAATTGTAAACCACGGTTCGTGTATTTTTTCGCAATCGAAATTACCAAACGTAAGTTGGCTTCAACCATTTCTTTCTTAGCACGACGGGCTTTTGCTTCACCTACGGCCATACGTTTAGAAATATCTTTAATTTCTTTCACGTTTAGATCTAGTTCTTTTTCGATGTCAGCAATCTTTTGTTGGAATGCAAGTACATCTGGGCGAACTTTTTCAAGGTGTGGTTTGATTTCAGCAGGTGCCTTAGCAATTTGTTCATCTAACCAAGCAGGATTTGATTCTTGCTCTGGGAACGTTGTACGGAACTGATTGCGATCCATACGGCCTCGACGTACAGCATAACGCATAATCTCACGTTCATTTGCACGAATTTGATCATGTGTGCCACGAATCATTTCTGAAATAATGTCAAATAAACGTGGAGTAAATTTGAACATCATGAACACAGCTGCTAGAGATTCAAGCGCAGCTTTCGCTTCTTCGCTGCTACGACCGTGTTTTTCAATAATCGCTTTGGTGTCATTCCAAGCAGATTCTAATTCTGTAAAACGAACTTTTGCGACTTCTGGATCAGGACCTGAATCACCTTCAGAATCATCATCACCTTCAGACTCTTCATCTTCATCATCATCGTCGAGTTTTACATCTTTTGCTGGTGCTGCTGGAGTTTCATCATCCTCAAGCACAGCTTCTTCTTCCAGTACTTCTGGAATATCATCATCTGTTTCTGGATCTAAATAGCCAGAAAGAATATCGGCAAGACGACGCTCGCCAGTTAAAAAATCATTATATTCTTGTAAAACGACTTCAACAGCATTTGGCCAGTAAGCGATCGAGTGTAAAACGTCACGGATACCTTCTTCGATACGTTTTGCAATACTGATTTCGCCTTCGCGAGTAAGAAGTTCAACTGTACCCATTTCGCGCATATACATACGAACAGGGTCAGTCGTACGACCAGGCTCACTTTCAACTGAAGCCAATACTGCAGCAGCTTCTTCTTCTGCAACTTCATCAGCAGCCTCAGTCGATTCGCCAAACATCGCATCGTCAGTTTCTGGCGCACGTTCATGCACAGGAATACCAACGTCTTGAAGCATCTGAATGATGTCTTCAATCTGTTCGCTTTCTGTAATCGAGTCCGGGAGATGATCGTTAACCTCAGCGTAAGTTAAGTAACCTTGTTCTTTGCCTCGGCTAATCAGAGCCGCTACTTGAGAAGTAGGGGAATGCATATCGCTCATCTTTGCTTACTCTTTGTTGAATCTGTGGCGGTGAAAAACCGTGCATGATAGCACAATTCACGTCGAATGTTTTGGATTTGATCCGTTTGTCTTAAATAAAAAAATAGGTTTGATTTCACGGTAGTTTGTTGGATATGGGGTTGAGTATTATTTTTTCAAGCAGCAAGTCCATTGAAAGTGATTATATTTCATTGTTGTTGCCCTCCATCTATAAATACACAAAAAAAGCGCTGAAAAAAAGTACAAATCACCGATTTATAGCGAAAAAATTAAATAAAACTTGACAAGGTATTTGAAGAAAGATAAATAGCGGCTAGACCCATTTATATTTTTCATTGTTAGAGGTAGTGTTAGTGTCTTCTACAGATTTTGAATTAGATGATGATAACTACGGCGATGATGATGTTGGTTTTGATGAGTCATCAGGAAAAATCAGCGCCAAAGAATCATTAGAAAAGCGCCGTTTGATTGATGATCTATTGGCTCAACGTCGTTTAGAACGAGAATTAAAAGATTTTGATTATGATTTCGACGACGATGATCTCGACGAAGAAGACTGAGCAAAATTTCTGAGACTTTAAGTCTTAAAATGTTATGCTGTTGACGAAATATTTTTAAAATTTGGATAAAGAATGAGTACGTTAGATTTAGACTTATTGAGTAATTATCTTGACGGTGATCAAAACGAATACGGTCTGGATTTTGCAGCGACTCATGGTTTTCTGTGTGCAATAGCCGTAGGTCCAAAGTTTGATCGTTGGTTAGAAGAACTTTTTGATAATAATCAAAAGAAAGTTCCTAGCGAAATCGTTGAACAAGTTAAGTTATGGTTAGAGTCTCTAAGACAAGACTTGGCAAACGAAAACGGAATCGAATTTCCTTTTGAAATCGAAGAAGCGGACGTTGAATCAAGTTTGGGTGATTGGAGTGTAGGTTTCGTTGATGCAATGTTCTTGAACGAGGATGCTTGGTTTACACCTGAGTTTGAAGAGCAACTTGTAGATTTAACTTTACCAATCATGGTCTTCAGCGGTATTGATGAAGAAGATCCTCAGATGGAGTCTTTCCGTCGTAATGGTCAATTGATGGATGAGTTAGCAGAAGAAATTCCAGATAATCTGAACGAAATCTATCTCATGTATCATACTCCAGCATAATATGTTGTATTTATCAGCTTATTAAGTTGATGATATTTGATGTAAAAAACGTCCAATAATGGGCGTTTTTTATACCCTGAATTTTATATTTTGATCGATTTGATTGAGTGTTTTATATTTGAGAAAATATTAAACTGACACCTAATAAGACCAGCAACAAACCAATACCTTTATTAAGAAATATTTGTTTCTCTAAGATTTTATTTCTAATGTTTGGTGTAGAACAAAACTGAACGATGAGAAGAAACCAGATCAAATGAGCGGCTGAAATAAATATACCGTAACCAAGCAAGACCCACGTATTGTTTCCATTATTCATCACCTGTGAAAATAAACTCATAATAAATAGCATGGTTTTTGGATTTAAAGCGTTTGTTAGAAATCCCTGTTTAAATGATTTGCTTCTTGAGTTATATACTTTTGTCTCTTGTATACTTGCAGTCGTGTGAGTGAAAGTTTTATAACCAATATAAATCAAATAAAATGCACCAAGATATTGTATAAATTGAAGAACGCCAGGAATGCTATGGCGCACAAAATTTAGGGCGATTAGACTATAAAAAACATGAATCCAAACCCCGCAAGCGATTCCATAAGCTGTATATCTACCTTGTAGACGACCGTATAAATAACTATTTCGTGTGATTAAGGCAAAGTCAGCACCTGGACTGACTACTGCCAAAATCGTAATCAATAAAACGATTAGTATTTCATTCACGCAAGTGACTTATTAATAAATTTAAGCTTAATTCATTTATTTTTCATATATTTGCTATAGTTAAAAATGAAGTTAATTCATTTTATATATGAGTATTTGGAATGATAGAGCGCTTGTCATTGAATTCTCTTAAATTTTTTTACTATGTTGCTCGCTATCAGAGTGTTACAGAAGCAGCGGAAAAACTGTTTGTGACACAGAGTGCGGTGAGTAAGCAGTTAAAAAGTTTGGAGGATAGTCTAGGGATAGAAATTTTCTTTCGTGAGGGGAGAATGCTAAAACTCACACAGGATGGTGAGGTGTTGTTTGAGTGTTGCCAACAGATTTTCCCACAAATTGAAACTTGTTTAGTTCATTTAAAAGAAAAGAATAAGACGAAGAAAAATTTAATATTATCTTGTGAGCCCACGATAGCTATGAAATGGCTAATTCCAAGATTGGCAAATTTCAAACAAAAGTTTCCTGATATTGAGGTCAGTTTGCTCACAGGTGGAGGTGAGGTCGATTTTAATGTGCAACAAATTGATTTGGCTTTAAGAAGAGATGATTTTATTTGGTCAAATCAGATTTATAGCGAGAAAATTGCTGATGAATATATGCTTTGTGTGAAGAAAAAAGATCGATTAGACATTCCCAAAAATATCTTTATATCAGCATCGAGAGCCAAGCTTTGGCATCATTTTAAAAAGATACATCAACCACAATTGAGTTCGATGCATACAGAAACACTTGAACACTTCTATCTATGTATTGAAGCAGCATTGGCTGGATTGGGTGCAACGATTGTTTCTGGCTACATGGTAGAACGTGAAATGGACTATCAAATGCTTGAAAGACTTACAAAAGTTTATCAAGATGGTTCTGCTTATTACTTGTTATCTGAGCTTCCATTTGAAGATGATATTCGTAAGATGCATTTCAAAAACTGGTTAATTGATGAAATGCAAAGCTCACAATTTAAATTCTCTAGCAATAATTAATTCTTGGTTCTAAACATCTCAATTAAGACGCTTTTTATTCTCAAGTCCTTTAAGGCATTGCTTTGCATACCAGCCATAGCTGAGATGAAAAATAAAATATTCAACTAATATTAAAAATACAGTCACCAAAATCCAAAGCCATATAGGAATGTGTTTAATAATCTCAATAGATGTTTGAATAGGAGCAATAAAAAATAATGCGATCACGACGAGGATTGCACTCATAATTAAGTTACTCGCAATTGATCCTAAAATTAGTTGTTTACGTTCTTGAGGATTGGGGACTCTTTGTTCGCGTTTTACAAAGATCCATGACGTAAAAAATCCTGCTGCAATTAATGTCGGTACGGTAGTAGAACTTGATAGATCTATCCAGTAAGCCAATAATCCAAAAATAAGTAGTGTGAGTGTATAAATACCTGTAAATATCCATAGATAATATTTCATTATGATTTCTCTTTATGATTTGGTTCTGGGTCTATAAGTAATTTAAATCTATATGTTAATTTTATTTTTTAAATCAACTTGAACGTGCATTATAAATAATAAGTAATTAAAACCACAGCTTTTAATGTGGTTTTAATAAGTTGATATGCATTTAGTAAGGCTTTAATAGCCAAATTTTTTCTTCAGCGTCAACCTTTCCTTTAAGTAGCTCTGTCTGACTTTCAAGTAATTTCAGTTGGTACTGCTTGGAATAATAGTCTTTAAGCTGTTGAGGGGAAATAGAGAAAGGCGGACCTGCCATCACACTTTGATCATATTCAAAACTAATGAGTAATTGAGTTGCTTGATTGCTAATTTGCATCAAATGCTGTGCATAATCTGTTCGCACTTCTTCAGGTAAAGCGACTAAAGCAGCTCGATCATAAATCGCATCAATTTTACCAATATTGCTTGAAGTCAATTCAAAGAAATCACCAACAAATAGATCAATTTGAGGATGATGATAATGAGTTAATTTTTCTAGTTTTCTTTCAGTAAATGGAATAGCAAGTTCGGATATTAATTCTTCGATTGCAATTGGACTAAGATCAATTCCAATCAGATGATAACCTTGTGCTAACAACCAATGGATATCTAAGCTTTTCCCACACAATGGAAGGAAAATACGATTGCTTTTCTCTAGGTTTAAGGAGTCAATATATTTAACCAATAGTGAATGCGGTTGATTGAGATGAAACCCAATTTCATTTTTTTTCCATTTGTCATGCCAAAATTCATGTTTCATAATTTGTCTCAGATAAAAATAATTGAAAATAAGTCTCAGTGTTTATCTTTATGATTTTTTTGGAACTTTCTTGCAATAATCCAAATGATATACAGTAAAGCTAGAGCTAAAATAATATAACCAACACGTTGCATAATCAGAGTCATCAAGGCTTGATTTTCACTAAAGTGATAACCTAAGTAGGCTAGAAAAGTAGTCCATACAATCGTTCCTAAGGCACTGTAGGTCATGAATTTACCAAAAGGCATTTTACTCATACCCGCTGGAATACTTATGAGAGAGCGAACAGCTGGAATCATACGACCAAAGAAAACAATCTTATGTCCATGTTTGTTAAACCAAGTTAATGCTTTTTCAAGATCACTTACTTTTATTCTTAGAAATTTTCCGTAATGCTCTATAAAGATGAATAATCGTTGCTCAGGAATTTTTCGACCAATCCAATATAGCACCATCGCAGCAAGTAAAGATCCTGTACTGCCCGCAATAATGACACCAATTAAAGTCAAATCACCTTTAGAGGCTGTATAACCAGCAGAGGGCATAATAATTTCAGATGGTATTGGTGGAAAAATATTGTCTAAAAACATTAAGAATGCAATACCCAAATATCCCAGCTTTTCCATCACAGATAAGACCCAGTCTTCTAGTCCCATAGTACCATTCTTAGTCGAAGATCAATTTAGATAGAATATTTCTTACTTATCCAGCTGACAACAATAGATTGGTTAATTGAGATGTACTAAATCATTAAGTCTACACAGTCTAGAAAGTAAATTTTTTTTCTCATGGTATGGTTTCTTAATCCTCTTGTAGGTATAAATACTTAAAAATAAACAGAAAGGTATGTATAATTTTGTTAGTTTCGGAAATTGCTGAAATTGAATTAAAAAATTTTAAAAATATTAGGGTAAGTTAATGAAATTAAATACTAAAACATCAATTAAGTTCAGTTTATTAATTATGTCAGTCCTAATGGTCGCTTGTGGAGGGGAGAAGGGTAACAATACAAGCGAAGCAGATAAATCTTCTGATGAATCTAAAATTGCTTATAGTTCGATTACAGGGACAGCCTTTGGTTTTACAACTTTAAATAATTCGAATGTGACAGCAAACTGTAAAGATGGTGTTGGTTTTAAAGATGAAGTCAAAGTTGACGCTCAAGGCAAGTGGCAAGGGCAGATAGATAGCAGTAAATTTCCATGCCGTTTAGAAGTCAAAGCTAATGAGCAAAGCTATCACAGTTATATTAGTCAAGCTGGAAGTGTTAACATTAATCCATTAACAGATTTGACTATTACTTATGCCAGTATGCAATTGCCTAATACTTGGTATCAATCAGGAATGATGACTGAGGAAAAGTTAAAATCAGCAAATGCGGCTTTAGTTGCTGAATTGATTAAAAAAGAGTATTCGCTAGACAGTAAAACCGATCTTTTTACTACTGAAATAAAAACAGCAAATCCTCTCCATTTAGCTATCCAAGCCTTGTTTGAAGCAATTCAAGGTAGCAATACTATTGAGAACTACAATGCCTTATTAACTTTAGTGAAAGATGGTAATCTAACACAACTACCTGCTAAATCAGATAAAGTAGTGATTAACCCATTAAACATTATTGTAAATACAGCAGCGTGCCAACAATATGACTCAGGCATGATTGAAAGGTACAATTATTGTGCTTCAAATGTATTGCCAGATTTTAAAGAAGATCAACTAATTACCCCTTTTGGTGAAAAGTGTATTTTAACAAAATCAGGAAGTACACTCACGGTCAGTAATGGTAAGTTGACTATATCGGCATTTATCAATGGAGAGGAGGAGGATGAGATTCTTTCGAAAAGTTCTGTTGGTGTTATGTTTGTAGCCTCTAATCCTGTTTCGTCTTCCTTGGATGATGTTTTATATAATGTTGCAATCTCACTCTTGCCTGATGGACAAATTAATGGTGTAACTGCGGGTAACGAAAAGGGAGAGCCTTTGGTTTGTTCAACAACTAGAGTGCGTGCCTGAGAATAAAGAAATATATCTTAAATTAGTTCTCACAAGATAGCTTACCTAAAAAAGCTAACTTTTGATGTGATCTTTATTAGTTAAGGAAAGGTAGATTGAAAACAATCTACTTTTCCTTATATTTGACTTAAATTGGTCTGAATGTAAGTATTATTAGACATCAATTGGACTGTTAAGTTCTTAATTAATTAACATTCATTTTTTGATAGCTTTTTACTATTTACAGACGTTTGCGTTTTGCTGCTGCAATTTGTGATTGGCGCATGCGGAAACCTTCTTTTTGTTTTTCTGTAGTTTTATCAATACAGAAAACACAAGAAACTCCATGTTCATAGCTAGGTAATTCAGCTTCTTCTTTAGTAAGAGGCCAGCCACATGCATGACATTTAATATTTTCGCCTTCTTCAACACCATGTGTTACTGCGGTGCGGCCATCAAATACGAAACATTCACCTTCCCATAAACTTTCTTCTGCTGGGGTTTCTTCTAGATATTTAAGAATACCGCCTTTAAGGTGATATACCTCATTAAATCCTTCTTGTAAGAGTAATGATGTTGATTTCTCACAACGAATACCACCTGTACAGAACATGGCGATTTTCTTATCTTTGTGTTGTTCTAAGTTTTGCTTTACGTATTCAGGGAACTCACGAAAAGTTTCAGTTTTAGGATCAATTGCACCCTTAAACGTGCCTGCTTTATATTCATAGTCATTACGTGTGTCGATTAAAATCACATCATCACGGCTAATTAACTCATTCCACTCTTTAGGGTCGAGGTAATGACCGACTAGATCACGGGGTTTAACTTCTACACCTAAAGTTACGATCTCTTTTTTGAGTTTAATTTTCATTTTGCGGAATGGTTTATCAGAGCTAAAAGACTCTTTATATTCCATTTCGTTGAAACCTTCGTTCAGCAAAAATTGATGTACAGTATCAATTGCTGTGCGATCACCAGCGACAGTACCGTTGATTCCTTCTGGTGCAACAATCAGAGTTCCACATAAATTGATGCTATTCACTAGTGTTAAAAGACGCTGTTGCAGATCCGCTGCATCTGAAACTTCTTTAAATTGATATAGTGCCGCAACAACCCAATTATTGGTCGCTTGCTGTTCTACAGGTGCAAGCTGTTCTACAGTAGCGTTCATGGATAACTCCAAATGTATTAAGATAGGAAAATCAAGGCGCGTATTTTAGCGTGAAATTTGAAAATAAGCGAGAAAACCATAAAATTGATATGGTTTTAGAGGAATGTGTTTTGAGTAATGATCGTCGAATCCCATCATTGACCCCATGTGCAGGGCGTTGTTCAACGGTATTTGGTGATTTGGTGTGCCGAGGATGTCGCCGTTTTAATCATGAAGTAATTCATTGGAATACATATACACCAGAACAGCGACTTACAGTTTGGCAACGTTTAGATGCACAACTTGATCAAATTCTTGTGCCTTTGTTACCTCATGCAAATATGCAACAGGTAGAGGACTTTATTCATAATAAGCGGATTCGAGTATTAGATACGGCAACGAAAGGTCGCAAGCTTTATCATGCATTAAAGATATGCGAAAAAAATAAGTACTTAGCTCAGGAAAGTGGTCTGGGGATTGTGGATGCACAAGTGAAGCCTGTATGGGATGAATTCGAGAGAAGAGTATTGGCTTTAGCGAAAGCGAGTTATGAACTGGCTTGGCTTCGTGCCGATGGGATTAGTTCGAATTTGTTACGGACATTAGAAGAAGATGAAATCTAAATTCTTTTGTGGTTGATATAGTAAATAATAACTTCTGCAATCAATAAATTAATCGTCCAACCTAGCCATGCTTCTAGTTGATATATGTGGATTGGTGTGAGCCAGTCAATGTGCGGTTGTAGTTCGTATAACACGAGTTTCCATGTTCTTAAACTCAAGGCAGATAAAGCTAAAGCAAAACTTCTTATCATCCAGTCACGATGTCGAAACCATTGTTTCCCAATCGCAAAATAAAGCGCAATTAAAGTGCTGACTCCCCAAAGTAGTCCTAGTAAAATAAAACACAATTGGGTACTGAAGCCGCCATTGGCATACACCGCCAATATCAAACCGTTCGGTAGTGCAAAACCTAGAGTCGAAACAATATAAATCCAACCTGCATAACGATGAACAAGACTAAATTTTTTACGAATATATTGTGAAAATTGAGTAAAGCCAGCTAAAAGAACAAAACTGCTCGTTAAGACATGAATTTGGAAGGCGATGCGCCAAGGCTGAGTCAGGACGACATCTTGCTTTAGAACTAAAAAATTAGATTGATTTGACCAAGGAAAATATTGAATACAAATTCCTACCATCAATATAAATAAGTAAAAGAAAATGAATGTGGTTATAAGTCGAGTAAGGGGATTTAGAATTTTCCACATATCATTGATCGCTGTTATCATGATTGACTAAGAATAAATGCAATAACTTTATATTTGATGAGCATAGAAATATGAATAAATTAGTTAAGTTTTTAACTTTTACAGCTGCTTTAACAGGTTGTAACTTGAGTTTTGCCCAAACTCCACAGCTCGCCTCATCTTGGACAGGATTGTATAACGATGAACAAAAAATTTCTTTGTTCTTTCAACAGAAAGGAGATCAACTCACAGGGTATAGTTTGTTAAATGGTAAGCAAACTAGATTTAAGGGAAGTCTTCAAAAAAGTGGCTCAGTTTATAAAGCAACTTTGAATGAATTAGGACAAGGTGCTACCTTTGGTCAGTTCATTTTAGATTATAAAAATAATGCTACAGTGATTGATGCACAATGGTTACCCAGTAGTAAAACAGTTAAACCAAAGTTTTTTAGCTTGAAAGCACAGCAGTGTAACTATGCAAAAGATGAAGGTAACTATCCAGAAGCATCGCGTAAATTATTAAAAGATTCAGATCTACAAGTTGCTTTAGGTGAGTTGCAATATATGCGTAATGAAATCTATGCACGCCATGGGTATGCATTCCAGAATAAAAGTTGGGCTGCTACATTTGCTGATTATGATTGGTACATGCCGTGTTTTACCAATGTGGATTCACGTTTAACTCAAATTGAAAAAGAGAATGTGAAGCGTATCAAAATGGTAGAACCTTATGCGAAAGACGTAGAGTGGGGACGTTAATTTATTTTATAAATTAAGTATCTAATAAAAAAAGCTGCCATCAGGCAGCTTTTTTAACATTAAGATTCTGTTGAAAATTAACGTTTGATATCGCGTTGAGTCGAGCCAGTATAAAGCTGACGCGGACGACCGATTTTGTAAGGACCGCTGTGCATTTCTAACCAGTGGCTGATCCAACCAACAGTACGTGCAAGAGCGAAAATTACAGTAAACATTTCTGTTGGGATACCAATCGCTTTTAAGATGATACCTGAGTAGAAGTCTACGTTCGGGTAAAGCTTACGCTCTACGAAGTACGGGTCGTTCAATGCAATACGCTCAAGTTCCATAGCAAGTTGCAATTGTGGATCGTTGATGCCTAATGCTTCAAGAACTTCGTCACAAGTTTGCTTCATTACTTTAGCGCGAGGGTCAAAGTTTTTATAAACGCGGTGACCGAAGCCCATAAGCTTCACTTCTTTACGTTTTACTTTTTCCATGAATTCAGCAACGTTTTCAACGCTACCAATTTCATCTAACATTTTAAGTACAGCTTCGTTCGCACCACCGTGAGCAGGTCCCCAAAGTGCAGAGATACCAGCAGAGATACATGCATAAGGGTTTGCACCAGTAGAACCAGCAAGACGAACTGTAGAAGTCGATGCATTTTGTTCGTGGTCAGCATGAAGCGTGAAAATACGGTCCATTGCGCGCGCAAGAACTGGATTTACTTTGTAGTCACGATCAGCAGGCGTAGCAAACATCATGTGTAAGAAGTTTTCTGCGTAGCTTAAATCATTACGAGGGTAAATGAATGGTTGACCTACGGTGTACTTGTAGCTCCACGCTGCAAGCGTAGGGATTTTCGCGATTAAACGAATTGCAGTGATTTCACGGTGGTTAACATCTTCGATGTCTAAACCGTTGTGATAGAACGCAGATAAAGCACCAACTACACCAACCATGATCGCCATAGGGTGAGCATCACGACGGAAACCATTGAAGAAACGGCTTACTTGGTCGTGAACCATAGTGTGGTTACGTACTTTTGCATCAAATTCAGTTTTTTGTTCAGCATTTGGAAGCTCGCCATTTAATAATAAATAACAAGTTTCTAAGTAGTCTGCTTGAGTCGCTAATTGATCAATTGGATAACCACGGTGTAATAAAACACCTTTGTCACCGTCAATGAATGTGATCTTAGATTCGCAAGCCGCTGTCGCCATAAAACCAGGATCGAAAGTAAAGTGACCTGATGCTAATACATCTTTAACGTCAATTACATCTGGGCCCAATGTGCCGCTGTAAATTGGTAATTCAATTTCTTTGCCATCAAGCTGTAATACGGCTTTTTTGCCAGTTGCTGCAGACATTCAATAGATCTCCTGTCCTGGTGAATGATTATCTGACTCGAAATCCTAATCTTGTCATGTGCGAATCAGACGGTGTCAAAATTTGCTATAAGATTAGTGGCTACTAAAATTTTGTCAATTATACTTAGGGATAAAAAATGACGTTATCACAGTCAATTAGTCATTCAGTATCAACGGGAAAATTGAGTAAAATCACAGCACCGGTCGAGTATAATATGTCAAATCATGTTTTAGGTGCAGAAAAAAAATGAAGCATCAGTACAATTGTAAGTAAATTTTTAACACTTTTTAATTTATAGATTCTTAAAATTTTTTGAAATAAAATGCCAAAACCCTATATTTCTCATGCCTTAGATTTAAATTATCATTAAAAAAAATGTTGATTGAAAAATAAAGGAATTTTTATTTGTTCTATTATGGTGCGATCAACTGATTAAAAAATGACTAATTTTTAACTAAAATCATCTTTGCTTGATAGATTATTGCTTAGTTATATTTAATATTAAAATGAGGGGTATTATTTCTGAGTATATAAATAATCGATCCAAATATATGACTTTAGTATGATGCTTTAATAATTTCTTAATGATTTTGAACGAATATATTCGAAATTTAAAAATAAAAATAATAAATTGTATTTGATGTAATATTTTTAAAAATCAATATTTTATGTAATTTTTGTATGGTGGGTTTATTGATTTTTCTTGCTTATTTTTGTGAATGATTCTTATTTAAGGCTTTTTTCGACTAAAGAGAAAGCTGATTGTTTGTATTTTGATATTTCACGTTTTATAATTCGTTGTCGTTATATAGGTTAGGCATGTGCTGTGCTTGCCTGACAATGCCAGCTTTCCTTTGAATTAATTCAAACAAACTCCAGTTGGAGTTTCTACCTACAGGATGCCCGCTGTGAAAAGCAACAGACCTGTCAATTTGTCCATGGGTCAGGTGTTAGCGGTAAATTTACGCTCACCCGTGGCTATTGCATCAATTCTACACCGTCTATCTGGTGTAATCGTTTTCTTATTAGTCGCTGTTCTTTTGTGGATTTTGGATAAATCTCTATCTTCACCAGAAGGATTTGACTACGTAAAAAATGTCGTTTTCGGAAATATCTTAGTACGTTTCATCGTATGGGTATTTGTAGCAGGCTTAATCTTCCATTTTATTGCAGGTATTAAACATCTACTTGCTGACCTTGGTTTTGCTGAGGAATTACAAAGTGGTCGTATTGCAGCTACAGTTTCGTTGATCTTATCTGTGATCGGTATTGTCGCAGCTTTTGTATGGATTATGTTCTAATGAAAAGTGCTACAGGTTTAACGGGTTCAGGTTCTCGCGATTGGTATATCCAACGTGTATCAGCTGTAGTTTTAGCTGCTTATACTGTCGTTATGTTTGGCTGGATCCTATGCAATAGTGGATTCGGTTATGAGCAATGGGCTGGCTTTATGCTAACGCTTCCAATGAAAATTTTCTCATTGTTAGCTGTGTTATCGCTTGTTGCGCACGCTTGGATTGGTATGTGGCAAGTCTTTACAGATTATGTAACGACACGTCAAATGGGTCCTTCGGCTTCAGGTTTACGCCTTGTGTTAACTTCTGCTGTCATTATTTCAGTGTTCGTATACGCAATCTGGGGTATCCAGATTTTCTGGGCAAATTGATAGGAAGAGATCATGGCAACTACCCCTAAAGAAAATTATTCAAATATTCAAACCCTATCATTCGATTCAGTTATCGTTGGTGGTGGTGGTTCTGGTATGCGTGCTGCTTACCAACTTGCTCAAGCAGGTTTGAAAGTTGCTGTATTAACCAAAGTATTCCCAACACGTTCGCATACAGTTGCCGCTCAAGGTGGTATTGGTGCATCGTTAGGAAATATGCAAGAAGATAACTGGCATTATCATTTCTACGACACAGTAAAAGGTTCTGACTGGTTAGGCGACCAAGATGCGATTGAGTTTATGACTCGTGAAGCACCGAAAGTTGTTTATGAGTTAGAGCATTTAGGTATGCCGTTTGACCGTAACGAAGATGGTACGATTTATCAGCGTCCATTTGGTGGTCACTCTGCAAACTACGGTGAAAAAGCAGTTCCACGTGCTTGTGCTGCAGCTGACCGTACTGGTCATGCACTACTACACACGTTGTATCAAAGCAACGTAAAAATGGGTACTCAATTCTTTGTTGAATGGATTGCATTAGATCTAATTCGTAACGAAGAAGGTGATGTACTTGGTGTAACTGCAATTGATCAAGAAACAGGTAACATCGCAGTATTCCAAGCAAAAGCAACATTATTTGCTACAGGTGGTGCTGGCCGTGTTTACCGTGCATCTACCAATGCCTACATCAATACTGGTGATGGTTTGGGTATGGCTGCTCGTGCAGGTATTCCATTACAAGATATGGAATTCTGGCAATTCCACCCAACGGGTGTTGCGGGCGCTGGTGTATTGTTAACTGAAGGTTGTCGTGGTGAGGGTGGTATCCTTCGCAACAAAGACGGCGAACCATTCATGGAACGTTATGCACCGACTTTAAAAGACTTGGCTCCACGTGATTTCGTATCTCGTTCTATGGACCAAGAAATTAAAGAAGGTCGTGGTTGTGGTCCAAAAGGTGATTATATCCTATTAGATATGACACACTTGGGTGCTGATACAATCATGAAGCGTTTACCATCAGTATTTGAGATTGGTAAGAAATTCGCGAACGTTGACTGTACTAAAGAGCCAATTCCTGTAGTACCAACGATCCATTATCAAATGGGTGGTATTCCAACGAATATCCATGGTCAAGTTGTTGTACCTCATGGTGTTGAAGAGGGTGAATTCTCTGCTCATTATGATAAAGATACAAAACAATATACATATAAAGGCACACGTGATTATGTGAAACCAGTTAAAGGTTTCTATGCAATCGGTGAGTGCTCATGTGTATCTGTTCATGGTGCAAACCGTTTAGGTACTAACTCGTTGCTTGACCTTGTTGTATTTGGTAAAGCTGCTGGTGAACACATTATTGATTATGTGACTAAACACCATGGTGATGATTATGCTCCATTACCAAACGATGTGTTAGAAAGCACATTGGCACGTGTACGTAAGTTGGATGAATCTACATCTGGCGAAAATGCGCAAGAAGTTGCTGATGTAATTCGTGACATCGTTCAAGATCATGCTGGTGTATTCCGTACACAAGCATTACTTGATAAAGGTGTTAAAGAAATTCTTGCGATTGAATCACGTGTTCGTAACATTCATTTGAAAGACAAATCTAAAGTATTCAATACTGCACGTATTGAAGCATTAGAAGTTGAAAACTTGTATGAAGTTGCTAAAGCAACCTTGATTTCTGCTGCTGCACGTAAAGAATGTCGTGGTGCGCATACCGTTGTTGATTATGAATTGGCTCCAGATCATCCGACTTACTCTTATGGTCGTCGTGATGATGAGTGGATGAAACATACGTTATGGTATTCTTCGGACAATCGTCTTGAATATAAACCAGTACGTTTCAATCCATTAACGGTTGAAGCTATTGAACCTAAACCACGTACATTCTAATCGGGAGAACAAAGATGAGTAGAGGTACTCGTACATTCGAAATCTACCGCTATGATCCTGATAAGGATAAAGCGCCATACATGCAAACTTTTAAGTTGGAGTTAACTGACAAGCACCGTATGTTGCTTGATGCGTTACTTGCATTAAAAGTTCAGGATGAAACATTAACATTCCGCCGTTCTTGCCGTGAAGGTATTTGTGGTTCTGATGGTGTGAACATTAATGGTAAAAATGGTTTGGCATGTTTGTGGAACTTGAATGACTTGCCTGAAAAAATTGTAATTCGTCCTTTACCTGGTTTACCAGTTGTAAAAGACTTGGTTGTAGATATGAATCAATTCTACGATCAATACAATAAAATTCAGCCATTCTTGATCAACAATCAGCCAGCTCCTGCGAAAGAGCGTTTGCAATCTCAAGCAGATCGTGAACATCTTGATGGTTTGTATGAATGTATTCTATGTGCATGTTGTTCAACTTCATGCCCATCGTTCTGGTGGAACCCTGACAAGTTCTTGGGACCATCTGCACTGTTAAATGCTTATCGTTTTATTATCGATTCGCGTGATACGGCTACTCAAGAGCGTTTGGCACGTTTGGATGACCCATTCTCATTATTCCGTTGTAAAGGAATCATGAACTGTGTGTCTGTATGTCCAAAAGGGTTAAACCCAACTAAGGCAATTGGCCACATTCGTAATATGCTATTGGATCAAGCTGGTTAATTCGGTTTTCCTGTAGAAGAAACGGAAGTTTTGAAAAAAGCTTCCGTTTTTTTATTTGCGTCATAAAAGTATGTTTTGTGCTACAAGGATGCTGGTCTGCTTATTACTTATGTAGATAAAAAGAATTAGAAAAGTTGATCAATTGCTTTGCGTTGATTCATTTTTGAGCACTGTGCTTAGAGTTTGTGCGAGATTTGTAGAAAATCTTTAACTTTGGTCGATAAGAGTGCAACTTTTTTTGAAAGGGCGCTATATTAGATTATAATTTGATGTGTGTATTTCGCTGATTTATGGATGGTATGTGTCAAAAAAATCAATCCAAGCTTGATAACATGTTAGGATTTCTGCCAACGACTGAAAGCAAAAAATTAGGATATTCCTTAAGTTATACAGGAGATATTCACAAAAGATTTATGCAGATTATTCAGTCAAAGTCAATTTAGAAAAGTTAAAAATTTAGTTAATTTTTCTAAAATGATTTGCAAAAAATTGCTCGATGTCGTCGAGTATAAGAATGAGTTGCGCGCCTTGTTTATGGGTGCGTGACTGATTTGTTACATCAAAAGGAATACTCCTGATGTGTAGTGATAATGTCCTAAGGTTGGATGATCTTGGGTAGTAGTGTCTTGTTACCAATTCGATACTATGAATCATGGGTCTGCTTAAAAGGCAGCCTGTATTATTTTTTGCAATAGGAAATGGGTCCAAAAATGCAAGAAGTTGCTGACGCACTGCGTCTTGACACTGAACTTTCCGCTGATAGTGCAGCGTATATTGAAGAGCTTTACGAACAGTATCTAACATCTCCAACCTCAGTGTCAGAGGATTGGCGTGAATATTTCGACAAATATCCTAAAGGGGATCAACCACACGGTAGTGTGCGTGAACAATTCCTGCTTTTGGGTCGTAATTCAAGCCGAATTCAACCTGTAGTTCAAAGTGCTGTGAGCACAGAGCATGAGCGTCGTCAAATTGGTGTACTACAACTCATTGCTGCTTATCGTAACCGTGGTCATCAAAAAGCTAAACTCGATCCATTAGGTCTTGCGAAACGTGAAGACGTTCCTGACCTCGATTTATCTGCACATGGTTTAACAAAATCTGATCTTGATACTGTATTCAATACAGGTAATCTCGCGATTGGTAAAGCAGAAGCTACATTGTCGGAAATGATTGAGGCAATGGAAGCAATTTACTGTACCTCAATTGGTGCAGAATACATGCATATCGTCGACACTAAAGAAAAACGTTGGATTCAACAGCGTTTAGAAGGTGCTCGTGGGAAATTTAATTTCTCAGCTGATCAGAAAAAAGGCTTTTTAGAGCGTTTGACTGCGGCAGAAGGCTTAGAAAAGTATTTAGGTACAAAATTCGTAGGTGCTAAGCGTTTTGGTGTGGAAGGCGGTGAGTCTTTTATTCCAATGATGAATGAGATCATTCAGCGTGCAGGTAGTGTTGGTTGTAAAGAAGTTGTGATTGGTATGCCACACCGTGGTCGTCTCAACGTTTTAGTCAACATTATGGGTAAAAACCCAGCCGACTTATTTGGTGAGTTTGAAGGGAAGAGCCTACACAAAAAAGGTTCTGGTGATGTTAAGTATCACCAAGGTTTCTCTTCAAATGTGATGACGCCTGGTGGTGAGGTTCACTTAGCATTAGCATTTAACCCATCGCACTTAGAAATTGTTGGACCAGTAGTCGAAGGTTCGGTACGTGCTCGTCAAGTACGTCGTAAAGATATTGGTGGTGACGATGTTCTTCCTGTGATTGTTCACGGTGATGCGGCATTTGCAGGTCAAGGTGTTAACCAAGAAACCTTCCAAATGTCACAAACACGTGGTTATACAGTCGGTGGTACAGTTCATATCGTTATTAATAACCAAGTTGGTTTCACGACTTCAGATCCGCGCGATACACGTTCTACAGAATACTGTACTGACGTAGCAAAAATGATTCAGTCACCAATTTTCCATGTGAATGGTGATGATCCTGAAGCTGTAATTTTTGCAACACAACTTGCACATGATTTCCGTCATGAATTCCGCAAAGACGTTGTGATTGATTTGTTCTGTTACCGTCGTCGTGGTCATAACGAAGCAGATGAACCATCTGCAACTCAACCGTTGATGTATCAAGTGATTAATAAAAAAGCGACTACACGTACGCTTTATGCTGATCAATTGGTTCAAGAGAAAGTCCTTGATCGTGCAAGCGCTGATCAAATGGTTGAAGGTTATCGTTCTGATTTAGAAGCGGGCAACCATGTTGCTAATGCATTAGTACGTGAACCAAACAAAAAAATGTTTGTGGATTGGACACCATATCTAGGTCATGAATATACAGATGTTTGGGATACGAGCTTTAACATTGATCGCTTAAAAGAACTTGGCAAAACAATGAATACATTACCTGAAGGTTTTGTATTACAACGCCAAGTACAAAAAGTTATTGATGACCGCATCAAAATGCAAACAGGTGAAATGCCACTGAACTGGGGTGCTGCTGAAACATTGGCGTATGCATCTTTGCTGGACGATGGCTTCCTAGTACGTATTACGGGTGAAGACGTTGGGCGTGGTACATTCTCTCACCGCCATGCGAAACTACATAACCAAGTTGATGGTTCTGTTTACATCCCGTTGTGTCACATTAAAGAAAATCAGCCACGTGTTGCGGTGTATGACTCTTTATTATCAGAAGAAGCTGTGCTTGCTTTTGAATATGGTTATGCAACCACTCTACCGAAGAGCTTGATCGTTTGGGAAGCACAATTTGGTGACTTCGCAAACTGTGCGCAAGTCGTGATTGACCAATTCATTGCTTCTGGTGAAACCAAGTGGGAGCGCGTATGTGGTTTAACTATGTTGTTACCACATGGTTATGAAGGTCAGGGTCCTGAGCATTCATCTGCACGTTTAGAGCGTTTCTTACAATTGTGTGCTGAAGACAATATGCAAGTATTGACTCCTACAACACCAGCACAGATTTTCCATGCTTTACGTCGTCAAGCGGTTCGTCCTATTCGTAAGCCAATGATTGTGATGTCACCAAAGTCATTGCTACGTCATAAATTAGCGACTTCAACTTTAGATGAATTAGCAAATGGTTCATTCCAAACAGTGATTGATGAAGTCGATCAAATCAACAAAGCTGACGTTACTCGTTTAGTTCTTTGTGGTGGTAAGGTTTATTACGATTTACTCGAAAAACGTCGTGAGCTTGGTTTAAACCATATTGCGATTGTTCGTATTGAACAGTTATATCCATATCCAGAACAGCGTTTAGCTGAAGTTATGGCTCAATATCCAAACATTCAAGAACTTGTTTGGGCGCAAGAAGAACCTAAGAACCAAGGCGCTTGGTTATTTATCGTTCCTCGTTTGTATGAAGACGTTCTTAAATCAGGTAAACAAATTCGTATTAGCTATGCTGGACGTGAAGCATCGGCCGCACCTGCTTGTGGCTCACCGTACTTGCATGCAAAACAACAAGCTCAGCTCGTCAATGACGCACTTGCAATTGAAGCTGAACAATCAGGAGATTCTAAATAATGGCAACCGAAATTAAAGCACCGGTATTCCCAGAGTCAGTTGCTGACGGTACGATCGCAACTTGGCATAAAAAAGTAGGTGAACCTGTATCACGTGATGAAGTGATCTGTGACATTGAAACCGATAAAGTTGTTTTAGAAGTGGTTGCTCCAGCTGATGGTAGCTTAGTTGCGATCATCAAAGGTGAAGGCGATACAGTTCTTTCTGATGAAGTAATTGCTCAATTTGAAGCTGGTGCTGTTTCTGCGGCTGCTCCTGAAGCTGCTGCACCAGTAGCAGCGGCTCCTGTGGCATCTGCTCCAGCTGCGGCTGCACCAACTCAAGCTGTTGATCAAAACCAAGCCCCTGCTGTACGTAAAGCATTATCTGAAACAGGTATCAATGCTGCTGACGTACAAGGTACTGGTCGTGGTGGCCGTATCACTAAAGAAGACGTTGCAAATCATAAACCAGCTGCTTCAGTTCAGCCGTTAAGCGTTGCTGTAGGTGAACGTATCGAGAAACGTGTTCCAATGACACGTTTACGTAAGCGTGTTGCTGAGCGTTTATTGGCGGCTACACAACAAACTGCAATGTTAACAACATTCAATGAAGTTAACATGAAGCCGATCATGGAAATGCGTAAGCAATATAAAGATGCTTTCGAAAAACGCCATGGAGCTCGTTTAGGTTTCATGTCTTTCTTTGTTAAAGCAGCAACAGAAGCTTTAAAACGCTATCCAGCTGTAAATGCGTCGATTGATGGTGATGATATTGTTTATCACGGCTTCTATGACATCGGTGTAGCAGTTTCTTCTGATCGTGGCTTAGTTGTGCCAATCCTTCGTGATACTGATCGTATGAACTATGCTGAAGTAGAAGGTGGTATTGCTGCATATGCTGCTAAAGCACGTGAAGGAAAATTATCGATCGAAGAAATGACTGGCGGTACATTCACTATTACTAATGGTGGTACTTTCGGTTCATTACTTTCAACACCTATTTTAAACCAGCCACAAACAGCGATTCTTGGTATGCATAAAATCCAAGAACGTCCTATGGCGGTAAATGGACAAGTTGAAATCTTGCCAATGATGTACTTAGCGCTTTCATATGACCACCGTCTAATTGATGGTAAAGAAGCAGTAGGTTTCTTAGTAACAATTAAAGAATTGTTAGAAGAGCCAGCTAAACTTATTCTTGACCTATAACTTATTATTTAAAAATCATCCCTAACTTTTCTTTAATTAAGAAAGTTCAATCCCCTTAATCAAAAGGGGATTTAGGGAGATTGATTGGAGATAAAAATGTCTCAACAGTTTGATCTTGTTGTTATTGGCGGTGGACCTGGTGGTTACGAAGCAGCAATCCGTGCTGCGCAACTAGGTTTTAAAGTTGCATGTATCGAAAAGCGTATTCACAACGGTAAACCATCTTTGGGTGGTACATGTTTGAACGTAGGTTGTATCCCTTCTAAAGCATTGCTTGACTCTTCTCATCGTTACGAAGCAACAGTTCATGAACTTGCTGAACACGGTATCACGACTGGTGAAGTTAAATTTGATTTAGATACTTTGTTAGCTCGCAAAGACAAAGTTGTTGATCAATTGACTGGTGGTGTTGCTCAATTACTTAAAGGTAATGGTATCGAGTGGTTACAAGGTACTGGTAAATTACTTGCTGGTAAAAAAGTTGAATTCACGCCATTTGACGGTGAAGTACAAGTTTTAGAACCTAAGTATGTCATTCTTGCGACTGGTTCAGTACCTGTAAATATCCCTGTAGCTCCTGTTGATGAAGATTTGATTGTTGACTCAACTGGTGCTTTGAAATTCCCGGAAGTTCCAAAACGTCTTGGTGTTATCGGTGCAGGTGTTATCGGTTTAGAGTTAGGCTCGGTATGGCGTCGTCTTGGTTCGGAAGTTGTTGTATTTGAAGCATTAGATGCTTTCCTTCCAATGGCTGATAAAGCACTGTCTAAAGAATTTCAAAAAATCTTGAAGAAACAAGGTTTAGATATTCGTATTGGTGCAAAAGTTTCTGGTACAGAGGTTAATGGTCGTGAAGTGACTGTTAAATATAACCAAGCTGGCGAAGATAAAGAGCAAGTATTTGACAAATTAATCGTTTGTGTAGGTCGTAAGGCTTATGCAGAAGGTCTATTGGCAGAAGATTCAGGTATTAAACTCACTGAACGTGGTTTAGTTGATGTAAATGATCAGTGCCAAACATCTGTTGAAGGCGTTTATGCAATCGGTGATCTAGTTCGTGGTCCAATGCTTGCTCATAAAGCAATGGAAGAAGGCGTGATGGCAGTTGAGCGTATCCATGGTCATGCTGCTCAAGTAAATTATGACACTATTATTAGTGTTATTTACACGCATCCAGAAGCTGCTTGGGTAGGTTTAACTGAAGAACAAGCTGCTGAAAAAGGTCACGAAGTTAAAGCAGGTCAATTCCCGTTTGCGGTCAATGGTCGTGCATTAGCTGCTGGTGATACAGCTGGTTTTGTTAAATTCGTTGCTGACGCAAAAACAGATCGTCTTTTGGGTATGCACGTTGTCGGTCCTAATGCATCAGACATCGTTCATCAGGGTATGATCGCACTTGAGTTTGTTTCTTCTATAGAAGATTTACAGTTGATGACTTTTGGTCATCCAACGTTCTCTGAAGTTGTACATGAAGCTGCACTTTCAGTTGATGGTCGTGCAATCCACGCGATTCAACGTAAGCGCAAATAAAAACAAAAAGTGTGGTTCGCCACACTTTTTTGAATGAAGACGATTGGTTTATAAGACAGTCGTCGTCTCATAATGTAGTGTCCTAGTGTTAAGAATATCTAGGTCGCGTCACAATAAACAACGTAGTAGGTAATTAAATGAACTTACATGAGTATCAAGCTAAAGCGTTATTAAAAAAATATGGCATGCCAGTACAAGAAGGTATTTTGGCAACAAATGCAGATGAAGCAGTAGCTGCGTTTGAACAGCTTGGTGGTAAATTCGCGGTAATGAAAGCGCAAGTACATGCTGGTGGTCGTGGTAAGGCTGGTGGCGTAAAAGTTGCAAAATCAAAAGAAGATGTTATCGAATTTGCTAACAATATTATTGGTACTCGTCTTGTAACGTATCAAACAGATGCAAATGGTCAGCCTGTTAACAGCATTATTGTTGCAGAAGATGTCTATCCAGTTGAGCGTGAGCTTTACTTAGGCGCGGTTGTAGATCGTTCTAGCCGTCGTATTACTTTCATGGCTTCTACCGAAGGTGGTGTAGAAATCGAGAAAGTTGCTGAAGAAACACCTGAAAAAATTATTAAAGTTGAAGTTGATCCATTAGTAGGTTTACAACCATTCCAAGCACGTGAAGTTGCATTTGCTCTTGGTTTGAAAGATAAACAAATCGGTCAATTTGTTAAAATTATGTCTGCTGCTTACCAAGCATTTGTAGAAAATGATTTTGCTTTATTTGAAATTAACCCACTTTCAGTTCGTGAAAATGGCGAAATTTTATGTGTAGACGCGAAAGTAGGTATTGACTCTAATGCGCTTTACCGTTTGCCAGAAGTTGCAGCTTTGCGTGATAAATCTCAAGAAAATGAGCGTGAATTAAAAGCATCTGAATTTGACCTTAACTATGTTGCTTTAGAAGGTAACATCGGTTGTATGGTGAATGGTGCTGGTCTTGCAATGGCAACGATGGACATTATCAAGCTTTATGGTGGTCAGCCTGCTAACTTCCTAGATGTTGGTGGCGGTGCGACTAAAGAGCGTGTAATCGAAGCATTCAAAATTATTCTTGCTGATACTTCTGTACAAGGTGTTTTAATCAACATCTTCGGTGGTATCGTTCGTTGTGACATGATTGCTGAAGCAATTATTGCAGCAGTTCAAGAAGTAAACGTAACTGTACCAGTTGTTGTTCGCTTAGAAGGTAACAATGCTGAGCTAGGTGCGAAATTGCTTGATGAATCTGGTTTGAAATTAATTTCTGCAAACGGTTTATCTGATGCTGCAGAAAAAATTGTTGCTGCAGTTAAAGCGTAAGGGGAGTATCAATCATGAGCGTATTAATTAATAAAGACACTAAAGTATTGGTACAAGGTTTTACTGGTAAAAACGGTACTTTCCACTCTGCACAAGCTTTAGACTACGGTACAAAAGTTGTTGGTGGTGTTACGCCAGGTAAAGGTGGAACAACACACCTTGACCTTCCTGTATTCAATACAATGAAAGATGCTGTACGTGAAACTGGTGCTGATGCATCTGTTATTTATGTTCCAGCTCCGTTTGTATTAGATTCTATTGTTGAAGCGGTTGATTCAGGCGTTGGTCTTATTGTTGTGATCACTGAAGGTGTTCCAACAATCGATATGCTTAAAGCAAAACGCTATTTAGAAACTAACGGTAATGGTACTCGTTTAGTTGGTCCTAACTGCCCAGGCGTGATCACTCCAGGTGAATGTAAGATCGGTATTATGCCTGGTCACATCCACCAACCTGGTCGTATTGGTATTATCTCACGTTCAGGTACATTGACTTATGAAGCGGTTGCTCAAACAACTAAGCTTGGTTTAGGTCAATCTACTTGTATCGGTATCGGTGGTGACCCAATCCCAGGTATGAACCAAATCGATGCATTGAAATTATTCCAAGACGATCCTGATACTGATGCAATCATCATGATTGGTGAGATTGGTGGTACTGCAGAAGAAGAAGCTGCTGAATTCATTCAATCGAATGTAACCAAGCCAGTTGTTGGTTACATCGCTGGTGTAACTGCACCTAAAGGTAAACGTATGGGTCATGCTGGTGCGATTATCTCTGGTGGTAAAGGTACAGCAGAAGAGAAATTTGCTGCATTCGAAAAAGCAGGTATGGCTTACACTCGTAGCCCAGCTGAACTTGGCTCAACAATGATGCAAGTGCTGAAAGAGAAAGGTTTAGCGTAATACGTTAGATTTATTTATCTTGAAAAAACCCAATGGTGACATTGGGTTTTTTTATGAGTGTAATATTGTGACAAAATACGTGCAAGATGCCGAAGAAATCATATAAATAAATTTGATGGATATAATTAACTGATTGTAATAGATGAAAGTATAATTTTTTATATTATGTTTAGGTTTTATTTTTTATTGAAAAAGCTTAATTAAAATATTAAAAATGAGTTTTAAATATTATCTGTTTTTAATTCATACAGAACGATCTTTATTATACAGGTCGTTCTTTCTTTTTAAGTTTTATTTAATAAAATGTTTATCTAAATTATTTTTCGTTTTTTTAAGTTTTTCGTATGGAAAATTAAATTTTATTTTATTTTTATATTGTTTTTGAATAAGTTTAATTATTACATATGCTTATATTAATTTTTATTTTAAACTTTGGTATAATTTTATATTTAAATTTAATTTAGAGTAAAATTTTTTAATTTATTGTTGTGGTTATTTTTTTATTAAATTATTATTTATAATAAATACTAAATAATGAGGAATAATATGATTAAAATAAAATTATTTATTCCTGTGCATTGTGTATCTCTTTTTGCTTTATTGTGTTGTGGAAGCGCTGTTTATTCAAATCCGATTGATCAACAGAGGGAGTACGCTGTTCAATTAATCCAGAAAGGAGAGGTTGATCATGGGTTACTTGATCTAAAGAAATTATTAGTTTTGTATCCTAAAGACCAAAAATTAATTGCGGATTATTTTGTACTTTCTTATGGAAGAAATACGCTTCATGCGACTGAGTTGATTACCTATATAGAAAATATACAAATAGAAATATTTCCTATTTATGCGCAGACCAGTGTCGTTAAAACCTTAAGAGATGCCAGACAATATTCTCTGGCTAAAAAGATGATTACAGGGTTTAGAGCTCATAATCCTCAAATAGGGTGGAATGTATGGTTAGCTACGATAGCTGCTGAAACAAAGCAAAATCAGGAAGCTCAAACCATATTAAAACAAGTAGATATGCAGCAATTAAATGCAGAAGAACTAGTGCTGTTATCGTATACCTATCGATTAGTGGGAATGCCTATCCAAGCATTGCAAGCTGCAAATGCTGCTTTCGATAAGAAAAAAACTCAATTTTCTCAAGAGGAATATTTATTAGCACTGACTGACAACGGAAATTATAAGGTGACAGATGAATATGTAAAAGGTTCTGTCTTATTTCAGACTCATCCTGATTTAGTGATCAGAATTAAACTCAGTCAATTCGCCACTCAAATTAAAAATGCAGTACTTGCTTATAAAACTGCTCAACAAGAAAGCAAATATGCAGATGCATATGTTGAATTAGACAGCGTGCTTGCTGAAATGGAATCGTATAAACCCATAGTAAATGGTTATCCTCATTGGCAAAAAAGCTTTTATTCTGATTACATCTATGCTTTAGCGAAACGTAAGCGTTACACGGATATATTAACTACTTTACAGAGTATTAGTATTCCACTAGATCTTTGGCCAACTTATACACGTCATGCAATTGCAGATGCGTATTTAGCGACCAATCAACCTGAACAAGCAGAGCAAGTTTATTTGTCATTATTTAATGAAAAGAACTATGCTGATTATGATGTTTATTCAGCCTTATATTATGCGTATTTAGAACAAGAAAAATTTGAAGAAGCAAATAACTTGATTGATGAAATGGAGCATCAATTAAGACGTTATCAATATAGCCAAGTAAAAGGTGTAGATCGTACAACTCATGAAGATTGGGAACAATATTTAAGTTTAAAAGGGTTAAATCTTGCTTATCGGAATGAGCTAGAAAAAGCCGAACAGTATTTTGAAAATTTGGTTTCAATCGCACCACGTAATATTGGTTATCAAAATAATCTGGCTTTGATTCAACGTTGGAGGCAAAAACCATTAACAGCGAAACAAGGTTTAGAACAATGGAATGGTTTGGATGAAGTCAGCCAAATGACGGAAATCAACCAAATGAATAATGCGCAAGCTCTGGGAAATATTTCATATTGGAGAGAATTAAATAAAAAGCTCTTACAATCAGCTGCGGACGATACAGGTGTCCAACTAAGTTATAAAGAGTTAAAGGATCGCGATCGGTGGAGTGTAGAACATCATAGTTATTTTTCAAGGAATAAGTCTAATGATGATCGTCTATTAAATAGTTTACGAGGATCAAACGAACAGAGTTTCTGGACGCGTTTAAATAGTCCTTGGTTTAATGATTATTATCGTATCTTTCTTGAGCATCAATATCGAAAAGCACGGTATAAAAATAAGAAATTAGACGATGCTCGGGTAGGGCTGGGACTGGAATGGTCTTCAAATAGAAAAACAGCCAATATTCTATTGTCCGAAAGAAAGGATCAAGAGCGACTTGGTGTTAGATTGGATTGGTCACATTGGTTAAATGATCATTGGGCATACAACTTCTCAGTCGATTCTGATGCTGATATACCATTACAAGCAATTGATCAAAAGCATAAAGGGCAATCTTATGTAGCCGCGATGAATTGGCAAGCTAATGAGTCTCGAAAAGCAGGTATTCAATATCAAGCGATAGATATTGATGATGGAAATTTACGACAAGCGTATCAGGCATATTTCAGTCAGCAATTTTTTCAATCACCACAACACACAAGCACAGCGACTGTTACTGGATATTACGGAAGAAATAAAGCTGTGCAAGTTGATTATTTTAACTCTGTATCTAGTCATAGCATCGAGTTAAATCTGCAACATGATTGGTTGACATGGCGTGAATATGAGCGTGACTTTAAACAGCATTTTGAGCTGACTCTGGGTACTTTTAAGCAAAAAGATTTTGCTCATCAGCCCGTTTATAACTTTTTGTATCGCCATGATTGGCGAATTTCACGTGTTTGGTATCTAAATTATGGCGTAGGGTGGAGATCCCATCCTTATGATGGTGAGCACGAAGACAAAACGTATGCCATTTTGGGCTTCGAAGGAAGGTTCTAATGAATATAAAATCTCCTTTCTGCTTATTGGCGTGTATAAGTGCAATGTCATTCAATCTGTTTGCACAACCTATTGATAAGGCAGTTTCCGAATCCGCACAAACGAGCTCTAAAGCTAATCAATTTGTGACGCTGACATTTCATGATGTTCGTGATGATGTCGCAGCAAAAGGTGATCGTGATTATTATGCGATTAGCAGTCAAAATTTTGCGCAATTTTTACAATGGATTAAAGATAATAAATGGCAACCGATACGATTAGAGGATGTTTGGCAAGCGCGTAATGCAGGAAAAGCTCTTCCTGAGAGAGCGTTGTTATTAACCGTTGATGATGGTGTATCGAGTGCATACACACATATTTTTCCATTATTAAAACTACATAAAATCCCTGCTGTATTTGCAATACCAACCAGTTGGATTAACGGCAATACCAAAGATGCTATTGAGGCATATGGTACAAGTAATTTGATGACATGGCAGCAAATGCGAGAAATGCAAGCTTCGGGTTTGGTGGAGTTTGGATCTCATAGTGACAATTTACATTACGGTATAGCCGCAAACCCTCAAAAAAATCTAGAGTTCGCAGCAATTACTCGGCAATATTTTCCTCAGTCTGAAAGTTATGAGACTGATGAAGCCTTTAGACATCGAGTCGTGAAGGACTTGCAACAATCTAAGCAAATTTTAGATAAAGAGCTAGGTACTAATACTCGCGCAATCTTTTGGCCATATGGAGCTGTGACCAAAGAAACCGAGGAATTGGCGAGTATGGTAGGTTTACCGTTGTCATTTAGCCTAGGTAGTGAGTTAAACACAGCAGATTTATTTGGGACTTATCAACGTGCTTTGATCATTGATAATCCAATACCAGCTCAAATTTACGCTGAAATGCAAGATTTTGTATTGGATCGGCATGCACCTTATAAGCAACGTAAGAGTTTTCTGCGTTTTAATTTAGCTGAACTAGTAAAAGATAATGGAAATTCTGAACAGCGATTAGGTCAATTATTGGATCAGGTTGGAGCTTTTAAGTCGAATAATTTATTGCTGACCGTTGTTGAAGATCAGAATGATGATGGAAAAATTGATGTTGCTTATTTTCCTAATCGTAGTTTACCGATGAAAGCGGACTTATTAAATCGGGTGGTCTGGCAAGCACGTACACGGATTGCAAATAAAGTTTATGCAGAACTTCCTCTGAGTTTAGAAACTCAACAAGGTTACGACTTGTCAGAGTTAACTGCAGATTTAGTCAAAAATAATAGTTCCATCACGGGTTTGATGATTGAAACAGATGACACATTACACTGTGCAATTATTCAGCGAGATTGGGATCACATTTGTCAGAAGAAAATCAATGATGTATTGACGATCAAAAATAAGACTAAATTGAAAGCAAATTATTACGTCAATGTCAGTACAAATTATCAGACAGCACTAAAATTTAGTTACAAGGGAGCCCAGTGGGGTGGGCTACAAAAGTTACTGCAGTTGATTCCTGATCATGCTGATTTTCTGTATATCGCTTTAGATTCGAATCAATCAAAAAATAATATAAATGAGCTAGATAAAGCTTTATCGACTTTAACTGAACGTGAAAAACAACATTTAATCATTAGTTTGCAGATCGATAATCAAGCTTCCTCTTATGATTGGAAAAAATATCAGCAAATCTATCAGCAATTAAAACGACAAGGTGTTCAAAAAATTGGTGTAGATAATTATCAGCTTTCTTATGGGGCTACGATTCATCAATATCTTTATCGTGAGTTGAGCTTAAATGGTAGTCCGCTCAGCTATCGCAATCCTTATGTGTTGAAACAAGGAGGGCGCTAATTATGGAATTTTTTTCAGATATTTCTTTAAGCGACTTATTTTTTGGATTTGCATTTTTATTTCCTTTATTAATGGCTTGGCTTTGGATGGCGGGTGGAATTTGGTTTTATTTCAAACGTGAATTTCGGCAAACGGTTTTCCCTGAACCTAGTCAAGAAAGTTGTAGCATTATCATTCCTTGTTTTAATGAAGAAGAACAAATTCGAGAAACCATCAAGTTCGCTATGCAAAGCCAATATCCTGATTTTGAGGTGATTGCTATAAATGATGGGAGTACGGATAGAACCGCAGAGATTTTAGATGAACTTGCGTTGCACTATCCAAAACTACGTGTGGTGCATTTGGCAGAAAATCAGGGCAAAGCATATGCCTTGAGAGCAGGTGCGATGGTCAGCCAGCATGAGTTTCTAATTTGCATTGATGGCGATGCTTTACTGCATCCTCATGCCGTTTTTTGGATGATGAATCATCTAACACATTATCCGAGAGTCGGTGCAGTAACAGGTAATCCACGCATTATTAACCGTTCCAGTGTGTTGGGAAAAATTCAAGTAGGTGAGTTCTCTTCAATCATTGGATTGATTAAACGCGCACAACGTACTTATGGACGTATTTTTACGGTATCAGGGGTGATTGCTGGTTTTAGAAAAACAGCACTAGATCGAATTGGTTATTGGCGTGATGACATGATCACAGAGGATATTGATGTCTCATGGCGGCTCCAGTTCGATCATTGGGACTTACAGTATGTACCAAAAGCACTTTGTTATATCTACATGCCTGAAACCTTTAAAGGATTGTGGCAACAACGCCTACGTTGGGCGCAAGGTGGTATCGAAGTCTTATTTGCTTATGTACCGAAGTTATTTAAATGGCGTTTAAGACGCATGTGGCCAGTCGTTTTTGAAGCAATTATTAGCGTAATTTGGGTTTATGTGATGACTGCTATCATTCTTCTTTATGTGATTGGCTTATTTGTAGAGTTACCAGAACAATGGGCGGTTCATACCGTACTGCCTAACTGGTATGGGATTGTTTTAGGTATGACCTGTCTAATACAGTTTTTAGTGAGTTTGATGATCGACCGCCAATATGACAATAGTCGAACCTTACGAACATATTTTTGGGTCATCTGGTATCCATTATTTTTCTGGGTATTAATGACCATCACAACTGCGATTGCATTGCCAAAAACCATATTTAAAAAAACCAAAACGTGCACGTTGGGTAAGTCCTGATCGTGGATTTAGAGAGGGGCAAGATCATGTCAAACTTTAAAATGGTCTATGACCTTACACAATTGGAAATTCCTCAGTACATTGATGAACCTCGTTATGTCAGAAACAAAATGGCTGGCTATGGATTGTTTTTTTTAGGTTGGTTGCTTTGGATATGGATTTTTATGCCATTAATCACTGCATTATTATGGATTTTCCAAGGTTTCAGTGCATATGAACAATTATTCGTGATGAATATACCAGAGCAATCGATTGATATCCTTTATTTAATTATTTCTATCATGTTGTTTATCCTGACTTTAATTATTTGGGCGATCTACAATTGGTTTCGTTTTTATATTAAAGAAAGAAGATCCTTTCCGAAAAATATTTCTGTAGATCAATTAGCACTGAGTTTCGAGTTAAATACTGAACAAATGAATGCCTTAAGAGATGCTAAGAATGTCACCCTGCATTATGATCAGGAAGGAAGGTTAACCAATTTTGAGCTGGCTGAAAAACAATAAAAAACGCGGTCAAGACCGCGTTTATCTTTGACTTATTCTTATCAATCTAATTTATTTTGAGATTTTAAAGTATTAGTAAGGCCGTTAATATCACCACCTTGTAGGCCTAATTCATTCATTAAGCTATCGATCAAAGGTGCTTGAGAACGGTAGCGTAGGGCACTATTCACAACTTGATCAGACAAAGACGTTTGACCGTTTTCAGTGGTTTCACCTGATGTAGTACCACCAGCAAAACCATTTAAACCATTCACCTGTAGAATTTTGATATCGTCAATATTCTCCATTGGTTTAACGCTTTCACGAATAATATCTGGTAAATGTTTGAGTAAGGCTAAACGAACTTGCATCTCCACTTGCTCTGCAGAAAGAACATTGGCTGCCTCATTCACTGCACGTGTACCTTCAGCATCTACTTGATATTGTTTTTCGAGAGCTTGTGCGAGAAGTACCTTAGCATCAGCTTCACCTTTTGCTTTTAAGCGTATCTTTTCGGCTTCAGCTTCCGCAGCAATTCGAACAGCTTCTGCTTCATCTGCTGCAGCTTTTTTACCTGCATCAGCTGCCACAGTAATCGCAATCGCTTCTTTTTCAGCAGTTTGTTTAGCTGCTACAAGCTCGACAGCTTTTTGACGTTCTGCTCTTTGAGTTTCTCGCACCGTGACGACTTCTTCTTCAGCTTTTACAGCCTCAGCTCTGGCTTTGTCAGCTTGAGCTTTAGCTTCAGATTCGGCACGTGATTTTTCAGCAATTGCAATTGCACGATCTTGCTCTGCGAGTTCGATAGTTTTTTTCTGTTCAACTTGTGCTTTTTGAATAAGTTGAGCTTTTTGGATATTTTCGTTTTCTACATCACGAGCAGAAGCGATACGTTTAAGTTCAACTTCACGTTCAGCAGCAATACGAGCTTCTTCAGCTTCACGTTTTTTACCTGCTTCTTGAGAAGCAATTTCAGCATGTTGTTCGGCTTTACGAATAGAAATTTCGCGTTCTTGTTGCAGTTTTGCATATTCTTCTTCACGAGAAATCTCAAGGCGCGCACGCTCTGCTTCGAGATTTTTAGCACGAATCGCTAAATCAGCATCCTGTTCAATATCATTACGCTTCTTACGACGGTCTTCGATTGTTTCTGTAAGTTTAGTTAAGCCTTCAGCATCAAAAGCATTTTGTGGATTGAAATATTCAAAACCAGTTTGATCTAAACCTGTCAATGAAACGGTTTCAAGTTCTAATCCGTTTTTAGATAAATCTTCAGAAACCACCTGTTGAACTTTTTGTACAAAGTCGACACGCTTTTCATGTAGTTCTTCCATTGCCATTTCCGCGGCTACAGCACGTAAAGAGTCGACAAATTTACCTTCGACTAAATCTTTTAACTCCTGTGGAGACATGGTTTTCCGACCTAAGGTTTGCGCTGCAGTCGCAATCGATTCACCTGTAGGTTTTACGCGAACGTAGAATTCAGCCATTACATCTACACGCATACGGTCACGTGTAATCAAAGCTTGGTCAGCTGCACGTTTTACTTCTAGACGCAATGTGTTCATATTGACGGGGATGATTTCATGCAATACAGGAAGCACAATCGCACCGCCATTCAAGATGACTTTTTCTCCACCGAAACCAGTTCTTACGAATGAAACTTCTTTGCTTGAACGAGTATATAAACGAGCAATCACGATACCGATAAATATCAGTGCTGCGAAAATTACACCTGTAATAATTAAAATTTCAGTCAATGCTGAATTGAACATTAAAACACCCTCATATCATTTATATTAAAAAATTAAGCGGAAATAGCCTGAAAGCCAATTTTGGTTCTTTGAGTTAAAATCACATCTTGACCTTGAGTAAAAACAACATCTAATTCTGGTTCCACTAAAACATAGTGCATTTGTCCAAATTGATCTTTCACTTTTGCTTGGGCAGGAGAATTAGGCTTTGCCTCACCCAATATAATTTTGGCAGTACGACCAATCAGATCATCACTATGAATCGCAGTTGTTTCATCTTTAGGAATAATTTTGGAAATGAGTTTTGCTGCAACACGAACGAGTGGCATACATAGAAAAAGACAGGCAGGTGCAATGATCCAAGCAGATAGATAGTGTTCAGTAAAATTGAAAAAAACATCTTGAATAATTAAACCAGTGAGTGAATAAACAGTTAGGAAAATAATCAACCAAACTAGTAAAGGTACTTTTCCAAGATACAGCCATTCTAAAAACTGAGTGAAAAGGTTATCTGCATGATCCATTGAAACATCAGCGTGATCAACGTCAGTCAAACTATCGGGAAGAAATTGATCGATGAAGCTGCTGCTTCCTCCAAACATTAATAAAATCAATTCTAATACACCTATACATAGACATAGCAATAAAGAAACGCTAAAAACAATGTTGGAAGGGTGTATTAATAAATCCCATATCATTTGTATATACTCTTTTTTCTTTTGGAAAAATTTTTTTAAAAAAATTATAAAAACTAATTATTTATAAGATTAATTGTATCGAGCATAAAATTCAATCAAATTCCAAGCTAAATATTTAAAGCAAAAAAAAAACGCAATGATTGGGGTTGTCATTGCGTTGAACAACGAATCTGTAAAAACAGTTTCGGTTGAAAGGAGAAATGTCATGAGATTAGTGTTATCTAACCTACTTGGCTATACTAATAAAAAACTTGACTGTGTTCATAGGTATTCGTGTTAACGAGTGTTATCAAGTGTTAATAAGTGACAAAATTTGTTAGTTATTGGGTTCGGGTTAAAGTTCCTAAAATAAACTTAAATCAAAAGCTTAAATAAAAATAGCCCAAAAATGGGCTATTTTTATGGTAAAAGTATTGTAATTAGAATTTAAATAAACCTAATCCACTTTTTACTTCATCTAAAGTTTGTTGCGTGATATCTCGACATTTGTCAGTACCATGCTTAAGAATATCCATAATATAGTCTGGATCTTTTTCAAGTTCAGCACGACGTTCACGGATTGGAGTAATCAGTTCCTTTAGAATACCTTCTAAACGTTTTTTAACCGTACCATCACCTAAGCCACCACGACGATAATGTGCTTTTAATTCTTCAACTTCTTCTTTGTTTGGATCAAATGCATCTAAATAAGTGAATACGATATTTCCTTCAACTTGACCTGGATCTTCAATACGCAAATGATTTGGATCGGTGTACATCGCATTGACAGCTTTTTTGATGTCTTTATCAGATGCATTTAAAACAATAGTATTACCTAAAGACTTTGACATTTTTGCCTTACCATCGAATCCTGGTAAACGTCCCATGTTTGATAATAATGCTTTGCATTCTGGTAGGAGATCATGTCCAATTTGACGATTTACACGACGAACAATTTCATTGGTTTGTTCAATCATTGGAATTTGGTCTTCGCCTACAGGGACAACCGTTGCTTTAAATGCCGTAATATCCGCTGCTTGAGCAACTGGATAGCATAAGAAGCCAGCAGGGATATCACGCTCAAAACCGCGCATCTGAATTTCAGATTTAATTGTTGGATTGCGTTCTAAGCGAGCAACCGTAACGAAGTTGAGGTAAAGCATGGTCAGCTCATTGAGGGCTGGTAAACATGATTGAACGCAAATCGTTGTTTTAGTTGGATCAATTCCAACGGCAAGATAATCTAAAGCAACTTGAAGAATATTATTTCGTACTTTATCAGGATTATCTGCGTTGTCAGTCAAAGCTTGAGCATCAGCAAGCAATAAGTGTTGATGATGACTGTCTTGTAAACCAACACGAGAACGCAATGAACCGACAAAATGACCTAAATGAAGTTGTCCAGTAGGGCGGTCGCCAGTCAAAATGATTGGACGTTGATCAGCATTACTCATGATATGTTCCAAGATTCAGTGATTTCATAAATATAAAATTGACCTTATTGTACGGGAAATAAAAAAATTTCGTCAGCGATTGAACAAACTTTTATGAAAATAATGTTGTGAATTTATTGAGTAAATCTACAATAGCGAGATAAATACAAACTAGGAAATAAAAATGGCGAGTGGTTTATTACTATTACTTGATGATATTGCAACGATTTTAGATGACGTTGCTGTAATGAGTAAAATGGCAGCAAAAAAAACAGCTGGTGTATTAGGTGATGATTTAGCTTTAAACGCTCAACAGGTGAGTGGTGTTCGCTCTGACCGAGAATTACCAGTTGTATGGAGCGTAGCAAAAGGCTCATTTGTTAATAAACTCATTCTTGTTCCATTAGCATTGTTAATTAGCGTAGTTGCACCTTGGCTTATTAATCCATTATTGATGATTGGTGGTCTATTCCTTTGTTATGAAGGTGTAGAAAAAGTAGTACACATGCTACATCACAAAAAAGCAAAAACTGCCGAAGAAGCAAGTGCTGATCTAGAAGCAATAGAGGTTGATTTAGCAAAATTTGAAAAAGAAAAAGTCAAAGGTGCAATACGTACAGATTTTATTCTATCTGCTGAAATTGTTGTGATTTCGTTGGGTACTGTTGCGACAGCCGCATTTATGACTAAAGTATCTGTATTGAGTGTTATTGCGATTGCTATGACAATTGGTGTTTATGGTTTTGTAGCGATGATTGTCAAAATTGATGATTTAGGGTTGTATTTAACTCAACAAGCTTCAGAATTTAAAAATAAAGTAGGGCGTGGCTTACTGGCTTTTGCTCCGATTTTGATGAAAACATTGTCTGTTGTAGGTACAGTAGCAATGTTTTTAGTCGGTGGTGGCATCATTACACACACGATTCCTTTATTACACCATTTTACGGAAGAAACTGTTGATCATTTGGAGTTAATCCCAAGTTTTGGTTCAATCATTGGTGCATTAACACCAACATTAATTAACTTGGGTATTGGATTTATCGCGGGTGCTATTGTATTAATTGTTGTCGGGCTAATACAAAAAGTTTGGTCAAAAGCATCTAAATAAAAAGAAACCGTCATCATTATAATAAAGAGAGGTAGTCATGCGTTGGAAAGGGCGTCGTGTAAGTACCAATGTGGAAGATCGTCGTGGTGGTGGCGGTGTTAAAGCTGGTGGTATTAGTATCATCGGTTTAGTGGTTGCATTTATTGCTTGGAAGTTTTTTGGTGTTGATCCCCAGCAAGCTTACCAAGCAACACAAGCTGTCACCAGTGAAACAACATCAACAGCCGAAGCACCGCAAAATCTGACTTTAGAACAAAAAGAAGCAAGTGAGTTTGTGGGTACGGTATTAGCTGATACAGAAGATACATGGACGCCAATTTTTCAACAATTAGGCATGACTTATAAGCCTCCTCGACTAGTTTTATTTAGTGGGGCGGTGAAATCAGGTTGTGGTACTGCGCAATCGGCAATGGGTCCCTTTTATTGCCCAGCTGACCAAAAGGTTTATATCGATACTTCTTTCTTTAAAGATATGCGCCAACAAATGGGTATTTCTGGTGAGCAAAATCAAACAGAATTGTCACGTCAAGATCAAGCTGGGGATTTTGCACAAGCTTATGTCATCGCACATGAGGTTGGACATCATATTCAGAACCTACTTGGTATCTCAGGAAAAGTGCAGCAGGCTCGTGCGCAATCCAGCCAAGTTGAAGGAAATCAACTTTCAGTTCGCTTAGAACTTCAAGCAGATTGTTTCGCTGGTATTTGGGCGAATCAAAATCAACAAAGAACACAATTTCTCGAACAGGGTGATATCGCAGAGGCAATGGATGCTGCTGAAAAAATTGGTGATGATTACTTACAAAGAAGAGCAACAGGTCAAGTTGTACCAGATAGCTTTACTCATGGTACAAGCGAACAACGTATGCAATGGTTTGAGTTGGGATACACCACAGGTGATATCAATCAATGTAATACTTTTAAATAGTCTGAATTTTATTGATTGTTGATTTTCATACGAAATGTATACCGATATATCGTTTCGCTCGATTAAAGTAACTATGTTTAGCTGATGAAGTAATTTCCTAGCTAAACTATAAGGTTTAGAAAAAGAAAGAAAAAAGAAATGAACTTCTGATGAAGTGATGCCTTATGTATTTATATTGTACGCATTAGGGCGAGAGTCTGAGCACTGAATGAGCTAAATCTGAAGGTGATGAAAAAAGAGGTGGTATGGGTAATTTTTTTCTCTTACAAGCTTTGACAGCAGTTTTTACTCTCTCAATTGCAACCACTATTTTTAACAAACGTGTACTCGGTTTCCCACAAGCAATTGGGGTGCCGATTGTCTCAGCTATCTTTGTATTTTTATTACAATGGGGTGCCAGTCTTTTAAACGGGAACCAATTTGTTGAAATCAATATTCACAATATTGAATCCGCAGTACGTGATATCGACTTTTATGATTTTCTAATTAATGGTGTGATTTGTTTCATTCTTACATCATCAGCTTTAAAGTTCAAAATTTCTGACCTACAAAATTATTGGAAACCGATCAGCATTCTTGCCACCATTGCGCTAGTACTTTGCGCGATGATTTATGCTGGATTACTTTATGTATTTCAATGGTTAGTTGGTTATCCAGTACCGATTTCTGTATTACTGTTATTGGGTGCTGCATTGGGTGCAACAGACCCTATAGGGATTAAAGGGGTCTTAAGTTCCATTCGAGCACCGCATCATTTGATCGTAAAACTAGAAGGCGAATCATTATTTAATGATGCGATGTGTATTGCGTTATTCATGACATTACTAAACGTTATTCGTGGCGAGCATTTTTCACTTATCAGTACGATTGAAACACTGATCTACGAAATTCTTGTTGCAGTGCTTATAGGGTTTGCATTTGGACTTGGGATTTTACGACTACTAAAAGGCAAGCATGAGATGGAATCTCTGATTCTTACAACTGCTTTACTAGCCAGTGGTTCATATTTAGTTGCACTTTTTGCTCATGCTTCAGCACCGATTGCGTGTGTGATTGGCGGTTTGATTGTTGGTAATAAGTGGCAGGAGATCCGAGAACAACGTGAAATCAGGGAGGTAAATCATTTTTGGCATACCGTCGAAGGGATTATTAACTCGTTCTTGTTTACTCTAATTGGCTTAGAGCTTTTTATCTTAGATCTAAGTGCAAACTTGATCATCGGTGGAATATTTGCCTTTTTAATTCTGCACCTCTCTCGATTCGCAGCGAATTTTGCGGCGTTCAGGCTTTTTCCTTCTTTTAAAAACAAAAGTTATAACGGTAGTTTAACTATTCTTTCTTGGGGAGGTGTTCGAGGTGGAATCTCATTGGCATTAATACTCGCTGTAGCAAACATTCCTGCTTTAAGTCCTTATAGTAGTATTTTAATTGGTTACACATTCATTAGTGTTCTGCTGTCTGGCGTTGTTTGTGGTTTAGGTTTACCCGCAGTAATGAATGCATTTTATTACAATCCTAATGAGGAGAGAAATGGTGTAAAAGGTGTTTACCAACGCTTATGTCATAAAATGAATCGCCGTGGTTTTAAGTATGTGGTCACAGAAGACCAAGATGGAAAGGAAATCATTAAAATCTATAACCCTGAGCTAATTACCAATAAAAAGTCTGAAGATACAAAAACAGAAATCTATCATCCAGAAAAAGAAAAAGAAGTTGAGCAACTGCAGAATCCGAATAATTTCTAAAATACATTGCATGGTTATGCAGTTCTAAATTTGAACTTGTTTATTTGTGTTTATACGATAATAGGTTTTTTCTAATATGTAAGTTTTGTTAGTCCCTAACGAGATAAAAACAGAATAATTTCAATAGGGTTTATGGCTAAGCTCTTGAAAATTTTTGCTTATTTTTTGTTCTCTAATTTGTAATTTTTTGTGGAAAATACGATTTTAATGAAAGTGTTTATTGGTTTATTGAATAAACAATCGTTATTATTTGGTTTTTGATTTTGTTGATTATTTTACTTGTTGGTAAATATTTTAAATATTATATTTTAAATTAATATATTGTTTTTTAATGTGTTGAGTTGACCTTAAGAGAAAAGCAGGTTTAACAATTGTTAATAATATTTAATAAATTAATTCACAAGTGTAGTTTTTTTAATTATTTAAGATTTGTTTCGGCTTTTTTGACTTTTTAATCAAAATGTCCTGTCATTTTTGTAAATTTTTTTTGTGATATATTTAACAAAAATTGATTTTAATTTAGATTCTAAGAGGTATGGGAAATGATTATTAAACTAGACGAATATACATACACAAAAATTATTAAATAATCAGAGGAATAGCCAAAATGTCTGAAATTCAAATTATTTCTAAGGAAAGCCATAAAACACTTTCTACTACAATGGAAAGTACTACAACGATACCGACGGAACCATCCGTAGTATTGTTAAAAATTCCTATGAATGATATTTCCGTTATTAAAAAAGACGGTTTAAATGCGATAGTTTTCCTTAAAAACGGAGAAAAAATCGTAATTCAAAATTTCTTTAATGAGGAAAACACACTAGATAACAGCTTGGTGATCCAAGATGAAAATGGTCAGTTAATTTGGGCTAAGTTTAAAGAAGCAGAAAGTGATGCTGATGCTGATGCTGATGCTGATGCCGACGCTGATGCAGACACTGAAGCAGCTGCATATGTAGAAGAAATGCCAGCAGCAGTGCCTGAGGTTGTTGAGGCACCAGTTTCGGACGTTGTTTTTCAGCCTATCGATGCTATTGAGCCTTTACTTTACCATGATGCAAGTTTGAGCCCTTGGTTGTGGGCAATTCCACTCGTAGCTGGTGGTATTATTGCAGCTGCAAGTGACAACGATAGTAACAATAACAACAATAATAACAATCCGCCAAATACAGATAATGTTGGTTTTAATGTTGATCCAATTACATCTGATAACGTGATAAATTCGAGTGAATCTGCTGGTGATGTAACAATCACAGGGACACTTACAAATATTCCAAGTGACGCTGCATCAACAACAGTCACTGTCGTAATCAATGGTGTGACATACAACGCAATTGTAAATGTAACGAACGGTACATGGAGTGTTGTTGTACCGGGTAGTGCGTTAATTGCTGATAGCGACAAAACAATTGAAGCTACAGTTAAATTTACTGATTCGGCAGGTAACTCAAGTACAGTAACTGATACACAGACTTACACTGTAGATGTAACTGCACCAAATGCACCAGAAATTGATCCAATCAATCCAACAGATCCAATTACAGGTACAGCAGAACCAGGTTCGACTGTTACTGTAACGTTCCCTGACGGTACAACAGCAGAAACAGTTGCGGGTCCTGACGGTACGTGGACAGTGCCAAACCCTGGCTTAGAAGATGGCGATGAAGTTACAGCGGTAGCAACAGACCCAGCAGGCAATACATCACCACCAGCAACAGAGATTGTGGACGGTGTAGCACCAAATGCACCAGAAATTGATCCAATCAATCCAACAGATCCAATTACAGGTACAGCAGAACCAGGTTCGACTGTTACTGTAACGTTCCCTGACGGTACAACAGCAGAAACAGTTGCGGGACCTGACGGTACGTGGACAGTGCCAAACCCTGGCTTAGAAGATGGCGATGAAGTTACAGCGGTAGCAACAGACCCAGCAGGCAATACATCACCACCAGCAACAGAGATTGTGGACGGTGTAGCACCAAATGCACCAGAAATTGATCCAATCAATCCAACAGATCCAATTACAGGTACAGCAGAACCAGGTTCGACTGTTACTGTAACGTTCCCCTGACGGTACAACAGCAGAAACAGTTGCGGGTCCTGACGGTACGTGGACAGTGCCAAACCCCTGGCTTAGAAGATGGCGATGAAGTTACAGCGGTAGCAACAGACCCAGCAGGCAATACATCACCACCAGCAACAGAGATTGTGGACGGTGTAGCACCAAATGCACCAGAAATTGATCCAATCAATCCAACAGATCCAATTACAGGTACAGCAGAACCAGGTTCGACTGTTACTGTAACGTTCCCTGACGGTACAACAGCAGAAACAGTTGCGGGTCCTGACGGTACGTGGACAGTGCCAAACCCTGGCTTAGAAGATGGCGATGAAGTTACAGCGGTAGCAACAGACCCAGCAGGTAATACATCACCACCAGCAACAGAGATTGTGGACGGTGTAGCACCAAATGCACCAGAAATTGATCCAATCAATCCAACAGATCCAATTACAGGTACAGCAGAACCTGGATCGACTGTGACTGTAACATTCCCAGACGGTACAACAGCAGAAACAGTTGCGGGTCCTGACGGTACGTGGACAGTGCCAAACCCTGGCTTAGAAGATGGCGATGAAGTTACAGCGGTAGCAACAGACCCAGCAGGCAATACATCACCACCAGCAACAGAGATTGTGGACGGTGTAGCACCAAATGCACCAGAAATTGATCCAATCAATCCAACAGATCCAATTACAGGTACAGCAGAACCAGGTTCGACTGTTACTGTAACGTTCCCTGACGGTACAACAGCAGAAACAGTTGCGGGACCTGACGGTACGTGGACAGTGCCAAACCCTGGCTTAGAAGATGGCGATGAAGTTACAGCGGTAGCAACAGACCCAGCAGGCAATACATCACCACCAGCAACAGAGATTGTGGACGGTGTAGCACCAAATGCACCAGAAATTGATCCAATCAATCCAACAGATCCAATTACAGGTACAGCAGAACCAGGTTCGACTGTTACTGTAACGTTCCCTGACGGTACAACAGCAGAAACAGTTGCGGGTCCTGACGGTACGTGGACAGTGCCAAACCCTGGCTTAGAAGATGGCGATGAAGTTACAGCGGTAGCAACAGACCCAGCAGGTAATACATCACCACCAGCAACAGAGATTGTGGATGGTGTAGCACCAAATGCACCAGAAATTGATCCAATCAATCCAACAGATCCAATTACAGGTACAGCAGAACCTGGATCGACTGTGACTGTAACATTCCCAGACGGTACAACAGCAGAAACAGTTGCGGGTCCTGACGGTACGTGGACAGTGCCAAACCCTGGCTTAGAAGATGGCGATGAAGTTACAGCGGTAGCAACAGACCCAGCAGGTAATACATCACCACCAGCAACAGAGATTGTGGATGGTCTTGCACCAGTTGTAACGGTAGAAGATGCACTGACCAATGACAGCACACCTGCATTAACAGGAACAGTGAATGACCCAACAGCGACCGTAGTTGTCACGATTGATGGCGTGGATTACCCAGCGACCAACAATGGTGATGGTACATGGACACTTGCGGACAACACCTTACCAGCGTTAACTGATGGTGATTACACGATTACTGTGACGGCAACAGATGCAGCAGGTAACAGCTCAACAGCGACTGGTACCTTAACGGTCGATACGATTGCACCGAATGCACCAGTACTTGATCCAATCAATGCGAATGATCCAATTACAGGTACAGCAGAACCTGGTTCAACAGTTACTGTGACATTCCCAGATGGAACGACAGCAGAAGCGATTGCTGATCCAGTAACGGGCGAATGGAGTGTTCCAAACCCAGGCAACTTGGTTGATGGAGATGAAGTTACAGCGACAGCAACAGACGGAGCGGGTAACGAATCATTACCAGCGACAGGTATTGTTGCAGCGGACATCACACCACCAGTTGTAACGGTAGAAGATGCACTGACCAATGACAGCACACCTGCATTAACAGGAACAGTGAATGACCCAACAGCGACAGTTGTTGTCACGATTGATGGCGTGGACTACCCAGCGACCAACAATGGTGATGGCACCTGGACACTTGCGGACAACACCTTACCAGCGTTAACCGATGGTGATTACACCATTACTGTGACGGCAACAGATGCAGCAGGTAACAGCTCAACAGCGACAGGTACCTTAACGGTCGATACGATTGCACCGAATGCACCAGTACTTGATCCAATCAATGCGAATGATCCAATTACAGGTACAGCAGAACCAGGTTCAACTGTGACTGTAACCTTCCCGGATGGTACGACAGCAGAAGCGATTGCTGATCCAGTGACAGGCGAATGGAGTGTTCCAAACCCAGGCAACTTGGTTGATGGAGATGAAGTTACAGCGACAGCAACAGACGGAGCGGGTAACGAATCATTACCAGCGACAGGTGTTGTTGCAGCGGACATCACAGCACCAGTTGTAACGGTAGAAGATGCACTGACCAATGACAGCACGCCTGCATTAACAGGAACAGTGAATGATCCAACAGCAACAGTAGTTGTTACGATTGATGGCGTGGACTACCCAGCGACCAACAATGGTGATGGCACATGGACACTTGCGGACAACACCTTACCAGCGTTAACAGATGGTGATTACACCATTACTGTGACGGCAACAGATGCAGCAGGTAACAGCTCAACAGCGACTGGTACCTTAACGGTCGATACGATTGCACCGAATGCACCAGTACTTGATCCAATCAATGCGAATGATCCAATTACAGGTACAGCAGAACCAGGTTCGACTGTGACTGTGACCTTCCCGGATGGTACGACAGCAGAAGCGATTGCTGATCCAGTGACAGGCGAATGGAGTGTTCCAAACCCAGGCAACTTGGTTGATGGAGATGAAGTTACAGCGACAGCAACAGACGGAGCGGGTAACGAATCATTACCAGCGACAGGTATTGTTGCAGCGGACATCACACCACCAGTTGTAACGGTAGAAGATGCACTGACCAATGACAGTACTCCTGCATTAACAGGAACAGTGAATGACCCAACAGCGACAGTTGTTGTCACGATTGATGGCGTGGATTATCCAGCGACCAACAATGGTGATGGTACATGGACACTTGCGGACAACACCTTACCAGCGTTAACCGATGGTGATTACACCATTACTGTGACGGCAACAGATGCAGCAGGTAACAGCTCAACAGCGACAGGTACCTTAACGGTCGATACGATTGCACCGAATGCACCAGTACTTGATCCAATCAATGCGAATGATCCAATTACAGGTACAGCAGAACCAGGTTCGACTGTGACTGTGACCTTCCCAGATGGTACGACAGCAGAAGCGATTGCTGATCCAGTGACAGGCGAATGGAGTGTTCCAAACCCAGGCAACTTGGTTGATGGAGATGAAGTTACAGCGACAGCAACAGACGGAGCGGGTAACGAATCATTACCAGCGACAGGTATTGTTGCAGCGGACATCACACCACCAGTTGTAACGGTAGAAGATGCACTGACCAATGACAGTACTCCTGCATTAACAGGAACAGTGAATGACCCAACAGCGACAGTTGTTGTCACGATTGATGGCGTGGATTATCCAGCGACCAACAATGGTGATGGTACATGGACACTTGCGGACAACACCTTACCAGCGTTAACCGATGGTGATTACACGATTACTGTGACGGCAACAGATGCAGCAGGTAACAGCTCAACAGCGACAGGTAGCTTAACGGTTGATACGATTGCACCGAATGCACCAGTACTTGATCCAATCAATGCGAATGATCCAATTACAGGTACAGCAGAACCTGGTTCAACAGTTACTGTGACATTCCCAGATGGAACGACAGCAGAAGCGATTGCTGATCCAGTAACGGGCGAATGGAGTGTTCCAAACCCAGGCAACTTGGTTGATGGAGATGAAGTTACAGCGACCGCAACAGACGGAGCGGGTAATGAATCATTACCAGCGACAGGTGTTGTTGCAGCGGACATCACAGCACCAGTTGTAACGGTAGAAGATGCACTGACCAATGACAGCACGCCTGCATTAACAGGAACAGTGAATGATCCAACAGCAACAGTAGTTGTTACGATTGATGGCGTGGACTACCCAGCGACCAACAATGGTGATGGCACATGGACACTTGCGGACAACACCTTACCAGCGTTAACAGATGGTGATTACACCATTACTGTGACGGCAACAGATGCAGCAGGTAACAGCTCAACAGCGACTGGTACCTTAACGGTCGATACGATTGCACCGAATGCACCAGTACTTGATCCAATCAATGCGAATGATCCAATTACAGGTACAGCAGAACCAGGTTCGACTGTGACTGTGACCTTCCCGGATGGTACGACAGCAGAAGCGATTGCTGACCCAGTGACAGGCGAATGGAGTGTTCCAAACCCAGGTAACTTGGTTGATGGAGATGAAGTTACAGCGACAGCAACAGATGGAGCGGGTAACGAATCATTACCAGCGACAGGTATTGTTGCAGCGGACATCACACCACCAGTGGTAACGGTAGAAGATGCACTGACCAATGACAGCACACCTGCATTAACAGGAACAGTGAATGACCCAACAGCGACCGTAGTTGTCACGATTGATGGCGTGGATTACCCAGCGACCAACAATGGTGATGGCACATGGACACTTGCGGACAACACCTTACCAGCGTTAACAGATGGTGATTACACCATTACTGTGACGGCAACAGATGCAGCAGGTAACAGCTCAACAGCGACTGGTACCTTAACGGTCGATACGATTGCACCGAATGCACCAGTACTTGATCCAATCAATGCGAATGATCCAATTACAGGTACAGCAGAACCAGGTTCGACTGTGACTGTGACCTTCCCGGATGGTACGACAGCAGAAGCGATTGCTGACCCAGTGACAGGCGAATGGAGTGTTCCAAACCCAGGTAACTTGGTTGATGGAGATGAAGTTACAGCGACAGCAACAGATGGAGCGGGTAACGAATCATTACCAGCGACAGGTATTGTTGCAGCGGACATCACACCACCAGTGGTAACGGTAGAAGATGCACTGACCAATGACAGCACACCTGCATTAACAGGAACAGTGAATGACCCAACAGCGACAGTAGTTGTCACGATTGATGGCGTGGATTACCCAGCGACCAATAATGGTGATGGCACATGGACACTTGCGGACAACACCTTACCAGCGTTAACAGATGGTGATTACACCATTACTGTGACGGCAACAGATGCAGCAGGTAACAGCTCAACAGCGACTGGTACCTTAACGGTCGATACGATTGCACCGAATGCACCAGTACTTGATCCAATCAATGCGAATGATCCAATTACAGGTACAGCAGAACCAGGTTCGACTGTGACTGTAACCTTCCCGGATGGTACGACAGCAGAAGCGATTGCTGACCCAGTGACAGGCGAATGGAGTGTTCCAAACCCAGGTAACTTGGTTGATGGAGATGAAGTTACAGCGACAGCAACAGACGGAGCGGGTAACGAATCATTACCAGCGACAGGTATTGTTGCAGCGGACATCACACCACCAGTTGTAACGGTAGAAGATGCACTGACCAATGACAGTACTCCTGCATTAACAGGAACAGTGAATGACCCAACAGCGACAGTTGTTGTCACGATTGATGGCGTGGATTATCCAGCGACCAACAATGGTGATGGTACATGGACACTTGCGGACAACACCTTACCAGCGTTAACCGATGGTGATTACACGATTACTGTGACGGCAACAGATGCAGCAGGTAACAGCTCAACAGCGACAGGTACCTTAACGGTCGATACGATTGCACCGAATGTTGTACTGGATGACTTAACAACTAATGATTCAACTCCTCCTCTAAGTGGAACAATTGATGATCCAACTGCAACAATTATTGTTACAGTAAATGGTGTTGACTATCCTGCAATCAACAATGGTGATGGTACTTGGACGTTAGCTGATGATACTTTGGCAAGTTTATTAGAGGGGCCTAACACAGTAACAGTCACTGCTACAGATTCTGCAGGTAATACGACTACTGATACGGCAATTATCACTTTAGACACAATTCCACAAGACTTGATTGGTGCAATCACCCTACCAGAAGACCTCAATGGCGATGGCGTGTTAAATGCTGACGAGTTAGGTTTAGATGGCGTATTTGATGTCCAAGTTGGTTTAGGTCCAGATGCAGTTGAAGGCACAGTAGTGAATGTCAACGGTACGGACTACACCGTGACGGCAACTGATCTTGCGAATGGCTTTATCACAGCGACTTTAGATGCCTCAGCAGCAGATCCTGTGACAGGTGAGATCGTGATCCATGCAGAAGCAGTCGATCCACAAGGTAACGTGGATGTTGCAGATGCTGATGTGACTGTAACGATTGATACCGTTCCACAAGACTTGATTGGTGCAATCACCCTACCAGAAGACCTCAATGGCGATGGCGTGTTAAATGCTGACGAGTTAGGTTTAGATGGCGTATTTGATGTCCAAGTTGGTTTAGGTCCAGATGCAGTTGAAGGCACAGTAGTGAATGTCAACGGTACGGACTACACCGTGACTGCGACTGATCTTGCGAATGGCTTTATCACAGCGACTTTAGATGCCTCAGCAGCAGATCCTGTGACAGGTGAGATCGTGATCCATGCAGAAGCAGTCGATCCACAAGGTAACGTGGATGTTGCAGATGCCGATGTGACTGTAACGATTGATACTGTTCCACAAGACTTGATTGGTGCAATCACCCTACCAGAAGACCTCAATGGCGATGGCGTGTTAAATGCTGACGAGTTAGGTTTAGATGGCGTATTTGATGTCCAAGTTGGTTTAGGTCCAGATGCAGTTGAAGGCACAGTAGTGAATGTCAACGGTACGGACTACACCGTGACGGCAACTGATCTTGCGAATGGCTTTATCACAGCGACTTTAGATGCCTCAGCAGCAGATCCTGTGACTGGTGAGATCGTGATCCATGCAGAAGCAGTCGATCCACAAGGTAACGTGGATGTTGCAGATGCCGATGTGACTGTAACGATTGATACCGTTCCACAAGACTTGATTGGTGCAATCACCCTACCAGAAGACCTCAATGGCGATGGCGTGTTAAATGCTGACGAGTTAGGTTTAGATGGCGTATTTGATGTCCAAGTTGGTTTAGGTCCAGATGCAGTTGAAGGCACAGTAGTGAATGTCAACGGTACGGACTACACCGTGACGGCAACTGATCTTGCCAATGGCTTTATCACAGCGACTTTAGATGCCTCAGCAGCAGATCCTGTGACTGGTGAGATCGTGATCCATGCAGAAGCAGTCGATCCACAAGGTAACGTGGATGTTGCAGATGCCGATGTGACTGTAACGATTGATACCGTTCCACAAGACTTGATCACTGTGATCACTGTTCCAGAAGATTTGAATGGTGATGGCATCATCAACGCCACTGAACTTGGACTAGACGGTGTACTTGAAGCACAAGTTGGTTTAGGTCCAGATGCAGTTGAAGGCACAGTAGTGAATGTCAACGGTACGGACTACACCGTGACGGCAACTGATCTTGCCAATGGCTTTATCACAGCGATTTTAGATGCCTCAGCAGCAGATCCTGTGACAGGTGAGATCGTGATCCATGCAGAAGCAGTCGATCCACAAGGTAACGTGGATGTTGCAGATGCCGATGTGACTGTAACGATTGATACCGTTCCACAAAACTTGATCACTGTGATCACTGTTCCAGAAGATTTGAATGGTGATGGCATTATTAATCTTGTTGAATTAGGTGTAGATGGCGTATTTGAAGCACAAGTTGGTTTAGGTCCAGATGCAGTTGAAGGCACAGTAGTGAATGTCAACGGTACGGACTACACCGTGACTGCGACTGATCTTGCCAATGGCTTTATCACAGCGACTTTAGATGCCTCAGCAGCAGATCCTGTGACCGGCGAGATCGTGATCCATGCAGAAGCAGTCGATCCACAAGGTAACGTGGATGTTGCAGATGCCGATGTGACTGTAACGATTGATACCGTTCCACAAGACTTGATTGGTGCAATCACCCTACCAGAAGACCTCAATGGCGATGGCGTGTTAAATGCTGACGAGTTAGGTCTAGATGGCGTATTTGATGTCCAAGTTGGTTTAGGTCCAGATGCAGTTGAAGGCACAGTAGTGAATGTCAACGGTACGGACTACACCGTGACTGCGACTGATCTTGCCAATGGCTTTATCACAGCGACTTTAGATGCTTCAGCGGCAGATCCTGTGACTGGTGAGATCGTGATCCATGCAGAAGCAGTCGATCCACAAGGTAACGTGGATGTTGCAGATGCCGATGTGACTGTAACGATTGATACCGTTCCACAAGACTTGATCACTGTGATCACTGTTCCAGAAGATTTGAATGGTGATGGCATCATCAACGCTACTGAACTTGGACTAGACGGTGTACTTGAAGCACAAGTTGGTTTAGGTCCAGATGCAGTTGAAGGCACAGTGGTGAATGTCAACGGTACGGACTACACCGTGACGGCAACCGATCTTGCGAATGGCTTTATCACAGCGACTTTAGATGCCTCAGCAGCAGATCCTGTGACAGGTGAGATCGTGATCCATGCAGAAGCAGTCGATCCACAAGGTAACGTGGATGTTGCAGATGCCGATGTGACTGTAACGATTGATACCGTTCCACAAGACTTGATTGGTGCAATCACCCTACCAGAAGACCTCAATGGCGATGGCGTGTTAAATGCTGACGAGTTAGGTCTAGATGGCGTATTTGATGTCCAAGTTGGTTTAGGTCCAGATGCAGTTGAAGGCACAGTGGTGAATGTCAACGGTACGGACTACACCGTGACGGCAACTGATCTTGCGAATGGCTTTATCACAGCGACTTTAGATGCTTCAGCGGCAGATCCTGTGACTGGTGAGATCGTGATCCATGCAGAAGCAGTCGATCCACAAGGTAACGTGGATGTTGCAGATGCCGATGTGACTGTAACGATTGATACCGTTCCACAAGACTTGATCACTGTGATCACTGTTCCAGAAGATTTGAATGGTGATGGCATCATCAACGCTACTGAACTTGGACTAGACGGTGTACTTGAAGCACAAGTTGGTTTAGGTCCAGATGCAGTTGAAGGCACAGTAGTGAATGTCAACGGTACGGACTACACCGTGACTGCGACTGATCTTGCGAATGGCTTTATCACAGCGACTTTAGATGCCTCAGCAGCAGATCCTGTGACTGGTGAGATCGTGATCCATGCAGAAGCAGTCGATCCACAAGGTAACGTGGATGTTGCAGATGCCGATGTGACTGTAACGATTGATACTGTTCCACAAGACTTGATTGGTGCAATCACCCTACCAGAAGACCTCAATGGCGATGGCGTGTTAAATGCTGACGAGTTAGGTCTAGATGGCGTATTTGATGTCCAAGTTGGTTTAGGTCCAGATGCAGTTGAAGGCACAGTAGTGAATGTCAACGGTACGGACTACACCGTGACGGCAACTGATCTTGCGAATGGCTTTATCACAGCGACTTTAGATGCCTCAGCAGCAGATCCTGTGACAGGTGAGATCGTGATCCATGCAGAAGCAGTCGATCCACAAGGTAACGTGGATGTTGCAGATGCCGATGTGACTGTAACGATTGATACCGTTCCACAAGACTTGATTGGTGCAATCACCCTACCAGAAGACCTCAATGGCGATGGCGTGTTAAATGCTGACGAGTTAGGTCTAGATGGCGTATTTGATGTCCAAGTTGGTTTAGGTCCAGATGCAGTTGAAGGCACAGTGGTGAATGTCAACGGTACGGACTACACCGTGACGGCAACTGATCTTGCGAATGGCTTTATCACAGCGACTTTAGATGCTTCAGCGGCAGATCCTGTGACTGGTGAGATCGTGATCCATGCAGAAGCAGTCGATCCACAAGGTAACGTGGATGTTGCAGATGCCGATGTGACTGTAACGATTGATACCGTTCCACAAGACTTGATCACTGTGATCACTGTTCCAGAAGATTTGAATGGTGATGGCATCATCAACGCTACTGAACTTGGACTAGACGGTGTACTTGAAGCACAAGTTGGTTTAGGTCCAGATGCAGTTGAAGGCACAGTAGTGAATGTCAACGGTACGGACTACACCGTGACTGCGACTGATCTTGCCAATGGCTTTATCACAGCGACTTTAGATGCCTCAGCAGCAGATCCTGTGACAGGTGAGATCGTGATCCATGCAGAAGCAGTCGATCCACAAGGTAACGTGGATGTTGCAGATGCTGATGTGACTGTAACGATTGATACTGTTCCACAAGACTTGATTGGTGCAATCACCCTACCAGAAGACCTCAATGGCGATGGCGTGTTAAATGCTGACGAATTAGGTTTAGATGGCGTATTTGATGTCCAAGTTGGTTTAGGTCCAGATGCAGTTGAAGGCACAGTAGTGAATGTCAACGGTACGGACTACACCGTGACTGCGACTGATCTTGCCAATGGCTTTATCACAGCGACTTTAGATGCTTCAGCAGCAGATCCTGTGACCGGTGAGATTGTGATCCATGCAGAAGCAGTCGATCCACAAGGTAACGTGGATGTTGCAGATGCCGATGTGACTGTAACGATTGATACCGTTCCACAAGACTTGATTGGTGCAATCACCCTACCAGAAGACCTCAATGGCGATGGCGTGTTGAATGCTGACGAATTAGGTTTAGATGGCGTATTTGATGTCCAAGTTGGTTTAGGTCCAGATGCAGTTGAAGGCACAGTAGTGAATGTCAACGGTACGGACTACACCGTGACGGCAACTGATCTTGCGAATGGCTTTATCACAGCGACTTTAGATGCCTCAGCAGCAGATCCTGTGACTGGTGAGATCGTGATCCATGCAGAAGCAGTCGATCCACAAGGTAACGTGGATGTTGCAGATGCCGATGTGACTGTAACGATTGATACCGTTCCACAAGACTTGATCACTGTGATCACTGTTCCAGAAGATTTGAATGGTGATGGCATCATCAACGCCACTGAACTTGGACTAGACGGTGTACTTGAAGCACAAGTTGGTTTAGGTCCAGATGCAGTTGAAGGCACAGTAGTGAATGTCAACGGTACGGACTACACCGTGACTGCGACTGATCTTGCCAATGGCTTTATCACAGCGACTTTAGATGCCTCAGCAGCAGATCCTGTGACAGGTGAGATCGTGATCCATGCAGAAGCAGTCGATCCACAAGGTAACGTGGATGTTGCAGATGCTGATGTGACTGTAACGATTGATACTGTTCCACAAGACTTGATTGGTGCAATCACCCTACCAGAAGACCTCAATGGCGATGGCGTGTTAAATGCTGACGAGTTAGGTCTAGATGGCGTATTTGATGTCCAAGTTGGTTTAGGTCCAGATGCAGTTGAAGGCACAGTAGTGAATGTCAACGGTACGGACTACACCGTGACGGCAACTGATCTTGCGAATGGCTTTATCACAGCGACTTTAGATGCCTCAGCAGCAGATCCTGTGACAGGTGAGATCGTGATCCATGCAGAAGCAGTCGATCCACAAGGTAACGTGGATGTTGCAGATGCCGATGTGACTGTAACGATTGATACTGTTCCACAAGACTTGATTGGTGCAATCACCCTACCAGAAGACCTCAATGGCGATGGCGTGTTAAATGCTGACGAGTTAGGTTTAGATGGCGTATTTGATGTCCAAGTTGGTTTAGGTCCAGATGCAGTTGAAGGCACAGTAGTGAATGTCAACGGTACGGACTACACCGTGACGGCAACTGATCTTGCGAATGGCTTTATCACAGCGACTTTAGATGCCTCAGCAGCAGATCCTGTGACAGGTGAGATCGTGATCCATGCAGAAGCAGTCGATCCACAAGGTAACGTGGATGTTGCAGATGCCGATGTGACTGTAACGATTGATACCGTTCCACAAGACTTGATTGGTGCAATCACCCTACCAGAAGACCTCAATGGCGATGGCGTGTTAAATGCTGACGAGTTAGGTTTAGATGGCGTATTTGATGTCCAAGTTGGTTTAGGTCCAGATGCAGTTGAAGGCACAGTAGTGAATGTCAACGGTACGGACTACACCGTGACGGCAACTGATCTTGCGAATGGCTTTATCACAGCGACTTTAGATGCTTCAGCGGCAGATCCTGTGACTGGTGAGATCGTGATCCATGCAGAAGCAGTCGATCCACAAGGTAACGTGGATGTTGCAGATGCCGATGTGACTGTAACGATTGATACCGTTCCACAAGACTTGATCACTGTGATCACTGTTCCAGAAGATTTGAATGGTGATGGCATCATCAACGCCACTGAACTTGGACTAGACGGTGTACTTGAAGCACAAGTTGGTTTAGGTCCAGATGCAGTTGAAGGCACAGTAGTGAATGTCAACGGTACGGACTACACCGTGACGGCAACTGATCTTGCGAATGGCTTTATCACAGCGATTTTAGATGCCTCAGCAGCAGATCCTGTGACAGGTGAGATCGTGATCCATGCAGAAGCAGTCGATCCACAAGGTAACGTGGATGTTGCAGATGCCGATGTGACTGTAACGATTGATACCGTTCCACAAAACTTGATCACTGTGATCACTGTTCCAGAAGATTTGAATGGTGATGGCATTATTAATCTTGTTGAATTAGGTGTAGATGGCGTATTTGATGTCCAAGTTGGTTTAGGTCCAGATGCAGTTGAAGGCACAGTAGTGAATGTCAACGGTACGGACTACACCGTGACTGCGACTGATCTTGCGAATGGCTTTATCACAGCGACTTTAGATGCTTCAGCAGCAGATCCTGTGACTGGTGAGATCGTGATCCATGCAGAAGCAGTCGATCCACAAGGTAACGTGGATGTTGCAGATGCCGATGTTACAGTTACAGTCCTTACAACAAGTGCATTACAAGCTTTTGATAACTTTGATACAGCTGTATTGGCGCCTGAACCTCTTCTTGTACAAGATGATGCTTCTTTAGGTAGCCAAACTTACTTAGCGTTGGTATCACTTGCAGGTCTAGATTTACAGTTAGGCTCTGAATCAATTGACTTTACAGTAGGCGCCAACCAAGAAGGAACAGCGACATTTACATATAGTGCATTAATTGGTGTGGATGCATTATCTGACTATTCGCTTGTAGTACAAAAATTTGATACTGCTACAGGTCAATGGACATCAATTTACGGCGGTGGTGAAGCAGATATTCTTGATTTAACCTTATTAGGTTCAACTCCTGGAGTTGTTATTGAAGGTTTGGAAGAAGGACAATATCGTGCATTCATGACTTACACAGGTCTAGCTGGTATTGGTCTACTCGGAACATTGAGTGGAACTATGGATGTGTATGATACGACTCAAATAGGTGGTTTCTACACAGAAACAGCTGATGGTAATGTCATTACTGATATTAATACCAGTGGTGAAACAGATATCGTTACACCTACAACTGTCGTTACAGCTGTAAATGGTCAACCTGTCACAGCCGTAGATACTGTGATTAACGGTTTGTACGGTACTTTAGTGATTGATCCAGATGGTACCTACACTTACACACCTAATTTAGATGCTGCTGGTGTTGGTCAAACAGATGTGTTTGTTTATACATTGACTGACCCATTAACTGGTGATGGAGCTCAAGCAACATTAACGATTCAATTAAGTTCTGTTAATGCTGTGGATAACTTAGCTGTAGCACAAATTAATCCAGAACCTTTACTAGTAACTGATGATGCTGCATTAGGAAGTTCTAGTTATCTTGCTGCTGTATCATTAGCTGGATTAGATTTACAGTTGTTAGGTAATGATGCAATTGAGTTCTCGGTTGATCCAAATCGTGAAGGAACTGCTACATTTACATTTGATGCCATAATTACCGCTGATTTGTTAAGTGATTATGCAATCGTTGTCCAAAAATTTGATGAAGTAACTGGACAATGGGTATCAATTGGTGGAACAGATCCTGAAGCAACATTGGTTGATTTGTCTTTAATCGGCGGTACTCCTACAGCAGTCATTGAAGGTTTAGATGCTGGTCAATACCGTGCATTTATAGGTTATGAGGGCTTATTAGGTATTGGTTTAGGTGGAACCTTAACTGGTACTATGGATGTCTTTAATCCATTTATCATCGATGGTTATTCAGTAGTTCCTGTTTCTGGTAACGTGATTAATGATACAGGAATTAGTGGTGGTGTAGATGCTGCTAGTGGTAGTGCTATTATCTCTATGGTCAATGGTGTAGCTATTGATCCAGCAGGTACAACAATAAATGGTACTTATGGAACATTAGTCATCGATCAAGATGGTAACTATACGTATACACCGGATGCCGATGGACTAAATTTAGGTCAAGTAGAGCAGTTCACTTATACATTACTCGATCCTGTTACAGGTAATACTTCAGATGCCATTCTGTATGTACATCTAGACAGTGAAAGTGTGGATATGACTTGGAATGATCTAGATCCATCACAACCAGCAGTTATTAATAGTCCATTACCAGTCGATGCAATGGATAACGTTGAATCTGCGTCTATTGATATTGTTTATCCGGTAACAACAGAAGTTCTTGATAACGCGATTAGCTATAGTTGGTTACTAGGTGTTGGTGGCTTAGTAATTGGAGCTAAAGAAGGTACAGCTAACTTTACTGTTGATCCAGGTAATATCACAGATGCTGTTATCTCTGTTGACTTCGGTTCAGTTGCTACGGTGGTTGATGGGTTACATGTAGTTCTTACTCGAGTTAATCCAGATGGTTCTCGTACTGTTGTAGCCGATAGCAGTGATACAGGTGTAATTGATTTACTCGGTATCTTTGGTTCAACTGTAGAGTTCCAAGTAAGCAACTTAGGTGCTGGTACGTATGAATTGTTTATGGAAAGCAATACACTTCTTACCGCGCTTGGTAGCGTGACTGCAGATATTACTTTGAATCATGGTGATATTACGCAGACTCCAACACTTGAAGTGGCAACTGTATCTGGAAATGTATTAACAGATGATGATTCAGTTGTATATGGTGCTGGTTATACACCAGACTTCATTACAAGCAGTTCTGTTGTAACTTCGGTGACTACTGAAGTTGGTGTGACAGAAGCTGTAGTTGTTGGTGTACCTACGGTTATCAGTGGTGTTTATGGTGATCTAACAATTAATTCAGATGGTACTTATAGCTATGTAGCTACAGCTGATTTATCAAATGTTGGTAAAGTGGATAGCTTTACTTACACTGTTACTGATCCATTAACGGGTAGAACAGATACTGCTGTATTGCATGTCCAAGTTGGCTCACCAGATGTAGATATTGCTTGGAATGTTGCTGATCCTTCAGCTGATGCTGTAATACCTGCACCAGTGGCTAACCCAGATACAAATGACGCTACGGTAAGTATGGTGAATAGTACTGGCAGCATTGCGGATACGAATGTATTCAACTTTGCGACTAATACATCGCTGTTGAACCCAATCAAATCAGGTAGCTCTTCAGGTTCAATCACTGTAGCTGCAGGAACATTATCTGATTTAACAATAACTGCGGAAATGGGATCGGCAATTGCTGGCTTATTCCCAAGTTATACATTTACTTTGGTGAATTCGCTTGGTGTAACAGTTGCAACTGCTACACAAACAGCTTTACTTGATTTGTTAGGTGGTACAACTGCACAAGTAACATTTGAATCAGTTCAAGCTGGTACGTATACATTACAAGTTTCAACAAGTGGTGTTTCTGCAACGAACTATTCATCGGCTGTATCAGTTGCTCAAGACTTTGTAAACTTGAATCAATTTATTCCTGATGGACAATCAGATTGGATTCAAGGAAATATCTTGAGTGGCGATGCTCTAGGTGGTGTGGCTGATACATTTGAAGGATCTCAATTGTATGTATTCAACCCTGTCTCTGGCGTGTATGAGATCGCTGCTGGTCAAGTAATTAACACTGGTGAAGGTCAGTTAGTGATGTACACCGATGGTAGTTACTACTACAAAGCGAACGATGCAACTATAACGCCTGCGACAGATGTAATTGATTACAAACTTGTTAACATTGATGGCACGATTGAGTCAACTTCATCACTGACAATTGATGTAACCGCTGAGCTTAATCAAACATTTGTGAGCACATCAGCTAATGATACTTTCACATATGGAAATGGTTCAGATACGTTGATCTACAGCGTATTAAATATTGCTAGTGCAACTGGTGGCAATACAACCGGTGGTGGGGTAGATACTTGGACTGACTTCCATTTAGGTGATGTTGCGACTGATAGTCAAGCAGATAAGATCGATATTTCTAGTTTATTAAATGGATCACCAACTGCACTTACTATCGGACAGTATGTTGATGTAAATTACGATGCAGCTTCTCAAACTGTTACGTTGCTTGTTGACCGTGACGGTGGATTGCTAATCGAAGGCACATTCACTGAAACTCCAATATTGCAATTGACGAACATTACAAGCGAGATCACATTACAAGACTTGCTTAACAATGGTCAGATCATTTACTAATCCTTTCTTCTAAAAAAGAGAACCTTCGGGTTCTCTTTTTTATTTCAATCTAATATAAATTTGTATGGTATCGTGTTAAAAACGCAAAGAATTTTTAGAATATAAAGTCATGATAGTTACATCAAACGAAGAATTTAAACACCTAAAAAAACAGATTAAAGAATATTTTGAAAGGATTGCTCAGCATATTAATATGAGTAAAACTGTGCTGTTTTATTCATATGGCGATCGAGAAAATCGTTGCCAAGTTTGGAATTCTTCATACTTAGAATTAAATAACGCGTTAAATCAACTTTTTGAAATACTGGATCATCAATTTGCAATCAATCAACAACTCAATGAATATATAAAAATTGATTGTGCTTACAACATTCAAAAGGAAGATTGGCAAAAAATAGATCAAGCCATAAAAAATCAACAGCACAATAACCATTACCGTAAGGGGTTAAGTTTTGATGAAAAATTTACTATTTGCTTTCTAGAACAAGAGCTTTATGGAAGGGCAATTATTCGTGGATTAAGTTATGATCAGCCGAATTACTTTGACCAAGATAACCTAAACTCGGCACTAGAATATAAATATTCAAACCAGAACACATCTATACAATTCAAGCAACTTGAATATGCTTGGACTTTTGACACCTACGCTGTGTTTTATGAAAATGGTCAACTGATTCCTTTACAAAGCCAATTTACTGAAAATGGAGTACGTTATTTAACAAGCGACAAAAAGACGCACATCAAAGACATCATTAAAAAAAATGCGAGCTTTTTATCAAGTCAAATAGCACAAGATGGAAAATACAATTACGGTTTTTTCCCTGCCTACGATCGTTCTATCAGAAGCTATAATACGGTCAGACACTGTACTACGACCTATTCATTACTAGAAACCCTGATCATAGACAAAAATGACTCAGTTCTTGGTCGTTGCAAATTAGCAATAGAGTATGCATTTCAACATTTCTATGTAGAAATTCAGCCTAATCAAGCTTATATGTTAGATGGATCGACTCCAGAAGATTTAGATGAAATAAAATTAGGAGCAAATGCAGCAGCGTTGTTAATGCTAACAAAATATCAGGAGATTACAGGGGAGACTACTTATCTAAATCAGGCATTGGCATTGGCTAAGGGTATTCAATCTTTGATGAATAGTGAGGGTGAAACTTCACATGTATTGCATTATCCAAGTTTAGAAATGAAAGAAAAATTTAGAATTATTTATTACGATGGTGAAGCTGCTTTAGCCTTACTGCGTTTATATCAACTACATTCAGATGAGCATCTATTAAACAGTGTCAAACTTATGTTTGAACGATTTATACAAGAAAAATACGAGCGTTATCATGATCATTGGTTGAGTTATTGCACCAATGAACTTACCAAAATTTGTGCAGAAGAAAAATATTTCTTATTTGGAATAAAAAACTATGTCAGGCATATGATTTTTATTCGTAATCGAAAAACTACTTATTCAACTCTTCTAGAAATGATGATGTCTGCATATCTCATGGTCAATCGGATCAAAGAATTGGGTCTCAATGATATTCTTGAGAAAGCACATTTTGAAGATCTCAAGAAGTTGATTGAATTCAGGGCTGAATTTCAGAGAACTGGTTTTTTCTATCCAGAAGTTGCGATGTATATGGCATGTCCTGAAAAGGTTTTGCACGCATTTTATGTCAGACATGATCGTTTTAGAGTTCGTATTGATGATCAGGAACATAATCTTTCAGGTTATATCGCCTATGTACAACATTTTAACTAGTCAAAATCTAGGATCATGACTATGAAATTACAAGAAGAAATAAAAATAATTTCGCATTTGCATCAAGAAACTTTCCAACATCCAATTTGGAATCAAGTATTAAATGTCGATTGCACTCATTGGATGACTTTACTTTTAGCCATCGAACATATTTCCGATCAAAAAATTCAATTAGATGATGTGATTCCGATTGAGAAACAGCAACAAGAAAATTTTTGGGCAAGTTTTGAGAAAAAAAATTATTCGGTTTTAGCTCTTCTACAGCGCCTCATTCTGACTGCAGATAAGGAAATGAGTCAGCACATTTTGTCTCATATTTTTGGAAATATGCTGATTGCTCAAGAAGTTATAGATAAAAAATTAAAAGAATTAGACATAGACTCACATCGGGTAAAAATTAAAGATTTATATGTGATCGCTCAGACAATATTTGAGCTGCCAAATGCACTAATCAAGAAAATATTTTCTATCCAGCCGCTTATTGATAGTGCAAATATTCCATTAAAAACATTACTTTTTAGTTGTACTCAACTTGATGCACTTATGTATTTAGAGTTTGAACAAAGGATACTATATTGTTCCTTTCGTGCTCAAAATCAAAGTATCGGCCTGTTTTCCTTATTAGATAATATCCATCGAATAGATCATCTCGTGCCTTATTATCATTATTTTTCAGAAGGCTTAATTGAAAATAAAACCATTCAGCCTAAAACTGAATGGATGAATGTAATGGGGGATACTTATTTTGGTGAATACTATACAGAAATTAGAAAATGTCGTGGTCAAGATGATGCGTTGCAACGTTATGGTTATGGGCATTCATTTGAAAAAATTAAATCTTTCTTTCAAAAAGATGATATTAATTGCATTAATTTTGAAGCGGTATTTAATACAGAAACGCGTTCACCATTACAAGATGCAAAAGCTTTTATTTTAGGGGCTGATCATACTCAAACGCTTGAACAGTTTCAGCATTTAAATATCAATCTTGTCAATCTCGCAAATAACCACTTAAAAGATTATGGTAGCAAAAGTTTAAAATTTACCTTAGATAAATTTGAGGGAGCAAACATCTGTCATATGGGTGCAGGTGTCGATCAGCAGAAAGCTCATCAGTTTATTGAGTTAAATCTCAAACCTAAAAAAGTTGCTATTTTTAATGGCTATTGGCATCGTGATATTGCTTATCAAGACTATGACTTTTATGCATTAGGTAAGAGTGCAGGCGTGGCTTGCTTAAATGCCATCCTATTTGAACAAATCATGCAATATCGTATGCAGAATCCAGATGCAAAAATCATTGTAATTTGTCATTGGGGCATAGACTTTAAATCGATACATCCTGAACAAGAAAAACTAGCCAACTTATTTACACAGATTGGTGTTGATTTAATTATCGGACATGGTGCTCATACGATTCAATCCATTCGCTATGTTAATAATAAGCCAGTTATTTTTGGCATCGGTAATGGAGTGTTTAATAGCAATGGAGAATATGAAAAATACCAAGCTTTACCATTTGGAGCTATCATTAGAATTAATTTAGTAAAAGAAGTTGTTCAGTTGTATCCTATTTTTACTGATAATTTATCAAGTTTTTGGCAACCTTATCCTGTCAATCAGCAACAATTTGAACGAGCAAGTGATTACTTAACCAAAGACTTAAATCAACATCATTTTAGAATTAGGAAAAATGATTTAGGGTTTTATGTAGAACTAAATATTTAAGGATACTTTGAGTAATTATCTAGAATTATATTCAATTGCTCAGAAGTAAAACCAAGATTACGTAATCCGCCACTGCCTAGTTTGCAATCATAACTAGTCATGATATTTGTCGGTGTGGTTTTCTTGGCGTTTGGTGCACAGACATGATTGAGACCAAAAGCATGTCCCATTTCATGAATACTCGCAGCTTGAGTCTGATAATTTAATCGTTCCCAATCAATTAGAATGAAAGGTCGACCTTGATTCCTAAAACCCCAACTCGTGATATCACTATATTTCAGCTTGGGGGAGTAGGAGTCATAGATAATAAATAAAACTTCTTTACTTTTGCGTTTAGGAAAACAATCTTTGACTGCACTAGGCACATTTTCAGTGACTAAATCCATTGGTTGATTCAGTTTTGAAGCAAGATCACATTTCCTTTTTGTAAAATCACGATATGAATAGTAGTGATTCATCTTAAACTTGAAGATCTTATTGTTATTTTCATCCAAAAAGTAACGATTTAAGATTTCAATTTCTTTTTGCATCTGAGCTTTAGTATCAAAGATCTTTGCTTGAGGTCGATTGATTGTATAAACAAAAGTAAGATATACGATAGGCAAATGATCGGATGAATCAGTTTTGTACTTATATGGGGTAATTTTAATAGGTGGTTTTTTGGAAGGTGTGCATGAAGCTGTAATCGCAATACTCAGTATGGATACAAATAATAGTTTCAATTGCATCTTCGAACTCTCAACTCTTCAAGATTTTAATTGTTATGGAAGTATTTTAATGTGGATTTAGACATGCTAACAGATTTTATGAGTAATGATGATGAATGATACCAATGAACTACAACGCCAAATTCTTGAAGTCGTCGCTTTAATTCCATTTGGAAAGGTCGCTACCTATGGACAAATTGCTCAACTAGCTGGGCTACCAAAACATTCCCGTCTTGTAGGTACAGTTTTAAAGAATTTAGATGAAGGAAGTCAGCTTCCATGGCATCGGGTAATTAATTCACAAGGTAAAGTGAGTACAACAAACCTAGATGAACATGGTGAAAATCGACAGTTAAAGCTATTAAAAAATGAAGGTATTTTGTTAGAGAATCACAAAATTAAATTAAAAGATTATCAATGGATATTTTAACTAATTATTAATTGAACAAACGATAAAAATAATATTGAAGCTTTATTACATATAAAATACAATTCGATTACAAAAAAATACATACCTTGTTTTGGAAATTAAATGAAAAAATTATTCATTGCATGTTCAGTTTTAGCCTTAAGTTTATCTGGATGTGCAAGTATTATATCTGGTAGTACTCAAACGATGACATTCCAGAGTACGCCTGAATATAGCAATATTACAATTTTAAATCGTGCTGGAAATAAAATTCATGTTGGTCAGTCTCCAGTTACAATCAATTTGAAGCGTGGAGCAGGTTTCTTCAAGCCTGAAAAGTATCAAGTTACTTTTGAAAAAGAAGGATTTGAGACAAAAACAATTAATATCTCATCTAGCATTAATGGATGGTATGTCGGAAATATTTTATTTGGTGGGTGGATTGGATTGTTAATAGTGGATCCTGCTACAGGGGCGATGTATACCTTAGACTCTAAAAATAGTAATGTTGTACTAAATGATTTGAAGAAAGACGTTGCTCCTAATGCTCAATCACTAACGATCGTATCTACCGATGAATTACCAAAAGATGTGTTAGATAAAGCTAAGCTTGTTAAATAATAAAAAACTGCATGCCTGAAATTGGGCATGCAGTTTTTATTTAGATTAACGATAATCTTAAATCAGCGAACGATCAGAACAGGAATATGACTTTCCCCCAAAACTTTCTGAGCAACGCTACCTAAAATAAACTTTTTAAATCCAGTTCTACCATGAGAACCCATGATAATTAAATCCACTTCAAGATTTTGAGCAGCTTTAATAATTTCCTCATGAACTGAAAAACCTTCTACAACTTGTGTTGCAACTGTTTGTCCCAATTCTTCAAATTGTTTTTGAGCTTTCGTTAAATTTTCCTGAACATAAGATCGCACACGTTCGATCAATTCATTACTTTGCCCCATACGTAAATACGCATCTGCCAAATATGGGTCTAAAGTCATTACTTGAACCAAAGTAATTTGGCTATTTAAAGCTTTAGCAAGTTGTGCTGCTTGCTGAATGACATTTGCTGAAATTTCAGAGTCGTCGATAGCGACAAGAATTTTTTGATAAGCCATGATAAATACTCCTTATTATTACACTTTGATTCGCTTCTAAATTTTTGTTTAAAATAAAAACTATACTTTCATATTAAACTTATTATTCGCATAATAAAACCTAGTAATTTCATAAGAATAATTGTTGGTTTTAGATGTTTTGATGTGTTTAGTTATTTGAAAAATATAAGAATATTAAAATTATATAAGGTGTATTGTAAAGTTAATTATTTTATAGACTTTTGTCTAAATATGAGCGTAAACCATCAAGTTGATCAGTTTGTAATAGTTCTCTAATTTTTAAAATCTGCTTTTCATCTAGCTCATAGAGTTTTAAAGAAAGTATTCTTTCAATATCTGTTTCAGAAAAACGATACTTAATAATTTTAGCAGGTACACCGCCTACAATTGCATAAGGTGGGACATCTTGAGTGACTATAGCTCCTGTGGCAACCACAGCACCTTCACCGAGTTTAACACCTTGCATGATCATGGCTCTGCTTCCAATCCAGCAGCCATCTGCAATTATGGTGTCACCCGCAGGGAGAAAACTGCGTGTATCAAAGGGGAATGTTGAGATCCAGTCTGGTCTATGCAGCTGATTGCCGCCCATCATAATGACACATTCGGCACCGAAGCAAACAAAATTACCAATATAAAGTTGGTCTATTGGTTTATCTGGTGTGGATACTTTGTCATGTAGATAACGTACTACACAACGTTCAAAACCCTGATCCCAATAAGCAGAATAATAGGAATAATTACCTTTAATATGGATATTTGGATTCTTTACAGTTTTCGCAATAAATTCGAACTCACACCAATGTTTAACAGGGGAGTTGATCGAAGTTGAGTCCATTTACATTTCACAGAATAATTTGAGAAGAAAAACCCCTCAAAGGTGAGGGGTTAATTGGGCTTGGAATATTATAGGTATTCCACGCTCACGATTTCGTATTCAACTTCACCTTGTGGTGTTTGAATTTTAGCTTCATCGCCTTCGCTTTTGCCTAATAGGCCACGTGCGATCGGAGAGTTCACTGAGATTTTATTAATTTTAAAATCTGCTTCATCGTCGCCTACGATTTTATAGGTCTTACGTTCTTCAGTATCTAGGTTTTCAATCGTTACCGTAACACCAAATACAACACGACCGTTTTGTTCAAGATCTTTAACGTCAATTACCTGACATGCGCCAAGTTTACCTTCGATATCTTGAATACGACCTTCACAGAAGCCTTGTTGCTCACGTGCTGCATGATACTCAGCATTTTCTTTGAGGTCACCATGCTCACGTGCCTCAGCAATAGCCTGTGTAATACGTGGGCGATCAACTGTTTTTAACTGTTGTAATTCTTTCTCTAAGGCAACCTTGCCTTCAGGAGTCATAGGATAACGTTGCATTTTAGTCCCCTCTAAATTGGTTGGGAAAATACAGGATTAAAAAAAGAAAAAGCCCGCCACCGATAAGGTGACGGGACTTTATCGGTAGAGAATTAACCTACAGTTTGTAAATCTTGCAAGCGGTATACATCCATTGGCAATTTCACAGCAAATGCTTGGCAAACTGCTTCTGCACCATTGATTGTCGTTGTGTAGTACACTTTGCCTTGTAGGGCAGCACGACGAATCATTGCAGAATCGTATTGAGCTTGTTTGCCTTCAGTGGTGTTGACAATAAGATGAATTTCACCATTTTTCAAGCGGTCTACAATGTGTGGACGGCCTTCAGTCACTTTATTGACTGCTTCACATTCCAAACCAGCTTCTTGCAATACTTGGTAAGTACCGTTGGTTGCAACAAGTTTGAAACCGTAAGCAATCAATTGTTTAGCGATATTAGCAATATATTTCTTGTCTGATTCACGAACAGATAAGAATGCATATTTCACTTCGCCTTCAGTTGGCAAGCCTGGTAAACGTTCATTTGAACCAAGCACAGCTTTGTAGAATGCTTCGCCAAAAGTTTCACCTACACCCATAACTTCGCCCGTAGATTTCATCTCAGGTCCAAGCATTGGGTCAACACCTTGGAATTTAGCAAACGGGAATACCGCTTCTTTTACAGCAAAGTGAGTTGGGATGATCTCTTTAGTGAATCCTTGAGATTCTAAAGATTGACCAGCCATACAACGAGCAGCAACTTTCGCTAAAGATTCACCGATACATTTCGATACGAAAGGAACCGTACGTGATGCACGTGGATTCACTTCAAGTACATAAATGTCGTTGCCTTTTACTGCAAACTGAACGTTCATCAAACCTACAACGCCAAGCTCTTTTGCCATCGCAACAGTTTGACGACGCATTTCATCCTGAACTTCTTGTGAAAGAGAGTAAGGAGGAATCGAACATGCTGAGTCACCTGAGTGGATACCTGCTTGTTCAATATGTTGCATGATACCGCCAATCACGACGTCTTTACCGTCAGATACGCAGTCCACATCAACTTCAGTTGCATCATCAAGGAAACGGTCAAGAAGAACAGGCGCTTCATTAGACGCTTGAACTGCTTCACGAAGGTAACGCTTAAGTTCTTCTTCGTTATATACGATTTCCATTGCGCGACCACCTAATACATAAGATGGACGAACAACTAGCGGGTAACCAACTTTTGCAGCTTCAGAGATACCTTCTTCAGCAGATTTTACAATGCTGTTGTTCGGTTGACGAAGTTGTAGACGTTGAATCATTTGCTGGAAACGTTCACGGTCTTCTGCACGGTCAATCGCATCTGGAGATGTACCAATGATTGGTGTACCTGCTTCTTCCAAAGCACGAGCCAATTTCAAAGGTGTTTGACCACCGTATTGTACAATCACGCCTTTAGGCTTCTCAGTACGTACGATTTCAAGAACATCTTCCAATGTAACAGGTTCGAAGTACAAACGATCTGATGTGTCATAGTCAGTTGAAACAGTTTCAGGGTTACAGTTCACCATGATTGTTTCGTAACCGTCATCACGCATAGCTAGGGCAGCGTGTACACAGCAGTAGTCAAACTCAATACCTTGACCAATACGGTTCGGACCACCACCGATGACCATGATTTTGTCACGGCTTGATGGATTTGCTTCACATTCTTCATCATAAGTTGAATACATGTAAGCTGTACCTGATTCGAACTCAGCAGCACATGTATCAACACGTTTATAAACTGGATATACACCCAAGTTCCAACGTTGTTTACGGAATTGCTTTTGCGAAATACCCATTAAGTCAGCAATACGAAGGTCAGATAAACCTTTGCGCTTGAATGAACGGATATTGTCAGCGTTTAAATCACCAAAACCTAGAGTTTTTACTTGAGCTTCAGTTTTAACGATATCTTCAATTTGGATCAAGAACCAACGGTCAATCTTCGTTGCTTCAAACACTTCATCTAATGAGAAACCATGACGGAATGCATCGGCAACATACCAAATACGATCTGGACCTGGAACTTTAAGCTCTTTTAAGATGATGTCTTTAGCATTTGCTGTACCAACTTCGATTTTTTCATCAAAGCCACTCACACCGACTTCAAGACCACGAAGTGCTTTTTGAACAGATTCTTGGAAGTTACGACCAATCGCCATCACTTCGCCCACAGATTTCATCTGAGTTGTAAGAACAGGCTCAGCTTGTGGGAATTTTTCGAAGTTAAAACGTGGAATCTTGGTTACGACATAGTCAATTGCTGGTTCGAAGCTTGCAGGTGTTACACCGCCAGTGATGTCATTTTTCAATTCATCAAGGGTATAACCAACAGCAAGTTTTGCAGCAATTTTTGCAATCGGGAAGCCAGTAGCTTTAGACGCAAGCGCAGATGAACGAGAAACACGAGGGTTCATCTCGATCACAACCATACGACCATCTTTCGGATTAATACCGAACTGAACGTTTGAACCACCTGTTTCAACACCGATTTCACGCAGAACAGCAACCGATGCATTACGCATGATTTGATATTCTTTATCTGTCAATGTTTGAGCAGGGGCAACAGTGATTGAGTCACCAGTATGCACGCCCATTGGGTCAAAGTTTTCGATCGCACATACGATAATACAGTTGTCGTTTTTATCACGAACAACTTCCATCTCGTATTCTTTCCAACCAATTAATGATTCATCAATCAATAATTGTTTAGTTGGAGAAAGATCGAAACCGCGTTCACAGATTTCAATAAATTCTTCTTTATTGTATGCGATACCACCACCAGAACCACCCATCGTGAATGACGGACGAATGATCACTGGGAAGCCGAAACGTGCTTGAATTTCCAATGCATGTTCCATGCTTTCAGCAACATCAGCACGTGGACATTCAAGTCCAATTTTACGCATTGCGATGTCAAAAAGTTTGCGATCTTCTGCTTTCTCAATCGCTTCTTTTGATGCACCAATCAATTCAACGTTATATTTTTCTAAAATACCGTTAGCATCTAATGCAAGTGCACAGTTCAATGCAGTTTGACCCCCCATCGTTGGGAGAACTGCATCTGGGCGTTCTTTTTCAATAATTTGTGCAACTGTCTGCCAAGTGATCGGCTCGATATAAGTTGCATCCGCCATTGAAGGGTCGGTCATGATGGTCGCTGGGTTAGAGTTCACCAAAATAACACGGTAACCTTCTTCACGAAGCGCTTTACATGCTTGCGCACCAGAGTAGTCAAACTCACACGCCTGACCAATGACAATAGGACCAGCACCAATAATTAAGATGCTTTTAATATCCGTACGTTTAGGCATTATTCGCTCCTTAATTACTTCTTAGCTGCTTCGATAAGTTCGATGAAATGATCGAACAACGGAGCGCAATCATGTGGACCAGGACTCGCTTCAGGGTGACCTTGGAAGCTAAATGCTGGTTTGTCAGTGCGATGAATACCTTGGTTTGTACCATCAAACAATGAACGATGTGTTACTTTTAAGTTTGAAGGTAAGGTGCTTTCATCAACTGCAAAGCCATGGTTTTGAGAAGTAATCATCACTGTACCATTCTCAAGGTTTTGTACAGGATGGTTGGCGCCGTGATGACCATGATTCATTTTCATCGTCTTCGCACCAGAAGCAAGCGCTAAAATTTGGTGACCTAAACAAATACCAAAGACTGGTAATGTTGTGGTTTCAACAATGGTTTTAACTGCTTCGATTGCATAGTCACATGCTGCTGGATCACCAGGACCATTTGACAGGAAAACGCCATCTGGATTTAAAGCAAGGACTTTTTCAGCAGGTGTTTGTGCAGGAACAACTGTTAATTTACAGCCGCGATCTGCGAGCATACGTAAGATGTTGGTTTTGACACCATAATCATATGCAACAACATGATATTTAAGTTCTGGTTGGGTAAAACCTTTGCCTAATGCCCAAGAACCTTCAGTCCATTCGAAACCTTCAGGGTCACAGCATTCTTTAGCAAGATCAAGACCATTTAAACCACCGAATTCACGTGCTTTGGCGATAGCTTCTTCTTCTGTAATATTTTCGCCAGCAAGGATACAACCGTTTTGTGCTCCTTTTTCACGTAAGATACGAGTTAACTTTCGTGTGTCAATATCTGCGATTGCAACAACATTATGTTGTTGTAAATATTCGCTAAGTGATTGCTCAGAACGGAAGTTACTGTGTAATAGTGGAAGATCACGAATAATTAAACCATTCGCCCATACTTTATGGATGCGACCTGATTCAACGTCTTCACTATTACAGCCAGTATTTCCGATATGAGGATAAGTCAACGTAACAAGTTGCTGTGCGTAACTTGGGTCAGTCAAAATTTCTTGATAACCAGTCATGGCAGTATTAAAAACGACTTCACCAGTCGTACTACCCGATGCACCGATAGACGTTCCTTTAAAGATCGTTCCATCTGCGAGGGCTAAAATGGCGGGGGTGCTCAAACCAAAGCTCCTGAACTAAAACCACAAAAATAGGGCTGTAAAAAAGCGAGTAGACATAAAAAAAGGTAGGCTGTCTTTAAAAACATGCCCCTCCTTCCAGTCTGCTCGCTTGTAACTTAACAGCGCATTATACGCATGAGTCTCTGAAAAGTCTATGTGTTTTATTTATTAAAGTGAGTTAAAAGCACACGTGTAAAAATGAGGGGCAGAAAAGAGTGTCTATTGCAAAATAACTCATTCTTCTAAGTATAGAATGAGATATTATGAAAATTGTTAGACAATTTTTGCCTGATTCGATACTGAAGCGATTTATCTTATACCTAGCCAAAAAATCAACAATCAGTATAGAGGGGAATCAAAATGGCTGAGAATCAAGCGCCGACAACTGCTGAAGAAGTGAAAGAAGTTGCTGTCGAGAAAACGGCTAAAGCTAAAGAAACTGTTGCTGCAAAAACGGCAGAAGTTAAAGAAGTTGTAGCTGAAAAGACTGCTGAAGTTAAAGAAGCAGTTGCAGAGAAAACAGCAAAAGCGAAAGAAGTTGTGGCTGAAAAGACTGCTAAAGCGAAAGAAGTAATTGCTGAAACTCAAGAACAAGCGAAAGAAGTAATTGCTGAAACTCAAGAGCAAGTGAAAGAAGTGATTGCTGAAACTCAAGAAAAAATTGAGACTGAAGCTAAAGAATTGAATCAAAATATTCAAAATCAATTGACTCAAATCAAGCAAGATTTACTTCAACGTATTGAAGTGATCAAATCACAATTAAATTCTTCTCAAGGTAACTTGGTTGAATTAAAGAATGCGTTGAAAACTGAGTTAAATGCTTTGATTGAAGATTTAACGAAAGTAAGCAAAGAATTAAAAGATGATATTAGCCAAATCTCTGTTAAGCACAAAGATACGCTAGTTGGCAGTTTTAAACGTACTAAAGATCAAGCTGTAGAAGCTTGGAACAAAGTTCGTGCTAGTTAATTACTAGCCAATAAAAAAGCGAGATATATTCTCGCTTTTTTATTGATTAAAATTGATGTAGCCAATCACGTTTGTTGTGAAAATCGGCTTGAGGGCTACTGTGCTGCATTGCAAAATAATGCATACCTTGTGTGGTATTTAATACAGCAGTTAAACCTACAAATAAATCTGACCACTTCAACTTATTGCTTTGCATAAATTGAGTAAGGTCTAAACTTACATTTAATCCGTAATGGGTTTTCTGTAAGTGATTTAGCTCAATATCATATGCAGGAAGTGGCGGTATATTTTCAGGGAATCGGTATTCTTCAAATTGATAAGCTTGCCAAGCTTGAGAAGGGGAAAGATTAATTTCTCTATAGAAATCTTCATCTTTCACACCTACAAAAATTTCAAAACACGTTTGTTCCCATAAAAAGTCGAGGCGAGGATGTGCTGCGACGAGATCGGGATAAATTAAAAACTGATTTGGGTCACGAACCCAAAAACCAACATTTATAGTCGCTGGTGTTTGTTGCTCAATCGCTCCAACAACGGTAATTGCACTAAAACGATCGAAAGCAGAGAGTTCATAACTTGCCATAGCTTGATTACTTGCTTAAATGTGCAAAACGAACGAGATTTGAGAGATTTTGATTTTGTTTGTTCGCTTTCTTATAAAGCAAAACAATTTTACCAATTTTTTGTACTGATTCAGCGCCTGTAGCTTCAACAAGTGCATCAATTACAGCTGCACGATCTTCACGATCTTCACCCGCGATTTTAACTTTGATAAGTTCATGATCATTCAAAGCGCGATTTGTTTCTTCAATTACGTTTTCTGTCAAACCCTGACCACCAATCATAACAACTGGATTCAGCGCGTGGCCAATTTGACGTAAACGTTTGCGCTCATGGATAGATAAAGCCGCCATTTAAAAAATACCTGATTTGAAAAACGAACTAGTATAACTTGCATCCCGTTTCTAAGATAGATTAATGGTGCTTGTGGATGGATAAAAATGATCAAAAATAAGAGAAATATCCAATCTAGATGATCGAAAAAAATCTGTAAAAGTTCGTGTGAATGAAGTACATCCGTACTGTAATGAGAGTAATTTTCACGTACAATGACTAATCAGAAGTTTTTTGAAATTTAGTGAGTTATGGCGACACGCATTACCAATCAAAAATTGTCTAAAAGCAGTCGTGCATGGATGAGAGAGCACTTGGATGATCCTTTTGTGAAAAAAGCACAAAAAGAAGGTTATCGCGCTCGTGCAGCATATAAGTTACTTGAAATCCAAGAAAAATATAAAATGATCAAACCAGGAATGACGGTTGTCGATCTTGGTGCAGCACCAGGTAGTTGGTCACAAATCGCTGGAAAGCTGGTTGGTTCTAATGGTCTAGTAATTGCTTCAGATATTTTACCAATGGATGCACTTCCTGACGTGACTTTCTTACAAGGTGACTTCCGAGAGGAAGAAGTTTTTGAAAAATTGTTAAATATTTTAAATGGACGTCAAGTTGACGTTGTAATTTCTGATATGGCCCCCAATACATCAGGTAATAGGGCTGTTGATCAACCGCGCCAAATTTATCTTTGTGAATTGGCTTTGGATTTTGCTCAAAAAGTTTTAGGACCAAATGGACAATTTATTGTTAAAGTGTTCCAAGGTTCGGGCTTTGACGAATTCAGAAAGCAAGTGGTCGATAGTTTTGATGTATTAAAAACAGCTAAACCTGAGGCGTCACGTGCTCGATCAAAAGAGGTTTTTTTGATTGGACAAGGTCGTAAAAAGGCATTGCAATAAAAGTGTACTTGCCAAGTTGTTAAAAATTGTGCATTTTGTACCTTTTAAGTTTTTTGCAACGCAAATTCATTGCTGTTTTTGTGAAGGTCAGCCAAGATTAGGTATGATCAAATTAGATTGATATGGGAATAAAGCCTTGAGCGATTACTTCAAGAATGCCGTATTGTGGCTCATCATACTCGGTGTTCTGATTTTGATTTTTAGCAACGTCAGTGACCGCAATAAGCCTGCCGCGATGAAATATTCTGATTTCGTAGCAGCAGTTAATGCTGGGCAGATTAAACAAGTCACAATTGACGGTTTAAATATTAGCGGTGAAAAAACCAATGGTTCTTCATTTGAAACGGTTCGCCCACAAGTTGAAGACACTGAGTTGCTACCAAGCTTGAACAAACAAAATGTTGTAGTTGAGGGGACAGCTCCGCAACGTCAAGGCATTTTGATGCAACTTCTCATTGCGAGTTTCCCAGTATTGCTCATCATTTTATTATTCATGTTCTTCATGCGTAATATGGGCGGTGGCGCTGGTGGCAAAAACGGTCCTATGAGTTTTGGTAAGTCAAAAGCAAAAATGTTATCTGAAGATCAAATCAAGGTAACGTTTACTGATGTTGCAGGTTGTGACGAAGCAAAACAAGAAGTCGTTGAAATTGTCGATTTCTTAAAAGATCCAGCAAAATTCAAACGTCTTGGCGCAACTATTCCACGTGGTGTGTTAATGGTTGGTCCTCCAGGTACAGGTAAAACATTATTAGCTAAAGCAATTGCTGGTGAAGCTAAAGTTCCTTTCTTTAGTATTTCTGGTTCTGATTTCGTTGAAATGTTTGTTGGTGTTGGTGCTTCACGTGTTCGTGATATGTTCGAACAAGCTAAACGTCATGCACCATGTATCATTTTCATTGATGAGATTGATGCTGTAGGTCGCCATCGTGGTTCAGGTACAGGTGGTGGTCATGATGAACGTGAACAAACTTTGAACCAAATGCTTGTAGAGATGGACGGTTTTGAAGGCAATGAAGGTGTGATCGTAATTGCTGCCACAAACCGTGTAGATGTATTGGATAAAGCTTTACTTCGTCCAGGTCGTTTTGACCGTCAAGTGATGGTAGGGTTACCTGACATTCGTGGTCGTGAGCAAATCTTAAATGTTCATTTGAAGAAATTACCTTCAGTGACTGGTGTTGATGTTAAAGTCCTTGCACGTGGTACACCAGGCTTCTCTGGTGCGCAACTAGCAAACTTAGTGAATGAAGCTGCATTGTTCGCTGCTCGTCGTAACAAGAACACTGTCGACATGCATGATTTCGAAGATGCAAAAGACAAAATCTACATGGGTCCTGAACGTAAGTCGATGGTGATTCGTGAAGAAGAACGTCGTGCTACTGCGTACCATGAAGCGGGTCATGCCATCGTTGCTGAAATCTTGCCTGGTACTGATCCTGTGCATAAAGTAACGATTATGCCACGCGGTTGGGCTTTGGGTGTGACATGGCAGCTGCCTGAACAAGACCAAACTAGCCATTATAAAGATAAGATGTTGAATGAGCTTTCAATCTTATTTGGCGGTCGTATTGCTGAAGAAGTTTTCATTAATCAAATGTCAACAGGTGCTTCAAACGACTTCGAACGAGCGACTAAAATGGCTCGTGCGATGGTAACCAAATATGGTATGTCAGAAAGACTCGGCGTCATGGTCTATGAAGATGAAAACCAAAATGGTTTCTTTGGAAATGTTGGTAGTCGTACAATTTCTGAAGCTACTCAACAAAAAGTAGATGAAGAAGTTCGTCGTATCCTCGATCAACAATATAAAGTTGCTCGTGATATTTTGGAAAATAATCAAGATATCGCACATGCCATGGTTAAAGCCTTGATGGAATGGGAAACGATTGATCGTGACCAAATTCGTGACATCATGGAAGGGCGTGAACCTCGTCCACCAAAAGTATATGTTGCTGAGAATCCTGTGGCTGCATTTGAACCACCAAAAGATGGTCCATCTACGCCACCACCATTACCAGCAATGGGTTAATACTTTGAAATTAAAAAGAGCAACTTAGGTTGCTCTTTTTTTATGTTCTAAAAAATATATAAATAAAATGAGCATTTGTTAGCTTGGAAATTGCAACTTTATTATTCTATTGAAAATAAATCATCAGCTTGCGCACTTCAGTCTTGTTAATATATACGAACTAGAGAGAGGAGTGTCTAAATGCAGTTGATGCCATTACCAAATTGTCAGTTGAAGTGTGGTCGTTTAAGTTTAGATTTATCTCAACCTCAAATTATGGGTATTCTGAACGTAACTCCTGATTCTTTTAGCGATGGTGGGTTGCATCATCAAAAAGATCAAGCAGTACAACGTGCGTTACAAATGATTGAGCAGGGCGCTACTATCATTGATATAGGCGGAGAATCTACCCGTCCCAATGCTTCACCAGTCGAACTAGAAGAAGAAATTCGCCGTGTGATTCCTGTGGTTGAAGCATTATCAAAACACGATGTGATCATGTCGATTGATACCAGTCAGCCCGAGGTGATACGTGCGGCAGTGAAAGTAGGTGCACATATTTGGAACGATGTTCGTGCACTCACACGTCCCAAAGCATTAGAAACGGCTGCCGAATTGAATATACCTGTAGTTTTGATGCATATGCGTGGTGAGCCGACTAATATGAATCAGTTAGATCAATATGAAAATGTGACAGAGGACGTGATTCAAGAGTTACAACAGCGTCTAGATCAAGCTGTTCAAGTTGGAATCAAACCTGAAAATATTATTCTCGATCCTGGTTTTGGTTTTGCTAAAAATGCTCAACAGAACTTCCAATTACTAAACGAGTTTTGGAAACTGAATCGCATGGGATTTCCTTTGCTATCTGGTTTATCTAGGAAAAGATTTATTGGTGATGCATTAGCAGGTATACCAGCACAAGAGCGTACAGTAGGGAGTGTCATGGGACATATGTTAAGTATCCAGCAGGGTGCGAGTATTGTTCGCGTACATGATGTTAAGGCGACTAAAGATGCAATCAATGTTTGGGATAGAATGTTGTTCAGTTCATTGTAATTTAAGAGAAATTATGAAGATAAAGATACATTAACATACGGTGTATCTTTATTTTTTTACGTAGAATATTAAGCAAAAGACATATCTAAAAAAATTGAAATTAGATCTAGGGGCTTTAAGATGTATCAATCAAAGAAAATTTTGAGTTTAGCAGTACTCAGCTCTATGCTCGTTGCTTGTGGTAATCCAGTCAGGGAAACAGGCATTGTTGCTATGTCACCGCCGCCGACTGCGCACATGTCTTCGGAAATGGCACGTAAGATGGTTACACCGTCTTACATAGCTGCAATCCCTGCACCTGAGCGAGTAAAACTTGAGGCAAACACAGAAAAATATCAAAAGAATGAAGTCAATCCAGTTCATCGCGTAGCTGAGCAAGCAGTTTCTACTTTTAGTATAGATGTCGATACAGGAAGTTATACCAATACAAGACGTTTTCTGAATGATGGTCGCTTGCCTCCTGTTGATGCTATTCGTGTCGAGGAAATGATTAATTATTTTGATTATCAATATCCTCAACCTGTTGGAATCCATCCATTTTCAGTGACAACGGAAACTGTTGATTCTCCATGGAAAGAAAATGCCAAATTAATCAAAATTGGCATTCAAGCAAAAGATTTATCAGTCAAACAGTTACCTGCTGCTAATCTTGTTTTTTTAGTCGATGTTTCAGGCAGTATGGATGATCCAGATAAATTGCCATTAGTGAAGCAAACATTAAGAATCTTAACTGAACAGCTTCGTCCTCAAGATAAAGTAACGATTATTACTTATGCGAGCGGGGAAAAATTAGTTTTAGAACCCACCTCAGGTGATCAAAAAGATAAAATTCTTCGTGTAATTGATGAGCTTCGTGCGGGTGGGGCTACATCAGGAGAGCAGGCGATACAACTAGCTTACAAACAAGCTGAAAAAGCATTTATTAAAAATGGAATCAATCGCATTTTATTGGCAACGGATGGCGATTTTAATGTTGGAATTACAGATTTTAGTACCTTAAAAGGTATGGTGGCTGAGAAGCGTAAAAGTGGAGTTTCTTTGACTGCATTAGGTTATGGTACAGGTAATTACAATGAAGAATTAATGGAGCAAATTGCTGATGCAGGTGATGGTAATTACTCTTATATCGACAATAAGAATGAAGCTAAAAAAGTCGTGCAACGTCAGTTATCATCAACATTAGCCACTGTCGCTCAAGATGTTAAAATTCAAGTTGAATTTAACCCAGCAACTGTTAAAGAATATCGATTAGTTGGTTATGAAAATCGTATGTTGAAACAGGAAGATTTTAATAATGATAAGGTTGATGCTGGAGACATTGGTGCAGGACATAATGTCACAGCACTTTATGAAATTATTCCAGTGGGTCAGCAAGGCTGGAATAACGATTCACGCTATCAAGCAAGCACAAAAATCGATGCTTCAAAGAAAACAGAATATGCATTTGTAAATTTGCGCTATAAATTGCCAAATCAAGATAAAAGCATCTTATTGAATCAAGCTGTTCAGCTTGGCAGCAAGCCTCTAGAAAAAGCCAATAGTGATACAAGATTTGCGATAGCAGTAGCATCATATGCACAGCAATTAAAAGGTGGACAATATAATGGTGCAATGGGCTGGGATCAGATCATTCAACTTGGTCAGCAATCTACCCAACCTGATCCATATCAAATGCGTGCAGAGTTTGTAGAGCTTGCTAAGATCGCCAAGAATTTAAGTGCACGAAAAGATTAAAATCTGTTTTCTAAAAAGCGGTTGATAGAGCCGCTTTTTTTATGCCTAAATATCGTGCTTTACATGAGATTGTGATATAAGCATGTCGTTTTATTGATGTATTCATTTTTATGTTTGAAAATTTACTTCTCCCGATGTTTGATGATGATTATTATCCCGATATTCTCGTGGCTGAAATCAAACAACATATTAAGCAATTTTCAAAGAAAGTCAGTCGGTCTGATTTATCTGAAATGGAAATTTACGCAGTAGCTCATCAAACGATGAAAGAAATAAATGAGATGAAACCTCAGTTTGAAGATTTAGAGTCAAGTTTAGATGATACAGCCGCAGATTATATCGCTGAAGCTATGATGATGATTGTTCAAGATGCAGGTTATCTTGATATCGAAATGGAAGAGTTAATTGCCAATCGAGAGTGGTAATCACACTCTCGATATAATTATTTAATAATTACTGCTGAGTTACCTCTTTTTCACTCCATAATTTAGGTAACTTTATTTGGCCAGAAATCCAAGCTTCAACTTTGTTCTGTTTTACTCTTTTGTAATATTTACTTTGACTATGAACGAGTAGCCCAATCGTATCTCCTTGTTGAAGATGGGTATTAATGCTTGGTAACTCAACATCTTGATAATTCTGTGTCTTTAAATTTAATCTAGAAATAATTTGGTCATAAAGTTGCTTACGTTTTGGGTTAAATGGTGTTGTTTGTTCATTAAGAGTCTTATATTTCCCTGTTTGAGCTGACTTGACTGCCATTGAAATAAAAAAAGTTGCATCATCATTTTCTGTTTCGACAGCAAGTGACAATAAAGACGATCCTGTGATGAAGCTTTTTTGATTTGCTGTATGGATAGGGATAAATACATCCTGAGTTGTGTTTGGTGCAATCCATGTTTTGTTCAAATCGTAGGATGTAATCGGTTTTAAATCATTGATTTGGATTGCTGGACTTTGATCAATACAGACTTCAGGAAGTTCAGATGATGAATTTTGATCTTTTAGTTTGAGGTCGAACCAGCTTATTATGGTTTTTTGTAAATCGTAGCTCTTTTGATTCCCACAACGAATAGATTTTCCAATATACCAAAAAGGTGTACTGCCCAAAGGAGAGTGTTGAGCAAATGGCTGTAGATGCCCACCTTCGACACCGATCAAATGTACTTGACGATTCGCTTCTTGCAAGCATTTTGTTGCTTTCACACCTTCATTAAATGGGAAAAGTACATCTCTAAATCCCTGAATAATTAAAGCATCAGCCTGAGGACGTTGTTCACGTTGGCAAAACCAGCTAGCTTGATGTGTTTTTAGAAAATCATAAATGGAAGGATTGAGTTGCTGCTGTTGAGTATCTCGATATGCTTGTTTTAATTCTGGGTCGAATTTGTTCCAATTCCACCAGTCGCCAATCAGATTTAAGAAATCAATCCAATTACTTTTTGGCACACCATTCGGGGCTAAACTTTCAACAATATCGTACCATGTCGTAATAGGAACAATTGCTTGTAATCGTTTGTCTAAAGCTGAAGCAATATATTGCACACCACCTGCATAGGATTCACCAATCATTCCAGCACGAACACCATTTTGATTTTTAGCCAGTTGCGGTAAATTTTGTTCTGCCCAATTTAAAATCGTAATGACATCTTGTGCTTCTTTTTCAGGGTCTGTTAAGCGAATCTTTCCTTGACTCCCCCCATGTCCTCGTTGATCAAAACTGATGACCCAATAGCCTTTTTTCCAAGCTGATTTGGCAACCTGCCCAGTTGGAAGTAGAAAACCATACAAGCTTAGTTCAGGGCGCTTCATGCGAGATAGGCCGAAACCATGTGTATGGAGGATTAATGGGGCAGTTTGATTTGTTGATAGTTTGGGTTGATAGACGGTAAAAGCAATCAAGGTTCCATCAGAAGCTTTTGTTTTGACTTGATAATAACGTTGTTTTAGCTCAGTCGTATGAGCTTTAGAAATTTGATTTGGTTGAACAGTGGCATGCACACAGCCTTGTAAAATCAAAAATACAGCGAACCAAATCCATAAAAGGCTACTACGCATTGATTCTTTCATCCTTGAATAAATCTTTCTATAAGTAGTGTAACTGTAGCATAGCGGGTTATGCTATCGACGAGTCGGTCATTTTACTGACCAACTCGAGTTCTGATTAGCTAGTATTTAGTTCTAGGATAGGTATACGCAAAAAGACCAAAACACAGCAAGCCCAATCCAGTAACCAAATATAAATGGATTTGCTCATGATTAAATAAGGTACCCCAAATTGTTGCCAGTACTGGAGTAATAATCGTAATGAGCATGACTGTTGTTGGATTGAGTTTTTGGACTAAGTGAAAATAAAAAATCATAGCCAAAACTGAAGAGCACAAAGCACTATAGAGTAAAGCTATAGAGGTTTGAATGCTTGGCAGCTCTGTTGGAATTGCTGACAGAAAAAAGGGAAGTAGGCACACATAACCTAACCATGACACGATCGTTGAACCTGTCATTTGAATGATAGGGTGTATACCAGCTCCAACTCGTGCAATTGCAAACATCGATAATACATAGAGCATCACTGCAATGATTTCATAAATCACGCCAACAAGATCAAGTTGAATATCGCGTGAACCGATACCTATTGTCAGTAACAAGCCTATAAAGGCAATCGTCAGACCAAACCATTGGCGGTTATGAAATCGTTCTTGTTTAAGGATAAAAACTGAAATCAAACCTGTCCATAAAGGTGCTGTTCCATAAATGATTGAAATCATGCTGGATGAAACTCGAGTTGCTCCCATATAGCAAAATGTCATAGAACCAAATAGTCCCAATGCACCTGCGAGATAACTCATCAGTGCCTGTTTACTGAGGGTTAATTTAAGTCGAAAGCAGACTAAACAAATGAGTGCAAAAGGAATTGCCAAACTGAATCGGATAAACAAGCCCCACGCCCAATGAATCTCATGCACGGTCCAGACGGCTGCTAACGGAGTGAGCGACCAAATCAATACAACCGCAATAAATTGCCCGACTGTAGCAAGGCGAGGGTGAAACATCGCTACAGTCGGCGAAGTCGGTGTTGGTGAAATAAAATTCTTTTGTTGTAGCTGTGTCATTTGATAACTTCCTTATGGATAGGTTTTTTTATGCAATAAAAAAAGGTCGCTGTTGAGGCGACCTTTCTGTTGTGAATGTTTTATTTAGTCATTCATTTGATCAACGTTAGAAAAGTTTCCTCGCATAAAAATGCAGACACGTCGCCATGCTGCATAGGCTGAGACGCGATGCGAAATTTGTACTAAACGTGGAGAAAAACTTTTCGATTTAGTCATAAGAGGTTTAACTGAATATTTGTAATTTTTATAACATAAGATATGTCTGAAAAATAGTCATATTTATAGTGGCAATAAAATAGATTTAAGGAAAATCATATTTTAAAAATTGATTATTAAATAGAATTTCTCATAATAAATAGATCGGACTACATTGAAGTATTAATTTGTCTAATTTAGAAATTTTCGCCGTTTTAATTAGTATTATTGGCGTTAGCTTAACCATAAAGCGAAATATGTGGTGTTGGGGATTTAATGTATTCGCATGTGTTCTCTATGCATATCTTTTTTTTAATTTTAAGCTCTATGGAGAAACGATTCTACAGTTCTTCTTTGTAGGTATGAATCTATATGGATTGTATGTATGGCTGACAGGAAAACGCCAAGATCATGAAATTCGCATTGAAACAATAAATATAAAATCGATGTATCTGCACATAATTTTAGCGTCGATTGGTGGTTTGTGCTTCGGTGTGTTTCTTAAACAATTTACGGATGCATCTGTTCCAATGCTGGATTCACAGTTAGCAGCATTTAGTTTACTAGGAACCTATTGGACAAGTCGAAAATATATTGAGACTTGGATTTTATGGATCGTCGTTGATATTGTTTATGTGGGTATGTTTATCTATAAAGAGTTACTGTTAACAGCAGGCTTGTATGCTGTATTTGTAGGTTTAGCGGCTTATGGTTGGTGGCAATGGCAACAGGTAAAGCGCAATCAAATTGCGATGTAAGGAAATGGGTAGTCTGAAACTACCCATTTTTTGATTTATTGTGCAGAGGTAGTTAAATAACTTTGGACCGCTTTGCGCCCAATAGCTGGATCATCAGTAAATACACCGTCAACACCTGCTTTAAAGTAGAGTTGCATTTCTTTGATAGAGCCAGATTCACAACGTTCGTCAGCTTTTGAGCTGCATTTTAATGATTCAGCTAAGAAATTATTCTCAGGTCTGAAAGTATAAGGATGAACCTTTAAACCGACTTGGTGTGCATCTTTTACAAAGGATGTGGTTTCAGTCATGCTTGCATCTTTAAAGACATATACTTTCCATGGTCCAACACCATTTGCATAGCTTGCCACTTCTTTTAAGCCTTGAGCGGTTGCCATATCTCCATATGTTGTCGAGATTTGTTTAGCAACATAGTCTGCTGGTCGAGCTGATTGTTCATCGTAAAGCTGGATGAGTTGTGCGTGTTTGAGGCTCTTGTGCAAATCTAACTGTTGTTTAAGGTATTTTAAATTGCTTACTTCAAATGATTGAAGATAGATTGGAGCAATATCTCGACTGTATTTATATTTAGATAAAGTTTGAAGTAAACGATCTTCCATTGCTAGATTTTGATTTTGGAAATACGTTGGATGTTTCGTTTCTATATATAAGCCGACAATCTTGCCGGTTTTTTTGTAATGAGCATCAGCAAGTTCAATAATTTGCTCTAGAGTCGGAACTGGATATAAATCATTGTATTTAGTATTTTCTGGTCGATACTGTGGAATTCGTTCACGCGCTTTCAGTTGCTGTAGCTCATTTAAGGTAAAGTCTTCTGTAAACCAGCCTTCAATACTTACGCCGTCAATGACTTTAGTTTTTTTACGATTAGCAAATTCTGGCAATTCTGCAACATTGGTTGTTCCACTAATTTCATTTTCATGACGTGCGACTAACACACCATCTTTGGTCGAAACTAAATCGGGTTCAATGAAATCTGCACCATCTTCGATAGCTTTTTGATAGGAGGCGAGTGTGTGTTCTGGGCGTAGGGCACTAGCACCACGGTGACCAACTACTAAGATTTTCGGTAGCTCATAATTCGGTTGTTTGGAGTTGGTTTGATCATTATTGTCATCATTACAACCAACTAAACTGAGTAAGCTCAGGCAAATCACTGCTTTTTTTAACATAAATTGACTCTTTCATTTTTTAATTAAAGCAGTCAGTGTGCAAATTAAATTTATCAAACGGATGACAGTAAGATGATAATTTTATGAATTTTTTATAGATAAAAATAAACCCAGCTTAACCTCTTGATCAAACTGGGTGTAAAAATCATTTTCTTAAGATTTATTTTCCCAATAGGGCCAATTTACCTCAGGTGTGAAACGATAATCTTGATCTAACCAATACGAATGATTGGAAGAGGATTTATCTTTTAAGCCCATGATATGCATTAAATTCTGATCCAGTTCAGCAGTATTGAGATTTGTATCTTTATTTACGCCTGTTAAATTTAACTTATCCGACCACATGATGACAGGAACTTGGTAGCCTGCTTTGGTCGTTGGGCTATGACCAGCATAATCTAGTTCATGTCCAACTTCATTGCCGTGATCTGAAACTACCGTGAAAGACCTAAAATCAGGTAAATGATCAGCTCTTAAAGTGTCCAGCATTTTTGCCAATAAATGATCTTCATATAGTACTGCATTGTCATAATCATTACGTAAGGAACGAATCCAAGGATCGATATTTCGTGCTTTTAAATCTGATTCAACACGATCATTACTATTACTATTAAATTTATTAAATGCCGTTGGGTAGCGTTCTTGGTAATTAGGATGAGTCCCGATCAAATGTAAAATAATAAGTTTCTTTTCGACGGGATCAGCAAGTGCCTGCTGGTAAATAGGCAGTAAATTTTCATCTAAAGATGAGCTGCTACGACCTGAACGGGTATTTTTATAAATGGCTTGATCCGCATAAGAGCCAAATAATGATGATAGATAACTATCATCTTGATTACTTAGCCAATAAATTTTATATCCTGCTGCTCGAGCATAAGCCAATACACTTTCGGGTGAATATTTATTATGTTCTGATGCAGGGCTTTCAGTCAATAAAACACGTAAAGCATTGATGGTGGAAGGCGATGGAGAAAATGCATTACAGAAAACTTTGATCTCTGAAAGTCGTTTATTTAACTCAGGAGTGGTATCCCTAGGATAACCGCAAATGCCAAGATTTAAACTGGTTAAGCTTTCTGAAAGTACTAGGACATGGGTTTGTTTACCTTTCGCCTGTCGCGTCATGACTAGATTTTTTTCAGCACTTAGATCCCATTGCTTATGTACATTCTTATGTTGTTTTACTCGCCCACGGAAATCTTGAATCTTTGTTTGATATTCTGTCCAAAAAATAAGAGGATGCACCTTGCGAGAAGGTTTCATCAAATAGCTAGTCAGACTTAATACGGTAAGCAAAATGATAAATGAGCGAAAGATTTTACTTTGCCAAATTTGCTCTACATGCTGAACTTTAATTAATTTAAAGACTGCAAAACTATGTAATGCGATGAGAATCATTAAACTGATAAAAACAGTAGATACTGCGACTGAATGAAGTTGTAGAAATTCCCAAATTTCTTGGCGATTAGTATTGGCAATCGCTTCAATAATAAAGTAGGCTTCACTATCACTACTGAAAAGAAACCATGTACTTGATCTGAGCAGTGAGTCGAGTAAAAAAATAAACCACCACAACAAAGAAAAAATATACCAGTATGTATTTCTTCGTGTGATTGCAAAGTAAGTAAAAATAACGCCTGGTAGGGATAAAAAACCTAGACGTAAACCATCTGATAGGTTTCCTGCAACAATTAACAAACCACCTGTAACGAGAGCAGGCAGCAGAATAAGTAGCAGAATATTAAAACTTTTTAAGCTTGCCGTCATAAATGTCAAGTACAATAGGAGAGAGAGCCGAACACGCTAATATCTGTGGAAGTTCAAGACCTGTCAATCTGTATTTGTGAAGTATTTGATTGTGCAGTAAATTAATTTTAAATGTATGATCTTCATTTCATAATGCTTCATACATTTAAGATGTGAACCTTGTAATAAAATCCATTATTTCTCCTCATTTCCTCCGATTTGAAATGATATGTTAAAAGGCATGGTGTTTGCTTAATTGTTCAGTAATGATCAAGAACTGAACTACTCTTATTAGTCTCATTTAACAATTGACTGTTTCAGAAAATGGAATGAACAGCCATGCTATCCAAGTTTTTTATTGAGCGACCAATTTTTGCCACCGTACTCGCGATTATCGTTATGGCGGTTGGTATTTTTTCGATACAAAAGCTCCCAGTTGAGCGATATCCAGATATCGCACCTCCTCGAATTACTGTTTCTGCAACTTATAGTGGTGCAGATGCTCAAGCTGTTGAAGACAGTGTGACGCAAGTGCTTGAACAACAGATCAAAGGAATCGACAATTTACTGTATTTTAGCTCCAGCAGTGATGCGAGTGGTAATAGCCGAATAAGTTTGTTCTTTGAACAGGGCACAGATCCAGATCAAGCACAAGTCCAAGTCCAAAATGCAGTTAATGGGGCAATAAATCGTCTGCCTGAAGATGTTCAACGTCAAGGGGTGAACGTACGCAAGTCACTAAGCGATTCATTTATGGTGATTGGTCTAGGTGATAAATCTGGACGTTCAACAAATTTAGATATTTCTGACTATTTGACCAATAACTTTGAGCTTAATTTGAGCCGTATTGAAGGGATTGGTGAAGTTAATATTTTTGGTTCGCAGTATGCAATGCGAATTTGGTTGGATCCACAAAAACTACAGAGCTATCAATTACAAGTTAGTGATGTTCGATCAGCATTAGAAAATCAAAATACTCAAGTAGCTGCAGGTGCAATTGGAGAACTCCCTTCAGTTGAAAATCAATATCTGAATGCGAAAGTTACCTCAGGGTCTTTGTTACGAACACCTGAACAATTCGAAAACATCGTCGTAAAAGCAAATAATGATGGGCAATTTATTTATCTAAAAGATATCGCACGCGTTGAAGTAGGAGCAGAAAATTATCAGGTTTTTAACCGTTTAAATGGTTATCCAGCATCAGGTCTTTCGCTGTCATTGACCGTTGGTGCAAATGTAATGCAAGTTGCTGATGCAGTATATAAAGAGGTCGCTCGATTAGAAAAAGCATTACCTGAAGGGTATTTTGTGGTGTATCCACGTGATGATACTCCTTTTGTAAAAGAGTCTATGTCACAAGTGGTTTCGACATTAGTTGAGGCAATTATCCTCGTTGTCTTGGTGATGTTTATCTTCCTCCAAAACTGGCGAGCAACACTTGTTCCTGCTGTGACCGTACCCGTTGTAATTTTGGGGACGTTTGCTGTTTTATCTGTTTTAGGGATGAGCATTAATACCCTGACATTATTTGCGATGGTATTGGCAATTGGCCTGTTGGTCGATGATGCGATTGTTGTGGTTGAAAACGTTGAACGTCTTATGCACGAACAGCAATTAAGTGCTAAACAAGCTTCGATTCAGTCCATGCAGGAAATCAGTGGAGCATTGGTCGGGATTACTTTGGTTCTAACTGCGGTTTTTATTCCGATGTCATTCTTTAGTGGAGCAACAGGGATTATCTATCGACAGTTTTCGATAACCCTTGTCGTTGCCATGGTGCTATCACTTTTTGTTGCTTTGATTTTGACTCCAGCGATGTGCGCCATTTTACTCAAACCACAACAGAAACAGGCGAAATGGGCGATCTGGTTCAATAACAGTTTGGACAATATCAAAACGCGTTATTTGAAGTTTTCAAGTAAGGTTATTGGTTTTAAAGTATTTTCTTTAATCGCGATTGTTGGCTTAATTGCAAGTTTTGTTTTGGTTTATCGAATTCTTCCGACGAGTTTTCTACCTCAAGAAGATCAAGGTTTGCTAGGAGTGCAATTTACGCTTCCTCAAGGTACACCGATGAGTAAAACAGAAGCGGTAGGTAAGACCATTTCTGATTATTTCCTTGAAAATGAAAAAGCAAATTTGAATGGTGTCATGGTCATCCATGGTCGAAATTTCTCTGGTACAGGGCAAAACCTTGGACAAGCATTTATTTCTCTTAAACATTGGGATGATAGACCCGGTTCAGAAAATAGTGCTCAACAGATTCGTGCTAGAGCGATGCAATATTTTTCCAAAAATAATCAAGCGCGAATCATGGTGATCATGCCTTCAGTGATTCGCGGTTTAGGTAACTCAGACAAAATGGATTTCTGGCTTCAGGATACTCAAGGTCTGGGGCGGGATAGTCTTGTGAAGTCTTTTGAGGCTTTACAACAGCAGGGCAATCAACAGGATTCAGTAGAGAATCTCGATAAAAAAAGCAATGATGATCAAGCCGTATTAAATATTAAGATCGATTATAAGGCTGCGATGATTCATGGTCTTAATGTAAATGATATTAACCAAACTTTATCTACTGCTTGGAGTGGAAGCTATATCAATGACTTTATTGATCGTGGACGGATCAAACGCGTCTATTTACAAGGTGATGCACCATATCGTTCAAAGCCTGAGGATCTAAACTATTGGTATGTAAAAAATGCCAGTGGACAAATGGTGCCTTTTACTCAATTCAGCCAAATAGATTGGCAAGGTGCACCACCGATGTTAGAGCGTTTTATGGGTTACCCTGCGATCAATCTCGAGGCTGATGCAGCTGCTGGTTTTAGCAGTGGGCAAGGCATGCAAGCGATTCAAACTTTAGTAAATCAAATGCCCGAAGTCGGATTGGAATGGAGTGGTCTATCCTATCAAGAGCAACAATCGAGTAATCAAGCGATTTGGTTATATCTGGTTTCAGTCGCGTTTATTTTCCTTTGTTTAGCAGCACTTTATGAAAGTTGGTCTATTCCATCTGTTGTGATGGCAGCCATACCTTTAGGAATTGGAGGAACGATTATCTTTAGCTATCTGTTTGGCTTTGCTAATGATATTTATTTTCAGATTGCACTATTAACCACGATTGGTTTGTCATGTAAGAATGCAATTTTGATGGTTGAGTTCGCAGCAAGCTTACAGCAACAGGGTCGCAATAGTTTAGATGCAGCATTGCATGCGGCAGGTTTACGTTTAAGACCGATTCTGATGACATCAATTGCTTTTGGTGCGGGTGTTATCCCATTAATGTTTTCAACAGGAGCAGGAGCGCTGAGCCGACAAGCGATTGGTTTTAGTGTGTTTGGCGGTGTGGTTTTTGGAACTGTTTTGGTGCTGATATTTATTCCATTTATGTACGTGTTAGTCACACATTACTTTAAGCCTAAAATGAAAACTGCAAAATTATAGATTATTAAAATTTTAAGTTTTACGGATGAACAATTTGATAGGGGGTATTTTACCTTTGACTCAAATTGTTCATTTTTGTTGTGTAGGTTGAGTAAAAAAAGAAATATTTGTAGTATTGCCCTGCCGTATAAGCGGTTCTAAGAGGTTTTGTTCCCTAAATGGACATACACAGTTGTGATTTATTCATAATTTCACATTTTATTATTCATCAAAATCAGGATGAAGAACTCTTATTGTCAGTCAACTAAAGGACTGTACAGTACTCTTCATTGCTGATTATTTGTAGTGAAGAGATCCACATGAGCTATAACAACTTTTTATATTTATTAAGCGACGCGTTAAAAAATAATCATATCGAACTCGCTCTAGCATCGCTAAAAACATTTCGCCCTGTTGATATTGCAGATGTATTGACCCAGTTATCTTTAGATCAAAGTCAATTATTATTGACCCATTTGCCTGATCGTGCCTACGTGTTTTCATATCTAGCACCGAATGAACAAGTCAAATTAGCAAAAGCTATGCCACGAAATACCTTGGCTGAAATCATAGGTGAAATGTCATCTGATAAACGTGCAGATGTATTTAAGTGTTTGGATGAAGATCAACAAAATGCATTGTTGCCTGCACTCGCACAGGCTGAAAGAGAAGATATTCGCCAGCTTGCATCCTATCTAGAAGGAACAGCTGGTGCGATTATGAGTTCGGAATATGCAACCTTAAAACCCAATATGCAGGTCAATGAGGCAATCAAAATGTTGCGTTTAGAGGCCCCTGACACTGAGATGATTTATTTTGCATATGTTCTCGATGAAGCTAGAAAGCTTCTAGGTGTATTATCCTTAAAGCAACTCATCTTAGCAGCTGAAGATCAAAATATTAATCTACTTATGGAAACCAATGTACTCACAGCTTATGTCGATACAGACCAAGATGAGGTTGCAAAGACGATTGCACGTTATGATCTATTGGCATTGCCGATTATTGATCGCAATGGCATGATGGTCGGTATCGTGACCTATGATGATGCGATGGATGTTGCAAGTGAAGAAGCAACAGAAGACTTTTTAAAAGTAGGTGCAGTAAATGCATCATCAAAGCTTAGTATTAAATCTGCCCCGATTCTTCAGCTCTATCAAAAACGTGTCTTTTGGTTGGTGTTTTTAGTTTTTGGTAGTTTGCTTTCAGGTATCGGAATAGCACACTACGAAGATGTGATTGCCCAAAACTTAGTTTTAGTTTTTTTCTTACCGTTACTTGTGGGGAGTGGGGGAAATGCTGGTTCGCAATCATCTACTCTGATGGTGAGAGCTTTAGCGACAGGCGATGTCCAATTTAAAGATTGGTTTTACTTACTCGGACGTGAAAGCCTAGTCGCGTTGTGTTTGGGGGGAACAATGGCGATTGCCGTATCATTACTAGGTTTTTTTCGTGGTGATGAAATGGTGGCTTTAGTCCTTGCCCTAAGTATGATGGGAATCGTATTGATGGGGTGTTTGATTGGTATGAGTTTGCCTTTTATTCTGAATAAAGCTGGTTTAGATCCTGCAAGTGCTTCTGCGCCTTTAGTTACTTCGATTTGTGACGCGACAGGTGTCATTGTTTATTTGTTTATAGCTTCAATGATTTTATTCTAAATTTTAATAATAAATGTACCGACAAAATCTAAAAACTACTTTATTCTCAAGCATAAACGTAGTTTTTAGGTTAGATTGATGACTGGTCAAACAGAACAAAAAAAATTAACTCAACAGCAAGCAATCGCAGTCGAGCGAGATTTAGCTAAATTTGCCAACACAATGGATAGTTTAGTCCGAATTCCCTTCACGAAACAGGGCGTTGGTGCGGATGCTGCATTAAGCACAATCCCATTTGCAGGAGATATTGCGGGTTTCATTCTGACCATGTATGCCTTTAAAAAGGCAAAAGAAGTTGGTGTACCACAATATAAATTAGCTGGTGTAATTAAGCTTGCCATTCTCGATATGCTGGTTGGATTTGTACCGATTGTTGGGACACTATTTGATGTATTTATCCGTCCAAGTCGTAAAACATTAGAGATTGTGCATGACCACATCCGAGAGGAATACCAAGTGCATAGTGATATTCATGTGGTACATCCTTTTTTGCATGAGTCTTTGGAACAAAAGCAAAAGACCTCAGCATTTTGGCGTAATCCTATTGTAAGTTGGATTTGGTTACGTATTCCTGATCTATTAGGAATTGCTGTATTGATCTTACTGATTCTCGCTGTTTGGCTCGGTGTCAGTTATTTATGGCAACTTTATCAGTCATTCTAATCGGCTTAATTTGCACTCATAAATATAAATAAAGCCTCCATTAAGGAGGCTTTATTTTGTTTAATCTATTTGAATTATTGAACATTTAATTGTTGTAGAGCTGCTACACGTTGTTCAATACTTGGGTGAGTTTGGAATAAAGCCGCTAAGCTGAAACCTTGCTCTTTACCTTCAGTAATCGCAAAAGCTTTCATTTCTTTTGGCATTTGATCAGGCATTTCTGATTCTGCTTGTAAACGGAGTAATGCCGAAATCATGGCTTGTTTACCCGCTAAACGTGCTCCAGCCTCATCTGCGCGGTATTCACGTTGACGAGAGAACCACATCACAATCGTAGAGGCTAAAATACCAAATACGATATCGAGAACAATGGTAATTGCGAAGTAAGCAAGACCAGGTGCTTCTCCATCTTCACGACCAAAGACATTGCGGTCAATGAAATCGCCTGCTACACGTGCAAAGAACATCACAAAGGCGTTCACAACACCTTGTATCAATGCCAAAGTGACCATATCACCATTTGCAACGTGACCGATTTCATGTGCAAGAACCGCACGCAATTCATCTTTATTCATTCGCTCAAGTAAGCCAGTTGATACAGCTACTAAAGCGTCATTCTTGTTCCAACCAGTTGCAAACGCATTTGATTGGTATGACGGGAAGATACCCACCTCAGGCATTTTGATACCTGCGCGTTGGGATAATTGAGCAACTTCTTGTAACAACCACGCTTCAGCCTGATTTCGAGGCGCATTTGGGTCAATTAATTCAGTTCCAGTGGTTTTTTTAGCCATCCACTTCGACATGAAGAGGGAAATTAATGAACCCACCATACCAAAGACAAAACAGACGACCAAAAGGTTGCCTAGATTCAAGCCACCCGCGCCATGGTAACTACCGACACCGAAGAGTGACAAGATAATGCCAGCTACAACCAGTACCGCGAGGTTGGTTAGCAAGAACAAACCAATCCGCATCATTGAGAAAACCCTCATGTAAAGAAAAAGTAATCTGATTTATAAATTTAAATCATGATCATAATATGCAGGGCGATGCTTAAAAATTCAAGCAAAAAATGGGTGTAGATACATTAAGCTAATAAAACAATGAACTAGTATTTAAACAGTCACTTAGCGAGTGAGAAAGTTATAAAATCAACACTAAAATCATAGTATGAGAATATAGGCTAAACGATCATTCGCTAATATTTATTCGGGCTGATGCAGTTGCATTTGCTGTAGTATATGTACCTGATGGTGCATCAGTAAAAGTACCATCAGCTAGGGTAATGATTTGTCGATTATATTGTTTTGGTGGAGGACTCGGTTCGCTTCGTGGTGGAGTAGTGTAGTTCGCAGACTGAGCTAGTACTTGTCCACTTTGAGCAGACGATGAGTTACTCATGCCTAGACCAGAAGCATATAAGTTTTGATAACGACTGGTTACTCGACGGACATAATCTTGAGTTTCTCTAAATGGAGGAATTCCACCATATTTATCAACATTACCTTCACCAGCATTATAGGCTGCAAGTGCAAGTTGAGTATTTCCATTAAATCTTCGTAGTAACCAACTCAGGTATTTTGCGCCAGCATATATGTTTTGTTGAGGGTCATATGCATTACTTACATTAAAACGTCGAGCCGTTGCTGGCATGAGTTGCATTAAACCTTGAGCGCCAACAGGAGAACGTGCGTTGATATTAAATCCTGATTCAGTATGCATCACGGCTTTGATTAATCCTTCTGCAACTCCATGTTGTTGAGCTGCTTGTCGAATTATTTGATCAAATGCATTTTTATTACGACTATAGCTAGGAAGTACTGAAGCTTCACTCGCACCCCAGTTACTATAACTGTGAATATTACTATCAGGATAATAAGTGGCTTTCACCACTTTGAGATGGCTATATTCTGCCTTTTTCTTATTGGTGAGTAGTGTAGTGCCGTTAGTATCTTTGAATTGATAAATGGTCTGACCAGCATATATTGCTGAGCAGGTCATTAAACCGACTGTCCCCAACCAAAGGGCGAAAAAATAATTTTTACTATCCATCGTTATAATATTCGCAAAAAAAGCATAATTTCTTCACAGCAGTTTAACAAAAAAAATCATAAAAAGAACTTTTGCTACAATTTTTTTAATTTTGACTGTCTGACAAAAATCAAGTCCTTTTGTGCGAATGTTCATCAAAAAAAATTAAATATTTTTTTTGAAAACGAAAACTTGACATATATAAGTAATTGATTTTGATTGTTAAAAAGTGTTGGTTAAAAAATGATCAATTTGATCGGAAGCCTTATTTTCAGCTAAAAGCAGTTTGTCAATAGCGAAGAAATCCACAATTTTATCCACAGGTTTTGTGGAAAACTGTGGAAAAGTTTGAAATATAAGCAATCTAGCTAAATATGATCAAATTTGATGCAGATTTAGTCAGTATCCTTTTTGAATATGACGAATGAAAGAAATTGAAAAATTCTTTTGGTGCGCAAATTTTCGGAATCGGATAAAATCTCGCGGTATTTTTGTTTATGGGTAAATCACGTCTATGTACGCGCCAGTGGAGTCCAACCAAGGATTTAATTTCAAGCCAGAACTTCCGACAAGTTCGGCGTATTATCGCCTGTTGAAAAAACTTCGTCGCCAAGTAGGGCATGCAATTCGTGATTACAACATGATCGAAGATGGCGATAAGGTAATGGTATGCGTGTCTGGAGGTAAAGACAGTTATACATTGCTTGATATCTTATTGCAGTTTAAGCGCATTGCACCGATCAATTTTGATATCGTGGCTGTGAATCTTGACCAAAAGCAACCTGGTTTCCCAGAAGACGTGCTACCACGCTATATGGAAGAAAATAACATTCCATATTATATCCTTGAGAAGGATACCTATACGATTACTAAGCGTTTAACGCCAGAAGGTAAAACGTATTGCGCCGTTTGCTCTCGTTTACGTCGTGGTTCACTCTATGGTTTTGCTCAAGAAATTGGCGCGACCAAAGTTGCATTAGGACATCACCGTGATGACATCATGGCGACATTCTTTTTGAACTTATTTCATGGCGGCAGTTTAAAAGCGATGCCACCAAAATTATTGTCTTCGGATAAAAAGAACATTCTGATTCGTCCATTGGCATATGTTGAAGAAAAAGACATCATCAAATATGCAGAGTTAAGAAAGTTCCCGATTATTCCGTGTAATCTTTGCGGTTCGCAAGAAAATCTACAGCGTGCGATCATCAATGACATGCTACGTGAATGGGATAAACAATATCCGAAACGTTTACATAGTATTTTTGGGGCATTACAGAATGTTTCTCCATCACAACTAGCGGACCGTGAATTATTTGATTTCGAGGCATTGGATAGTCAACGTGAGTTTGATATGAAAGATCCAGAAGAAATGAAAAATCGTCTCGATGTGGTGAATTTGAGTTTTGCTGCAGAGTAAAATGTAAAAGTTTTTTAAAAGGCACTTTGATAAGTGCCTTTTCTTTATAAATTTTTTAAAAATTGAATATCGCGTACAAAAAATCATAGCCTAAAATAAAAATTACATGCTATAACAGGGCACGAGCAAAAAGCTTCATGTGATGTCGTCTGGATAGATGGCACAAGAAACTGAACAAATACATTTGAGGAATAATCATGGCTGCATTTTTAACTGATGATTGGTTTGCAACTGTTGAAAAACTTACTGCTGAAGCAGGTGATTTAAATTTACCACCAGCACTTGCAAACTTAGCGATTAACTTAGTTGTAACAGATGCAGCTGGAAATACAGAGTTAGCTTTAGACGCTGGTAAAATCCAAAAGGGTTTATCTCCAAATGCTAAAACAACTTTAAATATGGATGCAGAGACTCTACGTAAAGTGTTCTTAGAGTTTGATATGGCAGCTGCTATGCAAGCATTCATGACAGGTAAAATTAAAGTGCAAGGCGACATGTCTCAATTGATGGCATTACAAACTGCTAAGCCTAGCCAAGAACAAAAAGATTTATTCAAAAAGGTTCTTGAACAAACTGCATAAGTTTATTCATAAAAAAAGCTTACCGTTGGTAAGCTTTTTTTTGCGCTGAGCATTTTAAACTTCGATACGATTACTCGTTTTTAGATGCTCTAGATATGTACGGATTCGGGTGACGTACTGTAATGCTTGCTTGTAACGACCATTACGCGCTTGATTACGCTGTAAATAGTCATATAGGTTTACCCATTGATTTGGGTTCTTACCTTGAGCCTTAATACGTTTTTGAATCTGATTTACTGCACCTGGTCCCATATTGTATGCAACCAGCGCATACCAGTTACGATCTGGATAGGGAACATTTTCATATTGATCTAACATAAGATCATAATACTTTGCACCGCCCTGAATGCTTTGTATTGGATCTGTACGGTTAGTTACACCCATAGCTTGCGCTGTGCTGCTCGTCAGCATCATCAAACCACGAACACCCGTGGGAGACACCGAAGTGGGTTTTAAATATGATTCTTGATAACCAATTGCAGCTAATAAATGCCAATCTAAATTATATTTCGCAGCACTTTGTTTAAAGCTTGCCTTATAGATTGGAAGACGCTGATTGAGGTCTTTTTGAATCGTTGACCAAGATTCAGGTTTAACGACATTACGATTATAAAAAGAGGCTAATTGCTGAGTTGTTCCTGACTGTTTGCTTTGGCAAACAAAACCACTCGCAGTTAAAGTCAGTGGATCGTCAGCTTGTTTAAACACCCAGTTTAATTGAGGGTTTAAACCATTTTTACTCAAAGTTGCTTGATCGCCACAACTTGCAGAAAAGGAAACAAGTTGTTTACTTTCTATCGTTGCAAGATTTGCTGTGGTCATTGCAAGATTTGCTTTGCCTTGAGCAATCCACTTTAAAGCAGTGGCATTGTCAGGTACGGTCTTAAAATCTAACTTTACGTTGAGACTTTGTGCGTAGTTTCGAGCTAAATCGTAACCGAAACCATGTAAAAATTCGCCGTCTTTAAAAACTGTGGTTGGATTTTCAACAGCAACCACGGTTAAAACTTTTGTCGTTACGACTGTGTTGTATTGATGAGATTTCTCAGCATTCAAGCTATTAAAAGGAAGGATTGCGAATCCTAAAGCTAAAGCTTGAAATGGACGTTTAGAAGATAAAGAGTTAAGGCTAGGCCTAGACCCAGAACTTGAATTACTGTGCATGTTGTCTCCGCTACAGATAATTTATGCCCTAAAAGCTCAGAAAACAAAAACTTCGCTTTTAAAAGTTGATAAATTCGATAAGGGGTGGGCAAGTCATGAACGTCATTCAAAATGACATTGGGTTGATCGGATATTTAATAAATGTTTCACAACATTTACAAAATGTATAAAAAGTAAACAAAAACTAACTTAGGGGCGCATATTAAGGGTCAAAAAACTGATTGTCAAATTTTGTACAGTAAAAAAATGAGAAATACATCACAACCGTCTGATTTGAAAAAGAATAAAATTTATACACTTTGGTGATGATCAAATAAGGAATACAATGCTAAATCTTGTAAATGGAATGTTGTAATAGCGTATTTTTATCTATGAAATCGAATTTAATTACTCGTACAGGACATGATTTATTGGTTGCCGAGTTGAAAAAGCTTTGGCATGACGAGCGACCTGAGATCACTAAAAAAGTAAATTGGGCAGCAAGTTTAGGCGATCGTTCGGAAAATGCTGATTATCAGTATAATAAACAATTGCTTAGGAAAATTGATCGCAGAGTTAGATATTTAGGAAAGCGTTTAGAAGAATTAAAAATCGTAGATTATGTCCCTGAGCAAGAAGGAAAAGTTTACTTTGGGGCTTGGGTTGAGATAGAGAATGATGCTGGCGAGCAAAAAACCTTACGTATTGTCGGTGTCGATGAAATATATGATCATCATCCACAACATATATCCATTGAATCACCAATGGCGCGTGCTTTATTGAGTAAACAAGTGGACGACGAAGTTGAGGTCATCACTCCTCTAGGGAAAAAACTTTGGTATATCAACTCAATTCGCTATGAAAAATCTCAAAATCAATAAATTTATAAGCTGTTGATTTTATTTTGAGCGTTCAGTGCATTATTTTGAATAAAAGATTTGCCAAGTTGAATTTTTATTTATATGATAGCCGCCATTGGAAGCGTGGCAGAGCGGTTTAATGCACCGGTCTTGAAAACCGACGAGGGTGTGAGTCCTCCGTGAGTTCGAATCTCACCGCTTCCGCCAAATATCGAAATAAGCCCTTGTTTTTACTAGGGCTTATTTTTTACTTGTGCATTTACCCCTCAACCTACCCCACATCAAATGTTGGATTAAATTAAATAATTTTGGATTGGTAAGGGCGGAATTGGAAAAGTAAGTTTAGCAGTTGGCAATTTCATCTAAGAATAATAGAGCATAAATTAAGATCAAATTTCCTTAATCGTTTTTTACTTTTCTGAAACGCATATTTTTTGCACTATATAAAAAAGTCCTCAGTCTCCGAAGAGAACTGAGGACCGATTTAACCTCGTATTACTATTTTTTTAATAAAGTTTATGTTCAATACGAACTGTTGGATTATGGTCATCAATTCGAATCCAGAAATCAGAACCAACGATTTGAGCTTTTAACACTTTCAATCGTTCTCCAACATAAAGCTGATTGTGATCGTAATAATTATGCTCTTGAGACTGATATAAGGGAAATACCCCTGCATTCATTGATGAGATCATTCCTAAAGCAACACAGTTTGCAGCATCGTCAATGAAGAATGGCTGCAGATCTGTGTACAGATTAGATTCTCTGAAATCTTGCCAATCTGAGGACTTCTTTTGCACAAAGAAAATCAGACGTAAAGTCTCACTGCCAAATATATTCATTTCACGTTTCGATAATATACCTAGCACATCATTATTCTTTCGATTCTGCCACACTCGCTTGATGATTGGCTTTGCTTTGTCAATTAGAATTTCCTTAGCTAATTGATCAATAAAATGCTCATCACCAAATTGAGGATATAAACCATTCACTTTTTTGCGTTGGATGACAAGAGAGTGAACCTCGAAGAGATCAGTTTCAGATGCAATGACATCCATAAAACGATCATATTGATTATTTACGTACGTAAATTTAGTATTCCAAGATTTGAATTGAGTTTGAAAGTCTCGCGTTGTAATCCTGACTTTAAAATCACTTAAAAAATGATTGATTATCGACTCATATTGAATATGATCGTTCACTGGTAAAAAAGGAAGATTATGGTTCCAGATTGTTTGTGCTAATACAGCAATCATTGGATTAATCTTAATGTTGGGGATTTTTTCCAATATAAGTGGATTTTGTCCGCAGTCACAGATTACAGGAAAAATCATTTGTCCTGCCTTGGTAAGATACAGATTCGGTCGAAATTGAGCATCAGTTGGTTGAGGTGTAAATATCCTCATATTTTTTGAAGACTGAATTTTCATTCCTGCCTTGAAGTAGTAATCAAGATTCCTACCATAATTGATTGGCAATATCTGTTGGTATATAGGTTGCTGTGTGAGTAGACTAACCTGAGTAGTTTGGTTGATGAAGTCTAGTGATGATAAGGTTTCTAGAGCATCTAACTGTTTAGTGAATTTCTTAGTCATGATGATTGCTCCATAGTATTATCATCGTTTTGAATTTCAATTTTAGATTGCTGACTTACTTTGCGTGGACGACCAACCTTGGGCTTTTCTCCAAGAATTTCACTAGACTGAAAACGACGGGCAGCTTTGAGATTTGAAAAGATGAAGAACTGATCGGCTTTACAGATGTAATCAAAAGTTTGAAATAAGTATTCCTGTTTTACTTTGTCTGAATGATGAATCATGCCTATGGCACAACGACGGTATGAATCTTTCTTCATATTGCAGATATAAGTTGTACCTTGTCCCTTGGTAATGTCTTCATTCCAGATTTCGGCAATTCCCTGCGCAAGCGTAATGTCTTCACGATGTTTGTTCCCATTGAAGTATAGGTAACTATGTATGTGGAAGCCTGTGCGTACTGAATACTCAAAACGGAAGATATAACCAATTACCTCCTTGAGGATGCGATTGTAGCGTTTCATTTTAAGTAGCTTCTGAATACACTCTTTGAGGTAGGCAAGGTCATCTTTCGAATGAATTTCATCTATCCGATAAAAATTCTTGAGCAAAGTTTTTGGATCACGCTTAAGAGCAAAATCTAAGCGGACCACAAGGACTTTGGAGAAATTATCAAATATCGATTTAGTAAGCTCAATACACCGACTTTTATTTTCTTGACAATTCGCGGCACGATCCCGAAGCTTGCGCTTGATTATGGGGTCTCTCATATAACGGCGAATTGAATTAGCAAAGTGGTTTACGAGTTTTACGTAGTACTCTAAGCCACTTTGATTTTCGGGATGAATGGACTTTCCACCCAGATGAATGACTTCAATTTCTTCAGATGTGAGTTGGCTGCGGACTGACTCAAAGGCCAACCATTCAACACCACCAATCAAAAAAGTAGGCAAAACGTAATACATAAGTTCACTTAAATGCCTGAGAAGCATTTGGGTTTCTTGGTCGCACTCCAAGTGATGGACAACTTTGTTAGGAGAAAGACGATGTTCTCTGATACGAATCACATCATCCTCGCGATCTTGCCATTTAAAAACTATTTCAACGGCTTTGATGATTTGCCCAGTCCAATAATCAGTATGGCATTGGATGAGTGTTTGTCGGGCATCATCGCTATAAGTGACGAATTGCTGATCCTCTTTGATTTGATCTAATAAAGCTAGATGAGCTAAAGGCTCATGAGTAAGTTGAGTTTGATTCAGTTTGACTTTTAGATTACGTTTAATACTCATTGTATATTCCTCTATAGGAGAGGCACATGACCAGCACAGAAATTAGGCATAGCTTTTCCTAAGGACACTGTTGTAGGCAGTGTCCACTTAGAAATGTGTGTTGATGACGTAGACGGATTGGGGAGCAGAGTGTTTTGAGATCAAGTACACTATTGTATCTACCAATCAATGAGGGACTAAATAAGCTTTAATCGATAACCAACACATTAGTTGGTTATTGTTAAGTATAATTAATCAATATATTAAATATTACTTAATTATAAATGGTATAAAACCGAAATTTAGTCTCACGGCATCATCGATAAGCTAAAGCCCAAAATATGCGGATCAGCGCGAGATTTTGGAAATGTTAAAACACGGAGTTAGCTCAACGAATCAGGTAGATTTCTTAATGCCGCTTTGGATTCAATCCATGCATCGATTTCTGATTCAAGCCAACCTACCATATGCCCCATTTTTAAAGGACGAGGAAATGTTGGGTCATAACGCTTCGATTTAGGATCTAGGCGATCATAAATACTGGAACGGGAAATACAAAGTTTTGCTTCCAGATCCTTTCGACGATAAATCTTCATAACAACTCCTGAAATGATAACGAAAGCCCCTTGCTTTCTTAGTTCAGAAGCATGGAATAAAAAAATTGGTATGTAGAGGATTGAAATGATTTTTACAATAATTAATCTAAGGTACTGAAAATTAGATTTTATTTTAAATAAATTTATTTTTGTAAGAATTTCTTGAATTTTTTTCTATAATATGATTCATCCAGGGTGAGGGAGTCAGGTTGTTCAAGTTTGAGAGCAAACTTCTGTATATCTACAATTTTAGAAGAAGTATCTTCAATGAGGTATTTGAGTGAACCCATATAGATTTGAGTTTGGGCTTCACCAAAGATCATGGGACACTCGATAGAGAAAGTAAAAAAAGAACTGTTTAAATGATCACGCAGTTTTCCTTCTAATTGCCGTAGTTCGGTCTCTAAAATTAAACAAAATTCTTTTAGTTTTGGTTTTAATATTTTGTTTTCAAATGTACAAGCAGAAAATTTTTGAAACGTCACAATCTGATTTTCTTCACAATAATTCATAAATAATTCGTCCTTTTGGCGGGCAAGGAATTGCTTTATAGTTGGTATTTTTGCTTGTTTTTTAAATGATGCTTTATACATTCTACTCTTATTATAAATGTCTTTAACCTCTGGATCTTGTAGATCAAGATGCTTTCCTGAAATGTTAAAAAAATGAGATAATATTTTGTGACGTGTTTTTTTTACCACTTCCTCTTGAAGTTGATTAATATCATTAAAGCTTTCATAAAAATTGAATATGAGGCTGAATAATGTTTGAATATCAGGCGGGAGTTCTTCTTTTGAAAATTTATGTATGATGGCATAATTCATTAATATATTTGATTGAAATTTTTGTATGCCTAAAGATTCGGAATAATTTGAAATATGCTTTAAATAAACTTGAAGAAGCATATCAACTTCATTGGCTATTTCATGAGCAATCTCTATTTGCCTTAATTGCTCACTGGTAAAAGGTTTCCAGTTTGGATCTATATGGAGATATTGGTGTGGAGGAGATGGGATTATGCTAGGTTCTTTTAGTTGAGAGAGCAGTGGTGAAGACATCTCATCCATGGTGATTTCTTATTTAAAATTAAGTTTAAATATTATACCACTTTTTGAACTTTGGTACGGTTGTATGTATTCGAAAAGATAGTGCTTACTTGATACGTTGCTGAGGCACAGACTTGGTAGGTAGGGATTGAAATTTAACGTTATTTCTATTTTTTTGCTGTTAAATGAATGACGGATTCTTTCTATTCAATAAGTTTCAAAAAATTATATGAAAATTCTAGTTTTTAAAGTAAGCACTTTTTTACATGAATTTATTTTATTAGAAAAAATTAATAAATTCTATTATTTTTATCACTGTTTTATACTATTTTTTATTCTGTGGGATTATTGTTTTTATATTGGTTTTTTGGGGGGTATTTTAGTTTGGCTGAGTGAAATGTTTGGTTAACTAAATGGAGTTGCTTGGGTTATGACTGCTGAAGAAGGGTGAATTCAAATATGAGGTGCTACAGTTTCAAAAGCCTTATGATAATCAACAAGCTGAGCGAACTTCTCTAATGGTGTAAGCCAATCTAACGCTTTTCTAGGACGAGTATTCAGTGACATGGCAACTTGATTTAAATAATGCTGATCTGCCTGATTCAAATAAATATCTTTGGGCAGAGTCAATTCTTGGAATAAGAAATGAATTAGGAGAAAAAATCAAACTAATTGATAAAATTGATCACAGAACACTTCAATGGTTACATGATGCAATAGCTGGCTAATTTCGTTTAAACTTTTTATCTAATCAGCTTGATCTTTTTGATAATTCCAGAATAAATACTAATATCGATGTTGAAATAGATTTCCTTCTGCAATGGCAGAACTTTTAAGTACAGAGTTAGATAATATTTTTTTAGAAGATCCTAAGTTGGTTAAAATTATATGTATAGCCGTAACATTTAAAAAAACAGATAAGCGTGGGTGTCAGGCAGAACATAATATTTATAGATTTACTTTACTAAGATACGAAAGTTTACTTGTAAAAAACAGAACAGCTGACATTTTTTGATTAACCCGCATTCTGTTTAAGCCAATCATTCCATTACTGGCTGTATCATTTCGAAAGTTACCCAGCATGACTCTGATCAGGTTCACAAGCCCCTGATATCCCCAAACTACTATGAGCCAAATCGAGGTGACCATGACAGAAAATGAGATGATAGGCCAATGATCCAGTTTGAGAAAAACGCCAGCGTAGAGTGAAATGATCATTTAGCTATACAGGTTTATCAACTATTAAAAAAATGCTAAATTATTATCATAAAGAGCAATGTAAAAATATTTTTTTGAATTTTAGAGGTTTTTAGACTAAATGACCGAGGGTACAGCAACATTTGCATATGATTCATTGGAGTCGATTCGTAAGAGACTATTGGATTTAAGTTCAAGAAATTCGCTGTTAAATTATAAGTTTCCACGTGGTAAATGCCTTCAGTTCATTGAAACTACACCAAACTCTATATTCAAAGCATTAAATGACAGAAAAATAATAGATCTACTACCAATTCCTAAACCATTAGATGCAGAGCTCAAGAGCTACTATGGGGGGGAGGAAAAGAATGTTAGTGGTATTAAAGATCACGGACCAAGTGTTGAATCTTGGGCAAAGCATTTAGGTTATGAGATTAGTTTTGAATTGAGTCACAATTATACGAGTAATTCATCAAAACCTGAAAATACAAATGTTTTACAGAGTTTACTTTATCCAAAGGAGTTAGAAACTCGAGTTAAATATATTAGACAACAAGCCGAATCATTCATAAATGAAACAGGTTCGAATGTTTTATATATTGCGATTGGTTTTTTAGAATGGGCTGAAAGTAAAGATTCAAATCTGAAACGGTTAGCTCCACTTTTCACTCTACCTGTAAAAATTGAAAAAAAGCCAAAAACAAAACATGGGGGCTATGATAATTTTGAATTATCTATGTCAGATGAAGGATTATTAAGTAACGTCACATTACATGAAAAGTTAAAAAATGAATTTGGCTTAGAATTGCCTTTATTGGATGAAGAAAGTACGCCAGAAGATTATTTTGACTTAATTGAAAAAAATATTTTGTCTCATGAAGTAGGTTGGAGTATTAAACGCAAGGTCTGTATGTGCTTGCTAAATTTTTCTAAGCAAGCAATGTATCAGGATCTTGATCCTACGAATTGGCCTAAAGAGTATTCAATAGAAGATCATCCAGTTATTCAACAATTATTTAGTAAGGTGGCCAAAGAAAGTCAGTCTCATAGTTTCGACTCTGAATATGAAATTGATGATATAGAAGATATCCATGAAAAATTCCCAATCATTTACGATGCTGATAGTTCTCAACATAGTGCTTTAATCGATGCCGTAAAAGGGGAAAACTTAGTTATTGAAGGTCCTCCAGGATCTGGTAAATCTCAAACAATTACAAATTTAATTGCTGCAGCAATCAATGATGGCAAGAAAGTACTTTTTGTTGCTGAAAAAATGGCTGCATTAAATGTAGTAAAAGATAGACTAGATAAAGCTGGATTAGGTGGATTCTGTTTAGAATTACATAGTCATAAGTCTAATAAGTTAAAAATATTACATGACTTAAATGAGCAATATAAGGAATTGGGGCACTATGCTAAAATACATGAAATACAAATCACAAAAAACAAACTTGAGTTAAGTAAAAATTATTTAAATCAATATGTAAAAAGAATTAATAAAGAGTGGGGAGAGACGAAATATACAGCACATGAAATTTTAACAAAAGCAACTTACTTCAAGAATTTATTGGATATAAATCCTGAAGATGTATTAATCGATAATTTAAATTTGATTACATTAAATCAGGATGATATCCAAAGCTATATTGATTGGGGGAAGTTGTTAGAAAATTCATTTATACAAACTCGAGATCAATGCCCTGACAAGGAGATCTATAAACACTATTGGTTTGGGGTTAATAAGGTAAACTTAATTGATTCTGAAAAAGCAGAAATTGTGAAATTTCTTAAAGAGTGGAACTATGAATTAACAGTAATACAACGTTTATTTTCTGAGCTTTTTTTTTGTGATGATGTGAATTTAGAATTAGTTGAAAGAGTAACTAATAATGCAAAAGAATTACCAAATTTTGATGAGGGAATATCTTATCATTTAATTAATGATCAAATAGATAATATTAGTTTGCTATCTGAATACATTAATTTGTATGATGAAATTAATAAAAACTACAGAGTAATTGTTGCGGTAATTAACAAAGAATATCTTGGAGAGTCAAATTCTCGTGAAGTTGAAATCATTAGGAATTTGATAAATGAAAGCAAAGCATTTGATAAAAGTATCACTTTAGAAGATATAGATGAAGCGATATACCAACTAGAAAAAATTAAGACTGCTTTGTTGGATTTAAAGCCTGATATTGAACTAATTGAAAAGAATATACCTTCTGAACTTAAGAAGGTGTTTGGATATTCAGAAGAAAATTTTAAAGCTATGGAGATTTTGGTAGGACATTTAAAAGGGTTGCCATTTGATCTTCTAAAACATAGAAATGAAATATTTGATGAATCTAGTATTGATCAGTTTATAGTTGATTTTGAACCAATATTTAAACAGTTGCATCAAAACTATCAAGATTGTCAAAGACTGTACAAATTAGAGATCTTGCCTAGTGTGGAAGACTTAGAGATAAATTACAAAAATATATGTATAGGTGGATTTTTTAAATATTTTACGATGCGTTGGTGGAGCGCTCGAAAATTTATATTAGGTATCAGTAAAAATGAAGGTACTCCACTTATTGAAATACAAAATAATTTTTCTAAATTAATAGATTTTAAGAAAGGTATTGATTCTGCAAATAAATTGAATGATAAATATAAAATATTAAATCATATGTATGATGGAGTTAATACGCCATTAAATGATATTAAAACATTGCGTGATTGGTACAAAGGCGTTCGCCATGAATATGGTATTGGTTTTGATGAGAAGGTGAAGATAGGTTCTGCTATTTTAAGATTAGAGAGCCACTTAGTAAAATCTATTATTGAAGAATATGATCGTAAAGTTGCACCTAAGATTAAAGATTTATTGAATTTACTGCAGGGCTTTTCTATTTTATATGCAAGTAAAATTAGTCATTTGAGAAATGTCCACGAAATTATTGATGATGAAAGTGAGATTTCTCGTACATTAATTTCTCTTAAAGAATTAAAGTTAAAACTTGGGCCCTTTATTATTGATAAAGAATCTTCATTAGCTCGTATTGAAAATGAATTAATTTTATTTGATGCTAATGTAGTAAAAGTAACTCGATTTAACGAAATTAGAAAAAATTATCCTCAATTGTCTAAAGAATGGAACTTTGATTATTTAAAAGGAGAAATTAATGTTGCTGAACTAAATCGCGCTCAAAAGACTCTTAAGCTTTTAAATATAATTTCTGATTCATTCGGAATTTTAAGAGAGAAACTATCTAAGATATCAGATAAGGAAAGTTATCAAAGATTAAAAAAATCTTTAGATGAAATCTCTCATCATTTCAAAAATGAAGGAATAAGAAGAAAACAATTTGAAGAGCATTCTAATGTTGAAGCAAATTGGACCAATCAGCTTAAAAATTCTTTTATTGAAACGATAAAAAGAAATAATTTAGCTTTAGAGAATGAAGATTGGTTATTTACATGGAGTAATTACCATACTATTAAGAATAAAGCTGAAAATTCTGGTTTAAGATGCATTATTAAAAAGTTGGAAAATGCTGAATTAGAGAGGTATTCAGTTGCTGACGTGGTGCAACTATCTTTATATAGTTCTTTAGCAAAGTATATTATTAATACAGATACACTGATTCAAAAATATAACGGTATAGAATTATCGACTATGGTTAGTAATTTTCAGAATTATGATAATGAATTACTAGTATTACAAAGAAAGCAGATTGCTTGTAATGCCTCATCAGTCGATGTTCCTGTAGGGATTGCTTATGGTAGAGTATCTGATTTAACAGAATATTCATTAATTGCAAAAGAGGTTTCAAAAAAAACAAGACATATTCCAATTCGGTCTTTGCTAGAAAGAGCACCTAAATCAATTCAAGCATTAAAACCATGTTTCATGATGAGTCCTATGTCTGTTGCTCAGTACTTAAAGCCAGGACTTTTTGATTTTGATTTGGTTGTGATGGATGAAGCATCTCAAATTTTGCCAGAAGATGCGATTGGAGCATTAGCTAGAGGCAAAAGTGCAATTATTGTCGGTGATCCAAAACAATTACCACCTACAAGCTTTTTCAGCACATCAGTTAACTTTGACGATGCAAATGAAGATGAACTTGTTGGAGTAGAGGATGCTGAAAGTATCTTAGATTCAGTCTCAATGTTTAAGAAGAGGCGTTTACGTTGGCATTATCGCTCGCGTCATCAATCATTAATTGCCTTCTCTAATAAATACTTTTATGACTCTGACCTTGTTTTGTTCCCATCACCTATCCAAAGTTCTCCAGAACTCGGTATCCGATATAAGAAGGCATCTGGCATATTTGATTCAGGGCGAAACTATAAAGAAGCACAAAGTGTTGTAGATGAAGTATGTGAATTAATTCTTCAAGATAAAGAAGAGTCAATTGGTATAGTTGCGATGAATAGTCAGCAACGGGATGAAATCGAAAGTCAATTAGAACTCAGACTATCAAAAGATTCTAGGTTGCAGGATCTTTATGATAAAAAAATGAAATCTCATGAACCTGTATTTGTTAAGAATCTTGAAAATGTCCAAGGTGATGAAAGAGATGTTATTGTCATATCCATGACTTATGGGCCGTCACAGGTTGGGGGTAAAGTATTTCAAAGATTTGGTCCGATTAACCAAAGTTCAGGTTGGAGACGACTCAATGTACTGTTTACCCGTTCAAAGAAGAGAATGCATGTAATTTCATCTATGAATTCATCTGATATTTTATCATCTGAATCAAGTAGTAAAGGTGTAACTGCATTAAAGGCATTTTTAAGATACTGCGAAACTGGTTTTTTACATGAAGAAAAAGTAACTGGCAAAGCACCTGATAGTGACTTTGAAATAGCAGTCATTAAAGCGCTTGAGAAGCATGGATATGAATGTGAACCTCAACTTGGTGTTGCAGGATACTTTTTAGATCTTGCTGTCAAAAATCCAGCTAATCCAGGAGAATATTTGTTAGCAGTTGAGTGCGATGGTGCAACTTATCATTCTGCAAAATCTAGTAGAGATCGTGATCGTTTACGCCAACAAATTCTAGAAAGTTTGGGTTGGAATATACATCGGATTTGGTCAACAGACTGGTTTAAAAATTCGCAAGAACAAATGCAAATTTTGTTGGAAAAATTGAGAGTATTAAAACCGGCTGTTGATATACAAGATACTATTAATACCCAAATAACACGGCCAACAAGCATTAATATTGAGAAGCAATATTTACTTGAATTTGAAACAGAAAATGAATCACACGATAATATTATTGAAATAATAGAGGCGGGTGATCTGGTGAGATATTTGGATAGTAGGCATCCTGAAAAAATAATGAATGTTAAGATTTCTAATAATCTTAACAATTTCCAGGAAGGTATTACACATGTTAATAGTCCCTTAGGTCAAGCATTAATGGGACTAACGATAGATGACAGTACAACCTTATCTTTGCCAAGTGGTGATGTGAAAATCACAGTGAAAGAGATCATTAAGTCTTAAGTAAATTTTAACAATGGTGGTAAATATGAATTTTGAAATAGAAAAGTTAATGAGAGCTGAGGAAATTGCTGCATCTGGTATTTATAGTCTTTCTGAATCTGAACAGCAGGCTATATTACAGTGGGGCTTACGTTTATTTGGGATGGGGCAGCACAAAGTCGGTGATATACACGAGATTAAATACGAGGGCAGAGTGGTTGTTTTAGATGACGGTTCTAGATGGGAAGTCGAGTCATACGATGCATCAACTGTAGATTTTTGGGGGGAGTTTACAAAAGTAGCTATTATAGATGATGAAATGTATCGTTTAGACGAGAGTGTTTCTGTAAGCGAGGATTTGGTTTAAAGATCCTATACATTAGACGTCTTGTAAAAGTATGCTTATACCTAATTTTTGAATCAGCTAAACCTTCTAAAATACAGCTTGCTGCTGTTTAAATTTTGACTAACGCAAGAAGTCTAATGTAAATTTTATTTAATTAACTAGCCTGAAAAAATGTAATTCGGTTTGCGGGGAAATTAAATGAAAATAATTACAAAAAAATAACATAAATAATGTATGTATCCGAGTTTGTATCATATTCCATTCAATAATAAATATATATGAAACATATACTTAAAATTGAGTATGGTAACGTGCTGGGAGCACTATAAAATGTTCAAACCATTTCAACTCAAGTCTCGTATCAGCACTGGAGTCGTCAGCAGCTTGTTATTACTGGGGAGTTTAACGGGTTGTGGAGTACAAGATGCAGCGCGGGAAATTCCTAAAGCGAATGCCATACTTCAGTTATTGCATACCCAAGATCGCTCTGTGATACAGATCAAGTTACAACAATGCCAAGTCGGTAATTTATTTGCAGGGCAGACAGGCACCAGTTCCAAATATGACCTCTACAGTTGCCAAGTGCATGTTGAACGCTTTGACGATGAATACAAGCAATCGTTTATCCAAGAGCAAACCGTCTATCTACGGCCCTTCGACTCTGATATCGGTTGGCAACTGATCGCGCCGAATGAATAGTTAAAACAAAGATAAAGCGAAGAAAAAAACATGAATAAAGAAATAGTGATCTCTTATCTCAGTATTGCGGTGCTGTATTGGTTTTATCTGCTTTGGCGGATTGAAGACAGTGGACCAATTGCAGCCTACCTTTTTGGACGCGCCATCATGTGGCCGTTTCAATTACTGAAATTTATATTTTGATAAAGCCTTCATGGGAACAAGAGTGAAAAATCGATGATGGACTTTAATCAGTTTAAACAACAGTTTGCTCAGTTGGCATTACTACAAGCTGACCCAAACATTTATGTCGCTCCACAGATTCCCATGAATAAGATTCTGGGTGCGATGAGTTATTTACCTGCACAAACCCACGCTAAAGAAGTCTTGGTCTTAGTCGATGAAACCGTCTTTGGACAGGGAAAAAATGGCTTGTGCTTAACCGATCAAGGTATCTACTTCAAAGAAGCCTTTGCCAGTGCAAATGCCTATCCCTTGAAATCGATTAGCTCGGTTGGCTATTCGATGGGACTGCTCAGCAAACACCTGGTGATCAATGGCACAGTCAAAGTCAGCTTGGCTCAACCTGAAAAAGCAGGAATACGCCTTTTGGCCGATTTCCTCAATCAGTATTGTGCCTTCGCTAAAGCTCAAACGCAGAAGAATTCCTCAGACTTTATACATGAGAATCAGCAGCAGACCCAAAGCCAAGACACTATTGCCAATCTACAACCGATCATGAAGCTCTATGCTTACCTATTGTTGGGGTGGAGAGGAGAGTGGAGCCAATCCACAAGAAGCTTGATGACACAATTGTTTGATCGAGACATGGTTCATCCCAATGACCAACAGTTTCTCAAACAAATGATGCAACACCATCATCCATTCGACTTTTTTGACATCTTGGATGAAATCACATTGATTCAGCACAGCCTACCTCCTTCGTTATGCCTTGCTTTGCTCGAAGAAGTATTAGTGTTAATGAATAAAAGAAACTTTGACGCTGAAACAGCACGCAGCCATTTCTTTCAAATCAGTACAGCATTCAATGTTGAGCAACAAACAGCTTTCGCCATACTGGCCAAGTATCCTGCATATACAGATATCCAAGCTAAGCAGCATACCAAAGCATCTTCCATACCGATCCATCAGCTGACACCCGTACAACTCGCTGCGTGTGAGTTACTTGATATCACTCCTGAACAATTAGATCGACCAAGCCTCACGCTTGCCTACCGTCGTAAGATGGCTGACTTCCATCCTGACCAATACCAACAATTACCTCCAGCAGTGAGGCAATTGATTGAACAACAGGCGCAGCAGATCAATCAAGCACGCAGTTGTTTAGAAGCACTGCTAGCGTCGCTTTGACGGAAAATCAAAATAAAGAAATTTCAGATACATATTACCTATTTGAACAACCAGCACCAAGCGAACGCAATGAATCGCTGACGACTGTCCAAACACAAATCAAGCCTTATCAAATAGAGGATAAAATAATGATGTATAGATTGAAGACTTTTCTATTGCCTGTACTACTCATACTTCCTTTGAGCTTATCGGGATGTGGTACTGAATTTAATCCTGAACGAATGGAAGTTACGCTCAATACGGAATATAGCCCAGGCGGATTATACGATCGGACATATGTGATCCTCACCATCCGTTCACTCGATGCAAATCCAATCACACTGAATAAAGTAGATGTGAATAATGGACGTTGTGGATATACCGCACGCTACCGTAATCCCATTCAATTACCAGCACATTTCCAAATGGGCCAAGCCTTAGAGTTATATTTAAACTGCTCTTACGAATCGATTGTGAAAGTTGATATTGAAACAGATCAAGGTGCAGCAAGTTATCGCTTTAAATAACACGGCAAAACTCAGGACGAGTATCACTGTATAGCGTAAAAGCAAGCAAAAAACCATGCCCATGTTGGGCATGGTTTTTTTATGCCTACAGATAATGCTTGTCATCACTTTACTCACGACGAGGACATTCATGATAAATCCCGTACATTGTCCTTATTGCCATTCAGATCAGGTGATCTTGAAAGCCACACAAGCGCATGGCCCTCAGTATTTTGAAAAAATCCTAGAAAACTTCTCACCCTTCACGATGGCTGTACTTGGAATAAAGCTGGCAAGAAGTGCGGGCATTCCCCCGTATGTCGGTGGATTGATTGGTGTAGTTGCAGGGGGCGTATTGATCTTGGTCAGTCAACATTACTTTTATCGCCATTACCACGCGGCTCAACATTACCAATGTTTGCATTGCGGACAAAGCTTTGCCGTGGCTGATTAAAGAATTACCGCATTCATCGCTATCTCAACGCTAGCTGCAACACCCCTAAGCACACTGCATTTTAAGTTTTAAACATCACATCTTTATTTTTATAGAGGAATTCTGCTCATGGCACATTTAGTTGAAACAATGGCATTCACAGGTCAAACCCCTTGGCATGGATTGGGGAATCAACTCACACCCAATCAACCCATCGAAGTTTGGGCACAACAAGCAGGTATGGACTGGCGTATCGAATCCTCTGACGTGAGTTATATGGCGAAAAACCAACGTGGACAAAACATCATCTTACCTTTTGAAGAACAACGAGTACTGTATCGTTCAGATACCCATGCACCTTTATCTGTGGTCAGTCAGCGCTTTCAAGAAGTACAACCCAAAGATATCTTAGAGTTCTATCGTGATCTGACTGAACAATCAGGCTTTGAGTTGGAAACTGCAGGCGTACTGAAAGGTGGGAAGAAATTCTGGGCATTAGCCAAAACTGGACAGACCTCAGCACTGAAAGGTAAAGATGTCAGCAATGGCTATATTCTTTTAGCGACGGCGTGTGATGGCACCTTAGCCACGACAGCACAATTCACTTCTATTCGTGTGGTGTGTAACAACACGCTAGCGATTGCACTAAAAGCACACAACAGTACATCGAATAATACGGGTGTGGTCAAAGTCCCACACAGCACTCGTTTCGATGCTGAAAAAGTCAAACAGCAATTGGGTGTATCAGTCAGAGCATGGGATGAACACATGTATGAAATGAAGCAGCTCAGTCAACGTAAAGTAACGCAACAAGAAGCATCCGCTTACTTTGATGCGGTATTTAACAACACCAACCTCAGTATTGTTGAACAGGATGAAAGCATTATTCAGTTTTATCGAAATGCAGCCATGCCGAATCAAACAAACTCATCAAAAGCCGACAATAAAACCGAACCGAATGGACGTGCGATGTCAAAAGTCATGACTATGTTTAACGGACAAGGACGAGGGGCAGAACTCAGTTCAGCCAAAGACACGGCCTATGGTTTGTTATGCTCAATCACGGAATTCGTCGATCACGAAAGACGTGCCATGAGCACCGATCATCGACTCGATTCAGCATGGTTCGGAGCAGGGGCAGCGATTAAACAACGTGGCTTAGAACAAGCGCTCAGAATGGTGGCATAAATTCAGTTTCAGTTAAGCAAGCTATATTAGCCTAAGCAATAACACCCTTCGCCACATTCCTCAGATGTGGCTTTTTTTATGCCCAAAATTCAGCTTTTACATATTTCATAACGATAGGATCAATACACCATGCAGAGTCATACCCATATTCAGAACAGTTTAAACCATCCACCTTTATTGCCTTATGTATCTCAGCTTAACCCAAACCAAAACCCACCAACCCAACAGGTCGAAGTAGGCACCCGAAGTAAACGTCATTCATCCAATCCAGCTCAAACTAAACAGCCTCGCAAAAGCAGAACACCAGTTGCTAAACGCTTAGCTAACACCAAGCAACTCAATTACCAACAATGGCTAGAAGTCAGAAAGCAAGGCATCGGGAGTAGTGATGCAGCAACTGCCTGTGGACTAAATCCTTATATGTCGATGCTGGAACTATGGATGATCAAGACAGGTCGGATGCAGCAAAACATTGAGGACGAAAGTGCAGGTTATGCACCGTTATATTGGGGTAAGCAGTTGGAACCCTTGGTGGCTGAATACTACAGCATGCACACCAACCACAAAGTACGACGAGTCAATGCAGTGTTACAACATCCTGATGAAGACAAACACTTTATGTTGGCAAATCTCGATTATGCCGTAGTCGGTAGCGATGAAGTTCAGATTCTAGAATGTAAAACGGTTGGAGAATATGGTGCAAAGCTTTGGCGGGATGGTGTACCACTGTATGTACTGTGCCAAGTACAGCACCAACTGGCGGTAACAGGCAAACAAGCGGCACATATCTGTGCCTTGATCTGTGGACATGAAACCAAAATCTATAAAGTGACAAGAAATGAAACCGTGATCCAGCACATCATCAATGCGGAACGTCACTTCTGGCAATGTGTGGAATCAGGTATTCCACCGAGTGTCGATGCTTCGGATTCCGCTGCTAGAGCCTTGCAACAACTGTATCCAGAACAGATTCCATTAACCGTAGAAGACCTCAGCCAAAATGAACAGGCTAACTATCTCTTTAACCAACTGTTAGAAGAGCGACATAGGCTTGAACAACATCAACAGTATTTCGATGAATTAAAACATCAAATACAAATGATGATGAAAGATGCAGAACGTGCCGTGTTTACAGGTGGTTCAGTGACATGGAAGAAATCACTAGACTCAATCAGCTTAGACAGTAAAGCTTTATTGAAACAATACCCTGAATACCTCCAGCAGTTCCCGCAAACTAAAGTGGGTACACGGCGTTTTCAGATTTACCCGAATGGTGGATAACTCATTCTTTATCCACAATTTAAAAGTCAAAAATAAGGAAAGCATGACCAGTAGTATTAAAGTCATTCATTTGAAAGCATGGTTTTAACCGTGCTTTTATATTTCAACATCTCGTCTCAATAGACCACACAAACAACTAGCTCAGATTAAGAAACCCTACGTCCTCTAGGAACGTAGGGTTTTTTTATGGCTTAACTTTTAAACTCCATAGAGGATACATTATGATCAAAGGTCTCGCAATTACACCACCCGTACTAGGTCGTATCAGTATTGGCAAGGTCGTGGAAAAGAATGGTAAGCGTGTCCCTGAAAAAGATGATCAATTTACCATTACCAGTCAAATTCAAGGGAAAGATGGATGGTTCAAGCACCCATTAGATGAACAACTACGAGCCAAAGCACCGAACCAAAAACTCAGAAGCATTCCAGTGAGAATGATCTTTAACGATCCTGAGTTGAACCTACGGGCAGAGTACAGTCTGTTTGATCGACAAACAGGGCGTCCGATTTGTGTGGGGAATGGTCAAACCTGCCAACGCATGACATCACAAGGTGTAGAGCAACATCCTTGTCCATCACCCGACTTATGCCCACTTGGACAAGGTGGACATTGCAAGCCTTATGGACGCCTACATGTCAATTTAGGCGAAGCCGATGAGTTTGGGACTTTTATTTTCAGAACCACAGGCTTTAACAGTATTCGGACTTTGGCTGCGCGACTGAGTTATTACCATGCGGCATCAGGTGGTTTGTTGTCGTGTTTACCATTGCAGCTCACCTTGCGTGGAAAAAGTACCACCCAAAGCTATCGTCAGCCCGTGTATTACGTAGATTTAACGTTACGGGAAGGTGTGGATTTGCAATCCGCCATACAGACAGCCAAGGAGATTGACCAACAAGGTAAGCAGGCAGGGTTTGATCAGGCGGCATTAGATCAGATTGCGCGGCAGGGTTTTGCCAATGCCAAGTTTGAGGTGCATGCAGAGGAGGGGATGGAATTGCTAGAGGAGTTTTATCCAAACAATGACAGTGCTGTAGATACAGAGCATTCAGCGCAATTGGGCTATGTGCAGGAGATTCAGCAAGGTTTAAAGCAGAGTGTGCAAGCAGTGAATTAGATCTGTTTAGACGCCCTCGAATTATTTTTTTCGGAGCGTCCTGTTTATTTGAGCGGAAGACAGCTCGCTTAAATAATTTTAGGAGAACATGTCATGAATGCATTTGTTGGACAAACCTTTCAAATGAATCAAATTATTAACCTTATTGATGTCATCGAATTTAAGAGTATTAATCGAGCTAAGATCTATGAAATGATCAATTAGAAATCAAAATACTATGATCCTACATTTCCTCGATCTATGCGCTTAAGTGAATCACGTATTGGCTGGTCAGCTTGGGAAATCAATCAGTGGATTGAAGCCAAGTTGGAAAGCCGGTAATGGATGGGAGCTTCGGCTCCCTTAATTTTTTTGTTATTCAGGAGTGATAATGCAGGTTTCAAAAATAGCGATCAGTCCATCTAGCCGGCAGTTGAATCCATCAATATTGGCCTGAATCCAGACTTCCTTATTGTTAATTTTACTCCACTGTACCCCATAGCCGCAGTGGGCGAGTAAATGCTCAAAGAAAATACGCTGAGTGCGTCCATTGCCTTCTCTGAAAGGATGAATAACATTAAGTTCACAATAAAAATCAGCGATTTTTTGGATAAGTGCTGGTTTGGCTAAACCTTGAAAATAGTTCTGCTGCTCAAGTTGCTTGAAGAGCTTATTGGCTTCAATTTCAATACGCGGGAAGGTACAAAAGCGGGTATCGCCTTTGGCAATATCCACTTGTCTTAGTTCACCTGCCCAGGCATACAGGTCTGAAAAGAGCTGAAAGTGAATGGATTGCAGGTATTTGAGATCGTAAGGTGGCTCCGCATACTCAATGCGTGTGCTGGCATACTCAGTCAACTCCATTTCTGCCTGTTGCAGAATTTCAGCATCCTGAATGTTCAGTTTGTTTTTGAGGACGTCCGAGTAGGGGTAACAGTAAATGCTGTCACCCATTTCACCATATTTATCCATAAGGAAGCCTGATCACGATTCCGAAGTTTGTGAGAACTTTTTATATTTTTCTAAAATCTGTGCTTTATCTAATGTTGGGGCGGTTGAAGATGGCTGGATCCCTTCCAACTTTAAACTGGCCTGATAATTCTGTAGGCGCGTAGCTTGGATATATTTTTTTTTCTGTTCGAGAGTGTTTAGCATTTCGGAATTTCCTTGAACAAAGGTAATGTAAGCCTAGTTTAGCAGATGGGCTTATAAATAGGCACGGCTTTCAAAAGCAGGGTTGTAGCGTTATGGTGGATGAACCTTCTATGAGAAAAATCTGAAACCAGACGACAAAATTTGTCGCTTAACTGTCATGCAATAAATGAATAATCAACAATCTGCTTTTAAATAATATAATATTATCCAACAGTTAAAAAATTATCAGTATTATCTCTAGCAACCGAAGTGTCGCCAGATACTGATCACAGATAAGAATTCAGGAATTGATTCACCACTATGACCAACAATAACTTTTCACAAATCGCTTCTTTCATCTGGTCGGTTGCCGACCTGCTGCGTGGTGACTTCAAACAATCGCAATATGGTCGCATCATTCTGCCATTTACCTTGTTACGTCGTCTGGAATGTGTACTGGAAGAAAGCAAGGCGGCGGTACTGGCAGAACATGAAAAAGTCTCCAAGCTGAATCTGCCAGAAGAAGCTCAAGAAAAGTTATTGCTGCGTGCCACCAACGGTCTAGCCTTCTTTAACACCTCCCCAATGGATCTTAGCAAAATGGGGCAGAGTGATATCAAGGCCAACTTAAGCACTTATGTGCAAAGTTTCTCTAAAGATGCCCGTGAGATTTTTGAATACTTTAACTTCATCGAATTTGCGGGCTTACTCGATGATGCCAACCTTTTGTATAAAGTCGTGCAAAAGTTTGCTACCACGGATCTGAGTCCAAAGAACGTATCCAACCATGACATGGGCTTGGTGTTTGAAGAACTGATCCGTCGTTTTGCCGAAGGTTCTAATGAAACCGCAGGGGAACACTTTACCCCGCGTGACATTGTGCGTCTGACCACGGCACTGGTGTTTATGGAAGATGATGATGTACTGACCAAAGATGGCATTATCCGTACCATTTACGATCCTACAGCGGGGACGGGTGGCTTCCTCTCTTCCGGTATGGAATATCTGCATGAGCTGAACCCGAATGCGGTGATGCGTGCCTTTGGTCAGGAACTCAATCCGGAATCCTATGCCATCTGTAAAGCCGACATGCTCATTAAAGGTCAGGATGTAAGCCGAATCAAACTTGGTAATACCTTGTCGAATGACCAACTCTCTGTCGATCAGTTTGACTATATGCTATCTAACCCGCCATTTGGCGTGGACTGGAAAAAAATCGAACAGGACATCAAGGATGAGCATGAACAAAAAGGCTTTGATGGCCGTTTCGGTGCAGGCTTGCCACGGGTATCGGATGGTTCACTATTATTCCTGATGCACCTGATCAGCAAGATGCGTGATGCCAGCAGTACTGAAAGTGGTAGCCGCATCGGGATTATCCTGAATGGTTCACCTTTATTTACCGGTAGTGCGGGCAGTGGTGAAAGCGAGATCCGTCGCTACATTTTAGAAGCTGACTTGCTTGAAGCAATCATTGCCTTACCCAACGACATGTTCTACAACACCGGGATTGCCACCTATATCTGGGTACTCAGCAATAAAAAAGCCGCTGAACGTAAAGGTAAGGTACAGCTGATCAATGCCTCAAACCTCAGTACCAAAATGCGTAAGTCGCTGGGTTCAAAACGTAACTATCTGACTGAAGCTGAAATTGCCACCATTACCCAAAATTACGGTGACTTTGTCGCGGTAGACACCTTGGCGCAGGATGGCGAAACCGAACAGCAAAAACCATTCGCCAGCAAAATCTTTGACAGTCATGAATTTGGTTACCGTCGCGTGACCATTGAACGTCCATTACGCTTATCGGCACAGATCACGGATAGCGCGATTGCTGCATTGCGTTTTGCGCCAAAACCGTTTAATGCCGTGATGCAAAGTATCGATGCGCAATTGGGCACAGCCTTTGGTACAGCGTGGACAGCAGAAACTTATGGTCAGTTGCAGGATGTGGCGCTTGAAATCCGTGCCCTGATTAAAGCCGAGTTCCCTGAGCTAAAAGAAAAAGACATTAAAGAGGTACTGGACAGCAAAATTTGGTTATTCCAGAAAGCCTTGATGGAAAAAGCCCAAGCGTTACAGGCCGTGATCGGCACTGAGCAGTTTGATGACTTTAACCAGTTTGATGAAGTGCTGAAAAAAGCCCTCAAGCAAACCGATATCAAGCTGGATGCCAAAGAGAAGAAACAACTGTTAGATGCCATTACATGGAAGAATCCGGAAGCAGAACCAGTGATAAACAAGGTCGTGAAACAGGCGGAAAACCCACTGTATGGCCAGTTCAGCTATCAAGGCAAAGTGGTGGAGTTTGTACAGGATGGGGATTTGCGTGATGCGGAGAACATTGCACTGAATCCAAAAGTCAGCACTACAGAACTGATTGAAGATTACTTTAAACGTGAAGTACAGCCACATGTGCCGGATGCCTGGATCAATGCCGACAAGCGTGATGAAAAAGATGGCGAGATTGGCATCGTGGGTTATGAAATTCCGTTTAACCGTCATTTCTACGTGTACCAGCCACCACGTGATTTAGCCGAGATTGATGCGGATTTGGATGCGGTAAGCCGTGAAATTATGGCACTTCTGCAAGAGGTGCATTCTTAATGGCAAAGTATCAGAAGTACGCAGAGTATAAAGATTCAGGGGTTGAATGGTTGGGGGATATTCCGAGTCATTGGGATTTACAACGCTTGAAAGTGATATTAAACGAGCGTAATGAAAAGAATGATCCCATTAAATCTACCAATATTCTTTCTTTGACTATGCATCAAGGTGTTATTCCTTATAGTGAAAAAGAAGGGAGCGGTGGTAATAAACCAAAAGAAGATTTAACAGCTTATAAATTGGTTTATGAGAATGACATTGTTCTAAACAGTATGAATGTTATTGTTGGATCGGTAGGCATTTCAAAATATTTTGGTATAGCTAGTTTAGTTTATTACATGCTTTATCCTCGTAGTCTAAATCAAACTAATATTCGGTTTTATAATTACATATTTCAGGCTAAATCATTTCAAGAAAATTTAGGTAGGTTAGGTACAGGTATTCTAATTAAGAAATCTGAATCTTCAGGAAAACTGAATACGATACGTATGAAAATTTCTATGGAAGATTTGAATAATGAAATCCTGACTATTCCTAGCGTGGAAGAACAAACCCAAATCGCTAACTTCCTCGACTACGAAACCGCCAAAATCGATTACTTGATTGAAAAACAACAACAACTGATTGAACTGCTGAAAGAAAAACGCCAAGCAGTGATTAGCCATGCCGTGACTAAAGGACTTGATCCAAATGTCCCGATGAAAAATTCTGGTGTGGAATGGTTAGGGGAAGTGCCGGAGCATTGGAAAGTTGCCCCTATAAAAAGAATTATCAACTTAATGGAACAAGGCAAAAGCCCTGAATGTGAAAATATTCCTGCTACTTCAGATCAGTGGGGAGTATTAAAAACCAGTTGTGTAAACAATGGTGTTTTTCATGCGAATCAAAATAAAGCTTTACCTGAAAATATTAAGCCTCATACTCAGTATCAAGTGAAAGCAGGGGATGTACTTATGTCTCGTGCGAGTGGATCAATTAATTTGATCGGATCTGTTGCATTAGTACCTGAGAATGTTCAAGAGAATTTATTACTTTCAGACAAGATATTTAGAATCCATTTGAGCAAAGACTGTGATTCAAGATTTTTTACACTATTGTTGGCAACACCATATATGCGAACTCTAATTGAGAGAGCTATTAGTGGTGCTGAAGGTATGGCAAACAATATTACAAAAACTGCAATTTTAGAATTTATTTCAGCAATCCCGCCATTAGACGAACAATTACAGTTAGTTGTTTATCTAAATCAAAAAATAGAGACATTTAACTCATTGATTGAAAAATCAAGCAGGGCTATTGAGGTAATGCAAGAACGCCGAACCGCCCTGATTTCTTCGGCAGTGACTGGAAAAATTGATGTTCGCCACTGGCAAGCCCCAACAGTTGCTGAGACACATACGGAGTTAAGTGCATGAGTCTAGACGCGACCCGTGAAAGCATTTTCCAGAACGACATTATTTCCCAAATGCTGGCACAGGGCTGGCAACTCGGTACGCCACAAGGCTACAACCGTGAAACCGCCTTGTATGAGCAGGACGTACTGGATTTTGTGCAACAAACCCAAGCACAAGATTGGCAGAAGTTTCAGCGCATCTTTCCAAATGATACCGAACGGCATTTTCTCGATGCGGTGGTTGCCCAGCTGAAGAAAGCCGACATCAATGCCACCGATGAACAGTCACGTAGCTATGGCACTTTAGGTGTGCTGCGTCACGGAGTGAAAACCCGCAGCGCACGTTTTTTCCTCTGTCAGTTTAAACCGGAACATGCGCTGAATCCCGATACCTTAGCTAATTACAAAAAGAACATCTGCCGCATTGTGCCAGAGTTGGTCTATAGCCCCTATGCTACCGCTGCCGAGTTACAGGACATGGGCAAACAGGCCAAGAAATGGCGTATTGACTTGGTATTGTTCATTAACGGCTTTCCTGTTGCTACTCTGGAACTCAAGTCCGAGTTTAAACAGGCGGTGCAGAATGCCATGTTGCAGTACAAACGCACCCGCTTGCCGAAAGATCCAGAAACTAACAAGCCTGAACCCTTGCTGATGTTTAAGCGTGGCGCATTGGTACACTTTGCCGTGAGTCAATACGAAGTCTATATGGCGACCCAACTGGCCGGAGAAGATACTTTCTTCCTGCCATTCAATAAAGGCACGCATGACGGTGGCGCAGGCAATGACGTGCCAGAAGACCAGAATCAGTACGCCACCGCCTATCTGTGGAATGAAGTTCTCACCCCGGACAATTTGCTGAATATCATTGGACGTTTTGTCCATCTGCAAATTGAAGAAAAAGAAGACTGGGAAGGCCGCAAGTACAAAAAAGAACTGCTGATCTTCCCACGTTACCACCAGTGGAATGTGGTCACCAAACTGATCAATGCCGCCTTAGAGGAGGGCACTGGGCAGAAATATTTGATTCAGCACAGTGCAGGTTCAGGTAAGTCCAACTCGATTGCCTGGACAGCACATCAGCTGTCGACCCTGTACGATCAACACAATCAGAAACTGTTTGATTCGGTGATTGTGGTCACTGACCGTACCATTCTGGATGCCCAGCTACAGGACACCATCTACCAGTTTGAACATGCCGATGGCGTGGTCGGACGCATCAATAACAAAGAAGGCGATGGCTCCAAATCGGAAAAACTGGCCAAGGCACTGGAAACCTCACAGCCGATTATCATTGTGACCATCCAGACTTTCCCCTTTGTGCTGCGTGCGATTGAAAACAGTACCAATCTGAAACAGCGACGTTATGCGGTGATTGCCGATGAAGCGCATTCTTCACAAAGCGGCTCTACGGCACGACAACTCAAAGAAGTGTTGATGCTGGAAGAGCGCGAAGAGGATGCTGAACTGTCTTCGGAAGATATTTTGGATGCGGTGGTGGCTGCACGTAAGGGCAGTAATAACCTCAGCTACTATGCCTTTACCGCGACACCGAAAGACAAAACCCTGCAACTGTTTGGCCGTGTACCCAATCCTGAGCTACCGCCATCCAAGCAAAACAAGCCGGAAGCCTTCCATGTTTACTCCATGCGCCAAGCCATTGAAGAAGGCTTTATTCTGGATGTGCTAAAAAACTATACCAACTATAAAGTGGTGTATAAACTCAAACAGAAAATTGAAGAAGCCGACAAACAGGTCGATGCCAAAAAAGCCAAGATCAGGCTGAATCAATGGGTACGCCTGCATGACCACAACATTTCTCAGAAAGTGAAAGTCATTGTCGAGCATTTCAAAAATAACGTGATGGGCTTATTGGGTGGGCAGGCTAAAGCCATGGTGGTGACCAGTTCACGTAAAGAAGCGGTGCGTTACAAGCTGGCCTTTGACAAATATGTGACGGATCAGGGCTATAAGTCCATTCAGGCTATGGTCGCATTCTCGGGTGAGGTTGAGTTTAATGACAAGGATACCGACAGCAGTGGTTTAGTCGGTCAGACCTTTAATGAACGCAACATGAACCCAGGGCTAAAAGGACGGGAAATGCGTAAGGCCTTTGATAGTGATGACTATCAGGTGATGCTGGTGGCCAACAAGTTCCAGACTGGCTTTGACCAGCCGAAACTGTGTGCCATGTACGTAGACAAAAAACTCGGTGGTGTTGAGTGCGTACAAACCTTATCACGCTTGAACCGTACCTATCCGGGTAAAGCGGAATCTGGCACCTTTGTATTGGATTTCTTTAACGATCCCGAAGACATTCTTGGGGCCTTCCAGCCTTACTATCAAACCGCAGAACTGGCTGATGTATCGAATCCGGATCAGATCTTTGACTTGTTTGAAAAGTTGAACGCCAGCAAGATTTTCTTGTGGACGGAAGTCGAGCAGTTTGTCGATGCGTTCTTTACCAAGAACAAATCCAATGCCGCGATCAGTAACATTTGCAAGCCTGCGGTTGAACGTTGGCAGAAACGCTATAGCCAAGCCATCGAAGCCTATAACACCACCCGAGACATGCTGGAACGCTGCAAGAAAACCAATGATGCGGTGCTGATTGCCAATGCCGACAATGCCTTTAAAGAGGCCAAGCTTGAAAAAGACAAGCTGGAAATCTTTAAAAAAGACTTGGGAAGCTTTACTCGTTTTTACGAGTTTATGTCGCAGATCGTGGACTACGATGACAAAGAACTGGAAAAACTTAGTCTGTATGCGCGTAACCTGCGTCCATTGCTGCGTGAAACCGCAACGAAAGACGATGAGGTAGATCTAAGTAATGTCAGTATGAGCCATTACCGCTTGTCCAAGATCCGTCAGCAAGACATCAAGCTGAAAGAAGATGCCGAAGACAATCAGCTGGAACCGGGCAATGACCTCGGTGCAGCCAAGCCACGCGATAAGAAAGAAGAGTTCCTGTCACAGATCATTGAGCGTCTGAATGATGTCTTTATCACTGATAACCTAACCGATAAAGACATGCTGAACTATGCCTATACGGTACGTGACAAACTGGCGGAAAATGAGATTGTGATGAAGCAGATCGCCAACAATACCCGTGAACAGGCCATGCTGGGTGATTTCCCGAAAGCGATGGATGATGCCATTCTTGGCAGTAGTGCGGCACATCAGGAACAGATGATGCAGTTGCTGTCTGATCCGGCGAAGGCCAGCATCTTTGCACGGGTGATTTTTGATATGTTGAGCAGTCGATAATTTTAGAGAGGGAGAGGGGGAAATAAAATGCAAATTGATGCCCAAGTAAAAAGTATTTCAGATATTAATCAATTCTTTATTGTTCCTGATTATCAAAGGGAATATGTATGGAAAGCTAATGATCAAGTAAAACAATTCATCACAGATATAGATAATGCTTTTGAAACTTCAAATAATGATTCGAGCTACTATCTAGGGTCAGTAATTATTGTTAAAAAACAGGATAATTATGATGTCATAGATGGTCAGCAACGTCTTACTACAATTGTACTAACTCTCTGTGCATTAAAAGATTTTTTAGAAAGTATTACCCGTACTGAATCTGCTGAAAACTTTTATAACGCGATTAAATCATGGTTGTCGACTTTCAATATGAAAACGGCATCCCATCAAAACCGTGTAGAGTTGCAATACGAAGAAAGCCAAAATTATTTAGGCTATCTTATTCATAAAAAAGAATACAAAGGTAAAGTTACGCCATCTATTCAAAAAATGCAGGCTGCCTATGATGCGATGTATGAATATATTGCAAGTTTGAAGAATGAAGGACAAGAGCATCTGGTTGACTTTATTACTTTCTTCTTTAATAAAATTGTCCTAGTTTTTATTGTTTCTGCGGACCTTCATGGCGCATTGAAAATATTTGAAACCAGTAATCAGCGTGGGGCAAGCCTGGATGCTATGGATTTGGTTAAAAATCTTATTTTTAGTGAAGCTAATGAAAAAGATTTTCCTGATATCAAATCTAAATGGAAAATGGTTGTTGGAAATATTCATGCATGTAAGGAAGGGGAGAACCCATTACGCTTCCTACGATATTTCTTAATGGCACGTTACTGTAATAATGGAATTCTACGTGAGGAAGATATTTATAAATGGATCATTTCTGAGGGTGAGCCATTAATTAACTATAAAAATAAACCAATCGAATTTGTAAATGCATTATTGAGTGCTTCAGAACGCTATTCAAAATTAGTTAATGCGACAAGTTTAGCTGATCATCATCAAGCTTACCCTGCTGTAGTTAATATAGGCTACATTAATAAATATATGTCCAGACAGCACTTATTACTGTTATTGGCCTTAGATGTTAATTGTGAAGATGAAGTGATCAATTATCTTGCAAAACAATTAGAAACTTTGTTTTTTGTGAGTAATACATTAGGTATACAGGCAAAATATAACGAGAACAATTTTAGTATATGGGTGCAATATTTCCGTGGCTTAAAAACCATTGAACAGGTAAAAGTTGCTGTTGAAAAAACTATTGCAAAATATATAACTAAAAAGGCGGCAGAATTTAAACAAACCTTCTTAACGAAACGTCATGATGCTTTTAATCCGCTTTATCGTCTGCGTTATATTCTAGGTACATTGGAAAATAAAGCGGCTGAGCTTTGTAATATGCCACTGAAGGACCATGGATTTATCCAAAGTCTGCAAGTTGAACATATTTTACCTCAGACACCTAAGGCTGATGTAATTCCTGAAGAGTATGGGGCTGGCTATTTAGAATATAGTGGCCAAGTTTATATGTTAGGTAATGTGACATTATTAGAAGGTCAGATTAATCAGGCGGTTAATAATTTTAATGACCTAAGTGCAGATTGGTTTAAACAAAAGCAATCTGAGTATAAAAATTCAGCATTAGTACTGAGTAAAATGCTAGATAATGAGTTTAGTATTGGTAAAAATACCTCAACGAATCAATTTATCCAAGATTATAAGTATGCTTTTACTGAATGGAAAAATGAGCAGATTCTACAGCGTCAGCAAGTTTTATTGAATTTAGCTCTTTTGGCTTGGACAATTAATGGACAAAGAATAGACCAATATAAATTTGCTGATGAAAATGAGCAATGTACAAACATAGATCAAGTTGTTACACCGGTATTATAAAGAAGCTGTAAGTCAAGGTAATCTTAGATCATTCTAAATATTCAATATATTGTTTAATTATTTATTAAAATGATATTTAACTTTATTTCAGTAGCCACTTCGGTGGCTACTGAAATAAAAAGCCTACCATAGAAACTTTTAGAAGTTTTGAAGAGAAAAAAATATCCTTTTGATGTATACGCGTTAAATAGCGACAATGAGCTTCAAAAATTTGATCTCGGATTATGATCCTAGACAGTATCGTGGACAACCGATCCCTCTAAATTTTTGAAATATTTCTGTTCAAAGGCTGATCCTAGACAGAATTGTGAACAATCGATCCCTCTAAATTCTTAAAATATTTCTGTTCAAAGGCTTCTGGACTTAACCAACCATTGGCAGAATGTCGCCTCATTCGATTGTAGTAAATCTCAATATATTCAAACAAGACAGCATTGGCTTCTTTTCTAGTAGTAAACACACTACCGTGTACCACATGACCTTTCAATGTATGAAAGAAGCTTTCTGTAACAGCATTATCCCAACAGTTCCCCTTGCGAGACATGCTTTGAATACACCCATTCGTCAATAGTATCGCTCTAAAATCACGACTACAGTACTGTGATCCTTGATCTGAGTGAACCATCACCCCCTTTGGATAACCCTGACGTGCCATTGCATAATTAAATGCGTCACACACCAATTGACGGTCTATTCGATAGCTGGTTTGCCAACCCACAATACGACGGCTAAATAGATCTAACATCACGCATAAATATAACCAGCCTTCTTTGGTTCGAATGTATGTAATGTCTGTCGTCCATACCCGATTCGGCTTTGTGACGGTAAATTGGCGATCCAATAGATTGGGAGCTGTAGGCAAACGATGATTTGAATCTGTCGTATGTTTATATTTACGGGAAATTTTACTGCGTAACCCGAGATGCTTGAGCATTCTTCCTACCGTACGTTCGCTCAGGTTATAACCCAAATCATGCATATCATGAACTAGTGATGGGGCATCTAAGCGAGCATGATGGTACCAATACACTGCTTTTAAATCCTTATATTTCTGAGCAGTATCAACTCGTCGCTTACGCCAAGCATAATAACCAGAAGGGCTGACGGCTAAGTATTTACAGGCGGAAGATATAGTGACTGCCTTTTTCATCGTTAAATCCGCTATTACCGTGTACTTTTCTTGGTTTGATCGGCGGTCAGAAAGTACACATGCGCCTTTTTTAGAATATCATTGGCTTCCTTGAGTTGTCTGTTTTCCTTCTCAAGTTCAACAATACGTTGTTGTTCTGGTGTAAGTTGTCGTTTACTGGTTCCAGCCAGATTCATTGCACGTACCCATTTATCTAGTGTTGAATAACCCACACCTAACTTCCTGGCTATGACAGCTAATGGTTCATGTGTGTTTGCTAGTGCGTACTCTATCGATTGTTGTTTAAATTCAGGACTAAAGCGTTTCGCCATTTCTTGTATCTCCAAAGTTAACTTTACGTTAGCTTTAGAGGAACTATCTGTCCATTATTTTGGCTAGGATCAGTTCATCGCTAGAAGCATATAAACCCATGATGTGCATTAGATTATGCATTGCAACCAAACGGTCACTTGGTGAACCATGTGCAATATCCTGTGTAAATTTAAAACGTAAAAATTCATATTCTTCTCGTGTTGGCAGGTTCATTAGTGTTTCTCCAAAGCATTAATACGTTGTTCTAATTCATCAATCTGACGAATACCATTTAAAGCATTAATCGCTTCAATGATTTGTTTACCCACATCAGGCGCAACATTGTCGTCAGCAATAGCCTGTAAAACAGATTGAGCTTGTTCGGTAACACTTGCTGTGGCATCTAGCTCGAACTGGACTGTTTCTGTTTGAGCTTTAAGTGTTGGTGCAATACGGGAAAGGACTAAGCTAGCCGCTTGCATATCGCCTGAAAGAGCAGATTGAATAACTACTTTGCCAATATTCCTGTTGAAAGCTTGATCCATCAGAATCAAAAAGCCTATTACGAAGCATTGCAAGTAAGTACAGTTCGTACTGATTCAGCACCATTTATAGAATTCATCTTACAGATGATTTTAGATGCAATCCTGAGTTCAACTGATACCGCTCAAGATAGCGATCATGTTACCGCTCAAGCTGGCGTATAAGTGAGCGATCAAGTACAACGTTTGGTTTCGGCAATGAAGCAAGAAGACTATACTTTGGCTGAATTGATGCAATTGGTGGGTTTGAGCCATCGAGCAACATTCCAAAAGAATTATTTGAATCCAGCAATAGAAGTGGGTTTAGTTGATCGTACTATTCCAGATAAACCGAAGAGTCCGAAGCAAAAGTATAGATTGAGTGTATAAAACTAAGTGGCGTCATAGGTAGACAATCGGTGGCTCAATACCAAAAGCCGCTGGATTACCAACTATGCCTATATAACTCTAAATAGGTTTCGGGTTATTTTTAGCAAGTAAATGAAAAAGTAGTTAAATGTCATCTTATTTAAATATCTGCGGCGTATGGTTCAGCCATCTTTAGATGGGTTGATGCCATGCTCGGTTCTTTTGAAAAATTCCAATTAAAAACAATCAGCGTGGTATGTATAAGTTTCAGCGCTTTATTGCTTACCGCTTGTCAAACTACTACGATAACGCGAAATCAACAAGCCAATACAGAGCAACAGCTCCAACAAGAAAAAGTCCAACAACCGAAACGTGTGGTCTTTTTTTTGGGTGATGGTATGGGCATCACCACGCTTACCGCTTCACGTATTTATGCTGTTGGTGAAGATGGTCAGTTGGCGATTGATCGGCTGCCTGAGTCTGCTTTTGTTCGTACCTTTTCTGAAGATGCACAAGTCACGGACAGCGCACCTTCGATGGGCGCATACATGACCGGTGTGAAGATGAAAAACGAGGTGATCTCGATGCAGACAGGGACAATTGCGGTTGAACCTGACTCAGTAGGGAATAACCAGTGTGCGACTAACCCTCAAAACAAAAATAAGCAAAACACACAGACTTTACTCGAATTAGCCAAAGCAAAGGGTTGGGGAACCGGGGTTGTAACCACGACGCGGATCACGCATGCCACGCCTGCATCGACTTATGCGCATATATGCCACCGTGATGCTGAAAATGATATTGCATCACAGTTGGTCCCGAGTTCAAAAGGCGATGATTATCAACGTTATAACCTCAAACTCAAAGATGGAGTCGATGTTGTTTTAGGTGGAGGTAAGCGTCAATTTTTGCCTAAAGATGCAGGTGGAGAACGTACTGATGGGCGCAATCTAATTACCGAGATGCAAAAGGCAGGCTACCGCGTGGTTTTTGATGAAAACCAACTCTCCCAAGTGCAACTGGCGAAAAATGAAAAATTATTGGGTTTATTTAATCACAGTCATTTAAATTACGACTTAGATCGCACCAAGAAAAACTTGGCAGAGCCGAGTCTCAAGCAAATGACGCTGTCTGCTTTAGATATCCTGACGCAAAATAAAAAAGGTTTTTTCCTGATGGTGGAGGGTGGGCGTATAGATCATGCGCTACATGACACCAATGCCAAGCGCGCTTTACAAGACACGATTGCCTTAAATGATGCTTTAGAAGCAACCATTCAAAAACTTAAACAAAGTGATCCTGAACTTAAAAATACACTGATTGTAATCACGGCAGACCATGATCACACCATGGTTTTAAATGGTTATGCCAAGCGCACAGGAAAATATATTGAAGGTAAGGAAACCAGTGTGCTTGGTCTAGTGAAAAATTATGACCAAGCGGGCTTTGCTCAAGATATTCATGGTCAACCTTATCCGATTATCGGTTTTGGTACGGGCAAAAAACGCCCTACTCAAAACCGTATGGATGACTTGGTGCTGAACTTAAAAGACAGTGATGTCTGTCATCCTGTACAAGGGCCAAAGGCACCACAAGGCGAAAAATATAGCTTCACTTATCCTTTGGCTGAAACGGGTTGGTGTACGGGCACTGCTGCGGATGATTTCCAACAAGAAGCTGTGATTCAAACGGGCTATAAAGATAAAGAAACGCATGGTGGTGCCGATGTGTTTTTAGGTGCGATTGGTCAGGGGGCAGATCAGTTCTCGGGTAGCCTTGAAAATATTGAGGTCAATCACCTGATTCGTAAGATCACAGGCTTATAGCAGAGGGATATCCATGAAACCTATTTTAAAAACCATCCCATACATGATGCTTCTGCTTACAGCGTCGATTTCTTCAAATGTTTTGTATGCTGCTGACACCACACTTACACCGACGAAAAACGTTATATTCTTTTTAGGCGATGGCATGGGACCAACCACAGTGACGGCAAGTCGTATTTATGCTGTGGGGGAAAATGGCAAACTGGCCATGGACAGCATGAAGCACGCAGCACGGATTAAAACCTATTCTGAGGATGGTCAAACCACAGATAGCGCTCCCTCTATGGGCGCCTATATGACTGGGCAGAAAAATAAAAATGAAGTGATTGCCATGACAACAGGAACGGTTGCGGTCGAACCTGAAGATGGAAAATTGCCGAATGGCAAAAGCTTAGCGAAAGCCATCAACCGTTGCCCAGAACAGGGCAGTAGTATGGTCGCAGGGATGCCTGCGTTAAGTATTTTAGAACTGGCAAAAAAGCAGGGTAAAGCGGTTGGCGTAGTGACGACGACCGAACTCACCCATGCCACACCTGCGGCAACCTATGCACATATCTGTCACCGTGATGCGCAATACGATATAGCGCTTCAAGCTGTTCCAAAAGGTAAAGCTTATAATCCAAACTTATTGGATGGCATTAATGTCCTTATGGGAGGCGGCTTAAATCATTGGACGCCTTATGATGCAGTCTCTAACCCCAAAGGGCGCTTGGATGGTCGTGATTTATTGGCAGAGTTTAAACAGCAGGGTTATCAAACCGTTTTAAGCCAAAGTGATTTGGCACAGACGGTCAATACTCAGAAAATTTTCGGCGTATTCTCCACACAGTCGCATTTAAATTTTGATTTGGATCGACTCAAGAAGAATATAGAGACTGAACCGAGTCTGGCGGCGATGACCAGTAAAGCGATTGATGCACTGCAAGCACAGAATCATGGACAAGGCTATTTCTTGATGGTTGAGGGTGGGCGTATTGACCATGCGCTACATGCCAATAATGCCAAACGGGCATTGCAGGAAACCAAGGCATTTAATGATGCAATTCAAACTGCACTGGATAAAGTGGATTTGAGCAATACCTTGATTGTAGTGACGGCAGACCATGACCATGTGATGACCTTTAATGGTTATGCCGCACGAACGGGTCAAACGACGGAAACTAATCCAGGTATTTTGGGGCTGAGCTATGACTATAATATTGCAAAAGAGCAAAATGCTTACAGCAAAGTGCTGGCTGATGGCCAAGTACATAATCCATACCGCGATGTAAATGGGGCAACAGGAACGACGCTTGTTTTTGGAAATGGTACGGGTAAACGTTTAGATATTCGTGACAGTATTAGCAACGAGCAAGCCTTTGCTGACGACTATAAACAAGAAGTCGGGGTACAACTGACGAAAAGCGAAACACATGGCGGCGGAGATGTGATGCTGTTTGCTGAAGGAAAGAATTCAAATCTATTCAAAGGCACACAAGAAAATACATGGGTATTTGAGCAATTGAAAAAGGCGTTTGGATTCTAATGGATACAAGATTTATACGGCCGTTCAAATTCAAAATGAAATTCTTAGCATTGTCTTTCAGTTTGCTCAGTCCATGGGTATGGTCGGCCGATGAATATCGTATTGATTATCAGATTGAACGGTTGGATGCCAATGGGGTCACGACAATTCAAAAATACAGTGAGAAAATAATTCGAGATGAGCAAAATATTTGGATTGAACGTCTAAACACACAAACGCATGCTGACGAAGCCCAGACACATAGCAACGCTCATGTGTCTGCCAAAACAGACACCCATGAGCATGTGAGTTTTGACAGTGCAATTCAGTGGATGCAGCGCAAAGATGTAGTCGGGCAAGCAAACGTAGAAAGTCCGTTTCAGCGTTTTTATATTTTGCCAGATGAAAAAATGCGGGTGCAATTGCAGGATGTCGATCAAGAAATGCTAGGGATGAAAAACTGTTGGCGCTGTGAATATAGTTTGATTCATCCTGACATTTTAAAGCGAGCACAATTGATTCAACGTGATCCGAAGTTAGTGCATTATCAAATACGCAGTGCTGGGCAAACGTTGAATATTATATGGAGTGAACAGGATCAACTGGTTCTAAAATATGAATTGCTCAAACCGACCTCAGGCTATGCCAAAACCTTTACCGTGCGCAAAATTGGCCAACATGTTGCTACACCTTGGACACAAACAGAAAAATACAGCGAACGTGACTATGCGGACTTTAGTGATTAGCCGATGAGTTTTTGACTTTTAATTTCGACGTTACAATAGAAATACCCGTGATTTTTTTGGGAAAAATAAGCGCTTAGGACTGTGCCGCTTGTACGGTTAAACCACTCCACCGCTTAAACGCACGTCGAAAATTAGTGGCATCGTTAATTTGTAAATACTGAGAAATCTGTTCAGTTTTAAAACCATGTACACGATATAAAATGATGGCAGTATGCAAACGACTTTGATCGAGTTGCGCCTGAAAATGGGTCTGATGCTTTTTCAGTTTACGTTTTAAGGTGGCAGAACTCATTTGAAAATAGTCAGCGGTTTGTTCAAGTTGAATATTATTTTGAATATTCTGCATTAAATATTGGTGCAAACTGAGCAAAAAACTCTGTTGAATATTTTGAGCTGTCATTTCTTTCAGCGCATATTGATAACTGATTGAAGCTAAGGTCGAAGAGGCATTTGGAAGTTTTTCATAAATCAAATCGCGAGGTAGGCTCATCATGTTGATCGGGCGATTAAACTCTAAAGCACTGCCTAAATGTGTCCAATATTGTTCAATATAATCCGGTTCAGAAAAATTAAACTCGAATTTCCACGCTAATTTGGCTTGGTACAGTTGACGGCTAAACGCTTGTACTGCACTCATTGCGCTTTCGATTAAAAAGCGATTTTCAAGCTTGTTTTCATCTAACCAATAAATATGAATATGGCTTTGACTGTACATGAGTCGAGGGCATAACCAAGGTGAAACGGACGCGGAAAATGTTAAATAACGGCTAAGTGCCTCATCGAAGGTCGATGCATAAAGCATGGATTTAATGGCGTCATTAAAGGGGGTGGTTAGGCTGCGTTGACCAAATAAAAAACTGATGTCCTGATTGCGAAAACACTGTTCAGCATTTTTTAAAACCTGTTGTAACTGTTGTTGACTAATTAGTTTTTGCCCCGAAAAGATATCTTCTAAGAAAATACTGCTGCCACTGAGCAGGACGTGATGTTCGACTTCATGACTCGCTGCCAAATCAATTAAAATAGACAATTGATGATGCGCAGGAATGTAGCTGTAGTCGCATTCAAAGCTCATACCATGACTCGCTTCGGTGAGTAGTACTGCTTCACTTGGAGCAATTGCTGATTTAAGGCACTCAAGAGTTGTTGGGCAGTTTGGTATTGTCCGACAGCGCAGCAGGTCGTGAGTGCTTTTAGAGGAATGTGCACGGACAAATCACGTTGATAATAAGCACTGACCATAAGCATGCGTTCAAGTTGAGCAGCCATTTTTTCAGCCTGTTGTAGCTTCGTCTCTGGTAACAGCATAATAAAACGATCTCCTGCGAAGCGGCAGAGCAGGTCTTGTGGTCGTAAGTTTAAGCTAATCAATTGTGAAACATGCTGTAAAATAGACGTGCCTTCATCAAAGCCATGTGCTTGATTAATCTGATTAAAATTATGCATATCTAGCAGTATGACGGACATGTCGCTGGGTTCATGCGAGTTTTGCTCGATTGCGGCTTTGAGCTGTGTTTTAAAATAATGAGCATCGGCCAAAGGGGTGAGTGCATCGAATAAGCGATGATCCCGATAAATACGTTCTCGTTTTTGCATGTGTTTAGAAATTGCCTGTTCTTCTTGATGCCAAAAATAAATCCCGATGGTAAATAGATACAGTCCAATTGGAAAAGGAATGGACTCAAGCCATGCATCCCACATGATTTCTTTAGGCAGGCGAATAAACTCATCTAAGCTGTCCATCCACATGTGGAAAAAAATAAAACACAGTCCATAAAAGATATAGTTGGTTACACGGCCCAAAGGACGGCTTTTAATAATAAAGAAAATCCAAATACCAATAAAAACAGTTGCTCCCCCTTCACCTAAAATATCGACCCAGTTCCATTCAGCAAATGACTTGCTCTGCCCAAGTAAGATAAACAACCAAAGGGATAAGCTACAGGCAGTCGCTACACATAATAAAGGCCAGCGGTAGTAAGCAAAGTATTTAGGCATAGCATTTTTTGAAATGATTTATTTTCGCCCAAGCTAAACAGATTTAGATGACAGTTTGATGGCAATGGCTAGGGTCAAAATAGATCAATGTATTTTTGATTTTTGAGAATAAAAATGCTGAAAAACCCTATCCTTGAGGTGAATATGCATCATTCTGTATGCTCAGTATTTTCTCTATACAGATCAAATTAGCTCACTTTTTGCTGAAAATGGCCAAAAACAAATAAAAAGGGCAGATCGTAAAAGGGACTGTCACATCATGTTCACATTCAATTTCTATTGTGCGTTCAAACCATGCCACTTTGGCTTGAGGGGAAGAACATAATGCAAAATAATCAGAGCCGTTTCATGAAACATAAGCGTGCGGGTTTTCAGCTCAGCACACTGGTCGTGTCAATGCTGAGCATGACGCATCTACATGCCGAAGATAACACGGTGGAATATGTACAGGTCATTGGTCAAGCTGCAAGTATGGATAAAGCACTCAAAGAACAAAAACGTGCCGACCAAATCAGCAGTGTGGTACATGCCGATGGCATTGGACAATTACCCGATGACAATGCCGCAGAAGCGTTGCAACGGATACCAGGTGTATCTACAGAGCGTGACCAAGGCGAAGGACGTTTTGTTTCCGTTCGTGGTTTAGGCGCTGACTTAAATGCAGTAACCATCAATGGTACTTTGGTTCCCGCGCCTGAAAGCGATCGCCGTGGCGTAGCATTGGATGTCTTACCTTCAGAGCTAGTACAGTCATTGGCTGTGGTGAAAACGCTGACACCAGACATGGATGCCAACTCATTAGGTGGTACGGTGCAGGTTGAAAGTTTATCGGCTTTTGACCATGACGGTTTGTTTTATACGGGAACGATTGAAGGTGGTTATGATGAAAAACGGGAAAAATATAGCCCTAAAGCATCTGGTGCTATCAGTAATCGTTTCAGTGTTGGTGAGGGGCAAGACAACCTTGGGGTGGCACTGGCACTGAGTTATCAAAACCGAAAATTTGGCTCGGACAATGTTGAAACGGGTGGGGCTTGGGATGGAGACGCACTTGAAGAAACCGCAATGCGTCAATATGACATCGAACGTGAGCGCATTGGTGCGGGTTTAAACTTTGATTACCGTCCGAATGACACAGGCGAATACTATTTAAGAACTTTATATAGTCGCTTTAAAGACACTGAATCACGTCAGGAAGTGGCGGCTGAATTTTCTGATCCACAACTTGCAGGCCAGCGTGGTGATGCAGAAGTGACTCGTTCACTGAAGAGCCGTGAAGAAACACAAGAAATACAGTCTTTTGTCCTCGGTGGTAAGCAAGGTTTTGGCACGTGGACGGTGGAAGGTCAGCTCGGTTATAGCGAAGCATCGGAGGAAAATCCAGGGGGAATTTCGGGGGCAAAATACCAAGGTGATTTTAGTAATGTTGGATTTAATAGTACGCAAAAACCTGTAATTACGGCAGACCAAGATTTTTATGATGCGGCCAACTATGAGTTAGATTCGGTGTCGTGGGAAAAATCTAAAACCACCGATAAAGAATACAACGGTAAATTAGACTTTTTGAAAGACTATATGCTGGGGAATTATGCTGCTGCATTGAAGTTCGGCGGAAAAATCAGTCAACGTGAAAAAACCAACAATACCGATGAATGGAAATATGAAGATCTCAGTACGTCAAGTTCAGATTTCAATTCAAACAGCCATTATGAACTGGGTCAGTTTGGTCCAACCATTAATAAAAACGCTATTAAAGATAAAATCAGTGGATTAAATCCAAATGATTATGTGGTTGCTGACGGTTCAATCATTAATGACTTTAAGTCGAATGAAGACATACAAGCGGCTTATGTCATGAATACCGTTGATTTGGATCAACTGCGTGTGATTGCAGGCTTACGTTATGAAAATACCAACTTTGAAGCACGTGGTTTTGAGTTCAACGATGATGTGATCACTGCGACTAAATATAAAAATGACTATGATCATTGGTTGCCAAGCCTACATTTACGTTATCAATTGGCCGATAACGCTTACCTCCGTGCCGCTTGGACCAATAGTGTGGTACGTCCAAACTTTGCGCAAAGTGCACCAAGTGTTTATATCGATGGCGATGAAGCTGAGTTTGGTAACCCAATGTTAAAGCCTTTAGAATCTTCTAACTTTGATTTGGGGGTGGAAAAGTATTTTGGCAAAGCCAGTATGGTGGGTTTCTACGCATTTTATAAAAATATCGATAACTTTATTTATAACACCAATATTGCAGGAACAGGGCAATGGGCTGACTTTGATGAAGCTATAACCTATAAAAATGGTAATGAAGCAAAACTGTACGGGATGGAGTTTGCCTACTCACAAAAGTTTGACCATCTAGGAGCACCATGGAACGGGTTCTTGTTGGGTTTAAATACCACCTTTAGTAAGTCAGAGGCGGATATTGATTCGATGAAAGATGGCGAACTTCTGAGCCGTCGTATTCATTTACCAAACCAGTCGGATGTGGTCGGTAATGCCATGATTGGTTGGGAAAATGAACGCTTTGGTGTACGACTTTCAGCAAATTATAAATCGAACTATTTGTATGCATTAGGTGATATCGACACGCCAGAAAAAGACATTTATACCGATGACCAAATCTTCCTTGATTTCAGTAGTCATGTGAATTTATCTAAAAACTTACAATTGACGTTTGATGTGCAAAACATCACCGATGAAACTTATTACAACTATGCAGGCTCTAAGGCTTATAACGCTCAATATGAAGAATATGGCCCAGCATACAAACTTGCACTGACCTACACCCATTTTTAAGTCGAATTAAATTTAGTTCTCAGGTTTGCTCAGCAAAAGCAGACCTGAGTTTCCTTGCCCAATTTTGAGTGTCTCTATGAAATTTTCATCTTTTAAATTGTCTGCTTTAAGCAGTTGCTTGCTGTTATTGAGCGCATGCAGTCAGCACAGCGTGCCCCAAGCTCCGCAAAATAGCCAGTCGTTAAGCTCGGCTGAAATACCAATAGATCAGCCTATGGCAGCGAAGTTGCAATTACGTGAAGTCGACATGAATGGGGCAAAAACTGAGGATGTGCAATCGTTAAGCTTGAGTGCATGGCCTGAAGTTGCCGCACTGTTGAGCAGTAAAAACAAAGGGCTACAAATCTTAGATGATCAACAAAATGTACTACATCAAATTCAAGGTCAGTTTGGGCGTTTTGATTATCGGATTGGTTCGGAGCGTTTATTGATTGCTGCGTCAAATTTGCAACAACAGCAAATTCAACTGATGAGCATGAACTTAAAAAATAAAGCATGGGACAAACCCAGCTTTATTCCAAAGCGTTCATTTAAGTCTGAAGATGTTTGCTTATATACCGATGCTCAAGGGCTGAGTTTTGCTTTTTTAGTGGGTGAAGAGGGGCTTGGTGAGCAATGGTTGGTGGCTCAGCATGAAAAGGCTTTGGTTCAACCACAGTTGGTACGTCGTCTTAGTTTTCCACCTGCCAGCAGTGTATGCAAAGTGAATGATAGCACCGCAGAGCTGTTCATTAATGAAGAGAATGTTGGGGTTTGGGCATATCCAGCACATTCTGAAGCTGACATGGTGCGTCAAGCGGTAGATCTCGTGCAACCCTTTGGTTCGATGCAAGGTTCACCCTCTGCAATTGCGATTGTAGATGATCATATCGCTGTACTCGATGCAGAAAAACCTTTGCTTTATCGTTATCAAAAGCAAGATAAGCAATGGAAAGCACAGCCACCTTTACAATTAGACACGGTGAAAGAAGCAGAGACTTTGAGTGTTCAAGGTAATTTAACCGATAAATCCTTGCTGATTTTAGATGATAAAACCGTAAAAGTGGCGGATGCGGAATGGGAAACTCAGACCCAGACCAAAGCTCAGAATATCATCACCATTCCAGCAGAAGTGCAGACGGAGGGTGTGCCAAGTACAGGTGACGCGGCTGATGATCCTGCGATTTGGCATAACGCTACACAACCGAGTCAATCCCGCATTTTAGCGACAGATAAACAAGGTGGTTTACAGGTTAACGATTTACAGGGCAAAACCGTGCAGTATTTGCCAGTAGGGCGATTGAATAATGTTGATGTACGCTACGGTTTTAAATGGGGCAATCAAACGGTCGATTTGGCTGTGGCATCGAACCGAGATCATAACAGTCTGCATCTCTTTGCGATTCAACCCAAAACGGGCAAGGTTTCTGTGCTCGGCGAGCTAGCAACTACATTGGATGATATTTATGGCATTTGTATGTACCGCGATGCTCAAGGGGAAATCTATGCCATTCCCAACGATAAAAACGGGACTTTTGTTCAATACCACATCACGGCTGCACAGCAAAAATTACGGGCTGAAGAAGTACAACGTTTTTCAGTTCAAACCCAACCTGAAGGCTGTGTCGTAGACGATGCCACAGGACGTATTTTCTTGGGTGAAGAAGATGTCGCGGTGTGGGTAAAAGATCTCAATCCAAAAACTCAGCTCCCTATGCAGCAGGTGATAGGTGTAGGAGAGGTGATGCATGATGACATTGAGGGAATGGGACTTTATCACGGTAAAAAGCAAAGTTATTTGGTAGTTTCAAGCCAAGGCAATGACAGCTTTGTGGTGCTTGATGCCGCAGCACCTTATACGGTTCGTGGCGCATTTCGTGTAGGCATCAATATCGACAAAGGCATTGACGCTGTGTCTGAAACAGATGGACTAGATGTGAGTTCCCTAAATTTTGGTGGCAAATGGAAGCAAGGCATGTTGGTGGTGCAAGATGGACGTAAACGGATGCCTGAAACCAATCAGAACTTTAAATATGTGCCGTGGGAAAAAATCGCTCAAGCCCTGCATTTGGACTAAATAGCGCTTTAGTACATAGGCTGGGGCAAAGAGTCACAGCCCATTTTAAAAATATACATGTACTGCACCATGCAGTAAAAAATTGGAGTGCGTTATGCAAGCAACAATGGATCAAATGTCGGTTTGGATGTTGATTAGCCATGCCAGTGTGTTGGTGAAAGTAGTGATGTTGATTTTGGTTTTATCCTCAGTAGTAAGTTGGTATTTAATCGTGCGTCACGGTATGTTACTTCGTGGACAAGAGCAGCTTTGGAACCGCTTTTTAAAGAATTTTAGACAGCAAAAAGATCTCAATCTTTTACAGCAAGATTACCAACAGCCTGAACAACGGAAAGGCGTAGTCAGCATTTTTCAACATGGGGTGGATGAATACCATCAATTGATCAAAGATGACCAACTCACTACAAGTGATGTGATTGATGGGGTAGAACGTCGTTTGCTCAGCAGCATCAGTGAAGAAGAAGAAAAGCTTCAGCAAAATCTGACCTTTCTTGCAACAGTCGGTTCAGTCAGCCCGTATATAGGCTTATTTGGAACGGTCTGGGGCATTATGAATGCGTTTATTGGACTGTCTGCCGTTGAACAGGCAACCCTCAATACAGTTGCACCAGGGATTGCAGAAGCGCTTATTGCGACAGCTATTGGTTTATTTGCCGCTATTCCTGCGGTCGTGGCGTATAACCGCTTTTCGGCACGTGCTGACAAGCTTTCCAGTCGTTATTACGGTTTTGCCAATGAGTTGCAAACGCGTATTTATCGTTTGTTGGGGCACACTGAGCATTTCGCGTTAAGGAGCAAGAACCATGATTAAGCGTCCTCAAAAATTAAAACCCAATGCTGAAATGAATGTGGTTCCTTATATTGATGTCATGTTGGTGTTGTTGGTAATTTTTATGGTGACTGCACCAATGTTGACGCAAGGCATTCAAATTGATTTGCCTAAAGTGGATGCCAATGTCATGCCCGCGTCACAACAGCAGCGTATTGTAACCTTATCTATTCAAGCCAATGGCCAGTATTACTGGAATATTGGATCAGAAGTGAATACCGAGAAAGTTACGGATCAGGCCATTGATTTAGCCACTATGCAACAAAAGCTCGTTCCGATTATTCAAAAAGATAAAAGCTTACAGTTTTATGTACGTGCCGATCAGGATGCTGATTATCAACTGGTTGCACAGGCCATAGCATCCTTGCAAAAAAGTGGGGTAACGAACTTGGGGCTAGTGACAGAGGAACCACAATCATGATGACAACCGTTTCCAAAATTAGGTTTCGTGATCAAGGCCTAGCACTTTCGGTCACGGCTGGATTGCATATTGCGCTAATTGCATGGTTATGTACGGTTGAGATGCATGAAACATTGGCGGAACCCAAGCCGAAAACCATTCAATTACAATTTGTGCAAATACCCCCTCCAGCCAAACAACAACCTGAACCTAAAAAGCCTGAGCCGATAGTCGAAGAAAAACCCTTACATGAGCCTGTCAAGAAACAGGTTGAGAAACCTACTGAAGTCCAACCGAAAACCACCAAGAAGTTTGTAGAGTCACAGAGCAACAAAATTGTACCTACAGCGTCTAAACCGACACAGCAAGTCGTGACGGAAAAGCAAACGGCAGTAGCGGAATCTCAGAAAACAGTAGATACGCAGTCTCAAGCGGATATACCAACTCAGACCAAGACCCAGAAATCAGTAGAACCTAAAGCACAAACTCATCCTGAATCATTTGATGTTAAAAATTATCAACCTGTTACAAAAATAGCACCAGCTTATCCTGAACAAGCTTTGGATCGTAAGCTGGAGGGGGATTGTACGGTGGTGTATAGCGTGAACGAAAAAGGACGGGTAGAAAATCCAAAGGCACAAGGCGACTGCCATCCGATGTTTGTACGACCTTCGATTCAGGCTGCTCTCACTTTTAAATATCAGCCTCGTCTCGTCGATGGCAAACCGACTAGCGTGTTGAATGTTAAAAATACTTTCCAATATCGTATTGAAAGTTAATTGTATTGATCAATTGAGGAAATCACTCGATTTAGTTTGATTAGAGTGCCTGACTTGCTTTAATTTTAATGCTTTAAATACATTAAGTTGGTTTAAGTGCAAAAATTAGCCCAATCTGCCATCAAACTCTTACGTTTTTCAAGATAAGCTCCGCGTAAATAAGCAGCTTCAACTTCATCTGGCAATTTATGTGCAAGTACATGTTCACAAACTTCACGAGGGTAATCGGTTTTGTCTGCTGACCAATCTCGGAAGGTTGATCTAAAACCATGTGTAGTAATCACACGATTCTGCTTAGGATCAATATAGCCTAAGCCATTTTCTTTAAGCTTTTGTTCATGCATACGCTTGATCAGAGTAGTCAATGACATGTCAGATAGCATTCCGCCATTGCGTGGTGCTGGAAAAATAAAATCTTGCGGCTGAGTATATTCTTGGATGGATTCAAGTAAGTTAATCGCTTCTTGAGATAGGGGCACACGGTGTTCTTTGTCTGCTTTCATACGCTCTTTAGGAATGATCCAAACTTTATTCTTAAAATCAATTTCCTGCCATTTGGCCCCAAAAACTTCCCCAGAACGACATGCAGTTAAAATTGTAAATTCTAGTGCCTTTGGTGAAATTCCTTTTTTCTGTGTCAGATGCTGGATAAACTCAGCAACCTGTTCATAAGGTAGGGATGGGTGTGGGCGGGATTCTTGCTTTAAGTTACCTAAGATAGGCTCAAGATTACCTTTCCAAGCGGCTGGGTTATCACCCACAAAATATCCCATCGCTTTAGCATAATCGAAGATGGTTTCTATACGACCACGAATACGTCTGGCTGTTTCATTCTTCTCAATCCAGATCGGTTTGAGAGCTTCAGCAATAGCTACTTTGGTAATGGTGCCAATAGTGAGATCACCCAGCGTTGGATAGATATAGGTTTCCAGTGTTGATGACCATTGCCCAATATGCTTTTCATTTTTGAGTTCACGGGTTTTATTGGCAATAACAACTTTCGCACATTCCATGAATGTTTTGTTCCGTAGTTGCTGAACAAGAAGCTTTTCAAGCTGTTCTTGTTTGTGTGCAATAGGATCAATGCCACTTCGTATTTGTAATCTCAATTCGGTTGCTTTGGCACGGGCTTCGGCTAAAGAAACTTCAGGGTAGGGACCAATGCCAATATCACGTCGATGAGGTTTTAGTTTTCCTTCTTTATCTAACCGTTTGCCAACAACAGCACGCAAAATCCAAACACGAGAATTACCTTCGACGTTCAGGCAGAGGCCATCAACACCGCCAACAGAATGTCGTCCAGTCGCCTTAATTTTTGCTACACTTAGAGCAGATAGCTCTTTAGATTTCTTTGGCATGTTTTTTTACCCCACAACCTACCCCTCATAAAATACTGGAACTGGTAGAATGAGACAAGATGTGTTAGGATGATTAAAATGTTAAAACATTGAAATATATATGTTTATAATATTTATTTGGATTGCTTAGGATTATTGTTAGACGGACACCGCTTCCGCCAAATACTTAAAAAGCCTCTGTTTATACAGAGGCTTTTTTATTTCTATAAGAAAATTTTAAACATCTATTTATTATTTAAATTTTTTATGGAATCTAAAGTGGATAGATTTTGTGAAAAAGAATACTGATGTTAATGCATTCACCCAAGCAAATTTCATACTAAATTGATTGTTTGATAAATTAAGAGAATTGTTATCTAAAATAAAAATAAATTTTGTATGCTAAAAAACAAGAAAAATCTTTGCTGATAGCATTGCATAACTATTATCTATGTTTTGTACTGCTTTAAAAATCATGCATTTTTTGCATGAAATATTTAATTTTTGCATTATCGTTTTTAAAAGAAAAAAGTGACACTTGCCTGTGCTTATTGTTGAGTCGAAAGTTCTGCTGTATGGCTGAAAAATTTTGACTGAGTCAACATGGATTATCACCAAGGTTTGATGTGTATTGATCACATTGGTGTAAAGAAGGATAGGGAAGGAATAATTATTATGAACCAAAAAAGGTTGCTCAAATATATTCTCATCGCAATGATATCGGGAATATTAGTTGGTTGGGCATGTCATAGCTCAGTAAGTACAGCACAAGCAACGGATATTGCATCTTATTTTAAGATTGTCACGGATGTCTTTCTTCGATTGATCAAGATGATCATTGCTCCATTAGTCTTTGCAACGATTGTTTCAGGATTAATTTCGATGGGTAAATCATCCTCTTTAGGATCGATTACAGTCAAAGCCATGAGTTGGTTTATTGGCGCTTCATTTATTTCGCTATTGCTGGGTATGGGACTTGCGAATTATTTCCAACCAGGTGTGGGAATGAATCTCGTTATACCGAAGGAAGCTGTAGATGTGGGCGTAAGTGCATCAAGCTTAAGTCTTCAAACCTTTATTACGCATATTTTCCCGCGTAGTTTCGCTGAGGCAATGGCGAATAATGAAATTCTTCAGATTTTAGTCTTTTCGATATTTTTTGGTTCGGCTTTAGCTTATGTTCAACATCAATCTGGGGCTACCATCATTGGGCGCATTATTGATGAGCTATGTCGTGTGATGTTCCGTATCACGGATTACGTGATGGCTGCTGCACCAATCGCTGTTTTCGCGGCAATTGCATCTGCAATCACAGTTCAGGGTCCGAAGCTGATCTTAGACTATAGTATTTTTATCGGGCAGTTCTATGTGGGGCTGTTGATCTTATGGATGATCCTGATTTCTTTTGGTTATATTTTCTTGAAGAAAGATGTTTTTAGATTGGTCAAAGCTGTACGTGAACCGACAACTTTAGCTTTTGCTACGGCAAGTAGTGAATCTGCTTATCCTAAGACAATGGAAGCGTTGAATAAGTTTGGTGTACCGAAACGGATTACCAGTTTTGTGTTGCCACTTGGTTATTCATTTAACCTAGATGGTTCAATGATGTATATGTCTTTTGCAGTACTCTTTATTGCGCAAGCTTACAATATTGATCTAAGTTTTACTCAACAAGTTTTAATTCTATTAACGTTAATGATCACCAGTAAAGGAATAGCTGGTGTTTCAAGGGCTTCAATTGTTGTGATTGCATCTACTTTAGTGATGTTTAAATTGCCTGAGGCTGGAATTTTATTGATCCTTGCGGTTGATCAATTTTTGGATATGGGCAGAACTGCAACAAATGTCATAGGCAACAGTATTGCTACAGCTGTGATTGCTAGAACTGAAGTGGGCAATGAGGAAGTCGATGAGGTTGAGGAAGTGGTTGTTGATTCAATTGTGCCAGTGAGTCGTTTAGCAGATAACACCTAACTTTTGAAACCAGTAAAAAAGATTGGATGACAAGTAAATTTATAAACTAAAATGATTGTTTAATATCTTTGAATCTGATTTTAGATCATCGATATTAAGCAATCATTTTTATTTCATAATTATTATTATTTAAATTCTTGTGAGGTTAAAAAATCCCAAATATAGTTTATTCTTTTGGAGAGTACGATTTTTCTTCTGATGATATAAACGTCTTGATATGTGTGAAAATTAATTGGTTCAACGACTTTAAGTTTATTTTCTGCAATCTCTTTTTCAACAAGAAGCTTTGGTAGCCAAGCAATTCCTAAACCTTGTAAAACGAGTTCTTTTAAATCGCTTGCATTATCAGTTTCATATAATATTCGATAGTTTAGTTGATTTTCTATAATATCATCGACACATTTTCTCAAATAAGCCTGCTTGCTATATGATAACAACGGAAATAATTCATTAAATGAATATTTTGGTTGGTTATTATAAAGGGCGGTCACAGGCAAAATTTCCATTTTCACGATTTTGTGGAAAAGAAAAAGTGAAAAATCCATTTGAGCTAAAGTTTTCTGGTCACAATAACAAATCAAGAAATCGCAAGAACCATCTGTGAGCAAGCGCATGCCTTGTTTGAGGTTTGCTGCAATAATTTCTAATTTTAAATCACTCAGATCTTCGGAAAGCTCATGAATAAAACGAGGGAAAAATTGTGTAATAAGTGAATGCGAAACAGCGAATTTTGTATTTAGTTCATTGTTTTTAATATTTTTTTCTAAATAGGTAATTGTGCTTGAAAGTTGGTTGTGAATGTTTTTAGCAGTAGCTAATAAAATTTGTCCAGCTTCAGTGAAATCAATATTTTTACTTTCTCGATCGAGGATTGGGAAACCCAAAGCATTTTCAATATTTTGTAGTCTACGTGAGAAGGCGGACTGAGTTACATGCCTGATCTCTGCTGCTTGGGAGATTGATTTTTCCTGTTCTAATGCAAGTAAATCTTCAATCCATCGAATTTCCAAGGTCATAAATTATCCTTAATGCATGCTCATACACTATTATAATCTATTATGCAAAAAATGCATGTAGTAATATTTTTTTACATTAGAAAAAACACACACAGTCTTTTAACATAAAAATATAGTCGTACAGGATTTATTCAAATGAACATTAAGATTAATACGCGGACTGAAAAAGATTTATTGGGTTTTAAAGAAATTCCTTCGAATTGTTATTATGGTGTACAAACTTTAAGAGCAATCGAGAATTTTAGTTTAAGCCAAAGTAAATTAAGCCAGTTTCCAAACTTTATTAAAGCATTGGCAATGGTTAAGTCTGCGTGTGCTTATTCAAATCTTAAATTAAATAAAATTGATGGAAATAAGAACAAAGCAATTCAATATGCATGCCAGCAGATTTTAAATAACCAATATCATGACCAATTTATGGTGGATATGATCCAAGGTGGTGCTGGAACCTCAACCAATATGAATATAAATGAGGTTGTGGCAAATATTGGATTGGAATATCTAGGTCATAGCAAAGGAGAATATCAATACTTACATCCTAACAATGATGTGAATATGTCTCAGTCGACCAACGATGTATATCCTACTGCAATCAAAATAGGTTTAATTGCGGCAATTGAACAGTTAAATGTACCTTTTAATCATCTAATTGCGAGTTTTAGAGCAAAATCTGAAGAGTTTTCGGATATTTTGAAAATGGGTAGAACTCAGTTACAAGATGCCGTGCCGATGACATTAGGACAAGAATTTGGGGCTTTTGCTGCTACATTACAAAATGATTTAGATAAATTAAATCAGATCATGCCTGATGCTTTGAGTGTTGTAAATCTAGGTGGTACCGCGATAGGTACAGGCATCAATACTGAAGTGAAGTATCGTGAATATGCTATCGAAGCTTTGTCAGAAATTACGGGTCGTAAGATTAGCAGTTCACCTGATTTAATCGAAGCCACATCAGATATGGGTGATTTTGTTTTATTGTCGAGTTTCTTAAAACGTACAGCGACGAAGCTTTCAAAAATCGCCAATGATTTGCGTCTATTATCGAGTGGTCCACGTGCTGGTTTAAGTGAAATTTATCTTGAGCCACGTCAGCCTGGAAGTTCAATCATGCCAGGTAAAGTGAATCCTGTAATTCCAGAGGCAATGAATTTAATTTGTTTCCAAGTGATTGCAAATGATTTGGCTGTCACTTTAGCTGCTGAGGCAGGGCAGTTGCAGCTTAATGCGATGGAACCATTGATTGCATTCAAACTATTTGAATCAATTGATTTGCTAGGAAAAGCAATGCAAATGTTCCAACTTAAATGTATTGATACGATTCGTGCTAATGCGGAACTTTGTCAGTCACAAGTTGAAAATTCGATTGGTATTATTACAGCATTAAATCCATTTTTAGGTTATGAAACCACGACACGTATCGCTAAACAAGCAAATGAATCTGGTCAAAGTGTGCTGAGTCTAGTTAAAGCTGAAAATCTAATTTCTGATGAGGTTTTGGCAGATATTTTAGCTGTAAAAAATATGGTACATCCAAAGCAATCAGTCTGACTTTTAAAGACTTGATGTAAATTTGTTAAACTCAAGAAAGCTTGTGACAGCTTTCTTGGGTTATTGATCTTCAAAACGATATAGCTCTAAACCGCTCTGAAAAAATAAGAAATAAAATCGTATTTTTACATTTTCAATACTACTCCTATACATGTGGGTCCAAGCAGAATGATTCTTGCAATGTAAAATATGAAAAATTAATTAATTTTTATAGTTTTGATCGTAGTTTACAAAAATTTAGTGTTGAAGCTGACATTGAATCCTCGTGTAAACGTTCAAACCATATTTGGAAATAGATGATCTTTTTAATCATTCCAATTTGAAATTTTGATCCATCTATTGGGTTTATCCAAGTCTAAAACCGAAGCTGATTTAGAGACTTTTTATGTTTTCTCCCTACATCCATGCATTTGCATTGTTTTTTTCATTACTGAATCCATTCCTTATGAGTGTTTACATGATTGGTATGATTCGTAATACGGATGCTAAAGTTTTTAGCAAAGCATTGATTCAAGGATGTTTAATCGCATTTATTGTCTTTATTTTATTTGCTTGGGGTGGTGAAAGTATTTTTAGCCGTTATTTGAATGTTCGATTTGAATCATTTCAAATTTTCGGTGGTCTCATCTTTTTAGTCATTGGTTATCGTTACGTTTTTCAAGGTGCAGAAACAATTGGTGAGATGAGAGGGGCGCCTGAACATTTAGCTGGAACAATAGCTATGCCATTTATGATTGGTCCAGGAACCATAAGTGCTGCAGTAGTCACGGGGATTAGTGTTCCATTTTCAGGTGCGGTTGCAGTCATTGCGATTACGTTGATGTTAACGTGTAGTATTTTGATTCTGATGAAATTTGCACATGATCATTTACGCTATAAACATGCAAAATATATTGATCGTTATTTTGACATTGTAGGGCGTTTATCGGCTCTGCTGATTGGCACAATTGCTGTTGATATGATAGTTAATGGGATTATGGGGTTAATTGAAAGTGCCAGTATTATTAAATAGAAGTATATATGGTATTTAAAATATAAATGCCAAATGAACAATTTTCTCATTTCTATCTGAAAATTGGTGCGATGTAATCATTTTGAAATATTCATCGTAATTTATATAAATATATTTGATGGTATTTTGAGCTAATTTGCATATGTTTAATTGTCTGAATAAAGGATAATAGTGGCGTAGCATATTTACGAGTTTTACTCATGTCTCCTTTAGATCAATTAAACCAAGCTCCCGATGATCAATCTGAATTAACGATGTCAGTGCTTATGACACCTGATATGGCAAATTTTTCAGGCAATGTTCATGGTGGAGCAATTTTAAAGTTACTTGATCAAGTCGCATACGCCTGCGCTAGTCGTTATTCAGGTAGTTATGTTGTGACTTTATCTGTGGATAAGGTCAATTTCAAAGAACCTATTTATGTAGGAGAGCTGGTTACCTTTTTAGCAAGTGTGAATCATGTTGGTCGTACATCTATGGAGATTGGTATTCGAGTGGAAGCTCAAAATATCCAAAAAAGAACGATTCGTCATACCAACACATGCTACTTCACGATGGTAGCAGTAGATGAACAACGTCAGCCAAAAGCAGTTCCAGCATTAAATTTAGATACAGATTGGAAGCGTTGTCGTTTTGAAGCAGCTGAATTACGCAAAATTCATCGTTTAGAAGAAGTGCAACAACCATCATGCAGCATTTTCAAAAAATCTTCTCAATGCTAATAGCTTAATTCTCTGATTTAAAAAAAGAACGAACCGCAGCATGGTTCGTTCTTTTGCATTAATAACAAGATTCTATTGTTATTAATGTGGTCTAAAGGTCTGGAGGAACCTTGAGATCAGTTTAGTTTGTAGCAGCAGGTGCAGATGCAGGTGTTTCACTCGCAGTTGCATCAGTTGTTGCTTGACCTTGAGTTTCTGGCTGTTCTTGAGTTGAGACAACAACTTTCTCTTCTGTTTCATGCGCAGCATGTGATTGATCATGTGCTGTAGCAGCAAAGGTTGTTGCAGCAGCAAGTGTAAGCGTAGTAGCTAACAAAGTCTTAACAAGTTTCATAATTGGCATCCTTAAATTCAATTTTTAAAAGCCGCTATCAAGTTTACTGAACAAGCAGAGCCTGATTTCGACATGGGTTCATGCTAAGTGCCAAAATTATTTACAGCAATATTCTTAACAATGTTTTACGCCTAGCTTAACAATGTGAAATAATAATTAATGTTATGTTGCAGACATGTAAAACAAAACGCCAAAATGAATCATTAAAATGTGTGCAAATATGTTTTTTTGATTAAAAATAGAACAGGTGAATTACGAACGGGAAACATAAACTCGGATTTATATAAAATCTGTTGATTGTATAAAACGATTATATTTTTTAATTTAATTTCTTTATTTGATTTAATATGGTGATTTTGTCTTGGAAAATAATAATTATGTGACTTAAGTCTCAACTGGTGGTTTTTAATAAATTGCTTCATTTTCAGTTTTCTTTCTCGATACAATAGGCTTAACACTTAGATTGAGATTGTCGTGAAACTCATTAGCCATAAAGCTGTACCCACTCATATTATTTCTGGTTTTCTCGGTGCTGGTAAAACCACATTACTCCAGTATTTATTGACTCAAAAACCTGAACATGAGACTTGGGCAGTTTTAATGAATGAATTTGGGCAAATTGGTGTGGATCAGCAGCTTATTACTCAACAGCAAGGTTATGCAGTTAAAGAATTATTAGGTGGATGTTTATGCTGTAGTAGCCAGCTTCCTATGCAGATTGCACTTTCACGACTCTTAAGTGAAACACAACCAGATCGTTTGTTTATTGAGCCGACAGGTTTAGGGCATCCTGCCCAATTGCTTGAGCAACTCACAGAACCCCACTGGCAACGAAGTTTAGATATGCGCGCGTTGGTCATTGTTGTTGATGGAAGTCGATTACATGATGAAAATTGGGTAAGACAGAACTTATATAAAGATCAACTTAAAGCTGCACAAATTGTTGTAATTTCACATGCTGATTGCATGACGGATAGTGATCAACAGATTTATTTTGAACTAAAAAAAGAATTTCAGGCTTATGTGCAAGACTGGATTGAAGCTGAACATGGCTACGTCCAACTCGAAGTAATTGATAAAGCACAGCGACCTGTTTTACGTAAAATTCAACCATTATTGAAATTACAACAGCATCAAACGCTAGATGAAAATGTCAGCGCAGTGAAACAACTTCCGTACCATTATGTTGAGTCATCACAAGGCTATACCGTTGCAGGGTGGAAATTGCCGAAACGCTGGTTGTTTAATTTTAATGAGCTTTTAGATTTGCTTTGTTCACAACAGGATTGGGTGCGTATAAAAGGTATTTTTAATACAGATCAAGGTTGGAAAAGTTTCAATTTTAATCCTGAGCAATTTAATTACAAGTCAACTGAAGCAGAGCTAGATAATCGAATTGAAATTATTACGCAGGCATCACATGACTGGTTTAAGTTTGAGTCGGAGTTGTTAGATTGTCAGCTAAAAGATGAATGATTCATCGTCATAATGGTCAAATGGCATCTTTATTTTTTCAAAATAGAGTATGCTTAGCGCCAAATTTGAGGATGTATTCTATGGCTCTAAAAGCAACGATATATAAGGCAGATTTGAATATTGCCAATATGGATGAGCATATTTATGCTGATTATCAACTTACACTTGCGCTGCATCCGTCTGAAACAATTGAACGACTCATGGTTCGTGTGCTCGCTTACGCGCGTTTCGCTGACGAGCGTTTAGAATTCACAAAAGATCTGTTTGAAACTGACGAACCTGCTTTATGGCAAAAGGATCTAACAGGGCTTTTGGAAAAGTGGATCGAAGTAGGTTGTCCAGCAGAAGATAAAGTCAAAAAAGCAAGTGCTCGTTGCAAACAAGTCGCAGTTGTTGCATATGGTTCGCAAGTAGATGATTGGTGGAAACGTAATAGTAAAATCAAAACTTTAACGAATGTCGAAGTTTGGCAGCTGGATGATAAAACAACTAGTGAACTAGAGCAGTTGTGTGAAAGAACGATGCAGTTACAACTGAATATTTTAGATGGTGAGTGGACTTTGTTGAGCGATAAAGGTCAAGTCGATATTAAATGGCAAAAATTGCAATAATTGGCTTGATCGATATTAGGAGATAATTTGAGATGATAACTGAATTAGAAATTATTGATTTAAAAATTGGTGAAGGTAAAGAAGCAGTTAAAGGTGCGCTTATTACCACTCACTACACGGGATGGTTAGAAGATGGTACTAAATTCGATTCTTCAATTGACCGTGGAAATTACTTTGAAACCGTGATTGGCACAGGTCGTGTAATCAAAGGTTGGGATCAAGGTATCATGGGAATGCGCGTGGGTGGAAAGCGTAAGCTGATTGTTCCGTCACACTTGGCATATGGTGAAAGAAAAATGGGAAAAATAATTCCTGCGCATTCAAACTTGATATTTGAGATCGAATTATTTGATGTCAAAACACGTGATGAATAATTAAAAAAAATATGTTGATAGAAATCACAATTTAATCTTAATTTATGATTTTATTGTGATTTTTGTCATTTGTACAAAAACAATACAAATAAATATGTAGCCATTAATTTAAGTTTTTGATTTATATGGATTTTATCTAATTAATTTTTTAAGCGATTTAAGTATAAAGTTATTGATTCTGTAGACAGTTCTGTATATCTTTGAGTTAAAAGAGCAGTGTTTTGTGAATCAAACTTTTTTCATAAAATGTGAATTAAGTTTACCTTTTGGAAAAAATGATTAAACTGGATAATCATTAGGCAAACTAGCTTATTGATGTAATTAGCTAAATATAAAAATATTTCACTTGTGTGAACCAAGTGATAAAAATTGAGTGAGTGGAGGTGGGTATGAATGACTATTTGGATATTACCGCGTCTGAGCTATTAAAAGAGCTAAATAATTTTTTCATGATTGACACGTATGATGGCTCGGAAAATGGTTTTTGGGCAAATTCTAAAGCATTGACGGATAAACATTACTGGATGGATGGAGACAACAAAGTTGAAATCATTCGAGAGTTGAGTTCTTCTAATCCTCATGCAGAATGTAATTATAAAATTACATTACTTTCACCTGAGGAAGGTAATGTGGTTCTTCTTGATTATGATGGATTCAATAAAAAGATTTTAACTTTCCGTCGTGGTGATTGGGTCAACCGTCTTTATCGTTACTTTTATCATAAAGAGCGCTGCTACTTACAAGACCGTGCAGAACATCCAAATTTCCAACTTATTCAATACTAGTCTGGATACATTGATAAAGATTGCCTCGACTATCTAAGATGATCGAGGCAAATTTTTTTGTGGGTTTAAAATAACAATTTATTTTTAAGATTATTTTCAGTTTAAAAAATTATAACTACAATCCTCATATTACCCGACAAAGTCAGCCATCTAATTGTCGATAAGATGAAATCCTTCTGCATATCTCTGTACTGATTTTTCTTTATTATTGAGAATATTCTCCATGTCTACTCCTTCAAGATCGCCAGCTTTAAAATGCTTTTTAGGGCTCGTGGTTGGTATGTTATGCAACGCGGCAACTTTCGCAGCCAACCCCAAAATTGATGCTACTACCTTGACGGTGATTGGTTATCATGAGATTACCGATGAAAAAGATGCCCTGATACCAAGCTATGCGGTAACAACACAGCAATTTAGTGAGCATATCCAATGGTTAAAGAAAAATGGTTACCATTTTATTAATGTAGATCAACTTATTAAGGCTCATCAAGGCAAGTATAGATTACCCAAAAAACCTGTTTTATTAACAGTAGATGATGGTTATCAGTCTTTCTACCAAAATGCTTATCCAATTATTCGTAAAAATAAAATTCCAGTCTTACTTGCAGTGGTGGGTTCATGGTTAGAGCCATCCAATCTTGAAAAAGTCGATTTCGGTGGTGAGCCGATTGATAGAAATAAAATCTTAAGTTGGAGTGAACTTAAAGAAATGCAGAGTTCGGGTTTAGTGGAAATTGCTAGCCACAGTTATCATCTGCACGAAGGAGTCAATGCAAATCCACAAGGTAATTTAGAACCTGCTGCAATTTCTCGAATTTATGATCCCAAAAATCAAAGTTATGAAAGTGATTCAGCTTACCAGCAACGTATTTATCAAGATTTAAAAAAGAACAATGATTTACTACAGGCACATGGATTGCGATCACCACGAGTTATGGTATGGCCATATGGTCGATACAATATGCAGCTTGTGCAAACAGCAAAACAACTTGGTATGCCAATCACCATTACTTTGGATGATGGTGCAGATCATGCCAAACAGTCCTTGCAGAATATGAGTCGTATATTAATACAAGGTAATATGTCGACAAATGCTTTGGCACAAGAAATCAAAAATAGAGAATTGAATTTAAATGACAATAATCGACCGCAAAAAATTATGCATGTCGATCTTGATTACATTTATGATCCCGACCCTCAACAAGAAGAACGCAACTTAAGCCATTTGCTTGATCGTATTAATGGTATGGGCGTGAATACAGTTTATTTGCAAGCGTTCTCTGATCCTGATGCCAATGGTTCAGCAGATATGGTGTATTTTCCAAACCGTCATATACCAATGCGGGCTGATCTATTTAATCGTGTAGCTTGGCAAATTCAAACGCGTACCTCAGTACAACGACTTTATGCATGGATGCCAATGTTGGCTTGGGAGCTACCAAAGACTAATCCTGTTGCAAATGAGCTGGTTCAAACAGAGCAGGCCAAAGCAGGTGAACATTTAAACATGGGCTATATACGTCTGAGCCCATTCTCGCCAAAAGCTCGACAAACGATCAAAGAAATTTACCAAGATTTAGCGAAATCCACACCATTTGATGGTCTGCTATTTCATGATGATGTGACCTTATCTGATTATGAAGATGCTAGTCCTCAGGCTTTGGCTGCTTATGCGCAACAAGGCTTAACAACCGACTTAGCTAAAATTAGAAATAATGATGCTGATTTGCAGAAGTGGACTGCATACAAAACTCAATATCTTGATGATTTTGCAATGGAATTAGCAAATGAAGTGCGACAATACCAACCTTATTTAATGACTGCTCGGAATCTATATGCTCAAGTTGCATTAAATGCTTATGCAGAAAACTGGTATGCACAATCGCTAGAACAATCTTTAAATCGTTATGATTTCACTGCAATTATGGCAATGCCATATATGGAAAAGGTAGATCAGCCTGAACAGTTCTATAGCAACATTTTAAACCGTCTTAAAAAATATCCAAATGGTATTAAAAAGTCAGTGATGGAATTACAAGCCGTGAACTGGCGAAATGATCAAAAAATTCCATCTGAAGAGATGGCTGCGACAATCAAATCATTATATCAACAGGGTGCAATGCACATTGCTTACTATCCAGATGATCCGATTAAAGATCACCCTGATGTAAAGCAAATGCATGATGCTTTTGCACAGAAATCATCACAACTAGTGCCTTAATTGAGTATATGAAATGACTGAAATTGCAGCCTTATGGTCATATGCCATTAAGTTCGTATTCTATTATCCGTTATTCATGTCTTATTTATGGATGATGGGGGCAATTCTATTTTATTGGAAAGAACGCCAAGACCCACCTTATCAACAGCCAAAAAGTTTAGAGCTTTATCCAAAAGTTGCAGTACTTATTCCTTGTTTTAATGAAGGTGATAATGCTGAAGAAACCATTAGCCATGCTTTACAGCTGGATTATCCGAATTTTGAAGTGATTGCGATTAATGATGGTAGTTCAGACAATACGGGAGAGGTGCTTGATCGTCTCGCAAGTCAATATGAAAAATTACGTGTTGTACATCTAGCTCAAAATCAAGGCAAGGCAATGGGATTGCAAGCGGGTAGCTTGATGACTGATGCTGAGTTTTTGATTGGCATTGATGGTGATGCTTTACTTGATCCTCATGCAGCTAAATGGATGATGCGACATTTTCTAAAGGATGAAACGGTTGCAGCGGTCACAGGAAATCCACGTATAAGAACACGATCAACCTTACTTGGTCGAATTCAAGTGGGTGAATTCTCATCTATCGTTGGAATGATTAAAAGAGCACAGCGCACGTTTGGTCGATTATTTACGGTATCAGGGGTAATTACTGCATTTCGTAAAAGTGCCGTGCATCAAGTCGATTATTGGTCTCCAAATATGTTGACTGAAGATATTGATATTACTTGGAAGCTTCAACGAGCAGGGTGGGATGTACGCTTTGAACCGAATGCTTTGGTGTGGATTTTGATGCCAGAAACCTTTAATGGTTTGTGGAAGCAGCGTTTACGGTGGGCGATGGGCGGGGCACAGGTCTTAATCAAGAATTTGGATGTCTTCTTGAAACCCAAACTTAACTTCTTATGGCCATTAATGCTTGAATTATGCTTGACCTTGGTATGGTCATATTTGATGTTAATCATGGCTGTCATATGGCTATTACATTTTGTTATTACACTCCCAAGTCTCGCTATTGTAAGTTCGCCATTTTTGCCTTACGGAAGTGGGATTTTATTAGGGGCAACCTGTTTAATTCAGTTTGCTTTAAGCAAATGGATGGATAGTCGTTATGAACCAAACTTGGGTAAAAATTATTACTGGATGATTTGGTATCCCTTTGTATTTTGGTTAATTACGATAACTGCTACAATCGTCGCCTTTCCAAAAGTACTGCTTCGTGGACAGGAAAAACGTGCACGTTGGATTAGTCCTGATCGTGGTATTCGTTAAGTTGTAAGTCTAATCTTACAGAGTATAGTGAAATGAAAGTAAATAGCTTGATTATTGATTTACGTCGCCAACTCCCATGGCATAAACGCTATTTTTCGACCACAACAACAGCGATGATGTGGGCAGGCTGGTTATTATTATGGCGTCCATTCGTTTTAGTTTGGGTATTGATTGAAATTCAGAAAACCCATCTAGCACAGCGTTTAATGTCAGGATTTAGTAATGGTATTGAACATGGTGTAATCGCATTAATTTTTTGTGCTGTCATACTCATGTTATGGGGTTTATTGCCTTCTAAATCAGTGAGTGAAAGGCAAACTGTTGAAAAGCGAATCACAGATTATGCTCGCTATTTTGAACTATCAGAACAAGAAATATTTTCTGGTCGTCAGCAAAAGATCACAATCGTTCACCACGATGAGAATGGTAAAATCATCCGAGTGGAATAACCTTCAATTCTAATAGATTTATTAGATACCTTAGTTTCGACTGAGGTATTCTTTGTATTTTATAAATTTCAGGCATAAAAAAACCAGCTTACGCTGGATTTTTTACTGCACCAAACTTCAGTAGTTGAAGGATGGTGCCCGAGGCCAGACTCGAACTGGCACGCTTTGTGGGCGGGGGATTTTAAATCCCCTGTGTCTACCGATTTCACCACTCGGGCATGTGCGCAATAATAGTGGAGGCTTTAAATCTTGGCAAGAGTAAAATCAACTATTTGCTTTATTTTCAATCAAAACATGTTTTTAACCTATAAAAAATAATCATGTGCTATGTATTTTTCATAGTTCTTTCACAAAATTGAGATCATTTGTTCATATTAGCTGATTAGGTTTAAGCATTTAAGGTGATAAAAATAAGGTAGTACTTAAATGACTGTAAATATTTCACGACGGGAACTCATTCAAAAAAGTTTATTCGGTTTGGGTGCATTATCACTGACAGTGGGAATGACAGGTTGTAATGATAGTTCAGATAACGAAACTTCTAGTTTAAAGGTGAGTTTTGAACATGGTGTTGCGAGTGGTGATCCGTTGCAAGATCGCGTTATTTTATGGACGCGTTTAACACCAAATGAAATCAGTGCACGTTTACAAGTGACATGGGAGCTTGCATTAGATAAACAGTTTAAACAAATCATTAAAACAGACAAAGTGACTACATCAGCATCACAAGATTTTACGGTGAAAGTGGATGCAACGGGACTTCGGGCTGATACAAGTTATTATTATCGGTTTATTTTTGGAAATAAGATTTCTCCAATAGGGCAGACTAAAACGTTACCCGTAAGCACATCTAAAGTTAGTTTTGCGGTATGTTCATGCTCAAATTATCCAGCGGGATATTTTTATGTATACCGTGAAATTGCAAAGCAAAATGTAGATGTGGTGATTCATTTAGGTGACTATATTTATGAGTATGGTGCTGATGGATATGCCACTGAAGATGCTGCAAAACTTGGTCGTACTTTAGCGGCAGATAACAATAAAGAAATTATTAAATTAGATGATTACCGAAAGCGATATGCACTATATCGAAAAGATCAGGACTTACAGGCTGCACATCAACGTCATCCATTTATCGTGATTTGGGATGACCATGAGTTGACGAATGATACTTGGAAAAATGGTGCTGAAAATCATCAAGAAAATGAAGGTTCGTTCCTTGAGCGTAAGTTGGCTGCCTTACAGGCATATTTCGAATGGATGCCAATTCGTCCTGTAGATGATCAGCATGTAAAGATTTATCGCCAATTCGATTTTGGTAATCTTGTTCAATTGACTATGTTGGATACCCGTATTATTGCTCGAGATCAACAATTAGATTATGCAAATTATTTAACTGCGACAGGCATAGACGTTGCAAAGTTTCAAGCTGATCTTACTAGTCCAACGCGTACTTTGATGGGGTTTGAACAACGTGATTGGTTATTAGGCAAATTACAGCAATCAAATGCAACTTGGAATGTTTTGGGACAGCAAATTTTAATGTCTAAAATGTTTATTCCTGCTGAGTTGTTACTTTCTTTGGCTGAAATAACTTCAGGCAATCCAACAGCTGAAACACTCACAAAAATGAATACACAAATTACTGAACTGGTAACGCTAAAAGTTCGACTACAAAATAATGATCCAACACTTACTCAACAAGAGAAAGCGCGTGTACTTACGACTGCACCGTATAATTTAGACGCTTGGGATGGTTATTTCACTGAACGCGAGATTTTGTATGGCACATTAGCGCAGTTGAAAAAGAAAATCGTGGTCTTGGCGGGGGATACACACAATGCTTGGTCTTCAAATTTATACAGTAAAGATGGGGTATTCGTTGGAGTAGAGTTGGCTACCAGCTCAGTATCTTCACCAGGATTGGAAAAATACCTCAACATTCCTTTGGCGCAATTGCAACAATTTGAATTTGCATTCAAGACATTAATTGATGAATTGAATTATTGTAATTTGAATCAACGTGGATATTTGGTAGTTGAATTTGATCAGTTACGGGTACAGTCGAAGTGGATTTTTGTTGATTCTATTAAGCAGGTAAACTATTCCGTTGATGAAAGTCGACAGTACCAACTTAATTTAGATGTCAATCTATTGCCCATTCAGACAGCTCAGCAAGTTGCATAATTTTTGAAATCAAAAAAAGCCAAGTATGCAAAGCTTGGCTTTTTATAAATTATCAAATTTCAGGCATAAAAAAACCAGCTTACGCTGGATTTTTACTGCACCAAACTTCAGTAGTTGAAGGATGGTGCCCGAGGCCAGACTCGAACTGGCACGCTTTGTGGGCGGGGGATTTTAAATCCCCTGTGTCTACCGATTTCACCACTCGGGCTTTACCAATGGAGGCGGAGGTCGGAATCGAACCGGCGTACACGGAGTTGCAGTCCGCTGCATGACCACTCTGCCACCCCGCCATCTCTTGGTGATGCACATATTAGCAATCTTTAGAAAAAAAACAATAGTGTTTGCGGTGAATATGCACATAAAAACAACATCTAAAAGAATATTGGCTAAATTATCATGTATTATTTGCATTATTGATTCATACCCACTTTGGAGATGCGCTGTGGCATTGGTTTTAGACGGTCGTGCATTGGCAACACAAATCGAAGCTGATTTGTTGGTACGTGTAGAAGCATTAAAAGCAAAATCGGGTCGTACCCCAATTTTGGCAACAATTTTAGTTGGTGATGATGGTGCATCTGCAACTTATGTGCGTATGAAAGGAAATGCTTGCCGCCGTGTGGGCATGGATTCTCTAAAGGTTGAACTGCCAAAAGAAACGACAACTGAACAATTACTTGCTGAAATTGAAAAATTAAATGCAAATCCAGATGTACACGGTATTTTGCTTCAACATCCAGTACCTGAACAAATTGATGAAAGAGCATGTTTTGATGCGATTTCACTCGAAAAAGATGTGGATGGTGTGACTTGTCTTGGTTTTGGTCGTATGTCAATGGGCGAAGCCGCGTATGGTTCAGCAACTCCAGCGGGTATCATGACGATTTTAAAAGAAAACAAGATTGAAATTGCAGGTAAGCATGCCGTTGTTGTTGGTCGTTCAGCAATTTTAGGTAAACCAATGGCAATGATGCTACTACAAGCCAATGCTACCGTGACGATTTGTCATTCACGTACTCAAAACCTTCCTGAGTTAGTGAAGCAAGCCGATATTATTGTGGGTGCAGTAGGTAAGGCTGAATTAATTCAGAAAGATTGGATTAAACAAGGTGCTGTTGTCGTTGATGCTGGTTTCCATCCACGTGATGGCGGTGGTGTGGGTGATATCCAATTAGTGGGTATTGAAGATGTTGCATCAGCTTATACACCAGTCCCAGGTGGTGTAGGACCTATGACGATCACGACCTTGATTCGTCAAACAGTTGAAGCTGCTGAAAAAGCTTTAGGTTAAATATCCACTTTAAGCCCTTCTAAATAGAGGGGCTTTTTTTAAGAATTTAAGAAATATGAGCTGTACATTTCAATTTGCGAAAGCACCTGATCAATTGCTTAAAGCCTTACATGAAGTTATTCCAAACACTGATTTATTGGCACAGCAGTTACCTGAAACCCCAATTTCATTGTGGCTAATTCCTCCTGTTTTTCCAACTGATCGTTTAGATGATGAGGTAATTCGTCGTATTTGGAATGAAACCCCTTATTGGATTTTTTGCTGGGCTTCAGGGTTGGCGATGGCGCAATGGCTACTCGCTGAACCACATCATGTAAAAGATAAGGTGGTATTGGATTTTGGTGCAGGCTCAGGTGTGGTTGCAATAGCAGCAAAAATGGCTGGTGCAAAACGTGTTATTTGCTGTGATATTGACCAAGTAAGCTTGGAGTCATGTCGTGAAAATGCATTACTCAATAATGTAGAACTTGAATATCTAGATGATTTATACAAATCTGAACAGGTCGATGTTTTACTTGCTGCTGATGTACTTTATGATCAGTGTAATCGTTTCTTTTTAGATGAGTTTTTGAAGTTCGCACCTGAAGTATGGGTGGCGGATAGTCGTGTGAAAAATTTTAGCCATCCGCAATATTTGAAAATAGATGAAAGAAGTGCAACGACTTGGCCCGATTTAGATGAAGCCAAAGAATTTCGAAATGTAAGTTTTTATCGTACACATCCTCAATAGGTTCTAAATCAAGATAGGGCACTTTGTTGTGTTCTCTGTTTATCAAATAGCAACAGAGATTATTTTGAGTGGATGATAAAACAAGTCTCAACGATTCAAGTTTTGAAAGTTAATTCACTTTGATGCTTTCGTACTTGATCGTAATACAATCAAAATGAGGCTTAAATAGTGAATATTAAACAATCAGATGACACTAAACACGGGACTTTTGAGATTTTTGCTGCTGATGTAAAAGCTGGTGAGATGGCTTATACGTGGGCAGGTGATTCAATGTTAATCATTGATCATACAGATGTCGAAGATCAATTTCGTGGACAAGGAATTGGTCGTCAATTGTTGGATGCTTTGGTTGCATTTGCACGTGAACGAGAGATTAAAGTTATTCCTTTGTGTCCTTTCTCTAAATCTGTTTTTGATAAAGATCAGTCAATTCACGATGTGCTAAAAGTATAACGATTGATGAAACGTATCTGAAATTGATTCAGATACGTTTTTATGTCTTTTATGAATTAGTTGCAGTGATAGCGAACAACTTTAAGGGTAGAAGGTCGAGCTTCTAAAGCCTGACGAGTCGCATAACCTTCACTATTGTTCAGATCTGGCGAATTTGTAAGACCAAAAGTGGTACGGCTATTGCCAAGCTTAACACCATATTGTTCTTGTTGAGTTGGGTTCATGATTTCATTCACACTCAACACTGAGATTTTATAATTTTTATCAGCACCTAAAACTTGTTTACAAGCATGTTGTAATTTGCGCTCGTCAACATCACGATTGCTATGTGCTGCTAAGGTGTATGCTAGAGTCGCTGATGTTGCTGTTTTATTTTCAATTTGATAGCCAGTCACGCCATTGTATTGATGCGGACTAGTTTGACATGCTGCAATGAAAAGACTACCGCTTACAATAACGAATAAATTAGTTTTTTTCATATCAATGGTCCTGTTATTTCTGTTTTTAAGTATCGCATAAAATCAGCTTTAAGTTGTTAGGATTCTTTAAAACCTACGCTATTCATCGCATATGGGTTCAAAGTTAAAGAAAGAATTTTCGTTTTCGAACAATTTTGCATATAATCTGCCAAGTTTTTTTATTTAATACAGAAGTCATTGCTTTATTGCAGTATCGAAGCCCGTTTTTTAACGGGCATTTAATTTGTTGCTCAAATAAATAAGGCAAGTCTGGATAGGTATGTCATGATCTCTACAGATAGTCAAAAAAAATATGTGGTTGCATTTGACCAAGGTACCACGAGTTCACGCGCGATTGTGTTGGATCACGATGCAAATGTAATCACGATCGCTCAACGTGAGTTTACCCAAATCTACCCACAACCAGGTTGGGTAGAGCATGATCCGATGGAGATATGGGCAACACAAAGTGCAGTCTGGGTTGAGGCACTTGCACAGGCAAGTATTTCAAGTGATCAAATCGCAGCGATTGGAATCACCAACCAACGTGAAACTACTGTAATTTGGGATAAAAAAACAGGTAAACCTATCTACAATGCGATTGTTTGGCAAAGTCGTCAAAGCAACGAAATTTGTAATCAGCTTCGTCAAGATGGTTGGCAAGACTATATTCGTAAAGTCACAGGGCTTGTGATTGATCCGTATTTTTCTGCAACAAAAATTAAGTGGATCCTAGATCGAGTAGAAGGTAGTCGTGAGCGTGCGGAGCGTGGTGAGCTTCTTTTCGGTACGATTGATACATGGTTGATTTGGAAACTTACCAATGGGCAAGCACATGTAACTGATTATACTAATGCTTCTCGAACTATGCTTTTCAACATTGAAACTTTGGAATGGGATGATAAGTTACTCGAAGCTTTAAATATTCCGAAAGCAATGTTGCCTGAAGTACGTAGTTCTTCGGAAGTGTACGGATATACGCATACAATTAGTGGGCAAGAAGTTGGAATTCCAATTGCAGGTATTGCTGGTGATCAGCAAGCCGCATTGTTTGGACAAATGTGCGTAGAAGTTGGACAAGCTAAAAACACTTATGGTACGGGTTGCTTCCTTTTAATGAACACGGGCAAGCGAATTGTTCAGTCTGAACATGGTTTACTTACAACAATTGCATGTGGTGCAAAAGGTGAAGTGAATTATGCATTAGAAGGTGCTGTGTTTAATGGTGGTTCATGTGTGCAATGGTTGCGTGATGAATTAAAAGCGATTAATGACTCACATGATTCTGAATACTACGCAACTAAAGTAAAAGACAGCAATGGGGTCTATGTTGTACCTGCGTTTACAGGTTTAGGTGCGCCATATTGGGACCCTACAGCACGTGGTGCGATTTTGGGTATTACACGCGGTGTGAGTATTGAGCATATTATTCGAGCAACTTTAGAATCGATTGCATATCAAACACGTGATGTTTTAGATGCAATGCAACAGGATTCGGGTGAAAAATTACGCACATTACGAGTTGATGGTGGTGTAACCGCAAACAATTTCTTGATGCAATTCCAAGCTGATATTTTAGGCACTTCAGTTGAGCGACCTGCAATGAAAGAAACTACAGGTATGGGCGCTGCGTTTTTAGCTGGTTTAGCGGTCGGGTTTTGGTCTGATTTGAATGAATTAAAGAGTAGAATGACGATTGAGCGTAGTTTTACTCCTGAATGTACCCGCGATGAAACCGAAAAACTCTATAAAGGGTGGTTAAAAGCTGTTGGACGTACTCGTGATTGGGCAGAGGATTAGGGTAAAATAGCCGCCGAAGATATACAACAACACAGGATATAAGAGCATGAGCTTGATACTACGCCAACAAAAAACCCTCGAATTAGTGAGAGAACGTGGCTATATAAGTATTGAAGAGCTTGCTCAATATTTTGATGTAACACCTCAAACGATTCGTCGTGATATCAACCAGCTTGCTGATGAAGGTTTGCTGCGTCGCTATCATGGCGGAGCAGCACATGATTCAACGGTGGAAAACACGGAATATACGACTCGTGTTGGCTACATGCTTGAAGAAAAAAGAACGATTGCAGCGGCTGTAGCAGCGGCTGTTCCAGACCATGCATCTTTATTTATTAATATTGGTACAACCACCGAAGCAATCGCCCATGCACTTTTAAATCATACGGGTTTAAAAATCATTACCAACAATCTTAATGTAGCTAAGATTTTGAGTACTAAGGAAGACTTTGAGGTCTTAATTGCCAGTGGTCGTGTTCGTCCTGACGGTGGGGTTATTGGTCAAGCCACGGCTGATTTTTTTAAACAATTCAAAGCTGATTATGCGCTGATTGGTATCAGTGGTATTGAAGAAGATGGAACACTTCTTGATTTTGATTTTCAAGAAGTGTGTGTTTCTCAAGAAATTTTATCTAGTGCTAGGCAAGTGTTTTTAGCAGCCGACAGTAGTAAATTTGGTCGTAATGCCATGATCCGATTGGGATCACTCAAACAAGTTGATTGTATATTTACAGATCAGCAGCCTAATGAAGAATATATGAAAACAATCCGTGAATTGGATGTTGGTTTGATTGTCGCAAAATAAGTATTCATTTTCGAACATTGCTATGTGCTATTTGAGCTAATTGATTTAGCTCAAGATTTCTATTTTTTAGTCTAAAAACTTTCAAAAAATCTTTTTTGTTTAATACTTCAGCATTTTTCCTGTGATTTCTAAATTTACCATTTATCATTAAATGACTACTGATTGGCACTTTTATGTCTATTTTTCATTGTTTATTTTCATTTGATGTGTTTTAATTTTCATTATTGAACAATAATGAAAATTTGCGGTGACATATGCAAACTTCTCCTCTGTCAAAAGACAAAATTTATGATATCGCTGTGATTGGTGGTGGTATCAATGGTGTAGGTATCGCTGCAGATGCAGCAGGACGTGGTTTGTCTGTGTTCTTATGCGAAAAAGATGATTTAGCAAGCCATACATCTTCTGCAAGTAGCAAGCTCATTCATGGTGGATTGCGCTACCTCGAACATAAAGAATTCCGTCTCGTCCGTGAGGCATTGGCTGAGCGTGAAGTGTTATTGGCTAAAGCCCCGCATATCATTCGTCCAATGCGATTTATCATGCCGCATCGCCCACATTTACGTCCAGCATGGTTGATTCGAACAGGCCTATTTTTTTACGACCATTTAGGTAAACGTGAAAAATTATTGGGATCAAATAATGTCTATTTTAAAGATGACAGCCCACTAAATTCAGCAATTACTCGCGGTTTTGAATATTCTGATTGTGCGGTTGATGATTCACGTTTGGTTGTGTTAAATGCCATGCATGCACGTGAAAAAGGGGCAGATGTTGTTACTCGCACACGTTGTTTATCAGCTCAACGTGTAGAGGGTTATTGGGTAGTAGAACTAGAGAATGCACAAGGTTCATTTAAAATTAAAGCTAAAGCTTTAGTTAATGCTGCAGGCCCTTGGGTTGCACAGTTTATCAAACAAGATTTACAGCTTAAATCACCTTATGGCATTCGTTTGATTCAAGGTAGTCATATTGTTGTGCCAAAACTCTATGAAGGTGATAAAGCATTCATAATGCAAAATGATGACCGTCGTATTGTGTTTGCAATTCCGTATTTAGATCAATACACAATGATTGGTACAACTGACCGTGAATATCAGGGTGATCCATCAAAAGTGCAAATTACGCAAGCAGAAACAGATTATTTGCTTGAAGTGAGTAATGCACATTTCAAAAAACAGCTTACTCAAGCTGATATTATTTGGACATTTGCTGGAGTTAGACCATTATGTGACGATGAGTCCGATAATCCTTCAGCCATTACGCGAGACTATACCTTAGCTTTATCTCAAGAAACTCATGATCAGGCACCATTACTTTCTGTTTTTGGCGGTAAATTAACAACGTATCGTAAGCTGGCTGAATCTGCCATGCATCAGTTGAATCCATTTTTCCCTGAAATGAAAGAGAGTTGGACGGCATCAGAAGCTCTACCTGGTGGAGAAAATATGGCATCTGCTGAACAATTAGCAAATGAGATTCGTGCACAAATTACTGATGTTTCTGAGAGCTTAGCAAAACGTTGGGCTACTTCTTATGGTTCACGTATTTGGAATATCTTAGGCGAGTCAGTTTCAATTGATCAGCTTGGACTGAGTTTTGGACATGGTTTATTTGCTAAAGAAGTGGATTACTTGTGTCGATTTGAATGGGTAACAACTAGCGAAGATATTCTTTGGAGACGTTCTAAACTAGGATTGGTTTTTGCGCAAAATGAAATTGATCGCTTAGATTCCTATTTATCAAACAAGCCGAATCATACTGTAGCAGCTTAAATAAACTAATATAAAAAAGATCGCCGAAGCGATCTTTTTTATTATCCCTTGATCCCTCTTTATTAAAGAGAGGAAACTAAGATAATTAAGCAGATTTAACAGCTGCTAATAATTCATTTTGACGATCTTTAAGTGCTTGCGGTAAACGATCACCAAGTTTAGTAAATAACTCAGTGTGGCTTTCAAGCTCTTTGATCCATTGGTCTTTGTCTTGAGCTGTAACAGTTTCGAATTGCTCTTTAGAGAAGTCGATACCTGTCCAGTTCAATTGTTCGTAAGTTGGAACGTAACCAATAGGAGTTTCAGTTGCTTCAGCACGGCCTTCACAACGATCAATGATCCACTCAAGAACACGCATGTTTTGACCGAAACCAGGCCATACGAAGTTGCCTTCAGCATCACGACGGAACCAGTTTACGTTGAAGATTTTTGGTAATTTATTACCAGCAGCTTCTGCTTTAGCACCTACTTCTTGACCAAGTTGTAACCAGTGACCGAAGTAATCAGCCATGTTATAACCTGCGAAAGGAAGCATCGCAAATGGATCACGACGAACAATACCTTGTTGACCAACAGCAGCAGCAGTTGTTTCAGAGCCCATAGTTGCAGCTTTATAAACGCCATCAACCCAGTCAAATGCTTCAGAAACTAAAGGTACTGTGTCTGCACGACGACCACCGAAGATGAATGCAGAGATCGGTACACCTGCTGGATTTTCCCAGTCAGCGTCGATAGAAGGGCATTGACCTGCTGAAACTGTGAAACGTGCATTTGGATGTGCAGCTTTTTCACCTTCAACGTGTGGCTGACCTTTCCAGTTGGTTAAGTTTGCTGGAACTTCTTTAGAAAGACCTTCCCACCAAACTTCACCGTCTTCAGTAACAGCAACGTTGGTATAGATAACATCTTTAGTTAAAGTTGCCATACAGTTCGGGTTGGTCTTGGTATTTGTACCAGGTGCAACACCGAAGAAACCAGCTTCTGGGTTGATTGCATATAAACGACCATCTTCACCTGGTTTAATCCAAGCGATATCGTCACCTACAGTCTCAATCTTCCAACCTTCATAACCCGCTGGTGGAATTAACATTGCAAAGTTAGTTTTACCACAAGCAGAAGGGAATGCCGCTGCGATGTAGTGTTTTTCACCTTGTGGGTTTGTTACGCCCAAAATAAGCATGTGCTCAGCTAACCAGCCTTGTTCACGACCCATTGCAGATGCGATACGTAAAGCTAAGCATTTTTTACCAAGTAAAGCGTTACCACCATAACCAGAACCGTAAGACCAGATTTCACGAGTTTCTGGGTAATGCACGATATATTTTTCACTGTTACAAGGCCAAGCAACATCTTTTTGACCTTCTTTAAGTGGTGCAGCTACTGTATGTACACATGGGATGAATTCACCATCTGTACCTAACACGTCATAGACTGCTTTACCCATACGCGCCATTTTAGTCATGCTAACAGCAACGTAAGGTGAATCTGTTAATTCGATACCGATATGTGCAATGTGGCTACCTAATGGACCCATAGAGAAAGGAACCACATACATGGTACGGCCTTCCATTGAGCCATCAAATAAACCATTTAACTTTTCGCGCATTTCTGCAGGAGCAACCCAGTTATTCGTTGCACCAGCATCTTCTTGGTTTTGAGAGCAGATATAAGTGCGATCTTCAACACGAGCAACGTCAGAAGGGTCAGAATTTGCAAGGTAAGAACCAGGATGTTTTTCTTGGTTAAGTTTTTGCATGGTGCCGTTAGCGATCATCAAGTCGATCAGACGTTGATATTCTTCTTCGCTTCCGTCACACCATTCGATTTTTGCTGGTTTGGTTAGTTTTGCAATTTCTTCCACCCATGCAATAAGCTTAGGGTGACGAACGAATTCTGGTGCGTTCACTTGGGTCATGGTGATGCCTTTTTAAAGTGTGTACGACGTACAGTTCTATTCATTGGGTGACAATGAAAATAGATGAAGTAAAAAAAGTGGCTGTATTAAAGCACAAAATCGTAAAAAAAATAAGACTATCGGATCATATTCCCGATTAGTGAAAGAATATATATTTTTTCATAAGTTATTGTTTTTGATGTTTTTGGTTATGGTTTTTGTTCGCATGTGATTTTTTTATGTGTGTTATTTTTATTATAAATGCCTATTAAAAACAATAGTTTATGATTTTTAATTTTTCTTGAGAATTATTATTGATAAATTGAATAATCATCATCCGAATTTTACATAAACTAGCTTTTAATTGTTGTTTTTATAAACAAATATATTGGATATCGTCGTCAAGGCTGCAGTATATGAATCAAGAGTTACAGCCCTTATCTATTATTTATAATCAAAAGTCTGGATTTCATGCAGCTCAACAAGATGAAGTCTACGAGCGTCTGATGACATTTTGGACTCGATATGGTTTTGAGATTCAGGTGTTTGAGCTAAATGCGAGAAATGATTTTGATGCGATGATGGAAACAGTATTACTAAGACATCAGCAATCTGAAAAAACTGGTGTTATTGTGGCTGCTGGGGGAGATGGTACTCTGAATGCTGTTGCAAAAAAATTAATGCACACTGATATCCCTATGGGAATTATTCCTTTGGGAACATTTAATTATGTTGCTCGTGTTTTAGAAATTCCAATTGATATTTTTAAAGCTGCTGAAGTGATCGCGACAGGTACTTATCGAGAAGTGCATATTGCAACTTTAAATGATCAAATCTATTTAAATAATGCAAGTTTAGGTTTATATCCATTGTTTATTAAAAAAAGAGAAACATTCAATCGACTTTTTGGTCGCTTCCCCTTACATGCTTATACATCCGCTTTAGATGTTTTATTGCGTGAGCATCAATCTTTGAAATTATCGATTAGTATTGATGAAAAAAAATATCCGGTTAAAACACCTTTGATTTTTTTTGGAAATAATCAATTGCAACTCTGTGATATGAAATTAAGAATTGCAGAATGTGCTGCAAATGGAAAACTGGCTGGTGTTTTGGTAGCTAAAAATGATCGATTGAGTTTATTAAGAATGTTATTTCAGTTTGTTCAAGGAAAAATTGATCAAGCATCTGATGTTTATTCATTTTGCGCAGAACATATTCAAGTTGATTCTAAAAAGAAAAAATTAACAGTTGCACTTGATGGTGAAATAGTCGAGTTGGAAACTCCTTTAAATTTCGCAGTAAGAAAATCAGCATTAAAAGTGATGGTTCCACATGTTATTACACCTGTCTGACTTACATTTTGGAACTGAGCGTGAAGTTTGTATTCAGGCAATTCGTGATTTTTGTAAATTACACCATCCAGAAGCTGTGATTGTCAGTGGAGATTTGACGCAAAGAGCGAGATTGAAACAGTTTTTTGATTGTCGACAATTTCTCGATTCTTTAGATTTGCCCTATTTGGTTGTTCCAGGCAACCATGATATTCCTTTGTTCCACGTATGGAATCGCTTTTTTTCACCATTTGTTCGTTATCAGGCATTTTTTGGTCGATTAGAAACGATATTAGAAACATCGAATTTCTATATTGTTGGGGTGAATAGCATACGTCGCCGCTATCATACACGCGGTCATGTATCACTAGAACAAATACATGAAGTAGCTGAAAAGCTAAGAAATGCTCCGAATAATAAAACCAAGCTCGTTGTGTTTCATCAACCTTTTTATACCTTTCCTCATGATCATGGGGATAAAGATTGTCCCGTATTGGCTAAGATAGCGCTTGAACAATGGGGTAAGACAGGACTTTGGGGACTGTTACATGGACATTTGCATAAAGTCGCTATACATGATTTGAATCAGGTGTTTAATTTGGGATTTGATCATTCAATTTATGACATTCATGCTGGAACAGCTATTTCTAATCGATTGCGTTTTGGCTTGTCTAACAGTTTTAATATAATTTCAGCAAGCGGCGAAATCGAACATTATTGGTTTGATGATCAGTCTTTAAGTTTTATAAAAAAGTAAATGCTTTTTTTACGAATGTTTGAATTTTGGATATAGATAAGTTTTTTATTATTGAATAGAATGCCTACATTTATTTCTATATTGTGAGTAAGGGGTTTCTTTATTCAAATCTATTTTTAATTAAAAAAATAATAGCGAATATTTAAATTTGAAATCTATAAGGCTGTTATGGATTTTAAAAATTTAGATGATAGCGAATTATCATTATTTTAATATTTAAGATTTTCTAAAGATTTTAATCTGTAGAAATAAGAAAAAGTTTATAATCAATTCGAATATGTGGTGATAAAATGACACAAGTATCATTAATCGTAAAAGATACTCATGGTAAATTCTCTGAAAATAATAATGTGGCTATTTCACAAGGCGACTCGACTACAATCATCATAAAATCAAATGAAACTGTAAAAATCGCAATTAATCCTTCAGAAATTGCATCAGTAATCCAAGAAGGAAATAATGTTGTATTTCATCTAAAAGATGGCACAAAGGTTATTGTTGAAAATTTTTATCTCGCCGAAAATCCACAAATTATCCTCCAAAATGGTCAAAAATACTGGGAAGCTAAACTCATCTCAGAAGCGGAAGGTAAAATCTTTGTTGAATATGTAGAGCTAACTGAATTACCTCAGATGGTTTCAGATACCACTTCAATCTATTCATGGATTTTAGGTGGTTTAGCTGGGGCTGGATTAATCGCCTTAATAACAGATAAAGACCGTATAGATACTACTCCACCTGAACCTGGTGTATTGCAATTACAGAATTATACTGACACGGGCATTTCAAGCACAGACCAAATCACACAAGATAAAAGCTTTACACTTGCAGTTACAGGTCAAGAAACAGGTACAACGATACGCTACTTAGTTTCAAAAGATGCTGGACAAACTTGGCAGGAAACCACAGCGAGTCAAACGGATTTAGCCGATGGTACATATCAATTTAAAGCAGTCGTAACGGATACTGCTGGAAATAGTTCAGAAACTGCAATACAGCAAATTATCATCGATACAACAGCACCGAGTGCAGGTGTATTAAGCCTTGTTGATTTAAGTGATACCGGTATTTCAAGCACAGACCAAATCACACAAGATAAAAGCTTTGCACTTGCGGTGACAGGTCAAGAAACAGGCACAACGATACGCTACTTGGTTTCAAAAGATGCTGGACAAACTTGGCAAGAAACCATAGCGAGTCAAACTGATTTAGCCGATGGTACATATCAATTTAAAGCAGTCGTAACGGATACTGCTGGAAATAGTTCAGAAACTGTAATACAGCAAATTATCATCGATACAACAGCACCGAGTGCAGGTGTATTAAGCCTTGTTGATTTAAGTGATACCGGTATTTCAAGCACAGACCAAATCACACAAGATAAAGGTTTTACACTTGCAGTTACAGGTCAAGAAATAGGTACAACGATACGCTACTTAGTTTCAAAAGATGCAGGACAAACTTGGCAGGAAACCACAGCTAGTCAAACGGATTTAGCCGATGGTACATATCAATTTAAAGCAGTCGTAACGGATACTGCTGGAAATAGTTCAGAGACTGCAATACAGCAAATTATCATCGATACAACAGCACCGAGTGCAGGCGTTTTAAGCCTTGTGGATTTAAGTGATACTGGTATTTCAAGCACAGACCAAATCACACAAGATAAAAGCTTTACACTTGCAGTTACAGGTCAAGAAACAGGCACAACGATACGCTACTTAGTTTCAAAAGATGCAGGACAAACTTGGCAGGAAACCACAGCGAGTCAAACGGATTTAGCAGATGGTACATATCAATTTAAAGCAGTCGTAACGGATACTGCTGGAAATAGTTCAGAAACTGCACTACAACAAATCATCATCGATACAACAGCACCGAGTGCAGGTGTATTAAGCCTTGTTGATTTAAGTGATACCGGTATTTCAAGCACAGACCAAATTACACAAGATAAAAGCTTTACAGTTGCAGTGATAGGTCAAGAAGCAGGCACAACGATACGCTACTTAGTTTCAAAAGATGCAGGACAAACTTGGCAAGAAACCGCAGCGAGTCAAACTGATTTAGCTGATGGTACATATCAATTTAAAGCAGTGATAACGGATACTGCTGGAAATAGTTCAGAAACTGTAATACAGCAATTGGTGGTAGATAATATAGCTCCACCACAAGCCAATCTGGTTCTAATAAATTTTGATGATACAGGTTCTTCATTAGAAGATAAGATTAGCCTTGATAATAGTTTTAATTTATCTATTGCTAATTCAATTGTCATTGGAGCTGAAGTAGCACTTCTGGACCATTTTGAAGTTTCAATTGATGGTGGGCTGACTTGGAATGAAACTACAGTTAATCAAAATGACTTAGTGGATGGTTCTTATCTATATAAAGCGATTGTGACTGATTTAGCAGGAAATAAAACAGAATCTGCAATACAAAAAGTGATAGTAGATCGTAATTTAGAATTATCAAATGATTCTTTTAAAATTGAATCATTTACAGAAGATAATACAATCAGCTTATTAGAAAAAGAACAATTGATTCCAATCCGAATTAGTCTTAATTCTTTGCCAGAGGATATAGATCAAACTCTGACGAAAGTGATTACGATGCTTGGTGAAACTACCGTTAATTTTGTATTTGATGCTATTCAGCAGGATTGGGTTGCTGAAGTTTCTACCAACAATTTATGGTCTGATCAGCAGCAAAATAGCTTAACGATAGATATTAATATTACTGACATTGCTGGAAATACTACGTCACTCCAAAAAGTTCATACCTACCTAATAAATCACCAACCTTCAGTTCCAATTCTTTTAGAAAGCAAAAATAGTTTACTTGAAGGAGTTGTTATTTCTGGAATGGCATTTAAAGGCAGTACGATTGATTTATATAAGGCAGATGGGACTTGGCTTGCCGATACCGTTGTGGATGAAGATGGATATTTTACTATCCAAACTGAATTATCTGATCTAGATCAAGAGATATATGTGACTTCAAATTATGAAGGGTACGTAAGTGAGCCATCTTCACACAGTAAAATTACTGAAGTTCCATCATTAAATATCATTAGTATTAGCCAAAGTGGCATGATTACAGGATTAGCAACTGCCTCAAGTACTATTTATGTCAAAGATATTAATGGAAATTTAATTCAAGCATTTTCACTGAATGATTCTAATAATATTTTATTAAACTCTTTAGATGGTATCGATTTAGGATCAATACAATCATTTAGTCTGCAATTGGATCAGCAATTACCTGAAGGCACTGAAATTGTTATCACTGCTGAAAAAGATGGAACTTTAGGTTTTTCGCACATGATCACTACAGATTACACTCCAGCAGACTTTTTAGAGACGCCAAAATTTGATCAAAATGGTGACTTTCTTTCTGTTCTAGTGAGTGAACCCAATACATGGATTTTGGTAACCGCTGAATCAGGGCAAGTAATAGGTGCTGGGTATACTGACGAGAATGGATTTATCGAGGTTGAAATCTGGCAGACATTAAAAGAGGGAGAGCTAGTCACAGTTGTGACACGTGACGGCAACCATAATATAAAAGAATTAGTTATCGAAGCACCTAATTTTGCTTATGCCCCTGAAGTTCATCATATCTCACAAAATGGTCTAATGAATGGTTATGCAGAGGCTGGCAGCACAATTTATGTAAAAGATTTAGAAGGTGTGATTATTGGTGAGACCACAGTTTATAGTGAATATGAATGGCTTGATTTTGTTGAATTTAGTTTATCAGTCAATAGAACATTGAATGAGGGAGAGGAACTCTCTGTTTATTTAGTTGATTCTAAGGGTGTGACAAGTGCTGAAACACTTATTCAAGTTGATTTTACAGCACCGTTGGCTCCAGAAAATTTAAGTTTTAATGCAGATGGCGATTGGATATATGGTACGGCTGAACCATATGCAGAAATTACTGTTAAAACCAGTGAGGGATATATTCTAAACCAATGGTCTTGGTCTAATTGGGCTAATCAAGAAGGTAAGTTTGCAATTGAATTAAGTAAATTCCTAACTGATGCGGACATCATATATGTAACAGCAACTGACAGTAATGGAAATGAAAGCTCGATCGCAGAACTAGTCGCACCAGATTATGCTTTTGCTCCAATTATTGAAAATCTCTCTAACAGTGGTGTTTTCAGTGGTTATGCTGAGAATAACAGCACCTTAATTATTAAGGACATAAATGGGCTAACAATTGCTGAAACTGCAATTTTTGATGGGAATGATTGGATTGAGACCACTTATTTCAATTTTACTCTTGACCGACCATTAATTGATGGCGAAGTATTTCATCTTTCGATACAAGATGAACGAGGACAGATTAGCAAGGAAACAGTAGTTGTTGCTGATGTAAGTGCTCCCAATGTGATTGAAAATATAGTATTTAATCAAAATGGTCAGAACTTTACTGGAACTGCAGAAGTACAAAGTTACATTGAAGTATTTGATATTAATGGTAATCAAGTAGGTTGGGGCAATGTTGATGCTTTAGGTAATGTCTCTGGACATTTCTACCAAACCTATTTAAACGGGGAAGAGTTAACCTTTGTTGTAATCGACCGAGCAGGCAATCGTAGTCTTGAATATAAACAAACTGCGTTAGACGATGATGTTGCTCCAAATCCTATAGAGAACTTAATTCTAAATGAAGATGGTCAGGGCTTTACAGCAAGTATTGAGGCAGATAGTCGCGTTGAAGTCTTCGATACAGAGGGTAATCAAGTAGGCTGGGGTTATGCTGATAGTTTGGGTAATGTCTCTGGACATTTCTACCAAACCTATTTAAAGGGAGAAGAGTTAACCTTTGTTGTGATTGACCGAGCAGGTAATCGAAGCACTGAAGTTAAACAAATTGCTTTAATAGATGATATTGCACCAAATGCGATAGAAAACTTAATCCTAAATGAAGATGGTCGAAGCTTTACAGCAAGTGTGGAGGCAGACAGTCACGTTGAAGTCTTCAATACAGAGGGTAATCAAGTGGGCTGGGGCTATGCTGATAGTTTGGGTAATGTTAGCGGGTATTTGAATCAAATATTTCTCAAAGGAGAAGAGCTGACATTTGTGGTGATTGACCGAGCTGGCAATCGAAGTCCTGAAGTTAAACAAATTGCGCTAATAGATGATATTGCACCACATGCGATAGAAAACATAATTTTTAATGAAAATGGTCAGGGCTTTACAGCAAGTGTGGAGGCAGACAGTCGCGTTGAAGTCTTCAATACAGAGGGTAATCAAGTAGGCTGGGGTTATGCTGATAGTCTGGGGAATGTCTCTGGAATGTTCTATCAAACTTATTTAAACGGAGAAGAGTTAACCTTTGTTGTAATTGATCGAGCGGGTAATCGCAGTGTTGAAGTTAAACAAACTGCTCTAAATGATGATATTGCACCAAATGCGATAGAAAACATTGTATTGAATGAAAATGGTCAGAACTTTATTGGAACTGCAGAAGCAAATAGCAATATAGCAGTGTTTGATGCTGAAGGAAGCCAAGTTGGTTGGGGAAGTACTGATAGCTCAGGAAATGTCAGTGGGTATTTGAATCAAATATTTCTCAAAGGAGAAGAGCTGACATTTGTGGTGATAGACCGAGCAGGAAATCGTAGTGTTGAAGTTAAACAAACTGCGTTAAATGACGATATTGCACCGAATGCGATAGAAAACTTAATCCTAAATGAAGATGGTCGAGGCTTTACAGCAAGTGCGGAAGCAGAGAGTCGCATTGAGGTCTTCGATATTGATGGTAATTTGATAGGCTTGGGCTATGCTGATAGTTTGGGTAATGCCTCAGGAACTTTTTATCAAACTTATTTCAAGGGGCAAGAGCTAACCTTTGTTGTAATTGATCGAGCGGGTAATCGCAGTGTTGAAGTTAAACAAACAGCGTTAAATGATGATATTGCACCAAATGCGATAGAAAACATAATTTTTAATGAAGATGGACAGAACTTTACAGGAATTGCTGAAGCAGAAAGTCGTATTGAAGTCTTTGATACTAATGGCAATCAAGTAGGTTGGGGAAGTACTGATAGCTCAGGAAATGTCAGTGGGTATTTGAATCAAATATTTCTCAAAGGACAAGAATTAACATTTGTTGTGATTGATCGAGCAGGCAATCGAAGTCCTGAAGTTAAACAAACAGCGTTAAATGATGATATTGCACCGAATGCGATAGAAAACATAATTTTTAATGAAGATGGTCGAAGCTTTACATCAAGTGCGGAAATAGGAAGTCAGATTGAAATATATGATACAGATGGAAGTCAAGTAGGCTGGGGTTATGTTGATAGTTTGGGAAATGTCTCTGGATATTTCTATCAAACTTATTTAAACGGAGAAGAATTAACCTTTGTTGTAATTGACCGAGCGGGTAACCGCAGTGTTGAAGTTAAACAAACTGCGTTAGACGATGATGTTGCTCCATTAGCTGTTAAGAATCTTACTATTACATCAGAGGGTATAATTTCTGGTGAAGCAGAGCCAAATTCAACAGTTGAGATAACTGACCAATACGGTGCATTTATTGCAACTACGTATGTAGCTTATGATGGAACCTTCAGTCAATCAATCAATGTGAGCCAATATCAAAATCAAAACATTAGCTTAATTGTGAAAGATTTGGCAGGTAATCGTAGCGAAATAGTCTCTGAGCAATTACCTGAATTTACAAATTCGCCGAACCCAGCAACAGATCTCAAGCTAGATGCAGAAGGTCATGTTTTGATGGGAATAGCAACTGCGGGGATGGCTCTTATTGTTACGAAGAGCGATGGAGAGCGTATTAACGGTTGGTGGAATAATACGGTGAACGATGATGGTAGTTTTAATATCTCCTTAAATGACTATTATCTTCAAGGACAAACATTACAAGTACGTGTCTATGATCTGAATACTAATCTATATAGTTTAGTTACTGAAATTATTGCACCTTTAGACAGTATAGCTCCAATTGTAGATGAAGCCGTGATTAGTGAGGATGGTTATACGATTACAGGTCAAGTTGATTCAAAGGCAATAATAAAAGTAGTCGATGCTGATGGTGACTTAAGGGCAGAATATCAAACGGATGAAAATGGATATTTTATTCTTAGTATTTATCCACCAGTTTTGCGTGGTGAGCAATTATTCGTAACAGCAACTGATTTAGCAAAAAATATAAGTGCTCCATTTAACATCGACTTTCACGCTGATATCAATGCACCACAATCAGTTGAAAATGTTGTTGTAGCAGATAATGGCTTCTTTATTGAAGGCCATGCGGTACCAAACAGTTATCTACGTATAGTTGATGTACAAAGTAATTATATTGCGAACGGTTATGTAAATGAGTCGGGTTATTTTAATATTCAGTTCTATCCACCTCAGGCTAGTGGACAAACTCTAAGAATAGTTGTTGAGCAAAATGGATATCAAAGTGCTTACACAGAAATAATGGTACCAGTCGATACTGTTGCACCAAATGCTCCAACCGAACTTTCATTAAAAGATGGAAACCTACTTTCGGGTCAGGCGGAAGCATATTCAACTGTTAACATTTTTGATGAAAATAATAATCAAGTAGGGCAAGCGATAACAGACAGTAATGGAATTTTCTCGACTTGGTTATCGTCTCAATTTTGGCATGGTGAAACATTGACTGTAAATGTAGTCGATATCAACCAAAATGTGAGTTCAAGTGCGACAATTATTGCAACAACTGATGTCACAGCACCTGATACAGTCACACAGCTTGCAATAAATGAATGGGGATCATTGATTGGACAGGCGGAAAGCAACGCTACTGTTGAAATCACTTATTATTTTGATGATCAATTACCATCATTAACTAGCACTATGGCATGGGTTGATGGAACGTTCTCTTGCTACATATATCAAAATGCAATCTCAGTCTCTCTAACAGTTGTTGACCGTGCAGGGAATCGTAGTGAAAAAATAACTCAGAAATTAAATGATTTACCAAAAATAACTGTAGATCAGTTTAAAGGTGATGCAACTGACAATACTTATATGGTTGATCATACTAATGATTTTATTCAAGAATATACAGTTGTTGCTCATGATGTATTTCAGGATATTTGGATGGATACCAGTCACTATGAGGAGCAGTGGGTGGTCTCTGGTTACAGTAACTACTTATGGGTAGAGTCTGGTTACTACGAAGATATATGGATTGATACGAGTTACTATGAAGATGTATGGGTAGATACGAGCTTTTACCAAGATGTCTGGATAGTTGATGGTACAAGAGATGTTTACACTGATTTGAATGGATTAAATTATTACTCTAATGATGGTTCTTATGATGCCTATCTAAGTAATTATTACGATTACAATTTAAATCAATGGCAGTTGGGTTATGAGCTTTCAGGTCCATATGTTGAAGAATTAGGACATTACGAGCAGCAACTTGTACAAGATGGTTATTATGACTCTAAGTGGATTGTGCAAGGTCATTATGAGCAGCAATATGTTAATGATGGTTATTTTGAAGAGGTCTGGATAGATACGAGTGATTACCAAAATGTGTGGGTTGAAAGTGGTTATTGGGAAACTCAAATAGTTGGTGTTGATTATACAGACGTTGATCTAGGCGGACATGATAAAATTATAAGTTCAGTCAGCTATAGTTTGTCTGGATTTTATCAATTCATTAGTGATGCCGAAACTTCTGATTCATATTTGGAAAGCGGACGTTATGTTGAAAATCTAGAGTTAGTGGGTTCTGCTCATTTGTATGCAACTGGTAATGCACTGGATAATCTTTTAACAGGTAACGCTGGTAATAATGTTTTAAATGGCAAAGAAGGAAATGATACATATTTGGGCGCAGATGGTTCAGATAAAATCATTTTCCATTTACTAAATTATTATGATGCAACTGGTGGTAATGGACAGGATACAATGCTGGACTTCTATTTGGGTGATGTAAAACTGAATGCTCAAGCTGATCAAATCGATCTTAGTAATTTGTTCGTAAGTTCCGCATTAGATGAAACAACTGTTGTAGATTTTATCGATGTCAACCAAGAAAATGGCAACTCAATTATTAGTATTGATTTGGATGGAGTGGACTCAACTTATGAAAGTACTCCATTGCTTACCCTGTTGCAAACCAATACTACTCTAGATGAGCTACTCAATAATCAGCAGATTGTATTGTTCAATTAAAGAATAAAAAGAGCTGTCTCAGACAGCTCTTTTTTGTTTGATGGAGACAATTTGTTCAATCAAAATCACTTTTTATAAAAAAAACTAAAAAAGTATAAATTTTTTTATTTTTACCCTTGAAGCCTTTTTTTTTAACCCCACAAATGTGGCATATCAAATTTTTTGTTCATTGCTACTGATTAGCAATGCAAATTAATCAAAAAAGACTAAGTCTGATGGAGTTAACTATGAGCAACATTCGTCCGTTACATGATCGTGTTGTGATTCGTCGCGTAGAAGAAGAAACCAAGACTGCTGGTGGTATTTTACTTCCAGGTTCTGCTGCTGAAAAACCTTCTCAAGGTGAAGTGATCGCAGTAGGTAATGGTCAAATCACTGACAATGGTGTACGTGCTTTGGATGTTAAAGTTGGAGACAAAGTATTATTCGGTACTTATGCAGGTACAACTGTAAAAGTAAACGGTGAAGAACTCTTGATTATGAAAGAGTCAGATATCTTAGCTGTGCTTGAAGGCTAATCGACACATAACTCACATTTATTATCAGATAAAGTATTTAAAGATTCGGAGTTTAACATGTCAGCTAAAGACGTAAAATTTGGTGATTCAGCTCGCTCAAAAATGATTGCAGGTGTAAACGTACTTGCAGATGCGGTTAAAGTCACTTTAGGTCCTAAAGGTCGTAACGTTGTAATCGATCGTTCTTTCGGTGCACCTCACATCACTAAAGATGGTGTAACTGTTGCTAAAGAAATTTCTTTAAAAGACAAGTTTGAAAACATGGGTGCTCAACTTGTTCGTGAAGTTTCTTCAAAAACAAATGACATCGCGGGTGATGGTACAACGACTGCAACTGTACTTGCTCAAGCAATCTTAAATGAAGGGATCAAATCAGTAACTGCTGGTATGAACCCAATGGACTTAAAACGCGGTATTGATATTGCAGTTAAAACTGTTGTTGAGAACATCCGTGCAAATGCAAAGCCTGCTGATGATTTCAAAGCAATTGAACAAGTCGGTTCGATCTCTGCAAACTCTGATACTACTGTTGGTAAGCTTATCGCTCAAGCGATGGAAAAAGTAGGTAAAGAAGGTGTTATCACTGTAGAAGAAGGTTCTGGCTTCGAAGATGCATTAGATGTTGTAGAAGGTATGCAGTTCGACCGTGGTTATATCTCTCCATACTTCGCAAACAAACAAGATACTTTAACTGCTGAACTTGAAAATCCATTCATTCTTCTTGTTGATAAAAAAATCAGCAACATCCGTGAATTGATTTCTGTTTTAGAAGCAGTTGCTAAAACTGGTAAACCTCTTCTTATCATCGCGGAAGATGTTGAAGGCGAAGCACTTGCAACTCTTGTTGTCAACAACATGCGCGGTATTATCAAAGTATGTGCAGTTAAAGCACCAGGTTTTGGTGATCGTCGTAAAGCGATGCTTCAAGATATCGCAATCTTGACTGGCGCAACTGTAATCTCTGAAGAAGTAGGCATGTCTTTAGAACAAGCTTCTCTTCAAGATTTAGGTACTGCTCATAAAATCACAGTGTCTAAAGAAAACACAGTGATTGTTGATGGTGCTGGTAATGCTGAACAAATCGCTGAACGTGTTCAACAAATCCGTGCGCAGATCGAAGAATCTACGTCTGAATATGACAAAGAAAAACTTCAAGAACGTGTTGCTAAATTAGCAGGCGGTGTTGCGGTGATTAAAATCGGTGCTGCAACTGAAGTTGAAATGAAAGAGAAGAAAGACCGCGTAGATGACGCACTTCACGCAACTCGTGCTGCAGTTGAAGAAGGTGTTGTTGCTGGTGGTGGTGTTGCTCTAGTACGTGCTGTTAATGTGTTAGAAGGTCTAAAAGGCGCTAACGAAGATCAAACAGCAGGTATTAATATTTTGCGTCGTGCAATCGAAGCTCCACTTCGTCAAATCGTTTCAAATGCTGGTGATGAGCCATCAGTTGTAATTAACGCAGTGAAAGCAGGTGAAGGTAACTTTGGTTACAACGCTGCAACTGGTGAATACGGTGATATGTTAGAAATGGGTATCCTTGACCCAGCTAAAGTAACTCGTTCTGCACTAGAACATGCTGCTTCAGTTGCTGGTTTAATGTTGACTACAGAATGTATGATCACTGATATCCCAGAAGATAAACCAGCTGCTCCAGATATGGGCGGAATGGGCGGAATGGGTGGTATGATGTAATCACATCGTCGCTCATATTTAAAGAAAATCCCTGCCAAGGCAGGGATTTTTTTACGTTTGAAGTATAGAAAAATCACAATCAAAACGTTATTAATGATCTGACTTAAATAAATAACTTGATAAGTAAATTTTAAATAATTAAACGGTTTTAAGAGTAGAAAATGGTTCGGTTATCATTATTAATTCTTGGGTATATGGGTTTAAGCTCGCAAGCCTATGCAGATACGATAAAAGATTCATTCCAAGGTGAGACTAAGGTTTTTTTGAATATTTATGGTTTTGCGGCGGACATAAATGGAACAATAGGTTATCAAGGGATTAACTATCAGTTAGATCAACCTTTTAAAGATACCCTAGAGGCGCTTGATCAAGCTTTGATGGGACATCTGGAAGTAACCAAAGGGAAGTGGGGGATTTATACTGATATTCAATATGTAAAGACTGAAGAAGAAAAGCAAGTTTATAATTACCCAATTGCATTATCGACCACTGTAAACTTAAGTAATGCAGGAATTTATTATCGTGCATTTGAACAATTTTCTGATGGTACAGGCTGGATCATTGAACCCACTTTAGGTGTGAATTATACAGATCTAAAGGGAACCTTAGATGCTTTGGGCAAAGGTGTTGCTGTTGAAAAAGATTGGTTTGAATATTTTGGTGGGGCGCGCATACGTTACAACTCTACCTCTCCGTGGAATTTAGCAGCGCAATACACTCACGGTACTGAACAAACACAAATCGCTCAGGCTTATTTGGGATATCGTAAAGCTGTATTTTCAACCCCAGTAAATTTTAGAGTGGGTTATCGATACGTTTCACAAGACTATTCTGATGGTAATTTTAAATGGGATACCGTACAAAAAGGTCCTGTCGTTGGTCTAGGATTCGGATTTTAATTTAGAATCAAATGACTATGAGTATTGAAAAAAAATAAGAAATGCAAAAGCATTTCTTATTTACAAATCACTTTAACAGGATAATCATCCATGTTGAAAAAATGATTCCAAGAGATACAAATTGAGCAGCACTGCCCATATCTTTGGCATTTTTTGAGAGCTGATGTTTCTCCAACGATATTCGATCAACCACAGCTTCAATTGCTGAATTAAATAACTCTACAATAATAGCAAGTAAGCAAACAGCGACCATCAATGCTTGTTCAAGGGCAGAAACATCAACAAAAAAGCTAGTTGGAATTAAAACAAGATTGAGTAATAAAATTTGTCTAAAAGCGGCTTCATGGCTGAATGCGGCTTTAAACCCAGCGAGAGAATAACCCGTTGCATTCAAAATACGCTTGATACCATTTTTGCCTTTGTAGGGAGAGTAAGGCGTCATAACAGAACTTTAAGAGATAAAATATGTCGCCATTATAAAAGTAAAACTGCTTCTGAGGATTGGCAATAAGTCGCATGATCTCTGCAAAGTTGTAATGTTTCTCGCCATTTTATTGGAAACGTTGAGATTTAATTTGTCAATTTGACTGATGCTAAGGATAATAAGCCTAGATCAACAGATGGAATATCCTGCATGAAAATTATCGCAGATGAAAATTTGGCTTTTACCGATTATTTCTTTGCGGAATTTGCAGAAATACAGCATCGAGCAGGGCGAACATTGACTCATGCAGATGTTCAAAATGCTGATGCTTTATTGGTTAGATCGGTTACTAAAGTTAATCATGCCCTAATTGACCAGACTACAATTCAGTTTGTCGGTAGTGCAACGATTGGAACAGATCATCTCGATATTCAAGCGCTAGAACAACAAAACATCACGTGGACGAATGCAGCGGGTTGTAATGCTCAAGCGGTCGCAGAATATGTTATCACTGCGTTGCTGCACCTAGATATTAAATTATTAGAAAGAAATCATGAATTTACTTTAGCGATTGTTGGCTTAGGTAATGTTGGTCGTCGACTTGCAAAAATGGCCCAATTATTAGGTTGGACAGTGATTGGCTATGATCCTTTTGTACAGCTAGATGGTATTGAAAATGTATCGTTTGATGCGTTACTAGCACGTGCTGATGCCATATCCATTCATGTACCGTTAACGTCAACTGGTGATCATCCAACACAACATTTATTTAATGAAGCAACGTTTGCTCAAATGAAAGAATCCGCGATACTGATTAATAGCGCGCGTGGTCCAGTGATTCAAGAAGCAGCTTTAATGACAGATATCCAAAGGAACAATCGAAAAGTTGTATTAGATGTATTTGAGTTTGAACCTGAAATTTCGCAACAGTTACTAGATATGTTGGCTTTAGCAACACCGCATATTGCGGGTTATAGTCTTGAAGGTAAGGCCCGTGGTACACAGATGATTTATGAGGCATTTTGTCATAAATTTGATTATCCAATATCTAAACAGTTCGAAACCCAATTACCGCATGTTGAGCAATTCTTTGAACAACAAGATTTGAAAGAAGTACTCAAGCAGCATCTTAGCCAAATTTATAATATTGCTGAAGATGATCAAAAATTAAGAGCTTGTGTCATGGATGGAAAAGTTGAACAGAAAGAGTTTGATTTGCTCCGAAAGAATTATCCATTACGCCGTGAATGGGCAGCACACGGTGGACCAAAAGCATGAGCCAGACTATGAAATCTTATCAACCGACTTGTTCGCTTGAGGCAATAAAAGCCCGTGCAGAGATGTACAATAAAATTCGTCAGTTTTTTGCTGAACGAAATGTTTTAGAAGTTGAAACCCCAGTTTTGTCTCAAGCAGGGGTCACAGATGTGCATTTGGCGTCAGTACAAGTACAGCGTCATATTCATGGAAAATTAAATACTCAATATTTACAGACTTCGCCTGAGTTCCCGATGAAGCGATTGTTGGCGAGTGGTAGTGGCCCAATCTTTCAAATTTGTAAAGTCTTTCGTGATGATGAGCATGGGCGTAAACACAATAGCGAATTCACCATGTTGGAATGGTATCGACCTGCTATGGATTTGAAAGCCTTAATGCATGAGACAGCGGATCTATTGGAAATCTGTTTAGCACATCGTTTTGGTGAAATTCGTCCTATTATTTTGAGTTATAAGCATGCTTTTCAAGATCGTTTAGATATCAACCCATTACAAGCCAGCTTAAAACAACTTAAGGACACCGCACATCGTGTCGGTCTGAATCTTGATTTGGGTGATGATCGTTTGGCTTACATGGACTTATTATTTTCTCATTTTGTAGAGCCAAGTTTGGGCTTTGACAAACCTGTATTTTTGACAGATTTTCCATCTGAGATGGCATCATTAGCAAAAGTAAAACAAGATGAAGATGGGGAATGGGTTGCAGCTCGTTTTGAGGTCTATATTGAAGGCTTAGAGCTTGCTAATGCCTATGATGAACTTCTAGATGCAGAAGTATTAGCAGCACGATTTGAAGCCGATAATCAAGAACGTGCTTTACAAGGTTTACCTATGATACCTACTGATCAATATCTATTATCTGCTTTACCTCATATGCCTGAATGCTCGGGTATTGCATTGGGTATTGATCGTTTACTTATGGTTGCAATGAATAAGATGAAAATTGATCAAGTGATCGCTTTTCCTGCTGAAATTGCCTAGAGCTGTTATAGAAATTGCATTAATAATTGGATCAACTCACTTTGACGGTGAGTTTGGGTCTTTTTAAAGATGGACTGTAAATGCTTTTTGACAGTATCTGATTGAATATCTTGTGACATAGCAATTTCTTTGACCGTTTTTCCATCTAGGAGTTGTTCACAGATTCTGTGTTCTACAGGTGTAAACATAAATAGTTTTGCGCAAATTTCTTTCTGATATTTGGGTCTATGTTTTAAGCCTGAGAATGTTACTAACAAAACTGGTCGCAAACCAAAAATCTTATGCGCTTTTTCAGGAGAGAGTAAATCTAGGCTCAGGAAAAGTTGGTGATCCAACATCATAATTTTTGTTCGCTCGGCATAACTTAGATCTGGATTATTTTTATAATTTCGCTCCAATTCGATTAGATTTTGGTCGAAAATAGTTTGATTCTCACCAGTAAAAACAAAGCGTCGCTGTTTTATTTGAATTTGAGGATTTATTTCAAATAATTGTTGTGCCTCCGCATTAAGTTCTAAAATATCACCGTTAAAATTAATGATTGCAATAGCTTGCTTCATCTTTTGAATAAGTTGGGAGCCTAAGAGGGTCATTGTGGAATATTCAAAATGATGTCGATATTGCTGAATTTTTTGCTGCAAGATCGGCAAAATTTCATAAACAGGCTTCAACTCAGAACAGCTTAAGGGACCACGATCATAACTGGTCAGAAATGAAAGAATGACACATACCTTATGATCAAAAATAACTTGGATGGCAGAACAGAATCTTAGATCAAGTGGTTTTAATACTTGTTGATAAACTTGTGTTTGAGTGATCTCATCTTCTTGGAAATGTTCTTTGCAATGCATCCAACCATTCATCGGTGCAGATAGCATTTTTTTTAAACGAGGATCATCATCAATTTCAAGACGAATTTGCTTGAGTGCTGCTTGTTCAAGTTGATGCGAGTCAAGGTTTACACCATGATGAATACTAAATGAAAGTGCTTGAACTTCGAGATCAACCGCTAAGAGTTGAGATGCTTGAACATCAAAATGATGATTGAGATGCTCTAAAAAAATAACCCAGTCATCCGCATTCTGAACTTGGTTCAGGATTTCTTTAACTGCACAGCGTTGAATTAGATCCATTGAAGAAATCCCATCAAAATGAAGAGAATACGGTTCTTTATATTTTATATGGCATTTGGGTAAATGAAATCATTAAAAGTGAAGAAAGTGTGAATTTGTAGTAATTATTCGATGAAATGTGTGTTTGAATTAGTAATGATTTTCATTTGATTGCGGGAGGGGGAAATTGTCTAAACCCAACAAGTGAGTTTAGACAAAATTAAACTTAGCAGCGACCTTTTTTAGCCTGTCCAGGAGGACAGAAATCTCCATGGCCACCACCATAGGTACGATCTGGATCAACAACAACGCTACCATGAGGTGTATGCACAGCACACGCTGATAAACCTAAACAGAACAATGCGCTTAGGCACAATAATGCTTTCTTCATAACTTCATCCCAAAGTTTTGTTTATTCATTTTAGACTTTAATGTGCAATTCATTTTTCTACTAGATGAATGACGCATTTTTTTATTCAATTTCTGTATCTTGGCATACATTGTCAATAATCCCTTTTGTTATTTACAAAAGGGATTGAGTGTAAATATTTTAGTTTAGAAGGGGAGTTTTGTGAGTTGGCTGAAAAAATGTGGTAGAACCTTAGGTTCGAGTATAACGGTAACAATGACACCGTATGCTGCTCCCCATAAGTGAGCACTATGGTTGATATTGGTATTTCCACGTTTACCAGACCAAATACTGTAAGCCACATATAAAATAGCAAAAATAATCGCAGGAACTGGAATAAAGAATACGAAAATTAAATTCCACGGTTGAAATAAAATATATGCAAATAAAACGGCTGAGACTGCTCCAGAAGCGCCCAGACTCGCCCAACGGACATCATTTTTATGTTTTAAATAACTTGGCAAGATAGCAAAAATTAATCCACCAAGATAAAACAGTACAAAGCCCATATCGTAGAAGAATTCACGATAAAAGCTTTCAATGATATTACCGAAGAAAAATAGGGTAATCATGTTGAACAGTAAATGTGTTCCATCTGCATGTACAAAGCCATGGGTAATAAAACGGTCAAATTGCCCACGTTGCATCGCAGGTGGCCAAAAAATCAAACGGTTCATCACGGTTTGATTGCTAAATGCTAATAAAGAAATCGCAACGGTAATAATGATCAGAGTCACAGTGTGACCAAAGGGTAGATGTAGCATAAATGAATTAAATTGATCAGTGTCTAAGCAATAATGCCATTAAAAAGTTAATAAACAATCATCTTGCATATAATTCCTACAAAAATGGTTGATTTTTTTTTATTACCCTCCATCTTCGGTTAATATAACGACATCAGCTTGAGGATTATTGTTATGTCGACTGAGAACACCAACACTGCTGTCGCAGAAGAAATTCCAAACCTTTTGATTACTCCCTCTGCACAAGAGTATTTACGTGATCTATTAGCAAAACAAAATACTCCAGGAATTGGCGTTCGAGTTTTTGTAGAGCATCCAGGAACACCACGTGCTGAGTGTTGTATGGCTTATAGCGCGCCTGAAGAAGTGGTACCAACGGACTATAAACAGGATTATCCAGACTTTCCTGCATATGTAGATGCACCATCGATTCCTTATTTAGTTGATGCAGTCATTGATTACAATAAAGATCGTTTTGGTGGTCAGCTGACTTTCCGTGCACCTAACTCGAAAGTTCCACGTGTAGGGCCTGATGCATCAATCGAAGAGCGTATTACTTATGTATTACAATCTGAAATTAATCCAGGTTTAGAAGGTCATGGCGGTAATTGTAGCCTTGTGGAAGTACAAAATGATCCAGAACATGGTTTAACAGCCGTATTGAAGTTTGGCGGTGGTTGCCAAGGTTGTTCAGCGATTGATGTGACTTTGAAACAAGGTGTTGAAACCACTTTAAAACAGCATGTACCAGAATTACAGCGTGTTGTAGATCAAACAGATCATACTCAATCAGAAGGGGCATATTTCAAGTAATTTGAAGGGTTGCTTTCATGAATAAAAAAGAGCCTATATGAGGCTCTTTTTTTAATTTTTGAACCTTTATTTTGTTTTTAATATTGTTTCATAACAATAAAATCATGTGTATTAATGATTATTTAAATAATAATAATTATCATTTGTATTGAGTTTTACTGTTTTTTTGTTAGAATTTACATAAATTTTTAAGCAAATCTTAAGATTTGTGTCGTTTAGGTGAAAACTATGTCGAATAAAATAACCCGTAAATCTTTACTCACGCTTTCAGTGATGAGCGGAATGTTTTCCATTGCATTTGCAGCAGAAACTAAAACACAAGAGCTTAATCAATTAGAGACTATCGTGGTGACAGCGAGTGGTTTTGAACAAGACATAAAGAAAGCAGCAGCCTCGATCTCAGTACTTTCACAAGAAGAAATTAATAAAAAAGCTTATCGTGATGTCACAGATGCACTGAAAGATATTCCAGGTGTTGTCGTGACGGGGGGAGGAAGTTCTAGCGATATTAGTATACGGGGTATGGGAAGTGCCTATACCGTGATTATGGTCGATGGTAAAAAAGTAAATACCCGCTCTGTGAGACCAAATAGTGATAATTCTGGGATCGAGCAAGGTTGGTTACCCAATATTGGCGCGATTGAACGAATTGAGGTGATTCGCGGTCCAATGTCTGGTTTATATGGCTCGGATGCAATGGGCGGTGTAATTAATATTATTACTAAAAAAAATACAGCTGAATGGACAGGCTCTATTAAGCTAGATACAACACTACAAGAAAATTCAAAATCAGGTCATCTTTATCAAACCAATGCATATATCGCTGGTCCTTTAATTGCAAATCTGTTGTCGTTCAAAGCAAATGGCTTATATTCTCAGCGAGATGAAGACGAGATTTATGGAGGTTACAAGGAGCAGAAAATTCGAGCGGGTGGAGCAGCCTTGAGTCTGACCCCGAATGATCAGCATACGATTGATTTGGACTATCAGCGTTCAATTCAAAATCGTAATGGAACGGTTGGAAAAAGTATCTCTCCTGTGCAAACAGGTCGAAATCCTCCAGTAGATTCACTTACAGATTATTATCGAACAGAGTACAGCTTAACTCATCGAGGTCAGCTTGGCCCTGTTGAAACACACTCATATATTCAGCGTGAAGAAAATGAAAATCCATCACGCAATATGGAAGCCATCAATACTACTTTTAATACGATTAACAAGATTAACTTTGATCGTCATAGTTTGAGTTTTGGTGGAATGTACTTAAAAGAAGAATTAGATGATCAAGGCAATCAACTCAGTGTGGGAGGGGCAAAACCTGTCTCAAGTTTAGATCGTTATAGTTGGGCATTGTTTGCTGAAAATGCATGGCATGTTATAGATGATTTCACTCTGACTACATCATTACGTTTAGATGAAGATGAGAAGTTTGGTGATCATTGGAGTCCAAAAATCTATGGCGTTTGGGGTTTAAATGATCAGTGGGTGATTAAAGGAGGCGTGTCTACAGGATATAAAACGCCTGCACTTCGTGCGACGGTAGCAGAGTGGGGGCAAGCAACAGGTGGTGGTCAAAGTAAGGGCGTAATTGTTGGTAATCCAGACCTAAAACCTGAAAAAAGTGTTAACTATGAGGTGTCTTTCAACTGGGATAATTTAGATCATCTCACTGCTGGACTTACTATTTTTAATAGTGATTTCAAAGATAAAATTACAGAAGTTAGAACCTGTCAGGGTGAAAATGTTGGTGCCTTAGAGTGTGATTGGTTAGGTGAAAAATTCGACTTTGTCAGCTTACGTGAGAACGTGGATAAAGCCAATATGCGTGGTGCTGAACTGACGTTCGGATGGCAGGCGTTGCCTAATGTGAATGTATCAGCGAATTACACCTTTACAGATACAGAACAGAAGAGTGGTATTAATAAAGGTAAGCCTTTAAATGAAATGCCTAAGCATATGTTCAATACAACAGCGGATTGGGAAGTATCAGATCAGTTTTCTAGTTGGGCAAGAGTTAATTATCGCAGTAAAACATCTGACTATTTAAGTCGAACAGCGATGGCGAAAGGTAAGCCTGCCTATACCATGCTAGATGTTGGTGTCAATTATAAACCTACACAAAATGTCGCAATTGCCGCAGGGGTATATAATTTGCTAGATAAGGAAATAGATACAGAAACTTATAGTTATGTGTTGGATGGTCGACGTTATAATTTAGGTCTTACATATAGTTTCTAACTTTAAATGATAAAAAAAACAAGGCGCTTAGGCGCCTTGTTCATGATTGAGGATGTTCATTACTTGGTCAGAATAATAAAATTTCTCTAAATGAATACGTGCGCGTTGTCTTAAATAACCAGTGTTAATCAAACGCTTTAACACTGGTGTTAATAAAATACTTAATTCATTTTGAATCAAACTCTCATTAATATTGAGATCTCGAAGGAGTTGATCAAACGTACGCTCCTGATTGCGTGCATACCATGCGTAAACACCATCATGTACTTGTTGTTTCATATAGGGTGTCTGACGAAGATGATCCCAGATCTCATGTCCCATACCAACAGTTTGCGTCAGATCTTGAACTTCAACATAGTTTTTTAACACGGAAACAGGCATAACTTTAATTTTGTGCCAAATATTAGCTTGGAAATGATATAGCTTTTCATCATTAAAATGCTGATTGAGTACGCGCTCACTCATTTGGCTAATTTTAAGAATATTCTTCTGTAAATAATGGCCGACTGTGTCATTTAGATTAGAGTCAGTCACAGTCTCTAATACAGATTTACCCATTTTCATGAAATGACCAACGCCTGGCACACGTTTAGACATCACTGAATTATCCAAATAATCTTGAATAGAGTGTTGAATAAGTTGAGTAATTAGAGCTGAAAATGCAGGATTATTTACAATCGTTTTAATTAAGCGTTGGCGATGCCCACTTTTGCTTGCAACGTATTGGGCAATCGTATCGATCGTTAAAACAGGAATAATTTCTTCAATGGTTGTTTCATCATTTAAAGGATGAATAATTGCAAATCGAATGTGCTCGGCAATTTGTTCAACTAAAAATGAACTAGCAGGTGTATTTAAGATCTGTTTTTCAATTAAGGTATAAATTTGTTCAAAAGACCAAATATGTTGTAGTTGTTGTAAACGTATCCAATGATAGAACTGCGAGAACTCTTGTTGAATTGTTTCTGATTGCGAAAACTGTTGATCTAAAAAGTCCAGTTGAGCATCAATCAGTTGTTCTATCATTGGGTGTTTAAGCATAAAGACTCTAAATAAATGATTAAGGAGTAGGTGCAGTCACCGACTTTTGGGCTTGGGTTTTACTCAAGAACGGTAGATATTGTTGAACGACGAGCTGATCTGCTTCTAAGATCGGCATATGACCGACATTATCCAAGATGACAGGTGCTTGAGCATTTTTCAAAAGTGATTTTAACTCAGGTGCGACTTCAACATTGATAATTTTATCTTGCTTGCCCCATAAAATCAGTGTTGGTGCATCAATTGACTTAGCAAGTAAGGCAAATGAGTCTGGTGTAAATAATTTATTGAGTGCAATGATTTGGTCAACCATTTTCTGAGTTTGTTCTATTTGTCCAATCATCATCTTTTCTTGTGCTTGGGCAATTTCTTTAGGAATAAACGGAGGGTTATGCATTGCTTGCTGCATTAAGAAATTAAAGTCGCCTTTTTTACTGACGATCATACTTCTGATTTGATTTGGATCTTTCAAGTAAGGTGTATTTCCAGCTTTGTAGACACCAGCCGCATCAACTAAAAATAAACTCTTGGTTTCAAATGGATATTGACCCGCATAAAGCATCGCAATAGAGCCGCCTAGAGAGTGTCCTGCAATATGAGCAGGTCCTGTTAAGTTTGCAGCCTCAATAAAACGGCGTAATTTTTCTGTGACATTAGGTACAGAATAATCAAATTCTTTCGGAACTTGGGTTTCGCCACTGGCAGGTAAATCTGGAATGATCACATGATAGTTGCCTGTTAATGCATTCGCGACACGATTCCAGTTATCACGACTACCAGCCAAGCCATGAATAAGTACAACAATCGGTTTACCGACTTGACCACCTTCACTATAAGACCATGTAATGTCACCAACTTTAAGCGTTTTACTTTGTAACCCAGCCCAAGCACGTTCCTGTTGTAATACATTTTGGAAACTCATTTCGATTTCAGCGGCTTGAGTCATGGTTGTTGTCATGGTTGCAGCAAGACTGCAACTGAAAGCGATAGCCGTCAGTGTTTTTCGGATTGGTGTGGAAAAGCTTCTATTCATCATGTTTTTTCTGTCCTTGATTTATTTTTAAACCTTTTGATTATTGTTGAAGTTTCAAACATAGTCATTTGCATATTCAACAGATGTCTGTAAATTATTGCCAATGAAATGATTATTTTTTCCTTATTTTTCTTGATAAATCGATCACCAAATGTTTGAGAGTTTTTATTTTTGTCAGTGACAATCTATCGTCCTCACATTAAACTATTTTTTCATGTCAATCATAGATGGATTTAAGCATGCTCACCGCTCATGAAGCTCTAGAACGTTTAAAAGCTGGTAATGCTCGTTTTGTGAAAGGGGAAGCCGCCCTACAGAAGCAACTCACTCACCAAGAACGTGCTGAAATGGCAAGTGAACAAAACCCTTTTGCTATTGTTTTAGGATGTTCCGATTCTCGAGTGCCAGCGGAGATGGTTTTTGATCAAGGCTTAGGTGATTTATTCGTTATTCGTGTAGCAGGAAATATTGTTGCACCTTCTCAAGTAGGTAGCGTTGAATTTGCTGCTGAACGTTATGATTGTGCTGTTGTTGTGGTATTAGGTCATAGTCACTGTGGTGCAATTCAAGCAACGATCGATACTTTAAAGCATCCTGATCAAGCACCTTCTTCGAACTTAATGTCGATCGTAAACCGTGTACGCCCATCTGTTGAAATCTTAATGCAAACAGAATTGAAAGATGATTTGAAAAAGTTATCGGCACATGCTGTACGCTCTAATGTATTCGCTTCAGTAAATCAGTTGCGTCATGGTTCAGCAGTTCTTGAAAGTTTAATCGAGAAAGGCAAAATGATCGTGGTAGGAGCTGAATACTCTCTTGAGACAGGTGAAGTTACTTTTTTTGATTTTTAAAACATTGTAGGGAATGATGATAATTGTTTTGTTAATCCAAATGAGGTAGTGGTTTTTTCTTATTGTGTCTTTCTACGATGCAATTCAAAAGATCCTATCTTTGCCTTGATTATCATCAACCCGTGGATTTGATTTGGTGTTGTAGGGGGCAGATTTAATTTATCGGTTTCTAAATTAGTTTGTCCAACTTCCATAGAATGCTTAGTGATTTTTACTACATCCTTTCTTTATAGTTACAATCGCTACTAAATATGTTTATTATTGTTGGCTAACAGTCAGATAGTAAAATAGCCCTGATTGTCTCCGAGTATTGATATGACTTGACAGGGCTTACACCAGTCGATTGATGTAACTGTTGAAATATTACACATAATTAATGTAAATATTGATTATTAAAAATGAATTAGAATGTTGAATTGAGTGACTCAAGACTAAGGTGCCCAAGTTGCAATAGTAAACAAACAAGAGTGACGCCAAGCAAATCGAGTATTTTGGTAACACGATATTCCTTTAAAGGGTGCGGAGATTATTTCTTTATAAAAGATGAAATCCTAGGTGTTAAAGGTTGCTGTATAAGATCAATCGTAAAAATAATTGCCTTCATTATTGTTTTGATAATTGGTATATTTATCACCATAGATAGAAATAGTGAAAGCAGCCCGCCTTCAACAGGTCAAGAAAACAAATCAACCCAAGATAATAGTGATCAAACTCGAGAGATAAAGGAAGCAGTAGAAGCTGAAAGATATGAAAAAGCTGCACATGAATACATACCAACTGAAGAAGATTACAAGAACTTAGGGCAGATACAGAAGGTTTCTAAATCCGAAAATCTAACAATTGTTGAAACTACCAGAGAATCTGATTAATGAAGAAAATTTTACTACTTAGTTTATTAGTTACTTGTAGCTCGGGCTTTGCAGGTAGTTTTGAGGATATGCAGAAGTTAGACAAAGAAATTAAGAATCTTAAAAGTGAGCTTAACCTAGTTTATAAAAAAGTATATTCACAAACTGAAGCTAAGGAAGAGTTACAAGCAGCACAAAAATCATGGCTTAAGTTTAAAGAATTACAGTGCGGCGATTTTGTAGTTGCAGATACTCTGGGTAGCCCTGCAACAGTAATTTATGATTTAACTTGTCAATCAATTCTCTATAAACAACGAATCAACTTTTTAAGAGAAATGTTTAACCTATAAATGTAGCGTCTGTAAAAAATATATGTAGATTCGGTTTAAAGGATTTTTGTTAAAAGTTCTTCAAGCGTGATACTAAAATCATTGATGTCGGTTATTAGATTTTGACTAGGTGTGATTCTTTTTTTGCTTGCTGTCGTAACAGATAATTACATTTTCAAAGGATTATCTGTTGGAAAGATTATCATCTAATCTGTTGCATGACGAAAAACACCGTTTAAACCTTTAATCCCACTACACAGTTAGACTAAATGTGTTCAATTTTAGCAACACAGATTAAGGTAGATGAACGAAACAATCGTATGTATAACGCAATGCGGTGGGATTGCTAGTCCATACGTCTCTCTCCTCTACGGTAGAAATTTAATATTTATAATGCTTCTCGAATGTATGGATAAGCTGAATTTAACATGATCGGCTGCGCCTGAGCATTTGGATGAATTTGATCTTTTTGAATAAGATTTTTATTACCCGCTACACCCTCCAAAAAGAAAGGTAAAAGCTTAACTTTGTATTGCTGACTTACAACTTTATAATTTTTTTCAAACGCTGTGCTATACGCCGTTCCATAATTTGGTGGTATCTTCATACCAAACAGTAAAACTGTTGCCTTTTGTCTTTGACTGAGTTGTACCAACTGAGCAAGATTGCGTTGGATCATTTGAGGGGGTTGTCCTCGGAGTCCGTCATTACCACCTAGCTCAATCACCACAATTTCAGGCTTATAGGTTTGTAATAGCTTAGGCATTCTTGCAAGTGCACCGCTTGTTGTTTCACCGCTTACACTTGCATTGACCACTTTGTGTTTTTTCGGATACTGTTGGTCAAGCCGTTGTTGTAATAAGTTAACCCAGCCTTGTTTGACATCTATTCCATAGCCTGCACTCAGACTATCTCCCACAATCAATATGGTCTTAGCTGAAACGATTGTCGGGAATACACATATTGCAAGCGCTCCCAGTGTTTTAGAAACGAACAAGATAACTTTAGATATTTGCATAGCACTTAAAATTTGTTCTAAAGGATACGTGACATCATGCCACAACCGATTATTTCTGCTCGAAAAGTTACACAAACCATTCAAATTAATCAGCAAAATTTAACGATTTTAAAAGAAATTGATTTGGAAATTTATCAGGGAGAGCAGATTGCAATTACGGGACGTTCAGGTTCAGGAAAGTCAACATTGTTGGGGATTTTAGCGACTTTGGATCGTCCTAGTAGTGGTGAATTGACGGTTTGTGGTCAAGATGTACATCAGCTAACAGAGGAGCAGCGAGCACAAGTTCGTTTAGAAAATATTGGGTTTGTATTTCAGTCATTTCAACTTCTTCCACAGTTGAGTGCTTTAGAAAATGTCATGCTGCCGATGCGTTTACAACCAGACTTCCAATTTAAAGATGCTGAGAAAAAAGCGTTGGCATGGTTAGAGCGTGTTGGTTTGATTCGACAGGCTCATCAAACACCCAAAGTTTTATCTGGTGGTGAGCAACAGCGTGTCGCTATTGCACGTGCCTTGATTGCTGAACCTAAATTAATTTTTGCAGATGAACCCACAGGTAATTTAGATGGGCAAACTGCAGAAGAGATTGAACAATTACTTTTTGATTTAAACAAAGAGTTGGGAACAACATTGGTTCTAGTCACGCATGATCAAAACTTAGCTGAACTTTGTCAACGTCATGTCAAACTCATCGATGGTCAGATTCAGGAGATTGTTCGATCAGGAGGGGCAATATGAGTTCTATTTTAAAGCCCTTACTGATACAAAGTTTTCGAACGGGTGGTTTGTATTTACTGATTATTGCACTTTCATTGGCGATCAGCGCGACAACAGCTTTGAAATTTAGCAACACTCAAGTACAAAATGCTGTGACCTTACAAGCAGCTGAAATGCTTGGAGCTGATCTGGTGTTGTCGGATAGTCATCCGATTCAGTCCAGTTGGATAGAGCAAGCGAATAAGCTGAACTTGAAGCATTCTCCAGTCACTGTATTTGGTTCTATGGCACATACCCAAGATCAATTTGTCATGGTTAATGTCAAAGCGGTCAATGATCAATTTCCTCTACGAGGCAAGTTAGAAATTGAACCCCAAGCCAAATCAATACAACCAAATCAAGTCTGGTTAAGCCCACGGGCAGTTGATTTACTCAAAGTTAAATTAGGTGAACAAGTTGCAATTGCAGATGGAACATTTACTTTCACAGGCGTGATTGAACATGATTCAAATCAAGAGTTAGGTTTCTCTGGATTTTCACCAACAGTTATTATTCATCAGGCGGATATTGCGAAGACAAATGCTATACAAGTAGGGAGTCGGATTGAATATCGTTTATTGATGGCGGGTCAGCTAGAACAAGTAAATGCATTCAAAACGATTTATAAGCAGCAAACTCATCAAGAGGATGAAACCTCTCCGAATGCAAATTCATCTGTAGAAAATTCAGAGCAAACTTCACTTCGATTGCGTGATGCTAGTCAGTCCAATACACGATTAATGAAACCAATCGAGAATTTGGATACATTCCTACAGCTCGCCAATTTACTTACTATTTTGCTTTGTGGGATTGCGATTGCTCTAACTAGTCAACGTTATGTACAACAAAACCAAGATCATATTGCTTTGATGCGGTGTTTGGGTTCAAGTAAGAAACATATATTGATTGCTTATTTAGGCTTGTTAGCCTTGGTAAGTGCTATTTCCATCGTATTAGGAAGCCTGATTGGCATCGCATTAGGCTATGGATTATTGCAATTGATGTTGCAGCTCATTCCGCAACTACAAGTTAGTTTTGCTGTATTTGATATCCTGATGGCATTACCGATTGCTATTTTCACCAGTGTAATGGTTTTGATTGGTTTTATACTGCCGAGTATTTGGGAGTTATTAAATACGCCACCAATACGCGTAATTCGTCAACAAGAACGTTCACGCAAATCCTATGTAGCCATGTTTGCTATCGGCACGATCAGTTTAATGATTTTTAGTTTAGTTCTTAGTGATAATTTACAACTAAGCCTAATGGTTCTCGCTGCCATTCTTGTGCTATGTGGGGTCTTATATGCTGGTATTTGGTTGCTTCTCAAGCTGATCAAACAATTAAAGCACCCATTATCTGCCTATGTTCGGATACCGCATCAAACTGCATTACAAATTACGGCACTTGCATTGGGGTTAAGCTTAATTACGGTACTAAGTGTATTGAGAACAGACTTACTTGAGCGTTGGCAACAACAACTTCCAGAGGGAACACCTAATCAATTTGTGTATGGTCTGCCCCCATTTGACATGCCTTTGTTGAAACAATCGTTGGAACAGAATCATTGGAGTTCAACGCCATTGTATCCAAATATTCGAGGTCGATTGATTTCAAAAAATGGTGTAGCTTTCTCTCCAGAATTGATCAAAGAAAATAACTCATTACGTCGTGAATTAAATCTTACGCAGTCCTCTGAGTACCCTAAAGATAATGTGATTACTCAAGGACGTTCAGCATTTACTCAAACTGGGCAAGTTTCTGTTGAAGAAAAATTGGCGAGTGAACTTGGAATCAAGATTGGCGATCAACTGAGCTTTAGTCTGCCTGAAGGAAGCTTGAATGCAACCGTGATTAATTTACGCTCCGTAGAATGGGAAAGTTTTAGCCCCAATTTCTTTTTCATTTTTTCACCTAAAACGATGGATGAAAATGCTGGAAGTTATTTAGGTAGTTTTTATGTTCCGCCAACTGATCAGGCAAAAATGGTTGAGTTGATTCAGCAATTTTCAAATACTGTTTTTATTGATGTTGGACGTGTTCTAGATGAAGTGAAACGTTTGATGACGGTGTTGGTTCAGATCGTGACAGTACTTGCAATGTTGGTTGGTTTGTCAGGCATTTTAGTCTTGATTGCGTGCTTAAATGTATTGATGGATGAACGTCGTCGAGAAGTAGCATTGTTAAGATCATTTGGAATCGCTAAGAATCGATTAAAACGCATGTTGAGTTTAGAAATCGGTTTTATAGGATTAGTCTCAGGTGTTGTGGCGTGTCTTTTTGCTGAGGTGATCAGTGCTATCGCCAGCTACAAAATGCAAATGGCTATTCAATGGCATCCAGAAATTTGGATTATTCTTCCTTTGACGATGATGGTGGTATGTACATTGATAGGTCGTTATCGCTTAAGCTATCTCTGTGATATACCACCTTTGCAAAGTTTAAGAGAAATTAATCAGTCTTAAAAACTGATCTGATTTTGGCGCAGAATCTCAGTCCACAAAGGAGTGAGTTCTGTGCTGAGTCGGGTGCAATACCAATAAAAGATGCTTAAAGTCGAGACTGCAACAAGCAGTGCTATAAATTGGAATACACCCGTTCGTTGTGTTTTTTGAGACAGATACCATAAGCCCGCTAACAAACCACCCATCAACATGCCACCGATATGTGCGGCATTGTTGATGCCAGATACGGTGAAACCAAATACAAGGTTGATTGCCATAATCATCAGTAATGATTTTTTATCTAGAATAAAACGTTGATTTGCGAGTTGAGGCAATAATGAAATTACGGTCAATGAAGCACCGAGTCCCATAACAGCACCTGATGCACCTGCACTAATACGAGGTAATAAAGCAGGATCAAAGTTTTGTAGCAAATCATATGCATCTCGAATCGAGAGATAACTCGATAATACACTTCCCATTAAACCAGCAAGAAAATACATACCTATATAATAGGAACGACCAAATAGTTGTTCAGCTACACTGCCAAAAATATAAAGCGCCCACATATTTAGCATCAGATGGATGAGTCCAAAATGGAAAAACATGCTAGTGAATAGGCGCTCAGGCTGAGATAAGAATGTAAGTGGTGTAAAATCTGCACCCCAAGCAATTGCATCTAGAGGTGAAGGGTCGGTAATATTCACACCTGAAAGAATTTGCCAACCAAATAAACTGACATTGACGGCAATAAGTAATGCGGTAAACCACCATGTATGGATTCTCAACTTTTGATTGATTTGTGGTGGTGTCATGTCAGTCATATGTGTCTAAGCTAGTCATCAATATAAAAAACAGCTTAGCATGAATTCGTTGCCCTAGGAGTGATGCACTTTAATGAAAGCCTTTTTAGCACGTGCAGTAATGTTGATTATTGGAGTGATACTCCTCATCCAACTTTGGATCTTTGCAAGTTTAGTTTGGTGGAGAACCAATCCAGTTGAAACCACAATGTTTATGCGCTTGGACTATTGGTCTGATATGAAGCCAATTCAGCAAGATTGGCGAGATTATGATGAGATTAGTGACAACTTTAAGCACGCGATTCTTGCAGCCGAAGATGCGAAGTTTGTACATCATCATGGATTCGATTGGGCAGGTATCCAACATGCTTTAGAACGTAATAATGAGAAGGGTGAAGTGGTTGCAGGTGGATCAACGATTTCGCAACAATTGGCAAAAAACCTATTTTTATACAACCAACGTTCGTTTATTCGCAAAGGACAGGAAGCAGTTGCAACTTGGATGATGGAGCGGATGTGGTCAAAGCGCCGAATTTTAGAGGTATATATGAACTCTGTAGAATTTGGTGAAAATATTTATGGGGTTGAAGCTGCAACACAATATTATTATGGGAAAAGTTCAAAAAGCTTAACACGTGAACAAGCCGCATTTTTAGCAGCGTTGTTACCAAATCCTAAGTATTATCAAGATCATCGTAATGACCGTAAGTTGCAATATCGCAAACGCGTCATATTGAGATATATGAATGGAACACAGCTTCCAGAATAATCCGATCGATTAAAAAAGCTCAATATTTTTGGGCTTTTTTACCAAATTGACATAAATTTGCAGCATACTTAAATTATCAGTAGATGAATGCATAAATAACAAGGTTCAGTATGAATACGGCAGTGACGACAACAACGCCAATAGAATATAGTTACAACGATCGTTATATTAATCGCGAATTATCCATCCTCGATTTCCATTTACGTGTCTTGGAACAGGCTGTCGACCCACTTCATCCGTTATTGGAACGTATGAATTTCTTACTGATCTTTTCCCGCAATTTAGATGAGTTTTTTGAAATTCGTGTTGCAGGCATGATGGAGCAGTTAACTCTGGGCAATGAAAGTCGCACACCAGATGGCTTAACTCCAAAGCAAGTTTTAGATCAAATCTCTGTGACTGCTCATGCTGCAATTGAACGACAATATCGAATTCTAAACGAGCAAATCTTGCCTAAGTTGCGTGAAGAAGACATTTGTTTCCTACGCCGTGGTGAGTTGACACCTGCACAGTCAGCATGGATTAAAAAGTATTTTCAAGAGCAAGTCGCTCCTGTGTTAACGCCAATTAGTCTTGATCCAGCGCATCCATTTCCTCGTTTAGTGAATAAAAGTCTTAACTTTATCGTGACCTTGGAAGGTAAAGATGCTTTTGGTCGTCAAATTGATCTAGCTGTCGTACCTGCACCGCGCTCATTACCGCGTGTGGTTCGTTTACCTGATGAACTGACAGGTGGAAAAGAACATCATGTCATGCTATCTGCGATTATTCATGAGCATGTATCTGATTTATTCCCTGGTATGACAGCGACGGGTTGTTATCAGTTCCGTGTAACACGTAATGCCGATTTAGCACTTAATGAAGATGTTGAAGACTTAGCGAAAGCCTTAAAAGGTGAGTTAAGTTCTCGTCGTTTTGGTCGTGCTGTACGTTTAGAAGTAACTCATAATTGTCCAAAACACATCTATGAATATTTGTTAGATGAATTTGATCTAAATGAAGAACAACTTTATCGTGTAGACGGTCCTGTAAATTTGGCGCGTTTGTTGTCTAATTTTAAACGTCCACATTTACGATATGATTCCCACACACCAATTATTCCAAAAGCATTCAAGAAATCCGAAAGTGTGTTTTCTGCGATGCAAAAGCAAGATATTTTGCTGCATCATCCATTCGAATCTTTTGCACCTGTAATTCAATTATTACGTGAAGCAGCACGTGATCCACAAGTGCTTGCAATTAAGCAGACTTTATATCGAAGTGGTGCTGATTCTGAAATTGTTCAGGTACTTGCTGAAGCTGCACGGAATGGTAAAGAAGTCACAGCAGTAATTGAATTGCGTGCTCGTTTTGATGAAGAGTCAAACATCGAGGTTGCAAACGTTTTGCAAGAAGCGGGTGCGGTCGTTGTATACGGCATCGTAGGCTACAAAACACATGCCAAAATGATCTTAGTTGTGCGTCGTGAGAATAATAAACTAGTCCGTTATGTTCATTTAGGGACAGGTAATTACCATGCAACCAATGCCCGTATCTATACGGACTATGGTTTGATGACGACAGACAAAGATTTATGTGAAGACGTACATCGCATATTCCAAGAGTTAACTGGCATGGGCAAAATGGCGAAGCCGAAGAAGCTCTTGCATGCTCCATTTACTTTACATGCTCAATTGATTAACTATATTGATGATGAAATTGCTAATGCAAAAGCAGGTAAGCCAGCTCAAATCATTGTCAAAGTAAATGCTTTAACTGAAGTTCAATTGATCAATAAATTGTATGAGGCATCTCAAGCTGGTGTTCAGATTGACTTAATTATTCGTTCGATTTGCTGTTTACGTCCAGGTTTACCGAACTTGTCAGAAAATATACGTGTCCGTTCGATCGTTGGACGTTTCTTAGAACATACCCGTGTTTATTACTTTAGCAATAATGGAAATCCACGTATTTATTGTTCAAGTGCAGACTGGATGGATCGTAATTTATTCAACCGTGTTGAAGCTTGTTTCCCAATTGAAGACCCTGCATTGAAAAAACGTATTTATCAACAAGGTCTGCTTAACTATTTGAAAGATAACCAGCAAGCATGGTTATTGCAAGGTGATGGTGTTTGGGAGCGCGCTAAACCTGCGGAAGGTGAGGAGCTACATAATGCTCAACACACATTGTTAGACTTGATTAAATAAGCATTAAAAAACCGATCTTTAATAGATCGGTTTTTTAATTCTGCCTTGATCAGTACTTAATATGATTTCATTTCTAAAACCAATTGGTTAATGAGATCAGCTGCTTCAAGTTCACGAATTTGTGCAACGTTACTGCCTGCCCAAAATGCATTGTAGCCAAATTCTTGTTGTTTGTTGGCAATAGCCATCAGTTGTTTGGTTAGATCATAAGTGTATGGGTAGGCTGGAACTTTTGGTCGCTGTGGTGAGTCAATTTCTGTATGCCATGTGCCCAATAAGCCACGTGCAGGGCGACCAGATAAACTCGCACTGATCTGAGTGATTTTTTGACTAAACAATGCTTTTCGATAAGCCGCATTTGCACTTGAACTTTTACATTGAACAAATGCGGTTCCAAGTTGAACAGCTACAGCTCCCGCTTTCAGCATCTGCTTAGCTTGATCACCATTCATAATACCGCCTGCAGCAATCACAGGTATTTTGCAATGTTTTGAAATTAAGCTCACCAAATCAAAAGTTTTAATAGCTGCATCAAATTCTTGATTAAAAATACCGCGATGTCCTCCAGCTTCTATACCTTGAGCGATGATCAAATCTATACCAGCAGCTTCAATGGCTTGGGCTTCAATTAAATTTGTTGCAGAAACCATGGTGATAATGCCTGCTTGTTTTAGTGCAGAAATTTGATGAGCTTTGGGAATGCCGAAATGGAAACTGACAGCTTTGGGTTGGGTTTGTAAAACAATATCCAAATAATCATCGCTGTCTAAAAAGCTAGGATATATACAATTCAGTTGTTGGGGTGGTTGTGCATCAAATTTTTCAAAATGAGGGCGTAGGTAGTTGATCCATTGTTGTGATACATCTTGATCAAGCTGTTCAGATTGATGACAAAAGAAGTTCAGCTGAAAAGGTTTATCAGTTAATGATTGAGTTTTAATAATCTGTTCTTTAGCTGCTTCAGGTGTGTTTGCACCTAACCCAAGAGCACCAAGAGCGCCTTGGTTAGACACCTCCGCTGCAAGTTCAGGTGTGGAAACACCAGCCATTGGTGAAATAAAAATGGGATGTTTAATTTCTAATAATTCTAAAATAGTCATATTCTTTACCTACATCATTTTTATTCAACATAGCTTAAATGCTTAAAAAATGGCAAATAATAATGGCTATTTCTTTAAAGAATGATCAAAACTTATGTTATTTAAATAGATATAAAGATGCTTGGCTAACTGTGTAGCCAAACATCAAAACATTGGATTAAGAATAAGCCAGCATGAGCAAAGCCTTAAATATGCCTGCGATCAAAGCTAGACCTAAAAAGCCAACAAACCAAAGCCCAATAAACCATTTTACTTGTGAAGATTTCATTTGATTTAACCTCAATGATAGCCTTGGTCACCAACACGAACTTTATCTCTAAAAATCCAGTAACCCCAAAAGGTGTATGCCAAAATGATCGGAATCATCACGACAGCACCAATTAATGCAAACATTTGACTATTTCGTGGCGCAGCAGCTTCCCAAATCGTAACTGATGGGGGAATGATGTTGGGCCATAAAGTAATCACAAAGCCTGAGTAGGCGAGGAACATCAGCACTAGTGTGTAGAGAAAAGGCTTATGTTCATTTCGGTTTAGGCAAGCTCGCCAAGTTAATACGGTAAAAATAATCACCAAGATTGGAACAGGGCTAAAATAAATCAGTTGTGGCACAGTAAACCATTTCGCTGCAATTGCAGGTTGGCTATAAGGTGTATATAAACTGACAGCAGCAAAAATAATGAATAAAGCAATAATTAATTTTGGCATCAGCTCATACATTTTCTCTTGTAGACCATCATCAGTTTTCAAAATTAACCAACCACAGCCTAATGCAGCATACATCACGACCACACCTATGCCTGTAAACATAGAAAATGGGGTAAACCAGTCAAAACTACCACCAACGAATATTCCATTTTCAGTTTTTAAGCCCTGAATATATGCACCTAAAATCATTCCTTGGAGAAAACTAGCAATCGTGGAACCTCCGATGAATGCAAAGTCCCAGAGTGCTTTGGTACGATTGGCCTTGAATCTAAACTCAAAAGCGACACCCCTAAAAATAAGGGCAATCACCATGAGCGTAATCGGCATATATAAGGCAGAAAGCACAGTGGCATAAACGATTGGGAAGGCAGCAAAAAGACCTGCTCCTCCTAATACCATCCATGTTTCATTGCCATCCCAAACAGGTGCAACCGTATTCATCATGACATCACGTTCTTGTTTATCCTGAATAAAGGGAAACAAAATACCGATGCCAAGATCAAAACCATCTAGAACAACATATATCAAAACACCTAATGCAATAATCATTGCCCAGATCAGTGAAATATCCATGCTTATTCTCCTTTCTCATGATCATTGGATTCAAGACGTTCATCTACTGCACTGAGTGGGCGCATTGGTGTTTTAAAATGCCCAACACCACCTTGTTCCTCTATCGGTGTATGAATAAATTGTGGTCCTTTGTGCATGAGTTTGAAGATGTAATAGATGCCTGTACCAAATACAACAGTATAAACAATGACAAAAATAATCAGGGTAATACCGACTTGATCAGCTGATACGCTAGACAGCGCATCTTTGGTTCGTAACACACCATAAACAACCCATGGTTGGCGACCTAGCTCGGTCGTAAACCATCCTGCTAACAATGCGATATAGCCTGTAGGTCCCATGATTAATGCAAATTTATGGAACCACTTTTTCTCGAATAACTGTTGCTTCTTGCGAAGTAAAAAACCAATCAAAGCGAGTAGAACCATGAGTGTGCCGAGACCCACCATGATACGGAAACTCCAAAATACCAAAGTCGAATTTGGACGATCTTCTGGTGCAAACTCTTTAAGACCTTTAACTTGACCATCTAGACTGTGAGTTAAAATGAGACTACCTAGATAAGGAATCCCAACTGCATATTTGGTCGTTTCAGCTTGCATATCAGGGATACCAAATAAATACAGAGGCATCGCTTCATCTACATTGGTTTCCCAATGTCCTTCCATTGCAGCTAATTTTGCTGGTTGATGCTTTAAAGTATTTAGACCGTGATGATCTCCAATCAAAACTTGTGCAGGTGCAGCAAATAGAATCATCCACATAGCCATAGAAAATGATTTTTTAATTAAAGCATCCCGACGACCACGTAATAGATGCCAAGCAGCAGTTGCTGCAACAACCAAAGCTGAAACTAGAAAAGCTGCAACAGCCATATGTGCAAATCGGTAAGGGAAGGAAGGATTAAATACGATGGCAAACCAATCAGTCGGCACAATAATGCCATTTTCTATTGCAAAACCTTGAGGTGTTTGCATCCAACTATTTGAAGATAAGATCCAAAACATTGAAATACATGTACCTACAGCAACCATAAATGTAGCAAAAAAGTGTGCCTTTTCACTGACACGCCCCCAGCCAAATAGCATGACGCCGAGAAAGCCTGCCTCTAGGAAAAAGGCAGAAAGCACCTCATAGGTTAACAGTGGGCCAGTTACACTGCCCGCAATCCGAGAAAATTCACTCCAGTTAGTGCCAAACTGATAGCTCATGACTACCCCAGAAACGACACCCATACCAAAAGTGACAGCGAAAATTTTTAACCAATATTTATATAAATCTTGATAAATTGGATTGTGACTTCTAAGCCATTTCCACTCTAGTACAGCGAGAAAACAAGCGAGACCAATCGAGGTTGCAGGAAAAATAATATGAAAGGAAACTGTAAAAGCGAACTGGATTCGTGCCAGTTCTAATGCTGTTAAGCCTAAATCCATGATGAATCCTCCATTTCGCTGATAAAAATATTTTGATTAACAGAGTGAAAGAGTGCTTTTTTAAGGCTGTGTGTAACACGCTCTTGCTGAAAATCAGCAAAAGAAAAATGATTAAGCATAGATAAACTCACATTCTCAATAATTGATTAAATAAATGAATACATTGAGAACGTGGAGGGCGGGGCTCGACCTTGAGGGATGAGAAATAGACGTTGTAGTGAAAAGAAGAAACCAATAAATACTTGATACAAATGCAAGTATCGGACTTGTACACGCACGAATACTTCTTTAATCCCAAGTGTGGGTGGAGCAACTAAGTGTCCATAAAAGAAACAAAAAGGACATTGGTGATTAAGATCGTGATGGTGCTGATCAGAATGAGAATCTGCTTGAGGCTGATCTAGATGTAAACTGTGGTGATCAGTGTGTAAAACCTGTTCCGAATGTAGATGTAATTTTTGTTTTATTTGGGTAGACAGAAGCAAAACAGTCTCACATGCAGGGGAAATTTGATATTCCTCTGGCAATAAAGGCTGTAAAAAAACAGCGATCTGTAATGCTATTGTTGCAAAAGCCAACAATATCCCAAGTCGATGTATCAAGACACTTCTCTACATTGGACATCTCAAACCAGAAAGTTAGTTTTTGATTAATTCAGACCATCAAACTAGGCTTTCTGCTATATGTCATCATACACCTAATTTTGAAAAAAATCTTAATGATGCTTGGGATATATTATTAATTTGTAGTTTGATTGATTGGTCAAAATAAAATGGCTATCTTACAAGGGCTGCACATTAAATAATGAGCCTACCCAACTAGAAAATGCCATTGCAATCACGCCCCAAATCACTATTCTTAGGCTCCCTTTAAGCATCGATGTGCGTGCAAAATAACTAGATAAAGCACCTAGAACTGCCAAAGACAGAACACCCGTAATTAAAACAGTTTTTGATACCCATTCATTTGAACTTAATAAAATAGCGAGCATGGGGAGTGCTGCACCACATGAAAATGATGCGGCGGAAGATAATGCTGCTTGAAGGGGATTTGCTGCTGTATTTTCGTGAATTCCAATTTCATCGCGAGCATGTGCGCCAAGTGCATCATGTGCAGTTAATTGAGTTGCAACCTCATGTGCAAGTTCAGGATTTAAACCCCGTGAGATATAGATTTCAGTCAGTTCTTTTAATTCAGCATGAGGGTTTTTCTCAAGTTCTTTAGCTTCTCTTCGAAGATCAGATGTTTCTATATCTTCTTGTGACTTAACCGAAATATATTCTCCTGCAGCCATAGATGTAGCACCTGAGATTAATCCTGCGATACAGGTAATCAATAAAGTATGAGAACTAACACCGCTTGCAGCTACCCCCATAACTAAACTAGTGACGGAGATGATTCCATCATTCGCCCCAAGAACTGCGGCACGCAGCCACCCTGAACGTTGCATAACATGAAGTTCTGAATGATGTGAATGTGACATAGGCTTACTCTTAATTAATCAATATTGTTCAAAATATTAAAGTCATTTATCTGTGATTATTGCTAAATTTTTCAATGATTCATCAACTTATCATACTTATAAAATAACTTATTTTAACGATACCGTGATGTTCTCTTGGTTATAATATGTGAATAATTTGACATTTTAATGCTTTGATTCTTCTTTAAATAAAAGATTGATCTTGAGTTTCTTTAGAGTTGAGATAATAGATGAACAATTCCAAGAAAAAGCCCATAATTTTTACATTACTTCTGATTGGTTCGGTGTTGCCAATACAACATATCTTTGCAGCTACAACTCAGTATGTTCAAGAGGGGGATGCAGATTATAAGCCTGGTAATCCGATTTATGATCGTTGGGATCGTTTTTATCAACTTGAGCAGAGTCAACCTGAGCAGGCTGAAAAAATCCTGATGGAATTAAGTGAACTCACACCCAATGATGCGAAAGTCTGGAAAAGTTTAACTTACCTTCAGATTCGGCTGAATAAACAAAATGAAGCATTACTTAGTGTGCAAAAAGCATCTCAGCTTTTGCCTCAAGAGGATCAACTCAAGTTACAAGAAGCGTATTTGCTGAATCAACTCAAACGTGACAACGATGCTTTACCCATTTTTAAAAGTTTAACTCAATCATCTGATATAGAGATCGCAACTAAAGCTCAAGAGGCAGTTAAGAATTTGAGTGGACCTCAAGTGAAGCCTATTTTCAAAGATATTTATTTTGCTCCATCTTACGAATCTCGTTACGATGATTTTATATTTCCTTTAAAAATGCGTTATGGGAAAAACTTACAAAATGGTCGTGCTCAAATCTATGGTTTCTTGAATCTGAATCGAGATACTAAATCTAAAGGTGGTATACGTCCTGAGATTATTGATGAAAATGCTGTAACGGTTGGAGTTGGAGCAAATTATCAACCGTGGATTTCACTACCCATTCGTGCATATGTAGAAGTAGGTGGTAGTTATGATCTAATTGATCGTAATCGTGATAAATTCCGTGAAAGTGTTGTTGGTGGTGTAACGGGATATCAAGAATGGTATGCAAATCCCGCACTGGAGCAGAGGACTGTTTGGAATGATTATTTCACGGATTTATATGGGAATGTTGCGAGTTATTCTCGTGAAGATTACAACGTGATAGCTGATTTTAGACTGAGATCTGGTTTGAATGTTTATCGTGGTGAGTTAGGTACAGTACAAGCTTATGGAAAGTTGCATACTTTAGCTGATTCTAAAGGTGAGAATTACAATAATTTATTTGAATATGGTGCAGGCGTTGCATGGCAACCATTTAATTACCTTCCAGTAAAATTACGAGTTGAACGTTTATATGGGCATTATTTTAAAGATGCATTCGCAGATGGTACAGAAAACTATAACAACACCCGTACTGAACTTGTTTTCTATAAGGATTTCTAATAATGAAAAAATTAATCTCAATTGTTTTTGGTACGCGTCCTGAATTAATTAAATTGGCGCCTGTAATTTTAAAAGCTCAGCAAGATTCACGTTTTGATGTAGAAGTGATATTCACAGGACAGCATGATGAACTCGTCCGTGATGCAATTGACTTTTTTCAAATTAAAATCACACATCGGCTAAAAATGATGAATGCTGGTCAAAGTTTGAATCAACTGCTTATTCAAGGTCTCACTCAGCTCGAAACGATATTGACTGATGGAAAACAGCGTCATGCAGTCATAATCCAAGGTGATACGAGTACCGTATTAGCAGCTGGATTGGTAGCATTTTCCATGAGAATACCTGTTGCTCATGTTGAAGCAGGATTGCGATCTTTTGATCTTGATCATCCATTTCCTGAAGAAGGTAATCGTCAACTAGTCTCCCGCATTACAAAATGGCATTTTGCTCCCACTGAGCAATCAAAGCAAAATTTATTGCAAGAACATATACCTGCTAAAGACATTACAGTTACAGGTAATACTGTGGTTGATGCAGTTTATTTGGGGCGCGCGTTAATTCATCAAGATGCAGCAGAACTAAACTATTTAAAACAACATCAGCTCAATTTTTCAGAAAAAGATCGTGTGGTTTTGATTACTGCTCATCGACGTGAAAATTTTGGTGAAGGTATAATGAATATTTGCCATGCAGTTGAACATATTGCTACTAAATTTAAGGATGTTCATTTTGTATGGCCTGTTCATTTAAATCCTGCTGTACATGATGTTGTACATGCTAAATTTAGTGATCATCCACAAATACATTTAGTTAAACCACTTGATTATCCAAGTTTACTTGCTGTTATTGATAAAGCTGAGTTTATTTTGACGGATTCAGGTGGATTACAAGAAGAAAGTCCATCATTTCATAAACCTGTTTTGATTTTACGTGGCACCACTGAAAGACCTGAAGTGGTTGAGGTAGGAGCAGGTATTTTAGTTGGAACAGATCAAGAAAAAATTATTCAAGAATCTGAGAAATTGTTAACGGATGCTGAACATTACCGAAAAATGGCAGAGGCACCAAATCCATTTGGTGACGGTAAAGCTTCATTAAGAATTTTGGATCAAATTGCTTTAGACGAATGATTTAGGCTGTGGTCTGTGGTGAAGATGAGTTGTAATGTAACTTATACCACAGCGCTACGGCATATACAGTCCAACGATTCATATAGTGAGGACCATCAAAAATATAAACTCTTTGGCCTTCATAGGCTTTCAATTGTTCAATGATTTCCCAAGGATAGGCAGCACGAAATTGTCCATATTTCGCAGGTCGAAATGCCTCTAAGACAATAATAATATTTTCTTTGCCAAACTCATTTTGCAATTTAACCAGTAACTCTTTAGCTTCTTGTGGATTACGTGTTCCAACGCCAACACCATCTTGGAAAAATACCCCTGTTTGTTCTGGTAGCCAGCTTTTTAACCAAACATCTAAATATTTAGATGTTTGTTCACCGCTGTAAATACTAATCCAACGAGGAGTAGGGAGTTGTTTGACTGCTTGAGCAAGTGCATCAACATGTAGCCAAGTTGGATCGGCTTCGACTGGAAAATAGTAACCTTTTAATAATGTTTTATCCGAGTTTTGAACAATTTGAATTGAGTCTTGAGCAAGGGATTGTATATTCGAGCGTGCAACGGTTTCATTGTATTCTCCAGCGAGCCCAAGAATAATATTCTTTGCCCAAGGTTCTTGTTGGAGTTCATTTAGATCAAATTGGTTCTCCCATTTCGGAAAACCAATATCATGTGATAGCCAAGATTTAGATTGCACAACTGACCATTGGGGAACAAAAGTTGTTACACCGAGTAACTCCCAATTCCCATGTGGTGGAGATGTTGCTAAGTCAGGTTGCCAAAACATGCCTTCAATATGAGGGGCGGATGCTGTAGATTCCGCCACATTCATGCAACCTGTAAAGATCATTGCAACAGCAAATAAAATGCTTAAATGCATCGGTTTAATCATTATGTTTTTTAGCATTTCGATTTTTTCGCCAGTACCAAAAGAAGATAGCCAATATAAGTAGTGTTGAGATCACAAGCACAACAATAAAAAATGAAGATTGCTGAACGAGAGGCGCTTTCTGATTTCCTACAATAATTTTTTGTAGTACATGAATTTGACCATTTTCAGAAACAAAAAGTTTGCTTACGTTATTTGGAATACTATGTTGGATTTTGCCCCATAAACGCATAAAACTTTGTGCGCCTTGGGCTGAGTCCGTAATGATATAAAAGCGGTTTTTTTCAAAACTTACGATAAAGCCTTTTTGCGCAGCTGGTTGATAAATTGAGTCTTGGTGCATCAAAACTTGCTGGCGGTAAATATTAGGATTGACTTGAATGTTGATGAGTTCTGGTTGAGTTGAGCTGTAGCGAACAATATCAAGAGGCACAGGTGCAGCTGTCATCAACATATTTTTTGCAACTTGACTGGTGATAATCGCCATACCTAAGGCACCAGAATTACGGTCTATTGCAATGGTTGGATTACTAGCGAAGGTCATGGAAAGTGCAGAAACACCATTCTTAATTTTATGAGGCAGTTGAATGTTAGATTTATTTGCATCTATCCAAAGTGATCCATGAGCATTCGGTAAGCATTGAGCATTTGCAATAATTGAGTTTTCAAGACGAAGATTAAAATTAGTATCTTTGGAGATTGTTTTTGCGAAGAAGTTGAATTGTCGATTGACAGGATCAGAATCAAGTTCAGCCGTTTTTAAACTTCCAGCTAATCCATTATCAATCCAAGCCGTTATATTGGAACCTTCAAGTAAACCACTTTGTACTCGTAATGCAATTTGTCCCTGTAAAATGTCCGTAGGTTGCCATACAGCAGGGAAATCTAAATATAAATTCTTTTCTGCTTGATTGAGTCGAAAATCTTCAATTCCTAAATCTGCTAAGGTTTTTATATTTTTTAATTCTGCCCACTTCGGTGCAGAAAGTTGAATTGGTAGTGCAGTTGCAGAAGTATCAAGTTGTGTTAAATAACTAGGATTGATTAAACCGTGAATTGCTGCGATTAATTCTTCAGGTTTATGGTAAGTGATTTGTAAGATTGGGAGTTCATTTGCTGCTGATATTTGTGCATAAGCACCACCTTTAAGCGGTGTAGAGGAATATATTGTTTCAATCACAAAATTAGCTGTTTGATTAGCAGGAGCGCTTTGTTCAAACCAACGAATCGGTGTGACCGATGACCATGAACTGGTCAAACGAGCTAACATTGATGATTCAATGATCTGATCAGGGTTAAATTTTAATACCCCAACGAATGGGGCGGATCGTACAATTTGAGGGTTAAATAGTGCGTCTGGCAAATCCTTTAGACGATATATAGGGCGATGACGCGTGTACTCAATTTTTGAGTTACTTAGATATGTTACCTGATCTACATCTTCAGAACAGAACGTAACTCGATTGGCGGCAGGAGAAGTTGGTGGAGAATACTGCTGTAAAATAAAATCTAAACGATGAAAGCCGCTTTTACTCGCTGGAATATTAAATGAAAGTTGTCCAGCACCATTTAACGTCGTGTTATAAATTAATTTATCATCATATTTGACCAATAAAGTGGTGTTGTTTTCAGTCGCATACTGTGTAGAAAAGGTCGTATTTTTCCATTCTGAACCTTTTCCGACATAGAAATAGTGTGGCTCAACAGTATATTTATTGGATGTATTGATATCTTCAAAATTCCAAATTTCAGCCATGCTTAAGGGCGCAGCAAAAAAAACAGAGCTAGCAAGCAGTGCTTGGAAAAGGTGATTTGTTTTAAGTTCTATTTTCATTACTTTTTCTCTTTACTACGTTCAGTTTTGTACCATTGCAAGGTGTTTCCTTGAATCTTGTTTTTGATCATTTCATAGGCAGCTTTAAAGACAATAAACAAGAAAATTTGGGAATAACTTACATAGGATAAGACTGAATAAATGTATAACTCAGCTTTTGCTTTTTCTAATGACAAAGTAAACCACATTTGCGCAACATATAAGCAAAACGAGAGCGCCCAAAGTTGAGTGAAAGGACCAGGAACAGTTATATCAGCTATGCCTAAAAGTCCTAAAGCGAGTGTAATATGGCTCCAGATAAGTGCTGGAACAAACATTACATAACACATGATGTTGTTAAAAATTTCGATGCCAATCGGAAATGGTCTACGTAATGCGATGGGTAAGTATTTACTAGTCACATAAAAATTACCTTGAGTCCAACGTGAACGTTGTTTGATAAATACACTTAAAGAGGGAGGGTCTTGTTGCCAACCGATCGCATAAGGAACCCATTTAATTCGTTTTTGACCTAAGAAAATTCGGAAGCTCATTTCGGTGTCGTCTACTAAGGACTTTTCATCAAAGCCGCCTAGTGTTTCGAGAGCATCACGCCAAATCACATAATTCGTGCCCATAAGTGTCGATAGTTCGAAACGTTGCCATCGGCCACCTTGGAAAATCCATTGGAAAAAAATGAATTCAATTGCAATAAAACGTGTAAGAATGCTATCGCGCCAGTTACGAGTGCGTACTTTCCCATTAACTGCCACTAATTTTCTATCTGCTAATAAGGTTTGGGCTAGCAAACGAACACAGTCAGGCTCAGGTGTACTGTCAGCATCATAGACAACAATTAATTCACCCTTTGCATGGGGTAGACCATTATTAAGTGTTCTTGATTTTCCTTTACCCCCCATACCTTTGGGTACATTGACAATTTTAATGCAGGGGTATATCCCTGCCATACGCTCTGCAATTTCTAAAGTATTGTCTTTCGAGCCATCATTAATGAGTAGTACTTCATAGGCATGTGCTGGATAATCTTGTTGTGCGATTGCATGCAAAGTATCTTCAATTACAACACCTTCGTTATAAGCAGGAATCAAGACACTCAAAACTGGCCATCGTTCAGGAACAGGTAGGTTTTCCAGTTCTTTTGCTGCAGTTTTTGAATATTTCCACGCTTGATAACTGAGCCAAGCCCAAAAAGCCTGTGGAATCCAAATACCCAAAAAACCGACTAAAAATAAAATATCAATTGCTGGCATTGGCACGCACCTTTCGAATAATGGCGGCAATCAAAAGCAACAGCAGAATGCCACCTAGAAATAATGAGAGCCATGAAATTGAACTACCAAAGGTACTCAATATGTTGGGATAATTTGTCGCGAAAATAAAATCGAGTGGAATAATCACTATGCTCAAAACAATAAATAAATATCCCAATATGCTCGTATCAATACCGTCAACTGAGCTTTGATAGTCGATGCTATTGAGTTTCCATTGAATCCCCATTTGTGGATACTTGATATTCATTAAGGGGGCATCCGATGGTGGATTAATCACAACTTGATAACCTGCTTCAAAACCTGTGTAGATATTTGTGTTATAGAAATATTGTTGTTGATACTTAATTTCACGGGCGGGTAATGGTAATGCTGCATTCAGTTGAGTTTGAATCAAATAACTGCCCGAGGGTTGTGAGATTAAATTTTCATCCCAACCTGATTGCACGAGCGCCATTAAAGGACGGAGACCTAAGGCTGTAGAAAAGGTTGCTCTTGCAGCAAAATAATTTGGTTGTTCAACCTGATAAATAGCGATAGGAATAGCGCCTTGCTCAACGGCTTTTTTAAGTTTGAAATATTGTCTAAAGCTAAAATGCTGATCAGGAAGAATGATTCCTGGTTTGATACCTTGTTCAATAATACGTTTAAAACTAGGAGATTGAGCTTGATCGATCGTAAAAACAGGCCACCAATGTTGCTGTTGAGGTACGATCATTGCAATTTCTAGAGGAGAGTGTAATGTTGGAGTCGACCTTTCAACTGTACGAATATAGCAACCGTAGTATTGACGATAGAAATACTCCAAAGTTGGATCTGGATATTGATGGGTTGCGATTAGGAAACCACAAATATTCATGATCATTGACATTAGGATTGCTCCTGAATGTTAGGAACAGTATGTAATTGCTTATCGACTTTGAGTTTAACGCTAGGTAATTGTTTTAATTCTTCAATATAATCTGGTAGCTTATCCGTTGTTTCTGCTGGAATTACAATGCTGGCAATTTCATTTAGATCACCATCGATGAAATGATAATTTACATCACCGCATTGATGCGATTTGCTTAGAATATTAAGAATTTTATTTTGAGTTTGCTTCCAAATATCCTCACCTAGCATTTCTTGAATTAATACCGCATTACTAATCTGAATGTCGTAGATAAAATACGTTTGAGTACCTGATATCCTCAAAAGTTTATGAAACTCATGCTTAAAATGTTGTAATGAACTTAATGGGAAAATATCATGACGATAGTTTTTTTCGTAACTTTGAATTGCTTTAAATCGTTTTAGCGCATTTGCAATATTATGGCGAACCGCACTTAGAAATAGTGGTGCCATAGGAATGATAAACAAAAGCAGGAGTTGTCTTTCAATGTGTGTTTGACCTGCTAAATCAAACATAAAATATACAGCGACAGCCAAAAATGCGATCAATCCAATGATTAATGCTGCTCCGATATTAACAAATGCCCCAAGTACTAAAAGTCCAATAATTAGAATCCATCCACCTCGGTAAGTTGCAGGCAACCACTCATATGCCACAATCGCAATGAAGAGATGTGCGGTAATGATCCAGAGCATTAAGGTTTGTGCAGGTGTCGTTTGCATAATTAAAGTTTCTATTCATATGTTTTATGAGAGGTTTTTTTATAAATCTACTCGTTATAAGTATTAAAATTAAATAAATTTACTTTTCTATACAACAATGTAAACAAGGAAGTAGCAATTATGGAAGATTATTTTAAGTTATGTAAACGAGCCTTCTTAGCTAAACGGTTCTTTTTAGTGTAAGAAGGCTATTGGACTAGTTTATGATAATGCTTGGAAAGCTTGAATAGCACGTTCTCGACTGGTTTTTAAGTCAACAATTGGATGGGGATAATCTAATTTCAATGCGGTATTTTGGGCATAAGGCTCATGAATGCGTTTGGCATCTAGTTGAGTTAGTTCTGGTACCCAACGTCGAATATAAACGCCATTTTCATCGAACTTTTGCGATTGGCTAATTGGATTAAAAATTCTGAAATAGGGAGCTGCATCAGTTCCTGTGGATGCACACCATTGCCAACCGCCATTATTTGCAGCTAGATCGCCATCAATCAGGTTTTGCATGAACCATTGCTCACCTTTACGCCAATCAATTAATAGATTTTTAGTCAGGAACATTGCGCAAATCATGCGAACTCGGTTGTGCATCCAACCCGTAGAAAGAAGTTGACGCATACCCGCATCAACAATCGGAATACCTGTTTGTCCTTGTTTCCATTTTTCAAAACCTTCGCTATCTTCACGCCATTGAACATTCTGTGTTGCAGCTTTAAAAGGCAAGTGTTTAGAAACTTGTGGAAAATCAAATAATATATGTTGATAAAACTCACGCCATAATAATTCATTTAACCACGTTTGTTGTCCTTCGGACTGGATAACAAAATCACCTTGTTGATGTCTAAATGCTGCTTGAATGCACTGACGAATTGAAATAATTCCAATATTTAAATGAGCAGAAAGTTGACTAGTTCCTTTAACCGAAGGGTAGTCCCGTAAAGCGTTATATTGAATAATTCGTTTTTCAACAAACTGATTGAGTAGGTTTCTCGAATGTTTTTCACCCACTCGCCATTCACTCGCATTTTTGTCTTTAATTTTGTCAGCATAGTGATTTTGGATGTGCTGTAAATCTGTTTGGTGTAGCTGACAAAAATCAAACTCTATGGGTGCTTGGGTTTCTGGGATTGGATAACACTGAGGTAAACCGAGTTCTAAGCGTTGATAGCAACTTTTTTTGAAAGCACCAAAAACTTGATAGGGTAGATTCGATTGAGTTCGAATACTTGCAACTGGAAACAGCGTTCGATCTTGAAACAGTATCAGTTCTTTTTTTTGACGATTTAAACTTTGTTGTACTTCATTATCGCGTTTGAGTTCATTGAAGCCAAATTCAATATTGGCATACACATTTTCAAATGGTAATTTTTCTGCGAGATCAACAAAAAACTCCGCAATGTCATCCCAAAGAGGCACAGTAAATATGAGTAAAGGGATCTGTAGTTTGGAAAGTTCTGTTTTTAGCTCAAAAAGTTGGCGCAAATAAAAATCAATTTTAATATCCGCATCGTCATGACGTTTCCATTGTTCAGGTGACAGAATACAAATCGCTATACATGGACCATTCTGACGGGCATGCCATAAAGCAGCCTGATCACGGACGCGGAGGTCTTGGCGGAACCAGATTAATTGATAAGTATTTGACATAGCAATTCTATAAAGTTCTTTAAAAATTATTATTTATATTTTATAGGTGCTTGTGTGAAGAAAAAGCAAAGCCGAGGCTTTGCTTTTTGAGATGTTCTAATTCACAGAGGAATTAGTGGTGGTGACCACCTACACCGTGTACGTGACCGTGATCTAACTCTTCTTGAGTCGCATCACGAATTTCAACGATTTCAACTTCGAAAGTAAGATCTTGACCAGCTAATGGGAAGTTCGCATCAACGATAACGTTGTCACCTTCAACAGCTTTAACAGTTACGATTTGAACGCCATCATCAGTTTGAGCTTGGAACTGCATGCCCGCTTGGATGTTATCCACGCCTTGGAACATTTGAGCTGGAACTTCTTGAACTAGATCAGGGTTATATTCACCGTAGCCTTCAGCAGCAGGTACGTTTACAGTGAATTTTTCACCAACAGTTTTACCTGTAAGAGCATTTTCTAGACCAGGGATGATGTTGCCTGCGCCGTGCAAATATGCAAGTGGTTCACCTTGAGATTGATCAAGTGTTTCACCCTCAGCGTTTGTTAAAGTGTAGTGGAATGAAACCACGTGGTTATTTGCAATAGCAGTCATGTTGTCTGATCCATTCAATCAATTTAGATGTATATCATAAAGTGAAAAATAGATTTTGTTGACTATTTTCCACTTTTTGAAACTATTTCGTTATAAATGGGAACGAAATTTAAGATTTCAACTCAATAAAGCTTAATTTTTGGACGTACACGACGAGTTAGAAAATCTTTCATCGTCAGCATGCCTGCTTGTGTGTAGCCGTGAATGTTGGCTTGATGCAGTCGATAAAGGGAAACGTACATGGTTTTTGCAATAAACCCTTGAACGCTAACATCGCCGAGTAATTCACCCACAGCCTGATTACGACTTAACGAAACCAATGAACCTTTATCATTAAAGCTGAACATCGGTTGTGGTGTGCTTGCAATACGCGCTGCCATAGCATCAACTAAAAAAGTTGCTTGTTGACTAGCGACTTGAGCACGAGGTCCGAGTGGCGGTTGACGAGCATCTAGCTGACAATTTGCACAATCACCAAAAGCGAATACATTTGGATCAGTCTGAGTTTGTAGTGTTGCATAAACCATCAAACGGTTAATCTTGTCACGCTTAAAGTCATGAAGTGTTTCTAAGATTTTAGGTGCTTTAACTCCAGCAGCCCAAACGGTAATGTCTGAATGTAAAACCTCACCATTACTAAAATAAACGTTTGACTCATCTACTTTTTGAACTTTATGTTCAGTCAAAACATCAATACCCATTTTCTTGAGTTGCTTGGCGCTGTGTGCAGCCGTCTTCTCATTCAATGCGGGTAAGATGCGATCTGAGGCTTCGATTAAAGTGATCTTGACTTGTTTTGGGTCGATTTTCTTCAAGCCGTAACGATAAAAGTTTTTCGTTGTTTCAATCAACTCGGCAGCAAGTTCAACACCTGTAGCGCCAGCTCCAACAATACCGATATTTAAAGCACGTTCATTCGACTGATTTTGAGCTTCGATATAAAGGTGGAATAAATCTTGTTGGAATACATCTGCTTGTTGTCGGCTATCCAAGAAGTGACAATATTCACGTACGCCTTCAGTTCCAAAGTCATTCGACACAGATCCAACGGCGAGAACTAAGGTGTCATAATTGAGATCTTGAATAACAGGGGTGTGTTCTTTAGAAAGCTGAGGAGGGGAAAGCGTGATTTGTTTTTGATCTTTATCAACTGCGACAAGGCTACCGAGTACAAACTCAAAGTGATGTTTTTCTGCATGTGCAAAATAATTGGTTTGTTCTTCGTGGGGGTTAAGCGAGCCAGCGGCAATTTCGTGTAGTAGAGGTTTCCAAATATGAGTGAGGTTTTGGTCAACTAGGGTAATTTTAGCTTTCTTTCGTCTGCCAAAACGTTCACCTAACTGTGTTGCAAGCTCTAAACCACCTGCGCCACCACCCACAATCACGATATGATGTAAGGTTTTGCTCATGATCAACCTAATTATTTTTGTGAAAGGATGGTCCGATTATGCCATCCTTTTCACTGGATTCTATGGTTAATCTTGAGAAAAATAGTCGAGTTTCTACCCTTGATTTAATGGGTAGAGTTTGGCACTCTGACTGTCATTTGTTGAAAAAAATGAAAATAAATTAGAAAACCAGATCATAATTTTTTGAAAAATATTAGCTTCTTCAATTTGTACATCATTTTCAATCTGTAGACTTCGGATCAATTGATTATTCTGATAAACCGAAACTGTCGCTAAGTTCATGACTTGCATCAGTGGCGCTGTCAAATGCTGTTCATTCAATTCAATATTGATATGTGTATTGGTGCTTTGGAGCGGTTCAACTGTAGTGACCAATTGATTTGCGTCAACTAGGTGGATGCGCTGAGTTAAAAGATTAAATGTATTCAGATCAATAGGCATCGGTCGATCATAAAGAGAAGTTGTCACAATAGTAGGTTGTTGTGTTTCTACTCTGAACATTTTTAGCGTTGAACGAATTACAGGAAGTTCTGCAATTAATCGGTGCTTGGGGATTACAACTTCATCCCGTGTATAAGTAAATGCGAGATTCATTAACTTGTGTGCGACTTCAGCACGTTTTACAGCGCTAGGTGTCCCTAAAACCACAACGATTAAACGGCGTTTCTCGACATCAGGATTGAATGTTGGACGCTCTGCTGTTAGTGCCAAATTATAACCAGCAGCTTTGGTATAACCTGTTTTGAGACCATCTGCGGTCGGATCCATTTTGAGTGCGAGGTTGGTTGCATGATGGAATCTTTGGTTATAACTGAAGCTAGGCATTTTTGAATAATATAAATATTCAGGCGTATCTTGAACGATGGCTTTGGCTAATAAACCTAAATCTGCTGCTGTCGAATAGTGATCAGGCATTGTAATTCCAGCAGGATTACTAAAATGTGTATCTTTCATCCCAAGAGCTTGTGCTTCTTGATTCATACGAGCAACAAATTGAGGGACGCTACCTGAGATTTTCTCGGCTAGTGTAACAGCTGCATCATTTGCAGACATGACAATGAGTCCTGCCAGTAGTTGGTCAACTGAAATTTTTTCGCCCGTTTTTAAATACATTTGGGACTCATCCCACATGACCGTATTTACAACAGGTGTAGCCGTTAGGATATCTTCTTTACGTAATTTTCCTGCCTCAATTTCTTTTAATGCGATATAAGCAACCATCATCTTAGTGAGTGAAGCAGGGGCACGTTGAACGTGGCTATTGTGCTCGGCAATAATTTGTCCAGACTGCGCATCGACAATAGACCATGCTTGTGCTTCGACCGTTTCAGGCGATATTTTGAGTAAGCTTGCATGTGCAAGATTTACACACAATAGGCTAAAGAACGTAAAGAGGGAGAGGATGAATTTCACGAGTACACCTTGAGCAGCCGATCCATGGGCATGGAATGCGAAAAAAGCATCCTATGACTTTTTTAGTGGAGAATCCAGCCACTTTTGCTGACAATTACGACATCTACGCATGACTTTGTAAAAAAATGCTAAGCTGTGTGAAACCGTTCTTATTTTTATGATCTTAAATTATGTTGCACTATCAAATTGAGTTCGACGATTATCGCCAACATCTGATTCACGTCACCCTTCGTTTTCTGGCTAACCCTAATCAAGAATTATGGTTACCGACTTGGATTCCTGGTAGTTATTTGATTCGTGAGTTTTCTAAGCATATCGAATCGGTAAAAGCTTCTGACGAAGCTGGGCGCTTATTAAAAATTAAAAAAACAGAGAAAAATCGCTGGCGTTTGTTTAATACTGATCATGAGCTTATTACTGTTGAATATGATGTCTACGCATATGATTTATCCGTACGTGGTGCTTATGTTGATCAAACACGACTATACGTAAACCCAGCGTGTGTTTGTCTAGGTCTCCAAGATCAAGAACAAGCGCCATGTGAAGTAGAATTATTTCTACCAAGCGAATTAAAGCATTTCCAACTGGCAACAGGTCTAGTTTCAAAGAGTCTTGTTAAGGGGCGTTTTACTTTAAAAGCAGAGAGTTACGATCAGCTAATCGATAGCCCATTTGAGTTAGCAGAACAAAGCCGATTTAGCTTTGATGCAAATGGTATCCCACATGAGTTTGTGATTTCAGGCAAACACGCGACTAATTTAAATCGTCTTCAGGCAGATATTGAAAAAATATGCCGTACTGAAATAGATATGTTTGGTTCAGCACCTTTTAAAAACTATACCTTTATGACGATGGCAACAGGCAATAGTTATGGTGGTTTAGAGCACTGTAATAGCACAAGCTTAATCACACCTCGTGATGATTTGCCTAAAGCAAATGAACCAGAAGAACCATCAAAAGACTATCAGCGCTTTTTGGGTTTATGTAGCCATGAGTATTTCCATTCATGGTTAGTTAAATTTATTCGTCCAGAGAATTTCGCAAATTACGATCTACACAAAGAGTCATACACCAGTTTGTTGTGGATCTTTGAAGGATTTACTTCGTATTACGATGATTTAATTTTGTTGCGTAGTGGCGTCATTTCACAAAAGTCTTATCTTGATTTATTAAAAGCTCAAATTGACCGTTATCTACAGAATCCTGGACGTTTTATTCAATCTGTTTCTGAGTCAAGTTTTGATGCATGGATTAAATTCTATCGTCAGGATGAAAACTCAAATAATGCAGGAACGAGTTACTACAACAAAGGTAGTCTAGTCGCATTGTGTTTAGATTTGGGTTTACGTTTACGTGGTTCAAATCTAGATGCGCTTATGCGTCGTTTGTATGAAAATACTCAAAATGGCATACAAGTTAATGATCGCACGATTTTTGAGTTATGTAATGAATTGACTGGTGATAATTGGATTGAACAGATTAATCATTTGATCAATACCACTGATGAATTACCACTAGATCAACTTTTACCTGAGTTTGGTTTGAGCTATACGCTTAAAAATGACAAAGCATTGCCATTCGGCTTAAAAGTTACTGACAAAGCTGAAGGTGTTGTTATTCAAAATGTTCGTCGAGAAAGTGCTGCAGCAAAAGCAGGCTTATCTGCAAATGATGTGATCATTGCAATCGATGGCTTAAAAGCTTCTGAAAAACTACTATCTAAGTATGCTAAACAGCAAGGGACTTATAATGCATACGCATTTCGTAGAGATGAGTTATTGCAATTTGAGCTCATAGCAGGGGAAAACACCTTAGCGACTGTTGAACTCAATATTGAAGATCAAAACAAACTGGATGCATGGCTAAAACTTTAGTCTTATCCAAGCTTTCAAAGAGACACCGCTCAAGATCACAGCCTTGAGCGGTGTTTCTTTTTTTTCTATTAAATTATTGAAATAAATAATAATTTGTAAATTTATTTCAAATTCTAAAATAACGAAGAGTATATGTTTTGTAGTATTTCTTAAAGAAATGTCGTTATCACAGGATATGACATTGACTGGCTTAGGGTGAATCCTGATAATCTCATGTTTTATTTAAGCTAACCGGTTCGCAAGGCTAAATGCCTAAGCTCACAACTACTATTTCGTAGCGAAATGTCGTTATCACAGGATATTGCGTTGACTGAGATGCGATCAAGACTGATACTCTCAGGCCTAAATCAAGCAAACCGGTTCGCAGAGGCTGGGCCAAAAGCTCGCTTCTAAAAACTCAATTTAACACAAGGGGCTATATATGGCTGGTGGAAAGTCAAAAATCATTTATACACTGACTGATGAGGCGCCGTTATTGGCGACTTACTCGCTACTGCCGATCATTGAGACCTTTACTAAGCCAGCTGGCATAGAAATTGTCAAGAGTGACATTTCTGTTGCAGCGCGTGTGCTTGCAGAATTTTCGGACTACTTAAGTGATGAGCAGAAGGTAGCTAACAACCTTGCAGAGCTTGGTCGCCTTACTCAAGATCCAGATACGAATATCATCAAACTGCCGAATATCAGTGCATCTGTTGCTCAATTGACAGCATGTATCAAAGAGTTACAGTCTAAAGGATATGCAATTCCTGATTATCCAGAAAATCCTACTACGGATGAAGAGAAAGAAATCAAGACTCGTTACGGTAAATGTCTTGGTTCTGCTGTAAACCCTGTATTGCGTGAAGGTAACTCAGATCGTCGTGCGCCTGCTGCTGTTAAAAACTATGCGAAGAAGCATCCACATTCGATGACTGAATGGAAACAGTGGTCTCAAACACACGTATCACACATGGAAGAAGGTGACTTCTATCATGGTGAAAAATCAATGACGCTTGATCGTGCACGTAACGTGAAGATGGAATTGATTACTAAGCGTGGTGAGACGATTGTTCTGAAACCGAAAGTAGCACTTCAAGATGGCGAAGTAATTGATTCAATGTTCATGAGCAAAAAAGCATTGTGTGACTTCTATGAGAAGCAACTCGATGATTGCCGTGAAGCAGGTATTTTATTCTCGTTACACGTAAAAGCCACAATGATGAAAGTTTCACACCCGATCGTTTTTGGTCACTGTGTGAAAATTTACTACAAAGAAGCATTTGAGAAACACGGCAAGTTATTTGATCAGTTAGGTATTAACGTCAATAACGGTATGGCTGGTCTTTATGAAAAGATCGCTACTTTACCAACCTCACTTCGTGAAGAAATCATTGAAGATTTACATGCTTGCCAAGAACATCGCCCTGCATTAGCAATGGTTGATTCAGCAAAAGGCATCGACAATTTCCACTCACCAAATGATGTAATTGTAGATGCTTCAATGCCTGCGATGATTCGTGGTGGCGGTAAAATGTGGGGTGCAGATGGTAAACCTTACGATTGTAAAGCGGTAATGCCAGAATCTACCTTCGCACGTATCTACCAAGAAATGATCAATTTCTGTAAGTGGAACGGTAATTTTGATCCGAAAACAATGGGTACTGTACCTAACGTTGGTTTGATGGCTCAAAAAGCAGAAGAATACGGTTCACACGATAAAACATTTGAAATTCCTGAAGCTGGTATTGCGAACATTACAGATTTAGACACGGGTGAAGTACTGATGTCTCAAAATGTAGAAGAAGGCGATATCTGGCGTATGTGTCAGGTGAAAGATGCACCGATTCGCGATTGGGTAAAACTTGCAGTAAGTCGTGCGCGTAACTCTGGTATGCCTGCAATTTTCTGGCTTGACCCATATCGTCCACACGAAAATGAGTTGATCAAGAAAGTTGAGAAGTACTTAAAAGAGCATGACACTGAAGGTTTAGACATTCAGATCATGTCACAAGTACGTGCAATGCGTTATACGCTTGAACGTGTAGCTCGTGGTTTAGATACTATTTCTGTAACTGGTAACATTTTACGTGACTATTTAACTGACTTGTTCCCAATCATGGAGTTGGGTACTTCAGCGAAAATGTTGTCTATCGTTCCGTTAATGGCGGGCGGTGGCATGTATGAAACAGGTGCAGGTGGTTCAGCGCCGAAGCATGTTCAACAGTTAGTTGAAGAAAACCACTTACGTTGGGATTCGCTAGGTGAATTCCTTGCGCTTGCAGTATCTTTAGAAGAGCTAGGTCTTAAAGAAGATAATGCACGTGCTAAATTACTAGCGAAAACACTTGATCAAGCTACGGGTAAACTGCTCGATAACGATAAGTCTCCATCACGTCGTACTGGTGAGCTAGATAACCGTGGTAGTCATTTCTATTTAGCAATGTATTGGGCTGAAGCACTTGCTGCTCAAGACGAAGATGCTGAGTTAAAAGCGAAGTTTGCTCCTCTTGCAAAAGCTTTAGTTGAAAATGAGCAAAAAATTCTTGCTGAATTGAGTGAAGTACAGGGTAAAGCTGCTGATATTGGTGGTTACTATGCTGTAGATCCTGTGAAGGTTAGTGCTGTAATGCGTCCAAGCTCAACGCTTAATGCTACGCTTGAAACTATTTAAGTGTTAATGCAGAACTAACAAACCTGTTGGTAATGTAAAGAGACCGATGCGAAAGCATCGGTTTTTTATTTGATAGATAAGATATTTTTAAATTTGACTGTTTATTAATAATCTATTTAAATTTAAATAAAACATAAATTTAGAATTCATTTCTTTAAAATCTATGAATAAGAGAAGTTTAACTATTGGAATTCTTGTTACAGTAATTTGGATTGCAATTATTGTATTTATTTATCTTTTTACAGGCTTAGAACATCCGAAGTCTTTGAATGAGTTTGGAGATTTTTTAGCTGGTGTTTTTGCACCCGTTGCTTTCTTTTGGTTGATTTTAGGGTATATGCAGCAGGGCAAACAATTAGAACAAAATACCAAAGCTTTAGAGCAACAAGAAAGAGCGCTTCAACTTCAGATTGATGAGATGAGAGAAGGGATAAAACAGCAAGTTGAATTATTGCAACTTCAAAGACAACAACTCGATGAACAGCATAAGATGCTCGAACCAAGATTTATTATTTCTCAATCTAAACTAAATTCTCCCGTTTATGGCAGTAGCACAGATCCTAAGATAGATATTAACCATAATATAGTATTTCTTGTGATCAATTACACTCTAGAAAATTTGGGAGGAGATGCTTTTAATTTGAGAATAACACACCCGAAGAGTAAGGAGGTTTTAAAAAAAACTTAGTACCGTAAAAGCATCTACATCAGAGGAAATTAGATTTGAAATAGCTCAATTTCAAATAGATCAATTAAATCAAAAAAAAGAATTGGAAGATTCATTAGATTTTTTTTATGAAAGTATAAATGGGCGTTCAGTAAAATATGAATTACTTATTCATATATATCAAACCAACCATCCATTTTATTGTGTAAATCTCTTTTTGAAGAAAGCTGATTTATAGAAAATACAAACTATATAAATTTAAAAAGCCCACTTCCGTGGGCTTTAAAACATCTAAATTCTAACGACTATTACGACTACGTCCGCGTGGAGCTTTGGTATTTGGTCGTGTTGTACCATTGGTCTTGCGACGTGGTTTCTCACTTTCATCCATTTGCCAAATACGCTTAGTACCAGACTTTTTCTTATTTGGGTCTTTTTTATCGCCTTCTTTCTTTTTCTGATGCATTGGTTTACCACCAGTGCCGCCGGGTTTTTTCACGTATGAGCGAGAACGATAAGGCTTATCTTCAGGAAGATCTTTAAAATCAGGATAAAGTAAAGGTTCGATCTCTTTTTGTTCACCAGGTTGTAAACCTAAACGTACAAGGTCGATGGCACCAATCTTGGTACGAATTAAACGTAATGTCGGAAAACCAACAGCAGCTGTCATACGACGAACTTGACGGTTACGACCTTCACAAATCTGAAGTTCAATCCAACTCGTTGGGATGTTGGCACGGAAGCGAACAGGTGGATCACGATCCCACAACCACTCAGGTTGATCAACCTTAATTGCTTTTGCAGGAAGTGTCATACCATCAGCAAGCTCAACACCTTTACGTAGCTGTTCTAGCGCTTCTTCTGTGACATCACCATCAACTTGTGCGAGATAAGTTTTAAATTTTTTATTGGTTGGGTTGGTGATGTACTGGTTTAAACCGCCGTGATCAGTCAGGAACATGAGGCCTTCAGAATCGAGGTCAAGGCGACCTGCAAGACGTAAATCAGGATCGTGGATAAAATGTGACAGCGTTAAATGCGCCTCATCCTCACGAAACTGTGACAACACGTCAAAAGGTTTATTAAATACAACTATTTTCATATGAATATACTACTTTGGCTTTAAGTGGCACCATGACATAAAGCTTTTTATTTAAGAGAGAAATGTTTGTATTTCTCCTATAAATCTCAAAAACCTTGCTTATGGATTAAACTGTTTCATGTAATAACAACGAAAGTATGCCATAGAAGGCATACATTTACTCGCAAGATACACATGAGGGAGAACCTGTAAAATGGGTTATCAGAAGATCGTGGTTCCTGCTGACGGTGACAAAATCACAGTAAACGCAGACCTGTCACTGAATGTTCCAAATCATCCAATCATTCCTTTTATAGAAGGTGATGGTATTGGTGTGGATATTACACCAGCTATGAAGGCAGTAGTAGATGCTGCTGTTCTAAAAGCGTATGGTGGTAAACGTTCAATTGAGTGGATGGAAGTATATTGCGGCGAAAAAGCAGATAAAATATATGGCACTTATATGCCAGAAGAGACTTTCGAAGCATTACGTGAATTTATTGTTTCAATCAAAGGTCCTTTAACCACTCCTGTTGGTGGTGGTATCCGTTCATTAAATGTTGCGCTCAGACAAGAACTTGATTTGTATGTCTGTGTTAGACCAGTGCGTTGGTTTGAAGGTGTACCATCACCTGTGCAACATCCTGAGTTAACAGACATGGTTATTTTTCGTGAGAACTCTGAAGATATTTATGCAGGGATTGAATGGAAAGCAGATTCGGATGAAGCTAAAAAAGTTATCAAATTTCTAAAAGAAGAAATGGGCGTAACAAAAATCCGTTTTGATGAAGGTTGTGGTATTGGGATTAAACCTGTTTCAAAAGAGGGTACTCAACGTCTTGTCCGTAAAGCCATTCAGTTTGCAATTGATAATGATAAACCTTCAGTGACGCTTGTCCATAAAGGCAATATCATGAAGTACACCGAAGGTGCCTTCAAAGAGTGGGGCTATGAGCTAGCGATGGAGCGTTTTGGCGGAGAACTATTAGATGGTGGTCCTTGGGTTAAAATTAAAAATCCAAAAACAGGCAAAGACATCATTATTAAAGATGTGATTGCAGATGCATTTTTACAGCAAATTCTTATGCGTCCAGCGGATTATTCAGTTATTGCCACGCTTAATTTAAATGGTGACTATATTTCTGATGCGCTTGCAGCAGAAGTTGGTGGTATTGGTATTGCACCAGGTGCAAATATTGGTGGTGCGATTGCGGTGTATGAAGCGACACACGGTACAGCGCCGAAATATGCAGGACAAGATAAAGTAAATCCAGGCTCGATTATCCTTTCTGCTGAAATGATGCTGCGTGATATGGGATGGATTGAAGCTGCTGATTTGATCATTAAAGGTGTATCAGGTGCGATTGAAGCAAAAACAGTGACCTATGATTTCGAGCGTTTAATGCCTGGTGCAACCTTGGTACGTTGCTCTGAATTTGGTCAAGCAATTATTGAACATATGGGTGATTAATCTATTCATGATTTTAAAAGAGCGGTTAAACCGCTCTTTTTTTTGTTCTATATATTTCATATTAATTCTGTGTTGAGCTTTTTAGTTGTATCGTAAATTTTAAAAAAACTGTATCTAGTATTTTTAGATCATTTGTTCAAAATAGGCTGAAAATTATGAAGAGTTTGCTGTTATGAAAATGTATCAAGTTGATGCTTTCACCAAAGAATTATTCAAGGGCAATCCTGCAGCGGTTATAGTTTTGGATAATTGGTTAGATGAGCATTTAATGCAAAATATCGCATTAGAAAATAATCTATCAGAAACAGCTTTTGTCCGAAAAATAGATGATGCTAATTACGAAATACGCTGGTTTTCACCGACAGATGAGGTTGCCTTTTGTGGACATGCAACTTTAGCTAGTGCTTATGTTTTATTTAAAGATTTTACAGAAGCGAAGACCATACAGTTTCATGTCCGTCAACTTGGAATTTTTATAGTTACTCAAGACGTTGATGGGAAAATCAAAATGAATTTTCCGATTCGTAAAGCTGAACAGGTTTCTGATTATCCACAAGCTTTACGTGATGGCTTAACCAAGCCATTTAAGGCCGTTTATTTAAATGCTCAAGCCTATATTGTTGAATATGAGTCTGTCCAAGATGTATTGGATGAGCAACCGAACCTAGAGAAATTAAAACAATTAGGACAGGTACGTACAGCAATTACTGCATCTCAACCTGATATTGCAATAACTGCAAAAGGTGAGGATGGAAAGTTCGATTGCGTGTCACGTTATTTTGCTCCTGCGATTGGGATAGACGAAGATCCTGTAACAGGTTCGATTCATACGGCAATTGTTCCACTTTGGGCAGAAAAACTGAACAAACAACGATTAGTTGCATATCAAGCATCAGCACGTGGTGGCATTTTGGAATGCTTCATTGAGTCAGCAGAGCGTATTGAAATTTCGGGATATGCAAAGTTATATATGCAGGCTGAACTATCTATTTAGCTTGTAACAAAAAACGAATAAAAACAATGAAAAAAGCTGTTTAAGTGAACAGCTTTTTTCAAAATATAACTATTAAAAAACTATGCTGTTTACTAGTATGGACGCTTGTATTTATTTAAATCATCAAAAATATTCGGATAATCTATGTTAATGCGGTTTAAGCAACTTACACTCTCTCTTTGTTTACTTGGGGTGAGCGCAGCTTCATGGTCTCAGGCTGTACTCGTAAAAACTGAAAAAAATATCGAAGAATATAAATTAGACAACGGCTTTAGAGTTATTCTCGCCCCAAATGAAAAAGAAAATAAAGTCTTTGTAAATACAGTTTATATGACAGGTTCTTTGAATGATCCAAAGGGCAAAGGTGGTTTGGCTCACTTGCTTGAACATTTGGCTTTTAAAGGAACACAAAATGTAAAAGGTGAGGAATTTCAACGTCGCCTTGATCAATATACCTTAATGACAAATGCAAGCACTGATTATTATTCAACTAAGTATTTGAATATTGTTCGTCCAGAGAAAAATGCGCTCAATGAGATTCTGTATTTAGAATCTGAACGCATGGATAAATTGGTGCTTCAGGAGAAATTTGTTCCATCAGAAATTGAAATTGTGAAACGCGAACGTGAAATCCGTATGGATCAGCCATTTGCGGTATTGATGGATCAAATGTGGAAAGCTGCTTACGGAAATCAATATTTAGGGCGTTTGCCGATTGGTGATCTACCTGAATTGAAATCGATCAAAATGAATGAGCTGAACCAATTTTATAAAACTTGGTATGCACCTAATAATGCGGTCATGGTGATCTCTGGTAAATTCGATAAAACAGAAGTTTTACAGGAAATTGATCAATATTTTAGCCCTATTCCAGCACGTAAAATTCCAAGCCCAGTACAAGTCCCTGTTTTAGATTCAAGTAAAATTGAACAACGCCAGTTTACGGTACAAAAGGGAAGTGATCTTGCCAAGTTTAATATTTACATGAATGGCAAGAATGAAAAATTACAGCCAGCTTTAGCGCTCGCTCCAGCATTATTTACGATGCAACCGAGTGGAACTTTATATAAAAGTATGGTTGAAACAGGTATTAGTACAGCAGTGCAATCAACCACTTGGTTAGACCAAGACTTTAATGTCGTATTTATGGGAGCGATTTACGCGCCTAATCATGATGCGAAGAAAGTGGGTGATGCTCTAGTTGATGGGGTTGAAAATAGTAAAACTTTTACTGATGCAGAATTACAACGTATAAAAAATATTACTCAAAATACAGCCGATACGATTGCTAATGATGCAGTCGCTTTAGGCTCACGTTTGAGTGATTATGCTGTGTCTTCACACGGTCAGTGGGATGAATACTTTAGAGACTTAGAGGCGATTCAGAACTTAAAACTTGAAGATGCTAATCAAACTTTAAAACAATTTTTAGTCGCTTCACATCGAATTTCTGGGGATATTTTACCTACTCCAGAAGATCAGAAAAAAGCGATGACTTTAAAAGCTGAAAATAAACCAAAAACCTTAGATCAAAACACTGAGCAAGCTGAACCGCTGAAAGATCCAAGTGTTTATCAGCAAGAGGTGAAACAGTTCATCGAACAATCTGCCCAGCAGTTACAAAAGAATGAAAAGAAGATTCAACGAGGCGAATTAAAGAATGGCATTCGTTATGCTTTATTCCCAACCCCAACACGTGATGATAAAACCTATGCCACGATTAGTTTAGATTTTGGTAATGAGAAATCTTTATTCGGCAAAGGTGTTACTTTAGATCTAACCAGTTATTTGATGCTACGTGGTTCAGAAAAACATACTTTACAAGAAATTACCGATAAGGCAATTGCTGCAAGTGGGGGAGCATCGGTGAGTTCGAATGGTAATGGAATGACCATTGTGGTTCAGGCTAAAAAAGACAAATTTGAAGACTTTTTAAGTTTTATCATTGATGTCATTAAACAACCTAAGTTTTCGCAGTCTGAATTCGATTTGGCTAAAAATCAGAGCTTATCTGCTTTAGATCGTCCTTATACAGAACCAGCGATCGTATCATCAATGACTTTAGCAAGACTACTTGAAACCTATCAACCAGGTGACTTGCGTTATCATTTTGAACCTGAGTTGGCTAAACAACAGCTTAAAGATGCCACTCAGTCACAGGTTAAGCAATTTTATGATCAATTCTTCATGACCAATCATGCACAAATTGCAGTGACTGGTGATTTTGATGCTATAAAAATGCAGAAAACTCTAGAAAATGCATTTGGAAAATGGAAGACGAAACAGCCATATCAAAAGATAGTCACTCCATTTGTAGCATTTAAAGCTCAAAAAGTTCATGCCTTATCTGAGCAACGTGAGTTTGGAAGTTATCAAAGTGTGCTCACAATTCCAGTAGGCGCTTATCATCCAGATGCGGCTGCATTGATGATTTTAAGTCACATTATGGGGAACTCTCAGCTTTCGTCTCGTTTAGCTCAAGAGCTAAGAGAGAAAAATGCATTGGTCTATGGATTTGGTAGTAGTGTAGATTTAGATTCAGATACAGAAAGTGGTTCACTGAGTATTTCAGCAAATTATACAGCTGGCCGCTCAGATCAAGTCTCACAGTCTGTGCATAAAGTGTTGAATGATTTACTTGATAAAGGTGTTACTCAGCAAGAAGTTGAAGCTGCAAAAGCTGACATTATGAAGAAACGTGTGACTTCATTAGAAGATGAACGTTCGATTCATGGCATGTTGACGGGTCAACTTGAGCGCAATAAAACACTGCTGGATCGAGCAAAACGTGATCAGGAAATTGGTAAACTAACGAAATCTGACATTGATACTGTGATTAAGAAATATATTAAGCTTGATCAGTTTGTTGAGGTTATGGCAGATCAGTATGGAAAAGCGCAACAATAATTGGCATCAATAGTTTCGGACTAAGCTAATTTTTAGTCATCAATAAAATAATACTTAAGTGCTTTATTTTCTTCGTATGAAATGAGATTTTATGATTCATAAATCTCATTTCAAACTAAAGTGCGGGGAATAATATGCTTTTAGCTTTAATCGCTGTTCTTGCTGGAATTGTTTTATTGGTGTGGAGTGCTGACAAGTTTATTGATGGCGCTTCTGCAACTGCTCATCATCTAGGAATGCCTTCATTATTGGTTGGCATGATCGTTGTCGGATTTGGTACATCTGCTCCCGAACTTGTTGTCTCGGTCATGGCTGCACTAGATGGTAATCCTGGTATTGCGTTAGGTAATGCTTATGGTTCAAACATAGTTAATATTGCATTAATACTAGGGCTGACGGCTATCATTCACCCTATCGTGGTGCATTCAACAATAGTTCGTAAGGAGCTACCTCTTTTATTAGCCGTGACAGTGGTAGCGATCATGCAAATCATGGATGGCGAACTGAGTCGGAATGATGCATTGTTACTGTTCTTGCTTTTATTTGTTTATATGGGATGGACAATTTGGCAAGGTATGCGCAGTAAAAGTGATGTTTTAAGCCATGAATTTGATTTTGAACTACAAACACATCAAATACCTCTTAAGAAGGCTATCCCTCTGCTAATATTTGGGTTAATTGTATTAGTTATAAGCTCACGTCTATTGGTGTGGGGAGCTGTTGAGATTGCTCAATCCTTTGGTGTAAGTGAATTAATTATTGGTTTAACTGTTGTAGCTATTGGAACTTCATTACCAGAGTTAGCCTCATCCATCGCTGCTGCTAGAAAGGGTGAACTTGATATCGCGATAGGAAATGTAATTGGTTCAAATATGTTCAATACTTTGGCAGTGGTTGGACTTGCTGGAATGATTCATCCTACTACAGTACCCCAAGAGGTTTTACAGCGTGATATGGTGGTAATGGGCGTACTCACCTTGAGTCTACTTTTTTTCACTATCAGCTTGAAAGGGCACGGACGTATCGGGCGTTTAAAAGGTGGAATTTGGTTATTCAGTTTTATCGCTTATACAGCTTATCTAATTAATACAGCTTTTTAATTTATTGAATCAGAACAAGGCATTAAACTAATGAATGCCTTGTTCTGATGAAGATAAATATTTAATCTCTAAAGACTAATTTACTCGTCAATGATCATGTTTATGAGCATGAAAATCTTCATTTTTACGGAAGCGTAAATAGTTTTCAAACTGCTCGCAATATTCGTCAAAATTATCTTCGAGCATCATTTGAAATTGTTGAAGCAAATAAGTCATCACTTGCTCTTTAGCGTCGCGCATTTCATTGCCATCTTTAAAGTTATTTGCAGCAACCCATGTATTAAAACGAGCAGTCGCAAATAGCATAGCAGCGCTTACTTGTCCGCGTAATTCCTCTGGTTTTGCTGGTTGACCTTTCGGTGGGCGGCAATAGTCATTAGCGAGTTTGATGAATTCATCTGCACGCTCAAAAAACACCGCATTTAACGCTTCTTCTTCCGTCACATCGGTGGCGTTGATTTTTTGAGACATGATCATTTTCCAACAAAAATAAGACGTTTTATTATAGTCAAAGCCTTGTCGAAACTAAACCTTTGCCTTAATCTAAAATAGCCTAAGCAAATCGAAATATCATCATGCAAGATGCTATCGCCATTCAAAGCTTAAAAACAGATATCGCTTTACTTCGTCAACATATTTATCCACCTCAATATTTGGAACATGTTGAAGGTTTACCGATTTATTATGGTCTAAAAGATCAGGTCGATGAGTATTATCGTCAATGGCAACCATTGATTGAAAGGGCGCAGGAACTTTGTCAGCCTTTTATGGAAGATGAGCCTGTGGATGCGATTCATTTACCCAGCCATCTGAATCTGCCATTGTTTTTCTTTCACGTCGATCGTATTCGAATCAATAAAACTCGCGCTAAAGAGTCTAAAACTTTTCGTGGTGTTGCGGCATTGGTCGAAAAGTGTGGGCAATTTGACACAGATCAGATTTTTGCGATGCAAGAATGGTTAGGGAGTGATGACACTGCTGCTTTGGTGGCTCATCGTGAGTTTATAGATTTACGTACTTATGTGTTTCAGCATGGGCAAAGTGAATATACACGAACCCGTTTTTATATGAATGGTGTAATTTTAAGCGTCGAACCACATTTTAAATTGGTGGATGCACGGGATAAACCACGTAAGCAACGTAATGATAGTTATAGTGATCCGATTGCGGATAATGGCACGTGGAAGATTTTTGGGAAGTATCGGTAAATGATTTTAAGCTCAATATGAAGATATTATCTACCTGATAAAGGATTAATTCTCATTTTTCGTTAAGGTGAGCAAGACCTCAAAAATTATGAATAACCGAATACTTTTTGTATAGGTAGTGCCTTACTTTTGACTGGGCAAAAGTAACAAAACCCTTCCGTTAAGTTGATGGCACATCCTTGATGCCAAAGCTTAACGGCGGCATCCATGCCACCAGCACGATAACAGAGTAAGGTGATTTTCCCTTGCAGAGCAATCACTCCTCATCCCAAAAAATGTCTTTGATCGATAAATCCTCTAGTTTCTTTGCAGCCTTCTTAGCAACATGTGGTTGTTGTGCTTTTACCCAACCTAAAGCAAATAAAAATTGTGGGTGCTCTGTAGCTTGTTCCTCGAAAATATGTTCAGCGACAAACAAATCATTATAAAAACCTAAATATTCCTGAATTGGCTGTAATTTATCTAGGAATTGTTGAACATCTTTCTCAGGATAAAGATCAGAAATAAAGTCGATGCAATAACGCAATTGTTTTACTCGTTTGCGGGTTCGATGCTGTTCTTCTACAGCAAGTGATGAAAAATGTTCTGCATCCTTGAGGATTTTTTGATAGAGCTTGGTTAAGCTTTTTGAAGCTTGTTTAGTGACTTTAGGCTTTGATTTAGATTCACGATAGCTAAAGTTGAGTAATGATAAAAATAGCTCAGTAGTTAGAGTCCGACTGAAAATCTGGACAATATTAGTTGAGTCAGAGGCTGGAAGCTTGAATTCAAAATCACACACTTTCTGAATTAAAGGGATGACAGAATCTTGGATTGCATCATTGTCACGCGAATCACCCAAAACTCTAAAAATTTCAGCTAACTGACTTTCCCAAGACTCATCAACTTGAGTTGACCAGTTTGAAAAATGTTTTAATGCAGAGCGCAAACGTCGTATTCCCACACGTGCTTGGTGAATATGATCCGCTTCTGCAACACCATCAGCAATCGCTGCTGCGTTAGGTAAAATATGATTTAACGTATTTTCGACAATTTGTTTGATTGCTTGATCAGCACTAATATCAGATTCTAATTTGAGCGTTTTTGCTTTAGTAGCAGGAGAGACACGTTTAGCTATCGCAAGCAAATTACCGCGTTCAGCCTTACTGCGAACATCTAGCCATAATTGATATTTCTTCACCCATGTATCTGCGAATGTAATTAGGTCTTGGGGTGAGCCTTGTTTCAATTCAAATTCAACTTCACATATTTTGGCTTGATTGTTAGGTGTACGAATTTCACCATCATCTAAACAAACTTCGATTTGCGAATTTCCAAATTCAAAAACATGAAATGTACGTTGCACATCTGTTTGGAACTGAAGTAGTAGTTCAGTAGGCGAGTCACCTAATACATCACGTAGTACACTTTGAACGGTTTGATTATGTTTATAAAGTGTAAGGTCCAATTCAGGTTCTTGTTCGCATTTACCTAAATAGATGTCTTCTTCAATGCGTTGCAAATGATTTTTAGTCGCAGCTTTAAATGTTTGTACCCAGTGATCACCTTCTTGACGCAGACGAATAGCCACATAATTTTTTGCTAATAGACGATCAGCAGTATCATAGTATTTTGCTTGCAAACGAATTTTTTGAGCTGATTGTTTATTTAAAAATTGCAGGACACTTTTTTTCTTAGATTCAGGTAGCTGAAATTTAAGCTCTATTTCCATGATGTTATAACTCCTGACCATTTTGGATAAATATTCTAAAATTAGTATAACGTGTTGATCTCAAAAATTATTGTAAAGATCTTTTAAGTCTCGTTGAGGATGACTCACAATGACTTTATTTTGAGCAAAAAATACTTTAAGTTGTGGGGAGTTTAAAGATTAGGATGATCCACATGAATGCACCAGCGAAGATCGACAAGCCAGTAGAATTCACATTGCCAATTAAAGACTATAATGAATTTTACCGCTTTTATTTAACTGAACATCGTAGTATTGCGAGCCGACGTTTGCATGTTGCAGGCAGTACACTGGGTTTGTATTTTTGGAGTAAAGCCATTCGCCAGCGCAAAGCAAAGTATTTGGCTTATGGTTTATTGTCTGGTTATGCGTGTGCATGGGTTGGACACTTTTTCTTTGAACACAATAAGCCAGCGAGTTTTAAACAACCACTTTATAGTTTTATTTCAGATTGGCGTATGTTGTCTGATGTAGTTCGTGGTCGTCTAAGTTTAATTGACCGTCAGTTCGATAAAATTGAATCTTAAACAAGATATTAAAATTAGAAATGTCTAAAGCTGCGTCATAGCAGCTTTTTTGTTCTAAGATTTATTTTTAGTAATGTAAATGTGTACACTCTCTTTAATTTTTAAATAAGAAAATATACCCTGAAACCAACGTTTTTTTAGTGAAATTTTCATGCGCGGTTTATACCTCATCACCAATGATGATCCCATTCAACTTCTTTTAGAAAAGTTAGAGGCTGCACTAGCTACTGGTCATATAGCTATTTTGCAATATCGTCGAAAAAAAATAGAAAAAATAAATCAACCATCTGAAGTGGAGTTGATCAAAGTCCTTTGTGAAAAATATCAAGTCCCTTTTGTCATTAATGATGATTTGGCGTTAGCAGAACAATTTGGTTTAGGTGTGCATCTAGGGCAGTCCGATGGTGAAATTACTGATGCGATTAAGCGTTTACCCCAAGGAGTAATTATCGGACGTACTTGCTTAAACTCATTAGACTTGGCAGCAAAAGCAATTTCTGAAGGCGCGACTTATGTAGCATTTGGTGCTGTTTATGCGACATCAACTAAACCAGAAGCGGGCAATGTGGGAATCGAAGTCATCAAACAGGCTCAACAAAAATATGATGTGCCAATTTGTGCGATTGGAGGTTTAACTGTTGAAAATTCTCAAGTCGTGATAGAGGCTGGAGCAAGCCTTTGTGCAGTAATTAGTGATATATTAGGGCGATCAACAGCCGAAATTCCTGCTCGTGTCAGCGCATGGGCGAAATTATTTGCATAATTCTGTGTGTTCACAAGTTGGGACTTTAGTCACTCCCCATTATTTCGATTTAGGTTGAGCCTCATATGAGTTTATCTCCAAAGCAAGAACAGTTATTTAAACAGGCGAATAAACATATTCCAGGTGGCGTAAATTCACCTGTACGTGCATTTAACGGTGTAGGCGGTACGCCAGTTTTTATTGAGAAAGCGAAAGGTGCGTATCTGTGGGATGTTGATGGCAAACGATATATTGACTATGTAGGTTCATGGGGACCGATGATCTTAGGTCATGCACATCCTGATATTATTAAAGCGGTGCAAATCGCAGCTGAGGATGGCTTAAGTTTTGGTGCGCCAACCGTGCATGAAACCACTTTGGCAGACACGATTTGCGAAATTATGCCTTCGATCGAAATGGTTCGTATGACCAGTTCAGGAACTGAAGCGACGATGACTGCAATTCGCTTGGCACGTGGTTATACAGGACGTGACAAGATTGTGAAATTTGAGGGCTGTTATCATGGTCACTCTGATTCATTATTAGTTAAAGCAGGTTCAGGTTTACTTACTTTGGGTGAGGGGGAGCCGACTTCTAAAGGAGTACCTGTTGATTTTGCAAAACATACTTTAACTTTGCCATATAACAATATTGAAGCATTAAAAGAATGTTTTAGTAAGTTTGGTCATGAGATTGCAGGCGTAATCATTGAACCTGTAGCAGGCAACATGAATTTAGTAACGCCGATTGACGGGTTCTTGCAAGCAATTCGTGATGTTTGTGATGAATATAAATCAGTCTTCATTATTGATGAAGTAATGACAGGTTTTCGTGTTGCTCTTGGTGGAGCGCAATCAGTCTATAAGGTAAAACCAGATTTAACGACTTTAGGTAAAATCATTGGTGCAGGATTACCAGTGGGTGCTTTTGGTGGTAAACGTGAAATCATGGAGTGTATCGCACCGCTAGGCGGCGTGTATCAGGCAGGGACATTGTCAGGAAATCCTTTGGCAATGCGTGCAGGTATTGCGATGTTTAAGCATCTGCGTGAACCTGAATTCTATGACAAATTAGCTGCGCAATTAGAAAAACTGCTTGCTGGTTTACAAGTTGCAGCAGATGAAGCTGGTATTCCATTCAAAACTCAGCAAGTAGGTGGAATGTTTGGTTTGTATTTCACAGATCAAGATGACATCACAAGTTTTGATTCCATGTTAGCCTGTGATGTGGGTGCGTTTAAGAAATTCTTCCATGGTATGCTTAAACGCGGTGTTTACCTTGCACCTTCAGCATTTGAGGCTGGTTTTATTTCTTCAGTACACTCTGATCAAGATATTGCAGAAACGATTCAAGCTGCAAAAGAAACATTTGCTGAAATGAAAGCTTCTGCTTAATTTCAGATATCAGGAAACACCATGACTATTGTTGTGGTGTTTTTTTAGATATGGAATAAAAAATTAGAATTAAATCGATTTTTTCATTGTATTTCTAGTCTAAGGTTTTTATGATTGCCCGCTTGTTTTCATCGAGTCGTTGGAAGGCTACCTTGAGTGATTTTCTAAGTGAACATTTGATTCATCGTGATGAAGATTTTATGGTCATCCATAAACCCGCAGGGCTACTCACCGTACCTGGAAAAACACCTGATTTGCAAGATTGTTTAATCAATCGCTTATTAAAACTAGAGCCAAAAACTTTACTGATTCACCGTTTAGATCGGGACACTTCAGGAATACTCGTTTTTGGTTTATCTAAATTTGGGCAGAGTCATATTTCTCGCCAATTCCAAGATCGTCAAACCTCAAAAATTTACCAAGCTTTGGTTGCTGGACATCTCGAAGGTGAAGGCATCGTCGATATACCAGTGATTTATGATCCAAGTCGTCCGCCATTGCATATCGTTGATGCATCGCATCACAAACCAGCATTAACAGAATGGCAAGTCATCGAACATTTAGAAATTAATGGACATCCTGTAACCCGAGTTCAACTCGTTCCGATTACAGGTCGTTCGCATCAGCTTCGTGTGCATATGCAGTATTTAGGTCACCCGATCTTAGGTGATACTTTGTACGCTACGCCAGAACAACAACAGCTTTATGATCGTTTGTGTTTACATGCGACAGAACTAAGCTTCACTCATCCTAAAACAGCTCAGCAGTTGACATTTAATTGTCCTGTACCGTTTTAGCCCAAAACTTTTTTATGAAACATGATGTGATGCGCGCTATTTAAACGCGCTTTGTGTCAAAATACATATCGTTGAAAACTACATAAAATGCATTAATTCTTCGTTGAATTAGGCACTACAATATGTAGGCTAACTTGAGATAAAGGTGGAAAAATTGCAGCAGTTTGCTATTGGTCAACGTTGGTTATCAGATACAGAAACTGAACTAGGTTTAGGCGTTCTTATTGATGTGGATGAACGTTCTATCAGCATTTTATTCCCCAAAAGTGATGAAACACGTGTGTATGCACGTAACAATGCACCTTTATCTCGTATCATTTTCAATGTAAACGATGAAGTGCAAGATCAAGAAGGCACAAAATGGATTGTTGAAGCAATCGAAGATCGTCATGGAGTGCTTCGATACGACGTTGTTCGTACTTTAGAAAATGGCGAGCAAGAACGTAAGTCGTTGAATGAAACACGTATTGGTGCGCAAATTCAGCTTTCAAAACCTTTAGAGCGTTTGCTTGCTAGTCAAATTGATTACAAAGAATGGTATGACCTTCGGATCGAAGCGATGCTATTACAAGCGCAAATGCATACTAGTCCTTTACGTGGTTTCCTTGGCGCTCGTGTTGGATTGATTCCACATCAACTTTATATCGCTCACGAAGTCGGTAAGCGTTTTGCCCCACGTGTTTTGTTAGCAGATGAAGTGGGGCTAGGTAAAACCATTGAAGCTGGTTTAATCATCCATCAACAACTAAAAACGGGTCGCTCAGAACGTATTCTGATTTTGGTTCCTGATTCATTACAGTATCAATGGATGATTGAAATGCGTCGTCGTTTCAATTTGCAATTTTCACTTTTCGACTTAACACGTACTGCTTCGATCAAAGAACACGATCCTGATCTCAATCCATTTTTAACTGAGCAGTGTATTATTGCTAGTGTTGATTTGATGGTTGACCATGAAGATTTGCGTGAGCAAGCCGTAGAAGCTGGCTTTGACTTACTCGTCGTAGATGAAGCACATCACTTAATGTGGAGTGAAGAAGACGGTGGTAATGATCGTTATGATTTAGTAGAAGAACTCGCTGAACAAACAGCAGGTGTGCTTTTGCTTACTGCTACACCAGAGCAACTAGGTGTAGAAAGTCACTTTGCGCGACTTCGTTTGCTGGATCCACAACGTTTTAGCAGTTTAGATCGCTTCCTCGACGAAGAGGAACAATATCAGCATACTGCGAAAATAGCAGAAGTATTGATGTCTGATGAGGCATTGACTGAAGAGCATTTGGTCGCGCTAGACGGCTTATTGGGTCATCGTATTGATGATCAGCCAGAACAGCGTATGCGAGCGATCCATGAGTTACTAGACCGTCATGGTACAGGTCGTATTTTATTCCGTAACACGCGTGAAGCGATTCAAGGTTTCCCAGGTCGTGACTGTCAACCTGCACCATTGCCTGCACCAGAAGACTGGTCTTTTGACGGCAAAATGCGAGAGCAAATGTGGCCTGAAGAGGGACAGCTCGATGGTTCTTGGATGGAAACCGATCCTCGTGTGCCGTGGTTGATGGAAGTACTGCGTAAAGATCTCAAGCACAAAAAAGTATTGTTGATCGCACGTAGTGGACCTGTCGTTGAAGCTTTAGAAAATGCCCTACGTTTACATGCGGGCATTCGTACAGCAATGTTCCATGAAGGCATGAGCTTATTAGAGCGTGACCAAGCCGCCGCATATTTTGCTGAAGATAGTTATGGTGCTCAAATTTTACTGTGCTCTGAAATTGGTTCAGAAGGGCGTAACTTCCAGTTTGCCAGCGATTTAATTTTATTTGATTTGCCTGCAAACCCTGATGTGCTCGAACAGCGTATTGGTCGACTAGATCGTATTGGTCAAGAAAACCGTATCCAAATTCATGTGCCATATTTGGTAGGCACCGCTCAAGAGCGTATGTTCCGTTGGTACAACGAAGCACTTAATATTTTCAGCAATATCTCTCCAACTGCGCAAACCTTGCAAGAGAACTTTATTGTTGAGTTAAAAGATTGTTTGCTTGCTGATCAAGGTCAGACTTTTGAAGATTTACTTGAAGAAGTGAATGTACAACGCCAAGCTTTGGAAGCTGAATTACAAGCTGGTCGTGACAGATTGCTAGAGTACAATTCATGTCGTCCAGTGGTTGCACAAGGTATTGTACAAGCACTCGAAGATTATGATGACAATACGACTTTGCCGATGTTTGTTAAACGTTTTATGTCATCTACCAATATAGATTTTGATGAGCAAAGCAACGGTACAGTAATCATTAAGCCTACTGATCAAATGCAAGTTCAAGGTTTGACCTTAGACGAAGAAGGTATGACAGCGACTTTCTACCGTGATCAGGCTCAGATTCGTGAAGATGCGCAGTATTTGACACTTGAGCATCCATTTATTGAAAGTGTGATGGAAATGATCCGCACGCAATCATTTGGTAGTACCAATGTCGCGTTGTTGAAATCAAATGCATTGAAACAAGGTTCAGTTCTGTTGGAAGTTTGGTTCAAGGTTGATGTGGTTGCACCCAAAGCCCTGAACTTACCATCAAGCCTTCCAAAGCAGTTGATCCGTGTTTTATTGAGTGAAAATGGTCAAGATTTATCTGCCAAGATTGATCCAAGTATTTTACGTCCATACTTGCACCATTTAGATGGTAATAGCTGCCGTCAGGTGGTGAAAGCGCGCCGTGATGTGATTGAGACACGTTATGCTCAAGCTTTGGATATTGCTAAAACATCGTTACCTGAATTGATGCAGCAAGCGAAAGAGCATTACAGTAGTAAATGGCAATATGAAATTGACCGTTTAACTTATCTGAAGCAATTCAATCCAAGTATTCGCCAAGATGAAATTGAGCGCTTACAGAAATTCCAAAAAGAAGGTTTAGGACTACTTGATGGACTTTCTGTTACCCCAGAAGCGATTCAGGTACTGGTTGTGGTTAAACCATAATTAGCGCTGAAAAAAAAGAGGACTGAATTGTCCTCTTTTTTTCGTCTTGAAAAAACTAAACTTAGTTTTGGTCAATATTGGCTTCTAAGAACCATAAATACTGATCTAAGTCTTCTAAAGCTGCATGAATAATATCTTCAGAAATTGGGTCTTTAATATCTTCAATCGTATCACGTAGATGATTTGCGACTACACCATAACGATCTGCCAATTCTTTCAAGTGGTCTTGTACAGCATGAATCGCGACAGGATACGGTTTAAGATGTGAACTTTCAGCAACTGTTTGGGTTGTACCCAATGCTGTTCCACCAATTTGCACAGCACGCTCAGCGACATTGTCTAGATGGGTAATGATTGAGGTGCGGAACATATCTAACATTTCATGGACTGCAATAAAATTACTACCACGCATATTCCAATGTGCTTGTTTAGTAAGTAGTGATAAATCAATCAGATTCGCAAGAATTTGATTTAGGATTTTGACCGTTGCTTCTTTAATCGAATCATCTAAATTATTACGTGTATATACTTTGAGAGCTGCTGAAGAATTCATAGTTACCTCATTCAATTATTGTATGTGAAATTTGATGAATTAAACGAATGATCTATTTCAAGTTTCAGCTTAACCCGCGCTATGCAGAAGGAGTGTTTTAATTCTTAACCCTTTTGTAAATTATGGTGAGTTTAAATATTTTTTCTATTGTAATTACATGGTGTTAGAGTAAGGTTGAACTAAGCATGATTTAAATAATCAACCAAAAAGTAAATTAGGACTTTGCCTGAAATTTCTGTTTATGAAATGAGTATAAAAACAATGGAAAATGAAAAAGATAAACCTACAATCGTCATTAATGATCATCCTGAACAGGCTCATATAGAACGTTTAAAGGAAAAGCTTAGATATAAACAAGCCTTAAGAGAAAATTCTAGGAAAATTGATCATAAGCATGTACGACTAAATATTCAGGCAGATGCTTTGCCAACCAAAACGTATTTTATTATGAATGCCTTAGCTGCAGTGATTGCTGGTTATGGATTGCTGGCAGACTCAGCCGCAGTTGTAATAGGAGCAATGCTGGTTGCAATGATGTTGGGGCCCATTTCAGGCATTGCACTAGCATTTATTGATAATCGGTGGATTCTATTACAAACCGCTCTGAAAACCCTAGCACTGGGCGTGGTGATGATTTTTAGTATTGGTGTCGTATTGGGTTTGATTAACTTCAATATGCCTTTAACTAGTGAAATTTTATCTCGAACTCAGCCGACAGTAATTGACTTGATGATTGCCTTAGCAGGCGGCGCAGCAGGAGCGTTTGCTTCAATTTCACCAAGATTATCTGTAGCGGTGGTTGGTGTTGCTGTGGCGACTGCATTGGTTCCACCATTAGTGGCAAGTGGCATATTGTTAGCCCATGCGGAATTACGCCATTCAGCAAATGCATTTTTATTGGCTTTAACCAACATGGTTGCTATTCAGATTAGTTCTTCACTCGTGTTGTGGATTGCAGGTTTCAGACGTGGTTCAAATGAACAAGTACAAAGTAATGTTTTGGAATTTATCAAAAGAAATGCAATCAGCTTAATTTTCCTTTTGATACTCGCAATTTATTTATCTGCTAATTTCATACATATGTTGCAAAAACAAATGTATGAAACTAAATCTAAAACTGCGATTGAGCAATTACTAAATCAAAAAAATAATATTATCGACACTATTCAGTTCGAGCAGCAAAAGCAATACACCTTAATCCGAGTTGTCGTGCGAGGGGATACGGTACCTACGCTCAGTCAAATCAAGCAACTGAATCAGATGATGCCAGCAGATGATCGAAGTAATCCGACAGTCGTGCAGGTTCGATTTATTCCTGTAGAAATTATTGAAGAGCAAATTCGCTTTAATACTGAGATTTCACCCGATGAGGCGAAGCGGCTTGTCGTGCAGTGATGAACAAGTATTATCGAATACTTGATTCATCTAAATGACGTGCACCTTCCAAGATCATACGAATCATAATCATGGTTTGTTCAGCAACTTCGGTGCGCTGTTCAGCAGGTATCTCAATAACTTTTGCACCCATATTAAATACGAGTTGTGTAATCGCTTTCGCGGCAATATCAGCATGACTAATTTTGCCATTATTCATTTGTTCTAAGCGGATTAAATCTTCTTGGAGTTCTTGTTGGAAAAAATTGAGTTGGCGATCAACAGCAGCTTTGTACGATGTTGAACCTGTATAGCCTTCACGCAACAACAAACTTAAGTTGCCTTCATCTGCATCCAATTGCTGGATAAAGACTTCAACAGAACTGCGAATAATACTTTGTTGTTTAGAAGCTTGCAGTCGAGCTTCACGAATGATACGGCGCAATACCAAACCAGAGCGGTCTATCAATGCAATCGCAAGTTCATCAATGTCTTTGAAATGACGATAAAAGCTATTTGGTGCAATCCCTGCTTCACGGGCTATCTCACGCAGACTAAGAGAGGCGATACTTTTTTGAGGACCGATCAAATTTAAGGTGGCTTGGAACAATTCCTCACGCGTAATCGTTGCTTTTCTACCAACCGAACGTACTTGAGATTTCATTTGGATGACATCTTGTTCATTTACTGTGTCATTGCCAAGCGGTAAAAAAGAAGAATGAACCATTGTTTTCAAAATATAAGTTAGCTAGTCAGGATTATAGCTGTTGTACAAAGACTTGTGAAATGTAAATTTTTATACGAGTGTATATACAAATATATATACATATGTATAATAATTAAAAAACGATCAGAGTTCCCGATCATGCAAGCACTCCAAAAGAGAACTTCATTATTTAATTCATTGGTTCAAAGCGTAATAGCACATCACGATGCTGATTTTTGGTTGCAAAAAGTTAACCCTTTATGGTCAATCAATCAGTCCCTAGCACGTGTCGTAAAAAAACAAGTTGTAGCAAAAGATACAGTTAGCCTTATTTTAGAATGTAATCGTCATGTAGCACGTGGACTCGCAGGGCAACACCATCCTGTAACGGTTGAAATTGCAGGTCGTCATTACGAACGGACATATAGTCTGATGCAGTTAGATGCTGATCATCTGTGCCTAACAGTCAAAAAAGTTGATCAAGGTTTGGTCAGTTCATGGTTGGTCGAAAAAAGCCAAGTTGGAGATATCCTTCGTTTGGGACAACCATATGGTGATATGCAACAGAGTATTCAGACACCAAAGTTACTTTTACTCGCTGCGGGCAGTGGTATTACACCGATGTTAAGCTTGATCGAAAGTTTGAGTCAGACCAAGCAATTGAACAAAACACCTGTACAACTTATGTACTGGGTCAAAACTCATCAGGACGCTGCATACACAGATTATTTAAAAGAGATCGCAGAAAACTTTCCAAATTTCAGTTATCAGATTTTCTATACCCAAGAACAAGATCAACGCCTAAACCAAAATCATGTCGAAACTTTGGGTGCGTTAAATGAAATTACCGTTTACGCATGTGGTCCCTCAGGATTTGCTTCAACAGCAGAATCTTTATTTGCTGAGGCTGCCGTCGTACAGACTGAGGCTTTTAGCTTAAGTCAATTTAGTGCTGAGCAAACAGATATTGGCTTCATTAATGTCACGTTGACTAAGTCCAATAAAACAGTCGCCATTCCTAAAGGTCAGTCCATTTTATCGAGCTTAGAACAGCAAGGTATCAAGCCAAATCATGGTTGTCGTATGGGAATTTGCAACAAATGTGCCTGTACTAAAGCCCAAGGTGCGACAAAGAACTTGCTGAATGGTGCTGCAAATCAAGAACCGACTCAGTTATTAAAAATTTGTGTGAATTCAGCTCAATCAGATCTTGTGATTGATCTATAAGAGAGATAAAGATTATGAACATGCCTGTTAAAGTTCAATATTTTAAAAATCCAAAAAACCGTGATTTAACTGCTGCTGAGTTAGATGCTTTTGCCCGTGAATTAGACCAAATCAAACAAGAAGTACTGAATGATTTAGGCGAGAAAGACGCGAAGTATATTCGTCGAGTTTATGCTTCTATTCGATATAGTAGTTTCTTAGGTCGTGCATTACTCTTTGCTGGATGGTTTCCACCAGCTTGGATATTAGGTACTGGCTTATTAGGCTATGCCAAAATCATGGAAAATATGGAATTGGGTCATAATGTGATGCATGGACAATATGACTGGATGAATGATCCAAAATTTAACGGTCAAACCTACGAGTGGGATACAGTTGGGACGTCGGATAACTGGCGTCAAACTCATAATTATAAACATCATACTTATACCAATGTTAAGGGAATGGATGATGATGTAGGCTATGGTGTATTTCGTTTATTTCCAGAACAACGTTGGACTAAATTTACTTTAATTCAACCAATTTATATCGTGCCATTTAGCTTATTGTTCCAATGGGGTGTTGCGATTCAAAATCTTGAATTAGGTAAAGTTGTCTACAAGCGTAAGACCATGGACGAGTTTAAGCAGGAATGGAAACCTGTGCAAAAGAAAATCGCGAAGCAACTGTTTAAAGATTATGTGTTTTTTCCATTGATCGCGGGTCCATCGGCGATTCCTGTTTTCACGGGTAATCTTGTTGCCAATGGTCTTCGTAATATCTGGACATTTAGTATTATTTTCTGCGGACATTTTACTAAAGATGCTGAAGTTTTCCCTAAAGCAGTTCTACAAAATGAAAGCCGTGGTCATTGGTATATGCGACAAATTCGCGGTTCTTCGAATTTAACAGGATCTGAGGCTTTTCATATTTTGACGGGTCATTTGAGTCATCAAATTGAGCACCATTTATTTCCTGATATTCCAGCACGCCGTTACCGTGAAATCGCACCAAAAGTTGAAGCGGTTTGTAAAAAATATGGTTTGAATTACAACAACGCAAGCTTTGTAAAGCAATTTGGCGAAGTTGTGGGACGTATCTTCAAATATGCATTACCTTTTAAAAAGTAATCCCTGATTCAAAAAAAGCCCCGATATATTTTTATATCGGGGCTTTTTTTATTTCTTTTTAGAAATCCACATTGTAATTTTTGCGTGGAAAACTTTTTCATTTGCTTTGTCGAAAACATCGACATTGACAAGATATTCACCTGCTTTATCCCAATCATAATTTTGTTCAACAGGTGAGGCAATTGCGATCAAATCAGTTTCTGCTTTTTTCAAATATTCAACAGTCATTCCTTTAGGAATCCAACGATGTGTTGCAGGAACGGTAACTTCTGTCATTGTTCCTCCAGCAAGTTCAGCCATATTACACATCGCGATCGCGTGTACAGTTCCTATATGGTTGAGCACTGAACGTTTTTTCTTAATCGAAATTTTGCACGAATTCGGCTTTAGTTCTTCAAATAGCGGAGAAATACTACTGAAATATGGTGCTTTTAGGCAAAGCATGCGTGTAAATGTCCATTTGCCTGCGGGTAAAGCAGAAGCTTTGTTCCACAATTCTAGAGTTGAAGCCATGTTAAATTACCTTGATGGAAAACAGAATTTAATTCTTTTACGGAATATAATTCTGTTTACAAGTTATGGTCAAGTCATTCACAATAGTTCCGACAATCGGTGAACTCAAATTGAATATGCAAACGGCTCAACAATTATTAGAAAGGTTGTATCCACAACGAAGATCTTTGTTAAAGCGTCAAATATTATTTGATGCGTTATCGTGTTTTTTAGAATTTGGATTAGATGCCACTAGCATTGAGATGATTAGAGAACGTTCAGACAGCAGTGTAGGAGGGATCTATCATCATTTCAAAAATAAAGAGGGTGTGATTGCTGCTTTAGTGTTTGCAGCTTTAGATGATCAATCAAGATTAAGAGATCAATACTTAGAGCAGACGCAATCTTTAAAAGAACTGATCTATAGCTTGATTTATAGTTATGTTGATTGGGTTGCTGATCAGCCAGAGTTCGCTAAATTTTTATTACTTGCACATTACAGTGTGATGAAAGGTGAACACCGTTCGGTTCTAATTGAAAAGAATAAGCTCAGAAATAAAACGCTACGCAACTACATTTCACAGTATTCTGAAGCATCTTTATTGAAATCAGCCCCTGCAGAGTTGATGATGTCTTTAGTTATTGGTGCAACAGAAAACTATTGCCGTGCTTGGTTATTTGAAAAGGTTGATACTAATCCGAAAATTTATCGGGAAATGTTGGCTAAAGCTGCGTGGGATTCTTTACAAAATTTAGCTGAGATAGAGTGAAGAAAAGGCATATTACATGCCTTTTCTTGTATTTATGCCCATTCAAATTATTTGAATTGAATCGAACCATTAGCATTTACGATAATTTTTGACTCACCCGCAGCCATATCTTGAGCAGGAGCAGCTTCTGCCATTGCAAATTTTGCAACTCCACCACGCATCATGGGTTGAGGGAAATAATTGCTCGTATTTAAATTTAAACTGACAAGATTATATTGTGCTTTGTTCCAAGCTTGCGTGATTGATTGAGCACGCTGTTGGAAGTTTTTAGAAGCCTCAATCATTAACTCATTTTCAACTTTCTTTCGTTGCTCATCAGATACGGTAAAGTTAATAGATTGAGTTTGAAAATTTTGTTGCAGTTCACTGATTAACTGACTTGCCGCCTTGAAGTCCTTACTTTCTAACTGGATTTCTGCACGGGCACGCCATTCTTTTAATTTATTGTTGTCATTGTCATAAACAGGGTAAGTGCTTTGAGCACCCGTTTCGACTTTGACTTGAGGATATTTCCGAGAAAGAGCTTGAGCTTGATTCATCAGTTGATTGATTTGATTTGAGAGTTCTGCAGGTTGCTTATGACTCTTTTCGATGTACAGAACTGCCTGCATTTGATCATTGGCAACTTGGCGTGATGCATCAGCTTGGATATTGACGATATTATAGTTTAATTGGTTGGAATCTTGGGCAAATGCGCTTGAACTGAGAGCTGCACCTAACATCATCGAAGCGAGTGCTAAAGTACGCATAAATTTTTCCTTAAAGTGACGATTAACAAATTATTTTTACAACTTTCATATTAAAAAGAACTGATGTTGAACTTCTGCAGATTTTGTGGTGTCTTTGTAATAAATTTGAGATGTTTTGCAATAAGAAAATAAAATAAAAATATTTAAATAATAAATAGTTATGATGGTGATTTTGACCATTTATCTAAAAATTAATATGTAGATAAAAAAAGCATACTTTCTTTCGCTTGTCACATAGTATGATGATAATTCATCATAGTTAATTGAAAGAAACATTTTTTCAATAATATTAGATGAATGTCAGGCATAAAAAGAGTTTATTTTATTTCAAAATTAGGTATCATCTCGCACCTAGTTGAAAGATATAAAACATTTTGTCTGCACTAGATTCTAAAAAGCACCGAGTCAAACGACCGCAAGTCACCAGACTTATTTCTTTTACCCATATCAGAGATGGTAATTCGATATGAGCGTTACTTCCGTAAACCCTGCCGCTAATGCATCCAACGAATATTATTTGACTCGCCAAAGTCAGATGGAATCAAATGTTCGTAGTTATCCACGTAAATTACCGTTAGCGATAGCGAAAGCACAGGGCTGCTGGGTTACAGATGTTGAGGGTACTCAATACCTCGACTGTTTAGCTGGGGCAGGAACATTGGCTTTAGGTCATAATCATCCTGCGGTGATTCAAAGTATTCAAGATACATTGGCAAGTGGCTTGCCTTTGCATACTTTAGACTTAACGACTCCTTTAAAAGATGCTTTTACTGAAGCACTTTTGGCTTACTTGCCAGGCGGTAAAGAAGAATATTGCTTACAGTTCTGTGGACCATCTGGTGCAGATGCTACAGAAGCGGCGATTAAACTTGCTAAAACATATACTGGCCGTAGTTCTGTGATCAGTTTTTCAGGTGGATACCACGGTATGACTCATGGTTCACTGTCTATGACAGGTAACTTGAGTGCTAAAAATGCCGTGAATGGTCTTATGCCTGGCGTTCAGTTTATGCCATATCCACATGAATATCGTTGCCCACTTGGTTTAGGTGGTGAAGCGGGTGTTGATGCTTTGACTTACTTCTTTGAAAATTTCATCGAAGACGTTGAAAGTGGTGTAACGAAACCTGCTGCTGTGATTCTTGAAGCAATTCAAGGTGAAGGCGGTGTCGTAACTGCACCTGTTAAGTGGTTACAAAAAATTCGTGAAGTGACTGAAAAGCACAACATCGTTTTAATTTTGGACGAAGTTCAAGCTGGTTTTGCACGTTCAGGTAAAATGTTTGCCTTTGAACATGCAGGTATCGAGCCTGATGTTGTGGTGATGTCAAAAGCTGTAGGTGGTGGTTTACCATTAGCAGTGCTTGGTATTAAGCGTAAGTTTGACGCTTGGCAGCCAGCAGGTCACACGGGTACTTTCCGTGGCAACCAGTTGGCAATGGGTACAGGTTTAATGGTTCTAAAAACTATTTCTGAACAAAACCTAGCTCAAAACGCGCAAGAGCGTGGTGATTTCTTACAAGCTGAATTCAAAAAGTTAGCTCAAGAATTCCCATGTATCGGTAATGTCCGTGGTCGTGGTTTGATGATCGGCGTTGAAATCGTTGATGAGCGTAAACTAGCTGACCATATGGGTTCACTTCCTGCTGATGCACAATTAGCTGCGGCAATTCAAACCGCTTGTTTCAACAATAAACTTTTACTTGAGAAAGGTGGTCGTAACGGTACTGTAATTCGTTTACTTTGCCCACTTATCATCAATCAAGACGAATGTGTTGAAGTAGTTGCACGCTTCAAAAAAGCGATTGCAGAAGCTTTAAAAGCAGTACGAGGCTAATCCATGGTTGATTTTGCAGAACATCGTAAAGCGTTACTCTGCAATGATGCACAATCCATTGCTGACTATCAGTCAGCAATGGGCGAAGCGGTTAAAGCCGTTTCAGCATGGTTGCAAAATGATAAAATGTACACAGGTGGAAGTATTAAAGATTTGCGTGCAGCAATTTCTTTTAATCCATCAAAAGAAGGTTTTGGTGTACAACAATCATTACAACGTATGGTTGAGCTTTTCCTCAACAAAAGTTTAAAAGTACATCATCCACACTCACTTGCACATTTGCATTGCCCAACGATGGTGATGAGCCAAATTGCGGAAGTGTTAATCAATGCAACGAACCAATCTATGGATTCATGGGATCAAAGCCCAGCGGGTTCATTGATGGAAGTTCAGCTTATTGATTGGTTACGCCAAAAAGTGGGCTATGGCGCAGGTCAAGCAGGTGTATTCACTTCAGGTGGAACACAGTCTAACTTGATGGGTGTATTGCTTGCACGTGACTGGTGTATCTCAAAAAACTGGAAAGATGAAAATGGTAATCCATGGTCTGTTCAGCGTGATGGTATTCCTGCAGAAGCGATGAAAAACGTCAAAGTCATTTGTTCTGAAAATGCACACTTCTCTGTGCAAAAGAACATGGCAATGATGGGGATGGGCTTCCAGTCAGTCGTGACGGTTCCTGTCAATGAAAATGCGCAAATGGATGTCGATGCACTCGAAAAAACCATGGCGCATCTTCAGTCTGAAGGCAAAATCGTTGCTTGTGTTGTTGCTACAGCGGGTACGACAGATGCTGGTGCAATCGATCCACTCAAGAAAATCCGTGAAATTACCAATAAATTTGGTTCTTGGATGCATATTGATGCTGCTTGGGGTGGTGCGCTGATTCTTTCTAATGATCATCGTGCAATGCTTGATGGAATTGAATTGTCAGACTCAATCACACTTGATTTCCATAAGCATTATTTCCAAAGCATTAGTTGTGGCGCTTTCTTGTTGAAAGACGAGGCTAACTATCGCTTTATGCATTATGAAGCTGAGTATTTAAACTCTGCTTATGATGAAGAGCATGGTGTACCTAACCTTGTGTCTAAATCATTGCAAACGACTCGTCGTTTTGATGCATTGAAATTGTGGATGACGGTTGAAGCATTAGGTGAAGAGCTTTATGGTTCAATGATCGACCATGGTGTGAAATTAACACGTGAAGTTGCAGACTATATCAAAGCAACTGCAGGTCTAGAATTGTTGGTTGAACCACAATTTGCTTCTGTTCTGTTCCGTGTTGTTCCAGAAGGTTATCCAACTGAGTTTATCGATAGTTTGAACCAAAACGTTGCAGATGAATTATTTGCACGTGGTGAGGCGAATATTGGTGTGACTAAAGTTGGTCAGGTTCAATCATTGAAAATGACAACTTTAAGTCCAGTTGCAACACTTGAAAACGTTCAAAATCTTCTTGCGCTTGTGCTTGCAGAAGCTGATCGTATTAAAGATGCAATCGTTGCTGGTACTTATGTTCCTGCGATCGATTAATTGCAATTTAATTTGATATGCCAATAAAAAAGAGGTCTTTGAAAGACCTCTTTTTTATTTATAAATTTATATAAAGTAATATTAAGCTGCAAAAATTGGACTGAATCCCATTTTTCGCAATAGTTTTCGATACATGCTTGAACTGCGATCGGCTGGAAAATGAGCTTCCATAGTGAGATCTAATGGAAGATATTCAGGTTTTTGTGTCTCGACAATTAGTCTGTCTTCTTCAAATATCGCTAAGTTAAATTTATAAGCATCTTCAACAGGGAGATCTTTATCATAATTCCGACAGATTGGAGCAAATAAGCGCGTTTGACGAGCAGATACAGGACTCGCTGCATTCATAATTACTTGCTTACTATTGTGGGGAAAATGGATCGTTAGTGTTGCAGTGAAAGGAAGACTGATTTCGAAATGTCTTAGCCATTGAAAACCTTCTTTGCCACGTTGGTCAATCCCAATTGGATAGCGACCAACACTGCTGAGATAGTCTGCATCAAAACCATAATTGGTCTCGGTTGTGATGTAATCAGGAACTTCAACATTGTCGGGATCACCAAAAGTATCAGGATGTACCCAAGCAAAATGAGCCACATCAATGAAGCCTTCTAGCTGACGACCAGCAAAACAATTTAAATCTACAAATGGACAAACCAGTTGTTGGAAATTTGAATCATCCCAATAGGGCATATGTGGAATATTGGGTTTTTCATTTAACGGAGCGGTTAAGCAACACCAGATCAACCCATATTTTTCAGTAGAGGCATATGTTTTTAAATGGAAGCGATCCGATATTTTATGCTGTGGGTGCGCAGGAATTCGATTACATTTTCCATCTTTGCCAAAACGTAAACCATGATAGCGACAAACTACTCCAAGACCATCATTGCGCCCTAGACTTAGAGGAACACCACGGTGAGGACAAGTATCCTTTGCAACAATAACTTGATCGGCTATTTTATAAATTACTAATGGCATATCCAATAGCATTGTAGCAGTTGGCTGTTCTGTAATATCACGTGCTAAGGCAATTGGATACCAGTGTTGGGAAAGCAAGTGCCAGTCATGCTCAGGAAAGGTCATATGGATCGGTAAATCTGGGTTAAATGTCGCAATGGTTTTGGTATTCATGATCTCAGCTTTCTATTCATTTCAAATGAATATAGATCAATACACCGTTCTAAGAAATTTCAATAAACTGAATAGATTGTTGATTTTTTTAGAACACAGTCTTTATTTAAATGTACTATTTTTTGATCATTCGATGAGTTTAAAGAAATCTGAAAACATACTTTTAAATTCAAAAATGTTGGAATTGTTTGGTTTTTAGACCATATTTGAATTAATAAAATTGTCATACTATTTTGCTGTGGAAAAAATGCTTTAAATCTTAGTCACAATATTTTTTCAATTAATGGATGCGTATTTCCTTTAAAAATCGAGCAGAGGATGTAATAATTCAATGAAATATTGCAGCTCTGCTGAAAATATCAATTTTTTAACGATAAAATTATTTATATATGTAATTGATATTTAAAGATATTTAATTAATTTTCACACATCATATCAATTATCATCAAAGCGTCACAAAGTTGTAACCTATTTGTCATATTATCTGATCAAAATGCAGTTAACCAAAGTACAACACTTGAAGTTAAAAGAGTTGTAAATCAAATTGTATAAATGAGAGAAGACAGAATGCGCTTAAATCCACGTTATATCGCACTTGCATTAGCTGTATCTGGGGCAACTGTAGCAGGAACTGCTAACGCAGCTCGTGATACGATTCAAATTGCTGGTTCATCAACTGTATTACCTTATGCAAGTATTGTTGCAGAAGAATTTGGTAATACTTTCCCACAATTCAAAGCACCAGTTGTTGGTTCAGGCGGTTCTTCAGGTGGTTTGAAACAATTCTGTCAAGGTGTTGGCGACAACACAATTGATATCGCGAACTCTTCACGTGCTATCAAAGATACTGAAATCGCTGCATGTAAAAAAGCTGGCGTAAACCAAATCCAAGAAATCAAAATTGGTTATGACGGTATCGTATTTGCATCAAATGTAAAAAAAGCTGCTTATAAATTAAAACCTTATCACGTATTCACAGCATTATCTGCTCAATTACCTTCAAATGGTAAATTAGTTCCAAACCCATATACAACTTGGAACCAAATTGATAAATCTTTACCAAATGAGCCGATTACTTTGGTTATTCCTGCATCTAACCACGGTACTCGTGAAGTATTCCAAGAGAAAATGGTTGAAGCAGGTTGTGAAGCTTATGATTACTTCAAAAACTTAGATAAAGAAGCTCAGAAAAAAGCGTGCTCTACATTCCGTAAAGATGGTCGCGTAATCGAAATCGCTGGTGACTATACAGAAACTCTTGCTCGCTTAAAGACTTCACCAAGCGCTGTAGGTGTATTTGGTCTTGGCTTCTATGACTTGAACCGTGACAAGTTACGTGTTGCAACTGTAAACAACGTTGTTCCTTCTGAGAAGACAATTTTAAGTGGTCAGTACCCAGTTTCTCGCCCATTGTTCTTCTATGTGAAAGGCGAACACTTGAAGTCAATCAAAGGTTTACCACAATACGTAGAATACTTCTTAAACAAGAAAGTATCTGGTAAAGGCTCTAAGTTAGAAAAAGCTGGTTTGATCGCATTGAATGACAAAGAACGTGCAAAAATCCTTGCTGATTTTAAAGCTGGTAAAACAGTTAAATAAGTTTACTTAATAACGGAGGCTGGTGAGACTTAGGTTCATCGGCCTTTTTGTCTAGCTAAGTTTTTTCAAATGATGAAAATTGAGAAAACAGTGGAGATTACATGAATCTGCTACTTATCGGTGTGTTATTAGCCCTTGTGGCAATCGCATATCAAATCGGGCTGAGCAAAAGCCGTAACCTAGCAGGTAAGGGGAATAACTCAGTAGCACTACATTCTCGTCCTGTGTATTACGGGGCTTTGGTTGCCTTGTGGTGTGGTATTCCTGCTTTTTTAATTTTGATAATTTGGAACTTGGTTGAGCCGAGTGTTTTACAACATATTATTTTTAATAATATCCCAGCATCCGTCAGTGCAACTTTAGATGAAGCAGGGCGTGATGTATTAATTGATCGTGTTCAAGCCATTGCTTCAGGTTTTGGTGTCACGGATCAAGCTGCGGCTTATGAAGTTGCTGCTGCACAACAATTAGCAAAATTTCAAACGATTGGGACTTTTGCTAAGTTAGCTGTAGTTATCAGTGTCGCGTTAGCTGGTTTAGTTTGGGCAAAGCGTAAAGTTAGTGAGCAATATCGTGCACGAAATCAGGTTGAAAAAACAATTAACGTTGCCTTGATTCTATGTTCTGGTGTTGCGATTTTAACAACTATTGGTATCGTTCTTTCGATGCTGACAGAAGCATTACATTTCTTTAAATTTGTCAGTCCTACTGATTTCTTCTTCGGTACAGAATGGAACCCAGGTTTCAGCACAACAGGAAATGCTGAAGGCAGTTATGGTATTTTGCCATTACTTTGGGGGACATTAATGGTCAGTGGTATCGCATTACTTGTTGCGGTTCCGATTGGCTTAATGATTGCAATTTACTTGGCAGAATATGCATCTCCAAAGCTGCGTGCTTGGGCAAAACCAATTATTGAAGTATTAGCAGGTATTCCTACTATTGTTTACGGTGTATTTGCACTCATGGTCATCGGACCATTCTTCAAAATGGTAGGTGAAAGTGTCGGTATTAATATCAATGCGACAAGTGCTTTGACTGCTGGCTTTGTTATGGGAATTATGATTATCCCATTCGTATCATCATTATCAGATGACATCATTACTCAAGTTCCACGTTCACTCCGTGATGGTTCTTTAGGTTTGGGTGCAACAAAATCTGAAACGATTAGACAAGTTGTTTTACCTGCCGCACTTCCTGGTATTACAGGCGCATTTTTACTTGCTGTTTCTCGTGCTGTTGGTGAGACCATGATTGTGGTACTCGCAGCAGGGAATAGCCCATTACTGCATGCAAACCCATTAGAAGCTGTTTCAACAGTGACGGTAACGATTGTAAAACAGTTAACTGGCGATACAGATTTCGCAAGCCCACAAGCTTTGGTTGCATTTGCCCTAGGTTTAACGTTGTTTGTGATTACTTTGGGTCTAAACATTATTGCACTGTATATCGTGCGCAAATATCGTGAGCAATACGAATGAGTTCATCAAAGACATCTCCTTTGGATCCAAATGCGTTTGATCCTCAAGTGGCTGCTGAACAACGTGAACAGCGCAAAAAAGTTATCCAAAGCTCGTTGGCAAAACGTCATCGCAAAGAAAAAATGTTCCGTTTGGGAGGTTTTTCTGCAGTCGTGATTGGTTTGGCATTTGTTGCTTTACTATTCGGAAGTATTTTAGCGAGAGGCTTACCAGCTTTCTGGCAGAGTAGTATGACAGTTCCTGTTTATTTTGATCCTACGATCATTAATGCAGGACAGAAACCAAAACCAACTGCGGGTGAGTCGCCAGCTCATTTTGAAGAGCGCTTTGTTGCTTGGCAAACTGAAATGGGTATGGTGGATTGGGATGCATTAATCGTAAATGGTATTGTTGCTAAAGACCCAGCACTTGAGTCGCAACGTGATTATTTGACTGGTATGTATACTAGCTCTGAAGCATACCGTTTACGTGATATGGTTCTTGCAAATCCAGCATTAATTGGCACTAAGCAAGAACTTAAATTCTTGGCAGATGCCAATGTCGATGTATGGTTATCTGGAAATATTGATCGTTCATTGCCTGATGATCAGCAACAACTTGATCCAGAAGTACGTCAACTCGCTGATCAATTAGAAGCAAAAGGGATCATTGAAAGTACGTTTAATACCAACTTATTTGTTAGCCCTGACTCTCGTAGTTCTCCTGCAATCAGTGGTTTGGCAGGAGCATTCATGGGTTCATTGTTCATGATGCTCATCGTGATCGTGATCTCTATTCCAATTGGGGTTGCAAGTGCCATTTACTTGGAAGAGTTTGCGCCGAAAAATATGATGACAGACATCATCGAAGTAAATATTAATAACTTGGCTGCTGTTCCTTCGATTGTGTTTGGTTTGTTAGGTGCTGCTATCTTTATCGGATGGATGCAACTGCCACTTTCAGCTCCGTTAGTGGGTGGTTTGGTTTTAAGTCTAATGACATTACCAACTGTAATCATTACTACACGTGCATCATTGAAGGCAGTACCACCATCTATCCGTCAAGCTGCATTAGGTTTAGGCGCATCGAAAGTACAAACGGTCTTCCATCATGTATTGCCACTCGCGCTTCCTGGCATTATGACGGGTTCGATTATTGGTGTAGCACATGCTTTAGGTGAAACAGCGCCATTACTTTTAATTGGTATGAGTGCCTTTGTAGCGAGTGTTCCGACAACGCCTCTTGATCAAGCAACAGCATTGCCTGTACAAGTATATTTGTGGCAAGGTAATGAACTACGTAACTTCTTTGAAGGACGTACAGCAGCAGCGATTATTGTGCTTCTAGCATTGATGATTGGTTTAAACAGCCTTGCTATTTGGCTACGTAAGAAATTTGAAGTGCGTTGGTAATTGAGGAGAGTACAATGAATACGATTGAAATTATGAACGCATTAGAAAAGGATAAGTCAGTGAATCCACAGCAAACAGAATCGAATTCATCTGAAGCACAAGTTCAGCAATCTAATACTGCTTTTGTTTCTCAGTTTGAAACGGCTTCATCAAACAAAAAGCCTAAAACCAATGAAGTAAAAATCACGACCAAAGATGTTCATGTTTACTATGGTGAAACTGAAGCGATTAAAGGTATTGATCTTGATATCTATCAAAATGAAGTGATTGCTTTTATTGGTCCATCAGGATGTGGTAAATCGACTTTCTTGCGTACTTTGAATCGCATGAATGATACGATTGATACTTGTCGCGTAACAGGTAAAGTTACTCTAGATAATCAAGATATTTATGATCCAAATCTTGATGTGGTTCTACTACGTGCGCAAGTTGGTATGGTATTCCAAAAACCGAATCCATTTCCTAAATCAATTTTCGATAACGTAGCTTATGGTCCTAAGCTACATGGCTTAGCTCGTGATAAATACGATTTGGAAGAAATCGTTGAAAACAGTTTACGTAAAGCTGGTCTGTGGGAAGAAGTTAAAGATCGTTTGAGTCAGCCAGGAACAGGTTTGTCAGGTGGTCAGCAACAACGTTTATGTATTGCACGTACAATCGCAGTAAGCCCTGAAGTTATTTTAATGGATGAGCCGTGTTCAGCACTTGATCCAATTGCAACAGCGAAGATTGAAGAATTAATTTCTGAACTTTCTGAACAATATACGATTGCCATTGTAACGCACTCAATGCAACAAGCAGCTCGTGTATCTGATCGTACTGCTTACTTCCATTTAGGTGATTTGATTGAAGTGAACTCAACTGAGAAAGTATTTACTCAGCCAGATCATCAATTAACTGAAGCATATATTACAGGTCGTTTCGGTTGATATTTTTACAGTGAAAAGAAGAGCCTTCGGGCTCTTTTTTTGTATAGGCAGATGAAAAAGAATCTATTTTTCAAAATCACTATTGAATTTTAACTCAACTGACCACATCTTAGACGGATAAAAGCCGAACTTAAGAGCACTTATTTTATGTTATTCCATTTACCTAAATTTCCTGCTGAGATTCGTATAAGTCATTTAAATGCGCGCGTGAATGAGCAAAGAAAAAGAATTGCGCAAACAACAGCATCTCGTTTGGAACTTTTACAACTGGTGCAACAGCTTGCAAAAGAAGCGAAAATTCGTAAAAAAAATGATCAGAAAATTTATGTGCTCGATTTCAAAGGTGATGTACAAGCCTCTGCTGTAGATACGATTCGTGAGGAAATTACCCTTATTCTAGCAACCGCAAAAGCAGGGCACGACCGCGTTGTAGTTCGTTTAGAAAGTCCTGGTGGAATGGTACACGGTTATGGTTTGGCTGCTGCTCAGTTAGTTCGTTTACGTGATGCGGGTTTTAATGTGACGATCTGTGTAGACAAAGTAGCTGCAAGCGGTGGCTATATGATGGCTTGTATTGCCAATGAAATCATTACAGCACCATTTGCTGTGGTCGGTTCAATTGGTGTGGTTGCACAGGTTCCAAACTTCAACCGTCTTTTAAAACAACATAACGTTGATTTTGAATTGTATACTGCTGGTGAGTACAAGCGTACTGTGACAATGTTCGGAGAAAACACACCTGAAGGCAAAGCAAAGTTCGAAGAAGAGTTGCAGCAAACGCATTCTTTGTTCAAGCACTTTGTTGAAAAATATCGTCCTCAATTAGATATTTCAAAAGTGGCAACAGGTGAGCATTGGTATGGTGAAGATGCTCTCGCATTAAATTTGGTGGATAAGTTACAGACTTCGGATGAGTATTTACTTAGCTTGTTACCAAAACATGATATATACGTGATCAATACTCGCAAACGTCCGACATTTGGTGAGAAACTTGGATTACAAGCAGCACAAATGGCAGAAAGTTTAATTCCAGCAGTACTTGGGAAAATGACTGATACTTTAGTAAAAGCAAACAATACGCTCGTTCAAATGCGCGATCCTAAATTCTAAGTTAACAAAGAAATCTTTAAACCAGCTTCGGCTGGTTTTTTGTTTTATGACATCTGATTTTAATTGATGGTCAATTAAATAAAATGACAAAACTCAGCTTTGAATAGATTGTTCTATATGATTGCATTTGATATTTTAACGAACAGATTAAGTACTTAATTATTCATTAATCTAAAGTTTTTAAAATAAAATTGATCAGTGAGCATAATAATGACAAGAGTTGTCGTTTCTTCAAAGACGAGCCTAAACATTTTACAAGATGGACAAATCAAGGATGTCATATTAAGTCAGCCATCTATTATTCAATTAGGTATAAACCAAGAGAGTATAAAATCCATCATCAAGCAAGGCGATGATTTAGTCATTACTTTAAAAAATGGCGAGAAAATAATCATTCGTGACTTTTACAATGAAATGAATGCCAGTGAGCATACACTGGCGCTGAGTAACGCTGATGGTAGCTACTCGATTGCCGAGTTCGATGATTCGGGCAAATTTGTTCGTTACACATCATCAAGTCAAGCTGCACCTCAGGTTTCGACAGAGTTACCTACACAAGTCTCTTCAGTATCAGAACCCGCAGATGATCTTGGGATCACTAAATCGCAATTGATTAAAGGCGGACTGATAGCTCTGGCTGCTGAAGGTCTTTATTTGTTGGCAGTGAATGATGATGACGACAATAATAATGATAAAAATGATTCGACGGATATGATTGCTCCGATAACACCAACGGCAGTACTCAGTTCGGATACACAAACGATTACAGGTAAAACTGAAGCCAAAGCAAAAATTGAGATTAAAGATTCAACAGGAAAAGTCATTGCCACTGGTCAAGCTGATCAGGATGGAAACTATACTGTAAAACTGAACGAACCTTTAGTGAATGGAAGCAAAGTGGCTGTCTCTGCAATTGATAGTGCTGGTAATGTTTCGAAATCAACAGTTGTGACTGGAACTAAAGATACAATTGCACCTGATTCACCTTTGGCACAGCTTAATCAAGATGGCACTATTGTGACAGGCAAAGCTGAAGCAAACGCAAAAATTTCAGTTTTTGATGCAGATGGCAAACTGTTGGGCTCTGTAACTGCAAATAAGGAAGGGTTATATTCTATTAAGCTTAGTTCAGCTTTAATTAGTGACAAAGGCGGTACTGTTGTCGCGGAGGATGCTGCAGGGAATAAGTCCGCGCCATCGAAAGTGATTGCTGGTAAAGATACTTTAGCTCCAGATCAACCTTTGATTGAAGTAAATGCCGAAGGAACACGTATAGAAGGGCGTGCAGAAGCAAATACTAAAGTACAAGTTAAAGATAGTGATGGAAAAATAATTGGTACTGGGACAACAGATGCTCAAGGTAAATTTGTAGTACAAATTTCACCTGCTTTGACGACAGGTAAAAAAGGGACAATTGTTTTAGAAGACAGTGCAGGAAACACATCTAAGCCTTTAGAAATAATAGCAGGCAAAGATACCATTGCTCCATCAAAAGCCACAGCGGAATTAAATCCAGAAGGAACCTTATTAATAGGGACTGCTGAAGCAAATGCCAAAATAGAAGTTAAAAGTGCAGATGGTCAAACAACTCTTGGCTCTGGAACAGTTGGTGCGGATGGTAAGTTCAGCCTGAATTTGTCACCTGCTTTAACAGATAAAAATATTGCCAAAATTTATATTATCGATTCTTCTGGAAATCGTTCAGAACCTACAGATATATTTGGTGCTAAAGATACAATTGCACCGAATAAACCTCTGCTACAAACGGTAATGGATGATATTGGCGCAGTTAAAGGTACTGTTAGTTCAGGTGGAAGTACCGATGATACCAAGCCAACATTATCAGGAATTGGTGAAGCAAAAGCAGTACTCACAATATTTGATAATGGCTATCCGATTGGGACTGTTACAGTTGGAGATAATAGTAAATGGAGTTACACCGTAACGAATGATTTAGTTTTAGGCTCACACAAAATTACTTTAACTCAAACTGATGTAGCTGGTAATACCAGTGAACTCAGTGATGCCTTTAATTTCACAATTGTAGCTCCAGCTCAACCTAGTGCGCTGATGTTGAGTGATTCCTTAATCATTGAGGAGGTTCAAACTTCTCTTGTGGACTCTGTTAATTTAGATAGTCTTTTAAGAGCTCCAAACATATCGGATAGCTTTGTAGATGAGGAACAATTATCAATTCCGCTAGAGCATTTATTAAGTGCAGAAAAGTTGGAAACAGATGTGATAGATCAATTATTAAATGAGTTTGATCAGAATCTTGTGAGTCAAAACTCGCTAGTAGGCACTGTGGAGACGATTTCTGTGCAAACTGACTTAGCTGAGACATCTTTCAAAGAATTATTCAATGATTTAGATGTCTCTTCAAATTGGATGTTCTAAACATGGGGAAAACTCTTATTTGTTCTGAATAAGAGTTTTTTCTTTATATAGATATAGTAAACCAATCAAAATCGAACCAAGAGTTGCTAGAAACATATCTTTATGTGCATCCCAAATATCTCCTTGTTGCCCATTGTAATTTTCGGCATCTTCTGGCGATAAACCGATTGCAATCCACCATTCAATCAACTCATAGACTAAACTCGATGCCATGACAAATTGGACAACTAATAAAAATATTGCAACGGGTTTAGATCTGGGAAAGAAGAACTCAAAACAACGGTAGAAGAATGGGTAGAGTAGTAGCCCATAAGCGAAATGTACAAAACGATCATACATATTTCTCGACCATCCCATTGTTTGATTCAAATCAATGTGGAATAGCGTTTGAAACCACTCATTGTAAGGTACGTATGAATATAAATAGTGTGCACCAACAATATGAATGAATAAAAAAGCAAGGTATAAGCAAAAACTATAGAAATCGATACCAATTTTCTTAATTGCAATAATTAATGCAATCAACATGAGTACCGTGCCAGCTTGATGCAACAGATACGATTCAAACTCAAGTGGGTGAATACTAGCGATGATGACTGCGAGGCATATAAAACCGAAGGCAATATAATGATTTAAAGTTATTTGTTGTTCTATCATGCGAAGCGATCCAATTTGCTATCAAGCCCCGCTAGTACCCTCATGATTATTGGTTACTATAACAGGCTCAGTTCTAGGTGCAACACCACCAAGTGCTTGACATGCTTGTTTATAAAGTTGATATTTTTGTTGTACTACTTCATCGAGTGGTATGTCAAAGAGATCTTCGCCATTTTTGTATTGCTCAACATATGTTGATGCTTTTGACTTGTTTGCAGCCAAAGTTTGCTGATGAAAATTGGTAATTGATGAGGTTGCAATTTGGTTGGTTTCAATATTATTACATTCAAAACTCTGCAAAACTTTTTCTGCACGTTTCACTTCATTGGATTGACCAAAGATACAACCTGTTAAATTCAAGATTATCGTTAACAAGATAAAACGTTTCATAATTTTTTGGAGTTGAATTAGATGATGAGATTGGGGTTATTGTATATAGAATTCAATCTATAAATTAATAGTTTATGTCAGACACAAATGAAATTAAATAATCTTTTTAGATATCATTAGCAATTTGTACATTCCGAAATTCACTTAGACGTATACTTGATTCTATAAAATTGGGTTTGAGGACTTGTTGAATTGTTATTTGCCAAATCCGTTGATTACTATCACATACATTTAAACTCTATGTTGCTTATGCTCAACAAATTTTTATTGAATGCTATGTTAGCTAGACGGCTATGTTTACTGGCTTGTCTTTTCATGCCTTTACAATTTTTAGCAGCACAGCAATACGACTTTTTTGCTGGATTTGAGGATCAACATACTGAAGAGATGTTTGAATCTGCTTATCCAGAAATTAAAACGGACTATTCAATTTTACACAATCAATTTTATCATGATGAACGTCTAAGAATTTATAACTATACGGCTTATCAAACAGACCAGCTAAACCAAAAAGTGTTGACGGGAGACACGATGAGTTTTGGTCTCAATGATTTGTCCATTTCACTTGGCTATGGCATCGTTTATCAGATTAACCAAGACAATCGAATAGGATATGAATATTTGTCGAGTTTTCCGTTTGATCGAGGACAAATGGTTCGATTGTTTTGGTTAAGAGTCCTTTAAGGCATTTTCTGATATAAACCTGCTTTTACTATTCCTGCTTTGGTTTCTTTAACCTTTTTCCAAGAAGCAGGCAGTTTTAGTTCAGATAACTCACGATCAGCTTCTACATAAATAAAACCATTCGCTACGATCTTTGTATCCACAGACTCAGCTAACTCTTGCCATAAATTCAAGCCATATGGCGGATCAAGAAAAACAAGATCAAATTGTTGGTTAATTTTCTGTAAAGCATTCTGTGCTGTGGTCACGTAGAGCTGACATTTATTGGTTTTTAATAGCTGAATATTTTGTTTTAGAAATCCAGATTGAGTGACATCGGGTTCAATCATGATAACTTCAGCTGCGCCACGAGAAAGCGCTTCAAAAGCTAAAGCACCTGAACCACTGCATAAATCTAATACCTTACTATTTTGGATATCCCACATTAACCAATTGAATAATGTTTCGCGTACACGATCTGGTGTTGGTCTTAATCCTTCAATAGAGGCGAACGGTAATGTTCGACGTTTCCATTCTCCTCCGATAATGCGTAACTGATTTTTCATTATTCAGATACTCCATCGGCATGTGCTGTTGAGCTTACAGCAGGAGTTGATGCAGGAGCATTTGTTGAACTAAATGTACCACTACCGCTTGGAAGTTCTGCAGGTTTGATCCCAGCTGTCATTAACCCACCACTGACTTGATGGTTCAAAGGACGAATTGGATTTTTCTTACGATTAACCAACCAATAATCAAATACTGGACGCGCAAGTTGAGCTGCTGAACCACCATGCTTACCATTTTCCCAAACTACGGCGATCGCAATTTCTGGATTTTCGGCAGGTGCAAATCCGACAAATAAACCATGATCCCACTGTCTAGATGACAATGCTGCTTCGTTATATCTTTTGCCCTGAGCAATACTTTTTACTTGTGCTGTACCTGTTTTACCTGCAATAGAATAACGCAGACCACCTTTGATTCCACGACCTGTACCAGATTGAATGACATCAATCATGGCAGCGTGCATATTGACCCAATCTTCATCTGTCCCATTAAACTGAATTTTTCCATCAGGAGCATTGTGAACAGGAAGCTTCTTGGCACCTTTATGATCTCTCAAAACATGTGGTGTAACATGTGAGCCTTTGTTGGCTGTAATCGCCGTTGCCATTGCGAGCTGTAATGGTGTCGCTGTAAATGCACCTTGACCGATACTCACTGAAATGGTTTCACCTTTTAACCATTTTGTATTTCGAGTTCGCATTTTCCATTCTGGACTTGGATATAAGCCTGAGCTTTCACTTGGTAAATCAACACCAGTTTTCTCACCGAAACCGAATTGGCGCATCCAAGTATTCATTTTGTCGATTCCCATACGATACGACAAAATATAAAAGTAGGTATCACAGGAAACCACTTGGGCTTTATGTAAATTCACTGCACCATGCCCACTTTTTTTATGGTCACGGAAGCGATGGCTATCACCTGGTAAAGAAAAGTAACCTGGGTCTGAGATTGCGGTACTCCAATCGACCAATCCGTAATGAATCCCACCTAGACCAAACATTGGCTTGATCGTTGATCCTGGAGGATAAGCACCTTGAACAGCACGATTGTAAAGAGGTTGATCAGGATTATCCCGTAAACCACTATAGTCTTTAGTACTAATCCCTGTAACGAATAAGTTTGGATTAAAACTTGGACTTGAAACTAAAGCTAAAATTTCCCCTGTACGAGGGTCCATTGCAACGATTGCACCACGACGATCAACTAACTGTTGTGCTGCAATAGTCTGTAAACCATAATCAATAGACAAATAAAGGTCATTTCCACGAACAGGGTCTTGTCGACCAAGATGTCTAAGAACGTTACCGTGTGCATCAGCTTCTACAGATTCATAACCTGGAGTGCCGTGTAATAATTCTTCGTAACTTTTCTCCGCACCAATTTTCCCGATCAGGTTTGTTCCAGCATATAAATCTTTATCAATCGATTTGAGTTCTTTGTCGTTGATTCGTCCAACGTATCCAATCACATGAGCAAACAACTCGCCATGTGGATAGTAGCGAGTCATTTGTGTCTCAATTTTTACACCAGGAAATGCGTATTTAACTTCACTAAATTTGGCAATATCTGCTTCTGTGAGATTTAACTTAATCGCGATTCGTTCTGTTTTTCGAGCAGTTTTGACGCGGCTTTTAAAACGCTCAATATCTTCTTCAGTGAGACTCAAAATTGGAATAAGACGTGCTAGGGTTCCGTCTATGTCGCTAACATCAGTTTTACTTAATGTGGCACTGAATACTGGATAATTGTCTGCGAGCAATACACCATTACGATCGTAGATATAACCACGTGCTGGAGGGAGGGGCTGCAAGCGAATACGGTTTTTGTCAGAAGCCGTTGTAAAGTCATCGTAATGAATAATCTGTAAATATGCATAACGACAAATCAATAAAAGTAGGAAAACAACGACGACTGAAATCGCAAAAAAAATTCGACCCTTATAAATGCGCTTCTCTTGTTGCATATTTTTTAAAGGAAAGTGCTGTTTCATAGGGTATCGACTTAAATTGCAGGATGGCAGAGAACGAAAGTGAACTATTTTAACGTAAGTTGAACGATCTTACTGTAGATTTTTCAACTGATCATATAAATGATGGTGCGACAGTTTTTGACTTTGCAGACATGAAAATTGTAGGGTCTTGTATATTAGAAGCAAAATAATTCTGTTAAAGTCTGAAACTGTTTGAAATAGGAATGTCTAAGACACACTCTTAGGGAAAATGGAGAAAATAATGAAAAAACTTTATCTTTTATTAGCGGTTATGTCGTTGAACACTGTTGCTTACGCAGACGAAAATCCTTATTTGCCTGAGCCAAAATTAAAAGACGCTAAAGTTTCAACATGGAATGTTGGTGCAGGTTTCACTAAAAAGTTACTACATGGCAATGTCGAATGGGTAAATCCATATGGGATTGCTTATGCCAAAGCAGGTGTGTTTTTGAATGATGACAATCCTGCAGGTGGTCAGGTTGGGTTTCGTTATCCATATCATTTAACTGGTACAGACAAAAACGGATATTACATTGGTGCTTATGCGGGGCACATTGAAAGCAAACAAATTAATGGAAAAGAAAAAGCACGTCTCGGTGCAGGCGTAGATTTAGCCTATGTTTGGCTAAACCCTGAACGCATCAGCACATTTAGTGTAGGAATTGGTGCTGGTGAGAGAATGAAAAATGGTCGTGGAGAGGTAATTGAAAAAACTGAACCAACGATTCAATTCTCTTATACATTAAGTTTTGGTTTGTAAGTGCTGTACTGATTGTTTAGCCCACAAGCCATAATCTACTAATAATTTTGAGAGTCATGCATGTTTGATTACGTCAATGAATTGTGGCAGATTTTCCTCGCTCGCCCAGATTTTTGGGCAGTTCTGAGTATTATTCCAGTAACTGCTTTTGTGACATGGGCGCATGTGTGGATGGCTTTAAAAATGGTATTTTACCCAATTACTTTTTGGGGATTCCATTTAGGTCCATTACCTGTAGGCTGGCAAGGAATTGTACCTCGTAAAGCAGGGCGTATTTCAGGCATCATTACTGACAATACATTATCTAAGTTAGGCTCATTGCGAGAGTTTTTAGAGGCAATGGACCCCGAAGACATGGCGATGATCATTGGTGAGCAAGTCGGTTTCGAGCTTGAACACCTCATTGACGAAGTCATGATTGATCGTAATGCTGTTTTATGGGAAAACCTACCTTATTCGATTAAACGTCGTATTTATGCTCAAGCACATAAACAATTACCAAATACCTTAAAAGAACTTGTGACTGAGCTGACCATGAACGTCGAGTCACTTGTTGATATGCGAGAAATGGTTGTTCGCCAAATGGAAGGTGATCGCCGTTTGATGGTACGAATGTTCCTAAAAGTTGGTCAAAAAGAAATCAATTTTATTTGGCACATTAGTGCATTGATCGGTATGTTCTTTGGTATTTTCCAAATGATCGTTTGGTTTGTAGTGCCATGGCATTGGACTGTACCATTTTGGGCTGCAATTTGGGGTTTCTTAACCAACTGGATTGCAATTTGGATGGTTTTTAATCCTATTGAACCTCACTATATTCGATATCCTCAGATATTCCGTCTGACTAAAGATCGTAAATTCCCTTGGATTGTCCCAGTCTTGAAGATCGGTACATATAACGTTCAAGGTGCATTTATGAAACGTCAAGAAGAAGTCTCTGATGTGTTTGCTAGTGTGGTGACGGAAGACCTTATTACGCTTAAATCGATCATGACAGAAATGATGTATGGGACGAAGAAAGATAAAACTCGTCGAATTGTCAAGCGTCATATCAATGAAATCATGGAAACCCCATTAGTCAGAACATCATTACAGTTATCATTAGGTCCAAGAGAATATGCTAGACTCAAGACCGACTTGATTGATCGCTCAATTGAAATTACCATGGGGCCTGTATGTGATCCTGCATTAAATGCAAGCCGTGCACAGAAAATCTTTCAAATGTTTAGAGATCGTATTCGTGAGCTAACACCGAAAGAGTTCCAAAACTTATTGCGTCCTGCGTTTCAGGAAGATGAGTGGATTTTAATTGTGTTGGGTGGTGTGACTGGTTTTTTAGCAGGTTTAATCCATTTATTTGTTGCTTTCTTATAATTAATTTGATGTTGGTTGAGCAATAAGTCTGTATGATATTGCTCAATTTAAGATTTATTGTTTTTAAATGAGGATGTTCTTTATGCGCATTATTTTACTCGGACCACCTGGGGCAGGAAAAGGTACTCAAGCTCAGTTGATCTGTAAGCGCTACAATATCCCACAAATTTCAACCGGTGATATGCTCCGTGCTGCAATTCGTGAAGGTACTGAACTTGGCTTAAAAGCGAAAAGCGTTATGGAGTCAGGTGGTTTAGTATCCGATGAATTGATCATTGGTCTGGTGAAAGAGCGTATTGCTCAACCTGATTGTGCTAACGGTTGTATTTTTGACGGTTTTCCACGTACGATTCCACAAGCTGAGGCATTAGAAACAGCAGGAATCTCTATTGATCACGTGATTGAAATTGATGTTCCTGATGAGGAAATTGTTCAACGACTTTCTGGTCGTCGTCAGCACCTAGCATCTGGTCGCGTATATCACTTAGTTTACAATCCACCTAAAGTGGAAGGTAAGGATGATGAAACTGGCGAAGACCTAGTACAACGTCCTGATGATCAAGAAGAAACAATCCGTAAGCGTTTAGCTTCTTACCATAGTGAAACTGAGCAATTGGTTGGCTTCTATCAAGGTCGTGCTGCTTCAGGCGAAAATGCACCGACTTACGATAAGTTGAATGGCTTGCGTGCGATTGATGAAGTTCAAAAAGATCTTTTTGCTATTTTGGATAAATAATCTAAACAGCAAATTTAAAAGAGCTCTTTAAATAGGGCTCTTTTTATTTTGGAGAGGTAAATGTTGAAGTTTGTTCTTATCCTTGTCGTTATTTTAAGTGTTTTACTGTTACTTTTTCTATTATACCAAAGTCAAAAAATGCTACGTCATGTGCAGAAACAGCAGGCGATTGAAAATAAAAAATATGGCAAGCCACGCCAGTTACACCCAAAATTACAGCAGACTAAAAAAGATCAGGATTAATGTATTTCTTTGAGTTTGATGGGCTTTGTCGCTCCAAACTCAAAACGATCTTTCCAATTACAGACATCGGCTACGATACATTCACCACATTTCGGTTTACGTGCGATGCAACAGTAACGACCATGTAAAATAAGCCAATGATGTGCATCAACAATGAATTCTTTTGGAATAACTTTGATGAGTCGATGTTCTACTTCTAGAACATTTTTTCCTATCGCAAGTCCAGTGCGATTACCGACACGAAAGATATGCGTATCGACCGCCATAGTTGGATGACCGAAAGCTGTATTCAAAACAACATTCGCTGTTTTTCGACCCACACCAGGAAGTGCTTCGAGTTCTTTACGTGTTTCTGGAATATTTCCTTGATATTGATCAACTAAAATTTGACAGGTTTTAATGACGTTTTCAGCTTTAGAGTTATAGAGTCCGATGGTTTTAATATAACTCTTTAATCCTTCAACACCGAGATTTAGAATGGATTGTGCTGTATTGGCAATAGGGTAAAGTTTATCAGTTGCTTTATTTACACTCACATCAGTGGCTTGGGCTGAAAGCATAACTGCAATCAATAGCTCAAAAGGAGATGAGTAATTGAGTTCAGTTTGTGGAATCGGTCTTTGTTCTCGTAAGCGCTCGAAGAAAGTTTGAACTTGCTTCTTAGTCATATTTTTACTCGACATTTAGACCTCCTGTAATTCTTTTAATTGTGTTTGTAGGGCATCAAGTTGTGCTTGCTTTCGCGGATCAAGTCGAACACTTAATTGTTTCTCCAGTTTTTTGATTTGAGTTCGTATTTTGGCGAGCTCAATAGTGGTTTTAGCATCTTGTGTGCTATGGTCTTTTGCTTTTTCAACTAATGTTATAGTCGGAACATTTTTCAAAGCCTGTGAAAATTGTGCGAAAAATTCAGTGTCAATTTCGGCTCTAACTACAGGACCTTTGCGGTCGATACGACGTTTTTCTTCACGTTGAATATGTGCGTAGTAACGCTGACGGAGATTATCCTGCTCGTTAATGCGTTGATCCTCCGTGGGGATGGGATTGTTATCAGGGACTAGGTCAATACAATCAACAGGACAAGGAGGGATGCAGAGCTCACAACCTGTACACAAATCTGTCAGAATTGTGTGCATGAGCTTACCACTTCCGATAATTGCATCAACAGGGCAAGCACTGATGCACTTGGTACAACCAATGCATTCATCTTCGCGAATAATGGCTTTCATTTGCTGAGGACGACCATCAGCTTGGATATCCCAAACACTCGATTCAGCTATTAAACGTGGTCGCTCAAGTAACAGAGCGAGTGCATCCGCTACAGGTTGCCCGCCGGGTACACATTTGTTTGCTGCTTCACCCTCGCTAATCGACTTTGCATATGGCAAACACCCATCACGGTGTCCACATAAACCACATTGTGTTTGAGGCAGTAATTGGTCTATTTGAACGATAAGAGAGACTTGCTGATCAGAAAGTAACATAGAAGCAGTGAGGTGAAAGTAAGAGCAGAAGTGAATTATAACAAATAATCCTTTATTTAGAGACTGTGGATTTATTTAAACACCTAGCAGCAGTTTTTTGATGTTTTAAGATGGTGCTAAATATGTATTATTTTGGTGCTTGATTGAATTTCTTGACTTTAATTTTGTTTATTTAGTTGATTGTTCATATATTTGTGTGCGTATTTATAAAATAAATAATGAGTATTTAATATTGTAAGCTTATGAAATAAATAATTTTATATTTTTGTGGATAGAAAACTAACGCCTCTTGGATAGTAATTTATGGTTGTTTTATGAGATATTCTATTTTAGTGCAAAATTAGCACTAATTTGAATCATTGACTCGGGGGTGAGTGTTGAAATACGGTAGCTTAAATGAATTTTTGGATTACGTTAAACGCAGAGATCCTCATCAACCAGAATTCCTACAAGCTGTGGAAGAGGTGATGACCAGTCTGTGGCCATTTATTCAGAAAAACCCTAAGTACGCACAATATGGTTTACTTGAACGACTGATTGAGCCTGAGCGTGTGATTCAATTTCGTGTTTCTTGGATGGATGACCAAGGTCAAACTCATGTGAATCGTGCTTTTCGAGTTCAATATAATTCTGCCATTGGTCCTTTTAAAGGTGGGATGAGATTTCATCCTTCAGTCAATTTATCGATTTTGAAGTTTTTGGGATTCGAGCAAACTTTTAAAAATGCACTTACAACTTTACCGATGGGTGGTGGTAAAGGTGGTTCAGATTTTGATCCAAAAGGAAAATCTGAGGCCGAAGTGATGCGGTTTTGCCAAGCCTTGATGATTGAGTTATATCGACATTTAGGTGCAAATACAGATGTTCCTGCGGGAGATATCGGTGTAGGCGGACGAGAGGTCGGTTATATGGCTGGCATGATGAAAAAGTTGAGTAACGATACTGCATGTGTTTTTACTGGGAAGGGAATTTCCTTTGGCGGTAGTCTTATGCGTCCTGAAGCAACAGGCTATGGAACTGTTTACTTTGCTGAAGAAATGTTGAAAACACGTGGCGAAAGTTTTGATGGCAAAACGGTATCAATTTCAGGTTCTGGTAACGTTGCTCAATATGCTGCTGAAAAAGCCATGTTCCTCGGTGCAAAAGTCGTAACTTTATCGGATTCAAATGGAACTGTTTATCTCAAGAACGGATTTACAGATGAGTTACTTGCAGAAGTTATGGAACTCAAAAATGTTCAACGTGGACGTATTTCTGAGTTTGCTTCAAAGCATGGTTTTGAATATTTTGAAGGTCAGACACCTTGGCATATTGCTGTTGATATTGCTCTACCGTGTGCCACACAAAATGAATTAATGGGTACTGATGCTGATAATCTATTAGCAAATGGCGTAATCTGCGTAGCTGAAGGTGCAAACATGCCTTCTACCTTGGAAGCTGTCGAAAAATTTATTGCAGCGAAGATTCTTTATGCTCCTGGTAAAGCCTCAAATGCTGGTGGAGTTGCAACATCAGGACTGGAGATGTCACAAAATGCTCTACGTTTTGGTTGGACACATGGTGAGGTAGATGAAAGACTTCATGCGATTATGAAAGACATTCACGCAAACTGCTTACGATATGGTACTCAAGAAGATGGTACTGTGAACTATGTCGATGGTGCAAATATCGCTGGTTTTGTGAAAGTAGCAGATGCAATTCTGGCTCAAGGGATGTATTAATCTTTGAACAAAAAAATCCGATGCAGATGCATCGGATTTTTTGACTGAAATTATGATTATTTAACGATTTCTTGTTCAACAACCATATCTAATACATCAGCAAGACTTGACTGATCCGCTGCCGGATTTTTTATCTCAAAACGTTTTACTCGTACGATCACGCGTTGCTTAGGATTGTGTTCAAACCCTTCGATTTGACCGTAGTATAAAGACCAGTTTTTATCAGTATATGTTTTGATACCTTTTTCGTCGTATTTAACTTCACGTACTTGCATACAAGTTTGTGGTGCAACGCCTGTACATGATTTAGTTTCAGGTGAGATTTCTAAAAATACGGTTTTAGGCTCTGATTGATATTTTGTCTCAGGTGTCATTTTACCGATGAAATGATATTTTTGACCTTTAGCATCTGTAAGCGTCAAAGTCGGTTCGTGTAAGTTTGTAGTATTCACTTCAAATGGGATTTGACGTTTTTGTAATAATTCACCTGCAAACTTCTCTTGCTGCATCAGTGCTGGTTCACATGCCATCATCGTTGATGCGCCATCACCCGTCACGATCAAACCATTCTCGACTTTCCAAGATGTATTTAAGCGGTTACAGCCTGTATCTACTGATAAGCGATCATTATTTAAGAATGTTAAGACGATAGGTTTTTGTGTATTTGTCGGCTGGTACGACCATGTGTAATTGCTTAATACATTAGCATTCACAATTTTAGTTCCTGTAAATACATGTTTTTGCCCTTTATTGTCGGTTACAGTCAGGACTGCTTGATCATTGCTTGTACTAAGTGAAAAAGGTACTTTCTTTTCGCTAAAAATATCAGATGACAAACGCTCTTGTTGCATTAAATCATCAGCACACGCCATCATGGTTGAAACAAGAGGTGAGGTGACAATTTTGTTGCCTTCAACTTTCCAAGTTCCACCTTGATTATTACAACCTGTTTGAATCGTTACTCTTTGATCAGCATTAAATGAAAGCACGAATGGTTTTGAAGCTGTAGAACCTTGATAAGTCCAATTATATTCAGTTAGATTTTTTTCAGCATTTGAGTTGATTTGAGAAACTACACCGTCAGTTACATTTTGTACTGTTTGACAAGCCATTAAAGAAAGGGGAAGTAGAGCAAGAACTAAATATTTAATTTTCATCGTTAAAACAACAGTTAATAAATCACAGCCTCAAGCTTAAAGTATTCTTAAAAAAAGAAAATGTAATCCAGTTAGCGGTTAAGTTTGTTAAATGTATCTGATTGTAATTTTTAGAAAAGCATAATAGATACTGAGGTTTAAACAAAATTGTTAAACCTCGATTTAAATATTTGGTAAATAATCATCTTTAGTCGAAACGATAGATATCCATACCAAGTGAGCCCATCGAGAAACTACTGTGCACGATATTAAATCGATGACCTGTGCCCATAGCGAAAAAAAGTGGGGCGAAATGCTCAAGCGTAGGGTGGTTACGTTCTACAAATGGCAATGAAGGCCAATCAAGGACAGCATCAAAATTTTGATGTTGGAGTCGATTGACGACAGTATTTCTAAAAGTACTAGCCCAAGTGGGAACTTGTGCATCTGCATGCCATGATAACTCAGCCAAATTGTGCGTTATGCTTCCTGATCCGATTAATAAAATCTGTTGTTCACGCAGGGGAGATAAAGCTTGTCCAATCTTGTAAATTTCTTCTGCATTCATTTTTGTTGGCAGTGAAATTTCTATCACAGGAATATCTGCATCTGGATACATATGTAATAAAGGCATCCATACACCGTGATCACGAGGACGTGTGCTATTGGCGTGTGCCTGAATACCAGCTTCTGCAAACATGGATAATATCTTTTCAGCAATTGTTGGTGATCCTGGAGCTGGATAGCGAATTTCATAAAGTTCTTTAGGAAAACCTCTAAAGTCATGCCAAGTCTCTGGTCGAGTGGCAATATTGACTTCAAGAACTTGACTTTCCCAGTGTGCAGACATGACAACAATCGCTTGTGGCTCAGGTAAGTTGATACTCAAGCGATGTAGTGCAGGACCAACCTGCTCCGGATCAAGTGCAAGCATAGGCGAACCGTGGGAGATAAATAAGCCTGGTAAAGTTTGCACATTCATAATTGGGCACCTGATCGAAATTACCTATTTATCCTGACAAAAACATCAAGACAATGATAGCGGATTAAACTCAACAGATTGTTCTATAATCAGAACGAACACATTCAACGTTAAGCACGATGGTAGGGATGATTATGGTTAATGCTCATGGCTCTATACAATTGTTCAATTAATAAGATTCGAACCATTGGGTGAGGCATCGTTAATTTAGATAAAGACCAATGCCATGCTGCTGCTTTGCGTACTGCATCAGAATGTCCGTCAGGCCCTCCAATTGCGAGTGCGATATCGTTACCATCAAGCATCCATTGTTTCATGGTGTCGGCAAGCTTTTCTGTACTGAGTTCTCTGCCACCGACTTCCAGTGCAATTAGGGTTTCATTGGGTTTGAGCGCATTTAAGATACTCTCACCTTCGATTTGACAATATTTTAAAATATCTGCTTCTGAATCATTTTTACCACGTTTAGCCATAGGTAATTCAATGACTTGGGTTTGAACGAAAGGCTGAATTCGTTTGAAATAATCCTCAAACCCAGTGAGAACCCATGCAGGCATTTTTTGCCCAATAGTCAGAATACGAATCTTCATAAAATTTAAAGGTAAAAATAATTTATGCGGATTATAAACTGAGTCGAAGTTGCTAGGTAATTTAGATCTAAGTAATAGCTGTAATAAAAACTAAAAAAAGAAAATTTATACTCGCCATAAAAAACGCAGCTCAAAATGTGTATGAGCTGCGATCAAAGTGCCTTCCGTCTGGAGTTCAGAGGGCACTAAAAATTAGTTTCAGAGTCAATGTTAGCCTTTATTTTTATCGACTCTATTTTATTATGCAATAAATTGGTTGTTTTTCAATCAAATTGTGTAACAAAAAAAGAGAGCCGAAGCTCTCTCTTTAATCATGATCTTTACATCAATGACGTGCAGCTTTTGCATCTTCAACTGGTTTAACAATTGGTGTCTTAGGCAATGGCTTTGGTGTATCTGTCAACGCCAAAGGTAAGATTTCATCAATGCTTTTCACAGCTTTGATTTCTAAACCTTCTTTTACGTTATCAGGTATTTCAGCCAAGTCACGGACATTGTCTTGTGGAATAAATACAAGTTTGATTCCACCACGGTGAGCTGCTAAAAGTTTTTCTTTTAAGCCGCCAATACGTAATGCGCGACCGCCTAAGCTAGTTTCACCTGTCATCGCAATATCAGGGCGAATTGCGATACCAGTAAACGCTGACACTAGCGCTGTAGTCAAAGCTAAACCTGCCGATGGACCATCTTTCGGTGTAGCACCTTCTGGTAAGTGGACATGGACATCAGTTTCATCGAAACGTGATGCTTCAATACCCAACTCATCAGCACGAGTACGAACAACTGTCATCGCAGTGGTAATTGACTCTTTCATTACATCACCGAGCGAACCCGTAGTAATGAATTTCCCTTTACCTTTTACAGCTGCGACTTCAATAGTCAATAACTCACCACCAACAGATGTCCAAGCCAAACCATTTACACGACCTACTTGGGCTTCATCTTCTGCGATACCAAAGTCAAACTTATGTGGACCTAAGTATTCAGGAAGATTTGCCGATGTCACATCAAGCTGTAAGTTTTTAGATTTTTTGCTGACTGCTTCTTTAACAACTTTACGTGCAATTTTAGACACTTCACGTTCTAGACTACGTACACCAGCTTCACGTGTATAACGTTGCACGATGTCACGAATCGCTTCTTCATGAATTGTTAATTCTTTTGCACGTAAACCATTGTTCTTGATTGCTTTCGGAACAAGGTAGCGTTCAGCAATATTTACTTTTTCATCTTCGGTATAACCCGGTAGACGAATGACTTCCATACGATCCAGCAAAGCTTCAGGAATATTCATGCTGTTAGCTGTACAGATGAACATTACTTCTGAAAGATCAAGATCAAGGTCTAAATAATGATCGTTGAACTTGCTATTTTGTGATGGATCTAATACTTCAAGCAATGCAGAAGCTGGATCGCCACGATAGTCTTGTGCCATCTTGTCAATTTCGTCGAGCAAGAATAATGGATTCTTCACGCCGACTTTTGTTAAAGACTGCACAATTTTACCTGGCATCGCACCGATGTAAGTACGACGATGACCACGAATTTCGGCTTCATCACGCACGCCACCTAGCGCCATACGTACAAATTCACGACCTGTTGCTTTAGCAACCGATTCACCTAGTGAGGTTTTACCTACACCTGGAGGACCAACTAGACAAAGAATAGGACCACGGAGTTTTTTCACACGTGATTGAACAGCAAGGTATTCAACAATGCGATCTTTAACGTCATCGAGACCGTAATGATCTGCATCCAGAATTTCTTGTGCTTTTGCCAAGTTAATGCTGACTTTGCTTGCCTTGTTCCAAGGTGTATCTAAAATCACTTCTAAATAGTTGCGAACAACTGCCGCTTCACTTGAAGCAGGTTGCATTGCTTTGAGTTTACGAAACTCAGCTTCAGCTTTTTTACGTACATGTTCAGGTAAGTCAGCTTCAGCAAGACGCTTCTCAATCTCAGCAACATCATCCTCAGCACCGCCGTTCATATCAGACAGTTCACGTTGAATGACTTTCATTTTTTCATTTAGAAAGTATTCACGTTGGTTTTTTTCCATCTGACGTTTAACGCTGTCGTGTAGGGTTTGTTCAATTTGCTGTTCAGCAGATTGATTCATCAAATAACCCATCAACTCTTGTAAATGTGCCTCGAACTCATCGTGTTCTAAAAATTTCTGTTTGACTTCGATATTTAAAGGCACACGAGTTGCAACGAAGAACATCAATTGCAGAAGATCTTCAATTTTGTTTGCTGCCGCAACAAGTTCTCGTGCATTACGAAGTTTAGCTTCGGCATACTGAGCAAAGAGTGTACGTAATTCATTCAAGCGAGTTTCTTTACTTTCTTGATCCAATTCCACTGTCATTGGGCTTAAATGATGTTCAGCAGTTAGATACTCTTCACCATCAATAATACGCTCTAGCTTCGAACGATGTAGTCCTTCAATCAATACTTTAATGCAGTTTTCATCATTCTCATGATTGACCACTTGAACGATTTTAGCCACAGTTCCGTACTGATACAGATTATCGTGATCAATTTCTTCTGTAAGCGAATCTTTTTGCGCAACTACAAATACTAAATTGTCACCGTTACGAGCCACATCCACTGCATTGATCGATTTTTCACGACCCACGAATAGCGCAATTTGCATGTGTGGATAGACCACAACATCACGCAATGCTAATAGTGGTAATACACTTGGAACCTGTGGCTCTAAGCTTGTTTCATTATTTAAAATATATTCAGACATGGGCACTCCTAATGAGTGACAACGGTGTTGCCATGTTTTTATAGTGATGTGCATTTCAAAAATTACAAGGGTTTTAGAGTAGAAAATATAAAAAAAGACAAAATTAGTTGGTTTTAATATTCAAATAACTCTAAAAATAATGTTTGTGAGATGGTGTGATGAGTGCATCAAGTGGTTGGTCCCAGATGTTGCGGTGTAAAGTTTCTTCAATATATTGAAAATCATGTGCTATCCCTAAACGAAAGGGAAAATGGCGGGCTGATGCAAGAGTACGGTCATAGAATCCGCCACCCATACCAATTCGAGTACCATGATGATCACAAGCGAGTAGGGGCATGATCAAAAGATCCAACTTTGAAACATGATGTCCACGACTAGCCATTGGTTCTTTCATACCCAAAGGATGATGGGAAAAGCGTTTGTTTTTATATTGTTGGAGATTGATTTTTACCCAGACTAAATTCTGATTCATGTTGCAAATCATGGGTAAATAAACATCTTTGTGATGTTGGAAACAAAGTTGAATAATTTTTTGAGTACGTATTTCCCCAAATGCATCTAGGTACAGACCAATTTTTTGAGACGTTTTAAATTGTGGGGTGTTTTTAAGTCTGTTTAAGACCTGATGTTCGTTTTTTTTATGTTGTGAAATACTGACATTTTTACGTTTTCGACGAATGTCACTGCGCAGAGATTTCAGATGATCTTTCATAGATGCCACAACAATTTTAATTACTGTAAATCTTACTTGATTTGATCCCTATATTTAATCAGATTGCTCATCTAAATATTTTTTATGTCTGGAAAAGCTTCCACGCATTTTTTTTAAAGTGCTCCTCAAGATGCCTTAAGTCACTCTATGAATTTTTTTGGTAAAAATCTTATTTAGAGTTTACTGAATAGTCTAAATTAAGCTAATGCATAAATTCTTATTTCTTTATGAAAATATTGAATAAGAACAATGCTTTTTCGAATATGCATCACTCAAATATCATCAATGAAAAATAGAAAAATCGCACTTAACTGGTGCAATTCCCTATTTTTTGATCAAACTTTTATTTCTTGATACAAATTTCCATCTAATAAATCAGGAATTAAAAGTTATTTACTGTCAATTATTGTCATGTATACACATTTTTTTGCGTCAGGTTAAATATCATTATGTGAAAGTTATTGTTTAATTTAATTAAATAATAAATATAAATTCATGTTTTAAAATAAATATTTTAATATTATTTAATTTATCACTTTTTATTTTTCATGTGTTTTTTTGCTCATAATAATTTTGAAGTGTGATTTACTTCGCATTAAAAAAAAGCTATTTTACCACTCAATAAATTACATTTTTTTACTTAGTAGACAAACTTGTATACAAAAATACGAGTTGTTAGAAATCTTCTGCTTTTGGAAATTATTATGAATAAAGTTTACAAAGTTGTTTGGAATGCATCTTTAGGCGTATGGGTGGCGGTTTCTGAAATTGCCAAAGGGAAAACAAAAAATAGTGGAAGTGTTGGGCAAACTCTTTCTTTAGAACAAAAAGAACCACAGAGTTTAGGTAATCTTTTTTTTAATTACAAAGCTTTAACTCTTGCTATTTTCGCAGCATTTACTGCTGATTTTGCCTATGCAGGTTATGAAGCTGGAGGGGGTACTACTCGGACCAACTGTACTAGAACTTCAAATGGGACTGTATTTGCAGATAAAGCTGCCGCAATTGCCATTGCGAATGAAAATAGTACAGCCTGCGCATCAGCAGTTGAAGCAATAGCAATTGGTGCAAATATTGCTGCTCAAGGTGAACAATCAACAGTTATTGGTAATGATATAATTGCTTCCAGTACTGCAATTCAATCGGTCATTATCGGTTCTAATTTTAACGCCAATCCAGTGACATCAAATGGTAAAGGTGGTGTAGCGATTGGAAGTGGATTATCTACAACACATAAAAGCCCAATCGCTGATGGTCAAGGCTCTTTGGCTTTAGGTTCAAGTGGTGACGGCACTACAATAAACGGAACAACATACAATCAACAGGGACCTGATGCTAAGGCAGCTTATAGTGCTGCATTAATGGCGGGCTCTCAAACTGCAACTGGTGCAGATAGATCTATAGCTTTTGGTGTAGATGCTAAAGTTGCAGCTAATACAGTTGATAGTATTGCACTAGGAACAACAAGTGCTACTTCTGCTAATAACACCGTTGCTATAGGTAAAAATGCAAATGCCAATGTTCTTAACTCCGTTGCATTAGGTGCGGGTTCGACTACAACTGCACAGTCGGGTAATTCTTTTCTAACGAATGTTGCACCATCTGCTACGAATGGCGTAGTTTCAGTTGGCACAACTGGTACAACTCGACGCATTCAGAATGTCGCTGATGGTGCTGCACTTACTGATGCAGTTAATGTAGCGCAATTGGATAAGGCTTATGATGACGCACATAGCCGATTAGCAACAGCTTTGGGTGGTGGGGCAACGTATGATCCAGTCACAAATGCCTATACAGCACCAACCTATAATGTCACTACAGATCCAAATGCAGGAACAAAAACTGGTAATGTAAATAATGTTGGTGCTGCACTTTCTGGTTTAGATACAGCGGTAAATAAATCAATAACATTTAATGCTAATACAGGCAGTTCAACTAATAAACTAGGGTCAACATTAAATATTACTGGAACAGGTTCAACAGCTGGAACTTATTCTGGAAATAATTTAAAAACGTCAGTAAGTGGAAATACTGTTAGTATTCAAATGGCTGATGCACCAGTATTTACAGGTACAGTTACAGCTGGAAATCTTGCAACTGGTGGCACATTAAGTGTTACAGGCGTGAGTAATTTAAATGGTGGGGCAAACTTAAATAACCAAAAAATTACTAATCTTGCTGCAGGTACAGCACCTGGTGATGCGGTTAACTTTGGTCAGTTAACTACCACGAATAACAATGTAACGACTGCGCAAAATGCAGCAAATGCGGCACAGACATCGGCAAATGCAGCTCAAACTACTGCGAATTCAGCATTAACAGAAGCACAAAAAGGTTTGAATTTTAGAGCAAATGCAGGTGCTACAGATAAAGTTAGCTTAGGTGAAACAGTTACTTTAGCGGATGGTACTAATACCACTGTAACTTATGATGCTGCTACGAATACGTATAAATATAGCGTAGTAGATTCACCAACATTTACAGGAACAGTCACAGCTGGAAATCTTGCAACTGTTGGCACATTGAGTGTTACGGGTGTAAGTAATTTAAATGGCGGTGCAAACCTAAATAATCAAAAGATCACAAATGTTGCAGCAGGTACAGCATCAGGTGATGCGGTTAACTTTGGTCAGTTAACTACCACGAATAACAATGTAACGACTGCGCAAAATGCAGCAAATGCGGCACAGACATCGGCAAATGCAGCTCAAACTACTGCGAATTCAGCATTAACAGAAGCACAAAAAGGTTTGAATTTTAGAGCAAATGCAGGTGCTACAGATAAAGTTAGTTTAGGTGAAACAGTTACTTTAGCGGATGGTACCAATACCACTGTAACTTATGATGCTGCTACGAATACGTATAAATATAGCGTAGTAGATGCACCAACATTTACAGGAACAGTCACAGCAGGAAATCTTGCAACTGGTGGCACATTAAGTGTAACGGGAGTAAGTAATCTAAATGGTGGTGCAAACCTAAATAATCAAAAGATCACAAATGTTGCAGCAGGTACAGCATCAGGTGATGCGGTTAACTTTGGTCAGTTAACTACCACGAATAACAATGTAACGACTGCGCAAAATGCAGCAAATGCGGCACAGACATCGGCAAATGCAGCTCAAACTACTGCGAATTCAGCATTAACAGAAGCACAAAAAGGCATTAATTTTGGTGATGGTAGTACCTCAAATAACTATGCGTTGGGAGAAACTATCAATGTTAAAGGTGATAGTAATATCAACAGTGTTACTACTGCAGATGGTGTGCAATTAAGTTTAGCATCGGATATTAGTGTCGACAGCGTAACCACAGGCAACAGCAAGCTCGACAACAGTGGCTTAACCATCACCGGTGGTCCAAGCATCACCACAGCGGGCATTGATGCGGCGAACACCAACATCAGCAATGTTGCCGATGCGACCACAGCAGACCAAGCGGTGAACAAAGGCCAATTGGATGCAGCGACAGCCGCAGCGGATGACAAGACCGATGCCTTAGGCAACAGCACCGCCAGCAACCTCGGTGGCGGAGCAACCTATAACAGTACTACAGGCGCAGTGACTGCACCGACCTATACCGTGAATGGCACAGACGTGAACAACGTAGGTGCTGCGATCAGTGAATTAGACAAAGGCTGGAACTTAGCTAGCAATGGTGCCAATGCAGGTGCGATCAAAGCGGGTGATACGGTCGATATCGGCACGGCAGCAGGCGAAACGAACTTACAAGTTGCGAAGAGTGGCAACACCATTCAATACAGCCTAAGCCGTGACCTTGACCTTGATAGCGTAACCACAGGCAACAGCAAATTAGACAACAGTGGTTTAACTATCACCGGTGGTCCAAGCATTACCACAGCGGGCATTGATGCTGCGAACACCAACATCAGCAATGTTGCCGATGCGACCACAGCAGACCAAGCGGTGAACAAAGGCCAATTGGATGCAGCGACAGCCGCAGCGGATGACAAGACCGATGCATTGGGCAACAGCACAGCCAGCAACCTCGGTGGTGGAGCAACCTATAACAGCACCACAGGCGCAGTGACTGCACCGACCTATACCGTGAATGGCACAGACGTGAACAACGTAGGTGCTGCGATCAGTGAATTAGACAAAGGCTGGAACTTAGCTAGCAATGGTGCCAATGCAGGTGCGATCAAAGCGGGTGATACGGTCGATATCGGCACAGCAGCAGGCGAAACGAACTTACAAGTTGCGAAGAGTGGCAACACCATTCAATACAGCCTAAGCCGTGACCTTGACCTTGATAGCGTAACCACAGGCGACAGCAAATTAGACAACAGTGGTTTAACTATCACCGGTGGTCCAAGCATTACCACAGCGGGCATTGATGCTGCGAACACCAACATCAGCAATGTTGCCGATGCGACCACAGCAGACCAAGCGGTGAACAAAGGCCAATTGGATGCAGCGACAGCCGCAGCGGATGACAAGACCGATGCATTGGGCAACAGCACAGCCAGCAACCTCGGTGGTGGAGCAACCTATAACAGCACCACAGGCGCAGTGACTGCACCGACCTATACCGTGAATGGCACAGACGTGAACAACGTAGGTGCTGCGATCAGTGAATTAGACAAAGGCTGGAACTTAGCTAGCAATGGTGCCAATGCAGGTGCGATCAAAGCGGGTGATACGGTCGATATCGGCACGGCAGCAGGCGAAACGAACTTACAAGTTGCGAAGAGTGGCAACACCATTCAATACAGCCTAAGCCGTGACCTTGACCTTGATAGCGTAACCACAGGCAACAGCAAATTAGACAACAGTGGTTTAACTATCACCGGTGGTCCAAGCATTACCACAGCGGGCATTGATGCTGCGAACACCAACATCAGCAATGTTGCCGATGCGACCACAGCAGACCAAGCGGTGAACAAAGGCCAATTGGATGCAGCGACAGCCGCAGCGGATGACAAGACCGATGCATTGGGCAACAGCACAGCCAGCAACCTCGGTGGTGGAGCAACCTATAACAGCACCACAGGCGCAGTGACTGCACCGACCTATACCGTGAATGGCACAGACGTGAACAACGTAGGTGCTGCGATCAGTGAATTAGACAAAGGCTGGAACTTAGCTAGCAATGGTGCCAATGCAGGTGCGATCAAAGCGGGTGATACGGTCGATATCGGCACAGCAGCAGGCGAAACGAACTTACAAGTTGCGAAGAGTGGCAACACCATTCAATACAGCCTAAGCCGTGACCTTGACCTTGATAGCGTAACCACAGGCGACAGCAAATTAGACAACAGTGGTTTAACTATCACCGGTGGTCCAAGCATTACCACAGCGGGCATTGATGCTGCGAACACCAACATCAGCAATGTTGCCGATGCGACCACAGCAGACCAAGCGGTGAACAAAGGCCAATTGGATGCAGCGACAGCCGCAGCGGATGACAAGACCGATGCATTGGGCAACAGCACAGCCAGCAACCTCGGTGGTGGAGCAACCTATAACAGCACCACAGGCGCAGTGACTGCACCGACCTATACCGTGAATGGCACAGACGTGAACAACGTAGGTGCTGCGATCAGTGAATTAGACAAAGGCTGGAACTTAGCTAGCAATGGTGCCAATGCAGGTGCGATCAAAGCGGGTGATACGGTCGATATCGGCACGGCAGCAGGCGAAACGAACTTACAAGTTGCGAAGAGTGGCAACACCATTCAATACAGCCTAAGCCGTGACCTTGACCTAGATAGCGTGACTACAGGCAACAGCAAATTAGACAACAGTGGTTTAACTATCACCGGTGGTCCAAGCATTACCACAGCGGGCATTGATGCTGCGAACACCAACATCAGCAATGTTGCCGATGCGACCACAGCAGACCAAGCGGTGAACAAAGGCCAATTGGATGCAGCGACAGCCGCAGCGGATGACAAGACTGATGCCTTGGGCAACAGCACCGCCAGCAACCTCGGTGGTGGAGCAACCTATAACAGCACCACAGGCGCAGTGACTGCACCGACCTATACCGTGAATGGCACAGACGTGAACAACGTAGGTGCTGCGATCAGTGAATTAGACAAAGGCTGGGATTTAGCTAGCAATGGTGCCAATGCAGGTGCGATCAAAGCGGGTGATACGGTCGATATCGGCACAGCAGCAGGCGAAACGAACTTACAAGTTGCGAAGAGTGGTAACACCATTCAATACAGCCTAAGCCGTGACCTTGACCTAGATAGCGTGACTACAGGCAACAGCAAATTAGACAACAGTGGCTTAACCATCACCGGTGGTCCAAGCATCACCACAGCAGGCATTGATGCTGCGAACACCAACATCAGCAATGTTGCCGATGCGACCACAGCAGACCAAGCGGTGAACAAAGGCCAATTGGATGCAGCGACAGCCGCAGCGGATGACAAGACCGATGCCTTAGGCAACAGCACCGCCAGCAACCTCGGTGGTGGAGCAACCTATAACAGCACCACAGGCGCAGTGACTGCACCGACCTATACCGTGAATGGCACAGACGTCAACAACGTAGGTGCTGCGATCAGTGAATTAGACAAAGGCTGGAACTTAGCCAGCAATGGTGCCAATGCAGGTGCGATCAAAGCGGGTGATACGGTCGATATCGGCACAGCAGCAGGCGAAACGAACTTACAAGTTGCGAAGAGTGGTAACACCATTCAATACAGCCTAAGCCGTGACCTTGACCTAGATAGCGTGACTACAGGCAACAGCAAATTAGACAACAGTGGTTTAACCATCACCGGTGGTCCAAGCATCACCACAGCAGGCATTGATGCGGCGAACACCAACATCAGCAATGTTGCCGATGCGACCACAGCAGACCAAGCGGTGAACAAAGGCCAATTGGATGCAGCGACAGCCGCAGCGGATGACAAGACCGATGCCTTAGGCAACAGCACCGCCAGCAACCTCGGTGGTGGAGCAACCTATAACAGCACCACAGGCGCAGTGACTGCACCGACCTATACCGTGAATGGCACAGACGTGAACAACGTAGGTGCTGCGATCAGTGAATTAGACAAAGGCTGGGATTTAGCCAGCAATGGTGCCAATGCAGGTGCGATCAAAGCGGGTGATACGGTCGATATCGGCACAGCAGCAGGCGAAACGAACTTACAAGTTGCGAAGAGTGGTAACACCATTCAATACAGCCTAAGCCGTGACCTTGACCTAGATAGCGTGACCACAGGCAACAGCAAATTAGACAACAGTGGTTTAACTATCACCGGTGGTCCAAGCATCACCACAGCGGGCATTGATGCTGCGAACACCAACATCAGCAATGTTGCCGATGCGACCACAGCAGACCAAGCGGTGAACAAAGGCCAATTGGATGCAGCGACAGCCGCAGCGGATGACAAGACCGATGCATTGGGCAACAGCACAGCCAGCAACCTCGGTGGTGGAGCAACCTATAACAGCACCACAGGCGCAGTGACTGCACCGACCTATACCGTGAATGGCACAGACGTGAACAACGTAGGTGCTGCGATCAGTGAATTAGACAAAGGCTGGAACTTAGCTAGCAATGGTGCCAATGCAGGTGCGATCAAAGCGGGTGATACGGTCGATATCGGCACGGCAGCAGGCGAAACGAACTTACAAGTTGCGAAGAGTGGCAACACCATTCAATACAGCCTAAGCCGTGACCTTGACCTAGATAGCGTGACTACAGGCAACAGCAAATTAGACAACAGTGGTTTAACTATCACCGGTGGTCCAAGCATTACCACAGCGGGCATTGATGCTGCGAACACCAACATCAGCAATGTTGCCGATGCGACCACAGCAGACCAAGCGGTGAACAAAGGCCAATTGGATGCAGCGACAGCCGCAGCGGATGACAAGACTGATGCCTTGGGCAACAGCACCGCCAGCAACCTCGGTGGCGGAGCAACCTATAACAGTACTACAGGCGCAGTGACTGCACCGACCTATACCGTGAATGGCACAGACGTCAACAACGTAGGTGCTGCGATCAGTGAATTAGACAAAGGCTGGAACTTAGCCAGCAATGGTGCCAATGCAGGTGCGATCAAAGCGGGTGATACGGTCGATATCGGCACAGCAGCAGGCGAAACGAACTTACAAGTTGCGAAGAGTGGCAACACCATTCAATACAGCCTAAGCCGTGACCTTGACCTTGATAGCGTAACCACAGGCGACAGCAAATTAGACAACAGTGGTTTAACTATCACCGGTGGTCCAAGCATTACCACAGCGGGCATTGATGCTGCGAACACCAACATCAGCAATGTTGCCGATGCGACCACAGCAGACCAAGCGGTGAACAAAGGCCAATTGGATGCAGCGACAGCCGCAGCGGATGACAAGACCGATGCATTGGGCAACAGCACAGCCAGCAACCTCGGTGGTGGAGCAACCTATAACAGCACCACAGGCGCAGTGACTGCACCGACCTATACCGTGAATGGCACAGACGTGAACAACGTAGGTGCTGCGATCAGTGAATTAGACAAAGGCTGGAACTTAGCTAGCAATGGTGCCAATGCAGGTGCGATCAAAGCGGGTGATACGGTCGATATCGGCACGGCAGCAGGCGAAACGAACTTACAAGTTGCGAAGAGTGGCAACACCATTCAATACAGCCTAAGCCGTGACCTTGACCTAGATAGCGTGACCACAGGCAACAGCAAATTAGACAACAGTGGTTTAACCATCACCGGTGGTCCAAGCATCACCACAGCGGGCATTGATGCTGCGAACACCAACATCAGCAATGTTGCCGATGCGACCACAGCAGACCAAGCGGTGAACAAAGGCCAATTGGATGCAGCGACAGCCGCAGCGGATGACAAGACCGATGCCTTAGGCAACAGCACCGCCAGCAACCTCGGTGGCGGAGCAACCTATAACAGTACCACAGGCGCAGTGACTGCACCGACCTATACCGTGAATGGCACAGACGTGAACAACGTAGGTGCTGCGATCAGTGAATTAGACAAAGGCTGGGATTTAGCCAGCAATGGTGCCAATGCAGGTGCGATCAAAGCGGGTGATACGGTCGATATCGGCACAGCAGCAGGCGAAACGAACTTACAAGTTGCGAAGAGTGGTAACACCATTCAATACAGCCTAAGCCGTGACCTTGACCTAGATAGCGTGACCACAGGCAACAGCAAATTAGACAACAGTGGTTTAACTATCACCGGTGGTCCAAGCATCACCACAGCGGGCATTGATGCTGCGAACACCAACATCAGCAATGTTGCCGATGCGACCACAGCAGACCAAGCGGTGAACAAAGGCCAATTGGATGCAGCGACAGCCGCAGCGGATGACAAGACCGATGCATTGGGCAACAGCACAGCCAGCAACCTCGGTGGTGGAGCAACCTATAACAGCACCACAGGCGCAGTAACCGCACCGACCTATACCGTGAATGGCACAGACGTGAACAACGTAGGTGCTGCGATCAGTGAATTAGACAAAGGCTGGAACTTAGCTAGCAATGGTGCCAATGCAGGTGCGATCAAAGCGGGTGATACGGTCGATATCGGCACGGCAGCAGGCGAAACGAACTTACAAGTTGCGAAGAGTGGCAACACCATTCAATACAGCCTAAGCCGTGACCTTGACCTTGATAGCGTAACCACAGGCAACAGCAAATTAGACAACAGTGGTTTAACTATCACCGGTGGTCCAAGCATTACCACAGCGGGCATTGATGCTGCGAACACCAACATCAGCAATGTTGCCGATGCGACCACAGCAGACCAAGCGGTGAACAAAGGCCAATTGGATGCAGCGACAGCCGCAGCGGATGACAAGACCGATGCATTGGGCAACAGCACAGCCAGCAACCTCGGTGGTGGAGCAACCTATAACAGCACCACAGGCGCAGTGACTGCACCGACCTATACCGTGAATGGCACAGACGTGAACAACGTAGGTGCTGCGATCAGTGAATTAGACAAAGGCTGGAACTTAGCTAGCAATGGTGCCAATGCAGGTGCGATCAAAGCGGGTGATACGGTCGATATCGGCACGGCAGCAGGCGAAACGAACTTACAAGTTGCGAAGAGTGGCAACACCATTCAATACAGCCTAAGCCGTGACCTTGACCTTGATAGCGTAACCACAGGCAACAGCAAATTAGACAACAGTGGTTTAACTATCACCGGTGGTCCAAGCATTACCACAGCGGGCATTGATGCTGCGAACACCAACATCAGCAATGTTGCCGATGCGACCACAGCAGACCAAGCGGTGAACAAAGGCCAATTGGATGCAGCGACAGCCGCAGCGGATGACAAGACCGATGCATTGGGCAACAGCACAGCCAGCAACCTCGGTGGTGGAGCAACCTATAACAGCACCACAGGCGCAGTGACTGCACCGACCTATACCGTGAATGGCACAGACGTGAACAACGTAGGTGCTGCGATCAGTGAATTAGACAAAGGCTGGAACTTAGCTAGCAATGGTGCCAATGCAGGTGCGATCAAAGCGGGTGATACGGTCGATATCGGCACAGCAGCAGGCGAAACGAACTTACAAGTTGCGAAGAGTGGCAACACCATTCAATACAGCCTAAGCCGTGACCTTGACCTTGATAGCGTAACCACAGGCGACAGCAAATTAGACAACAGTGGTTTAACTATCACCGGTGGTCCAAGCATTACCACAGCGGGCATTGATGCTGCGAACACCAACATCAGCAATGTTGCCGATGCGACCACAGCAGACCAAGCGGTGAACAAAGGCCAATTGGATGCAGCGACAGCCGCAGCGGATGACAAGACCGATGCATTGGGCAACAGCACAGCCAGCAACCTCGGTGGTGGAGCAACCTATAACAGCACCACAGGCGCAGTGACTGCACCGACCTATACCGTGAATGGCACAGACGTGAACAACGTAGGTGCTGCGATCAGTGAATTAGACAAAGGCTGGAACTTAGCTAGCAATGGTGCCAATGCAGGTGCGATCAAAGCGGGTGATACGGTCGATATCGGCACGGCAGCAGGCGAAACGAACTTACAAGTTGCGAAGAGTGGCAACACCATTCAATACAGCCTAAGCCGTGACCTTGACCTTGATAGCGTAACCACAGGCAACAGCAAATTAGACAACAGTGGTTTAACTATCACCGGTGGTCCAAGCATTACCACAGCGGGCATTGATGCTGCGAACACCAACATCAGCAATGTTGCCGATGCGACCACAGCAGACCAAGCGGTGAACAAAGGCCAATTGGATGCAGCGACAGCCGCAGCGGATGACAAGACTGATGCCTTGGGCAACAGCACCGCCAGCAACCTCGGTGGTGGAGCAACCTATAACAGCACCACAGGCGCAGTGACTGCACCGACCTATACCGTGAATGGCACAGACGTGAACAACGTAGGTGCTGCGATCAGTGAATTAGACAAAGGCTGGAACTTAGCTAGCAATGGTGCCAATGCAGGTGCGATCAAAGCGGGTGATACGGTCGATATCGGCACAGCAGCAGGCGAAACGAACTTACAAGTTGCGAAGAGTGGCAACACCATTCAATACAGCCTAAGCCGTGACCTTGACCTTGATAGCGTAACCACAGGCGACAGCAAATTAGACAACAGTGGTTTAACTATCACCGGTGGTCCAAGCATTACCACAGCGGGCATTGATGCTGCGAACACCAACATCAGCAATGTTGCCGATGCGACCACAGCAGACCAAGCGGTGAACAAAGGCCAATTGGATGCAGCGACAGCCGCAGCGGATGACAAGACCGATGCATTGGGCAACAGCACAGCCAGCAACCTCGGTGGTGGAGCAACCTATAACAGCACCACAGGCGCAGTGACTGCACCGACCTATACCGTGAATGGCACAGACGTGAACAACGTAGGTGCTGCGATCAGTGAATTAGACAAAGGCTGGAACTTAGCTAGCAATGGTGCCAATGCAGGTGCGATCAAAGCGGGTGATACGGTCGATATCGGCACGGCAGCAGGCGAAACGAACTTACAAGTTGCGAAGAGTGGCAACACCATTCAATACAGCCTAAGCCGTGACCTTGACCTAGATAGCGTGACCACAGGCAACAGCAAATTAGACAACAGTGGCTTAACCATCACCGGTGGTCCAAGCATCACCACAGCAGGCATTGATGCGGCGAACACCAACATCAGCAATGTTGCCGATGCGACCACAGCAGACCAAGCGGTGAACAAAGGCCAATTGGATGCAGCGACAGCCGCAGCGGATGACAAGACCGATGCCTTAGGCAACAGCACCGCCAGCAACCTCGGTGGCGGAGCAACCTATAACAGTACTACAGGCGCAGTGACTGCACCGACCTATACCGTGAATGGCACAGACGTCAACAACGTAGGTGCTGCGATCAGTGAATTAGACAAAGGCTGGAACTTAGCCAGCAATGGTGCCAATGCAGGTGCGATCAAAGCGGGTGATACGGTCGATATCGGCACAGCAGCAGGCGAAACGAACTTACAAGTTGCGAAGAGTGGCAACACCATTCAATACAGCCTAAGCCGTGACCTTGACCTTGATAGCGTAACCACAGGCGACAGCAAATTAGACAACAGTGGTTTAACTATCACCGGTGGTCCAAGCATTACCACAGCGGGCATTGATGCTGCGAACACCAACATCAGCAATGTTGCCGATGCGACCACAGCAGACCAAGCGGTGAACAAAGGCCAATTGGATGCAGCGACAGCCGCAGCGGATGACAAGACCGATGCATTGGGCAACAGCACAGCCAGCAACCTCGGTGGTGGAGCAACCTATAACAGCACCACAGGCGCAGTGACTGCACCGACCTATACCGTGAATGGCACAGACGTGAACAACGTAGGTGCTGCGATCAGTGAATTAGACAAAGGCTGGGATTTAGCTAGCAATGGTGCCAATGCAGGTGCGATCAAAGCGGGTGATACGGTCGATATCGGCACAGCAGCAGGCGAAACGAACTTACAAGTTGCGAAGAGTGGTAACACCATTCAATACAGCCTAAGCCGTGACCTTGACCTAGATAGCGTGACTACAGGCAACAGCAAATTAGACAACAGTGGCTTAACCATCACCGGTGGTCCAAGCATCACCACAGCAGGCATTGATGCTGCGAACACCAACATCAGCAATGTTGCCGATGCGACCACAGCAGACCAAGCGGTGAACAAAGGCCAATTGGATGCAGCGACAGCCGCAGCGGATGACAAGACCGATGCCTTAGGCAACAGCACCGCCAGCAACCTCGGTGGTGGAGCAACCTATAACAGCACCACAGGCGCAGTGACTGCACCGACCTATACCGTGAATGGCACAGACGTCAACAACGTAGGTGCTGCGATCAGTGAATTAGACAAAGGCTGGGATTTAGCTAGCAATGGTGCTAATGCAGGTGCGATCAAAGCGGGTGATACGGTCGATATCGGCACAGCAGCAGGCGAAACGAACTTACAAGTTGCGAAGAGTGGCAACACCATTCAATACAGCCTAAGCCGTGACCTTGACCTTGATAGCGTAACCACAGGCAACAGCAAATTAGACAACAGTGGTTTAACTATCACCGGTGGTCCAAGCATCACCACAGCGGGCATTGATGCTGCGAACACCAACATCAGCAATGTTGCCGATGCGACCACAGCAGACCAAGCGGTGAACAAAGGCCAATTGGATGCAGCGACAGCCGCAGCGGATGACAAGACCGATGCATTGGGCAACAGCACAGCCAGCAACCTCGGTGGTGGAGCAACCTATAACAGCACCACAGGCGCAGTAACCGCACCGACCTATACCGTGAATGGCACAGACGTAAACAACGTAGGTGCTGCGATCAGTGAATTAGACAAAGGCTGGGATTTAGCCAGCAATGGTGCCAATGCAGGTGCGATCAAAGCGGGTGATACGGTCGATATCGGCACAGCAGCAGGCGAAACGAACTTACAAGTTGCGAAGAGTGGCAACACCATTCAATACAGCCTAAGCCGTGACCTTGACCTAGATAGCGTGACTACAGGCAACAGCAAATTAGACAACAGTGGCTTAACCATCACCGGTGGTCCAAGCATCACCACAGCGGGCATTGATGCTGCGAACACCAACATCAGCAATGTTGCCGATGCGACCACAGCAGACCAAGCGGTGAACAAAGGCCAATTGGATGCATTAGCATCTGATCTTGCAGCGTCTGACAATGCAGCAGTTAGATATGATGATGCAGCAGTTAAAGACAAAGTGACTTTAGCTGGAGCAACAGGCACAACATTGACCAATGTTAAAGCTGGTGATGTTTCTGCGACTTCAACTGATGCAGTGAACGGTAGTCAATTGTTCACGACCAACCAAAAGGTTGATCAAAACACTACGAACATTGCGACTAACACTGCAAATATCGCGAAGAACACAGGTGACATTAGTACACTGAATACGACTGTAACCAATCAGGGTAATGAAATTACAACGCTTAAAGGTGGTTTCAATTTACAAACTAATGGTACCAATGCAGGTGCAATTAAAGCGGGTGACACAGTTGATATTGGTGTCGTTGATCCAGCAGACACGAATTTAACTGCGACGAAGACAGCTAATAACGTTGCATTTGCATTAAGCAAAGACTTGACGTTGACCAGCGTAACCACAGGTAACACGGTGATCAATAGTGCAGGTTTGACAGCAGACAAACTGACTGTTGGTAATGTTGTTATTGATAAAGCAACTAATAAGATTAGTGGTGTAGAAGCAGGTACAGATATAAAAGATGTGGTGAACAAAGGTCAATTAGATGCATTAGCATCTGATCTTGCAGCGTCTGACAATGCAGCAGTTAGATATGATGATGCAGCAGTTAAAGACAAAGTGACTTTAGCTGGAGCAACAGGCACAACATTGACCAATGTTAAAGCTGGTGATGTTTCTGCGACTTCAACTGATGCAGTGAACGGTAGTCAATTGTTCACGACCAACCAAAAGGTTGATCAAAACACTACGAACATTGCGACTAACACTGCAAATATCGCGAAGAACACAGGTGACATTAGTACACTGAATACGACTGTAACCAATCAGGGTAATGAAATCACAACGCTTAAAGGTGGTTTCAATTTACAAACTAATGGTACCAATGCAGGTGCAATCAAAGCAGGTGACACAGTTGATATTGGTGTCGCTGATCCAGCAGACACGAATTTAACTGCGACGAAGACAGGTAATAATGTTGCATTCGCATTAAGTAAAGATTTAAGCCTTAATAGCGTGAATGCAAACCAGTTAGCTGTGGGTGATGTTGTAGTTGATAAATCTACAAACACGATTTCTGGATTGAGCAATAAAGATTTGACTGCTGCTGACTTCGCAACTCAAGGTCGTGCAGCGACTGAAGAACAGTTGAAACAAGTTATCAGCAGCAACATCACTGAAGTTGTTGATGGTAATGGAAACAAGGTGAATATTATTGATCAGGTTGTAAATACAAAACCTGACAATAAAAACCAAGATTCTTTGTTCTTAACTTATGACAAGCAAGGTCAAGAAACAACAGATCGTCTAACGATTGCTCAGACAGTTCAGAAGATGAATACAGAAGGTGTGAAATTCTTCCATACCAATGCAGATACTTCTAAAGGTGATCTTGGTACAACGAATGACTCAAGTGCGGGCGGATTGAATTCTACGGCTGTTGGTGTAAACGCAATTGTTGAAACAGATGCAGTGAGTGCACTTGCAGTTGGTCACAATACTAAAGCTGGTGGTGCTCAATCTATCGCGATTGGTAATGGGGCAGAAGCTTTAGGTACGCAATCAATTAGTATTGGTACTGGTAATAAGGTTACTGGTGATCATTCGGGCGCAATTGGTGATCCAACGATTGTTGACGGAAGCAATAGCTACTCTGTAGGTAACAATAACCAAGTCTTAACAGATGACACATTTGTACTTGGAAATAATGTTACGCAAACAGTTACAGGTTCAGTTGTTTTAGGCACAGGTTCGGCAGCGACTACTGGTGCTGGTGTTGCAGGCTATGCATTATCAACAGCAACCACTGCTGATAAAACTGCGATTAGTAATACAACTTCTACCACTGGTGCTGTGGCAATCGGTGATGCGGCGAATGGTATTTATCGTCAAATCACAGGTGTAGCTGCTGGCTCACAAGATTCTGATGCTGTAAACGTTGCACAGTTGAAGGCAGTTGGTAATCAAGTGACGACCACACAAACATCATTAGTCAACAGTCTTGGTGGAAACGCAAAGGTAAATGCTGACGGTTCAATTACTGGACCAACGTATAATGTTGCTCAAGGTACACAGACTAACGTTGGTGATGCATTAACAGCACTTGACCAAGCGATTGGTAATGCTGCTACAACGTCTAAAACAACGGTATCGAATGGTGAAAATATCGTTGTAAGTAAGACTAAGAATGCTGATGGTTCTGACAACTATCAGGTTTCTACTGCTAAGGACTTAACTGTTGACTCAATTAAAACGGGTGAGACTGTACTGAATAATGCTGGCATTGCAATTGCTAACAACGCTGTTGTTTTAAACAACACCGGTTTAGTGATTGCTGGTGGTCCAAGTGTAACTACACAAGGCATTAATGCAGGTAATAAACAAGTCACTAATGTAGCAGCTGGTACAAATGCTACAGATGCAGTCAACAAAGGTCAGTTAGACAGTGCGATTAACAATGTGAACAACAATGTAAATCAACTTGCTAACAATGCTGTGAAGTACGATGACGCGACTAAAGACAAAATCACATTGGGTGGTGCTAATGGCACAACCATCAGTAATGTGAAAGATGGAACAGTTGCTCAAGGCTCTAAAGAGGCTGTGAATGGTGGTCAATTGTGGAATGTTCAACAACAAGTGAACCAAAACACAAGTGATATTGAGAATATTCAGACCAACATTAACAACATCAATAATGGCAAGTCAGGTCTTGTTCAACAACAAACACCGAATGGTGATATTACGATTGGCAAAGACACTGGCGGTACTAAAGTAAGTGTAGCTGGTAAAGATGGTGATCGTGTTGTAACAGGTGTTAAAGATGGTGTAATCAGTGCGACATCTAAAGATGCTGTAAATGGTTCACAATTAAATGTGACAAATAACAAAGTTGTTGAGTTCTTAGGTGGTGGTGCAGGTTATGACAACATAACCAATAGCTTCACGAATCCAACGTATACCGTTGGTGGAAAAGAATATAACAACGTTGGTGGCGCAGTAGATGCATTGAACAAAGCTGACCAAGCATTGGATAGTAAAATTGATAATGTGAGTAACCGTTTAGAGCAAGCATTCTATTCAACAAATCAACGTATCGATGATGTAGAAAAGAGAGCGAATGCAGGTATTGCCGCGGCAATGGCATTGGAAGCAGCGCCATTTGTTGCTGGTAAATATACTTATGCAGCAGGTGCTTCTTATCATGGTGGTGAAAATGCAGTCGGCGTAACTTTACGTAAAACTGCTGACAACGGACGTTGGTCAATTACAGGTGGTGTCGCAGCTGCATCACAAGGTGATCCAAGTGTTCGTATCGGCATCAGTGGCGTAATTGACTAAGACTAAGTTGTTAAGGAGAAGTTTGAATATCAAACTTCTCCATATCACACCAATAAGATAAAGTGAGTTCGAATATGAAACATATGATAAAAGCATTAGTTTTTGGGGTTGTATCTAGCTTAGTTGTTACTGCCTATGCAGATGAAGCAGCAACTGAACAACAAGAAGAAATCAAATTCCCAGCTGTTGAAAAGAGCTATCTAAAACAAGTGAAACGTTATGAATATGATAATGTTGCACGCTTAGATAAAGGTTTAACCAAAGATCAAATTCGTCATTTATTGGGAAATCCTCAATTCAGTGAAGGTTTATTCTTTGTGAAAACTTGGAACTATGTTTTAGATATTCGTCAGCCAAATAGCCAAGACTATTTACGTTGCCAACTTCGTGTAGATTTTGACAAGCAAAGACTTTCTGAGCGTTTATCTTGGAAGGGTGAAGCCTGTGAAGGTTTGATGGCATGGGGTGCAAACAATCAAGTTCCAGCAAATACGAACTTAAATAATGCACGTTCAGGAAGTGTTTTCTTTACTTTTGATCGTTCAAATGCCAATGCAATTGAGCGCGGGAGTGATTCTGTTACTTCAATTGCAAAACGTATTAAACAGAGTAACGCGACTGGACCTGTGATTGTGGCTGGATTTGCAGATCCACTTGGCAAATTTGCTTACAATCAACAGTTGTCATCACAACGTGCAAACACCGTTGCAAAGCTATTGGTCAATGAAGGAATTGACGTGAATCGTATTCAAATTCAAGCCAACAGCCAAACAGATTTATATCAACAATGTGCAGGTCATAAAGCCAATAATCAGCTTGTAAATTGTTTGGCACCAAATCGTCGAGTTAATATTATTTGGTAATTGAGTTTAAATGCAGAATGGCTACTTTGAAGTAGCCATTTTTTTTATCAAAAAACTGGTGCGACAATAAATGTCGCACATGCCTCATCCTGAGATTAACTCTCAGTAATATTTCTTTATAATCAAAACATCAGAAAATAGTCGTTGGATGAAGATGAATTGTTATAGAATCTTGGAATTAAAAGAAATCTTATATTGATTTTTAAACCAAAAAATCAAAAGTAATTAAAAAATTGGGGAAAATAAGAGGTTATTTTATGTTTGAAAGTATTAAGAATAAAGTCGCTGAATTAATCAATCCACAGAGTCAAAACTCACTAGATTCAGAAAGTTTGGCGTTACTCACTACCATTGTTGAACCTTTATCTGAAGTAGAGGCAACGTTACCAAATCAAGTTTTAAACTTTATCGTGAATGGTCAAAAACCAGAGGTTTTATTGACATTACAGCAGCAAGCGACAGATAAAGTATGCGCCTTACTAGGTAGCCCTGGAACTTATGGATGGTATTGGCCATCAACTGAGCTTACTAAAGCACAAGAAAAACTATGTAAAGCCTCACAAAATGCGCGATATAAACTATATATCAATATCTTTTCAAAACTGAGTAGTGATCAAATTATTCGCTATGGAAAATTCTTAGAAGCCGCAACTCAGCAACGTAATTATTCTCAACTTTCTAAACAAACTCCAGTTTGGTTTAGCTATGTACTGGTAGATGGATTATTAACAAGTTTTAATCATCAAAGTTTTGATGATCGTCAGAAAAAATCACATCGCGATCTTTGGTCACTTACAGCATTAAAGCAACTTTATTTATTTGAACCTGAAAATAATATTGAAGGGTTTATTACGACTTTATTTGAGCGTAATGGCGTAAATAGTTATCACTACGATCAATTAAATTTCTTGTTTAAGCTTTCGGATAGTGTCCAGTTCTTCACTGATTATGCACAAGAAATTCGTGAGACTTTACCTAAACTTTCTGCCGCAGCGCAGGGGATTTTCCTAGAGTTTATTGCTCAGCATCACGACTTATTACAACAGCAAACTGAACTTATCATCATGCTCGCATTAAGTTCGAGCAAAGGTGTTCGCGAGCAAGCGACTGTTTTACTCACACATCTTAACGATGCTCAAAGCCAGCAACATTTGCAAAATTTCTTGATCAATGGCGAAAGCAAACAACGTAGTTTTGCCGCGGATTTGCTAGCACGTTTAGGAGAGCAAAATCGGGAAATCTTGCAGCAAGCAGCAGAAAATGAAAAATTAAAATCAGTTCAGGCAAATATCCTTTCTGCTTTACAACGACTCGAATCTTTGGGTCAAGTGGTCGAGCTTGAATATACCTTACCTGATATTGAAGTGATTGAGGCTCAAGACATTCCTGAAAGTTTTGTTCAGGTTCTACAGGATAATTATTTGGCAGTAAAAGAAAAATATCGTCAAGCTGCAGAACAGGAAGTTGAAGATAATAAAGCTGTTGAGAAAGGTGGATACAAAAGCCATTGGAGACAGAATAACTACCGAGACTTCTGCAAATCATATGACAAAGTTGAAAATGTTGGGCAATTAATTCTTGGTCATCTAAATGGTCAAAAAAACTATCGTTCCTATATTGAAGAAATTGCCAATTATCAAAAAAAATTACAGCAGTTACCTGAGTTTAGTTTGATTCATGCAGCGCGTTTGGTGCTAGGGCATCGAAACAATGATTGGATCAACTGGTATCAGTTTTTCCAGTTTTTAGAGACTAAGAGTTGGGAAACAATTGAGTTACGTCAGTTAGCCCAAGTTTTGCAACAAGTCGGTATTTCAGAAGAGAGTAGTAAACGTTGTATTGCAAATGAATACCTAGAAAACTATAGCGGTGATGAACTAAATACTCGAATTACTGATGATGAAAAAGTCATTCCTTTTTTTGTTGAGAACATTGATTTAATTGCTGAAGCTTTAGGGCTACTACCATGTAAAAATCAAAATTCATGGCGCTATTATGATCCAATCAAGGCATTAGCTCTATTACAACGTTTTCCACAAGTACCTAAACAGTTTATTCCTCGATTACTTGAGTTTGCTTTGGGGGATGGAAAACGTTTACGTTTTGACGCTCAGGAAGTATTAAAAAAACTCCCTGATATTCATTTAAGAGCGATTGAAGCTTTAGAAAATGGTAAACAAGAAATTCGTATTACAGCAGTCGAATGGTTAGCGCGTTTACAACATCCCTCTGCGGTCACAGCGCTTTATAATTTATTAAAAAAAGAGAAAAAAGAAGTTGTTATTGCTGCAATTCTGACGGCTTTAGAGCAGTTAGGTGAGGATATTAATATTTATCTTTCGCCAAAAGCATTGCTTAAAGATGCTGAAAAGGGTTTGAAAGCTAAGATTGCTAGTAGTTTTACTTGGTTTGATTTACAGCATTTACCTCAAGCGCAGTGGCAAGATGGTACAACAGTTGATCCTCAAATTATTCAATGGTGGATCGTTTTAGCAGACAAATTGAAAGACCCTGTGCCCAATGCACTGTTACAGCGTTATATGGGACTGTTAAATGATAAAAGCCAACAAACGCTTGCATTGTATTTACTGCAAAGCTTTATATATCAAGATACTCGTAATCCAACTTTAGAAGAGGCGATGGAGGTTGCAACGAAAGAAGCACCGAGTCGTTTAGCATCTTATCAAGATTCATTTAAACGCTGGGGACAAAAGTACCCGGAATATTATGGACGTTATGAACACATCACACTGGAAGAAGTGGTTGAAGAAATTAAACGTGAGCGTTTAGCAATTTATTTAGGTTCTGCAATTAAAAGTAAAGGAATGTTGGCACTGACTTTTAAAACGCAAGGTAGTGTTGCGGTGAAATTGTTGCAAGATTATATGAAGCAACATTACCAACGTCGTGCACAAATCGAAGCGATGTTGAGTAGTTTTTCAATTAGTGATGATCCATTGATCATTCAATTACTTCTGAGTTTGTCACGTCGTTACCGCACTGCATCTGTTCAGAATCTAGCGAAACAATTGGTTGAACAAATCGCAGAGCGCAATCAATGGAGTAGTGATGAATTGGCAGATCGCACAATTCCGACCGCAGGCTTAGACGATGTAGGTGTGCTGAGTTTAGAGTACGGTTCTCGAGTCTTAACTGCCTATGTAGACGATAAAGATAAGTTCGTACTTAAAAATGAAGATGGAAAAATAATTAAAGCCTTGCCTGCTGCACGACAAGGTGATGACGAAGGCTTAATTAAAGAAGCTAAATCATTATTCAGCAGTAGTAAGAAAGAGTTTAAACAAGTGATTGATCTACAAACACAACGCTTGTATGAAGCGATGTGTAGTGAGCGAGCTTGGAGCAGTACGGATTGGCAAGAATACCTGTTTACACACCCAATTATGAAACGTTTGATTCAACGTTTAGTTTGGTTAGAAGTTTCTTCAGAAGGTACTATTTTACAAAGTTTCCGTCCTAGTGATGACGGCAGTTTATTAAATCTTGAAGATGATGAAATTGAATTAGCACAAGATAGCCAAATCAAAGTTGCACATGGTGTTTTGATCAGTGCTGAAGATGCAGAAGCATGGCAAGCACATTTTAAAGATTATAAAGTGAAGTTCCTATTTGAGCAGATGACACACCAGCTTCCTGTTTTTGAAGCACATGCAGAAATTATTGAGGATCGTAAAGGCTGGTTAACCGATACATTTACTTTACGTGGAGTGATTACCAAGCTTGGTTATCAACGTGCTTCAATTGAAGATGGTGGTTCTTTTGATAGTTACTTTAAACCATTTAGCCAAATTGGTTTATCTGCGGTGATTCGTTTTAGTGGCAGTTATGTGCCTGAGGAAAATCTTGCAGCTGTATTGTACGACCTCAGTTTTGAGAAAAAGAATGTACGTTCTTGGCGTGACAGTGGAATGAATTTAGCAGATGTACCGCCAGTGTTATTAGCTGAAACTTATGCTGATTATTTAAAAGTTGCTGAGGCATGTTCTGGTTTTGATCCTGAATGGCAGAAGAAAACACCTTGGTAAAATGGTAAAGATATGAATCCACAAGACATTATTAAATTAAGTGCTGAACAACGTTTTGCAGAAGAACTTGCAATAATTAGTGAGCATGACCATGCGCCTAAACCACAAGGTTGGTTACGTTCACCACGTGCGGTACGCCAATTTATTCTCGGTGATGAGAAATTAGCGATTAGCCGTAAATTTTATGGTGATGATGCTTTAGTTGACAGAGCGATTGTGACTTTACTGGGCAAACAAGGTCTCATGTTGGTTGGTGAACCAGGTACAGCAAAATCTATGCTGTCCGAATTATTAGCAGCAGCGATTAGTGGTGATTCAGGATTAACCATTCAAGGAACAGCAGGCACGACTGAAGATCATCTCAAATATTCATGGAACTATGCTTTATTACTTGCTGAAGGTCCTAATGAGAAGTCTTTAGTTGCATCATCTGTTTACCAAGCGATGCAGCATGGCAAGATCATTCGTTTCGAGGAAATCACGCGTTGTCCACCTGAAATTCAGGATGTTTTAGTTTCATTAATGTCTGAAAAGACCATGATGATTCCTGAGCTTGGGGATCAAGGTCGTGTTTATGCCAAAGCAGGATTTAATATTATTGCTACCGCCAATTTAAGAGATCGCGGTGTGCATGAGATGTCATCGGCATTGAAACGTCGTTTTAATTTTGAAACTGTACGACCGATTGCTGATCCTGTTTTTGAACGTGAGCTTGTACTGACTCAGTTGAAACGCGAGTTAGGAGAGTTATCTGATCAGATTCAAATGTCTGAATCTGTGGTTGATCTACTGGTCACAGTTTTTCAAGAGTTACGCCAAGGCACAACCAAAGACGGTACATCAATTAAAACACCTGATGCGGTGATGTCGACTGCTGAAGCGGTCAATATCGCTTATGCAGCTGCTTTAGAAGGTTATTATTTAGGTGATCAATCTTTGAGTGGTGCTGCGATTGCACGTCAGTTGATTGGCGTGGTGTTAAAAGATAATGCTGACGATGCCAAGCGGATGCGTTTTTATATGGATAATGTTGCCCGTGAACGTGCCAAACAGGATGTAACTTGGAAGGCTTTTTTTGATGCTGGAAAAACGTTTTGGCAGTAGATTTTTTGAGTCTTAACTGAGTCGTGCCGAGTTCTCATCTTATTTGAGGATAAGCCTTCGGCTCGACCTACTTTTGTTTAGACAAAAGTAGGCAAAACCATTTGTCATTCACAGAACCTGTTGACTTCTTACATTTAGTTAATCGAGTCGCAGAAACAACATTTGACAGATACCACACAGGCTGTGAATGACGTTCCGAGTATCAGATGTTGTATGTAGTTTATATAAAAAGTGAAAATTTATTGAAATAAAGAATATGACGATACCACAACGCTTACAACAAGCAATACAACAGCAAAAGGCTTTGGCAGATAAGGGTATTCATTTTTTACCTATTCGCCATCATAGCCCAGCGTGTGCTTATGCTGCTTTACAATCGTTGCAGCAATTACAGCCTAAACACATATTGATTGAAGCACCACGTTCATTTAATCGTTTAATTGCAGATTTACAGCATCCAGATAGTCAGCCACCACTAGCTGTACTGTGTCAAACCGAAATCATCGAAGCAAATAATAATGCTGCTGATGATGAAAAGACGGAACAGAAACAAACGCGTACTGCTTATTATCCATTTTGCGATTATTCACCTGAATGGGTTGCGCTGCGATATGCGCCAGAAATTAATGCTGAGGTTGAGTTTATTGATTTAGCATGGACAAGTCAGATTGATCATGAATTAAAGACGATCACCAAACAAACTTGGCAAAGTCGAAGCTTACAGCAAGAGCGCTATTTGGCTCATAGTCAGTATTTACAAACCCTAGCACAGAAGTTGCACTGTCGAAATCATGATGAACTTTGGGATCACTTATTTGAGTTAAAGCCAAAGCTGGAGATGCATGATTGGCAAAGCTTTTTCCATGAGGTGCTCGTTTGGTGTGCTATGTCTCGTTTAGATTATGAGGATAGCGTTTTAGAAGCCGATGCTTCTTTAATCCGAGAACAATGCATGCTGCAAAGCATCTTAGAATGCTATGCAAATAAAAAAGGCACAATCTGTATCCTTACAGGTGGTTTTCACACCTTGGCCTTAATTGAGCAATTGGCAGCACATTTATTGGTTGAGAAACCTAAGAAAATTAAAAAAATAAAGTCAGCCGATCAGGATGACCAAGCGTGGTTGATTCGTTATAGTTTTGATCGTCTTGATGCTTTAAATGGTTATGCTTCTGGTATGCCATCACCTGCATTTTATCAACGTTGCTGGCAACATATGATGGAGAAATCCTTTGATGCTGCTGAACAGCGACAAGCCTTGATCGTTGAGTTACTGTCTGATTTTTCTACGCAATTACGCGAACAGCAGATTTTGGAAAGTAGTTTTATTACGGTTAAAAATGCAACTGAACAGGCGATTAGATTAGCGGCTCTAAGAGAACATCATTTAATTAGTCGTTTTGATTTGATTGATGCCTGTCAAAGTAGTTTTGTCAAAGGCAGTTTAGATGAGGGACAACAAGCATTTCAAAGCCTATTGAAGCAAATTTTGGGTGGTGCGCGTCTTGGACAAGTGGTGCAATCCACACAGACCCCACCATTGTTAGCTCAAGTCTATGACTTAGCAAAAGTTCATCGTTTTAAATTGGATGAAACGACGACCAAACGCGCAAAACTGGATGTCTTTCGTAATCAAAAACATCGTTTGCGCAGTCGTTTTCTACATTTACTTGATTTCTTGCAAGTGGGATTTGCCAAGTCAGTGAGCGGCCCAGATTTATTAGGTGGTGGGCGCTTACATTTATTATTTGAAGAATGGGATTATGCATGGACACCACATGTTGAAGCTCAGTTGATTGAATTATCAGAGTTAGGAAGTGAGTTAAATACTGTTGCAGTACAAAAACTCTTGTATATCAAACAGACTTTTTCTCAGGCAGGACAAGGACGGTCATCACATCTTGCAGTACAGCTTTTAATTCGAGCAGCATTGATGGGATTGCACAAACAAATTCCAATTCTGTTTGCTGAAGTTCAACAATTCTTACCCACTGATCCTGATTTGGATTCGGTGATTCAATGTGGACAAAAATTATTAAATTTATGGACAGGCAAAGATTTCTTAGCTTTTCAGCAACAACCTGAACTTAAAGCACTGATGCAGCAAGTCATTCCCACAGCATTATTTTTACTGTCTCAGTTGGCAACGCCACCAGCAGACCAACAACAGCAAATTCTGAATCGAGTTTTGCAATTACGCAATTTGTCTAAGCAGATAAATCGTGTAGTGGGTGGTGAGCTAAATTTCCTAGCACAATTTTATAATGCTTTAGCACGATTAAATACGGACTGGCAAAAGCTAGATGTGTTAGCGGGTGCGGTTGACGCCTTACGTTTTATTGATGGTGATTTGACTGAACAGGATTTACAGCAATCAGTTCAGCGACATTTTGGTTTAGGTGCTAACCCTGAACATGCAGTTGCTTATCTATCTGGAATGATGCAAAGCGCACCTGAATTATTATTGCGTTATCCTGCAATGGCACAACTACTGAATCAACTGTTATTAAAATGGGACGAGGCTGCCTTTGTGGCGATTCTGCCTGATTTACGCCAAGCATTTACTCATTTTAAACCGAAGGAAACAGCGGCTTTTGCTGAGCAGATTGCGCAGCTGAATGAAGTTTCAAGTTTGGATATCTCTCAATATATCAGTGAGGTTTCACAAGCTGAAATGCTACAAGGTGTTCAATTAAATCAACAACTACAAGAATTTTTGATCGAGCGAAATTTACAAGGTTGGTTAGTATAATGAATGATTCAAACTCTAATAACCTTGCAGCACGTTGGCGCTTGATTTTGGGGCGCTATAGTGATCGAGCTTTGGATCAGGTACAGCTTGATGCAGAACAATTACGTTTGGAACGTACTCTCGATTATTTATACAACCGTGAGTATGAACAACGTGGTCATGTTGCAGGGGAGTCTCGTCATGGCTCATTAGATGACTCACAGCTCACTGCAATTAATTGGCTCAATCAAGCGCGAAAATTATTTCCGCAAAGTACTTTTGAACGTATTCAAACTCAAGCAGTTGAACGCTACCAATTAGATGCATTACTCAAAGATCCGCAAAGCTTAAAAAGTTTAGAACCTACACCTCAACTTGCTAAAGCCTTATTGACGATGCGTGGGCGAATGAATGCGCAAACTCGAGATGCTGTCCGAGAGATTATTCAAACCGTAGTAGAGCAAATCGTTGCACGATTAAAACCTAACTTTATCAATACGATTCATGGTCGACGCAATCGTTTTCGCCGTTCTTTGATCGCAAATAGTCAGAACTTTGACTGGCGACGAACGATTCGGGAAAATCTAAAACACTATAACGCTGATTTAAATAAGCTTATTATTCAACAACCATTCTTCAATGCGAGGGTACAACGTCATTTACCTTGGACTGTCGTGTTGTGCGTGGACCAAAGTGGTTCAATGATGAACTCTGTTATGTACAGTGCGATTTGTGCAAGCATCCTCGCAAGTTTACCTGCTGTAAAAGTACATCTCGTATTATTTGATACCAATATTGTTGATTTATCTCATATGGCACATGACCCCGTTGAAGTGCTATTGACTGTTCAGCTTGGTGGTGGCACAGACATTGCCAAAGCGGTGAATTATTGCGAACGTTTTATCACACAACCAAATCGCACGATTTTTACGTTAATCAGTGATTTTGAAGAAGGTGGTTCTGTAGCACATTTACTCAATGCGATTAGTCGCTTGCAAAGTCAACACGTAAAGTTATTGGGCTTAGCTGCTTTAGATGAACAAGCTAACCCTGTCTATGATATTCAAATGGCACAGAGGCTGAATGAGAGGGGCATGTCTGTTGCAGCGCTAACCCCTGAACATTTTGCTGAATGGATGGCGGAGGTGATGCAATGAGCTGGCAACACCAATATTTGGCTTATGATCAAGACAGTCTTGCTACTTATGCAAATACTGGTTTGGTTCGCCGTGCCTTAAAAGATATTGAGGCAGGAAAGGTTATTTTACAAACGGAGCAATCTGAACACATCACCATTGAGAGTGATGGTCAACAGGTTGGTTTATCATCGGCAGGTTTAGTCAATGCATCATGTAGTTGCCCTGCAACAGGTGCTTGTAAGCACATTGTCGCAGCCGTTTTATATCTGCAACAACATTTACAAAATTCAGTTCAGCAACCAATCGAAAATCTAACAACAGACTCAGCTGAGGATATTCAAAGTACGACTGTTGAATTGGTTGAACAACTTGAAAATAATTTCCAAGCCAATCTGATCGAAGAAATATTGAGAGTTGATCTCAACCAAATCGCCAAGAAAATAGGTAAAGCTCAAACTCAAAAAGCCATCAAACTCGCTCGGCTTTGGCAAAAAGAACAACAAACAGAATTATTTGAAGAAGAATACAGTTTAAAAATTCGTATCAAGAGTCTGGCTGAAGACATTATTTATGTGGCAGGGGCTGGTTTTGCTGGAATGCTGTCAAATTTAGAAAAGGATCAGTCAGCATATTATCTAGCTGCTTTAAGTGAAGTACAGCGACTGCAAGGAAAATTCTGGACTGAGTTGGAATTCAATGAGACAGAGAATCCCGCAGTTCTGAGTGAGAGTGAAGGTCAATTTATTATTGAATTAAAAGATGATCTTGCTCAGTTGATTGAGTTTGGTTTATCGCATGTAAATGAAATGACTGCACGACAATTACATCTACTGAATATGTCTGCTAGAAGTGAGTCGTTACCTCGTTTGGCTGCAATGTTAAGGCAGCTGAGTGGTCAGGTCAGTAGACTTTTAAATCGTGACGAACATAGTTCTGAACACGAAACATTATTATATTTAGCTCAAATCAATGCGTATCTTTACCAGTTAGAACATACTGAGGGTGAGGCTTTAGTTCGCTTAAGAGGGAAGTCACGTCGTCAATATGAAGTAGATCAAGAACAAATAGATTTAGAGCTTTTACCTTTAGGTGCACGTTGGTGGCGAACATTGGGTGGTGCTAGAGGAATAACTTTATATTTCTCAGAGCAAGAAAACCCTCAAATTTTTGAGGTGACACTAGCGCGTACTGAAAATAATGATCCGAACTTTAATCGTTATAATGCATGGTCTCAGCAAAGCATTTGGATGATGACAGCTCAACAACTTATGCAAAAAAAAGTACGATTACAACAGCCACGATTTTCTGAGGATGATCGTTTATCTGCTTCAGGACAAAGTCGAGCCTTACCACTTAATAGCTTAAAAGATCTTCAGGATTTTAGTATTTATCAACACATCGGATTTGATAATTGGCACAAACTACAGCAACGTTGGCAGCAACAATTACAAAGTATTGAAGGTGTTGATCAAACAGTAATGCTTAATATTTCTAGCTATGACAATCCTCAAGTTGATGAAATTGAGCAATGTTTGTGGTGGACGGTCTATGATCAGAATCAATCAGCGATACATTTACGTTTAGATTGGAAAACGTCAGAAATAGAAAAAATTCGTCAGCTTGAACGCTTGTGTAATCAAAAAACTCAAATCAACTCTGTTTTTGTATATTGCCAGATTAAAGGGCATACCTTGGTGTTATCGCCAATTAGTTTATTGATCACGCAAAATGAAAAAACTCGCTTGTTTAACCTAGATTTTGATCAATTCACTGAATCAAAAAAGACTTTGAAAGAAAGTATCGTTGGACGGATTGAACAACTCTTAATGATGAAACAACAACAGAGAGCAAAATTTTCATCTATTCAAATGAGTTTAAGTCAAAAAGTGTGTGAACCAATTTTTGATGTATTACTTAGTCTGAGTTGCTCTGGGCGTATGATGCTGAGTTCATCACAGATCGAAACATTGCAACAACAACGTCAGTTGGCATTAGATGCAGGAATGAACATACTTGCAAAGCAAATCACATCACTTTTAGCCGAGTCTAAAATCAATGTTGAGTCAATTTTACGGCTTATTTATCTCTGTGATTTAATTCTACGAATGCAAGTGGAGTTACCAATTCAACTGAATCAAAACTTGTAATATGTTTGATATTTGATTTTTAGTTAAAGAAAACTCGTTGGATTAATTCTAGATTTTTCATACTTTATATTGTTTGGAAAAGCCGATTTGGGGTTTTACTAAGGTATAAAAGCTGGTTTTCGATTGTTTTAGTCGGATAAATATTGTCTCTCGTATTCTATAAACTTCGATAAAATATAGACTATTATCAAATAACGAGAGTTTTTATACTTTTCTTGACTTAATTGACATCATCTAAGTAAAAGCAGTCAATTCTATTTTGATTTAATGACCTTAACTTGAATAAAAACTATTGGGAAATAGCTAAAAATGGACCGTTTAATCCAAAAAAATAAGTGCAGGATGTCAATTAAATCAATTCTTATCACAGGAATGTTGGTCTCGTCATTCGCCATGATGAGTCCAACCTATGCTGCACCTGAAGGGAAGTTAGATCTAACGCTTTCAACTCATTCGCAGAATAAAGTTAAAAAACTACTCAATGACCCTAAAACTTGGCAGCAGATTCCTAAACAGGTCACTTTATGTGTGTATTCGCCGAATGGTGAGCATAGTGAAGCATTTGAACAAGCAACTAGCTATATCACTGAAATTCCAAGAATGGTAAACGTCGCCAAGCAGTTTGGTGTCAATATGAAGGTTGCTCGTCCTTCGCATTTACAATTTAAACTGGATTTTGATTATCCTAAACTTAAAAAAACAGCATCTACATTGGTGAACCTAAAGGTTTATACCAATGAAGCTGTCTTAACCGAAGATTTCCGCAGTAAACGCTGTGATGGCGCAGGTATTAGTAATCTACGAGCGAAACAATTTAATAAATTTGTTGGAAGTATTGATGCAATTGGTGCACTACAAACATACAAACAATTGAGTGCAGTGATCCAAGTTTTGGCAAATCCAAAGTTTGATGAAAAGATGGTGAACAAAGACTATGAGGTTGTCGGGGTAGTACCATTAGGTGCTGCTTATATTATGGTCAACGATCGAAATATTAATACTCTAGCTAAAGCTGCAGGTAAAAAGATTGCTGTATTCCAATTTGATGAAACCCAAAAGAAATTAGTTCAAAATGTAGGTGCTCAACCTATTTCGGTAGATTTAGTGAGTGTTGGTGGTAAATTCAACAATAAAGAAGTCGATATTATGGCTGGACCTGCGATATTGTTTGAACCACTAGAGTTACATAAAGGGATGAGTGATAAGTCTGGCAAAGTTGTTGGTGGGATTATTAAGTTCCCTGTCATTCAAGTGACAGGCACATTGATCATGCATCGCAATAAATTCCCAGCAGGAATGGGATCAATTGCGCGTGAGGTCATTTCTAAACAGCTCAATCCAGCATTTGAATTTGTCGATAAATTGGAAGCTAAAATTCCAAGTAAATATTGGTTAACACTAAATGAAAGTGATAAGCCAGGTTATGTTCGACTTATGCGTGAAGCACGGATCCAAATGACGAAAGAAGGCTATTACGATCCAGATATGATGAAGTTGCTGAAACAGGTTCGTTGTTCGCAAGCGCCAAGTCACTATGAATGTGCCTTGAACGATGAATAGACCTTAAAATTTTGAAGTGATAACGCCATAGTACATATAGCATGTGCTATGGTTTTTTAATTTGAAATGTACTAAAAATAAGAAGAGTTTTGATGGTTATAAAAATAAAAAAACGTTTTGATTGAGAGGGGATTATAAATTGAATTTTCTTTTGGTGAGAACCATTAGAAAAGTAATGCTCCAGAGGTGCCGCTGCATGGTCGTTACCCTGAACCCGATGAGTTCAAGGTGGAGGTGACGTACACTTACTGGGTTTCCTACTCGAGGCAGGCATACACTCAAAATGTACAGGACACATCCATAAATTTAAGTATCGGCAGGGGACTAGACGTACTGGCGAACACCCTAGAGACAGTTTTAGTATAACTGATCTTTACACGATGACAATCCTTGCAGATCACATATCTGTAAAGATACTTACTAATTGATGGGGCTTTGTGCAATTTTACTCAACAGTTTGTTCGACATCTTCCAAGATCGTTTGAAGTAGGCGCTCACAGTGAGCATATTCCTGCAAAGATTTATTCAAACTAAAGACATCTTGTGCCATCTGTAAGGCAACCATAATGACTAACTTATTGTGTTCTACACGAGGAGCGTTACGTCGCATATCCTGAAACTTTTGATTCAGTAATTCAGCTGCACGTTCTAATTCTTCACGTTTATCTTCAGTGGTATTTAAGCGAAAAGTCTGTTCAATTAAACGAAGTTCTACTGTCACTTGTTCACTCATGATCAGTTTTCCTCTTGTAGTTCAGCATTTGGGTGAGCAAGTTGCTGAATTTCTTGTGCATGATGATCTTGCGCAGTACCTAGGATGGCAAGACGCTGAATAATTGCTTCAACTTTTGATTTTGCAAGCTCATTTTTTTGCAATAAACGATCACGATCTTGCTGAAGATCTTGGATTTCTTGCTGGCTATGACGTTGTTGTGCTTGGAGCTTCTCTTTAGTCACACGTAAATCATTACGCTCTGCCAAAATCTCTTGAAAGCGATTTTTTAAGTCAGTGGTACTTTTTTCCAAGCGGCTATAGCGTTCAGCAAGTGTTGTTGCATCTTGATTCAGCTGCTTAAATTGATCTTGTAACTGAGTTAATTGTTCAGTTAAGTTATCAACTTCGTCCTGCTTTTGCGTGATGATGCTATTTTTTTGCACGATTTGTGCATGATGTTCTGTTTCAGCTAAAGCTTTAGCTTCAGTGAGCGAAGTGTTTTCGCGCTCTAAATGATGTAAACGTGTTTTTAAAACACCAATATGCGCTTGTAGACGCTGTAATTGTTCTAACATAACGAGGTCGCACAGAGTTGCAATCAAAGGTAATATATACAGCAGTATAGAGATTGGATAAACGAATGCAAGACGATATTTCAGGTTGGACGGATTGGAATGCCCATTTTGATGGGATTGAAGAGATTTCAAGTCCAAGTGAGTTACATGGATTACTCACAGGTATAGTTTGTGTCACACAAGCACCAACCAAAGACGAATGGTCACAAATTTTAAATACTTTAAATGTTCCTGCATTATCGGAAGAGGCATTAGAAAGCTTAACTGACGAAAGCGAAGATGTTTCTCATGCCTTGTCTGACGATGAGTTAGATTATTTGCCGATGTTGCCAGATGATAGTCATCTACTTGTTGATCGAGTTCAAGCTTTGGCTGATTGGTGTGCTGGTGTGGTTCTAGGCTTTGGTTTAGCATCGGGACATATTCGTGCTGATGAACAAGAACTCATTGAACACTTACAAGATGTTGCAGCAGTAGAGTTTGAAGATTCAGATAATGATGACGAAGGTGAAGCAAGCTATGAAGAGTTATACGAGTTTGTTCGTTTAATTCCAGTGAGCTTATCGATTGGTCGCAAAAAGATTTCTGTTAGTGAAAGTTCGCTCTTAAAAAACTTTCACGCCAAAAGCAGAAATCAAGAAAGCACAGCTGATCCACAAACTATTGTAGAAATGTTTACACCGCATCGTCCGAGTTAATGCGGTATTAAATCTCCCTAATAAATCCCTCTTACTTTTTAGAGGGACTTTCAAGCTGTAGGATAATATGAAACTAACTCAAGCTGATTTTAAACAACGCCGTGATGATTTAGCTCATAAAATGGGTGCAAATAGTGTTGCTATTATTGCGACACGTGCAGAAATGTACCGCAATCGCGATGCAGACTATAAATATCGAGCTGACAGTAGTTTTTATTATTTAACTGGTTTTGCTGAACCTGAAGCAGTTGCGGTTTTGGAAACCTTCGCTGAAGGTGAAATGTATCGTTATTCCTTATTTTGCCGAGAGCGTAATCGCGAAATGGAGATTTGGAATGGTTACCGTGCTGGTGTGGAAGGAGCTGTTGAAATCTATGGTGCAGATGAAGCATTTGCAATAGATTTATTGGATCAGGAAATCATTGCTAAGCTCTTAAATAAAGATCGTCTGTATTTTCGAATTGGTCATCAAGCTGAGTTTGATGCCAGAGTAAGTCAATGGATTCAAAAAGCTGATGCTCAACAACGTCGTGGATCAACCTCTCCAGCAGAGGTTATTCAGCTTGATCGACTTATAGATGAGATGCGTCTGAAAAAATCAGCGCAAGAAATCGAGCTAATGCAGATCGCATCAAATATCAGTGCAGATGCACATACACGTGCTATGCAAGCAGTGAAACCAGAAATGATGGAGTATGCACTTGAAGCAGAACTCAATTATATTTTTGGTAAAAATGGTTGTGTGCCAGCCTACAATAGTATTGTTGGTGGTGGAGAGAATGCGTGCATTTTGCATTACGTAGAAAACAATAAACCATTAAAAGATGGTGATTTGGTTTTAATAGATGCTGCTTGTGAATATGAATTCTATGCATCTGATATCACTCGTACTTTCCCAGTCAATGGTAAGTTCAGTCCTGAGCAAAAAGCACTTTACAATATTGTATTAGATGCACAACTAGCTGCGATTGATGCAACACGTATCGGCAATCAATACAAATATCCACATGAAGTCGCTGTAAAAATTTTAACTCAAGGTTTGGTTGATCTTGGCTTACTTAGCGGTAACGTAAATGAGTTGGTTGAAAGTGAAGCATTCCGTCAATTCTTTATGCATGGAACTGGGCATTGGCTTGGTATGGATGTGCATGATGTCGGTGCTTATAAGCATGGCGAAGACTGGCGTGCTTATGAAGCAGGTATGGTAGTCACCGTTGAGCCTGGTTTATACGTCGCACCCGATGATGAAACGGTTGATGCGAAATGGCGTGGTATTGGTATTCGTATTGAAGATGATATTGTAGTCACTGAAAATGGACCGTTGGTTTTGACTAAGAATGTAGTGAAAACTGTTGAAGAAATTGAGCAATTAATGGCTAGTTAAGTCAGAAATATTGATCTAAAGGCTTATTCTAGGATAAGCCTTTTTTATTTGTCGAATTAAAATAAAACACAGACCAAACAAAGTACAAATTCCAATCCCAATTTGAGTTAGAGTAAGATAGGCTAGGGTCTGTAGATATTTCATAAATGCTTGCGACAGTGGATATTTTTTAGGTGATACAAGGCATGGCTTATGAAATTTAGTCATTCTAAATAAATAAGCCATAACGCAGTAGCGACAAAAAATATCCCTGTCCCACAGGGTTATGGCTAAAACTTCCTTAAACTTTGTTATGAAACTTGACAAGGAGTTGCCATTGCCTACGTTTCATGCCTCGTTTAAGTTGTTTTAGCCTATAACGCAACCATAGATGAAATATCAACAGACCCTTAACATCAAGTCATGAAAAACTGATAAGGAATAATATTATGCAGCAACAAGTCATCATTGTCGGTGGGGGTATGGTTGGACTCAGCCTTGCTTTAATGTTGGCAAAATCTAATATTGCCGTAAAGCTATTAGAAGCTGTGAAATATCCAAATTACGATGACGAAAATCTAGCTCCATATCACTCAAGTTTTGATGCGCGTAACACCGCTTTGTCACGCCGTAGCGTGCAAATTTATCAAAAGTTAGGATTGTGGGATGCATTACAACAGCATGCGACCCCAATTTTACAAGTGCATATCACAGAGCAGGGTAGCTTTGGTAAAGCACGACTAGTCGCAGAACAAGAGAAAGTAGAAAGCTTTGGGCAAGTAATTGAAAATGCGTGGTTAGGTCGAGTATTACTCACCCAAGTTCGTCAGCAGCCTCTGATTGAATTAATTGATGGGGTACAAGTGACGTCACTGACACAAGATGCAGATGAGGTTCACATTGAAGCCATGCGTAATGGTGAATATATACACTCGCTCAAATCAAAGTTAGTGATTGCAGCAGATGGTCGTGATTCTTTCTGTCGTCAAGCAATTGGTGTGGGTGTGGATGAACATGATTATGACCAAGTTGCGATTGTCACAACAGTTCAAACCTCTAAACCTCATCAACAGGTTGGTTTTGAGCGTTTTAGCGCATTAGGACCATTGGCGTTATTACCTTTACCTGGTGAATATCGTCGTTCTGTCGTTTGGCCAGTTAAAAAAGGTACTGAAGCTGAATGGTTGGGTGAAGAAAATGATCAACACTTCTTAGATGCCCTACAAGAAACTTATGGCGATCGTGCGGGTAAATTTGAAAAAACGGGTAAACGTTTTAGTTATCCATTGTCACAAGTTCTGGCTCACAAACAGGCAGTTGGTCGTGTAGTCCTCATGGGTAATGCAGCGCACACAATTCATCCTGTTGCAGGGCAAGGCTTTAACCTTTGTTTACGTGATGCTGATGTATTGGTTCGTTATTTACTAGAACAGTTAGCGAAGTCTGATGATATTGGTCATCCTGATAATTTATTGGCTTATGAGCAAGCACGTTTAACAGATCAGCAGCGTGTGATTAAGTTCTGTGATTCAGTTGTGCGTGGTTTTAGTAATCAAAATCCGCTTCTTAAATTAATAAGAAATACAGGATTGATTGCATTTGATGTGATTCCTGGAATTAAGCCTTTGGTTGCGAATTATGCGATGGGGCTAAAAGCATGAGTGAAATGTTAGATGTCGTCATTGTTGGTGGTGGATTAGTCGGTGGTTTAACAGCGTTGTTGCTAGCACAAGGTGGCGTGCAAGCAACTGTATTGGATGCTGCACCAGTGCTTGATCAAGACAAAACTTTAGCCGTGATGAATCCACGTGTGTTAGCTTTAAGTCAAGCAACGATTCATCTACTAAAGACGGTTGATGTTTGGAATGATTTAGCACGACAAATGCCATATTCAGGTATGCAAGTCTGGAATAAAAATGGTTATGGTGAAATAAATTTTGGGCATGCTTCTGAAGAGCAACCTCGTGCAGATCAAGCTTTAGGTTCAATGGTTGAGCCAAGTGTTTTGAATATTGCGATACAGCAAAAAATGTTACAGCAGCTCAAAGATTACCGTACCCAAGTAAAAGTTATTCGCATTGAGCAAATTGCAAAAGGTTGGTCGATTCAACTCGCCGATGGCACGATCCTCAAAACTAAGTTATTGATCGGTGCTGATGGTGCAAACTCATTTGTACGTGAGCAAGCTTATATTGATTTAGATATTTTAGACTACAAACAAGCTGCAATCAGTTGTGCGATTAAAACGACACAACCGAATCAATATGTCGCACGCCAAATTTTTCTACCTACTGGTCCACTTGCATTTCTACCTATGGCAAGCTTAGATCAACAAGAAAATGGCTACTGGCAATCAATTGTATGGACTCTACCTGATGATTATGCGGATGAATATTCGAAGTTATCAGATCAGGAGTTTATGCAATTACTGACACATGAAAGTTTGCAAATGTTGGGTGAAGTGGTCGATGTAAGATCAAGAGCACAATTCCCACTTAAAGCAAGAGCAGCTCAGCGTTATATCAAATCTGGTTTAGCTTTGATTGGAGATGCTGCACATGTCATCCATCCTTTGGCAGGTCAGGGCGTAAATATCGGTTGCTTAGACGCAGCAGTTTTATGTGATGTTTTATTGCATGATTTAAAACGTGGTGTATGGGCAAATGAGCAAACTTTGCTTCGCTATGAACATCAACGTAAAGGTCAAAACGACGCTATGATGCACAGTATGTCAGCAATCGGGTGGTTAGAAAGTTCAGAGCTATTTCCATTTGTTTGGGCAAGGAACTTTGGATTAAAGCAAGTCGAACAATTTGAAGTACTAAAGGATCGCTTTATGCAACAAGCGAATGGATTGGGTGCATTGCAACACACACGCTACGCTTGCTAAAAAATAGTAGATATTTTTTATACAATCATTTATAAATCAGAGTGAATTTGGTCGTTAAAAGTACAATTTGTTAAACATTCTACTTTGATAAATGAGAAGAGCTTGTTACATTTCACAAAGTTCTGATGACCAAATAACGATGATGAAGATTTAGTCATTGTGGGGAGAGTAATATGACGGAAATTAATGATTACGATGAAAATACTGAAGACTCTGCTGTAGACGATGAAGAGGCGAAAGCAGCAGAAAGCGGTGCAGATAGCGAAGAAGCAACGATTGATGATGCTGATCTAGCTGAAGCTGAAACGCTAACGGTGACTGCTAAACAGAAGCAGCGTCAGGCTTTGGAAGATGAAGTGGCTGCGTTCCTTGCTCGTGGTGGCAGAATTACTGAAGTTCCTCCTGGTGAACATCACGACTGAATTTAAAGCATTTGAAAGGCATCACGATTGTGATGCTTTTTTATGTTGATGTAATGTGAGATCACATTCTAGTGGCTGATGTAATCCTTTTAAAATTCCGCATTGTTCTATCGTGCGGTGTTGAGAGCATTGTTGTTTCAGTTGAATAAAGTCTTGCTTGAGGTGCTCTAAGTTTTGAATCTTTTGAGAAACCTCATTAATGTAATGATCAATCAAGTGATCAACTTCGATACAGGTTTGGTTGGGATGAGTTGATAACTCTTTCAACTTTTGAATATCTTGCAGGGTTATGCCCAATTCGCGGCAATGTTTTAAAAATAAAAGTTCTGAAAGTATCTCTTCAGAATAATGTCGATAATTTCCTGCTGTACGTTTTGCTTTTTCAAGTAATCCAATCTTTTCATAATAACGAATTGTATCTATTGAAACACCTGACTTTTTAGATAATTGCCCAATTGTAAAATTCATTATGCTTGACTCTAGATCTACTCAAGGGTTTTTAATCACTATAAAAGATTCTTTGAGAAAAGTCATGGCAGGATGTGGTTGTACTACAGCGTGTGCCCCAGCAAAAACAATGAGTCCTAAGTTTAGAAAGGCATTATGGATCGCTTTGATTTTAAATGCGCTAATGTTTTTTGTAGAAATCATCGGAGGAGCGCATGCACAATCTGTGTCTTTATGGGCTGATGCACTAGATTTTGCAGGAGATGCTGCAAACTATGCTATTTCATTAATTGTGCTTTCTATGAGTTTGTATTGGCGAGCAACGGCAGCTTTACTGAAAGGAATCACAATGGCTGCTTTTGGTATCTTTGTTATCATTAAAGTGATTTGGTCATGGTGGATAGGTGTGATACCTGAACCTATGCTAATGGGAGCTATTGGGATATTGGCATTACTGGTTAACGTATTTGTTGCCATCATGCTTTATACATTTCGAGATGGTGATGCCAATATGCGTTCCGTATGGTTGTGTAGCCGTAATGATGCGATCGCAAATATTGCGGTAATTTTCGCTGCAGCAAGTGTTTGGGGAACAGGAACCGTCTATCCAGATTTATTGGTCGCTTTTATTATTGCTTATCTCGGTGTGAGTTCAGGATTGAGCGTAATTCAACAGGCTAGATCAGAGCGAAAAATGGATCAAAGTCGAATTTAACAAAAACGCTAAGTTGATAATCTTTTCTAAAAAATGGATGTAGATATTTTCAGTAATCTACATCCATTTTATTTTAATCTTGTTGTGTAAGTTCTAAAGCACGTTGGTAGGCAACTTTCTTTTTGATACCTGTTAAATCAGCTGCCAATTGTGAAGCCGCTTTGACGGAGAGATCTTGTAGTAATCTTTTCAATAAGTCATCTAGCTTATCTTGTTCCATATCTTTTTCAGTCGTAGCACCACCAACGACAACTACGATTTCACCTTTTTCTTGGTTGTGATCATTCTGAATAAACGTTACGAGTTCTTTTAACGTCATTTTTTTGATCGTTTCAAAAGTTTTGGTAATTTCGCGAGCAAAACCTACAGGTCGATCTTCACCAAAGACCTGAACCATGTCTTGGATACATGCCAAAATTCGATGAGGTGCTTCGTAGAAAATTAATGTTTGTGTTTCATCTTTTAGCTTTTCAAGTTGGCTAATGCGTTGAGAAGCTTTGGATGGAAGAAATCCTTCGAAACTAAAACGATCGCTAGGTAAACCAACAGCACTTAATGCTGCGATCGCTGCGCATGCACCAGGTACAGGAATGACACGTATTCCATGTTCTTGAGCAGCACGAACCAGTTTGAAACCAGGGTCACTAATTAATGGCGTTCCAGCATCACTGATTAGCGCGACGTCTTCACCATTTAACATTTTTTGGAGAAGTTGATCAATTTTGTTACTTTCATTGTGATCATGACACGCAGTTAATTGAGTTGAGATATTATAGTGTTTAAATAACTGTGCAGATTGACGAGTGTCTTCTGCCGCAACTACCGATACAGACTTTAAAATATCAATTGCACGATAGGTCATGTCATCTAAGTGCCCAATCGGGGTTGCTACAACAAATAATTGAGCACTCATAAAAGGTAACTCCCTAATGTATATAAAAAAATATTGGCTGCCACTTTTTTTTGCAGCATTCGTGAGCCCAGCTTATGCGGACATCTTGGTGATTCTACCTGAATCTGGTGCTATGGCGCGAGCGAGTGAAAACATTAAACGTGGTTTCTTGAGTGCTTATGCAGCATCTGGCAGTCAAGAAAAAATAATTTTTGCCGATTCAACTAAAAATAGTATGGATTACATCTTTAAGAAGAAGGTGAATAACAAAATTAAATTGGTCGTTGGTCCTTTGGCTAGAACTGATATTGATGCTGTCATGCAACTGGAGCCTAAACTTCCTGTACTGGCACTAAATGATGTGAATCAACATGCCGAAAATGTGTGGCAATTTAGTTTGTCGAAACAACATGATGCAGCTGTCTTGACCCAATTATTAAAAAACGATCGCGTAAAAAAATTATGGGTTCTGCGTGAAACTGGTACTGAAGCAGCCACAGAATTATTTATGCAGGCTCTTTCGGTAGAATTCGGTTCAGAAATACAAGTTATAGACACTCTGCCTAAAAAAATCTCAAGAAAGGAAGGGTTGTTACTGCTGGGGCATCATCAATGGATTCAACAACTAGGTGAGCTACCTGAAAAGAAAGTCTATGCAACACCATTAAGTATCGAGCAGGGACAGACTATTCCTTTAGGACTTAGCTTTTGTGATACGCCTGCATTGTATAATGGACAATGGGTAGATCTTATTGAAGCGTATAAAGAGCAGCCTGAAAATATGGCATTTCAACGCTTACTTGCTTTTGGTGGTGATGCATGGACAATCACTCAATATTTATTGAGTAATCAGAATCAGCAAGAAACTTCATTTGTGGGGCGAACAGGTGTAATAAGTTTTAAAGACAATAAAATTTTCAGACAACCAACTTGCTACCAGCAACAAGAGCACGGAATCCAAATCTTAAAATAAGAAATAAATGTCATGACAGAAAACGCAAATGAACTCGGTCATTGGGCTGAGCAACAAGCATTAATCTATCTTCAACAATTTCAATATGAATGTGTCGCTCAAAATTACCATTCACGTTATGGAGAAATCGATTTAATTGTAAAACGGCAGAATGAGTTGATCTTTGTTGAGATAAAGGCACGATCGGCAGGGAGCTATGCGGAGTCATGTGAAGTGATTACACGCTCGCAACAACGAAAAATAATAAAGACCGCGCAGCAGTTTTTACAGAAAAATCCTGATTATGAGGATTTTGATTGTCGTTTTGATGTGATTTGTTTTGATTTTCCACAGAAAATTGCAAAAACAGTACAACCAGACTTTTCAAAATTGCAGTATGATCAGCAGTGGATTGAACATGCATTTACTTTAGATTGAGCATTAATTTGGTCATTTTGAGATAAATACCTAAGATTGAACAAGTTTGTAGATAGGGAGTCTTGCCAAGTGTTAAAACGTTTAACGATTACGTTACTTTGCGCTGCAAGTTTATCAGGATGTGCGAGTTTTATTTCGGGTGGAACAGGAACTTCACCTGTCGGCACAGATAGTGGGGAACGTAGTCTCGGACAAGTATTTATTGATTCGTCTATCAAGCGTACAGCCAATATTAATTTGTATAAATTAGATCACCGTTTTAAACAGTCCCGCATCAATATTGAAAGTTTTCATAGTAATGTCTTGTTAACGGGGCAGGTACCTGATCCATACTTGAAGCAATTAGCTGAAGATAATCTTCGAGCAATGAGTGATGTCAAAGCTGTACATAACTACATTACTGTTGGTGATAAAGTTGGCTACAACACGATTATGCAAGATGCAACAGTAACCGCAAATACTCGTGGTTTACTGATGAAAGCACCTGTAGTTTCAGATAGTAAAGTGTTGGTACACACTGAAAATGGTGTTCTTTATGTCATGGGACGTCTAAATACTGCGGAAATAAGAGATTTGGATGACGTCTTACAAAAAGTTGGTAATGTGAGTAAAATTGTTACTCTGATTGATAATATTGACCAATCATCTGGAACGATGGCGAGTTCAACCACAGCAACTCCTATGGTGGGTACTACAGTGACGACACAACCTCTCGTTGAAACTCCAGTAGCAATTGATCCCGATCAGGCAGAACCTGCGACTTCTACACCGACTGTACCCTAATTTATGAAGCAACTTATTCAACAAGTTCAAGAAAATGTGACACGGGCGAAAAGCTTTTATCAAGAGTTTCGTCTGTATGATCTAGCCAGTTACTCAATCAATTATCTGACACCAAAGGATACCTTTGAAAAGGAAGAGCATCTTGCCTATGGTTTAAAGGCAAGACATCGTTTAGACCTTTATCGAACTAAAAATCCTAAAAAGCAGCGACCATTGATTGTGTTCGTGCATGGTGGGTCATGGCAACATGGTAATAAACGTGATTATCTTTTCGTAGGCGAAAGTTTTGCTCGAGAAGGTTTTGATGTCGCTGTTATTAATTATCAACTAGCCCCAGAACAAATTTTTCCTGCATTTGTTGATGATCTTGCTCAGGCAATTCATTATCTAAATCAAAACCAAGCAAAACTGAATATTTCTACTGAAAACATTATCTTAATGGGGCATTCCGCGGGTGCTTTTAATGTAATGTCAGTAGTTTATTCTCCGTACGCTCAGAACTTCAAATATACTGATAAGATCAAAGCAATCGTGGGAATGGCTGGTCCATATCATTTTGATTATAAAGATGATCCTCTTTCTGAACATGCCTTTGATCAGCGCGTACCATATAAGCAAGTGATGCCATATTATTTTGTCAATCCGAACAAGATTAAACACTATTTGTTGATGGCGGAAAACGATCAGTTAGTAGGTAGTCATAATACATTTGATCTGGATAAAGCACTAAGAGAAAAAGGCAATCATAGCCATGTGATGGTGATTCCAAAAACAGGACATATTACCATCGTGGCAACACTTGCAAGTTTTGTCAGTCACTACTTCAAAACGAAACGCACCATTATGCATTTCTTAGAAGAGGCTTTAGAAGACTAAATAAAAAAGCATCTTAATTAAGATGCTTTTTTTTGACCTGTGATTTGCGTAATCATACTATGAGCGATACTGCCTTTGAATGGGATTTCAGGTAATTCATTAAACTTGAAGAACTGAGCGTCACTAATTTCTTCTACTTGCAATTCAATGTCACCAGATTCGTATTCAGCATGAAACGCTATCATTAAGTTACTAGGGAATGGCCAAGGTTGGCTAGACATGTAACGAATATTTTTGAGCTTTAAACCAACTTCTTCAAGTGTCTCACGTTGTACAGCTTCTTCGAGAGTTTCACCGACTTCAACAAAGCCTGCAATCAAACCATACATATTTGATTTGTTATGAGCGGATTTTGCTAGAAGAATCTCGTCAGTCCCTTTTGTGATCACTGTAATAATACAAGGCTGAACTCGAGGATATTGGTGGTACCCACAAGCAGGGCAAACCATCGCATATTCTCTCGAATGCACCTCGGTCATATGACCACAATGACTACAGAATTTATGGTTACGACGCCACTCAAGTAATTGGACAGCACGGCTTGCTTGTAAGAAATCCGAAGTATCCCATGATTGTATGAGTTCTCTGATCGGAACTAATTGATAGCCCTCTGGAATTGGCTCGTCATCAAGAAGATCACGTGCAATTACTTGATCATCGTGATGAATAGGCAAATCACTTGCTAACTTTTCAACTTGAGGTAACTGTAAATTTTCATCTACTAAGAGCTTTTGATGTTGAAAAATATAAGCAAGTGATAGTTGGGTCATTATGCCGCTGCGCTTTGTAACTGTTGACTGTTTGATAATGCCACATCAAACATAGATTGCAACACAGGTTGTTTGTTCTTTAAGTTATCAACTAATAGATCAAGTCCTGCGACAACATTTAAAATACAGTTAATGTGTTCAGCCTCAAAGGTTTCATTTTGAGCAAGTCGATGTTCAGCAAATTGAACTGCACCTAACAAAGCTGTTTGTTGTGCAGTACTTCCCAAGAATAGGGCAGCACCTGATAGTTCTTTGAGATAAATAGGCAGAGACTCTAAATTGTGTGCTGTAGAGTCTTGAGCGTAAAGACTAAGTGTTTGAGTCAGTGTTTCAATCAGAGTTTTGGTTTCGCTTAATAAAGCTTTGTGCGCTTCATCTAAACGATCCAAAGAGATTTGCATGTTATTCACACGTAACTGTAAACGACTTGAAGTATAGTTACGCTCAAGAATCCCAATAGAATTCATCGAAGCCAAGATACTATTCATTAAATGTTGTACTGATGCTGCATCAGTTAATGTATTTGGTTGACTGAGTTTTTCTGCTTGCTGCGTCAGTTCTTTTGCCGCTTCATTTAGATTGAGAACTTTAAAAACATTTGAGAGTTGATGAAGTTTTTGCTGAAGTTCTTGAGTTTTTTCAGCGGACATATTTTGATGGTTATATTCAATCTCGTTACGGATTTGAGCCATCTCATCCGTCATTAGTTGGCTAATGGTATGAATGGTTTCGTAGTCTGGTCCGTACAAATGGCGACTCAAAACTTGTAACTGAGTATCACTGAGTAATTCATCACCAATATTAAGCTGTTCACGAATATGATGAGAAAGATCATCTTCTTGACTGATACAAATACTTAAAATATCTGCTAGATCATTTAAGTCAGTTTGAAATGCATTTGGATTAGCAAGAAATTGACCAATATTGGTTTCAATCTTAATAAATGTACGTATGCGTGCTTCAGTAATTAGTAGATCTTCAATATGTCCTAAACCTACATTCACAAGTTGCCAATATTGTTGACTTGGCAAACCCGATGCTAAACCAGCCATATAAACCGCAACAAGTTTTAAGCCTTGTAAATCCAAAGGTGTTTCTGCTTGTTTAATCAGTTTGTTTAAGCACAATTTATATAACTGATGGACGTACTGTGATTTTTCTAAATCAGGGGCTTTTGGCAAATCAAAATTTGGCGTAAAACAATCCAATAAAGGTTGAATCGTTTGACCTTCTTTAGTGATTGGCTTGCCTAATGCTTTTTCTAAACGATTGAGTGTATCTAATAGGAATTGCGGAACTTTTACTTCACGTAAACAAATGAATTCGATATAACGTTTCAGCATGGTTGTGCCTTCGCTCAAAGCCACAACATCACTAGTTTTAATTTGTTCAGGTTGAGCCATGATTTTACGCATAAGCTCAGCAGAGTATTGCGTAATCTGCGATAGGTGTGGGATATCAATCAACGCTAGAACATTCGTACATTGTTCAAACTGATTGAGAGCATCATCAATCCCAAATGGCAAGGCTTGTTCTTCGGCAAGAGTATTGACTGCAGTCTCTACCAATTTAATCGAATTATCGATCTCATTTTTTATTATTAATAATGCCGTTGGGTCGAAATGAATCGAGGTTTGGTAAGACATATGACCTACACCTTTCCTAAGTTGTTATATCCATGAACCCTCTATGGAGAGGGTTTAAATCTTTAAGAGTTAATATAACTTAACTTTGAAAGCTTGAAACAAAAAAACCTGAACTTATAAGCAAATTTATTTTGCAAAAAAGCATGGTTTTCCATGTTTTTCTTCGAATTGTTTGACCCAAGTCTCATGTTGCTGAAGTTCATCATTAGTCGGGTAAATAATTGGCAAATCAATTTGTACGCGTTGACGAGTGGTTTTATTCTGTTGTTGTTCGGTTTGGGATAAGGCATCCATATCAAATGAGACTTGTCCACCTGTCATCGCCAAGTAAACATCAGCCAAAATTTCAGCATCGAGTAATGCACCGTGGAAGGTACGATCGCGAGCAGGAATTTCATAACGACGGACTAAGGCATCAAGTGAATTTTTTTGACCAGGATGCTTGTTTTTAGCAAGGGCGAGTGTATCCGTAACTTCACAAACTTCAGATAATGCTGGAAGTCCTGCGCGTTTAAACTCCATATCTAAGAAGTTCATATCGAAGGTCGCATTATGTGCAATAATTTCAGCACCTTTTAAAAATTCGAAAAGTACATCTGCGATTTCAGCATATTTAGGTTTGTCCGCTAAAAACTCATCAGTGATACCGTGTACATCGACTGAGTCGCCAACTGGTTTTTCTGGGTTAATATAAATATGAATTGAACTACCAGTAAGCTTACGATTAATCATTTCGATTGCACCCACCTCAATGATTCGATCGTTGTCTTGATAATAGAAACCTGTCGTTTCTGTATCGAGAATCAATTGGCGAGGGCCTTGTAGATTTAATTTTGCATCTGTAATTACAATGTATGGGTTTGAAGATTCATTTACAGATTTAACCTCTATAATTTCTTCAATTTGCTCTGTAACTTGTAAATCAATTTCAATCTCTTCAATCAACTCATCTGCTTCTGCATCGAGGTCTAAACCAAAGGGATCATCGAGTAGCCAATCAGATTCAGGCTTTTTTGTATCAGCGTTAGCCTGCGTCATTTTTAAGTTTTGTTTAGCAGTTTGTTCAGCACCCATGTTTGCTAGTTGATCAGCCATTTCATTTCCTGGATGACCCGCATGACCTTTGATCCAGTTCCACTCAATATTTCTATTTGCGCACACGGCGTCTAATTTTTTCCACAAATCAGGGTTTTTAACATCTTTCCAATTTTTCTTTTTCCAACCATGTATCCATTCAGTGATACCTTGTTTTACATAGTTTGAATCTGTCCAGATAATGAGGTGAGCATCGACTGGGCAAAAAGAAACACCTTCTATCGCTGCAGTTAATTCCATTCGATTATTGGTCGTTTCTAGCTCACCACCATAAATTTTATGCTCTTCGGTTTCTGTAATGATATAAGCCCCCCAACCACCTAATCCTGGATTGCCTTTACATGCGCCATCTACATAAAGTGTGATTGTTTGAGACATAGTTGAACCTAAAAGTTTAAACGAGAATGGTAGAGCGGATCATCATCAAAATAAGCAGAGTACTTTTTTAAAAAGTACAAGCGAAAACAGTGTATCACCCCTTGATTACGGGCGGTATTGTAAAGCTAAATTGCATTGATGAACGTTACAAAACTCATCTTTTTTAATTTCTTGTAACATTTCGATGCGAATCACGTTAAATTATTGCCTTGTCTAAGTGACATGCTTTACTACAATGGCAAATCGAAGAAATAAACTAGCGTGAGTTGACTGGAAGTTTTTATGTATAAATCGACCACATTGGTGTGGCAACAATCTGCAACATCATTATTTAAAATTACTGTACTGACTTCTGCTTTAGCTGCGCTAGGAATCACGACAGGGTGTTCATCTACACCTCAGTCTTCTAAAGTCTCATCATCAAAACAATTAGGTTCTGGCTATTTGGATGCTAGTAGTTTGGATTCGCTTGAGGATTTACTATCAGCAACCGACATGCGTGCAGTAGAGGGTGATCGATTACTGGTTTTAAAACACGGTGATGTGTGGAAACGTATGACTGTTGGATTCAAAATGGATTTAAACCATTGGGATTCACGTATCGAAGCACAGCGTGGTTGGTTTATTTCTCGTCAACCTTATTTAGATCGTTTGAGTGCGCGTGCCAGTCGATATCTTTATCACACTGTGAAAGAGGCTGAACGCCGTGGTATGCCAACGGAATTGGCTTTGCTACCAGTTATCGAAAGTTCATACGATCCAGCAGCAACGAGTAGTGCAGCAGCAGCAGGATTATGGCAATTTATTCCAAGTACTGGACGTATTTATGGTTTACAGCAAACCAGTCTGTATGATGGTCGACGTGACGTAGTTGAATCTACGCGTGCTGCATATGAGTTTTTAGGTAGCTTGTACAACCAGTTTGGATCATGGGAGTTAGCATTAGCTGCTTACAACGCAGGTCCTGGACGTATTCAACAAGCGATTAACCGTAATAAGGCAGCTGGCTTACCAACTGATTATTGGTCATTAAAATTGCCACAAGAAACAATGAACTATGTACCTCGTTTCTTAGCAGTTGCTCAAATTATCAAAAATCCAAGTGCTTATGGCGTGGCTTTACCTCCAATTGCCAATCGTCCTCACTTCCGTGAAGTCAGTTTGTCAGCACCTTTAGATCTGAATCAAATTTCATCTATTACAGGTCTAAGTCGTGCAGAGTTATATGCACTCAACCCTGCATATCGTGGTGAAACGGTTGATCCAACAAGTCCGATGCGTATTTTGATTCCTGCAGATTTGAGCCCATCGATTGATGCAAAACTTCGTTCGGGTAAATCAAGTTCTGGTGGCTTCTGGGCGAGCAATCAGACTCCACCTGCTATGAATAATACATTGAGTACTTCAACGACAACGCGCACAAGTACTGGACAGGCAATTAGTCCTTCGACAAAAACACCTCCGCCATTAACGGCAAGCACTACAACGCGTCCAACATCTACCACAACGACGAAGATGAGTACGCCTAAAGGTGCTGATGCATTGGCATCTTTTGCTGCTGCTGCTGATGTACCAAGTGCACCTCGTATTCCAGTGGCGATTACACCTGCGCCTAATGTCAAACCTGTGAATATTGAACCACCAATTTCACTAAAAGAGCGTGAGCAAATCGTTGCAGCGGTAAAAGACGAAGGTGAGAAGAAAACTGTTGCTCAAGTTTTAGAGCCTCAACCTACGCAGGCTGAAAAAGACCAAGTTGTTGCTGAAATTAAAGCAATTGCACCGAAAGGAACTGAAATTGTTGATCCTTTTGATGGCAAGATTAAGCTCACTGCGATCCAAACTAGCCAATCAGTTGCTGATGAAAAAGGTCAAGAAGTCACAAAAGGATTCGCTTATCCAAAAAACTTGGTTGAAGACGAAACGACTGCGAACAGTGATGATGCTAAACGAAACCAAGGTAAACCTTATATTAAAACGGACACCGATGTTGTTGTTGTAGCACCAAAAGGCAAACGTAGTACTTATGTCGTATTACCTGGCGACACATTGGCTGTGATTGCACAGAAAAATGGAGTGAACTGGCGTGATATCGCGCAGTGGAACCAAATTGATCCAAATGGAACCTTGTTTGTAGGCACTAGCTTGTATCTCTATGATGCAAAACCACAAGCTGAAGTTGTGAAAGCAACAGAGAATAAGCCTGATAGCTATGTCGTTCAATCAGGTGATAGTCTTACCAATCTTGCTGCTCGTTTTGATTTGAGTATCAAACAACTAGCCGATTTTAATAATTTATCAGTTAATGATGGATTATTTGTAGGGCAAAAACTGAGCTTAAAAGAGCCAAAAAATTCAATACGTAGTTCTCAACAAAGTAGTCGTGAGATTGATAAAGTTTCCACTAATAAAAAAGTGGCAACAAAATCATATACTGTGAAACGCGGTGAATATCTCAAATTAATTGCTGATCGTTATGCATTATCAAATCAAGAGTTGGCTGACCTAACTTCAGGTTTAACGGCTACGAGCGATTTGATGGTTGGTCAAAAAATCAATGTACCTCTACATGAGGTATCTAAAGTAGATGAGCCTACTGAATCAAATGCTAAGGTTAACTATAGCAATGTGACAGCTTCAACAAGTTATAAAACTGAAAATTATACGGTTCAACGTGGTGATACCTTATCCAGTATTGCCAGTAAATCGAAAATAACATTGAGTGAACTGGCTGATCTAAATAACTTGAAGTCCAACAGTGGTGTGCGTTTAGGTCAAACCCTGAAAATACCAGCAGGTTCATCTGTTCCAGAACAGTACGTCGTTCAATCAGGCGATAGTTTAAATGCAATCGCTGGCAAATATGATTTAAGTGTTAATTATATTGCTGATTTGAATGGATTAGAGCGTACTGCTGGATTACGTGTAGGACAACGTTTAAAACTTGCTGGAGTTACACCTTCCAAGTCATCAAATGTCACAGCGACAAAAGTCAAAGATAAAGATGAAACGGCACCTGATATTTACACCGTAAAATCAGGAGATACTTTAAGTAATATCGCTAGCCGTTATTATCTACAGCTCGATTATGTAGCTGCATTAAATGGCTTGTCACGTAATAGTACAGTTCGGATTGGTCAGAAACTCAAACTTTCTGGTGATGTACCAAAAGTAGAAACAGCAAAAGTTGAGTCAAGTAAAACGAGCTCAAAATCTGTTTCTAGTAAAAATACGGAAAAATATACCGTAAAAGCAGGTGAGTCCCTCAACAGTATTGCAAATCGTTTTGGTATGTCGAGTCGTGAGTTAGCTGATCTTAATGACTTGAAAGCAAATGCTGGCTTACAGCGAGGTCAAACGATTTCTGTTCCTAAAGTTGTCACTGAATATAAGGTGAAGCGCGGTGATACCTTAATTGGTTTAGCAAGTAAATATGGTATGGAAACTAGTGCTTTGGCTGAGATGAATGATTTAACGCCAAGTACACAATTGCGTATAGGCGATGTAATTAAAGTGCCAAACCTGTAAGTACTGATGCTTTCATTATCTACAACTCAAAAGCTTAGTCTGTTCGGACTAAGCTTTTTTGCTCAAACCACATTTGCAGCCCTTCAAACTACACCATACTTAGGGATGCATGTGCAGCCTAAATATGCCAATTTTTCAGTCATGCCATATGCGGATGTTAAAGCACCTAAAGGTGGTTTATTTAGCCAATCCACATTAGGCACTTTCGATAATTTAAATAGTATGAATGGAAAAGGGAGTGCAACAGAGGGCGTGAACTATCTTTTTGATAGTTTAATGGATCGTTCTTTGGATGAGCCACGAGTGATGTATCCACTGCTGGCTGAAAAAGTAACTTACGATCCTGACAATCTGAAGTCCGTAATTTTTCACCTGAATCCTCAAGCACGATTTAATAACGGGCAGGCATTAACATCGGATGATGTGAAATTTACTTTTGATACATATCAAACCAAAGCAAATTTTGGTTTGCAGATGTATTTATCAGATTTGGAAAAAACCGAAATTCTATCAAAGCACCAAATCAAATTTATATTTAAATCCAACAAAAATGTTGAAATGCCATTAATTGTGGCGAGTCTTCCAATTTATTCAAAAGCAGATTGGAAAAACAGAGATTTTACTCGTATTACGCTGCAACCTATTATTGGCTCAGGGCCTTATATAGTTGATCGTATCGATGCGGGTCGTAGTATTACTTATAAACGCAGTCCAAATTACTGGGCGAAAGACCTCGCTGTTAACCGAGGGCGTTATAATTTTGATAGACTAAAATATGTGTATTATCGAAACTTAGAAGTGAGTTTCGAGGGATTTAAATCTCAACAATTTTATTTCTATGAAGAAAAAAATATCCGTAATTGGGTGATGGGGTATAATTTTCCATCTTACCGATCAGGATGGGTTAAAAAGTATAAGGCTCAATTAAGCACCCCACTGGATATACAAAGTTTAGTTTTTAATACACGACGTTCACCATTTCAAGATATTTATTTCAGACAGGCATTAACTTATGCCTATGATTTTGAATGGCAAAATAAAGCACTTTTTTTTAATCAAAATAGACGACTACAGAGTTTTTTTGATAATACTGACTTAGCCGCAGTTTCTAAACCGAGTTCTGCTGAGCTGAAGATTTTAAAACCTTATCTGGAAAAGCTTCACCCGATCATCCAACAAGGTGTAGTCACAGATTGGCGTTATCCTAAGTCCGATGCCAGTGGATTTAATCGTAATAACTTACTACAAGCACAAACAATCCTTAAACAAGCAGGATATAAGATCGTTAATGGTAAATTGCATGATCCGCAAGGTCGATTGATTCAAATAGAATTATTACTTCAACAAGAGAATCCACAACGTGAGCTGATGCCATTCGTGCGTAATTTAAAGCGACTTGGAATACAGGTCAATTTGCGTCAAGTGGATGTCCCGCAGTATATGGAGCGGATACGTCGTCAAGATTTCGATATGATGGTTTTTAAAATGCCGCAGACTTTGACCCCTGGAAAAGAGCAGGCACAATTTTGGGGAAGTAAGGCTGCAAATGAAGCAAATAATTATAACTATGCAGGAATACAATCTCCTGTAATTGATCAAATTATTGGAAAAATAATTGCAGCTAAAAGTCGAGATGAAGTTGTACTCTATACTCGAATTCTAGATCGCTTACTGCGTGCGGGCTATTACCATATTTTGACATATGGTAAACCAGATCGTTGGTTTGCTTATTGGGATATTTATCAGCAACCAAAAACTAAACCAAAACTTTCTGTCGGGTGGGAATATTGGTGGGTTGATGCAAAGAAAGCCAAGATGCTCAATCAATCTTCGATTAAACATTAAATCAAATAATGAAGGATTAAGTTTATGCTTCACTATATTCTGAAAAGAATGATTTTGATGATTCCGACATTATTTTTAATTCTGTTAATCAATTTTATCATCGTACAAATCGCACCTGGTGGTCCAGTTGAGCAAGCCATACAACAAATACAAAATGCTCAAGGATTGGGTGTAAATGTAAATAATTCAAATACGCTGGGTGAATTGGCTCAGTATGAAGGCGCTCGCGGCTTAAGCCCTGAGATGATCGAAAAAATTAAAGCGCAATATGGGTTTGATCAGCCTGCTTATGAACGGTTTTGGATCATGCTCAAAGGATATTTAACCCTTGATTTTGGAACAAGCTTTTTCAAGGATAAAACCGTTGTACAATTACTGTATGAAAAACTTCCAGTTACCTTGTCCTTAGGTATATGGAGTACTTTCCTGATCTATATGATTGCAATTTCGTTAGGGATCAGCAAAGCCAAACAGAATGGTTTGCTTTTTGACCGTGCGACCTCATTGTTATTGGCAATTAGTTACGCCGTCCCATCATTTGTATTTGCTATTGTACTTGTGGTTTTTTTTGCAGGTGGAAGTTATTGGCAGTGGTTTCCTTTACAAGGATTAGTGTCGGAAAATTTCGAGCATTTAAGCTTTATAGCAAAAGTTAAAGATTATCTTTGGCATATGTGCTTGCCGATTATCAGTATGGTATTGGGAAGTTTTGCTGCTTTGACGTATTTGACGAAATATTCTTTTGTTGAAGAACTTAATAAGCCTTATGTGCTGACAGCAAGATCAAAGGGATTGAATGAAAATCAGGTACTTTTTCGACATGTATTCCGCAATGCGATATTGATTGTTGTTGCTGCTTTACCTGAAACCTTGGTTGGTATTTTCTTTGTTGGTAATTTATTTATCGAAATCATTTTTAATTTGGATGGCGTAGGATTATTGGGTTTTGAAGCGATTACGCAACGTGATTATCCTGTGATTTTTGGTACTTTATTTTTATTTACATTCTTCGGTTTAACTCTTCGCCTTATAGGGGACGTACTTTATCACTGGATAGACCCTCGCATTGATTTTGAATCACGAGGTGGGCGTTGATGTCACCTTTAATGAGAAATCGACTATATCGTTTTAAGCAAAATAAATTGGGATTTTTCAGTTTAATCTTATTTTTGATTATTTTTAGTCTTTCTATCTGCGCTGAGTTTATAGCAAATGATAAACCTCTGCTTGTTAGTTATAAGCAGTCACTCTATTTTCCCATATTCAAAGATTATCCTGAAACAACATTTGGTGGCGTATTTGAAACTTCGACTGATTATCAGGATCCTGCTGTAAAACAATTGATCCAACATCATGGCTGGATGATTTCACCAACTGTAGCTTTTTCATATCAAACTCCAAATTTATCTCTCACTGTTCCTGTACCATCTCAGCCGACATTACAAAACTGGTTAGGGACAGATGATCAAGGTCGTGACGTATTTGCTCGCATCTTGTATGGTCTAAGGGTTTCACTTTTATTTGGAATCGGGCTGACTATAGCTGCAGCTTGCATCGGAATAGTTGTAGGTGCAGTACAAGGATATTATGGTGGTTGGATTGATCTAATTGGACAGCGGCTCTTGGAGGTATGGGGGGGCTTACCCATGCTGTTTATTGTGATGATATTGGTCAGTATGTTTAGCCCAAATGTGTATTGGCTCTTTTTAATTATGCTGTTATTTGGATGGACTGAATTAGTTGGATTAGTAAGAGCTGAGTTTTTGAGAGCACGAAATTTAGATTATGTACGCGCTGCTCAGGCTTTAGGTGTCAAAGACCATAATATTATTTTTAAACATATTTTACCAAATGCAATCAGTTCAAGTTTGTCGCAAATACCATTTATGCTTACAGCAAATATTATTGCTTTAACGGCATTAGATTTTCTTGGTTACGGATTACCTGCGGATGCAGCATCGTTAGGCGAACTGCTGTTGCAAGGGAAAAATAATTTAGATGCACCATGGCTAGTATTGTCTGGCTTTTTTACTTTGGCAATTGTGCTTTCACTTTTGATCTTTATTGGGGAGGCTGCTCGTGAAGCATTTGACCCAAAACAATAATACTGCCTTGTTGAAAGTTCAGAAATTAAGTATTGAAAACCAATTAGGCACTAAGCTTGTTGATAATTTCAACTTTGAACTTCATCATTCACAGACTTTGGCGATCGTTGGTGAAAGTGGTTCAGGAAAATCAATAACTTGCCTTGCAATATTAGGATTGTTATCTGATAGCCTTAAAGTAAAAGGTGAGATCCTATTTGATGGTGTGGATTTGCTTAAAATGAATCAGCATCAATGGCAGCAAATTCGTGGAAAAAAAATCGGGATGATTTTTCAGGAACCGATGACAGCACTTAATCCATTGCATCGTGTCGAAAAAATCGTTGGAGAGAATTTGTTGTTGCAAGGATTCTCTAAATCTAAAGTCAAAGAAAAGACCCTCGACTTATTAAATGAAGTCGGTTTAGAAGATGCAACTCACCTCTTGAAACGATTTCCACACGAGCTTTCTGGTGGTCAACGGCAGAGAGTCATGATTGCTATGGCATTGGCATTGGAACCTGAAATTTTAATCGCTGATGAACCGACTACAGCTTTGGATGTTGTTTTACAAAGACAAATTCTTGATTTGCTCAAACAATTACAACACCATCATAAAATGGCAATTCTCTTAATTAGTCATGATTTAAGTGTTGTTAAACAGTATGCAGATCAAGTGTTAATTGTTAATCAAGGACGAATTGAACAACAGGGTGATATAAATGAAATTTTTCAACATCTCAAAACTGAATATACCAAAAGCCTGTTGCACCATGATTTTGGGATTGCACTAGAACAAAATAGTGGAAAAACATTGCTTGAAATTCAAAATCTGTCAGTACGTTATCCGATTAGAAAAGGATTATTCAATCAAATAAAACAATATAAAACAGCTGTTAGTAATATTAGTTTCTTATTAATGTCAGGTGAGGCGTTAGGTATTGTGGGGCAAAGTGCCTCAGGTAAAACATCGCTAGCACTAGCAATTGCTCGACTTATTCCTAGTGAGGGAGAAATAAATTTTGAGACACAGAATTTAAATCAACTAAATCAAGAACAGTTAAGACCTTTGCGTCAGCAATTTCAAATTGTCTTTCAAGATCCTCTAAGCAGTTTGAATCCTCGATTATCAGTTTTTCAAATTATCGCAGAAGGGCTTGAACTGAGTGCAGTAAAATCAAACCTGATCGAAAATATGATCGATGAGGTGTTAATGAAAGTTGAATTAACTCCTTCTGAAAAATTTAAATACCCACATGAGCTTTCTGGTGGGCAAAGGCAACGAGTTGCTCTAGCGAGAGCCTTAGTTTTGAAACCAAAGTTGTTGATCTTAGATGAACCGACCTCAGCTCTTGACCGTATTACACAACAAGCAATTATTTTGCTTCTGCGACGGTTGCAACACCAAGAGCAGATCAGCTATTTAGTGATCAGTCATGACTTACAAGTCATAAAATCCCTCTGCCAAAATGTTTTGGTGATGCATGAAGGTAAAGCTTTGGAATATCAAGCTTCACAAGATTTATTTCTTGATCCTCAAAATGGATACACAAAATTATTGATTGAGGCGAGTTGTATATAGCATTGTAATTAAACTGACATATGTTATTGTCAATTTATCGGAAGATATCTTGACATCAACAATAATCAGATTAAATTAGAGCAATTACTCTAATTTGTAGCAGAGGATGACCATGAGTCAGATTGCAGACAGTATCCAAATTCGCAACACAACATTCAAAAATCGTATTATCAAAGGTGCTATGAGTGAAGCTTTAGCTAATCACGAAGGTCAGCCGAATGATTTACATATTGGATTGTATGAAGCTTGGGCTAAAGGTGGCTTGGGTTGTGCAATCACAGGAAATGTAATGGTTAACATTGCGGCTAAAAATGAGCCAGGTGTCGTTGCGATCGAAACTGAACGTGATTTGGCGAAGTTGCAACAATGGGCTGCGGTAGGCAAAAAATACGGTATGGTACAATTAATTCAGTTGTCACATCCGGGTCGTCAATGTCCAAAAGGATTAAACAAAGAAACAGTAGCACCGTCTGCTGTACCTTTTAGCCCGATGTTAGCAACGATGTTTGGTACTCCACGTGAGTTACGACATGAAGAAATTCTAGATATCATCCAACGTTTCGCTACAGCTGCAGCAGTCTGTGAGAAGGCTGGATTTGAAGGTGTACAGTTACATGGTGCTCATGGTTATTTGATTAGCCAATTTTTATCACCACTAACCAATAAGCGTACTGATGAATGGGGTGGTTCAATTGAGAACCGTATGCGCTTCTTAATTGAAATTTATAAAACCGTTCGCGCTGCGACTTCGGAAAACTTTATTATTTCGGTAAAACTCAATTCAGCTGATTTCCAACGTGGTGGTATTACTGAAGATGATGTGATTGCAGTATTTAAAGCAATTGATGCTGCAGGAATTGATATCATCGAGATTTCTGGTGGTACTTATGAAGCACCTGCAATGGCTGGTGCAAAAGCAGAATCACGCAAAGCAAGCACTATTGCACGTGAAGCATATTTCTTAGAGTTCGCTGAAAAGATTCGTCAGCATGTCACATGTAAGTTAATGGTGACAGGTGGTTTCCGTACAGTCGCAGGTATGAATGCTGCACTGGAAAGTGGTGCATGTGATTTTATCGGGATTGCACGACCATTAGCGGTTGAAACAGATTTAACAGATAGCCTAATTGCAGGTAATGATGTGCGTTATGCTGTAAACCAAATTAAAACAGGCATTCCTTTTGTTGATAAAATGGCAATTATGGAAATCATTTGGTATGCGGCACAATTCAAAGCAATTGGTCAGGGTAAAAAACCAAATCCTAAATTATCACCATTACTTGTTTTCTTGAATTATGCCAAAGGCAATATTAAAGCGGTTGTTAAAGGTCGAGTGAATTCGCGTAAATCGGCATAACTGAATTACCACGCAATCGTCCAATAGGACTGAAACGTAGAAGCAGACCATTGTCCTTTGATTAAAGATTTTTTAAAGGCGGGTCTGTTTTCTATTTGGGCTAAATAACGCTGTATATGTTTAAATTGATGGTCATTTGCCGAGCAAGCCAATAATGGAAACCACATCAAAATATCTGCAACCGTAAATTGATCCCCAGCAAACCATAAATGATCTTTTAAATGCTTATCAATCATGGTCATTTGTTGCTGTAACGATGGATTTAAATAGCTTTGATCAAATCCATATTTTAAAAACTTTGAAACGAAGCGAACAGGAAATGGTGTACGTTGTACAAGCTGGTGAAAAATTTGTTTGAGTAATAGGTCTGGAATAAATGTGGCTTCACAATAATTTTTCCAATAATAAAAACTTTGAAGTTGCGATCCTAATAATTTACTTTGCCCTAATTGAGGGTATAGATAAGATAAGTAATCAATAATCGCTGAAGTTCGGCTAAGATAAAAATTTGTTCTTGATTTATTATTTCAACGGCAGGAAATTTCGATAATTGATGCGGTGAATTTTTCTTTTCATCTAAGTCTGAATGATGGTTGATGACTAATTCGTAGGGAAGTCCTAATTCTTCTAAAAACCAAACGATGCGTTGAGAACGTGAATTTTGTAAGTGGAATAAACGGATTTGCATATTAGGTTTAAATTTATAGTTTTGATCAGTTTTCAGTATAGGGTAGAAAATATTCTAAGGATAATAAAATAGATTTTTCAAAATAATTATTTTTTAGCAGCTCTACGTATAAAAAACTAATAAAAAAGCCACTGTCTAAATGATGCAGTGGCTTTTTTGAATTTGGCGTCCCTACGGGGATTCGAACCCCGGTTACCGCCGTGAAAGGGCGATGTCCTAGGCCTCTAGACGATAGGGACTTCTTGAGGTGGGTGTATATTAGGGCTCTGTCACCAAACTGTCAAGAAGGTGGGGTGATAGTTTGTTCAAAATATAGCAAAACAGTTCTGCTGTCTTTTGCGTATCGTATAAAGCAGAATGAGCTTCTTTACCATCAAACTCAATTCCAGCTTGAATACATGCTCTTGCCAATACAGTTTGTCCAAACATCACCGCGCTAAGCGTGACCGTGTCAAAAACTGAAAAACTATGAAAAGGATTTTGGTTTTTAGTTCCTGAACGTGCGATAGCAGCTTGTAAAAAACCTAAATCAAAGTGTGCATTGTGTCCAACCAGTACAGCATGTGTGCAATGCTGTGCTTTTCGGACTTCATTCAATGATTTAAAAATACGGCGTAAAGCACCGCGTTCATCTTCAGCCATTGCAACACGCATAGGATTGAAAGGATCAATTCCAATAAAGTCTAAAGAACGACGATCGAGATTAGCACCTTCAAATGGATTAATGTGTGCATGAAAAGCAGGACCAGGTATAAATTGTCCCTGTTGATCATAGACAATTGGGATACATGCTATTTCAAGCAAAGCATCCGTTTGTGAGTTAAAACCTGCTGTCTCAACATCGACTACAACAGGTAAGAATCCACGGAAACGTTGACCAATGACAGGAGCTTGATTTTCTTCGTGTGTCACACTTTTCTCCATTGCAGTGTCTTACCTGCATGAAGTGGGATAATTTTTTGACCATCAAGATAATCAAATGATTCTGCAACGGTATTTTCTTCTTTCACCAACGTAATGGTTGATGTATTTCTTGGCAAGCCATAGAAATCAGCACCGAACATACTTGCAAAACCTTCCAAGCGCTCTAACTTACCAACTTGATCAAATGCTTGTGCGTAAAGCTCAATCGCATTTGGTGCACTATAGCAGCCTGCACAACCACAAGCATTTTCCTTGGCATTTTGAGCGTGTGGCGCACTATCAGTACCTAAGAAGAATTTTGGACTACCGCTTGTTGCCACTTCTAATAAAGTTGTTTGGTGTGTTTGACGTTTTAAAATCGGCAAGCAATAGAAATGAGGCTTCACACCACCAACCAACATATCATTTCGATTAAAGAGTAAATGTTGGGGTGTAATTGTTGCAGCTACATTACGATCTTGTTCAAGAACAAAATTTGCTGCATCACTGGTCGTGATATGTTCAAGTACGACTTTGAGCTTAGGGAATTGTTTCAATAATGGAGAAAGAATTTCATCCAAGAAACGTTTTTCGCGGTCGAAAATATCTACATGGTTATGAGTTACTTCACCGTGAAGTAATAAAGGGACTTGGTGTTCTTCAAGTTGTTCAATGACAGCATAAACTTTGCGAATATCACTAACGCCATTATCAGAGTTTGTCGTTGCACCAGCAGGGTAAAGCTTGATTGCATTTACAAATTCTGATTCTTTGATTTTTCTAACTTCATCAGGCGCTGTAAAGTCAGTAAAATAAAGCACCATGCGAGGATCAAAATTTAAGCCTTCAGGTACATGAGCAAGAATACGTTCACGATACGCTACAGCTTCTTCTACAGTTTTGACGGGTGGAACAAGGTTCGGCATACAAATCGCACGTGCGAATTGTTTAGCCAAATCGGGTACTGTGCGTTTTAATGCTAAGCCATCACGTAAATGAGCATGCCAATCATCGGGTTGTAAAAGCGTAATAGTATTCAAGGTGAACTTCAAACTTAAAAATAATACAAATAATAATGCATAAAGTGTGAAAATGGTAACTACAATTACGGATAAGTGGTTAAGCAAAGTGCATGACAAAATGAGAAATTGTGTTATTTTTATCCAGCACAAAAATACATCACCATAAGAAGAGTAAAAAGGATGGAAAATCAATATGATCTTGATGAATTAAGGAGGTCTAAAGAGGATCTAGAGCAGCTTGTTGCTCGACACTATAAAGGTCAAAAAACACAAAAAACTTTACCAGCAAAACTAGAAGAAGATTTCTGGAAATTTAACATTGATCGCACACGTATTAATGCAATTCAATTTTTTGGGCAAGGTGTCATTACTTACACGATTTTTGTCTTATTAATCTTACCTTCTAACTATTTGGTTATTCGTTCCAGTCCTCATTTTATTGTTGATTTTGTTTATAGCATTTTAAGTTTACTCATCGTTGGTGCAGCATTATTTTTATTTTGGACTTTTTCTAGATTTAGAAAATTGAGCCGACTTTTTTATCCAGTTGCTTGCGTTATTGTCTTTTGCACAATTTTCTTTCCATCTTTATTGATGATGAGTGTGTCTAACGTTGTATTACAGAATCAGGCAATGGTACTGATTGCATTTTTGTATATGTTAGGCTTCATTCTGAGTGGAATAAAACCCAATCATATGCTGTGGATTGGAACACTGGCTGCAGTATGTATTTTATTATCCCTCTATTATTTTAATATACCGTGTGATTTTTTGATGCTTGGGCGCACGTTTATAGGGAGCTTGCTCTTAGGTTTTTCTATCAGCATCATGTTGACCTCAAAAGAAAGAAAACTATTTTTAAAAACTAAAATCTCGGAAATAGATGAGAGAATTCTCCGTTTACAAGCATCAGAACTTTTACATTTAAGCCAGCATGATGAATTAACAAAGGTTTCCAATCGACGAACTTTTGAGGAAATGTTTAGTTATTACTATGACATGGCTTGTAAAGAAAATAAGTCGATGTCAGTTCTGTTTATCGATATTGATTATTTTAAAAATTATAATGACTTTTATGGTCACCAAATGGGAGATCAGGTTATTTCATCTATAGCTAAGACCATTAAAAGTTCAATTCGGCACATGGACTTTATTGCGCGCTATGGGGGGGAGGAATTTGTTGTATTACTTCCTGAAACATCGGCTCAAGGTGCTTATGCCGTCGCAACGAATATTTATAAAGCAATTGATCGGCAAATGATTCCTCATGAAAAATCATTAGTTTCAAATCATGTCACGATCAGCTTAGGAATTACGGTATTTAATGGTAATCCTAAAATTAGCCAAGAATTATTGATTCATACTGCTGATAAAGCACTTTATAGAGCCAAACAATTAGGTCGAAATCAAATCTATTATCAGCCACTACCTGTTGTTGAATAATTATAGAATCAAAAAAAGCCGAATCATAAAATTCGGCTTTTTCAATTATGATGATTGGAATTATTCAAGGAATTTTACAGTAACGCCTGAGCGAACTTTGTTACCCAAATCATTTGCATCCCAGTTCGTTAAACGAATACAGCCATGTGAAGCTGTTTTAGAGATTAATGAAGGGCTTGGAGTACCATGAATACCAAATGATTTTTTACTTAAACCAATCCAAATATTACCCACTGGCGCGTTAGGACCTGGTGGTAAAGAAAGAGGTTTAAGGTTATTACCTTGAACAAAGTTAGACGGTGAATAGCTATACCAAGGATTTTTTGCAACGCCGACTACTTTATACGTACCAGTCGGAGAAGGCGTGTCAGTACTACCAATTGTTGCAGGAAATGAAGCAATCATTTGGTTGCGACTGTTGAAAAGATAAAGCTGACGAGCACCTTTATGTGCAACGATTAAGTGAATATCTTCTGGTAAATCATTACGCACATTGGCAACAATAATTTTTTCACCAGCTTTTTTGAAAGTTGCTGTTGGGTTGATCTTTTTCAAGAAGTTTTCATCCATATGAAACTTCTCACCCAACATTTCTGTTACACGTGTGTAATACAAACCTTTCATTTTTGCTTGTAAAGCATAATCAGAAGGAATTGATTCGGCATATGGACCTTTCAAATCTGCTTCTGTAATTGTGTATTCTACATAAGCTGGTTTAGTTTGTTTCGCAACTAATGCATCCCAAGTTTCCTTGGTAAGTTCACCTGTCGGTGTTAAACCATTCATCTGTTGGAAAGATGCAATTGCTTTTAAAGTGTTTTTACCATTTGAGCCATCAATTGCACCAGGAGAAGCATGTGCATTGTTTAGCATTACATGAGCACGCGCATATACCGGAAATTGACCCTTACCAATATTTTCATACCATTCTGAATTGTTCAGACTATCTAAAGTCCAAGTAACTTTTGGTGCTGGAGTTGTATTGGTTGTATCAGGAGTATTTTCTAGTTTTGAAGAAACTGCTGAAGCAACACCTGTGTTTACTTGAGGATCAGAAACTGCATTATCAGCGACACTAGATGCTGGTTGAGCAACAACGCTTGAAGCAGCTGAACGTTCTACTGCTAAAGGATCAATCGGATCTTGAACAGGTGCCGAGATTTTTTTTGGATTTAAAGGTTGCTCAGTTGTTGGGGCAGCAAAAGCAACATTGGCAATAATACAACTTAAACTCATAGCGAGTAATGAGCGAACGAACATGTAATTCAACCTTAAGAATTATTCATATTGAGATATAAGATGTTGCAAGTATTACAGAAAATCAGTGAGCTTGCAGTAGCAGTTTTGTGTCTAAGTAAAAAAATAATGTAGGAAGTCTGAATTTTTGTATGGATTTGGAATTATAAAAATTGGGTTAACTTTGTTATCATGCGTTTCACATGAAAAAATTTAGAGATTGGTAATGACAACGTTGAAAAATGATCGTTTTTTACGAGCTTTGCTACGTGAGCCTGTAGACACCACACCAGTGTGGATGATGCGTCAAGCAGGGCGTTATTTGCCAGAATATAGAGCAACTCGTTCACAAGCGGGTGATTTCTTATCTCTTTGTAAAAACACTGAATTTGCTTGTGAAGTTACTTTGCAACCGTTGCGCCGCTATGATTTGGATGCTGCGATTTTATTTTCTGATATTTTGACGGTTCCAGATGCGCTTGGATTGGGTTTGTATTTTGAAACAGGTGAAGGTCCAAAGTTTCATAAAACAGTACGGACAGAGCAAGATGTTGCTAACTTGCCGAAATTAAATTCAAAGTCTGATTTAGCCTATGTGATGAATGCTGTGTCCACGATTCGATCTGCATTAGGTGGTCAGGTCCCTTTAATTGGGTTCTCTGGAAGTCCTTGGACTTTAGCAACTTATATGGTTGAAGGAGGCTCAAGTAAAGAGTTTCGTTTCACTAAAAATATGATGTACGCGCAACCAGAAGTGTTACATGCATTACTTGATCATCTTGCAGATTCAGTAATTGATTATTTGAATGCACAGATCGATGCAGGTGCGCAAGCGATTCAAATCTTTGATAGTTGGGGCGGAGCACTTGCACATCGAGAATATGTGGAATTCTCATTGAATTATATGACAAAGATTATTGCAGGGCTTCAACGAGAAAAAGATGGTCGCCGAATTCCGATTATTGTCTTTACCAAAGGTGGTGGGCAATGGTTAGAGACGATGCTAACTACAGGTGCAGATGCATTTGGCTTAGATTGGACCACACCTCTTTATACTGCACGTGAAGTTGTAAATGGTCGTGCAGCATTACAAGGAAATCTAGATCCAGCTGTGCTTTATGGATCAGCAGCATCAATTGAAAAATCTGTAAAAGCGATGCTCGATGACGCTTATAAAAATGGTGAAAAAACAGGATATATTGCAAATCTTGGTCATGGTATTACTCAATGGGTTGATCCAGCTCAGCCGAAGATCTTTGTAGATACTGTCCATGCGTACAGCCAGAAATATTTAGGTTAATCCCTTCGAATTTTTAATGATTAAATTGATTAGGATCATTTCGTGCATTTGATTGGATTAGCTTTAAATTTTGGGACTAAGGCAGCTTCGGCTGCCTTATTTGGGTTGTTACTTTTAATCGCTTTTGCAGTAACAGCACCGATGGGAAGCCAAGAATATTATGGTTTCTTCCGTTATGATTATCTATTTTTTTATGCATTGAGCATTCAAGTCTGCCTAATCTATTTAAAGTTAGAGTCTTGGGCAGAGGCAAAAGTGATTGCTTTGTTTCATATCATGGCAATGGGGATGGAAATTTTCCTAACCCATCCAGCAATTGCCTCTTGGCAATATCCACAACCTGCAGTATTCAAACTATTAACTGTGCCTCTATTTGCGGGTTTTATGTATTCAGCTGTAGGTAGTTTTTTTGCTCGTTCATTGAGATTATATAAAGTTTCTTTTGAGAACTTGCCAAGATTTTCAAATATGCTGTGTTTGGCAGTTTTATCCTATTTAAACTTTATGACTAAGTTTTTTATTCCAGATTATCGGTTGGTTCTATTTGCATGGAGTATCATTATTTTCTGGAAAACAAAATTATATTTTCAGTTAAGCGATTCGCGGTTCAAAGTGCCGATGCTTCCAATATTACTTTTACTTGCATTTTTGATTTGGATTGCTGAAAACATTAGTACATTTTATAAAATTTGGCTGTATCCAAGCCAAGTTGATGCTTGGCATATGGTCGGATGGGGGAAATTGGGGTCTTGGTATTTATTATTACTCTTAAGTTTGGTTTTGGTATTAAAAATCTTAGGAAAACGAGATAAAAAAGGAACTTGGCAGTTAAACTAGCTCAAGAGTTAAGTTTAAAATGAAGTGATTATTAACTTCTATATAAATATTTCAACTTTATTTCAAATTTTATTTGCTAAAAAAAGCTAACCTCGTTATTTTAATTCACGTGCGTATAGATTTAATGCTAAGCACGATAGTGATAACAAATACCAATAAATAATTGATACTGGAGATCTTTCCTATGTTAAAAAAAATTGCATTAGCAGCTTTGTTAGCAGCTGGTTCAAGTGTAGCTATGGCAGACAATGATGTTGGTTGTGGTGCTGGTACACAAATTTGGGCAGGACAAAAAGGTATTGCACCTAAAATCCTTGCTGCAACTACAAATGGTATTTTTACTAACCAGTTATTAGGTATTACTTTCGGTACTTTAGGATGCCGTCAAGGTGGAACTGTTACGGCTCAAGTCGTTACATTTACAAATGAAAATGCTGAATCTTTAGCGCGTGATATGGCTGTAGGTCAAGGTGAAAGCTTAAACGTACTTGCTGAACTTATGCAGATCAAAGCAACAGATAAAGCGCGTTTCTTTGCTGTTTCTAAAGCAAATTTTGCTGAAATTTACTCAAGCAAAAATAAAAATACGCTTCAAGTTTTAGATTCTTTACAAAGTGTAATGGCGAAAGACGCTGTACTCAAAGCTTACGTTTAATACGTTTGAATATAAAACCCTGTCTTAATGGCAGGGTTTTCTTATAGATAAATTATTCTTAATAATCTTAAAATTTGCGACTGAATGAAATTAATAACTTGCACCATTACTACTTTAATGTGCCATTTTGCACATGCTTCAGTTGAAACCGATATACAAAATTATTTGAAGATTGCTGAGCAGAAACAACTGCACCAAGACATCACATGGCAACGCCTAATGTATGCTGATCAATCGCAAAAAAGTGAGGTTTCATATGATGGATATTTTTATGCAAAAGATGGAAAAAATAATTTAAAAAATGAATTACAAGCTGATGTAAAAGCTTTATTTATTAATTCAGCTGAGAATCAATCGATTCGTTGTAAATTTCCTGCTCGTAGTCGTTGGTTGATCAAACAACTCAATATTGATACCGAAAAGCTTCCAATCGTCAAGTGTCCTGAGTTTGATCAATGGATTAATCAAATTAAACCTTATAGAGCCACGTTGATTTATGCAACTGACTTTATGGGGAATCCAAGTTCGATGTTTGGGCATACCTTACTACGTTTAGATCCTAAAGATCAGAAACAGCTGAATTTAGTTTCATACGCAGTAAACTATGCAGCGACAGTCAGTGGTGAAGATAATTGGTCATATGCTTGGAAAGGTCTAACAGGGCAGTATCCTGGTGAATATTCTTTAATGCCTTACTATCGTAAAGTAAAAGAGTATGGTGACTTTGAAAGTCGTGATTTGTGGGAGTACGAGTTAAATTTAACTCCTGAAGAGACTCGTTTCTTAGTCGAACATATTTGGGAAATGCAACATGTGAGTTTTCCTTATTATTTCGTAAGTGATAATTGTGCATATCGTTTGCTTGGATTAATTGATTTAGTTCGTCCGAACTTAGACTTAAAAAAACAATTTAATTATGCTGCAATTCCGATTGAAACGTTAAAAGCAGTTGATCAACAAGACTTAGTCAAAGAGGTGGTCTATCGTCCAGCCTTGGAAACTCAATTATTATCACAAGCAAAACAACATGGTACACCACTGGCTAAAGTTGCCCATCAAATTGCATTTCAAGATGTGGAAAAAGCTCAACCTTTATTAGAGAAATTTAATCAACACGATCAAGCAAAAATCTTAGAAATGGCATATGACGATTTGTATCTGCAATATATCAGTCGTCAGGTTGATGCAGACTTTGCACAGCCGCAGCTAAGACAACTTCTTGCTGAGAGAAGCCAAATTGATGTTGAAAAGCAACGTCAAGAGCCTGAGCGTCCTAAAAAGCAACCTGTTGAAGGACACCATGCGCGAAATCTATCTGTAAATGTCGGTGAACTACAAGGAAAGAAGTTTATCGAGTTAGGACATCGTCAAGCTTACCATGATCTGATTGATCCTCAAGGTGGTTATCGTTTAGGTACTCAATTATTGTTTTTAGACGGCAATATTCAATATCGTGATGATCAACTCAAGCTCGAACATTTAGATTTATTGACTGTAAATTCGTATAACCCTATTCAGCCATTTAAATCACCCATTACTTGGGGATTTAATTTAGGTTGGAAACAAGAAGCTCTAGATCAAGGAAATTTTAGTGATGATCAGCAGCATGGTGTTATGAACCTAAATATGCAGGTCGGCTACAGCTTAGCCGATTATGATCGTCGACATTTGTGTTATGCCCAAATGCAAAGCCATATTCAAGGTGGTCGTTCGCTCGATAAAGGTTGGCGAGTTGGTGTAGGACCAACAGTTGGGTGTATGAATATCTGGACGGATACGATTAATAGTGTTGTGCAAATTGAATTGCCGTATTGGGAAGATCAAAGTCAGTGGAATCTAAGAGTAGGCTCTCAATTCCAATATAGTTTAAATTCAAATAATGCTTTAAGGTTGAATTGGAACTTCGAACAGCAAGATCATAAAGACTGGAGTAAAGTTGGGTTGGGCTATGTTTGGTTCTTCTAATATTAAATTTTAAAGAGTTTGATAGATTAAAAATCTATCAAACTTCAACAATAACAAAGTATTTTTTTACAGTTTCAATCACTTCAAATGTACCCACAAATGCAGGTGGGATAATACCTGCTTGACCCGCAGAAACTTCAATATATGAATCTGTTTTGGCATCATGAATACGAACAACGCCCTCAATGACTTGAAAGAACTCTTGTTTATTATCGGCAAACTGAATGTTCCAAGCACCCACTTCACATTGCCAAATTCCACATCCCATATGTGGGTGTGTATATAAGTCATAGGTAAGACGTTGTGGATTGCCCTTAACCAAACGGTCAGGCCGAGGATAATCAATGCTGGCTTCAGATTGAATTAACTCACCAAAGCCTGCTAATTGGATTGAAGACATGACAATGCTCTGATTAATAACTTTCAGGGACAGCGCTTAAAAACTCACGACGTGCATCTTTGTCCGTTTTAAAATCACCCACAAAAGAAACAGTACGAGTGGTAGATTCTTGCTTACCAACACCGCGCATCATCATACACATATGTGCAGAATCGATCACTACAGCCACACCACGTGCTTGTGTCACCTCGGCAACAGCTTCAGCAATTTGTTGTGTTAAGTTCTCTTGAATTTGCAAACGGCGCGCAAACATTTCTGTAATGCGTGCAAACTTAGATAAACCTAAAACCTGACCTTCAGGTAAATATGCAATGTGGACACGACCGTAAAAAGGGAGCAGATGATGTTCGCAAAGTGAATAAAACTCAATATTTTTAACCAATACCATTTCATGGTTATCGGATGGAAAAACCGCACTATTTGTAACTTCTTCAAGTGTTTTACTATAACCAGAAGTTAAAAAAGAAAAAGCTTTAGCCGCACGCATAGGCGTATCTTTGAGGCCAGGACGATTCAAATCTTCGCCAACGGCAGTTAAGATATTTGCGTACGATTGCTGCATAGACATAACAATGTTCACTTAGGTGGGTTGAACAAAACGGGAATTGTATCAGAAAACGATTCAAAAACTTAATTTTGAGTCAAATGCCGATTATTGTTTGTACTTTGGATTCTTTTCTGCACGTTTTAGTAGCACGAGAACAGCACCCGTACCACCTTGATTTTCAGGTGCACTGACAAAGGCAAGTACATCACGATGTTGTCTAAGCCAGCCATTTACATAGGTTTTTAAAATCGCTTCAGGACCTTTACCATGAACAATTTTGATGACATTTTGATTTTCGCCTTTAGCCATCTGAATGATTTGTAAAACTGCGGCGCGTGCTTGCTCGACAGTACAACCATGTAAATCTACAGCTTCAAACCAACGAATTTTACCTGCTTTTAAGTCTTCAAATACTTTGTGCTGTAAAGTTGCAATTCGATAGCTTAATGCAGCTTGGCTTGCCACAGGATTTAAAATCGCTTGAGTATCTGAAATCTCAGTGAGTTCCTGTTCGGCGCTACCTTCAGCTGCTGCACGTTTTGCAAGAGTTTGCGCATCAATTTTTTTTACGCGTTTTGGTTTGATTTGTGCAATGTTACCATTATCAATTGGCTTTACGCCTGTTAAGGCTTTTTTAAAAAGCTCAGTATCTTCCATTTCTTCTTCAACAGCTTGAGATTTTTTCATCTCTGCTTGTTTAGCAAGATTGCTGGATTGAGGATTTGAGATTTGCTTTTTAAAAGCTTTCAGTAAATTAAACTGATCTTTAGAAAGCGAAGAATCATTTTTACTCATAATTTTAAGAAAATATGTAAGATACGAGAGGGATGGAAAATTATAGTCTGAAACTGTGTTGATTTGAACTGAATCAGATTTACATAATTTTTTTGATCAATGAAAGCTTGGTAGTGGTCTATTCTAAAAACAATGATTGATTATCTAAATCATCTTATTTCATATTGATGGTTTATATAGCCTATATTTTATAAAAAGTTCACCACTAAGCATAATTTCACTTTCCAGCTCAAATCCTAATAAATAAACCCCTTTAAATTTATTTCTTGTAGGGGGTAATAAGATCGTGATTGATTCCATCCCCATTTCATTAAATGCTATTCTTATAATTTCATTAAAGATTTTCTTGCCGAATCCCCAGTATTGAGGGTGTAACACTAGTGCTAAATCAGCATCTCAATCTTCATATTGTAAGCCACCCCAACCTGCAAATTTATTGTCGACTAGAAATGCCCAGGGACCATAACCATGGTCTTGCCATTGTTTTTCTTTTCCTTTAACCCAAGCGAGACATTGTTTTTCATCAAATAGGCTATCTTTAGCCAAAGGCATATGTTTGAGCACTCGGTCGTTAGTTAGTAACGAAATAATGTCAGCGATTTCAATATTACTTAGATGACAAAACTCAATATTCAATGTTTATTCCTAAAAATATGAATGGTTCTTTATTATAAAATTTAAATGATTATTCATAATTATTCTTTTTCAAAATAAGATTGAGATATGAAAAAAGCCCAATCATAAGAATTGGGCTTTGCATTGAGCTATAAATTTAAATTTGCTCAGGCTTTCCAAACAATGCTGCAAATGCTTGATCTGGTTTAGGCTGTTTCATAAAGCTCTCACCAACTAGGAAAGTATGAATATCATTTTCCTGCATCATTTGGACATCAGCAGGAGTGGCGATACCACTTTCAGTGACTAAAACACGAGAAGCAGGCAATAATTTCTTTAAACGCAATGATGTATTTAAATCGACATCAAATGTTTTAAGGTTGCGGTTGTTCACACCCAAAATACATTGCTCAGAAAGTTTTAGCGCACGTTCCAATTCATATTCATCATGTACTTCAACCAAAACATCCAACTGCTGTTCAAATGCTGTTTTAGACATTTCCTCAAGCTGTTGATCCGATAAACATGCCACGATTAATAAAATACAATCGGCATGTAAAGCTCTTGCTTCAACGACATTATAGGGATCAATCAAGAAATCTTTGCGTAATGCAGGCAGGGCACAGTGATTGCGTGCAATCGCAATATTTTCATCTGCACCTTGGAAGAAATCTACATCGGTCAGAACAGATAGACAGGCTGCGCCAGCTTGTTCATATTGTTGAGCAATTTCAGCGGGACTAAAATCTGCACGAATCACGCCTTTTGACGGTGATGCTTTCTTGATTTCAGCAATTACAGCGGGACGTTTGTGTTGTAAAGCATTCGCAAAACCACGAACAGGTGTTGCTTCTTTTGCCCACTGTTCTACATCATGCAAACTACGTTGTTTTAAACGTGCAGTAAGCTCCTCATGTTTGCGGTCAACAATTTTACCTAAAATGGTATTTTGAATATCGATCATGAGAAGTCCTTAGTCAGCCTGATATTGTTTCAATGTTTTAGTAAATTCAGCCAAGATACTCATTTTTTCCAAGGCTTGACCGCCATAAAGAATATCTTGAGCGAGTTCAACTGCTTGTTTATATGTTTTAGTCATGCCAGCCACGTAAATACCAGCACCAGCGTTCAAAGCAATCATATTTGCTGCTTTTTCACCAATTTCAGATTTATCTCGACTCAAGGCATCCTTGATCAACTTTAAGCTTTCTTCTGAGCTATTTACCACTAAACCTGTAAGGGTTTGCGATGGGATACCTACTTCATCAGGTGTAAGTGTCCATTCAGTGATTTCACCATCTTTAAGTTCAGCTACAGTAGTTGGCGCAGCAAGACTGATTTCATCTAAACCATCTTTAGAATGTACAACCATTACATGTACTGCACCGAGTTGTTTTAAAACTTCTGCGATTGGTCGGCAAAGTTCATCTGAGAACACACCTATGACGAAACGATTGACACCAGCTGGATTGGTAAGAGGACCGAGTAAATTAAAAATACTGCGAATACCTAGCTCACGACGTGGAGCAACCGCATAACGCATTGCTTTATGATGATTTGGCGCAAATAGAAAACCTACACCAATTTCACGGATGCAACGTTCAGTTTGCTGCATATCCAAATCAAGTTGGATACCCATCTGTTCAAGTACATCAGAGGAACCAGATTTACTCGATACACCACGATTGCCATGTTTCGCAATGGTTGCACCAGCGGCAGCAATTACAAAACTAGATGCTGTAGAGACGTTAAATAAATTTTGACCATCGCCACCTGTACCAACAATATCAACCAAATGTGGAATATCACTGACATCAATTTTAATCGCAAACTCACGCATGATACGCGCAGCCGCAGTTATTTCATCAATACTTTCACCCTTCATACGCAAGCCCATCATCAATGCGCCAATTTGTGCATCAGTTGCTTCACCTTGCATGATACTGCGCATTACATCTTCCATTTGAGGTTGGGTAAGATGAATATTTTTAGTAATGTGATTCAGTGCCTGTTGGATATTCATAGTCATGAGTTACAGCATTAGGATTGATTAAAATTTGAAAATAACCTGATTTGGTCGCAATTGGTTCGGTATGACGAAAGAGTAATACTTGAGCTAAAAGCTAGAGAGTTATGTTATCAGAAAATAAAGTGGATTTTATATGCTTTGAATAAAAAGCTGATGTGCTCTAAATTTAGACATATTGCTATAATTTTCCACTATTATACTTGGTTAATAAAAATTGAATTAATTAATATTTTGATGAGAATGTCGATATGTACGTCAGTCAACTTTTAAATTATCCAGTGAAATCTTGTAAAGGAAATCAACTATCTGAAATGGAGATTGATAGTTTTGGACCAAAGTGGGATCGTAGGTGGATGCTAGTTGATGGCGATGGTCGTTTTGTGACTCAGCGACAAATTGCTGAAATGGGGCAAATAGGAGTTATTGTTTCATCAGACATCATTCGCTTTGATTATCACGCTGAACATATGGAACTCAGTTTAATTGAGGCTCAGGGGTATAAAGACGAACGCCTTGTAACTGTGTGGCAAGATCAGGTAAAAGGAAATCGTATTGATCATCCTGTGAACGATTGGATCAGTGATAAATTAGGCAAAAAAGTACAGTTGGTTTATATGCCACAGGAAACGATTCGCCAAGTCGATCTTGAATACGCACAATTTGGAGATCGTGTAGGTTTTGCAGATGGTTTTCCCTTTTTGATTTTAAGTGAGGCATCTGTCCAATTTCTTTCCGAAAAAGTTGGATATTCATTGGATGTACGACGTTTTAGACCCAATATTGTCATCTCTGGTTGTGAGGCTTTTGCAGAAGACACATGGCAGCAGATACAGATTGATGAAATTGTATTTGATCTAGTTAAACCATGCTCACGCTGTGTCATTCCAACAATTGATCTTAATACTAGTCAAAAGCAACCTGAAGTCATGCAGGCGATGTTGGCTTATCGAAAACAAGGTAATAAGGTCATGATGGGGCAAAATGCATTACATCGTGGAGTAGGTAGTATCCGAGTAGGAGAAGAGGTTAAAATTCTCTGATAAAAATGATTAAATTAAAAAATAATTTGTAATAAAAAAGCCAATCACAAATAGCATGATTGGCTTTTATGACCTGACAAATCTTAATCCTTAGTCACGGTATCTCTAACACCTAGTAGTTGACTTGTTGCTACACCAGCTGTCATAGATCCATTTACGTTTAGCGCAGTGCGTCCCATATCAATTAATGGTTCAATTGAGATAAGTAAAGCGACTAATGTTACGGGTAAACCCATAGCTGGCAATACGATTAAAGCTGCGAAGGTTGCACCACCACCGACACCTGCAACCCCAATCGAGCTTAAAGTCACAATTACGATAAGTTGAGCAATCCATAAGGGGTCTAAAGGGTTGATACCAACTGTTGGTGCCACCATGACTGCAAGCATTGCAGGATATAGTCCCGCACATCCATTTTGACCAATGGTCGCTCCGAAAGAAGCTGAAAAACTAGCAATACCTTCTGGTACGCCCAGTTGTTTTGTTTGAGCTTCAATATTCAGAGGAATACTTGCAGCACTGGATCGGCTGGTAAAAGCAAACGTTAAAACAGGAAAAACCTTTTTGAAAAACTCGATGGGATTGACACGGACAAATAGCAAAATCAACGCATGGACGATGAACATAATCGCAAGACCCAGATAGGATGCGACAAGAAATTCACCTAGTTTCACGATATCAGCAACATTTGCCGTAGCAACCATTTTTGCCATTAATGCGAATACACCATACGGTGTAAATTGCATGACTAAACGAACTAAGCTAATGATTAATGCTTGTAGAGCTTCAATTCCATTTCTAATTCTCTCACCATTGATTGGATCTTTATCCATCAGCTTAAGTGCTGCAACCCCTAAAAAAGCAGAGAAAATTACAACACTAATAATTGCGGTTGGACGAACTCCAGTCAGATCAGCAAAAGGATTTTGCGGAAGTAGCGAAAGTAATAACTTGGGAATATCAAGGTTGGTGACTTGACCGATATAATCAGTTTGAATTGCAGCAAGTCGGGCTGTTTCTTGAGTGCCTTGAACTAAGCCCTCGGCAGTTAAACCAAATAAATTGGTCACACTAATTCCGACAAAAGCAGCAATCGCCGTGGTAAACAATAAAATACCGATAACGAAACTACTTATTTTACCGAGCGAAGTCGTTTGATGTAGTTTGACAACAGCACTCAAAATCGAGATGAAAATAAGTGGCATGATCACCATTTGTAACAGTTGAACATAACCATTACCAACTAAATTAAACCATGTCACCGACTCTGCAATAATCGGACTGTCTGCATAAACCGCTTTTAATACTAGACCATAAATGATACCGACACCCATACCGATGAGCACTTTTTTTGCAAGGCTCCAATCTGGTCGATAAGTAAAAAACAATCCTGCCATGAGCAAGAAAAATACAATAATATTCAATAAAACCAAGGTATTCACAATAAGGCTATCCTGATTGGTATTTCAGGGGGAGATAAATAAAAAATAATATTCAGATTCTATCATCCAGTTACCCTGAAGCTTAATCATTCCTATGACTATAGTTAATCTAAAAAATTAAAAAGGAGTCTAAATTGTCAGAAACCTATGTTTTAATTTTCTTTTGAAAATGCATGAAAAGTTGATTAATTATTGAAAAAGAATGAGTTGTTCTAAATAAATGTTTCTTGTTTGATTTTAATGCTGAAAATTTAACCAGTGTGTATAAGTTATATATTGATTTTATATGTGCAAAATAAAAACAGCCTATTCATAAAATAGGCTGTTTAAAGAATGAGAATTTGTTAATTCTTGCGATTATGCATAAATATCCAAGAAGTTTTTAAAAATCTGATGCCCATGTTCGCTTAAAATTGACTCAGGATGGAATTGGACGCCTTCAACAGGTAAGGTTTTATGCTTCACACCCATAATTTCTTCAATCGTGCCATCTGGTTGATTAGTCCAGCAGGTAACTTCTAAGCAATCAGGCAGTGTTTCTTGTTCAATCACTAGAGAGTGGTAGCGAGTAGCAGCAAAAGGAGAGGGTAAATTACTAAAAATACCTTTATCACTATGGTGCATATCAGATAAACGACCATGCATGACTGTTTTAGCACGGATAATATTGCCACCAAAAGCTTGTCCAATCGCTTGATGCCCTAAACAAACGCCTAGTAATGGAATTTTTCCAGCAAAATGATTGATCGCAGGTATCGAAATCCCAGCTTCAGTCGGTGAACAAGGACCAGGGCCAATCACTAGGTATTTAGGCTGCCATCGTTCGATGTCCTCTAATGTCACTTGATCATTACGAACAACTTTTACTTCTTGATTCAACTCGCCAAAGTATTGAACGATGTTGTAAGTAAAACTGTCATAATTGTCAATCATTAGAAGCATGATTATAACCTTTTGAAAATATGCACTTTATTGTGCTTTTTGGATTCAATTGACCGACCAAAACAATTCAATATCCGTTACTAAGAATATATAAAAATATGTTCAAGATCGTTAGGGTAAATAATCATAGCAAAAACAGAAGCTCAATGTTCAATATTTCTAATTTGGTCGAGTAAGTCGTCAGTTCAAAATGAGCTTATGACACACAAATAATTATCAATATTATTTTAAAATTTAAAGGTTTGATAAAAAAACATGTCGGTGAATCGAAAGTCCAGTGGAATTGATTGGAATGTACTCCAAAAGAATGATATAAAAAGCCAATTTATGCTAATAAATGATGGCGTAATTTAGCACTACAATAGTTCTTTGTTTCATATACTGCACTATTTTGGTTCATTATGTCTTTTTTGGGGACGGGCTGGAATGGAAATGTGTGAATATGGTGCATTTGCGATTGCAAACATTATAGAAGACATAGGACATGGAGCTTAAAGCATTTTTTCTGCAAAGAATTTCAATGTTTTAGGTATGCTTTAAAATTGTTGGTATGATAATTGCTAATTGTACACCAACAACTAACACGCACTTAACAAGTGCATATAAATTTCATTGGAGCAAATGAGCATGGCGAACAAGGTCCTTCAACTCATCAAAGAAAGTGGCGCAAAATGGGTCGATTTTCGCTTTACTGATACTAAGGGTAAAGAGCAACACGTAACTTACCCAGCTGACACGATTGATGAAGATACATTTGAAGATGGTAAAATGTTCGATGGTTCTTCAATCGCTGGTTGGAAAGGCATTGAAGCTTCTGACATGATCTTACGTCCAGATGCTGAAACAGGTTTTCTTGACCCGTTCTTTGCTGAGCCAACTGTTGTTGTGACTTGTGACGTTATTGAGCCATCTACTGGTCAAGGTTATGAGCGTGACCCACGTTCGATTGCTCGTCGTGCTGAAGAATATTTAAAATCTACAGGTATCGGTGATACAGCATTCTTTGGTCCAGAACCAGAATTCTTCGTTTTCGACGAAGTTAAATGGGATATCGATATGTCTGGCGCTCGCCATACACTAATCGCTGAAGAAGCTGCATGGTCTACTGGTAAAGATTACGAAGCTGGTAATTCAGGTCACCGTCCACGTGTGAAAGGTGGTTATTTCCCAGTTCCTCCAGTTGACTCTCACCAAGATATGCGCGCTGAAATGTGTGCACGTATTGAAGACATCATGGGTCCAGGTCGTGTAGAAGTACATCACCACGAAGTTGCTTCTTGCCAATTAGAAATTGGTGTGAGCTTCAATACATTAGTTCGTAAAGCGGACGAAGTTCAACAGTTCAAATATGCAGTTTGGAACGTTGCTCACCAATATGGCAAAACTGCAACTTTCATGCCTAAGCCTATGGTAGGTGATAACGGTTCTGGTATGCACGTTCACATGTCTATCTCTAAAGATGGCAAGAACTTATTTGCTGGTGATGAATATGCTGGTCTATCAGAAATGGCATTGTTCTTCATCGGTGGTGTAATCAAACACGCTCGTGCATTGAACGCAATTACTAACCCTGGTACAAACTCGTACAAGCGTTTAGTTCCACACTACGAAGCTCCGATTATGCTTGCTTACTCAGCACGTAACCGTTCTGCTTCTATCCGTATTCCTTACGTTTCTAGTCCTAAAGGCAAGCGTATCGAAGCACGTTTCCCAGATCCATTAATGAACCCATACTTAGGTTTTGCGGCATTGTTAATGGCTGGTCTTGATGGTATCCAAAACAAGATTCATCCAGGTGAAGCTGCTGACAAGAACTTGTATGACCTTCCTCCTGAAGAAGAAGCAAAAATCCCTACAGTTGCTCACAACTTAGAAATGGCGATTGATGCTCTTAAAGCGGACCACGAGTTCTTATTAAAAGGCGGTGTATTCACTAAAGAAATGTTAGATGCTTACATCGAACTTAAAACTGAAGATGTACGTCGTCTTAACACGACTACTCACCCAGTTGAATTTGATATGTACTACAGCTTGTAATACATCCCAAATAAAAAAAGCTCGCTTCGGCGAGCTTTTTTTATGCTTTTGATTCAATTGAAAGTCATACGCTTTTTATTAAAAAATTCATGTAAACTAGATGCGATGTTTTTAGTGAGCCAAGCATGCGAAATTTACGACCAAACACAATAAATTCAAAGCAGATTCCTAAAGAATTAAAAAAATGGTTGTACGCATCAGGTTCATTAACTCAACAACTTACTGATCTTGCTAGTGGTGATTTTCATGTTGAACGGATTAAAGAGCATTATCAACGTTTAACATTTGCTGACAGTAAATGGATGTTAATGCCTTACCATCATGTTGCTTGGGTACGTGAAACTCATTTATACGGTAGCGAGCGAGAGCCTTGGGTGAAGGCAAAAAGTATTTTCCCGATTCTTAGTCTACAAAAAAAAGCAAGAATATTTAAATATATACGCAATAAGCCAATCGGTTGGTTCTTATTTCAAAGAACTGATCCTCAGTGTGAGCGACGTGTTATTCAACTTGATGACGGCTGGACTAGGCAAAGTTGTTATACATGGCATGGGTGTAAATTTATTGTGCAGGAAACTTTTTTGCCTGCTTTTGAACAGTTTATTCGACAGCATTGACTCTCAGGATTACTCATGGAAACAGTGCAACATATAACATGGCGACAACGTTTAGAAGCCTATTATTATCTATGTAGATTTGATAAACCGATTGGTACGGAATTGGTTTTTTGGCCAACCATGTGGGCGTTATGGATTGCATCTAAGGGCATACCTGATCTTAAGATATTACTAATCATGGCTTTGGGATGCTTATTTATGCGTGCTGCAGGTTGTGCAATTAATGATTTTGCTGATCGTAAAGTAGATGCACATGTAGAACGAACGAAAAATCGTCCTTTAGCCACAGGTGTGATCAAAGCAAAGGAAGCAGTGTTTGTTTTTTTAGCCTTGGTAGTGCTTAGTGCAAGTTTGTTGTTGTTCTTGCCTATAGAAGCATTTTATTGGTCATTTGGAGCGTTATTGTTAGCGTTCATATATCCATTTATGAAACGTTATACGCATCTACCACAAGTTTTTCTCGGTGCTGCATTTTCTTGGTCAATTCCAATAGCATATGCCGCTGTTGGGCAGACCCCAGATTTGACTTGTTGGTTGCTTTATTTTGGCAATTTGGCATGGACTGTAGCATATGACACCCAGTACGCGATCACAGATCGTGAATATGATTTAAAAATTGGGGTCAAATCGACGGCTATTCTATTTGGTCGCTACGATATACAAATTATTGGTGTGTTGCAGCTTGTGAGTTTGGTATTGATCGGCATTGCATTGTATATCGAAAGTCTGCTTGTACCTTTTGGAATAGCTGGATTGATTGTCGTTGCTGGAGATTTTATTTATCAAACAATTAAGACCCTAGATAAGGATCCGCAACTTTGTTTTTGGGCATTTCGTCACAATAGATGGGTTGGAATGATAATTTTTCTAGGAATCTTTTTACAATTAGTGGTTTAAAATGACCAATTAGTTGAAAAGTGTTCTATGCAGAGCACTTTTTTTATGCCTTAATAAAGTCGCATGTAGTTTCGTGCACACAAAAACAAGACTAAAAGGAAATTTTATGAAACGGTCTAAAATTGGATTAGCAATTAGCTTTTCAATCTCTGCTTTATTTCTATCTGCGTGTAATGACAGTAATGATGGTTATTCAAGCAGCAATAAAGATAAAACATATATTTCAGAAAGTAGCTATTCAAAAGATAATTTGACTTTTGCAGCATCGATCAAAGTTATGACCTATAACATGACTAATGTTCAGGGTAAAACAGCAAAAGCGACTGCGATGGTTATGTTTCCTAAAGTTGCTGCACCAAGCGATGGTTATCGTGTAGTGGTATGGGAACATGGAACAGTGGGAGTCGCAGATAGCTGTGCTCCTAGTAATAATGTGCTTAATCCGCGTTTTAGAATTTTAGCTGAGACCCTACTTGCTGCTGGTTATGTGGTGGTTGCACCTGATTACGAGGGTTTGGGTACGGCTGGTATCCATCCTTATCTTAATTTAGCAAGTGAAGCAAAATCTGCTATCTCAGCGATGCAAGCGGTTAAAGATCGTTATGGCACCCAATTAAATGGTGCATGGATGTCAGTAGGGCAATCACAAGGTGGGCAAGCTTCTATTGGTACGGCTGAATATGCAAATGCTGATGTATCTTATAAAGGGGCAGTTGCTGGAGCACCAGCTTCAAGTTTAGGTAAGATTATTCTTGAAGTCGCTCCAGCTGCATTGGCAAACATCGAGCAGGCAGAAGTAGCCAATAATGTTCCGTTAGTAAATCGTGTATCTGTAGATTCTTACGCAACGCTACTGGCATACGCTGCTTTAACGGGTGTTGGTATCAAAGCATATGAACCAAGATTTGATTATCGAGATATTTTCCAAGATCGTGCTAAATCATTAGCAGAGTTTGCTGAAGGTACAACTGGTGAAAATGGTTTATGTCTTGATAATGAAAGTGACCCAAGTGTAAGTCTCATCGAGAAGTTTAAAGCAGATATCATCAAATTTATGACAGATAATCCAGATAAAAAAGTGATGGATTACCCTGGATTAGATACAAACAATTTTAAAACCAATCCAACCGTTCAGAAGTTTTTGGTAGATAACCAGCCTGGAACTAAGCGAATTGATAAGCCTGTCTTAGTTGTACAAGGTACAGCTGACACTAACGTTCCTTTCCCAGTGACTCAGGCATTGGTAGCTAATTTACAGGCATTAGGTTCTGATGAGGTGGAATTAAAACCTGTGCTTAATGCAACACATACCCAAGCGATTGTATGTAAAAACTTAGATATTTATAACTTTATTCAAGCGAAAATGCCTGCTAAGACAAATGTGGTAATTGATCCTGCGAAAATTGATGCAAGCAAAGACCCGCAGTGTACAGGCGTGAGTTCTTAATTATTCAACGATATTGTGATTAGATTTTAGAACTTGTAAATCAAAAAAGAGTCTCATCAGTGAGGCTCTTTTTTGTTATATTGTTGCATCGATTTTGATAGCGCATTTTGAATACTATGAGTCAGAATTCAGTTGAAAAAAAGCAAATCCCATGGGGTTTAATGGCTTTAGGTTTATTGATACCAATATTTATTGTTGGTATGGCTTTTATTGCAGCAAGAAGTGATGCAGAAACAAAACGTAAATATGATCAACAACGTGCTGAGATTGCAAAGAAGTTTGAAGATCAAAAAAATGCTGAACAAGCTAAGAATGCTGAATAAATGCTTATACTATTGTTTTTAAAAACGAATATCCATCTGTAATTGTTTTATGGATGGAATTTCAGTATAGCGAATGACATCATAGCCTGCCTCTTGTAACATTTGATCTCTTTGTTTGTCTTCCTGCTCTTTTCCGAGATGACTCGGATCATCTAATTCAATAATCACAACAACTTTCATATCTTTATTGAGTAGCACGAAGTCGGTAACTTTACGATTAAATTTGCTTCGAATTTTATAATGATCACTAGTAATTAATGCACTAAAAGCCACTTGAGTCAGAACGTGGTAGTGGGGGAAGGCTTGTTTTAATCGAAGGAACATTTGAGTTTCAAATGAACTAATGACTGATCGAGGAAAGAATTTTTGTTTAGTTAGAAAAAAAGGAACAAAGCTAACAAGAAGAATAATACTACTTATGCATCCAATAACTAGGAAAATAGTTTGAAGTAAGTCCAGCATATTCAAATCAATTAGTTAATAAAAAACCCACTCAAAGTGAGCGGGTTTTTAGAATTTGGCTCTCCCACCTGGGCTCGAACCAGGGACCTGCGGATTAACAGTCCGTCGCTCTACCGACTGAGCTATGGGAGAATCTAGGTAGGCATTCTATGCATGAAGCAGATGTAGGTCAAGTGAGTTTAAGCTAAAAAATTTAAATATTGATTTAATTGTATTTTTTATCATCATTTTCTAGATTTTAGCGATAAGGAAATGAAAACTGATTTTATTTGACAGAATTGGGGGGAATAAAAAAGCCTATATCAATGATATAGGCTTTTTTGAATCTTGGCTCTCCCACCTGGGCTCGAACCAGGGACCTGCGGATTAACAGTCCGTCGCTCTACCGACTGAGCTATGGGAGATTAGTAGATGGCTCTCCAACCTGGGCTCGAACCAGGGACCTGCGGATTAACAGTCCGTCGCTCTACCGACTGAGCTATTGGAGAATCTGATGCGCATTTTAGGGATGAATTTCAGATGCGTCAACAAGAATAGTAAATAAAATGAATTGTTTGCTTGATAATTATTCTTTTATGATTGGATAAATAAAAAAACTGCCCGAGATGGGCAGTTTTTACGCAAGAAATAAAAAATTATTTCTCTACACCAGCTGGCTGACCAGCTAATTTAGCGTTAGCGTAGTCCCAGTTCACTAAGCTTTCTAAGAAAGTAGCAATGTATTTTGGACGTAAGTTACGGAAATCGATGTAGTAAGCATGTTCCCATACGTCAATTGTTAATACTGCAACTTGACCGTGTGCAAGTGGAGTATCTGCGTTTGAAGTTTTAGTAATTGATAATTTACCGTTAACTTCATCAGCAACTAACCAAGCCCAACCTGAACCGAATTGAGTTGTTGCAGCAGCAGTGAATTCTTCTGCAAATTTTTCATAGCTACCAAAAGCTTCTTCGATTTTCGCAGCGATCGCGCCAGTTGGTTTACCACCACCGTTTGGCTTCATGCTGTTCCAGTAGAATGTATGGTTCCATACTTGAGCAGCATTGTTGAAGATACCTGCTTTAGAAGCATCACCAGCAGATGCTTTGATGATCTCTTCTAAAGATTTACCTTCAAGGTCTGTGCCTTTGATCAAGTTGTTTAAGTTAACAACATAAGTATTGTGATGTTTATCGTGATGGTATTCTAAAGTTTCGCGAGTAATATGCGGAGCTAAATCATCATAGCCATATGGAAGTGCAGGTAAAGTAATGGTTGTCATGTTCCAATCCTTGCAATTGCTTGGTTTTACGTTAAGTGGCTCTATTGTAAATGATTCCAAACACAATAGGGCAGTCTTTTAAAGAACGATATACAATAAAGGTTCAATTAAAAACGATAAATGAAATCGGATTATTCAATTTAATTAAATCGGGTTGTTTAACTCAAAATAATGTGTTTCTACTGAAAATTGTGTTGCGATTGCCTTAGCTAAACGTTGAACGCCATAACGTTCTGTTGCATGGTGACCGCATGCAAAATAATGGACGTTTTGCTCTTTTGCTTCGTAGAAAGTACGTTCGCTGACTTCACCAGATATGTATGCATCACAATTGGCTTCAGCTGCTTTTGCAATGAAGTCTTGAGCGCCTCCAGTACAAAAACCTACCTTGTGAATAGTGTTCTTGCTGCAAGGTAAATGGAGAATATTAAAATCAAAAATATTTTTTAACTTTTCTTGGAACTGTTCAGTGCTTAATGGACTTTCTAGGTAGCCAATATTGCCAATTGGATGCTTTTCAAATGGATCCAAAGCTTCCAAATGGTTTAAACCAATTAAATCTGCAATTGCGGCATTATTACCAAGCGTGGGATGTGAATCCAAAGGTAAATGGTAAGCCACTAAAGAGATATTATTTTGGATTAATTTTTTAATTCGATTTCCACGCATTCCTGTGATTGGATATGGTTCGCCCTTCCAAAAGTAACCATGATGTACGAGCAAAACATCTGCATTTTGCTCAATTGCTGCATCAATTGCGTCTTCAGATGCTGTGACAGCGCAAAGAATTTTATTAACTTCAGTTCGACCTTCAATTTGTAAGCCGTTAGGAGCATAGTCTTTAAATTCGTTGGTTTTTAAAGTTTGATTACACCATTGCACAATTTCATGCAAATTAGCCATGCTTATCCTCAGATTGTTAACACGCTCATTGTGAATAATAAAAACATATTTTTAAATGTAACTAAAGCTAGACAAAACTTTTTTAACTTTTGCATTGATTTTAAGGTATTTACTTTACAATGATAGAAATTTCTAGTTCATCAATATTTTACTTACTCATAAACTAATTTCGCCTAGAGGATAATAGACGTGCGCCGTGCATTTACATGGTTACCTTGGGTATTACTCATTCTTGTTATATTTAGTTTTCTGGCTTGGCAGAGATTTCATCAACCTAAACCAACAGTTGCAGCTGATGGTGTAAAAATGCCTGCTGAAAAAGTTGAACCTCTGATTGATACGACACGAGCTGGTGGCGTTGTTTCATATAGTGCTGCAGTTAAAGTTGCTGCACCTGCTGTAGTCAATATTTTTACTACACAAAAAGTGAAACAGTTGAATCACCCATTGCTCAATGATCCTGTATTTCGTGAGTTTTTTGGTAATCAGGTGCCACAACAACCACAGAATGAAAATAGTTTAGGTTCTGGAGTAATCGTTCGTGCAGACGGTTATATTCTGACGAATAATCATGTGATCGCTCAGGCTGAACATATTGTGGTTGCTTTGCACGATGGTCGTCGTGCAGAAGCGAAAGTGATCGGCACTGACCCTGATACAGATCTAGCTGTGATCAAGATTGAGTTGGATAAGCTTCCTGTATTGCCATTCAAATTGAGTGGTAATGAAGTCGGTGATGTCGTTCTCGCAATTGGCAATCCATTTGGTGTAGGGCAAACCGTGACTCAAGGGATTATCTCTGCAACTGGTCGTTCTGATCTTGGTATTAATACCTACGAAGACTTTATTCAAACAGATGCTGCAATTAACCCAGGTAACTCAGGCGGTGCATTAATTGATGTTGCTGGTAATTTAATCGGTGTAAATACCGCTATTTTCTCGCAATCAGGTGGATCACTTGGAATTGGTTTTGCGATTCCTGCAAATGTCTGCCAACAAGTTCTAAATTCAATTTTGAAAGATGGGCGTGTTGTGCGTGGTTGGTTAGGTATTAGCTTAATTCCGAACACTGTCGAGCAAGATGTATTAGCAGCCAAATCTGTAGGTGTTGTTGTTGCAGATGTTTTACGTGGTGGACCAGCGGATGAAGCAGGGGTGAAGCGTAATGATAAAATTATTCAAGTGAATAATGAGCAGATTACATCCGCATCTCACTTAATTAATTATGTTGCATTACAAGCACCTGAAAGCATCATTAATGTGATCGTTGAGCGTGATGGAAAACAACAAACGCTGCAAGTGAAAGTTGGTGAGCGAAAAGTTCAACAAAATGCTCAGTCACAGTACATACCATTACCAAAACGTTAATCAAAGAAAAAAGCTTGCTGAAGGTCAATCAGCAAGCTTTTTAGTTTTTTTAAGCTTTTTTATTTTTTATTTAACCAGTCAATTCTTATATTTTGATGACAGTTTTTTGATGCTTTGATGACATTTCATCGCAACTTAACCTTTTCAATTTCTGCACCTTGGTTAATAAAGTGAGTCAAATGAAATGATTAAGTGCATTCAATTTCACGGGATTAAAGTGAATGGTTGTTGATCAATATTTATAATCGACCTGTAACCATAATTTTTGTGTATCAACACCAAAATCATTTGCTTGATAGTCTGAATATTTTGCTAGAGCAGATAAACCTTTGATTGGTAGGGTATGGCTATAAGAAATTGAATATTCTTGACCGTAATCAATATTCTTTTCCTCGCTTCGATATTGATGCAATTCCGTACCCAGTTTCCCTTTGCTGAAAATATTAAAGTTAGATGTGATGTACAAGTCTTTCAAACCATTGGCAGGCGTCGTTAAGAACATATCCGTCCAACCATTAAATTTATGTTTGGTTGCTAATGGTGTTTGGAATGCAATTTTTCCATCATCACTACCAAGAACTTCATAACCAATCGAAATGTCCCCAATAGTTGTTGATTGACTCGATATATTGTAACCCAGCTCAAGAGCATAATAGTCAGCATCATAATCTGTTGGTTGGTCTGCATATTCTGTTTGATTTGCATATTCTGCTGAATATTTGAAGTCATTTTTCTTACCTGTCACTCTCAAACCATAGGTTTGATTTGACCATGCAGCAAGATCTTCAAAGTCCATCAAATAACCATAAACCACGGCATTTAAAAGAGGGGTGTAATTCATTTTGGCTTGAATCAAATGAATTTTACTTTCTTGTTTGCTCGCTTGGGCTTGAATGAACTTAGGTTCAGGTTCTTCACTACCAAAAATTGTATTAACTTGATCAATATATGAATAAAATAATCCAAATTCTTTGCAAGGTTTATAGTTCACACTTACAGCGTCAAAGGTTTGGTCATTCTGTCTCCAAGCAACTGCACCTACAAAACGTTGGTTATCTAAATTAATTGTTTGACGACCTACGGTTAAATCAAAATTAGGGTTGTAAACATATTTAAAATACGCTTGATTGAGTTGCAAGTTTTCAGCATCAGGAACAGTGCTGTATTGAGTTTGACTATTTCGAGTACTATTAAATTCATCATTAATCTCGACTGTACCTTCACCTTGAACGAATGCACTTAGACCGTACCATGAGCCAGTTTGGATTGTAGGACGAATACGTAATGTCCATGCATCTGCATTTTTGAGCGTATTATCTTGATCAACAAGCTCGTAACGTAAGCGAGTATCTAAGCTAAGTTTTGTTTGAGAGAAAAAATCATCTGATGCTGAAGTAAGGGTAGATAAACATGCAAGCGTGATTAATGAATACGAAAATTTATTCATCGCAGTATCCTTTATAAAGTATTTGAATTTGGAGAGAGGGAGGATGAGAAAGCCTCATCCTCTAAAAGTATGCATTTAGGTTGTTAAATTACGCTCAAGCAAAGCTTGTTCATATAATTCTTTTTCTTTGTCTTTGTGTTCAACTGAGAAGCGAATGAGAACGACAGTGAATGCAGCTACAGTCACAAGGCATCCCAAAATCATCAAACAAGTTTGAACATCAAGTAAGCCTTTTAATAAGAAACCTGCTGCGACTGCACCCACATTTCCGCCTGCACCAATAATACCTGCTACGCCACCAAGAGCATTACGATCAATAAATGGTACTAAGGCATATGTCGCACCGCATGACATGTGTGTAAATAATGCAAACACAGTCATCGTGATGATTGCCAAACCAATTGTATTCATTTGAGAGAATAAAATGAGGAACAAGCCTTCAAGTAAAATCAGGATGAATAAAACTTTTGTACGACCATCTAATCCTTTAGTAAGTGCCACTTTATCCGATACGATACCACCAAGTGCACGAGCGAATAGTGCGAGAAGACCAAAGATACCCGCAGTTAAACCTGCTTCTTTTAAACCCATGTTGAAGTGGTCGACGTAGTACATTGCTGCAATGTTATGAATGAAGATTTCGATACCGAAACATGCTGCATAAGAGACAAATAGGATCCAAACGCGGTAGTTACGTGCTGCCTGCATTAAAATCGCCATTCCACCTTTTTTACCGCTACCAACTTCGACACCGTTCGCACGTAATTCTTTGAAATCACCTTGTGGACAGTCTTGAGTAAGTTTCCAATACAGTACACCAACAATCACCATCATAATGCCAGGTACAAGCAGTGCAATTCTCCAGCCCATTGCTTGTTCTACACCAAACATCACAATTGCACCGAGAATTAACGGCATGATTGCTTGTGTTGCACCGCCACCTGCATTTCCCCAACCCGCAGATGCTGCATTTGCTGTACCGACAACGTTAGGCGCAAACATAACGCTGGTATGGTATTGAGTGATAACGAAGCTCGCACCAATTGCACCAATTAAAAGGCGGAAGAAGAGGAACGATTCATAGGTATTTGCTGCTGCAACACCAAATACTGGGATACTGCCCAAGATTAATAATGCAGTGTATGTTTTACGAGGTCCGTACTTATCGCAAAGTGGACCAACGATTAGGCGAATCAGAATAGTGATGGCAACAGCCGCAATATTGATATTTGCAATCTGATCTTTGGTTAAATTAAATTCCCCTTTAATGACTGGCATTAATGGCGCACATGCAAACCATGCGAAGAAACACACGAAAAATGCAAGCCATGTCATATGGAAGGCGCGCATCGCAGGAGTGGAAAAGCTGAATAATTTTATTTCAGTCGCTTTTTTTGCATCTAAATTCATATTTGAAGACATAGCCTTCTCCTGAACTGAACGTTATTAATTTTTTGCTTCGCAATATTTGCGAGAGCACATCGAACAGAACGGACATCGTTGGCCGTCAACAAAAAATTTTGTGAATCTACGTTGATTCATCATGAAGGATATATAGCAAGTGTCATGCCAGAAATTATTTTCAACCAAATGAATAATTTAAAGTTATAATTAATAAAATTTTTATAATTAAAATCTATTGTGTTTTTTGTTTAGGTAAAAAATAGCGCAATCTTATGTATGAGTTATGTTTAATTCTATTATCAGAAATTGCACTGAAATGGCTTTTTTTGTGTGCGCAATTATTCTTCATAATGTTTTAAAACATGGCGAAAATAAAAAAGCAGCCGAAGCTGCTCTTATACGTAACTCATCTTAGAATCGATAACCGACTCCGACATAAGTGATAAGTGGATCAATATCAATTTTGGTATTAGCTCGAATAAGCTCTTTACCTGTATTTTTATCAGTTACGTAAATTCTGGCTTCATTATTCATTTTTGAATATGAAACAGAACCAACAGCAAACCAATTTGGATTAAAGTCATACGTTGCTCCTAAAGTTACGATAGGGGCAAAAGTATCTGTTGCTTCGAGTTTAACAATAGGATCAGCTGAGGATGTTTTTCCATCCAATGCTGCACCTGCTTGTCCATCGTGAATATTTTGAATCATGTGACCTGCTTTGATGAGATCAGACTCAATACCAGAATTCATTTTTAAGTCATTAAAATAGGCATACATCACGCCTGCACCGACATAAGGACGAAATTTATTTACTCCAGATTTTCCAAACTGATAGTGTAGTTCAACGGCAGGTAACCACGCCCGTGCTGTTGCTGCTTTACCACCTTGTGTCAGATCAGTGATATGAATGTCTTGTTTTAAAGGGATATCACCGCCAACTTGAGCGATAGCATTACCTATGATTCCTCCGATAATTGAACCATCTTTTAATGGTGTAGCTTTCCCTGAAAGGGGAGCGTAAATATCACCTTTACCTTGAATATTTACTTTAGGCGGAATACCTGCTTTTATCTCTAAAGAAAGGTTATCGGAAAAATGATAATTCATCATTATACCAACGGTATCGACATTATCTGCTTCTAGTCCAGTACTTTGACTCTGCCAATGAGATAAACCATTAATTTCCGCTGTGCCAGCTAATGATGGAGGAAGGGTATCTGTAGATTTATCGATTATACTTATAATATTATGCCAAAATTTACCAGCAGATTTGCTTTGATCAATTGCTTCTAATACTGTACTAGTAGACACCTCTCCAACCTTAGATGATGTTCCTTCAGCTACGCTGGTATTGATATTGACTGGATTGGCACTTCCTTGAGGCATAGCATGTAACCAACCTGCGGAAATGGAAAAGCGTTTAAAACCATCACCATCTTTTAGACTAAAATAAGATGATTCAGCAAAACTAACAGTAGGTAATAGGCTAGCAACTCCTAAACTTAGGGAAAGGTAAAGCTTGTGTTTTTTCATCAGAAGGACTCCATGTCCGATTTATTGAAACTTTTTATTCTCAAAAGATAGCGTTTTTTACTAAATAGTTTGTTTAGTTAAAATTTATAATTGTTATTCTTATGAATGTTTTTTGTTTAATTCAATTAACTAATTACTTTTTTAAAAGCATAAAAAAAGCTACCGAAGTAGCTTAAATGAAACAAAGAAATCGCTTACATGAAGCGAGATAAATCTTCTTCTGGACGAGCGGTAAGGACTTCAATACCAGTTTGAGTTACTAAAATAGTATGTTCATATTGTGCGGACAACTTATGATCTTTTGTGACAACAGTCCATTTATCACCTAATAATTTTGTTTGCCAAACACCAGCGTTCACCATTGGTTCAATGGTGAAGGTCATACCAGCCTCTAAACGCATTCCTGTACCTTTTTGGCCGTAGTGTAGAACTTGTGGTTCATCATGGAACACATTTCCAATACCATGACCACAATATTCTCGAACTACGCTAAAACGCTCAGACTCAACATATTGTTGAATTGCATGTCCGATATCACCTAAATAAGAACCATCACGTACAGTCGCCATACCACGATACATAGCTTCTTGTGCAACCTGACACAAACGGTTTGCCAAAATAGACGTCTCACCACCTACGATATACATCATATTGGTATCGCCGTGATAACCGTCTTTGATTACTGTGACATCAATATTTAGAATATCGCCGTTTTTTAAAATTTTATTTTCAGATGGAATACCATGACAAACGACATGGTTAACAGATGTGCAAATTGAATGTTGAAATGCAGGTCGACCTGGAGCTGCACCATAACCTACACAAGCAGGAATAGCATCTTGTACATTTTCAATATGATTGCGACAGATTGTATCGAGTTCTAAAGTACTCACTCCCGCTTTAATATGCGGTTTAATCATGTCTAAAACTTCAGCCGCCAATTTCCCCGCGATGCGCATTTTTTCAATTTCATCGGGAGTTTTGATTAATCGACGAGGAGCTGTATAAGTCGTGTTCATGATCTCTAAAAACTTTTGGTAATTCGCAAGCGTCTATGGTATAAATAGCCGCCTATTTTATCAAATGCTTTTCGTGACTATTTTCTAAATAAGAAGTGGTTCGAAAAATTGATAAGTAGTTATACAAAATCCGCACATATATCGTCACATTACTCTGGGTGCCTAGCAATAGGTGGAGAATGCGGATATATGGAGGCCTAACCCAAACTTTAAGGTAAAGAAAATGGCAGATTACAACGTAAGCATGCGCGACCTTCTTCAAGCAGGCGCACACTTTGGTCACCAAACTCGTTTCTGGAACCCAAAAATGCGTCAATACATTTTTGGCGCGCGTAACAAAATTCACATCATCAACCTTGAGCACACTGTTCCTGCGTTAAATGATGCATTGAACTTCGTTAACAACTTGGCGAGCAAAAAGAACAAAGTATTATTCGTTGGTACGAAACGTGCTGCTTCTAACATCATCCGTGAACAAGCTCAACGTGCTGGTCAACCATATGTAGATCACCGTTGGTTAGGTGGTATGTTGACGAACTGGAAAACTCTTCGCCAATCTATCAACCGTTTAAAAGATCTTCAAACTCAATCTCAAGATGGTACTTTTGCTAAGCTTACTAAACGTGAAGCTTTAGAGCGTACTCGTGAGATGGACAAGCTTGAACGTGCTTTAGGCGGCGTTAAGAACATGGGTGGTTTACCTGACGCATTATTTGTAATCGATGTTGACCACGAAGCGATTGCAATCAAAGAAGCTAAAAACTTAGGTATTCCTGTAATCGGTATCGTTGATACAAACTCAAACCCAGATAACGTAGATTACGTTATTCCTGGTAACGATGATGCGATCCGTGCAGTAACGTTATACGCTTCAGCTATGGCTGACGCTATCATTGCTGGTAAAGAATACGCTCAATCACAAGCGAACGCTCAAGCAAAAGGCGATGACGCTGCGAAAGACGCTTCTGAGGCTTAATGCGTTTTGACGCAAGCTTGTCATTTTTGCGACATGTAATGGTGGCAAATTAAAGCGTCGAGATTGCAAACGGTCCAGAGTTTCTTTGGGCCGTTTTTGTTGAACAGATTTATTTTCTACCGATTTAGGAGATCAACATGACTGCAATTACTGCAAGCATGGTAAAAGAATTACGTGACCGTACTGGTCTTGCAATGATGGAATGCAAAAAAGCATTAACAGAAGCAAACGGCGACATCGAACTTGCAATTGATAACCTTCGTAAATCAGGTCAAGCAAAAGCAGCTAAAAAAGCTGGTAACATTGCTGCTGATGGTGCGATCACGATCATTCAAAACGGTAACAAAGCGATTCTTGTTGAAGTTAACTGTCAAACTGACTTCGTTGCTAAAGACGACAACTTCAAAAACTTCTCTGACAAAGTTGCTACAGCTGCACTTGCTGCTGGTGAAACTGATGCAGCAAAAATTGCTGAACTTAAGCTTGAAGACGGTGCTACTGTAGAAGAAGCTCGTGTTGCGCTTGTTCAAAAAATCGGTGAAAACATCCAAGTTCGTCGTGCACAAATCGTTGAAGGCGAAAACTTAGCTGTTTACAAGCACGGTTTAAAAATCGGTGTTGTTGTTTCTTATACAGGTGATGCAGACACTGGTAAAGGTATTGCAATGCACGTTGCTGCGTTCAACCCAGTTGCAGTGAATGCTGAAGCTGTTCCAGCTGACTTAATCGCTAAAGAGAAAGAAATTGCTGAAGCGAAAGCGTTAGAATCTGGCAAGCCAGCAAACATCGTTGAGAAAATGGTAACTGGTTCAGTAGAAAAATACTTGAACGAAGTTGCTCTTGATCGTCAAATGTATGTTATCGACAACGACAAGAAAGTTGCTGATGTATTAAAAGCAACTGGTACAGTTGTAGCTCAATTCGTTCGTTTCGAAGTAGGCGAAGGTATTGAGAAGAAAGCTGAAATGAGCTTTGCTGATGAAGTTGCTGCTGCTCAAGCTGCTGCTGCTCAATAATTTTTATTGAATCAGTAAAATAAAAAAACCCAGTCACTTTTGACTGGGTTTTTTTATGCAAAATTATGATGCAGATGATGGCTCATCATGCTGTTCTTTAAATTTAGCCAAAGCATCAATGCGATATTGAATCAACATTTCACCTATTTCAACACCTTGAATATCTGGCGGTAAATCTTGAGCACGTATTTTTCTCACAATTTCCATCGCATCTAAGATGTATTGGGCTTGTGGATAGGGGCGATTCTCTAAACCTAAACGACCTTTGGCATCACATTCACATGCCTGTACAAATGCCTGAACTTTCTCAGGTTTGCGTAATACATCTAAACGTTGTAATAAGCGCCATAGCGTGCCAGGTTTAAGGTTTTTGGCTTGGTGACATTTTAAATGTTCTTTACAAACGATAAGTGCCAAATTCTTGAGCTGTGTAGGGACTTTTAAGCGATCAGAAATATCACCAACAGGTTTTAAACCTCTTTCTTCATGCATAATATGCTTTGGTAATTCCTCAGCAGGTGTGAGCGCCTTTCCTAAATCATGTACCAGTACTGCATAACGAACGTCTAGGGCGTAATTTGCTAAACAAGCTTGTCTTAATGACATTAATGTATGAATACCACAGTCAATTTCTGGGTGGAATTCGGGGCGTTGTGGGACACCAAATAATGCATCTATCTCAGGAAACAAAACTTTGAGAGCATTACAGTCTTTGAGCGTTTGAAAGTACACATCGGCATGATCTTCCATCAATGCACGAGAGGTTTCTTTCCAAACCCGTTCAGGTGTTAGTGCATCTAATTCACCAGAATTTGTGATTTCACTCATTAGGTTTAATGTTTCTTCAGCAATCTTAAATCCGTAAGCTGTATAACGTGCAGCAAATCTTGCAACGCGTAAAACACGGAGTGGATCTTCAATAAAAGCATCTGAGACATGACGAAGAATTTTTTGGTTAAGGTCATCTTGACCACCATATGGGTCATAAATGTTTCCATTTTCATCCATTGCCATTGCATTAATGGTGAGATCACGACGTATTAAATCTTCTTCTAATTTGACTGTTTTATCGGTGTGAAATTGAAATCCATGATATCCCACGCCAGACTTACGTTCTGTACGCGCGAGGGCATATTCTTCTTTTGTTTTTGGATGAAGAAATACAGGAAAGTCTTTACCTACAGGTTGAAATCCATCTGCGAGTAATTGTTCGGGTGTTGCTCCGACCACCACGTAATCTTTTTCGTGATAGGGGTGCCCAAGTAAATGATCTCTGACAGCACCGCCTACTAAATAAACTTGCATAAAAAACCTCTATTCTTCACACAATCATGCAACAGAATAGAGGTTTTCTCAAGTATTAAGCGAAGCTTTTCTCGAAAAGCTTCGCTTAAGATAATCAGTTTTGACTTTGTTGAATTTCTGCAACCGTCAATGCTGTCATATTAACTAAACGACGTGTTGTTGCCGTTGGGGTTAAAATATGAACAGGCTTAGCAGCACCTAATAAAATAGGACCAATAGTAACGTTGTTACCAGAAGTTGCTTTTAAGAGGTTAAATGAAATATTCGCTGCATCAAGATTAGGCATGATCAAAAGATTTGCTGAACCTTTAAAACGTGAGTTCGGGAATGCAAAATGACGAATATTGTCATCTAATGCTGCATCACCATGCATTTCGCCTTCAACTTCAAGCTCAGGAGCTTGTTCTGAAAGCAAGCGGAATACTTCACGCATCTTTTGAGCGCTTGGATCAAACTGATCACTACCAAAACTAGAGTGAGAAAGTAGAGCAACACGAGGTGTCATACCAAAGCGACGAACTTCTTCAGCAGCTAAAATTGTCATTTCAGCAAGCTGTTCAGCAGTAGGGTTAGTATTTACATAGGTATCAGCAATAAATAAGTTGCGATCTTCAAGCATAAGCGCATTTAAAGTAAAGAATGTACTACGACCTTCTTTTAGTCCAATGACATTTTTAACGAAGTCTAAATGGATATCGTAGCTTGAATATGTACCACATAACATACCATCTGCTTTGCCAAACTTCACCATCAACGCTGCGATTAGTGTTGAGCGACGACGTGCTTCACGCTGAGCATACTCAACTGTTACACCTTTGCGCTGCATCGTTTGATAATAGTCTTTCCAGAACTCTTCATATAAAGGGTTTTGTTCTTGATCTGCGATTTCAATGTTTACGCCATGTTGTAAGCGTAAGCCTAATTTCTTGATATTCGCTTCGATCACAGTTGTACGACCAATCAAAATTGGTTTAGCAAGACCTTCATCAACAACGATTTGTACTGCACGTAATACGCGTTCGTCTTCACCTTCAGCATAAGCAATGCGTTTAGGATCAGATTTAGCTTGAGAGAAAATAGGCTTCATCAAGAATGCTGAGTTGTATACAAACTCAGAAAGACGTTGTCGGTAAGCTGAGAAATCTTCGATAGGACGAGTCGCTACACCTGAATCCATCGCTGCTTTAGCTACCGCTGGCGCAATTTCAAGAATCAAGCGTTGATCAAGTGGGCGAGGAATTAAATAATTACGACCAAAAGATGCTGATTTCTCACCATACGTTGCAGCATCCGCTTCAACATGAGCCATGCGAGCGATTGCATGTACACATGCGATCTTCATTTCCTCATTAATTGTAGTTGCACCGACGTCTAGTGCACCACGGAAGATATATGGGAAACAAAGCGCGTTGTTTACTTGGTTAGGATAGTCTGAACGACCAGTTGCCATAATGACATCAGGACGAACTTCATGTGCGTGCTCAGGTAAAATTTCCGGATCTGGGTTAGCTAAAGCAAAGATAATTGGGTTTTCAGCCATTTCTTTAACCATTTCTTTGGTTAAAATACCAGCTGCTGAAAGACCTAAGAACATATCAGCGCCAGCCATTACTTCATGTAATTGCGTTGCTTGAATGTCTTGTACATAACGTTTCTTTGATTCATCTAGACCATCACGTGAAGTTGTAAGCAAACCACGAGAGTCAGCTACGATGATATTTTGTTTATTTACACCGAGTGCACACAATAAATCTAAACAAGAGAGGGCAGCTGCACCCGCACCTGAAGCGACAATTTTAATATCTTCGATTTTTTTATTTACGATTTGCAATGCATTTAGAAGTGCAGAACCAACAATAATACTTGTACCGTGTTGGTCATCATGGAACACAGGAATTTTCATGCGTTCGCGTAATTTTTTCTCGATATAGAAACATTCAGGTGCTTTGATATCTTCTAGATTGATACCACCAAATGTTGGTTCAAGAGATGCCACGATATCGACGATTTTATCTGGATCATTTTCAGCGATTTCGATGTCGAAAACATCAACGCCAGCAAACTTCTTGAATAAAACGCCTTTACCTTCCATTACAGGTTTAGAGGCAAGAGGACCAATATTACCTAAACCAAGCACGGCCGTACCATTACTCACGACTGCGACTAGGTTTCCGCGAGCTGTGTATTTCGCAGCAGCAGAAGGGTCACGTTCGATTTCCAAACATGGAGCAGCAACACCAGGAGAATATGCAAGCGCTAAATCTCGTTGGTTAACGAGCTGCTTGCTAGGTGTCACACTGATTTTTCCTGGAGTTGGAAATTCATGGTAATACAAAGCGGCTTGTTTTAAAGATTGATCGTCCATCTGAGTCTCGATTGTTCCGATAATAATCAGGATATATGTCTGATTATTATATTAAGATAAGTGCACAAGAATATAGCACTAGTTCACGCATTCGCCCAGTCAAAATAGCTTATTTTCACTGAACGTATATGCTTATTGACAATTTATTTTTTGATCAAAATAAACATTCAAAAAGCTCGAATTGTAACGTTATATGGAATATCTCGCGGTTGACATTCTCATGTGTTGTTGCAAGTAGTCTGTAGCATGCGAAGCAGTTAAAGGTTTTGCAAATAAGTAACCCTGTAATATGTCACAATTTTGTCGCTTCAAGTAGTCACGTTGCTGTTCAGTTTCTACACCTTCAGCAACAACTTTTAAGCCAATGGTTTTACCCATGGCAATCATGGCATTAACTATCGCATCTTGCTTTGGATCACCAATTTTTGAAATGAATGCACGGTCAATTTTTAAAATGTCAATTGGATATTCGGTTAGGTAGGCGAGTGAAGAATAACCAGTCCCGAAGTCATCTAATGCAATTGAAATATTGCGTTCTTTGAGTGCACAAAGCACCATTTTTACGTTTTCAGTATTTTCTAAAAACGCAGATTCAGTGATTTCTAATTCAAGATTTTCCCCACCAATTGAGTATTGATCTAACACAGCATCAATATCTTGAAGCAATTGTCCCCGCAAGATTTGTTGAGCAACAATGTTTACAGCAACGTGTATGTGGACAAAGCCAAGTTTTTGCCAAACTTGAAGTTGACGTGCCGCTTCATAAAGTACAAAACGACCAATATCAGAAATTAGACTTGTACTTTCAGCAAGTGGAATAAAGATATCAGGCATGATTAAGCCTTTTGTTGGATGCTTCCAACGAATCAGAGCTTCAAAACCTGTAATATTGGAATTTTGAGTATTTATTTTTGGTTGGTAATACACCACAAGTTCTTTATTTTGAATTGCTTTTCTTAGATCAAGTTCCAAATCCGTATGTTTAGCCACAAAGTTTGTGCGTTCGCTTGAGTAATAACGGATGGTATTTCCACCTAAACGTTTGGCTTCTGTGAGTGCTTGTTCTGCATGAGTATTTAAATTATCTACTTGGCGTCCATGTTCAGGGTAAATTGCAACACCAATCGAAATACTAACCACATGTTCTTGATCGGCAATGTAGAAAGGTTTGCTAAAGGCTTCCACGATATTATTGCAAATTTGATGAATTGGAGGGTGCAAAGGGGACATTTCATAGATGATTGCAAAATCATCAGCACTTAAATGAGCGACCAATAATGCATCTATATTGCTGATTCGTAGGCGTTGTGCAACTTGTTTTAAAAGCTCATTACCAGCTTGATTACTTAATAATTCATTTAATGCACGGAATCGATCTATATTTAAGCGAATGACGGCTAGATGCTGAATCGATGCTTCATTTACTAAGTATTGATGGAGTTGTTGATGGTAATAAAAGCGATTTGGTAGATCAGTTAAAGTGTCATAATTGGTTAAATATGATAAGCGTTGTTCTTGGTGTTTACGTTCACTTTGATCTGAAACGATACCGATATAATTTAATACTCGATCAGACTCATCTTTAACTGCATTGATGTGTATCCAAAGAAAACAAGATTTTTCAGATAGATAAGTTTCTTGGAACTCTCCTTCATATTCAAATTCTTCATGTAAAGTATCGAGAATAGAGAGATGAAAATTTAAGTGATGTTGTTTCGTCTGTTTGGTGATTTCGAATAAATGTTTATTCAAAATATATTGTTTGTCTAAACCAGTAAGTTGTTCATATTTTGGATTGACTTCAAGATAGTTAAAGTTTTCATCTAGAATAAAAATACCTTCAGATGCTTGTTCAAAAACACTTGCGGCTAATTTTAGTCGTTCTTGATCTTTCTTTTCTTGATTAATGTCTCGATGAATACCAACCATTCTTAGTGGAGTACCGTCTTTTGGATTTCGCTGAATCACCTGACCAACATCATGAATCCAACTCCAATCACCATTCGAACGTTTTATTCTGAAGGTTTCTTCATAACGTTTGGTTTGACCACACAAATGACTATATATCGTATTTTTTACACGTTCAGCATCATCAGGATGAACGATTTTACTCAATAGTTCGTAATGATTCTCTGAATTGCGTGTCACTTCTTTTTGGTGAGAATTTGTTACACCAACCGTATTCTTTTCAAGATTCCATTCCCATGGACGGATTCCAGCAGTTTCATGCGCAAATGCTAAATTTTGACGATGCTCTTCGAGTCGCTCATTCATCTTAGTAAGATCGTATGTCCGTTCACGTACTTTCTGTTCCAATAAATGGTTGTTGAATTGCAGTTGTGCCTCGATATCTTTAGATTTATTTACTTCTCGCTGCAATTGTTGGCATAGCTCTTCAGTCCATTGGTTATGTTGTTCTGCAACATCTATCAGTTGCTTATTTTTTTCAAGGACTTGAAAGAAACGTTTATGAATTTTGAACGTTGCATGTGCACATAATAAAGTTGCAACAAAAGAAAAATAATAGGCTACATAAAACAAAGTATGTTCTTGGTCTCTGTTTATAATCTGAGAAAGAACAAGAGGGAAAACACTAGGAATAAAAAACAAGAAAAAATAACGAATATGCTGAGTTAAAAAGGTCAGCGAAATAATGTGTGATGAAGTGAGGAGTAGTGCAGTTAATGTGAGAATGTGAGAATGTGAGAGATGGGGAACATCTTTAATAAGCAGTTGGCTAATAACCACACTGCCTACACCCAGTAAGCTACCTATAGAAAGACAAATCAGTTGAAAAGTCAGATTGGTTTTTTTAGCATGACGAACAGATGTGTAATGTTTAAGCGAGAAGTTGCAGATAATTAAAAAAATACTTAATACAATTAGTGAACTTATCGTCCAAATAGAGAAGATGTTTAAATCAAATGAATAGAAAAAACCGAATAAAAAATAATCGATTAAAATAATGAAGATTACGCTTACAACAAATAGACGTATATGGTTAGGATAATTAATCTGATCCGTATATATAAATTGTGGCAAATTTTTTTCCAGAACCCCTGACATATAAAGAATAATCCTTTTCGTTTTTTATCAGTGTTCACAGTCTTTATTTTTTTGTAAACACTATAGAGTTTTGTTTTAAATTAACGCTAAAGACAACTGAAAGCAAATGAAATGAATCAATTGCTAGCAAAGTGATAATTTAAAATTGATAAAGCCACGACCGGAGCTGTTTCTGTCCTTAGAACACGATCTCCGATACACCAATTTACAAAGCCATGTTGATTCGATAGCCCAATTTCTGATTCACTCAGACCACCTTCTGGGCCGATCAATAAAGCGAGTTCTGGTTGTGCATCTAGTAATACATTTTTCTGATCTTTGTTCGGCGCCATTACAAAACGCGATATTGGCAGATCTGTTTGAATCCATTCCTCGATTGAAATTGGAGCTAAAACTTTAGGCACAATATTCATTCCACATTGTTCACAGGCTGCGACTGCAACTGATTGCCAATGGTCTAATTTCTTTTGATCACGGTCATATTTAAGACGCATTTCACAACGATCACTGGTTAATAATTGAATCGTTGTCACACCAAGTTCAGTTGCTTTTTGAATCGCATAATCCATGCGATCACCTTTGCTCATCACTTGACCCAAAATCACCTTGAATGGTGCAGTTCGATCGATTTCTTCAAAATGATCAACAGATACGAAAGCATTTTTCTTGTTAATTTCAGTTAGCGTTACACGATATTCACCACCATTTCCATTAAAAAAGATGGCTTGTTCTTGCACTTTCGCACGAAGTACACGAACCCAATGATGAAATACTGACTCAGTTAATTCAATCGTGTTGCCAGTATTTAGTTCAGTTTCGATATAAAAACGATTCATGCTTGGGTCGTGCTCGTAGAAATTAGTTTAAACCTAAATCAACAACAAGTTGTCGGGTTGGTTCAGTTTGGTTCATTGAGTAAAAATGTAGCGTAGGTGCTCCACCAGCAATTAAACGTTCACAAAGGTTAACGATGACCTCGTGACCAAATGCTTTAATGCTTGCGCTGTCATCACCATAAGCTGCAAGTTGCTTGCGAATCCAACGTGGGATTTCTGCACCTGTACCATCCGCAAAACGAATCAAGTTGCTTGCATTTGTGATCGGCATAATACCCGGTGCGATAGGAATATTAATTCCTAATTTCGCTAAGCGTTCGATGAAATAGAAATATGCATCAGGATTAAAGAAGAATTGGGTAATACCTGCATTTGCACCTGCTTGTACTTTTTCGACGAAACGTTGGATGTCTGCATCAAAACTTTCAGCTTGTGGATGCATTTCAGGATACGCAGCAACTTCGATATGAAAGTGATCACCTGAATGTTCACGTATGAATCGAACTAAGTCTTGAGCATACGGAAGTTCACCTAAGCCAACCTGACCAGAAGGCAAGTCACCTCTTAGTGCAACGATGCGGTCAATTCCTTGTGATTTGTAAAGATCAAGAAGTTCAGCAATACGTGCTTTGTCGTCACCAATACAAGAAAGGTGAGGTGCAACTGGTGTGCCCTTACCATTAAAATCATTAATCGCTGCTAAAGTACGTTCACGGGTTGAGCCACCAGCACCATAAGTAATAGAAAAAAACTCAGGGTTGAGAAGTTGTAACTCTTGATGAACAACACGTAATTTTTCTGCACCAGCATCAGTTTTCGGTGGGAAAAACTCGAAAGAAATAGGCACTCGTTTCGTCATTTCAAATCCTTTTATAAATTACTGAGAAGATTTTATAAAAAAGGGCAGTCCGTGAAACGTCTGCCCTAATTCTCTTAGTATTTATAAGCGTCAGATTTGAATGGACCTTCAACAGGTACACCAAGATAATCAGCTTGAACTTGAGTTAATTGAGTTACTATACCACCAAAGCCTGCAACCATTGCCGCTGCGACTTCTTCATCTAATTTCTTAGGAAGAACTTCAACACGAATCGCCGCTTGCTTTTGATCAGCTGGTAAATCTGCAAATTTCTCAGCGAAAAGATGCATTTGTGCGAGCACTTGGTTTGCAAAAGAACCATCCATAACGCGTGATGGGTGACCTGTTGCATTTCCAAGGTTCACTAAACGACCTTCAGATAAAAGGATGAGATAGTTATTTTCATCTTCTGAGCGGTACACTTGGTGAACTTGAGGCTTCACTTCAACCCATTTATAACCACGTAAGTATGCCGTGTCGATTTCAGTATCAAAGTGACCAATGTTACATACCACAGCGCCAGCTTTTAAGCTGTCTAACATTGCTGAATCACACACGTGGTAATTACCAGTAGTTGTGACAACAAGGTCGGTATTTGATAACAAGTCTTGGTTAATGTCTTCTTTCTTGCCAGTTTGAACGCCATTTTTATATGGAGAAACAACCTCGTAACCATCCATACATGCTTGCATTGCACAGATAGGATCTACTTCTGTCACACGAACAATCATGCCTTCTTGACGTAAAGACTGAGCTGAACCTTTACCTACATCGCCATAACCAATCACTAAAGCGCGGCGACCAGAAAGTAACATATCAGTTGCACGTTTGATTGCATCATTTAATGAGTGACGGCAACCATATTTGTTGTCGTTTTTAGACTTAGTAATCGAGTCATTAACGTTGATTGCAGGAACTTTAAGAGAACCATCTTTCCACATTTCCAACAAACGTTGTACACCTGTTGTGGTCTCTTCAGTAATACCGTGGATGCGCTCTAAAAGAGCAGGGTATTTGTCATGAACAAGTGCAGTCAAGTCACCGCCATCGTCCAAAATCATGTTGGCATCCCAAGGCTTGCCGTTCACATTGATTTGTTGTTCTAAGCACCACACATATTCTTCTTCAGTTTCGCCTTTCCAAGCAAAAACAGGAATACCACGAGCAGCAATTGCAGCAGCAGCATGGTCTTGTGTTGAGAAGATGTTACATGAAGTCCAACGAACTTCCGCACCGAGTTCAATCAAAGTTTCAATAAGAACTGCTGTCTGGATTGTCATATGAATACAACCCAAAATTTTAGCGCCAGCAAGTGGTTTAGCAGCTGCATAACGCTTACGTAAGCCGATCAAAGCTGGCATTTCTGCTTCAGCAAGTTTGATCTCTTTACGACCGTAGTCAGCAAGGGAAATATCAGCAACTTTATAATCTGTAAATGAAGCATTCACCGCGTTCATCAGGATCTCCTAGAAAAAATAGTATTGATCATTCAGTTCGCGGATGCCGTTGTTGGTTAAAACGAATGTTTAACCGATCGTCGAGCCTGGCATGTGATTTATAGTCATAAATCAAATGTCGCAGCATCCCTCGACTAGGACATTATAATACTTGGAAAACTGTTTTGTTCCAATGTTATTTTTTCGAGAGATGGTTATAAAGTGAGAGATTGAAATTAAAAAAGCAAAGTTTGATTAGGTCTCTTTTATGCTTTAGGGTTTCATGTCCGTTTGAAACCCTAAATAATTAGTATGAACATTATGCTTTTAAATGGTCTTCAAATTCTTCACCGAGTTGCATTGCTAAAGCATTTCCTGATAAGTCACCTGTAACCAAGCCGTATTCTTTTTTAAAACTGAAAGTGAACCCGCGATTGTCTGCTAAATTTTTCACCGAATAACCTAATTTTTCTAACCAAATACGGAAAGCCAATAAATTTTTTGCTTTAACAACTCTGTTTTTCATAACCAGTACTCCTTGTGAATCATTATTCATTAATAGGGGTTGATGAATTTTTTTTAAAGGGGGATTGCATATATTTATTTTTCTAGATGTAAATAATGTAAAACTAGAGTAAATTTTTAATACTAATTTTTGAGAATTTAAAAATAAATAATTGTATTATATTGAAAAAATAAATTATTGAAGTGATATTTGATAAGCTGAAAAGCAATAAATCTGTGAAAATATATGTAAAAAATAATTTCATTTTCCACAATGTGGCTAGGTAGGAAAATGAAATTATTGATTAACCTAAAATTTTAAAATTGATCTTTAAGACTGCGAATGCGGGCAAACTCTTCAGCATTTTCTGTGCGTAAAAATGGATTAGTTTCTAGCTCAAGTTCTATTGTAGAGGGTAGAGTGATTTGATCTGATTCTCTTAGCATTTTGACTTGCTCGAAACGTTCTTGAAGAGCAACATTGTGAGGTTCTATGGTTAACGCAAATTCAGCATTCGAAAGTGTATATTCATGAGTACAATATACTTTTGTCTGAATAGGCAAAGCTGCCAATCTATTTAATGAATGATACATTTGCTCAGCAGTACCTTCAAATAAGCGACCGCATCCCATTGCAAACAAAGTATCTCCACAAAACAAAGAATCTATTTCTTCAATAAAATAAGTGATATGACCTAAAGTATGCCCAGGAGTTGCAATCACTTCAATTTTTAAATCATTAAAGAAAAAATGATAATCATGCTGTAAAGGGTTTGAAATATAGGGAATTTTACTGAGCTCATCGCGCGGACCATAAACCAAGATGTTTTGCTCAGCCAACAAGCCTTCTACGCCATTTGTATGGTCTGGATGCCAATGCGTCAGCCAAATTTGTTTAAGGTGTAATTGATGTGTTTCACAAAAATCCGTGACTAGTTTCGCTTCTGTTGGATCTACAACAATCACTTCATTTGTACGTGTATCTTCTAACAACCAAATGTAATTTTTTAGGTTGTTTTTAACATCGATAACGTGGATTTTGTATTGCATAAACCATCCCTAAACAGTTATTAAAATAACTTTTGTAGATCAATCAGAAAATCATTACTTAACAGTGTAAGTCCAAATTGTGACAAGTGCAAAAGCATGAACAGCTTATCAAGTGACTTATTGACCTTTCACGTCATTATATGACCTATCTAATCTAGGGTTGTATTTAAGGTTGACAAGTGTAGTAAATTGCATGAATATGAGATCAGAAGTCTTTATAAGATCATGATTTTTATGGGGCTTTGACAAAGAGCGGAAACTCGATATTTGAATAATAAACTCGAGCTAATATATCTAAATAAATAATTATGAATATATGAAAGGGATGAAGTGGTGCTTGTGGGATATAAGAAGAATGAGGGGGTACTATGTCTGAATTAGTTGATCATGAAGTTGTCACTATTTTTAAAAAATATTTGCATCCCTTATCAGCAAAACTCACTGAAATGTTGAATGAACATTTCAGCCATCAAACTGAAAGACGGGGATGTGGTTATACACAAGCCACACGGGTAATAGCGGAGTTTGTTTCACAACCACGTGATTTAATTGGCTTTCAAGACTTACGCATTTTTGATGACTACGATACCAAAGCACTAAGAAATATTTTAAATCAATCTTCGTCATATGGTTTGGAGTTATCTACATGGCGCAATTTGGATCAAAATCCACAAGTGATTGAGAGTTTAACTCGTTTGAATCCCCAAGAAACATTTACCCAAAACCTACAACAAGAATATGATTTTCAATCGAAATTAAGAACACTACATCAATATGCAGAGTTAGAAGAAAGTATACTGATATGTCAGTTACTTGCAGATATTATTCTTCCACAAGATTCAACAGTCTTAGATATGATCGAATGTCTTGCGCTGACCGAGAAGCCTAAAGTAGGTTCCTGTCCTATGGCGGAGAAGTTCTTTTTAAGAATTGCACATCATCGACTTCTTAGACAAGGCGAGATAAATATTTTTGTAGATGCACATGATCAACCGATAATGATGGAAAAAATGAATATGGGTGATAATCATTCCTGTATCAGTTTAGTTCCTTTGATCATGAATGGTGTACGGTTACCAGCAGGGAGTTTGTTTTCTGCGCAATATGAGATAGAGAACTTAGAAAAATCAAAGAATAAGCAATATAAAGGCTATGTGATTCCGATTTCTCAGATGAATGGTTTTTGGTTTTTAAGACTGACGACATTAGCTGTATCTCCTCAAAATCGAGCGCGCGCCTTTGGTTATCATTTCAAGCAACAAGTCGATAATGGGCTATTTAGACCTGATTCAACTGAATTGAGTCAATTGATGGAAATTGCTCGAGATCAGTTATGCGTAGAGCATCCATGCTAAAAGCTTGTTATTCACCTCGATATTACGCAAAGACACATACTAACAGTATGGAGAAGCTTTCAGCTGTGGCGGAGGTCTTGCACCAGCAACAAATGGTAGAATTTGTTGATCCTGGAATAATAGATGTTGAGATTTTAAAAAAGTTACACAACCCTCAGTTTGTTGACGCCTTTGTAACAGGTGAAAGTTCTTTCGCAACTATCCAAGGATTTAAACCGTGGAATGAACAATTGCGTGATGCAATTTTGTCAGTGCAAGCAGGACAGTTGGTTGCTGCTGAGATCGCTTTTAAAGAGGGTGTGGCAGCCAATATCGCCCAAGGTTTTCATCATGCTAGTTATGAGTCGGGTGCTGCATATTGTACTTTTAATGGTCTAGCATTGGTGGCAAAACAATATCCAGAAAAGCGCATTTTTATTTTGGATTGTGACCAACACGGTGGTGATGGTACTGCCATTTTTACTAACCGCATGAGTAATCTTGTGAATTTTGGAATTTTTGGGATTCGATTTGGTTGTAAAGCTGGTGAGCGTAGTCTGACGCGCTATATACATCCTAAACAAGGGAATTTTGATTTATATCGTGAAGCTGTATATGAGGCATTTCAATACGCTTCACGTTGGGAAGCAGACTTAATTATTTATCAAGCAGGGATGGATTGCCATCAGCATGATAAGTATGGGTCTAAATGGTTTACGACAGAATTGTTATATGCTCGAGACTATTTGGTTTTTGATATGGCAAAAAAAATGAAAATCCCAATTTTGTTTGTTTTGGCTGGTGGATATCAACAATTAGAGGATTTGGTACCATTACATGTAAATACCTTCAAGGCTGCAAATGAGATTTACTATCCTATGTAAATAAAAAACTCTCAAAATAAACTAAGATCATTTTGAGAGTTTTTTGATGTTTTAACTTATCGAAGTTTAGCTAACCAGTCACCAAAAGATTGAACGAATTGAACTAAAAGCAATAGCACGATCACGGTTAAGATGACCACGCTAGTATCAAAGCGTTGATAACCGTATGAAATCGCTAAATCACCAATACCGCCCGCACCAACTGCACCTGCCATCGCCGTTGCGCCAATTAAAGAAATTGTGCCAGTGGTTAAGTTAAGAATAAGGGAGCTACGTGCTTCAGGAATGATAAACTTGAAAATAATTTGCCAAGGTGAAGCTCCCATTGCTTGTGCAGATTCAACAATCCCTTCGTTCACTTCAAGCAAAGATGTTTCGATGAGACGACCTAAATATGGTCCTACATAAATCGTTAGAGGTACGATCGCAGCCCATGTCCCAATTGATGTGCCGACTAACAGTTTAGTCAATGGGATAACAGCAATCAGTAAAATAATAAAGGGCAAAGAGCGGAGTGCGTTTACGATGGGGTTTATGGCATAGTAAATTGCTTTATTCTGCAAAATACCACCTGTACGCGTAACAACAAAAGTTATGCCTTGAATGAATCCCCAAATGCAGCCAAACAATAGGGCGAAGAAAACCATTTGAAATGTTTCTTGCAAAGCTGTAACAAACTGGTCGATTGTTAAAGCACTTTTCCAAAAAGGAGCTGTCACTTCAGTGAGCCACTGAACAATTAAATCTCTCATTGACTGACTCCTGATTGCTCAACTTTTACACCTTGACCCTCAAGAAATTTGATTGCTTCCTGAATGATGAGTTGATCGCCCAAAAGTTGAATAAACATTTGTCCGATTACAGTGCCATTAATTTCAGTCATGTTTGCAAAAAGAATATTTAAGCTGATATCGAATTTTTTAATGACGGCTTGAATAACAGTTTCTTGGGCTGATGTGCCGAGAAATTGCAAGCTATAGATACTATTGTGATTTTGATGTTCTAAATTATCTAAAATATTAATCGGCAATTGCTGTTGTAAAACAGTCTGAATAAAGGTTTTGGTTGTGGGATGTTGAGGCTGACTGAAAATATCTAAAGTTGGACCAGTTTCAATCACTTTGCCCGCTTCCATGACCGCAACATAATCGCAAACAGATTCAATTACATCCATTTCATGGGTCACCATAACAATCGTAATATTCTGCTCTTTATTAATCTTCTTTAATAATGCTAGTACTGATTTTGTGGTTTGAGGATCTAGAGCGGAAGTTGCCTCATCGCAAAGCAGGATTTTAGGATGATTGGCAAGTGCACGTGCAATACCCACGCGTTGCTTTTGACCGCCAGACAACTCATCTGGATATGCATCTTTCTTATGTTTTAGATCAATAAAGTCTAACAGCTCATTCAAACGCTTTTCACGTTCAACTTTGCTATGACCCAGTAATTTTAGTGGCATCTCAATATTTTCAGATACTGTCTTGGTCTGTAACAAATTGAAATGCTGGAAGATCATGCCAATATTTGCACGTTCTTGACGAAGGCTACGGGCATCTAAAGCCGTAAAATCAGTCTGATTGATAATGACTTGACCTTGAGTAGGGCGTTCAAGCAGATTAATCAAACGTATTAGCGTACTTTTCCCCGCACCACTATACCCAATAATGCCAAATATACTGCCTTCTGGAATCTCTAAATTAATTTGATCCAGAGCGTTGATCGTTTGACCTTTTAGCTGGTAATGCTTTGAAATATTTTTAAATTGGATCATATCGTCAATACTAAGCAAAAATGAAAAAAACAGGCAAAGTGATTTGCCTGTTTCCTATACAGATTATATTACGAATTTGTTTCTGTGAGATAACTAATAGGTTTATTCACGTCAACTTTCGTACCAGCAAAATGTTCTTGAACATATTTTTTCACCGCTTCAGTGTGATAAAGAGTTCCAAGCTTTTGTAATACAGGATCATTTTTTCTTGAATCAGCTACAGCTAAAATGTTGACATTCAGCTTCGTGCTTTGGTCAATTGGTTCATAAAAGATAGAATCTTTTAGAACATTTAAACCACCTTCCATTGCAAGGGTATTCCCCAATACAATCGCATCAACTTCATCTTTAACGCGTACAGCAGTTGCCATTTGAATTGGTTTAATATCGAGTTTTTTCGTATTTTCGATAATATCGCTTGGTGTGCCTTTTGCTGGATCAAAGTCAGCTTTTAATTTGATCAAACCAGCACTTTGTAATAACAATAACGCACGAGCTTCGTTTGCAGCATCGTTTGGAATTGCGATTGAAGCACCTTCAGCAAACTCTTCAACTTTTTTGACTTTGCTTGAATAGATGCCCATAGGTTCTAAGTACGTCGTTGATACTGGTGCAATCTTATCTTGATTTGAAGCATTAAAAGCAACAAGGTAAGCATATGATTGGAATGCATTCACATCGACTTCTTTATTTGCTACAGCTGTATTCATAGCTACATAGTCTGTAAAGTTTTTCACTTCAAGCTTGATACCAGCAGCTTTAGTTTCTGGCAAGGTCGCAATAAAACGCCAAATATCAGCATCTGAACCTGTTGATGCCATTACAACGGTTTGTAATCCACCCGCTTCATTTTTTTGTTCTGCTTTGGTGTCAGGTTGTTTACTGCACGCTGCAAGTAATAACACAGACACACTTAAAAAAAGACTAATTAGCTTTTTCATGTGTAAATCCTAATCGGAATAATGCTTAGTAAATAATCCGCTAATGCATTACTTAAGAGCTATAGGGTTCTTGTTACAAAGAGGTGAGTCGGTTCAAAATTTAGTGTTATGAACAGGCGACTGATCGGATTATTTGCAACAACAGAAAATCAAGAACGTTGATCTTAAGGATTTGACTTAAGCATACTGGTTCAATAATTTTCATATCAAATCGAGATTAGCTGATACTTTTCGAGTTAAATTTCATATTCTTATTCATATATAAAAGAATATGTATAAAACTAAAAGTACTCGCCGAAAATTTTGGCAATCATAACAATAATTTGGGTTCTGTTATAGTGTTCTATTTTGTACTTGTGGGTATAAATATATGATTATTAGAAAAATAGTTTAATTTTGGTAAAAGTAAATAAATGATACTTTTGTAGTTTTTTCTAATGGTGGAAATGTCAGATTTTATTGAATTAGTGATATATATTTTTCTGAATTTAATATTTAAATAATGAATAAGGAAATGATTTTTATGCTCATTAAAGAATAAAAAAGCCTTCCGAAGAAGGCTTTTGTTAATTAACCAAAGCTTATTCTGCTTTTTCACGTGCAATTGCGCGATAACCAATATCACTACGATACTGCATACCTGTAAATGTCACTTGACCACATACTTCTAGTGCATTGATTTGAGCTTCTAGAACGGTGTCTCCAAGCGCAGTTACGCAAAGCACACGACCACCTGCAGTAATCACATGACCATCTTCAGTTGTTGCAGTACCTGCATGGAAAATTTTTGTATCTTCTGGAGATTGACCAATACCTGATATCACATCACCTTTGCGTACAGTTTCAGGATATCCTTCAGCTGCAAGTACAATGCCGATTGATTTACGATCATCCCATTCGGCTTCACTTGGCAAGTTACCAGCAATACCAGCTTCTACTAAATCAACTAAAGATGATTTTAAACGCATCATGATTGGTTGAGTTTCAGGATCACCAAAACGACAGTTAAACTCGATCACACGTGGTTGACCTTGTTCATCAATCATCAAACCAGCATACAAGAAACCAGTATAAACATGACCATCTGCTGCCATACCATCAACAGTAGGACGCATAACTTCGTTCATTACGCGTTCAAATACTTCCGGTGTAACAACTGGAGCAGGAGAATACGCACCCATACCACCCGTATTTGGACCTTGGTCACCTTCAAAAATACGCTTATGGTCTTGTGAAGTTGCCATCGGTAAAATGTTTTTACCGTCGATCATGCAAATGAAGCTTGCTTCTTCACCTTCGAGGAATTGCTCAATCACAACACGCGATCCAGCATCACCGAATTTGTTGCCCGCTAACATATCATCAATGGCATCAAAAGCTTCTTGGTTAGTCATCGCAACGATAACGCCTTTACCTGCAGCTAAACCATCAGCTTTAATTACAATAGGGGCGCCATTCTGCTCGACATAAGCCTTAGCAGCATCCACTTCAGTAAATACATCATAAAAAGCAGTTGGAATGTTATGACGTTTTAAGAAATGTTTAGCGAATGCTTTTGAACCTTCAAGCTGAGCTGCGTATTGAGTTGGACCCCAAATTTTTAGACCAGCTTCGCGTGCTGCATCCACAACACCGTTTACTAATGGAGCTTCAGGTCCTACGATCACTAAAGCAACATCATTTGCTTTGGCAAAAGCAATAATTGCTGGATTATCTAAAATATCAAGTTCAACGTTTTCACATTTGTCTTCAGTTGCAGTACCGGCATTGCCTGGCGCAACAAAAACTTTAGTCACTTGTGCATCTTGTGCGATTTTCCATGCAAGTGCATGTTCACGGCCACCGCTACCCAAAACTAAAATATTCATTATTAATTTATTTCCTTTTTAAGTATCTCAAGTACATCCACTAAAAATAGAAAATTCCCCCTTGAGATGCAACTAAAACATCGCAAGAGGGATTTTTTAAATCTATTAGTGACGGAAGTGGCGCATACCAGTGAAGACCATTGCAATACCAGCTTCATCTGCTGCAGCAATCGTTTCTTCGTCGCGCATAGAACCACCTGGTTGGATGATACATTTGATACCAGCTTTTGCAGCGTTATCAATACCATCACGGAATGGGAAGAATGCATCAGATGCCATAACTGCACCTTCAACCACTAAACCAGCATGTTCAGCTTTGATCGCAGCAATACGAGCAGAGTTCACGCGGCTCATTTGACCTGCACCTACACCAATGGTTTGACGGTTTTTGGCATAAACAATTGCGTTTGATTTCACATATTTTGCAACTTTCCAAGCAAAAATCATGTCATCAATTTCTTGTTCAGTTGGCGCTCGTTTAGTCACAACTTTAAGATCATCTTTAGTGATCATGCCTAAGTCTTGATCTTGAACTAACAAACCACCATTGACACGTTTATAATCAAGTTGCGGCGCACGTGCATCAATCGCTGGAAGCTCACCGCAAACCATGACACGGACATTTTTCTTCGCACCAGTGACTTCAAGTACACCTTCTGCGATGCTTGGAGCAATAATCACTTCAACAAACTGACGATCAACAATCGCTTGAGCAGTCTCTACATCTAATTCACGGTTAAATGCGATGATGCCACCGAATGCTGATTCTGGATCTGTAGCATATGCAAGGTCATAAGCTGCTTTAATGCCATCTAAAGAAACAGCAACACCACATGGGTTTGCATGTTTAACGATGACACAAGCTGGTTTAGCGAATGATTTTACGCATTCAAGTGCAGCATCAGTATCAGCGATGTTGTTATAAGAAAGTTCTTTACCTTGTAATTGCTTTGCAGTTGAAACTGATGCTTCTTGAGCATTTGCTTCAACATAGAACGCTGCATTTTGGTGTGGATTTTCACCATAACGTAAATCTTGTGCTTTATTTAACTGCGTATTGAATGTGCGAGGGAATAAATCTGCTTCACCCTCAGCTTTACCAACACGTGCTCCTAAATAAGATGCGATCATGCCATCATATTGAGCAGTATGTTCAAATGCTTTAACTGCTAAATCAAAACGAGTCTCGTAAGAAAGAGCTCCATTTGTCTTTAACTCTTCAATTACAGCATCATAGTCAGATGCATTCACAATGATACCAACTGAAGCATGGTTTTTCGCAGCGGCGCGAACCATAGTTGGACCGCCGATATCGATATTTTCAATCGCATCTGCAAGAGAGCAGTTTGGTTTTGCAACTGTAGCTGCAAATGGATAAAGGTTTACAATCACCAAATCAATCGGATCGATGTTGTGTTCTTGCATTACAGCTTCGTCCAGACCACGACGAGCTAAAATACCACCATGAATTTTAGGATGTAGTGTTTTTACACGACCATCCATCATTTCAGGGAAACCTGTATGCTCAGAAACTTCTACGACAGCGATGTTGTTGTCTTTAAGCAACTTATAAGTACCGCCAGTAGATAAGATCTCTACCCCTAGAGCAGCAAGGTTTTGAGCGAATTCAACGATTCCAGTTTTGTCGGAAACAGAGATTAAAGCACGTTTGATAGTCATGATTTTGGTCAACAGTTTGAAGTCTACAGATTAAAACAATTAAGCATAAAAAAATGCCCACGAGAACGTGAGCATTTTATCAATTATTCACTCATTAAACCGTGAGCTTTTAACTTTTTACGCAAAGTACCACGGTTAAGGCCTAAAATCTCGGCAGCACGAGTTTGATTGCCACGAGTATATTCTAAGACCACAGATAAAAGAGGTTTCTCCATTTCTGCTAAAACCATGTCATATACTTGAGATGGTTGCTCACCTTGCAACTGTGCAAAATAATGACGAACTGCGCGATCTACATGGATGCGAAGAGCGACATCAGATTGAGCCGTAAAAATAGGAGATTTGCTATTCATGCGTGTTAATCCGAAAAATCAAATATCACTTGGGTAAAGTGATATATAAATGTGGTCTAAATTACTGAGCCCTGTTTTAGATCCTAAAACAGTGACTCTAAAACAAAAGGACTATTAGCTTGCCACAAATCCTCGAATTGTGTAAAAAATAAGCGTAACAATAGTTAAATATTTGTTACAGCCTACTTTCAAAAACAAAAAAACCAACAATGCGCTTATAGAATTAAAGCACAGTTCGTTTAACGATTTTATTGTTTATAAATAACGAGGAGTAAGTAGGTCAAAGCATTCGTGGCGCGTATCATACCACTGTCTGCGAAAAAGTGAGCAAATTAACTGCACTTTTTTTTATTTTTTTGTCACTTTTTTATGCTTTTAGGGCTGTACAATTTCTAAACTATAGTTGTCGAAGCTATTTTTACTTTGTTCAACGGTAAATTCGAATTTAAATGGGCTGTTTGAAGGGATGCGTTGAATCGGTTTTAGACTGTCTACTAAATAGTCTTGGGGTTTGAGTGTGATATCCGTAACTGTCTCACCTTTGTCTTTAAGGATGAGTCTAATCGAAGGAATCAAGACACTATCTTTATGATGATTGATCAGCACACCCGAAAACATTGTTTCGTTTTTACTGTAGCGTTTAACTTTAACTTTCTCAAAACTTAGATATTTATATTGTTCATCAAGTGTTTTGCAAGTCAAAACACCACATGCATAGTTAAAGATACGGTTTAAAGCAGGGCTTTCATGCATAAGCTTTGGGTTAAACCATAAGATTTGGAAAGCGAATACCAAAATGAGGACAATATTACCGATTCCCCAAAGACTGTAATATAGCCAACCGTGTTGTTTTGATGTTGGTTCATGATCAACCAATAAAGCATCTTCGGATAAATTTAAATTTGGTAATGCTGTGACTGGCTCAGTATTAAAATAATTTAAATTGTTTAGATAGGTCAAAAGATCGATATTTGAGTTTTCAATTTTTTGATCGAAAATACTTAAAATCTGCATTTGCTTTTCAGCAAAGCTGCTATCAGGTTGGATAGAGGAGAATAGTGAACGATTGGTTTGTGTAGGAATCGTTTCGTTTGTCTCTGTATTTAAAAGATTGGTCAGTGCATTAAAGTTAATAACGCACTTAGGACAACAAACCATGCCCTGAGCAACACTGAGTTGTGAAGGGGTCACTTTATACACGGTTGAGCATTTAGGGCAGCGGGTTTGTTTTTCACTCATGAGGAACAATATTCTCAAATTGTTGTTTTGCGTTTTCCTGAAATGCGACACCAGTTCTCTTCGCGCTTTTCGATCTCTAATATATCAAAAAACTCAGAGTAAACACTAGAAACATCAGCAACTTGCTCTTCGATTACACCGGCAAGTGCGAACTCTCCCTCATTTTTAATTAAAGTTGAGAATTCAGGCGCTAAAGCCATTAGAGGTGCAGCTAGAATATTTGCAACTAGTATGTCCGATTGTTGACCTTTAAACTCGTTATTGAATTCTTCTGGTAAGCCAACGTACAGACGCTCAAGTACACCATTCAACTCTGCATTTTGTTTTGTTGCTAGAACAGCCTGTGGATCAATGTCTGTGGCATATACTTTTTTAGCACCTAATAGAAGAGCAGCAACACCCAAGATGCCTGACCCACAGCCGTAATCAATCACGATTTTATCTTTTACATCAGTCTTACCTAGCCATTGTAAGCATAGGAATGTACTGGCATGGTTACCTGTACCGAATGCTAAGCCTGGATCCAGTTTAATGTTGGTTGCATCTGCTTCAGGTGGCTCTAACCATTCTGGTACGATCCAATATTTTTCACTAATTTGAATTGGTTCGTAATAATCCATCCATGCGCGTTCCCAAACTTGGTTTTCTAAATACTCATGGCGCATTGGAACATCAGGGAGTTGTGCTTTTAAAAATGCTTCTAAAGTATCAACATCAATTGGGTCATCTTCTTCTTGTTGATAAATGCCCGTTACAATGACTTTATTCCAAAGAGGGGTTTCACCTGGTAATGGCTCAAGCAGTGCTTGATCTTCGGCATCATCTAGCGTAACGCTTACAGCACCCAAAGAAAGGAGCAAAGTTTCAGTTAGTTCAACTTGTTCTTGATCGACAGTAATATGAATTTGTAGCCAGTTCACAGGAAAACCTAAGTTAATGTATTTTGGTTATTGTAATAGATTCAGACCATGCAGAGGGATTATAAAATAGACTGATTACAATTTTAAGATGTTTTTCCAAACATAATTCTTTTGATATAGCCTGAACAAAAAATAAGGATGCTGAACAGCATCCTTATATAACTATATATAGGTGTCCAATTTCTTATGGAGCTGTTTGTTCAATTTGTGGAGCTGATTGTTCCATTGGAGGAGGTGTCATTTCCATAGGCTGAACAGGCGCACTCACTGGTCGAGGTTCTGATTGTGTTTCTGAAATCTTAGTTTGAGTTTCAGGCATTGCATTATTCGCAGGCATTGGAGGTTGGAATGCTAATTTACCAGCTTCATTTGGCTCACATGTACCATTAAAGACAACACCTTTGTAGGCAAATGAAATCATATCACCTTGTTTTTTGCCCTTACATACTTGTTGATACTTTTGAGTTTGTGCATCAACTGTGGTTTTTGCATTGGTTTGTGCTGTTACAGCAAAACACAGGCTACAAATAAGCGTCGAAAATAAAAGCTTAGTGTTCATATCATTTTCCTAAAGTATTTGTTATGCACTAATAATGATAAGAATTTTTTGAATCGGAACAGTGGATATCAGGTTAATAGTTATAAGTCCATGTGTTAACAATGCATGAAAAGTGCAACATTAAGTTTTATTTTGTATATATTTAAATCAAGCTAAGCAGATGGGGATTACAAGAATATTGACGGATTTTGTCAACTTAATAGAAAACTTCTGTATAATACTCTGTCATTTTTTAAATACACATTACCACTATGCACTATCCTAAAGTTTACGACGTTATCGTAATTGGTGGCGGTCACGCTGGTACGGAAGCTGCGCTTGCGGCGGCTCGTATGGGAAGACAAACATTATTGTTGACGCATAATATTGAGACTTTGGGGCAGATGAGCTGTAACCCAGCGATTGGTGGTATTGGTAAATCGCACTTAGTTCGTGAGATAGATGCGCTTGGCGGTGCAATGGCGCTTGCTGCTGATAAGGGCGGTATTCAATTCCGTATTTTAAACTCGCGCAAAGGTGCTGCTGTGCGTGCGACGCGTGCTCAAGCAGATCGTGTTCGTTATAAAGCTGCCATTCGTCATACTTTAGAAAACCAAGCGAACTTGGATATTTTCCAACAAGCTGCTGATGATTTAATTGTTGAAGGCGATACCGTTAAAGGTGTTGTGACCCAAATGGGTATTCGTTTTGATACCAAAACCGTTGTACTCACTACGGGTACTTTCTTAGGTGGTGTCATTCATATCGGGTTGCAAAATTCTAGTGGTGGTCGTGCAGGTGATCCTCCTTCGATTGCTTTGGCGCATCGTTTACGTGAGTTAAAACTTCCAGTAGGTCGTTTAAAAACGGGTACACCACCGCGTATTGACGCACGTACTGTTGATTTCTCTGTGATGACACCACAACCGGGTGATTTTCCATCTCCAGTGATGTCATTTATGGGTGATGTATCGATGCACCCTGAACAAGTGAACTGCTACATCACTCATACCAGTGAAAAAACCCATGAGATTATTCGTGGTGGTTTAGATCGTTCACCTATGTATACAGGTGTGATTGAAGGGGTAGGTCCTCGTTACTGTCCTTCGATTGAAGATAAAATTCATCGTTTTGCTGATAAAGATTCGCATCAGGTATTTCTAGAGCCTGAAGGTTTAGATACGCATGAGCTTTATCCAAATGGTATCTCAACCTCATTGCCATTTGACGTTCAGTTCAATCTTGTACGTTCGATTCGCGGTATGGAAAATGCTCATATCTTGCGTCCAGGTTATGCAATTGAATATGACTATTTCAACCCGCAAGCATTGAAATTTACTCTTGAAACTAAAGCAATTCAAAACTTGTATTTTGCTGGTCAGATTAATGGTACCACTGGTTATGAAGAAGCAGGTGCTCAAGGTTTACTTGCTGGTTTGAATGCAGCACGTCGTGCTTGGGAACAAGAAGAGTGGACACCAAAACGTGATCAAGCATATATGGGCGTACTGGTAGATGACCTGATTACATTAGGGACTAAAGAACCATATCGTATGTTTACCTCACGTGCAGAATATCGTTTGATGCTTCGTGAAGATAATGCAGATCAACGTTTAACTCCAATTGGTCGTGAACTCGGTTTAGTTGATGACGAACGTTGGGCTGCATATAGCGAAAAAATGGAAGCTGTTGAGCGCGAGACATCACGTTTACAACACTTATGGGCAGCACCGAATAACCCAATGGGTAAAAAGTTTGTTGAAATGACTGGTGCGGACCTAAGTAAAGAGTGCAGCGCGATTGATTTATTGAAACGTCCAAATATTAATTTTGGTCAAATTGCTGAACTTACAGGCTCAGAGGTTTCTGAACAGGTCGGTGAGCAAATTGAAATTGCTGTGAAATATGAAGGTTATATCAACCGTCAACATGATGATGTTGCTCAGATGAAACGCCTTGAAGAAACGAAGATTCCAGCTGACTTTGAATATGATGGTGTTTCAGGTTTATCTCGCGAGATCACTCAAAAGCTTAAAACAGTTCGCCCTGAAACTTTAGCGCAAGCAAGCCGTATCCCAGGTGTGACTCCTGCAGCAGTTCAGTTGGTGATGATTACGATTCGTAAAAATAATATGGCGAAGAAATCTGCTTAAATATTATTAATAGATTCTTGATCTTAGAACTAGAAAACACCCTTTTTATTAAAGGGTGTTTTTTTATGATTGAATTAATAGATGTGAAATGTTTGTTTGGATAGAGCAGGTGTGGTAAATGAAAAGTTGGATATTTTTATTTGTAGCGATCACAGCAGAAGTGATTGCGACATCTGCACTGAAAAGTAGCGAAGGGTTTACAAAGCCATTTGCTTCGATCATTGTGATTTTAGGTTACATCATTGCATTTTATTGCTTATCTTTGACCCTGAAAACAATTCCAGTTGGTATTGCTTATGCGATATGGTCTGGGGTAGGAATTGTATTCATCACGACCTTTGCTTGGTTTTTCTATGATCAAAAATTGGATCTATGGGGAATTATCGGCATAGCATTAATTATGTGTGGTGTGTTGATTCTAAACCTTTTATCAAAATCTAGTCCGCATTGATTTATTTCCGAATAATAATTAAAACCGAACGAAGCGTTCGATTTTAATTTAATGTTTAATCATTTTTATAAAGTAACTTCGATACCTAGACGCAGATTTTTCTGATCAGATTGAGTATTTGCATCAATTTCCGCATAAGCTTTTGGCAATAAACGACGAGCTAATTTATTGACCCTGTTTTCCATCCATTTAGGCATGCTGATTGCCAAAAGATTGGTCTCTGTTTTAGAAGCATCAGTCATCACTCGTGTACCCATAATGTAATCAAACCAAGGTTTAGTCACACACCAATTCGCGTTTTGATTGCTGGTCATGTGATGATCATAATGCCAAGGGATACGTTTCTTTGCATACTCAGGATCGAGATGGGATTTGGCGTGGACTTTCCAATAATTCCAAATTCCATAATACAAACCTGCCGTAAAAAATGGAGCAACAGGTAGAAAAACCGTTGCTGCGGCTGTTAAACCAAACAATGCCGTTTTCTCATTATAGATTTCAGCATTTTTAAACATCGATTCAGCGTAACCCTCATCGTGAAAAGCATTTAAACGTGCACGTTTATGGTGAGCAATATGTGTGAAAAAAGGGCTATTTCTGTTTTTACTTGGAAATTCATGTAGCCAAACTTTGTGAAAATACCATTCCATCCCATTTGCTACAAAAACACCGACAGGAAAACCGATCATGTTAGATTACCTCTAAAAGCAATGATCGAAGTGTATAAATATAAATATTAAATATTTTGACTGCACTGACAGTATTTTTATGCCTGATCAATCAAATCCATTTCTCTTACGTTGTCGATATGCAGTCGGGGTTTCCTTAGTCCAGCGTTTAAATGCTCTCGAAAAAGCAGAAGGTTCTGAAAAACCTGTTAGGTAGACAATTTGATCAATCGACTCATCGGTTTGGGAAAGTAGGCGTCGTGCTAATCTTTCGCGATATTGAGCAATCACTTTTTCATAGGTGGTATTCAGTAATTGTAAATCTGCTCTTAAACTACGTGCGCTTTTGTTGAGATGCTCAGCCACAACATTCTGATCAAATTTTCCTGATTCTAATAAACCATTAGCAAGAATTTTCTCAATTTCTCCAATCAGTTGATGCTTATTCAATAGATCAAGTTGAGATTCTGCATGATGTTCATGCATTTTTAATAGTTCGGGTTCATGTGCAGGCGAAGGATAATTAAGAATTTTAGATTCAAATAAAATAGCACCATGTCTTTGACCAACTAAAACATCGCAATTCCAAACTTTTTTATATTCTTCTTGATCAGCAGCATTTTCATATGGAAGTAAAACTTGAAATGGAATGAATGCATCATTCGTAATGTATTTGAAAAAATTAAGTAAAATACCAATCGCACATTCTAGATAATGTCGTACAGGATGCTCTAATCCATATAATCCAACAGTATTCTGATCAACTACTTCTAACTGAAAAGACATCGCATTGGTGAGAAGAGCTTGGTATCGTAGCGTTCGTTTTAATCCCTCGCCAAAGGTAGGACTACTAAGAAAAAGATATTCTATGACTTGACCGCGAAATGGAGGTACATTACCTCCGACATGAAGTCCGATATCTGAATCTTCACTAATTTTCTCAGCAGCATCCCAGAAACGTCTTTGTGTAGAATTATCACGTCGTACTGACTTGTCAGGAGGTTGATCAGGTAAATGAACACTTGCAAAAATGTTTGCGGCATCTAAATCCATTTTTTGCATGGTTTGATACACCATCCATAAAAAAATGCCAGCATCGCTTGCTTTATTTGTGATCATGTTTGAAGGTTAAATAAACTTTTAAAACAATATACTATGTTCTTTTATCATAGAAATGAAATGTTTGTTAGAAGCTTCTTACAGGCTTCTATTAAATAAACTTTATATCTCATTAAAAATTTTTCTCTGTCATACAATCAAAGAAATAGCCATCAACTGGAATAAAAAAGCCAGTTGTGATAACTGGCTTTCTTGAATATTAAAACTTCTTTTCAAGACTAAATTGAAGAGAGGGGATAGATTCATTAATTCGTGCTTGAAATAAGCGCCCATCAGATTGATTAGTTAATCTTTCTTTATAATTTGTTCCTAAAATATTGTTAGCATTTACACTAGCAGACCAACCATTTTTGAATCGTTTAGTTGCACTGAGGTCTAAACTGATACGAGCATTTGTTGTTCGATCATAAGGTTGATTATTTAAAGCACGAGTATATTCAGGGGTGTAACTGATATTTGCACTTGTAGAAAGTTGCCAAGGTTTAAAACTATATGAAACACCAGTGCTTGCATTGTATGGTGCAACGTCACTGACCAGTCGCTCAGATTTTTGCTCATCCTGAATTTTTGCACGGACAGTTGAGATCTGACCATTTAGCATGAATGAATGTCCAGCATTAGTTTGTTTTAATGCATAGCGACCACTTAGTTCAACTCCATACGTTGTCGCCTTATTTTGGTTTTGAGGGCGTTCAACATAGCGTTCGCCTTCGAGCATAATGACTTTTTCGATATAATCTTTAATTTCTCTATGGTACGCGGTTAGGCTCATACCACCGCTCGCAGAATCATAAGCAAGCGTGGACTCAGCGGCACGAATCTTTTCAGGTTTTAAATTTGGATTCCCACCACCGTCAGGATTATTTAAGCTACCTGCATCACTGTCAGTGGAGATAGTCACATTAGAAATTAGGCGGTCTGCATTCGGATTCCGAAATGCTTGGCTGATATTGGTTTGTAGTGACCATTGATCAGTTAAATCATACCGATATGCAAAAACAGGACTCAGGTGCTGGTCTTGATAATCGACTAAACCCGAACGTTTTAACCATTCTTGGCGAGCGCCTAAAGTAAACGTGTGTCGATCAATAAAGCGCCAACTTCCTTCGCCATAAACGGCATATCGCTGTTCATCTAGACTTTTACTAATATTGCTATCTAATTGATTATTTCGTGCATCAAACCCAAATTTAATTTGACGATCTTGATCTAACTTTCTTGTTCCATCGTATGCAAGACCATACTCATCAATGGTTTCATCTGTGTATGTCTTCGTTTCAGGTGTAAGGGTAAGTTGGCTTTCCGTTTGATATTCTACCGACAGTCGTAACTTATCACTTAGATCTTGATCTTTACGTTCGTAACGAGTGTTGAGTTTGATACTGTCATTTTTATCATCTTGAATTTGATTTCCTGAAGTGCCTTCCATCTTGATATTGCGATAAAATAATTCAGCGATTAATTTTTGTTGATCATCAAGTTCGTATTGTAAGCGTGGAGCAAACATTTGCATGTTGCGATTTACGGTACGTGACTGTTGTCGCGTTCCGATTAAATTTTCAGTTTTAGTCACAGACGTATTGTCAAACCACATTTGGTTAGCTGAAAGGCTGTATGACCATTGGTTTTCACGACCATCTGCTTGAACATTAATTTGTTTACGTTCAGCTTCTTGTTGCTCACTTTCTCTCAAGCCATAGCCGATTTTTACTGATCCATTTATACGTGTATCCAATGGTTCTTTTAGAATGATATTAATGACAGCTGAGGATGCAACAGAACTCTGAGCGACACTCGGTTGTTTAGTTACTTCGATTCTTTCAATCATTTCAGGGCTAATGGTATCTATGACAGACATCCCACCACGTGGGCCACTTTGAATAGGTTCACCATTTACGAGAAAAGTTGGTGCACCTCCACCACGAAAACGCATGCCTGAAGCACCACCTCCACCACGAGGTCCTTGTCCAAATACTGGAATTTGAAATCCTGCGGCACGGCGTAAAGCATCCATGACTGTTTGATCACCGTATTGAAGCATTTCTTCTCGTGTAATAATTGTTTTTGCAACTGCGCTGATATCTTGGTCTTTTTGTTTTTGAGTCTCAGATGTGGCTTTGAAAGAAAGCGTTGGCAGGACTTGAGTAGGTAACTCTGCGACTGCTGACGAATTTGTATTAGTTAGTGTATCAGTCGCAAATAGTGAGCTACTTATACTCAGTAGAGTAGAGCTGAGTACACTTAATTTTCCATAATTATGCGAGATTTGCATTGAAAATGCCCCAAAAGAAAGATCAAATTTTTATGGGCTTAGATTAATGTAAAATCATGAAGAAAAATCGAATTTACGCATGAACAGAATTAGAAATGGAAAAAATAATCTTTAATTTTGAGAATCATATTGTTATGAATAAGTAGTGTGTTTAATAAATAGACGTTAGTGTCGTATTGTTGCGAAATATGATGAAAATGAGAATTGTTTTTATTAAAATTGTATCGTTTTAATATTTTATGTTTCTCCTATTTTTGTCTTTCGGAACGTTATGATTTATCCATCTTTGAAATCAAATTCTAAGCCTGTATTTAGGTTTAGTATGCTTAGTTTAATGCTTATACAAGTTCAGTATGCAGTTGCAAATCAAGATAGTCTGCAAACAGCAGTTATGCCGACTATTAAAATTGAAGCAATGAGCGAGTTAGATCCAATCAAAAGTTATATTGATTATGATCAAGCAAATGTGACACGTAATGGTCTCAAGAAAAAAGATATCCCTCAGACTATCGACACAATCGATGTACAAAAATATAAGATTTATGGGGCAAATGATTTAAGCGTTATGCTTCAAGGAACCCCAGGTGTATCAACAAATTACGATACTCGTGGTGATGGAATTTCGCTTCGTGGGTTCAAAGCAGACGAGGGTGATATCTATCGTGATGGCGTCCGAGAAAGTGGTCAACTACGCCGTAGCACTGCAAATGTTGAGCGAATTGAAATATTAAAAGGTCCTGCTTCAGTACTTTATGGACGTGGTGCGGGTGGTGGTGTCATCAACATGGTGACTAAGTTTGCCAACTTTGATTCTAAAAGCTCAATAGGTATGTATGCTGGTTCATATGAAAATATTGGTGCAACTTTAGATCTTAATCAAATCATCAACGATAACTGGGCTATACGCTTAACTGGTGAAAAAGCAGATTCCAATAGTTTTCGTAAGGGGATTGGTTCGCAGATCGAAATGCTTTCTCCAAGCATAAGCTATCGCAGTGACGATGAAAAAATACTTTGGACTACCCAATACACCTACGATAAATTGGAACGTACTCCAGATCGTGGTCCATCGTATCAAAATCTTCCAAACAATGTTTCTATCAAAAATGCATTTGCTCGTAGTAGCGATTTTATTGATGATGAATTGCAAACTGTGCGAACTGATTTGAAATATGAGTTTGCATCAAATTGGAATTTTCATTGGGCTGCAAGTTATCGTCAAGCTTATCAAAATTTTGATAATTTCTTTGGCGGAACATATTGTGAAAATGATTTAACTTTAGAGGCTAAGCCAAAAAGTTGTGATTGGAATGGTTATTTGCGCCAAAGTTACGCATGGCAAGAAACCATGAATAAAACCGTTATGAATACATTTGATATCACTGGGAAATTTGATACAGGGATATTTGAACACAATTTTATGATTGGAGCTGATTGGTCACACGAAAATCGTGATCCTAAGTTAGGTAACTATTCAAGTGGTCAATTTGCTGGAAAATATTATGGTTATATGAACCCATACCATCCAAATGATCATTATGAATCTTTTGATTTAGCAGATGGTCGTCCGCCAATGACATCTTATAGTCAACATAAATCTGAAAATAAAGCTATTTTTATTCAAGATTTAATTAGTTTGCTGCCTAGTTTAAAGATGATGTTGGGTGCTCGATATGATCACTTCGAATTCAAAACGCAAAATATGCTAACTGACAAAAAGCAATCTTATGATGGCGAAAGTTTTAGTCCAAATATAGGATTTGTATGGCAACCAAATGAGAGTCACAGTTTCTATACATCATATAGTAAGAGTTTTGCTCCATATGGTGGGCGAGGGATGATTAGTATTGATCCGACTTTGAACCCAAGTGTTTATGATGCTGAACCTCAATACAACGAACAATATGAAATAGGTGTTAAGAGTGATTGGTTGGATAACCGTTTAAACACTCAGATTTCTGTTTATGATATTCGAAAAAATAACATTCGTTATCAACCTGATGCACAAAATAATCCTGATGAATGGGTAGTCGGTGGTCAACATCGATCGAAAGGACTTGAATTTAGCTTTATCGGTAAAGCTTTAGAAAATGTTTTTGTTCGTGGTGGATATGGTTATACAGATGCAACGGTTACCCGTGATGATGTAACGCCTCAAAATATTGGCAAACCGCTCAACAATACACCTATGCATACAGGAAATTTGTTTATTCGATATCTGCCGACAGATCAAATCTATACTGAGCTAGGTGCTACATATGTGGGTGATGCAAAAGTTTATCCAAATGGTAATCTCAATAGCACATCCACTGATTTAAAAGGTTTTACACGACTTGATGCTGCGATTGGTTATAGTGCAAATCCTTGGAATATTACGCTTGCCGTGAATAATTTAACCAACAAAGAATATTGGCGTTCGGACTCTATGCTTGGAACACCACGTAACTTCTTAGTAAGAGTTAACTATCAGTTCTAAAAGCGATTTTTAGCAATATCAAATAGTACCTTTAAGCGATAAAGGTACTATTTAAGCTTAATTTATTACTGATTTAATAAATATTAATTAATCAATTGGTAAAATATTAAAATTATCTAATTGAATTTATGCAAAAGTTGTTGATTAAAATACTTTATTATTCTAGTATTTAAGTGTGTAAAAAATGTTCAAATTCAGCTTTTATCGGAAAAAATTATTGTGACATTACATTTGTTTTTGATTTAAAAGTGTTAATTGATATACATTTTTGTACACATTTGTTAGTATTTAAGAAAAGCATACATTAGAGATAATAATAATGAAGATAGTACTTTCAATACTTATTCTCTGTTCTGTTTTTATTTTGGGTTATGCGGTTTATGTTGATTCGCAGAACAAAAAAAGACAAGAGCTGATGAAGATTGTGAACGATGCAGAACATAGCCTAAATTCGATTCAACACAATCCAAATTATGTGAAGCATTCTCGATTAGCGACCTACCGAAGCGAATAATTAAGTTCTCAGGTGAAATGTCACAGGATTTAGCTTTTTTTATCGGGTTGTGTCCAAGTTTTTATTAGAATCTGTTAAAATATTTACCATTAAATAAAAAAGCTGCATCTTGTTATGCGGCTTTTTACATTTTGAAATCGGAACCAAATTTATACATCTCCTCTGTATAGCAAGCGTGAAACTGGCATGTAGATTGCTTTTAGCCTTGTATACCATTTTGTGTACATTCAAAAAATTATTTGAAACACAAGCGTATAGATTTCATATTCTACGATCTTAGATTTTAACAGGTGCTATATGACAACGCCTAATGCTTCAGTTGGACTGTTAGAACGCTTATTTAAATTAAGTGATAACAAAACCAACTTTAGAACAGAAGTTCTAGCAGGTGTAACCACATTTTTGACCATGTGTTACATCATCATTGTAAATCCACTCATTCTTTCTGAAACCGGAATGGATCATGGTGCTGTGTTTGTTGCAACCTGTTTGGCTGCTGCAATCGGGTGTTTGGTCATGGGGATTGTGGCGAATTATCCGATCGCACTCGCACCAGGTATGGGTTTAAATGCATATTTTACCTATTCTGTGTGTTTGGGTATGGGGGTGCCTTGGCAAACTGCTCTAGCAGCGGTATTTGTCTCAGGTCTTGTTTTCCTTGCTATCAGTTTCTTTAAAATTCGTGAGGCAATCGTCAATGCGATTCCGATGTCTTTAAAGTTTGCGATTGGTGGGGGAATTGGTCTTTTCCTTGCATTGATTGCGCTTAAAAATGCAGGAATTATTGTAGATAATCCAGCGACATTGGTTGGATTGGGTGATATTAAACAGCCAACAGTATTGTTAGCATTATTCGGATTTTTAATGATTGTTGTTTTGCATCAATTAAAAGTTCGTGGTGCAATCATCATCAGTATTTTAGTGGTCACTGCAATAGCGACTGTTCTGGGGTTGAATGAATTCAAAGGTGTTGTAGGACATATCCCATCAATCGCACCTACTTTTATGCAAATGGATTTTGAAGGTCTATTTACTGCAAGTATGGTCGGGGTTATTTTTGTATTCTTTATCGTTGACTTGTTTGATAGTACCGGGACTTTGGTTGGTGTTTCACATCGCGCTGGATTGCTTCAAGATGGTAAATTACCACGATTAAAGAAAGCCCTATTTGCTGACTCAACTGCAATTGTAGCGGGAGCTGCATTGGGTACATCATCTACCACCCCGTATATTGAATCAGCTTCTGGTGTAGCAGCTGGTGGTCGCACAGGTTTAACTGCGGTTGTGGTTGCTTTACTTTTCATCGGCTGCTTATTCTTGGCTCCTTTGGCACAATCCGTACCAGGTTTTGCAACTGCACCAGCACTATTATTTATCGGTGTGTTAATGATTCAAGGAATTACGCACATTGATTGGGATGATATTACTGAAGCTGTACCTGCATTTTTAACGATCGTATTTATGCCATTTACCTATTCAATTGCCGATGGTATTGCAATGGGTTTCATTAGTTATGCATTGGTTAAGCTGTTTACGGGTAAGGCAAAAACAGTACCTTATATGGTGTGGATTATTGCTGCACTTTGGGTATTTAAATTTGTTGCATTTGGTGGCTAAGCCACTTAAAACTAAGTGATAAAACCTTTAAAGGGTGTACCGTGTTAGGCAGCACCCTTTTTTATTTAGACGTGGAGTTTATATGGATCAAATCGAGCTGATTCGTGCTTTGCCCAAAGCCGAATTACATGTGCATATTGAAGGGACATTTGAGCCAGAGTTGATGTTCGCTATTGCACAGCGTAATCAGATTCAAATTCCTTATCAATCTGTTGAAGAAGTGAAACAGGCTTATAACTTTCATAACCTTCAATCTTTTTTAGATATTTATTATGCTGGCGCCAATGTGTTAGTGCATGAGCAGGACTTCTACGATTTAGCTTGGGCATACTTTGAAAAATGCGCAGAAGATCGAGTGGTACATACAGAAATGTTCTTTGATCCACAAACACATACTGAGCGTGGTGTTGAGTTTGTTACCGTTTTAAATGGTTTAAAGCGTGCATGCACCGATGCAAAAGAAAAGTTGAGTATTAGCTCTCAATTGATTATGTGTTTCTTGCGCCATTTAAGTGAAGAAAAAGCGTTTGAAACGTTAGAACAAGCCTTGCCATTCAAAGATGACATTATTGCGATAGGTTTGGATTCGAGTGAAGTTGGGCACCCACCATCAAAATTTGAACGTGTTTTTGCCAAAGCACGAGAAGCTGGTTTCTTGATCGTCGCACATGCTGGAGAAGAAGGTCCTCCTGAGTATATATGGGAAGCTTTAGATTTACTTAAGGTGAATCGTATTGATCACGGTGTTCGTTCAGAAGAAGACGAGCAACTGATGACGCGCCTAATTGCAGAGAAAATGCCATTAACAGTGTGCCCGTTAAGTAACTTAAAGCTCTGTGTCGTGAAAGATATGACTGAGCATAACATTCGTCGTTTGCTACAAAAAGGTGTGCATGTCACTGTAAACTCGGATGATCCTTCATATTTCGGTGGATATATGAATGATAATTTTATTGCGATTCAACAAGCTTTGAATTTATCAAATGAAGAATTAAAGCAGCTTGCGATTAACTCTTTTGAAGCTTCGTTTATTTCTGATGATGATAAGCAGAAATGGATTACCGAAGTTAGAAAAATCTAATGCATAAAAAAACCGCGATAAGCGGTTTTTTTATATCAATTTTTATTTGGGTTGTCTTAGCATGCTGAGCAATACATTATCTTTGTCGATGAGATGATGTTTAATCGCTGCGAGAATATGACCTGCAATGAGTAAGCCCGCAAACCACGATATATAAATATGTAGGGGTTTAACGATTGCTAATAGATCTGGATTGTCTTGAACTAGACGGGGGATTTCAAATAAGTATAAAACAGGGGCAGGGTGACCAGCGCTCCAACTGAATAAACAGCCTGTAATTGGTAGAGCTAATAACATTAAATATAATAGAAAATGACCAATATGTGCCAAGGTTTTCATCATTGGTGACATGGTATTTGGTAGTTGTGGAGCTGGATGGGTATAACGCCAAAAAATTCTTATAACGACTAAAAAGATAATGGTTGTCGCAATATTCTTATGAAGTGTAATAACAGTGCCTTTAAACGTTCCATCAACTTCATAACTTAAAAAATTTCCACTGTAAAATCCAATAAGCCATGCAACGATAAAAATAACGGCCATGAGCCAATGTAAAACTTGTGCTGTGCGAGTGTAGTACTGTGCTGAGGTTGACATCGCAACATCCTAGCTGTGATATGATTTTGTAGATTTTAAATAGCGTTATTTATTCCTCATACGGTGTATATGTAACAGAGCGTCTTGTCCTTGCAACGATTATTAATCGAAATCGATATGTTTAAATATGTAATAAGTCTGCACGGTCAATTGCTTAATAAAAAGCTTTGTGCAAAATACGCCTGCAATTAAGTCGCTATAAGGTTAAAAGTTGTGAAAAAATTATTGTTGGCTCTGCCAGTATTATTTGTTTTAAATGGATGTGTTGCACCAAATACAAATACTTCTACAACACCATCTACATCTCAGCAGTTAGGTGTAACGGCATTAAAGGTTGCGGTTAATGCTAAATGTATGAGTGAAATCAATACATTACCTGCATGGAAAACAGCAACACGTTTGATGACCACTGAACAGCGTGAAAATATTCAGATGGATGTTTGTGGGTGTGTAAGTGAAAAAGCGCCCAATAGTGTAACGACTTTGGAGTTGGCTACAGCTGCAATTGATCCAACTGCAAGAGCAACAATTGTGAATCAAGTGGTTGCTGAAACTGTTAATGCCTGCGTGTCTGAAGCATTAAAGAAATAAAAGTAAGATACATAAGCAAAGCTGAATGATTTTCGGCTTTGTTTCTTAGCAAAATAATTTTATATATTCTTGTAATTTTAGATCGTTTTCAGATGCTTAAAACGTTAAATTAATCATGATATTATTCAACTAAAATGGTAATTACATGTATAAGAATAAATTTGTTTTGGCAATTTCAACGGTGTTTGCTTTGGTGGCTTGTGGTACTGTGCAAAGTGGCGAGCAAAGTAATTTAAAATTAGGAACATCTGCAATTCAGTTTGCTGCACAGACCAAGTGTAATCATGATATTGATGACTTTGCAGCTTGGAAAATTGCAAGTAAATTAATGACAAAGACCCAGAAGCAAGAGAAGAAAACCCAAATTTGTAAATGCGTTGGCAAAAATGCACCTACTGTTTTATCACCTTCAGAATTGGCACTTGCTGCAGTGGATTCTAAAGCGCGAACAGCTTTAACAGGAGTAGCAGTAGCTAAAACTATGAATGCTTGTGTATCGGAAGTGGTAAAATAGTTCTGTATTCAATTGACTTTGATTGGCTGCTAAAATGCAGCCAATTTTTTGCGAGTAAATTATGTTTGTTGCTGGTGTAGATGAAGCAGGGCGCGGTCCTCTAGTGGGTTCAGTTGTTGCAGCTGCGGTGATCCTAGATCCTAATAATCCAATCGAAGGATTAAATGATTCTAAGAAATTAACTGAAAAGAAACGCGAAAAGTTGTTTATAGAGATTAAAGAAAAGGCATTAGCTTGGTCGATAGCTGAAGCAACACACACTGAAATTGATGAAATGAATATTCTGCAAGCCACATTTCTTGCAATGCGCCGTGCGGTCGAAAATTTAAAAACCACGCCACACAAAGTAATTGTAGATGGTAATCAAATTCCAAAAGGGATTGATATTGTATGTGAAGCAATTGTGGGAGGTGATGCGACTCATGCTGAGATAAGTGCAGCAAGTATTCTAGCTAAAGTTACACGTGATCATCAAATGAAGACCTTAGATGAATTATATCCTGATTATGGGTTCGCAAAGCACAAAGGTTATCCTACAAAAGCGCATTTTGAAGCTATTGCAGCACACGGCGTAATTGATCAACATCGTCGTAGTTACGCACCTGTAAAAAAAGCTTTAGGTTTATAATTTCTTATAAATTGAGGTTTTAAATACAATTAAAGCGACCATCTTGTGTCGCTTTAATTATGTGGGGAGAATTCTGAAAATTAACGATTAAAGTTATTATGTCGCGGAAAATCGCTATTATCTTCTTCATACGAAAGTTGATAATCCTGATCAAGATGTTGTAAATGCTCATGCATGGCACGTTCATGTTGGATACGTTGGTAAATTTCCTCACGATGCACAGAAACTTCTTTTGGAGCATTAACACCAATACGCACCTGATTGCCTTTTACGCCAAGCACAGTAACACTGACTTGATCCCCAATCATTAATGTTTCTCCGACACGACGGGTCAGAATCAGCATGTTTATCTCCTTGCTAAACGCTTAAACTTGCGACAGGGAATTCATTGTTCGAAAGCACAGCCTTAATATACAGAAAATTCCAACAGAAATATGTAAAAAACATTATTTTTCGTACGTTCTGTTGAGAATCACTGAAAAACCTCAAAGGTTAATATAACAGAGCCACTGTAGTAAAAACTATAGTGGCTCTGTTTTTTTTGCTATTTACTTGAAAGTAAATATGTTTAACAAGCTATTAATTAAGCACGTGCACTGCTTTCGCCGTGTTCACGATCTAGACCAAAAGCTGTGTGTAAACAACGTACGGCAAGTTCTAAATAGTTTTCTTCGATAAGTACAGAAATTTTGATTTCTGATGTTGAAATCATCAAAATATTAATGCTTTCATCAGCTAATGCAGTAAACATTTTGCTTGCAACACCTGCATGTGAACGCATACCCACACCTACGATTGATACTTTAACGATATCATCACGAGTAACAACTTCACATCCTTCAATGCTGCTTGCTGTTTGCTCTAAAATCGCCTTAGCTTTTGCTAAATCATTGCGATTTACAGTGAATGTGAAATCAGTTGTACCATCTTCTTCAACGTTTTGGATAATCATATCCACTTCGATGTTGGCATTGCTGATAGGTGACAAGATTTTAGATGCAATACCTGGTTCATCAGGAACACCTAAGATCGTTAATTTTGCTTCGTCACGGTTAAATGCAATACCTGCGATGATTGGTTGTTCCATATCGTCTTCAGCCTCAGTCGTAATTAGTGTGCCTACATTTTGTTTGAATTCTTCATCGAATGCGCCGTCATCGTCATTATCAAAACTTGATAATACGCGCAATGGAACTTGATATTTACCTGCGAATTCAACAGAGCGAATTTGTAAAACTTTTGAACCCAAAGATGCCATTTCTAGCATTTCTTCAAAAGAAATACGATCAACCTTTTTCGCTTTAGGTGCGACACGTGGATCAGTTGTATAAACGCCATCAACATCAGTGTAAATCTGACATTCATCAGCTTTTAATGCAGCTGCAATTGCAACACCAGAGGTATCAGAACCACCACGACCTAAAGTTGTGGTATTTCCTTCGGCATCAAAGCCTTGGAAACCTGCAACAACGAGAACACGACCTGCATCTAAATCTTTGGTCATGACATCAGTATCAATAGATTCAATACGCGCTTTGGTAAAAGCACTGTCCGTTTTGATACCAACTTGACGACCAGTATATGACTTAGCTTCTACACCAATTGAATTCAGTGCCATAGCTAACATGGAAATCGTTACTTGTTCACCCGTTGACACCATTTGATCTAATTCACGTGGGTCAGGGGTGCTGGTAATGGCTTTTGCAAGCGCAAGTAAGCGGTTCGTTTCACCACTCATTGCAGACACAACAACGACCACTTTGTGACCGTGATCATGCCAGCGCTTGACACGACGAGCAACATTTAAAATGCGCTCAGGAGTACCCATAGAAGTACCGCCATATTTTTGAACGATTAATGCCATATTACCTAAACCCTTGTAATAAAACAGGTAAAGTTTATTCTTGCTTCCTGAAATTTACTTTATGTACACTCTTATGTACACAACTGAAATGACTGAGTTCTTAGCAAGCTGCGTTTGAGCGCACAAGTATATAGTAACGTAAATATGCTAACAATCATTGATTCTCATTAAGAACCATTGAGTTTCTTGATTTTCATCATTCATACTATTTATACAGCTTTTTGCGCAACATCTAAATTAGTGCACTGTTGTTCCCATTTCATTACATCTTCTGCAAGATATCGCTTCATTGTTCCTCCATCAGATTTTAAAACTGGGGCAGGGAATGGAATACCCCAAGGGCTTTTCACTTCCCAACGATTAAGTGTGCGTTTGGTAATATGAAACAACTCACACACATAATTAGAAGTTACATATTTATCCATTCACACCACCTTTATAGTTAGCCTCTTTAAATTTTGCATTCACGATTAGATCTTCGATTTCACCAGCGCTGACATTTTCATAAATGTGAGTCATCTTGCTCCCGAACACTTCAAGTGTTCGGGTGAGAGTTGAGTATTTGAATTTCATGGCAGATCCTCGTCATTTATTGCAACTGACAAAGCTTTTTCTAGTTCTAATCGACGTGTTCTTACATGACGCATCATTTCAGGTTGAATAACTGGATCTAAACTTGAGACATCTATTTCAAGTGCATCAAGAACAGTTAGGTCAGGTGCATTCTGAATACGAACCATTAGTGATGGTTGCTCAGCAGCTTTATTCTGTTGAAGTACTTCTAAGCGTTTATGCATATATTTTAAAAGTGGTGAAAGTTGTTCAGTGGTCCAGCCAGTCGTATATTTAACAACGGCATTTACCTCTGTAACTGTTTTTGACTCATCAACACGTTGTTTTAAAGTGGCAAGTTTCTCCTGGTATTCAGATTCATCATTAGCTAACTTCTTAGAGTTATTTTCTAAAGTAACTTCATCAATTTCTTTAGCTTTATTAACGACTGCTGTAGCAACAGCATCAAATGAAGTTGGACTATTCTGAATGTCTGATTGTGTTGGTATCTCATCCAATGTTTTTTTTTCAACATCATTTGAGGTAGGTTTTTGATTACCAACTGGACTGATGATGTCATCCAATGAAACTTCATCGTTAGCAGCATGAGTAGATTGCTGAACAACACTACTAGAATCATTCTGTTTTTTTGATGCTCGCTTTTTTTTCGATTGCTCCACTATTTCTAAATTAACCTGAATGGGCGTGCCACCAACAGCCTCACAAAATGCTTTGTATTGTAGTTGAGCATTTTCAAAATCACGTTGAGCAAATCCAGCATGAATCCCATCAACTAATTCATCAATGTTTTCATTGAATTTATATTGCTGAATTACAGCATGTGGTTGAATTAAAAACACGTCTTGACCTTGTTCGATTTCTTCAATCGTTAAAGGCTTAGTAAAAGTAATACCTGCTAACTCAAGCATTTCAACTTGAATGCAAAATTCATAATTAGGCAAAGCAAAAACTGTTGCTGGCATCTGATCCAGTGTGCTGAAATCTTTATCAGCATGAAGAGAGCCGTTACCTGCATAGCGACATAGAACGGTTTTGCCTTTTTGTAGTGCTGCAAATGCTTCTTGAGCGTTTAAAATATTAGTCATCTTCTTATCCTTTTAATGCATTGCGTAAATATGGATCTAAGTCATCTTGTTTAAGTAACCAGGTAACATAATCGGCAGGAATGTCTTTAATAGCCGTGCCTTTGTATTTGCCAAAGGTCAGATGCGTAGGGATGCGAGCTTGTTCAGAAAACAAGAAAAGGGATTGCATGTCTTTTACACCAAGCACTTTGCAAATATTCTTTAATAGAGCTGCTGTAAGCAAAACATCCTGTTTAGCGTTATGTGCATTTCGAATGCTTTGACGTGCTTTTTCAGATCCATTAGTAAATTTGTAGATCAATGCTGATAAGTTATGTGCATCATCTGGCCAAACCATACGCGCCAAAGCTAAAGTACAAATCGCCTTAACATTAATAGTCTTATCAGCCAGTTTAATTGCCTCAATATCGTAATCAACATTGTGGCCAATAATGTATTGCACAACTTCAGGCAATCTGAATGTTTCATAACTTGGCTTTCCAGCTATGTCAGATTCAAGAATGTGATGCACAGCCATAGCGCCGTAACTAATCGGTTCAGGACATGAAAAATACTCATCAAAACAAGCATCTTTATTAACGACCAATTCACCGTTTTCAAAGTAGACAGGAACATGGGCTATCTCGATTGGATAGCCGTTCATGTCATGAGTTTCAGTGTCTAAAATTATTGCGCTCATGCATGTAATTCCTGTTTAGCTAGGTTGTCGATTTCCTGTTTTACAGCTGCAAGTTTTGAAGCTTCAATTTGAGTTAATGCATCAATTCCTAAATGCTCACATACTGTTTTTACATCCAAACCGCGCTCATCAATGAATGCTTGTAATGAGTCGCGTTGAACTACATCAATAAAAGAAGGGGAACTATCTGGCTCCAACCAACGCTTTGTATCAGTGTTAAAAGCTAACCCGTGATTTGAGGCAATTTCTTTCATGTATTCCCACATTGATTTGTGGTAAGGGTGTTCTCTATTAAGGCTTTCAAATAAAGCATTGAACTCGCTTGCATATTGAGACTCATCACAAGATTTAATCCACTGATCCCAATCTTGTTGAAGCTGCATAGCTTGTTTTTGTTCTGGTGTTAGTGTGTTTAGATGGTTCTTGGTTTGTTGAATTAGCGAAGCTAAAAAGTTTCTGTTTTCTGATTTTGTTAAATCAGGAACAATGACATTTCCTAAATTTCCAGAATCTTTTGTATGAAAACCCTCGCCAGCTCTAAATTTCAGTACTTTATTAGAATTTCCTCGGGAGTCAGTTTCTTCAGCCAAATAAGCCATGGCATCTGCAAGACGGTAGATCTCTTGTCGATTTTTACCACCAAGATCGGGACGTACTAAAGTTAAAGTATCGTTTTTATCCTCAGTAGCATGGGCAATAAAAACAACATCTTTGCCATAACTAATTAACTTATTAACAAACAAGCTAAACATATTATTGGCTACACCTTGGACGTTTAATTTCAAAGAACCATCGCTTTTAATGTTTTTACTATTATTTGCCAAATGAGTTTTGATGAGATCCAAAACACGCCCAATAGTGTCAAATACAACTGTGTTATAAGGTGCTAGATCTTCTTCAGTAATATTTGAAATATCCAACCAAGTTTTTGCAACAACAACATCACCACGACGATTACCACCAGTACGATACGCACCTTGATCAGCGTCAATTACTAAAGGTTTATCTGCTGTCATACCTAAAGTTGTTTTGTACATACCTGGATCGCCGTAGTAGTAAACTTTAATAGCATTTACAGGAATGACCTGAGATGGAGAAATTATATTTAGAGCCATGATTACAACCCCTTATTAGATTTAGCGTTGTTATAAGACATGCGTTGATTTGCGCTGTAAGGCGTACGTTGAAAGCATTCTTTAGAAAACATTTCCGCACGTTCTTTTTTGCGTCGAAACTCTACTTCTTGTTGTAAGTTGCGAAGTATCCAAGGCTTAGCTTTCAACAAATCAGGATCTACAGGTGTACCGCCGTTTTCAGTCTCAAGACGAATATCTGTAAGGCGATAATTTGTAGAAAATGTTTGTGGTCCGAGGCGGACGTGATAGCGACCATTATCATCACGAGTAATGAACTCGCGGAATGGGGTGGTAAAGCGTTGCTTGTTCATGACTTCACCTCTACTTTTGGAGCTTCATAAATCCAAAGTTTTGGGCGGTTATCACATTTCATCGAGTAAACACCCGTACCTTTTGTACGAATAATCACACCAAGATCATAAGAACATTGCTTCTCAGTTATTTCATATCCTTTAGCTGACATTCGTTTAACGATGTGCCAGGTATAAGGGTGAATACCATCAAGGCTTGCGTCCATTACACACTGCAAAACCTGTTGCTGACGGGTAGTTAAATTTAGTTTAGAGAGCTTTCCGCTATTAACTAACTCACGCAACTCAATTATGGTTATGTTAGCTTGATCTTCACCTGTAATAGGAAAGTCTGTATAAACCGCACCATCTTTAGAAGTAGCAATTAAACAAGGTGGTGTGAATGTCATCTCTACACCTAAGTACAAACCAGCTTGTTGAAGCAATTCACAAATAGCGGCTTTTTCAATTTCATTACCAGCCAAAACCTGCAATAACTTAAAATTGTTAGTGGTAGTCATCAGATCGCCTCCACCAATTTATTCTTTTCAATGTATGCAGCTAGTTGAGCATTGATGTTTCTGTGATCGTCGTAGATCGTGAAGTCTTTATAGTTGTTGCCGTTAGCGTCAGTGATTTGACCAATTTCAAGATTGATAATGTCTACAGCGGTGAATTCAGAACCAGGAACACCATAGCTATCGGGATGTGTATCAAATACGAATTTCACTGGTACACGGAAGCCGTCAAGATTGATAACAGCTTCACCAGTAATGTCAGAAGTAAGTTTGAGCGTGATAACACCGTAGTAGCTAGGAGTTACGTTCGCAATTGAAGGTTGGCTTGAATGTGCTGTTTGATAGTCACAAGATGAAACAGCCCATGCTATTCCAAATATCAATAAGCTTGAAGCTGCCCATGTACCAATTACAACCCTACCGAATGGCAATGCTGAATTGCTTTGAATTGTGTTTTGTTCCATAATCTACCTCATGTGTAGTGAGAAGCCCTGTTTGATGTGAGAGTCGGCAGGGCTTTTTGCTGTTCATGAGAAAATAGTAAGCTAACTTACTTTTATGGTCAATAGTTTTGGTAATAAAAATTACTATTTATTAATTTAACTTACCTTGTTTGTGATTGATAAAAGAAAACCCATCATTAAGATGGGTTAATTTATTTTAGGAATTTATGTTAAAGGTTTTAGTCCTTTTCTTTTTTGAAGATAGGTTTACCTAATTTGCCTTCATCACATAACTTTATTAATTGTTCATTGGTTAAAATAGGTACAAAGTATTGATCACCGAAATCTTCCGAAACTATTTTCACCTCATCTGCAGTAAGGTAGAGTGCCTCATTCTTTTTTGCTGGTTCATTGATTTTTCTTATTATTTTATTAATTGGGATATTATCATTGTTTAAATTCATGTCATTAACCTAGTTGTGATAAAAAAAATTATGGCTTTACTAGAGCCGATTCAAGTCGACCTACAAAGCTCAATTCATTGAGCTGTTCTTTAGTGATAACTTCATCAGGGAATTTGTTTTTGTCAGGATTATCGCTCTGAAGACGAACAGTCTTTTCATTTCCATAACTGATAAAGATCCGTTTCATTCTAAGGAATCCATTGTGCAGGAAAACATATACATCACCATTTATAATACTAGACGTATCAACAGGTGAAATATCTACAAATAACGGGCTGTCTGGTGCAACTGTTGGCCACATACTATATTCAGCTGAATAAATAATTCTCAAATTACTTGGGTTTGCTTTTATACCAAGTAATTTCAATATATTTGGATCAATATCTAAATAGTCTGTAATATCTTCTAGGAAATTTGTTACACCGTTGCCACACGAGGCTTTTACATCTTTATGCACTGGGATCCTTACAGTATTTTTATTTTCATAAGCTTGTTTAAATTTTAGAGGTGAGAAGTAAACCTCATCTTTTGAAGTTGTCGTATTCGTACTGTTTTTTGAATCACCGTTTAATATCCAATTTGGAGATGTATCCAAAACATCAGCGAGTAACATTAAACTCTCATGTTTCGGAATATTTTCATCTTTTTCCCAGTAGATAACAGAAGTTTTGGAAACGCCAACCCGATCAGCTAAATGTTGCTGAGTCATATTTTTGTCTTTTCTTAATTTCTTGAGACGTATTCCTAGAGTTTCCATTAAAAAAACACCATTAAGATATGTAAGTTATCTTACCAATTGACAAGGTAAGTTTTATGTTATTTAATTTGGTAAGTTAAATTACCTATTGGAAAGTTAAATGACTAAATCAGAGGCTTTAAAACTACTTCAATGCAACGTAACGCAGTTAGCTGAAAAATTAGGTATTTCGCATAATGCGATAAGTCAATGGGATGAATGCAAAATTCCATTAGCCCGTGAATATCAAATCAGGGATCTTGCAGCAGGAAAGGTTCCATTAAAACACCCTCAATTAACCAGCACTTTGCAAATATCCAATTAATTAAGAATTTTGTAAACGTGAATAAAAACAAGGATTCACATATGAGTGAACTAACACTAAGCAGAGAAGCCAAGATTGCGCTTAATGCGATGATCAATCAATCGCGTGGAATTGAGCCTAAAGAAATTGCCCTGGTACTAGGCGTTTCACATAAAACAGTTTTGAACTACGCAAATCCAAATATGGACCAGCACTTACCGAGCCTAAAAGCAGTTGAAGCAATTATGGCTTATACGGGTAATACCGCTTTAATCAAAGCTTGGGCGCACAAGTTCGGTTTGATTTGCATACCAGCAAAGTCTGATGAGAACGAGCATCAAATGTCAGTACTCGAGTCATTGCTAAGTATGAACATCAGCAACGGCCAGATGAACCAGTCGATTCATAACATCATGTCAGACGGTGTGGTTTCGCCAGATGAGCTAAACGTTTCGGATCTGATCTTAGAAGAACTTGAAAGCAATATTAAATCTATTCGCTCAGCCCTGAAAAATGAATGTGCGAAATATTTATCAGCTCTACAAACTGAAAAAGCCTGATGGATTAGATCAGGCTTAGGCATTCGAATCTATAGCGAGATTGAACATGACGAATATATCAAAACACCCATGTGCTAACAAGTGCAGTGAATTTAAAGAAGAGCAATGCAAAACATGCCTAATCATTGGTGATGATCAATACATTGAGAATCACATATCACCCAATTGTAGAAACATCTCAAATGATGAGCATATCCATTTGAGCAATGCATTGGCAGCTCAAAAGGAGGTTTCATGAACTCGAATTATTCGTCAGTTGGAGAAGCGTGGTCTGGTGAAACTAAAGGCGGTGAAGTAGATGTATAAATACCTACACCATATAAGTGATTTTATGGTCGATACAGCACACCTTTCACCTCTGGAAGAGTGTTTCTATCGCCGTGCAATCGACTTTTACTATTTAAATGAAAAGCCATTACCCAAAGAAACCCAGTCGGTTTTTCGTCGGTTACGCGCAATAACCCAAGAAGAAAGAGATGCGGTTTTAAATGTGCTTCAAGATTTCTTTTTTGAATTAGAAGATGGTTTCCACAATAAACGCTGTGATGCAGAAATTGCTGAATACCATCTGAACGCTAATAAAAATCGTGAAAATGGTAAAAAAGGTGGTCGTCCACCTAAAAATAAACCTAAAGTAAATCCAATTGAAAGCGAATTGGTTAATCAAGAAAACCCAAAAGAAACCCAGTCGGTTATTTTAGGTTCTGAAAGTGAAACCCAAAAAAACCTTAACCGTAAACCGTTAACCGATAACCATAAACCAAATATTAATACACACACACTAAGCGAAAACGAAAATTTTGATCAGAGCGATTCTTGGAAACCTGAATCTGAAATTTTGTTGAACGTAATTCGACAAAGTGTAGGTGTTCAAGCTGAACAGGTTATCGCTATGGCTGAATACGAATTTCACTTAGGTAATTTCAATGCCCATTGGGAAAACAAAATTGATCTCACTGAAAACCAAAAAACGAGAAAGTTTGCTCAATGGTTAATTCTTGAGTTCAAAAAACAGGCTGTATCAAACAACAAATCCGAACCAGAGAAAGCAATTCAAACAAGTCTTAACGTCAACGAAGCTTGGAGCAAGCCACAAGAGCTAGTTGTGTACAACGAAGCACAGTTACCTGAATTGACTGAGCAAGATGTGGAGGAATGGATGTGATGAATAAGCAAGAATTTACTCAAACACAGATTGCTCAAGCACAGCAGTTTTGTCAAAAGCACAATCGCAAGATGGTTATTTCATTGGGTACTGGTCATCCAATGTGTCCTGATTGTTGTTATGAAAAAACAAACGCTGAACACAGCAAAGAGCTGAGAAAGTCTATACATGACAAGCACTTTTCAGGTGCAAGAATTCCACAACGACATGTACTGAGTGGATTTAAAAATTACTCAACAAACATTGGGGCCCAAAAAACAGCGAAGCAAAAGACTCATGGTTTTGCAAAGACCATACTTGCTGGCCAAATAACAAATTTAGTTATGGTGGGCAATACAGGCACGGGTAAAACTCATTTGGGCTGTGCTGTAGCAAACAACTTACTCAGCAAGGGTATGTACGCACGATATGTCACCAGTGAATACATGGCGAATGATATTGCTGAAGCATATGCACGTACTGATGACAATGAGCGTAATTCAATCTTTCGTTATGTCGATACTGATTTATTAATTTTAGATGAATACGGTTTGCATGATCGACATGAAAAACGACCACGCTTACTTGAAATGGTGCACAAAGTTCTATACGCACGTTATGACGCTATGAAGCCAACGATGTTGATTTCAAATATGTCCTTAGCTGAGTTGAAAAATGACCTAGGTGATCGACTATGGTCTCGATTTCAAGATGGTGGTTTGACCGTAGTTGAGTGTAACTGGACTGATGCTCGGGTGAACTCATGACATCAATGAGCATCGACCAGTATCGCCGTGAAATTTTAAAGCAGTCAGATAAGCCTAAGACAGCTAAACGCAATAAGTTTAATGCCCAGAAAATTGAACTAGATGGAATGACATTCGACAGCAAGAAAGAACACAAGCGGTACATCGAGCTTAAAGCAATGCAGCAAAGGGGAGAGATCTTCGGTTTGGAACATCACACTAAATTTGAACTCGCACCCAAAACCAAACTTGAGGGAGAGAAAAGGGCAAAACCTGCATTACGTTATTTTGCAGATTTCACTTTTTACACCAGCACAGGTGAATACATTGTCGAAGATGTGAAGTCAGCAGCGACGAGAAAGTTAGCGAGCTATCGCACCAAGAAACATCTCATGAGCACAGTTCATGGGATCAGCATCACAGAAGTATAGGAAGATAGATATGTTAATTGAAAAGTTTGATTTTTTAGAATTGTTGCGACTCGCTATAGCTCAGAGTAACGGTAAAGGGAAAATAACAAAAGATGTGGTGTTGGGTGAAATAGCTTTGATGCCAGTTCAAGCTAAGAAATGGGCTGAGTTGCTTTTAGAGCGTGTTGATTTCGAAAGGATCGCAGTTGTCACTGATGCAAAGAAAATCTATGAAACAAATATTATTAACGGGAAGGAAGTAAAAAAACGAATTGAAGATATACCAGGGAAAGTTGAATTTAAAAAAGGTGAAATTAATTCTGCAGATTTTTTCCGAGTTCGAAATGTTTTAGCAGGTAAGATCCATAAAGAAATGATCAAAAAAAATTTCAAGCCTAACAATTCTCAAGGTGATTTAATCAATATTGCTAAAGGAATTGCAGAGGTGGTTTTACGTGGACGTTTATTCACTAAAGCGATGTGTAGTCATTGCCAAGGTATAGGTAAGCTTGAGCTTTATAACGAAAAGGGTCATCCAAATAATTCTAAATTTTGTGAAAAGTGTAAAGGAACTGGAAAACGCCCTTATACATTGCATGAAAAGATCACTATCGCAAATTTAAAGGTTTCTAAGTCTGGTTACTCTGAACGGTATGAATCATATGAGTTAGTGGCAGAAGGCTGTATTGAGAATTGGGAAAATAGCATTAGAAATTGTTTAGCACGATCTTTTCATTTTGAACCTGAAGCAATTTTACTAGCTTGACATAAACAGAACGGTTCAGTATAAGTATTTCTAAAATGGGCGTTTTATGAATTGGTCGCCCTGAAAGAATTTGAAAGCTCGCATTTGCGGGCTTTTTGTTTGCCAAAATTATTTTTTTATAGATTGGGTTGAATTTTATTCGATCGCATCCATAGATAATTTTTTATACAGAAGAATTTTTTATGGAAAATCAAAACCCAATCAATCAAACGCATCTTATAATCGCTGCTATATCTGCAAGTTTTGCTAAAGCATTAGATAAACATAATCCAGGAGTTAAAGAAGAATTCTTGAAAGAACTTGGTGAGCGATATCATGAAATCCGTGAATACTCTCATCCACATATTGAAGCTTTGGAGACATTAACCTGGACTAGGGATTTTTTGAATAAAGATTAATAAATACCCATTATATTTGGTTGTAATAAATAATAGGAACAATCCCAAATGGACAAAATTTCAAAATTCTACCAAGTTGGTAAATCTCACTACAATTTGGATCAAATTGTAAAAATAACCTCAAGTTTTGACTGGACATCCGTTCTTGTCAATTTCTCAGATGGCTCAGAGGTGGAGTTCACGTTTAATACTGAAACTGAACATAATGATTTTATTAGAACTATTAGAAGCGTTAATTTTTAACCTCTTTCACAATAACCTGTAGCGAGTCAACTTGCCGAACGGATTACGGCACACGAAGCCCTGCCAACACACTAATTATTGGCGGGGCTTTTTATTTACTAAATCAATATGCAAATGCATATAATCAGAAAAGCTTAATTATTAGCCATAAATGTTAAATAAAACTAATTAGAGCTAATGATTATTTATATCTGTTAATTACAATTCATTTGCTGGATGTGCATAAGCATCCAGTATTTCAGACTTTAGTGTAAATCACTAGACCTACATTATTTTGATGTAGGTTTTTTTTATTGAGATTTATGGGATTAGCTTTTCACTAACTTTAAATTAATTTGTTAAACAGGTGATTCAGACTTAAGGATATTTTTTTCCGACAAAAATCTATATACGAAAGCAACGTGTTTGATAGTATTCGTTTCTGTTTAATTTTCCCTATAGTAACTTGTTGATTAATCATGGTTAGCTTTATTTCAAATTTTGCAAATAAATTCAATAAACAACCATCAGCTCATGTAAATGACGTATGGATTGCGTATAAAAGTCTAAAAAAAGTCTCGATGGAATTAATGGTTTCAAAATTAGTTAGCAATTTTGCTCCGTATTTTTTGTCATTAAATCCAAAAGTTGAAAGGTTAGATGAAGACATTTGTATTGCTTCTATCTCTAAAAGTAAGGTAGGAGAACACAATGGAACAATTCAAGCGATTGCTATCTGTCATGGATTAGAGTTTGTTACGAGAGAGCTAGCAGAGGCTTCAATTCCTAAAAATCTGAGTTGGAAAACAAAGGGAATGCAAGTTAATTATTTAGCAATTGCAGACTCAGATATAAAACTGATTGCGATTAGTGAAGATGAGTGGAGGGTAGGTGATGTGAGAGTAAAAATTCAGGCTCAAAAAATGAATGGAGCCGCTGTGGTGAATGGAACAATCACATTAGAAGTATCAGAAATTTAATTAGGATTAAATTAATTTTAATTTCTATGATTTTTATATTATTCAATAATCTATAGAATATTAAAAATACAATAAATAAAATTTCTACAAAACTTGGTGTTGACTTTATTGTGTTCCAGAAGATGAATTCGGTCGAGAGGCTTGAGGTTGAAAAAACAAGCTACCGTAAGGTGGCTTTTTAAATGGGTGAAACTTATGAATGAAGTCGGATTTGTTATTCAGCAACGCCCATATCCTCCAGAATGGATTTTTGCATTAGGCACACCAAACTTTGCACCTGCACCAGAATTGTGGAGATGGATAAAGTCTATCTTTCTTAATCCCGAACATAAGCTTTTTAATCCTGATCACTCACATCTTGGCTCGTTCTACTATCCGCAGATCGCCGTGATGTGGGCTAAAGGTGGATATCAGAAACAAGGTCGGTTTGTAGTTGGTCAAGCTGAAAAAGTAATGATAAATGCAGGTGGTTGGAAGAAAGAACGTCAGGAAGAGCAGTTTTATCAATGGTTCAATGATTTGCCTGATTACTTAATTACGATCGATGCAACCTATGCTCAACATGCTAATGATGTTGATTTTTGTGCTTTGATCGAACATGAGCTATACCACATTGCACATAAGAAAGATGAATGGGGAATCCCATCGTATAACCGTGAAACGGGTAAACCTAAGTTGACAATACAAGGGCATGATGTTGAAGAGTTCACGGGCGTTGTTCGCCGTTATGGAGCAAACAAGGAAGTACAAGATATGGTGAATGCGGCAAATCAGCGTCCAACTGTAGCAAAGGCTGATATCTATCATGCCTGTGGAACTTGCTTTCTAAGAGTGGTTTAAATTTTTTTGCCATTCTTCTTAGATGTACTTAGATGGAATGGTGGAAATGGCACGTATTACCAAAAAGGTGAAACTATTCATCGTTAGGATGCTTGCTGAGTTTGAAACACCAACCCAAACATCCCGTTCAGTTAAAGAAGTTTTTAATATTGATGTTACCCCACAACAATGTGAGGCCTACGATCCAACTAAAAGAATTGGTCAAGATTTAAGTCAGGAATTACGAGATAAATTCTTTGAGTATCGTCGTATAGCAAACCAAGAACTTGAAGCTATTCCTATTGCGAACATGCGCTATCGACTTCAGCTACTTCAAGGTTTAGTTGATAAATATCCTGACAATCCAGTTTTGATTCCGAAGTGGGCTGAACAGGCAGCCAAAGAAATGGGCGGGCTTTATACCAATACAAGTAAAACGCAATTAACTGGCGCAGATGGTCAGCCTCTTAACCCTGAGCATGTTACTCATGTTGTAGCTACGCCTGAACAGGTAAGGCAGGCATTGGATGAACTCGAAAGTAAATACTAGTCTGCTTGAAATGCAATTAGAGCGAGAACGCTGTGAGAGAGAACACTTATTCTTTACACGCCGTTTTTTCTTACCTCGAATGGGCTTTAAGTTCTCGGTCAATTGGCATCATGAATACATAGCTTGGGCAATTGATGAGGTAATCGCAGGACGAATAAAGAACCTTGTTATTAATGTTCCACCTGGATCAGGTAAAACAGAACTATTAACAAATCTCATTGCGCGAGGAATGGCACGAGTAGCGCGGTCTCGATTTTTATATCTATCGTTTTCCCAGTCATTGGTTGAAGATGTTGCAGCCACAGCACGGAATATTGTGAAGTCTGAAGATTTCCAAAGCCTATGGCCAGTCAAGATTTCAAAAAGCACCGACTCAAAATCTAACTGGAAGACTACTGTTGATGGATTTGATGCTGGGCAGGTTTATGCTGCTTCAATGGGTGGGCAGGTTACTGGTCGCCGTGCAGGTACATTAGCAAATGTGGGCTTTACTGGTGCAATCATTCTTGATGACCCATTAAAGCCTGAGGACGCATTTAGTAAGTCAGCACGAAAGAAAGCCAATCGTAAGATCCTGAATACGGTCAACTCTCGTAAGGCGAAGTCAGACACACCAATTATTTTGATCATGCAGCGATTACACGTTGAGGATCCAACTAATTTTGTGATGACAGGCAACGTACCAGGGGAATGGGAACAGATCAGCATTCCTGCTTTGATCGATGATGATTATATTGATCAATTGCCTGAGCATATCCGTTGTAAAGTTCCACGAGATGTAGAGCGTGATCAATATGGTCGTCAAAGTTATTGGCCACTTAAAGAATCACTAGAATCTTTACTGCAGCTTGAGAAAGGCGGTGAAGATAAAGATGGTGCAACAGTATCTCGATATACATTTGCAAGCCAGTACATGCAGAACCCTAAAAAGCTTGGCGGTGATCTTGTTAAGGCTGAATGGTTCCCACGCTATGTGGAATTACCAATTCTTAAATGGCGTGCGATCTGGGCTGATACAGCACAAAAGATCAAAAAACATAATGACTTCTCGGTGTTCTTATGTGCTGGACTTGGGTATGACAATAACCTTTACATCATTGACGTGAAGCGTGGCAAATGGGAAGCACCACAATTATTAAAAGAGGCTAAGTCCTTTATTAATAAACATAAGGAAAGCAATACCAAAATAGGCAAGCTTCGATATATGGCGGTAGAGGATAAAGCCAGTGGTACTGGATTAATCCAGACAATCGTGAAAGAAACGACGTTACCTATCAGAGCAATCCAGCGTGATGAGGATAAGCTTTCGCGGACAATGGATGTGATTCTCTATGTTGAAGATCGCCGTGTCTTTCTACCAGCCAAAGCGCCTTGGCTTTTGAATTATATAGAAGAAATTGAAGGGCTCACGGCCGATTGGACACATGACCATGATGACCAGTGGGATCCGACCATTGATGCAATTAATGATTCATTAGCAAGCAAGCCAACTGTATTTGATTAGGAAAAATTATGGCTGAAACTAAAAAGCCCGATGCTATTGGTGATGCAGGGGCGTATACAAATTTTGTCTCAAATATTGGTACGGAACGCGATAAAGCATCACATGGACATTTTGTAAAGAAAATTATTCCAGATGATCAGCTTGAAGCGGTTTATCAACATTGGCTGGCAAAGCGTATCGTCAATCGCCCAGCAAGTGACATGCTCCGAGCTGGTTGGTTCTATGAAGGGATTCAGGATAAGGAGCTCGTTAAGCTAGATGAGGCATGTGAACGGTTTAACTTTTCTAATGTGCTTATGTCTAGTTTGATCTTATCAAGACTTTATGGTGTTGCTTATGTACTAATTGGCACGGTAGATGGTGGTGATTTAGATCAGCCATTTGATCTTAATAAATTAGGTATAGGGCGTTTAGAGTTCTTTACAGTATTGAAGAAAAAATACATTGAAGCAGACACCACAAAGTATTTGCCACCAAGTAAGTGTGGAGGACTTATCAAACAACCTGAGTTTTATAAGCTAAAACTTGATGGTAAATCTAATCAACGCATCCACCATACTCGATTAATAAAGTTTAGCCATGCAGATGTCGTCAATGAAGAGCCTCAAAGTGTATTACAGGAAGTATATGAGGATCTGCTTGATCACGCTGCAGTTAAAAAGGGTTCAGCCAGTTTGGTCCATGAATCGAAAATCGATGTGATTAGTACGCCTGGACTAGTGGATAAAATCAAAGAAGATATGAAGGCTGTAGCAGAACGATTTCTTAGTGTTGGTCTGCTAAAGAGTCTGAACGGCATGATCGTTTTAGATAAGGAAGAGGAATACGACTCTAAGACGTATAACTTTGCAGGTCTGCCAGACATGTTGCGTGAGTTTTCTATTCAAGCAGCAGGTGCAGCTGATATCCCTTACACGATTTTATTTGGACAATCACCTGCAGGTATGAACGCCACAGGTGAGCATGACACCCGCAACTATTACGATAGCATTGCCACAAAGCAGATATGGATGCTTAAGCCTTTCATGATGAAACTTTTAGCCGTGATTTGTCAGGCGACTTTTGGTCGATTATTACCAGGGCTTGGGATCGTGTTCAATCCATTATGGCAACTTGACGCTAAGGTAAGGTCAGAGGTGGAAAAAGCTAATGCCGAACGGGATTCTAAATATCTTGAAATGGGTATCATCACTGAACCACAGATCGCTAGGCAACTCGTAATAGATGAGGTTTATTCAGTGATTGATGAGAAGCACATCAAGCTGCTTGAATTAATGGTGACTTTAGATGACGACAATAATTCAGATACTGAAACCCCACCTGCAGGAAGCGAAGAAACGTAAAAAAGGGCGTAAGGCAACCAAGATTAGACCAGTAAAAGTGAATCGCCGTATTGAGTTTTATTACATGCGGCAATTACTGGTTATTTCTAAATATTGTCAGGATCAAACCAAGGATATTGTTATTCCTACTGTTGGTCGCAACATCGGTGATGCTTGGTTTTCTGACATGATGACTTCGTTTCGGGAAAAGCTCACAAAGTATGTCGTTGAGATTTCCCGACCATTGGCCACAAAGGTAGTGATTGATACTCAAAAGGAAGTGGACAAGCAAATTGCAGAGCACACTAAAACAATTATTGGTGTTGACCTAACGCCGTTCTATCGAGCTGCTGATATTCAAGATGTAGTTGATACCAATATTGAGGCGAACGTTGCTTTAATCAAATCGATACCAAGTCAATATGCTGATAAGGTTGAGGCGCTTGTACTTAACGCACTGCAGACAGGCCAGACTAATCAAGAGTTAGCAAAGGAAATTTCAAAGCTTGGTCAAAGTACCGATTACCGTGCGCGTTTAATTGCCGCAGATCAGATGGGTAAGATAAATGGCCAAATTAACCAAGCTAGACAGCTTTCAATGGGTGTTGAAACTTACATATGGCAAACAGCTAAAGATGAAGACGTGCGGACAGATCATCGACTGAAGCAGGGTAAGACGTTTCGTTGGGATTCACCTCCAACGGGTGGCCATCCTGGCGAACCTATTCGGTGTCGTTGCACGGCATTGCCTAACTATGAGGATATTTTGATTGATTAAATGAAGTAATTTATGAGATTTTAATCCATAGAAATATAGACTTAATCGATTTGATTTACTCAGGGGGTGAATGTGGATGTTAAAAACGAAATTCCAAAAGACTATGAGGACTATTGTCATCAAAAGTTAATTAGTGAATTTGGAAATTATAGGGCAGTTAATAATAATCCAATGCATTTATATCATCGATATAAATACAGAATAATTGATGCACAACCTAGAGAGGTAATTGAACCACCAAATTTTGTTATTCCTTCAGAGCATTTATCTGCATATAGAAAAATAATTTCAGATATAAAAGTTGGTAATCCGCTAAACAAATATCAAAGTCGAAATCTTAAAAGGCTAGATTATGATGATGACATGTTATCTCATTGGCAAATTCAGCACTTTCATTTAGGAGAAGTTTTGGAGAGTGATGGGTTTGTATCCAGAACTTCGGATTTATTATTTATACATTTTTCTAAATCTGAAGCGCATATTGTTGGATTTTTTTCACATGGTGATTGGTGTGATTTAGATATCATTGAAACTATTCATAATAATTGGCCCAATATTCTTATGAAATTTAAATGTGACTCGAATGGTGAGCCACTAACGGAAGAACAATATCGAATTTTGAGAAGTAAAGGTTACAACGTCACAGTCAGAGTTCAAGATGGTACTGAATACTATCCTCCTGGTTTAGGTGTTGTTTCTAGTGGTTCTCCAGTTCAGGCAATTATTAATGTTCAACATGTATTAATTAATTTCGAAAATGATTTTAATAGAATTGTTTCAAATATAGACCAAATAGTAGAAGCTGATCCTCAGAAAAGAACTACTGAAATAGCAACTATCGGCTTACAAATGGATGCTGCTAATCAAAGATTTGTGTATTTAATTAAGGAAACAGGTCATAGATTTACAATAAATTTTGAATGAAAGAATTTATTGGACCTACTGAAACTTAAAAATGAATTTATAACCCACCATATGGTGGGTTTTTTATGGGCTCACTTTATGAAACTCATTTACCAACTCAAAATTGGTGATTTTGCACCAACTGAAAGTACACGCTCATTTACTCAAGAAGGGTATCTGAAATGCGTGAATGTTCGCTTAGCCAAAGCACCTCAGGTACGCCAGTACTATGCATACGAGTTCCCATCGTTAGAGGGATACACAGCTGATCAGACTATTAATGTCTACACACCAGCTGAGGAACTATTTAGGCCTGAATCATTAGCAAGTTTTAACAAAGTAGATGCTACTGACTATCACCCACCTAAGAATGAAATTAATGCATCCAACTGGAAGGATTATCACATTGGCTATTGTGAGAATGTGCGTCAAGAGAGTGATTACCTGATAGGCGATCTACTCATCAAGGACAAGATCAGTATCGATCTTATTCAAAGTAATGAACGCATTGAAATGTCTCTTGGCTATGCAGCTGTGCTTGTACTTGAATCTGGTACTGCACCTGATGGTACGCCGTACCAAGCTAAGTTTATAAATTTTGTAGGCAATCATGTGGCACTGGTCAAGTATGGCCGCTGTGGCGGTGATTGTCGTATCGGTGATCAAAACCAACATCCAAAAGAGGATAAAACAATGGAAGTAACTGTAAACGGCATTCGCTTTGATATCGGGGATAACAAACCCTTAGCAGATGCCTTAAAAATTCAAGACGAGCAACTGAAGAATCTCAAAGCCGCAAAATTGAAAGTAGGTGATCAACAATTTTCGATTGGGGATGAATTAACAGCTGTTCAAGCTGTTGTAGATAAGCTTCATACAGACAAAGCCACACTTGAGCAGAAAGTTGGTGATTTGGAAAAGAATCAGATTACGCCTGAAAAACTTGAACAAGCTGCTTCTGAGCGTGCGGCAATTATTGCTGATGCCAAAGCATTGGTGCCAACAATTAAAACAGATGGTTGCAGTTGTGAGCAAATCAAGCGCGATGTAATTGCGGCTAAAGCTGGTGATGCATTGGTTACAGCATTATTAGGTAGCGTATCGGTAGGAGATGCAAAGCCTGATCAGATCGACACAACATTTCGCGCTTTGTCTGCTGTGAAAGGTACACAACCATCTAATCCAGTAGGTGATGCACTTCACCAGCAGCAGCATGTAAAAACTGGTGATGGTAAACCAACTGGTGGTGGGGATGAAAAGACCTACAGCAAAGAAAATGCATATAAAGAAATCTAAGAGGGTTTAAATCATGGTTAAGCAATACGATGCCGCACCAGGTATGAAGTTTCACCTCATTGGTCCAGAGGATATTTTATCCCTGCCTTTGGCTGGTACCAGCTTGGTGAATGATGGTGATGTAGTGGTTCGCAGTTCAGACGGTAAAACAGTTTCAGCTGTAACTGATGCGACCAATACAAAGTTTGGAATTATCTTACGACATGGTGTCGGTAAGTCAGGAAAAAATAGCGCAGGAAAGGAAGCCTATCAAGCAACGGATATTGCACCAGTTATGACGATTGGTTCGATTTACGTGAAGGTCACAGCACCAGTCACAGACATTAACGCTAAGGTATATGTCAAAACAGCCAATGGCACAACTTTAGCTCCATTAGGTTCTTTATCACCTACGGCATTGGATGGTACTGAATTACCAAATGCTTCATGGGAAACAATTTCAAATGAACAGGGTTTAGCTGCTGTTCGCTTACGTGGGGCATAATATTTATGAGTAAATTAGCTGCAATGAAGCTACGTTTAACACCTGTAGCGCAAATGGTTCAGGCAAACATTGGTGATGCCTTTAATATTGATGCATTAGCTCAGTTATTCGTTAAGTTGGAAGAATTTAACGATATGGATCCACAACTTCAACAAGTGATGGATTACGCTAAGTACATTCCTGTTAAGCCTGTTAGTGGGGTGTTCGGTGGTGGTGAAGTTTTAACCCGTAAAAAGGGTGTTGGTATTGGTAAAGAATATTCAGGCACGGGTAATGATATTCCTGTGGCTGAAGTTGATTACGATACTGTTTCGTTACCAATCAAGGTTGGTACGATCGGTTACTGGTACTCAGTGCTTGAGCTAGAAACGGCTCAGAAGCTGAATGTTACGCTAGAGGCTGATAAAGTTCAGGCAGCACGTTTAGCGGCTGAGAAGCATTTAAGTAATATTGCTTGGTATGGTAACGAGCAAACGAATATTAAAGGATTTCTTAATCAAACAGGTGTTACCGTGGTAACTGCTCAACATAGTTGGGCCACGGCTACAATTGAAGAAGTACTCTCTGATTTCAACTCAAGCTTAGCTGATGCCGAAGATCAGATTGATGGTGATGTTTCGGTTCAGCCTGATACTTATTTGATGGCATCAAATCAATATAAGCATCTTTCAACTCGAATAGTCCCTGATTCGGGTGGTAAAACATTCTTAAAGTTCATTGAAGAAAATAACATTTTCGCCACTCAAAATAAGCCACTAACAATCCGTGGTTTAGGCCGTTCAAATGGTAAAGGTACCGCAGGTGCAGACCGTTCTATCATTTACCGCCGTGATCCATCATGTATTCAAATGAAATGCAATGATGTAACGTTTTTGGCAGCTCAACCAGTTGGATTAGATATCAAAGTACCAGGTCACTATAAATATCAGGGCGTATGGTTGAAACGTGTTGATTCACTTCGTTATCTGGACCATGCATAAGGATTAAAACAACATGAAATATTCATACACCTATAGCGGCTCTCAGGCCGCTTTTGTTTTTTCTGGTCTAGCTGTTTTGCCTGCAGGTATTCCAACACTAGTTGAAGAAGATAAACATAAACAGCTTTCAAAGAATAAGTTTGCTAAGCATCTTATGGATACTGGTGAGCTTGATGTTCAAGAAATTGATGAACCAGTTGAGCCTAAATCAACTGTTAAAACTGGTGGGCGGGGTAATGGTGGTAAAGGCAAGCCAAATGATGCAGCAGGTGACCAGACAAAGGGAACTGATGAAGCAGCTTTGGCCGCAGTGAAAGCTGAATTAACAGCGCTTGAAGTAATGTTTAGTTCTGATGAAACACTTGAGCAGCTACAGGCGAAGATAGATCAGGCTAAGGAATAAGGTGGATCTATGGACGTACAAACGTTCCGCCAGAAATTCTCAACAGATACAGCCTTAGTCAACTTATCAGATCCTGTCATTCAGGATGCTTTGGATGAGGCTGAATTGGTTGTATCTCAGCTAGAGTTTGGAACATTAAAGGAACGTGCTGTAGGTCTATATGCAGCACATATTCTTAAAGTTGAATCTAATAGTAAAGCTGGAAGCGCATTTTCAAATGCATCAAGCATGACCATTGCTGGACAAAGTGTAAGTTATTCTCGATCACAAAAAGAAACGTTCTTTGATCAGAGTATTTATGGCCAACGATATCTTGCTTTAAAAAATTCAATTCCAATTGATGACAGTGGCACTAATCCCAATCGTTTGGGAGTTGGTGCTTTTGTTGTATAGGAGAATCTCATGTCTTTTAAATATCAGGCACCAATTGGCTTTAAGTCAAAGTCTGTGGTTATAGCTGGTCAAAATCTAGAAGTTAAAAATGGTGTTTTGGAATTCAAGGATGACATTATTCATATGTTAAAACCTTTAGGTTTTGATCGTTATATTGATGTGGTGGAACCAAAGAAATCATCAGCCACTGCCAAAGAGTAAATAAGTTATGAGCGATTATCGTGTTGATGCTCAAGTCAATTTTGATGAGATGAATGATCGAATTAAGTTTGAGATAAGACGCACGATGAATGCGCTTACTTTAAGACTTCAGCGTACAGTTCAGGAAGATATGTTGACTGGTCAACGATTAAAAGTTCAGTCTGGTCGATTACGAGGATCTGTTTCATCTAAAGTGGTAGAGGATCAAAACTTTATAGAGGGAACTGTAGGTGCTGGTGGAGCATTAGTGCCTTATGCATTTACGCATGAGTTTGGTTTAAATGGTTCTATGGGAGTTAAAGCTCACTTAAGAACAATTAAACAAGCATTTGGTCGACCTATATCTCCAAGGCAAATAAATGTTAAGGCACATTCTCGTAATGTCAGATTCAAGGAATTGCGATTTATGCGTGATTCACTGGATATGATTGCTAAGATTGTTCCAAAAAATATCGATGCAGCTATTCAAAGAGGTATAACAAGTGGATAGTGAAGCAATTTACCAAGCTTTATATAATCGATTGAGTGCTAAAGTCGATGGGATGGTGACTAAAAGCCGCCGTTTAAGACATTTTAATCATGTTCAACCAAGTGAGCGTCCAGCATTGTTTATTACTCAAGGTAATCAACAAGAGGGACCAGTTAAAGGATTAAATGCAAAAATAGAACTTGCTGCTGAAGTTTATCTTTACATTCATGAACCAGATAAGGAAAAACCACCATCTTCACAGTTGAATCTATTCATCGATCGAATCCGTGAAGCGATAAAGCCTGAATTTCCTGCAATATGTGAGTATCAAACTCTCGGTGGATTAGTAGAGCATTGCTGGATAGATGGCACGATTGAGGTATATGAAGCTGTTGAGAACATGCTTGATGATCAGGCGATTGCAATTATTCCTGTTAGGATCCTCACAACCAATTAAACAATTATTCAATTTAAGACCGCCTTCATGGCGGTTTTGTCATTTTAGAGAGGTCTAAATAATGGCTCAGTATTTATTCGGTGCAGGTAAGATCTTTGCAACACCTGTGCGAGATGTTTATGGCCAATCGATTACTACTCCTACTCCTGTTGAAGTAGGTGTAATGCAATCGGTTTCTGTTGATATTAGCTACGACTTAAAAGAGCTTTTTGGCCGTGGTCAGTTTGCAGTTGATGCAGCGCGTGGTAAAGGCACTATTAAATGTAAGGCTTCATTTGGTCGTATAAATGGTGCATTGCTTAATTCAATATTTTTCGGAGGTATTGTTGCTGAAGGCGGTATTGAAACTGTTGCTCAGACGATTAACGGTGAAACCATTCCAGTTGGTGGAAGTCTTACACCTATTGTTCCCAATAGTGGTATGTATGTGAAAGATCTTGGTGTGACTGATTCGAAAGCTATTCCTCTAAAACGAGTGGCCACTGCTCCAACTGCTGGACAGTACAGTGTTGATCAATCAACTGGTGCATATACTTTTGCTGCAGCTGATGCAGGTAAAGTTGTGTTTATCAGTTTTAAATATTCCGCAACAGTTGCTGGGTCTAAATCTATAGTGGTTTCAAACCTAGATATGGGTTACACACCAGAGTTTACGGTTGATCTTCAACGAGATTACAAGGGTAAATTCATGGGTATGGAATTCTACCGTTGTACCAGCAATAAACTAGGGTTCAGTTCAAAGCAGGATGACTATGATATTCCTGAATTTGAGTTTCAGCCGATGGCAGATGATCTGGGGCGTGTATTCAAATTTGATTTATCGGAGTAATAACAGATGCAATTCTCACAAGTTGAAAACCCTCGTGGAACTGTAGTTATTGTTGATGGTCAGCCATTTGTTTTTGCACCATTATCTCTTGGTGCAGTTGAAAAACTTTTGCCTGCACTTCAGACATTCCAGCCTAATGATGTTGGTACAGTAATTGATGTAGCCCATAAATCTTTGAAGCGTAATTACCCTGATATAACCCGAGATGATGTAGCTGATTTACTCTATATGGATCAACTTACAGAAGTGATGGAAGCTGTAATGTCAGTGTCAGGTTTAAAAGGTAACAATGATAGTAAAGAAGGTGGTTCGGGGGAATAAGTTGGGAGGAGTTGTACACGCATTTGGTGCTATCAATTGGTAAAGATTACGACTATGTGCGTAATGAAATGGATATACCTAGATTAAGAGCATTAAATGCGTATCAACGTGATTATCCTCCCACAAATATTGCTGTTCAGCGTCTCTGTCGAATTTTAGAAGCATTTATGGGTATTGAAGAAAATACGAAAGATATTGTTTCTGAAGATGATGATATTGATCTAGTAGATGTGTTGAATAATTTCCCACAGAGTAGTTAATATACTACTCTGTTTGATTTTTTATAGATAAATGTATAAAGTTTTTAACACTTGATAATATTAGGTAAATAAAATGGCATTAGTTAATTGTAAAGAATGTGGTGTTCAAGTTAGTACGCAAGCTAAATCTTGTCCGAGTTGTGGGGCTAAAATAAAAAAACCAACTTCAGTATTTACATGGATTATTCTCGTTATATTTATATTTGGTGTTTTTGCGGCTATCGGTAGTGGAGATAATACTGGAAATAGTTCTTCTGCATCAGGCACTCCACAACTATCTCCTAAAGAAGAAGCACTTAATAATTTAGAATTTAACTTTGAGTGGAGTAAGGATGGATTTGGCAATGTCATGATGATAGATATGACAATTAAAAATAATGGCAAGTCAGATATAAAAGATTTCACAGTAGTTTGTGAACATACGTCAAATAGTGGCACAAAAATTGACAGTAATAAGCGTGAAGTATTTGAGATTATTAAAGCTGGTGAAACAAGAACATTTAAAGAATTTAATATGGGATTTATTCACACTCAGGCTACATCCTCAAGTTGTGGAGTTACTGATTTAGTTGTAATTTGATAAATAGTTTAATGTTTAAAAACCCGCTCTAGCGGGTTTTTTTATGTCTAGAGGTTTGTATGACAGATAATCGAATTGAGGTTCATGTAGCCGCTAGAACCACTGAATTACAAAGTGGTATGAATGACGCGGAACAAATCGTAAGTAATACCTCCCGCAATATTGAAGCAACTGGTAGCCGAATCGATTTCAAGCCTGATTTTTCAGGGTTTAGAAATAGTATAGATTCAATATCTCAGTTGGTGACCAATAGATTTGAAGAGATTGGAAATACAATTTCTGGTGGGCTTACAAAAGGTCTTGCGACTGTAGGTTTGGGTGTCACTGCTGCAGTAGGAACAGCCTTAGTAGGATTATCTAGCCTAACCAACCAAGTTGGACAAGCATCAAAAGAACTAGAAATACAAGCTAAATTAGCCAATGCAACAACTACAGAATTTCAAGAGTGGGCATTTGCAGCAGGTAAGGTAAATGTAGAGCAAGATAAACTATCAGATGTAATGAAAGATGTTAACGATAAATTCGGTGATTTCATGCAGACTGGTGGCGGTGAAATGGCAGACTTCTTTGAAAAGATCGCGCCTAAAGTTAATGTCACTGCTAAAGAATTCCAAGGTTTATCAGGCCCTCAGATTCTTGAAAAATATTATCAAACCCTACAAAAGGCAAATGTATCTCAAGCTGAAATGACTTTCTACATGGAGTCAATTGCAGATGATGCAACACTCTTAGCACCACTGTTAGAGAATAATAGCCAGAAATTAAAGGATTACGCTAAGCAAGCTCATGATCTTGGTGTAATTATGGATCAGGAAACTATAGCTAAAACTAAAGATTTTAATTCAGCATTAGGCACCATACAGTCCACAATTCAAGGTGTTTTCACCAGAATGGCTGGACAAGCCGCACCAGTACTAACGAATTTGGCAAATAATTTTCTTGATTTTGCTGCTCGATCTAAAGAGGGTATTGATGGTTCAGTCACAGCAATAATTACAACATTTGAGAGCTTACTTGATATTGTTCAATCTGTATTTGGTCTGATCTCTGGAGTATGGACTGACTTAACCGCCGATATAGGTGATGGAGCAATTCAACAAATTGGGTTCATGGATCTTGTTTCTGGTGCTTTAAATGGTTTTGCAGCAGTTGCAGTAGGTTTAAAAGTTAGTATTGAGATTGCTTTTGCTGGTATTCGAGCTGTGATAGCAACAGTGTGCCAAGCTATTAACATCGCTATTAACACCGTTGTTAATGTATTTGCAGGTTTTAGAGAGTCAATTCAATTTGGATTAGATGTTCTGTCAATTAAATTTCAAACTTTTGGAAATGTTGTTAGTAATGTACTGAGCTTTAATTTTTCAGCTGCAAAGGCATCATGGGAAAGTGGATTATCACAATTAGGATCTGTTACGGATCGATATACCACTCAGATGCAATCACGACTCACCAACCTAAAAGCAAGTTGGAATGCAGGTGTTAGTAACTCAGCTAATGCTTGGGGAACGGCTGGAACTTCAATTGTAAATTCAGCAACATCAGGAGGTCAGCAGTTTAAGAACTTATTCTTGAAGAATCCTACTCCAACGACTTCAGCACCACCACCAGCAACACCCACGTTTAATCCTAAATTAGGTACCGGAACTGGAGTTAAAGATGCTGGTGGATCTTCAGCTAAATCTAAGGCAGATGCAGATGCTAAAGCAAGACAACGAGCAGCAGAACAAGAAGCTAAGGCTCTTGCTGATATTCGGTACAAGTATGCATCTGAAGAAGAAAAAATAGCTTTAGATCTCAAAAAAGCATTAGGTGAAATTGAGAAATCAAAAGTTACTGATGCAGAAAAGGCAAAGTTTCGTGTTGTAGCAGAAAAAGATGCCAGTGATAAAACCAAAGCATTACGGGTTAAGGAGTTTGAGGAGCTTAAAAAACTTCAAGAAGAGCGAATTGATAATGAGCTTCAATCTGCACAAAGATTGTTTGAAATTAATCAAGCAGAAATTCAAGCAGCATTTGATGCTAAGAAAATATCCAATGTGCAAAAGCTTCAATTAGAAAAGGATCTTGAAAAGCAATTAAGTGAATTGAAACGCCGTGCTTTACTTGAAAGGTTAGAGCTTGAAAATCAGATGAGTGAGAAGTCTGGTAAGCAAGGTAATCAAAATCAGATTCTAAATAGCATTTCTGAGATTGATACTGATCAAAAGGTTTTGGATACAAAATCAATTGGTCTTATTAAAGAAGCTGAATTGAAAGATTTTGAAGACAAATTTAGTGGTTTAACTTCTCGAATGTCTAATCTTTGGGATCAGGGCATTCAAGCCATGATGAATGGTACTCTAAGCTGGCGTAACGCAACTAATGCTGTATTAACCGATATGGCAGGCTTCTTTATCCAAAAGATGGTTACAGAACCCCTAAAGCTTTATATGGCTGGAATGGCTCAAAGATTGGCTATAAAGCTTGGTTTTATCAAAACTGAGACTGTAGCAGAGTCAATGGGTCAAGCAGCTCAGACAGGAGCCACGATTGCTGGTGAAGCTGCTAGGACTAGTGCAACTGGATCAGGAGTGTTAGCACGGCTAGCCATTCGTTCTTTTGAGGCTATCAAATCCATCATGATCAGTGCATGGCAAGCAATGGCTCAAGCTTTAGCATCAGTACCACCACCTTGGAATATTGCTTTAGGCGGTATCGCATTTGCTGGTGTTGCTGCATTAGCTGGAAAAGTTGCTTCTGCTCGCGGAGGCTATGACATTCCTGCGGGTGTGAATCCTATGACCCAGTTGCATGAGGAAGAAATGGTCTTACCTAAACAGCATGCAAACACCATTCGTGCCTTGGGCAAAGCTGTTATGAGTGATGGATCCATGGCTCAACAGCCAGCATATGCAGGTGATATAGGTGCTATGCAATCTATCAATATTCAGGCATGGGATTCTAAAGATGTTAAGCGCTTTATGAAAAAGCACGGTAGAGATCTAGCCAGCGGTTTAAAAGGGTATAACAGAAACTTTGGAAAGTAAGGAGGTAAAAGTGTCAAACGTATTATTTCCTGAATTGCCAGGATTGGAATGGGAGTCTACAAAGACTCCTATTTTTAATACAAAGATCATGACTTCAATCAATGGCCGTGAATTAAGAGCAAGTTTTCAGGCCGTTCCAAAATATGAGATTTCATTATCTTATGCATTTTTGCGTGAGGACAAAGGGAGACAAGAGTTGCAACAGCTTGAGGGATTCTTTTTAGAGAGACGAGGTGCCTTTGATTCGTTCTTGTATAAGATGCCTGATGATAATGCTTTTGATTGTTCTTATGTTGGGGATGGAGTTACAACATCATTCCAACTTTATAAAAAAATGTATAACAGCCAAATGCCATTAGGTAATACACAAGAACAAGTTCTAAGCTCAATAAATCCCACTATGTGGAATCAAACAACCACAAAGACGATGTGGGCTACAAATACCGCCAAGCCAATGTGGAATAATGCAAGTGCTCAGGTAACAACTGATGGCAAGCTAGTTCTTTCTGAACCTGTTGAGGATGGTATTGAGCTGAATGTTCAAGGCACATTCTATTATCGATGTCGTTTTAAAGACGATGAACAACAGTATGTCAACTTTATGCATAAGCTTTGGAAAGCGGGCAAAGTTGAATTGGTTGGATCTTTAGGAAATAAGATATGAGACAAGCTTCACCGCAATTGATTGCACTACTTGATGCAGATCAGTTTTTAATGGCAGATCTCTATACCATCACTACGGTTCAAGGAGAAATTATTAGAGCCACTAGCTATGATTTTGACTTGAATGTTGCTGGCCAAGTTTATTATTCGAGTGGTGAAATTATTCAACGTGATGGTATCAGCCTTTCTATTGGCATCGAGGTAGATAATTTATCTATCACAATTAATGCAACTGATTTTCACACAGTTGGTGGAATCCCAATTGTTCAGGCTTTTCATAATGGTCAAATGGATGGTGCACGATTCAAGCTAGAGCGCGTGTTTATGGATGTGAATACACCAACTGATACGAGTGCAGGAACATTGGTTTTATTCGAAGGTCGAATCGTAGAACCAGAAATTAATCGTTATGAAATTAATGCAAGTGTTGTTTCAGATGTCGATGATTTAGATGTTCAGATGCCCAGAAACTTATATCAACCAGGATGTTTAAATACATTATTTGATGGTGCATGTGGTCTACTTCACGCCGACTTCGCTGTAGATACAGCCGTAGATCCCAACAGTACAAATAATCGTATCTTAAGTTCGCTAAGTCAGCCACAAGGTTGGTTTACTCAAGGTGTAGTGGAGTTTCTTAGTGGGGCAAATTTAAGTATTAAACGAACTGTACGTTTACATGAATCAGGAGCTTTACTTCTAACCTTGCCACTACCAGATGTTCCTGTGTCGGGTGACTTGATTCGAGTATATCCAGGTTGTGACAAACGTTTAGATACGTGTACCAATCGATTTAACAATCGGAATAGATTCAGAGGGGCACCATTTGTACCTGTGCCTGAAACTTCAATTTAAAAAAATTTATCTTTAACTATGACCCTGCCTTTGCGGGGCTTTTTTTCGAGGTTATTTTAATGGCAAATTTACCTTTACCTGAGGAAATGGTAGGTCCAAATGTTACTGAAGCGCAATTTAGATCAAAGTTAATCCAATTCATTACAAATGTGGATCGATCATACAGTAGTTTAGCAGCGGCTAATGCAGATATTTCCAACATAGCTTTGGGTGTAAAGGTTGAAATTTTAGATCCAGAAATTGGAGGTTATTATCAAAAAACGTCTAATGAATCGAATTCATTAACTAAAATAGTAAACGACCCATTTGAAAATCTTAAAAAAAAAATTGATCTTGAAATAATCAATAGACTTTCGAATTTAAGTTCAATAAGTGATTTAGATAATTTACTGAATCTGTTTGATTTGAACGGAAACTCATCATTTCGAGTGGATCAAAAGGGCGATGTTTATATCTATGGTCGAACTGATTCAGTTCAGAAAGTATTAAAGGATTTGGAGAAAAAAATTGCGCCAGTATTCCCAGTAGATACTTTATCGGACTTGCATCTATTATCAGATAAAAATGACCTACCTGTTTTTAGGATTAATCAAAAGGGTGAGATCTTCATCTTCGGATACTCAGATTCATTGCAATCAATTTTAGAAAAGGTGCAGGATGCTGAAAGTCTTGACGAAGCTAAATCTGTAACTGTTTTCAATAAAAATGTACTTTATGTCCGTGAGTATCTCGACCGAATTACTCAGTTGGTAAGCTCGCAGCTCTCTACAGCAGCAATACCTCACTTTTCGAACAAACAACAATTTTCACTTGGTCAAACATGGGTTGATTCAATCCGTATGAATCTAAGTGCAGAACGCTTAATTGTTGCTGGTTATGATCCAACTTTACGGGATGATATTGGTGTAGTCCACCCACAAGTCTGGTCGTTTGATAAAGAGGCTGGCGGGTATAAATTCTGGCTTGGTTTAAACCCATATACAAACACAAATGAGGACATTGAACTTCCTTTTATTTATGGATCGAATGACCCAAATTTAAAGGAATGGGAGCTAATTCCAACTTTTCCCACCCCATTTGATGTTGACCCACCTAATATTGGAGGGGTAACTAGTGGGCATTGTTCTGACTCAGGCTTTGTGTATGACATTAAATCAGGAGACCTTCTATTTTTCTGGCGTGTAACGCGTTATCGAGGAAATCGCGATATCACAACAGCCACTAATGAATTTAGAGCATCTCGTTTTGATGGGAAAAAGTGGAGTGAAAAATTTACGATTGTTGATGAAAGCCTCATCATTGGTGAAGTGACAGATTATCTTTTAAGTCCAAATATTGTCTACAACCCAGTAGATAACTTGTATCACATGTTTACGATCAATAATGATGGGAAGATGTATCGCAGAACTACGAATGACTTGAATTCAAGACAGTGGAGTACGCGAACTGAGTGTATTTTTGATAACACTAACTTCACGCCATGGCACTTAGATATGAAGTTTGTAGGAGGAAAGCTTGTAGCACTCATACATGTTGATACAGCAGGAGCGAATGAGTACAGATTTGCAGTTTCAGATGACTTTTTAAACTTCAACGTAAGTGCAACATCAATTGTAAATGATTCAAATCCAGCACTTTATAAAGCAACTTTCTTGCCGCTACTCAACCAGAATGATTTCAAGATGAGAATCATCTATACCAGCGACCAGACAACAACACCAAACTGGCAACTTCATGTTGCTGATACTACATCAGTGTCTTATTAATTAAGGAAACAAAGATGGGATTAGTACTTAAATCCAATACCGCCATGACATTAAAAAAGCTTACTGACTTGGGTCTGTCTGGTGTAACCGCGCATTTAGACTTTCGTGATGCAACATATAAACAGGGCAGTACAGCAGTTGATTTAACTTCTTTATTAACTTGTGTACGAAGCACGATTGGCGGGTCAGTAAATGCTTATACAGAATACACAGAAGTAGCGGCTAATATGCTGCGTAATTCTTATAGTGCATCCGCAGCAAAAAAGGGGTTATTAATCGAAGGGCAGTTTACAAACTATTTCCTAAATAGTCAGGCACCAGTAAGCCAATCTATTTCTATTTCCCAAGCAACTAACATTGCTAACGTTTTAGATGTTATAGGTACTGGCAGTGCAAAGCTATATGACGCCTCAAACAATTTGCTCGGGACTGCAATTCAAGGAAAGCCTTTTGTTTATGTTCCATCAGCGGCAGGCACAGTTACTCTTAACATTGTTATTGAAGGTTCGTTACAGTTCTGTTCTTACTACACGTCAATTGATTGTATTCGCCAAGTAACGCGGGTCAAAACAACAACCGCATCAGTACAAGCGAATACAGATATTGTTAAGTTGATTACAGCAAAAATTACAGAGTTTCTTGGTTCAGACCTAACCGGATGTATCGTTGTTAAACAATTCGTGCCTGGAAAGATTTTTGACCGTAACAAGACACAAGCTCGAACAAGCCCAATCCTGCAATTCACAACTACAGATAATAACGTCGGTATTTTCGTGAACCGTGCTGAAAATTCTTCATTGGGTAATTTCTTGCGAGTGCGTACAGCAACACCCGTAGAAACTGTTAAACCTACATCTCTAAACTTACAACAAAGTAATATCTTTGCGGTAAATGTTAGCCCAACAGCAGCTCAGTTAGCAGTGAATGGTGAGATTGGCGAAGAAATTACCTTCGGCGCGATGGCTTTAAATAAACTTTGTATTGGATCAGGCGAGGCTTACTCAGTAAATAATACAAATTATATTGAAGAAATTCTTTTTTTTGATCGCGTATTAACAATAGAAGAGCTAAAAATGATATCAACTTTGTAATTTGTAAAAAAATGGGCATTGTCGATTTAAACGGGTCTATTTTGTTATAGAATTTGGCTCAATAAATAACAATGCCTATTTTTTATGAAATACAGAACAGAAATAGATGGATTGCGAGCAATTGCGGTTTTATTGGTAATATTCAATCACTTAGGTTTATCTTTTTTTAGTGGTGGATATGTTGGAGTGGATGTTTTCTTTGTAATCTCTGGATTTTTAATTACTTCAATTATAAGCAAAGAGATTACAGATAAAACTTTTACTTTTAAAAACTTTTATAAAAAACGTATTTTGCGCTTAGCACCAGCATATTTTCTTGTAATCTTTAGCTGTTTTATTTTCTCATACTTTTTATTAGCTCCGATGGAGTTGGTATCTTTTTATAAAAGTGTGATGTACTCGTTAGTTTTTGCATCTAACTTTTTTATGTGGAAAGAGGTTGGTGGTTATTTCTCTGCAAACGCAGAATATATTCCGCTACTACATTTATGGTCCCTTGGTGTTGAGGAACAATTTTATATTATCTGGCCAACGATATTGATGATCATGCTTGCATGGTTTAAACGCTGGACTGGACTATTGATTGCTTTGGGTGTGATTTTAGGTTGTGTCTTTGCACATATACTCTCAATCAAAGCGCCAGCAATGTCTTACTTCTTATTGCCAGCCCGTGCTTTTGAGTTGATGATTGGCGCGGCAATCGTCTTTATAAAGCCAAATAATTTTAAAGCTGTGACTGCGAATATCATTGCTGCAGTCGGCTTGATCATGATTGTTTTTTCAAGCTTCTACTTGACTTCGGAAAGCATCTTTCCTGGCTTTTATGCATTACTTCCGTGTGTGGGTACGGCATTAATTATCTACAGCTTAAAAGGGCATGACGGGATTATTAAGAAATTCCTTTCGATGAATATTATGTCATTCTTTGGCAAAATTTCTTACCCACTTTATTTGTGGCATTGGCCGTTGATCGTATTTTATAAAATTCGTTTCGGTGAGCTTTCATACTTAAGCATGGCTGGCTTAATGATTGCCATGACGTTATTGTCATACTTAACTTATGAGTATGTCGAAAGAAAGATCCAGAATAAGTATAAAGGCTCAAATCCGGCGCGTATTGTTTTAAAAGGCTACTTAATTCCAGTTTTAGCATTTGCTGCATTCAGTGGGTTCGTGGTGTATGAAGACGGCTTAAAACAGCGCTTCAGCAATAAGGTTCCACAGATAGAAAACAGTATCAATTCTGCTTCATACAAGATTCGTGGTGAATGTTTATATACGCCTGCCAATAAATTACCACCAGAAGATAAATGTATCTTGGGGGTTAAAGAAGGCGCTACAGAAGTATTGCTTGTCGGTGACTCTCATGCGAATCATTACTCAAATATGATTAATGTGATGCTCAAAGATGCTAATACAAAAGGCTACGAGATAGACCAGAATTCAAGCTTTTTTCTACCTGATGTTGAACGATATGTTTTGAAAGATGGCACAAAGAAGCTTGCGCCAGAATTTAAAACACGAAATGACTTAATCAAAAAGCACTTGGCTGATCATAAATATAAGTATGTTGTTTTAGCTGGTTCTTATGCTGATAACTTTATCGTCAGTCATTTTAAAGATGGTACAGAAAAATCCAGTAGTGAAGTAATGGAATCAGGTCTGGATAGGGCAATCGATCTTGTTGAAAGCACTGGTGCCAAAGCTTTAATCATTAAAGGAATGCCAAAGGTTCAAGAGCTTGATCAAAACTGTCCATTACGAAAAGAGATGTTTGGCGACTTAGATTGTGGCTTTGATAGAAAGATTCACGATGAACATTTCAAAAAGTGGAATGAAATGTTAAGTCGTCTGGAAGCTAAGCATAAGGATCTTGTGGTGATCGACATCGAGCCATATTTCTGTGATGCAGAAAAATGTTATTTAGATCGGAATGGTACACCATTGTACATTGATCAAAAACACATCAATTATGTAGCATCAGGTGAGGTTGGGAAGTGGTATATCAAGACAAATAAAAATCACTTTAAGGATTAGTTTATGTTTAAAAAATTTTTAGTTGCTATTGTGCTTTTACTTGCTCTTACAGGCGTCATATTTGTAGGGGTGGGTGCATTCAATTTAGACTATTTATTCATTGTTATTGGCATGGCGCTAATACTAGTCAGCTATTTACTTAAACGAGAATTCAACCTATATCTGCTTTTTTGGAAAGACTAGATAAGAAACACAACAAGCCTCACATCGGGGCTTTTTTATTGCCTTAAGTTAAGTAAATTTACATAAAGTTTGAAATATATGAAAAATATAAAAGCAGTTAAAGAGGCGCTTTCTTGGCTGGGTACACCATATCACCACCAAGGTCGTGTTAAAGGTGTAGGTGTAGATTGTGGAACCTTGATTTGTGAAGTCTATGAAAAAGTGGGCTTGATGGATCACTTAGATCCGCGTCCATATCCACCTGACTGGCATCTGCACCAGCTTGGTCAACGATATTTAGAACATGTTTTATCAGTATGTTATGAAGTCGATGAACCACAGCCTGGTGATATTGTTCTCTATCATTTTGGCAAGTGCATCAGTCATGGTGCCATTGTCGTTGAATGGCCTACGATTATTCACTCCTATATCCATCAGGGAGTGATTCTCCAAGATGGTACCAAAGGAAGTTTAGCCCGCCGTGTTGCGGGCTTTTTTCGTATGAAGAGGCTTAAAGAGTAATATGGGCGGAATATTTGGAAGTACAACGATTAGTACATCTGATACACGCATTAATTCAATGCGTATTCAACAATCAGCATATGGTCTATGTCAGCCGCTAATTTATGGAAAGACGCGTGTGGCTGCGAATATGATTTGGTTTGGTGATTTCAAGGCTACACCTCACACGACTGTACAAAAGTCAGGTGGTAAAGGTGGTGGCGCTAAAACTAGAAACACTACTTTTAGTTACAGTGCTTCTTTAATGTTAGGGCTATGTGAGAACCAAATCCAAAAAATTGGATTGATATGGGTGGATAAAGAGCAATATGCACCAAAACAAGGTGGCTTATTAACACTTGATCCAATCGATCAATTGCAGTTTGAATTGTTTAACGGCAACAACAATCCTGTTTGGGGTTATTTAGTCTCAAAACATCCAGATGATGCTATTAACTATCCATACCTTGCATATGTTGCATGTGCTAATTATGAATTAGGAAACAGTGCGAGTCTTTCTAATCACAATTTTGAAGTCATTAGCACTATTAAGTTGTCAGAGACAATAGATGATGCAAATCCTGCTGATGTCATTGAAGACTTTATAACAAATCCAAGATATGGAGCAGCACCCAATCTTAATATCGCAGATTTGAATGAGTTCAGAACCTATTGTAGAGCTGCAAACTTGTTAATCAGTCCTGCATTCACTGAGCAAAAAGCAGCTTATGAAACAATCAATGAGATTGTTGAAGCTGTAAATTGTGCTGTAGTTCCAAGTCCTGACGGCTTAAAGATTCGTTCTTTTGGTGATTCTGCAATAACTGGTAATGGAGTTACCTTTTACCCCGATTTAACGCCACAATATCATTTAACTGATGATGATTTTATTGGTGACGATGAACCAGTTCGTGTACGCCGTAGTCGTGACACAGATGCATACAATCATATTCAAGTCGAATACATCAATCGTTATAACCAGTACAATACTGAAACGGCTGAAGCGAAAGATCAAGCCAATATTGAGATGTTCGGTTTACGTTCAGAAGATCCAGTTGAGCATCATTATTTTTGTGAACCCAAAATGGCGAGACATGCTGCTCAATTAAGACTGCAACGTTTGCTTTATGTTCGTAATGAATATGAATTTAATCTTGGTTGGAAGTACTGCAGACTTGAGCCAATGGATATTGTCACATTGACTGATTCAGGATTAGGTCTTGTTCAATTTCCAGTTCGAATCACACGAATAGAAGAGGATGAAGATGGTCAGCTAACTGTTACTGCAGAAGAACTAGCATTAGGCTCGAGATCTGCAATTGAATACGATTTACAGTCTTCGAATGGGTATCAGGGTGGGAATGAAGAACCAGGTAATGTGAATGCACCAATTATTTTCGAACCGCCTTTGGATCTGACTGATGGAAAAAATCAAGTTTGGGTTGCAGTATCGGGAGGTATTAATTGGGGTGGTTGTAACGTTTGGGCTAGTCTTGATAATACAACATATGAAATGATCGGGACTATTTACGGGTCTGCACGTTATGGCCAGCTCATATCAGCAATTGATGTTGATGATTCCGCTTTCCAAATTGATCTAAATACCGTTAGTCAAATGTTTAGCGGCACTCTTGAAGACGCTCAAGCTGATCAGACACTTTGTAAATTAGGCGATGAGTACTTAAATTATCAAGTTGCCACTTTAAATGGTACATCACTATATACATTAAGTGACGTTTTACGTGGGCGCTATGATGATGCGCAAACTCATAATGCAGGTGAGCCATTTGTTCGTTTAGACAAAGCCATTTTTGAACATGCATATAATCAGAACCTAATTGGAAATCAGATTTTTTTGAAATTCACTAGTTTCAATGGTTTAGAGCAGAAGGAGCAAACATTAGATGAAGTTTCAGCGTATAGCTACACATTAACAGGTAGTCGTCCTTCAGGTGTTAAAGGATTATCGCTGCAATCCCCATTTGTTGGAACTTCATTTAAAGTTCAGTGGCAAAGTGTTTCAGGTGCTACCGGTTACGTTGTTCAGATACTTTCAAGTGGAATTTTACTTCGTGAAGTAGAAACGACTAACTCAGATTATAGCTACTCAATAGACGAGGCATTAACAGATGGAGTAAAACGTGCTTATACAGTAAGAGTTGCAAGTAAAAATGCTAATCAATTGAGTACTTTTGCTGAGCTGAATATTAGTAACCCAGTACCTACGGCATTATCGAACCTCTATTCATCTGCAACATCTAATTCAATCACTGTTAGTTGGACCCCAAGTGATGCACCAGACCTAAAAGACTATGCAGTTTGGTTAAGTGCTACTTCAAACTTTGATCCATCAACAGTTCAGCCAACATGGACTGGATCAGGTTTAACAACGACGATAGGTGGTTTACAAAGTACTACGCCGTACTACATTCGTGTTGCAGCTCGTGATGTTTGGCAAGATACAGCGTGGAGCTATTCAAATCAGATTACACAAAGTACTTCTGAGTAAAGATCAAAGACTGATATTAAAAATTTATACCGCCTTTTGGCGGTTTTTCATTTTCTGGAGTAGTAAAAATGCATGAACAACTTTCAATTAAAGCTTTGCCGTGGTTCATCAAGATTTTAGCAGCAGTTGTGGGGGCTATATTCGCACTAACCTTAAGTGGAGATATAGACAAAGAAGGGCGAATTAAAATCAACGTTAGTGTGATTATGAAGTTTGTCTTTAGTGTTGCTATTAGCTTGTACGGTGGCTCAGCTTTTATTGAATACTATGAATTATCAAAACATTACTCACACATGGCTCAAGGCTTTGTCATGCTGATGTTTGCTGTGTTTGGAATGCTGTGTATTGGTATCTTGTACCAAGCTGTGCAGCTGATGAAAGGCAAGTCACTTGCTGAAATCATTCTAGAAGTCAAAGAAACATTTGGCTCAATTTTTAAATAGATCTGATTTGATCCCTATACCGCAGAAAGGCGGTTTTTTATTGCCTAAAGGAAAGCAAAATGAACATCGAACAATATCTTGAAGAGTTAATTAAGCGTGAAGGTGGATATGTAAACAATCCTGATGATCGAGGAGGAGCGACTAAGTTTGGGATCACTGAAGCGGTCGCACGTGTAAGTGGATTTAAAGGTTACATGCGAGATCTGCCATTAAGTGTGGCCAAAGACATATATCGAAAACAGTATTGGATCTCGCCACGATTTGATCAAGTCAATCTGATTAGTAACGCCGTGGCTGAAGAACTACTCGATACAGGTGTGAACTGTGGAACTGGTTTTGCTAAACCGTTGCTACAACGTGCTTTGAATCTTTTGAACAATCAAGGTAAAGGTGGATGGTCAGATTTAGTAGTCGATGGTGTGTATGGATCTGCAACATTAAATGCTCTCAAAACCTATATGGCCAAACGTGGGAAAGAAGGTGAAAAGGTCTTAATCCGAGTGCTCAACATCATGCAAGGGCAGCGCTACATCGAAATCTGTGAACGCAATCCAACTCAAGAACAGTTTTTTTACGGTTGGATCTCAAGTCGAGTGGTGATCTAAATGACTGAAACCGTAACAGAATTAACTCCATATCTGGAATATTGGAGCAGTGGTATCTATGTGTTTAAATGCCCTGGTTGTAAATATTTACATCCATTTCATGTTAATGGTCATCCTCATGGTAGTAAGTGGGGTTTTAATGGTGATGTCAATAAACCAACATTTACACCATCACTGCTCGTAAATGACCACTATCCTGAAAGTCGATGCCATCTATTTTTAACTGAGGGGAAAATCCAATTTCTTTCAGACTGCCATCATGAGTTAGCAGGACAAACAGTAGATATGGTACCGATTGAGGATCTGTAATTATGCATTTAGATATTCTCAGGATTAATTGCAAACGCTCATTATCTTCATTGATTTTGAGCGTTTTTATTATGTGTATATTGCCAAGCTGTACCGCTAAAACAATCAACACTCACTTCAATGTTGGGATTCAAGTTAGAGCACTTTAATAAGTGCTGTAACTTTTACTTACTTTGTTATACTTTGAATGTTTTCAATCATTTTTTTTAAATCCTCTGTATATTTGCTAATTTCAGTAATTTTACTTTCATTAGAAATTTCTTGAGTTGTACATTGATTACCGTTGAAATAAGTATGTGTAAGTTCTTTTATCAAATTTCGCCTATCTTCAGGAGTTAATTCGCTTATAAATTCAGGTAAGGCATTTAGTTCGAGATATCGTCTCTGATAAAAATCGTATAACTTTACGTTTCTTGTTCTTTCTTTTATTACATATGTTAAAAGACCTGACATGGATAATACGATGGTTATGAAAATAAATATATTGTATAAGTCGCGAAATGCATAATCAAAAAATATTGCTAAAATACCTTTTATAATTAATGTGATAATTATTATAAAAAATATAGAGAATACTAGGTAGTTAAGGTTGTCAATGTTTTTCTTTAAATCTGTAGCCTCGGATTTAAAAGCCTGAAGTATTTTTTCATTGCTTTTTTCGCTAATATTTATGTTGATGTTTTGAGCGGTTTCTTCGAGATTTTCAACTAGTTTTTTTCCTTCAATAATATTTTCATTTAGACTTATTAAGTAGTTTATTGAATCAATTAATAAGTCTTTATTAATGTGGTCGAATACATTTTTTACAATTAAGTTTCTTAATAAAATTAATTTTTTATAAATATTTATTTTGGTTTTGTCTGGTAATGAATGGAATTCATTGAAACTCAATAATATTTGATCATTTTTATCTAGATTTGAATTTATACTTTTGAGTAAAATTTCATAATATTCATGATTGTCGAAATTTTTAAGAATTGGTACATCATTTCTATAAATATACTCTAGCGCTTTAATATTCATTTCTAGAACACGTATTGTTTCTAATATTTTTTCATCAAATGCATTGTGATCTAAATTTTGTTTTAATATTTCAAGATTACTTAATATGATATTAAGCTTTTCCTTAATGGTTTCTTCATAAAAATTATTTGTTAAAGTGGAAAAATCATTAAAATTATTGTGGATTGATGAAATTACTTTTTGTAAATTCTTAACTTTATTAATTACATTAATTTTAGAGGGACTAAGAATCTCCATCGCATAGTTATGTGTATTTAATGCTAACTCTTGTATTTCAGCTAAAAGTTCTGAAGATGATTTATTCATGATTAATATATATTTCGTTGGTTTATGTGATGTGATTTAAATTTGATAAATCAAATTCATGTAATCATAAATCTAATTACAATTATTGCAAATATAGCTAACAAAACCAATTAAAATTTAATCTCTAAATTTGGATTAAAGTTAATATTTTCAATATGTTATATTTTATGATTGCTTCAATATAATCACTGATTTATCCATTCGATATGGATTTTTGCTCAACTTATCTCTAAGAATTGAACCAATACGAATAGGCACAATATGAGGTCAATATCTATTTTTCATAAAAATTGAGAAAATATATGCACATTAAATAGATTGTTATCTATTAATGCGCAAATATTTTCACATTTTACTAATTGACAGTTCCTAGGACTGGAACCATCCTTGGGCCAGCTTGTCTTGCTTTTCTTATAATTTCTACAAGTTCATCGTAAGTTAATTCAAACTTATCCTCACTATCAAATACATAAACCATATTCTTACCTTCATACTCTGGTGGAGTAGGTGGAACGAATCGCCCCGGGATAAGCATTTGAGTAAGTTGTTCATCAGTTAATTTAAATAAATGCATAGTCATTATCCTATTCTAAAAAGTTCATTCCAGTTTGTTAAATAAGAGGGTGATCGGCGGTTTTGGTTCATCTGCCAAATTGCTTTCGTGTCATTGCAAAGTCCTAATGAAACATGATCTTTGCCGTATTTTTGTTTGATAGCTTCCATTGCATTTGAAAGCTTTTCGCGCTGATTGCGGTGCGTGTAGTCAGTGAATAAATCAGGTACAAACTTAGACTTGGGAATTAACTCTAGTAAAACAATTCCTGCCTTTTTATATTTGAATCCCTTCTTGTAGATCCGATCGATTCCTTTCATTGCCGCTCTGGTAATTTCTAATAAATCATCTGTATGTTCAGGCATCTGTACAATGATGTAGGGGGAGTATTTTTCACTCTGGTTAAAACGGCCAGTCTGAATAAATACACCAATCATTTTGCATATAGATCCATCATGACGCATACGTTCTACAGCTCTCGTTACGAATAATCGCACTGATGATTTAATATCATCTTTCTCTAAGACGGGTTGTCCATAAGAACGGCTACTTATGATTTGCTGCTTAGATGGGTTTTCATTTTCGATGTCTATGCATGAGACACCTTGCAGCTCTCGCACGGTCTTTTCCATCACAATAGAGAAACACTTTTTAATCTCTTTCGGATTTGATTCAATCAAATCCAATACAGACTTAATGTTCATTAAGTTTAGTTTCTTACAGATTTGGCGGCCAACGCCCCAAACTTCTCCAACTTCCACTTGCGCGAGCAATTGCTCAGCTGAGCAAGGATCCATCTCTGCTAAATTACACACTCCATTGAAATACTTATTTTTCTTCGCTATATGGTTCGAAATTTTAGCCTCAGTCTTACTGCGGCCAATTCCAATACAGCAGGGCAATCCTAACCATTGTTGGGCCTTCAATCTCATTTCTTGTGCGTATTCAGTTAGATCATAGTTTTTCTCGAATGCTGTTAATTCAAGAAAGCACTCATCAATGCTATAAATCTCTTGCTCTCCTGGTGCAACATATTGACTAAGCAGATTCATGAATCTGCGTGACATTTCAGCATATAGAGCGTAGTTACTTGAGAGAACTTGCACATTGTACTTCTTAACAATGTCTTCAATCTGGAATAGTGGAACACCCATTTTTATTCCGAGATCTTTAGCCTCCTGACTTCTAGCCACGGCACAGCCATCATTATTGCTAAGCACAATTACTGGGCGATCATTAAGGGACGGATTAAAAACACGTTCACATGAGACGTAGCAGTTATTCACATCCACGAGCGCGAATATGCGAGTATTACTTTTCATGAATATTCTTCTTATTATGAGCGGTAACACATACGCTTTAAGTTGAACGTCACTACACCCCATATAACAACAGTTTGGCTGTCATCAGGAATGATGTGTTGAAAAGCAGGATTCTCAGCTTTTAGCCAAACTTTAGGTAAAGGGTAGTCCTCATCACCAAAGATCTCTTTGATTTCCGACTTAGACATTTTGGCTGTAATCATGAGTCGCTTGATCGTAGAGTCTTTATTATCGATCAGTGCAACTACAATATCTTGATGAGCAGCTTCAATGCTTCGATCGATGATGATGGGATCATTAATCTCAAGACCAGCGCCCAACATCGACTCACTGTCTACACGTGCTATAAACGATGATATAGGGTTGTGAATGAGATATTCATTCAGATCCACCGTAGTTTCTAGATCATCTTTGGTCGCAAAAGCTGGACCTGCAGGGATACGCTCTAAAGCCATGGGTATAGAGGATTTAGACTTTGGAAGGATAGGTGTGAGACCAAGCTTATCGATCAGATCTGTTTGCATCGAGATCTGTTCAAGCAAGGAATTGATTGTAGTACTAGGTTTCCCTTCAGGTCCCATGAGAGTTTGTAAACTCGACCATGCACCATCCGAGAAGTAGATAGGCAACTTCTTAGACATTTTGATACTCCTACGCTACGAGGCGTGTTTGAAGTGAATCTGTCTATATATGTTAAAGATTTTTAGTTTTAAAATTCAAATTTATTTATCTGTGGATAAACAACAAGAAGTCACAGCTTGTCGTGGACTAATGAGTGTTTGGTCGGAATTTACGCATTGCTGTACAGTGAGTCAACCATAGCATGGGAATCAAAATATTAGCTTTGAGATTGTAAATCTTTGTGGAACTTAATGTTCCACACTATTGCTTATTTATAGCAAATGCTATAATTTGAATTGTATAAAAGGTAAGTATAGTCTTGCCTTTTGTCATATCTATATCAAGGAATATAAAATGTACACCGTCACTGATTTTCGACAATGTTAAATCTTAGTTTGTTGTTTCTAAGTTCTGTTGATGTAAGTGTTATATGTGAGGTGGATAATGAATAATTATAAGGCGATGGATATTGCTAACTATATTATTTGGTATGTTAACAAAGATGAAGACGTTCCATTAGGAGGATTAACGCCTCTAAAGCTTCAAAAGATTTTATACTATGTTGCTGCTAATTATCTGAAAAATAATGATGAATTACTTTTTGATGAGCCATTCCAAAAATGGCAATATGGTCCAGTAGTTAAAGAAGTATATAGAGAGTTTAAGTCGGCCAATATATATCACATAAGTAAACCAAAATCTCTCATCGAAGAATCATCAGATGCACCATTTGGTATACATAAAAGAGATTTTAAAGAGGAATTATTTTTAGCAGATAAAAAATTTGTTGAGACTGCAGATCCTATAATTGAAAGATTAATTCGCAGAAAGGCTTTTGATCTGGTAGAAATGACTCATGGAGAAGAGGCCTGGAGTAGGTATGAGCCTGAAATTAATTCAGGAATTCAGAATTTAATATATTCATTGTCTGAGCTAAAAAAGGCAAAGGACATCTGAATAAATGAACTTTGAACAAGCTAAAACTATATTAATAGATTTGCACTTAGACTCTTCCTCATTTAATAAGAGTGAGATTGTTGATAAAGCTGCATATCTATTTAGTTTGTTTGAGGCAGACTTTGTTCAAAAAACTAATCATGAAACATTTTATAATTTACCTTATAAAGAAATTTCAGTCAGAATATTTAAAAGTAATATTAATGAAATTCAATCTAATACTTTAGATAGTTTTGCAAATACGGTAAAAGAAGTATTAGTTGATAAATATAAAAAAAGTAGTAATGATTTTGAGCATCTTCTTAAATGCTATGAAAAGTTTACCCATCATATCGAACTAGCATTCATACAGAAGCAATTTATCCAAGAGGCTTCAAATGATGCTTTAATAATCGCTAAAAAGGCTGAAGGCTTAGCAAATGAAGCCGATGCACAAGCCAAATCAACAATTGCTAACTATATTTCAATTTTAGGTATTTTTGCCTCAATTATTTTTACTCTATTTGGTGGGGTGAACTTAATTGGTTCTACAGTAAAACTCCTAGAAACAAGCTCTAGATTGCCATATCTAGTATTTATTGTTTCCCTATTAATGATTTGCCTTCTCACATTATTAAACATGATGGTTAAGTGGGTTAATTCTATGAGTAACTTAAAAAATGCTCTAGAAAAACATAGTAATGCTGCTAATCAGCATCTCGCCCATAATTGCTGGAAAGTGTGTCAATGGGATTTTTACACCAAATCAGTTTCATTTTTTCTTGTGATTTTGCTTATTAGTTTAGGTGGTATGTACAATGTTAATAAAGAAAATTTATTTAGTATAACAACAGAAACTACTACTAAAAGTGTGCCGAATGTTGAAGAGAATACCAACAAGCCAGCTACGAAATTAGAGTCCGAGGATAAAAATAAAGAAATTACAGTTGTCGAAAAAATTACTTTATCAAATCATCCGAATGAAAAAAGCTCCGATAAAGAAGAGTAAAAGTGATGATTAATGAGGATATCTATTAAAAAGCTCACTGATGCTAAGTAGGAATTTGATGTGGATTTAGAGCTAATTTTTCATTTATTAATTTATATTTTTAGTAATAGTCTTTAATTTTTCAATCCACTTAGCATAAGCTTCAGTTTGTTGAGGCAGGTATTCATAATAATCATAAGTACCTTGTTCGCCAGACATTACATGACCAATCATAAGTTGAGCAACGTCACGTGATGTGAATGCACTGAAGTTAGTACGAGCTGTCCTTCTCAGGTCATGAAGAGACCAATGTTTCATATGATAGTCATGGTGCCTTCTGAGGCGTTCCATAATATAACCAGGTAATGAGTTGGATGATCCATGACTCATAGGTGAGTCTTCATTATCATTCGTTAAGAAATATGCAGATTTGTTGTAATCCAAAGCTTCTACAATTAATGCTTCCATTTCAGGCAAAATTGGGCGAATAATTTCACGACCAGTTTTCTTACCTGTCTTATTATTCACAACTGGTACAATCCAAACTTTCCTCTTTAGATCGAAATCTGTCTTTTTAGCCTTTCTGAGCTCACCGTTTCTGCAGCCGAACATTAAGCACAACCTAAGGAAGATTTTGTTTTTAGGCAAAATGTTAGATTCTTCAATTGCCATCCAAACCATTTTGATTTCTTCATCAGATAGAAATCTGGTACCTCTATTACGCTCAATGCCTAGATCTTCTTTCGCATAGATATCTGACAAGACATTTACTTCAAGCAACTGTCTCTTTTTAGCCCACTTAAGAACCTGTTTTGCATTTGTTAGGACACGATCGGCTATAGAGGGAACATCATCAGCTAACTCTTCAAGTAAAGCTAACCATTGCTGCAGAGTTATGCGTTCAACTGGTAAATCACCAATTTCAGGAATGACATGCTGTTCAAACGTATTCTTGATTTGCTGAGCTGAAGTTTTCTTTTTTGCACAATAGCTTTCGTACCAATCATTAAACACTTCTTCAAACGTGCTCGCATCTATATATTTCTGCTGTTGTACACGTTGTTCAAGTTTTGGATTAAGTCCCTTATCTAAGAGCGCACGCATCTCACCAGCTTTAATCCGAGCATCTTTTAATGAGATATGAGGGTAGGTGCCTAAATCTAATCTATCTGCCTTACCGGCAAATCTATATCGAAGTTGAAAAACAATTTTTCCCTTTGGCGAGATTCGAACGCTCATAGAATCGCGGTCAGCTACTTCTTCAACTTTCTCTCGTGCTTTGCCGTTATTAGCTTTCAGCCACAATTCCGTTAAAGACATAGATCACCTGTGTACATAATTATAAGAGAGGATGAAATCGCATGAATATGTACACAGTTGTGTACATAATTGAGAAGACTAATTCTGTCTTAATGTGTCCTAGTATGTCTATATTAAAATGAGGGGAAATATTGGGAAATAAGGCTTTTATTGTAGTTTTTGTCTTGGTCTGTCTTAGAGTGGCTTAATGGCATTAATTCTTTTGAACGATTAATGCCATAGTTGTTTCATATAAGCCATGACCCTGAGAGGCATCAGGGTCAGTTACACAAAAGTGAGGTTATTATTGCTCAAGCCAAGCAGGCAATGCTGCAAAAACTTGATCAAACTTCTCGTTTAGTGGCGCGCCACCTTGTGCTAAGTCAGGTTTACCACCACCTTTGCCACCTAGCTCTTGAGCCAAGTGTTTGATGATGTCACCCGCTTTTAGATTTGCAGCATATTGTTTAGCGACGGACGCGATTAAACTCACTTTATCGCCTTCAACGCCAGCTAAAATAATGACGGCATCTTCCAATTTTGATTTTACGCTGTCATGCAAATTGCGTAATGACTTTGCATCTAAACCTTTTACGGTTGTGATTAACGTTTGACGACCAGCGATTTCTTTAACTTGGTCTAATAAATCAGCAGCTTGGAAACTTGCTAATTTTTGATTTAGCTGTTCAATTTGTTTTTGCAAACTTGATGCAGTCTCAACAATTGCTTCAACTTTTTCTACAGTTTGGTCTTTCTGAGCTTTCAATAAACCATTAATTGTTTGGATATCGTTGTCAGCTTTTTGAACGGCTTCTAAAGCTTTAGTTCCTGTTACAGCTTCAATACGACGAACGCCAGCTGCTACACCACCTTCAGAAGCGATCTTGAATAAGCCGATATCACCTGTACGTTTAACGTGGATACCACCGCAAAGTTCGATTGAGAAGTTTTTCTCTTCGATAATTGAACCCATCGACAGAACGCGAACTTCTTCGCCATACTTCTCACCAAACAGCATCATCGCACCTTTGGCTTTAGCAGACTCGATGTCAAGCAATTCAGTTGTCACAGGAGTGTTTGCAATAACTTCAGCATTCACTAGACGTTCGATTTGTTGAAGCTGTTCAAATGTCACTGGCTGGTCGTTAGCAAAGTCGAAACGTAAAATATCGCTAGCAACCAATGAGCCTTTTTGCTGAACGTGATCACCTAAGATTTGACGTAAAGCTGCATGTAGAAGGTGAGTGGCAGAGTGATTACGCGCTGTTGCAGCACGAATATCTGCTTTAACTGTTGCTTCAACATTTTGAGTTGCTTTTAAGCTACCCATCGTCACGATACCTTGATGCACAAAAGCACCACCAGATTTCTTAGTATCTTGTACTTCGAAAATACCTGTATCGTTTTTGAATATACCTGTATCGCCGATTTGACCACCGCTTTCTGCATAGAAAGGTGTTTGGTTTAAAACGATAAGCGCTTCATCGCCCTCATTGATTTCATCAACTTGAGTACCGTCTTTGTAGATTGCAACGATTTGACCTTGACCTTGAGTTGCATCGTAGCCATCAAATTGAGTTTCACCTTCGACTTTGACAATACTATTGTAGTCAACTGCGAATTTACCTGCGTCACGTGCACGTTGACGTTGTGCAGCCATTTCAACTTCAAAGCCAGCTTCGTCGATGGTAAAACCACGTTCACGTGCAATATCAGCAGTTAAGTCAGTTGGGAAGCCATAAGTGTCGTAAAGTTTAAATACAGTTGCACCTGGAATCACAGTATCTTTCAACTGTGCAAGCTCAGCTTCTAAAAGCTTCAAACCTTGCTCAAGTGTTTTTGCAAATTGTTCTTCTTCACGTAGTAAAGTCGCTTCAATCACATCTTTACGTGATGCAAGCTCTGGATAAGCTTCACCCATAACTTCGACTAATGGTTGTAGCATCTTGTAGAAGAAAGTACCTGTAGCGCCTAGCTTATTACCATGACGTACTGCACGACGGATAATACGACGTAGAACATAACCACGACCTTCATTTGATGGGTTTACGCCATCAGCAATCAAGAAGCAGCAAGAACGAGCATGGTCAGCCAGTACACGTAATGATGGTTGTCCCTCATCTTGAATGCCGATGATATTAGCAGCAGCTTTTAATAAGTGTTGGAACAAGTCGATTTCATAGTTGGAATTAACATGTTGTAGAACAGCAGAAATACGTTCCAAGCCCATACCTGTATCTACAGATGGAGCTGGGAGAGGGTGCATCACACCATCAGCAGTACGATTGAACTGCATAAATACGTTGTTCCAGATCTCGATAAAGCGATCGCCATCTTCTTCTGGAGAACCTGGTAAACCACCCCAAATGTGATCACCATGATCATAGAAAATTTCAGAACAAGGACCACACGGACCAGTATCACCCATAGCCCAGAAATTATCTGATGCGTACTGACCACCTTTGTTGTCACCGATACGAATGATACGGCTTGCGTCTAAACCAATCTCTTTGTTCCAAATATCAAATGCTTCATCATCAGTATGGTAAACAGTGACATATAAACGATCTTTAGGTAATGCTAGCCATTGCTCGTTCGTTAAAAAATCCCAAGCAAATTTTAATGCATCACGTTTGAAGTAATCACCAAATGAGAAGTTACCTAACATTTCAAAGAAAGTATGGTGACGTGCTGTGTAACCTACATTGTCTAGGTCATTATGTTTACCACCTGCACGCACACATTTTTGAGAAGAAACAGCACGTACATAGTCACGCTTTTCTAACCCAAGAAAACAATCTTTAAACTGGTTCATACCAGCATTCGTGAATAATAAAGTAGGGTCGTTGGCGGGAACGAGTGAACTCGAAGCGACACGTGTATGCCCTTGCGATTCAAAGTAACGCAAAAATGCTTCACGAATTTCAGCTGATGTCATAAAACGAGTACTCACAACCAAGACACTCCATAATTTTGAATTTGGCTATATGTAAAATAGGCGAGTTGTTTTTGAATTTTTGCAAACAAAGCGCATTTACATGGCGTAGATTTTAAAAGTGCTAAATTATAACGGAAAATGTGTGCCCGACCAACGATTTTGCAAGCAATATCATATAAAACTGTGTTTCAGCTAAAAATCTATATTCAACAAGGCTGATCATGTTTTACCATATAGCAAGAAAATATGATGTTTTGATGAATATAAGGGCTTTGCATGCAACGTGTCGCTATCAATGGATTTGGTCGAATTGGTCGAAATGTATTACGTGCATGGTTTGAAAGCCCTAAGCAATTTCAATTTGATATTGTTGCGATTAATGATATTGCTGATGTTCAAACTTTAGTTCATCTCTTTAAATATGACACTACGCATGGTCGTTTTGCTGGTCAAGTCGATATTGAGATTGAGAACGAACAAATTTTTTTAAATATTCATTCAAATCAAAGACAACTAAAGCTGCAAGTATTTAAACAGGCGCAGCCAGAACTATTACCTTGGGCTGGTTTGGTTGTAGATGTTGTGCTCGAATGCACAGGTTTATTTCGATCGAGAGCTGATGCAACACGTCATATAGATGCAGGAGCAAAGCGAGTAATTATTGGTGCAGCACCATTTGATTCTGTTGATGCAGCTATCGTCTATGGTGTTAACCATGCGGATGTCAAACCTACTGATCAAATTATTTCTAGCGTTTCTTGTACGACACAGGCCTTAGTGCCTTTAGTCAAGATTATTGATGACGCTTTTGGGATTGATACTGCTCTCATGACCGAGATCCATGCAGTGACTGCAGATCAATCAGTTTTGGATCATGCTCATCGTGATTTACGAAGAGCCAGAGCGTCTGGACAAAATATTATTCCTACCACTTCAAGTGCTTTGGGCGCATTAAAACGCGTGATGCCAAAAATGGATGGTCGTATAGATGGGTACTCTATTCGTGTACCGACTATCAATGTTGCAGCGATAGATCTTTCATTTGTTTCACATTCACCAATCACAGTTCATAAAATTAATGAAGTTCTAAGTAAAGCTGCTAAGTTTGACTATGCTCAAATTATGCAAGTGACTGATGAAGATTTGGTATCAAGCGATTTTAATCATTCGCCATATTCATTAATTGTCGACCTGACGCAAACGATGGTCGTGGGGCATCAAGCAAAAGTTTTTGCATGGTATGATAATGAGTGGGGTTATGCGAATCGATTATTGGATTTGTGTGAATCTTTTTAATATCTAAATAATAAAAAACAATTTATTGGGGAATGTAATGGGCTTAATGATGGTTTGGGGATTTATTGGATTATTGCTATTGGCAGTTTTATTTTTGTTTTGGTTCTTGTTTAAAAATAATCAACCTACTGATACTGCAAAAGATATCGTTCGGCTAGAGGAAAAAGTCTTGCATTTAGAGTTGCACCTCAAAAAAGGTCTTGAGATTATGCAAGATATGGCAAAAAAAATGCATGTCCAACAAGAAGTATTAGACAAGACGATTGCGAATGTTGCTGCTTTAGAAAAGCAGAATGCTGAATTGGTGGGAGTTCTAGAAATCGTGGTAAAGGGCACAAAAGGCAAAAGCTGAGTTCTTTGATTTGAGCAGTTTTATAAATCTACTACTTAGTCCAGCAGTTTCATATTTAGGAAAATACTATAAGCATATTTTACTTTAATTGTTTAAGTAACATTCACCATCAAAAAGTAATATCTCACCAATCGAGAACAGTCCAATAGTACAGATGTTGGGCACTTCTTTTCTTGAAAAATAAGTGTTGTTTGTATTGATGAGTGATCTTAATGTATTGAATCTATTTGTTAAATTTAAAATAACAAGTTGCTGGCTTTCTAGTTAAATGGTAAAGAATTATTCAAATTCGAAGGTGCATCACATAAATCTTCATGCTACACTACGCTGAATCGGGCATTCACCCGATTTTTTTATGTGGTTGCTTTTTATGTGGATGCCTCCACGTTAAACAGATTTTAGGTTTGGAACATGACCATTTCAGAGACATGGTTGCTCCCTGACGGGGTGGCAGATGTATTACCCGAACAAGCGCAAGTTGTTGAAACATTGCGCCGAGAAGCTCTAGATTTCCTCGCAGTTCGAGGTTATCAATTGGTGTATACGCCATTTATTGAATACATCGAATCGTTGTCTTCACTTTCAGAATCAAATCAAGATTTAGATTTAGTTACTTTCAAAGTTATAGATCAACTTTCTGGTCGCTTGTTGGGTGTTCGTGCTGATATGACACCTCAAGTAGCGCGTATTGATGCACATGTACGACCAATTGAAGGCGTAGCTCGTTATTGCTACGCAGGCACTGTGCTTCATACTAAACCACAGAATTTCAATGCAACGCGTGCGCCTTTACAATTAGGTGCTGAGCTATATGGTCATGATAGCATCGAAGCTGATGTTGAAATGATTGATGTGATGTTGGGTCTAATTGAACAAGCGCATACTTTAGAAGGCGCTCATTTAGACTTAGGTCATGTAGGTTTATTCCGTAGCTTAGTTAAGCGTGCTGGTTTAAATAAAAATACAGAGAATCAACTTTCTGATCTTTATCAGCGTAAAGCTTTACCAGAATTAGCTGAGTTTACCCAAGACTTATCAATGGGCTCTGATTTTTATGCATTAGGTCGTTACGCAAGTGATTTGGGTGCATTAAAAGCGAATCTTAGCCAAGATATTTTAAATGATGTTGATTTCAAAGCTGCATTTGAGGCTTTAGAAAGCACATTTACACAAATTCAGTCTAAATGGTCGAATTTAAACATCGGTATTGATGTGATTGAGCTTCGTAGTTATCACTATCACACTGGTTTAATGTATGCCATTTACGCGCCAAATCGCGCAGCACCACTAGCTCAAGGTGGTCGTTATGATGGAATTGGTGAACACTTTGGTCGTTCACGTCCTGCGACTGGTTTTAGCTGTGATTTATATGCATTAGGGTCTACTCAGTTTACTAAAATTGAAACGATAGTAGCTCCTCGTGGAAATGATCAAAATTTATTGAAAGCAATTGCAGATGCACGTCATCAAGGTATGCGTGTAGTGCAACTGTTAGGTAAAGATGATTTAAACTCTGTTCCTTATGCGACGCATCAAATGGTGTCACAGAATGGGCAATGGGTAATTGAAAAAATTTAATTGCTAAGTTTTGACTTAGTTTCCAATTTTAACAGCATGATGTAATGAGGCTATTATGGGCAAAAATGTTGTGGTACTTGGTACCCAATGGGGCGACGAAGGTAAAGGTAAAATCGTCGACCTGCTCACAGACCAAGCGGCTGCAGTAGTTCGCTATCAAGGTGGACATAACGCGGGTCATACTCTGGTGGTCGGTGGTAAAAAGACTGTATTACACCTCATTCCATCTGGTATTTTACGTGAAAACGTATTGTGCTTAATTGGTAATGGTGTTGTGCTTTCACCTGAAGCATTAATCAAAGAAATGGCGATTTTGGAAGCTGAAGGCGTACCTGTTAAAGAGCGTCTTCGTATTTCTCCAAACTGCCCATTGATTTTGCCAAATCATATTGCACTTGACCAAGCACGTGAGAAAAAGCGTGGCAATGCTAAGATTGGTACGACTGGTCGTGGTATTGGTCCTGCTTATGAAGATAAAGTTGCTCGTCGTGCTGTACGCGTAGCTGATCTTGTTCGTGGTGGTGCAGTACTTGAAGAAAAACTCAAAGAAATGCTTGAGCTTCACAACTTCCAACTTTCCCAATTCTATGGCGTTGAAGAAGTTAAGTTTGAAGATGTGATTGCACTTTGCAATGAATGGCGTGAGGTTCTTGCACCATTAGTGATCGATGTAACTAAGGTGTTGCATGATTATCGTAAAGAAGGCAAAGCAATCATGTTCGAAGGTGCACAAGGTTCATTACTTGATATCGATCATGGTACTTATCCTTATGTAACTAGTTCGAACACAACTGCTGGTGGTGTGAGTTCCGGTTCAGGTATGGGTCCATTACATTTAGATTATGTACTCGGGATCACTAAAGCATACACAACACGTGTAGGTGCAGGTCCATTCCCTACAGAGTTGCACTATGATGCAGCAACAGATACGGGTGATGCAATTGGTCGCCATTTAGGTACAGTGGGGCATGAGTTTGGTGCTTCTACTGGACGTCAACGTCGTTGCGGTTGGTTTGATGCTGAGATTCTTCGCCGTTCTGTTGAAGTGAACTCTTTATCTGGTATTTGCTTAACTAAATTAGATGTACTTGATGGCTTAGAAGAAATTAAAATCTGTGTAGGCTATGAAGATGTTGATTCAGGCTGTGCAGGTTCTTCTGACGCGATTTCATTTGAAAGCTTGAAGCCTATCTATGAAACTATGCCAGGTTGGAGCGAATCTACAGTAGGTTTAACTCAGGTTGATCAACTTCCTGCAAACGCTTTGGCATATGTTAAACGCCTTGAGCAGTTGATCGAATGTCCAATTGATATTATTTCAACTGGTCCTGATCGTGCGGAAACAATTATTTTACGTCATCCATTTTCAGCTTAAGCTGCGTGAATGATTAAAAGCTCCCTTATAGGGAGCTTTTTTATTTTAAAAGCTTTATATATTTAAAATCCCTAGCAGATAATTAGATTTTCATTGCGATCTTTCTTATTTCACAGCTTGAGAAATCTTGATTATATTGATTGTACGTTCAAACAAAGAGGGCTTTAACTATGACGAAAAAGACGATTCGCTATAATGGATATGAACTTGCATGCCGATGTTAATTCATTATCAGCTTTTCATCGTTGGTGGGACTTATTTTGATCTGGCGGGCGAAAAAATAAGTCCTAGACAATATGTATAAAAATAAAAACCTTATCTTTAAATATAAAAATTTTAATAAGTCTAAGAGAACCAAATGGTTCTCTTTTTTATTCATTATTTTCAATCTCTCTCACTGCATTATAAACAGCCGCAGGTTCGATATTGAGTAATTTTTTACCAAAACTTCTCAGCCACCAAACGAGTTGTGATGTAAATGGAACTGTTGCCACAACTTCTACAATATTTTCTTCTAGAGATGTAATAGTTTGATCTTTGCTAAGTTGGCTTTCATAAAAGCTTTGAGCAGTGCTTTCGCTCATTGTGAGTTTTAGCTGAATTTGTTCGGTCGGTTTGCTGTAGTCCACTCTAAAACCAAGAGCACCCGAATCAATGTAGTGATCAATATCAAAGTTAACGGGATGTAGAGCACGACTTTCAAGAACAGTCGCTGCTTTAAAACGGTGCAAGGCAAATGTTTGAACTTCTGTTTTATCATTACGTGTACAAATAAGATAAATCACAGCACCTTTTTGAACCAATGCTAGGGGATTTAAGATATAGGTTTTATCTTCGCCTTGATTAATTCTGGCACGATAAACACATTCGATTTGTTTATCTTGCAACAAGCCTTCATAAATGGCTTGTTGTGCATTTTTATCGACCATTGGCGGTATTAAAGGTTGGTTCGCTGGCACGATACGAACTCGATTAATCCATTGGCGCACGTTATTTTGTGTTGAAAGACTACGTTTCGCTAAATCAAACCAAGGCGTCATCTCTTCGAGTAGACTCGGCGGTAGTAAATGGCGTAGGTGTTCTTCTACCATCATAAAAGTTACCGCTTGGGAACTAGTCATATGCGGTAAGCTTTGGATCGGTGCATCAGAACGCCAGCGCCAACCTTGTGGTACGGTTTTGTTGCTCTCAATCGGGAAGCGTTGTGCAATTTGATTTAGATCTCTTTGAATGGTGCGCAAACTTATATCAATGCCTTCGCGTTCCAATATTTCTTGTAGTTCACGTGTACCCATCCATTTACCAGTAGATAGGCGAGACAATATTTGCCATTGGCGATAAAGGCTATTTGAAGTTTCTTTTTCTTGTATGGATGACATAAGTTCTGAATTTAACTCAATGCTCTAAAGTGTACACAATAAAAAAACTCACTTGATTTAGCAAGTTCATAACATAGAGATTACGCATTTACGACTGAAACATGGCTAAGTTTAATAGAGTATATAAGTCTTGGTTAAAAAATATACATATATTATAAGTGGCATTGAAATTGCTTATTAGAGATATAAATAAATGATGAGACGAGGTTTCTATGTCAGAACAAGAACACGATCTATTTATCACGACTGATTACTATGCGACGGAGCAAACAACAGCAGTAAATTTACAATCGTCTACATTTATTTCACAGCTCAAAGTTAATACAAATTTGTTTGAGCAGCTTAAATCAAAATTCTTTAATGAGATGCTAGATGATAAAAGTTTTAACGGTGAAGCTTCTAAGAAGATCGAGGAATGGTTAAGTCAGCGTAGTCTTGATGAATTAAAAAATCTAGGTGCAGCCGCTAAACAGCATTTTCTATATGAAGGGATTACGTTTAATGTTTATGGAGATCAAGAGGGCACTGAACGTACCATTCCTTTTGATTTGATTCCACGTGTTATTGAAAAAAAACAATGGGAAAAAATTTCTTCAGGCTGTGAGCAGCGTGTTAAAGCTTTGAATTACTTCTTGGATGATATTTATCACGGTCAAAATATCCTAAAAGAAGGTATTATTCCTGCGCAACAAATTATGACTCATGAAGCTTTTCAGCCTCATATGCTGAAGCACCACCTCAAAGGAAAGATATATTCACAAATTAGTGGTATCGATATTATCAGAGATGATCAGGGTGATTTTTTTGTACTAGAGGATAATTTGAGAACACCTTCAGGTGTGTCATATATGCTTGAGAGTAGAAAAATTAGTCAAAAAATGATGCCTGATTTATGTGTGAGTAATAATTTACAAGGTATCGAACACTATCCGAGTCTGTTGAAGCAAGTGCTGACGGAGAATGCTTATGTGGATCAACCTTTAATCGTGGTGTTAACACCAGGGCGTTTTAATAGTGCTTATTATGAACATGCATTTTTGGCACGGGAAATGGATGTACCCTTGGTTACGAGTCGAGACCTATTTGTTGAGAATGATAAAGTATTCGTAAAAACAATTCGTGGACGTCAACAAGTGGATGTAATTTATCGTCGTGTTGATGATGATTTCTTAGATCCTTTAGTCTTTAGACCAGATAGTACTTTGGGTGTTGCAGGATTAATGTCAGCATATTTGCAACATAATGTTGTGATTGCAAATGCACCAGGTACAGGTGTTGCTGATGATAAATCGGTTTATCCCTATGTTGCTCAAATGATTGAATATTATCTGGGTGAAAAACCAATTCTAAATAACGTACCAACATATCAATGTCGCGAAGATGATCAATTAGATTATGTATTAAATCATTTAGAAAAATTAGTGGTAAAAGAGGCCCAAGGCTCTGGTGGATATGGAATGCTGATCGGACCACAAGCAGATCAGGCACAGATAGAAGCATTTAAATTAAAGATTATGGCGACGCCACATTTATATATTGCTCAGCCGACTTTAGCGTTGTCTGTGGCGCCAACACTAACTGTCGATGGGCTAGCTGAACGACATATTGATTTACGACCATTTGTATTGAGTTCTCCTTATCGTACTGAAATAGTACCGGGAGGATTAACGCGAGTTGCGATGCAAGCAGGTTCGCTTGTTGTAAATTCTTCACAGGGTGGGGGTATTAAAGATACTTGGGTGGTAGAAACGTTACGTTCCTAATTTTCCTTCTCATTGTTCAATCGACTCACTCATTTAATTGACTTGGATGAGTGATTTGGAAATTTTAAAAATAAAGGAGGATATCTATGACGTTACTCAGTTCAAGTGCTCAACATGTATATTGGTTAGGTCGTTATTTATTTAGAATCGGTTATGTTGCGGAGCAACTCCCTTTTGTGGATGATCAAAAAGCAGAAGTGTTTGCTCAAGGTTTATGTTTGCATATTGTAGATGCAGAAAATTTGAATCAATTTATGCTAGATGAGAAACAACCTTACTCATTAATTAATCAACTCGAAATTGCTCGTAATAATATCCAAGAACTTAGAGCTTTTTTTTCAGCAACTGCATATGCTGAATTAAACACGTTGATAAAAAATGCGACCAATACACCTGACATGATTTTAGAGCTAGTTCAAGATTGTCGAGAGATTTTAAAAAATGAGAAAGAGGAGATTTTTCTATTTTTTCATCTAGGTCAGTCTGTTGAACAAATCGACACACATTTTAGATTCCATAAAAATATACATTCTGTTCTTGATTCAATAGATCCGATGATAGTTCAGCTTTCTAATTTGGGTTGGAGTGATCTTCAACACAGCTGGAATGGATTGAAAGATCAACCATATCTGAATCAGTTTTATGAATTTACTTATAAATTGGAAAATCAATTTGAGGTGTATGCATGAAACTTATGGTAAATCATCAAACTCACTATCGATATACACAAAATGCACGTAATAGCGTGCAGTCAATTAAGATGATGCCGCAAAGTTCTAAGCATCAGATTATTGAGAATTGGCATATCAGTGTACCAGGCGAATATCGTTGCCAACGCGATGCCTTTAATAATCTCTGGTTAACTGCAACACAGCGTCATGATTACCGATATTTGACGATCATGGCTCAAGGAATTGTAGATCTATTTGAAACTGAAATCGGGCATTTCGAAAATGAAATTTCGCCTTATATTTTTCTGCAAAGAACCAGTCTGACTCATTGTGATCAGGAGATGTTATATTTCGCACAAGATATCGTTCGCGCCAAAGATCGACAGCATTTAATTCTTTTATCTGAGAAGATATTAGAAAAAATGCCATACCAACCTGAGAGCACATCCGTCACAACATTAGCTACAGATGCATTTTATGCTGCTAAAGGTGTTTGCCAAGACCATGCACATGTCATGATTGCAATGTGTAAAGCATTACATTTACCTGCACGTTATGTTTCTGGTTATTTGTATGATCAGAATCAACCGCACCTTGCCAGTCATGCATGGGCAGAAGTATTTGTTGACAATCAATGGTATTGTTTCGATGTTAGTAACCAGATATTTAGCCCTCAAAATCACATCTATGTAGCAGTTGGTCGAGATTATCTTGATGTTGCCCCTGTTCGTGGGGTTCGTGAACAGGGTGGTGTGGAGAGTATGATGTCGGTTGTTCAGGTTTTAGCGTGTTGAAGAAAAGAGAGCAAGATGACCTATTGTTGTGCATTAAGATTGGAGCAAGGTTTAGTACTCATAAGTGATACTAGAACAAATGCAGGGGTCGATCATATTTCAGTATTTCGTAAATTACATACTTTTGGTATCGAGGGTGAGCGTTTCATCGCACTTCAGACCGCAGGTAATTTAGCGACAACACAAGCGGTTTTAGGGCATCTACAAAATTCTTTAACACTGCATCAAGAGCCAAATCTATACACTGTAAATACAATGTTTGAAGTAGCTGAACTTGTTGGTAAAACTTTGCGCAGAGTTTTAGAAGACATCACAAGTAATACGCAAGAACAGATGAATTATTCATGTAGTATCTTGGTGGGTGGACAGATTAAAGGTGAGGAAATGCAGCTTTATAATGTTTACCCTCAAGGAAACTTTATTTGCGCGACTACGGATACACCTTATTTTCAGATTGGTGAAAGCAAGTATGGTAAGCCTATACTAGATCGAGCTTTGCACTATACGATGCCACTTGATGATGCTTTACGCTGTTCTTTGATTTCATTTGACTCAACGCTACGCTCAAATGTATCTGTAGGTTTACCTTTGGACGCTTTGGTATATCACAAAGATAGTTTCGTTATTCCTGAAGGCAAACGAATCAGTGAGGAAGATCCATATTTTACTCAAATTAGTAAACAGTGGTCAGAGACGTTACGTCGAGGTTTACAAGAGTTGCCAAAACCTACAGCGGATTACGGCTTATAAGAAAAAATCCAAGCTTTTGCTTGGATTTTTATTGATTAGATACGTTGTCTTTGTGGTCTATTACTTAGTCGGCATAAAAGTTCATAACCGATCGTACCATTTGCATTTGCGACATCATCAACCAATCGTGTTTTACCCCAAAGTTCAACTTTGGTGCCGACTTTAACTTTAAGATTAGTTGTGTCGATCGCAATCATGTCCATACTTACTCGACCAATAACAGGAGTTAGTTGCTTATCAATCGCTACGTAATTAGGTTTTACATATGCACGTGGATAGCCATCACCATAGCCAATAGAAACAATTGCAATTTGCATACTATACGTTGCTGTAAAAGTAGAACCATAACCAACGCTTTCGCCTGCTTGTATTTGATTTAATGCAATAATTTCTGCTTCAAAACTCATTACAGGTTTCAAATCAAGTTCATTAACATCTTCATCTGCAAAAGGTGTTGCACCATAAAGCATAATCCCAGGACGTACATAGTCAAAATGTAAGTTTGGATATTTATAGATAGCAGCAGAATTACAACAAGAGGCTAATATTGGTGCACATGTATTTTTTACTTCTAAAAATTGTTGAATCTGTTGCTCATTTAATGGGTGATCTACATCCGCATTTGCAAAATGCATAGTGAGTACACAGTTAAAATCCAATGATTTTAGTTGATGAATAACGGCTATAATTTCATTACTCTTAAAACCTAAGCGATTCATCCCGCTATTTAGTTTTACCCAAACCTTAAGTCCTAAGGCATTATAGGCTTCTTTATTTTGGATTAACCATTCTACTTGCTCATGTCGATGTACAACGCATTCAAGTTTCTGTTGAATAACATCTTCCATCTCATCTTCAGTAAATACACCTTCAATTAAGGTGATCGGTTGCGTATACCCTAGTCGCCTAATCTCTAAAGCTTCTTCCAAACAAGCTACACCAAAAGCATCCGTTGCATTTAAGGCGGCTAAACAATCCTGTACTCCATGCCCATATGCATTGGCTTTCACCATACTTACAATTTGGGAATGTGGTGCAAGTTGTTTAACACGGTTTAAATTATATTGTAGTGCTTCACTATCAATATAAATTGTTGCTTGGCGCACCCTGAGTACTCCTTTGGGACGGCTAGAAAATAAGTCAGATTACAAAATATTATGCGTTATTCTTCATCATCAAATTGTGCATAGAATTCAGGTGAAAGATTACTAAAGCGAGTATATTGTCCTTCAAAGGCGAGACGGACAGTACCAATAGGTCCATTACGCTGTTTACCAATGATGATTTCTGCTGTGCCAGCTTCTTTAGATTCTTTGTTATAAACCTCATCACGGTAAATAAACATAATCAAATCGGCATCTTGCTCGATCGCTCCAGATTCACGCAAGTCAGACATTACTGGTCGTTTATTTGGGCGATTTTCCAGGCTTCGGTTGAGCTGAGATAATGCAATTACAGGACAGTTCATTTCTTTTGCTAATGCTTTTAAGCTTCGCGAAATTTCAGAAATCTCACCAACACGGTTATCTCCCATACCTGGAACTTTCATCAACTGTAAATAGTCGACCATGATGCAACCGATTTTTCCATCATGCATTTTGGCAATACGTCTTGCACGTGCACGAACTTCAGTTGGGGGTAATGCAGAAGAATCATCAATATAAAGATGTTTTTCTTGTAATTGTAGAATTGTGCCAGTTACTTTTGACCATTCGTCGCCGTCCAATTTACCTGAACGCAGATGCCCTTGATGCACCTTGCCATAAGATGAAATCAAACGCATTGCGATTGAATCTGCTGGCATTTCCATAGAGTAAACAAGAGCAGGGAGATTGCAATTAAACAGTACACTCTCGACTAAATTCATGGCAAACGTGGTTTTACCCATCGAAGGACGAGCAGCAACAATAATTAAATCGCCCGCCTGCATACCATAGGTTTTATTGTCTAATTCAAGAAAACCTGTAGAAAGTCCTGTGATGTTGCCATCCATTTTGGAAAGTTCATCTAATTTGCTAATTACGTCAGCAGTTACTGAGCTGATCGACTTTGGACCTGAATCTTTTTTATTGTTGTTGTGCTGTTCCGCTAAAGAGAAAATATTAGTTTCGGCTAAGTCTAGAATTTCACTAACAGGGCGACCTTTGGTGTCGTAAGCATTTTGTAAAATATCAGTACTGACTTTGATCATACTGCGTAAGGTTGAAAATTCCTTAATTTTGTTGGCATAAATCTCAAGGTTATAGAAGCTCGATGGTGAATCCGCCATCAATTGCATTAAGTATTCTTCACCGCCAATCGCATCGAGTAGATTCTGCTTAAGTAACCAGTCATTGACTAACACTGCATCATAAGGTGAGTTTTCTTGCGCTAATTTTTCAATAGCTCGATAAATATACTTATGTCGAGTTGCGTAAAAATCATTTTCCTTGAGTAAGTCACCCACTTGTTCAAATGATTCTGCTACCGTCATTAATGCAGCTAAAACAGCTTGCTCAATCGCAAGATTATGAGGAGGCGTTCTAAACTCTTTTAGTTGACTTGAGTCATTCACTTTACTCTCAGCGTTGGGAGTATTTTTTGCAAAATTGGCATTTGCCTGTGACATAACAAGACCTAATAAAAAGATGAAACCGTAAATGAATGACTATCTTAATCCAAATGGATACCAACAGGAGAAGTTTATTAAAGAAAATTGTTTAAGTGATGAAAAATTAGAATCAAAGCTTAAATCTAAATTATGGACATAAAAAAAGAGCATGTAAAAACATGCTCTTTTTTTTGCAGAAATTACTCAGATACGATAGTAACGAGAACTTCAGCAACAACATCATGATGCAATTGGATTGCGATGTTGAATTCACCAGTGTGACGAAGCGCACCGTTTGGTAAACGAACTTCTGCACGATCTACTGCTAGACCAGCGTTCGTTAAAGCGTCAGCGATGTCACGAGTACCGATAGAACCGAAAAGTTTACCTTCATCACCAGCTTTAGCAGTGATAACGATATTTACTTCGTTCAATTGTTCAGCACGTGCATTCGCAGCAGCTAAAATAGCAGCTTCTTGTTTCTCAAGTTCAGCACGACGAGCTTCAAATGCAGCAGTGTTTGCTTCAGTTGCAGCTACAGCTTTACCTTGAGGGATCAAGAAGTTACGACCGTAACCAGCTTTTACTGATACTTTGTCGCCTAATTTACCAAGGTTCTTAATGCGTTGTAATAAGATAACGTCCACAGCTCACCTCACTTACTTATGGTTGTCAGTGTACGGAATCAAAGACAAATAGCGAGCTTGTTTAATAGCTAACGCTAATTGACGTTGATAACGAGCTTTAGTACCTGTAATACGGCTAGGAACAATCTTGCCGTTTTCAGTGATGTACTGTTTTAAAGTGTCGATATCTTTGTAGTCGATGTACGCAACATTCTCAGCTGTAAAGCGGCAGAACTTGCGACGACGGTAAAAACGTGCCATTGATGTTCTCCTTATTCAGCTTCTTGAATTGCTTGTTGTGCTTCTTCACGTTGAGCTTTACGCGCACGTTTTTCTTCAGCACTCTTAGCAAGTAAAGATTCTTCAGTAATTGCGTGTTCACGACGGATGATGATGTTACGAATGATTGCATCGTTATAACGGAACAATTCTTCTAATTCATCAAGAGTCGTTTGACCACATTCAACATTCATAAGAATGTAGTGTGCTTTGTGAATCTTGTTAATCGGGTAAGCCAATTGGCGGCGGCCCCAATCTTCTAAACGGTGAATTTGACCATCAGCTTCTTTGATCTGAGAGATATAGCGTTCAACCATACCTACAACTTGATCGCTTTGGTCTGGGTGTACCAATAGTACGATTTCGTAGTGACGCATTGTCAGCTCCTTACGGTTTAAGCAGCCCCTAACTTAAAATGAGTCAGAAGCAAGGAGTCATAACTTAAAAAGTTATGTCGCAAATTGCGAAGCTGCGATTTTAGACACCTTTCACCCAAATCGCAAGTAAATTCACGGTTTTTCACGCAGTAAAAAGATCACATAGCCTTTAAAATGCGGATCATGAACTGTCTTTAAGTCACTATATAATTTTCCATATTGCACAAAACCAATTTTATAAGGCAGTTTAAGACTTGCTATACGTTTTAAATATTCAGGGTAATTGGGAATAGAGGTGGTGCCTTGATAGGTTTGGATCACTAGTTCATCAATATTTTGTCTAAGAAGTTTTAGGGTGCCTTGCTCTTTAAAATTTGTCCAATCAAGTAATCCTGTAATACTTAGTTTATATTGAGCGGGAAGTTGACTTCTGAATTGACTTAAAAAATATGCGTATTCATTTAGATTTCGGGTTTTACTGTCAAAATCAATTTGAATCCCTTCAATCTGATTGCCTAGATTTTTCCAATGGTTTAAGCGAGTTAAGATGGTTTTGTAATTTTGTGAACTCCAATCTAAGTGGTGGGTTCGAAAAACGAGCCAAATTTTTTGATTGGGTAGTTTTAAAGTACCAATACCTTGCGGTATCAAAATTGAAGTCTGTTTTTGTTTTGAATAACGAATTTCACCTTGCAGAATATAAAGCTCTTTAGCCTTTGAAAGATAGGGGGCAGATTTTATCTCACCCCAAATCCAAAAGGATTGAAATTGATTGGCATCGATAGTTGGAGTTGCTGGTCGACTCGGTTGGTTTAGCCCCAATATCAACAGCAACATACTAAAAAGAATACACCTTAACCACATTAAAGGATAAACCTACCAATAATATTTCAGTGATTTAGCCCATGTACTTGTTGGATAATCTCTTTTGATTTGATCGTACCATTGTTTACGTGTTTTTTTAGTCACTTCGATACCCCCGCAATCATTTATTCCACTCGGTGCATAACATTGAATTGCCCTATACAGTGCATAAGCATATAAATCATCTTTTCGAGAAGATTTGATAATGTCTTTATAAATTTCACCGCGTGCAAAAATTTTCCCACCTATAGTTGGTTTTTGTTGCTCGTCATAGCTGAGTTGTTGCAAGCTGTAACCTTGTTCACTGCGCATAAACTCTCCCAAACAAATGTTGAGTAGGGGATCATTTGACAATTTACTGAGTTGTTGGGTCAATGTTAAGAGATTATCGCATTTGAGTTGAGCTGTGATGTTTGATCCATTCCAAATAAAATTAGCAAACACAGGTTTGTTTTTTAAGTGTTCTTTTTCACTCGAATATCCTTTGTATTCATTCGCATTTTTAGGCAAATATGAATATTTTCGTTGAAATAAATCGAATCTTTGGTGAACTAAACTTTTGCTTAATAAGGTATGAATAGCAGCTTGTTTTTGATCGACTGTGCTTTGATTAGATTGAATAATCTTGTCTAAAATATCTATATTAGCTTGTTGAGTTATAAATTGTCTTTGTAGATTTGGTTGGCTTATTTTCGCTTGTTTTCCTATAAAAGCTGAATAATCTTGTTTGATATTCAAATGTTTAGATAATGCGGTTTCAAATAAACCTTTCTGATAAAGTGTACGTGCTTGAGCAAGCTGATTAGTCCAGTATTCTTCAGCAGTTTGATTTTGACCGAGTTTTTCAAATATTTGACCTTTTAAAAAAGTTTGGCTCAGTTGTAAATAATTACTATTTTTAGTATTTGACTTTGGTAGATAATTTAAAGCATCTTTGGGTTTATTCTGAATAAAAAATAAATGAATCGCTCTTAAATAGTTAAATAATTCAGGTTGAGTTTTAAAGAAATCTTTTTGTGCATTAAGTTGAGACCACGTAATAGGTTGGTAATGTTCAGTTTTGTAGTCACGCATATTCATTAAATTATATATCGTCAAGAAAAAAGGGTCCTTGAGATTTTTGAGTTCAAATGAATTGCTACTAAAAATGCGTCTATCAATTTCAGCAGGAAGTTGTCCCATATCTAAATTGTAAAATTTAGATTTAGGATTTTGAATTTGCCATACGATCTCATTGACTAAAAGATCTTGGCGTTTAGATAACCAAAAACCACGACGTAAAAATCCACGTGCACTTGCTACATAACGACCATTAGGGTATGTATTTAGATAGTTCGTGATATGACCTAAGAACTGTTTTAGTAAATTTTGATTAATATTATCAAGGTATACATCACCGTATTGATCAACACCTGTTGCATAAGCTGAATTGAGTGTCGTCCGAATCAACATATATTGAGCTGTTTCTTTCAACCATGCATCTTCAACCGAAGTTAATACCGTAAAAATTTTCGTAGAAGATGAATAGTTAGCATTATAAAACAAAATACTCGCATTTAAATAAGATGCGTATTGACGCGTGGTTGTTGACCAATTTGGATCGATAGAGATCAATGCAATTTTATTGTTACATTGATTCATCTTCTTGCGTTCGTTGATCAGAACAAGCTTTTCATTTGCTGGAATTAGTTTATGGGTTTTAACTTGATTAATAAAAGCATAGTTGCCTGAATTAAAACTATAACAACGTTCATCAAATATGATTTCATCTTTTACTGTTAATTCATTTCTCTGATTCTGAATTTTATTCTTCGTTGCCAACGATACATTTGCAGCATCAAAAGGCACATAACCAAAAGTCGCATCCCATAAGTTTTGATCTATCAGCATTGGTTCGATTTCAGCTAGACCCAAATCACTTAGTAATAAGGCGGTATTAGTTTGACTATCATTTGAAGGATATAGAACAGGTAAATTACTGCAACCATTTAGATCGCGATCATCTAAGTGTAGATTTGGTTCACAGATATTTTCAGCTCCAGCATAAATACTTTGAGCTTGAATAGAAATTGCTGTGATAAATGTATAAAGAATGGGTTTTAAAATCGATATATTTTGAAGTTTCATTTAGGCAATAAAGTATGAATGTTTTTATTGCACGAAATGATAACAATTGAAGCGGAGAATAAAAAGATAGAGGTTCCTCTATCTTTTTAGAAAATAGGGAAGGTGGGCGCAGGACTATTAAAAGTAAAACTGAAACTTAAACTAATTACAGTAATCAAAATCACTGAAAATAAGAAAAAGCGTTTTGCCCAAAGTTGGTCATTTTCAGCTTTAAAACCTAAAATACCAATGTAGAACCAGTAAGCACACAGTAAATTACAGATCACCAAGAATACAATATTGGTATATCCATAGATATATAAACCATTCATCGCAATAGTAAATAAAATCACATAAATTAAGGATTCTATTTTCGTGCGTAGAATAGAGCGTGCTACAGGTAAAATTGGTACTCCTGCGTTTTTATAATCATCAAAACGATAGATAGCAATCGCCCAAGAATGTGGCATTTGCCATAAAGCATATGCAACAAAAATTAATAGGGCAGCCATATCGAATTGTTGAGTTACAGCCGTATAACCAATAACAGGAGGACTCGCTCCAGAAATACTACCAATTACAGTTTGATGGATTGTAGTACGTTTAGTCCACAAACTATAAAAACCGACATAGACAACAAAACCAATGATAGCAAACAAGAATGCATATGCATTTACAAAGAACCATAAAATGCCAAATCCAATAACTCCTAAGACCAATGCATAGAGCATTGCAATTGTTGGAGAGATTGTCTTTTTAACAAGAGCACGATTCATCGTACGCTGCATTTTTTGATCGATATCTTGGTCAATCACATTATTTACGACACAACCAGAAGCAACTACAAAAGTTGTACCCAGTAAGGTCAATAATAATAAGAGGATATCTATAGCGCCTTGGGCGGCTAAAAAGAAGCCGCCCAAGGTGGTAATAAAATTACCGAAGAGAATTCCTGGTTTAGTCAGGAATAAATACTTTTTCCACATGACAATCAGTTTAGATCATCATGTTGTAGTGTAGGTAATTCATAATCCACACTGAACCAACAAGAAGAACAGCGATACATAGGATTGTGTAGATGAATGCAATCAAGTTCCAGCGTTGTTCTGATGATGTATTCATGTGTAGGAAATACACAAGCTGTACAAGCACCTGAGCAACCGCTGTAATTGCGATTACAGTCATTAAAATACCACGACTAAAACCACCCGCCATCACCATTCCAAAAGGAATGATGGTGAGGACAACAGACAGGATGAAACCAACCGTGTACTGTTTGAAGTTACCGTGTGATGCACCTGCAGCATTATGGTCATGACCACTCATTAGAGAACTCCCATTAAGTAAACGACGCTGAATACACAGATCCAAACGATGTCAAGGAAGTGCCAGAACAAGCTTAAGCAAGCAAGACGACGTGTATTCGGTAGTGTCAAACCATTCTTCTTGATTTGATACATAAGCACAAGCATCCAGACTAAACCAGAAGTTACGTGGATACCGTGTGTACCAACTAATGTAAAGAATGCTGATAAGAACGCACTATGAGTTGGACCATGGCCAGCATGTACAAGGTGATGGAATTCATAGATTTCCATCCCAATGAACGATGCACCAAATAAGAAAGTAACAAATAACCAAGTAATTACTTGATTAACGTTCTTTTTATAAGATGCAAGAACAGCAAATCCGAATGTTACCGAAGAGATCAAAAGGGCAAAAGTTTCGGTTAAAACAAAACCTAAAGAATCACCAAAAAGATCTTTCGCACTTGGAGTACCAGGCGGAATATGACTGCTTAATACAGCGAACGCAATGAAGAGTGATCCGAAAAGAATCAAGTCACTCATCAAATATGTCCAGAAACCAAAGACCGTTAAGTCTGTGTCATCGTGTTCGTGATGACCGTCATGACCGTGGTTGTCGTGATGAAGTACTTCAGCCATTTCCTTAGTCCTTCTTCAAGTGTTTTTCAAGTAACGCATAGCGTTCATTTTCAATACGCTCAACTTCTGCAGCAGGTACGTAGTAATCAACATTCTTAGTGAATGAGCTTACGATCAAGCTAACAACTGAAGCAACGAATGAAACAACTACAAGCCACCAAATATGCCAGATCAATGCAAAACCAAGAACAGTAATGAACATTGCAATGATGAAACCAGCTGCACGACTAGTCGGCATATGGATATCTTCATATTTAGTGTCGCGAGCGTATGCTACACCATTTTCTTTGTCAGTCCAGAAGCGGTCGATACCGTCAGCTGCTGGTACATGTGCAAAGTTATAGAACGGAGCAGGAGAAGAGGTAGCCCATTCAAGTGTACGACCATCCCATGGATCGCCTGTGTAGTCCATATTTTGATGACGTTGTAAGAAACCAACGATGATCTGCATAAGGAAACAAGCAATACCGATAGCAATCAATACAGCACCAAACAATGCAATTGCTAAGTATGGATCCCATTCAGGGTTGTCATATGTATTCAAACGACGTGTCATACCCATGAAACCAAGGATATAAAGTGGCATGAATGCAAAGTAGAAACCGATGAACCAGAACCAGAACGCAGCTTTACCCCAAGCTTCATTGAGTTTCCAACCAAACATTTTCGGCCAGTAGAAAATGATGCCGGCAAACATACCAAACACCACACCACCGATAATTACGTTATGGAAGTGAGCAATCAAGAAGAGTGAGTTGTGTACAAGGAAGTCCGCTGGTGGAACAGCCATAAGTACGCCAGTCAAACCACCAATACCAAAGGTTACAAGGAAACCAAGTGTCCAAAGCATCGGTGTAGTATAGGTAATACGACCTTTATACATTGTGAATAACCAAGAGAAGATTTTCACACCTGTAGGGATCGCAATAACCATCGTCATAATACCGAAGAATGCGTTAACGTTTGCACCCGCACCCATGGTAAAGAAGTGGTGAAGCCAAACAACGAACGCAAGAACAGTAATTGCGATAGTTGCATATACCATTGATTTGTAACCGAACAACGTCTTACGAGAGAAAGTTGAAACGATTTCAGAGTATAGACCAAATGCTGGTAACACCAAGATGTATACTTCTGGGTGACCCCAAGTCCAAATCAAGTTCACATATAGCATTGGACTACCGCCAAGCTCATTAGTGAAGAAGTGGAAGCCGAAGTAACGGTCTAATGTCAACATTGCAAGCGTACCTGTTAACACAGGGAAAGATGCAATAATTAACACCGCTGTACAAAGTGATGTCCAAGTGAAAATAGGCATGTCCATTAATTTCATGCCAGGTGCGCGCATTTTGATGATGGTAACAAAGAAGTTAACACCAGATAAAAGCGTACCTAAACCTGAAACTTGCAGTGCCCAAATATAGTAGTCAACACCTACACCTGGTGAATATTGGATACCTGAAAGAGGAGGGTATGCCATCCAACCAGTCGCAGCGAATTCACCTAAAACAAGTGAAGCCATCATCAAACCAGCAGCACCAGCAAATAACCAGAAGCTTAAAGAGTTCAATAATGGGAATGCTACGTCACGAGCACCGATTTGCAATGGAACAGAAATGTTCATCATACCTACAACGAGACCCATAGCCACGAAGAAGATCATGATTACACCGTGTGCTGTAAAGATCTGATCGTAATGGTCTGGATGTAAGTAACCTTCACCACCGCCTTTAGCGAGGAAAAGTTGTAAACGCATCATAATCGCATCGGCGAAACCACGCAGAAGCATGACTACTGATACGATGATATACATGATACCAATTTTCTTATGGTCTACTGATGTGAACCATTCGTTCCATAAGTATCCCCATTTTTTGAAATAGGTAATACCGCCTAGAACTGCAATGCCACCAAGAGCCATCATGACCATGGTAACGAGTACAATCGGCTCTGTTGGAATAGAATCCCAGCCTAATTTGCCAAAAATCATATCCATGTCTTATTCCCCTTGAGCAGCATGTTCAGCTGCAGCATGAGTTTCTGCTGTTGCATGTCCAGCAGCAGAGTGGTCAGCACCGTGATAATTACTCATGTAGTGGTTGATAATTGTTTCAAACAATTTTGGCTCAACTGAAGAGTAATAAGTCACAGGGTGTGGCTTGTTCGGGAACGGTTTCATAGCTTCAGCTTTAGCAAGTGCTTCTTCATCACCAGCAGCCTTAGCACGGTTTACAAGAATTTCGATCTGATGTTTAGAACGATCGCCATCTTTAAGTGTCGCTAATTCAGCTTGGTCAAGTGTACCTTTTTGAATAGCTTCAGCATTGATACTTGTACCATTACCCGCTTTAACAGCTTCTACCCATTGTGCAAACTCTGGTTCAGTTACACTATGTGCCTTGAAGCGCATTTGTGAGAAACCATAACCTGAATAGTTAGCTGAGAAACCACGGAATACACCTGGTTCATCTGCTAAAAGGTGAAGATGAGTCTGCATACCCGCCATAGCGTAGATCTGACCACCTAACTGAGGAATGAAGAACGAGTTCATTGTGAAGTTAGATGTAATCTTGAAGCTAATAGGTGTTTTTTCTGGGAAGCGTACTTCGTTTACCGTTGCAATGTTTTGCTCAGGATAGATAAAAATCCATTTGAATTGCTCAGCGATGGCTTGAACAGTTAAAGGCGCTTTATCTGACTCTAACGGACGGTAAGGGTCGTACTTGTGGGAACCCCACCAAGTTAACCAAGCTAAAATACCAATAATAATGACAGGAACACCCCAAACAACGATCTCAATTGTCGTAGAGTGTGCCCAAGTAGGTTTATAGTCTGCATCTTTATTCGATGCGCGATATTGCCAACCAAACCATAATGCCATGATAATTGATGGAATTACCACCAAAAGCATTAGATAGATCGCAGTCATCATGAGGTCACTTTGACCTTGACCAACTGGACCTTTATTGTTTAGTAGTACCATATCACCGCCACACCCAGTCAAGAGTGCAGCCATCGTTGATAAAGACAATACAGCTAAAATCGTTTGTCTCATTTTACAACCTCGGTGAAGAGTCCCATTCCCTAATTAAATTATGGGATAGCGATTAAAGTGTCGCATGATTGATAAGAATTTTTTGTGAAATGCTTGTCAATTATCCGACACCGCTACGTTGTAGGGCATTATGCCTCATATTGAAAAACTAAGCTACTGATAAAGTACGCTGAAATGCTTGTTTTCAAACCCGATTTATCTTGTAGGGATTCGGGTTCAGTTGTTATTTTTCTCTATAGATATCAATTTAATATACAAAAAAAGAGGAGTAAATCCTCTTTTTTATATCTTCACTTATTTATTGCTTTACGACTTTCGTTTTGGCTAATTTATCGTGCAAAGTTTGACGTTTTTTGTTCAACATGAAGAATCCATAATCAATAATTGTGATAAAAGGCATAAATAGTAGATTCAGAATGATGAAAAGTATGCTTCTCACCCAAAAAGCACGAATTGTACTTACATTTGTGGTTGTCTCAGCATCAACGATTTTGATTTTGGCAATTTTCTTTCCAAGACTTTGACCTGATTTTGCAATCATGAATGCTTGTAACATCAACATGATAATAAGATATGCAAAAATACTGATCCATGCTTCATTTGGAATTAATTGAATAAGTTGTTGTTGCAGTTCAACAGCTTTACTAGATGCTACTTCTGTAGCCTGTAATTGTTTTTGAATTTCAAACAATTGAGTGTATTGGCTTTGATCAAAAAAGAAAGAGGGAATTGCTGCCATCGGTAGCCATAGCATTAGATCAAATATTTTTGCCAACGCACGCGACGCAAATGATGCCAGTTCAAATTCATCAGACTTCGTTTCAACTTTAATTTTGAAGCTTGAATTTTCAGCTTCATTTTTAATTGGTGTATTAAAAGGTGAATAACCTACAGGTTCGTATACAAGTTTGCCTTGAGTTAATTCTCCAAGAGTTTTCCATTCAGTCATACCTTCGTGCCATGCTAAATCAGTAAGTAAAACTTGTTGACTTGCGAGCATTTGGTTTACTTGTTCTAAACTGTAAGGTCCAGCTTGTTGATTGTTACGAGCCAAGTAAATTTGCATAATTTTAAAATCTCGAGAACTAAAGATGAAAAAAGACCCTACGAAAGAGGGTCTTTTTCTAATAAAGATTAAGCCTTTTTGATCTGCTCTTCTGCAAGGAAGAACCATGTATCAAGTACTGAGTCTGGGTTCAATGACACCGATTCAATACCTTGTTCCATTAGCCATTTAGCAAGATCAGGATGGTCAGATGGGCCTTGACCACAAATACCAACGTATTTGCCTGCTTTGCGACAAGCATGAATTGCCATTGAAAGAAGCGCTTTAACTGCTGCATCACGTTCATCGAACAAGTGAGAAACAATACCTGAATCACGATCTAAACCTAGTGTTAGCTGAGTTAAATCGTTTGAACCGATAGAGAAACCATCGAAATGTTCAAGGAATTGTTCAGCCAATAAAGCATTGGTTGGTAATTCACACATCATGATGATTTTTAAACCATTCTCACCACGTTTTAAGCCGTTTTGAGCAAGTAGTTCGATAACACGTTTTGCTTCAGAAACTGTACGAACAAATGGAATCATGATTTGTACGTTAGTTAAGCCCATTTCATCACGCACTTTTTTCAATGCGCGGCATTCAAGCTCAAAACAGTCACGGAAGTTATCTGATACATAACGACTTGCACCACGGAAACCCAACATCGGGTTTTCTTCCTCTGGTTCGTATAATTTACCACCAATTAAGTTTGCGTATTCATTTGATTTGAAATCAGACATACGAACAATGACTGGTTTTTCCGCAAATGCAGCTGCAAGAGTTGAAATACCTTCAACTAATTTTTCAACATAGAACTCAATCGGAGAGGTGTAGCCAGCAGTTCGTGTCATCACTGCTGCACGTGTTTCACGTGGCAAACTTTCAATATTTAATAAAGCTTTAGGGTGGACGCCAATCATTCGGTTAATAATGAACTCAAGACGTGCAAGACCGATACCTTCATTAGGAATTTGTGCAAAGTCAAATGCACGGTCTGGATTACCAACGTTCATCATAATTTTGAACGGTAGTTTTGGCATAGAATGAATTGAGTTACGTTGAACTTCAAAGTCTAACGCACCTTCGTAAATAAAGCCTGTATCACCTTCAGCACAAGAAACAGTGACTTCTTGACCATCAGTTAATACTTCTGTTGCATTTCCACAGCCAACAATTGCAGGTACACCAAGTTCACGAGCAATAATAGCTGCGTGACATGTACGACCACCACGGTTAGTTACAATCGCAGCAGCACGTTTCATTACTGGTTCCCAGTCTGGGTCAGTCATGTCAGATACAAGTACATCACCGTCTTGTACTTTATCCATTTCTTTAATCGAAGTTACGACGCGAACTTTACCTGAACCGATGCGTTGACCAATAGAACGTCCTTCACAGATAACTGTACCGCGTTGCTTTAACAGGTAACGTTCCATTGTGCCGACATTTTGGCGACTTTTTACGGTTTCTGGACGTGCTTGAACGATGTAGATTTGACCATCATCACCATCTTTTGCCCACTCGATATCCATCGGTGAACCGTAGTGTTGTTCAATGATTAATGCTTGTTTTGCAAGTTCATGAAGCTCATGATCATTTAATGCGAATTGTTGGCGTTCAGGTTTTTCTACATCAACCACAACAACAGATTTACCCGCAGAACCTTCTTCACCATAAATCATTTTTTGGTGTTTAGAACCAAGATTACGACGTAATACTGCATGTTTGCCATTGTTTAAAAGTGGCTTAGATAAGTAGAACTCGTCAGGGTTAACTGCACCCTGTACAACCATTTCACCCAAACCATAAGAGGCTGTAATGAATACAACATCACGGAAACCAGATTCTGTATCAAGTGTAAACATAACACCTGCAGCACCAGTTTCAGAACGAACCATACGTTGAACACCAGCTGAAAGCGCAACAACACTGTGTTCAAAGCCTTGGTGTACACGATATGCAATCGCACGATCGTTATATAAAGATGCAAAAACTTCTTTAATCGCGATCAGGATATTATCGATACCACGAATATTTAAGAAAGTTTCTTGTTGACCTGCAAATGATGCGTCAGGTAAATCTTCTGCAGTTGCAGAAGAGCGTACAGCTACAGCGATGTCTGGATTACCGTTTGAAAGTACTGCAAATGCCTCGCGGATTTCTTTTTCTAATGCGGCGGTCAGTGGAGTATCAACAATCCATTTACGGATTTTTGCACCAGTCTCAGCAAGTGCGATTACATCATCTACATTAAGTTGTGCAAGTTCAGCCTGAATACGAGCGTTTAAACCGCTTTGATCCAAGAACTCACGATAGGCAGCAGCAGTTGTTGCGAAGCCACCAGGTACCGATACACCAGCATTGGATAAATGGCTGATCATTTCACCCAAAGATGAGTTTTTCCCACCTACGAGTTCGACATCGTGTTTCCCTAATTTTTCCAGACCGATTACGCGCGCTTCCAAAGTATTTACTCCACTTTTTTTGCAGTATGAATGACCATCATTGGTATGAAATTATACGAAAGTGCCTAGATTAACCGTTTTACTAAGCGACAGTCATGTTAGATGAGTTTACTATAAAGATTATAGAGCACTAAGACAAATGTTTAAGGAGAATTTTGATGCCCGTAAGTAAAGAAATTAAACGGAGCGTATATTTTATTTCAGACGGTACAGCGATTACGGCTGAAACCCTTGGGCATTCACTACTTGCTCAATTTCCGAACGTTGATTTTGACATTCATATTATGCCTTATATCACCACTGAAGAAGCTGCGATGAACGTTGTTGCTGAGATCAATGCTTGTCAAAATAGAGACGGTTCTTTGCCCCTTGTTTTTGACACTTTGGTTGATCCACATGTTCGTGAAATCATCAACACAGCAAAAGCTGTAAATTTGGATGTTTTTGAAGGCTTAATCAGTAAATTATCTGATGAGCTTGGGACACCACCAACAACTTTAGTTGGTCAAACACATGCAGTAACGGATTCTGAGTATTATAAGGCTCGTATTGATGCAGTTCACTTTGCGCTAGACAATGATGATGGTGCAAGAACTCGACATTATGATAAAGCTGATATTATTTTGATCGGAGTATCGCGTTCAGGAAAAACACCGACTTCTATTTACCTTTCTCTGCAATTTGGTATTCGTGTTGCGAATTATCCTCTCACAGAAGAAGATTTGGATGACAATCGTTTGCCTAAAATTCTCAAAGAACATAAGAATAAATTGTTTGGCTTAATGATCGATGCTGAGCGTTTGGTTGCGATTCGCAATGAACGTAAAGCGAATAGTCGTTATTCGAGTTTTAGTCAATGCCAAATGGAGTTGCGTGCGATCGAAGGTATTTATATTTCTGAAGGGATTAAATACTTAAATGTGACTGAAATGTCGATTGAGGAAATTTCAACGCGTGTTTTACAGATGACGGGTTTAAAACGTCGTATTGGATAAGATGAATGTTTATTGAGTATAGATAAAAAATCTATACTCAAATTTCTAATAAGAAAAACGGACAAATAAAATGAAAAACATCTTCATTTTTATTGTATTAATATTTAGCTCAATCATTCATGCCGAGACCTTAGCCCAGTTTGAAAGTAGGGTAGTTAAAAATTATAAAGACAAATCTTTTTATGATGTGAATCAGTCAATAGAGACTGAGATAGTGGCTAAAATTCAAAACGATATAACAAGCTTTAGTTACTCTTTTCCTGCATTTCAAGATCACTATAATTTGAGAACACACTATTCTCCTGACAAAAAAATAAAATTTTATACCTTCGATATCGGTGGAGGAGGAACAATGGGGGAGTTTTCTTCTTATTCACAAACACTTATTTACGGAAAGAATGTAGTTACTCCCCTTGAGACTGGTTTCATTTTGGATGTTAAACAAAGTTTGTTGAACAAACAGCCAATTTATTTGATTGAGAGTTATTATAAAGGAAGCAGTTGTTTTGGAACCTATGCTATTCAAGGCTTTAAATTATTAGCATCAGGGAAGTTGGAGGTTACAAAGATTTTTCAAACCAATAAATCGTTTTCGGATCAAATTACAGTTGATTATGATTGTAATCATCATATGGGCAGCAGTGACACACCTGAATATATTCGTATCAGTAAAGATTTGAGTACCATAGATATTCTTTTATTAAACCAAAATTTCAAACCACTAAATAAGTATTTAAGATATGTCAAAAAAGATGCAGCTTATCAATATTTGGGTACAGTGAAGTAAGTATTTTCTAAGTCATACTTACTTCATAATTTAGAGTACTTAACTGTGTTTAATTTCCATCAGTAGGCTAAAGTTGTCTAAACGTTTTTGGGTATCGTATATATCACACGTGAAAATAAACTCATCAACATCATATTGTTGGATAATTTTACTTAGGCCCGCTAGAACAGTATCTTTCGAACCAATTTGAGCCATCGCATAAAAGTTTTGTATAGCTAGTTGTTCAGCGCTACTTGCAAGACCTTCAGTCGATTTAACAGGAGGTTTAAGTTTTAAACTATTACCACGAATCAAGTTTAAAATACGTTGATAAGAACTAGTTGCTAAATATTGAGCCTCCTCATCCGTAGATGCAACAACAGTTGGAATACCCATTGATACATACGGTTGATCAAGATATTCAGAAGCTTGGAAATTGTCGCGATAAAGTTGAATAGCTTGTCCTAGCATGCGTGGAGCAAAATGTGATGCAAAAGAATAAGGAAGCCCAAGTTTCGCTGCTAACTGAGCACTAAACAGACTAGAACCCAATAGCCAAACGGGTACATGAGTATTTTGTCCAGGCGTGGCAATAATTTTTTGATTGGGTTGAGGCGCTTTGAAATATTGCAGTATTTCTAATACATCCTGAGGGAATTGGTCTTCAGTCTCTTGGCGACCACGTCGAAGTGCTCGCATAGTCAAAGGATCTGTGCCAGGCGCACGACCTAAGCCTAAATCAAATCGATTGGGGTAAAGTGTTGCTAGGGTACCAAACTGTTCAGCCACAACGAGTGGTGCATGATTAGGCAGCATAATGCCACCAGAGCCTAAACGAATATGTTGCGTGTGTGCGGCGATAAAACCTAAAAGAACAGCGGTAGCGGAACTTGCGATACCATCCATATTATGGTGCTCAGCTAGCCAAAAACGTTCATAATTTAGTTGCTCTACATGTTGTGCGAGTTCAAGTGCATGGTGAAGTGAAAACTCAATACTTTTATCTTCGCGAACAGGTGCCAGCTCCAAAACTGAAAACTTTATCTCTTGTAATGATTTCATCGAAATAACCTAAAACAATATATCGAAATAATACGATATATTGTTTTTGATGTATATCGGAATTGTTCGATATATTACCTCAATAATAAAAAAAGCACCCGAAGGTGCTTATATTAACTATTTAAAATCAACGATTTTTGTACCAACCACGGTGTAAACCATTGTCGTGACGGTATTTGTAACGAGAGTTATAATAACGTCTATCATCGTATGAGCGACGATTTTCATAGCGGTCATCATATCTTCGATTGTCTAGATCACGATCTTGACCTACTTTTTGACCTAAAACAGCACCACCAGCAGCACCTAGAGCAGCACCTACATAACCGCCATTTGTTCCTGCAACATTACGTCCTACAGTATAACCACCGACACCACCTAATCCTCCACCAATAGCAGCTTCAGTTCGATCGCGTTTATTACTTGATGCGGCTGCACCACCTGCACCACCAATCGCTGAACCAATCATAGCTCCAGTATTGCCACCGAGTTGTTGACCGATTGCAGTTCCAACAACACTACCCAGTGCTGAAGTCGCGGCAACACGAGTTGAATTATCCGCATGAGCAACAGACAGCATAGATGAGGTTGCAATAATAGTACTGTATAACCAAATTTTAGATTTCATATCGAAACTCCTTGTCCATTTTTTGGGACAATATTTTTTGCTTGAAACAAATGTAACAAGAATTTTGAGCCAAAATATGGAGTGCAAGCCTCAGAGTTTGATTCTTTTAGAAGGGTTTTGTATTGCTTGTATTACAAATGGAGAAATTGTGAAGATTGCCTATATTGGATATACATACATTTCAACATACAGCAGTATGGTCAAGGAATAGAGTACAATAAACGGAGTTTTTGATTGGATTTAAAAGATGTTGTTGGAAAAAATTTTGCAATCGCAAGGGTTTGGTTCTCGAAAATACTGTCAACAAATTATCAAAAATGGTTCAGTGACAATTAAAAACCAAATTTGTGATAATCCGAAGCAAAATTTCCCAACAGAACATTTAAGTTTTGAAGTTTTTGGCGAAGAGTATTTATTTCGCGAGAATGTTTATATCGTGTTAAATAAACCTAAAGGTTATGAGTGTTCTCACCAAGCAACGCATCATAAAAGCGTATTCAGTTTATTTCCCGAAATTCTTCTACATCGTGGTATTCAATGTGTTGGGCGGTTAGATCAGGATACAACAGGATTATTACTATTAACTGATGATGGTCAATATTTACAAGCTTTGACCAATCCGCGTAAACATGTTCCAAAAGTTTATCATGTCACAACAGCAGACCCTATTACACAAGAGCAAAAACAGGCTTTGGAACAAGGTGTTGAGCTGAGAAATGAAAAAGGAATTTACGCTGCTACGGATGTTCATTTATTTTCTGAACATCAGCTTTCTATGACGATTCACCAAGGCGTCTATCATCAAGTTAAGCGAATGTTAGCTGCAGTTGGGAATAAGGTGGAAGATTTACATCGTCATCAAGTTGGTTTATTTGAATTGCCAAAAATTCCAGAGGGTGAGTGGCTGTATTTATCTTCTACACAAAAACAGCTTAGTCATAATATTGCACTGGAAAAGTAATTATTTGAGGAAGCAATGAAAGGTGTTGAACTCATCATCACGCATAAAACCCATTTGCTCATAAAGTCGATGAGATTCAATATTATTTTTTTGAGTTTCTAAACTAATGCGTAAAGCATTTTCGTGTCTTGCAAATAAAATAGCGGTGTCGATGAGTTGTTTTGCCGAACCTTGTTTACGGTAGGATGGGGTTACATAGACATCATCCAAAATATAGTAGGTTTCACAAGCAACTGATGAGAACGCAAGATAAAGTAAGACAAATCCTGTAAAGACATTATCTTTTACGTGAATAAAGATAACACTTTCCTTATTGTCAAATCGGTGCTTCAAAAATTGGTAGGATTGCTTAATGTTTGCAGAGGCACCATAAAATTGACGATATTCATCAAATAAAACAGCAAGTTGTTCTAGGTCTTCGCGTGTTGCTCTCTTGACAATCATTCCTAAATCCTTGAGTTATAATTTTATTTGGATTGTCAGAATATCTAAAAAGATTCAGCTTAAAAATTAAAAACTTGTTTAAAAATGCAACATTGTTAACTTTTGTCACTTTCACCAAGCAAAGCATTTAGTTCTTCAAACAAATCTTCATGGTCATCTTCTAAGTCTGTAGATGTTGAATGATCAGCGGTCGTAGCATTTTTTGATTTTCTTAATTTCAGTAACTGCTCCATGTTGATGTTTTGGTTTTCAATCGCAAACGGGATAGATTTTGTCAAAACTACTTGTTTGAAGAAAAGTCGAACTGCTTGAGCAGGGGAGATACCTAACTGCTTAAAAACAGCAAAAGCTTGTTTCTTTTCCTGTGAATCAAGACGAACCTGATAAACTTCTGTTTTTCTCATGAAAAATATGACCAAATATTTTTTAATTATCGCTAGGTATTTTAAACGATCAAAAGCTAATTTCAATCGTTTTGAGTTGAAATAATGCTTTTTTTGTCATTACGTCATACTTACAATGTCAATTCATTGTTGGATCTAAACATTCTTTGTAAATTACTGATCGGATCAATAAAACTAATTTCTTTTGCTAACAGTTGAAGTGGATGATTAAAGTCATCGTCTGCTTTATGTAGTACGGTTGGATAAAAAGGATCATTTAGAATAGGAATATTTAGATGGTTGAGATGCACCCGAAGTTGGTGTTGTTTTCCAGTTTTGGGTGAAAGTTGATATTTAGCATGTTGGAAATTGTGTTCAAGTAATTCTATAAATGTTTCAGTATTTGCTGTTTTGTCATAGTTCACTCGCATGGTATAGAAGGGATGACCTTTTTCCATGTGTAATTCCAAAGACATTGGAAATTTGATTTCTGGTCGATATGCAGCGATAGCATGGTAAGTTTTTTGTACTTTTCGTTCGGCAAAAAGTTGCTGATAGATTCCACGTGATTCTGCTTTCTTACAGAAAAGCACTATGCCTGCAGTTTCACGATCAAGTCGATGTATTGGTGTTAGTTCAGCATATCCCGTTTGTTTTTTTAGTCTTACCAATAATGTTTCTTGAACGTATTGACCTGTTGGAGACATCGTCAGGAAATGTGGTTTATCTACGACAAGCAAATGTTCATCTTCAAATAGAATTTGATGCTCAAATGGCACATGTATTTCATGCGCCAGAAAACGATAATAGAAAATAAAAGTATTGGGCGTATATCTATCCTGGATACTTAATTTCATACCGTCTGAGGCATAAATTAATCCATCCTCAAAGCGTTGTTGCCACTCTATTGCTTGTATATGAGGGAATTGAACACATAAGTATTCAAAAATAGTCAATTCAGATACATCATTGGGTAGAAAGACTTTACTGGCACTAACACCATTTATTAACGGAGGAGTAAATAGTGATTTTGCTGCTTTCATCATAAGATATTAAAGTAGGTAATTTAAACTGAAGGATGTGGGTAGATATTGTGTTTATTTTTAATGCTGTCATAGCATTCAATACACACTACTGCCATTTGGTTGAAATTACGAAATACATCAGTCATTTCTTGTTCTTGTGTAAAAACATATTCACATGCTAAGCACCAACCTTGAGGATTGGTTCGATCTGAAACGTTTTCAATAAATCCTAATGGATGTTCATGATTTTGAACTAAATGCCCGCATATGACAGCAGCATAGTTTTGACCGTGGCATGCACAGTCAATTAATAAAGCTTCAGAAGACATATTGATCCTTTAATTTTTGAGATCATAATTGCATTAAAATGTAGCAGCTTTTCTTTACGGATTAGGCTTTAAAGCAGGGCAATGTTATCATAGCTACCATCCCAATTTTGTTTTATTTGCCATGTCGTATTCAGTGAAATTTACCCTAAATCATGAACAAGACACTCAACGTTTTGCACAAGTCTTATCTCAGCAGATTCGTTCAGGCATTATTTATTTGATTGGTGATCTAGGTGCTGGTAAAACGACTTTCACACGCTATTTTCTTCAGAGTTTGGGGCATCAAGGTTCTGTAAAAAGTCCGACATATACATTGGTTGAGCCTTATACCATCAATGGTCAAGAAGTTTTCCATTTTGATTTATACCGATTAGATGATCCATATGAATTAGAGTTAATGGGTATTAGAGATTATCTTGAAACACCAAATGGGTTATTTTTATTTGAATGGCCATCAAAAGGTGGCGATGAAATTCCACAGGCTGATGTTGTTATTGATATACAAAAATCAGATGATGAGTTAACTCGTTTTGTGACATTGAATGTAAATTCACAGCAGCTAGCCGATACTTTGCAGGAACAATTGCATGGTGCATGATTCAATACGTCGTATTCATACTCTTGATGCCGCACTAGCGAACCAAATTGCGGCAGGTGAGGTAATTGAGCGTCCTTCATCTGTAGTAAAAGAATTATTAGAAAACTCAATTGATGCTGGTGCGACTGAGTTGATTATTCGCGTAGCTCAAGGTGGCTCAACACTGATAGAAATCATAGATAATGGTCATGGTATTCATTCAGATGATTTACCTTTGGCTGTAATGCGCCATGCTACGAGTAAAATTAAAACTTCTGAAGATCTTCATGCAATTGTCAGTTTAGGTTTTCGTGGGGAAGCGCTTGCATCGATTGCTGCGGTGTCACGTTTAACATTAACCAGTAGTCAAGATGATCAAGGAATTGGCTATCAGGTTGAAGTGAATGGTACTGCGTTTGATCATCAACAAGTTCAAGCTGTCGCTGCACAGAAAGGAACACATATTCGTGTGCAAGATTTATTTTTTAATGTACCTGCGCGCCGTAAGTTTTTAAAGAAACCAAGTACGGAATTTGGTCATATTGAAGAAATAGTTCGCCGTTTGGCTCTGACTCATTTTGATATTCGTTTTGTTTTAGAACACAACGACAATATTCGCCTGAATTTACCCGTCGCAGATAGTGGAGAGTTACGCTATCAACGTGTTCAACAACTATTAGGTCAACAATTCATTCAAAATGCGTATTGGATAGATGCTGAAAGTATCAATATGCGTTTGTCAGGTTGGTTGGGTCATCCATCTGATGCACGTGCTCAAGCAGACTTGCAATATGTGTATGTAAATGGTCGTATTGTAAAAGATAAAACAATTTCACATGCTTTAAGAATGGCTTATGATGGAATTCTGCATGGTCATCAGCATTCTTCGTACTTACTTTTTTTGGAAGTTGATCCAGAAAATATTGATGTAAATGTACATCCAACGAAGCATGAAATACGTTTTTTGAATCAGCGTGAAGTTCATGAGTTTGTGCGACACTATGCAAAAGAAACTTTGTCACAATTTCAAACTGCAAGTGCTGATTTAGCCCAAGCGATGAAAGTGGAGGAATCCACAACAAATTTTAATTATCAATCGCAACCTAAGTACCAAGAACAATTTAATTTACATCGTAATCATGTTGAAACTGAATCCTCAATAAATGAGCAAAATCAGATTTCAACCGATTTACTCACAGAGTTTAATCAAAGTCGTCCACAGGCTGTGCAATATAATTCAGCATCGCAAGAGCCGCGATACAATGGTTCATTTCAACTCAATAACGCACTAAAAACTTATCTCGCTCCTTTACGAGATGAGAAAACATCATTTGAGCAAGAAGAAACTTCATCTGTGAAAAATGGTGATCTAGAGGGATTTAAAAGTCGAGTAGACGAATTTCCACTCGGTATCGCAATTGCACAGCTTCATGGAATCTATATATTAGCTCAGAATACTGAGGGCTTAATTATTGTTGATATGCATGCCGCGCATGAACGTATTTTGCTGCAACAAATGAAATCAGCATGGGATAAACCTGAATTTTGGACATCACAGCAACTCTTAATTCCAAAAGTTGTTTCTATCACCCGTATGCAAGCCGTGCGAATTGAAGAATTACAACCTCAATTACAGCGTTTGGGTTTGGAAATTAATCAATATGGTGATGAGCAAGTGATTGTACGTGGTGTACCTGCCATTTTACAAAAAGCTGATTTTGATCGTCTGATTCCAGAGCTGTTAAATGATCTTGATCCAAATGATGAAGCTAGAGGCTTATTGCAAAAACGTGATGAACTTTTAGCAGGAATGGCATGTCATGGTGCTGTTCGTGCACATCGCCAATTGAGTTTATCTGAGATGAATGCCTTATTACGTCAAATGGAACAAACTGAATTTGCCAGTCAATGCAACCATGGCCGTCCAACGTGGCGTGCATTTCCACTTCACCAACTAGATAAATTATTTGCTCGAGGAGAGTAGTTCTACATGTCAAATCAATTGCCCGTCATCAATTTAATGGGGCCTACCGCAAGTGGTAAAACAGCATTGGCATGTGAACTTTATGAGCGTGGAAATTTTGAACTAATTTCAGTCGATTCAGCTTTAGTTTATAAAGACATGGATATTGGTACTGCAAAACCAACTAAAGAAGAGCAGGAACAATATCCTCATCATTTGATTGATATTATTACACCATTAGAAGTTTATTCTGCAGCGCAATTCGTCGAGGATGTATGTCCGCTGATTGATGATATGCACACGAGAGGCAAGACCCCGATTTTAGTGGGGGGTACGATGCTTTATTTCAAAGCATTGCTAGAAGGGCTTGCAGATAACTTACCTAATGCAGATGCTAAAACGCGGGAAGAAATCGTAGCAAAAGCGGAACAAGAAGGCTGGCAAGCAGTTTATGATGAATTAGTAGAGGTTGATCCAATTGCAGGGCAGAAATTTAAAGTCTCGGATAAACAACGCATTATTCGTGCGCTCGAGGTGTATAGATTAACTGGCGAGCCGATAACAAAACTACAAGCAGAACAACCTAAAAATCAACCATACCGTTACACTTTTCATAACTACGCTTTGATGCCTGATCGGTTAGAATTACATAAACGCATTGAGCAAAGATTGAGCAAAATGTGGGATATTGGTTTTTTGAATGAAGTGGAGGAGCTAATTGTTAAATACGATTTAAATGACAATTTACCATCCATGCGGTCTGTTGGTTATCGTCAAGCTTTAGATTTTTTATTAAAAAGTGACTTAAGTCTCAAAAATAAAGTAGAAATGGAGAACAAAGCGCTATTTGCGACACGGCAACTTGCCAAACGTCAATACACTTGGTTACGTTCTTTGCAAGAAATACACGATTTTAAAACTTACGTGACGATAAAGCAGGCGAAAGAAGACTTGCGAAACTTCTTTGGATAAAGCAAAATTCGCAGGCTGTCTTTTTATAATTTTTAGTTGAAAAATAAAGATAGTTTTTTTGCGCTGATTTAAAATTTTTTTGGAGTTAAAAATGTCTAAAGGTCAAACTTTACAAGATCCGTTCTTAAATTCTCTCCGTAAAGAACGTATTCCAGTTTCTATTTTCCTTGTGAACGGTATTAAATTGCAGGGGCATATTGAGTCTTTTGACCAATATGTTGTTTTGTTAAAGAACACTGTAAGCCAAATGGTTTACAAACACGCTATTTCTACAGTTGTTCCTGCGCGTAACCCTCGTCCAGCTGGTGCTCAAGGTACTGGTGGCTTCCCAGCTCAAGGTGCTACAGGTGGCTTCGGTGGTCAAGGTGCTGCTGGTGGCTTCGGTGGTCAAGGTGGCGGCTTCGGCGGTCAAGGTGGCTTCGGTGGTCAAGGTGGCGGCTTCGGCGGTCAAGGTGGCTTCGGTGGTCAAGGTGGCTTCGGTGGTCAAGGTGGCTTTGGTGGTCAAGGCGGCTTTGGTAGCCAAGGTGGCTTCGGTGGTCATCAAGGTGGCTTCGACAGCGAAACTAAATTCGAAGATGGTCAAGAAGACGAAAATAATCGTTAATTGATAATGATCGTTAAGAAAATGCCAGTCTAATTTCAGACTGGCATTTTTTTGTGTTTAAAAAGTCAGAATAAATATTATGGAAATGATTATTGCTGCTGCGTGTTGCAGTGTACTAGTATCGATTTTATTAAAGTTTTTAAAGACAAAAGGGTTTGATGTCTTTCAAATGATCGCATGGAATTATTTGAGTGCAAGCATCTTGTGTTTTTATTGGTTTAAAACTGACATCACGCATATCTCAATTCAGAATACTCCTTGGTGGCTTATTTTTCTTTTAGCTATTTTACTCCCTAGCATTTTTTTATGCTTAGCTAAATCATTGCAATTTGCTGGAATTCTTAAAACTGAAATAGCCCAAAGATTATCAGTTGTACTTTCTTTACTTGCGGCCTACTTTATATTTTCAGAACAATTTAGCCAGTTAAAATTAATTGGTGTCGGTGTTGGAATAATCGCAGTCTTCGCTATTGTTCTTGGACAGGCGACTGAGAAATCGCTTAAAGGCACCAGTGTTAGATCAGCGCTTTTCCTGTTAAGTGTTTGGGCTGGATATGCTGCAATTGATGTATTGCTTAAATATAGCAGTACTTTAGGACTGCAGTTTGCAGTGACATTAAATTTAACATTTATAGCTGCATTTATTTTATCAATAGGCTATCTCGCATTTGCGCAACCAAATTGGCAACCTAAAAATATATTTATGGGTCTACTTCTTGGTGGGGTAAATTTCGCGAATATTGCCTTGTATGTAAAAGCACATATGATTTTTAAAGAGTCACCTGCAATCGTATTTGCTGGAATGAATATTCTTGTCGTCATGTTAGGTGTAGTTAGTGGCGTAGTGTTGTTTAAAGAAAAACTAACTACTTACACATGGATTGGTTTATTTGCTGGAATACTTGCGATGCTGTGTTTAGCTAAATCAATGATGAATTAAGGGAGCTTTGACTCCCTTAAATAAAAATTACAAGCGAGTGAATACTACTTGATCTGGCAGTCGAGATTTAGGCAATTTTGCATTAAAGTCATTTTCACTACGATAACCTAGAGAAACAACAACGGATGCCTTTAAACCTTTTTCAGCTAATCCAAATTCTTGATTGATAGTATCTCGATCAAAGCCTTCCATTGGGGTTGCATCAATTCCTTCTAATCCTGCAGCGAATAGTAGTTGCCCAAGGGCAAGATAAGTTTGATTCTCCATCCAAGCAGATAGATTTTTGAGTTCATTGCGATAAAACTCAACATAGCCTTTACGAGTATCTCGTTGACCTTGTTTTGCGGTTTCATCTTTGAAGCGACCATTTAGTTCATCTTGTTGTAGTAATTGTTCTAAGTATTCAGCGCTGATATCTGTACGAGTACAAAATACAAGAGTATGCGAAGAATTTAAAACTTTTGCTGAATTATAAATATAATTACCAGTCAGGGCTTTCGCAATTCTTTGTTTCGCCTCATCGGTTTCAGCAATTAAAAAGTGCCAAGGTTGAATGTTTACTGAAGAAGGGCTGAAACGCAGAACTTCGAGTAGTTTTTCAAATTGTTGTTGTGGAATTTTTTTCTCTGCATCATATGCCTTTGTTGCATAGCGTGTTTTGGCAGTAACTAGAACATCCATCCGTCTTTCACTCAATTAGAAATTTTAATGATTTTACTTGATATTAATTACATCGAAAGTAGCTAAATGTGATTTTTTATAGAGATTTAAGTTTTACGAACGGTGAATAAGTTAGTCAAAAAAATTCTACGTATTTACTCGATTAATATGACCATTTTTTGAAATCGAGCTTAAAGTTTTCTTGCTCATTTATCTCAAGTATCCAAGCCGTATCTTCACGCCAATCACCAAGGACAATACGCTTTTTATTAATAACTTCGTGAATTTCAGGGCGATGGGTATGACCGTGGATTAAGAAATCTACTTGATGAATTGCATTTTCAACGGCATGCAGATTCACATCCATAATGTCATAACTTTTTAGTTGTTTAGTTTCACTACTTTTTTTACGAAAACCATTGGCAAGTTTTTGTCTAAAATTTAAAGGTGTGCTCTTTAGAATGCCCAATAAGATTGGATTACGTATCACTTTGCGAAAACGTTGATAAGCAACATCATCGGTACATAAAGCATCGCCATGTTCGAGGCGAAACTTCCTATGATTAATTTCTAGAATATAAATATCAGGTAAAAGCGTAGCATTAAATAGTGCTAAAAACTTCTTACCCAAAACAAAATCTCGATTTCCAACTTGGAAATAAACATGATTATTCGCAGCTGTGAATTCTTGTAAGGCTGTAATAATTTCATCTAGCCATGGGGCACTATAATCATCACCAATCCAAGCATTAAACCAATCACCTAAAATATAGAGTTGAGTGTTTTTATTTTTATATTCTTTTAATAAAGCCAAAAACCCTCGAACGAGTCGAGGGTGATCAGGTGACAAGTGTAAATCTGAAATAAACAGATAAGTCACAAAGAATCCTGTTGGATAAAATTATTCAGAGATAATTTTAGCAGATTCGATAACTACATTCTCTAAAGGAACATCAGCATGGTAACCACGGTTACCAGTACGGACACCTTTAATTGCAGCTACAACATCCATACCTTCAACAACTTTACCAAATACTGCATAACCCCAACCTTGTGCTGTTTTACCAGTGTGGTTTAAGAAAGAGTTATTTTTTACGTTGATAAAGAATTGAGCTGACGCAGAATGAGGAGCTTGCGTACGCGCCATAGCAATTGTGCCTTCATCGTTGCTTAAGCCGTTGTCAGCTTCATTTTCGATAGAATCACGAGTAGCTTTTTCTTTGAAGTTTTCGTCCATGCCACCGCCTTGGATCATGAAACCATCAATCACACGGTGGAAAATTACGCCGTCATAGAAACCGTCACGTACATATTCTAAGAAATTTGCAACCGTTTTTGGTGCTTTTTCAGCGTTAAGCTCAAGAACAATACGACCTTTGTTGGTGTTTAATTCGACTTGAGGAAAACTCATTACATTAATCTCCTAAACATGGGCAAATTGACCATGGGTTTTTGGTTGAGAGAAGCATAAGCAAACTGTAAACTACAAGGCAAGTAAAAAACGTTAAAATCTTTGATAAAAACCAAAGTTTGCGTTTTAATTTTCTATTTTTTAACAAGCAAGAAGTGATTTACACCTTATGAAGCCAAATGATGTTGTTTCAGAACTGCCAAAGACCCCGACGAATACTCATGCCTCTGTCGATGCTGCGCAGCAAGAACAACAGGCAGGCTTAGATTTCGTTCGCCAAGTAATCACTGATGATTTAAAAGAAGGTCGTACTCAGAAAGTTGTGACACGTTTTCCACCTGAACCAAATGGTTATTTACACATTGGTCACGTGAAAGCGATTTGTCTAAATTTCGGTATTGCCGAGGAATTTGACGGCTTATGTAATCTGCGTTTTGACGATACAAATCCTGATGCCGAAGATCAAGAGTATGTAGATGGTATCGCCAATGATGTGAAATGGCTAGGTTTCGACTGGAATGGTGAACCTCGCTATGCTTCTGGCTATTTTGATCAACTTTATACATGGGCGGTTCAGCTCATTAAACAGGGTGATGCTTATGTCGATCTGCAAACGCCTGAAGAAATTAGACTTAATCGCGGTAACTTTGTAGAGCCAGGCAAGAACTCACCTTATCGTGATGCGACCATAGAAGAAAACTTAGCGCGTTTTGAACAAATGCGTAACGGTGAAATTCAGGAGGGTGGTGCTGTTTTACGTGCCAAAATTGATATGGCTAGCCCAAATGTTCACATGCGTGATCCGATCCTTTACCGTGTATTACATTCAGAACATCATCAAACAGGGGGTAAATGGAAAATTTATCCAATGTATGACTATGCTCATCCATTATCTGATGCTATCGAAGGGATTACACATTCTTTATGTACATTAGAGTTCCAGGATCATCGTCCATTCTATGACTGGATTGTTGAAAAAGTTCACTCTGATGCAGTTCCTCGTCAGTATGAGTCTTCACGTCTAAATGTGGATTATACGATCACCTCTAAACGTAAACTACGTAAATTGGTTGAGGGTGGTTATGTGAATGGGTGGGACGACCCACGTATGCCTACTGTTGTTGGTATGCGTCGTCGTGGTTTTACTCCAGAAGGTTTACGTGATTTCTGTAAACGTGTAGGTGTGTCTAAAACGGATGGTATTGTTGATGTAGCAATGCTTGAATTCTGTATTCGTCAGTCATTAGAAAATACCGCAGCACGTGGAATGGCCGTACTAAATCCACTTAAAGTGACTCTGACGAATTTAGCTGAAGAGTTAGATCTAACGCATGCCCGTCATCCAAACGTAGATATGGGTGAGCGAATTATCCCTTTAACTCGTGAAATCTATATTGATCGTAAGGATTTTGAAGAAGTCCCACCTAAAGGTTTTAAACGTTTAATTCCTGATGGTGAAGTACGCTTACGTCATGCTTATGTGATCAAATGTGATGAAGTGATTAAGGATGCGAATGGTGAAGTTGTTGAACTTAAATGTTCAATTGATCCTGAGACTTTAGGTAAAAACCCTGAGGGGCGTAAAGTTAAGGGGGTTATTCATTGGGTATCAGCAACTAAAGGCGTACCTGCTGAAGTTCGAATCTATGATCGTTTGTTTACTGAAGCGGCACCTGATGCAGATGATGACTTCTTGGCAAATCTTAATCCTGAATCATTAAAAGTTGTGCAAGCTGTGATTGAACCTGCTTTAGCTCAAGCAAAGCCTGAAGATCGTTTCCAATTTGAACGAGAAGGGTATTTTGTTGCAGATCAGCATGATCATAGTGCTGATAAACCTGTATTCAACCGCATTCTTGATTTGAAAGATAGTTTTAAAGTCGATAAGAAATAAGACAGCAAAAAGGGGGAATATCCCCCTTTTTTTATATCCTAGATAGTTGTCTATCTTAAAATATCAATCAATCTTAATTTCCTGGATTTATGTGGTAAAAGTAAACTATTAAAGTTACTAATAAAAACACAGCAAGTGCTAGGTAGGTGTTAACTGTATGAAAGCTTTTAATAAATTTTAGGATGTTCATTTCTATACCACAACAAAAATAAGACAAAAATGTAATTTTTAATATACATTTCAATTATCATTGTAACTCTAACCAATTATTTTTCAATAATCGTTGTCATGAGAATTAAATAATTACGTGTATTAAATTGTTAATATTAATAATAGTTCTTATTTGTTAGATAAAATTAATATCTAATCAATACACAACGTAATCATGATTTAGCAAATTTGAGATAAATATTGCTGAATAACCATAGAGCAACTTTGTTCTAACTTATCAGCATATAATTGATTATCTGTTCTTAGTTGTGAAATCGAAACGCCGGTTTGTCTTATTTCACAAGTATGACCGATTAACCATCGTTCGAAATTATCTTTATTAATTTCGATATGAAATTGTAATCCCAAAATATTCTTGCCAATTTGGAATGCTTGATTTGGGTAAAGTTCAGAGCTTGCGAGTAGCGTAGCTTCGTCTGGCAAATCAAAAGTATCTCCATGCCAATGTAAAACATGAATATTTTCAAGAGGACTTAAAAGATTATTCTCTTTCTGATTTATTTTTAATTTATCCCAACCGATCTCTTTAGTATGACCAGCATAAACTTTTGCACCTAGAGCATAAGCAATCAATTGCGCGCCTAAACAAATCCCTATAGTAGGTTTGTTGTCTTTTAAGCGTTGTTTTAGTCCTTCGATTTCATGAATTAAAAATGGGTAATCTTCTGATTCATATACGCCAATTGGACCACCAAGGATAATCGTTAATCCTTCATAGTTTAGTGCTTGAGTTAGATCATCTACACCAGCCTCAAAATACCTTACTCTAAAACCTAATTGATAGAATACATCTTCAAGAGAGCCGAGGTCTTCAAACGCAAGATGTTGAATTGCATAAATTGTCTTTGGAAATGAAGTTTGAAGATTCATAAATTTGATTAAACTCTTTTATTAATTTTGATTGAATTTTTTATTCAACAAGCTGAGCTTGTAATATTAACTGGTACACCAATCGGAACGCAGTAAGCTGTATTGTAGCAAATCATGAAACTGATGTGACCAATAACCACCTTCTCTAAGACAACCTTCATATTGAAAGTTTAATTTTTCGACTAAACGTAGAGATGCAATATTTTTTGGATGAATAAAAGCTTCAATTCGATTTAATTGCATATTTGAAAATCCCCAAGGAATAATGAGTGTTAACGCTTCAGTCATATAGCCTTTAGCCCAAACCTCAGGAAGTAGTTCGTAACCGATCCTACATTTTTTTTCAGTTGGGCTCACATTTAAATAAACCACATGTTCCGATCAACTGATTATTATCTTTTCTTTGAATACCCCAGCGCGTAGCAGGATTTGGTTGAGTTCTCCAATCTCTGAAGATCTCAATATATTTTTGCGCTTCAGATAGGGTTTGAATTGGATCTGTACCGAACCAACGCATTGCTTCCTTATTTTTATAAATATCAAGCAGCTGAGGTGCATCATCCATTACAATTTCACGTAATAGAAGTCTTTCACTCGACAGTATTGGAAATGGCATTGATGGGATAATCTCGATTTAGCAAATGAATTAGAAAATTAATTTTGTTTGGCTGGATTGTTGAATTTCAGCTATTTGATGATCATCTTTTAGATTGACACCAGAAAACCCAAGTTGCTTTGATTTTTTCATCAGATTTACAAGACGTTGTGTTGCAATTTGAATACTTAATCCATCAGGACGTATATTTGAAATACAATTGCGGTTCGCATCAACAGAGCCTTTTGAAGCATTTAAGGTATAGTAAATTCCCATGCTATCTGGTGAACTTAATCCTGGACGTTCTCCAATTAATATCACCAACATTTGTGCTTGAAAAATTTCTGCTACTTGATCTCCTAAAGCGACCCGACTGCCTGTAGCAATGATAATAGGTGCAAGCTGCCAAGATTGATCAGTAATTTCTTGAGTAAGACTCAGAATAAATGGGATCGCATTAGTTTCTATAGCTCGAGCTGATAGCCCATCACCAACAAAGATACACAGATCATAATTCAATTGGTTTTGATTGTACTGCTGTTGTAGATATTGCTGTGAGCTGTTGGAAAGTTGTCGACCTAGATCTGGTCTTTTCAAATAGGTTTCTTTGTCATGTGCATTACTTTGTACATGAACTGCTTCCAAATTGTGTTTATTCAATTGCTCAGTTAAGTGAGTTACATCTAGTGATTGATAGACAGCATCCCGAGCTTGAGCATGAGCAAGTTGGAATTCTAAGAAAGCTTTGGTCGGAATACTACAACCAACACGACCTAAGGCAATGCGAGCATCGGTAAATTGTTTTAGCTTTTCCCACTGATCTTGGTGTGTAGGAGAGGGAAATTGATGATCAACTTGAAGTTTCATAATTATGCTCCTAGTTCATCAATAATCGTGAGAATTGATCGGGCATATGATCAGACCAACAGATTTGTGCATTTTGTTGCTTGAAAATCCCTTGTTGTTCTAACCACACTGCAAACTCCGGTGCTGGTTTTAAGCCCAGCAGTTGTCTTAGATACAGTGCGTCATGAAAAGATGTTGTTTGATAGTTGAGCATGACGTCATCTGAACCAGGAATCCCCATAATGAAATTAAGACCAGCTGTACCGAATAGGGTGAGTAAGACATCCATATCATTTTGATCTGCATCGGCATGATTGGTATAGCAAATATCACAACCCATCGGTAAACCTAGAAGTTTTCCACAAAAGTGATCTTCTAAACCAGCACGAATGATTTGTTTTCCATTAAACAGATATTCTGGACCTATAAAACCCACTACGGTATTGACCAATAGGGGATTGAATTTACGTGCGATAGCATAGGCACGAGTTTCTAAAGTTTGTTGATCAACTCCATGATGAGCATTACTGGACAAAGCACTACCTTGTCCAGTTTCAAAATACATGACATTGTTACCCAATGTGCCACGCTTTAACGCCAGCGTTGCTTCGTATCCTTCTTGCAGTAAATCAAGTGATATTCCAAAACCCTCATTTGCTTTTTGTGTTCCTGCAATTGATTGAAACATTAGATCAATTGGTACATTTTTCTCGGCAAGTTGGATGCCAGAGCTAATATGTGTAAGTACACAGGATTGAGTCGGGATTTTATATTCTTGAATGATGTGATCTAAAAGTTTTAAAAGTTCAGCAAGATTGTGCAAGTTGTCGGTAGCAGGATTAATTCCAATTACTGCATCACCGTTACCATACATCAATCCATCCAAAATACTTGCAGATATTCCTAAAAGATCATCAGTGGGATGATTAGGTTGCAAACGTGTTGATAGATGTCCTTTCAGACCAATTGTATTTCTAAATTGAGTAATCACCTCACATTTACTTGCAACATAAATAAGATCTTGATTACGCATGATCTTGCTCACCGCTGCAACCATTTCAGGGGTCAAACCTGAAGATAATTTTCTTAATGTTTCTGTTGTCGCTTGTTCACTTAAGAGCCAGTTGCGAAAATCACCTACGGTGTAATGAGAAATAGGCGAAAATGCTTCCAGATTGTGTTCATCAATAATCAAACGGGTGACTTCATCTGCTTCATAATCAACTACAACCTCATTTAGAAATACTTTTAAGGGCAACTCGGCTAGAGCCATTTGTGCCGCAACACGTTCAGTAGCATCTTCTGCAGCAATGCCTGCCAATTCATCTCCTGAACGTTGTGGTGTCGCTTTAGCCATCAATGTCTTGAGATCATGAAAATGATATTGATGATTATTGATCATCATTCGGTAGCTCATATTTTTATCCTTCTTCTTTGAGTCTTTGTTCGGCTGATTTTATATTTGCAAATTCTTCTTCTGGTGTGCCTTTAATAAGATGATAACGGCTATAAAGTAAAAAGTATGCGATAAAAACGGCATAAATTGTTGCTGCAATAAACCAAACCTCTGGATTTACGACAAAGCCAGCAATGACTGCAGCAATTGCTAAAATGAGTGCTACAGAAGAGGTGAGAATGCCACCCGGTGTTTTGTATGGGCGAGGCATATCAGGTTTTGAAAATCGCAATTTGATATGTGAAAGTAGAATCAGTACATAAGAAATGGTTGCACCAAACACAGCGATTAAAATCAGTGCATCACCTTGTTTGGTCAATGACAGGAAAAAACCGATGATACCTGGGATAATAATTGCCAAATAAGGTGATTTGTTTTTATTGGTCAATGATAAGGATGTAGGAAGATAACCAGCGCGTGATAATGCAAAAATTTGGCGAGAATAAGCATAAATAATGGAAAAGAAGCTTGCAATCAGTCCAGCTAAACCAACGAAATTAACAAAAGTTGCTAACCAAGAATCTTTGCCATACACAGTAATGAGTGCATCAACTAAAGGGGCTCCAGAATTTTTTAATGTATCTGCACCTGCGGCACCAACACCTAAGATCAAAATCAGTAATGCGAAAGTCGTCAGGATCAACATTGCACCAATTAATCCACGAGGGAGAGATTTCTGAGGTTTTTTTGCTTCCTCAGCTGCTAGAGGGACACCTTCAACGGCGAGAAAAAACCAGATGGCAAAAGGTACTGCTGCCCATATGCCTATATACCCATGCGGTAAAAAGGCGTTTGCGCCTGCTGCTGAAGTTGTAGATATTTTAAAAAGATTAGAAAATTGGAAATGTGGCAGCATTGCTGCAATAAAAACAATCAATGCTAGAACTGCAATCGAAGTGATTGCAAAAATAATGCTTAGCGCTTCACCAGCACCTTTTAAATGAATCCCCATAAAAATGAGATAACAGGCTAGATAAATCATCCACCCATTGATACCAAATAATGATTCACAATAAGCGCCAATAAACACAGCAATTGCAGCAGGAGCGATTGCATATTCAATCAATATCGCTGTGCCTGTCAGGTATCCGCCGAAAGGTCCAAATGCTAAACGTGCAAAACTATATCCGCCACCTGCAGTTGGCATCATAGTCGACATTTCTGACATTGATAGGCATAAGCACAAATACATAATCGCAACTAAAATGGTGGCAATAAACATTCCGCCCCAACCACCTTGAGCGAGTCCAAAATTCCAACCAGCGAAATCCCCTGAAATGACATAAGCTACACCGAGTCCAATCAATAATATCCAACCAACAGATCCTTGTTTAAGTTGGCGTTGTGAAAAGTATTCATCTGAGCTAATAGACGTATCATTTGCAGTAAATGAGGGAGATTTTGAGTGATTCATAAAACACTCCAATAAGATTTATTCATCTTATGAGGTGCAAAACTGATGCCTAAAATGTCGTTAGATGGGTTAGAAGAGTGTTTTTTATTCCATTTGGTAAAATATTTGGGGTTTTTATAAATTTATGACTATTTTTTATGCACTGAATTTATTTGTTTTTAGCGCTGATGGCTTGGCTTTTTTTAGAAAATGCCAAAATTTGGTGCATTTTTAAATTGAAGCTGACCAAATCAGAACTAGTTCATAACTGCTCTGATTCAATCAGCCAAATATAAATATGATTATTGAATTTTTTGTTCTAACCATTGGAACAATTGTTGGTAAACGTATTCACGAACAGGTGGTGCCGACAGAACAAGATCATGTAAACCATTATGAATTGCTAAAGTTTGTACATCACCTTTCATTTTTTTAGCATTGTGAATCATATCTTTCACATCAAGAATCACATCGCTTTGCTGCGCATCTATACCCCATTTTTTAGGATATTTAGATTGATGGGAATGCATGATCAGCGTTGGAATTTTCAAACTTACACCACGATGAATTTCTTTTTGCGCTTCATGAATCGCGTGAACGAAACACAAATGTACAAATGGCATAGATTTAGGTTTCCAATCTAAATTGAAATCCCACTCACCATAAAAGTCTTTATGCAAACTTGGGGTATACCAAGGGTTTAGTCCACTTGGAAATTTGGCATTAGGTAAATGTTTACCTGCTTCGCTTAATAGAGGAATACCGACTTTTTTCTCAATCACACTTTTATAAAAGTCATAAAATGGGCTATTTGCCCATAATGCTTTAATTAAACGATGATCAGGATAATGCGCAGCATATAAGGTTGAGATGAGTCCACCCGTTGAATGTCCTGCCAATAGAACTTGATTATGATTTTCTTTAGCTATGATCTCGAGTGCTTTACTGATTTCAGCATCATATTCTCTTAAATCTAGTACATAATACAATTTCTGATGCGGAAGCTTTGAACGACCATATTTTCTTAGGTCGAGCGCATAAAAGTCATAACCATGTTGATTAAATTTTTCAGCCATTTCAGTTTGAAAAAAATAATCAGCAAAACCATGAATATACAAAACAGCTTTTTTTGTTGGGTTGTGGGCTTTTTTTCGAATTAATGTTGCCACGACTTTGCCATCGTAATCATCAGCAAAATTTAAAGTCAGTTGCTGATAATCCTCACCTAATATATCTGTTTGATATGTATGAAGGTTTGAAGTATTCATTGTTATAGATCGAGTCAAAATTCATTAGCAAACACATTAAATGAAAACCATATGTTGTCAATCCAAATCTTCGACATTGGCAGTTCTCTAAACAGCTAGATTTTTATTTTTATTAAAAAATCGTTAAGCTATGTGCTGTTGTTTTTGACTGACGAAATTATGAAACAAGAAACTGCACTGAATATACTCAAAGCTGGGGAAAATGTTTTCCTAACAGGTTCAGCTGGTGCAGGTAAAACCTATACGCTCAATCAATACATTATGTATCTCAAGGCGCGTAAAGTTCCAGTAGCGATCACTGCATCCACTGGAATTGCCGCGACGCATATGAATGGTATGACTATTCATACTTGGGCAGGGATTGGAATTAAAGATAGCTTGAGTGATGATGATCTTAAGCGTATGAAAGAGCGTAAGTATTTAAAAGAACATTTAGAAAATGCTCAGGTTCTTATTATAGATGAAATTTCAATGCTGCACGCTAAGCAGCTAAATCTTGTTAATCAAGTCTTAAAATATTTTAAAGAAAGCGATGAGGCTTTTGGTGGCATACAAGTGATTGTTGCGGGAGATTTTTTCCAGTTACCACCCGTAGGTCGAAACGGTGAAGCCAACCGTGATAAATTTTGCTTTATGTCTGATGCATGGGTTGAGGCTAAATTTCGAGTTTGCTATTTAACCGAACAACATCGTCAAGACGATGAAATTCTTAACCAAATTTTAAACGCTATTCGTGCCCAAAGTATTCAAAATCACCATATCTCAGCATTGCAACAGTCTAAACATCACGATATAGGTGAGACGTTTACACGTCTTTATACACATAATATGGATGTTGATAACATCAATTATCAGCATTTGAATGAAATTGATAACGAGAGTCATCAATTCAATGCGGTTGTTGATGGGAATGAAAAACTGATTGAAACCTTGAAATCATCTGTTCGCGCTCCAGAAGAACTTACCTTAAAAAAGCATGCCAAAGTTATGTTTGTAAAGAACAATTTTGATATGGGATATATCAATGGAAGCTTGGGAGAGGTGATTGGCTTCGAGGAAGATGATACACAAGGGATCTTGCCAAAAGTTAAATTGACGGATGGAACAACATTATTGGTTGAGCCAGAAACATGGTCAATTGAAAATGAAGCAGGCAAAGTGATTGCAAGTTTTCAACAAATTCCATTGCGTCTAGCATGGGCGATTACGATTCATAAAAGCCAAGGAATGACTTTAGAAGCTGCTGAAATCAATCTTACCCATACTTTTGAAAAAGGTCAGGGGTATGTCGCTCTTTCGCGTTTAAAATCACTAACAGGTCTAAAACTTCTTGGATTTAATGAGCAAGCTTTAGAGTTGGATAGTTTAGCAATAAAAGCTGATCGCCGTTTTCAAGAGCTCTCGAGTGAGGCAGAAATCAACTTTGAACAGATGGATTTGACAACTCAACATAATGCCTTTATTCGACACTGTGGGGGAACTTTGAACCCGACTGAAATTAGTCGAAATGAGAAAAAATTAAGCAAAGGAGCTAAGCAAAATTATGCGGCTGCTACTTTGGATGAAACGAAGGCATTGTTTGAGGGTGGTTATGAAATTGAAGATATTGCTCACGAGAGAGGTTTGACTCCAGCTACCATCATCAATCATTTATCGCGCCTTCACAAAGAGCAAGGTTTGGATATTTCAGTTGCACATCCTGGTGATGAAGTTGTTGAGGAAGTTCGAAAAATCTATAAACGATTGAGCAAGCGTAAAAATCCAGAACATTTTACGGATGATGGCTCTATTAAATTACGCCCGATTGTTGAAGCAACTAGTCCGAGAATGGCTTATGATCAAGTGCGTTTGGCATTGTTATTTATAGAATAGGACGACCATATGCCTCATATCATAGTGAACTATTCAGCTAACTTGATTGATTTAGATGAACTTCAATTATTAGAGCAAATTAATTCAACATTGCTTGACTCGAAGCAATTTGTCGAACAGGACATTAAGTCACGAATTTTCAAAGATCAGAGTTTTTTAATTGGAATAAATCTGCCTTTAGAAGCATATATTCATCTCAAGTTATATCTGTTAAGTGGTCGAACTGCAGAACAGAAAAAGCAACTTGGTGAAGCACTTTTACAGGCACTTAAAATAAAAAAATATTTACAATCTGATTCAGATTTTAAAACACAAATTTGTGTTGAAGTTATTGATATAGAAAAAGATAACTATTTTAAAGATGTCATTTGAAGCTGGTTTTTAAATGACATCATTGATAACATTTTCTAATTAAAAAGCTTAATATCGACATATTGCCGAATCAAATTATCATCCAACATATGTACATAATCTAAAAATGCGACATTGAAACTACCCACAGTTTGAGCATGTTCATACGCCAATTTTCCAGCTATAGCAAAATGTATATGTGAAGCAAGTGCAGCAATTGTAGGCGTGCTAACAGCGTGATACGCAGCAGTCAATGCACCTAATGCGCATCCTGTTGCCGTTATTTTAGGTTGAAGATAGCAGCCACCATTCACTTGAATCACTGTATTTAGTTGTTTGGAAATGATGAAATCGGATTCACCAGAAATCGCAATACACTCTGAATATTGCAATAAACTCTTTGATTGTTCATAAACATCTTGGCTGTTTAATGTGCTGTCTACACCTTTCGATACTGTTTGATTACCAGCTAGCGTGCTAATTTCAGAAGCATTTGCCCGAATAATATTTGGTTTAAAGTTTAATAACTGGTCTACCGTCTCGCTCCGCCATTGCAAAACTGCACCATAACCTACTGGATCAAGTACCCAAGGCGTTTGCTGCTGTTGTGCTGTCTGTGCAGAAATGAGCATCGCTTGAGTTTGTTCTGTCGTAGGGGTCCCAGTATTTATACTAAGCGCGGAACTAATTTTAGTGAATGCTTCAGCTTCGAAAGGATTGTCGATCATGGCTGGAGAAGCACCAGCAGCAAGCAAGATATTTGCCGTGTAATTCGTTGCAACACTATTGGTGATACATTGAACAAGAGGGGCTTTGTCTTGTAAGGAATGCCAAGCCTCAATCACTTGATCAATAAGCTGTTGTTTTAAAGACATATCGAATCCTTACTTTATGAAACTAGTTGCTAAATTTTAGCGTGTAAAATAGTGGTCTTGATGTTTACATTGGCGACAAATCAACGAAACATAATCTTTTGCATCATAATCAACCGCAAGATCATTCGAACCACAATACATACAACGCTTTACTGAATAAAAATTTAAACGTGGTTCAATCTTGCGCCATGACTTCCAAATTGGTTGGAAAAAAATACTTTCATCATAACCAAGAAATTTAAATAACAAGACTTCACTCATTTTACTCAACGGAATGTTATGAGGTCTTGGTAAAGTGCTTGTTTCCCAACGCTCAGTTGTTGCTCGTTCTCGATACTGCTCTAAGGTTTTTTTCAAGAGATTGGTGTTAATAAACTTTTCATTTTTAACTTGTAGCGCTTTTTGCTTATACAAATATTCCAATGCAGTTTGAATCAAATAAAAGAGTTGACCAACAGCTAGATTTTCCATTAATCGATAGCAAAAGCCTTGAAAAGAGCGATTACCTGCAATTTGGATACCCCACGTACGACAGTAAAATTGCATAAACTGGACAATTTCTTGATATAAAACAAGATAAAGTGCATCTTTTACTTCATCTACTGTTTTAAATGGAATACCTAAACTTAAATTTTCGTAAAACCAATATCGAAGCTGCTGAGTAACACTGAATAAACTTGGATCAGAATAGCCATCAAGTCTTATATTTAAGTAAAAACTTTCTGTCTCGATACTTGAATCTGGAGATTTTAAGATTCCACTATTTAATAGCTCTTTAACAATTTGATTTTGAAATAAATAGTTTGGAGTAATCTCATGGTACTTAATATTTTTCCAATGAATGAGTTCATCATGTTGAACATCTTCACGGGCATATCCATCAAGTAGACTTAATAAGAACAACTTATGAATAAAGCTGAGCTGATTCAAGCTGTAGATGACTTCGTCTTTGACTTTGTATTTACGTTGTTCTTGAATTTTTGTTTGTTGTGTTTGTTTCTTACGCTGAGCTGTACATTGATCACAATGGCAATTTAACTTACTGCTAGTTGTAAAGACTCGATGTTGGCAATGGCTACATTCGTGAAATTGAATTTCTTGTGAATATTGTTCAGCCTCAACCCAATACATTGAAGCTTGGCATAAAGGGCAATGGCTACTTTCATCTAACTGTTTTTGTAGAATCTGTAATTCCATTGAATTATTACCTCTGAACCTCAAAACGGCAATTATACATGTTGAGCATAATCTATGATGTAAAGATTAAAATAGATTTACAACGATGAGATGAGTTGGATATTTGGCAATTATATTGAGGTGAAATTGAAGATATTCAGATTGGATAAAACCTCAAATGGTGTTGTTGAACAACATTAAAGTGTGAATCGGTTCTTATTAGTTTATTAATATGTGATTTTATTGAAAAGTCTTCTAATTTTAGGCAATTAAATATGCTTAAGTCTGATTGACTGTTACTCAGCATTATAATAAATATGTATCTCAGATGGATCTATTTTGCATTACGGAGCGATTTATGCAAAAAAACTCATTCATGAAAGGACTCATGGGCATGTCATTAGCTTTATGCAGTTTGATGACTTTTGCAGCTACACCTGAAGGTTTTTGGAAAAGTATTGATGATCGAACAGGTGAACAACTTTCAATTATCGAGGTAAAAAAGAAACCTGATAATACGTATACTGGAACGATTGTGTATCGCTATCCAGTGCCAGGTGGAGCAGTACTGACGAACTGTGTTAAATGTCCTGAACCTTTTAAAAATAAACCAATCTTAGGACTGCAAATCGCTTGGGGTTTGAAAGAAGATCCTAAGAAACCGAATCAGTATATTGATGGTCGGGTCTTAGAGCCTAAAACTGGTAATATTTACAAAGGTAAAGCTCAGTTAAGTGCAGATGGTAAGCGTATGCGTATGCGAGGTTATATGGGCATTTCTGCATTAGGTCGTACGCAGGTATGGATTCGTACAGATAGCGCAAATCCATAATTTATATTTATTAGGAAAGCCTGAACAAGAATGTCAGGCTTTTTTTATTTGAATAAAACATTGAAATTATGTGAACAATAACGATTAATCATGTTGCTTTTATAGTCAAAAGAACTCATGCGTACAGTGTAAATTGTTTAAAACTATGTTAGTTTTCGCGCATTAAATCTATAAAGATGAATAATTTAGTTTTTAAAATGACGGGGTTAATATGTTGAATCAAATGCTCATGAAAGGAATCATGGGGCTTAGTTTATCTTTTGTGAGTGCGTTAGGTTTTTCTGCGTCTATCGAAGGTTACTGGAAAAGTATAGAAGAGCGTACAGGTGAGCAGCTTTCAATTGTTGAGATCCGTAAAGGAAATGATGGGCGTTATCACGGGAAAATTGTCTATCGATATCCAAATTCACATGGTATTGCTTTAACAAACTGTTCAAAATGTCCTGCACCTTTTACCAATAAACCGATATTGGGACTGCAAATTCTTTCAGGATTTAGAGAGGATCCAAATAAACCTGACTCATATATTGATGGTCGTGTTTTGGAACCGACGTCGGGTCGCATCTATAAAGGCAAGGGGGTTGTGACTGGCGAAGGAAAGCGTCTTCGTATGCGTGGTTATATGGGTGTTTCTGCACTTGGGCGAACGGTTGTTTGGATAAGAACGGATAGTGCTAATCCATAACTTCTAAATGAATAAAAAAACCTCGATTAATTCGAGGTTTTTTGTTGGGTTGAATTTAATTAAACAGGGCATGGTAAATTTTCGTCCTCCTGACAGATTTTTTTAGCAGCGAGTAAGGCTTGTACCTTTTTGGTTGGGACTTTTTCTTTACCTAAGGCATCGTAAGTATTCACGATATTTGTTACTTCAATTGGTGTAATACAAATGCCTTCTGCTGATAAAAAGACTGAAATAACTTGATGGTCAATTCCAGCCGTTGCGAGATCGTGAATTGCTTTAATGTTTTCTAAACGATATAGATGCGCTTTTAATTCCATAATAAAACCCTCACTTGTTATTTTTACATACCTACTTTGGCATATATGATTAAGCAATAACCGTGCACAAAATGTTAAACACAGCAAAAAAATGTAAGTTAGTCGATGAGTGACATTTGCTTTTGTATTTTTGATTTAAGAATGGAAAACAGTGTTGTAATTTTGTCTAAACGATAAGTTGATTCAACGTTTAAATTTGAAATTCGTTTATACAAACCCAATAAAACTAATCAAAGTGATACTGTGGTTCTAAAGACAGGATTTATAAGTTGGCGTATGATTTGCTAATCAAGAAGTCTTGCCAACAAGACCATCTAACGACATGATGAAAGATTAAGGATTACTGATGAATATTGCGGCGCAACCTCCTGTACAAGCAGATCAAACCATTTATTTGAAAGACTATCAAAAACCATCTTTTTTAGTTGAATCAATCAACTTAAATATACAAGTCTATGATGATCATACGATTGTTGATTCAACATTAGTGATGAAGAGACAAGCGGCAGGTGCTTTAATCTTATTAGGACGTGATTTAGAACTTAAATCTATTCAACTCAACGGTGAATTATTAACTGCCGATCAATATGAGTTAGATACAGAGCAATTAAAGATCACCAATGCACCAGATGAGGTCATTATTCAAAATCAGGTGATCATTCACCCTGAGTCTAATACCCAACTGGAAGGTTTATATAAGGCAGGTGATTTATTTGTTACCCAAAATGAACCTGAAGGTTTCCGCAAAATTACCTTTTATCCAGATCGTCCTGATGTATTGTCTGTCTTCACAACGCGTGTAGAAGCAGACAAAAAATATCCTGTGCTATTGGCAAACGGTAACTTACTGGAAACGGGTGAGGCAGGTGAAGATCGTCATTTTGCAATTTGGCAAGATCCAACCAAGAAACCAAGTTACTTATTCGCCTGTGTGATTGGTGATTTAGCGGTATTGAGAGATCGTTATACAACTTCTGAAGGTCGTGATGTTGCCTTAGAAATTTACGCGATCGAGAAAGATATTCCAAAATGTCATATTGCGATGGAAGCATTAAAGCATTCGATGCGTTGGGATGAGGAACATTATGGTCGTCCTTATGATCTAGACAACTATATGATTGTGGCAGTCAGCCAATTCAATATGGGTGCGATGGAGAATAAAGGCTTAAATATCTTTAATACCTCTTGTGTACTCGCTGATGAAGAATTTACGACTGATGCTGCAATCATGCGTGTTCAATCGGTGATTGCACATGAATATTTCCATAACTGGACTGGTAACCGTATTACTTGTCGTGATTGGTTTCAGCTTTGTTTAAAAGAAGGCTTAACTGTATTCCGAGATCAGTCTTTTTCTGAGGATTTACAGTCGGCAGCAGTACAGCGTATCGATGATGTTGCCGTATTAAAAGCACATCAATTCCCTGAAGATGCAGGTCCTTTATCTCATCCTCCTCGTCCAGATCATTTTGTGGAAATCAATAATTTCTACACAGCGACAGTTTATGAAAAAGGTGCGGAAATTAACCGCATGATGGCAACACTTTTAGGTAAAGAAAAATACCCTAAAGGCACAGATGAATATTTCCTTCGTCATGATGGTCAAGCGGTTACTGTTGAAGATTGGGTTGCTGCACTCAGTGCAGGCTCAGGTGTGGATTTATCAAATTTCCTTACGTGGTATAACCAACCAGGTACACCTAAGTTAGAAGCGAAAGGTGAATACGATGCGGCTGCAAAGACCTATCGTTTGAACTTGAAACAAAGTCTAAAAGCACATCCTAAATATCCAAACTTGAAAGCTGTGCCAATCCCAGTTGCTTTAGCATTGTTCAATGCAAAAACAGGTGAACAGTACACTTTGCACAGTGCTGATCTATTTGTAAATGATGTGAAAGATGGCGTTTACTTATTTGATCAAGATGAAGCCACTATTGAATTTACAGATGTGACCGAACAACCAGTCGCTTCATTACTACGCAATTTCTCTGCACCAGTGAATTTAAGCTTTGATTATTCAAATGATGATCTGGCTTTCTTGATTCAACATGAAACCAATGGTTTTAACCAATGGCAAGCGACACAAACGTTGCTAGAACGTATTTTATTAGAAGATCATCAAGCAGATACCTACATCCAAGCAATTAAAAATACTTTGCCTGATTTGGTTAATAAAGATCCTTTACTTGCATCACGTTTGTTTGATGTTCCAAGTGAAAGTTACTTAGGTAGCCGTATCGATCAAGATTATGAACCAGGATTAGTACGTGAAAAACGTGAAGCAGTTATAAATCGTTTGGCACGTGAACTTGGTTCATTCTGGAAAGAAACCTATTTAGCGCTTGATCCTGACTTGCAGAAAGAGTTTTCTTTGGCTATGGGTGTACGTGCACTGAAAAACATCATGTTAAATATGTTGGCACGTCAAGGTGATGAATCTGCTTTCGATTTGGCTTATCAGCAGTATCAGCAAACAGGAAATATGACTGAGCGTTTAGGTGCTTTGCGGGTTCTTGTTTGGAATGATGCACCTCAAGCCCAGTCGGTATTGGATGATTTCTATAATCGTTTTAAAGATGAAGCTTTATCTTTAGATCAATGGTTTACGATTCAATCATCTAACCCTAATGCGACTGCAGAAACCATAGAATACCTCACTAAGCATCCTGATTATGATCTAGGTACACCGAATCGTATTCGCTCTGTGAGTGGTGGATTATCTAATAGTCCCGTGAATACATGGAGTTTTGGCGTTGAACATTTCATTAATCTTGCGACTTATCTTGATGAGAAAAATCCAATTTTAGGTTCTCGTTTATTACAAGTGTTGTCACGTTGGTACACCTTAGCCGAACCTCAGCGTTCTCAGGTACAGCAAGCACTTAAAGCGATGCAGCCGAAAGTTAAATCTAAGAATGTTTCTGAAACACTAAATTCTTTACTCAGTATTTAATCTAAAGTAAGTTTTAGCTTTAACCACAATCGTTTACGGTTGTGGTTATTGTTTTTTATCATTTATAGAATTTCCCTCAATTAAAAAATTATAAAAAATAGAAATGGGAGCATTATAGGAATAATGACACATGGCTTTGAGTGTATTTGATCTTTTTAAAATCGGTGTAGGTCCTTCAAGTTCACATACTGTCGCACCGATGCGAGCAGCATATCGTTTTGTCGAGGTATTGCAACAACGCCGTGATTTAGAAAAGGTCAAACAGATTAAAATTTACTTATACGGTTCATTATCTTCAACAGGAATTGGTCATGCTACAGACAAAGCAACTTTACTGGGGCTAATGGGTAATGATCCAGAGACAATCAATATTTCAGAAAGTCATTTAACTCTAGAAAACGATTTAAACTCTAAAATTTTAAAAATTGCAGGGACTCACTCCATTCCATTTGATGCGAATCAAGATATCCTCTTTATAGATGAAGCTTTGCCTTATCACCCGAATGCAATGAAAATTATTGCATTTGATCAGCAAAACAATGAAGTCTATGCCAATACTTATTATTCGATAGGGGGCGGTTTTATCTTAGATGAGAGTCATATAGACCAAGGAAGTTTTATTGAAGATAAAACTCGGATTCCTTATCCATTTCAAAGCGCAAAGGAACTTTTAGCACTTTGCAAAAAGTATCAGTGCAGCATTAGTTATTTGATGCTAGAAAATGAAAAAAGCTGGCGAACTGAAACTGAGATACGTGAAAAAATCATGGCAATTTGGCATGTGATGCAATCTTGTATTCAAAGTGGTTTACAGCATGATGGCATTTTGGCAGGCGGATTAAATGTAAAACGTCGCGCGAAAAGTATTCACCAACGGTTATTAAGAAAAGAACATAGCAATCTGATCGCGACCACTTTTAATGCAATGGAGTGGGTGAATTTATTTGCACTTGCAGTAAATGAGGAAAATGCAGCAGGTGGTCGAGTCGTGACTGCACCGACCAATGGTGCTGCTGGCATTATCCCCGCAGTTTTATCTTATTACGTGAATTTTTCCGAAGATGAATCTGAGGATACGATTGTAAAATTCTTTTTAAGTGCCGCAGCAGTTGGGATTTTATGTAAATTGAATGCTTCTATTTCTGGTGCTGAGGTTGGCTGTCAGGGTGAGGTCGGTTCAGCATGTGCAATGGCCTCTGCGGGTTTAGCTGAAATTCTAAATGGAACACCTGAACAAGTTGAACATGCTGCCGAAATTGGATTAGAACATAATCTAGGACTGACTTGTGATCCTGTGGGAGGCTTAGTACAAATTCCATGTATTGAGCGTAATGCTATTGCTGCTGTAAAAGCCATTAACGCAGCACAGATGGCGCTCAATGGTGATGGTGAGCATTATGTTTCTTTGGATAAAGTCATTCAAACCATGAAAGAGACAGGCAAAGACATGTCCGATAAATATAAAGAAACCTCGAAAGGTGGTTTAGCTGTAAATTCGATAGAGTGTTAAGCATCATTTAAATGATTGAAAAACAGAAATTGGAAATCTCATAGAAAGGATGTTTATAGCATCCTTTTTTATTTGACAATTAATATTGTCATAAATAGTATGTGATTAATTTTAATACAAGATGGATCATTAAGATGGAAATAAAAACAATCACATTACCCACACGTGACATAGAAGTAGAAGTTTATGCACCTGCTGAAAAATCAGAAAAAGTACCTGCTATTTTATTGCTACATGAGTTGTTTGGCGTACTTGATGTCTATCGTGAAGATGCTCAAGATTTAGCAGACCGTGGTTATTTGGTTTATGTACCCAATTTATTTAGTGGAGGTGCAGTTAAATACTGTATTCGTGCAATGGTCAGTAAGGCTGGGCGGATCAATGCCGCTGATAGTGATGTTAATCAAGAGATTCATGTATTACTTGATGCATTAAAGGCTGACCCACGCTCAAATGGTCGACTTGGTATGCTTGGTCAATGCTTAACAGGTGGTTACGTTATCCAAATGGCAAAACGTGAGGATATGCTTGCACCTGTAGTTTATCATCATTCTTTGGGCATTCAGGGTGCAGGTGTACCGAAAAAAGAATCCTTGGATGATATCCGAATTCTACAAGGTCATTGGTCAACTGTAGACCCATTTTGCCCAGCAACGAAACGTAATAAACTCATCAATCAGTTAGGTGATCGTGTAGAGGCTTATACTTATAATATGCCACATGGTTTCCGCAGTGTGAGTCGAGGTTTACCCGAGGCGAAAGTCGTTTGGCAGCGAACCTTAGATTTCTTTGAAAGAGAACTAAAACAAAATTCAATATAAATAAAATTAAGAGAAGTTTATTATTCTTCAATGTTTATGAATATTTACAAAGAAAAAGGAGAGGGGTAAATGTCTTATAAATACGAATATGCTGGTTTTTGGATTCGTTTAGTTGCTTCCATTATTGACTCAATCATTGTCGTTGTTGCGTTGTTACCTATTACGCTTTTATTTGGTAGAGAAGCAACGAGCTATTCATTTCAAATGACTACAGCATCAGATTGGTTTTGGCAAATTTTGATGGCAGTGTTCTATATTTTTTGTTGGGTTAAATTTGCAGGTACACCGGGTAAACGTCTATTACGCTTAAAGGTTTTAGATGAAAAAACTGGAAATCATGTCACTGTTGGTCAAGGGATTATCCGTTATATCGGCTACATACCTGCGACGCTTGTTTTGTTTATTGGACTTATTTGGGTTGCATTTGATTCAAAAAAGCAAGGTTGGCATGACAAAATGGCAAAAACAGTTGTTGTGAGAGAGTTGTAAAAATAAGGTTGACTGTTGCCAATATTATCTTCGTAAAAATCGCCGTATATGGCGATTTTTTATATTTAAGTATCAAATTTCAAAACATTAGGAAAGATCATCCCACCAATGTTGTATAAGTCTCGAATAGATTCAAATAGAATAATCAAGAATTGATAAAAATGAGAACGATATGAGTTCAGAGGCACATTCGATGAGTTTAATTGCACCAGTAGTTTTACTGGCGGCAGCCGTAATCGCGGTACCAATCTTTAAACGTATAGGATTAGGTTCGGTCTTAGGATATTTGATTGCTGGCTTGGTAATTGGTCCATTTGGGTTTGCCTTTTTTCATGATTCTGCCGCAATTCTGCATGTAGCCGAACTTGGAATCGTCATGTATTTATTCGTGATCGGTTTAGAAATGCAACCATCACATCTATGGAGTTTAAGACGGGAAATCTTTGGATTAGGCACCTTACAAATAATCGTCTGTGCTTTGGCGTTAACAGGTGTTGGGCTATTATTTGGATTCACATGGCAAGTTGCTTTTATTGGTGCGGCTGGTTTTGTATTGACTTCAACAGCCATCGTAATGCAACTGCTTGGTGATCGAGGAGACCTTACTCAACCCCATGGGCAAAAAATTGTCTCAATTTTATTGTTTGAAGATTTGCTGATCGTACCTTTACTTGCCATTGTAGCCTTCATGGCACCGAACCACGTCGTGGAAAGTACTTCAACTCGTTTAGAAAGTATTGGTCTTGGATTAATTGCAATTGCAGGTTTGATTGCAGCGGGATATTGGTTACTGAATCCGTTGTTTAGGTTATTAGCTGCAGCTAGGGCTAGAGAAGTGATGACGGCTGCAGCATTACTTGTTGTATTAGGTGCAGCACTGTTAATGCAAGTCAGTGGTTTATCGATGGCAATGGGAGCTTTTCTCGCAGGGGTCTTATTATCTGAATCCACATTTAGACATCAAATTGAAGCAGATATCGAACCATTTAGAGGGATTTTACTTGGGCTGTTTTTCTTGGGTGTAGGGATGTCTCTAGACCTATCCGTAGTGAAACAGAATTGGCAATTGATCGTCAGTGGTGTGATTGCAATGATGTTTGCAAAGGCATTGATGATTTATATTGTTGCTCTCGTAACTAAAAGTTCGCACACCGAAGCTTTAGATCGGGCTTTACTCATGGCTCAAGGTGGCGAGTTTGCATTTGTGTTATTCGCAGCCGCAGTGAGTGCGCAAGTCATCGATAATACTGTTAAATCAAATCTTACAGCTATCGTCGTTTTATCTATGGTGCTAACGCCAATTCTTGGGATTATTTTTAAACGCTACACCGTATCGAAACAAAAGCTATCTCTTGAAAATGTAAGTATTGCTGATGGGTTAACAGGAAGTGTTTTGATGATTGGATTCGGTCGATTCGGTCAGGTTACCAGTCAATTGTTATTAGCCAGAGGTGTTGATGTCACGATTATCGATACTGATATTGACATGATTCAAAATGCAGAAAAGTTTGGCTTCAAAATCTATTATGGTGATGGATCACGACTCGATATTTTACATGCATCTGGTGCTGCAACAGCGCAAGCGGTTGTGGTCTGTGTAGATAGTAAAGAAACCACCAACAAAATTGTAGAACTGGTGAAGCACCAGTTTCCTCTTGCTAAGCTTTTAGTCCGTTCTTATGACCGAGAGCATTCATTACATTTGGTGAAACATAATGTTGATTATATGATTCGTGAAACTTTCGAATCTGCAATCAAATTTGGTGGCGTTATTTTGCAGCAGTTGGGCGTTGAGCAGGAAGAAGTAAAACGCATTACGCATGAAATACGTGAACGTGATGAAGAGCGTTTTGAAACTGAAATCGCGGCAGATGATGTGTATGCAGGCGTAGGATTACAATATTCACATCGCCATCCAAGACCAACAGCTCCATTGATTCAACCTAAAAAAGCTGCTCGAATTTTAAATGACGAAGAGACTTTAAAGGATTTAGATGAAAAGTAAGTTTTCATTATTTTATTAGCTAGAAATAAAGCCTTAGTCATTCTAAGGCTTATTTTTTAACTTAAATTTGAACAAAATTAAAATGAATATACCTAAAATTAATCCCCAAAATGCTGAACCTATACCCCAAAATTGAATACCTGAAGCACTGCACAAAAAAGTTAATAAAGCAGCTTCACGTTCTTCTACATTTGAGAATGCAACTGCAATATTATGGCTAATTGTTGCAAACAGTGCGATACCTGCGAGTGCGACAATAAAGATCTGCGGAAATGACATCAGCAAACTGACGAGAGTTGCGGCAAAAAGTCCCATTAAAATATAAAAAATACCGCAACTAATTCCTGCAATATAACGTTTACTCGGATCAGGATGAACTTGGTCATCTAAACTTACAGCAGCGCTGATCGCAGCAAGATTTACTGAAAAGCAGCCAAATGGTGCAAAAATCGTATGGGCAACACCTGTCCAACCTACCAGTTGATTGACATGAGGGTGATAACCATAACTTTTAATCATCGCAATCCCAGGCAAGTTTTGTGAAGTCATATTAATTACAAACAAGGGTAATGCTAAACCAAGAATTGCGGACCAAGAAAATGACGGCTGCATCCAAATCGGTTGAGTGAGTGACCAAGAAATTGCTTGAAGTTTAAAATCAATAAACAGTGGGCAAATTGCTGCACCTAAGATTACGGTAAGTACGATGCTATATCGAGGAAATAAGCGTTTTGAAACCAGATAAATAATGAGCATGCTAAGAATGAAACCAAGGTGAGTTTCTAAGCTACTAAATATCTGAATTCCAAATTTTAATAAAATTCCTGCCAACATGGCACAAGTTAGACTTTGAGGAATATGTGCTAATAACTTTTGGAAAATACCTGAAAACCCAACAAGTGCGATTGCAATCCCACAGACAAGGAAAGCACCAATTGCCTCATATAAATCATAATGTCCTGTAGAAGCAATAATCAATGCAATGCCGGGTGTAGACCATGCAGTAGCAACGGGATATTTATACTTCCAAGAGAGGATTAATCCAGATAAGCCAATTGCTAGCCCAAGTGCCCAGAACCAAGAGCTAATTTGTACTGTATTTGCACCTAGAGATTGAGCGCCTTGAATAACTAATATTGCAGATACACTGATACCAATCAAAAAGGTAATAAAACCCGCAAAAACGGCTGGGATAGAAAAATCTTGGAGTACACGTTGCATCTATGCATCTTTAATTGGTTAAAATTTATTGAAAAGTATAGCGTTAATGTTCTCTAAATCGTAGTTAAAAGATGATTGAATAAATTGATTAGTTGTTCAAATATGTATTAAGAAATAGTAGAAGTAGCCAAACGCAAACCGAAACCAAAGAATAAAATGCCGACAATAAAAATCCCGCTTGCCGCTAGTTTATAGTTATCTTTAAAAAAGCCTGCCAATTTTACACCTGAAAAAATGAGTGCTGTTAAATAACTAAAACTAATGATTTGCAAAATGATCGCTAAGATCAAAAAACTTAATGCAGGATATGCATAATTGGGTTCTACAAATTGCACGAAAAAAGATAAGAAAAAAAGGATGGCTTTAGGATTGAGGAGGCTAATGCTCAATGCAGTACGATAGGGATGTACTTTATCAAGTTGAGGTAAATCAGCTAGTTCAGCATTGATTGGTGGTTTTTTCCAAGTTTGATAAGCACCTTGCAGTAATTTAAAACCTAAGTATGCGAGATAACATGCACCTGTTAATTTTAAAATAATAAATAGGATTGGAAATGCTTTAAGTAAAGATGCTGCGCCAAGTACCGTACAAAGAATTAATACGAAATCACCTGTAAAAACGCCACATGCAGCTAAATAACCAGTTCGAATACCATAGCGAGAAGCAACAGACATTACATATAAAGAGTTCGGACCAGGTAATAACACAATTAAGATTGTACCAATAATATAAGTGGTTAAATCTGTTATACCAAACACAATGAACTCATAAAAAAACTGATTTTCGTTAATATAACAAAAATCAGTTTTTATAGGTGAAAAATCGACTAATTAGGCTTTGATTTCAGCATCAATACCAAAAGACTGACGTAGTAGTAAACTTAACTGATCACGTGCTTTGATAAAGCCATCAATACCGCCTTGTAGTAATTGAAATGCCATCAAATCTTGCTCTAATTCTGTCTTAAAGCTTTCTTTGGTTTGTGTATTACGCTCGATTTTCTCAGCTAGTTTTGCTGTTGCTTCGCTTAATTGTGGTTCAACAATTTGCTGGTCTTGCTCTAGTTGAGCCAAAAGATTTGGAGCAATCGTTAGTAAATCACAACCTGCTAAACCAAGTACTTGTGCTGTACTGCGGAAACTTGCACCCATCACTTGAGTTGGAATGCCTTGTTGCTTGTAGTAGTTATAAATCTTTTTCACTGATAATACCCCTGGATCTTTTTCAATCGGGTATTGGTCTACACCTTCAGCTTTTTTATACCAGTCTAGGATACGACCAACAAACGGAGAGATCAGCGTAATTTTCGCATCTGCGCATGCCTGAGCTTGATGCAAACCAAACAGTAAGGTGAGATTACATGGAATACCTTCAGCTTCTAAAACTTTTGCAGCTTGAATACCTTCCCATGTCGATGCAATCTTGATCAAGATACGTGATTGATCAATACCATATCCTTTATACAGTTGTGAAAGTTCACGCGCCTTAGCAATCGTTGCTTCAGTATCATAAGAAAGAGATGCATCCACTTCAGTTGAAACACGACCATCAATCAATTTTAAAATTTCAACACCAAATTTGACGGTCAAAATATCAATCGTACGCTCAATTAATGCATCACTTTGATAGCCTTCTTCTTTTGCTTGATAATAAGCATCTTCAATTAGTTCTTTGCTTTCAGGCTGTTCTGCTGCAGCAGTAATCAATGATGGATTTGTTGTTGCATCAAGAGGACGGAATTTTTCAATTGCTTCTAAATCACTACTATCAGCTACAACGGTTGTTAAATTCTTTAATTGGACTAATGCATTTTGAGTCATTGATATAACGTTCTTAATAAACAAAATTATAGGTAACTTCTTTATAGCACAAACTAAAAGAAAGCAAAGCACCGTTCACTGGATTTAAATACCGAATTATTATTTTTATATTTGATCTTTACGTTGTTTACGTATGTGCTCAATTAAAAATTGGGCAGCAGCTCCTAAATTACTTTCTCTGCTCCATACCAAATCAACATAATATTCGAATTTAGGTGTGAAGTCGTAGATCTCTAAAACCTTTAATTTTTTCTTCAGTTCTGGGTTCTCATTGAACATTTCTAATGGCAATACACCCCAACCCAGATTTCTCACAATCATCATGCATGCTGAATGATGGTTATCAGTACGCCAGTACTCTTTAGAAAATAGGAGTTCTGGCTTGATGGTATTGTCCCGACTTGCGACAACAATTTGGCGTGTTTGCACCATTTGCTCAAATGAAACTTTATTCAACTGTGCGATGGGATGATTTATTGAGATGACAGGTATTAAAGCTTCTCTTTTTAACTCAACAAATTGTTCGCGGCTATCCAATTGTTCACGTTCAAACATTAAAGCCAGCTGAGCAGATTGATCGAGCAACATTTGTAAAGCATCTTCTTGTGGAGCAGAGACGATATTGATTGCTAAACTCGGAAAGTTTTGTTCGAGCAATGTGATGTAATCTGTCCAATTGGTGTGCAATAGTTCTGATACCACGACAATATTTAATGTGGATTCCAGACCGTTACTCAACGCGTGAGCATGCTGTTTCCATTGATTCATTTCAATCAAAAGCAATTGAGTTTTTTCATACAGCACTTTTGCCGCATCAGTAGGAATAGGTTCACGTCCGATACGGTCAAATAAATTGAGGTTTAAATCAATTTCTAAGTTTGCAATCGACATGCTTACCGCAGAAGGGACTTTACCTAACTTTCGTGCTGCTGCTGAAAATGAACCTGTTTCCATGACGGTTTGGAACATGAGTAGTTGTTCTTGATTTATATTCATCTGTCAATAAAACTGAAAGAATCTGATTGGATTGATCAAAATTATAAAAATAAAATGAGCCATATCCAAACAAAAGAGTGTTTTAAAAATGTTGATTTCCAAAAGAAGGCTCATTCATGCGATCAGTTATGAAGTGATTTTATTGGTCATCATCGCTATCGCGTTAAGTTTTATTTTTAGTATGCCACTTGAAGTCACAGGTGTTTTAGGTGTGATCATGGCTGTTATTTCAGTGATCTGGAATATGATATTTAATCACTATTTCGAGAAAATTGAGTTTAAATATCAGTGGGAAAGAACGATACCTGTTCGTATTATGCATGCTATTGGGTTTGAGGGCGGTTTGATGCTCGCAACTATTCCAATCATTGCTTATATGATGAATATGTCATTTATCGAAGCATTGATTCTAGATTTTGGTTTGACTATGTGTATTCTGGTTTATACATTTATTTTCCAATGGTGCTATGACACGATTGAAAACCGTTTCTTTCCAAATGCAAAATTTGCATCATAATAATGAGATCATTAGGTAGCACTCTTTATCACTTGATGAAGGGTGCTTTTTTAATACTTAGATTAGTACAACATGATTAAAGTTTGATAATTTTAATAAATTCGGTTTAATCAACATTAATTTGTTGCTAATAAATCTATAGAAAATATAAATCTTCATTAATAGTGCTTGTTTGAGAGAGTAAAATGCCGAGTGTTCTTATTGAGATAAGACAAAAATATACGTTAGAAGTGGAGCTTGGAATTATTGAAGCGGTGCATTCTGCTTTGATAGAGTCGTTTAAAATTATGCCAAATGATCGGCATCTACGTTTAGTCACGTATGAACCACATCATTTTCAGTGTCCACCAGAAAAGGAAAAACCAGAGTTTTTTACACACATTACCATTGATTGTTTTGTAGGTCGCTCATTAGAAACCAAACGTTTACTGTATAAAACGATTGTAGATAACCTAGAACCATTTGGTGTACCAAGAGATCATGTCATGATAATAATTCGAGAAATTTCAACGGATAATTTTGGAATACGAGGTGGTCAAGCTGCATCTGATATTGATTTAGGGTTTAAAATTGATGTTTAGAAGGAGTTGGATTTAATTACAATATCAAAATTGAAGATGGATTGATGACATTAAAAGCACTTTTCGTAGAAATTTACTATACTGATTACTCTCAAGATCTTACTTTAAGTAAAATCGCAGAATATATAAAAGCACATAAGGTTGTAGAGATAGAGTACTTTGAACTTTTTGATCACGATGCTGATCACAAATCTCTTTTGTTAGGGTTGATACAAAAAGTAGATGTAAATTTTTCAGTGAATTCAATTGAGGCCGAAATTTTAGCTGCTCATTACTTCCTAAATGTTCTAAAGAAATATAAAGTGGGTGAAATACGACCCTTTGAATTATGTAAAATTTTTAACAAAATAGAAGCCGATTTTATGGGGGCTCCACGTAATTTTGATCCGAAAATTGTATATTATCCCTCATGGCTGGGTGATTTATATGATGCTTGTGACTGGTGTGATGAAACATGGACTCATGATAATAGTCCTCATCTTCTTATTGAAGTAGAAAAGCAAATCCATAACATTAAAAATTGGTTAAAGAATCCTGTTTTAAATAATAGTGACTTTCGATAGCAATTCTATTTGATTTACTCAATACATAACTTTGCATTAAGGATAAGCCAAAAAATTCCTATTAGTAAAAAAACATCATGCTAAACTAAGCCACTTGTCCTTTAAATTGCACGATTTTCTCTATGTTTCAACAAGAAATCTCTCAATTAAACTTACAACAATTCAAAGCTGGCGAAAAACGCTGGATTGGTTCGCTACTTGGATCATCTGCTGCACTACTATTCAAAGAAATTGCCACTCAGAATTCTAATTTATATGTAATTGTTGCACGAAATAATCAACATCTTGCACAGCTTGAAAGTGAGCTTGAATTTTATGGCATAAAACCAACAATCTTTCCTGACTGGGAGATTTTGCCATATGATCGATTATCTCCGCACCAAGATATTGTCTCCGAGCGTCTGGCTATTTTATCTAATATGCCACAAAAGGGGATTTTATTAATTTCTGCTAGTACTTTGGCTCAACGTGTTGCACCTTACTCATGGGTTGTTGGTGAGCATTTTGATATTAAAGTTGGTCAAAAACTTGATTTAGAAGCACAGAAAAAACAATTAGTCCAAGCAGGCTATCGCTTAGCTGATACTGTTTATGATCATGGTGAGTTTGCAGTTCGTGGCAGCATTATGGACATATATGCATCAGGACAAGATCAACCTATTCGTATCGACTTATTTGATGATGAAATTGAAAGCCTGAAGTTTTTCGATCCTGAAACTCAAAGAACAACGGAATCATTAAAGAATTTTACTGTATTACCTGCTAAAGAGTTTCCTCTCAAAGAAGGTAGATCAACATTCCGAGATCGCTATGCGGAAAGTTTCCCTACCGCAAATCCCAAGAAAAATCCTATCTATCAAGATGTACTCGAAGGAATAGCAACACCAGGCTTAGAGTTTTATTTTCCTTTATTTTTTGATAAAAAGTTAATGGAAGCGCAAAGTATGTTAACGGCATACTTACCAAAGAATTGCGTTGTCATTACAAATAGTGAGGTTGAAGATGAATTAATTAGTTTTTGGAAGGAAGTTGTTCGTCGTTACGAAGATCGTCGTCACAATATTGATCAACCGATCCTTCCTCCTGAAGATCTATTTTTAATGCCTAATCATGTTTTACAGGCATTAAATCAATTTCCAAGAATTCTTGCTTCGGCAGATACTTTCGACGAGAAAGCTGGTGTTCTAAATTTATCAGCAGAGCAACCTCCAAAACTCGCTGTAGATCCTAAAAAAGAGCAGCCTTTTCAAGCTGTCAAAAACTATATCGATCAAATTAAATTTCCTGTTCTTTTAGTCGCTGAAAGTGCAGGACGACGCGAAACTTTAAAAGATGCGCTGCGCTCAGTTTTAGGAGAAATTCAAACAGTCGATAGCTTTGCTCAATTCCAAAAGGATAAGCTAAAAGTTGCGATTACAAGTGCTCCTTTAGACCGTGGTTTACTTCTCACAGATCAATTATCAGTTATATCTGAAAATCAACTTTACGAACACAGAGTTGTTCAACGTAGACGAAAACGCCAGCAAGAAGTCTCCGAAGAGTTTTTAATTCGGAGTCTAACCGAACTGAGTATAGGTGCACCTGTCGTACATATTGATCATGGTGTTGGACGTTATGCGGGATTAGTCACCTTAGAGATTGATCAGCAAGATCATGAGTTTTTACAACTTGATTATGCTGATGGGGCTAAGGTCTATGTTCCTGTCACTAATTTACATTTGATCAGTCGCTATAGTGGTGGAGATCCTGATCTTGCGCCTTTGCACAAATTAGGTACAGATACATGGAGTAAAGCTAAGCGCAAAGCTTTAGAGCAAATTCACGATGTAGCGGCTGAGTTATTGCATATACAAGCTCGTCGACAATCAAAACCAGGATTTGCGTTTGAGCTAGATCACACGGCATATATGCAATTTGCAAGTGGTTTCGCTTATGAGGAGACACTAGACCAAGCCAATGCGATTGAATCAACTCTTCATGATATGCAACTTGCGAAACCTATGGATCGTTTGGTTTGTGGTGATGTTGGTTTTGGAAAAACTGAAGTTGCGATGCGAGCAGCCTTTGTAGCAGTACAAAACAATAAACAAGTCGCAGTTTTGGTGCCGACGACTTTACTTGCACAACAGCATTATGAGTCGTTCAAAGATCGCTTTGCGGATACAGCAGTTCGTATCGAAGTTTTATCACGTTTCGGAAGCAACAAAACGCATCTAAAAATCATTGAAGATTTGGCTGATGGCAAAGTTGATATCGTGGTCGGAACCCATAAAATTCTGCAAGAAAATGTACAGTTTAAAAATTTAGGTTTAATGATCGTCGATGAAGAACATCGTTTTGGTGTGCGTGATAAAGAGCGTATCAAAGCACTTCGTGCCGATGTGGATATGCTTACGCTCACAGCAACCCCAATTCCTCGTACCTTGAATATGGCATTCTCTGGAATGCGTGATTTATCTATTATTGCGACGCCACCAGCACGCCGTTTAGCCGTAAAAACTTTTGTTCAAGAGCATACGGATGACTCTGTGAAAGAGGCAATTCTGCGTGAATTATTGCGTGGTGGACAAGTCTACTTCTTACATAATGAAGTCGATACAATAGAACGAGCTGCAGAAAGTATTCGAACCTTGGTTCCAGAAGCTCGTGTAGCGGTTGCTCATGGACAAATGCGTGAACGTGAATTGGAACAAGTCATGCAGCAGTTCTACCACAAAGAATATAACGTACTCGTTTGCTCTACGATCATAGAAACGGGTATTGATGTACCAAATGCCAATACAATCATTATAGAACGTGCCGATAAACTAGGTTTAGCTCAGTTGCATCAACTTCGCGGTCGTGTTGGGCGTTCACATCACCAAGCCTATGCTTATTTGCTCGTGCCATCACTCAAACATTTGAAAGGTGACGCTGAAAAACGTTTAGATGCAATTCAAAGAGCTTCAACACTTGGTGCTGGTTTTATGCTGGCGACAGAAGATTTAGAGATTCGCGGTGCTGGTGAGCTCTTAGGTGAGCAGCAAAGTGGTTCAATGCAAGCAATTGGCTACAGCTTGTATATGGAGATGCTTGAAAAGGCAACTAAGGCGATTCAAAAAGGTAAAACTCCTAATTTCGATGCTCCGCTTTCACTTACTGCTGAAATTAACTTACATATGCCAGCATTGATTCCAGATGATTATTTGGGTGATGTTCATCAACGCTTATTGTTCTACAAGCGTATTAGTAATACAGACACACAAGAGAAACTGGATAATATTCGAATGGAGTTGATTGACCGTTTTGGTATTCCACCTCAAGCAGTTAAACAGTTGTTCAGCGTTCATCAAGTGCGTCTTAAAGCGGAACAACTTGGAATTACAAAAGTCGATGTGAATACAAACGGTGGGTATATCGAGTTTTCTCCTGATACACCTGTACAAGCAATCAGTATCATTCAGTTGATGCAGAAGAATCCAACTCACTATCGTATGGAGGGTGGTCAGCGATTGAAATTGACAGTTCATTTGTCAGAATATGAAGAGCGTATCCAGTTTATTGTGACTTTGTTGAACAAGTTGTTAAGTGAGTTGAATGGCTAATTAGAAAATCAGATTTGAGGGGAGAAGTATCATTCGATACAGAATCATTTTTGGTCGGATGATGCGTCAATAACTGAGGAAAATCATTGTTATTTGTAATCAAACAGGTTACTAATAATATTCACATCACAACTGATGTGATAGTATTGACCATTATTATTTTGCATCATTTATAAAGATATGTTTAGTTTGCATCCACAACTTGCTCAAGATACATTTTTTGTAGGCGACTTTCCGCTTTCAACATGTCGTTTAATGAATGATATGCAATTTCCTTGGCTAATTCTTATACCACGTGTTCCTGGAATCACTGAGTTATATGAACTCAGTCAAGCCGATCAGGAACAATTTTTACGTGAATCGAGTTGGTTGTCTAGTCAGCTTTCTCGCGTATTCCGTGCTGACAAGATGAATGTAGCGGCACTTGGTAATGTTGTACCACAGCTTCATTTTCATCATGTTGTACGTTATCAAAATGATGTTGCGTGGCCTAAACCAGTTTGGGGTACTCCAGCTGTACCATACAGCAGCGATGTTCTTGCTCATATGCGTCAAACCCTTATGCTTGCATTACGTGGTCAGGGTGATATGCCATTTGATTGGCGCATGGACTGATTTAGTCAAGAGGATTGTAGGTCTTCTTAGATAAGGAAGGAGTAGAGGGTGCCACTAGATAGGTTAATCGATAAAGAACCTAGACAGTTCGCTTATTTCCATCGTTTGATGGGATATTCGATTTTGTCATTAATTTTGGTTATTTATACTTTTACTTCTTCTAGCGCTAATCACCAACTCTATATTCTTCCAATTTTATTAGTTTTCTTTTTACTGTCTCCTAAGCTTGAAAAATGGCTTCAATACAAATTTGATCGTGATACAGAGAAGAATGTTCTATTTGGCATAGAAGCTGTTATCGTTGCCATTGTTTTAGCTGGATTACATTTAAGCTTAGTACCTACATTTACAATCCTATTTGCACTACTTTATGTAGGTTTAAACAATAAAATTACTTTACCAGTAGCATCATTAATTATTTTGATTGGTGTGCTGACCTTTTATTTTTCAACATTTTTTATATTTGGTGCGGAAGAATATTTTGAACCGACTAATCCTGAACTTACAGTGGTAAGTTTACTAGGATTGATGATGTTCATTGTGATTGGTAACTACTATCAACATCGTCGTTTGAATATTCTAGGTCAGCAACGTCAGCATTATCATAATCAGATGACTCGTTATATTGCCTTTGCAAATCAACTAAGTCGTTATGCTCCATTACAGTTGTGGCAGTCGATTATGCGTGGCGAGGCTGAAGCTAAAATTGAATATAAACGTAAAAAATTAACGATCTTCTTCTCCGATATTCAAGGTTTTACAGAGCTTTCTGAAAGCTTAATTCCAGATGATTTAGCCTTCTTATTAAATGATTATTTAAGTCATATGACGGAAATTGCAAAACAGTATGAAGCAACCGTCGATAAGTTTATGGGTGATGCGATCCTGATTTTCTTTGGTGATCCAAACTCTCAAGGCGTAGAACAAGATGCGAAGTCTTGTGTTGAAATGGCTATCGCAATGCGCCAACAGATGAAATTGCTACGCGAACGCTGGAAAAAAATGGGTTATCCAGCATTACATATTCGCATGGGAATAAGTACGGGATATTGTCACGTTGGAAATTATGGTGCTTCACATCGTATGGCATATACGATTGTAGGTCGTGATGTAAATCTGGCAGCCCGTTTGCAATCAGCTGCTGAAGTTGATGAAATTTTGATTGCTGATGATACACATCAGTTAATTAAAAATGAATTTCTATGTGTTCCTAAAGTGCCGATCTATTTGAAAGGGATTCAAGGACCTGTAAAAACATGGCAAGTCATGGAGAAATTCACAGGCAAAAAATCAGATACACAAAAATGGTTTGATTTTGAATATAAGGGTTTTCATTTGGTGCTGAATTTTGAAGAAGTACAAAATTATGAATACCCTGAGCTGGTAGAAATTCTAGAGAAAATGATTCAGAGAATCAAAACACAGCAAAAAATTACCAATGCACAAGGCATTCCACGTTTAAATCTCGATGATGAGGTTAAGCAATAGATTATTTTTTTCTTCTGTATTGCAAAACTCTAGCACATAAAAAACTCCTCATTTAGAGGAGTTTTTTATGTCACTAATTTTTGAAAATTTAGTGATTTTCTGAAGCATGGTTGATTGTGTATTTAGGAATTTCAATTTCTAAATCTTCATCAACAATTTCAACTTGACACGAAAGGCGAGAGTCTGGCTCCAAACCCCATGCACGGTCAAGTAAATCGGCTTCCACGTCATTCATTTCTTCGAGGCTATCAAAACCTTTACGGACAATGACGTGACATGTGGTACATGCGCATGACATATCGCATGCATGTTCAATTTTGATGCCTTGCTTAAGTAAGCTTTGGCATAAATTTGCATTTTTTTCCACTTCGAATTCTGCACCTTCAGGACAGAATTGAGCATGAGGGAGAACTTTAATACGTGGCATATTGATCACCTATACCTTTAGTTTGAGTTTGACCAATCTTCGAGTTTTGTACCCTTTAAGGCATGGTCAATATGTCGATTCATACGAAGTGCTGCAAACGCATCGCTGTGAGTTTTAAGTTGTTGAACAGCATTTTCAATTGCTTCTAACTCATTAGTTTTTAAGCGAGCTTTAAGTGCTTCAGCAGCAAGAATTAAATCACGAGCTTGTTGCTGAGAAAGTAAATCTTTATCAGCTTTTAAAGCTTGTTCTAGAGCTTCTAATTCACGTTCTGCTTCAACTTTTGTTTCTTGCAAATGGCGAAGTTGTTTATCTTCTTCAGCATGCTGGAAACCTTCAATTAATAGACGTTCCGTATCTGCAGCTGATAAACCATAAGAAGGTTTGATATCAATTTGTGCTTGAACACCAGAAGTTGTTTCTTTTGCAGATACTGTTAGTAAACCATCAGCATCAACTTGGAATGTAACTTCAATACGCGCTTGACCAGCTGTCATCGGTGGAATGCCATGCAAAACAAAGCGACCTAGTGAACGACAATGTTCAACTAAATCTCGTTCACCTTGTACGACATGAATCAGCATGGCAGTTTGTCCATCTTGATAAGTCGTGAATTCTTGACGGCGAGCTACAGGAATTGCTGTATTGCGCGAAATCAAACGCTCTACCAGACCGCCCATAGTTTCTAAACCTAATGAGAGTGGAGTAACATCAAGCAATAAAGAGCCATCTTGGCTGTTACCGATGAGCTGATTTGCTGTGATTGATGCACCAATTGCAACTACTTCATCTGGATTAATTGTACATAAAGGTTCACGTTTAAATATATCGCGAACTGCTTTTTGTACTGCATAAGAACGAGTAGAACCACCAACTAAAACAACATGTTCAATTTCATCTAATTCAAGTTTTGCATCGCGTAATACGCGTTTACATACACTGATTGTTTTATCGAGTGCGACCTGAATGATTGATTCAAATGTTGGACGATCCAAAACTAGACGATCATCGAATAATTTTAATTCAGCAGATTCATGATCAGTGAGTTGTTCTTTAGCTTGGCGTGCAGCAACGACAAAAACTGCGTATTCTTCATCACTTAGAGTTTCAATACTAAGCTGTTTTTTTGCCCATTTCACGATTAAGCGGTCGAGGTCATCACCACCTAATGCAGTATGACCACCTGTGGCTAACACTTCAAACACACCTTGTGAGAAGCGCAAGATAGATACGTCAAACGTACCACCACCTAGATCATAAATTACATAATTACGATCTGTACTGAGATTGGTATCCTGATCTAAACCATAAGCTACAGCAGCAGCTGTTGGTTCATTAAGTAAGCGCAGTACATTTAAACCAGCTAATTGAGCAGCATCACGAGTCGCTTGACGTTGTGCTTCATCAAAATATGCAGGAACGGTAATAACTGCACCATTAACTGGATTTTTTAAGCTTGCTTCTGCACGTTCTTTTAATTCTTTTAAAATTTCAGCAGAAATCTCAACAGGTGTTTTTCGACCTGTAGCAGTTTCAAATGCTGGCATTTCATTTTCAGCACCAACAAGCACATAAGGATGTTGGAATTTAATATCTGCTTGAGAACGTCCCATGAAACGCTTAACAGAAACAATTGTATTTTTAGGATCAGTCAACATGTACGGCTTAGCTTCATAGCCGAATGTAGTTGTATCCTTTGCATAATGAACGATAGAAGGGAGTAAAACTCGGTCTTTATCGTCTTGTAGAACTTTCGGTTTTCCCGATAGCACTGTCGCCACTAAAGAGTGGGTTGTTCCTAAGTCTATACCGATCGCAATTCGATGTTCGTGCGGCGCAGTAGATTGACCAGGTTCAGCAATTTGCAAAAGTGCCATGCGTGAGGTATCCCTTGAAAATAATTGGTAACGGCAGACTAAAAATCATCATCTAAGTCGAAGCTATCTTCTTCGTCTAACATGCGATCTTCGGCTTTATCAATATCGTTCATTACGCGTTGGAAAAAGCGTAATTTACGTACCGTATCACGAGCTTCAGCCCAATCTTCGTCAGCATAATCAATTTTGAATTCGCGGACTAATCCATCAATCCATTGTTGAACGTCTACTTTTAATGTACGTAATTGATCTGTTGATCTAGCCTCATCAAGTTGCTCGCGCATCTCAAGTGCTGATTGTAGAAATTCAAAATCACTGATGGATTGATCAAGATGGTGATCTTGCTTTTTTAAGGCAAGTAAATATGCAGCACGACTATCAACTTGTGAAAGTACTTTAAACGCTTGATTGATTTCACTTGACTTAATTAACGCCTGATCTTTGTCAGCAGCCTTATCTGGATGATATTGCTGTTGCAAATTCAAAAACTGTTTTTTTAAAGCTGCCAAATCTATATCGAGTGCTTCGGGTAATTGGAACAACTCAAAATGATTCATGGGAGATGAATTCCGCTATTGATAAATACATTAAAACAGTGCGGAACACACTGTTTTAATGAATAAAAAAGAGGGTGATGTAGTTTTAGACTGTAAATGATTCACCACAGCCACATTCACCTTTTTGATTTGGGTTGTTGAACTCAAAGCCTTCATTGAGACCATTTTTAACATAGTCCATCTCTAAACCTTCGAGATAAACTAAGCTTTTAGGATCCACAAAAACTTTAACACCGAACTGCTCAAATACTTGATCATGTGTGTCAACATCATCAACAAACTCAAGTACATAAGCTAATCCAGAGCAACCCGAAGTTTTCACACCAACACGAATGCCTTCACCCTTACCACGATTCTGTAGGTAATTGCTGATGTGAGTCGCAGCATTTTCAGTTAAATGGATCATGAAAACTCCAATGTGTTACGTCGTTAAACTATTAAGCTTTCGCTTTTTTGCCACGATAATCTTCAATCGCAGCTTTAATCGCATCTTCAGCCAATACAGAGCAGTGTACTTTTACTGGTGGAAGAGCAAGCTCTGTTGCAATATCAATGTTTTTGATTGCTTGAGCTTCATCAAGAGTTTTACCTTTTAACCATTCAGTTACAAGGGAACTTGATGCGATTGCAGAGCCGCAACCATAAGTTTTGAAGCGAGCTTCTTCAATTACGCCATTTTCATCGACTTGGATTTGTAAACGCATTACATCACCACAAGCTGGTGCACCGACCATACCTGTACCAACGTTTTCAGCATTTTTATCCAAAACGCCCACATTACGAGGATTTTCGTAATGATCAATTACCTTTTCACTATAAGCCATTTCGCTTCTCCAAACCTCGGGGTCAGCCTAATATTAATATGAGGGTTAAAACACGTTTTTCAATTCAAGTTCAATGAATTAGTGTTCAGCCCATTCAACTGTTGAAAGGTCGATACCTTCTTTGTACATATCCCAAAGCGGAGAAAGTTCACGAAGTTTCTCAACAGCAGCTTTGGTAATTGTCAATACGTGATCGATATCAGCTTCAGTGGTGTACTTACCAAAGCTAAAGCGAATTGAACTATGTGCCAATTCATCAGATAAACCTAGAGCACGTAATACATATGATGGTTCTAGTGTTGCAGAAGTACATGCAGAACCACTTGAAACGGCTGCATCTTTCAATGCCATCATTAAAGATTCACCTTCAACAAAGTTGAAGCTGACATTTAAATAATTTGCAACGTTTTGAGTAGGGTGGCCATTTAAGAAAACTTGTTCTAAGTCTTGTAAGCCATTCCAAAGTTTGTCGCGTAATTGGCGTAGACGTTCTTGTTCAGCATGCATGGTTTTACCAGCAATTTCGAACGCTTCACCTAAACCAACGATTTGATGTGTTGGTAAAGTACCAGAGCGCATACCACGTTCATGACCACCACCATGCATTTGCGCTTTTAAGCGAACGCGCGGATTACGACGAACATATAATGCACCGATACCTTTAGGACCATAAATTTTATGACCAGAGAAACTCATTAAATCGATTTTCATAGTTGAAAGATCGATATCTACTTTTCCAGCAGCTTGAGCAGCATCTACGTGGAAGAATGTTTTATTCGCACGTGTTAATTCACCGATTGCAGCAACGTCTGTAATTGTACCAATCTCATTATTCACCATCATAAGTGAAACAAGGATCGTATCTGGACGTAAAGCAGCTTTTACCATTTCAGGTGTAATTAGACCTGTACGTGGTTCTGGCTCGAGATAGGTGATTTCAAAGCCTTCTTCTTCAAGCTCACGACATGGGTCTAAAACGGCTTTATGTTCAATTTTACTTGTAATAATGTGCTTGCCTTTTGAACCATAAAACTGAGCGATACCTTTGAGTGCTAAGTTATCAGATTCAGTCGCACCAGAAGTCCACACAATTTCACGTGGATCAGCTTTGATAAGATTAGCGACTTGTTCACGCGCGTATTCAACTTTTTCTTCGGCTTGCCAACCATAAGCATGCGAGCGAGATGCAGGATTACCAAAAGTCCCTTCGAAGGTTAAGCATTCCATCATACGTTCTGCAACTTCAGGAAGGACAGGAGTGGTTGCTGCGTAATCAAGATAAATTGGACGTTTCATGTCAAATACCTGTAACCGATAAAAGAGCTGAGTCAAAGCTTGTAGAGTTTTGGCGCAGAGCGACAGTTTGTACATTGTCGCGTGCAATTAAATCTGCAAGTGTGATTTTGGCGAGATAATCGGCAATATGGTGGGAGAGTTCTTGCCATAAGTCATGCGTTAAACACATTGCACCATTTTGGCAGTTTCCTTTATGGTCGCAACGAGTCGCATCAACAGTTTCATTTACAGCTTCGATGATTTCTAGCACTGTGATCTCACTTGCAATACGCGCAAGATGATATCCGCCATTTGCACCACGAACGCTTGAAACTAACCCATGGCGCTTAAGCTTTGCGAATAATTGTTCGAGATAAGCGACAGAGATGGATTGGCGTGCTGCTATTTCCGCAAGCGTGATCGTTTGTTCAGTTGGCTGCAAAGCTAAATCAAGTAGAGCAGTCACTGCGTAACGACCGCGAGTTGTAAGACGCATGATTCGGTACACATGGTTAGACTAGATGTCTAAATTTTATGAATTCCGACTAAAATAGTCAAGTTTTTTAATTGCCAATATGTGTGTGAAAAGTGAAATATAAAGTTTTTATTGTATCCACATATTATACACAAAAAAACCAATCAAAATAAAGCTAAATACAGCAAAGCTGATATTGATCAAGCGTTGGCGCTTTTGGAGTCTATGGATTCGATTTTGATATTGTTTAACTTCCACGAGTAATGAGTTTATTTCAGAGCGTTGTTGATCAATTTTATCTAGCAAGGGTGCAATTCTTTGCTGTGAAGCTAAGGTTTCAGCATCATCATCGAATGCACTAAACCACTGTTTCCAGTTAGCAAATATGCTTGGGAGTGTCAAATGCGGTGCTAAATCTAAAAACTCTTCGGCAAGTGAGGTTTCACCTAAAAGTCGCATGTTGTGAATGCTGCGCTGATTATTAAACACAAATATTTTAGTAAGATCGATCAGCGTACTATTGATTTCAAGGTCAATTTTTCGATCTAAAGACTGCATATCAAATAGCAATCCTTTGTCTGTGAACTGAATATAAAAATCAAAGAAAGGGATATAGCTATTGATGCGTAAAGTCACACGCTGGTCAATAAATCGTTTCGCCTGTAGACGAAGTGCTGAATCATGAGTCAGGATAAATGAGAAAAAAGTTTCTAAAACAATGATAACAAAGTTTAGCAACAAATGAGGATGTCTATGTCTTTGTTGCGTTTCACTCATGAGTCTCTTTTTCCTTACCAGTCAATAGATATAACCATAAAGCATATAAACTTGAGCATCCTTGCTCAATGATTAATATTAATTTACATGACTTTGTAGCTTTGTAGAACAGTTTTTTAAAACGATCAAGTCTTAACTTTGATATTATAAAAACATTTTTATGGTTAAATACGACATACTGTTTGTAAAGTGCTTAGGAGCATTGGTCTATGGATAACACTAACCTTGAAAATTCAGGTGAAGAAGCCGAGGTAAAAACCAAATTAAAATCAAAGAGTTCTAAAAAATCTGCTTTGGATTTCAAAAAATATACACAACAAATTTGGCTTGCAGGTTTAGGTGCATTTTCACGTGCTGAAGAAGAAGGGAATAAATTATTTGACTCGCTTGTAAAGGTTGGTGAGGAGCTTGAGTCAAAAACAGTTGATTTCGCAGATAACACCGTTGGGAAAGTCACTGAGAAGGCAAAAGAGTCTGTGACTGATACTAAAGACAAAGTAGAAAAAATTTTAGATACAGGTGTAAATCACTCTTTAAATCGAATCGGTTTGGTTACTCCTAAAGATCTACAGCATATTGAACAGCTTTTGGTACAGCTTCATATCAAAGTTGATGCTTTAATTGAAGAAAATAACCAATTAAAGGCCAAATTGAATAAAAAGTAAAAAAACTCCTGACGCTCGTCCGTTTATGTCGTATTTCAGTATTTATTTTGGTTAAAACGCCTTTCTAGTATTGCGTTCTCCCCTAAAGCATTGCTATAAAGGCGGCATGGCCTTTTAAACTATAGCCTTGGATCTTAACAAACGATATTAAGAGGATATTTTTTATCATGAATAAATCAGAATTAATTGATGCGATTGCTGAAAAAGGGGGAGTATCTAAGTCGGATGCTGGTAAGGCACTTGACGCAACAATTGCATCGATCACTGAAGCACTAAAAAAGGGTGATACGGTTACTTTAGTCGGTTTTGGTACTTTTAGTGTTAAAGAGCGTGCTGCTCGTACTGGTCGTAATCCTAAAACTGGTGAAGAGCTACAAATTAAAGCTAGCAAAGTACCAAGTTTTAAACCAGGTAAAGGTTTGAAAGATTCAGTTGCGTAATCTTTTTAAATCAATAAACGCACCATCTCGGGTGCGTTTTTTATTTATCGAATGAAAAAGTTGATTTGAGCTTTATTCTGCATTCATTCGCTTTTATTTTTCAGTTAAAATTGCCCCGAAATAAAATATTGGAATTCTCATGGAATCTTTTCGTACACTCATTAAGGGTTGGCTTGGCAAAGTCCTTCTAGTTTTGTTTTTGACCCCTTTAGCGCTTGTAGGTATTGAAGGATATTTTAGTGGAGGCAATAAAGCAGATGTTGCAAAATCTGTAAATGGCCAAGATATTTCTAATAAAGAATTAGAAACAGCAACTAAAAATTATAAAGATCAATATTTATCCTTAGTAAAGGGTGATGAGTCTCTTTTGAACCTCTCTCTTATTCAAGAAAAAGCATTAGATGCACTGATTGCTCGTAGCTTGTTACAACAACAGGCAGAAAAACTAGGGATTTCCCTAAGTAATACGCAACTTGAGCAAATGTTGGCTCAACAACCAAGCTTTCAAGAAAACGGACAATTTTCACAAAAGCTCTATGAAAATTATCTACGCTCTGTTGGTATGACCAATCAAGGCTTGATTGCTAGTCTACGTCAAGACCATGCTTTAAAAATGATTTCATCGACATTGATGGATTATGCTTTGGTAAGCAAATCTGATTTACAGCAACTTGCTAATTTACAAACAGAACAGCGTACTTTGCATTTAGCTAGCATTAAGTTAGATGATTACAAAAAGGGTATTACTGTTTCTAATCAAGAAATTGCAGATTATTACAACAAACATAAAAACCAATTTAAACAGGTTGCTAATGTTGATGTTGATTATGTGGTTTTAACACCAGCATTATTGCCACAAGCAAATGTAGCTCCTTCTGAAGCTGAGTTACAGCAGGCATATAAAGCATTCGTTGATAAACAACAGAAAGATGTGAAGCGAGAAGTTAAACATATTCTGATTACAACGGATTCAAGAGATGCAGCGACAGCTCAGAAATTGGCAAATGATGTATACGCTAAAATTCAGTCAGGCATGTCATTTGCTGATGCTGCAGCACAATTTTCAGAAGACCCTTCTTCTAAAACACAAGGTGGTTTAGTTGAAGCTTATGCTCCTGGTGTGTTTTCAGCAGACTTTGATAACGCTGTTAATTCTTTGAAGAATGGTCAGATTTCTAAACCAATTAAGACACAGTACGGTTATCATATTATCGCTGCAAACGCTCCTGCAATTGATATTCCATCGTATGAAGCAGAAAAACCGCGCTTAATTGCTGAAGTGCAGAAAACAAAACAAGCCAATTTATTTAGCGATACAGTGAATAGTCTAAATGAAATGGTTGTGGGGAATGATTCATTAGATGCCGTGGCTCAAGAAGTTAAAGGCGTTCGTGTTGAATCTGCTAAAGGTGTTACTTTAACAACGCAAAATCCTTATTTAAGCGATTTAAATGTAAAAGCAAAATTGTTTAATGATGATGTAAAAAATGGTGATCGCAATGCATCATCAAGTATTCAATTAGCAAATGGTGATACGATCTGGATCAAGGTGCGTGATTATCGTGCTGCTGGAGTCAAGACACTTGCTCAAGCAACTGCTGAAGTCAAAGCTAAGGTGATTGAGGAAAAAGCATATAAGGCTGCCCAAGCGAAAATCGCATCAACTTTAGCTGAATTTAAGACTCAACCTGCTGCACAAGTTGTTTCAAAGTCAAAAATTATTTTTGAGGATGCAGGTACTTTTGCTCGTTCACAAGGTTTAAAGCGTGCTATCGAGCGCGCAGCGTTTAGTATCCCTGCGCCAACTAAAGAAGGCATGTGGTCAGTTACAACGACTCAACTACCTAATGAGTTGGTAATTGTGGCGGTCTCTACGGTGAATACAAATGCCGCAAGTGCTTTACAACCAGAACAGTTGAATGAGTTAACGAAGTTATATCAGCAGTTCCGTGGTCAGCAGATTTTAGAGGACTATACTGAGTATCTAAAATCACAAGCAAAGATTAAATAAGACTTAAGCAAAAAACCAGTTCAAATGAACTGGTTTTTTTATAGGTAAAAGTTTTAAATTACTTCTTCTGAATAAATTTTGCTTCTTCTGTTTGTGGGTATTGGCTTATCAGCTTGTTTTTATACTGATTGGCTAGAGCTGTATTTTTGTCCACTTCTTTAGCAATGCTATACAGTTGGTAAATCGCTCTTGGTGCTTTAGCAGAGTTTGGATAACGTGTAGCCACGATATTGTAATTCTGTTTTGCGGCTTTATAGTCAACAGGCTCTACAGCTAGATAAAATTCAGCTAACCAAAAATATGCATTTCCAACATAAATACCATTCGGATGATTTTTAATAAAGTTTTGCATCGGTTGGATCGCTTTTTTTGCTCCACCTTGTTTGTATGCATCTAAAGCAACGGTATATGCGGCTTTTTCTAATTCGATTTGAGCGTTTGTCGTATTCGTGGTTGCAGTATTTTGTGTTGCCTGTACCACAGGTGTAGATGTTGAATTAGAGGTATTTTTAGGGGAATCTGGTTGTATTGTATTGGCTGGGGAAGGCGGTTCTGATTTTGGTGCTGCTGCAGCTTCTGCTGTTGACTCTGTTGTAGCTTCCGTTGTTTCTTCAGGTGGATCAATTTTTTGTGATAAAAGTTCTAAGCGTTGATCTAAGTCTGTATATCGATTAGCTAATTCTTTCTTTAATAGTTCAATAGAGTTTTCATGCTCTTCCAATTGACCACGTAATCTACGAACTTCTTCTTCGAGCTTCTGATTTTTCTGAATCAAATCCCAGTTTAGATTTGTGCTTACGGGTGCTGAAGTTGTGTTGTCATTAAATTGTTGGCTTAACGCACGAGATTCAATAGGAATATTTGCATACAAATGTGTACTGCTAAGTAGTGCAATAAAAATTGCAGAATGCTTTTTTAGCATGAAAATTCATCCATAAAGTTGAAAATAAAGCTGTGGGGTGAATAAGCTTTGTTTTTTACTTGAGACACACCAAACAAACATTTTTAGATTTAGCCATTAAAACAGCAACACATTTAAATGCAATACGTGTTTACAATCTTCAAGCACTTTTGGAGAAAATACGTTTTGTTTTGTATAAACATTAAACAAATTATAATGTTCTCAACGAGCCAAAAAACATAGTTGGTGTTGATTTAAGCAGTTGAATCAAAAACTGAATTAAAAATGGAGACAAGCCTTGCAACTCCAATAAAAATCTCTATACTTTGTCAGGCAATGGTAGCCCTGCTGGTAGCTTCGCAATTGTACTCTATGAACCCCGCCAGGACCGGAAGGTAGCAACGGTAGTAGATCTATGATGTGCCGGAGTCTTGCTGGTAGGGTTGCCACCAATTATTCTTCATCGCTCGTTCGAGCAATCGCTTTCATAATTACACTCATATCAAACCCTCTATACTGCAAAAATCGAATTTGTTTTGCCTTGATCTTTTGATCTTTTGAAACCTCAGTACCAAATTTTTTGACCTTTAGTTGATATGCTTGTTCTAACCAATCAACTTCTTTTAACTCTTCTGTAATAAGCTCTTCATCTAATTGTTTTGCTTTCAAAGCTTGTTTTATGCGTTGTAGACCTTTCCCTTTGCGTATTTGACTTGCTAAGGTTTGCTCAGCAACACGTTGATCGCTTTGATAGTTATTTACTGCTAGCTCTTCGACGAGTTTTGCAACTTCATCAGGATTAATCGCATATAGATTTAGTTTTGCTATAAGTTCAGCTTGCGAATAATCGCGACGAGTCAGGAGTGCAAATGCATAAGAACGAAGTCTTTGACCTGTGAGTGTTTTAGGTTTCTCTGTTTTCTCATAATTAAACAAGTTTTATATCCTCATGAAAGAAAAACGCCCCGAAGGGCGTTTCAGTTCAACTTTCTAAAAAATCTGGTTCTTCTACATCTTCTGTAGGTGCTGCTTCAGGATTGTTTTTGGTGAGTAATTGCTCGCGAACAACCTTCTCAATTTCAGCAGCTATTTTCGAATTCTCTTCAAAATAACGGATTACGTTGTTTTTACCTTGTCCGATTTTGTTGCCTTGGTATGAGTACCATGCACCCGCTTTTTGAACAATATCTTGTTGTACGGCGAGGTCTACTAACTCACCTAGTTGATTAGTTCCTTTACCGTACATGATTTGGAATACTGCTTCGCGGAAAGGAGGTGCCATTTTGTTTTTTACAACTTTGACTTTAGTTTCAGAACCAACGATTTCATCGCCTTCTTTAACTTGTCCAATACGACGGATATCTAAGCGCACTGACGCATAGAATTTAAGTGCATTACCACCTGTGGTTGTTTCTGGACTACCAAACATCACACCAATTTTCATACGAATTTGGTTGATGAAGATCACCATACAGTTAGAGCGTTTTGCGTTACCAGTGATTTTACGCAATGCTTGGCTCATCAAACGAGCTTGTAAGCCCATATGAGAGTCACCCATTTCGCCTTCAATTTCAGCTTTTGGTGTTAATGCTGCAACTGAGTCGACAACGATTAAATCAATTGCACCTGAACGAACGAGCATATCTGCGATTTCAAGCGCTTGTTCACCATTGTCAGGTTGAGAGACTAGTAGGTTGTCAATATCAACGCCTAATTTGCGTGCATATTGTGGGTCAAGCGCATGTTCAGCATCGATGAATGCACAAGTACCACCATTTTTTTGACATTGAGCAATTGCTTGCAATGTCATTGTTGTTTTACCAGATGATTCAGGACCATAAATCTCAATAATACGACCTTTCGGTAATCCACCAATACCTAAAGCGATATCTAGTGTTAATGACCCTGTAGATACAGCTTCAACTGCTTGTACAGTATTGTCACCTAAGCGCATCACAGTGTTTTTGCCAAATTGTTTTTCAATCTGGCTTAACGCAGCTTGTAACGCTTTACTTTTATTATCATCCATCTCAAAACCTCAAAACTTTATATTCTTAACGACTAACCCAAGTGGATGTATTGAATCTCAACTTGTTGGGACTTGAGTATAGTGGCAGATTCTAGTTGTTTATTCTACATCTGACCTGCGTCAATACGACACAAGATGACGCACCTTAAATTAGAAAAAATTACTCATCATGATAAGACCATGATTGAACATTTTCTTGTTTAAAACGATTGATATCACGACGATCTTTTTTGCTTGGTCGATGATCAGGTCGGGCTAGATTATGCAATTTTCGTTGCGATGCATGCAACTCTCTACGCTCAATACTTTCAGTTGTTTCTTCATAAAGTAACTGAGCCATAGGAGCACCGCCACGTATAGACGATAGGGCTCTGACGATGACAGTTTTCTTGTCAAATCCTTGTTGAATGGTCAGTTCCATTCCAACCCGAACATCTTTGGATACTTTGACGCGTTCATTATTGTGATGAACTTTACCACCTTCAATGGCTGCTTTTGCGATGGAGCGTGTTTTGAAGAAACGAGCAGCCCAAAGCCATTTATCAATTCGCATGGCTTCCATGCTTTCTGGTTCATGCTGTTTTGGCATCTGTTACCTGTAAATGGGTTTCTAGACAATCAAATAAATCAGTGAGTTCATCAAGTGCGGGGTAAGGAAGTTCATTGGAATTCATTGCAGCTTTGCTACTTGATGGTTGTACTATGCTAAAGAGTTTTGAAATTCCAAAACTTTCTGCGCCTTTCAATACGGCAACTGTATCATCAATAAAAATTGCTTTCGTTGGATCAAATGGATGCAGTTGTTGAAGTTCACGCCAAAAAGAAACATCTTCTTTTGCGTATCCTAATTCTTCACTACTAATCATAAGTTCAAAGTAAGGGCTCAGTGCAACATTTTCAAGTTTTAGCTGTAATCCTGCTTTATCCGCGTTAGTAAGTAACCAACAACGATAGCCTTTTTGTTTGAGTTGTTCTAATAATTCAAAGCAACCGGAACGCGCTTTGATTTTTTCTCGATGCTCGTATTGGAGTTGCAAAACATCTACTCCAACTTTTGTAGTCCAGTACGCAGAAGAATACCAAGATAGTGTATGCTTATGTTGTTGGTAAAATTGAAATAGTGTCTGTTTACTCTGTTCTAGAGTGCATTGATGTACTTGAGCATGGCGTTCAGGTAGACACTCATTCCAAATAAAATCATCAAAGGCTAAATCGAGTAATGTGCCATCCATGTCGAACATGGCAATAGGCTTTTGCTGTAAATCTGAATATGACATAAGGTTGGTCTATGTTTATAAAAACGCTCGCTCCACAAGATAACTTGATTATGCAACTTGTTCCAATTATGGCGCAGGCTAGTCAAATATTGTTGGAAGAATACCAAAGTTATTGTGCTGGTTGCGAGTTTAATATTCAGGAAAAAAGTGATGATTCTCCTGTGACTCAAGCTGATTTAAAGGTAAATCATTTTCTACTCAAGCATTTGGCAACGATAACACCGCAATTACCTGTCTTATCTGAAGAGAGTGATTATTCTGAGCGTAAGTCATGGAAAAAATGTTGGATGCTTGATCCACTAGATGGAACGAAAGAGTTTATACATGAGCGAGATGAATTTACGACTAATTTAAGTTTGATCGAAGACCATCAGACAACTTTTGCGATTATTGCAGTGCCTTGTGAACAGGTCATGTATATCGGTTATCGCAATCAACTTCCTTATAAATACAGTTTTAGCCGTAATGAATGGTTTCAATACAAAATAGAAGAACATGACTTAAGTACGCCTCTCCAAATTGGATTAAGTCACAACAGTAAAAATCCTAAATATCAAAATTTTATTCAACCATTACTCAAACATCGTGCTGTTGAGCGACGTGAAGCTGGTAGTGCCTATAAGTTTTGTATGATGCTTGAGGGTGATATTGATATTTATCCACGGTTTCATCCAACATCAGAATGGGATACGAGTTCAGGTCAATCGTTATTAGAAAGTATTGGCGGTGGTCTACTGACTCTAGAAGCTAAGCCATTTTTGTATAATCAGCGAGATACTGTTCTTAATGGTGGCTTTATCGCATTTAAAGATCAGTACTGCAAAAAAATTGCATATGAAGCATTACAGCATTCTGGGATTTTAGATTGAGAGTTATATTACCCATGTTATAGTGGGTTAAATTTTTATATTACATAAATATTATGGCGCTACATTTATTGCCTAAAAGTATGTTTGAAGCTGTGGATTTATTGCCAGACACTTCAACGCCAGTCACCTTATTTACACGTCATTCATTGCGAGAACTTGTCAATGGACAGGGTTTTGCTGGTTATGATTTGCAGTTGACTGAGCAAGGGCGAGAGCTTGCATATGCTTGGGGGCAATATCTCATACAAAATACTGATCGAGCTATACATCACTGTATTTCTAGTCCTATCCAACGATGTGTTGATACGGCAGCCTTAATGATTGAAGGTGCTGATCAGTTACGTAAGGGTGAAAACACTCATACGATAGAGATTGTTGAACAGCGATTATTGGTTGAGCCAGGTAGTTTTGTATTAGACATTCAACAAGCTGCACCATATTTTCGTAAACAGGGTGCATTGGGGTTTATCAATAGTTTTGTGAATAATGCTTTGCCAGGTATGAAACACCCTATTACAGGTGTATTTGATGTACTTGAGTTGCTTTATCATACACATCCAACACATCAAAATGGTTTAAGTATTGCTGTTAGTCATGACACTATTTTGGCTGCAATTGTAGCTGTCATTTCAGGTCAAACAGAAATTCAACAATCAGACTGGCCAGATATGATGGAGGGATTATTTGTTTGGTTTGAGGGTGAGGATTTTGCAAATAGCAAGTTAAAGTGGATTTGGCGTGGTCAAAAACAAGAATTATTAATTAAAGATTTTAAAGAAAAATAACTAACCCTTAGAGCTGACTAGATCACGATAACTAAATCTTTTAGATATTTTACGATATTCTAAATTCATATTTTTTATCTTTTAGTAAAGATGATATTATTTTTAAATGCATGATTTTATTAATATTAACTAATAACCATAAACTTATCTTTATTGATAATTTATTACGGTTTATTGGGGGGAATGTGATGTATTTAAAACTTAAATATTTGTCATTATCTGTTCTTGCAGCAATGTTAAGTGCTTGTGGCGGCGGAAGTGGTGGTACTTCATCAACAGAAAGTAATATGGGGTCAGGAAGTTCGGGTGATTCTCATCCATCTTTTTCTGAAAAATACCCTGAGCCAACAAAAGATGTTATCGATGATACGGTTCTTGGTTTTTATGATTACGATAAATTAGGTATAGCTCGTACTTTGAGGAATGATTTGAATGGAAGCTTTTCAGCTATGATTCAATTTGCTCAAAGTCATGTGGTTAATCCAAAAAATAATGAAAAAGATTACATGCCTCGTTTAACCTCTGAGAAAGAGGCACTTTTATTAGTGACACCATTAATCGAGATGGGGAATATTCAATCTTTAAAAGCTGAAATTTATCAGGGCAATCAATTACTGAGAACGGTAGATTTAGATGAGCCATCTCGTTTGGCTGCATCTGATCAATCAAATAATGATGGACGACCACAAGTGAACTATTCAAAACGTGCTTGGAGCACTGCTTTGAATTGGAATGAAGTTAAAGCTGGTTTGCATATTCGAATTATTGATCCCTTAACTAATCGTAGTGGTGACTTAGCAGAGATAGATATTGATTTTGCCGCTCCAGGTGAGTTAGTTGTGCAAAATATTCGTTTGGGATTACTTACCGATCCACCTCAGTCTAACGGTCACTATATGCTGTTAGAACCAGCAAAAGCAGGAACAGATTATTTTCAGACTATTCCAGCTGCTCGAATGATTGTCACTAAATATGACGATTTAAAACTCGATAAAGTCATGGTTGCTAGTGGTGTAATTTATGATGCTGCCAGTGTAACGATTGGTGATGTCTATAGTGGTGATATGCGTGAAAATACGGCAAAGTCAACATTTGGGGTAGGTATTAATCTAGCAAATTGGGGAATTACCAGTGCCTCTATGGCGAGTCAAGAACAGCCTCAACTGACACAAAGTGTAGTTACGCATCATGCTCGCGGTAAATACAGTAATGGTGACGTCACGCATGGTTTGAGTGGTGGTAATGGAATGCTAACACTGATTGACTCTGTAGGTAACGAGTTTAGTCATGAGATTGGACATCACTATGGTCTGGGGCATTATCCTGGTTCAGTGGGTAATAATATGTTTTGGGCTGCACATCATGCAGATAGTGGCTGGGGATATATCGCCTTTAGAAATAAAATGCGTGGTAATCTCAATTGGACATCGACAAATCTTGGAGATGGTAGTAATGGCGTTCCAAACTTTTTAAATAAGTATGCTTATGGTTGGGATGCGATGTCTGGCGGTTCGACTGCGAGTTCGATTTCGAAATATACACATTACACAGGCTATAGCACGTATCTCAAGATTCAACCTGCCTTTGATCGTTATGTGTGGGATAAAAACTCACCAACTGGTTATAAAAAGTGGAATGCTACAACGCGAGCTATGGAAGTTGCACAGCCCAAAGTGCCGAACTCAGGAAATGTTTGGTACAACACAGCTGATGGGAATTACTTAAAGCCAAGATTATTCGGTGTTCCTGTTTATACGATTTTGGGTGGATATGATCCTGTGAATCAAGTGGGTTTAATTTATCCAGCCGCAAGAGGGAATTGGGGTAATGTTTTTAACTTGCCTCAAATCAATCCAAATGATTCTACGGCAAGTTGTTGGTTAAATATTCGATTCGCATCAAATGAGCAAAATATTGCTCTAGCACCTCAACGTATGAATACGAATAGTAATGCCAATAAGTTCCATATCAATGTGGCTCAAAGTGAATCACCACAGCAAGTAAATTTGTATTGTAGAAAAGCCAATCAAAAAGCAGTTTTACTTTCAACAATAATGATTCCAGCAAACAATATACAAATTTCGCCTTATGCAGAAATTGGGAAAAATGTTGGGTATTCAGCATTAAAACAAATTGAACTTCCAGTACTTGAGCAAGCTCTTTTGGAAAATGCTACAAGACCCGTGGTGAATTTGTCAGCTGATAATAAATTGTTGTTCGATTCATATCAAAAATTCAAAGATCAGCTTTCGATTGCAGCGCAGAACGAAATGAATCGTTATACCCAACAGCAAAACACGCTGTATCGTTTGAATCGCTGGATGAATGTATATCGCTCTGATTTAGTGAATCTAAATGCTGATGCAGTTTACGCTTTTCATGTTTTCCTAGATAAGCTCGAACTGAAAAGTGATTTTAATTTGGGTTCTGCGATGAGTTTAATGAATCGAACAAATTGTTTGAAAGCTGAAAAACTTGAAAATGGTCAATTCAATGCATTTATTAGTGGTGCTTCGGGTTGTATAGGCGATGACTCAGAAAAATGGGTTTACGATGCATTAGGAAAAATTCACAGCAAAAAATATATAGATCAATGCTTGGCAACTACTTCGGGTAATGTAATTAATTTACAGCCTTGTAATAACAATCAAACTAATCAAGTTTGGACTACCGACATGAGTGCTCAAGCGATTAAGCAGGCTCATCAATGCTTTGATTTGGAGGGTGGTTATCTGACGAATAATCGTGCACGCTTAATTCGCTATCGTTGTACAGGAGGAGCTAACCAGAAATGGACGATTCCAACTGCTAATAATAGTTTGATTCTTTCAGGTCTAACGGCTAAGAACTTAGCATTAACGACAAAAGTATTTGGATTAAACTAATAGTTTATACAAAAGAAAGGGGTGGTAGATCTGCCTCTTTCTGTTTTGATAAAATTTGAAAATCAAGAGACAATAAAAAAGCCCGAAAATCGGGCTTTTTTATGTGCAACAAATTAGTTAGCTAATGCTTTAATTTGAGCGTTTAAGCGGCTCTTGTGACGAGCAGCTTTATTTTTGTGGATGATGCCTTTGTCAGCCATACGGTCGATTACAGGTACAGCTGTTTTGTAAGCTTCAGAAGCTACAGCATAATCACCAGCAGCGATCGCATTTACAGTACGTTTGATGTAAGTACGAACCATAGAACGCAAGCTTGCGTTGTGTTTACGTGCTTTAACGTTTTGACGAGCACGTTTTTTAGCTTGAGCAGAGTTTGCCACTCGTGCACTCCTTGAAAATAAGTTGGTCTGGGCGGGCTGAAGTTAAAACCAATAAAATATTAGCAACATTCACCAGCCCGTAAACAAGTGCCATATTTTGAGGAAACTACGCCCCGAAGTCAAGCCTTGTGATACTTTTAAGTACATTTAACAGGTGATTATCTTGCAAGAAAACGTTACATTAGTCCAAGTGATAACTTGAGCGAAATAAAAATGAAAATAGGTGCGAAGAAGGCAATTATTATTGGTGCGACAGGTTTAGTCGGTTTGGCTTTGATTGAACAATTACAATCGTCTGATGACTTTGAATCAATCACGGTGGTTGTTCGTAAAAAAACTGATAAATTAGATGCTTATACTAAAGTGACGCAGTTCGTTCTTGAAGATTTTTTATTACTTAATGACGAAGATGTAAATGGTTTTACCCATGCTTTTAGCTGTTTGGGAAGTACGATCAAACAGGCTGGTTCTAAAGATAAATTTTATGCAATTGATTATGAAATTAATGCGCATTTTGCAGATTTAATTCAAGATAAAAACATTCATCTCTTAATTGTTAGTGCGCTTGGAGCGAATGCTAATTCGCCGATTTTTTACAATAAGGTAAAAGGTCAGTTAGAAGATTATTTGAAAAAATTGTCAATTTATAAGTTATCGATCTTTCAGCCTTCTTTGTTGATTGGAAAACGCAGCGAAGTTCGTTTATTGGAAGATACAGCGCAAACACTGTTTAAGCTTGTAGAAAAAACTTGGACTAAACCGTTTAAATATAAGCCTATCAGTGCAGAACAATTGGCGCATACTATGGTGATTGCAGCTCAAACACAATCAGCAGCATTTAAATTATATGATAATTTAGCGATTCAGCAGACCCAATAAAGGAGAACTTTTGTGACAACAGTACCTTTCGTTACCTGTGACTTATTAGATGATAATCCAGATAAAGAGTTGCAAGTTGTAACACCTTGCATGGATGGTAAATTTTTTAAGAGCTACGGCGCACGTAAGACGTTTGGCGGTCAGATCGTTACCGTTAAATGTTATGAAGATAACTCTCGTGTTAAAGAACTTTTAGCGACCGATGGTACGGGTAAAGTCTTGGTTGTTGATGGGGGTGCATCAATGCGTTGTGCTTTGATGGGGGACTTAATTGCTGATTCAGCTGTAAAAAACCATTGGAATGGGGTGGTAATTTACGGTTGTGTACGTGATGTCGATGCAATTGCGGAATTAGACCTGGGTGTGCATGCATTGGCTGCAATACCGCAAAAAAGTAATCGTAAGGGCATAGGTGAAGTAGACATCACATTGTATTTTGGTGGTGTGACCATTAATTCTGGAGATTATATCTATGCAGATAATAACGGAATTGTGATTGCCAAAGAAAAACTAGTCGACTGCTAAAAGGATAACAGTATGCTTAAAATGGTGAGCCATCAGTTTAAAGTTTTACAATCAGTAGCTGCAACACTTATCGAAGGTGGGCGTGGTGTGTCAGGAACACCATTTCCAAATCAGCCTGAAAAACCAATCAAGCTATATGAATTTGAAGGTTCACCATTTTGCCGACGTGTTCGTGAAGTTATTACGCTTCTGAATTTGGATGTTGAAATCTATCCATGTCCGAAAGGTGGTGAAAAATACCGTCAAATCGTAAAGCAAAAAGGTGGGAAAAAGCAGTTTCCATTTTTAATTGATGAAAATACAGGTGATCAGTTATACGAATCACAAGACATTATTCATCATTTATTTAAGCATTATGGAAAAACGGGACAAACTCCAAAAAAATATAGTCATTATCCTAAATTGCCGTATGTATCGACTTTGGCTACTGTTGCAAATGCAGCTCGTGGTGTTTGGATTAATAAGAAAATTATTAATCGCCCAGCGCCAACGGAGCTTTTAGAGTTATGGAGTTTTGAAGCTAGTCCGTATACGCGTTTAGTACGTGAAGTATTATGTGAATTAGAATTGCCTTATGTGTTGCACAATGTGCCGAAAGAGCGTTGGCAAGATATGGGTCCTGCGATTTTGCGTTTAAAACCAGGGAAATATATTCCACTACCAAATGGTAAGCGTGAAAAGATTGTTGAAATCATGGGGCGTGATATTCAGGTTCCATATTTGGTTGATCCGAACACGGGGGTGAAAATGTTTGAATCAGCTAAAATTGTTGAGTATCTAAAGAAACAGTACGGACAATAAATATTGAAAAAGCACCTTTAAAAGGTGCTTTTTTTATCATTTGGTTGTTGCACTCATGATTGTTTTGCAGGTTAAATACTTTAGTTAATATTGTGATGTGATCAACTAATGTTCAGTCAGTTATCTAGTTTATTCAAAAGCTCAAAAGAGACACCAGAACAATTGTTTTTGAAAGAGCATGCTTTAGCCTTTGATAAGGAGCATGGTGCTATATTGAAGGGTATAAAACTGAATGAATTGGGTTTTCGTCTGGAGTATTTTTCAAATCGAAAATTAGATCACTTTGATGATTTGGCAAAGTTGTTTGAAATCAGTCCACAGATAAATGAAAAAATTGATTTAGAAATTCATTCGCAACGTTTTGTAGAACGCTTGGGGAATACAGAAGAAAATCTCAAAGAGTTCAAAGAAATGATCAAAGTTTTGAATGATTATTATGTGAAATTTCAAAGATCAAGATAAGCCAATATGTCCTTATGAATAGTAGTATAAAAAAAGCTGAATCAGATGATTCAGCTTTTTTGTGGGTAATCTAGCAATTATTTTTCAATAATAGCAGTTACACCTTGACCACCAGCAGCACAGATCGAAACTAAGATACGACCTGAACCTTTTTGGTTTAAGATTTTCGCAGCAGTCGCGATGATACGACCACCAGTAGCAGCGAATGGGTGACCAGCAGCTAAAGAAGAACCTTTAACGTTTAACTTGCTACGATCAATTGAACCTAAAGGTGCATCTAAACCTAAACGCTCTTTACAGAATTTCTCATCTTCCCAAGCTTTCAAAGTAGAAAGAACTTGTGATGCAAATGCTTCATGGATTTCATAGTAGTCGAAATCTTGAAGTTTAAGACCAGCACGCTCAAGCATACGTGGAACTGCATAAGCAGGCGCCATCAATAAGCCTTCTTTCTTACCAACGAAATCAACTGCAGCTGTTTCAGAGAAAGTTAAGTAAGCTAGAACTTCGTGACCATTTGCTTTAGCCCATTCTTCAGAAGCTAAAAGTACACATGAAGCACCATCAGTAAGTGGAGTAGAGTTACCAGCTGTCATCGTTGCAGCTTCGCCTTTACCAAATACTGGTTTTAATTTTGCTAATTTCTCAGCAGTAGAGTCAGCACGTAAGTTGTTGTCACGGCTTAAACCTAAGAATGGAGTAATTAAGTCATCGAAGAAACCTTCTTCGTATGCTTTTGCCATTTTTTGGTGAGAAGCTGCAGCTAAAGCATCTTGATCTTCACGAGCAATACCCCACTCAAGAGCAGTAATTGCTTGGTGATCACCCATAGATAAACCAGTACGTGGTTCACCATTTTTAGGCGCATCCATAAGATCTTTAACGTTGATTTTAGATAAAGCTTTTAAACGATCTTTACCAGTTTTAGCAATGTTAAGTTCAAGCAATGCTTTACGTAAACCATCACCGAAAGCGATTGGAGCGTCAGATGTTGTATCAACACCACCAGCGATACCTACTTCGATTTGACCTAAAGCAATTTTGTTTGCTACTTGGAATGCTGCTTGCAAACCAGTACCACAAGCTTGTTGAAGATCACAAGCTGGAGTTTCAGGAGCAAGTTGAGTATTTAACACACACTCACGTGTCATGTTGAAGTCACGGCTGTGCTTTAATACTGCACCTGCAACAACTTCACCTAGGCGTTGACCTTGTAGGTTGAAACGCTCAACCAAACCGTTTAACGCAGCTGTAAACATATCGATGTTTGAAGCTGTGAAATATGCGCCGTTAGAGCGAGCGAAAGGAATACGGTTACCGCCGATAATGGCTACACGACGAACGGTGTTTTGGCTCATGGTTTTATCCTGTTGAACAGAAGGTTTGGTTGTTTTAGCTGAAGCTGCTTTAGTAGATGTAGATGAAGCAGTGCTTTTAGAACTACGACTGGTAGAACGAGTACGAGTCGTTTTAGTTGTCGTATTAGCTGCTTTAGGAGTTGTGTTAGCAGCTTTACGTGTAGTAGAAGTTGCTTTTGATGTATTTGACACATTCTCTTGAGCAGAATTTTCGACTGCTGGATTTTCTTGAGTTGTTTTGCTCATAAGGCTTTTCCAAGCATAATTGCGATATTCTCACTATAACATTAGCATATTTCAAATACTGCTGTATTGACTAGAATGACGCTTTAGACCACATTCAGGTCAAGACATCATGACATGAACTCAAGTATGATTTGCTACGAGTCAATCAGACATTGATTTTGTGTTCTAAGGTCAACACGTCATAAATGTTTGAAAAAAATTCATTTGTATGAGAGATAATAATCATGACTGATCAATACCAAGCATTTACACAATCTCCTTTGGGTAAATTTGTTGTAAAAAATTTAGGTTTGCCATCGCCAGCTGCTCTAGACCGTTTTGAAAGTGCGCAACCAGTTGTAAATGGTGCAGTATTGCTTGGCGCAGCACCTTCAAGCACGATTTCTGCTTCTATTGCTCAAATTCTTAGCAATATTCATGCAGACAGCTATGTAGGTAATAATGTTGAATTACAACAAACTGCTGCAAAAGTTGGTTTAAATCTTCGCCCTTTAAATGCAGATGATAAAGAGTCTAAATTTAAAGCAGTTGTATTTGACGCTTCTGGTATCCAAAATTCAGAACAATTAAAAGAGTTGTATAACTTCTTTAATCCAATCGCTCGTCAAATCTCAAATTCTGGCCGTGTGATTGTAATTGGTACAACGCCTGAAACAGCTAAGACTGTAAAACAAGCGATTGCACAACGTGCACTTGAAGGTTTTATCAAGTCTGTTGGTAAAGAATTCAAAAAAGGTATCACTGCTCAAGTGGTTTATGTTGATCAAGGCGCTGAAGCAAATCTTGAATCAACTTTACGTTTCTTAATTTCTCCACGTTCTGCATACGTTTCTGGTCAAGTGATTCGCGTATCTAAAGCAGATAATGTTGACCTAGATTGGGCAAAACCTTTAGCAGGTAAAACTGCTTTAGTGACTGGTGCAAGCCGTGGTATCGGTGAGGCGATTGCAAATGTATTGGCACGTGACGGCGCGCATGTAATTTGTTTAGATGTTCCACAACAACAAGCTGACTTAGAGCGTGTTGCTGGTTCTATTGGTGGCTCAGTATTAGCAATCGATATTACTGCTGCTGATGCAGGTGAGAAAATCAAAACTGCTGCTGCGAAGCAGGGCGGTTTGGATGTGATTGTTCACAATGCTGGTATTACACGTGACAAAACTTTGGCGAATATGAAGCCAGAGCTTTGGGATTTAGTGATTAACATTAACTTATCTGCTATCGAGCGTGTTAATGATTACTTACTATCTAATGATGGTTTAAATGCAAATGGTCGTATCGTTTGTGTATCATCTATCAGTGGTATCGCTGGTAACCTAGGTCAAACGAACTATGCTGTTTCTAAAGCAGGTGTAATTGGCTTGGTTAAATTTACTGCACCAACTTTGAAGAACGGTATTACGATTAATGCTGTAGCACCAGGCTTCATTGAAACTCAAATGACAGCTGCGATTCCTTTTGCGATTCGTGAAGCGGGTCGTCGTATGAACTCAATGAACCAAGGTGGTCAACCAGTCGATGTAGCTGAAGCGATTGCATGGTTTGCTTCAACGGGTTCAACAGGCGTAACGGGTAATGTTGTGCGTGTATGTGGTCAAAGCTTACTAGGTGCTTAAGCATTAGGGTTTTGAAGAGGGGTGCGATAGCATCCCTTTTTTATAGAAAAATATCAAAAGGTTAACTATGAATACTCGTCATTTTAGTGAATTACCAAACCCTTACTTAGCTTATCCAAAAGTTATTCAAGGTCTTATCTTTAAAAAGCCAAAAGGCGAAAAAGTATTACCACAAGTTGAATACGTGGTTGATACTCTTAAAATTGATACGAAACATTTAGAAAGCTATAACGAAATTTGTGGTTTCAAAAATGATGGTTTCGTGCCAGCAATTTACTTAGCTGTGTTATCTCAAAGCTTACAAATGCATATGATGACCAGTGAAGCATTTCCATTTGCAATTTTGGGTTTGGTTCATATCCGTAACCAAATTAAACAAACTCGTAAAATTGGTGTGAATGAGCAAATTACGCTTTCTTGCAAATTTGGTGAGCTTAAACCACATGATAAAGGTTTGCAGTTTGATTTTATCACGACTGCAAAAGTAGGTGGTGAAGTAGTGATGGAAAGCTTAACGACTTATTTATCTCGTCAAAAGGTTGAGAAAAAAGCTGCTGAAAAATCTAAAGAAGCTCAAGAACCTACATATCAACCTCAAGCTGAATGGAATATCTCTGAGAATACTGGTCGTCGTTATGCGATGATTTCTGGAGATTTTAATTTGATTCATATCCATGCTGTTACAGCAAAAGCATTTGGTTTTAAACAAGCCATTGCGCACGGGATGTGGAGTAAAGCAAAAGCTTTGGCGAACGTTCAACTTCCAGATGCTTATGAAGCTGATGTATGGTTTAAATTGCCTATGTTCTTACCATCTACAGTTGAATTTTTAACTGCTACAGATGCTAAGCAAACTGATTTCCTGATCCGTAACGTGAAATCGAAAAAACCTCATGTCGCTGGGACTGTAAAAGCAATTTAAGATGTAATTTTCATTGAGATCTATCTCTTCTGTTCGCAGGAGAGATTTTCTTAAAATAATATTATAAGGATGTGTGCTTTGATTAAAGAATTTCTTTTTGCCAATACTGAAAACTACCATGGCACTGTTGATGAACGATTCAAAGATCTAGCGACTCAATTTAGCCGATTCCAAGATGCTCGAAGCCATGAAGGCGGAGCTGCTTTGGTTGTGTATTTCCAAGGTCAAAAAGTTGTTGATATTTTTACTGGTAAGAAATCACAAAATGAAGCTTGGCAAGCTGATACTTTAGCAATGTGTTATTCAACGGGCAAAGGAATTCTAGCGACTCTTGCACATATCTTGGTCAGTGAAGGTCTATTAGACTATGATAAGTCAATTGCAAAATATTGGCCTGAGTTTGCTCAAAACGGTAAAGAAAATATTACCTTACGTCATGTCCTTTCGCATCAAACTGGTTTATTTGATATTCGTAATCTCATCGAGACCGCAACAGAAATGCTCGATTGGCAACATATGTTAGATGTTGTAGCTGCTGCAACACCGAGATTTGGAGCAGGACAAAGTTATGCTTATCAACCATTAACCTATGGGTGGATTCTTGGTGGTGTAATAGAGAAAGCAGCCAAGCAACCTTTAAGTTGGTTGATGCAACGTTATCTAGTCCAACCTCTTGAATTAGATGGTGCTTATTTTGGAACTCCGACTAGTGAATTAAGTCGAGTGGCTCGCTTATTGGAAAGACCGAAACCTGCAACATCAGCTAAACCTCATTCCAAAAAAGACAACCAACCACGTAAAGCCTCATTGTCTGAAAAATTACTAGAATTATCGGGTCAAAGCCCACAAGATTTTCAGGATGCCATGATTCCAAAAGGTATGCGGAATTTTAGTTTTTATAGTGATGAAGGATTGCAAGCTGTTATTCCAGCAGCAAATGGCGTTTTCACCGCGAATAGCCTTGCTAGAGTCTATGCAATGCTTGCAAATAAAGGACAATGGAAAAATCAGCAACTGATTCGCCCAGGTGTATTTGAGCAGTTAAGTTCAGTTCAAACCACTTCACGAGATCGTGTTATGCCAATTCCGATGCACTGGCGTTTAGGTTATCATCGTATTTTGACGATGGGTAAACGCGCACCACATGGCTTTGGACATGTCGGCTTTAATGGTTCTGGTGCTTGGTGTGATTCAGATCGAGAGCTTAGTTTTGCTTATACGCATAATTTTAATATTACCTCCGCAACTGGAGATTATCGTTTGTGGGGGCTAAGCCAAGAAGCTTTACGCTGTGCAGATGCAGTGATTAAAGGAAGAAAAGGGTGGTTTTAACCACCCTTTTTTTATTATTAGAACATTAAGCTGCTTCTAGTTTCTCTTAGAAAACAACTCATTTTCAATCATAAAGTATGGCTGCTTATAATTAACAATTGTTAAATAAAACTTAATAAATAACTGCATCGTGTGCGCTATTAGACATTGTTTTTATCATTTTAGATTTAGTCCTAATTAATCAAGTTAAGCTTGCATTAATTGTAGGTTTTTGAAGTAAATTTGAACGTATATGCAAAAAAAAATAAAAATATATTCAAAATAAGTTTATGATATATATATTTATATAGTGAAAAATAAACTTGATTGGTATGGTTGGTTTTTGATATTGTTGATCGTGCAAAAAAAACACAAAAAGGATTATTATATGAAATTTGGATTAAAAGCCATCTGTTTTGCTGGGGTGATAGCTGCTTCTGCCGTGTATGCATCAACAATTTTATCTCCAAATCAGATTAACAATACAGGTAATATCCCAAGCGGATACAGTGACTTAACTTTTGTATTGTCGAATGGAAATTGGGTAAAAAATGTTTATTTGCCGACGACTGCTAACCATCTTGATAAAGTGACGATTCAATCAAGTGCAGCTTATAAAAGTTATTTAGATACATCGAATACCAATTTGCCGATTGAAGTATTAGAAATCCAAAGTGGTGATAGTTTTCAATTTGTATACGATGCAAACTTAAAGAAGTGGTTAGTCCAGCTCACCACAGTTAGCCCAGTGAGTGGTTCACAATATGAGCAAGTTGCACTCTCAACAGCAAAAATTCAGCATGTGCTTATTGCTGATGGTAAGTGGGCAGGCACAATTGCTTTACCTTCGAACTTAAATAATGGCACTTTGGTTCAAATTACTTCAACTGCTGGCTATCCATCACAGTTAGCAAAAGATAATTTACTTTTCCCGAGCAGTTTTAACTTAAATAAAGGCACTGAATATTGGTTTAAGTACAATTCAGCATTACAAAAATGGGTGCCTGAATATATTAAGCCATTGAAATTAAATGTGAAGAATATTGGTAGTTCGCTTAGTAGTGTAACCTCACCATTAACTGAAGTAAGTTTTGGTGATGCAAATTGGGTTCCAAACTTCACGCTACCATCAACTGCAAATGATCGAGATCGTGTAGTCATTAAGTCCTCAGCGACTTGGTCAGCAAAAATCGCAAATACTCATGTAAATACTGCAGCTACCTTAACTTTGAAAAAAGGGGATCAGTATGAATTTATGTACGTGAGTGATCGAGCACACTGGGTATTAATGTCATCTCCGATCAAAACAATCGATGCAAATACAACTATTCCTTCAATTTTACCTAGTATGAGTGAGCCAACTTTAAAGGTAAAAATCTCTAATACAAATTGGAAGCAAACATTAAATCTGCCGAGCTATGCACAAGTGGGTGATAAAGTGATTGTGAGTTCTACGGCTGATTCGAATAGTTTTATAGTTGCAGCGAATGGTCTTTCAGCGACGATTAAAAATGGTGAAAACCGACGTTTTGCTTATACTAGTCAAGGTTGGGTTGCTGACAGTTATGTCGTAGATATGTTGTTGGTTAATAGTCCTGAAGTCACAACAATTTTAGGAGAAAGTGCAGCCAAATTACGTTTGATCGAGGGTTTAAATTTAACCAATCTAACAGCTGAAAACTCATCTGCTAAGTTCTACCTACGTGAGGTTGGCTACATCACTTATAAGATTCCTGCTGCATCTCTACTAGATGCGATCAGTGTAGGGCGTTCTGATACAACAGTTCAGTCAGAGCGTAAACGTGTATTAGCTGATGGGGTTTATTATCAAGGTAATGAACCAGGTGCTGGTGGGTGTGGTTGGGCTTGGATCAATGCTAGTTCTTACAACATGATTGGTGCAAATGATATTGCAGGTTGTTCAGTTGCTGCGATGCGTCACGAGGTTGGACATAACTTGGGTATCTATCATGGTGACTCAACTAATATTGGTTCAGGATTTACACATCCATTGGGAAGTACGGCATTAGGTGGAAATAACCTAAACTTCTACTCTAGTCCATATTTATATAATCCGAAATATGGTGTTCGTCTAGGCGAAGAGGGTGTGAAAGATGCGGTAAGTGTCATCAATACAAATGTTATCCGTATTTCCCAATACAACTAAGTGATTATTTTGAATGAAAAATAAAAATATTCTACTTTTGCTTGCAGTCACGCTAGTCGTGGCTGTGGGTTTGGTATTTTTCTTAAAGCCAGACCAAGCAACAGCATCTGCCCAAAATATAAATCCTGATAAAAGTTATTCAAAAACCTCTGTGGCGAATGGTGAATATGCCCGCAAAGATTTGAAGCTGTCATCTGCTGATCTAGCAAAAGCGAAAACTGAAACGGTTTTATTTCATGAGATTCAAGATGAAGATTTAAAAAATAGTGAAGCATTACCTCTAGCGAAAAGCGGTAAAGGGATGATGATCTCCTATAATCAGAATATTATCGAAACTAAAAATGTTGGTGATACTGTTAAATTTCAAATGCTTGAATATGGTGTTAACCGAGAAGGCAAGATTGTTGAAATTGAGAAAGTAGATGATGATATTTTGCGTTGGCGCGGTCAATTTAATCAAGGAAGCCCTGAGAGAAATTATTTTACGATTACGCAGAGTCAAAAAGATCAATATACGATTATTCAAATATATAGTGATAAAGGCAATTACACTGCGGAAATAAAAAATGGCCAAGGTATTGTTCAAAGTATGGATCAAGGGGTAGAAGATGAGGAGTTACATGCGCATGATCATTAACTTAACCATATTACCTTGCTTACTCATTACTCTTAAGTGTACTTCTTTGAAAACCTTCTAAGGACAGGTAGTGGTTAGTTTTAACTTAATTGGCTTGAATGGGGAGGAATATGATAAATCACGGCTTGATATTTTTTCTCATTCTTTTTACCCGTTACTACTCCACCCAAAAATTCCGCAAGTTTTCGACTCGCATGATTATCAATAGCAACAGGATATAAGAAATATTCAGGTTGTATTTTTTGAGAAGCCCATCGAAAAACTTCAAAAAGAGCCTCTTTTGCATATCCTTGACCATGATGGTCTTCTCGTATCCAAAGACCCAGTTCTGGTGTAGTTGTATGTACGCGATGTACGCCAATCAGTCCAATAAAAGTATGAGTCTCTTTGCAACGCAAAACAAAGTGATGATCTGTATTTTTAGATTCTGCTAGTATCCATTGCTGTCCAATTTGTTCAAAAGCTTGAAAATTCTCAGCAGGTTCCCATGACATATAACGAGTCAATGTTTTAGTTATACAAGGGTAAATATCTACTAAGTCTTTTATTTGAAATACAAATAGGCTAACTCTTGGACTATGTAATATTGGTAATTCGAAATTCATTTATTGAATAGCTCAGCTTGCAAAATAGCTTCAGTATGTCGTTTAAAGTCTAAATCATTTAGACCATTCAGACCTAATTTATATATACCTTCCAAACCACACACAAAAGCAATTAATCGCCAAGCTATGTCTTGGCTTTCTGATGTGGAGGAAAACTCATTAGCTGCTTTACCTTCTTCAATCATGTTGACGATAGAGGTATGCCAATCTTGCATCGCAATATTGTAAGCATTTTTAATTTCAACATCTTGATCAATTAAAACTTCGGCTTCGTTCCATAATCTTAAATAGGGTTGAACTTGTTCTATATTTTCACAACCGAGTAGTAAGGAGACGCGTTGTAGATAGCTAGTAGTAATTACTTGGGTCTCGATTTCATCTAATTGTTTCATTAGCTTAACAAATGCTTCGGCTTTCAAATGTGAGTTCGAAGCAAAGTGGTGGTGTACTTGACCTGTTGATGTTTGAGCTTCAGTAGCTATGCGACGCACAGTCATCGCAGAAAAGCCTTCATTCAGAGCAACGTTCATTGCAGCTTGCAAAATCATTTCACGACGTTGATCTTTATTTAAATAAGCCATATTTCCCAAACCTTAGAGTTGATTTCACAAGCTGATACAAATTAGCGTACATTTATAATTTGGACAAGCGTTCAAGATAATCTACAATTATTCTAATTTGAACATGTGTCCAATTTAGAGGCGGTTATGTCCAGCAAGTGGTTAATTCTTGCAATCGTTGTTTTGATCTATCTTCCTGTGTCGATTGATGCAACTGTTTTACTTGTAGCGACTCCAACTTTAAGCGAGTCTCTATCTTTATCTTCCAACGAGTTATTGTGGATTATTGATATCTATTCGTTGGTCATGGCAGGTCTAATTTTGCCAATGGGGGCGTTAGGTGATCGAATAGGTTATAAACGTCTAATGATGATTGGTGGAACTTTATTTGGTCTTGCTTCACTAGCGGCAGCTTATTCTTCGACGGCTTTTGCCTTAATTGCTTCACGTGGGTTACTTGCAGTTGGGGCTGCAATGATTTTACCTGCAACTTTATCTGCAGTACGCAATACTTTCCTTGATGAAAAACAACGTAATATTGCCTTGGGTATTTGGGCAACTGTTGGTGGTGGAGGAGCAGCTTTTGGACCGCTATTAGGTGGGTTTTTATTAGAACATTTTCATTGGGGTTCGGTTTTTCTGATCAATCTACCAATTATGCTTACCGTCCTCATTTTCACTGTATTTATCATACCGAAGCAGATAGGGCAGCCGAAACAAAGCTTAAATTTACTCCAAGCGATTATTTTGGTGGTTGCAATTCTGAGTATGATCTATGCAGTTAAATCGGTCATGCATGGATTTACAATTTGGACTGTATTGATTTTTGCGATTGGATTGAGTCTTTTGGTTTGGTTTGTTCGAAAACAGTTGCGATCAGAATCCCCAATGATTGATATTGAGTTGTTTAAACACCCTGTCATTGCAACTGGCGTAGTTATGGCAATTGTATCCATGATGGCATTGGTTGGTTTTGAGTTGCTCATCTCTCAAGAACTTCAATTTGTTTATCAACTTTCGCCGTTGACATCAGGGGCATTTATTTTACCCTTCATGATTGCGATTAGTTTAGGTGGTCCAATCGCAAGTATGTTGGTCAATCGTTTCGGTCTACGTTCAGTTGCATCTATTGGTATGTTGATGAGTGCAATAAGTTTGTGGGGTTTAGCCAATACTGATTTTATGCAAACAAAAATACAGGTATGGGCTTGGATGGTCGTTTTAGGTCTGAGTGTAGAAATTGCATTACTTGCTTCAACGTCTGCGATTATGTCTTCAGTTCCACCAAGTAAAGCGACAGCTGCAGGAGCGATTGAGGGTATGGCTTATGAATTGGGCGCAGGTTTAGGAATTGCCTTTTTCGGTTTGATGCTTTCATGGTTCTACGCCAACTCGATTATGCTACCAACTAATGTACCGCATAGCATGATTGAACAGTTGAGCAGTTCGATTGGTGAGGCAGTTCAAGCTGCTAAGCAATTAGATCCTACGATTGCTCATCATGTAATTACAGCTGCGAAGCAGGCATTCAGTCAATCGCATCGTTCAGTATTGAATGTCGCTGCTTTATTGTTTTTGATTTTATCGATTTTTATTTTGTTTACATTGCCAAAGAAAGTAATCGCAATTGATGAGTAGCAATCACCCTTATCCAAAGCAAGCTTGGATAAGGGAACTCTTAAGGAACATTGATTCTAAGCTCTCGTAATATCTTACAAAGTTGAATCATTGGTAGTCCCATTAAAGTGGTTTGATCATCACCAATCATTTTTTCAAATAGGCTGATACCCAAGCTTTCACATTTAAAACTACCAGCGCAATTTAAAGGCTGATCAATTTCAATATACCGTTTTATTTCGTTTAATGTGAGCTCTCGAAATTTAACTTGATAATGTTCAACCAGTGTCGTCTCAAAACCTGAATCTAGGTGTTGAACACTAAGCGCCGTACTGAAAAAAACAGTTTTTCCTGAGTTTAATTGGAGCTGTTGAATTGCTTTTTCAATAGATAGCGGCTTGCCAATAAACTCAGATGGGGTATGTTCACGCCATGCGACTTGATCAGAACCAATCACAATCGCATTGGGATGTTGCTGTGAAATAACTTTTGCTTTTCCATAAGCTAAACGTTTTGCTAAATCATCAGCATGAATTTCATCTTTAGCCGATTCATCAATATCTGGTGAAATGCAACGATAATCCAAGCGTAAACGATCCATTAAATCTTTACGTGTTTGGCTGCTTGATGCCAATATTAATTCAATATTGCTCATCAAACTGCGTATTCCACTAAAACATTCAGTGGTACGTAATGTAGAACGGCATTGTGGCAGGCATTTAACTTAATAGGTGGAGCATGCCCAGCTTGATACGCTTCAACCCAACGAGTCACACATATACACCAAAAATCACCAGGTTTTAGTCCAGGAAAGCCTACTTCAGGTAATGGTGTAATTAAATCATTACCAACTTTTTGAGAGAAGTTCAAAAAATCTGAGGTCATTTGAGCACACATGGTATGTTGACCTAGATCGGTGATCGCCGTGTGGCAGAAACCATTGCGAAAATATCCAGTTATCGGATCGTAACAGCAACTCGCTAAAGGCTCACCAAGTACATTTAAACGATTAATTTTAGGATCTGGATGTATAGACATAATATGTATATAGATTTAATGACGATGTTTATCATAATCAAAAGTGACGCTTTCGCCAGCTTTTCTGCAAAAAAACTCACCTTTATTTTTGAGAATCATTTAAAATTGTGCCGTTTTTAAAATCAACTAGAGAGCCATCCATGAATTTTCAGCGCATGACTGACCTTGATTTAGCAGGTAAACGTGTTCTTATTCGTGAAGACTTAAACGTACCTGTAAAAAATGGGGAAATTACCAGCGATGCACGTTTACGTGCTGCATTGCCAACCATCAAAGCGGCTGTAGAAAAAGGCGCAGCAGTTATGGTGTTTTCTCATCTTGGTCGTCCTGTAGAGGGTGAGCCAAAACCAGAACAATCTCTTGCACCTGTAGCAGCGTATTTAACGAAAGCTTTAGGTCAAGAAGTAAAACTATTTACTGATTACTTAGATGGTGTGGAAGTTGCTGCGGGTCAAGTTGTTTTGCTTGAAAACGTGCGTTTCAACCATGGCGAAAAGAAAAATAACGAAGAGCTTGCAAAAAAATATGCAGCGCTTTGTGATGTATTTGTTATGGATGCATTTGGTACGGCACACCGTGCTGAAGCATCAACTGAGGGTGCAGCACGTTTTGCTCCAATCGCAGCAGCAGGACCTTTATTAGCGGCTGAATTGGACGCTTTAGGTCGTGCAATGCAAACACCAGAAAAACCAATGGTTGCAATTGTTGCTGGTTCTAAAGTTTCAACTAAATTAGATGTATTGAACTCACTTTCTACAATCTGCGATCAATTAATCGTAGGTGGTGGTATTGCGAATACATTCCTTGCAGCAGCGGGCTTCAATGTAGGTAAATCACTTTACGAAGCTGATTTGGTAGAAACTGCAAAACAAATCGCTGCTAAAGTAAGCGTTCCATTACCAACAGATGTTGTTGTTGCTGATGCAAGTCAAATTGATTTTGGTGACTTCCTAGGTTCTTTAGCAAACGCACAAGCAATTGTTAAAAAAGTAGAAGATGTTGCTGATACTGACATGATTTTAGATGTCGGTCCTGAAACAGCGAAAGCATTTGCTGAGATCTTAAAAACATCAAAAACAATCCTTTGGAATGGTCCAGTAGGTGTGTTTGAGGTAGATCAGTTTGGTGAAGGAACTAAAGCGCTTTCATTAGCAATTGCTGAATCTGCAGGTTTCTCAATTGCGGGTGGTGGTGACACACTTGCTGCGATTGATAAATACGAAGTTGCAGATCAAATAGGTTATATCTCGACAGGTGGTGGTGCTTTCTTAGAGTTTGTTGAAGGTAAAACTTTACCGGCTGTTGCTGTTTTACTTGAGCGTGCATAGTTGTTACTAATCTTTTGATTTATATACAAAGACAGAAAAGAAGAGCCGATGTAAATCGGCTCTTTTACTTTTATATTACAAATCGGTCATAAAACTGTCACATATTTGAAATATGCTTGTCATCAACTTAACCAAGTAACTGTGGAAAGCCGTGATGAAATTTAAATTAACTCTTGCCGCTTTAATTATTGCTCCAATCATGTTAACTGCATGTGCAAAAAAAGAAGAAGCGAACAACGCTGAACAGCAAGAACAAGCAGCTTCAACTGTATCTACACAGACTACTCCAGAACAACAAGCTGCGATTGATGCAATCGACAAACCGAATTTAGATGAGAAAAATACTGATGTTGTCGAAAGTGCAGCATCAGAAGTTGCAGCGAGCGAAGTTCAATAAGCTCCTCGCTAATAAAAAAGCCGATGTGATGACATCGGCTTTTTTATTTAAGTATTTGCTTTGCAGTAGAAGGTCAATGTTGTTTGATAATCATCATCTTTGGCTAAAGAGGCATTCTTACCTGTTAACGTACCAATTACGCCAGCAGCAGCTTCAACTAATCTTCCAGTTTCTTCATCCACAACATCTTTTAATACTCCTTGATATGCAGTTTTTTCGTCCACAACAACAGGGCTAGTATTTCGCGAACAGGTCTTTTGAGCTGCGCTAATTGCATTATTTTTAGAAATTAGGTTAGTTTTACCAATCCCAGTGACTTCATATTGATTATTTTCTTTTTGTATTGCCAAAGTGTTGGTTGGGGTAGATGCACAAGCTGTTAAACCGATTGCCAAGCCACCAATTAAACTCATTACTAATGCTTTATTCATTGCTTATTCTCAGGTCGTTAGATAGTTGTATTATTTGAACATATAATTTTTGAACGCTTTTGCAGGTTATGTACAGTTTGTAGTGAGGCTCTGTTAAATTTCTCAAATTGATGATTAAGCAGGGATTAGACGTGGTGGAAAATAGTGAGATTATGCTAATCTAGCAAAATCCATGTGTTAGTTAGATTCATTTAAATGACGGACTCAAATATAGAGACAATTCATCAAAATATTCATCAACGTCAATCTATTGGGCAATTAATTGAGCCAGCACCAAATACACAACAACTTGAAAAAGCAGTGCAAGCTGCACTTACTGCTCCTGACCATCATCGCTTGAAGCCTACTAGATTTGTTGTAGTGACACCTGAATTACGTGCCGCTTTTGGTGAGCATTTAGCTAAAGCTTTAGCTGATTTAGGTGAAACTGATTCAGCTCAGTTAGAGCGTGTAAAGCAGCATCCTTTTCGTGCACCGTTATTAGTATTAGCATTAACAACTATCCAAGATCATCCAAAAGTTCCGCATTTTGAACAGATTCTTAGTACTGGAGCTGCTGTTCAAAACTTCTTACTCTCTTTGCAAGCGCAAGGTTTTGCTACGATGTGGCGATCTGGTGCTGTCGTGGAGTCTAAATGGCTCAAGCATCAATTGGGTTTAAACGACCAAGATCTTATTTCGGGTATTATTTATATTGGAACTGCTGCTAAAGCGATTGCTCCACGCGCAGAGATTGCTACTCAAGATTTCTTAAAAAATTGGCAAGCAAGCTAACTTTTAGATTGAATGATGAACTAAACGAATAAATGAATTTCAGGATAAAAAATGGCAGAGTTAAAATTTAGTGATTTAGTTGAACCAGTTGCAGTAGATCAAAAAACAGCATTAAGAATTACCGTGTTAGGTGGTGGCAGCTTTGGTACAGCAATGGCGAATTTGGCTGTACGTAATGGTTGTGACACGATGATTTGGATTCGTGATGCAGCTGCAGCTGAAGAGATCAACCAAACACATATTAATAAACGTTATTTACCTGATTACACCTTAGAAACGGGTTTGCGTGCGGTTTCTGATTTGGAAGTGGCTGTGCGAGATCGCGATATTATTTTAGTCGCGATTCCAAGTCATTCATTCCGAGATGTGCTCAAGCAAATCGCACCATTTATCACAGCTCAAGCGGTTGTTTCGCTTACTAAAGGAATTGAAGCAAAAACTTTTAGTTTCATGAGTGACATTATTCGCGCAGAGTTGCCTGAAGTACCTTATGGGGTTTTATCAGGGCCAAATTTGGCAAAAGAGATTATGGCGGGTATGCCATCTGGTACGGTGATTGCGAGCGAATCAGAACTAGTGCGATATGCGGTTCAGCATGCATTGCACAGTGCGCTATTTCGTGTATTTGGTAGCGATGATGTACATGGTGTTGAGTTGGGTGGTGCATTGAAAAATATTTACGCAGTCGCAATGGGGATGGGGGCTGCTTATAATATTGGTGAAAATACTAAGAGTATGATTTTAACTCGTGCTTTAGCAGAAATGAGTCGTTTTGCTGTCAAGCAAGGTGCTAATCCATTGACGTTCTTAGGACTGTCAGGTGTTGGAGATTTGTTTGCCACCTGTAATAGCCCATTGAGTCGTAATTATCAAATTGGTTATGCACTTGGTTCTGGAAAAACACTTGATGAAGCAACTAAAGCATTAGGTCAGACTGCTGAAGGGATTAACACGATTGTACAAGTGCGTGCTAAAGCTCAAGAATTAGACGTATACATGCCAATTACCAATGCATTGTATGAAGTTATTTTTGAGAATGCACCACCGATGACGATTGCGCTTTCTCTAATGAAAAATGGTCATCGCAGTGATGTTGAATTTGTTTTGCCTCACCATGAAGTCTAATCAAAAAAATGTCATCATATTTGGTTAAACTCAAGGACTAACAATAAGGTATTTATATGCAATTAACATTAGTAAGACATGGTGAAGCGTCTCCTGCGATTAATGGTGATGATACGCAACGTCCTCTGACAGAGCGTGGACATCAGCAAGCTGAAGAAACAGGAAACTTCTTAAAAGATATTATTCAACCAGAAATTTTTGTAGTTAGTCCATTGCTACGTGCACAAGAAACTTTGGCACATATCAAAGCGCATTTTGAGGGTGTTCCTGTTTTAATTTGCGATAAAATTAAACCAGATGATGATGCGAAAGATGCGATAGAATGGCTATCAAAATTATCATATGAATCAATTGCAGTTGTATGCCATATGAATGTAGTAGGGCATATTGCGGAGCAATTAACGCATGAGAATTTTAATCCATTTGCATTAGCTGAAGCTCGAATTTATGATCAGACTGTGATTGCAAATGGCTTATCAACACAGAAAAAAAGTTTTACGCCAACAATATAAAATCTTATATCCTATATTTGGATAAAAAAGGGTAATAAACACCGATGCTGTATTTATGGATGCCTGAAACCAATGGAACATGGTATTGGTCGACTGGAGAAAATTGGTTACAGGCCAACAGCCTAGAACAATTAATTCAAGACTTACATGAGCACAACGGAAAAGAAGCCGTCGTTTATTTTCCAAGTCGAAATGCTCAATTAATGCAGCAAACTATGACGAAGTTGCATTTCAAGCAATTAGGTCAAGAAGGCGTTAAGTATTTGCTTGAAGAGTTTGTTACGCTTCCGATTGATCAAATGAAAATAGTACATCATTTTCAAAATGATCAACTCAGTGTGCTCGGTGTTGCTCAATCTACTATTGAAACTTGGCAACATGCTTTAAGCCTATTACCAATACAAATTATCGCTTTTTTACCTGATTTTTTAATATTGCCAGAACCTGAGCCGAATCAAATCATCATTGCAAATTTGTACGGTAATCTACTTGCAAGAGAAAATGAATGGTCAGGTAATTCAATAGATGATTTGGCACTATTCTTAGAATTTCAAAATCCTGCTACTGAATACAAATTTGCAAATTTAAGTCCTACACAATTGGACTGTCTAGCTGCAGCATCAACACAAGATCAAGTAACAGAATTTAGTTATCAATTTCATACCCTAAATCGTCCTAAGCAACATCCATTGAATGTCTTGCCAAAAGCAAAAAATAAAGAAGTTGAATGGTCAGGTTACTGGAAAGCTGCTGGATGTGTATTGGTTGCAGTCATTTCTGTTCAGTTGGTTTATGATGGTCTACGTTGGTCTAAATTAAAACGTGTTGCTGATCAAACTGCGGTTCAGGCGATTGATCAATATAAATATTGGTTTGGTGAAAATAGTCGAGTAACTGAGCAAAATATTAAAAGCCAGTTTGAAAGCCAGTTAAGAATGAGTCAGCTTGGAGATACACAGGCTTTATCTTTATTGAGTCGAGTTGGTCCTATTCTTATGCAAAAGCAAATTGTGGCTCAGCAAGTGAGTTATGATGCATCTGTGTTAGCGATGTCGCTCAAGGCAAAATCAGCGGATGATCTTCAGGGCTTAACGCAACAATTAAATCAACAAGGATTTCAGGCTGAACTTGGTAATGTTCAAGCTGATACAGTCGGCGCAATTGGCTTGGTTAAGATTAAATAATGAAAGCATTGAATAATATACAAAACCGTATTGATCAAAATATTGAAAGATTAAATCACTATCTTCAAGGACTATCGGTTCGTGAACGAGTCATGGTTGTTTTTACAGCAGTGTTTTTAACTGTTGTCATTATAGGTTTTGCATTGTGGAAAATGCATTCTCTTGCCGATCAGCAGCAAAATCGTTTAAATGAGCTGAAAGATTTAACGGTTTGGATGCAAAGTAACGCAGCAACAATGAAACCAGCAAATGATCTGGATCTTTCTCCTGCTGATAAGATACAGCGTACTGCTCAGCAACAGGGTTTAGCAGTATCATCACAACAAAATGGCGATCAAATACAATTGATTGCAGAACATCAAAATTATGCGGTACTTGCGAATTTCTTGATGCAACTCTCTCAAATGGGTTTAAGTATTCAAAAAATGGATATGATTTCTACCAATAATCAGATCAAATTAACGGCAACGGTGCAATAAATCATTTCTAATTTCTAGATATTTATTATTACTAAAAATTGAGATATGCCAGCATTTAGCTTTTTTAAAGGCTTTTACATTAAGTTCAGCCATATTTTTAAATCTAGATTTTTCCAATTACTGTTTTAAGTATTGATTCAAGGCGCATTAAAGCAACGACTCTACAAAATAAGCGCCTGTCAAGCATGGTGTTTTGTTTAGCCTAAGCCTATAATACGCATACTTGAAAAATCAGTAGACTGTGATTGGTATGTTATATTCATTGGCCCGCCCTCTGTTGTTTACTTTAGCACCAGAGCGTGCACATGAACTCACACTTTCTATGCTCGACAAAGCTTATAAGCTAGGTTTTATGCATCAAAAAGTTGCAAATAAACCTGTAACTTGTATGGGAATTGAATTTCCAAATCCAGTAGGTTTAGCTGCTGGTTTAGATAAGAACGGTGCACACATTGATGCATTGGCAGCACTAGGTTTTGGTTTTATTGAGATTGGTACAATCACACCACGACCTCAAGCAGGAAATCCTCAACCACGTTTATTCCGTATTCCAGAAGCCAAAGCAATTATTAACCGTATGGGATTTAACAATGATGGGGTGGACAAGCTTGTTGAGAATGTCAAAGCTTCAAAATTCAAAGGTATTCTAGGCATTAATATCGGTAAAAATGCGGATACTCCTGTCGAAGATGCAGTATCAGATTATCTAATTTGTTTAGAAAAAGTTTATAACTACGCATCATACATCACTGTGAATATTTCATCTCCAAATACAAAAAACTTACGCAGTTTGCAAAGTGGCGATGCATTAACAGAGTTGTTACAAACATTGAAAGATAGACAACTAGAACTTGCTGAACAATATAATCATTATGTTCCTTTGGTTCTTAAAGTTGCACCAGATTTAACGATTGAAGATATTAATTTTATTTCTACACAATTACTGAAATTTAAAATTGATGGGTTAATTGTAACCAACACTACGCTTGGAAGAGAAGGTGTTGAAAATCTCCCGAATGGAAATGAAGCTGGTGGATTATCAGGTGCACCAGTGTTTGAAAAAAGTACTGAATGTTTACGCCAATTTTCTAAGATCCTAGATGGGCGTATGCCTTTAATAGGTGTTGGTGGAATCGTTTCTGGTGATCAAGCCGTTATTAAACAGCAAGCTGGCGCAAGCTTAATACAAGTCTACAGTGGATTGATTTATACAGGTCCAACACTTGTTAAAGATTGTGTTGATGCGATGACAGTGTGAAATGAACACGCTTGATATCATTATTCTGATCATTTTGCTCATTGGAGGGCTAAACGGTTTGCGTCAAGGATTTATCAAAGCCTTTGCGAACTTGATCGGATGGATATTTGCATTGATCATTGGGGCAAAATACGCAGTCATACTGGCACCTGCCATGAGCAGTTTAAGCCAAGACCCTGTAGTGCAAAAAATTGCAGCATTTGCATTTATTGTGCTCATCATTGTTGTTTGTACATGGGTTATTACCGCACTTTTAAATGGTCTCTTGAAAAGTTTGAAATTGGGCCCATTAAATCGTTTAGCAGGTGGTGCTTTTGGTTCTTTAAAAGGTCTACTTATTGTTTTGATTGCTATGCAAGGTGTGGGACCATGGGTTGACAGCTCTCCGCATTGGAAACAATCAAAATTTGTACAAATCTTATTGCCATATGCTCCTTTAGCGACAGAGTTGTCTAAAGATGCTGCAAATCAAGCGATACACGAAATGACATCTGAAGGTGCTTTGTTACATCGCCCTCCTTCAGAAATGGACGAATCGGAGCGTGCTTCCACAGAGCAAGCTGCTGATCATTCGACAAAAAACCCTTTTTATTAAGTGGGGTTGAACCCCATTCCAAGCTTGTCGCGAGGTTATTATGTGTGGAGTTGTTGGGATAGCCGGTAAATCACCAGTGAACCAAATGTTATTTGATGCCTTGACGATGTTACAACATCGCGGACAAGATGCAGCAGGTATAGTAACTTGTCATCAAGGGCGTTTATTCCTCCGCAAAGATAATGGTATGGTACGTGATGTATTCCATACTCGTCATATGCGAGCTTTACTTGGCAACTATGGTATTGGGCATGTGCGTTACCCTACAGCAGGCTCTTCAAGTAGTGCAGAAGCTCAACCATTTTATGTGAATTCACCATACGGTATTACCCTTGCTCACAATGGTAACTTAACCAATGCAGCAGAAATTCATGATGACTTGTTCAAAACAGATCTACGTCATATGAATACTGATTCTGACTCAGAGGTCTTACTTAACGTATTTGCTCATGAATTACAGAAAATTGGTACTTTAAATCCAACGCCTGATGATATTTTCCATACAGTTACTCGTGTACATGAGCGTTGTAAAGGTGCTTATGGCGTTGTAGCGATGATTACTGGACATGGCTTAGTTGGTTTCCGTGATCCAAATGGTATTCGTCCTTTAGTTTATGGTTCTCGTGAAACTGATCAAGGCGTTGAATATATTATTGCCTCTGAGTCAGTTGCAATCACTGCGCTTGGCTTTAAAGTAGAGCGTGATATTGCACCTGGTGAGGCAGTCTTCATCAACTCAGATGGTCAATTGTTTACTAAACAATGTGCAGCAAATCCAGAATACCGTCCATGTATTTTTGAATATGTTTATTTTGCACGACCAGATGCAACGATTGATGGGATTTCAGTCTATAAGTCTCGTTTAAAAATGGGCGAGAAGTTAGCCTATAAAATCTTGAAAGAATGGGGCGAGCAACACGATATTGATGTTGTTATTCCAATTCCAGACACAAGCCGTACATCTGCTTTAGAACTTGCTAATATTTTAGGTGTGAAGTTCCGTGAAGGTTTTATGAAAAACCGTTATATCGGGCGTACCTTCATTATGCCAGGACAACAGCAACGTAAGAAATCAGTTCGTCAAAAGTTGAACCCTGTTGAACTAGAATTTAAAGATAAGAATGTATTACTTGTTGATGACTCGATTGTTCGTGGTACAACCTGTAATGAAATTATCCAAATGGCTCGTGATTCTGGTGCGAAAAAAGTGTTTTTTGCATCGGCTGCACCTATGGTGAAATATCCAAATGTGTACGGAATTGATATGCCAGCAAAATCTGAATTGATTGCTTCAGATCGTACTGTAGAAGAGATTCGTGGGATTATTGGTGCTGATCGTCTAATTTTCCAAGATTTGGAAGATCTGAAAAATGCAGTTCGCACAAGTAAAGTTCCACATCTCACAGAGTTTGATTGTTCTGTATTTGATGGGGTATACGTTGCTGGCGGGATTGATAGTGATTATTTGATCAATCTTGAACAAAAACGTAATGATAGTGCGAAGAAAAAAGCTGATGGCTATATCGATGTAAATATTGATGCTGCTTCAGTGGATTTAACTGGTATTCGAGAAGAGTAAAATCACTTTAATATCGAGAAAAGCGGGAATTTCCCGCTTTTTTATTTTATGATACTCAAGGCATAAAGCCTCTTACCCAAACAATGTAATAAGGAAAATTTACATTGAAAGAAATGAGCCATTATTTAATTGAAAATAAGAATATTGCTTGGTCAGTAAGCTTTTGTATTCTTGCAATGTTACTTACATTATTTATTCTCAATTGGATTTTGGGTTTAGTTGTACATTTCTTTGATTATACTCAGCCGATTTGGTGGCATTTTCTAAGCCCTTATTTTATTTGTTTATTATTTTTAGTATTAGTATGGTCAGTTGGTGCTGAGCTGTATGTCCTGCGTGAGGGTGGACACTCTCTAGCAAAGCAATTAAAAGCACGTCGATTGGTTTTTGATGAAAGTACTCCTGAAGAAAATACTGCTCTGAGAGTCGTTGAACAAGTTGCGAAAAGTTTTTCGATAGATACACCTGCTGTGTATGTGCTGCCAGATGAGATTGGCGTAAATGCGCTAACTGCTGGTTTCAAGTCGCAAGATATCGCAATTATTTTGACGTGGGGTGCATTACAGAACTTGGATGAACTTGAGCTATATGGATTGCTAAGTTATGAGTTTAATCAAATTCTATCAGGCGAAGCTGTTGAAAACACGAAGTTGAAAATCTTATACAGTGGTCTAACAACATTTAGTCAGTGGGGCAGTAAATTAGCTCAAGCTGGATACAGCCCATATGCCACATCATATAGAAATAAATTTGAAACTATTTTTGTCGCGATTGGTGGTGTGATTTGGTTGATTGGGAGTTTAGGTATTTTAATTACCCGTCTAATCAAATATTTAACTCTAAGTGGACGTACATTTAGAAATGACCTGAAAACCATGAAACTAATGAACAATAATGCCAATGTTCAAACATTGTTGCGTATTTATGTTCATCACTCAGGTTCACAAATCCATAGTGCATATTCTGAATCAATTTCTCATATGTGTTTTGCAAACTCATTAAGTCCACAAAGCTGGATGAATATTCATCCAAGTATTAAAGATCGAATCTTTGAATTAAATCCAACATTATTGCAAGACCTACAATTAGAAAACCTGAGAAAATTGCGTAATCGTCCTTTATTTAGTCTGTTTCGTTCTTTAGAAGAAGAGCTGACAGATATGACAGTTCCTTGGAGTTCACCTCAGCCTTTACCTTTACTTAGATTGTCACCCATTAGTTTTGCCTTAAATGATGCAATTAAACCACTCAATCCAGAGCTTCGAAAAAATAAAAAACGTCCTGAGCTGATTCAGCGTGCGATGCAAACAGCTACGGGTTCTAGAGAAGTCATGGTTGCGATTTTAATGATTCGTCAATATCGTGAATTTATTCCACAAGAAGCGGCAGTGAGTCATGCAATCGTAGATGCGTTACTCAATTTAGATGGTCGTATCCATGTTCAGATTTTTCATGATGCTTGTAAAAACATTGGGCACATGCCGACAAGTATTGCACGTCAGTTTCTCACTAAGCTTGCTTGTATTATTCAAGAAGATGGAGAGGTTGGTTTATTAGATGCGTTGCTTTTAGAGAAAGTGAAGCATGAATTGAATTTGATGCCAGCCCATCTGCCTACAGCATTTGAAGATGTAAAATCACAAATTGTTCATTTAATTGATGCGCTGTTGCACGTCCAGCAAATCAATAGTCCAAACCAATTAGAAGTTCGTGAACGAATTTTACAGCAAATTTTGACAGTTGAAGAAATGCAAGTTTATGCGGATATTTCTGATGAACCTTTAGATCTAGCGGAAATTCTAAATGATGTTTCAGGTTTGCTATTACGAGATCGACTCAATATCTTGGCAATTGCAGAAAGATGCTTATGGAGTGATCGCATCATCACTCAAGATGAATTAGATGTTTTGGAACTTTTATATTGGCGCTTGGGTTTTGATACTCAGGATGTTGTTGAACAAATGCTGAAGAAAAATAGTTTGATGATTATTTGATGCTGCTATCAAAAATTGACTATTTATTTGATCAAAGGTTACGTGACAAACACATAATTTGGTCTGATTTCAGAGTAAGCTTGCCATTTATTTTTATTTTGTATTGTGTGTTTTTGAGTAAGTTATGGAACATATTGAAATTTTAAAAGCTTTGTTTCTAGGTTTTATTGAGGGTCTCACCGAATTTCTACCGATTTCAAGTACAGGACATTTAATCCTGTTCGGTCATTTAATTGATTTCCATTCAGATGATGGTCGAGTATTTGAAGTCGTTATTCAGCTAGGTGCAATTTTGGCGGTATGTTGGTTATATCGCCAAAAAATCTTTAATTTACTCAAAGGTTTTTTTAGTGGTGATGCAGAGGCTCGACACTTTGCATTTAGTGTTTTGATTGCATTTTTCCCTGCTGTGATTATTGGGGTTTTCGCTGTTGATTTCATTAAGAGTGTGCTTTTTAGTCCTTTAGTGGTCGCGATTGCCCTAATCGTTGGTGGCCTTATCATTTTCTGGGTTGAAGCCAAGAATTTTGATCATAAAACAACTGAAGCGACAAAAATCACCTATAAACAGGCGTTATTAGTGGGTTGTGCGCAATGTGTGGCGATGATTCCAGGAACATCTCGTTCAGGTGCAACTATTGTTGGTGGTATGTTTGCAGGCCTATCGCGTAAAGCAGCAACAGAGTTTTCTTTCTTCTTGGCGATGCCAACGATGTTAGGTGCTGCGACATTTGATTTAATTCGTAATGCTGATGTTCTCACACAAGACAATATGCTGAATATTGGTGTTGGTTTTGTTGCTGCGTTTATTTCTGCATTGTTAGTGGTTAGTGCTTTAGTTAAATTTGTTGAACGTCATACTTTGCGTGTGTTTGCTTGGTACCGCATTGTTTTGGGTGTAATTTTACTTTTCGTATTCTTATAAATATAAATCAGCCTCTTTTTTTTGATTAGAAAAGGGGCTTTTTTACTAATTTTTGGATCGTATTTTCTATATTCACCAGTGATGTATCGGTAAAAACATACTATGACAATAGCAAAACTGAATGCCCGTGATTTGATTGTTGATCTCCTGTTGGGGTTACAAGGACGAGAAATTTCAATCAAACAGATCATCATTGCAGCTCGACTTTTTGAGATTAGTGAAAATAGCATCAGGGTTGCTGTGACTCGATTATCGAGTGAAGGAGTCATTGAGGCGATTGAGCGCGGCGTCTATCAGTTTACCAATCAGTCACGTGAGTGGGCTGATGTGATGTTAAATCGAAAAAATGGTATTAAACAAACCAAACCATGGAATCAGCAATTTATCGGTGTATTTACAGGGGCTTTGGGAAGAGTCGATCGAACGGCTTTGCATAGAAGAGAACGCGCTTTGAAACATTTGGGATTCAAAGAGTTAGAGCAAGGCATTTATATTCGCCCAGACAATTTAGCAATTTCTTTTGAGCAGCTTGTTACTGAACTACATGCTACGGGTCTGGAACAAAGTGCAAAAGTGTGTGCGATCCAGTTTTTCGATGCAGGAACTATAAAGATAATAACTGAACTATGGTCCACCAAGACATTAAATCAAAATTATCAAAAATACGCTCAAATGATTGAACAATGGCTAGAAACAGCGAATGATTTGGATTTAGATATCGCAACGAAAGAATCTTTATTACTTGGTCGGCAAACAATTTCACAATTAATGAATGATCCATTGTTACCAGAAGATTTTGTTGACGTAAAATTACGCGATCAATTTGCTCAAAGTGTTCAGAGGCTGGATCAAATAGGTTTAGAACTATGGCGAAGATTTTATGAACAGCAAGATGAATAGTTAATTTAAAATATTACTAATAATTTAATTATATTTTGTTGACAGAAATATTACATGTTTTAAAATAAAAATATAAGTTGTGTAGTTTTAAAATTAAAAAAATATGGGATAAGGATATGAATAAGCGTGTTGCTATTAGTGATCTATTCACAAGAGACGAAATCAGTGAGCTAACAAGTAAATCAGATTTACATGGGGGCTGGGCTGTTTTCTCAACTTGGGCTGTGATTGGCGGTACCTTTGCTGCAGTAGCCAGCTTCTGGGACTATGTGCCAGCTTGGGGTAAATTATTATTATGTATTGCAGCTCTAATCATTCTTGCTGGTAGGCAATTAGCGCTGGCTATTCTTATGCATGATGCTTCGCATCAAAGTTTATTTAAAACTAAGTGGTTGAATGACACATTAACTGATTGGTTATGTGCTCGTCCGATTTGGAATGATTTACATAAATATCGAGCTCATCATATACGTCATCACAGTAAAACCTCTACTGTTGATGATCCTGATCTAACATTGGTTTCGGGCTTTCCAACTTCCAAAAAATCATTAATGCGCAAATTTATTCGGGATTTATCTGGTTTAACGGGAATTAAATTTGCGATTGGACGAGTGTTGATGGATATTGAGAAGATGGAATGGACAGTTTCAAATGATCGCCGTTGGATTCCTCAAGATGGACGACATTGGAGCGATTATGCAAAAACATTTATAAAAAATAGTGGTGGAGCGATAGCCATTAACGCAGCTATTTTCGGAGCATTGTGGGCTTCAGGTCATCCTAAATTGTATGCATTGTGGGTCTTGGCATATCTCACCCCATTTCCTTTGTTTCTCCGTGTCCGTTCAATGGCTGAACATGCAGGAATGCCAACAAGTAATAGTGCTTTAACAAATACTCGTACAACTAAAGCTGGATATTTAGCACGTGCATTAGTCGCGCCAATACATGTGAATTATCATAAAGAACATCATCTTATGGCTGCTGTTCCGTATTTTAAATTACCGAAAATGCATCAGATGTTACGTGAGCGCGGACATGTAGAAGAACCGCCAACGTATTGGCAAGTTTTACATGAACTATCTAACCAAGCTGATTAATTCAAGAATAGAAGAATAGATATGCTATTAGCAAAAGAACAGATCATTAGTTTTTTAGCCCAAGAGTTTCCACAAGCACTAGAAAAAACATCAATTGTTGAGATTACCCCAAAAGGTGCAGAGCTATTATATCGTGTCGATCAAAGTGACTTACGTCCCGGACAAACTGTGTCTGGGCCAACATTGATGCTTGTAGCTGATTTTGCATTGTATGTTGCGATTTTAGGTGACTTGGGATTGGTGGCCATGGCAGTCACAACCAATATGACGATTAACTTTTTCCGCAAACCAAACGGAATGCAAAATATTAAAGCTGTTTGTAAATTGATTAAAGTCGGCAAAACCTTGGTGACTGGTGAGGTATGGTTGTATTCAGTTGGAGACGATGAGCCTGTTGCTCATGTTATCGGTACATATGCAATTCCAAAGCAATAAAAAATTTTAGAAATAACAACGAATAGAGCAGCAAAACATAACAACAATTCAGTATGAGAATTGGTAAGAACATGCTAAAACTAAGTTTGTTCAAATTTATTTGTTCTTACCATTTTTACTTATATGCCCATAGAACTCGACTTGATACCTCTATCTCAGATTTCGCTTGATCACGAGCAGCTTTTAGCGATTAAGCGAAATGATCTATTGCCTTTGATGGATGATCCTCATAGTTTGAATGCCTATGCCGATCATTTAGTTCAAGCTCAAAGTGTTTTATTGAATGGTGTTGATCCTAAATTAAATCAACAGTTAAGTGCGGTTATCTCACAGATTATTCAACAGCTGTCACTCTCAAAAAAGTATCTACGTGGTCGTCGATTCAATGCATTGCAAAAATGGCTCGGCATTGATGTGGAGTATGATGCAGGTCAGGTCAAATATTTAAAAGACCTTGATCGCTTAATTGATGAAGCAAATCATTTAAGTCAAAAACTGCAAATAGAAATACAGAAGTCACAATCACGAATACAGAAGGTATTGGGCTTACGAGAACAAATGGCAGTCTATATTAGCGCAGCTCAAGAGTTTTTGAATGAATATCCTGAGTTTAGTCGCCAAAAAACTTTAGATCATTTTCTTGAGCGATTGTCTAAAAAAGTGAATACCTTACAAACTTTACAAACGAGTAATGATATTGCGATCAAACAAATGCAGTTATCTCAGCATTTATCTTTTAGTTTATTAGATCGATTTAAAGAAGCTCAGCAAGTTTTGATTCCAGCATGGCAATATCATTTACAGCAAAGTCGTCACTCAAATTCAAGCATCACTGTTGAAAAATTGGATAAAAGTCGAGAAGATTTGATTCAAAATCTTAAAAAATCATTAGAGAAATAAGAGGGGAAAAGTATGTCAGGTTCAGAATTGACTCAAGCGTCAACTCAAGTCGAATTAAAACAAGAGGAACGCTTTGAACAATTGAATTTAAAAGAGCTAGGATTGCAACCGCATGATTTTGCGGAGGTGATGGATGCACATAAGGAACTCGCTGAGATAAGCACAACTGTTGTAGCTGAATATGGAAAAAATATTGCCAATAAAACATCGACTTATACAGATGAGTTGCTTGATCTCGTTCAAAATAAAGATTTAGATGCAACAGGGCAAAAATTAAATCAGGTCGTTCAGGTTGCTCAGCAATTAAATACTTCGAGTATTTTGAATAAGTCTAAAAGTTCAGGATTTTTTGGTGGTTTACTTAGTAAATTTAAAAGCGCAAAGCAAAGTTTTGATCAGCATTTTAATACGACCAAAGAACAGATTGATGTTTTAGTCAAAGAAATTGAGAGTTCACAATCTGGTTTGAAAGCACGTGTTGGAACTCTAGACAAAATGTTTGATGCTGTGCAGGAAGAGTATAAACAATTGGGTGTCTATATCGCAGCAGGACAACTGAAGCAACAAGATATTCAACAGCAAATTGCGACATTGACTAATCAAGAGCAAGATCAGCAGACCACGCAACAAATTTATGATCTTAATCATTTAGCGAATAATCTTGAAAAAAGAGTGAGTGATCTACAAGTACTGCAACAATCTGCAATGCAAACTCTACCCATGATTCGTATTATTCAATCTAATAATTTGATGTTGGTTGATAAATTCTATGCAATAAAAAATATTACATTGCCAGCTTGGAAGAATCAGATTAGTTTAGCGATTTCATTGCAAGAACAGAAAAATAGTGTGCAATTAGCGAAAGCGATTGATGACACGACCAATGATTTACTTCGTCGAAATGCGGAATTATTGCATCAAAACTCAGTTGATACTGCAAAGGCGAATCAACGTTCAGTGATTGATGTTGAAACACTTGAACATGTTCAAAACACCCTCATTAAAACAGTAAATGATGTAATTCAAATCCAGAAAGAAGGAATGCAAAAAAGAGCTGAAGCAACAACGCGTTTGCGTGCATTGCAAGAAAGTCTTAATCATCTTGTTCTGGAAAATAGTGGGCAAACGCCTAAATCTTAAAATTTATTATGAAAGGAAAGATCATTGTCACCCATAAATGATTTAAGTGTGGAACCTATTGATCAGCGTTTACAAGTGTTGAAAAAACGCCAACGCAATATAGTCATTGGGCTTGCTGTAAGTATAGTCTTGATGGTTTTAACTATTGCGGCATTCTTTCTACAAAAAGAATTTATTTATCGGTTTTTTGATCTTTCATTGCATGTTCAGAGTTTAGATTTACCATATCAAGTACAAGATTTGGTACCTTTTAAACAACCTGTGGATTATTTTTTTAATCTTCTTTCTTGGTTTGGTTGGCTGTTTCTGAAAGTCCTTGTTTCCTTTGTTGGTGCATTTCTAATTGTGCGTTGGGTGAAGAAATTTAAGTTCTTCCAACAGAGATTTCAAGCTTGGACGCAGCGATTTTTGGCATGGATCATTTCGTTTATATTGCTATGGTCAGGATTAAGCTATATTCAATACGACTGGAAGAACGAAACAGATGAAGCTTATCAGCGTTGGATGAGCTATCAAACAAATATTGTCGAAAGCCAAATTGCTCAAGATTTACAAGATATAAATATTTCTCAAACAGAAAAAGCTTATGTCTTAGCTCAGGTTGCTTTGTTACATGATCCGATTGATCGCAAAACTGCAAATATTTATGTCAATCAATTGATCGAAGCTGAGAAAAAGGCTCCCACTGCATTTAGTAAATATGATTTTAAGCCTGAACAATTGTGGGTAATGCAACAACAGCTGTATGGAAAAAGTATTACTTTGATTACTCAACCGCTAGATATCCAAGCGCAGCAAGCAGAAAAAATTTCAAAGTACGTGAATTTCTTTTTGTTGGTCTTTCTAATTATCAATCTCGCAATGAGTGTGGTTTTGTACATGCTAGCTAAGCATTTTAAAAACCGTCGATATCGAATTACGCAGAAACTTGATCTATAAGTTTGTTATGTTCGGTTTGTTCGATTGATATTATGAAAACAACCTGTTTTACCTATTTAAATAATTTGCGTACTATAGCCCCATTGAAAGAATTTAGCTGATTGAATTGCTGAGAATTTGGAGAAATACATGTTAGATCAAAATATTAAAACTCAATTAAAAGCTTACTTAGAACGTTTAGAAAGTCCAATCGAGTTAGTGGCTGCTTTAGATGAATCCGATAAAGCTGCAAAAATTAAAGAACTCGTGACCGAAATTGCTGAACTTTCTGATCAAGTTACGGCGCGTTTTGACGGTTCAAACGCTCGCCGTCCTAGCTTCGGTGTGGCTAAAGCAGGTGAACAACCGCGTGTGTTCTTCGCTGGTTTACCAATGGGACATGAGTTCACCTCTTTGATCTTGGCATTGTTACAAGTTTCAGGTTATGCACCTAAAGTGTCTGATGAGGTGTTAAATCAGATTAAAGGTTTGAACTTAACATCAAACTTTGATGTGTTTGTATCGTTGAGTTGTCACAACTGTCCAGATGTAGTTCAAGCGTTGAACTTGATTGCGATCTATAACCCTGATGCAACTGCGACCATGATTGATGGTGGTTTCTTCCAAGAAGAAGTTGAAGAACGCAAAATCTTGGCAGTCCCAATGTTGTTCCAAGACAATGAACATATTGGTCAGGGCCGTATGACTTTGGAAGAAATCATCGCGAAGTTAGATAGCAACTCAGCAGAGAAAGATGCAGCTCTTCTCAATGCGAAAGATGCTTTTGATGTATTGGTGATTGGTGGTGGTCCTGCAGGCGGTACAGCAGCAATCTATGCAGCGCGTAAAGGGATCAAAACAGGGATTGTGGCTGAACGTTTTGGCGGTCAAGTCATGGATACCATGGATATTGAAAACTTTACCACGATCCAAAAAACAGTTGGTCCTAAGTTTGCTCAAGATATGGAAGCGCATGTTCGTGAATATGGCGTGGACATCATGAACTTACAAAGAGTCAGCAAAATCACAGGTGCAGACCAAACGGCGAATGGCTTGGTTGAAGTTGAACTAGAAAATGGTGCTAAGCTTGAGTCTAAGACCATCATTCTTTCAACAGGTGCTCGTTGGAGAGAAATGAATGTTCCTGGTGAAGCTGAATACCGTACACGTGGTGTTGCGTACTGCCCACACTGTGATGGTCCATTATTTAAAGGTAAACGAGTTGCAGTGATTGGTGGAGGTAACTCGGGTGTAGAAGCTGCGATTGATTTAGCAGGGATTGTTGAGCATGTGACTTTGGTTGAGTTTGATACCAAACTTCGTGCTGACCAAGTCTTACAGGATAAGTTAAATAGCTTGCCGAATACCACCGTTATCACCAATGCCTTGAGTACTGAAGTGGTTGGTGATGGTTCACAAGTGACAGCATTGAAGTATAAAGATCGTGCGACCGATGTAGAACACACAGTAGAACTTGCGGGAATCTTTGTACAAATTGGTTTATTGCCAAATACGGATTTCCTAAAGAACAGTGCAGTTGAACTCAGCAATCGTGGTGAGATTGTGATTAACGATCGTAATGAAACCAATGTACAGGGTGTATTTGCTGCAGGTGACTGTACGACAGTACCATACAAGCAAATCATCATCGCAACAGGCGAAGGTGCGAAAGCAGCATTATCTGCCTTTGATTACATGATTCGTTCTACGAACTAATTAGAACTTGTAACAAAAAAGCCCAAAGTTAACTTTGGGCTTTTTATTTAGTTTTGCGGTTTATACAAACCGTGTTCAACCAGATGTTGTCGTAAAATTCGTCTTAATTCCAAGACTGCTTCGGGAGTTTCTTGAATTGAATGACCACCTGTAATAATTTTTTCAGAAACAGCTCCATCTAGGTGAGCACTTTTATACGGAACTATTCCATCTGTCATGATGTTAGGATCTTGGCTCTTTGTGATATTTCCCATGATGGAATGAAACAGTAGACCTTTTTGTGGAGGAATATCAGCTGTTAACTCCATAAATTTGGATTTTTTACTTAGATCACTTGGACCATTCTGAATAACATCATTAGTAAGTGTTTTTACAAAGTCTTTAAGCTCAACATCATTACTTGTTAAAGTATCTGCCAGTGTTGTGAGAAATGTGGTCGGTAGTTTAATGATTTTTCGTGCTGCGAGAGTAAACCAACGATCAGCGTAATCTGTACCTTTATGCGGTGCTGCAAGAAAAATCGCACGATCAAAATTAGATATAGGTTGCATTTTTAGTCGCTCACCAATTACGGGGTGCTTGCGTAAACGAGTTTGCTGACGACTACTCATCATCACTAATGCTTCTTTTGATATATCAGCATTGCTCACTAAAAGACGACTGATAATACCACCCATACTATGTCCAATGAGAACAGCATCTTTTGCTGCAGCATCTTGCAAATTCACCGAGCCAAATGCTTGTTTAAGTAGAGCATATATTTGAAAACGACTTTCTAAGATTGGCATATTGGTTGAATAAAAAACTTGCCAGACTTGATAATGTTCACGAAGTACAGGATCACCCATAATATCGTTTGTTACCGCAATCCATGCTTCAGGACTACTAGCTAAACCATGAACCAATACGATTACTTTTTTATTAGGATTGTAAGGTTCCAGCATATATAAATGCGGCATGGTTAGGTGTTGATCACGATCAATTAAAGTTAAGTAAGCTGCTGCACCTAAATTATTTTCAGACAACCATAAACCATATGGAGCAGAGAAATTTGCAGCCAATGAATAAGGTTTTCCAGCGATATTAACTTTTTCAACGCTATATGGATCGTAAACTTTAATCTCAAATTCTGGGCTATTTAACACTTCATCTGCTGTTGCAGCGGCGCGTTTAGGTTGAGCAATAATAGTCGCAGCTAAATAACGAGCTTTGTGAATATTCGGATTTGTACCTTTAGGGTAGTTGTAGTTGAGAGGATCTAAAATATATTTATTTTCAAACTTATTAGCTGTGTCAGCAGGGAATACTGCTACAAAATCAGAACCAAAACCATCGCGTCGGTTAATTGCTCTTAATCCAGAGAAGTTCATGTTATAGCTAGAGACAAATTTTTCTAGCTTCATATTCTGTAAACGTTGATAAGCTTGGATATCAATCGTATACGTACTTTTCCCAATTTTAATAGTCGGTGCGAGGTCTTTGGATGGATTTCTTAGACTATGAATATTGACCAGTTGAGTTAATGCTTGGTTGTAAAAGTCACGAATTTGTACTTGGCGGTTATCAAAAAGTCGTTCTTGTGGTGCGCGACTGGTTTTAAATAGATAAGCATAGCTATAGCGAATACTTTTATCTAAAGCTTCTAATTGTTGATCTAAGCACTGCTCATAATTTTTCTGAATATTCTTTTGTTCTTCCTCAGATTTGTGTTTGCTTAGTTTACTTATTTTGCATTCTGATGAGTCCGCTAGAGCTTTGGATTTCGCTAGAAATAATTCACTGCTAGTCGATAAGAGCTGTTCATCTAAGATTTGAGGAATCTTATGTAAATCCGCAATGCACTCATCAGCAGATTGCATGCAATACTTTGCTTCTTTACCTGACATCGATAAAACATTGAGACTTGCTTCGCTGAGTCTTTTTTGAGTCAGGATACTATTTCTCTCATTAGCAATTGTGACATCAATGGCTTGCTGTTTTAAGCTTACAACTTGGCAACCACTCATGACGACTGTACTGAGTAGCGTTATTGCAAATAGGCGATGTGAAGAATTAAATGCACGCATTAGGGTTTCAGTAAATTGAGAGCAGGATTACCGCTATAATACGAAAAAAGGATGCATTTTCAATCAACATAAAAAAATAGACCGTATAAAACGGCCTATTTTTACAAAAAAGAGAGTAATTTAGTTAAGAACTTGCCACATGTTCCAACGTTTTCCTGATTCAACTTCTTGAATCAAACGGTCAACTACTTCTGCTTCGTCAGGATAATTAATTTTGTAATTTTTGAGCGTTTGAAGCGCATTTTTCTTCTGTTCAAGCCATAAGAAATTGTTTGCAGCAGAAAGATATGCCTCTTGCACTCCACCTTTAATCGCTTTATCTAGGTATGGAATCGCTTCACGTTGTCCACCACCTTCTGATAATCCAAAACCGAACCAAAAATTGGTTTCAGGATCGTTAGGGTTAATCGCTAAAATTCGTTGAGCATAAGTTAAAGACTTAGATGTGTAAGCTGTACCCAAGTCAAGGTTGCGAGCCATTACACTGGCTTTAAATGCACGGGTCAAAATATCCATAGATGCATTTGGTTTCTCAGCGAGAGCATCTAGTTTGTGTGTGATTTCTTTTAACTTTACTTCATATCCTTTGCGTTCTTGGCGTTCAGTAAATCGAGGAGGGTAATGACGTGCTTTTCCTTCAACTAGTTGTAAGAAGTCATCAATTTCCGTTACATCAATTTCATTTTCGCCTGCAAGAACCGCATATTTCATCCGTCTTTCAGAACTATCAATTGTTGGGACAATCAATTTATTAATATCTAAAGTTGCAGATTTTGTTGGGTCATTTTGCAAAGAAACAACCATCTTTGTCACTGGTTGTGTAGAGGCATCTTTGATGGCAACTTCAAAGCTTGGTGGTGCATCATATTTGATTGGATTTAAAGCATAGAATGGTGGTGTCGGATCTGGTTCTTTGAACACAAATGGTTCAACAATCTTCTCTTTTTTGGTCGGCGCAATACCACATGCGGTTAAAAATGTGGTTGAAATTACAAGTAATGCCAAAGGCTTAAAATTCATGCTTTACATCCATTAATTTTAGTAAAATGAGAAGTAGTTCGTTGGTTTTACCAGTCTAGGAAAAGCAAAACCAACTTGCAATGAAAAGCTTGTTACATTTCTTATAAATTATATTATGTTGTTGATGTTTTGCTTTGTGCTTCACACTCTCTTCTAACTTCTTCAATAATCTTAAGTTCTTCTTTACTCAATGGTTGATTTTTACCACCTTGAGGTTTGAATGTTGGGTCAAGCTCAGATAGACGCTGACATAGAATATTCATACGCTTTTCATTTTTCTGCATACGATCTAATAATACGCGTATGCCTTCTAAAATAGGATCTGATTGATCTTGAGTTGTTGCATAAGGTTGGAAACCGATGCTTTCTGCATAGTCGCGACGGTTTGCTTCATCTTGCTCAACTTGATTTTTATCTTTAAAGATATAACGTGCTGGGTTACCTACAGCGGTAACTCCTTCAGGAACTTCTTTGGTCACTACAGCATTTGAACCAACTTTCGCCCCTTTATGGACAGTAAATGGTCCTAATATCTTAGCTCCAGCGCCAACAACAACACCATCTTCTAAAGTTGGGTGGCGTTTACCTTTATTCCAAGTAGTACCACCAAGCGTAACGCCATGGTACAGGGTGACATCATCACCAATTTCAGCTGTTTCCCCAATCACAACGCCCATGCCGTGATCAATAAAAAAACGTTTTCCAATTTTTGCACCTGGATGGATTTCTATCCCAGTTGCAAATCGACTAAATGACGAGAGCAGGCGAGCTGTACCTTTGTGATCTTTTTTCCAGAGTTCATGTGCTACACGATGCATAATTAATGCATGAATACCAGGATAAGTGGTTAAAACCTCAAGTGTATTTCGAGCCGCAGGGTCACGTGCAAATACAGCTTCAATGTCTTCTTTTAGCTGTTTAATCATGAGAGTGATCCTCCGTCTGTGTTTTTTTCCATGAACCATTGGCTAAAGCTTGTACTCGACTGAAAATACCGCGCAATAAATGATATTCCATACGATCTAATTGTATTCTTCCAAATAAACGACGCAAACGCAAAGGCAATAAACGTGGATTATTTGGATCTAAGAATTCAATTTCAGTTAGCATTTTTTCTAAATGAGGATAGAACTCTTCCATTTGTTTCTGTGTCACCAATGGCTCATCCCATTGCATACTTTGATTTTGCTTTAGCTGCATATGTTCTTGCGGGTCAGTCTGATCAGTGTTTTGCTGATTGAGCTCAAGTGCTGCCATCCTTAATTCATAGCATACCACTTGAATTGCCTGAGCTACATTTAAAACGCCATAACTTGGATTGACTGGAATAGTTAAATGGTAGTTTGCTAATGCTAACTCTTCATTGGTCAGACCACGATCTTCGCGACCAAAGACGATTGCAATATTTTGATCTAAATTGGCTGCTTTTAAACTTTCTTGTGCTGCAGGGCGAACATCAAGCAGAGGCCAAGGAATAGTGCGGCTGCGAGCACTGGTTCCAAACACCAGATGGCAGTCTTCAATTGCTTGTTCCAAAGTATCAACGATTTGTATTTTTTCGATTAAATCTTGGGCGCCAGCGGCTAAAGCATCAATATCAGGATGAGGATAGGTTTTAGGTGCTACCAATACTAATTTAGACAATCCCATCGTTTTCATGGCACGAAGTGCACTACCGATATTGGCAGGGAGAGTCGTATTTACCATAACAATACGAACATGATCCAATTGTTTGGACACGTCATTTTGGTCAAACAGGTTCATAAATGATCCAATTTTTAAGAATATTGAGAAACTTCGGCTTGATACAGATCTAAAGCATCATCTATAGACATATTTGCAGGTGGAGGAGGAACCACACTTACTTTGGGTGTTTCAATGACTTTTGCTGCTTTGGATTTTACTTGATATTCAATATATATCGCATCTTTGCCAAAGTAGTCACGTAATTTACCAAGCAGTTCATCTAAAGGCGCAACTTTCCACTGAGCACCTAAATGCAACTCAGCTGTCGCAAAACTTTGATCGATAAGAAGCTGTATACCGATATGCTGACACATATCTACATTGCAATATGGTAAGAGAATGTTTTGCATATCTTTTGCTAAAGATTTAGTCATGAGATCGTGTGGCATACGTATTTGAATGGATTGAGCACGTTTTTGACGAATTTCATTCAAACTAAATGCTTTACTTAAACGTGCCATTGGGCGGTCAAAGCCTTCACGCTCATAAATCTCGCCTTCGATCACGACGACTTGTTCTAAGCGCACAATATCTTTATATCTTTGAAAACGTTCATGATTGCAACTAACTTCAATCCGTGCAGTACCATCGTCTAAAGTGATCATGATACGGTTTGGAAAGTTTGCTACATCGAGTACCAAACCAGCAAATACCGTGGTTACACCACGACGTGTCGGGGTAACTTCATTCAGTTTTGCAGGAATGAATGCTTTTAATTCTGAACGATATACATCGATTGGATGTCCTGTTAAGTAAAGTCCAAGTGTATCTTTTTCACCTTTTAAACGGACTTCATCTGACCATGGTTTAACAGGTTTAGTTGGTTTACGCTGAACTTCTTCAACTTCACCAAATAAATCCATAATTCCTGTTTCACGATTGCTTCGTGCTTGTTCCGCAGCTTGAACGGCTTCAGGAAGCTGAGCCATAAGACTAGAACGTTCTATTCCTAAACAGTCGAGTGCACCAGCACGAATAAGCGCTTCGAGTGTACGTTTGTTAATTTTTTTCAGATCAATACGATGGCAAAAATCAAACAAATCTTTATATGGTCCATCTTTAATACGTGAATCGATCACAGACTGCATTGCCTGCTCACCAACACCTTTGATTGCACCTAAACCATAGACGATTGTACGCTCATCAATGGCATGGAAATGATACAAGGACATATTTACAGAAGGGGGAAGAACTTCGAGTTTGTTATTACGACAGTCATCAATTAAGAATACGACACTATCCGTATTCTGCATTTCCGATGACATTACCGCTGCCATAAATTCAGCTGGATAATGTGCTTTCAACCATGCAGTATGGTAAGCAACTAAAGCATAAGCGGCCGCATGTGATTTGTTAAAACCGTAACCCGCGAATTTTTCCATATAATCGAAGATATGGTTCGCTGTTGCTTCATCAATATCTTTTTCTGCCGCACCTTTAATAAAGATTTGGCGTTGTTTTACCATTTCTTCAGGTTTTTTCTTACCCATTGCACGGCGTAATAAGTCGGCTCCGCCAAGCGTATAGCCAGCGCAGAACTGTGCTGCCTGCATTACTTGTTCTTGATAAACCATAATCCCATAGGTTGGTTCTAAGACACTTTCAAGCAAAGGATGCAAATATTCGAATTCTCCACCGTGCATACGATGGATAAAGTCTGGAATGAGGTCCATCGGACCAGGACGATACAAGGAAACGAAAGCAATAATCTCTTCGAATTTGCTTGGTCTAGCTTCCTTTAACATCTTTTTCATGCCGACGGATTCAAACTGGAAAACCGCAGTCGTATTTGCCTCAGCAAATACGAGATAAGCATCTTTATCATCTAATGGTACATTAGCGATATTTAGTGGGACATCTGATTGAATTCTTTTATTAATATTTTGAACAGCATCTTCAATTACTGTTAAATTTCGCAGTCCTAAGAAGTCGAATTTAACCAAACCTGCTGCTTCAACATCATCTTTATCATATTGAGCTACACGGTTTGTGCCATCAGGATCACAGATAACGGCCGAGTAATCTGTAATTTTTCCAGGTGCGATGACAACACCACCCGCATGTTTACCTGTGTTACGTGTAATGCCTTCTAATTTGAGCGCCATTTCCCAAATTTCAGCAGCATCATCATGATCAGGGTTTGCAGGGTTGGTGACGATATCTTTTAGTTGTGGTTCAAGCTCTATGGCTTGTTTTAAGTCTACACCCAATGGTTTTGTTGGAACCATTTTGGAGATACGGTCAGCTAAACCATAAGATTTACCTAAGACACGTGCCACGTCACGAATTGCACCTTTTGCAGCCATTGTTCCAAAGGTTGCAATCTGTGAAACTGCTTCACGTCCGTAATTTTGTGCAACATATTCAATAACACGGTCACGACCTGCGATACAGAAATCGACATCAAAGTCAGGCATTGAGACACGTTCAGGATTTAGAAAGCGCTCAAATAATAGGTCGTACCGTAAAGGATCAAGGTCAGTAATTTTTAAACTATATGCAACTAATGAACCTGCACCCGAACCACGCCCTGGTCCCACAGGTACACCATTGTTTTTTGCCCATTGGATAAAGTCCATGACGATAAGGAAGTAACCTGGGAATCCCATCTTGAGGATGATATCGACTTCATATTTGATTCGTTCATCATATGGCTTTCGAATATCAGGCCAATCTTCATCGCGTTCATCAATTGGATATAGATGATTTAAACGTTCTTCTAAACCTTCTCGTGATAAATGTTCGAAATAGGTATCAATGGTATAACCATCAGGAATAGGGAAATCAGGCAAGAAATAGGTACCAAGCTGCAAGGCAACGTTGCAACGTTTAGCAATTTGGTAAGTATTTTCAATCGCACTAGGAATGTCAGAGAATAACTCAGACATTTGTTCTGCTGTTTTAAAGTATTGTTCAGGACTATACGGTTTAGGACGCTTATCATCACCTAATACGTATCCATCTGCGATACAAACACGTGCTTCATGAGCATAAAAATCGTCTTGTTCGATAAAGTGGATATCGTTATGAGCCACTACACCGATTTGGTACTTAGCAGCAAGTTTTACCGCCTCAACAATAAAATCTTCTTCCCCAACACGATCTGTGCGCGTCAAACTAAGATAGACACGATTTCCAAATTTACTAATCCAGTCTTCAAGAAGAGGTTCTGCTTTCTGAGGGTTGGAAGAGCAGAGCATTTTGCCTACATCACTGTGTTGCCCCAATAGAATGATTAAATCTTCTGCTTGTTCTAATACCCATTCTTTTTGAACACAAGGAACACTAAGTTGCTGACCTTCGATGAATCCTCTAGATACTATTTCCGTTAAATTTCGCCAACCTGTATTGCTCATCGCAAGTAAAGTTGCACGATGTTCAGCATCATTCAATCGAATAACACTGCCCATAATAGGCTTAATCCCTTTACCTAAGCATGCACCATAGAATTTAACAGCGGCATGTAGGTTAGAAAGATCAGTAATTGCTAAAGCTGGCATTTCTTCAGCAACAGCAGCTTTGACCAAATCAGGTATGCGAACTATCGATTCTGTAATCGAAAACTCTGTGTGAATACCAAGATGAACAAACTGCATAAATCTATCCTAAACGCGATTGAAGAATATTCTAACACGCTCTGTTTAGGACAGTTGTCTAATATTTTTGCAATAGAATGCTGTTCGGAATGATCTAACCAAGAATAAATAAAAAACGATGCTAATCAGATCAACTGATTAACATCGATTTGGATTTCAGCTTAGCAATTAGTATTGCCAAAAGATTCGCTGAATTTCTTTTGCATCATTAGTTTTTGTCAGTGCTAAAGCAGTCAAAATACGAGCTTTTTGTGGGTTTAGATCATGTCCAGCCACCCAACCGTATTGATCATCAGGTTGTTCTGCATTTCGTAATACAAAACCTTGACCTACGCGAGATGAACGGACAATTTGAATGCCTTGTTCATCATGTAGTTGCTTCAATGTCGGAACAAGATATTTTGCTACCGAACCATTTCCTGTTCCTGCATGAATAATCGCTTTCGTTCCAGCTTTTGCATAAGCAAGATAAGCTTCTGGTGTCATTGAACCTGAACCATATGTGATTTGAACCAACGGAAGTTGATCACCTTTGATGTTTTCAATATTAAATTCGGAGTTGTTAGTATGACGTTTGATACTATTTCTGAACCAATAAGGTTTCCCCTCAACGATTGTACCTAATGCACCCCATTGGCTTATAAATGCATTGGTATGAATGTTAATCCCTTTGGTTGCATCACGCGCAGCAAAAATTGAATCATTCATCACGATGAAAACACCTTTATTTTTGGCTTCTTCAGATGCAGCGATTGCAACGGCACTATAAAGATTGAGTGGACCATCTGCTGAAAGAGCAGTTGATGGACGCATAGAACCAACAAGAACGATAGGTTTTTCAGTGTGAATAACTAGATTTAGAAAAAATGCAGTTTCTTCTAGCGTATCGGAACCGTGAGTAATTACAACGCCATTTACAGATGGTTTTTTAACTAAATCATTGACTTGGCGAGCAAGGGAGAGTAACTCTTTGTCAGTGATATTTTCAGAAGCGATTTGAAGGGCTTGAATACCACTTACATTTGCCAGATCTTTGATTTGAGGAACAGCATTAATTAAACCATCGACTGGAACTTTGGCTGCGGTATATGTCGCACTGTTCGTTGAACTTGCACCCGCACCAGCAATTGTTCCACCTGTTGCTACAACTACGACATTGTTTTTCGCATGTAACGCAACTGATGAAGCAATCAGTGTTAAAGCTAATCCAAATGATTTAACCGTTTTAGTAATCATTAATCACAATCCTGTATTTTAATTTTCCATAGATGTGCTATGTCTACACACGACATGACACTGGAATATTATTCAAATTTTTATAGATCAAAATCATTGGCATTATATTTTTTTCGAGTACATCTAATTTATGTCGAAGCAATGAGAAGTTGGGTTTTAAATTTATAATATTTAATTGCTATTTTAAGGTGTGAAAATCATGAATTTCATATGGTATTTATGACCAAATGGTCAATTTTTAATTTTTCATATGAAGACTTTATGCTTTAGTCGTATTGTCAGAACCATAATTTTCAATACTTGTACTATGGCAAAAAGCAAACATTGATATTTTTTAACACATTTATCCATTTCCCATTATTTTATTTTTCATGTGATATTGGGTGGTGAAAAAACTTGTTCTGAATCATTCACCTCAAAGTGCTACGGTTATAGTGAGCTTTTAAAAGATGGGTTTATTTCATCTAATTGGTAAATTTAAATTTAAGTTTACTTGGATGTTTTTGACGTTAAAATAGAGACCAATAAAAAATTTATCCATGAGAAATTTATAATGAAATTAAAGAATATTGTTCTTTCAATACTATTGAGTAGCAGTGTCACTATTTCGAGTACTGTTTATGCCGAAGATGTTCCGTTTAGCCAAGAACTCGTAGAGCAGGCAAAATCAGGTAATGCTGAAGCACAAAATAATTTAGGTGATGCTTATTACTACGGAAATGATGTTGATCAAGATTTTGGTAAGGCTTTAGAGTGGTTCAAAAAGTCAGCTGCGAAAGGAAATGCAGATGCACTTTTTTCGGTCGGTTACATGTACGACTATGGTGAGGGAACAGAAGAAGATAATCCAACTGCATTAAAATGGTACACACAAGCTGCACAAAAGGGGCAACTGTATGCTCAATACTACCTTGGTTTTCTCTATTTGTATGGAGATGAAGGAGTTGGGGTGAATAGTAAAAAAGGCTTGGAGTGGATGACTAAATCTGCTGATGGAGGATTAGATTTAGCTCAGGCTGAATTAGGTCACTTATATAATGATGGAAGTGATGGAGTCACTCAGGATTTCAAAAAGGCTCTCCATTATTATCAGCTAGCGGTAAAACAAGATGAGCCAACTGCGATCAATAATCTTGGAATTTTCTATCTGGAAGGTAAGGGTAGTATTAAGCAGGATTATAAAGAAGCACTAAGATTATTTACCCTTGCTTCTGAGGCAGATAATGGTTTGGGTTCATCAAATATTGCTTATATATATGAAGAAGGCAAAGGCGTCGCAAAAAACTATAAAAAAGCGGCTGAATATTACGAGCTTGCAGTTGATCAGGGTGAGAATGAGTGTTTGTTGGATTTAGCTCGTATCTATGAAAAAGGTGGTTTTGGTCTGAAACAAGATCTAAAAAAATCTAAAGAATACGAAGCTCAGTGGGATGAAACTCAAAGTTCAGAATACTGATAAAAAATCCCCCTTTACAGAGGGGGATTTTTTTAGATGCTTAGCGCATTTTTGCCAAGAAACGGCTTAAACGATTGATTGCTTCACGTAATTCATTTTCTGCTGGTAAAAATACAACACGGAAGTGGTCTGGAGTTGGCCAGTTAAATCCTGTGCCTTGTACTAAAAGTACCTTTTCAGCTTTCAGTAAATCAAGCATGAGCTTTTCATCATCTTCAACTGGATAAATCTCAGGATCAAGTTTAGGGAAACAATACATCGCCCCATCAGGTTTCACACAACTTACACCTGGAATTTCATTTAACATTTCCCATGCAATATTGCGTTGTTCATATAAACGACCACCAGGGCGAATCAAGTCATTAATTGATTGATAGCCGCCTAATGCTGTTTGAATCGCATACTGAGCTTGATGGTTTGAACACAAGCGCATTGACGCTAGCATATCTAAACCTTCGATATAATCAGCAGCTCGTGCTTTGTCACCTGTAATCGCCATCCACCCAGCACGATAACCTGCAATTCGATATGCTTTAGACAAACCATTAAATGAAATACATAATTGATCACCAGCTAATGCTGCTAGAGCAACGTGTTCAATTCCGTCATAAACGATTTTGTCGTAGATTTCATCGGCAAATAAAATGAGATCGTATTTCTTCGCTAAAGCAACGATCTGTTCTAAAACGTGTCTAGGGTAAACAGAACCAGTTGGGTTGTTTGGGTTAATTACAACAATACCACGAGTATTTGGTGTAATTTTACTTTCCATATCTGCGAGATCTGGATACCAATAGTTTTCTTCATCACACTTATAGTGGATTGCTGTGCCGCCTGACAGATTTACCGCAGCTGTCCATAAAGGATAGTCTGGCATTGGAACAAGCATTTCATCGCCATCATCTAGCAAACCTTGCATTGCCATTACGATTAATTCTGAAACACCATTACCTACATAGACATCATTGACATGCATGTCAAAGACGCCTTTTTGCTGATAGTACTGACAAATGGCTTTACGAGCAGGGAAAATCCCCTTTGAGTCTGTATATCCAATTGCATTCGGTAGGTTTAATGCTACGTCATTAATAATTTCTTGTGGTGCTTCAAAACCAAAAGGTGCAGGGTTGCCAATATTTAGCTTAATAATTTTATGCCCTTGCTCCTCCATTTCATTGGCGGCGCGTAATACTGGTCCACGAATGTCATAACATACATGCTCAAGCTTTGAAGACTTTTTGATTTGTCGAGGCATTTGAGCTGAGTGGGATGTAGCAGTATTTTTAGGCATAGCGGGATTCACTTTTGCATATCGATATAGATAACTTTTAAATGTTTCAACTGTAACCAGATCAAGATCATGTTGATCTCTCAGTAATTCAACAATTTTTTCATGCGTAAAACCAGATTGTTGATACTGTCTGATGGTTGGTAATAGATTTTTAAAAACCACACTTTTTTTCTGTGACATTTTTTGTCCAATACAACCGCGCTGAACAAGAATACCACTATGACTGCTTACTTGAAAGGTGTTTTAAATGAAAATTGCTTACTTGTGTAAAAATATTTTGCTTACTATTTGCTATTTTAATATAAGTGCTTAAATTACGATAAATTACACATTGAAAGACTAGAGTTTTTTTTTTGAATGGCGTAAATATAAAGCATGATCATCAAGATATTTTTTACAACAAAATAATAGGTGCTGGCTATGGGAAAAGTGAATAAAACAGATCGAGAATGGCAAAGAGAGTTGTCACCAGAAGAATATCGTATCACTCGTAAAAAAGGCACAGAACCCGCATTTACAGGTCAATATTGGAATAGCAAACAACATGGCATTTACGTATGCCGTTGCTGTGGTGCTGAGTTGTTTTCTTCAGAAACGAAATACGACAGTGGTTCGGGATGGCCAAGTTTCTATCGACCGATTGATAATACTGCAATAGAAGAGCACGAAGACATATCACATGGTATGGTCAGAACAGAAATTGTCTGCCATGATTGCGATGCACATTTGGGCCATGTGTTTGAGGATGGTCCACAGCCGACAGGACTGCGTTATTGCGTGAATTCGGCATCATTACAACTTAAAACAGAAGAAAAGAATGACGAGGAAACGTATCCATGAGTAACATTTATCAGTTTGAAGCTGAATTGTTAGAGGGAGAAACAAAGGCGCTCGCTGATTATAAAGGCAAGGTCATGCTGATTGTGAACACCGCAAGTAAATGCGGTTTCACTCCGCAATTTGCAGGACTTGAGAAGCTTTACGAAAAATATAAATCTCAAGGATTAGAAATTTTAGGGTTTCCTTGCAATCAATTTGGAGGGCAAGATCCAGGGACAAATAAGGAAATTGGGAATTTTTGTCAAAGGAACTATGGTGTAACTTTTCCAATGTTTGCAAAGGTTGATGTGAAAGGGCCGGAAGCACACGTTATTTTTAGATTTTTGACACGTGAGGCAAAAGGTATTTTGGGTAGTCAAAATATCAAATGGAACTTCACAAAATTCTTGGTTGGTCGTAATGGAGAAGTTTTGGGGCGTTATGCACCGACTACTAAACCTGAAGCTTTAGAAGCTGATATTGAGAAAGCTTTGGCGAAAAAGTAACAATAATATAAGTGTTAAAAAAAGACGGTCATAAGACCGTCTTTTTCACATACAGATCAAAGCTGTTCAACCGCTTGATCTTTGGTTTTTCTAAAGCTATGCAGCTTGCGATTAATATCATCAATAAAGGTATACACCACTGGAATAACCAATAAAGATAAGAAAGTGCTAGTGATTAAACCACCAATTACTGAAATTGCCATTGGTGCACGGAAGCTTGGATCTGTTCCGATACCCAAAGCGATAGGTAGCATACCTGCACCCATAGCAAGGGTTGTCATAATAATCGGGCGCGCACGTTTATGACAGGCATCAAGCAAAGCATTAAATCGTGAATAATCTTTCTCTTTTCTTGCGATGATCGCGTAATCGACTAAAAGAATAGAGTTCTTACTTGCAATCCCCATCAGCATAATTAGTCCAATCAAACTTGGCATTGAAAAGCTGCTTTTTGCCAAAAGCAACAATACAAATGCACCGCCCAAAGACAATGGTAATGCGACCAAAATGGTAATAGGTTGTAAGAAGTCTTTGAATAAGAGCACTAAAACGACATAGATACATAGCACCCCTGTGAGCATTGCCAATCCAAAGCTTGAGAAAAGCTCCTGCATCACCTCAGCATCACCAATATTGGTACGTTTCACAGTAGGTGGTAAGTTTTTCATCGTTGGTAATTGATCAACTTTTGCTGCTACATCACCAAGCGGTTGGTTATTCAACTCAATATTAAAATTAATATTGCGCAGGCGATTGAAACGATCGATTTGTGATGGACCGCTTTCAATATTGACATCAGCAATTGTACCTAACATCACTGGACCATGACTTCCTTTAATCATTAAGCGTTTAATCAATTCCTGATCTTGACGTGCAGAAAGCGGAAGTTTGATCACGACAGGAACTTGTCGTTGCGATAAATTTAATTTTGCTAGGTTTTGGTCGAAATCACCTGCAGTGGCAATCCTCAGTGTTTCTGCGATATCAAAAGTTGTAACCCCAAGATCAGCTGCTTTAGCAAAATCTGGGCGAATAACCAACTCTGGACGAATGAGTGCTGCACTGGAAGTAATACTGCCGATGTTTGGAATTGTGCGTAATTCGCGTTCCAGCTTACGCGCTGTTGAGATAAGAGCTTCAGGATCGTCACCTGATAAGGCGAGTTGATATTGGCTATTGTTCCCTGCGATACCGACTTGAATACGAGCACCAGGTAAAGGAGCGAGTCGCTGACGTATTTCACTTTCGATTTCTTGCAAACTTAAGCTACGATCTGAGCGCTCTGAGGTTTGGATTGTTAGAGTTGCTTTTCGAGGTTCACTGGATGCACCACCAGAAAAAGGATCTGAACCAGCTGCACCACCACCGATGGTTGTATAGATGCTTTTGATTTCTGGATGATCTTTAATAAGATTTCGTGCGTATTCAGCAGTTTTTAAGGTGTCTGCGAATTGTGAGCCTGGAGTGAGTTCTAATCTTACTTGAGTTTGTCCTGTGTCAGGTGGTGGAACAAAACCTGTAGGTAGAAGCGGAATCAGCATAATTGAGCCGATGAAAAACAGAATAGCACCACCAAGCGTAACCCAACGGTGATTTAGACACCACGTGACTAGACGCATATAACCACGCATAACACGACCATCTTTTTCTCGGTCACGTGCAAGCTTGGATGTCCCTTGATCATTTAATCTATCTGCATCTGAGTTTTCTGCTGTGTTCTCAACTTTGCCAATCCAAGGCTTCAGAATATAAGCTGACATCATTGGTGTTAATAATCGAGCGACTAAAAGCGAGGCAAATATCGCTAGCGCTGCTGTCCAGCCAAATTGAACAAAGAATTTTCCTGCGATTCCGCTCATGAATGCCGTGGGAAGGAATACAGCAATCAATGTAAATGTGGTTGCAATAACAGCCAGTCCAATCTCATCGGCTGCTTCCATAGCAGCTTCATATGGTGTTTTACCCATCCGTAGATGCCGAATGATATTTTCAATTTCAACAATTGCATCATCCACCAAGATACCCACGACGAGTGACATAGCGAGTAGTGTTACTGTGTTTAAGGTAAATCCAAAATAGTACATGCCGATTAAGGCAGGCAAAATAGAAAGAGGTAAAGCAGTTGCTGCAATAATCGTAGCTCGCCAATCGCGTAGAAACAGCCAAACCACTAAAATTGCAAGAATTGCACCTTCATAAAGTAGTGACATTGAACCTTTATAGTTGTCAGCAACAGGCTTAACGAAGTTAAAGGCTTCTGTGATTTTGATATCTGGGTGAGATGCCTTAAGCTTATCTAATGCTTCAATAACGCCTTTTTCAACATCAACTTCACTTGCACCTTTACTTCGTGTGATCTCAAAACCGATTACTGGTTGTCCATTCAGTAATGCTGCTGAACGTCGTTCCGCTATTCCATCTCGAATTGTAGCCACTTGATCAAGTCTGATATGTCGACCATCACTTAAAGCGATATCCATGGCGCCAATTTCAGCAGCTGTTTTTACAGTTGCAATCGTACGAATGGATTGTTCACTGCCACCAATCTTGGTTTGTCCACCTGAAGCATCTTGTTGAACCAAACGAAGCTGGCGAGTGATATCAGTTGCAGTCGCATTGAGTGCCAGTAATTTTTCAGGATCGAGTTCGACTTCAACTTGGCGGGTGACACCACCAACACGAGCAACAGCACCCACACCTTTAACCTGTAACATAGCACGAGCAATATCGTAATCCACGAACCATGAAAGAGCTTCTTCATCCATTTTAGGGGATTGGATGGTATAGGTGAGGATAGGTGAACCAGATAGATTAATTTTACTAACAATCGGGTCTCTTAAATCAGCAGGTAGATCTGAACGTACTTGTGAAACAGCATTACGCACGTCGTCAACAGCTTCTTGCAATGGCTTTTCCAGCTGAAATTCTGCGGTGACTGTCACAACACCATCTTGAATGTTGGTGTACTGATTTCTTAGACCTTGTAGCGTTGCAATTGAGTTTTCAATTTTTCGAGCAACTTCTGTTTCTAACTGTGGTGGAGCTGCGCCTGGTAATGCGGCGGAAACAGTCACCATCGGTAATTCAATATCAGGGAATTGTTGTATTTTCATCCAGTGAAAACACAACAGACCTGCCAATCCAAGCATGATGAATAAAAGAATTCCTGGAATTGGATTTCGGATTGACCACGCTGAGAAATTCATTTTATTTCTCCTGCGATTTTACAAGCTTTTGAGTAAGTGGCGTTTCAGGAATTGCTTGCGCAACATTCACTAAATCACCATCAGTCAAGAAACCTGTACCAGAAGAAACCACTTTTACATTTAACGGAAGATCTAAGATTTCAACTCGATCATTCTGTCGACGTCCTGTTGTTACTTTTTTCTGTGTTACACGGTTGTTTTGATCAAGTACAAAAACATAGGAAAATCCATCACGGAGCAGTAGAGCGGTCTGAGGAATGGTGATCGCTGTTTTTTCACCTAGATCAAACTCTCCCTTTACAAACATTCCCATACGAATTGCTTGAGTTGTTGGCAAATCAACATATACCAAACCATAACGTGTTTGAGGATCAATTACTGGTGCAATCATTCTAACTTGCCCCGTCACTTTAGGTTGTGAAGGATCAGGTGAAATAACGTGAGCAGTCATGCCTTGTTTAAGTTTGTATAAATCTGTTGTTGTAACTTCAGCTCTCCATTCCAAGCGATGATCTCTAATCAAGCGGAATAATTCTTGACCTGTTTGTGCTAAAGAGCCAACGGTTGCAGTTCTAGCAGAAATGACACCGTTGTCAGGAGAAACGACTTGTGTTTGGGCTAAGCGCAGTTGATTGCTTTCAATTTGTGCTTTTGCTGCATCTAAACGTGCTTGAGCTGTTGCTTGTGATGTTTGATATTGTGTTGATTCTTGTGCTGAAATAGCACCAGTATTTTTTAGCTGTTGAATGCGCTTATTATTGGTAATTGCATCAGCCAAGACAGCTTGAGCTTCTGCATAGCTTGCTTTTGCTGCCGCTAAATCAGCACGAATAGTTTCACTATTAATTTCAGCTAAAATTTGACCACGTTTTACTTCATCACCGACATTTACATTCACGCGTGTCAATCTCTGTCCAGATAGCTCACTGCTAATTACAACTTCTTGCCAAGCTGCAATATTTCCATTCGCAGTAAAAACTTGTTTCCAGTTTTGTTGTTCTGGTGAAACTACTGTTACGGTCAGTGCAGCTTTTTGAGTGTTTGTTTGAGCATTTTTTTGCTTATCATCTGTATCTGAGTTTTTACTTGAACTCGTTTTCCACATTAAAAATGTAACGGTGATAAGTACAATAATGATTGCAGCAATCAACCAAACCTTTTTCTTTGTATTTTGTGAAGTTTGAGGAGCCATCTTTCCATAGTCACCAAATTTTGATGCCTAAGTATAGACGAACATTTCAACAGATGGTCAATAGTTAATAGACAGATGAATAGCTTTTAAATGCACTATATGTCGGGAGACAAATGAATGGAAAGCGGCTACATATTATGAATATTTAAAGAGGTAATAAGCGGTTGATCACCACATTTTTCATCACAATCGTTGAGGTGAGTCGTTGCACATTTGGTAATGCCGATAAACTATCATCATAGAGTTTTTGAAAACTAGCTAGATCTTTGGCAACCACATGGAGAAGATAATCAGGATTACCAAACAGACGTTGTGCTTGAATAACGTTGGCTATTTCACTGACTTTTTCTTCAAATTGAGATAGTGCGCTTTTATCTCCATCTTTAAGTGTCACAAAAATGATGGCTGAGAAGTTAAATCCAATTTGAGATGCTTCCAAATCCGCATGATAGCCTTTAATCACACCAGATTCTTCCAAAGCTTTCACTCTACGGTGGCAGGGAGACAAGCTTAGACCTACTTTTTCAGCGAGTTCTGTGATAGATAGTCGCCCATTTTTTTGTAATTCAGCAAGAATTTTCTTATCTGTGCGATCCATTTAGAAGAATCTCCTGAATAAATAGAAATAAAAGAAATTAATTAGGAAAACATTTTAACCATTTAAGCATATTCTCTCCAATAGATTTTTCAACACATGGTTGAAATAAAAATTCATTTCAATCGTAGTATATTGAAATAAATAGAGTTATGGATATGGATTTAAATGTAATTATTGCCTTTTGGTGTGTTTCAATCTTGTTTGTTTTAACACCTGGTGCTGACTGGGCGTATGCAATATTGGCGGGAATAAAAGGGAAGTTTATTGTTACAGCAGTTTCAGGGCTTGTACTGGGGCATTTTTTAGCGATTTTGTGTGTTGCAGCTGGTGTTGGCACTTTAGTTAGTCATTATCCAATTTTATTGACATCTTTAACGATTGTTGGTGCATGTTATTTACTGTGGATGGGTATAAGCTTGTTGATTCGACCAGCCACCATCTCAAGTACTGAACAACAGACATCTGCGTTTGATTCAGCAAAGTCTTGGTTCGTTAAAGGTGTGGGAATTAGTGGTTTAAATCCGAAAGTTTTATTGCTCTTTTTTGCACTATTGCCGCCATTTATTCACCCAAACTTGCAGTTTTCAGCTACAGCTCAGATCCTTTCTTTAGGCATTATTCATTTAATTAGCTGCGCAATTGTTTATGTATTGGTTGGATTGGCAGCAAAGAAACTATTAAGTACCAGACCCCATGCTGTTAGGGTGGTCAGTCGAATTTCAGGTACGTTGATGGTTTTGATAGCTACAATTCTAATTATTGGTCAGGTTTAAGTTTTATTTCGGAATCTGTAATAAAAATCACTTACAGATTCCGAACTCATTGTATTTAAAGAATTGCTTTTAGGCGTTTAACAACTTCTTCACATTGAGCGAGATCAGCAACTAAAGCCATGCGCACGTGACCTTCGCCTGGATTACCTTGTTCAGTATCACGAGATAAATAGCGACCTGGAAGAACTTTGATATGTGCTTTTTCCATTAATATTTGAGCAAAAGTTTCATCATTGTCAACTTTTAACCAATAGTAGAATCCAGCATCTGGCTTTTGTAGTGGTAATAAATGACCAAGTTCGCTTTGGAATAATTCAAATTTCGCACGGTATTGTTGGCGGTTTTCTTCCACGTGTGCTTCATCATTCCATGCTGAAATAGATGCAAGCTGATGTTGAACAGGCATTGCTGCGCCATGGTAGGTGCGATACTGTAAATAAGGTTTTAATAATGCTGCGTCGCCCGCAACGAAACCCGAACGCATACCCGGAAGGTTTGAACGTTTTGAAAGTGAATGAAATACGATGCAATTCTTATAGTCATCACGTCCAATTTCAGCACAGACTTCTAAAAGGCCAATTGGTGCTTGGTCAAACCAAAGTTCTGAATAACATTCATCAGAAGCAATAACAAAACCATATTGATCAGACAGTGCGATTAGCTTCTTAAATTGTTCTTTTGAGAGTACGGTTCCCGTTGGATTTCCTGGTGTACATACAAACAATAAAGCTGTTTTTTCCCAAACTTCTGCAGGTACAGCATCAAAATCGCCTAAATAACCATTTTCTTCTGTACAGTTAATGAAATATGGTTTTGCACCAGCAAGTAACGCAGCACCTTCATAAATCTGATAAAAAGGGTTTGGCATTACAATATAAGGCGCATCTTCTCTTTTAATCAAAGCTTGTACAAAAGAAAAGATTCCTTCACGTGTGCCAGAAACAGGCAAAATATGTTCTTCTGCACTGATTTGATTCAGTGAAAAGCGATTTGTAAGCCATTTTGCAATACTTTGGCGCAGCTCAGGTAAGCCCTTACTGTTTGGGTAGGTTGATAAATGTGCAAAGTTATCAATAATTGCTTGTTTAACGAACTCAGGTGCAGGATGTTTCGGTTCACCAATAGACAATGGAATCAAAGGTAAATTGGCTGGTTGCACATTTTTAAAAAGTTGATTTAACTTTTCAAAAGGATACGGATGCAATAAAGACAAGCTAGAGTTCATTTAAACAGTTACCGAACAATAAAAATTAAGAGGGTGGATTACAAATTTGGTTTGATGCTTCATCGAGAGCCGCTTTTAGTGTCTCAGCAAAGAGTTTGACCTCTTCATCAGTTAACAACACACCATTTTTTTTGGTCACAAAGAAAATATCTTCAGCACGTTCGCCTAGGGTAGCAATCCTCGCTGAGTGGATATCTAAACCTTGTAACATGAAGAGAGCACCAATACGTGCAAGTAAACCGGGTTGGTCAAGTGTTGATATTTCAACCATATGCTGTTGTAAAGCAGGGTTTAGTGCGATATCGACAGTGTTCTGAACATCGAAATGACGCAAATGTCTTGGGATACGGCGTTGCATGATACCAGGGTATTGGTCAGGATGGCTGAGTGCTTCAACCAATGCCAATTTCACTTTTCGTTCCCGTTCTGGGTCAGTCAGTAAGGTGCCAAAACGATCTAAGACTAAATATGTGTCTAAACTAAAAGCAGTACTTGCCGTAATAATTCGGGCGTCTTGAACATCAAGGTTCATACGATCTAGTACGGCTACTGTTGTGGCAAATAAGTTTGGTTGATCACGGGTATAAATAAAAATTTGTACTGCATCTTGCGCAGCATTACGGTGAGCACGTAACAATACCAACGGAGCAGGGTTATCCCCGTGCTGTAATATTGCTTGAGTATGCCAAGCGATTTCATTTGCAGATTCTTTTACAAAGTATTCATCGCCAAGTTCTTGCCAAACCTTTTCTACTTCAGCGAGTGAAAAATCATTCACTAATAATTCACTTGCAGCGAACTTGGTATCTTCAATCAACATTTGATAATCAACTGGTCGACCTAGACCTGAACGAATCACATCACGTGCATAGGTATACAACTGGCGCATTAATGAAGCACGCCATGTATTCCACAGTTTTGGATTTGTCGCATTGATATCTGCAACCGTAAGGGTGTATAGATAATCAAGATGCTCCATATCACCAACTTTTTCAGCGAATTCCTTCACTTCATCAGGGTCAGAAATATCTTTTTTCTGAGCAGTGAGTGACATCAGTAAGTGATTGTTGATTAACCATGCCACAAGTTTACATTCACGTTCAGTAAATCCGTGTGTGCGACAGAATTCAATGGCATCCAAAGCACCGAGTTCACTGTGATCACCGCCACGACCCTTGGCAATATCATGGAAGATTGCAGCAAGATAAACGATGTCATGACGTGAAATACGTTGAAACACTGAACTCACTACAGGAAACTCTTTCGCAAATTCAGGCTCTTTAAAACGACTTAAGTTACGTAGCAGTAATAAAGTATGAGCATCGACTGTATAAATATGGAAAAGATCATATTGCATCAGCCCAGTAATTTGACCGAAAGCAGGGATGTAATTACCTAATACACCATAACGTTTCATCGCGACCATAGTGTCATATAAATCGGGTGAACGAATAATCGACATAAAGAGTGCTTGATGCTCTGGATTATCGCGGAAGCGTTGATCGATTCGTTTAGCTGCGAGCACAAGTAGTCGTAATGTACGCGCACGAATCCCTTTTATTTCAGGACGATTGGCGAGTAAATAGAATAACTCTAATATTGCACTTGGCTCTTCAGAGAAAACTTTGTGGTGCTGTACTGCGAGTTTACCATCTACGATTTTGAAACGTTCATTGATGTCTTCGATTTGACGTTCATAGTCTGGTAAACGAGGGGTAATCACTGACTCGTTAAAATATGCTAAAAGCATTTCGTTCAGTGTTGAAACTTGCTGTGCTGTTCGATAGTAACGTTTCATGAATTGTTCAACGCCATAGTTGGCAGGTTGACCTTCTTCACGAACATAGCCAAATTTAGCAGCTATCTCTCTTTGATGATCGAATAAAAGTCTATTTTCATCACGTTTAGCTAAACGATGTAAATGGCTACGAATTTCCCATAAGAAGCTCTCTGCTTCTTCTAAAACTGCAAGTTCAAATTCTGTAATAAAGCCTAAATGCACAAGATCATAAATACGATTTACACGAAAATGGCGTTTAGCAATCCAACCAATTTGATTGATGTCACGGATACCGCCAGGCGCATTTTTAATATCTGGTTCGAGATTGCTTTCAGTATTATTGTGTTGAGCATAACGCTTAGCTTGCTCTTCCATTTTCGCATCATAGAAGGTTTTATCCGTCCATGTCTGTGCAACAATTCGACGTGGCCATTTTGCTAAATTTTCATTACCTGTGATCAAGCGTGCTTCAATCAAGGTAGTAGCGACTGTTAAATCATTTGATGCTTGATCAACACAGTTTTGAATCGTGCGTACACTGGTACCTGGTTTAAAATTACCAACATCCCATAAAGAGGAAATGAAAGAAGAAATAAGCTTTTCATGTTCTTCACTGATCTCATCCTCAGACAAGATCATAATATCTGTATCTGAATATGGCAGCATTTCGCGGCGACCATATCCACCTACAGCGAACAAACCTAAATTCGTTTGATCTAAACCTGCATGATTCCATAAAAAAATCAATGCTTCATCAATAGAGTTTGATCGAGCTTTAATAACTTCACGAATAGATTGCCCATTTTCATAACTCTCTTGTAATTGCTTTTCTACATCGGTTCGCCATTGGTTAATAGCTTTAATATCATGATGACTGGTGACATAGTTCAACAATGGAGATGTATTGATCATGAAAATGGGTCTACTCAATTTAGGTTAAACGTTGGTTTGAACATTCACTTGATCTGCGGCTTGTTTTGCCAGTTCACGAGCCAAGTCTGTATTTTCAGCACGTGCCGTAGCAACACCCATACGGCGGCGTTTAAAACCTTCAGGCTTACCAAACAAACGCAAGTCAGTGTTCGGGTTTGCTAAAGCAAAATTCAAGCCAGTAAAACTAAGATTTTTTGCATCAACACCCGCATAAATCACTGCACTTGCAGCAACACTATGGCGTTCAGTATTGACTGGTAATCCTAGAATCGCACGTGCATGAAGTTCAAATTCACTTTGGAACTGAGAAGCGAGGGTAACTAATCCAGTATCATGAGGACGAGGTGATACCTCACTGAACCAAACTTTATCGCCTTTAATAAATAACTCTACACCGAAAATACCACAACCACCCAAAGCAGTCGTAACTTTATTAGCAATTCGTTTTGCTTCTTGTAAAGCTGCAGCAGTCATTGCTTGAGGTTGCCAGCTTTCTACGTAATCACCAGCATCTTGGCGATGCCCAATTGGATCACAGTAATGTGTTTCAATCTCACCAGTTTGAGGGTTTTTCGCACGAACTGTAAGTAGGGTGATTTCGAAATCAAAATCTATTTGTGATTCAATGATCACCGTGCCTTGATTAACTCGACCACCTTGCATTGCATAATCCCAAGCTGCATCAACTTCCTCAAAGTTTTTTACTCGAGATTGGCCTTTGCCAGAAGATGACATAACAGGTTTTACAAAGTTTGGATAACCAATATCATCGCATGCAGCACGGAAGCTTTCCAAAGTACTCGCGAAACGATATGCAGAAGTTGGTAAACCAAGTTCTTCAGCAGCCAAACGGCGAATACCTTCACGATTCATCGTAAGGTTTACAGCTTTTGCTGATGGGATCACCGTTGCCGTTTGAGACTGTTCGATTTCGACGAGAACTTCAGTCGCAATTGCTTCAATTTCTGGAACGATTAGATTAGGTTTGATTGTTTCAATCAGTTGTTTTAATTCGGTAGGATCAGCCATATTCAAAGTATATGAATAATGAGCAACTTGCATAGCAGGTGCATCGTCGTAACGATCAGCAGCATGAACTTCGACACCTAAACGTTGTAAAGATATAACAACTTCTTTACCTAGCTCTCCAGAACCTAACAGTAAAACCTTAAATGCAGAAGATTGAAGTGGAGTTCCAAGAGTGACGCTCATGCGCATAATCCTATCCTGAGTAATTTGTGTTTAAGCATAGCAGAACTTTTTGTTGAATTAAGCTCGCTAGGAACAAAAATACTAGGTTTTTGTTAGACAAATAATGGCTTTAAGTTTCTTTATCCAAGATGGAAAGACAACTATTTATATAAATTAAATGATTTTATTGAGTCTAAAACGATTAATGTCATAGCTGCATGATAATGTGTCAACAGCCGTTGAGAATTATGACTAAATTGACTAGCATAAAGACAAAATTTTTCATCGGCGAATTGATATGTTAAATGCAAGAGTTCATCTTTTAGCAGCACTGATGATTTGTCCTTTTTTAGCTGCATGTGGTAACTCAAACAGTGAAAGCGAGAAAAAGGTTGAAATCAAACCAGCTCCAAAATTAACGAATGACGCTACAACATATGCAAATGCTGCTTGGAAGTTAATTAATGAGATAGATGTACTTGTATACAACAAGCAAGTTACTGATATCGAAGAGAAGGTGAGAAAGCCTATCCGTCAGTTGAGTACAGATTGGCGTATTAATGTCAAAATGACTGATTCTGTGACGGAAGGGAAATATGCTTTATGTCGTAAAGCGCTCACAAGCCTAGATAGTTGGGCTAGAGATGTTAAAGACAATGCAAATAACTCAGGTCAGAAGCAATCAGATTATGAGCGCGATAAAGCCCAGTGTAAGGATGCAATTGATAATCCAGCATTAGGTAATACTTCACCGAAGTAAATTTAAATTTGCGCCTAAAGCGAGAATACGATTTTCGCTTTAGGTTTTATGTAGCTTCTATTTTTCAAATTTTTTATTTTCAGGTTTTTAGATTGCTCATTATTAGAAAAATAAATCTGGGATATCAAACAAAGAATTTATTTTTAATGATTCAGATTATTCACAGCAGCTAAATGTCTCAACCCATCTAAATTTATAACGATGATTTTTTTAAAGCCTAATTGAATGATTCCTTGTTTTTCGAAAGCATTCAATTCTTGATTTACAGTTTGCCTAGAGACTGTCAGCATATTGGCAAGTTGATCTTGTGAGATTTGAATATTTAGATCTTGAATGGATGAACGGTTACCGTAACCTTCTAATATAAATAATAAGCGTTGAGCAAGACGCTGACTGATCGTTTGAGTCTGAATTGCAATTTGCTCTAAAAAAACATAGCGAAGTTTTTGACTGGTCAGTAGGGCAAAGAAATACCAATAATAGGGATTTTTAGATAAAAACTCGTTCAGAGGTTGAGCTGGGATTTGAAGCACAACACTTTTTTTCAACGCAATAGCATCATGAGAGCGTGGTTGTTTGTCTATGAGAGAAATCTCGCCAAACCACATGATTGGTTCAGCGATAGCAGCAATTGCTTCATTACCGTTAACGTCTATATAACCCAAACTAATTGATCCATCGAGAACACCATACACACCATCAAATTGATCTTGAGCATTAAACACAGCGGCATTTTTTTCAATTATAAGTTTCTTACCATAATCCAAAATGAACTGCTTGAAAGGCTCTGCAAGATGACTAAACCATGAATTTTGCTGTAAATGGTGTATATTAATGGGATCTAACACTCTATTTCCTTTTAAAAATATAAATCCATTTGTCAGCTACATGACAATTTTATTTGCTGATTTGTAATAGATTAATAACATATAGAAATAATATGAGGAATTAAAAATGACAAATTTGGCGCGTCTACTCAGTCAGTATGCTGCATATCATTTGGATCAGAAAAATATTGTGACCCATTTTGTGGGCATTCCACTGATTGTTTTTTCAATTTTATGCTTAACTGCGCGTGCGGGTGTGGAAATATCAGGAGTTTCAGTGACTTTGGCATCGATACTGATTGTATTGAGTGCGATTTACTATATATCACTGGATAAGTTATTTGGCATTCTAATGTTGATTATATTCATCGCAGCATATCCACTTGCAGTAAAAATAGCCGTATTACCGATGTGGAGCTGGTTAGGAGCGAGTATCGGTATTTTTGTAGTAGGTTGGGTATTTCAATTTGTAGGGCATTATTTCGAGAAGAAAAAACCTGCATTTGTTGATGATTTGATTGGTTTAGCAATAGGACCTCTATTTGTATTAGCAGAGTTCGTTTTTCTACTTGGATTCCGTAAGCAATTACATCAACGTATTTTAAAAGAAGCACAAATGAAACGTGCAGAAATGGATATGAAACCGCAAACAGCGTCTTAATTGATCTATTGCAAGTTAAAAAGCCAAGCTCATAACGACTTGGCTTTTTCATTTACTGATTCTAAAAGCTTGATCTAATTGCTAAGCTTATTTTCGGTTTAGGTTGATGATTTATTATTAAAGAGCAAATGACAGGAATTTATGAATATTGGTCCTTACCTGAAAAATTAGAAATTAAATGTCCATGTTGTTGTGTCGGTAAAGCTAATTTCGAATTTGCCAGAATAGCCAAGATAACAATCAAGAAAGATGTCGAGTATTTCCAACAACATGCTGATTTTGAATATGAGCGCTTTCAGGATAGTTGCGGAGCTTATTGGCATGCTGCATTTTATTATCCAAATTTATCAATTCCGATTGAACAAATTCAAGACTTACCTAAAGGCTATGATGCAACAGTTTGGCATGCACGTTATTCCAGACTAAGTCATGGAGGAGTCGTTTGCGAATCATGTAATTGTCAACAAAAGCATCATTTAAACTGGCCGAATGATGCTTATTACACTGTGATGTATAAACAGCAAGTTTTATGGGCGTTTCATCGTGAGGCTGCTTTGGATCTGTATCATTATCTAAATGAAAACCTAAGAGACCACAAAAATTATCGACATTCTTTCTTTTTATTACATATCCCAACTATCTTTAAGCAGAAAAAAGCGAGATTGCATGTCACGCAACAATTGAAAAAGTTATTGTTATAAGTTGTTTTTAAATTTAAGTGGTAATAAAAAAATAAAAAAACCGCCAATCAGGTCAAATTGGCGGTTTGGAAATCAAAACTTTGATTTATACGTTGAAACGGAAGTGAAGGACATCACCGTCTTGAACGACATAAGTTTTACCTTCTAGACGCCATTTTCCTGCTTCTTTCGCGCCGTTTTCACCGTTGTATTGAATAAAGTCATCGTAAGAAATACATTCTGCACGAATAAAACCTTTTTCAAAATCAGTGTGAATCACACCAGCCGCTTGTGGCGCAGTCGCACCCACTTTAACTGTCCAAGCACGAACTTCTTGTACGCCTGCAGTAAAGTATGTTTGTAAGCCAAGTAAGCTATAGCCTGCACGAATCACTACGTTTAGACCTGGCTCTTCCATACCCATTGCTTCTAAGAATTCAGCACGGTCTTCATCTTCAAGTAATGAAATTTCGGCTTCGATCTGATTGCAAAGTGGTACAACGATTGCATTTTCTTCAGCAGCAAGTTTTTTAACTGCGTCAAGATGTGGGTTGTTTTCAAAACCATCTTCTGCAACGTTGGCAATATACATGGTTGGTTTAAGTGTCATTAAACCAAAACCACGAACAGCTTTACGCTCATCATCTGATAGGTCAGCGGCACGAGCTGGTTTGCCTTCATCGAGTAAAGGTTGGATTTTTTCTAATGCTGCTTTAGTGGCAATTGCATCTTTGTCACCGCCTTTAGCTGCTTTAGTTAAGCGTAGTAATGCTTTTGCAACAGTATCAAGGTCAGCAAGTGCAAGTTCAGTATTGATGGTTGCGATGTCATCTAATGGGTCAATTTTACCATTTACGTGAATCACGTTTTCATCTTCAAAACAACGTACTACGTGTGCGATTGCATCAGTTTCACGGATGTTTGCAAGGAATTGGTTACCCAGACCTTCACCTTTTGAAGCACCAGCAACCAAACCTGCGATATCAACGAATTCCATCGTAGTTGGAATAACACGTTGTGGTTTAACAATTGCTGTAAGTTTGTCTAAACGTGGATCTGGAACAGGAACAATGCCTGTGTTTGGTTCAATGGTACAGAACGGAAAGTTTTCAGCAGCAATCGCTGCCTTTGTTAATGCATTAAATAATGTAGATTTACCTACGTTTGGCAGACCAACAATACCGCAATTAAAACCCATGAAACCACTCACAAATGTGTTATTTAAAAATTGTTGCTGATTTTACATGAAAGCCATGACAAAGTCAGGTCATGGCTAGTGAGGATTCATAATTCAGGATCAAACTTTTCGTTTATCGAGTTGTTTGGCAATATTATCACCTGTCGTTTGTACCAACATGACCAAAACAATTAGGACCAAAATTACCGCCAGCATGACTTGCATATCAAAACGCTGATAGCCATAACGATAGGCAATATCACCGAGCCCACCTGCACCAATCGCACCTGCAATGGCAGAGGAACTGATCATGGTGACAATAGTCACGGTAAAACCTGCAATAATTCCGGGTAATGCTTCCGGAAGCAGCACGTGCCAAAGAATCTGCTTACGGTTACAGCCCATTGCTTGTGCTGCTTCAATCAACCCTTGATCTACTTCACGTAGACTGACCTCCGCAATACGGGCGAAGAACGGAATCGCAGCAATGGTTAAGGGCACAATTGCAGCCAAGACGCCGTAACTGGTGCCGACGATCCATCGGGTAAATGGAATCAAAGCCACCATCAAAATAAGGAAGGGTACAGAACGGGTAATATTAATCACCCAGCCTAATGACTGATTAATTTTCTTGGAAGGATAAATCCCAAAATCTGCAGTACTCACCAAAATTAAGGCAATCGGCAGACCAATTAAAAAGGCGAGAATCGCAGAAACACCGACCATGATTAAAGTATCGGTCGTACCTGTCAGTAGCAGATCAATGAGTTGATTGTACATAACCGATCACCTCAAGTTGTGTAATTGCAGGATGTTTTTCAGATTGTGAGTGGTTGAGACCAAATTCGAGATTGCGAATCCCGATGATCAATGAGCCGATGGTACGCTGCTGAATGCTATCAATTTGACTGTGATAAACTTGAACTGGACTATTAAAGCCATCCAATAGCTCATATAAATCAGGCACCGATTTCGATTCACTAACATATTTCAATTTTAAAATCTGATGCGTACTCTGAGGCAGAAGGGTTTGGCTCAACTCAAAGGGTAAATTCACCTGTTCAAAGTTGAGTAATTCCTGTGTGATCTGTTGTTGTGGATTGGAAAATACCGACCAGACTTGTCCAGCTTCAACAATTTCACCCTGATCAATTACAATCACCTGATCGCAAATTTCTTGGATAACCTGCATTTCATGCGTAATCAAGACAATGGTTAAACCGAGGTCTCGGTTGATCTGTTTTAATAAGGACAGAATATTGGCAGTACTTTCAGGATCAAGTGCTGAGGTGGCTTCATCACAGAGCAGGATTTCAGGCTGAGAAACTAAGGCACGCGCGATCCCAACACGTTGTTTCTGTCCACCAGACAGTTGAGCAGGGTAATCATTTCGCTTTGCCTCTAATCCCACCAGCGTCAGTACCTCACTGACCCGCTGTTCGATCTCAGCCTTGTCATAACCCGCAATACGTAGCGGTAAAGCCACGTTTTCCCACACAGTTTTGGCAGACATTAAATTAAAATGCTGAAAAATCATGCCAATTTTCTGCCGGGTCTTGATCAACTCGGCATGGTTGAGTTCAGCAATATTTTGTTGATGAATCAGGATGCTGCCAGTATCAATCGACTCCAGTCCATTGAGGGTGCGGAGTAGGGATGATTTACCAGCGCCACTTTTCCCGATAATCCCAACAATCTGTGCTTTGGGAATATCAATATTAATGTCTTTTAAAGCATGTAAGCGTTGGCCCTGTACATCATAAAACTTATTTAAACCGCGTATTTTCAGATGCGGGACTGAAAAATCGACCTGTGAACCAAAACTCACCATGATTGTTCTCCTTATTTCCAACCTGGGAACCACAACGTTGGACCGAAATCGCTATCCAAGGCTGCTTTAACTTTTGCTGAGTTTTGATAAATCTCGACAAATTTCTGTAGCTTGTTGTCTTTGTCCTGATAATCATCACGAACCACAAATAAAATCGCATAACGTTTATTGGTGTTGTCATCAAACAATAAGGCACTTTCAGGATCAGCCGTTTTGGCTAAACGTAAGTAATGTGGATAGCCAAAAGCGAGATCAACATCATCAATGGCACGCGCAGTTTGCGGGCCTTCAACTTCGGTAAATTTCAGGTTCTTCGGATTCGCGGTAATGTCCTTCAGTGCAGAAAGGTGATTATTGCTGTCTTTCAGCTCAATCAACTTAGCTTGTTGCAATAGCAATAAAGCACGCCCTTGATTGACAGGATCATTCGGAATCGCAACAGTTGCACCATTCGGAAGTTCATCAAAACTTTTATATTTTTTTGAATACAGTCCAACATGTGAAGCCGCACCCGCAGCAAATGACTTTAATTTAAAGCCAGTTTCTTTAATGGCATTATCCAAAAAAGGTTGATGCTGGAAAAAGTTCGCATCAATATCGCCATGATTCAAAGTGATGTTTGGGGTATTCCAGTCTGAAAACTCGACCAATTTGACATTCAAACCTTGTTGTTTGGCTTCATCTGCTGCAACTTGCAGTGGATGAGCAAAAGAAGGACTGATCCCAATCACCAGTTCACTGCTATGGTTCTGTCTTTGTTTATTCCAAATCAATAAGGCAATAATCGCAACGACGACGACAAGGCCAATACCGAGCCATTTTTTAGAGGCTGTTTGAGCCATATATTTCTCCAATTCTTTTCTTTAATGTTAAGCACTAATTTCTTCAATTATTTTTAGGGTATCTGTGTTGTTATGCGGTCTACATCGGAACTGATCGGCAGGATGGCTGGCAGCTAAATGATCGCCTTGGGCAAAAAGCTTATTGCGTAATGAACCTGTGGCATATTCAGTTTTATAACGTCCACGTTGTTGTAACTCTGGAATGACCAGTCGAATGAAATCTTGATGCGATTCAGGTGCAACCGTACGCGTCAGGTTAAAACCATCAATACCAGTCTGATCAAGCAGATCAATCAGGTATTCCGCAACCTCAGCACCACTCCCTACAATTAGGGGATAACGTCCACCCAGCACATGTTGGGCTTTTAGATCATTTTTGCTGATGCGCTGTTCTTTAAATTTCTCATTGACTGAAGCAATACTGTTGCTCTTTTGATAAGGAATCGTTTCATCATCTGCAAACTGTGAAAGATCAATCCCGACTGAACTGGCATAATGCGCTAAACCTGCTTCAGGGCTGGCATATTGGCGATATTCAGCCAGTTTTTGCTGTGCAAGTTCATGTGTTTCAGCCACAATCACGGTAATGCCGACAAAGATTTTAATCGCATCTTGATCTCGACCTTGCTGTGTTGTTTGTAGACGTATTTTCTTGACTTGTTGACGAATCTTTTCTGGTTGATCACCACCAATAAAAATACATTCGGCATGACGCGTGGCAAACTGCAGTCCTTTCGGTGAAGCACCTGCTTGGAAGAGTGTTGGGGTACGTTGAATCGAAGGCGCAACTTGAAATACACCTTGGCTTTGATAATATTGACCTTGATGATTGATCGAGTGAACCTTGTTCGGGTCAGTAAAAACGCGCTGTTGTTTATCTTTCTTTAAGGCATTATTTTCCCAAGAACCTTCCCAATATTGATAGCAAAGTTGTAAAAACTCCTCGGCTTGATCATAGCGTGCATCATGATCTTTTAAACCTTTTTGCCCAATTAGCCGTTCGGCACTATCTAGATAGCCTGTGACAATATTCCAGCCCAAACGACCTTGGGTCAAATGATCAAGACTGGCAAAACGCCGTGCAAATTGATAAGGCTGTTCATAGCTAAGATTGACCGTGACGCCGAAACTCAAACTCTGCGTGACCAAAGCCATCGCCGAAATTAGAGTGGAAGGATCATGACTTGGTAACTGAATCGATTCTTTCAGGGTGAGATCAATGCCATTCTGATAGACATCATAAACACCTGTAATATCTGCAAGGAATAAGCCATCAAATAAACCTTGTTCTAAAGTTTGTGCCAATTCAGTCCAATAACTCAGTTCATTAAAGCGATGTGATTGATCACGCGGATGCGTCCATAAGCCATGATTGATATGACCGACACAGTTCATATCAAAGGCATTTAACAAGATTTTTTTAGCAGTCGTTTGGCTCATTACAAAGTCCCCCGACGTGGAGGCAGAATGCCATTCAACACATAATTACCGATAAAGTAATATTTCCAGCGTGCAGCATCATGCAAGGTGTGTACACGTGCATTTCGCCAATGACGATCCAACCCATCTACACGTTGACTGCCACGACTACCAGCTAATTCAATCAGTTTTGATGATGCCTTTAATGCAGTTTCCGTACTATGCGCACGTATTTTTGCCACATCAATTGAGGCTTTGGCTAAAGTTTCCGCATTGAGATCCTGTTTGGCGATATCTACAGATCGAGCTGCTTGTTTGAGGAGTAATTCGCTGGCTTTGACATCGGTTGCCACACGACCCAGCTCAGATAGGGTTAAGGGGTCTTGAGTGGCGGAATCAATATTGGCATCAATCCATGGGCGGGCAACACGTACACGTTCTAGGGTTTCTTCAAAAGCAGCACGAGCAATCCCGACTTCAATCGCGGCATGCATGATTTGAGCAAATGGTCCTACCAAAGATAGCTGCTTAAAGGCGGTATCAAAAGGAATCACATCCTCTTTGGCAACAAAGACCTGATGAAATTTGACTGTACCGCTGCCAGTAGTCCGTTGCCCAAAGCCAGACCAGTCATCAATCAGTTCTAATCCTTGACTGTCTCTTTGTACAAAAGCCAAAAATTCGCGTCCAGATTCATTCACCACTAAGGTTGGAATACGATGGGCGAATAGGCTACCAGTGCAATAGAATTTTTCCCCTTGGATCAGATAACCGTTTTCGCTTGGAATCAATGTGGTTTGCTTATGTGCAGAGGTACGTGTTTTAAATTCAGCCAGTGCATTACCAAAACGCGCACCTTGTAACACTTCTTGATAGAGGCGTTTCTTTTGCGCTTCCGTACCAGTATTGCGCAATACTTCCAATGCATAAAAATGGTTTTGTGGAATCTGACCGATTGAACCATCCGCACCGCTAAACAGGGCAATCACTTTAGCTACGGTTAAGCTTGAAACTTCTGCACCACCATACTGTTTAGGTACGGTAATCGCCCATAAACCTGACTGGCTATAGGCTTCAATTTCTCTAAATGGCAAGTTTCGATTGGTATCACGTTCCACAGCATTTTGTTTAAACTGTAGACTGAGTTGAGTTGCAATTTCTAGGGCTTCTGCATCGTTTTGAATAATACGCGCTGCTTTAATATGGGTTTTGGCAAAACCTTCTAATTCTTGATATGAGGTCATGATGATTTACTCCTTAAATCCAAGCATGGCGGGCAGGGTGAGTACCATTCAGGTAATAGTCACCAATCGCATGGAATTTCCAACGCACAGGATCATGTAAGGTATGCACACGGGCATTACGCCAATGCTGATCAAGATTGTGTTGGCTCAGGCTGGCACGACTGCCACCAAGTTCGAGTAATTTTTCTGAGATATGCAGGGCAGAATCATTGGCATATATCTTTGCTTCTGCCACTAAAATAGAGGCGCGCGCGGCTTGCTCGCTAGAAATCTGAGTGAGTTGATCCAGTTCATCTAGATATTCTGCTGCCTCATCTAGTAATAAAATAGCTGCATCGAGAAGGATATTGAGCTTACCAACTTCTTGTAAGGTGTAATGTTCTTCACTGGCTTTTTCTACACCAGCATCAATAATGGGACGTGCTTTACGAATGCTGGATAAAGTGTCATCAAAAGCTGCTTCGGCGATGCCAACATCAATGGCAACTTGTAGAAGCTGAGAATACGCACCGCGAACATTTGGAGTATCAGCAATAATGCGCTCATCAAAAAATAGTGCAGGATCAACGACAACATTGCGTAGTTTTACCGTTCCACTGGCTGTAGTGCGTTGACCAAAGCCATTCCAGTCATTAATCACTTCAACACCTGCGGCATGTCGATCAACGATCGCCAATACGGTATAACCATCTGGGTGTAAGGCACGAATCGCTATCCAGTCTGCAAAGCTGGTTCCAGTCGAGTAAAACTTTTCTCCATTTAAAAAGTATTGCCCATTTTCCAACGTTAACGTGGTTTGAATGGCTTTGGTATCTTTGGAATTTTTTTCAGGTCCACCATTTGCAATGCGTTTACCTGCAAGAATTTCAGTGTAGATAAACTGTTTTTGTGCATCTGAACCCGTGATATTAATAAAATTTAAAAGACCGAATTGGTTTTGTGGAATTTGCCCAACATTGGCATCGGCTTTACTCAAAATACGAAACACATGGGCTAAGGTTTTATTGGAGACAAAAGCACCACCATATTGTTTTGGAATACGGATACCGCCTAAACCCTTTTGACTAAACTGATTGATTTGTTCCGTTGGCAAAATACGATTTTGGTCTCGTTTATTTCGTTCTTCTAATGCAAAGTCAGCAACTTGATAGGCAGCATTAATGGCCTGCTGATCATTTAAAATCAGTTGTACTGGAGCTTGGATCACTGATTGATTACTGGACATGTAGACACCTCTAATAGATAAGAGGAACTTTACAAAAATTTTACTTTTCCACTAAACCATCAGTTTTGGCTTGTATATCACAATAATTGTTAAGCATTTTTTATGAGAAAAATGAAATAAAAAGTGATATTTAAATTTTAGTGAAAACAATTGTTTATCACTTTTGATGCAAAACGGAAGCTACAAAAACAGTTTTTTTATGACTAAATAGAATAACTTCATCTAAAAAATGTATAGCATGCTTTAGCCAAAATTAAAAAAGATAGAGCAAAAACGACATTGTAATCATTCACTTTTACTTCTAAAGTAGGGAAAACTTTATGTTTGATCGAATAGAAAAATAAATTTGGAGTGTCTATGCGGGTTTTATACCAATTTCCTTTATCTCACTATTGTGAAAAAGCTCGCTGGTTGTTAGATCATAAGGAATTGGACTATGTTGCACATAATTTAATTCCAGGTTTTCATCGCGCGTTTACCTATCTCAAATCTGGGCAATACTTTTTGCCAATGTTGAAAGATGATAAACGCTGGGTTGCAGACTCAACCAAGATCGCCCTGTATCTTGATGCGACTTATCCCGAACATGCATTACTTAGACGTGACGAAAGCTTACGCAAACAAGCTCTTGATATTGATGAGCTTGCGGGTGAATTAGGGATTCATGTTCGCCGTTGGACATTAGCACAGGCACTTTCTATTGGTGATCATCCACTTGAAATTATGATGGGTGAACAGGGTTACTTACGCCAATTTGAGAAAATCTCAAAACCTATTTTGAAGAGTTTAGTTTCAACGAATTACAAACTGAATCCAGAAAAAGTTGAAAAATCGAAAATACGAATGACAGAATTAATTGCAGATTTAAATCAGCGTTTGATCGATAATCAAGGACGTTATTTGGTTGGAGATCGTTTGGGATTAGCCGATATTGCGGTCTGTTCTATGCTGGCACCGCTGCTTGTGATCAAGGGTACTCCTTGGGAACTTGAAAATGATGATCTTGAGCAATTTTCAGGTGAATTGAAACAATATCATGACGATTTACTTGATCTACCATTAGGACAATATGTACAGCGTATTTATGCGACTGAACGTAACGCGCGAGTGGATTGGCGTGGAATGTGATCGCTAATCCACATCAATATTAGCCTTGATACAAAATATCAGGGCTTTTTTATGAGAAATTAAATGGGGTAACTATCAAAATCTAAGAAATTATTAATGAATAACATGATTTATTAAAAGAAAATTCGTTTTTAGATAAAAATATTAGAAATATTTTCCAAATTTACTTTAAAAAAAGTTAAAAGAGGGAAATAATTGTAAGAAGGCTTTGTTATCTTATGTTTCAGGGTGTGATGGGGATCGAAACGAGTTGTTTGACTATTGGGAGATGAGTCGAACATTTACTCAAAAGGTCTTGTTTCGGCTTTGAGACAAAGATAAACCAAAAGTTTATCGGAATAATGTTCGTGTTATCCATACAACATTGTCAAAAGTTAAACGTATGTTTTCCCTTGACCCTTAAAAATTTGTTTTAAGCAGTTCCGATAAAATAATTTAGAAATCATATGGACTGTACTATGGAATTAGATCGATTTGATAAGCAAATTCTTGAAATTTTGACTCATGAAGATGTAAATCTGAATGAATTGTCAGAGCGTATTAATCTTTCTGTCAGTTCAGTTCACCGTCGTATTAAAAATTTAATTGAATCCCAAGTAATGGGGCAACTTAAACGAGAAATTAACTTTAATAAGCTTGGTTTTAGTCTGCACATTCTTTTGCAAGTATCGCTTAGTAAGCATGACAGCGAAACTTTTGATAAGTTTTTAGAAGAAATTGAAGATATTCCAGAAGTGACCAATGCATTTCTAGTAACAGGGCAGAGTGCAGATTTTATTTTAGAACTGGTAGCGAGAAATATGGATGACTACAGTGAAATTTTATTACGCCGTATTGGTAAGATCGACAGTGTAGTCGCACTTCATTCGAGTTTTGTGATCAAAGAATATAATGTTTTCAACTGTTATAAGCTTTTAAATAAGCTATAAAAAATGCATCTAAAAAGATGCATTTTTTACTCACTTGAATAAGTTAAGCATCGAGTTGAGCTAAAACTTCTTCTGTAAATTCCACGTTTGTATAAACGTTTTGAACATCATCAAGATCTTCAAGCATATCAATCATTTTCATGATCTGTTTAGCTTGATCGATATCGTTGATTTCAGCTTTAGTCGATGGGCTCATGACCACTTCGGCATTGTCAGATTTTAATCCTGCTGCTGTAAGCGCATCTTGAACATCACCAAAACTTTCTGGACTAGTGATAACTAAGATACTGTCTTCATCGATCTCGATGTCATCAGCACCAGCTTCTAAGGCAACTTCCATCACTTTGTCTTCTAATGAAACATCATCAAAAGAAATTTCGCCGCGCTTAGTGAATAGGTACGCTACTGAACCGTTGGTACCCAAGTTGCCATTGGTTTTACTAAAGCAATGACGAACATCTGGAACAGTACGGTTTAAGTTATCAGTCATGGTTTCAACGATAACTGCAACACCACCAACACCATAACCTTCATAGGTTACTTCTTTTAAATCATCATTATCTTCGCCACCAGCACCACGTTGGATCGCACGGTTGATGGTGTCACGTGTCATATTCACAGAAAGTGCTTTTTCAACAACGGCACGTAAACGAGGGTTACTCGCTGCATCTGGCCCGCCTAAACGTGAAGCTGTTACGATTTCACGGATGTATTTAGTAAAAACTTTACCGCGACTTGCATCTTGTTTAGCTTTACGATGCTTAATATTGGCCCATTTAGAATGACCCGCCATGGAAGTAACTCCAAAAAATTAAAACTCAAAAAAGTGCGTGAATATTAGCATAGCGATAGTTTTGTTGAAAACCACCGCATTAAGCATTCAAAATTTAAATTCCTGATCATGTATTAAAGATTGATCAGAAAGAATGCAAAAATTAGTTAATCTTTACGTCAATATCGTATTCAGCATAAAGAGCTTTGATTTGTTCCAAATCTTTTTGTAAATCTGTAGGATAAATTTTTCCTAAAATACCACCTTGTTTTGTACGTGCATTGGCATACATCAAAATAATAGGTACGTTGGCTGCTTTAGCAATATGCCAAAATCCTGTACGAATTGGTTTGCGATCTTCACCATTTTTTGCGCGTGTTGCCTCTGGAGCTATGACTAAGTTAAACCGCTGATTACGCTTAAATAAGTCGACCATTTGCGTCACTATGTCTTTATTTGCTTTGCGATCAACAGGAATGCCACCTAATTTTTCTAAAATAGGTTTAAGAGGACCTCTGAATAGTTCCTTTTTAATCAATGTATGAACTTTAAGTTCTAAGATTTCAAACAAAGCGAGTGAAAGAATAGTGTCTAGATTTGATGTATGTTCAAATCCAATAATTACTTGTTTTTGTTCCAAAATTGCGGGATCAACTTGATATGTCCAGCCTGCTGCCTTAAAGATTGATTTTCCAATAATTTTTTTCATAGCAGTCATTCATCGTTCAAAAGAATCACAGCAGTTTAATATGACTTATTGTGAAAATATATATCCTTAACAACCACAACTTCTCGATTTCGGCAAATTGAATATTTTTCAATGAATAGCAAATAATTCTGATCTGTTGATTCAGTGATATGTAAGCTTGTTACCATAACAAACTCGTAATCACAGCATGAATATGCTGAACTCAACTTAATTCAAATTCGAGAATAACTCGGTGAAAAGATTTAAGAAGTGGCTAGAACAAATGATCAATCGGTACCAAGTGGGTTCTAGATCAGCGGCATCGAACTCTAATATTGCAACCGCATATGATGAAACTGAAGTTGAAGTCATTGTGCCCATGCAAATAAGTCATGCTGGAATTCGCTTCATCATGGACTTTGAGGATCTGAGATTAAAATCTTATGATGATGGAGCGGGCACTTGGACTATTGGATATGGAACAACGATTTATCCAAATGGAGTGAGAGTTAAAAGAGGTGAGACCTGCACTGAAAGTGAAGCAAAAGCTTATTTTCAACATGATTTATTAAGGTTTCAGCGTACAGTAAATCACCTTGTTAATGTTTCATTAAAGCAAAATCAGTTCGATGCCCTTGTATCATTGACTTATAACATTGGTGAAAATGCATTTAGAACATCAACATTATTAAAGTATCTAAATATGGGTAAATATTCAGCAGCAGCCGAACAATTTGAGGTTTGGAATAAGGCTGGAGGTAATGTGATGCGTGGATTGGTGAGACGTCGACATGCTGAAAAAGAACTATTTCTAAAATAATTATTGGAGTTCTATTCAATAAATGAAGATAGAAACAGTAAATACGTTAAGGGAGATTTTGTAATAATGAATAGATCTATCGTAACTCTAACTGATGATCATCTTGAGTTAGCTTAATTTTAATTTTTCTGTACTTACGCTTATTGGGTTCTATAGCAGAATTTTTTAATTCGTCTGAAAATTTCTTTTGATGCATAAGTTCAGTATAGGTTTTATAACCTAAAATAATTCGACTTGGATATTGCCCATTTCTATTTAAATAGTACTCAATAGATTGGTTTAATTCTTCTAATATACTAATATTGCACATATTTATAAGATAATCTTAGATTCGATCTTATCCTAACATAAAAAATAAGCTTTGTAATGTAAATGAAATATTTAAATTCTATGAAAATTTTATTCGAGAGATTTTAATTTTATATTCTATTTAATGATTTATCTAATAAGAAATAAGCCCACTTCTATAAATAGGCTTATTGAGCAAATTTAGTAATATTCTAAGACCGTAAGATGAAAAGTTTATGGTATTTTCAGCTATAAGTTTTGATATTTTTGACTGGAATTAACTAAATTAGCAAAGGGAGTTAAGAGTTCAATGCAAGAACAGAAATATTACTTGCTTGTAGACCTTTTTTACCTTGCATTACGTCAAATTTAACGCGTTGACCTTCAAAAAGTGTTTTAAATCCGTTGTTTGCAATTTCGCTGTAGTGAGCGAAAACATCTTGACCATTATCTGACTGAATAAAACCAAAACCTTTAGTTTCGTTAAACCATTTAACTGTACCATTCATACCATTTGACATAATAATATCCTTTCTCTTGATGAGAATAAATTTATAAAAGACTGATTTTAAAATAATAAACTTGAAACTAAAATATCAAATAAGCGGGAAGTATTCATGCAAAATGAGAATTTTAATGAGACAAAAATATATTTTCTTATCGTGTATATTCACTATACGCTTTATATGTGAATTAGCAATCTTTATTTTTAGATTAAAAAATGAACCAATATTAATATTATGAATTACATAAGATTAATACAGAATATTTTTCTAAAAAAACTTAAATAATTGGATGCGGGGGTTGGATTTGAACCAACGACCTTCGGGTTATGAGCCCGACGAGCTACCAGACTGCTCCACCCCGCACCAGTGAGTTGACGTTATACGCGGTATAATTGATAAGGTCAAATAAATCTTCAATAAATAATGCTATCTGAAGTATTTTTAACCTTTATTGAGGTTTTAACATGATTTTTTCTATAATTAATAGATCTTATCTTGACCTACTAATCGTGTTTTAAAGCGGCGATGGAACCACATATATTGTGTTGGTTGAGTACGAATTTGATTTTCTAATATTAAATTTACACGAGTCGCATCATTAATTTCATCATTTGTAGGAAAATTCTCAAGTTGCTTCTCTAATAAAATATGATACTGAGGATTTTTAATATCTCCAGTTCGATAGAAAAATAAAGGAATCGCTACAGCATTGGCAATTTTAATTAGACGTCTATGTGCGGTTAATGTTGCTGCCTGTACACCGAAAAATGGGGCCATCACACCTTGTTTGAGTCCAAAATCTTGATCGGGACTATACCAAATAGCTCGTCCAGCTTTTAGACTGCTAATTAACCCTTTCATATCATCTTTTGAGATTTGATGTTTATAGCTAGATGCCCTGCATCTTGTAATCATCATATCAAGTAGAGGATTGTTTTGAGGGCGATAAACTACATCTAGATCAAAGAAGCGACTACTGATAAATCCTCCAGCATCCAGTAGCGTGGTATGACTTCCTAATAGTAATATTCCATGTCCTTTTGCTGAGTTAATGTGTTCGATACCATGGATATGAATTCTATTTTCATACCATTTAGGGCAATACCATGCATTTAATGCTTCAAATACTCCAAGCATGGTATTGAAAAAGACCTCTTGACCATCTCTATATAATGATTCAGCATCTTTTTCGGGAAAACATATCATTAAGTTTTTAAGTGTAGTTTTTCTTCTTGAATGAAGATATTTCCATGCTAATTTTGCTAAACAATTTGCAACTCTGTGCTGAATAAACCAAGGTAAAATTGCACCAATCATAAGTAGGGATATTGCAATCCAAATACCCCAGTATTTGGGCAGTAAAAAAGCCCACTGAAACTTTCCTGCCTCATAATGTTTGTTGGTTTTCATAGCAGTCTGTTTCGTTTAAAAAACTCACCAGCCTAGCATATTTTAGATTTATTTGTTTTAGAGAAATCTTTACTTCTAGAAAAGCATATTCACTATATTCTTAAGTTATTATTTTACATTAGATTAATGTATCTAGAATTGAGGTGTTATTCACGGCTCAATTCTTTGGGTAACGTTCATCTGATGGCGAACAGTACTTATATTTTCGTAAATGATTTTACGCATACGATTGATAGCGCCTAAAGGTTTGTGTTCAGGCAAGGAATGCCAAGGTGTAAATGAAAGATTCTCACAGAACTGATTTTGTTCTGGGGTGTCAAACTCTTGTTTAGGAATGTTTATGATTGCAACAGTATAAAATGGGGCGATTGACTCATTCCACTCGGTCATTGAATCTTCGACAGACATGTTAGATGACGTTCTTGGTTGAACCATAAATTCCATACAAACATTTTTTTCCTGTAAGGTGCTTCTAAGCGCTGTTCTTAAATAATCAGGGTTTGTTTGTTTAGTTATAAACTCGGAAGTCTGTGTGCATGGTTTAACCGAGTATTTTACTGCTTTTCTATCAGCTCCTGATCCAAGTTGATAGGGAACCATCGACCAATAACGACTATTTATTGGATTAGTTATTTTTGAGTTCGCGGCACTAAAAGCATTTTTTGTACCTTTAAAACCAAGTGTAAAAGGGAGTTTTAGTTTTTTTAAGAAACTATCACTGCTGGTTGCATCCACAAATTTAAGATATCGACTTGCATTATCTGCAAAGAAAACAGGATGATTAATCATAATAAAATCTTGAGTCGTGGCATTTTTTTCATTTTCTAGAATTTTATTGCCTGTAACGCCTAAAATTTTAATCGCCATGCCACGAGCATCTTTTTCATAGTCTGCTTTTGAAGCATCACTAGATGCATTTGAAAAACGGATCCAAGCATCATAATTTTTATTGGGCATGAAAATGCCTTGTGCAAATTCTTCGGCTAAATTTGGTAAAACTTTGAATTTTGCTTTCACACAACCATGGGCTTTAGGATGAGCGTCTCGTAGTGCTAATTTTGTCGCGTATTGTTTGCGAATAGTTTCTTCAATATGTTGAGAAATTTCATAAGCTAGTTTCTCTTCGTTGTCTTGAAGCTTCTCACCTAAAAAATGATCGGGTGTTGGGTATGAGAAATTTGTTTTTTTTGGGGAGTTAGGCGCATCTACATCATTTAATTTGATAGGAGCTGAGCTACAACCTATGCTAAAAAGTGTTGAAGAAGTAACTAAAATGAATAAAGCATTTCGAGAAGTATTTTTGATTATGTTCATAGTTTTAACTCATTTAGCATTATCAAATTCTAGTGCTTATTCTGAATAAAGTATATTTAAACACGAGTGTTTTTATTATTCATATACAATTGCTTGTGCAAATATCATCGTAAAAGTCTAGGAAATTTCCCACTCTTAAATAGATGATTGTAGATTTTATAGAATAAAAAATTGCAATATTTGGTTGTTCAATCTTTAGATGGATTAGACTAAAAATTACATGAATGATTAATTTTTCCATGCTTAGAATAAAATCGTTAAACTGAATATTACGTCAATCCTTTTTCACAGGTAATGTTCACGAAAAACAAACAAGAGTTGCTTTAAACTCAGTTAGAAATGATAAATAATTTAACAAGAAATCTTTGTGCTATAAAAATACAAGTATAAGATTTTTATATTATTTTTATAATTTAGGAAGCGGTGTTATGAATTTGATTGCAAAAATTAACACAACGGGAATGCTTTTTCTCAGTTTAATTACAACTGCGTTTGCGCATTCGGATATTTCACAAACTTCGCAGGTAAGTACCAAAGAACCAGATGGAGTCCTATTTAAAAACGTACAAATTTTTGATGGTAAATCCAATAAACTAACTGCACCTATGAATGTCCTAGTTCGAGGGAATAAAATACAATCGATATCTAGAAGTCCAATCCAAACCACGAATGACACGATTGTTATAGAAGCTAATCAAAAAGTACTCATGCCAGGATTAATTGATGCACATTGGCATGCGATGATGGCAGCAATGCCAGTTTCAAAATTACTTACTTCAGAAGTAGCTGACTTTAATTTTAGTGCCGCAGCAGAAGCAAATAATACGCTGATGCGAGGCTTTACTAGTGTACGTGATATGAGTGGACCAACATTCTCTTTGAAGCGTGCAATTGACTCAAATATTATTAACGGTCCAAGAATTTGGCCATCAGGTGCAATGATCTCACAAACTGGTGGTCATGGTGACTTTCGTATGACCTATGAAATACCATCATCAAGCGCGTCACATAGCCGTGGTGAACAAATTGGTGGCGGAGTTATCGCAGATGGGCCCTCTGAAGTGACTAAACGAGTCCGAGAACAATTGATGCTCGGTGCAACTCAGATCAAACTCGCTGCTGGAGGTGGTGTTTCTTCTCAATATGATCCAATTGATGTAGCTCAATATTCAGAAGAAGAATTTAGAGCGGCGGTAAATGCAGCTGAAAATTGGGGAACATATGTTTCAGTTCATGCTTATACACCTCGAGCAATTCAAGCGGCACTTAAAGGTGGTGTTAAAGTAATTGAGCATGCACAACTAATAGATGAACCAACGATTAAAATGATGGCGCAAAAAAATGCTTGGTTAAGTAGTCAAGCATTTCTTGATAATGAATATTCTAATCCACAGCAAGGTGAGGCAAGGGTTAAGCAAATTGAAGTACAAAAAGGTACTGATAATGCATTTAAATTAGCTAAGAAATATAAACTCAAAGTGGCTTGGGGTACTGATATTTTATTTGATCCGAAGATGGCTAAAAATCAAGGGGCAATTCTTGCAACGATGACACATTGGTATACAGCTCCAGAGGTTTTAAAAATGGCTACTTCAACCAATGCTGAGTTACTTGCACTTTCTGGACCGCGTAATCCATATCCTGGGAAACTGGGAGTAGTGGAAGAGGGTGCTTTAGCAGATTTACTTTTAGTAAATGGGAATCCAATTGAGAATATAAACTTGGTTTCAAATCCTGAAACTAACTTTGTCGTAATTATGAAAGATGGTGTGATTTATAAGAATACAGTTGCTAAGTAATTTATAATTATTGGCTACTGATTTTTTAAAGCTAAAGTATTGAATAAATGCTTTAGTTTTTTATTTAACGATCTTTAAATTATAAATAAGATTGACATAATTTATTATAAAGGAAATTTTAAATTAATATATGAATTTATATAAAACTGGTTTTAAAGTTTTTAATAAATTGAATTTTTAAAATGATAAATTTAATCCAGTAAATAAAATATATTAATTTATAATTTTATGATGTACTAAAGTACCTATTTATTTTGTTTTTATGAAATGAGCTTGGTTGAATAATGAACAAATAATTTCTAAGACTTAGTCCTTAACTATTTCCCAGTATATGAACGCAACTAAGTAAATCGATGCATTAACGTACAATAGAGCTGAACATCTGCATAAAAATTATTGCATTGCAAAACTGAATTATGTAGAATCTGCCACAAGTTAAATTGTTGTATTCAATGATTTTAACAGTTTAGGGCCTATAGCTCAGTTGGTTAGAGCAGCGGACTCATAATCCGTTGGTCCCGTGTTCAAGTCACGGTGGGCCCACCATATAAAACAACCACTTAGGTGTACTAATCCTAGGTGGTTTTTTTGTTTTTAGATTCTGGTAAGCAAATGGTAAGCAGATGAAATCAACTTAAACAAACAGTTTTTTGTATAGTTCTACTAGGTTTGGATCTGTGCTTGGAATGAAGTCTTGAAGTTTCGGGTGAATGCGGAAATCTGCTTCGGCTTGTGTAGATATCTCTTTAACTTCATTAGACCAGTTTTTCCTTCTGTATTCTCGCCAATTTAATTTAATTTTGAGTGGTCGACTGTATCCTTTTAATTCCATAAGGAATATCTGATCACATAATTCATCAAATAAAAAGACATGTGAACGATGGAAGTGAGGATTTCTTTTTAGTAATAACTCTAATGAATTTATGAGAAGTGAACAGCAATCATTAGAAAGAGCGGTACTATTAATGGTTACTCCCCAGTGATGCAATAAATACAATGTACATAGGCTGTCGAGTGAGCCATAGCTTGCTATATGTTCTAAGCAACTCTTATCAAAGTCTTTAATACGTCCATTGGATGAAATGAACTCTAAGATATAGTGAGGTAAAGTAGCTAATTCTAATAATATAAGATCTTCATCAAATATTTGATATTTCAAAATTTTCCACAGGGGATGGTTGATAATTTGAGATGAACCAATACATTTAGATTCAACATTAATTATCTGGTATTTTTGTGGTGTGGATAATCCAAATTTATACTTTTTAAATAAGCTCTGTACCTTGTGATCTTTTTGGTATCCATAAAAAAATTTTTCCATATCATAATCATTTTTATATCTACCAAAGCTTACTAACTGATTATAAAAAAAGTCATACCAACTTATTGTTTTTGCAAAATCTATCCTAGTTCTTAGCGGGCGGCCCATGTATCACTCTGATTCACTCAAGTACAACTCATCTTAACTGAAAATTTGGCAAGAAAAACATATTTTTGCAAAGTATTATTCCAAATTGATTTGTGGTGTTATGACTCTAAATCAACAAGGACACAAAAAAATGTCATTTAAGCATAAACATAAGCCGATTACAGATGATCGGCTTTTATTGACCACTAGAGAGACAGCTAGGCTTTTAGGGTATGCAGAACAGACTTTACGTAAGTGGGCTTTATATGAAAATGGCCCAATTAATCCTATTAGACATGGACGTACTCTTCGTTGGAGTAAGGCGGAAGTCTACAAATTTGCTTGCTTAAAAGAAGACTGATTTTGAAGATGGTATGGACTAATTGCTCATACCTATTTACTAGGTTTCAACATGCAAAAAAAATCATTTGAAGTTCTGATCAAACTCAGAGCAGTTTTGATATTAGATTTACCAGACTTTATTCGAGGTTTTATCTTGAATCTTAAAAACAAGCTGGATGCTTACATCAAAAGAACTCTTAACACGGGGGCGAAATCGAATAAAGCCGTTGATGAATTTGAGGTCCTAAAATGGTTAATCCATAAAATTCCTCTAGATCTGCAACAGGTCGACAAGCACAAACAGAAACATGTGCATGCTGTGCTGTTTACCTGTTTTTTTACTCAATTATCCGAAGCCTTAGGTCTGCGGTTATCACAGCATATGCGATCGGATCCAAATCTGCAGCGTCATGTTCAATTGAGTGCCAGCACCTATAAAAAATACTTCAAGTTGCATAAAGACTTGAACCTCAAGTTAGAGCAAAACCTAATTTTCAATTTTTACCCTAAAAAATTATGGTGATTTTATGAGTCAAAATGATAAATCGTCAGAGTTAGACGAAGAAACCAAATTATTGGAAGCATGGATAAATCAGTCCCTGAGCGACAAAAAACAAATTTTGAATCAGCTCTTGGCGCAAGATAAGCAGGTACTGGAATTGTATGTTGCTGCTCACGATATCCATGTGGTGATTAAAGACAATCGGATGGTGACACAAAAGAAATTATTGGCAGGCTTAACTCAATGGGCTAAAAGTGCATCTATAGGAGAACTAAACGACCAACAAAAAGCAGCATTCATCTATTCCTATCTTTTGACTGCAGTCTTGTGCGAAATGCTGAAGGGAATCATCTTGTTAGAGCCTCAGGCTGAAGAGAAAGAAAGACGAGTTATTTTACATAAGTGTGAAAAGAACAATAAAATCAATACAGTATTTTATGATTTAAAACTGTTGTTGCAAAAGCAGTTTTCTCACGCTGAGGAAAATAAACAACTGTATGCAGACATCACGCAAAAACTCCAGGGGATGGATGAATTTAATGCCAATGAGTTAAAAACTCTTTTAGAGCGCAAAACAATAAAAAACGATTTTGAACAGCTTAATCTCGGCCGCCATATTCAACAATTCATTATTGTTTGTAATGAACTCATCAATAGTAAGTTAAATTCATCGTCAATCAATGTTCAGGCTTTAATCGACAACATTCAAAAGCGCATGACCCGCACATCTCATTCTGGCATATCTTCGTTTGATGTGGAGAATGATGATAAGGAACAGGATACAGAGGCCAATGTTGTCGATCCTGAACAGGATGAGATCGCCAAGCGGGTGAAGGGGAGTTTCTCTGACGACAAACAGAAACAGCTTGAAAAGCAAGCTAAGCGAATTCAGCGACGTGACTTAGCCTGTAAAACTAATCCGCTTTATCTGAAACCCAGTTTATTAACTGAGGTATATCAGCGATTGCACGAGTGTTATCAAGAAAATACGAGAAATGATGCATATCAATCGGCTCTAGCTGTGTGTGGTCTGATGTGTCTCTTGACCGGTCTGAGTCCAACGGTCTTTCAAAAGATCAAGTATTTGATTGGTATTGGTAGAATTAAAAAAAAATCAGTCAAAAAAGTCATCCATTATTATTGGGTGATCGATCCTAAGTTGAATGCCAATCATTCCGGTGCCATGCAAGATAAAGCACAGCGTTATAATCGGGCCTTAACCCTAGAATGGCGCATACCAGCACCCTGGATCACCAGTTTAGAGGCTTTAGAGGAACCTGAATTTTGTGTGATTGAGTACAATAATTTTTTGCGGGAAGTCTTTAAAGAGCATCAGATTGGTGAAATCACCTGCGGGATTTTAGAGCTGCAAATCTATTTCTATCTGGATATGGAGACTGGTGATAACCTAGTCGCACACTTGTTGGCTAATCGAGATACTCATCATATCGTGCAATGGAACTATGAAGGGCGTCAGATCGATCAAATCGACCAGCATTTTCAAGGCTATATTAATGTTCTATTAGACCGTAGAAAAGGTGATCCATGGATTGAGAATGAACACCCTGGCCATATTTTTCATCGTGAGGAACGTATTGGTAGTCAGCGATGCTGGACTGTAGAGGCCGCGAGTGAATTTTTTAATCAGCTTTATCATTTTGTCAAAAACACATTAGCCAATACTCAAGCGAATCTGATCGAGAAGCTGAATGCTTACAGCATTTGGATGTGGCATCTTTCCTTAATCTGCCTGACGGTACGTCCAATAGTCGGCATGCCGGGGTTACTCAAACATTACGATCCTAAGGCACAACTGCTTTATGTGCATGATAAAAAAACTGATTCACGAAAAGTAGGACGTCCTGTTCCTGTTACAGGCTACTGGCAGGATCATTTCAATGCATATCGAAAATATCTGACGCAAACCATCGAGACACTCGGGATAACTAGTTTTAAAGTGAAATTGGAAAACGATGGTTTTATGCTCTATGTCATCTCACATCCTCGGATCAAGTCCCAAAAAGGTCAGGTGAATCTTGCGGAAGTCGTGGAGCATTTGGAGTTACAGCCCATGTCTGCTGATTTTGTCACGAATTACCTTAAAGAGACCGTGCAGATTTATAAAAACTGGCCAAGGCATTTCACTAAAAATCATCTCGCCTTGAGTGGTGACATTCACAATACGCTATATACCCATGATAAGCAAAGCATGGGATTCAGTCACATTTCTGGATTAAGCCCTTATCTCTACAAACACGACATTCAGCAGCAAGTTAAAAGCTTGCTCAACAAACTAGAAATCGCAAAGCTTGAAGTGCTTTAAAGGACCATCTTGTGCTTGATACATCACTCGTTACGCAATTAGAAAATGCCATTAAAAGAGAAATCGCCGACATTTTTAAGGAAATTTCTCAGCTGATCACTGCTACATACACAGATGTAAATTCTGACCTTGCTCAAATTGATTTTAAGTGGCTTGATCAGCAAATTCTGGACAAGTTCAATATCCATAGAGCAGTTTTAGAGCAGCTCTGCCAAATATCCAAATTTAAGGACAATGCTGCAGATTACCTTCAATTCTGTTTTAAACAAGTGAAACGGATTTGTAACGAGAAAAACCAGCAGTGGCAAAAGGATTACCCTTCCTATGCCGAGAGCTATGAGATTAAGTTGCCCGATTGGATAGTCTACACATCTAAACGTCTAGACAACGTTTTTTCAGGACGAAAGTTACAGCAGGGTACTATGCTCGTCGAGGTAAAAGAAAAACTGTATGTGAATTGGGCGGATTATCTCAAACAACAAACTCAAGGTATCCTCTTATACTCTACGGCTAAAGAGCAACAAAAATTAGTGAATACCTTGTTTGAATGTCTGTGTATTTCATTAATTTTTGATCAGGGATGCATGCAACCTGAACGACTGATAGCCATTCATGATGCGATTTTTCATATGAACCTGGATAGTGGCTTGCTTCCGATCTATTCAGGTGACGAAAAGGTTCAAAAAGCTTATGTCTTTTCATACACGTTGCCCTCGACAAAGTATGGCAACATCTATCGTCAGGATGGCGAAGAAGAGGCGGAGTTATGGCAAACCCAAAACATTTATTTCAATGCCTTTGCGATGCTATGTTATCGACGGATTCAGGAGCTAATTAATAGATCGCAAGGGCATGAATTACAAAGCACTTCGCCATTGCTGTGCTGGGAAAAAGAACAGAGTGAAATTGAAACGGGGAATCAGCCTGAAGCCTTACTGCTAGAAAAACTTAAAATCCATTTAAACATTGTACTGAATATGGCGGAGGAGGGGGACTCTAGAAAAGGACGTGAGGATCAGCCATTTGCACAGCTTAATCACGTGAAGCTATTTTTAAAAGGCTTGGAAAAGACCGGTTTTGCCATTTTTAAGCATATGGATTATGTCTTGTGGCAAGAGATTCCTAATCTGGATGTGTTAAGTACCAGTGTACTGAACAATCAGATCATCACTTCGCCTTTAATCTATGAGCAGTATACACAGCTCTATGATCAACTCGATAACTGGAAAACCATTCAGACCAGAATTAGAAACCTTGGCAAAAATAACCAATTTTTAGAATTGGAGATGCCTACAGTTACAGTCAAAACATTTCATGATCGACGAACCGGTCAACGCCATGAGCTGAAATCCTGGCTTTTATCTTTTCATTGGGATATCAAACCCAAACAGCTTGCGGATCAACTCCAAGAAAAAATACATAAATCTGAGGACTATAAATCTGCGTATGAGGCTGGAAATGGCGAGTACCTGGATTATGTAGTGGCTATTGCACATTTACGTGTGTGTCAGTGGTTAAAAAACGAATTTGCTTATCAGGAGGGGAAAGGAGCGATTAAAGTCTCCACGATCAAGCGTTACTATAGTAGTTTCGTGCTTGACTTACTTTGTTATGTTCTAGAGAAACAGATCAATCTAGATACAGCCACTGAAGAGCAGTTTGAGGAAATGTATCGCACGATTGTTGAAGAAAAACTGCTGAATGATCAGAAAAATCATAAAACGACCGCCCAAACCAACAACAATAAAAAATACAATACCTCGGGTTATGCCTTTGATCGGCTGAAAGCCTTTCACCAATACTTAGTCAAGAATCATCGTGCACCGATTGTGCAATATTTATATGAACGTCAAAGTGACGGTTTATTTTTAAAAACCAGACTCATTAGTCCGCAGATGTTTCAATTGATGATACGGATTCTTAGAGAATACCCAGAAGCTTTGGGGCTGACTGAGCAGGATGCAACCTGTCTAGAATGGGTCTATACATTGGCATTTAGACTGGGCTTGCGTATTGATGAAGCTGCCGGGATCTGTATCGATGATTTTGTATCTCCGCAGTTACGAAAACATCCTGACAATCGACAGTTCTATTATGTGTTTGAATCCGCTTTAGATCAGCAGAAAGACGATCGATCTGACCATAAAATGAGAAAAACAATGGGTGATATTGATGATCTCACCCTTAGGATTCGTCTAAATTCTGAGCGTGATCTGAAAAGTGATAATGCCACGCGTCAGTTTGATTTAGTTCATTTTTTAGCACCGGACGAGTTCACAGGATTTTGTCGCTTTTATCAAAACCAGTTACCTGGCTCTAAAGCGACTGCAGCAGTCTGCAATAGAAAAATCAAACAGCTCTTTATGCTGGGTGAACAACCTTTATCCAGTACAAATTTATCAAAAATTACCCAGTTGCTGTTTAATACTGTATTAGGGACAAACGATCATCAATATACCTTTCATGCTTTCAGGCATAGTACCGCTTCACATTTGGCTATCCTTTTAAAAGGCAGCATAGCACTGGTACGTTGTTTTACTGACTATGATTCCGAGTTTGGGCGTAAGCTTAAAAAGCACATTTTACCCAATATGAAGGATGCTTCATCGCGTAGTGCACAAGCCTGGTCTCGACTTGCGCATCTGATGGGGCATGAAGACATTCGGATCACTGCAAGACATTATCTGCATCATCTGAGTATCCTGATTGCTGACATGTTTTATCAAGCAAACCGTGAATATTCACCTCAATTGATCAAGGCATTATTAGGCGATAGTCAGTTGATGCATCGCGATTTCAAAGTTGAATTTCAGTCGAATGAAAGAGATATTTTAAAATTGATGAAGAAGATTCATTCACACACAGAAAATAATTCTCAAACTTCTGCATTAAAGAGCAAGAAAAAGCAGAAGCAGCCTCAACAGCAGGAAGTGTTTTTATACCGTGAAACATTTTTAGATGAATACCAGAAGTGGTCGGAAAAAAAGAACAAGCAACGATCGATCCTGAAGTATTGAAGTTCATTCAATCGATCAGCCAGCCGTTTTCTCTCTATACAAATCACTTCAAAAATGATGCTAATCATGAGGATATTATCGGTTTTACTTGGAGTAAAATGGTGACATGGTCTACTCTCTATGAGATTGAGCAACCTTTTAACTTAAATGAAAATGTAAACCAGAAAGATCTTAAACATTTTTTTGATTGTTTAGAAAATAAAATTTCACTTGAAAAAGATCGTCCTATTTTGAACTTTAAGGCATCATCTAAAAATGACTTGATTGACTATCAAAGATTCTTAGATTTTATCAATAAAATTTATTCAAAAGATTCAGATAATTTTGAATCGGATAAATATGATCCGAGTGAATTTAATAATGTAAAAATCGGAGAGGAGAAAATAAAAAAATATAAAATATGGAATAAAAAAGATAATAATTTTATTCAAAAGATGCTGTTGCAAAGCGTCTTTTACAAGATGAAAGAGTGCTGAGAGTATCAAAAAAGAGTGCTGAGAGGTTCTATCAGAGGTTTAGCATATGAACGGAAATTTATCAAAAAAAATACATTGAAAACATATGGATATTGTTTTTAACTTTGCAACTTGGTTTTTCTTAGTATTTCTTTGCAGATAATCTGGTTTTTTGCGCTCAAAAATGGGGAAGTTTAGGGGGGGATTTCACCCCCATTTTTAGCTTTTTTGAGTGGTTTTAGACAGAAATGCAAATCTTTTTGAGAAATTTTTTAATATTTAATCTTTGTTAAAGTTAATAGAGGTATCTCGAAATTATTGTTCATTTAAATAAAGTATTTTATTGGTTTTAATGTGATCAATTGGATTAAGTGTTAATTTATAGTAAATGGAGTTTTTATGGTTGTGAAAATCTGTTTTAGGGGGTTGATTTTAATTGATTGAAAATTTTTGGTATTTTTAAAAGGATGATTCTAGCTTTTAATTTATTTAGTAGGATGCTGTTTAAAACCTAAGTGCTGTGGTTACATAAAGAATAGAAAGATGGAATTACTCTAAAAAATATAAATTAGAGATATAACTCTTTCAATAATTTGATGCAACCCAACTTGGTTTCCATCAGACTTTTGCGATGATCACCTGACTACTTTTTCCAGAATGTTCTTCCTAGAAGTTTGAATGTTTTTAAGAATTCATTTACTTATAAAGATCTCTATTTTTTATCTTTCCATGATTCTATGTTTTTTTAGCAGAGTACAAGTATGTGCCAGTCGATCTAAAATGACTTGTCTGTAGCATTTCGTATCATAGACTCCCCATCGGTATATAAGGATTCAATGTGCTCCTCAGATGAAATGTGATTTAGTAAATCACCAGGGGGAGTACCTGATATTATTTGTTGTGAGCAGTGCCTTTTAGGAAGGTTGTAGCAATATTCTAATGTGGAGCTTGCGCCATGGATATTGATATTCAGGTTGATGTTTATAACGTTTCCACTCAACTTACGTATTTTGAAATTTTGAATCAATCAATTTTTTGAATTTTTTAGGTAGTATACAAGAGTTGTCAAATGGTGTGATGCAATTGAAATAGTAATCTCAGCGTTAAATAATTTAACAGATTTAGAAATCCCATTAATTGAAAAATGGAGGCGAACTAAATGAAGGATACGTATATAGAGGCAGATCATTGTATTCAAGAAGCTTTGCAAGGGAGTATTGTTCACTTAAACGATAATTTATATTTAGTAAGTGCTGAAAAAGCCTTACAGCAAGTCCTTATACCTGAGCATGTTTGCTGTACAGCACCATACTGGATCATTGGATATGAGTTGCCTAAGCCGATTCAAAATAAACAGGAGTTAGAGTCATTATTTGCATGGCATAACTTTTTTATTGAATTTGCCAGCAATGCTGATGAATTTAAAGATTTCAATCCTAGAGATGAGTGATTAACCCTTATAGTGTCTTATCCATTCTAATTTTTAAATTTATTAGTGTGAGTACACGATAACTTCAGTCTGAACTGGATATAAAAGGATGATTTGTGACTAGAAGTGTAAAGAAGCAACTCAGTTTCTTTTTAATCGTACTTTTCGGAGTGATTAGCTATAATTATGTAGCTACTCGCCCAGTAGAAAATACAGCGGTGAATTCCAACGTTCGAGAGCGTGAGCGAGCATTTATACAAAAACGCGCTGAATACATAAAAAGTCACGGCGAGACAAGTATAGCTGAGCAAGAAATTAATAAAGAATTGGCACTCAGAAGAGGGTATTCTTTAATTTTAATGAGTAGTTCATCTTCGTTTCAGAGTGTTGAAGAGCCAGACATTGGGCAACCTGTAAAGTGAGGTGAATATTAGGTGAGATTGTATTGCTTCTAAAGAGAGAGCAAACATAACCGCTGAATCCTCAGTGAAAAAGCATCAAGATGAAGTAATAAAAGATAATTATCTCAGGTTGATACTAAATGCAATTCATTATCTTCCTATGAAAGTCATTAGAACTGATCGAAATATAATTTAGTTTCTAGAGGATTGATTTTAAATACAATGATCAAACTTTATTTCATCGCTGTGATTTTAAAGGGGGGATTATCGGATAGCTAGATCATACCTAATTTCAATTTATGTCGTAATTTGTTAGTCTTAATTTCAAATAAACAGCAAGGAGATAACTGTTGTCTAGAAAAATAATAATGACTACAAATGAAAGGCGTCTACATGCTCTAAATCAAATGCGTGCTAGCTACCGTGGCGAACAGCTTCTAAAACAAGATAGAATTAACCACATTCAACATGGTGTAGTCGTTCAGTCTCATGAAATTTCTCTCAATGATAGAGATCATACTCTGTGTGATGATTTATCAATAGAAATAGATGAATGTGACATCTTAAAACAAACGTCTGAGACTATGTATGCAACTACAGGCGATACAATTTGGTTAAGTTTTTAAATTTACATTAAAAGTTATGATGCGATCTTAATGAGAGAAGTTCAGAGTGTCTTTAGGAAGTGCTCAATGGATATTTCTTGTTCCACGCAAAAGACACCATAGTGTTTATCCATTTTTATATCTCCTAAGTTAACTTTATGTTAGCTTTAGAGCGAATCGTTGCCCATTGTTTTGGCTAGGATCAGATGACGTTACATTTGACCATGATTTTAAGCATAGCTTAGTGATTTCTATATAGACTTTATAACTGAGTAGGGATATAAAATGTCAGAAGATAATTCAGATTTGATTACTCTAGAAATAGATTTGACTACGATGCAACTCGCTAAAAATGCGGCTTCTGCTTTAGGTTATGAATCCGTAGAGAAGTATTTAATTATGTTGATCAAAGAGCATTCACCCCAAATATTAAATAAAGGCTCAAATTAAATTATTTAATTTTTTTATCACTGAAAGAGTTTTTGATAAAGTTATGTGATTGTATTTTTAAGCATATTGGTTTGAACAAATTAATTTCTGTACATAAGATGAAATTGTTGCAGCAAAACTTATGACCATGCGTAGGGAACCTGAATTCTCATAGGTAAGAAGTTATTGTTATAAAGTGCTGAAATTTCTTATAGGCTTTATTTTGCCCATTTTATGGTGGGTTACATAAGAGGTTTTTAAGCCGATCATCAATATGAATGCTTTTCCTAAACCTATTTAGCTCGTCACCATTTTGCCCTAGGAAAGCGAAATGAATAGCTAAAAATATTTGGTGAAAAATGAGTCAGCCTATTATAAATACTTCTTCCAGTTTTCCTTTACGAGGTGTGCAACTTTTAAGGCAAGATAAAATTTAACTGATTCAACATGCTGTAGTCATTCAGTCGCATGAAATTTCTATTAAAGATAGTGATCATACTCTGTGTGATGATTTATCAATAGAAATTGATGAGTGTGACATCTTAAAACAAACGTCTGAGACTATGTATGCAACTACAGGTGATACAATTTGGTTAAGTTTTTAAATTAACATTAAAAGTTATGATGTGATCTTAGTGAGAGAAGCTCAGAGTGTCTTTAGGAACTGCTCAATAGATATTTCTTGTTCCACGTAAAAGACACCATTTTGATCTGCTTTCATTTTTTTAATTGAATTACCTTGAAGTTTATTGATCTCGAGTAGATCTTTAAGCATTTGTTCTGAAAGTTTATTCCTTCTATCATTTTCTGAATCTAAATGAATTGACATGAGTTTCTCCTAATTCATGGCGAAGAATCTAAATCATCAGTTCTACAGGAATTTTGATATTAGAGTTGATTTAGATTGGTTCAACTCAAGTATGACAACTTAAACTTCGATGATCAAATTTTCTCTAAATCCATTTTTTCCCTGCTCCTGTGGATAACCTAAAGGATTGATTACTAATCTACATCCGTCGACTATAGTATCCACTGATGTGTGGGTATGTCCAGAAATCCAAAGTTTGAAGCCTTTTACATCTAGGTCATTAATAAAATAGGGATTGAGGGCTGATGCAACAGGATGCGTACCCCAATATGGATCAAGACAAGCTAAATGAGGCGGGAAGTGCGTAATGACAATCACATTATCTTTATCCTTAAATTGCATAATATTTTGATGATATTTTTTAAATAGTTCAATGTAGTCATTAGCAGTTATCGTTCGATGCTCACTGCCAATCATGATTTGATCAAAATCATAAATCGATTGTTCAGCATCTTTTTGAGACTGTAAAAGTACGCTAGGAGATGTAAGTGGGGAATTGGAGCGGAAGTTCGTAAATAATGTGCCGCCAACAAATATTTTATCTCGTATTTTGATATGGTTATCATCAAGTAGTGAATTTTTAGGGTAATTTTCTTTCAAGAAATCTACGATTGAATTGTAGTTAGAGCTGTAGTAATCATGATTACCTAAAACAAAGATAAATTTTTTATTCAGAGATTTACATTTTTCGGCAAACTCAATTGCACCACTTAAGCGATTAGAAAAATCGCCAGCATGAATAATGACATCAGCTTGCTCTGATATTGAATATTTAGAATTGTGAGTATCCGATAAAATTTGCAGTTTCAATCTACTTCCCTTATTAAAATACGCCGTTCAAATATATACATCTTCATTCGAATAAGTTTACATCAACTAAATATTAGAAATTATAAGATACTCATCTGTATTCTTAAGCCTCTAAAAATATAGGTAATTATTTTTGAATCAATTGATCAAATATTAATCATAAAATTTGACCAATTGAATTTATGCACATAAGATAAAGATGTTACAGCAAAATCTGTGACCAGGCGTGGAAACCTGAATTTACTACAGAAGCAGTAAACCGCTTTGGCGGTTTTTTGCGTTAACTATGTTTAGTCTATCGTAATGGTAGGCCAAGCAGGGCAGTCTATGACTGGCCGTCTTCTGTAGTACGGTATTTCCACCCCTGTTTGGCTTGCCTCCATCTCGTGGAAAAGTTGGAAGCTTGTTTGTAATTAATTACTACAGGAACTAGACATGAACACTTTCTATAATATCCTTTATTTTCTCCAAGCTATTTCTTCTGTTCTTAAAGAATAAAATTTTCGAAATAAATTTTCGTCATGTTTAATTAATTTTACTTTTATAAATTTCGTAATCTTACGAGATATAGAGAAGTATTGCCTAGAGAAAATAAAATGGCCCGTACTAAGCTTTTAACCAATATTATTCAAAGAAAAATGATGGTGCTTGACGAAATGTCGCACTCAAATCTGCACCATAACTTTGAAATATCACTTTATGACTTCGCCAACCATGAGATCCTAGAAAAACTATATAAGGCAGACAATCAACGCTCCACAGAGTGTTGGAGCCCTGCTGAAATTCAGGAGTTTATTCTAAACTGTTTGAATGATCGTAATGTCAATTTATGCGTTCGCTATTGGAAAGATGCCACTAGCAATATTTATATCATCGATGGTGGGCATAGGATATCAATCATTTATGCTTGGATCAAAAGATACTTTATTGATGAGCAGGTAGTAGGAGCCCCAAAATTTACGACACCACAAAAACGAGATATTCGTCAGATTCGTAATCGATTAGGTGGATTAGCTGATTTTCAAGAGTTATGTAGCGATTCTGAGTTTCAGCAAAAATTGAAATCAACCAAAATTAATTTTATTGAAGTCATTGGGACACCTGAGGAAGCTCGAAAAGCCTTTTCTTCAATCAATTCGGATACGAAACGATTAGATCCAGATGAAGAATATCATTTACAAAATAGGGGAAGTGATGCTTTTTATGTGATTTATGCGTGTTGTTATATAAACGATAATAAATCCAACTTGGCTGAACTGAATTACGAGCGGATAAATGAAGTGATCTCTTTGGGTGAGCAAATTCATGATCATCTTTTTAAGATAATACTTTTAGAGCCGGATTTAACACACGGTAAAAAAATCGGCTTGGTCAATGAACTCCTGAATATCATGTTTGGTGATACTTGTCAGAATAATGTGAGTATAGACCAAGGTCAGCGTGTAGAAAATTTAATGCTAAAACTTAGAGTTGTGCTGTGTCGTATCGCTACACCAGCAATTAGTATTCGGATTCCAAGTCTGGGCTTACACCCAAAACTATATTTTTATAAAGATAATCGTTTTCAAGTGACATCCTTTTTGGCCTGGTTCTCTATCGTCTGTGAAATTGAAGAAGACTGTTTTGAAATACAGAATAAGAAGTTAGATTTTATTGGTTTTACCCGAGCACGCCGTGGTGTTGAAAGTTTAATTGAAAAAATTCCTGTGGCCATCAAAGAAACTGTCGGTAAGTTTGGTAGCGGGATCAGATCACATGAGCGATTGAAGAACGTGTATCAAGCCTTTATCTGTATTGGACTTAATATGGATTTAGATTTTGAAGATGAAGTTTGTTTGAACACCGTCATTCTTTCGATGAGTCAATCATTTGATTATATTAATTTTAATGATTTTTACCTTGAACGTTTTGGTGGTGATTATGATGAGAGGATTGTTGATGATGTTGTGAACTTTGTGAAATCAGTAAGACCATCAAAGAAGAAAAAACCTCTAAATTTTTCAATCGCTACTAAAAGAAATCTGTATCAACGTGAGGAAAAGAAAACATGGAGCTATTGCGAAGTATGTGATAGCGCTCTATACCTTGAATCGACTGAAGTAGATCATCGAGAATCGAAAGCAGAAGGTGGTTACGGTATTCTAGAAAATGGAGCAATTATTCATCCTATATGTAATCGTTTCAAGTCGGATCGTGATTTGGATGAAGTAAGGGCTGATTTATTTGAATAGTTTGATGTATACAAAATGATAGAGAGCTTTTGCTTTCTATCAGTATATTTAAATATTATTAAAAACGATTGTGTTTTCTGTATATCATTTAAATTTAACAATAATTTAAAATATTTAGTGTTAATTTTTTCAATCAATTGAATATCATCTACAATAATAGTACTCTCCCTGGAGAAATTTCTCCAGTGAATCTTTGTTGCAATGAAATCTGATATTTTTAATTTACATTTTTCGGGTCATGAAACCTTTGCACTACGCTATGGTTGGCTAAATAAAGCATATAATAATTTTAGTTTAAATGAAAAAGATATTGAAAAACAAGTTGTTGAGCTTGGTGTTGGTAAAAACATGGTTAACAGTATTAAATACTGGGCTGAAGTTTCAGGGTTGGTGCCGCTCAAAGATTCTGAGAATAGTAAACAAAACTATAAAACTGCAATAAGTGAAATTTTTGCAAAATATGATACTTACTTAGAGTTGAATGAATCTACTTGGTTACTACACTATTTTATTCAAAAAAACTTTACTGATCTAACACTTGCTCGCTGGTATTTTAATTATTGTAATAAACAAGTCTTTGAGAAATCTGAATTACTTAGTGATCTTATATTTTGGCTTGAAACAAACGGTTTGAAGCTACCTTCGGAAGCGACTTTGCAGAAAGATTTAGATTGTTTCATTCTTTGTTACTCAAAAAAACTAAGTAAGAAACAGCTTAATGAAGATGCTTTTATTTCGCCATTAAATGAACTAAATCTAATTTATCAGGTGGATTCTCATAAGTTTAAAGCTGATCTACTTGAGCAAAAAAATCTTTCAGTGGATATATTTTTATATTGCTTAACAGATTTTTGGCAAACGCATTTCTCGGAAGCTCCTTCACTAAGTGTAGATATGATTTCGACTTATCCTGGAAGCCCTGGTCGTTTATTTCGTTTAAATAATGCATCGGTTGATTATTTCTTAAATCAATGTGCAGTTATTGACGATCGTTTTAACTGGACTGATACATTAGGAATGCGAAGCTTATCTTGCTTGGATATCAAAAATGTAAATTTAAACGAACTACTGGCTAATATTTATCGTGAGTATCAGAAATGAATCAAAACTATAAATTAAATCATTACTATGAAATTCACGTAAACCATCTACTTTCGACACGACTTGATAGTGACATATCGAAGGAATTTTTTGAGCGAGTAATTTTTCATGGAACAGCGTACAACTCATTGAAAACAATAGTTGATTCTTTTTATGAAAACACTCAATCCGCTTTTACTTTGACAGGTGGATATGGCACGGGTAAATCTACTTTAGCAGCGATTTTATCAGGGCTTTTACATCCAAATGATGAAATTAGAGTGGCTGCTAGAGCCCTAGTACAAGATTCTGATTTACTTAAGCAAATTGATAAAAATTTCAAGTTATCTAGTGATAAACCTTGGTTGATTATTAAAGCAGTCGGAGGGGTAACTTCACCTGTTGAGCTGTTTTATAAATCCATCCTAAAAGCACTTCAAGATGCTAATCTTATGGATGTGTTTGAAGGTGACTTATTTTTTCTGCCAGATCAGATAGATAGCGATCATCAATTAATTGAATGGATTGATGAAGTATTTAGAGCATTAGATGGAAGAATTTCGGGTAGTTTACTTATCTTAGATGAGATGGGTAAGCTTTTAGACCATATTGCTAGAAATAATGGTGATCTACATTTATTCCAGGATTTATCTGAGAGAATCAATAGACTTTCTACTAAGCAGTGTCCTTTTATCTTTTTAGGGATTTTGCATCAGGCGTTTGCTGACTATGCAAGAGGGATGAGTCATCATATCGCTTTAGAATGGACTAAAATTCAAGGTCGTTATGTTGATATCTCATATCGAATTTCATTAGATGAATCGGTCGCACTTGTTTCTAAAACAATAAAAGCAAGAGAAACTCAAATTCCAGAAGCTATTACAGCTGTAAATAATGCCTTAGTAACTAAAGTTGTAGGTTCTATTAAATCTCGATTGACAGAGAATAGTCCAAAACTGAATGTATATCTGCAAGAGGCATTGCCACTACATCCATTAACTACGGTACTTCTGGGGATTATTTCTAAAAGTAGCTTTAGTCAAAATGAACGTAGTATTTTTAGTTTTCTCTTGTCAGTCGAACCTTTTAGTTTTAGAAAGTTTCTAGAGTCAGAAGTTAATCTAAACTCAACTTACACGATTGTTGATTTATGGGATTACTTAAGTCAAAACTTGCAACACCAAATCCTAAGTTCTAAAGAAGGGCATTTATGGGCAATCGTTGAAGAAACTCTAACTTTACTTAGTAAAAATCTAAGTAAAAAAGAGGGTTTAACTCCGGAAAGTGAAGAGTTATATCCTAACGTGATTAAAGCAATTGCAATGCTTAATATGTTTGGTAAGTCTTTAGGTATTTATCCGTCAGTAGATTTAATTGCTCACGCATTACCATCTTCATCAAAAAACCTAGAAATTCTCCCTGTATGTTTAAAGAATCTAGAAGATTGGGGAGTGATTACTTATTGGAATCGTACAAAGTCTTATGAAGTTGTTGAGACATCTGAACTCAATATTCAGCAATTGTTACAAGAGAAGTTAGAGGCATTAAGTAACCAACAAAATTATTTTGAGCACATCAACTATAAGGGCAATTCAGTACTTGCAAAACGCCACTACCATGAAAGGGGGGTAATGCGTTGGATGGATCAGCATCTAGTAAATGATCTTCCTGGACTAGAACGTCTCATAAGTAAATCTGAATTTATTAAGTCAAAAGCTTTTGCGCACTTTGTTTTAATAACAGATCAAGCTCTCAATTCAACGAAACTAATTGAATTATCAAAGGAACATTCTCGTATTGTTATTGCTAAGTTAGATAAAATTAGTGAATTATTAAGCTGGTCCAAAGAAATTTATGCACTAAATGAAATTTTTAGAGAATTGCCAAAACTGATGCTGGACACTGTTGCGAAAAAAGAATATGAGCAACGGTTAAATTATGCATATCAACAGGTCGATGATCTATTTAGTCAGTCATTTGAATCAGTGGAATGGTACTGTAAGGGAAACCTTTTAAAGGGTAAGTCTTTATCCATTATTGTCTCTGATTTGGCTGATGAGCTATATCAATCATGTCCGAAAATCCTAAACGAATTGGTTGTTCGACATGATGTTTCTAGCTCTGCAGCTGCTGGTCGTAAAAAACTATTAGAAAATATGTTGGAGAATTCGAATCAAGAAAATTTAGGTATCGAAAAGTTCCCACCAGAAAAAGCAATTTATTTGTCTTGTATTAAACAATTAGGCTTACATCAGTTTAATGTGGAGAAGATGGAATGGGTATTTGATTTTCCTGTCTTAGATGAATCTAATAGAGATCAAAGTGAAAATTTAGAGCGTGTTTCGAAATTATTTCAACATGGATATAAAATTTTCACAGATACAAAGTCTTTAGTTCCTTTAACAGAGCTTTATAAAGTATGGTCAGATACGCCATTCGGTATTCCTCAAGGTGTATTACCAATATTTGCTTTAACCCTTTTGTTGGCTAAAGAAAAGAGCCTTGCTTTTTATGATAAAGATGTAACTCAAGAATTTAAGTTTATTAGTGAAATTGATGATGAGTACATCAATAAGCTGGTTAAGCGACCTCATGAGATTGCGGTTAAATATATTAAAGAGCCTGCTGAAAAAAATAGGTTTATCAATCTTCTAGCAAATAGCATTAAAGATATTTTTGACAAAAATATAGAGGCTACCCCTTTAGCTGTAGCACGCTTTCTAGTTTCATACACTGTGAAGCAGTCTAGTTGGGCTAAGTTTTCTAAGGATAAAGAATATTTTGACGAGAAGGTGCAGTTATTAAGATCATTCCTTGTTAAGGCAGATGATCCTTACAAATTGCTTTTTGAAGACTTGTATGATGTGCTTGAGGTTTCTACAAGATCTGATGATCTAGTTCTTGCAGATCTATCAAATTTACTTGGTAGTTTTATGGGTGCAAAGCCAAATCTACTTAAAAATTTTGAAGGTAGATTACGTAAAGAACTCGGTAATATCACCCCTGAAATCATTCAAGAAGCAGATGCAGTGAGCAAGTTTGCAGCTGATTGGAAAATGAAAAAATTTGCGGAACATCTATCTAGAAGCTCAAAAGAGTCAACTCAATGGTTGTCAAATTTAATTACATTGCTGGGTCAGATACCAGAAAAAGATTGGACAGATGATAGTCTGAAAAAAGCTTTTGAAGCTTTGCCTGGTTATGTCCAAAGATTTAAGCAACTAAGCTTTTTTGCTAGAAATGCTGAGAAATCAGAACAAATTTCATCTAATAAGCGATCCTTAGCAGTAATTATTAACACGGATCAAGGTCTTGAAGAATATAACCGAGACGTCATTGTAGATTCGACTATTGAGGATGATTTAAAAAAATTGCAAAAAGAGCTACTTAAAAAGGTGAATACTTTTGACCTAAGTGATGATGCTAAAGCAATGGTATTATATGGGTTGCTTAAAGATTATTTACATCCGATTGGTGAGGACAAAGCATGACCCTTGAAAAACCAGTAAAACATGTCCTAGGGCTTTCTGGTGGTAAGGATAGTGCTGCGCTTGCTGTCTATATGCGAGACCACTATCCTGAGTTAGATATTGAGTATTTTTTCACAGATACTGGTAAAGAATTGCCTGAAGTCATGGATTATCTAAACCAATTAGAATCTTACCTAGGTAAACCAATTTTGCGCTTAGGTTCAGATAAAGATTTCGATTACTGGTTGAAGGAATATAATCATTTTCTTCCGTCTGGCCATCAACGCTGGTGTACTGTTCAGATGAAATTAGTACCATTCGAGAAGTGGGTAAAACCATTTCTTGATGAAGGGTACGAAATTATTAGTTATGTTGGGATTCGTGCAGATGAGCCTTGGCGTGAAGGTTATGTGCCAACTCAAAAATTCTTAACGACCAAAATGCCATTTGCTGAAGATGGTCTAGTTAAAGAGGATATTATTAATATTCTAGAAGGAACTGGATTAGGTCTTCCTAAATATTATGAATGGCGTTCACGTAGTGGTTGCACATTCTGCTTTTATCAAAGAAAGATTGAATGGGTGCGTTTGAAGGAAAGACATCCTGATAAATTTGAGGAAGCAAAGTCCTACGAAAAAAAGTTGAATGATGATAAATCTACAAATGGTGAAACTTATTATTGGATGGGTAAAAATACACCGTTAACTACACTTGAAGATCCAGATCGTGTGGCGCAAATTAAAGCTGACCATGAGAAAAAGCTTGAGAGATTTAAGAAGAAGCGTCGTCGTAATGCGCTATATGATGATCAATTGATTGAAATGATTGATTTAGATGCACTGTATGACGATATCGAGGGTGGTGGTGCTTGTGTGACATGTTATAAATAAAAAATAACTCGCCTTTCGGCGAGTTATTTTTTATTTAGTGTATGTTAAACATATTGAATATATTATAATTTTTTAAAGGGTATTCATTTATTATAGGTTTGAGATGGCTGACGTAACGTCTGCATTTGATGCGCATTCACTGAGTGTTTTTGATCTATTTAGTAAGCCGGGACAATTTTTGTATGTTCCATCTTATCAACGAAAGTATTCTTGGGGGAAAGATAAAACTACTAAATTTCTAAATGATATCTTAAATGGATTTGGTAAATTATTAAATGATCAGGAATCTTATACATTTTTAGGATCTATCATTACTGTTGCTGGAATTGAGAGTGAAAGTATATACCCTAGGATTGATGCACATATACCTTCCAATGTTATTAGTGTAATTGATGGACAGCAACGTACTACTACCTTACTCATTATAGCCACTGTTTTACATAATATGCTTGTAATAAAAGGTGAGAGCTTTATGACTGAGGATTTTCAGGAGAATAATCCTGAAGTAAATCATTGGTTGGAAGATATCACAGATGTTATAGGTCAGCTTTCCCATTTATATGAGGAAGATCAAAAATTCAATGCAGATAAGGTTTTTACTTATTATCCTAGAATGATAAGATCTTTTGAAGATTGTTGGTCAAAAAGACAGCGGGATGCTGAATATAAATCAGCAATAGCCTATTTATTACACTCTTATGGTATCCATTCAAGAAGTGAAAATAAAACTAAAAAACTAACTTTTGATAATTTAGCTAATGAAAATATTAAATCTACATTAGATGCTTTTAAAAATATTTTTGATCAGATTCAAAAAATATAAAAAAATCGATTCAAGGGGATGAAGATTCATTTGATATTCCATCCTTTGATGAGTTGCGTAGAGATAGAAGCCTGCAAGTGCAATTATTAAGATCCTCTTTCACTCAAGAAGTTGAAACATATCTAGATGTTAATGATACTAGTGGAGATCTGAAGGAATATATCTTACTTCTAATGATTTCTAATTATTTCATTAACTATGTTGCATTGACTGTAGTAACTGCAAAGGATGAAAAATATGCTTTTGATATATTTGAATCTTTAAATACTACAGGTGAACCTTTAACAGCTTTTGAAACATTTAAACCAAAAGTCATTCAAGATATTGGTATTACTAGATATTATAATGAAGAGTCTGAATTAAAAGGTTATTTGGATAATATTGAATTAGTCCTTGAACAAAATAACAATGAAAAAATCAAAAAATCAAAAACAAGTAATTTGGTGATTTCTTATGCTTCTTTATGGAATCATATGAAAATGTCCACAAAATTATCTGACCAACGTCAATTTTTTAAAGATAACTATGATGCTTTAGAATCAGGAATAACAGTAACAGACTCAAGATTTAAGTTTGTAAAATATCTAAGTCTTTTGAATGAGTTTATTTCAAAGATATGGTCAGGTGAGGTAGATAATTATCAAACTACTTATTTAGGTATTAATAGAAAAATTAGCGATCGTGCAAATCTTGGACTTGCATTTTTAAGAGAGCTTGATCATACCATCGTAATACCAATTCTAGCGAGATTTTATATAGAATATGCTGTCCGACTAGATTTTCAAAATTCAATAGGGGAGGGTAATAATGTTAAAAATGTGCTAATAGATAACTTTGAAAATGCTGTTCAAGCAATTGTAGCTTTCTCTACTCTTTGGAGATCGTCAAGAAAAGGTACAGCTGGAATTGACAATGTCTATAGACACTTAATGTCAACTAATATTGATGCTCTAAACTATAAAGCCTTATCTCTGAAGCAAACTGTAATTGGAAAAAGTTCTGAGGAATATTTTGAAAATGATGCGGTGAATCTTAATAAGCTGAAATTAGCCTTAAGATCATATATGAAAAATGATAGAAAATATCCAATAGTTAATAAGGATAATTGGGTTGAACGTTCAGCAAGATTACCTATATATGATGAGCCAAATTGTCTAACAAGATTGTTACTCTTAGCTGCAACTCACGATACTGTAGTAGATAGTACTTCGGGGGAATTAATAAAATCAGCTAGAAGTGGAGTTAATGATTTCTTAAATTATACAAATTGGATCAATAAAGATTTAAAAACAATTGAGCATATTTTACCTCAAAATTTAAATTCAGTTGATCTTCAGGTAATTAGGCTTGATGATGATCGAGATTTACATTTACTAGGTAATTTAACATTATTACCTCAGAGTGCTAACTCGATTGTGGGTAATAAATCCTGGTCTGATAAGCATATGATTTTTAAGCTTTTAACTTCAGTTAATCAAGAGGATATTGAAAATACTTCAAATCAATTGAAAACTAATAATATTGTTACCGAAAACCAAATTGATATTTTAAGAGGTTGGAATTACTTACCTATTCTTAAATATATTGTGGATCAACAATTTACAATAATTGATTCTAAGGCTATTCATGACAGGTCTAAAAGTATTGCAGGCCTAGCTTATGATGAACTAATAAAGTGGCTTGAATAACCGAATTAAAGAGGGCTTAACGGAGCCCTCTTTTTAATGCAGTAATAAGTTCCTCTAAATGTTTTAAGTTTAAAAAATTAGATAAAGAAAGTCTTAGACTTTGATTGCCTTCTTCTAGTGTAAGTCCTATAGCTCTCAGAACGTAAGACATCTCAATATTTAATGATGAGCAAGCAGAACCTTGAGAGCATAAAAAAGCTGAGTTCGAGACAAAATGCGATGCATCAAAGTTCGGTAAGCGAATATTTAAAATATGAGGAATGTACTGTGTATCTGGAGAGTTGATTACTCCCCCAATCTCAATAACTTTGGCTCGTAGCATAGAATTTATTTTATTTACTTCCTCAAAACTATCTTCAATAGTTTGGTCTTCTACGGCGGCACCGAATCCTAAAATCAATGGGGTAGCAAGAGTACCGCCTCTTAACCCATATTCTTGACCTGCTCCATGAATAACTGGTTGGATTCTAGTTTCCCTTAAGTCTCTAATGTACAGTGCTCCAATACCTTTAGGACCATAAATTTTATGAGCAGATAAAGAGAGCATATCTATATTTAACTCATCAACATCGATGGGGATTTTTTTATAGGATTGAGCTGCGTCTACATGAAATTTGATATCTCTTTCAAAGCAAGCCTGGCCTATAGCTGCAACAGGTTGGATTGATCCAAGCTCGTTGTTTACATGCATAATACTAACTAAAACAGTATCTTCTCTCATTGCTGAGATTACTTCTTCAGCATCAATAATTCCATTGTTCTGAGGAGCAATATATGTAATCTCATATCCATGGTTTTTTTCTAAGAAATTACAAATAGATAGAATGCATTTATGTTCTATAGATGAGGTGATAATATGCTTTCCCTTTTTTTGATTTGCTAAAACATACCCTTTAATTGCTAAATTATTTGACTCAGATGCTCCACTAGTAAAGATAATTTCACTTTTATAGGCTCCGATAGAATTAGCAATGATTTCTCTCGCTCTTTCAATTCTTTCTGCGGAAATACGGCCTAACTTATGAGCAGAGGATGGGTTTGAGTATTCTTCTTCAAATGCTCGAAATAATTCTTTTTTAACAGATGGTAGAAGTGGCGTAGATGCTGCGAAATCTAAATAAATCATCTTTGATCTAATAAAAAACAGATACTTTAAGCATCTCTTTTTTTTTAGATTTAAGCAAATATTCTTACTCATAAATTCGAAAATTCTTATCAATATAATGTTTGTTCAAAAAAAACAATTAGTTTAGTACAATTAGTTAATTGTTATAATAAATTTATATACTTATCAGATATAACTGAGGGGCAATTTATGTCAGAATTACAATATAAGCCATCTGCGAGATGGATACGTTATTTGCGTAGTTACGGTCCGACTCCAAATAATGCAGTTATGTTTGATGAACATGTTACGAAAGCAGCGCGTCTAGCTAAAATTGATCCAATAGAATTACCTATCCCATTGCTACCTAATATTTTAGAAGCAGTACATGCAGAGGGCGGCGGATCTATTATCATTGCAGGAACAGCTGGAGATGGGAAAACTTATCATTGTCGTGCATTATGGGAAGCAATAGGAGGAGATCCTTCTGAGTGGAATGATTCACACGCAGCAATTAAAAGTTTAAATATTAATAATGATAAAAAAATATATTTTGTAAAAGATTTAAGTGAATTAAATGAACAAGATGGAAAATTTGTTCTTGAACTATTAGAGAGATCCGTTTTAGAAAACGACAATAAACATATTCTAGTAATTGCTACCAATCATGGGCAAATTTTAGAACGTTTACGAAAACGATCATACAAAGAATTTTCTACCCACCCAATACGAGAAACTTTAGAGCAAGTTTTTCTGCAAACTGGTGAAGGGCTTTCAAGGTTACATGTATTTGACTTAAGCCGTAGCACTCATCGTAAATCATTAACTGATGTGCTAGATATATTAATCACCCATCCTGAATGGGAAAAATGTTCAAATTGTTATTTTCAAAGTAGTGGTAAAGGCTGCCCGATCAGTGAAAATCGTCAACGACTACTTGGTGCAACATTCGAGTCTGAACAATTACGTTCACGTTTATCCGATTTAATTGATATTGCAAGGTTAAATGGCTCACATTTACCTGTTCGTGATCTACTTGCTTTATGTGCAAATATTTTGCTTGGTCATGCTGAGGTTAAAGATGGACTGATGCGTTGTGATGATATTGAGAAAATAGTAAATGAAGGCACATTTTCGAAAGGGAATTTGTATGACAATATTATGGCAAAAAATTTACCTAATCAGAGAGTAGGAGAACGCCCTGTTTTTAAAGCTTTATCTTCTTTTCAAATAGGTGAAGAAACAACAAATGAAATTGATGGGTTATTAATTTATGGTCGCTACGATAGTGAATTATCTCTAATCTATGAGGATCTTATCGAAAGTGATAAACAGTATGGAGGTTCAGCTTATTTTAAGAAAGCCCAAGAAGCTTATTTAGAAGGTGATGAATACCAAAAAGAAAACATTAATCAAAAACTTATTCAGTTATTAGAAAGCCAACGCCGTCGATTGTTCTTTACCTTACCTGATAGCAGTTTAGGTAAAAATTATTTTTGGAATCTAAGTGCATACAAATATGCTGCTTCTTATTTAGATCTTATTAAAAAACTCAAAAATAATCACCCAATTCCTGAGGATATACGTCAATTAATTACATTGGGCATTAATCGTATTATGACGGGAATTTTAGTGGAAGAAGTAGAAATTATTATAGTTGCAACATCTGGAGGCTTTACAGAATCAAAAGTAAGCGTATTAACTAAAGAAGAAATACCAGCGCGTCCTACAAGAAGAAACACAGAGGGAATGTTGATTAAACTGAATCATAATAATAGGCCATTAATTAATTTCCATATGGAAGATGATAAGGATGGGGTTTCTTTTGAGTTAACACCAATTAGATTCGAATTTTTGGCGAGAGTTGCCAATGGAATCTTACCCAATAGTTTTTCTAGTGAGTGTTTAGAAGATCTATTAGCTTTAAAGTCAAAATTATTACGAAGAGCTGAGCAAATACAACTCGAATTTGGTGATAGCTACATAGCTAATGACATTAATACTTTGCCTTTAAAATTTGTAAATGATGGATTTAGTCATGGTTCTAAACATATATCAGTGAGACTAGATAAATGAAATTCCTAGAAGATGTTGATTTTGTGGTTGATGAAAAAATTTGGGGACATCGTTTATATGATGAGCAGTTACCTCATTTAATCTTATTGGAATTTCTAGGAATATTAGCTTCACATCGAGAAGATCCATTAAATGAAGTAGATGATAAAGTAATTTATAAGCCCCAGCGTCAGCTTCGATTGCGTGGTGTATTATTTAATAATCCATATATAAATATAATCGCATCTTCTAATAGGTCTGACGAAAAAAAATGGCAAGAATGGTTTGAGGAATATCAAAAAGGTGCATATGCAGAAGAAGATATGACTTATTTGAAAGAGGTCTTTAGTTCATTTGATGATTTTGCACGTGTTGTTGAATTGTTGCGATCTTCGTCTTTTGAGATAAATAGTAATAAAAGATGGAGTTCAAAATTTGTCTTCCCATTCGGGCCTGATGCCTTATATGAAGATTTGCGCATTGATAAATCTGAAACGAATGATAGACGATTTTTTGCACGAACAGGTGAGATTTTGTATTTAATGCTTTGTCGTGCTGAGAATAAAAATGAATTGGGAGAGCTGTTAGTCAAACGTCTTTTAGAATCTGATCTATCTCTAAATCGATTAGTGAAAGCTATTCAAGGTGACAGACAAGAGGCAAAATTAGCTAAAGAGATTAGTAGTTTGCAATTACCAATCCTTAAACATGATCGTTTCGATCAGCTCTGCAGTGATTGGATTCATATCCTAAAGCAAGATATTCCCTCCTATGATGCAATTTCATACTTAATGTTTTCAGCTGGTTTGAACATGTTATTGTATTTTCTTGAGCGCTCGAAAGAAGTTTTATCTGAAGAAAAGCCTATAAGATTAGTCTGTGAAATCATTTCTAAAAATCGAACTAAAATAAGAGCAATTTCTGCGGATGATTATCAATATAATCAGAATTTGTCTATACGCTCCATTGCTGCAGAAATTGAAAATATTCAGCAAAATGAAGAGTGGATGTCCGCATCTTCACAACTTTATCCTGAGTCAGAATATATACGTTTAATGCAGAAGCAATTTAAATGGCCAAGTGAAGATGAAGAAAGTTCAGACTGGTCAGCTGATTCACTTATTGAAAAGTTAGTTGATAAAGCTCAACTCAGACATAAGCAACATTTAGCAAAAGTCCACTCAGCTTGGTCTAAGGCTATTGGTTTAAGTTCTCGTCGCTTATCTAGAAGAATGCGTTATGCGCCTAATGATCATTTTTTGAAATCGCTTGTTATTACAGTAGTTGATAAACGCATGCCTTTTGATGATTTCTTAGAAGTAATTAAAAATAGGTATGGTTTAGTGGTTGGTGAGGCACAAGCTCAAGAGCTTATTACTAGTAATCAAGTGGATCAGGAAGCTTTCAGTAAAAATAGTGAATATCTAGCTGAACGTTTAATGAGTTTAGGTTTAGTTAGGCAATTGTCTGATGGATGTGCTTTTGTAGAGAACCCATTTAATATTTAAGGAAATGAACATGAAAGAAAATAAAATTATTGGATGGGTTGGTGCTGTATATTTTGAAAATTACCTGCAGCAAATAAATGATTCTCAGCTAACAAACGAACCATTAAATATTGAAACTGCGTTATTTAGACTAGACCAATTAACGGCAGGCCAAATTGCTACAATTGTAAAGGAAATATTGTCGAGGCCATCTTTAGAACAGTATATTTCACTTAAAATTCCAAGAGCTTTAATTGGAGATGAAGTATTACCAAATGAAGTATTGATTGATGATAATGCTGCTAGTGTTCGAAATCAGAGTATTGAAAAACAGATATTAATAACAGCAAGCTCTAGAAATGACATTGGAGATACTCTTGCGCATATTACTATCGTCAGTGCGAAAGAGTTAAAGGCAAATAGTGATCCGTGGGTTCAAGCATGTTGTCAATTAGGGAATTTAGTCCTTACTCCAGATGATGAAAAAACTTTTGCAAAAGCACTAGAAGCACTGATTGATTCTATTGAGCTTTCATTGGTACAAATTGCTAATTTTTGTCTTAGTATTATTGAGGCAAATAATATTCATGGATTAGCGATAAGACAGGCAATAGGATGGGCTCTACCAAGTATAGGGTTGCCTCGAGATACTTACTTTTTTAGTAATGCTAAAGCATTTTCACATGCTAATCGTCCTTGGAAAAATGCCTTTGATAAATTAGCTACGCATCGATATCCCTTATTAAAGTATCAAAAAGCAAATGGTCAACCGTTAGATCCTGCAGAAATGGAAAATCGTCTGAATGATAATTTGGAAGATATAGATGAAGACATTATTCCTGTTTTGCAACGATTTATAAAGGGGTCTATTAATGATGTTGAAGCTATTCAAGCACTCGCAGAATTAGAATGGGAACAAGATAAAGTTTATCTTATTTTTGACCGGCCGAAAGAAAAACAAAGTGGTTTAGCTGAATCTACTTTGCAATTTTTCTCAGATATTTGTGACCCAGATGATGCTTTAACTGAAGAGTGGTGCAATCACTTAACTGAGTTAAAAACACGAGAAAAAAGAGGCGAATGGATTGATGAAGATAAAATTTTCTTTGATCTACATCGTTATTTCTTAGAGCAAGATACAAAATTATTAGCACGTTGGGAAAAAGTCATCTTTGGGCAGGCTATAGAGTGTCAGGACTTTTTAGAGGGATTAGTTTTCGCAACTTATCAATTACTTGCTGGATCAGAAGATTTTAATGGTGAGCGTTACTTAAAAATCTCAGTCAACAAGGGGAGAAAAGCTTGGCTTGATCAGTTTAATCATGATGCAGTGACATTCTTTTGTGTAATGTATCGTGGTTTATATAAGGCGATGGGATCCAGAATTATTTGGGAAATTCCAAATCAAAAAACTCAATTACCAGATATCTTATTTGATTATGAAGCTTTCTTAAATAAACAAAAAGAACGTCTAGGAAAGAAATTTAAATCAATAAAATCTCTATCACGAGCTGCATTGCAAATTAAATTTGAAGTTGCACTAGTTGAACGTCAATCAAGTAATCAAGAAGTTATTTTGAAGAAAAATCAACTGATATGGAATTACTCAGCTAATTCTATTGGGCTTGCTCTTGCTGATGACTTAGGGCGAATACTTGAGAAAGGGGGGATTGCTTGTACACAAGTCAGTCGGAAAATTGTGAGCAAAAAAGGGGGAGTGCAAAGTGTTTCTCTTGAAAATGTTGGTAGTTTAGAAGCTACATTTTCAAATGATCCAGGCTCTCTTATCCCATCAGCTAGTAAATTAAAAAGTCAACGTCATCAAATTAAACAATCTCTTGAAGAGTTATTTAAAGATGGATTTATAAATGACGTAGCATATAGGGAGATAAAAGAAAGCTGGGAAAAATTTGAAAAAGTTTATCCTTTTGCACTTCAAAATTTTAAACAACATGGATTAAATCAACCAAGTATATTTGATCAAGCCGATGCATATGCTGAATTATTAGATACGCTATTAACTTATGCATGTAACGATGTTAGCCGGGAAAAACTTGTATCCAAGGTAATGTCTATTGGAACCGTTATAGTCTCAGGAGAGCAATCTACTTTAATAATTCCACCTTGGCACCCTGAACGTTTAAAGGCATTAGCTGTTAAAACTAAACGAACAACTGCGTTACTAACCCATTTATTGACAGCTGATAGTATTAAATTTGGTGATAGAAATATTTTCTTTAAAGAGTTTTTTGATGAACTTAAACATCCTTTCTATCCAGAAGTAGCGATACTTCAAAAGAAAAATGTTGCGGAGCCAGAGCTAGTTACAGTTACTAGCACAGTGAATGGCTATAGCCTTCTAGAAACTCCTATGAATTCGGGGCAGACACTTAGTGATACTTCCCCGCAAATAGCAGCTAAACAAATTAATGAACTTATAGAACGCTATATAGGGTTACAACCTCATAAAATTCGCAATTTAAATATTTTATTGTATAACTCTGATGCAGCAGACTTACCATTAGCTGTGGTTAAAGAACTCTCTAATCTGTATGAAACGGAACAAGCTGAGATGAAATGTAATGTCATGGTTCGACATACAGAACCAAGACATTTAGCTTCTATTTATGCAGAATTAGTGAATAGAGCTGCAGAAGATGAAGATTTGCCACTCGTAAGTGAAATATCTGATAATTTTATTTCTAAATTAAGGATAGGTGTCTCTAAATCTGCAGGAGTGGACTGTAATTCTCTGTTAGGATCCAAGCCATTTGATATCGCTTTTTTACATGATGTTGTAGCAAGGACTGCTACAATAGAATGGATTCCTGCTCCTTGGAGTGAGAATCGTCAGAATTTAGAACATGCTCCTTCACGCTGGTCTTATAGGCGTGTAGCAAAAGATGGTGAGCTTAAATCAACCAGTTTTCTAACTTGCCCATGGCAGACTGAAACTGGTTGGAGCTATTTGGCTGCAGTAGCTGCTCTCGCGAAAAAAGATGCAATTAATAAACATGACCGCTTGCTTCCGGCTCGTCAGATTTCATTACAGCATCAACGTTTAGCTGAAATAATGGATGATGCCCATCAGCAAGCAGAATGGGTTGCCACATATGATGAACTTTTAGATAAAAAACAATTGCAAAATCAAAATATTACAGTTGTTCGATATCGTAGAAATTCAACGAATGGTCGTAATATGATTGTTAGCTCTACTGCTGATTTAAGATTATTAAATGGACTTACGTATCGTCGTTTAGAAGCTCTATCATTATCTTTCAATCAATCGGAATTGAACGATCTTACTAAACTAATTAAAAAAGATGCTTTATCTATTTCTGGACAGATTGTATTGCGTGCTGCACGCCGTGGTATATCTGCTGGTGAAATGTTAGGGTTAGTACTGAGTCGTTATTTAATCTCTAATGAATTTGAACATTTAAATAATAATCGTGACGCAATTAGTGTCTATTTCTTACTAGATGACTATGCATCTTGGTTATCTCAAAAAGAAAGTCGAATCGCTGATTTACTTGCTCTGTCTATAATTGATTGTGATGATGAAATTCATTTGCATATTGCAATTGTTGAATCTAAATATGTCTCATATGAAGGCGTCGCAGATGCAAGACGCTCATCAAAAGCACAGTTGATGGCGACATTAACATCTTTTAGAGATGCTTTATTTGGAGACCCGAGTCGATTAGATAGAGACGTCTGGTTATCACGTATTTCTGATCTACTTGTAGATGCTGATGTAGGAATTGGCCAAACTGATTTACTTGAAAGAGCACGAATAGCGATTCGTGAAGGAATAGTTAATATCTCTTTACGAGGGTACTCTCATGTGTTCGTTCACAGTAATGATGTATCAGCTACTAATTCTCTGTCAGAACAGTTAGAGATCGATAGCTCAAATATTTTCCAAGCATGGCAGGAAGTATTTGATCGGAAGGAGCTTCGTGCTCTAGTCGAAGCATATGCTAAACAAGAAGATTCTTTATATGTTAGATCCGTATTAGGTACAACAGAGCCATGGAAAAATATCATTCTTAATAAGCCTGCTCCTCAAGTGAATTGGACATCACAGGTTGATGAATTACATGGTTTTGGACCTAAAGATGTATTACCAAATACTTTAGAAGAAACACAAGTTCCAGAAAAAAGTGATCAGATACAGATAGAGTTTAATGATGTAAGTTCTGAAGAGGTTATTCATTTATCTGACCAAATATTAGGTGAAACATCTAAGATCAGTGAATCTACGATTGATTTAGTTCGAACAGATATAGCTAAATCTAATTTAGCTGAGTTAATTCATTCGAATAATTCTTCACAAAATCAGAAAGATGCATCTAAAGAAGAATGGGCAGAAAAAACTACTAAAGATTTAAGAAAAGCTTTAAATGGATGGGGTTTCCAAGTAAATCTACTAGGAACAAGAATCACTCCAAACGGATGTCTAGTTCGTTTAGCTGGCTCAGATCGTTTACGAGTTGAGGATATTGAAGCTAAGCGAACTCAATTGTTAACCACACACGCTATAAATATTATAACTGTACAACCTAAACCTGGTGAAATTGTTGTAACAATTTCAAGCGATATACGACAAGCTGTTTCAATATGGGATTTATGGCAACGTCGTTTAATAAATCGTAATAAAGCTGGGATTAACGTTTCTTTTATAATAGGAATACAAGAGCTTAATGGCGAGTTACTATATTTGAATTTAGGTGGAGATTTTTCAGGATTACCTGGACATGAGCCACACACTCTAGTAGCTGGTGCTACAGGAAGTGGTAAATCAGTATTACTACAAGTATTACTTCTTGATATAGCAGCAACAAATTCTAAAGATTTAGCTCAGATTATTCTTATCGATCCTAAAATGGGGGTCGATTATGCAGCTTTAGAAGATTTACCACATATGCGTGAACCAATTATTACAACTAAAGAGAGAGCAACTGAAGTTCTTGTAAATTTAGTTGATGAAATGGAAAATCGCTATCAGTTATTTGCTCAAGCTAGAGCAAGAGATTTAGCAACTTATAATTCAAAAGTTGCTGAAAGTGATAGGCTACCTATGGTGTTTCTAGTACATGATGAATTTGCTGATTGGATGTTTGATGATACTTACAAAGCGGACGTAGGTTCGGCTGTTCAGAGATTAGGTGTGAAAGCTCGAGCAGCAGGTATCCACTTAATATTTGCTGCACAAAGACCAGATAAGGATGTTATGCCAATGCAACTACGAGAAAATTTGGGTAATCGCCTAATCTTAAAAGTTGCTAGTGAGGCGACTTCCAAGATTGCCCTTGATCGTCCAGGGGCTGAGAGATTATTAGGTAAAGGACATCTAGCCGCTAAATTAAATGGGGATTTGATATATGCTCAGGTACCCTTTGTTTCTGATGATGAGATAAATCAAATCGTAGAAACGATAGTCAGAGATAATGGTACTCCCCAACACTTATCTAGTCTTGAAAACAAAGAAATTACTTGTTAGTAAAAGAAGAGGGCAGTAAGTCCTCTTCTTTATGGGAGGATTACCAGGCCAGTGTCTATTTTGATTATCAAGAAATTGTAGACTGGCATAAAAAGCAACTTGAATTGAGATAATTGTTTTAAACAGCTAGTAGAGCTAAAGATTACAGTAGTAATCTTTAGTTAGATTCCAAATTATATTTACCTATAACGCTTAGGTGAAATAGAGGTCAATTAGACTCTTTATCTTAACTAGGTACTTTTTAGGGAAACTAGATTTAAATTGAGAAATCAACACTGCATATGAGGTTCTTGAATTGAATAGTTCTTTGGGAATTCAAGGCTGTCTTGAATAAGTTATGTAAGAAGTAAAACTTGATAAAAATATCCAAATTTAAGATATGAGAAACATTGTTTCGTAAGACAAGCAAAATTTGTTTAAGAGAGGGGAAGTTATTCAATTTTTCAAATTTATGAAGGAGATCTACTGAAAGATATGGGGACGAATAAAATTAGTCTCCTAAATAATTGTTTTTAAAAATATTTAATTTAATTGTAAAAATATAAAAAAAGTAGAATTTATAAGGAAATAGTAAAAAAAAAATAGTATAATTTTTTCGTTAATTATCTAATTAAAATAAATACTTACTTTGTTTTTTAAGAGGGATATAGTGAGAAATCAAAAAGTAAATGTCGTGTATATGGCAACAATGAGTGCTGGAAAGACTACATGCATTAATGCATTGCTGGGTACTGAGCTTTTACATTCAGCTAATGAAGCAACAACGGCAACAATTACAGAGATAAGATCAAGTAACAAAGAATTAATTAGATGTTACGGTGAGAGTAAAAAATTAGTTGAAGAAGTATTCGATATTGCCCCGGAAAAAATAAGAGAATTAAATAGTAATGAAAAAATTAATGAGATTTTTATAGAAGGTAATTTTAATATTGATGAAAATTTAGTAATTGTAGATACTCCCGGGCCAAACAATAGTAGGGATAATAATCATAAGAATCTATCTTATAATTATATTTTAAATTCTAAATTTGATTTTTTAATTTATGTTATTAATTCTACACAACCTTTTATTAATGATGATGTTCAATATTTAAAATTTATTTATAAGAATGTAAAAAGTAATAAAATAATATTTTTGGTAAATAAATTAGATGATTTTGATTTGGAAAATGAATCTATAGAAAATTTTAAAATAAATTTGGAAAAATACTTAAATGAACTTGGATTTAATAATCCTGTGATTTTTGGCGTAAGTGCTTATAGAGCCTTACTTATAAAGAAGTTAATTTATCAAGAGAAAATGTCCCGTAAAGAACGAAGGGATCTATTGAATTTAATTGATGAGAGTGAAGATATTCTAGGTTCTGAATTGATATCTTTGTCACCCAATATGATTAATAACGTAAAAGTAGAAAATAGATTCGGATTTTTAGGTGAAGATTTTCAAGATTTGAAATATTTAAATGAAATTTATTGTAAAACTGGTTTTCCATATTTTGAATTTTATTTGAAAAATAGAATTCACGAATTAAATAAGTAGGGGTAATTTAAATTGAACAGTATTTTAATTGAATATAATCCATTTTCGATAGAAACAAATTTTTTTATAGATGGTAAGGAATTGACAGGTAATAATATATTATCTGATTTTAAATATAGAAGACTACAATTATGGGTGGATCAATTACCTAAGATTTTGTATGAGTTTTTTAATTATGATTTTAATATAAATATAGATTTTATTGGTCTTGAATCTGATTATATTGATATAAAAGAAGAGATTGATAAAGCCAATTCAGAGTATGGTGCTAATATTCTATTAGCACCCTATCAATCTGTGGAAGGCGTAGATATTCGTTTGGAAAAAATCCAAGGAATGATTGATAAGGCAAAAAAAAATCCAAAATTTTTGAGTTATTTAGAAAATAATTCAAAAATTTCTGTTGCTTTAAAAGAAGCATTTAATAATGATTTTGATGCATATGTTGTAGCAACAATGTCTTCCGGTAAATCTACTTTTATTAATGCAATGTTAGGTACTGATCTATTACCAGCAAGAAATGAGGCGACAACAGCAACTATTGCAAAGATATTTGATACTAAAGTTGAAAAATATTGGGGTGCCAGATGTAATAAGAATGGAGAAATTTTAGATGAAAATCATGAATTAAATAGTGATGTTTTAAATAATTGGAATGACCAAATAGATACACATACTATTGATATAGAGGGCCCTATTTATGGAATGCAAAAACGAGATAATGTTCGTTTAGTATTAACCGATACTCCTGGACCAAATAATAGTCGTGATGATTCTCATGCTCAATTAACAATGTCATTTATCCAGGATTCTCAGCGAAGCCCACTGATTTTGTATATTTTGAATGCAACACAATTAGGTATTAATGATGATAAAAACTTATTAAGACTAGTAGCTAAAGAAATTAAAAGGGGAGGAAAGCAAGCAAAAGATAGATTTATATTTATTGTTAATAAGTGCGATGAATTTGATTTGGAGAAAGAATCTCTAGAGAAAGCCTTGAAAAATGTTAGAGATTACTTAGAAGAAAATGGTATTCAAGACCCTCTAGTTTATCCTATATCAGCTTATGCTGCTCGATTAATGAGAAATAACGAGCAAAGTCTTACTAGTCGTGAACGTCGTAAAAAAAATGACTATATTGATCAATTTTTAGAGGAAGATTATAACTTTATTAAATACATGCCTTTAACTGCAAAAGTCTCATCTAAAGTTCAAAATTTAAAACTTACAGAAAATTCTGAATTAAATCTAGCTTTAAAAAATAGTGGTATTCCTGCTGTAGAAATGATGATTGATGAATATATTGAAAAATATAATTTTCCTCATCGTTTGAATCGCGCAAAAGAAGCACTTGATGAAGCAATTAAGCTGGCATTGAATGAAGAAGAGATAATTTTATCTTTAGCAGATAATGAAGCTGAATTACAAACAACTTTAAATGCTATCAATGTTTTAGAGGAAAAGAGAAATCATGGGTTTAAAACGGAAGCATACAAGAAAAAGTTAAAAGACAACAAAAATAAAATACCTAACGATATTCATAAAAGAATAAAAGATTTAAGAATTGATGTTTCAGCAACACTTTTGAGTGCTGGTAACACCATGCGAGGTGAAGTTAATGTTGATCAAGCAAATATGAAGTTAGATAAAATTGAAAATAATTTAAGTTTTAAATTTAAAGAAGTAATCAATGAATTAGATAAAGCATATATAGTAATGCAAGAAAATATTCGAGTTAATTTAAATTCGGAATATCAAAAATATGTGGCATCAATCTTTGAAGATGTTAAAGCTTTAAAGCTTCCTGTATTAGCTGGATTAGAAGATAAGTTTAAAAATCTTGATATTAGTATTGTAAAGACGACAAATAGTGAAATTAAAACAAGACGCGTAGTTGTTGGGCAAAGAGAGGTAAAAGATTCTAATTGGTGGAATCCTTTCTCTTGGGGCAGAAAAAAATTAGTTGATATTACAGAAGAAAGAGAATCTGTAGTTTTAGATGAATTGTGGAAGGCAAGAAGTTTAGAACTACGAAAGCCTTTTGATCAATTGCTTGAGGATGGAATGCAACATATACAACATGGAGCAAATGACATTGTTGATCTTTATGTGAAATTTATGTCGGCTGAATTTGATAAGCAATTCGATTCTGTAATTCTAGAGTTAACAGAAAAAATAAAGGATAAAGATAAGCGATTACATGCAATTAATTTGGCAAAACAAGAATTGAAATGGATTGAAGATTTTCGTTCAGAATTAAATAGCACATTGATGATTAAAGGTAGTCACTAAGATGGTAAATAATATTAAAGATGAAATTTTAAATACTTTAGCGAACTCAAATGATCCTAAAGAGTTAAAAAACCTAGAAACACGTGAAGTTGAATTTGAGGACTATAATGAAGTTTGGGGAGAGTTGATTGATAAAAGTCATAGTTATGATAAGGAAGATTTTGAAAAAAGCTTAATTCAACTGGAAAAAAACTTTTGTCATGTTCGGTTGGAGCGAACTATTGAGATAAAAATATTTTTAATAGAAATAGGAGCTGAAGGTTTTGTAAGTACTTCAGATTCTATATCTAAAATAAATATGCAATCTAATAGTCTTGTTGCTGACTCAGTTGGAAATTCAAGTGATGAGAGTATGCAAAGAAAACCTTATGATGAAAGTTCTGTGAAACAATTGTTCGAAGAGTTTTCAGCAAAAGATTTGAGAACATTAAAAGTTAGTTTGTTAAATCTGCTATTAGATAATAGTAAGCCAATAGATAAGTTAACAAGTTTATTGTCTTTAGTTCACTCGAAGTATCCTGAATTATTTAATGAATATCTCGAAGATGAAAACAATGATCCGATTGATTTAGATCAAGAGAATTGGACAGTTCTTTATTTTCATTCGCAGAATACAGCATTAGAGACGAATTTTTCAATCGATCGCTATAAACATTTATTAGATGTTCGTGACTTTTTAAGAAAAAAAGGCGAGAGTGATTTTCAATTCATTTCAGAAACCAAAAAATCAGGACAATCAGGACAATCAGGACAATCAGGACAATCAGGACAATCAGGACAATCAGGACAATCAGGACAATCAGGACAATCAGGACAATCAGGACAATCAGGACAATCAGGACAATCGGGACAATCGGGACAATCAAAAAGCCTTTTAGATGAATTGATTGATATGCTGGTTGAAAGTTTAAGTAAGATGAAAGAAGTTAGTTGCAATCTTATTGAAAAAGTGAAATCAAAATTTAAATAAACAATTAGAGTGGGGGAATAGAAAATGAGTAATATGGTAATGAAATCACCGGAACTTCTTTTAATAGGAGAAAATAATCTTGAAAAATCATTATATTCTGCAGAGTATATGATTAATAAGAGTTATTTACCTGATTTACCTAACATGTCTATTCTTCCTACTTTTAATATTGAAAATATTAATTTAAGTGCGGAGGTGCGCTTATTTAAATTAGAAAGATTGGTTCAGAATAATAAACAATCTGTATTAGAAAGTCTTACTGCGATTTATACAGCATTAGGTAAATCCGAACATAGTTTATTTTTTATATTAGAAAGTGATGGGAATACTACTCAGATATATCTGGGGGTAAAAAGTAAAAGTGGTAGTTTTGAAGGACATAGTGCTGGAGAGTTGTTAAAAGCAACTTTTGAAGGGCAATTCTCAGGTAGTGATCTTAAAACTGTAACAAATATAGCTCTTTTAGACATTTTTCAAAATACAGCTAATTATGAAAATAATGCAGGTACAGGGGTAACAGCTGTTACAACAATACCTTCTCTTTCTGTTGATAATCGTGAAAACTTTATGCAAGGTATGGAGCGTTTTATTGATGCAGCGGAAGGTAAAGTTTATCAGGCGATTATTTTAGCTGAATCTGTTGCGGAAGAGGTGTTGCAGACCATTAGTAGAGGTTATGAGCAGATATATACTCAAATATCACCATATGCCAAAAAAACTTTTAGTTATTCTCAACAAGAATCTGACAATGTAGCTGAAACATTAAGTACAGGTATAACTAAAACCTTAGCACAAAGTGTTGGTTTGACTGAAACAAAAGGGCAGAGTACTACACAAGGCACTAATGAAAGTAATCAAACTGGTTCTTCAAGTAGTAAAGGTGGATCTATTGCACCACTTGGGATGGGGATTAATATAGGGGGAGGTTATTCATCTTCTGAGACAAAAGGAAAAAGTTACACTGAGTCTGAAAACACTTCAGAAAGTAATAATCAGACAAAAACATCTTCAAATGCACAAATGCAGAATACAAGTACTACTAATGGTAAAACACATGGTACAAGTCAGCAAAATACAATTGAATTTCAAAATAAATCTGTTCAACAAATACTTAATAAAGTTGATCAAAATTTAAAAAGACTAGATGAAATACAATCTTTTGGTGGTTGGAATTTTGCAGCTTATTTTATAGGCCAGACTCCGACAGTTTCACATGCATTAGGGAGTATTTATTATGGGCTTATGAAAGGTGATGAATCAAGTTGTGAGGCTTCAATGATCACTACTTGGGGACATAAAGAGAAGACACTAGTTTTAAAATATTTAAGAAATTTACAACATCCACAATTAAAACCAATTGCAGAACTAGATGTACAGGTTCCCTTTGTTACACCGACAACTTTGCTATCAACAAAAGAGATAGCGCTGACATTGAATCTACCTCAACACTCTACCTCTAGTGTTAGTGTGGTTGAAACAGTTCCTTTTGGACGATCGATCCAATATTTAAATGATGTTCAATATGAGGGTAAAACAGGTGTTGAATTAGGTGTATTACGTCATTTATGGAAGGATTTTAACCGAAAAGTAGTTTTAGATAACAAGCAATTAACACAGCATACTTTAGTTTGTGGATCTACGGGATCAGGTAAAAGTAATACTTTATATACAATTTTAAATAATTTACGACAGCAAAAAATTCCATTCTTGGTTATTGAACCAGTGAAAGGTGAATATAAACACGTTTTTGGTAATTATGATGATGTTTCTGTTTATGGAACTAATCCTAGACAAGCAACTTTATTAAAGTTAAATCCTTTTAGTTTTCCTAACGAGATCCATGTTCTAGAACATGTTGATCGCTTAATTGAAATATTTAATGTGTGTTGGCCGATGTATGCGGCTATGCCTGTCATATTGAAAAAGTCTATTTTACAAGCTTATCAAAGAGTAGGTTGGGATTTAGATGAGTCTGTAAATATTCGATCAATAAATTTATTTCCAACTTTTACCGATGTTGCTTGTGCTTTAAAAGAGATTATTCAAAATTCAGAATATTCTGAAGAAGTTAAAGGAAATTATATTGGGTCATTAGAGACACGTATAATGTCTTTAACAGATGGTCTTAATGCGCAATTATTTAGTCAAAATGAATTAGATAGTTCGATATTATTTGACCAAAATGTGGTTGTAGATTTAAGTAGAGTAGCTTCATCAGAAACCAAGTCACTCATTATGGGAATATTGGTAATGAAGTTAAATGAATATCGAACAAGTCAACAACTGGACATGAATTCTAATTTAAGACATGTTGCTGTATTAGAAGAAGCTCATCATTTGTTAAAAAGAACGAATATAAGCCAATCCATGGAATCGAGTAATTTGGTTGGTAAATCGGTTGAAATGTTAAGTGAATCTATTGCTGAAATGCGTACATATGGGCAAGGTTTTATTATCGTTGATCAATCACCAAATGCATTGGATATTTCTGCAGTTAGGAATACAAATACGAAAATTATTTTAAGATTACCAGAGGAACAAGATCGTCAAGTTGTTGGTCGTTCAGTTGCTTTGAAAGAAGAGCAATTAGAAGAAATTTCAAAGCTACCACAAGGCGTGGCGATTGTGCATCAAAGTAACTGGTTAGAGCCAATATTATGTAAAATTAATTATTTTTCTCAAGATCACTATAAGTATAATTTTGAAAAAAATATTGAAAATATTCCAAAAATAAAGGAAATACAAAAAGCAGTCGTTTATTTCTTGCTGTATGTAGGTAAACGTTTACCTGAAGACTATATTCAACCTGATATTGAGTTTCTGAAAAAAACTTTATGTTTTATCCCAGATACCGCCCTACGTATGGAAATTGAGCATTTGGTGAAAATATATCAGCTTGGCAAACTTCAATTTGATGCTATTAAAGATTTTGGAAGGATTAGTCAATATATTGTTAAAATTTTAAATTTGGAAACTGTGTTAGAGCCTTTACTTAAAAAATCATTTGATATTAATGATTTTGATCAAGAGTTAAATAAATATATTTTTAGTCAAGATATTATCTTAAAAACTGAATTAAAACATGCCTGTTTAAAGTATTTAACGAATGTAGACAGTGGATATTTAAAAGCATATCAAATGTGGACAGATCATACGCAAAATCAGTTGATGCTGTAAGGCAGAAATAGGAGAGAGTTTTGGGATTAATTTCAGTATTAGCTAATACTTTTGAAAGAACAAATGACGTGGAAGGATTTAAGGACGTTTGGTACAAAGATTCTTCCTCTACATCAAAAGAATATGACTTAGTTAAATTAGATCAACCAATTTATAAAACTGGTGATTCGTATCACTCTGGTACAATTGAAAATAATAGTCAAATTGTTGAAAAAGGTTTTTTACCTAGAGAAAAAGATGAAAATGGTAATTTAAATGGTTCATGGGCAGGCGAACCTGGTAATTCGACGTGGGAGCCTAATCGCGAAAAAATCCCTGACCCTATGAATAAAAAAAGTGGTAATCCCGATGGATTAACTTGGGGGGAGATTTTAGATAAATATGAAATAGAAGGGGTTACATTTAAAGATGGAGAACCTGACTTTAGTAACGTAATGAAAGATGAAGTTAAAATTGATGATTTTACAATAGATCGACGTGTGAATTTTAACAAAGCCGATACTGCTTTAGCTGAGAAATGGGATGTTTCACCAAGAGAAGTAGCAGATTGGCGCAGAGAAAACAATTATACTTGGCATGAGTGTAAGGATTGTAAAACAATGCAATTAGTTCCAGGTGAGGTCCATCATAATATTCCTCATGAAGGGGGTATTGCTGCGAAAAAACGTGAATTAAATAAATAAGGGAGATGTAATGAAAACTTTAGAAACAGAAGTAGGAGTTTTTGAGTTTAATTATGGTTGGGTTAAGCTAATTAACTTAAATATCAATGAAATTACTTATGAAATTCCCTTAGTTTTTGAGGCTTTTGAAGGAGAAAATATTTCTGAAGCACAACTGAAAAGCTATAAGTTATTTATGCATGAACAGTCTAGATATGAACAAAACATTCTAGATTTAATGTCTGAATATGTATTAAATGAGAGTATTCAAAATCCAGAGTTTACTCCAACTAGTTTATTGTTTAAAAGAGATGGAAGTATTGGATTGATTTGTGATTGTAATTGGGATATCGATCAGGGCATTGTTATTATTCTATATCCAAATAAAGTCATAAAAAATCAAGATCTTTTTCTTTAATACTTTAATGTTTGATTGATTTGACTTGAATGCTTTATTTATTTTTAAGCTTCTATTAAGTTTTAAATTAAATATTATATTTTAGAAAAACTTGAAGATTGATTTTAAATCAAAGTACTTTCAATTTTATATAAAATTGAAAGTACTAAAATCCAAAATATTGTACAAAGCTTTTTGATAAAGTACTGTTTGGCTTGATTAAGCAGTTGTTATTGGGGTGGTTTTATATATGATTTTAATATACTTCTAAGCTTAAATATTAGAAAATAATCTAATTGTTAAGTTAAATGATTAATTATGCTTCAGCTAAATTTTTATTAATTAGTTTCTCTGTACACGACAAATTTCATAGGACCCTTGTCCTATCAGGCTTTTTCTTTCTTAAAATTGCTAGCACTTTCTTAAATTCTTCTTTTTTTCCAAAACCAATCAAACGTAGAATAGCCATTTGAACATAGTCCAAACCGTAGCGAAATAAACTTACTGAAAGTCGTCCATGCTTCTTTATTTTTATCGCTTTTTTCTGATCATGTTGCCATTCACCTGTTAAATAGCACCAACAGAAACCGATAGCTAGCACTGCTATCAATTTCTTGACTCGTCTAGGGTCTGTTAAACGAGTATTTTCAAGATTGAATCCACGTCCTTTGAGACAACTAAATAACGTTTCGATTTCCCAGCGTAATGCATAATCACGAATAGCAGAAGCATTAAACATAGGAGAAACAACAAGTAAAAGTTCTCCATCTTCTAATCGTAGCGCACTAATATACAGTTTCACTCGACCAACCCAAATACGTCGTTTACGACATTCAGTTTGACCAACTTGAAGATGACGAAATAAATCACTAATTTTATGATTCTTGGCTAAGTGATTGGTCACAATAAAGTTTTTTTAACACGTATACAGAAGTTAATGTCATTTTCAATTAACCATGTAAACCATTTCTCACCGATAAATTCTCTGTCTGCAAACACATTCACAATACGAACTTTACCAAAAATGGAGATAAAGCGTTGAATCAAAGCAATACGCTCTTTTGTATCTGAATTTCCACGTTTATTGAGCAATGTCCAAACAATAGGCATCGCTATTCCACGATAGACGATGGCTAACATCAAGATATTGATATCTCGTTTTCCCCATTTCCAGTTGGTTCTATCCAAAGTTAATTGGACTTTATCGAATGAAAATATATTGAAAATTAACTGAGAAATTTGACGATAATCGAAATACTGATCTGCAAAGAAGCGTTGTATACGTCGATAAAATGATTGTGGTAAGCACTTGATGGGTAAGGCTTTAGATGCAGAAGAAAGATTACATGTCTGTTTTACAATTAATGCAAGCATAATCAGTGTAAAACATTTTACATGTGACTTGTTCCACTTTAGATATTTGTTTAAGATGAGATATAACTCATTGAAATGTGTCATCATATTCGTCGTCAGAAAACAATTATTATGCCATTATTTCAATGAGTTATCTTTTTTTGTCGTGTACAAAGAATTAGTTTAATAAAAAAATATTCCAATATTATTCTGGTTGTATTAACTGATGATCTAATGTTATGAAGAGAAGCCACGAATATACGTGACTTTTTTATATGCTTTCATTTTTTTTAAAACCCACTAAAAATTTAAAATGTTAGAGTTAGTTAGAGATATATTATTAAAAGGTAGAATTCTCCTTGTATCATAGACATAGGTAATCTCATCGTGAAGCAGTATTGAATCTATAAAAGCAATGTTTTTGGTCATTTAAGCATTGAATATTAATATGTGGAAACTGAAGTTTTTAAAATCCAATCTTCATATTCTTGCAATGCTTCTCGAAGCATATCCATTGGTCTTACAGTGTAGTGTTTATCAACCAAGGCGCTAGGTTTATGACCCGCGATTTGAGCTAATACACCTTTGTCAATTTTTGTCCAGATTGCAAGGGTTTCATATGAGCGTCTAAGCCCATGAGGGGTAAGTTTTATTCCTAACTGCTCGGAAACTTTGTTCAAACTCTTATAGGGGTTAATAATATGTCCAGTTTCTGAGTTTGAACTGCTAAATACAAATTCTGAGTCAGAGGATCGTTTCAAATCTAATAAGAGCTTTTCAACATAAGTAGTTATAGGAATGATTCTTCCACTATCTTCAACCTTGTCGATAATTCTAGCTGTTTTCCATTTAAAATTGATATCGCGCCATTTCAGTGTTAGCAATTCATTCTTACGACATCCTGTGATTAAAGTACATATATAGAATGCTGCTAGTTTTTTATTTTGTAATTTACTAATTTCTTTGAACCAGAGTGGCAATTGCTGTTTAGTTAGACAGTCAGCTTTTGCCTCAACTGGTGCAACTTTTTGCCGTACTTTCTTGGCCTTGATGGATTTGGAAGGAAGGAGGTTCTCATAATTATCATGTTCTTCACACCAATTTAAGAAGGCTCGTACTAATCGATATGCTTTACTTGTAGTTGTTGGTCGATAACAATTAGCCTCTAACCAATTGGTGAAAATATCTGATGTTAATTCAGAAAGTTTTAAATGCAGTATATATCGATCTTAATTTGAACATTTGAAGTCGATGTGTTCTCACGTACACTTGCCTAAAAATACTTGAAAAGTAAAATGGTAGCGCAATGAAGTCTTATCGATAGTGAATAAGAAAAGTCTCATTGTATTCACTATAGACATATATTTTTGTTGGTTTCTACGGACTATTCTAAGTCTTTAATTGGTTAAATAATAATTTTGGTTAACTATGATGTTAGATTGGCAAAAATGGAAATACGAAAATCGATACAAAATTCAGCATATCGTCGGATATGAAGAAAAATTTGTCGATGAAATTTTAAGCCAAATCCCAGAAATTACGCCCAATGATGTTGTTGCTCAATTTCCATTTAAAGACAGTAATGCAGGTAATCGCTATATCGATTTCATGATTATCAACGAAACAAAAGGTTATAAACTACCGATTGAACTAGATGGTTATGCCAAAATCAATAATAAAGGATATGAAAAGTTTAACGATTTCCTAGAACGCCAAAATGATTTGATCCAACAGTTTGGTATTGTGTTGCGTTATACGAATAAAAAAGCATTTAACCAACAGCAACGAGTCATTTCTGAAATACGTCAAGCTTTAAAAGCACAAGCAAATCGACAAATTACTGATGCTTCAAAGCAGAAGCAGATTCAAAGCCTCATTCAAGAATATGAAGCAAAAATTGCAGAATACGAAAGACTCCGAGTCAAAGACAGTCAAGATCAATCAGTTGATATAACAGGTGAGCTGGGTCAAGTCCGTAGTGGTCTTAACACCTTCAAGCAGAACCATATGAAAGAGCTCGAGAGAGTTCGGAAAGAATTAACGGATATCAAAGTTCAACAAAATGAACAATTAGGCTCAGTCAAAAAAGAAATACGTAAGTATGTTCTTATGGGTGCTGGCGTAATGGCGTCAATTGTACTCGGTGCTGTAGTCTATGTTCAGTCAAAAACAACAACTCCAAACAATGAGATTTTAGCACTTCAGTCTTCTGATGGTTTTTCAGAACAGGAAAATGACTTAAGTGCTCATCGTCCTGCTCAGAACTATATTGAAGCTTCACAAAGCTCACAATATGTCGGTGAGCATAAAGTTGTGTGTGGTCAAGTTGCACAATACAAAAAATTCTCTAAAGGAGTTTATTTGAATTTTGATCGACCTTATCCTAATCCGACCTTTACTGTTGTGATTTGGAACAATAATTCGGATGTCAGTCAACAACTTCAAAACGTAGAAAATAATACACTCTGCGTGAAAGGGATGATTGAAGAGTACAAGGGTAAACCGCAGATGATTGTTGGCTCATTGGAACAAATCATTTAAAGAGAAACAGAATGTTTGAATTTGCTATTGGTTTTGCAATTTTCGTAGCAGTCATGATTGTTCTAAGTATTTGCAATTTTTTTTCAGAGACCTATCAGGAGCTGAAAGAAAAAGAGCGATATGATCTTGAGCAAAAGAAAAAACGAGATGCATTAGCCTTAAAAGAACAGAGAAAGAAAACTGAACAAGAGCTAGAGGTACAGCGACAGAAAGCTGAACAAGACTTAGAGCTGAGAAAGCAAGCTGGGCTTGATCCTATTTACCAAGAACAAATGCGTAAGAATAAGCACTACAAGGCTATGATTGCTTGCCTAATTGTTTTCATCGTTTTGATAGTAGGTTACTTGATAGTTTTGAAAAGTGATTCAAGGTCTGAAGCAGATTATGGTACTTCTTCAATAGGAGATGAAATTACTGTTCCGTCACAAGAAGAATCATTAATTGGTCAGGAAAATCAAAATTTACCTGAGAGATTTAATCCTGTAGTAGCCAATAAACAACAGGTAGAAAGTACACCATCTGAAATTCAACCTGTTGCTCAACTAAGAGAGATTGTTGAACCGACTGTCGCAAATCCATTTGAAGGAAATATAGACGATACAAATTTATCGTCATCCAGTCAGATTTCAGTCTATGAAGCCGATGCATATATTGGGGAAAATACGACTGTCTGTGGTGAAGTCAGTCAAATTTCACAAACAGCAAAAGCAACATATATCAATTTTGGTGGACAATATCCAAAACATAAATTCAGCGCGGTGATGTGGTCAAACAACATCATGCCAGCATCAGAGGATAGCAATATTTGTATCTCTGGCTTAATCGAAAGCTACAAAGGTATTCCTCAAATTGTTATTCGTTCTCCAGAAAATCAGGTTTCTAATCATTAAATAAGTAAGGTGTATCTCATGCTAAAAAAAATTTTAGTCACGTCTCTACTGTCTTTAGCAAGTGTCAGCACTATCGCTCAGGAAGCTAAAATTGAGGCAATTAAAGCACCGTTCCATGTTGGTAAGACAGTCATGGCTTGTGGTCAATTGGCAGAAGTTAAACATTTTGAAAATCGCCATTATTTGAATCTTGATCGAAAGTATCCGAATCAAACGCTAACGCTTTTAGTTTGGGACAATAACTACAAATGGTTTGAAGAGCGTTTTGGTCGCATTGATGGCATGGTTGGTAAACGTTTCTGTGCTCGAGGAACGATTGAAGAATACAAAAATAATCTGCAAATGAAGGTGAACAATCCTCAGTTCTTACGCTTGATGAAATAGTGGATTTTCATGTGTCTGAGTTGTGGATTCGAATAAAGCAGGTCTTAGCAAAGGCTTGGGAAATCTTCCAAATGCTTCTAGGATTGGCTTTTATCCTCTTTTTGTTGGTTTCATGTTTTTCATCGGACGATAAAGACGATGATTATCAAAAAGATAATTATGAGCCTTATAGCTATGAGCATAACGATTTCTATCAAAATGAGCCTTATTACGAGCAGGATACGTATTATGATCAGGATGATGAGGAGTATCCTAGTTATGAAGAAAAATGGTCTCCTGAAGGTGACTATATTGGGTCATGAATGATAGAGATTAAAAAATCAGACCTTTAGGGTTCTGATTTTTTTATATTTTTTCTATATTTCATTGGTATAGTCTTTCAAAGAGAAGTATTTCCCTGCAAATTCCTATCAAAAGAGTTTGAATATCACGAAGGTTACGTTGAAAGATATAATCAACTTTTGAAAGAAAGAAACGTGACTAACGGACAGCAAGATTAAATTATTCCTCGGGGTATTAAACAAGTAAACTACATCATTTTACTAACATAAACACATACACGTAAAAATCACGCCCCAGTTTAACTGGCAATAGTTTTTGAACCCTTGTATTAAAACTTAAACGAATCTAGCAATTCTTTATTTGATGTTAATACTCATCCAGTATTGAGGTTTTTTATCTTTTCTTGCTTGTGATCTAGGTTGAAATACTCTAATTTCATACTCACCTGAAGCAGGTAAAATATAAATACCATTATCATCAAGCTCTGGAGAATATTCTCCAAGATTGATGGAGTCTTTTAATTGATTACCCCATAAGTAAGTTTCAACATTTCCTCCAGTCAACTTAACTTTTGCCCTTTTTTAGCATAAAATTTGTAGGAATCATACTTGTATCCATCTAGCCTTCCGTAATAATTTGCAGGGTCAGCTTTTTTAGCAAACTTAACTACAACAGTCTTTCGTATATCATTGTTATCATTTGCAAGTACGGCAGGGCTAAGCATAGTTAAAGTTAGGGCCATAAAAGCACTAGCTAGTAATTTCGTATTCGCTATTTTCTTAAGGTTACCTTAATTCTTGTATCGCTCCTGACATAGTAACATAAGTAATAAACTCGAATCCAAAATTGGCGTTTAGCAATTAATTGGTTTACGATTCAGTTCGATGATCCATTAAAAGATTATTTATAAAAAATGGAACTTACACAAAATAATTTACAGGCTCAATTAATGCCATTTCGTACTTGTTGCAAAATCCAATCCTCATATTCTTGTAGTGTTTCTTGTAGCATATCCATAGGTCGTACGATATAGTGCCTTTCAACTAATGCACTAGGTTTATGACCTGATATCTGTGCTAAAGATCCTTCATTGATTTTTGCCCAAATAGCTAACGTTTTATATGATCTCCTCAATCCATGGGGAGTAAGTTCAATATTTAGTTTTTTACATATTTTCTCTAAGCTATCGTAAGGATTAACAATATGGCCACATTCAGCGCCCTTACTACTAAATATGAATTTAGAATCAGAATTTTTCTTTAGTTCTAATAATAAGCTTTCAACATATGCAGTTAGAGGGATTAGGCGACCTTCATCTTCAATTTTATCTCTGACTTTTGCTGTTTTCCAACGAAAATCGACATCTGTCCATTTTAATGAAAGTAGCTCATTCTTTCTGCAACCAGTGATTAAACTACATATCAAAAAAATCGCAATTTTTCTACTAGTTAACTTATTTACCTCTTCAAACCATGGTTTTAGGTGCTGTTTCATCAAACAATCATTTTTGGCTTTGGAGGAAGGGACTTTATCTTTAACCTTCTTGGCGTTATATGATTTTGGAGGTATTAAGTTTTCATAGTCTTCATGTTCCTCGCACCAATTCAGAAAAGCGCGTGTGAGTCGATATGCTTTAGCTGATGTTGTAGGACGATAGTCATTTTGATCAAGCCAATCACAAAACACATCTGCAGTTAATTCAGAAAGCTTGTACTCAAACAGTTGATAAATGGGTTGATTAGTATAAATACTATTTTTTTCAGGATCGTAACCACCTCTAGATAATTCGATATGATCTTGATAGCTTCTTGGTCGCCAATTAGGTTGTCTTGCTTTTAAATATTCAAACCATACATCTTTAAATTTAATAGTTTTACGCTTTTCTTGTTTTAGCAGTTCTTTATTATCAGCTAAAGCTTTCTTACGCTCGATTAATGGGTCAATCCCTTTGTGGCACATAATCGCCAATTCTTGTGCATATTTACGAGCGTCATCTAATTTCCATACATCAACGTCACCAATTTTGATACGACGGTTTTGAAGACCAATACGGCCTTGGAAGATGTAGCTTTTATTATTTTTAGGTGTAACTTTAACACCGAATCCTGGGGTTTTCTCATCCCAAAAAAAAGTTGGTTTATTTTTGTCTGAGCAATCAATTTTATCAATAGCAGGTTTTGTTAACTTCATTCTAGTAAGCGTCTGGTAAGCAAGTAGTAAGCAAAATCAATATATATTAATCAACAAAAAGAGTGAATAATAAAATTTTAAAATTATATAAATATATGATAGTATTGATTTTATATCTGTTACTTGTTGATTTTTAATTGCCATGTAAACGGACTCATAATCCGTTGGTCCCGTGTTCAAGTCACGGTGGGCCCACCATATAAAACAACCACTTAGGTGTACTAATCCTAAGTGGTTTTTTAATATCTAATTTTCATGTAAGCAATATGAAAGTAATAAGAACAAATTATTGATCTGATAATTTAGTTTTAATGTTTTTATTAATAAAAATGATTACTAATAATTCAAAAAACCTCATCGTTCTAATTTCAATAACAATGCTTGTGTATTAAATTAGCTACAAAATGTAAATTTATTTAGGGTGGTGTAATGCTATTGCATAAAAGGATATGGCTAGGTGTGCTTCTTGCAACCTTAACAAGTTCAAGTTTTGCTGAGGTGTCTGGTACTCTCGAGAAAGATGGAGAGGATTTATTTTTCATAACAGAAGAAAGAATTGCTTATATCAAGTCTCCAGAGTGTCAGAAATTTGTGTCTGATAATAGTACTACCTACAAAGTTAAGTTTTTAGGTGTTGATCAAGATATTAAGAAAACAAAGCTGATTGGTCTAACTGAAATCGAATTTGAGTCTGGTAGTAGATGTAAAGTTAATACTATCGAAAAAGTTCATACTGTTATTAGCCATCCCGTTGCAGCGCCAGCACCTCCACCACCAGCTATGGTGATTGCTCCAGCAGTGCCTATTAGTTCCAGTGATTACATGTCTCGTCAATTCACCACAACTTTAGCGGATTTACCTCCAGTAGCGAATAGTATTCGTCCTTCCGCAGCTATTTTTTTTAGAAATAGCATAAACGCAAAAAAATTGAATATGGCGTTGTGTAAAGGCTTTGTGCATCTAGAGACAACCGAGGAAATGTCTAACTATTATAATGTAGCAATTGAAGAGCAAGTTGTTACGAAAGTTCCAGTATCCCAAGAGATTCCACAAGATACAGCTGATTGTCAGCAGATTTTAGCGGTTTATGATTATGCACTTGCTGCAAGTGAGTTGAATAAGCTACATCCGAGTATTGCATACTCAACTGGTCCATTTATTGTGATTTACAGTCCCAACTCCACTCGTGTTGATCAAGTAATCGATCTCAGAGGGTATTCGGAAGCTCAGCTTGAGGGGTTTGGTCAAAAATGGAGCAGCATTTTCACGAATGCAGCGAACCAATATGCTCAAACTCAACGTAGTAGTTCACAGCAAGATACTCAATTTAATATTTGGATATTTGTGAGAGACTTATTTCAGGCATCAGTATGTGTTACAGATCCAAATCTAATTTATATTTTTAATGAATCTGCTGGAAAAATAGCGGATATTGTATGTAAGGGAACAAAGACCTAAATACTAAAAAGCTCATCGCGTGATGAGCTTTTTTTATTGAATGAAATAAATTAATAATAACTCACCATTAATACAGCTTTGTTTTGGTCTTTTTCCTTCACTAAATTAATTTCAATAGTTTCATTTTTTTGTGATTCATTTATCAGACTTGATAAATTATGAGTATTCACTTTAATATTGTCTTTAATGTTGCTTAATCCTTCACAATCTTTTGTTTTTTGTGAAATTGAACACGTTTCCTCTATAATGTTTCCTTTGAATTGAATCGTATTTGCTGCATTCGCAATTGAACCTAATCCTAAGAAAGCTATTATTAAGCTAAGTTTATATATTATTTTATACATCTTTTATGCCTTTATTTAATGTATTAATTATTAAATATCATAAAAAATATAATTTAGGCAATATTAATTTAACTATTTGATTAATTTGATTTTAAAAGTGTGTTGTGTTTAGCATTTTTAATGCTGAATTGTTTTTTAATTCAAATTTCAATTTATTGTGCGTTATTTTTCTTATTTTAATTAATCTGTGATGTAGTAATTAAAAAATAAAAAAACCTCAAATTAAATTTACATAATTTGAGGTGAATGGAAACTCTAGATCAATCTAAATTAATCATACTCAATGGTCACAGTCGCCATTGCTCGTACAGTCCCCGCAGTGACGTTAGTGGCAGTTTGATAATATTGTGCAGTCATAGAAACATTGTATTGCAATGTTTGATTTGAGTTCACCGTGCCCAATTCAAGTTTGTCGCCTTTCTTAATGATTTGATTTTTATTGTTATAGTTCCAAAGTAACTGCACACCTACACCATTCGCCTTTGTGGATGCTGGTGCAGTATTTTGCATAACTTGATTGTTCGTACCATCTTGAACGTAATCAAAACTTAAGCTAATGAGATTTTTTTCTTCATAACCCGTCGGATTGTCTCCACCATTACATAAGATATTCATATCAAATGTTTGTGCGCCTTGTGTAGAGCCTACACCTGTGAAACCAGATTTTGTTACGGTTGGAAGAGTAACAACTTTATTGATATTACCTTGTATCTCGCAAGAAGATGATGCGATTGTAATCGCATTACCGTAGACAGTACTTGTTAAAAATGGCCTAGTATTATTTCCTGTAACGTAATAGGTACTATAACGTCCAGGTACAAGAGTTCCCGAACCAGTTTGTTCAGCCGTTTTCACGATTTCAACTACAAAATAACCTTGAGCTAAACTATAGGTTGTTCCTGGTGAAACATTTCTTGAATAAGGATAATAACCAGAGAAGTTAGATGCATTTTCTGCTTCACGATATAAGCGAATTCCGATACCTGGAATATTTGTTGAGTAAATGCTATTGCCTAGAGAACTGATCGGATAATTCTGCGTCAAATCTGCATAAATTCGATCCGAACTAGAATTACAACGTAAAGTAGAACCATTAGGCGTAATCGGAAATGTCGCTTTTCTTAGAATTTTTCCGACTGGATCACTTGGACGTACCACAACACGCCCAACAGCCATTGATATATCAACAGTTGTAAACCCAAAACTGAGAGTACAAGATGCATTCGCTAAACTTGTAAAACTAAGACCAGTTGTCAACAAAGCACCAGTGATTAGTATTTTCTTCATTTACAAACCGCCTTAGTCATAATTAAGTTGTTTTGATCTTTCTGTAATTGAGATGAAACATCGTAAGTTATTTCACATTGTTCAGTACTATCGTCACCCCATTTTACAACGAGACGATCAATTGCTTTTTGTGTGCGAAGATAAACCATACTACCTTGTGCAACTATTCCAACAGACTCATTATTTTGATCAAAAACTTGAGCTGCAAATGGTAGGTTTTCACCTGTAGCTGTTTTAGTCGCAATATAAATTGCATATCCCGTTTTGGTTGCGAAATCAACTTTTGAAATAGCTCCTGCAAATGGTGCTATTCGCTGGCTAGACTCTTCTAACTCAACATTGGTCGACATTTCTTGAGGATCTAAAGTGATGTCATTTAAACGGTAAGGTGTCACATAAGGTATTACTGCATAACCTTTCTTGTTAATACTTAATCCAGTCGTATTATTAACCTTAGCACCTGCTGCATCAGGGGCATAGACAAGAACCATCGTTTGACCCTGTTCTGGCCCAAATAACACGCCATCTTTGTGTGCAACAATATTACCTGAAACGCTAACCATGGCTTGTTCATATGAATCTGCAACACTATAAGATCCACCCACTGTTGCATAATTGGTTTTATATCGACCATTTACATTAAGCGTAGGATTGTTGCGATCTTGATGTGTGACTGATGATCCATAACTGAAACGATCACCTACAGTTCCACTCACGCCAACTGTTCTCGAATCTTCTGAAGCATTTGCATTCACATTCATTGAATGTTTTTTGAAACTTAATGGGAACGAGAGTGTCATCAAGTATTCTGTATCAGTTGTTTGATTACTAGATCCATAATCTACTTGGCGGTTTGTCGCTGAGATACCATAGGTTAGTCCTTGGTAATTGTTACTATAACCAATTTGGTATTGCTTACTACTTTCGTTGCGATTCCAGTAATCCACCCATGAGCCGACCATATAGATATTACCCCAACCATCAGGTAAGCCTTGGTTTAAGGTGATTTGAAATTCACTACGCTGTTTACCCACAGCGTAACTATTCAAACCGCGATCTTCCAAATCACGAATTAAAATTGCATCACGTAATTTGTAGTAATTCTCTGTCGAATAACGATAGGCTGCGAGTGTGAGGTTTGTATTCGTTGGTGTAATCAACTTGCTGTAGCTCAGTCGATAACTTTGCCCCGTTTGTGATTTTTTTCTTTCAAAATCAGCATCAGAGTGGGTGACGTCTAATGAAATTGCTCCGATTGGTGTTGCAAATGCGGCACCAGCCAATACTGAAGCATATTTTTCAGTTGCTTGAAAACCTGTATAACCAGTGAGGTAATTATTGATACCTCTTTGGTATTTACCTTGTACAACCCAAGGGTCGAGATTAATATCATTATCTCTAAATTCACCTGCAGTAACAGAGTAGCGACTCATACCAGGGCGCAACATTTGCACTACAGATGCATAAGGAATAGCGAATTTTTGTATTTCACCATTTGATTCAATAATCGATACTTCTAACTCACCGCCAAAACCTGTTGGGTAGAGGTCATTAATTTCGAAACTTCCTGGTGAAACTGTAGTTTGGTAAATCAGTTGACCTTGTTGACGTACTTCAACTTTAGCATTCGTTTTTGCATTTCCGCGAATACGAGGGGCATAGCCGAGCATGCTATTCGGCAACATTCGGTCATCACTTGAAAAATCTACACCTCGATATCCGAAAGAGTCAAAGATTTCACCATTTGTGAAACTATCACCTAAGGTAAGTACGCCACGATATTTAGGAAAAGCACGTTGTAAGTAGGTGCTTGTCGCTTGATAGTCTGATTTACTTTCATTATCGGTCGGGCGATCTTGCCAGCGCCATTGACCATTATGGCGTAATTGCCAGCCAGCAATGTTTGCACCAGCTGTTAAAGCCATAAATGCATTAGTTGTTTCTTTATTATCACTATTGTTGTTGAATGTTTTATAAGCACTGCCGCTATATGATAGAAAACCAGCGTTGATACCACGATCCCAGATACTTGGATCTACATAGCCTTGAGCATTTTTTTGTAATGCAACTTGTGGGATTGAAATATCTACACGTAATTTTGAAGTATCAAATTCATAAAACGAATCGTCAATCCATTCTTCAATTTTCATACAGTTATTAGCTGATTGAATAGGTTGAGTCTGTTTCAAAATTTCTTGTTTAACACCGTATTCGAGTAACGTACTTGTATTGAAGCATGTTGTTGCATTTTGCTTAGGATCAATCGCCTTGAACATCATACGGCGTTTACCGAACCATTGACCGTTCACGTAGACATCAACGTTGTATTCACCTGGTAAAACAGGGTTACCATATTTAAAGCGTGAAATATCAATTTTCTGAGCATCACCAATCAAGAAGGATGAGTCAAACTCAGCCTCCGTGGCATTATTAGGAGCAGATTCATCTGCGTAAACCATGATTGGCATAGTCATGCTGATTATGCCTGATGTAAGGTAAAAACAAATATGACGCTTTAATAATCTGTATGGTGCGTGCCGTTTTGACATAATAAAATTCGCCTATATGGTATAGGTACTTAAAATTATTGGTTATAAGAAATAATGAATGATTATTGGAGCTTTATTGGTCTTTCGACGCGTCCACCGTAATCATTAACATTGATAAAACTCATTTTTTCAGTAGATGACGTTTTTAATTGAACACGATCTTCTGAAAAAGGTTTTAACATTAGGCCTTGAGGCAATAAATCGACTTTTTTATCGCCATTCACTTGGAAAATAGAAGTCATCGTGATGTGGAATGGAGTCGGATTTTTAATCACAAGACTTTGCCCAGACTTTTGCCATTGCAATTTATCTGCAGCTAAATTGGCATCTTCTTTGATCGTTGAAGGGCGATAAAAGAATTTAATTCGAGAACGAATTGCGAGTTGTAAAAAATTATCAGGTACTGTTTCTCCACCTTTAGCCGTTGGCTTTGGTGGGATGTCTAGTACGTTTAACCAGAGTACAGATTCTTGTTGTTGATTTATCGTAGAGGCATTTGGCAGAGCTGTAATTCTGAGCGTCTGACTTTTTGTCGCTTCAACACGTGAAATAGGTGGTGTAATCATGAAAGGTACTTTTGATTGATCAGGAGTACTTTTAGGATCACCTTCATCAATCCAAGCTTGGACCAGAGCAGGTTTAGAGCCATTATTACTAAGTTGTAATGTTACTTCACGGGCATCAGAAGGATAAATGACACGTGTACCATGAATAACAATTTCTGCGTGCGAAGCTGTGGCAATCATCGAACAGAGTGCTAAGCCAGACAAAAAATTACAACCGTGAAATGACATGTTTTACATTCTCTGAAAAAGCGGAAGATTATAAAAATGAAAGAGTTTCTATGTTCTGAAACATAGAAACTCAGCGATCAATAATTATTGATAAATAATTGTATATTGAACGTTTGTAGTTACTTCACCAGCAGTAGATGCACCAGTTGCATAGTATTCAGCATAGTAGTTCAAGTCAGCGCTACCGCCTTCAACAACATCAACCCATTGAGAGTTAGCTTGAGCACCGCTAGCACCAGCAGCCAAAACTGGAATCACTTGGTTGTTGCTACCTAATAATTGAACATCAACGTTTTGAGCACCAGCAGTAGCTTGGTTGATTAAACGACCAGTGTTGAAGTCAACAGTTGCACCTGGTTCGAAGTAAGTTGCAACTTTACCTTCTGAACAATCTTCTAAGTTGATTTGGAATGGAGTACGACCTGCAACATCGCCAGCATTTGCTAAAGTTTGTCTAGAAACTGTTGGAAGTGTAACAGTAAAGTCTTTACCAGCAGGAGTAACGATATTACAAGTTTTGTCAGTTACTAGACCATTGATTGTAATTGTGCCGTCAGCAGCTTGAGCGTTTGCGATACCTACAACTGAAAGTGCAGCGATCAAAGCAAGTTTTTTCATAATAATTTCTCTAATACATCAGCTAAAAGTTTGAATTAGATTACTTTTCCAGTTAATTTCTTGCGCTGAACAAGTAATGCGCGAAATATACCATTTATTATAAAAAATGCAAACTTCGTCACATAATTTTAATACTTAAATTTATCAATTGTTATAAATTGAATAACTTGTTGTTTATTTATTAGTTTTTATTAATAAACTTTCGTTATTAAGTGAATTTTATTTAATTAATCTTAATGTGACTGTTAAGTTTTGTGATTAAAATTAGATTGTTTGATTGTTTGATTGTTTGATTGTTTTTTGATCATATTGTTCATTTTTTCTTATTAATCATTATAAAAATCAGTTCTGCATCTTTTTAAAAAATCTAAATATAGGTGGGGAAAATTACATAGATTACAAAAACACCTAACTTGTTTTAAGAATTTTTTAAGATTCAATTCTTAGTGTTTTAGTCATGATTAGATGAAAAAATCAGCTCAGGAGTTTTCAATGAATATGCTTTATACCCATAAACCGAACTACTATTTTTTTGCTCATAAATTTGTTTTATTTCTTGAAAGTTATATTAAAAATCATCCTCAAGAATTGATCACAAGCTTTAACTTGCAAACGATCTACGACTTGTTCAGTCATGACCGAGCTTCGAGTACAACAAATCTTGAAGGTATTTTAAATATCGCCGATGAATATATGCTTGAGACAGATGAAGGGCAGCAGCCATTAATTCACGCATATCATGTTCATCTTGATAACCATGTTTTAACCTTAGAGTTTAATGCTAAAGCGATGATCAGCTTGAAGTCAGGACAAAGCCTTATTAGTCCTCAAGCTGCATAATCTAGAAATTCCTCTTGATACACTTAACCATGAATCTCCTTTGGTTAAGTGTTTTTTTATATAGCTGTTTTAAGTAAATTTATTCGTTATGATATTTTTAATTTTGTTGAAAATATTGAATCTCATGAATAAAGACTTCAATTCTGACACTTATACGGTTGATGAAAATATTGCCAATACTATTTTTTGGCTTATGCAACATCAAGATATTTTTGATTCATTTCATTTTGATGTACATACACAGGAATTATCCGTAACACATGCTGCTGGCGTAGACATTATTCGTCAAGGCATGTTTCTAAATGCAAAATATGGAATTTTAGTTACTTCGATTTAATCTCAACAGTACTGAAAAAAACCTTGTCGATTGACAAGGTTTTTATATTTTATGCACTCATTGCATCTATAGAGAGTTCTGCCACCGTTGGTTTAGGTTTTTCAGCAGTTAAACCTAATTTAGCAAATAAGACTTGATCTTTACCTTCACCAGCGTTTGGTGTTGTTAGTAATTTATCACCAGAGAACAAAGAGTTTGCTCCAGCCATAAATGCTAAGGCTTGATCAGAATCACTGAGGGATTCACGTCCAGCAGATAAACGGATATAACTGTGAGGCATAATAATACGTGCAACAGCAATAGTACGAATCCATTCAGTAACATCTAACTTTTCTACATCTGCAAGCGGAGTACCTTCAATTGGAACAAGCATGTTAATTGGTACTGATTCAGGGTGAACGGGCATAGTAGAAAGCTCATGTAATAAACCAATACGGTCATTACGAGTTTCACCTAGACCAACAATCCCACCACTACAAACTTTCATCCCAGCCTGACGCACGTGATCAAGTGTATTTAAACGGTCATCAAAACTACGTGTACTGATGATGTGTGAATAATATTCACGAGAAGTATCAAGGTTGTGGTTGTAGTAATCTAAACCAGCATCTTTTAAGCGCTCTGCTTGAGATTGGTTTAGCATCCCCAAAGTCATGCAAGTTTCTAAACCTAATGCTTTTACTTCACGAACCATTTCGAGAACATAAGGCATATCACGTTCATGTGGATTACGCCAAGCAGCACCCATACAAAAACGTGAAGAACCAGATTCTTTTGCTGAAATAGCTTCACGAATAACTTTATCAACAGCAATGCGTTTTTCCGCTTCTAATTTAGAATCGTAATGAGCAGATTGAGAGCAATACTTACAGTCTTCAGGACATTTACCTGTTTTGATTGAAAGTAGTGTGCTTACTTGAATGGTATTTGCTTGGAAATGTTGACGATGAACGCGTTGTGCTTCAAATACTAAATCTAAAAAAGGTTGATCATATAAGGCTTGGATTTCATCACGAGTCCAGTCATTACGTAGGGTCATTGTTATATCCATGATGATTGATTACAAAGATTGAGATTAATCATACAGAAATCATGCCAAAGCCAAAGGGCAAAAAACATCATTTTTCTATGTGATGGACAATTGGTTGTCGCAATTGTTGTTGAATTGCCCAATCAATATGTACGTTTACAATCTCATCGTGCCAAGGTTTTGCTTCTTGCAACTTAGCAACGATTTCATTCGAGTATGGCGCATTTCCAAGTCCGATTGCAATATTACGTTTAAATGATTGATACCCTGTGCGACGTATCGGGCTGCCTTCAGTGTTGGCTAAAAATGTAGCTTCATCCCACTGCCAAATATCGAGTAAGCTAATATTGTCTAAACTATGTCTTGGATCAAAATCAGGAATTGTGGCTGTTTTAGCAAAGCCATTCCAAGGACAAATTAACTGACAATCATCACAACCAAAAATTCGATTACCGATTCCAGCGCGGTATTCTTCTGGGATAATGCCTTTATATTCAATGGTTAGATATGCAATACATTTTCGAGCATCTAACATATAAGGTTCAACAATCGCTTGTGTAGGGCAGATATCAATACACGCTGTACATGAGCCACAATGAGCTGTTGCAGGTTGATCAAAAGGTAGATCAAGCGAAGTAAATAACTCACCTAAAACAAAAAAGGAACCTGATTTTTTATGAATAAGTAAAGTATGTTTCCCTGTCCAACCCATACCTGCACTTTCAGCAAGCGATTTTTCAAAAATTGGTGCTGAATCAGCAAATGGACGTGATTCGAAATCTCCAACTTTTTCTTTGATGCGTGTAGTTAAAGTTTTAAGTCGACCACGCATAACTTTGTGATAATCACGACCACGTGCATAACGTGCGATAATGGCTGAATTTGGTTCAAATGGTACATAACGGGGCTTTGGCGATGCTACAAGATAGTTCATACGCACACAGATAATACTTTTTGTGCCTGGCACGAGCAAAGTTGGGTCAGCTCGTTTATCCAAGTTTTCTTCTAAATAGTGCATGTCAGCATGATAGCCACGTTTTAAATATTCTTTAAATCTCGGCATTTGATCTTGAGCATCTGGTTTGGCAATGACACAATCAGAAAAACCCAATTCCAAAGCTTGTGCTTTTATCCATGTTTTAAGTTCTTGAGGATCAAGCTGCTGAATCTCAATCTTTTGAGAAGTGTTGTGAAATGAGGAAGTGGAAGCCATAAACCAATAATAAGGAGAAAATCATGCAACGATCAGTTTACCATAGCCAAGTTTATGATAGTCAAAGTATACAAGCATGGGAGCGTCGATGGTTTGCTCAACGGAATTCCTCTTTAGGTTTAATGCAGCAAGCAGCTTGGGCAATAGCGCAAAACTTAAATAAACAATTTCTAGCTAAAAAAATTAAACATATCGCGGTCTGGTGTGGTCAGGGCAATAATGCAGGTGATGGCTATTATATAGCTGCATTTTTAAAGCAGCAGGGATTTAAAGTAACCGTGTTTGCTACAGAGCTAGGTCATTCTGAGGATTTACAACAGGCATTTCATTACGCACAAAGCCAACAAGTTGATACACAAACAATTGACTATTTATTGTCTGAACATGAGATAAAGCAAGACTTACCCATATTCGATTGTCATATAGATGCTTTATTTGGGATCGGATTAAATCGAATGCTGGATCAAAAATGGCAAAATATTATTCACCTCTATAATTTGCAAACAGGTTTCAAAGTGTCGGTTGATATTCCTAGTGGAATTCATGGTGATACTGGTCTGGCTTTACCTTGTGCAATTGAAGCAGATCAAACTTTTACCCTATTGGGATACAAAGCTGGATTGTTTACAGGTCAAGGCAAGGAGTATGTGGGAAAACTGCATTTAGTCAGCTTGATCCCAATTGATGCAGAATTAAAACCACTTGCTTATTTATCTCCTGAACGAATTGCTTTACCGAAGCGCAAAGCCTTTGGTCATAAAGGAAGTTATGGACATGTGCTGGTCGTCGGTGGACACGCCGATATGGGGGGGGCAGTCATTATGTCCGCTGAAGCTGCTTTTAAAGCTGGTGCTGGCAAAGTTACAGTGGTTTGCCATTCTAAACATCATCAAGCAATTCTAGCGCGTTCACCTAATATTATGGTGAGAGATATTAATGTGCTTGATCAAGAGCTTATTCAACATTTATTAACACAGGTCGACGCAGTCTGTTTTGGAATGGGTTTAGGACGAGATGAATGGGCTGAAAAGATCTATCAATTATGGTTTGATTTACTTAATGAAAATTCACATTTAGAAGTTGTATTAGATGCTGATGGATTATGGTTTTTGGCACGATATCCGCAGCAATTAAGTGCTCATGTTTATGCAACTCCACATTCAGGTGAGGCTGCAACTTTGTTGGGGTGTAAAGCTGCAGATATTGAACAAGATCGGATTGCCGCGATTTATCAGCTACAACAAAAATATGCAGGACAATGGGTGCTTAAAGGTGCAGGGAGTCTGACTTTGGATGATCGATTATGGATTTGCACTCAAGGTAATGCGGGGATGGGAACGGGTGGAATGGGGGATGTACTGGCAGGCATGATTGCGAGTCTAAAAGCGCAATTTCATGTGCAAGTCGCATTACATGAAATTGTCAGCTTACATGCACAAGCAGGGGATTTACTCGCTGAACAAGGGATCAGAGGCTTGCAAGCACATGAAATGGGGAAGGTAATTTATCAAGTTGTAAATCAGTAAATCTTAACGTCTTCTACTACTCGAACGACTGCGTCCACGAGCCATCCCGCCTAATGCATTTAAAACAGCCATTTTGCTCATACTTCCCGAAGCGTGGGCATGGCAAATAGCAGCTGCTAGGGCATCGGCTGCATCGGCTTGCGGTTGAATAGTAAGATTAAGTAATTTCATCACCATCATTTGCACTTGTTCTTTTTCGGCTGCACCATAACCAACCACAGACTGTTTAATCTGACGTGCTGTGTATTCAGCTACTTGTAAGTCTAAATTCACCAAGGCGGCAATCGCAGCACCGCGTGCCTGACCGAGTTTCAAAGCTGAATCAGGATTTTGAGCCATAAATACTTGTTCAACAGCAGCTTCGGTAGGACCGTGAAATTTAACGATACGCTCAATACCAGCGAAAATTCTTTTTAAACGCTCAGGCATTTCTTGTGTTTCTGTACGAATGGTACCCGCATCGACAAAGCGTAGCTTATTACCATCCTTTTCGATAATCCCGTAACCTGTTAAGCGTGAACCAGGATCAATACCAATAATGAGTGACATGCAGCACTATAAAAATAAAAGAATGTTGATATTGTTGCATATAGCCTTTTGCCTTGTACAATTTTTTGTTGGATAAAAATTTCAGTCATTTAAAGAGTCGATTTAAAAGATTTTGACTAGTATGAGTGTGATTTAAAAAATTCGTTTGAATCATTTGAATGACGCAAAGAATTTCCTTTTTTGTATTAAATATGAGCAAGTATTTTAGTTTTTAAAGATTTATGGAGAAAAAGTTTGCATTAAATTAGCTAAGGGCGTATAAAGCTAACTCGCTGATGCGGGGTGGAGCAGTCTGGTAGCTCGTCGGGCTCATAACCCGAAGGTCGTTGGTTCAAATCCAACCCCCGCATCCAATTTATTTTGCTCTGTGATCTATAAAAACGTTGTTGTTTTCTTAAACAGTAACGAGTTAGCTGAAATAAACCTAAAAAGCTAAAATTATTATTAAATCCTAGTTATGCTCTGTTTCCTTACCTAGTGTTGTAGTAAATCCAAGTTGTCACTTGAGCTCAGTCATGAGTATTTAAGTTTTGAAAATTATCAATGAATGGCATATTGCCACTGCCACAAATGGCAATGAAATTAATGTACAAATTATTCCCCTCAAACGTCAGCAAAGCACGCTTAATGGCTTTAAATGGGTTGAGGTAGGAAAAAAAATCCTTTTACAATCTGGTCAAGAAATTGAATTTAATCTTGATGGTAGAAGTTTTTATACATCACCAAACCAGTTGTATCGACTAAATTAGTCATATTTGAGCCTAACATAGAAATATTGTTACATTTTTAGGTTGGGCTTTATTGGATTATTCCCTTAGTTATAATTGTTTTTTAGCTTTTTTATAAATATAAAATCCTTATAATTCAATGATTAAATATAAAAAATCTAATTTCCTAAATAATAATTGAAAATTATCTATATAAATAAGCAGATATTTATTGCTTGTAAAAAGCAAACTCGTGTATAGTGGTTCTTAACTAGAAGAATAACACTGTTGATTCAGCAAATCTTTAATTTCGTAGTTTAGTTAAACCTCTCGTTTTATCAGATTTTAGTCTCAAAGTTTTATTACTCCAAGTTATTTGCTGCTAAGCATCCCGAATTTTTTAAATAGGTTAAAGATATGTCTAACACTGCGACTGGTACAGTTAAATGGTTCAACGAAACTAAAGGTTTTGGTTTCATCCATGCTGATTCTGGACAAGATGTTTTTGCTCATTTTAGCGAAATCCAAAGCAATGGTTTCAAAGTTCTCCATGAAGGACAACGCGTGTCATTTACTGTTGCTCAAGGCAAAAAAGGCCCACAAGCAACTGGTATTACTGTAGTTGCTCAAAACTAATAGTATGCCGCAGAAAAAGCTCACTTTGGTGGGCTTTTTTTTATGGTAAAAAACCATAAATCTATCAAATTTCTTCCTCTGCAAAATTAATTGTTTAAACCCAATGGTAAAAAAGTATTGCATGCTCTACGACTTTTTGCTAATTTCAATTCGACGATTATTTCGGCAGATTAAAGATTAGCGTACATTTGATGAGCATGCGGTTATGGATAACATAGAGCAATACACTCAAGGGTTTGAACATGAAGTTCACGTACAGTGTAAGAGATCATTAGGGACATTGTTATTTAGCTTTGTTGTCTTGCTAGTAACAAGTTTGTAATTAAAAAGCACCTAAGGGTGCTTTTTTATGCGTTATGAAAGTGACTCTTGAGGGAAAATTTTATCTTCCTGATCGTGTTTGCTATGTGATAGGCTTAATAAAAAAGGATAAGCCTATGGATGCCATAGAAACAAAAGATTTTTCTGCTATTGCTGGTTACACACTTGCACTTCTAGAGATGGATGAGTGGATTAATACTCGGCCTTTTTTTTATCAAATAAAGACGCATTATTTGGTTGATCAAGCGATTAGGCTTGAATACATCATTATCCAGTAGAAATAATCTAGAACCTTTAGCCTGCTAAGAATGATCTTTGAATGACATAGATCATAAATACATCTAAAGCATATATTTTCAATAAGTTGTATTGTTAAGCTAACATTCTACAAATATTCAAATTATTTTTCTGTTTCAAATCATCGACATAATTTCTAAATTTTTTTGATATCTTTAATTTTTTACACATAAGAATTTAATTTCATGAAAAATTTATTCATCATCAGTACGGTATTCCTTTCAATATCAGCATGCTCATCTACTCCAAATAAAGATGTGTCTCCTTCTAAAATTGGTATGCCTAATCCAGCCAGCCAATATTGTATAGAGCAAGGCGGACAATTAGAAATTAGAAATGAAGCGAATGGTCAGGTCGGATACTGTAAATTACCGAATGGTAAAGTTGTAGAAGAGTGGGATTTTTTTAGAGCAAATCAACCTAAATGCGATGCGGAAGAGGCTCAAAAATTAATTGGTCAGTCTGGGTTAAGTGATCAACAAATTAAACAAAAAACTCAATCAGAAATTGTTCGCACAGTTGCACCAAATCAACCTGTAACAATGGATTATCGTGAAAATCGAGTTACTGTTACGATAGACGCAAGCTCTAAGAAAATCTTAAATGCGAGCTGTGGCTAATATTTATGAAAATGAAAAGCTCTCATCTTAAATGTCTTCAGATGAGAGTATTTCTGAAAATAGGGTAAGCCGTAAAACTTGATAAATTCGAAATTGTACCCATATCTTAATTTATTGAGTTCGTATTGATTAATATGTAAGAATGATCAATTGAGCTGACATAAGTTTTTTATTTTTTGAGATTTGAGATGAATCTACTTCTTATCGTGGTTTTAGGTACTATTGCTGAGGTTTTAGTATGGATTGGCGTGGGTGACCTCGTTGGAAGTATGTGGTATGTCTTCTTCTGGTTTGTGCTTGCTTTCTTTATTGGTTTAAACCTTGTTCGCTCTAGCACTGCTAATATCATGCCTCAATTGCAGCAGATGCAAATGACAGGGCAATTAGGCGCAGATCCTGCTGTTACTAAGAAACTTGCATTAGCAATGTCTAGTTTCTTTTTAATGATTCCAGGATTAATTTCTGATGTACTTGCTTTATTGGTGTTGATTCCTTCTGTACAAACAGCTTTTCGTAATGCTTTGATGAAAACAATGGCCAAACGTCAGCAAGCGATGATGGATCAAATGATGGGTGGTATGGGCGGCGGCGGTGCTGCTGGACAAAATCCTTTTGCTGATTTGATGCGCCAAATGCAAGAAATGCAAAATCAACAGGGCGGTGGTCAATACCGCGATTCAACCATTATTGATGGTGAAGCGAGAGAAGTGAAACCAGATCAAAAGAAAATCGAATTTAAAGACGTAAACTAAGTTGTAATTTTTAAAAAGCACGCTCTTCTAAAGCGTGCTTTTTTATTTTTGTTTGCTTGTATCTGTATTTGTACTTTGTTCTAAATTTTCAGATAGGCTTTGTGTTTCAGCAGTTTTTTTATATTGTGTTGGAGCTAATGTCGTAACTTCATTTTCTGATTGTTTGTATTTTCTACTGCGATTTGCTCGTTCGCGAAATCCACCTTTAGTAATTAATTGAGTCATGATATTTACTCTTTGATCCTAGCCAAATATTTTAGCAAAATTATGTGAAAGATCAAAATAATACCTAATTACTGAATTTACCTCGATTGTAATGATTTCATAAAAATGACATATTATTTTTGTTAAATGAGCTGGTAAGGTCATAAATCAAGATTGAAATCTTGATTTATTTCTCATAGGATAAAAGTGCGACGGTAAAAATTGTTGTAAAAAGAAAATAAAAAATAACAATCGGGAGGAAAAATGATGTTATATCAATATCATTGTGCATGCTGTGACAAGGTTGTTGCTTCAACTGATAAAGAGTGTCCACATTGCGGTTCGCAACACATTAGGAGTCCTTATGGGCTTTGGATGTTTTGTGTGGCAGCATGTTTGGCTGTAGTTGTTATTGTGAAGCTTGCGCATATGTATTCGCAACATCATCAAGAAGAACAGCCTGTTCAAAATACGTCTATTTTTGAAGTTCTAAAGCAAGACAATATGAATTCGGGAAATTAAAAATTGGGGAATAAAAAAGCTCGCATCATGCGAGCTTTTTTATGTGTGGGTTTAAAGTCCAGCAGCATCCTTAAGGATCTGAACTTTATCTGTCTTTTCCCATGTAAATGCAGTGTCAGAACCTTCGCGACCGAAGTGACCATATGCTGCAGTTTGTTTATACATCGGTTGAATTAGATTCAACATACGTGTAATACCATACGGACGTAAGTCAAAATGTTCACGTACTAGCTGAACAATAAGCTCATCTGATACTTTGCCTGTATTAAATGTATTAATTGAAATAGAAGTTGGTTCTGCAACACCAATTGCATAACTCACTTGAATTTCACATTTGTCAGCAAGACCAGCAGCAACAATATTTTTCGCAACATAACGTCCAGCATAAGCTGCAGAACGGTCTACTTTTGATGGGTCTTTACCAGAGAAAGCGCCACCACCATGACGAGCCATACCACCATATGTATCGACAATAATTTTACGACCAGTTAAACCACAGTCACCTACAGGACCACCAATCACAAACATACCTGTAGGATTGATGTGGAACTTGGTTTCAGCATGAAACATTTCAGCAGGAATAATTGGTTTAATAATTTCTTCGATAATTGCTTCTTTTAACTGAGCTTGGCTGATTTCGGGATCGTGCTGAGTTGATAAAACAACTGCATCTAAACGAACTGGCATACCATTTTCATAAGCAAATGTAACTTGGCTTTTTGCATCTGGACGTAACCAAGGTAAAGCACCTGAACGACGTAATTCTGCTTGACGTTCCATGAGGCGATGAGCGTATGAAATAGGCGCAGGCATAAGAACATCTGTCTCACGGCTTGCGTAACCGAACATCAAGCCTTGGTCGCCAGCACCTTGATCTTCTGGTTTTTGACGGTCAACACCTTGTGCAATCTCAGGAGACTGCTTACCAATCATGTTGATGACAGCACATGTAGAGCCATCAAAACCTAAATCAGAATGATGGTAACCGATTCCGTTAACTGTTTGACGTACAATCGCTTCAAAGTCCACGTTTGCTGTAGTCGTAATTTCACCAGCAAGAACAACAGCGCCTGTTTTTACTAATGTTTCACAAGCGACACGCGCATACGGGTCTTCTTTTAGGATTGCATCTAAAATAGCATCACTAATTTGGTCAGCCATTTTGTCTGGATGACCTTCGCTTACAGATTCTGAAGTAAAAACAGCATACTCGCGCATGAACGTCCTATCATGGTTATTTTCAAAAAGACAGAGTATGTTACATCGACTTGGCGTATAGGACTAGCACAAGCTGACTAAAAAGCATGAAATTATTTCATTTTCATCATGTTTTTATTGATATGTGTATAAGTAAAACTAATATTAATGCTTTAATTAATAAAGTTTTTCTGAATTGTAAATTTTCATATTTGACTGATTGTATTTTACATGTTGTTTACACGGTGAACATTTACATAAAGAATTGTATTTGAATGATCAAAATATAAGAAATATCGTGTATTGCACTTTACCCCATCTTGTTTTTTTAAGACAATAGTCGCAGTTTTTGAAAGATGATTTCTCATCTTCTCTCATCTTATTGATTTAATCGGATTCTGACTTATGACAACCCCTTTAAATGAACGTCGTATTGCAAATGCAATTCGTGTCTTGGCTATGGATGCTGTGCAACAAGCAAACTCAGGGCATCCTGGTGCTCCAATGGGGATGGCAGATATCGCTGACGTAGTTTGGCGCGAATTTTTAAATCATAACCCAACAAACCCACAATGGGCGAACCGTGACCGTTTTGTATTGTCTAATGGTCATGGCTCAATGTTGCAATATGCATTATTGCATTTGACTGGTTATGATTTGTCTATTGAAGATTTAAAGCAATTCCGCCAATTACACTCTAAAACTCCTGGTCATCCTGAATATGGCTATGCACCAGGTATTGAAACAACAACTGGCCCATTAGGTCAGGGTATTGCGAATGCAGTAGGTTTTGCTTTAGCTGAAAAAACGTTAGCTGCTCAGTTCAACAAAGACGGTCTAAATGTTGTTGATCACTTCACTTACTGTTTCCTTGGTGATGGCTGCTTGATGGAAGGTATTTCGCACGAAGTATGTTCACTTGCAGGTACTTTAGGTCTTGGTAAGTTAATTGCTTACTACGATGACAACGGGATTTCAATTGATGGTGAAGTGGAAGGTTGGTTTAGTGATGATACTGAGCAACGTTTCAAAGCTTATGGCTGGCAAGTGCTTCGTGTAGACGGGCATGACGCTGATGCGATTCGTCAAGCAACTGTTGAAGCGAAAGCTGAAAGCTATAAACCAACGATCATTATCTGTAAAACGATTATTGGTTTAGGTTCTCCGAATAAACAAGGTAAAGAAGACTGCCACGGCGCGCCACTTGGTAAAGACGAAATCGCTTTAACACGCGAAGCATTAGGTTGGAAAGAAGAAGCGTTTGTTATTCCAGAAGACGTTTATGCATCTTGGGATGCAAAAGCTAAGGGTCAAACTTCTGAAGCCGCTTGGAATGAATTGTTTGCACAATACCAAGCAAAATATCCAACTGAAGCAGCTGAATTGTTACGTCGTATCAACGGTGATTTACCTACAGAATTTGCTGCACAAGCCGATGCATTCATTGCTGAAACAAATGCAAAAGCTGAAACAATTGCAACACGTAAAGCAAGCCAAAATACGTTACAAGCATTTGGTCCATTACTCCCTGAATTATTAGGTGGTTCGGCTGACTTGGCTGGTTCTAACTTAACACTTTGGAAAGGTTGCCAAGGCGTACAAGATAATCCTGCGGGTAACTACGTTTATTACGGCGTTCGTGAATTCGGTATGACCGCAATTGCAAACGGTGTAGCTTTACACGGCGGTTTTGTTCCTTACGTTGCAACATTCTTAATGTTTATGGAGTATGCGCGTAATGCGGTACGTATGTCTGCATTAATGAAGCAACGCGTGATTCATGTATATACACATGATTCAATCGGTTTAGGTGAAGATGGTCCAACACATCAGCCAATTGAGCAAATTGCATCATTACGTGGTACGCCTAATTTAAATACATGGCGTCCATGTGATACGGTTGAAGCGGCTGTTTCTTGGAAATCTGCTCTTCAGCGTAAAGAAGGTCCAACAGCATTAATCTTCTCTCGTCAAAACTTGCCATTCCAAGCACGTAATGAAGCTCAAATTCAAAACGTTGCAAAAGGTGGTTATGTACTTGCTGAAGAAAAAGGCGAGTTGAAAGCAATCATCATTGCGACTGGTTCAGAAGTTTCATTGGCGATGGAAGCATATGCACAGCTTGAAGGTGTGCGTGTTGTGTCTATGCCATGTGCTGAAGAATTCATGAAGCAAGATGCTGCTTACCGTGAAGAGGTATTACCAGCACATATCCGTGCACGTGTAGCAGTTGAAGCTGCCCATGTGGATTACTGGTGGAAATTTGTTGGTTTAGATGGCAAAGTGATTGGTATGACCACTTATGGCGAATCTGCACCAGCGAAAGATTTGTTCCAATTCTTTGGTATCACGACGGAAGCAGTTGTCGCTGCTGTTAAAGAATTGACTGCTTAATTGAATTAATAGTTAAAAAGCGTCCTGAATAGGGCGCTTTTTTTTGTGAATGAAATTAAATGCTAAGTTCAGTTTGAATCGAAATATTAGAAGTTAGTAATTTATGAACAGGACAGCTCTCAGCAACTTTGAGTAATCGTTTATGTTGATCTTCGGTAAATTCACCTTTAAGCACAATCTTACGCTCAATGTTGTTTTGACCAGACTCTGGTTGACCATTTGGATTCAATGAAAGATTTACTTGAACGTGTTCAATTTTAATTCCTTTGTGATTGGCGTACATTTCTAAGGTGATCGTCGTACACGCGCCCAGAGCAGATAATAATAATTGTATTGGATTTGGTGCAGTATCTTGACCGCCTTTATCTGCAGGTTCATCAGAATACCAAGTGTGCCCAGAAGAGTTCGTCAGTGTAACGCGATAGGGAGTTGATGTGCTGAGTGCTTGGGTAGAATAAGTCATGATTTACCTTGTTGTGAATCTTTTAAAATTAAAAAAATCATAGATCAATCGAGAATACGAATGAACTATCCAATTGTCTAGTATCGAATCTGTATAATCATATTGAGTTTAATACGCGCTGTAACCCTTTTATTGTTGCACTGATGAAACATATCGTTTTATAAAGAATAATGAATAAAAATACTTGATGTATACACTAATCACTATATCAAACAAGGATACGAAAAATGCAATTTAAAACATTAAGCTTAGGTTTAGCCGTTGCCATCGCAAGTTCTGTAACTTTAGCTGCGCCAGTAGACTATAAAATTGATCCAACACATACAGCAACAGTGTTTAGCTGGAATCACTTTGGTTTTTCAACTCCGAGCGCGAATTTCACTGATATTCAAGGTGTGATTAAAGTTGATAATGCTAAACCATCAAACTCTTCTGTAGATGTGATTATTCCAATCAGCAGTGTGAATACAAATGTTCCTGCTTTGGATAAAGAGTTCCAAGAAGAAGCTTGGTTTAACGCAGCTAAGTATCCGAATATCACTTTTAAAAGTACTAAAGTAGAAACTAAAGACAAGAAACACTTCAAAATTACGGGTGATTTAACCGTTAAAGGTGTGACAAAGCCTGTGGTTTTAGATGCTGTGCTGAATAAACAAGGTGAGCATCCAATGGCTAAAGTACCTGCAATTGGATTTAATGCAACGACTTCATTTGATCGTTCTGCATTTGGTATCGGAAACTATGTTCCGAATGTAGGGGATAAGATCACTGTAAATATTACAACTGAAGCAACTGCTGCTAAGTAATATCGAAGTACTCAAACTTCAAAAAAGCTCACGCTCAATAGCCGTGAGCTTTTTTTATTTGCTCATTATCTAGAGAAAATGACTATGCGGTAGCATTAAATGCTTCTGAATAAGTCACATAACCACTTGGTATGTGGTCGGTAAAAGCAAGAATTTGAAAATAGTCTGCTGGAACATCTTCTAGGATCAATCTAGCATCAGCCTTAAAGCCAAATTTTCCATAATAATTAGGATCGCCGAGTAATACGCATCCTTTTGCATTCAGTACCTTGATCCTATTCAAACCTTCTTTGATAAGTTGAGAGCCTATACCATTTGATTGATATTCAGGTAGAACTGAAATTGGGCCTAAACCATACCAATCTGTCGCACCATCTGAAATAGAGACTGGTGAAAAGGCAATATGCCCAACAACTTGATTGTTAATTTCAGCGATTAAAGAAAGGGTTAACTGATTATTTTCTCTCAGCGCATTTACAATGAATTGTTCAGTGTGGCTTGAATATTCAACTTGTGAGAATGCTGATTGTGTTAAATCAAAAATGGCTTGGATGTCAGTGTTCTGTTCATTACGGATTCGAATGTTCATTTTCGTTACCTAGTACTTTTTTAAATCACTGATGAAGCAAAATCATGTTATTGCTTCATCAGATGATGATTAAGGATGTTTATTGATTATCGAGTTGAGGTCGTACGTTTCTAAGCCCATTCAAATTGATTTGATAGGGTTGACCTTCCTGTGATTTGATCAATCTTTTCTTTTTAAGTTTTCGAAAAACATCGAGTGTGCAATCAGATAATACAAAACCTTCACGGCTATAACATTCTACAGCAATGATTTGTCCTGATTCATTTTTGAGTTTTACGATTTTTCCGCCTTTTGCTAAGACGTGTAAAGTCCTTTGTTCAGACTTGGATAGGTTCATGTTGGAATCCAGATATTAAGTAATCAAAAGCAAAGATAGGCATGAAGCCTGAAAATTCGCGTTGATAACCCATTTCAAATTTTCATTGAAATATGGTTATCAGATTACTGCTATCTCCAACATAAAATCCTCAATGTAGATTGGATATGAAATTTGCTAATCAATATATAGCTTGTGATATAAAAAGTAAAATATTATGTGAAATATACTGTGTTTTGGGTGCGAGAGTTAAGGTGTATAGCCTTATTTTTATGATTAACTTAAGATGCAAGTATCGATGTATTTCCAATATTTGAATGCACAGCACAAATATTATTTTCAAGGTGGGATAGGATGGATAATCAGAAATTCATACAGCAGGCCGTCGATTTAGCACTAGAAAATGTAAAACGAGGCGGTCGACCATTTGCTGCTTTGGTTGTAAAAAATAATGAGATCATTTCAACAGGTGTAAATCAGATTAAGTTGACGAATGATCCGACAGCACATGCTGAACTGCTCGCATTACGAGAAGCAGGTCGTTTATTATCTACTCCAAATTTAGAAGATTGTACGGTTTATGCAAGTGGGCAACCTTGTCCAATGTGTCTAGCTGCAATAAGAATGGCTGGAATTTCAAAAGTATTTTTTGCATTTTCCAATACAGATGCTGAACCATTTGGTTTATCAACTGCGAAAATTGCCGAATTATTGAGAGTTGAACCTCAATTTCAAGAGGGTTTAGAGTTTACTCAATTAAAATCGAATCACTGCTCAGATTTGTATGCAATTTGGCAAAGACAACAGTAGATTGGATTGCGAAGAGTTACTTTTAGATTAGTAACTTATTGAAAATCTATATTACTTTTTTGCATGCTTTTCTTTTAAAAGTAAGTATGCGGGAAGAGATTTTTTCGCTTGACGGCGAATCATGATTTTTATGTATAAAACGATCGCAAAGCAGGCTGTAGCAATTGTAAGCATCAGGCTATTCATATAACTCATTAAAGAGCTAACATAACCAATCGTAGCAATACGCCGTTGCATCCTTTCAACTTGCGTACTGGATTCAATACCTGTAATCGCCCATGTGCAAAGGTGTTCACAATTATTGATAATCAAATGGTAGTGATTTTCATGCATACGTGATCGCATGCGACGTACAACTGCCTTAGCTTTATATTTCGGTGATTCATAATAACGAATATGAATAGGCTTATCACGAGCAAAACGTTCTAGTGTCGTTATTTCAATAGGATGTTTTTTGAAAATATGTGCAAAGCCTGAGTAGTGAATAACTCTTCCACGACCTGCATAGATGCCATGATGGCTATAACCAAAGTGTTTGACGATGAGATGAGCGCCAAGATAAAAACGTTGATGTTTTTGCTGCATGCCTATTCAAGAATATTGCATTTTACCTAGCTATTTTAGTGAAAAAAGATGAATCTATCGAGCATATTTCATCAATCAATCATGTGAATATGTGTTGAGTTTGTATCTTTCATTTAAATCGAGGTTATATTCTAAAGTAGGTGCTTTTGTGATGTTAAGGAATTTGAAATTGTTGTTGAATCGATGTCTATTACTATCAAGTATGGTATTTCAAGCTACCACAGTTTTTGCATTTGAATATCAAAGTATGAAATTCGAGGATGTTCAATTTGAAGTGATAAAGGTCGATGACTTAAAGGATTTGCAATTATTTTTAAAAAATCCTCGAACAGGTGATTTCTATCAAAAGTTTTCGAATATTCAAAGCGACTTAGCTGCATGTAAAGAATTACGTTTTGCGATGAATGCTGGGATGTATCATCCCAACTTTGAGCCTGTGGGGTTGTATATAGAAAAAAAGAAAAAGCTTTCTGAATTAAATGAATCAACTGGTTTTGGTAATTTTTTTATGCAACCAAATGGTGTAGTAGCGTGGAATGATCATGGTGCTGTCATTCATTCAACAGCAGACTATAAGAGAGCAAACTTTACAGCAAATTTCGCGACACAATCAGGACCAATGTTGGTGCATAAAGGACTAATAAATTCTCAATTTATAAAGGATTCAAATTCTTTAAAAATTCGTAATGGTGTTGGGGTACGGGATGATCATTTATATTTCGTGATTTCAGAACAGCGTATAAATTTTTATCAGTTTGCAAAGTTCTTTAAACATCAGTTGAGAGTAGATGAAGCTTTGTATTTAGATGGATCGATTTCTAGCTTGTATTTAAAAGACATTCAACGTAATGATAGAAAATATAATTTGGGACCAATTGTTGGATTAACACATCAAATGAATTGTAAGTTATAGAACCCTAATCCTCTCGTTCAGAAAAGATTAGGGTATTATTTTTATTGGATTGGTGGGTTGATCATCGCAAGTAATTCTTTACGACTATAACCACGAGAAATTAGGACTTTTTTGATGCCTTTAATCACATCTTCATCTGTAGCTTTTACTAAAGCCTCAAGAAGTTGTTCATTTGATTTGCAAGAGCAATCATTTTCAACACATGAGGTTTGATTCTTGTGTTCGTTATATTGTTGATCAGCATTCAACAATTTTTGCCAAAAACTCATAGAGCCTTCATATACAACCTAACATAGATCGAAATATAGTCACTTTAAAATAAAATACAAGTCAGCATAAGTGATAAAAGCAGCAGTTGAACTTCAATTTTTTCGATGATTTTTAATGTTATTAACGAAATTATGACAACTTAATGACTTGATCGTTGATATTTCAAAGATTTTTATAAAAAAACTTAAATAAAAAATAGAGAGTTATAAAAACTCTCTATTAAAAATGCTTACATTGAAATAGTTTGTTTAAATTTTTTCAAGTAATACACCAGACTCAACATGATGTGTAAAAGGGAATTGATCAAACATAGCAAACTTCTGAATGCGGTGTGTTTGTGTCAATATTTTTAAGTTATCGTGTAGCGTGTCTGGGTTGCAAGATATGTAGATAATACGTTCAAAACCTTGTAACAGCTTGAGCGTTTCGTCATCAATGCCTGCGCGTGGTGGATCAACAAATACAGTGTCAAAGTCATAGCTTTGAATATCAATTTCAGCTTCTAATAAACGTCTAAATGTACGTTCACCTTGATAGGCTTGGGTAAATTCTTCAGCTGATAAACGTGCTACTTGAATATTATCAATTTGATTCTGTTCAATATTCCATTGCGCTGCATGAACTGATGATTTAGCAAGTTCAGTTGCAAGAACGCGTTTAAATTTCAGAGACAGTGGTAGAGTAAAGTTACCATTACCGCAATACAGTTCTAGTAAATCTTTTTGAGCACCTTCCGCAGCATCACAAGCCCATTCAAGCATATGTTGGCAGACTTGAGCATTAGGCTGGGTAAAGCTGCTTTCAATTTGTTTGTATTTGAAAGTACGTCCATGAACATTAAGTTGTTCAACAACGTAATCATCTCCAATAATGACCTTTTGACCGCGGCTACGTCCCATAATTTTAATATTTAATTTATCAGCAAGTGCTTTTGCTGCACTTTCCCATTCTGCATCCAAACGGCGATGGTAAATCAGCGTTACCAACATTTCGCCACTTAAAGTGGATAGGAAATCTGCTTCAAAAATACGTTGCGAAAGAATCGGAGTTGCTTTTAATTCTTCTAGTAGTAGTGGCATTAAATTATTGATACTGCTATCAGCAATCGGGAAATCATCGATACGAATAACAGCTTTTTGCTTACCATCTTCAGCACGTTCAAACATGGCATAAAACAAATCATCTTCAGTGTGCCAAATACGGAATTCTGCACGCATACGAAAATGTTGCTCAGGTGATTGAAATACTTCTAAAGCAGGGGGATTGAACGGTGCAAATTGTGCGGTGATTCGTTCAACTTTCTCTTGAAGTTGCTGTTGGTAAGATACGGTCATAAAAAAGAAAACTGTAGGTAAAAAATAAAGGGGAATGGTATCAAAAAAAGCAGTAAAAGGTGCAGGGAAATTATGATTATCCCTGATTTAAACGAATTGGTTTCATTACATGATGGTGTGGAAATTTTTGTAAAAACCATTTGTCTTAAAATTAGAAAATAAAAACCCGAACCATGTAGAACATGGTTCGGGCTGGGAGATTTGAAGACTTAAATTAGTCTTCAGATAAAGTCATTAAACTCGCATTACCGCCGGCAGCAGCGGTATTTACACTAATAGCTCGTTCAATGACTAGACGTTCTAGAGGAATCTGCTCATCTGTCTTGAGATGAGTAATGCCCACGATTGCTCCAGAACGGTTCGCAATTTTCGTTTGCAGTTCAGTTAATTGTTCAACTGAACCATGATGTAAAACAGCATCAAAAGCATCTTTTTCGATGTCTGAAATCACTTTAATTGCTGCTAACACATCTTTTGGTAAAGATTTCTGATGCTTAGCCAAGAAAGCATTATCTTTAGTAACAGCAGCAGTACTGCTTACTGCGAAAATCGCTAGTAACTGCTGTAACTGGCTCGCTTCATCATTTGCGATAGAAAGCACACGATGACGAGGTAAGATAATGTATTGGTTACTTTCACCAGTAGGACCTTGCAACTCATAGAATTTACCAACGCCAAATGCAGGAATCGTTGGAATTGCTTGAGGCATATTTTGCTTAGCCCAAGTTAATAAGTTTTGGTAAGCAACATTTGAAACTGCTTCAAAAGTTGAAACTTCTGATTTAACAGCAAATGGTGTTGCTAAGACTTTTTCAGAACAATGTTCCATCAAACGATACATATATAATGGACCGCCTGCTTTAGGACCTGTACCAGATAAGCCTTCACCACCAAATGGTTGCACGCCAACAACTGCACCAACGATATTACGGTTGATATATAAGTTGCCTACTTCTGCGCGTTGGATGACAGTATTAATCGTTTCATCAATACGTGTGTGTAGACCCATCGTTAAGCCGTAACCTTTTGCATTGATGCGATCGATCAATTGCTCAAGTTCACCATACTTATATGTGATGATATGCAATACAGGACCAAATACTTCACGCTCTAAATCATCAAGGTTTGGTAATTCGATCGCAGTTGGTGGAACAAATGTGCCTTGAGCAAGTGCTTGTTGGCTTACAGCATCGTTAAACATCAATTGATGAACAGGGTAGCCCTTTGATTTCATCTTTTGAATGTGATTATCAATGGTTTGTTTTGCTTCAGTATCAATTACTGGTCCAATATCAGTTTTTAAGATAGCAGGATTACCTACGATCAACTGTTTCATTGCACCTTTCAACATTTTCACAACTGTTGCAGCACTATCTTCTTGAACACATAAGATACGAAGAGCAGAACAACGTTGACCAGCACTATCAAATGCAGAACTTACCACATCCAATACGACTTGTTCGGTTAATGCAGAAGAATCAACGATCATGGCATTTTGACCACCTGTTTCCGCGATTAACGGAATTGGTTGACCATTCGGCGATAAGCGTTTTGCCACAGTTTTTTGCAAGATTTTTGCAACTTCTGTAGAACCTGTAAACATGATGCCTTGGATACGATCATCTTGGCTCAATTGCGCGCCAACTGTTTCACCGCGACCAGGTAGAAGTTGAACCGCACCACGTGGTACACCAGCTTCCCAAAGCATTTCAACTGCTTGAGCTGCAATCAATGGAGTTTGCTCGGCTGGTTTTGCAATCACACAGTTACCGCTTACTAAAGCAGCTGCAATCTGACCCGAGAAAATCGCAAGAGGGAAGTTCCATGGGCTGATACATAAAACTGTACCTAATGGCTTCACTTGTGCATTTGCAGGTAAGTTTTCAATTTGAGTTGCGTAGTAACGTAAGAAGTCTACTGCTTCACGCACTTCTGCAATCGCATTGGCATAAGTTTTACCACTTTCACGGCAAAGTAATACCATCAATTCTTGGATGCGATCTTCCATCAAATCCGCAGCGCGTTTTAAGCAAGCAGCTCGTTCAGTTTTATTTGTCGCAGCCCAACTTTGCTCTGCTTGTACAGCTGCTTCTAGTGCAAGTTGTACATCAGCGCTAGTTGCCTCGTTTACATAACCTACGATTTCACTATTTTGTGCAGGGTTTGTAATTGCAAGGGCATTACTTTGATCATGAACTGTTGATTCAAATCCAAGTAATGGTGCACTTTTCCAGACGTGATTACGAAGTTTTTGGGCCGTAGCATCCAAGTCTGCAAGCGGTGTGTCGTTGTTTAAATCGAAACCATTTGAGTTTGGACGCAATGGATATAAATCATGCGGAAGAGGAATCGCCGGATGTTTTAAACCAAGCTGGCCTTCTTCTTTTGCAGCAGTTTGAATATCTTTGATAGGTGATTGAATTAAATCATCTACTTTTAATGTTTTGTCTGCAATCCGGTTTACAAATGAAGTGTTTGCACCATTTTCAAGTAAACGACGAACTAAGTAAGCCAATAGGGTTTCATGATTACCAACTGGCGCATACACGCGACATGGAATACCGAGTTTACCGTCTTCTTTTGAACCCACAACTTGTTCATACAGTGGTTCACCCATGCCATGCAAGCATTGGAATTCATATTGACCAGGATAGTATTTGCTTGGATCAGCTAGATTGTATATCGTTGCAAGTGACTGTGCATTATGTGTTGCAAATTGCGGATACACTTGATCAGGTGCAGCAAGAAGTTTTTTCGCACAAGCAATGTATGACAAATCTGTATGCACTTTACGTGTGAACACAGGGTAGTCAGTCATACCTTCAATTTGAGCTTTTTTGATTTCGCTATCCCAATATGCACCTTTCACTAGGCGAATCATCAGACGTTTGTTACTGCGTTTTGCAAGATCAATGATGTAATCGACAACGAAGAAACAACGCTTTTGGTAGGCTTGGATAACAAAGCCAATGCCTTTCCAGTTTGCAAGTTTAGGTTCGAAGCATAGACGCTCTAACATTTCCAAAGAAATTTCTAAGCGTTCCGATTCTTCAGCATCGATGTTTAAACCAATATCATAGTGTTTTGCTAAACACGCGAGTTCGAAAACTTTGTTATAAAGTTCATGGTGAACACGACTGATTTGCGAGCGTTGGTAACGAGGATGCAATGCTGAAAGCTTGATAGAAATACCAGGACCATCATATACGCCACGACCATTAGATGCTTTACCAATCGCATGAATCGCTTGGGTATAGTCGTTGTAATAGCGTTCAGCATCGTGATCTGTGAGCGCAGCTTCACCTAACATGTCATAAGAGTAACGGAAACCCTTATGTTCAAGTGGCTTAGCATGTTCAAGTGCTTCTTCAATGGTTTCACCAGTAACAAACTGTTCACCCATCATACGCATAGCGACGTCAACCGCTTTACGAATAATACCGCGACCACTACGTGCTAATAAGCCCGTTAATACACTCGATAAACTTGTTTGTTTTGGAGTTTCCATTAACTTTCCAGTTAACATCAAACCCCAAGCAGCAGCGTTTACGAACATGAGGCTACTTTGACCTACATGCTCTTTCCAGTTGCCTTGATTGATTTTGTCACGAATCAAAAGATCACGTGTCGCAGTATCTGGAATACGAAGCAATGCTTCTGCTAAACACATGAGTGCCACACCTTCTTGAGAAGAAAGTGAGAACTCCTGAAGTAAACCTTGCACGATACCTGCTTTACCAGCAGAACTTTTGCGTTCACGTAGATTATTCGCTAGATCAAATGCAAGTTCATAAATTTTTTGATCGAGATCTGGTGAGATGTTTGCGGCTTCAGCAAGTTCAGCGACAGCTTCAGGTTCAGCACGTCGCCAAGCTGTATTAATGCGTTGCTCAAACTCACTTTTTTCTTTAAATTCGGTGATATAACCACCGTCGTTGTGAGCTGTGTCCATTTGTGCGGGAGTATCCAAAGTATTCATACTAAATTCCAATAACAATCTCTAGAACATATTGAGTAGAGAGGTTTAGATAATTTATGATTACAGAATAAAACCCGAGTAACTCACTATATTTAGTCCATTTTTTAGAGGAAAATTCAGTTGAATGGCCCTATTTCTACATTAGATCGAACAGATCTAAAAATTCTGGATATTCTTCAAACAGATGGAAGAATTTCTAACAGCAAATTAGCTGAATTAGTGAACCTATCTCCTACAGCCGTCATGGCTCGTGTGCAGAAGCTTACGAAGGATGAATTTATTCTAGGCTATGAAGCAAAGCTTAATCCAGCGAAGCTTAATGCGAATTTTTTAGTATTTGTTGAGGTACTGTTAGATAAAACGACCCCAAACGTACTTGATGATTTTATTGATGCAGTAACGCAATACCCTGAAATCGTGGAATGCCATATGGTGAGTGGAGGCTTTGATTTTCTAATCAAATTGCGTAGTGCCGGGATGGAGGAGTTTCGCCGCATTGCAGGGCAGATTTTGTGGCAGTTACCTGGTGTCAAAGAAACACGGAGTTATCCCGTGATGCAGGTTGTGAAGGATAGCTCGAAGATAAAAATCAAATCGAGGACAAAATTTTGAATCAAAAAAAGGGGCTTTAAAGCCCCTTAAATTTTTTGAAGAATTATTTCATGTCTCTAGCATAGATTTCTTCAGCTTGTTCAAAGCGGCTAGTAACATTTGCATTTGGTGCTTTACCAAGCAAACTTACAACCACGATGCTGACAAATGCGAATGCGAAACCTGGAATAATCTCGTAGATGCCTGTTTCACCGAAGAAGTTTTTCCAAACAATCACGGTAACTGCACCGACAACCATACCCACAAGTGCACCGTTCAATGTCATACGCTTCCAGAACAATGAAAGAATAATCAAAGGACCGAATGCTGCACCGAAACCAGCCCAAGCATAAGCAACCAAACCTAAAACTTTACTGTCAGGGTTTTGAGCTAACACCAGCGCAAGTAATGCAACTGCAAGTACCATTGCACGACCAATCCAAACGAGTTCTTTTTGAGACGCATTTTTACGGATAAAGCCTTTGTATAAATCTTCAGTCAAAGCACTTGAACATACCAGTAACTGACAACTTAGCGTACTCATAATTGCAGATAGAATTGCAGCTAAGATTACACCTACAACCCAAGGGTTGAATAAGATTTTTGTGAGTTCCATGAATACTGTTTCATGGTTACCTGCTACCGCGGCAGCAAGTTCTGGGTGTTGCTGGAAGTAAGCGATACCAACGAAACCTGAACCAACAGCACCAGCTAAACATAGAATCATCCAAGTCATACCGATGCGACGAGCTGCTGGAATAGATTTTACTGAGTCAGCTGCCATGAAGCGTACAAGAATGTGAGGTTGACCAAAATAGCCTAAGCCCCATGCTGCTGCTGAGAGGATCGCAACAAAACTTAGATTCGAAACAAAATCGTAAGCATGTGGGCGAGCAGTTTCTACCAAAGCAGTAAATTCTTCTGCGCCAATTCCTAATGACATGTAAGTCACAATTGGAAGAAGCAATAAAGCGAAGATCATTAAACCAGCTTGGAAAGTATCCGTCCAGCTGATTGCTAAGAAGCCACCAACACACACATAGCCAATTGTTGCAAAAGCACCTAACCATAAGGCAGTTTCATAAGGCATATGGAATAGTGTTTCAAACAATCGAGCACCAGCAACCATGCCTGAAGCACAGTAAATTGCAAAGAAAACCAGAATGATCAACGCAGATGTGACACGCAAAATTTTCTTCTGATCATCAAAACGACCAGTGAAATAATCTGGTAATGTTAGTGCATTATTCTGTACTTCGGTATGAACGCGTAGACGTCCAGCAACCAAATACCAGTTAAGCCATGCACCGATTATTAACCCGATCGCAATCCATGATTCTGATAATCCAGTCAAGTAAATGGCACCAGGTAAACCCATGAGTAACCAACCACTCATATCCGATGCACCAGCAGATAAAGCGGTGACAAAACTACCTAGACTACGTCCTCCGAGAATATAATCATCTAGGTTTTTGGTGGAGAAATAGGCGTATAAACCTATACCGAGCATGGCAAGAATATATACCACGAACACAACAACGGTGGGATTAGAAAAATTCATAATGGATGCCTGTCCTTACATATCCATAATTTTGCAATCACATCTGAATAGCCAAAAATGATTTACTATTCTAATAAGACTGATAAGGTCACAGATTCAATCACGAATGATTTTTAAAAAACTGTTATAATTGTGTATCTAAATTGTATTGTTTATGTAATTTAAATTAAGTGTATGAATCTTAATTTCTTTATTAAATAAATTAGACTTTTTTATCATAACAAATGTATTTTATTTGGGTGAAAAATATTCAAAATATTCACATCTGTTACAAAGCTGAAACATTTACTTTTAAAATTAAAAAAATATACGAGAAGCATCGGCTTTAGTGGCTGATTTAAGTCCTATTTTTGTAGTTTATTATCTCAAAATGCTTATATTTTGAACTGAAAATTAAAGTTTATGACTAATATTCTGAGTTTTTAAGATAATCAAAATGCTTATGCATAAGTTTTTATAAAGTTTTAGATGCTAAACATCATGGTTTTGCTTGAGATAGCTTAGCTATTTATAGTTACTTTAGAATGATATTTATTCATCAATTGTTAGCTTTAGTAAAAGGGCTTAGCCATATCAAACTTTTTATAATTATCTAATAAAAAACCCAGTGATCAAACACTGGGTTTTTTTAAATAGAATCGAAAATTACAAACCTGATTCATACTCTGTATTTGAAAGTAATTTTTCAACATCAGCCATATTGTCTGGTTTGATTTTGTATATCCAACCTTTTCCATATGGCTCTTCATTGACAAAGTCAGGATCATCTTCAAGTGCAGTATTTACTTCAACCACAGTTCCTGAAATAGGAGCATGGATGTCAGAAGCTGTTTTTACAGATTCAACAATACCAGCTTGTTCAGTAGCCGTAACTTGGCTGCCAACTTCTGGAGTTTCTACATATACTAAATCACCTAACTCATCTTGAGCATGATCAGTAATACCTGTAACAACAAGGTCACCCTCGATTCTTACCCATTCATGCGTGCGCGCATATTTCAAATCTTCTGGATGATTCATGACAACTCCTTAAAAATCTGTCTCATCATTTTTGTTTGGCTTTATACAGGTTTTTCAATAAAAACAAAAGCATCAATAAATGATGCACTGAAAATATTACAAATATGGGTCTATACGCCAATTACTCGGACTACGACCACTCCAACGTTTGAATGCACGACTGAAGTTGGCAACATCAGAATAACCTAATTCATCTGCAATTTGTTCCAAACTATAATCTGTTCGGGACAGTAGTGAAGTCGCATGACGATATCGAACTTCATCGACTAGTGTTGAAAAAGATGTTCCTTCAGCAGCCAATTGTCGTTTGAGTGTACGGTCAGACATATGAAGTCGTTCTGCAACACTCTCAATACTTAAATAGTGTTGCTCAGAATTGGTTAAAATATCACGAACACGCATCGCTAGACGACGACGCTCACCCAATGCTGATAATTCAGATTCACATTGGTTAATTGCGATTTGGCTTGCGATTGGATCAGCATTCACCATTTTTAAACCAAGATATTTTTTATCAAAACTCGATATTAAATGTGGCTGGTTAAAACGGATCGTACTATTCAATTTGTCTTTATATTTATCAAAACCTTCAGGTTCTGGAAAATCTAGATCCACTTCACCTTGAAGATCTTCGATACCAGTTAATGCCTTTGCCATGGTCATGATGCCAATCGTCAGCCCTAGAATAATCTCTGTTCTGAGTGGCTCCACATCAATATCACATTGCAGTTGAAGGGTAGCTTTGGGACCAAAAGTCGAGAAATAAAGTTGTAAAAAAGGTAAGCGTAATTGGATGAAACGACTCGCAAGGGCAATCGCATCAGTAATGTCATGTGCGGTCATAATGGCATAGCCAATAAAACCGTGAATTGAAATACGCATCTGTGTGCCTAAGTGAAAGCCAAGTGTACTTTCACCTGTCAGGCGTAATGCATGTTTTACTAATTCGTTTGCTACAGGTGTTGGAATTCTATAGTTAGGATCTGCTAGAAGTTCGCTAGTCAAATGAAATGGAGCAAATAAAGTTTCATCGTTGTATCCCCAACGTGAAACGACATCTAATAGCAATAAGCCGTAAACGCCTGGTATTCCTTGATCTTGACGAGTTGAGGTTGTTTTCATGTGCTTTCCGTGGCGCTCATCAATTTTTGCCCATATCTTTTAAACATCTAGGTCTCGAACATATTTGCATGAAATAAAAGATTGAATCATAAAAATTGTTGGACAAGAGAGTCACCTAATGTTCAAAAATCAAGAAGGTTTTCTAAAAACCATAATTTTGGTAGTAGATATTAATAACACATCACCGTGTTGGTTCAAAGCCTGTGTTACGTAGCTGACGATACCACGATCATTTTTGGTTTTTGATGGCACAATTGCAGTAATTTCAACTTCCACATGGATTTTATCGCCAACCCGTGTTGGCCTTGGCCAACGTAAACTTGACTCTGAACCCAGTAAACCGCCTGCAATAGGGAAACACTCAGTCCAAAGACGCATCGTTACGGCTGATGTATGCCAACCACTTGCAGCTAAGCCTTGAAAAATTGGATGTTGAGCTGCTGCTTGTTCATCGAGATGAAAAGGTTGAGGGTCGTATTGACTTGCAAACTGTTTAACTTCTTCAAGTGTCATTTCATACTCACGACTGATGAAACGATCTCCAATTTTCAAATCTTCTAAATACAACATTATTCTTTATCCTGCTGAGTTACTCGTTGCTCAACAAGAAAACCGCCTGTTTGACGTTTCCATAGTTGGGCATACAAGCCATCATTTGCAATGAGTTGCTCATGTGTGCCTTGCTCGACAATTTTGCCTTGATCAAGAACAATGAGACGATCCATTTGTGCAATAGTAGATAATCGGTGCGCAATTGCAATAACCGTTTTGCCTACCATCAAGTCATTTAAACTGCTTTGAATTGCGGCTTCAACTTCTGAATCTAACGCGCTGGTTGCTTCATCAAGTATCAAAATAGGGGCATCTTTGAGGAAAACTCTCGATATTGCAATACGTTGGCGTTGTCCACCTGATAGTTTGACACCACGTTCACCCACATATGCATCGAAGCCTACACGACCTTTTTGATCACTTAGTTGAGGAATAAACTCATCAGCCTTTGCTTTTTTAACTGCTTGATATACTTCATCAAGGGTAGCGTTTGGTCGACCGTATTTAATATTTTCCACAACAGTGCGATGTAGTAAAGAAGTGTCTTGGGTTACCAGTGCGATATTTGCACGGAGACTATCTTGAGTCACTTGATGGATATCTTGACCATCGATAAGAATACGACCCTGATGAATCGAATAAAAATGTAGAAGCAGTTGGATTAACGTTGATTTTCCTGCTCCTGATCGACCTACAATGCCAATTTTCTCACCAGGTTTGATGGTTAGATTAAAGTGATCAATAACGTTTTTGTCGTTATAAGCAAAACTGACATTTTCAAAACTAATTTCACCATGAGGGACTTTGAGTTCAGTGGCATCAGGTTTGTCTTGAATCTCGATTGGCTTACCTAAGGTTTTCATACCATCTTGAATCGTACCTACATTCTCAAAAAGCATGGTGACATGCCACATGATAAACTCAGCTAAGCTATCAAGTTTAAGTACCATTGCGGTTGTGGCCGCGATTACGCCTAGTGCAGCTTGACCTTCGGTCCAAAGCCAAACAGATGTACCAATAACACTAATAAAGAGAAATGCGCTAAGAAGACGAATACAGATTTGATATTTGACAGCCAATCGCATTTGCTTATAAACAGTCACCATGAATTCTTTCATGGATTCTTTTGCATACTGGCTTTCACGACCAGCATGTGCAAACAATTTCACTGTTTGAATATTGGTGTATGCATCAGTAACACGTCCTGTCATCACAGCTCGTGCATCGGCTTGCTCTTGAGAGACGCGACCTAGTCGAGGAATAAAGTAGCTCGCAATACCGATAAACAATGCTAACCATAAGAGTAATGGAACAATGAGTACAGGCGAAATTGAGCCAAGTACAAGACTAATCGTAATGAAATAGATAAGTACATAGACCAACATGTCGCCTAAAATCATCCAAAATTCACGTACAGCTAAAGCTGTTTGCATAACTTTGGCAGAGAGTCGACCTGCAAAATCAGTATGGAAGAAATCTAAACTTTGTTGTAAGAGTAAATTGTGAAAGCGCCAACGCATACGCATTGGGAAATTACTAAATAACACCTGATGTTTAATAATTGATTGAATACTTACAAAAAATATATTCGCAAATAAAATGCTAATAAGGATAGTCAGATTCTGTTGATTTGTTGCTAGAAAGGTATCTGGTTGGCTTTTACTGAGCCAATCAACCAGTTTTCCGATATATGAAAAAAATAAAGCTTCAAAACAAGCAGCAGCTGCAGCACATAAAATCAGTAAAAATAAAAAAGGTCGAACACCCTGAGTGGCTTGCCAAACAAAAGCAAAAAAAGTGGTTGGTAATGGTTTGTTTAAGTCTTTTGTTGGATAAGGATCAACTAATTTCTCAAACCATTGCAACATCTAAACTTTCCCCTTGACCCAAAGTACTAACTCAACTTCAACCTGTAGCATATCAGAAAAAATGTATAGAAAATCACAAAAGGCAAAAATGATAACGAATGGTAAAATTGATAAAGTTATAGCCCGTAATTAAGTGAAACTAAATTTACTATTGCAAGGGAGGAAAGATAATTTAAAGTCTACTTTAAATTATCTTTTTTGTTTTGATCTAAACTTAAACCTTAACTGACTTTTGAGCGATGGTCTTGTTGCTCAAAGAACTTGACGGCAGGAGATTGAGCCATATATGCCAATGCTTGTTCTGTATTGCCCTCATCGACAGGATTAAACTTCGGAGAAACCCAGCGTAGCGTTGCTTTCCACAAATATTTAATCGTAGGAAGATGGTCTGTTTGAGTCGCAGTTTTTTCAAACTCGCGAATGAAATTAAAGAAACTTTGGCGAACGAGCTTTTGCATTTTCTCATTCTCTAAATCTTGAGTTGCTAAACCACGGGCAAAATCAGCAAGTAGATAAATGAACAGAGGAAAGATCACCATCATGATCGCTTGACGAGATAGATAGAAGCCAAATTTATTTTTTATAAGATGCTCAAATAAATCATAGGCTACACAACGATGTTCTACTTCTTCAGCTAGATGCCAGCGAAACAAATCAGCCATCGCTGGGTCTGCTGAATCCCAAGACTTACTTTCTAGTGTCCATTGACCAATAGTTCCAGTGAAATGTTCAATCGCTGCGATAATACCAACACGGAATAATAACCAATATTCTTCAAGTGCTTTATTTCTAAGTATTGGAAGTCCTAAAGGCTTATCACCTAAAAGTATATTAAATAAGAAGTGGGCACGATTTAGTTGATCTTGTACGTCATAGCCATTTTCCCTTAAAAAATCTTGTACATTTTCATGAGCACGAGCATGGGTAGCTTCTTGGCGAATAAATCCAATAACATCTTCTTTTAATTTTTCATCTGTTATCAGAGGGAGGGTTTTATTAAATACGCGACAAAACCAAAATTCCCCAGCAGGTAAAAGCATGTTGATCCCGTTTGCTACATGAGAACAAAGTGGATCGTTTTTCATCCAGCACACTGAAGATTCTGAGAAGTCGAAATGCACTTTTCTTGCTTTGATTTGGTGGCTTTCTAAAATCATATATGTCACCCAAATGAAATTACGAATTATTTTGATGCATCATTTTTAGCATTGCATCAAGTTGCATTCCATGTGCTTTGAGGACGAATAAGCATCATTTCCTAGTGTCTAATGATAAAAATTGGCAGCCAAGTAGATGGATCAACTCAAAATCAAGATTTTATTGAATCTAACTTTTGTTTTATTAAAACTATGCGATAAAAACCAAAATTGATTCATCAGAGGGGTATATACTGAGAGTGAAATACAAAAACTGAATAGGATAAAGAATATGTTGTTAAAGTTTACGGTTCGATTTGTCGCTGTTTTATTTTCAGTCTTAATTATTACAGCACTTTCAATTCACTTTTTCTTTTCCGAGAAAATCGTTACGGATTTATGGATTATTGTCGTTCCTGTAATTTTAGGTATACCTATGCTCACAGCAATTACGCTTACTAAAGATGAAGAGTTAAATTTGTCTTAGTTTAAAAGAGCTTAAACTGACTTTAAAATACTTAATAGCCCGAGAGGTATAGTTACTACACCTTTCAGGCTATTTTTATATGGGTACCTTAAACTATTTGCTCAACGTTATTTGTATTTTGATGATTCAAAGCTTGAAAATCATGTCCTGATGGAGCTTGATAAATTCTCAGTCCAAACTCTGGGATAATTGCAATTAAGTGATCAAAAATATCAGATTGGATTGCCTCATAAGAAGCCCATGCAATCGTATTGGTGAATGCATAAATTTCTAAAGGTAGTCCTTCGCTTGTAGGTTGTAACTGACGCACCAGAATAGTTTGATGCTGTGCGATACCTTGATGTTGACGTAAGTAAAATTCAACATATGCTCTAAATGTACCAACATTAGTCAAACGACGCTTGTTGTATTGCGATTGATTGCTGAGTTGTTGGTTAAACTCATCAATTTCAGACTGTTTTGCATCTAAATATTGATCTAATAATAAAAACTCTTTTAACTTCTGTTGTTCTGTGTCGGTCATAAAGTGAACAGTGCTTTGATCAAGAAAAATCGAACGCTTTATGCGACGACAACCAGAGTTACTCATCCCGCGCCAGTTTCTAAATGTATCAGTCACAAGTTTGTTGGTTGGGATGGTAGTAAACGTTTTATCAAAGTTTTGTACCGTCACAGTATGTAATGACATATCAATTACGTCACCATCAGCGTTTAGTGATGGCATTTCTATCCAGTCACCAATGCGCACCATGTCATAAGAAGATATTTGAATACTAGCAACTAATGACAGAATCGTGTTTTGGAAAACTAACATTAACACCGCTGCCATCGCACCAAATCCAGCCAATAAAGTAAATACATCTTTTTTGAGGAAGGTGCCTAGGATCATCAGACCACAAACGACAAATAGGATTAACTTGATGAGTTGAAGATAACCTTTGATGGGTTTGTTTCTGGATTTTGGGTTACGTTGATAAAGTAAGTTAAAAATATTGAGTGCTTCACTAACCGTTAAGGCTAGAGTCAGGAAAATAAATGCCTGAGCACCCATTTGTACAAATGTAATCACTTTGGCTGGGAGATGCGGAATGGTTGTAATACCATTCATAATCACAATAGCAGGGACGATATTTGCAAAGCGACGAGTAATACTGTGTTGCGCAAAGATTGATTGATTTGGTGATTTTAATTTGGTGATTAAATGTCTAATACCACGAACGATAATTCTTTTAGCAATAAAGTTTGCCAAAGCGGCAAAGAAAATCAGAATTGATAATGCGACTAACATTTCTAGCCAAGGGTATTGGCTCAATTCAGTTCGAATATCGCTAATAAAATTAAAATAATTCAAAATAAAAACACCTTAAAATTCTTTAATGCGAGAATTGTAAGGTGTTGAATTGAATTCTGATAATTTGCTGACAGTTTATATACGAACTGTAAGGTGTTATTACATTCAATTACCACATCAGATCATCAGGGATCACATATGCTGCGTAAGGATCCTCTTCATCTGTAGTTTGGTCATTTTTCTCATCTTTATTATTAACCAAAATGAAGCCTTGCATTTTTTGATCAATTTTTTCGGCTAAAGCCTTTGGTAGATAAGCGTATTGTTCCTGATCTTTTGCGACAACAAGAGAACCTGATACCAGCGCATTATAAATTTGTTGATTGATGTAAACTTTTTTGATCTTGTTCTCATCAATAAATTGATAAGCAATATCACCATCTGTATTTTCAACTTTATGTTGTTTGATCATTTGAATGATCGAGGCTTTCAACGCTTTTTCTTCAAGAATTTTTTGCTTTTCTAAATTTAATGCCTGATCTTTTGCTAATTTCTCTTGTTTTGCACGATCAATTTCAGCTTTTAATTCAGCATCATCATTTTGTCCAGTGCGCTGTTCGTGCTGAGCTTGTTTGGTTAGTTTCTTCGCTTTTTTATTATCAACTAAGCCCGCTTTAAGCAATTGAGCTTGTAATGCATTTTTTACCATAATTCAATCCAAATCTGAGTGTGATGAAGAGCGAAAATAAACGATCCAATAAGTCATACTTAATACAAGACTCAGTCCTGCAGGTATGAGAAAAGTTTGTAATTTTAAATAAGGATAAAGCAAACTGGCAATCAATCCACCCACTAAAAAACCCGTAAAAATTAGAAAATGTAAAAAAATACGCCTATTTTCAATTTTTAAACCTCGAACTTTGTAGCCAATTGTCAAACCAATATCTGTCAAAACTCCAGACAGATGTGTGGTGCGAATGATTGCTCCTTTGTAATGGCTAACCATTGCATTTTGAACACCCATTGCAACGCAAGCCCAAAGAAGACCATAACGAGGAAAGTAAGGGAGGAGCAGCCATGTGAGGAATAAAAATATAGCAACAAGGCTGAGCGGAAATCCATAATGGTGACCAAAAGTCACATTACTATTTCCTAAAATCAGTCCACTATAAAAGGAACCAATAACGAAACAAATAACGACTAAAGCTAAGTAAATAAAGTGGTCAGGTTGCCAGTCCAGTAAGCTCATTGCAAGCATACTGACATTTCCAGTCATATGAGAAACAGATTGATGAAGAACGGTAAATAAACCTAAAACGTTTACCATTCCTGCATTCAATGCCAATAAAAAAGCACCGATTTGAATCCAGTTTGGTAAACGTTGTAAAGGCATAATAACCTACGATTATTGACGGTTACGAAAATCTACTGCAGCAGTGAATAAAACATCAGTTGATGAGTTTAATGCAGTTTCAGTTGAGTCCTGCAAAACACTAATAATCATACCAATAGCAACCACTTGCATTGCGACTTCTGATGATATACCAAATAGGCTACATGCAACAGGGATTAGCAATAAAGAACCACCAGCAACACCAGATGCACCACAAGCGGATACTGTGGCAACAACTGATAAAATAAGCATTGTGCTTAAATCAACGTGAATACCCAACGTATGTACTGCAGCTAATGTTAATACTGTGATGGTTACAGCTGCACCCGCCATATTTACTGTTGCGCCTAGAGGAATCGAAACACTCGCAGTTGCTTCATTGACACCCAAACGATGAGCTAAATCTAAATTCACAGGAATATTCGCTGCTGAGCTGCGCGTGAAAAAAGCAGTAATACCACTTTCTTTCAAACATTTGAAAACTAATGGATAAGGATTCGAGCGCATTGTAACTCCAACAAGAATTGGATTAATTACAAGAGCAACGAAGAACATCGTACCAAGAAGTACCGCAAGTAAATGGGCATAACTTGAAAGAGTAGCCAAACCTGCATCAGCAAAAGTAACAGCGACTAAACCGAAAATACCGATTGGAGCGAATCCAATAACAACATGAATGATTTTATTAACCGCATCTGCAACATCTGTAAGTACTTTTTTGGTTGTATCAGAACTATGACGCAATGCGATGCCTAAACCAATTGCCCAAGCTAAAATTCCAATGAAGTTTGCTTCACTAATTGCTTGTACTGGGTTTGCAATAAAGCTTAAAAGAAGATTTTTTAAGATTTCAGCTAAACTACCAGGTGCTTGTAGTTCTGATTGTGTAGTTAGATGAAGAAACAACTGACTCGGGAAAACAATACTTGCAATCACTGCACTAAATGCAGCGAGTAGCATACCGACTACATAGAGGGTCATAACAGGTTTTAAGTTTGAATGCTGTCCAACTTTAAAATTCGCAATTGAAGATAACACAAGCACGAAAACTAAAATGGGTGCAACAGACTTCAAAGCTTTAATAAACAATTCACCCAATAAACTTAAATAAGGTGTAAAGTTAGGAAACAGCATTGCCACGCCAATTCCTAAAAAAATAGCGATAATAATTTTGGTAACTAAACTTAAGCGAGACAGTACACTAAACATATAAAGGCCTTACAAACCCATGTGCGGTTTAAGGTTAAACAAGCGCCGTATTCTATACCTAAGCACCATGAATAATAAAATTTTTTTTGATGATGAATTACTTAAAAAATTGCGTAAAAATTAACATAATGTTTTTGCAAATGTTTTATCAGAAAGCATTTTATCTCTTTGCATAAAAAAACAGCATTTATCACTGTCCTCTTAATTTTTTTCAATAGGAGATATGCTTTGAACTGCCTGATAATGCGAAAGAAAAATTTCACCTGTTAATTCATCCACGAGCTTTGATTTTCTTAAACGATCCATCACAGGACTCTTCACTTCAGACAGGTGTAGTTTAATATTAAGACGCGCGAGTTCCTTATTTAACTCTTCCAACATTTCTAATGCACTAAGATCGATGTTGCTGATGCTTGAGCAATTTATAATCACATGTCGGATTTCTGCATTTTGACTAAGTTCAGTAATCACATAGCCTTTTAATACATGTGCATTTAAGAAGCTTAGATTTTCATCAATACGAAAAGAGGCAATAGTCGGAACAGTAATGACATCATAGCGTGATACATTTCTAAAGTGTTGAGTTCCTTCTATCAGACCGATCACAGCTATATGTGGACGGCTGACACGCCATAGCAACATGATAAAAGTAAGACCAATACCAATAATCAGACCTGTAGAAATATCAATGAATGTTACACCGAGGAAGGTTATTAACATCGCAAAACCATCTGCCTTTGAATATTTCCATGTTTCGATAAAGGGAGCGATAGTGATGAGTTTCCAAATGGATACTAAAATTGTAGCGGCTAATACAGTTAGGGGGAGAGATTCAAAGATACCTGTAAAATACAAGCAGACTAAAATCATAGTGAGAGAAGAGAGGACACCTGAAATCGGTGTTTTTGCACCTGCATCACTATTTACCACAGTGCGTGACAAGCTACCTGAAACCGCAAAACCATTGTTAATACTTGCTGCGATGTTTGCGAATCCTAAAGCAATGAGTTCTTGACTACTATTTAAGTCATCACGTTTCTGTAGAGCAGTGGCTTGAGCGATTGCAAGAGATTCTACAAAGCTGATCATGGCAATCATAAACGCGCTTGGTAAGAGCTTAAAAGCAAGCTCAGAATCCCATGACGGAAAATAAAAATGTGGTAAACCACTCGGGATAGTGCCGACGGTTTTTAAACTATTTTGTTCCAGATCAAATATTGCCACGATAATGATCGATGAGATAACAACGATTAATGGGATAATTCGAGCCAGGAAAACTGAGTGCACAAATTTTGGTAAAAGCACTAAAATTAATATTGCGGCACAACTGAAAATCAAACTGATTAAGCTAAGTTCTTGTATATGTTTGACTAAGCTAGAAATAAATTCAGGAATATTATTTGACTGAAGAGGTATATCTAATAAAAACTTAAGTTGCCCGAGAGCAATCAGTAATGCAGAAGCAATGATAAAACTTTGAATAACTGGATGGCTAATTAATTGAATTAAAAAACCAAAGCGCAATAATCCTAGAACTAGCGAGATCACACCTACCATCATGGTCAATAGATAAGCCGCTTCGATATATTGTTGACTGCCGACAGGGAATAAAGGGTTTAGTGTTGCAAAGACCATCATCGAAATGATTGCAACAGGACCAATCGATAGCGTAGTGCTACTGCCAGTGAAGGCATAAACAATCATTGGCAATATGCTTGCATAAATACCCATAACAGGTGGCAAACCAGCAAGCATCGCATATGCCATACCTTGTGGTACTAACATTGCGAGAACGATAAAAGCAGCAATCAAATCGGATTTAAAGCTCGATATTTGATACGTTTTTAGCCATTTAAAAGCTGGAAAAAGAGTGCTTATACTCAAATCTATTTTTTTCATGCATATCAAAGTTTATATCGTTATAACGATATTATGCAGGAAAAGCCAATAGCTTAAAATTTAAATCTAACTTAATGAACATTAAATATTTGGACAGTAGTTCTCATACAATGTCGTTAAGACAACTTGTAACTTAGGATCACTAATGGAGTAGAAAATTTGCTTTCCTTCACGACGTGTTGAGACAACTTTACTTTTTCTTAGCATCATCAGCTGCTGAGATAAGGTCGGCTGGAAAATCTGAGTTTGTTCTTCAATCTGAGATACATTTAACTCTTGTTTAGCTAAATGGCACAAAATAATTAGACGATCTGTGTTTGCTAGAGATTTAAGCACATTTACTATTGAACTTGCTGATTCTCTCATTGCTTCAATCTCAAGACTTGTTTGCATATTCACCTCATCTAACTGCACTAAAGTTTAGTATAAAATGACTAAAAGGTAAAAATGTAGTAAAAGTGGATAAATGCAATGGTTTTTAGTGAAGATGTATATAAGAAAAAATGATAAGTGAACTCAATTTTAATCGTGAGTTGGCAATTTTACGGAAAAAAGAGATTTAGTTTACTTTTCTTGTTTTTTGATTGTGATTGGAAAAACTGATTTTCTTTTAAATAAACTAAACAATAAAAATATGTAATTAATTTAAATAAAGAATATAAAAAATTTAAAAAAAAGATTGCGAAAGTTACTTATAGGTGTATACTTTTAAACAAGACAGAATGATCTGTCTGCATAAAAAGGATCGGGATGTGCAATTTGTACGACCGCCAGAGGGTAATAATACTTATTATTCTTTCCGACTCAGACGCAAGCGTGAGATATTCTAATAACTATAAATCACGCTTTACTTTTTTCTTCTCTTTTACTCATTTTTTATAAAAAGCGCTGACTTAAGGCAACGCTTTTTCGAAAGCAATTAAATGCTCAACTCGCATCCAATATTCATCCATATCAACAGAATGTCTATTAATATGTGCTTGAATGGTCATCCCATCCAAGATACTTACGATTAATGTCGCAAGATGAGATGGGTTTCGGATACCAATATTGGTCAGCAAACCTTGAACAAGTGTGGTTAACCAAATTTTGTATTTTGTTGCTGGTTCTAACGTTGATGGGTAAATCTTAATCACTTCTTCCAAAGCTTTCTGAAACATACAGCCATTAAAATCTTCACTGTTGAACCAAGCTTCATACCATTTAAAAATAGTTTTGAGTTGACTCATGTAATCATTTGGATCACAAGCGGATAGTGAGGCATTTAATGATGTTTGCAAATTGATATTACGTTGCTGTAGACATTCTTCGATTAATTTTTCCTTTGATGGGAAGTATTTATAGAATGTCATTTTGGCTACGCCAGATTCACTAATAATACGATCAACCCCAATCGAATTATAGCTATGCGAATTAAAGAGTTTTAAAGCAGTGTTAATAATATCTTCTTTTTTTGACATACATAGCCTCAAGTTTGCTCATTGCCACACAGAGCATTGTTTTTGCATCCTGTTATGCAATTTTGGCAGGAATTTTACATGGTATTGGTCAATTATCATAGGGAAAAATGGCTTTATTTATTTAACTGTTTTTTTAATTAACAACTGTAAATATATGATAAAAATAAGGAGTTGAAAATATGGAAATATTTATAATAATCAAATTATTGCATATATTTCTTTTTTTAAATTTTTATATATTATTGTGCTGTAAAGTGTTTGATTACTCACTGAGTTGCTAGTTATTTATATTTATACAAATAACTAGCTTTTAATGTACCTAGCTTATTTAGAGTTTGAGTTAGGTAAAGTTGAAATCAACTGTGTGAAGTTTTTAAACAATGAAGATTGCACTGTAGGTGAGTAAACATTACGTTTAATCGTTCCTTTATCTGTTTCTATCGATAAATCTACATTTTTTGATCCACGTAATTCATATAGAAAAACGCTTGGGAGAATAAATGTATTGGAAGAGCGCTTAGGTATTAAACGATTAATGTATTTTTGTTCTGTTTTACCCACTGGAGCATAATTGAAAGTTTTTCCATCAACAGAGAAGGACAAACTCTTAATATCGTAATATTCATAAGTACTTGTTAAAGCCACATCAAGTCTGAGTTTTTCTTTCTGTTCTTTATCCCATTCAACTACAACATTTGGACATAGTTCATTTGATTTACAAACTAATGAACCTGCAGTAGCTAGATGGTCCATAGATGTAGTGTTAGCATCAGTGGTTTGAACGTTTGCACAACCGCTTATTAATACACAAAGACTCAGTAAACAAAGTACTTTTTTCATATTTCACTTCTCAAGTTTATTTTAGATCTAACCTATTTATGATGTAACTGTGGACCAAGAAATTCAAATGGTTTTGCAACTAAAAAATGTTGAGTAGCATCGCCAGCAAAAACATTTTGTTGATCCAACCCCAAATCGAGTTTAAGCGTTTTGTCATTTTGAAAATCAATTTTATTTAAGTCAACCCAGAATACATTCGGAGAGACCGCTGATTCAAAGAAATATAACAATTGTTTGTGATCTGCGACAGTTCGCCATCGTGTTGATGAAATATTTGGTTCTTCAGCTGTGTTTAACCCAAAAGGAACCGAAGCATTGCGTATAACGCTAAAAACTGACGCTAAAGCTTGTTTAGGATCATGAGTTTTTGGTATTGCATTGATATAAAAGGATGCACGAGCAAATCGGTCTGCAGCACGATTTGTACCCGGTAGCATTGTCGTCCCACCAATTTGTTGCCAATAGGCATTCAAAGCAAGTTGTTGTTCAAATATAGGTGAGTTGGTCATCACCTGAAATTTTTTATCATGATGAATGACTTGTTTGCCGTTGATATATTCAATAATCGCACTATCACCAGTTTTGTCGGATAAAGATAAATGAACTGTGGTGAGCCGTTGTTCTCCAGGGACTGCATCTGTAATCAAAATGAAAGGTTCATCTCTCAGATGATTGACTGCTTCAGCAACATTTGAATAATTATCCAAAATATATTGTGCCCAAGCTGAAATACTTAATTGAGGTTTATCTGATCTGGCTTTATCTGGATATTGTGATTCGACTAACCATAATAAGTTAGTAACGAGTCCAGCCTCATTCATACCGTCAGTGGTTGAAACATCATAGCCTGAAGCAATAACACTTCCATATTTTGCTCTCCATACAAGCGATTTTTCGCCTGCGTTACTATGGCGCTGTTGACCTCGTGGCATAATCCATAGATTAGTCCCTACATCGACTTTCCAGTCCATTGAGCGAGCGGTAATAATGTGATCATTGTCCCCGAGGTAAACAGCACGTGTGCACATATCAAGTTCTCATCTGTTTTTAGATTTGATCTAATTTATTAATGGTGTAACTGAGGACCTAAAAATTGGAAAGGTTTAGTTTCTTTGAATTGATCAGTTGCATCACCAGCAAAGGTATTTTGTTGATCCTTACCTAAATCGAGTTTCATCGTTTTCCCATTTTTGAAATTGATTTTTTTAAGATCAATCCAAAAAACATTTGGGGATACAGCAGACTCAAAGAAATAAAGTTGTTGCTTATGATCAGCCACAGTTCTCCATCGCGTAGAAGAAATATTTGGCTCTTCGGCTGTGTTTAGACCAAAGGGAACTGAGGCATTACGAATGACACTGAAAACCGAGGCGATAGCCTCTTTGGGATTATCATTTTTAGGTATGGCATTAATATAAAATGACGCTCTTGCAAAGCGATCTGCAGCGCGGTTAGTACCTGGTAACATCACAGTGCCACCAATTTGTTGCCAATATGTGTTCAAAGCCAGTTGTTGATCAAAAATAGGGGAATTGGTCATCACTTGATATTTCTTATTATGATGAATGACTTGCTTGCCGTTAATGTATTCAATAATTGCACTATCACCTGTCTTATCTGAAAGCGATAAATGTAGGGTGGTTAAGCGTTGTTCTCCAGGTACATTATCTGTGATAAGCACAAATGGCTCTTTTTCTAATGCTGATACTGCCTCTGAGACGCTAGCATAATTGTCTAATACATACTGAGCCCAAGCAGAAATACTGAGTTGAGGTTTATTTGATTTTTTTGCATCGGGATACTGGGATTCAACCAGCCATAAGACATTTGCAACTAGACCAGCCTCGTTCATTCCATCCGTTGTAGAGAGATCATAGCCTGAAGCGATTACGCTTCCGTATTTCGATTTCCATTTTAATGATTTTGGTCCAGCATTACTGTCGCGATCTTGACCGCTCGGCATAATCCATAGATTCGTCCCTACATCTACTTTCCAATCCATCGAGCGGGCGGTAATTATGTGATTATCATTACCTAAATAAACTGCACGAGTACATGCTTGAGCTGTTTGTAATAGAAGTGAAGATGCAATGAGAGTACAAAATAAAGTTTTTTTTAACATGGATTTTCTCCGTTATTTTTAAATCGTTTAAGTAAATATGATTTCGTATGTTTTGTTCTAAATTCATTTCGAGTTTATGAAAAATATATTCTTATTCAACTATTAAAGTGTAATTTTATAATAATTTTTACCTTCTAGAAGAAATTATATGATCATAATCAAGTATTTAAACTTTTTGAATTTTTCCGATCAATATAATCTCATCTAGAGGCGCTGATGAGATTAATTTGGAGGGAGCAACATCACAACAGCATTATTTAAAAGTTCAGCAATATCTTCTAAATATTCTGGTTGATTTAGATTTTCATCAAATGCAATGCTTTGTCCATCAGCAATTTGTTTTAGCTGGTTTTCAAATGACTTGGAAATACAAACATTTTCACCATTTGCCCAAAAATCTAAACCATCAGCTTGAGTTCTGTAGAGTAGCTTTGAGGCTGGTTCAAGCATGAGTTGATAACCTGTACCGATAATTTCAATTAAATCTTCTGCTGCGATTTCATCAGGCTCAGGAATGCTATTTGGATAATTTGATTGACTCATATACGACATAATCGCCGCATCAAACTCAGGTGCTTGAGAGAGGAAGTTCAATAATTCAGCTTTTAAATAAGAAAATTCAGTCGAATTTATTTCACCGATATTCGCGGTTTGTTGGCGAGCTATATCCACTAAAGGATTTTTTAATAGTGCATTTTCAGCAAATTTATCACTCACCTGATCAATCATTTCTGAAAGATTTGGCATGCGAAAGCCAAAAGAATACGTTAAACAGTCATCTTCTGCTACACCATAGTGTGCGAGACCAGGTGGAACGTAAAGTAAGTCACCAGGAGATAGGATTTCATCAAACTGAACATCCATGTCAGCCAACAACTTTAACGGTTGATCAGGAATAAATTGAGTTGATTCATCACACATTTGACCAAGCTGCCAACGACGATGTCCATAGCCTTGAACGAGAAAAACGTCATAAAAATCGAAATGTTTACCTACAGATCCACCTTTGGGTGCATAAGACACCATGATGTCATCGCGGCGCCATTGTGGAATAAATGGAAATTTTTTCCATAATTCAGCAACATCAAAAGAATAGTGATCTACAGCTTGCACTAAGATCGTCCAAAGATTAGGTAGCTTTTGAAAATCACCTTTGGTTAGGGGAGATGATTTGACATGCCATTCATTTGGATCTTTATTTTTTTGTCGAATGAGTCGAGCACTCACATCCTCTTCAAGCGCTAACTCTTTAACATCATCTGGTTCTAATAATCCTATGATTTCTGGTAAGGCATTACGTACCAATAACGGTTTTTTTTGCCAATATTCAGTTAAAAATTGTTCTGCGGTGATACCACCTAAAACATCTAAAGCGTGTGACATAGGATTAAAAGCCAAATCTACAAAAGATGTATATTGTCCTTTGAGTTGATTTTGGTTGCAAGCTTTGATGCGCATGATTGTTTTAACTCAGTAAGACGTGGGGTATGATCAAACTATTTAATCTTGATCAAACAGTTTTGTATTCATTCACAGCGTTTCAAAAACAAAGTATGCTAAAGACGCAATAAGGAGCATACATGTATCAAGTACTGGCAAGAAAATACCGTCCACGTAATTTCAATGAGTTAGTGGGGCAAAACCATGTTTCTCGCGCTTTAACAAGTGCATTAGAACGTGGACGTTTGCATCATGCTTATTTATTTACAGGTACTCGTGGTGTCGGTAAAACCACGATTGCACGTATTTTAGCCAAGTGTTTGAATTGTGAGACAGGTGTGACTTCAACCCCTTGTGAAGTTTGCGCAACATGTCGAGCTGTGAACGAGGGCCGTTTTATTGATTTAATTGAAATTGATGCGGCATCAAGAACGAAAGTTGAAGATACACGTGAGTTGCTTGATAACGTTCCTTATGCACCAACACAAGGTCGTTTTAAAGTTTATCTTATCGATGAAGTGCATATGCTTTCGACGCATTCGTTTAATGCATTGTTAAAAACATTAGAAGAGCCGCCAGAACATGTAAAATTTCTTTTTGCGACAACTGATCCGCAAAAATTACCAATTACAGTTATTTCTCGTTGTCTTCAGTTTACGCTCAGACCTTTGGCTGTCGATGAGATTACAACGCATTTAACAACAATTTTAGATAAAGAAAGTATCAATGCTGATCGAGATGCAATTTGGCAAATTGCTGAGTCTGCTCAAGGTTCTTTACGTGACGCATTATCTTTGACAGATCAAGCGATTGCGTACGGTCAGGGTGCTGTCCATCATCAAGATGTTAAAGAAATGCTTGGTCTAATTGATCGTACGATTATCTATGATCTGATTTTAGCCATTCATCAGAATCAACAAGCTCGTGTCAGTCGGCTATTATTGCAATTTAGACAGCAAGCTTTAGATGTATCATTGGTCTTAGATCAATTGGTTTCTACCTTGCATGAGTTGGCTTTATTACAATATCTGCCTGATTTGGCTCTGAAATATAGTGAAGAAATCAATCGAAAGATTTTGCAACTTTCAAAATTAATTTCGGCGCAAGATCTACAACTTTATTATCAAATTGCATGTAAAGGTCGTTCAGATATTCAACTTGCTGTTACACAAGAGCAAGGTTTCGAAATGATTGTTCTACGTTTGCTCGCATTTAGACCGATGCAGTTAAACGAAGTGACAGTCAAGACAACCTCTGCTACGCCAATTTCGATAAATGAAACTCAACAGTTCTCAGAAAATGTAAAAGTAGAGAACCTACTTGCAGTTCAGTCAGAAGTGGTTAATGTCGAACCTGAACCTGAACCTGAACCTGAACCTGAACCTGAACCTGAACCTGAACCTGAACCTGAACCTGAACCTGAACCTGAACCTGAACCTGAACCTGAACCTGAACCTGAACCTGAACCTGAACCTGAACCTGAACCTGAACCTGAACCTGAACCTGAACCTGAACCTGAACCTGCTGAAGTTAGTGGTGTCATGGTATTTGATGCTGCTGAAGGTCAGTTGATAGGGTTAGAAACGACATCGCCTTTAGAAAAACCTGTATCAAATTCAGGCTTAAGTGAAGCTGAAAATTTTCTTGTATTTCCAGTATCACCAGATGAAGCAGCACAAGATTCTTCAGTTTCAGATTTGGATATAAATACTCAAATAACTCATGATTTAGAATTGTTTGAAAATACACCGGTTGTTGAAGATGTTGAGTCTGATAACAAAGTAATTGCCACAACAAAGCAGTCCCATGAAAATGAGCCAATATCTAATTTATCTCCTCAAGACATTTTAAAACTTAAAGAACAATCTCTAGAGGGAGAATGGAATTTAGAAAAGTGGGAATATTGGTTTAGAAATAGTGAATTGTCACCTGCTGTTCAAGAACTTGCACAGCATGGATTAATGACTGGTGAGATTAATGGCAAGTCTGTATTTCATATTCCTCAAGAATACGAGAGAATGCTAACTCAGCTTCAACATGCATTAGAAGATGCTTTGAAATTGCAATGGATCAATACGCAATTTTCTGTGCAATATAGGAAGATGGATTCCGTGACGCCTTTCGTTATGCAAGCGACACGGAAACAAAAAGCATTTGATCGGGCCGTGGAGCTACTCAATCAAGAGCCTACAATTAAAAGTTTGATAGACACTTTTGATGCAGAGTTAGCCAATGTTCAGCTCAAGCCCTAATTCAGAAAGTAATAACTAAAGTAAAAAATCGATTTAGTTATAAACTAATAAGTTGATATTGCTCAAGTACGTTTCTCATTTCTTCTGAAATAGCCGTGCTTTTTCTGCTTTTACGGTCAACGAATACATGCACAAAATGTCCTTGGGCTGCTGCTTCATCCTGATTTTGTTTAAAAATTGCGAGTTCATATCTGAGCGATGAATTACCGATTTTGCCAATCGCAACACCGACTTCAATAATTTCTGGGAAAGAAAGTTCCTGTTGAAAGCTACAGGCTGAATCCACCACTAAACCTATGATTTCACTGTTATGGATATCGAAACCTGTTTTTTGAATCAGTAATGAATTAGCAGCGGTGTCAAAATAACTGTAATAAGTCACGTTATTGACGTGTCCATAAATATCATTGTCCGCCCAACGGGTTTGTATTGGGAAAAAGAACTTGAATTGGTCACGTCGTTTTAAAGTCGGTTTGCTCATGCATAAATCGCCTGATAAATATTGAGTGCATCTTGTTCAGTCATCTCTCTTGGATTGTTCTGCAAGAGTCTTGTTTGAAGCATCGCATCCTTGGCTAGTTGTGGAAGTTTAGCTTCTGGAATGTTCAATTCATTGAGTTTTAAGGTTAAACCGCTTTGGTCAAGATGGTTTTGCATATGATCGATAAATAGATCACATAGGCCATCCGTACAACCTGTACTGCGAGGGTCGAGCAATTGCATTAATTCAGCATAGTGTTGCTTCGCATTAGGTGCATTGAATTTAAGCACTTCAACCAAAACTAAAGCATTTGTATGCCCGTGTGATAAATGAAAATGTCCACCTAATGGGTAGGCAAGTGCATGAACTGCACCGACTGGTGCGTTTGCAAATGCTTGTCCCGCAAGCATTGAGCCAACCAACATGTTTTGGCGTGCTTCCATATCTGAACCGTTTTTTAGGACTTTGGCTAAATTTTGGTTGAGAAGTTTTAATGCGTTCTTTGCCAGCATATCTGCGTAGAAATTTTTCTTGATATTTGATGTATATGCCTCTATAGCATGTACCATTGCATCAATACCTGTTGCCGCTGTGATGTGTGCAGGTAGACCTTGAGTGAATGTTGCATCCAGAATAGCAACATCTGCGTATAGGATTGGGGAAACAACGCCCATTTTTGTGGTAGCGCCAGTGGTCACAATAGAAATAGGTGTGACTTCAGAACCTGTTCCAGCAGTGGTAGGTACAAGAATAAGTGCTAAACGTGGTGATTTTGCTTGGTTAATACCATATATCTCACCTAAATTTTGTTGTTGATTCGGATGTGCAAGTAAAGCGATGATTTTTGCGACATCCATGGAGCTACCGCCACCAAATCCGATTACAACATCTACTTTTTCTTGTCGAGCAAAATCCACAGCTTCTAACACGATATGTTCAGGGGGATCTGCTTGAATATCTGAATAGATGACAAAGTCCAGACCAAGTTGATCTAAAATGGTTAATATCGGTAAATGAAGTTTATGCTGCAACATACCAGCATCAGTAACCAATAAAACTTTATGGTACTGATGTTGAGATAGAACATTTTTTAGCTCTTGTATTGAACCTAGCCCTGCAATGATGTTTGGGACAGTTTGAAATTGGAAATGGTTCATACATATATCCTTATTTTTTCATAATAAATACAACATTTTTATATGTGGTGGCTATAGGTTTCAGGACTTAAATAAATTAACATAAGACGCTTGTTAAAGTGTACCAATGAGGTGATTATGCCATCCAAAACGCCATATAAGGTGTTGTGTGTCTGTTTAGGAAATATTTGCCGTTCTCCAACAGCAGAAGCGATTCTCAGACATTATTGTGATGTGCATGGTTTAGATGTGATTGTCGATTCTGCTGGAACTAGCAATTACCATCCAAATAAAGCTCCAGATTTACGCAGCCAACAGCATGCAAGTAAACGCGGTTATGATCTATCGACTATACGTGCTAGACAAATTACATTGAATGATTTTCTTGATTTCGATTTGATCTTGGCAATGGATCATGAGAATTTCAAAGATGTGCAACACTTGAAGACTCAGGCAATTTATCAGTTTGGTTCTAATCAAGTACGTTCAAAAATTGCATTAATGAGTGAGCATGATCCTCAATTTACGCGGCAAGCCATACCTGATCCTTATTATGGGGGAGCGGAAGGCTTTGATCGCGTACTTAATCAGTGCGAATCAAGTAGTTTGGCTTGGGTCAACATTTTAAAAAATCAAATCAGTGCAGGGTAATAGGATTCAACACAATATGCATATACAAGAGCACATTCAGCTTAAATCATTGAATACCCTGAACTTAGATTCTACAGCATCACACTATGTGCAAATCAATCATGCCAACGAAGTCGTTGAAGCTTTAGATTTTGCTAAACAGAATAATCTCAATGTTTTAGTGTTATCTGGAGGGAGCAATATGTTGTTGCCTCAGTATATTCAAGCTCTTGTACTGCACTTAAATATTCAAGGTGTTGAGGTTGTTCGCGAAGATAATCACACAGTTACTGTAAATGTTGGTGCAGGGCAGTCTTGGCATGATTTCGTTTTATATACAACAAAGCAGCAATGGTTTGGTTTACAAAATCTTGCGTTAATTCCTGGGTTAGTTGGGGCCTCACCTGTACAAAATATTGGTGCTTATGGTGTTGAAGTTGGTGAATTTATTGAGTCTGTTCAAGTCTATGATCGTGAGTTAGGGCAATTTACCTCTATTTCCTCTGAGGATTGTAAATTCGCATATCGACATAGTATTTTTAAAGATTTTCCGAATCGTTATATTATCGTTTCTGTCACCTTTAAGCTATTGAAACAAGCTGATTTAAAACTGAATTATGGTGATCTAAAACAAGCTGTTGGTGATGAGCAAAGCGCTGAAAACTTACAAAAGCAAGTTATCTTGATTCGACAAAGTAAGTTGCCTGATCCTAAAGAGTATCCAAATGTGGGGAGTTTTTTTAAGAATCCTGTTCTCAGTCAAATGAGCTTTGACAAAATTGCACAACAATTTCCAAACATTCCTCATTATCCACAAGCAAATGGTAGTGTTAAAGTTGCCGCTGGATGGTTGATCGATCAAACAGGTTGGAAAGGTAAACAATTAGGTTCTGTTGGAATGTTTCACAAACAAGCCTTAGTTTTAGTCAATTATGCTGATGCAACTTTGACTGATGTAAAAAATGCATATAAAGCCGTGCAACATGACGTAAAGCAAAAATTCAGTATAAGTTTAGAACCTGAACCAGTGCTGTATGACGAGCAAGGTTTGATCCAACCACACGGTGAATGAGGAGAATATGGCGAAAGTACATTGGATGGTGAGTTTAGTACGAGTATTTACAATACTTTTTGTACTATTAGGCTGTTTTGTACTTTTTTTATATTCACCATTTTATTCTCAGTTAATTGTCAAAGGATTAAATTACTTTGTTCCTGTAGAAGTTAATCAAGTTGCAGCACAAAGCCAAAAATCTGCTGCGTTGAGTGAGCATGAAACTTTAGAGCCTGGTTCAGATCTATGGATTGCAAGACAAGCTTATTTAAAGCTTATGGAAAAGACCTTTCAATCAGAAAAACCTGAGGATTTGGGGCTGATCCAAGCTCGTTATAAAGTGTTGCAACAGTTAATATTAGAAGAGCAAGAAAAAGAAAATGCTGAAGAACCCAAGCAGGAAATTCCTCTGTTAGCTCAGGCAGCATCATCAGCTCAAGAGCAAGAAAGTTCTGCAAGCGCAGCAGGTACACCTTTTGATTTTTTGCAATCGGATACAGCCAATACCAAAATACAAATGGAAAAGTATTTAGACTTTTTACAAAGCTATCCTATTGATTTATCTGCTTCTGAGGATTCAGCTGAGCAAACAAATACAGATTTGCTCGAGTTGAAAAAAAATAAAGTTGAGACAAAGACTTCAAGAAATAGCTCTGAGCCTTATGCGATTGTTGTATTGGGTGGTGGATTGACACTAGGCGCAAATGGCAAAGATATTGTGGTCAATAATTACACACGCCTGCGCTTGGAAAAGACATTAGAAATAGAGAAAAAATATGATTTGCCGATTGTGCTGAGTGGTGTTGAAGCACCATATATGCAAGCTTGGTTAAATGAACGAGGCATTGAAGCAAAATTACTTGAAAAAAGAAGTATGAATACCTGCGAAAACTCTCGGTTTAGTTCTTTGTTATTACAAAAAAAAGGCGGGGCACCAACGGTACTTTTGATCACGGATGAATACCACATGCCTCGCACACGTCGTTTATTTGCATTAAATGGTATTGAGACTGTTCCAGTGATTGCGCCTATGCCGACGCAATTAACGAAATGGCGTCCTAGTGAGCAAAATTATGATCATAGTCGACGAGCAAACTATGAGATGTTAGCTACAATTCGTGATATGTTGTTTGGCTCTAGTGATTGTCGGGAGATACCATAATGTCAAATATTCCATTTCTAAATCCCACGATCTTAAAGCAACTTGATTTACCTATTCCAAATCGAGAAACCACTCCTCAAGTTCTTGAACCACTAGATTTGACAGTAAGTTTTGAACCAACTAAGCCATTACAAGCATATCGTAAGCTGTATGGTTTGCATTTGTTGGAGTGTGAGCATTGGCAAGGCTATGTAGAAATGCCATTGTTTCGTTTACATGTACAGGTCTTTCAACCCAAAATAGAAAAAATACAGGGTACTGTGTGTTTATTACATGGTTATCTGGAACATAGTGGGATTTACCAACCGATTATCAAAGAAATCTTGGATCAAGGATTTAGTGTAATTACCTATGATCTTCCTGGTCACGGTTTAAGTAATGGTTCACCTGCTAGTATTCAGAACTTTGATCATTACCAACAGGTTCTTAATGCTGTTTATGACGCAGTTCATCATGCAAAACAATTGCCACGTCCGTGGTTGGGAATCGGGCAAAGTACTGGCGGTGCAATATGGATGCATCATCTATTAGAATTTGCCGAGCGACGTGAAGATCCAATAGTTGATCGTGTATTGTTATTATCACCATTAATACGTCCAGCGAAAACGGCTTGGTGGCATAACTCTGTCGGGTTAGGGATTATACGCCGTATAAAAAGCCAAGTCCCTCGACACTTCCGTCGCAATAATCATAATCCTGAATTTTTGCGATTTGTGCGTTTAAAAGATCCATTGCAACCAAGAATGATGGGAATGGATTGGATTCTTGCGATGTCGAAATGGATGTTGGAAATGGAACAACGTCCAGCTTGTCGTATTCCTGTTTGGCTAGCACAGGGTGCGCTCGATCAAACTGTAGATTGGCGCTATAACATTGAATATATACGTCGTAAATTTAGACTACAAACCTTGTTGATGCTAGAAGAAGGTTCACATCAATTAATCAATGAACGTGCAGATATTCGTGCTGCACTAACAGGTTTAATTCCAGCTTTTTTACATGCTAAGCCAAATCATTATTATTACTAATATTTCTTTTTTACCAATGATTTAGATGATACAATTTTTAACAATATAAAAAATATGAAAATTTAAATCATAGGGGTATGCATGATAAGGGGTGCATCTTGGAGCTTCTTTAGCTCTATTCTTTTATGTTTTTCTACGTCTGTTTTTGCTCAAGATCTATACAAGTGTGTTTCTCCACAGGGCACAACTTATCAAAGTCATCCTTGTGCTGCGAAAACTACTCAAAAAACGGCGTGTATGGGCTCGATTTCAAATGGCTTTGAGCATGATTGTAGGAAGAGCGAGCTTCAGCGGCAACGCACAACTGAGAATGAAAGAAATGCCTACACTCAAGATTCTGCACTAAATAAAACTAAGGTAGCTATAGATCAGTCTTCTGAGTTTCAACGAGGCATTGTGCAATTTCCTGAATGTAAACAGCGAATAGATACCTTACAACGCTTAGCGCGTTATGCTGGTAGACAGATGCAGATCATCGAGAATAGTCGGCAGATGTATGCAGCAAGAATATGTACGGCTGAAGGTAGTATCTATATGAGTTGTAATGCAATCACAAACACATTACTCACCCAAAAAAGTTCAACGTGTCCATTCAAGCGAACTTAAATATTTAGCAACAAATTTTTTGATACTAAGAATATGGGGATATGCAATGAAAGTTGTTTTTATTGTTATAGGGTTTATTTTTATAATTTTTTTTATGCTTAATCGTTGCTCTCATCAGGAGTTACCTGCAAATACTCAAGATGCAAATAATCCAATTGCGCAACGACAGAATATTCTAGACCAAATCGTTTTGTTGCAACCACTCAAACAATATGCCAGCAAAGATTATGAATCTATACAGCAAACGGCAAATGGTGTCGTAAATGTAAATGAGATTGAAGCAAGCGTGAGTAGTACATTGTGGTGGAAGCTTAGAGAAATAATAGAGAAAAAAGCAGATGATGAGGGGCAACGTTTATGGGCGAATGCTTATCTTCAACAACTGTATGATGCCAAACGGAAAGGCGATTGTTTCCCAATTTCATTCCCTTTATATAGTAAAACTTCACCGCAACAACGCAGAGCTTTATTAAGTCAGAACACTCAGCAGCAGTCTAGGGAAGCATTAACTTATATATTGACTCATAATGGAAAGCGTTCGGTTGTTGATCGTATGCAAGCGCCAGAGGCATGGTCTCAGGTTGCTGATAAACTTAGACAAGACTATGGTGCTGAAGCAGATTTAATCAATTTAGGTGAAACTGCTGAGGATAAGAATAAACAATGTGAAGTTGTGGTGAGGACTTTTGAATACATTCTTTCACTACCGCAAGAACAACAAGGTCCTGTGATACGCTGGTTTTTAGATAAGCATATTTCTGTAGGCATTTTTTAATAAGATTGTAGATAAAAATGATTAAAAATTTATTTCTTAAACAGACAAGTTTAAAGTTTCTAGCTGTTGTATTTATTCTTGTAGGATTGGTGGCATGTGGTAAAACAACGCATGAACCAAAGGTGGGGGAATATGGTGAAGCATTGGTTAATTCAGTGCGTCTGACATCTAGTGAACTAGAGCAGCTAAATCAAGCTGTTATTAATAAACCCAAAGATACGTTTGATCGTCCAAGTGTTGCTATTGGTTTTCTTGGGGAATCGAATAAGAATCCTTATCGGTTTGTGATAGTTGCTAAAGGTATTGCACCAAATGAAGGTGAGGTCAATTTAAAGTGGATAGGAGGAGTCCAGAGTGAAACCTCTAATGGATATCAACCGCAAATCTTTCAATCAGATGATAAACATAAGTATGAGATGAATGAACCTGTACTGTTAATTGCCAGTTCAGATCCATTTTCCATCAGTGAACAGAGTAATGGTGTTCACTACGATGTTCATGCTGAATTGATGGAGGCATCGAATATTCAGTTTCAATCTGTAGAAGTTCAAATTTGGCAGGGTAAGGGTAGTCTTTATAGTTGGACGTATTATTTAAAATTCCTTGTAATTTTGATGATTCCAATTTTTGCCATATATCGATTAGTTAGCCGCTAAACCATATTTTTTAAACTTGGGCCACTCAAAGAGTGGCTCAATTTCGTTAGAAACTTTTTGCATTAGCCAATTTCCACATACGATAATAGAAATTCTCATCATCGTTTAAATCAGCTTGTAGTAATTCATTTTCTTTTAAGAAAAAATGAATCTGGGCATAATTTTTGATTTCACGATCATTCATACGCTGAGCGAGATGATGTGCTTTGATATCTGATGGATGTTTGAGTCCTGCCGCAGCGATCATTTCTGATAATGCATGCAATGTATTTTTGTGGAAGTTAAACACTCGTTCAGCTTTACTTGGAACATCAATTGCCTTCTGGCGATCTTTATCTTGCGTTGCAACGCCGACTGGACATTGGTTGGTATGGCAACTTTGAGCTTGAATACAACCAACAGCGAACATAAAACCGCGTGCAGAATTGACCCAGTCTGCACCTAAAGCAAATGTACTTGCAATGTCAAAAGCACTAATGATTTTTCCACTCGCACCAACTTTAACTTGGCTGCGTAGACCTGCGCCTACAAGTGTATTATGAACAAATCGCAATCCTTCTCTTAAGGGTGTGCCAATATAGTCACTAAATTCAATCGGTGCCGCACCTGTTCCGCCTTCTGAACCATCAACTACTATAAAATCAGGAACAATTTTAGTTTCCAACATGGCCTTAACAATACCCATGAACTGCCATGGTTGACCGATACAAAGTTTAAAACCGACAGGTTTACCACCTGATAAATCTCTTAACTCTTGTATGAAATGCATCATCTCAATAGGCGTATTAAAACTAGGATGCTTCGCAGGCGAGATACAATCATGTTCTCTTGAAACTCCACGTATTTGTGCAATTTCTTCTGTAATTTTATGCTTGGGTAATATGCCACCATGCCCAGGCTTAGCACCTTGAGATAGTTTCAACTCGATCATTTTGATTTTAGGATTTTTAGCTTGTTGAGCAAATTTTTCAGGATCGAAAAGTCCTTCCGCTGTTCTACAACCGAAATAACCGCTAGCAATTTGCCAAACGATATCACCACCATGTTCTAGATGATAAGGGCTGAGACTGCCTTCACCTGTATCATGATAAAAGTTACCCAATTTGGCACCTTTGTTTAAGGCTCTAATGGCATTTGCGCTTAAGCTACCAAAACTCATAGCGGAAATATTCATGATGGAAGCACTATATGGCTGTTTACATTGGTTATTTCCAATCAGTACACGAAATGTTTCTGTATCTGCAGGTGGGCACGGCGCAATCGAATGCACAATAAATCTATAGTTTGGCTCATATACATCGATAATTGAACCAAAGGGCTTATCAGCATTTTCATTTTTTGCACGTTGATAAACCAAACTTCGCTGCATACGAGAAAAAGGTAAGGCATCCTGATCCGCTTCTATAAAGTATTGGCGAATTTCAGGACGGACATCTTCGAAAATGAAACGAAAATGACCAATGATTGGGTAGTTTCTTAAAATGGCATGCTTTTTTTGAAGTAAATCATACAATCCAACCACGCTTAACAGGCTCGTAACCAACCATAAGCCATTTAATAAAGTGTCAGAAATGAAGTAGTAAATACTATGTGGCGTGTAGATTGTTTTAAACCACGTAATGCTAAGTGCAATAAATATGCAAAGAAACCAAATCGAATGTCTAGAGAAGAATGTATTGAGTAATTTATGTCTTATCGCTTGGGCTGGGCTAGCCATAAACAATCATGCCTTTTAATCATTTTTGATAATAGCACCATGCCAAGAACTGATTATTACCTCAAGTAATGAATTGTTAGATATGAGAATTGTTCTCTAGAATGTTTTAATATTCCATCAATCTTTACGCTTTGAAACTTCTTAAGGATATTTTGATGTGAAAAAGTATCACCAGCTCGTAGCATTTTAAGTAGATCGAAATGATTTTAAATCATTTATTAGTACTGAAAAAAGCATAAAAATTACATATAACATAATTTAATTATGTATTGCATAAATTAAAGCTTTCTTGTAGCATTAATTCATCGTAGAAAACCAAAACAATTTTGTGTTGTTCTGGCTAGTTTTAGGAACGTGAAAAGAACATGGATGATTGAAAAGAATTCTATCTATCCAACTCTTTGATCGATAGTTCACATGATTTGTTAAAGGTAGTTATTGCAACCGAAAATTAACAAAACATGTTGTACAGTATTAAAAACGGATGAATTTATCTAAATAAGGGAAACTAGATGGACATTTTAGATAACCCATTAGAGCTATGTGGATTTGCTTTTATTGAGTTTGTTTCGACGGAAAATGGATTAGATCAAATCTTTGAAACAATAGGCTTTTCCAAAGTCGCAAAGCATAAATCTAAAAAAGTTTATTTATGGCGCCAAGGTAATATCAATATTATTTTGAATTATCAGCCTGAATCTTATGCTTCATTCTTTTATAAAGAGCATGGACCATCAGCATGTGCGATGGGTTTCAGAACTCGTGATGCAGCCAAAGCTTTCAAGAAAGCAATCGAACTTGGTGCAGAACCGATGTATTCACAAGCTGGTCCAATGGAACTCAATATTCCTGCGATTAAAGGAATTGGTGGTATGCCAATCTTCCTTGTAGATCGTGATATTTACGAAAACGATTTTGTATTCTTTGATGATGTTGAGAAAAATCCAAAGGGTGCAGGTCTTAATGAAATCGACCATTTAACTCATAATGTTTACAAAGGACGTATGGAGTATTGGGCGAATTTCTATGAAAAGATTTTCAACTTCCAAGAGATTCGTTATTTCGATATTAAAGGCGAATACACAGGTCTTACTTCTAAAGCATTGACAGCACCAGATGGTATGATTCGTATCCCTTTAAATGAAGATTCAGATAAAGGAAATGGTCAAATCGCTGAATTCCTCGCAGATTTTAATGGTGAAGGCATTCAACACATCGCATTTATTACAGATGATTTACTTTCTACGTGGGATAAGTTGAAAGGGCTTGGTCTTGAGTTCATGACTCCTCCACCTGAAACGTATTACGAGATGTTGAAAGAGCGTTTACCAGAGCATGGTGAGCCAACTGAAGAGTTGAAAAAGCGTGGTATTTTGCTCGATGGCAATACCAAAGATGGTCAGAAGAAACTACTTCTTCAGATTTTCTCGCAAAATATGCTTGGGCCAGTATTCTTTGAATTTATTCAACGTAAAGATGATGATGGCTTTGGTGAGGGTAACTTCAAGGCTTTATTTGAATCGATTGAACGTGATCAAATTCGTCGTGGTGTATTAGAAGCGAAGTAATTTGCTGCTATGAACAAAAAAGCCAAGAATCAAATTCTTGGCTTTTTTTACTATCTAGTTTGAATGAATTGATTAATTGCTGCGACTTCATTCTTAAACAGTTCAAGTTTTTCACTGCCTTCGTGTAGCGGTAGAAACATTTCACTGTCTAGTGCCACAATACAAAATTCCATCGCTCGTTGAGCATTGAAAATAGGTAAGCCAACGGCATTGATCCCAACAAGTAGATCTCCTTGAGCGATCGCCATTCCATGATGCAAAATTTTGTCTTTCATAACTAAAAAATCATCCCATGTTTGTGGTTTGATTGCATAGTGGTTCAGTGCAGCTTTAGTCCATTCTGCATCCATTAATGGTTTCACCACAGCTTCAGGTAAATAAGAAGCAAAAACTCGACCCGCTGCCGAATTGACTAATGGCATGATTGAACCGACTTTGGTTACGATTGAAATGGGATGGTTAGATTCAATTGACTGTACAACCAGTGGTCCTTGAGGCGACCATTTACTGATTTGGATACCACAACCAATTTTACTTTGAAGGTTATAGATCAAGTGCTGAACTAATTGCAAAACATCAGTATGTTGAATGCAACTCAAACCTAAACGCCATGCTTGATCGCCTAGAGCGTATTGACCATCTTCAAGCTGTTTCGCATAATTCATACGAATTAAGCTTACTAAATAGCGGTGAACTTTAGCAGGATGCATATCAAGCTTAGTTGATAAATCCTTTAAAATAATCGGTTTATTATGTTCTAACAGCGCGTTTAATACGGATAAACCGACTTCAAGCGATTGAACCCCACCAGATAATTTTTCTTCAATCATTCAACAACCCTTCATTTAAATTTTATCTAGCAGTAATGGTCAAATCTGTATAAATACATCAGAATTTCGATTAAATAATGCCTGAGCATGATGCAAAATTGAAATCATCTTTTTAAATGACTCAAATTAAAGAATTGTATAAGCATACAGTGGTTTGAGCGTAGATCATATTTGATTTTCAAGATGATAGCATGACATTAAATGAATTAAGTTTACTCATTTTTTGCATTAAAAATCGGCATTGAGCACTTCTCTCAATACCGATTAGATATCTATTTAAGTCATTCAGAGTTTGATTAGAATATATCTATCAAATTTCTTTATGCGCCTAATTCTTCCTCATGTAAGAAATGTGTATGGTGTGGCGCACGTTTGGTACGACTCCATTCCTCAAGCATCTCGACTTTCATTTCTTCTGTGATACGGGCAATTTTTGCATCCGCGTGTACATCGTTATAAGTTAACTCTAAACGATGTCCGTTTGGATCAAAGAAATAAATCGAATGGAAAATACCATGATTCGTTACACCTAAAACTTTGACACCATTTGCTTCTAAATGCTCTTTAGCACGTAGTAAAGTTGCTTGGTCTTCAACTTCGAATGCGATATGTTGAACCCATTGTGGCGTGTTTTCATCACGTCCCATTTCAGGTTGAGTAGGCAATTCAAAAAATGCTAATACATTGCCTTGTCCTGCATCCAAAAATAAATGCATATAAGGATCAAAAGCTTTAGTCGAAGGGACGTGGTCTTCTGCGAATGCTAGGATGAAGTCCATATTGAGCATCTGTTTATACCAATCCACGGTTTCTTTTGCGTCTTTACAACGATAAGCAACGTGATGAATTTTTTTAATTTGGAATGTCATCATTAAACTCCTTTTATCCTTATTCCCAATCTGCTTGTTGTTCTGGCGCAGCATGAAGAAAAGCTGGTAGTGTCAGGCAATATTGATAAATTGATTCGATTTTTGGAAATGCCGTAAGATCAACTTTAAAACGCTTGGCATTGTAAACTTGTGGTATTAAGCAGCAATCTGCAAAGCTAGGACGCTCGCCAAAGCAGAACTTTCCATTGGAAGCTTGCAACTGTGCTTCGAGACTATGGAAGCCTTCTAGAATCCAGTGCTTATACCAATGACTTTTTTGTTCATCGTTTAAATCAAGCTCATTTTGTAAATATTTCAAAACCCTTAAGTTATTTAACGGGTGAATATCCGATGCAATGGCTTGTGAAAAAGCACGAACTTTTGCGCGTTCAATTAAGTTTTTTGGAAGTAAGCTAGTATCTGGATAGTGCTCTTCCAAATATTCCAAAATACTTAAAGACTGTAAAAAAGCTTGGTCTTCGTCTATGAGTGTGGGTACAAGACAGCTTGGATTTAAAGCTTGATATTCAGCACTACGTTGTTCATTTTTAACTAAATGTATTGCTTCAGTCTCGTAGCTCAAACCCTTTAGATTCAATGCAATACGGACTCTAAATGCTGCTGAACTACGAAAATAACTATACAGTTTCATACTGTTCAGCCTCATGCTCAGCGAACGCAAATGTATGTGCGGCTAATATTGTATTTTCAACTTGACCGAAACCAACGCGAATGTCGTCTTTCTCACAGTAACCTTTCATGATGACGCGATCACCATCTTCAAGGAATCCGCGTTTTTCTCCGTTTGAAAGCGTTAGAGGTTTAGTTGTATTCCATGTTAATTCGAGCAAACTGCCATATGAATTCTCAGTCGGTCCAGAGATTGTGCCAGAGCCCATTAAATCACCAACTTGGACATTACATCCTGCAATAGTGTGATGTGTCAGTTGTTGAGCCATCGACCAATACATGTATTTAAAGTTAGTCTCACAAATGAGGTCTGTTTCTTTTGAGCGGGGACTTTGAACTTCTACACTGAGTTTGATGTCAAAACTATTTGCAACATTCTCTTGTAAATAGCAAAGTGGTTTTGGTTCTTGAACAGGTCCTTTGACTTTAAACGGTTCAAGTGCTTCCATCGTCACAACCCATGGTGAAATCGCACTCGCAAAGGTTTTTGCATTAAAAGGCCCTAATGGCACATATTCCCATTGTTGGATATCACGTGCAGACCAGTCGTTGAGTAAAACCATACCAAAGATATGATCCCAAGCATTTTCAATTGCAATAGGTTGACCGAGCTGTGTAGGTTTTCCGACGATAAATGCCGTTTCTAATTCGAAATCAAGTTTACGAGTCGCAGAAAAAATAGGGCGTTCGTCATTAGGTAACTTGATCTGTCCTGAAGGGCGAACGATATCCGTACCACTCACAATCACTGAGCTTGCACGGCCATTGTAACCGACTGGAAGTTCGCTCCAATTAGGCAGTAGTGCATTTTTAGGATCACGGAACATGGTACCTACATTGGTTGCATGTTCTTTAGATGAGTAGAAATCTGTATAACCTGGTACATGAATAGGTAAATGTAAAATAACGTTGTCTTGTTTGATTAAGACACGTTCTTTAAGTTCAGCATTATCTCGTAATAATGGATTCTCAGCAGATAAAAGAGCTTGTAAAGCTTTACGTACGGATTGCCACGAACTTTTACCTGATTCGATAAACTTATTCAAAGTTGGTTGATTAAAATAATTTTCTTTTCCATTAATTTCTAATAGCCCTTGTTCAGCAAGCTCTGCCAAATCAAGTACCCAATTACCGATTGCTACACCGACATGCTTTTCACCCTCAGGTGTTTTACTAAAAATACCGTAGGGTAAATTATGAATTGTGAAATCTGATTGAGGGTCAATTTCAATAAATGAAGTAAGTTTTTGAGCCATCATCTACTTTCCTTGTCTTTAATTTTGCTATGTCGTAGCTAAAAAATGCATTTGAGTTTGATTAATATTATTAAAAACATAGATGTAGAAGTGTTTTTAATGAATTTTGAGTCTTAATCAAACTACTAAAGTTTGCTGAATATCTTCCATCATACTTAAAAATTATAATTACGCAATACATAATTTAATTACTTATATCATAATTATTGTTATTTCTTTAATTTTCTGCTTAGATGCGCACTTACGAGAAAAGTAGATTAAATATTTTTCTATTTCATATAGGCAATAGTGATTAATTTATGATATACGTAATTTAATACAATAAAATTACGTGACAAGGATGAGAATAATCATATGTCAAAACTTGAGCAAGGAAACCTGAAACACGGTTTAAGCAATCGGCATATCCAACTTATTGCACTTGGTGGTGCAATTGGTACAGGATTGTTTCTTGGGATCTCACAATCAATCAAGCTAGCAGGACCATCAGTCATCCTGGGGTATGCAATTGCTGGATTTATCGCTTTTTTGATGATGCGACAATTAGGTGAAATGGTTGTACAAGAACCTGTAAGTGGTTCATTCAGTCATTTTGCTTATAAGTACTGGGGTTCATTTGCTGGCTTTATGTCGGGATGGAACTATTGGGTACTCAATATTTTAGTTTGTATGGCTGAATTAAGTGCGATTGGACTTTATATCCAATATTGGTGGCCAGAAATTCCGACATGGGCATCCGCACTGGTGTTTTTCCTTTTAATTAACGGTATCAATTTATTGCATGTTAAGCTTTTTGGTGAAATGGAGTTCTGGTTCTCTATCGTCAAAATTCTAGCTATATTAGCAATGATTGGCTTTGGATCTTATTTGTTAGCCACAGGTACAGCTGGACCTCAAGCTGGCATTAGTAACCTTTGGGCTCTGGGTGGATTTTTTCCATTTGGTGTTGAAGGTTTAGTAATGGCAATGGCTGTGATTATCTTCGCATTCGGTGGAATTGAATTGTTCGGTATCACAGCTGCTGAAGCTCGTGATCCAGATAAAACATTGCCAAAAGCGGTGAATCAAATTATCTATCGAATTCTGATTTTCTATATTGCGACGCTTTTTGTACTTTTTGCATTATTCCCTTGGAACCAAATGGCAGAAGGTGGTAGCCCATTTGTCATGGTATTTGCGTCATTGGATAGTCAAGGCGTAGCTACGATGCTCAATTTCGTTATTTTGACTGCAGCAGTGTCTGTTTATAACGGTACAAGCTATTGCAGCAGCCGTATGTTATTGGGTTTAGCTCAGCAAGGTAATGCACCGAAGTTCTTAAAGAAAATCAATAAAAATGGTATTCCAACAAATGCCGTATTGGTTTCAGCATTCGTAACAGTATTATGCGTGATCTTGAATTATATTTTCCCTGAAAAAGCATTTGGTTTATTGATGATGCTTGTGGTTGCAGCGATTGTGATCAACTGGATTGTTATTTCATGGACACATTTAAAATTCCGTAAAGCTATGTTGGCGCAAGGTGAAACAACTAAATTCCCAAGTATTGCGTATCCATTCAGTAACTATTTGTGCATCGTATTTATGCTGGGTATCTTGGTGGTTATGTCACTGACAGCTGATATGCGTATCGCAGTGATGATGATACCTGCATGGATTTTATGTCTAATGCTTGCGTATGCAGTGAAGTTGCGTAAATTGCGCAATGCTGAACCAAACGTGGTTTTGAATCCAGATGTTTAAATAGCACATTTCATAATGCATCTAAAAGGACTGAATGAATTTTCGGTCCTTTTTTATTTGTGTATTTTTCAGTTGGAGTTGTTATATCTATTGAGCAGAAATACGTTAAAATTTGAGCCTTATAAAATGAACATGCTAGTTGTTCATTTCAATCTTCAAATAGCAAAAGGCATTTGCATTGTTCCAGTCTTTAAACATCCAAACCCGACTGGGTGGTTTCTATCTGTTTTACTATTCGATAGTTGGAACATTCATGCCGTATTGGAACTTGTATTTACAAGACCAAGGCTTTAATTATCAAGAAATTGGTATTTTGTCTTCTATCGCAATTATTACGCGTTTTTTTGCACCATTAATCTGGGGATGGATCGCTGATAAGTCTGGTAAGCGAATGCTATTGGTTCGGATTGCAACGTGGATGGAAGCTTGTATTTGGTTTGCAATTTTTGTGATTCCAAACAGTTTTCAATCCGTTGCTTTGCTGATGTTGATCTTTAGTTTTTTTCAAAATGCAATCTTGGCTCAATTTGAGGGTGTCACTTTATTTTGGTTAGGTGAAAAAAGAGCGGAACTATATGGAAAAGTAAGGAAGTGGGGTTCTGTCGGTTTTATTGTAGGTGTTTTTGTGATTGGTGCGTTGTTGGAAATTATTCCAATTTCTATGTTGCCGATTTTGCTTTTAGCTGTTTCATTTCTTGCATTTTTATGGTCTTTTAGTATTAAAGAGCCTATACATGCGCCGAGTTCACAAAGGAAATTAGAGTCACTCATTCCTGTATTAAAAAAGCCGACTGTTGCAGCATTTTTTACGATTGAGTTTATTTTACTGTTTTCTCAGGCACCTTTTTATAGCTTTTACAGTAATTTCTTGAAAGAAATAGGATTTAGCACGACTCAAATTGGCAGTTTATGGGCAGCAGGTGTGATCGCTGAGATAGTGATGTTTGCTGTAGCGCAAAAGTTGTTCTTCACACGGTTTTCATGGCGTTCATTAGTGGCAGTGTGTCTAATTTTGACCAGTTTGCGCTGGTTTTTGGTTGGTGTTCTTACAACCAATTATTTCGGGCAGTTTCTAGCTCAATGCCTTCATGCATTTAGTTTTGGTTTATTCCATTTAATTGCAATGAAAGTGATTTTCCAAAACTTTTCACCTGAGCAACAAGGTCGTGGGCAGGCACTATACAGTACGATGTGGGGACTTGGAGTGGCTTCAGGAAGTTTACTGGCAGGGCATTATTGGCAACAATTAACTGGCGCAACAATTTTTTTATATGCAAGTGTAGTGGTGTTATTCGGATTATTGCTGATCTATTGGCTGCCGAATCGGGTGGAAGCAGCAGCCAAAAGTTAATTTAAATTTTAATATTTTGATACTGAGGCATCCAAGGTTGTGCTTGTTCTAATTGTGCTGCTAGTTTCAGTAATTGATCTTCACGTCCGAAAGGCGCAATAAATTGACTCCCTAAAGGCAAACCATTTTTATTCCAATATAGCGGTACGGACATAGCAGGTAAGCCCGTGACATTTGCTAATTGAGTAAATGGAACCCAGCTCAAATTATCCTGAACCATTTTATCGACGAGTTTTCCTTGAGCTAAATAATGTGCTTTCCCGACTTTGAGCAAAGCTTTTAAAATCGGCTTTTGCCAAGCAGAAGTAACAATTTCTCCATTTTTAGGAGCAACAGATGCTGTTGAGGGGGTTAGATACAGATCATATTGCTCAAAGAACAAGTTCATCTGTGTACTGTAGCTTCCCCAATTATTTAAAGTATGAATATATTCGGTTGCACTCGTTTTTGCTCCAAACGCTGCTAAAGCCACCGAATCAAGTTCGAAATCATCATCGGTCGTGTCTGACATTAATTTGATCTGTGCTTGCATATATGAGAATTGACTGAACCATGTAGTAATAAAATCTTTTGCGAGTTCAAGTCCATTAATTTGTGGGCGATCTTCAACAACAATATGCCCAAGTGATTCTAATAGTTTTGCTGTATGTTCGACGGCTTGCATCGCATCTTTCGATACCTTGGTGCCGATTGGGGATTGGGTATTAAAAGCAATTCTTAATTTCTTAGGAGCTTGTTGAATAATATCTATATATTTTTGTTCAGGTGATTGAATCCTAAACAGAGAGCTTTGTTCTGGCCCATGTACAGCATCAAGCATTGCTGCGCTATCTCGGACTGATTTAGACAAAACATGCTGCATTGCAGCACCATGCATCGCTTCACTGTATTGAGGTCCCCAAGGAGTTCGTCCTCGGCTCGGTTTTAATCCAAATAGTCCACAATAGGATGCAGGAATGCGAATAGATCCACCACCATCCCCAGCACCAGCAATAGGAACAATTCCAGCTGCTACAGCAGAAGCAGACCCTCCCGATGAGCCGCCGCTATTATGTTTTAAGTTCCATGGATTTCGGCATGCACCCCAAGCTTCAGGTTCAGTAATTCCTTTGATTCCGAACTCTGGGGTATTCGTGCGACCAAAAGTGATAATCCCCGCATTTTCCCAACGATTGACAATTTCTGCATTAAAGTCAGGCGTATAGTTGAATTTCTTTAGTGAATTGCTTCCATATGACGTTGGAACACCTTGGTATTCTTGAAATAAGTCTTTAACTAAAAAGGGAACACCAGCAAACGCCCCGTGACGCTCTTGCTGAGCGCGTTGTTTGGCTTGTTCATACATTGGAATGATAATGGCATTAAGTTTAGGATTTACCTTTTCATTACGCTCTAATGCAATCTTCAAAAGTTCAGAAGCATGGATCTCTTTATTTTTGACTAATGCGGCTAGTCCGAGACCATCATATTGTACATATTCAGAAAAATTCATGGCTTTTATCCCTAAAGCTAACTCTTTATAAAGTAAACAATATCTATTTTTTAAATATCTAGAATACCCGAAATAAATCGGATAACAATCAAATAAAATCCATATAAAAAATATTGTGTTTATATGGTTATGATTGGGTGATTTTAAATAAAAATATGCTAACTTAAGCCTATGCGACGTTAAGATGACGACTTTATTAAATCTATGAAAAATATTTATATTATTGGATTATTATGGGCTTGCTCGACATGGACTATGGCGGATACAGTCGTAACTGATAAAGCAACAACGGTACAACAAGCAGCGAAAGCAAATGCGATCCGTGTAACTACACGCCCTGAAATTATGGGGTTGTGGGGAATGGAAATTCCAAATAATAAGAAGTGTACCGAATACTACAATTTTCGAGGAATGAGCGATGTTGTGATTAAAAGCGGTAATGAGTGGTCATATGGCTTATATGACTATCAACCTTCAGAAGATCACAAAGAACGATTACCTGCTTTAATTTTGCAAATTAAATATGATAATAACGAAACTGATTGCTCAGGACAAAAACAGGATCAGACTGGAGAGGTTTCTCAATATTTCGTGAAATGGTCAAACGAACATACGATTGATTTCTGTGCTAATGAGAAAGGTGAGAAGTGTTTTGCGACCTTGCGTCGTGTGTTGCCATAATTTGTAGTTGATATAAAAAAGCCTCTTAATTTCTTAAGAGGCTTTTTTATTATGCTTTCTCAGCTTGCGGTTCAAGCTGCTTTAACAAATGTTTTTCTAAATAGTGAATATCCATTGCTTGTTCACAAAAGTTTTTATCTTTTAAGATTAAATCTTTGTGTAATGGAATATTGGTTTTGATGCCTGTCAAAATCATTTCATCAAGTGCTTGACGCATACGAGCTAAAGATGTTTCACGGTCTTTGCCATATGAAATTAGTTTTGCAATCATCGAGTCATAGTATGGCGGAATGCTATAACCCTGATAAATATGAGAGTCTAAGCGAATTCCTGCGCCACCAGGTGCATAAAAACTTTCAATTTTACCTGGTGATGGTAAGAATGTCGTTGGATCCTCTGCATTGATACGGCATTCGATCGCATGACCTTTCACTTCAACTTCATGCTGTTCGATATCTAGACCTAGACCTGCAGCAATTCGAAGTTGTTGTTCAATGATATCAATTCCAGTCACCATTTCAGTAACAGGATGTTCCACTTGAACACGTGTATTCATCTCGATAAAGAAGAATTCACCATCTTCAAACAAGAACTCAAATGTCCCAGCACCACGATATTGCATTAGCTTACAAGCATTTACACAAGCTTCAAGAATATCCGCACGCGCTTGTTCAGGTAAGTTTGGAGCAGGTGCTTCTTCTAGAACCTTCTGATGGCGACGTTGCAATGAACAGTCACGATCATATAGATGAATCGCATGACCATTACCATCACCTAGTACTTGTACTTCAACATGACGAGGTTTTTGCAGGAAACGTTCCATATAAACTGTATCGTCGCCAAACCACATCTCAGCATCACGTTGAGCGGCTTGAACAGACTCAAGTAATGTGTCGACACGTTCAACAATACGCATACCACGACCACCACCGCCAGCTGCCGCTTTCACGATCAATGGAAAGCCGATCTCACGTGCTTCAGCCAATGCATTGTGAATGGTAACAGCGTGATCACAGCCAGGAACAGTAGGTACGCCAGCTTTTTTCATTGCAATAATCGCGGAGACTTTATTCCCCATCAAACGAATATGCTCAGGTCGAGGACCAATGAAAATGAAGCCTGAGTTTTCTACAATTTCTGCGAATTCAGCATTTTCTGACAAGAAGCCATAACCAGGGTGAATCGCATCAGCACCTGTAATTTCTGCGGCAGTAATAATTGCAGGAATATTCAGATAGCTTTCGCTACTTGTACCTGGTCCAATACATACAGCTTCATCGACAAAGCGTAAATGCATTAAATCTTTATCTGCGTCTGAATAGATACCGACAGTTTTAATACCAAGTGTTTTACAAGCCCGAGTTATTCGTAAGGCGATTTCACCACGGTTTGCAATTAATACTTTCTGCAACATAGAAATCCCCAACTTATTAAGCGCGGTAGCGGAAAAGCGGTTGGCCGAATTGGATGACTTCACCATTTTTTACAAGAATTTCTTCAATCACACCGCTCTTGGTTGCTTCGATCGGGTTCATGATTTTCATTGCTTCGATGATTCCGAGTGTTTCACCAGCAGAAACGGTTTGACCGACATTAACAAATGGTGCTTCACCAGGGCTTGCAGCGGCATAGAACACACCAACCATTGGTGATGTTTCAACAGCACCACGAGGAGTTTTTGCTGCTGGAGCCGCTGGAGCTGCCGTTGTAGGCGCAGCCGCCACAGGTGCAGCAGCATACACTGGAGTAGGGCGAGTCAATGAAATAGATTGATCTCCTTCCTTAACTTCAATGGCTTGTAAGTCAGATTCAATCATCAAATCGATGAGTTTCTTGATTTTACGGATATCCATGAGTGCATGTTCCTACAATGTCTAAATTAGTTAGAAGATTGAATTTTTTCAATAGCGTAATCGAGTGCGAAGGAATAACCCTTAGCACCTAGGCCACAAATTACGCCAATGGCTTTATCGGATAGAAAAGAGTGATGTCTGAATGCTTCACGAGCGTGAACATTGGACAAATGAACTTCAACAAAAGGGATTGCAACACCCAATAATGCATCTCGCAAAGCGACAGAAGTGTGGGTGAGTGCAGCTGGGTTAATGATGATAAACTTTACACCTTCAGTTTGTGCTTGATGAATACGATCAACAATTGCACCTTCCCAGTTGCTTTGGAATGTTTCTAATGTAAGAGATGAATCTTTGGCTTGAGCAATTAATTGTTGGTTAATATCGTCTAGCGTGAGATAACCATATACTTCTGGTTCTCGCTTACCTAGCAAGTTCAAATTCGGTCCGTGAATCACCAAAATGGTTGAGCTCATTTAGCCTGCTCCAATTTTAAAATTGCAAATTTAATTTGCAAGATGTCTGCAAAGTTTGCTTATTATGGCACAAAATTCTGCAATTTTTTTATAATTTCTTTTACTGAGTGAAGAAAATTGCATGCCAAGCATGGTGCATATAATGAAAACTTTGCAAGGAAATCGCAATGTTAAAATATGACAAAAAATAGGTTTATTTATTTTTAAAACATTTTAAACCGAACTCACCCGAATCGTTCATGAGATTTGTGTAACTGATGAGTCAATCACTTATAAGTCTTATTTTGATCATAACTTAAGTGAGTGAAAGTGTTGATTTTTTAAACATGATTGAGGCGATATTTAAACATCTCTTAAGATTAAAGCATTGTTTTAATGGGAGTTGTATTGTGCTTTTGTCTACTGCAATCGAGTATGAGAAAATTGCTTTTTGATATTAGAAAATTATGAAAGCTTATAAAATGTTCACTTTGAAAATAGTATTTCTCTTAAACAATTATGCAGATTCGTATAAATTGTAAGTTGGCAAAAATGATGAATTTTCACATTTGTTATGGCAGTTAATGACATGAAAATGTCCGAAAAAGATATCTATTGCTTCGATAATATACTTCCTACTTAAGAGACAACTTTCGATTGGCGTAGTATCTCTTATGGGTCTTTCAAAGCTGTCTTTCAATTGAAGACAGCTTTTTTTTGTCTTTAATTTACTGATGCTGTTTTATAAATCTGAGGTAGTAGACAATTTTGAGCGAGTTCAGTAGATATTTCGGATGATGATTCTAAGGCATTCCATTGCTGCATTTGCTCAAACAACCATTCAAAGTCAGTGACTTTGGGTTGTGCATCATTTTCAATCAGATGGCGAACTATATTTTGTATGGCATGATATTTCTCCACATGCACTTCTTCAGAACATTCAAACTGAATAATATCGAATTCGACTAAAAGGTCCCAAATTGGCGCAAAGTCTTCAATCGATTTAAGCTCTTGCTGTGCTTTGATTAAAGCTCGAGTGAGTGAGATTAATGTATTCGGATGCTGTTCTGCCCAATCATGTGTCACAGCAAGTACTTTATCTGCGACATTTGGGATAATTTGCTGACTTGAACATACAATTTGTCCTAATCCTGCTAGTTCAGCTTGGGTATTCCAAGGCTCACCCACACAGAAACCATCGACTAAATGAGTGCTTAGTGCTTCTACCATATACGATGGCGGTAAGGTTTTTACTTGAATGTTTTTTGCAAGTTCCCTATCTGCCAAAGCAAGCCATTCTTTTAAACAATAATGATGGATAGAATGTTGAAACACATGCGCGAGTGAAACAGGATGATTTTGTTTAAGATAATCTGCTAACTTTTGAGCAGATTGTTCCGCAGTATCGTCTTTTTGAATCTGTAATTGATAACATAGTTTCTGACTCAGGCTAATAAAAGCACGGCTCTCGCTTAAGACCAATGGTGTTTGTAAGGGAATACCTATCTGATCATTGCCAATTGCAGCAGCAGGTAACATAGCAGATAAGCAATGTGCAGCATCGAGTAAACCAAATGCCAGTCGATCGCGTAAACTTGCCCAAGAAGCCTCTTTGATCAGGCGAACATTTAATCCTTCTTCATCAAAAAAACCGCGTTGTTTAGCCCAAAGCAGTGCTACGCAATCAAGTAAAGGAATATAACCAAGTTGCAATTCTGTTTTTTCTAAACTGCTCATTTATTCATCCTTTAGTTGATTGTTTAAAAGCTCTTGTGCATCGAGTAGACGACGTGCCATTTCACCGATGGTCATACGATGACTCATCGCATTTTTTCTTAATAATTGGAATGCTGTATCTTCAGTGAGACCGTGAAGTTGCATCAGTAAAACTTTCGCTTTTTCAATATCTTTTCGATCTGCGAGTTTTGTTTTTGCATCTTTTAGATCACATTCAAGTTTTTTATGCTTTTTATATTGCTCAATCGAAATGTCCAGAATGGTATGTAAACGACTTGGATCGATACCATCAACAATATAGGCAGTGATGCCTGCATCAATTGCTTGTTTGATGGTGTCTTTGTCAGTGTTTTTAGTAAAGAGTACAGTGGGTAGGTCAAAGTTACTTACACAGCTTTCAATAACGTCACGATGTGGATGATCCATATCGAGCAAAATGACATCTGCTTGAAGATGTTCCAATTTGAAAATATTCAGGTGATCAAGAGTAAAGCAAGCAACAACATCAAAATCATGTTCAATTAAACAAGTTTTGATGTATTCAGCTCGGGCTTGATCATCATCAATAAGTGCGATTCTGAGTTTCGGCATAAGTATAAAGATCAAACGATAAGTGTGTGTGCATTTAAGACGATGCACGATGAATGTTGTTTTAAAAGCAAAATTGGTGCCATTGGAGTTATTCTTATTCGGTGCAATCGCTCCTTTAGCATCTACATTATGCGCTTTATTGTATCGTTCATTGATTTCAGAACCAAAGAAAATTTAGAACTATGTTTTAAAACCATAAAATGTATTGTTTTGGTGCGTAAAAAGAGTTCTTTTGAAGCAGAAAGAATTGTGCTTTAAAACGGGTCATCCTCATAAAGCCCTATTTTGTATAGGGGTAAAATGTAGTGCTTAAGCTATTTTTATTTATAAAAATCATTAAAAAACAATAATTAATATAATTTATTGCTTTGCTTTCTTAAAGTTGGCATAGCATTTGCTAAATATTTATTGAGTCAAAGACGACTTTCCAAAAAATTGTAAGACGGCCAACGATGTCCGATCTGATCGGTTTGTTCACACAGATTGCTGTGTCAACAAAGCAATATACGTTCAGTATGGGAGATGGCAATGTCTTTAGATTTATCGGCAAAAAAAGCCACATCAATAAAGTTATTTAACTTTTCTGCACCAGCGATGCGGGCATTCCACATGAGTTGGCTTGCTTTCTTCGTTTGTTTCTTTGCTTGGTTTGCATGTGCACCTTTAATGCCAGTCATTGCAGGTGAATTTCATCTGACTAAAGATCAAATCGCAAATATCAATATCGCAGCAGTCGCAATTACCATCTTAGTCCGTTTGATCGTTGGTCCTTTATGTGACAAGTACGGACCACGTAAAACATATACCGCTTTGTTGATTATCGGCAGTATCCCCGTTTTTGGTGTCGCTTCTGCAAATAGTTATGAATCATTTCTGTTCTTTCGCCTATTAATTGGTGCAATTGGTGCGAGTTTTGTGATTACGCAATACCACACTAGCATCATGTTTGCTCCAAATGTCGTGGGAACTGCAAACGCAGCCTCAGCTGGTTGGGGTAATGCTGGTGGTGGGGCAACACAAGCACTCATGCCGTTATTACTATCTGCATTGGTGATGTTTGGTGTTGAGCAAGCATTTGGTTGGAGACTCGCACTAATCGTTCCAGGTGTCATGATGGTGATCGTAGGTTTCCTTTACTGGAAGTTTACTCAAGATTGTCCTCAAGGTGATTTCAAAGAGTTACGTGCTCAAGGTGTAGTTGTTGGTAGCGATAAAAAAGGTGGTCTAGCAATCTTAATGCATGCTGCACGTAACTACCGCGTATGGATTCTCTTCTTCTCATATGCAGCTTGTTTCGGTATCGAAATCTTTATCCATAACATCATTGCAATGTACTACGTCGAACACTTTAGTTTTGGATTAAAAGAGGCTGGTTTAGCAGCAGGTATCTTTGGTTTGCTCGCATTATTTGCCCGTGCATTGGGTGGGATTCTTTCAGACAAAGTTGCACTCAAAAAAGGCTTGGATGGTCGTACTAAAGTACTGTTTGGATTGATTCTTGGCGAAGGGCTTTTCTTAATGTTGTTCTCGCAAATGAATGGACCTGTACTCGCTATTCTCGTAATGACGGTATTTGCATTATTCACACACATGGCATGTGGTGCGACTTATGCGCTTGTTCCATTCATTGATCGTGAAGCGCTAGGTGGTGTTGCAGGCATCATCGGTGCAGGTGGAAACGTTGGTGCAGTGGCAGCAGGTTTCTTACTGAAAGGTATGTTGGATATTCAAACTTGTTTAATGGTTTTAGGTGGCTTAGTGGTCATTGCTGCGAGTTCGGTCATGCTTATCCGATTTTCGGTAGAGCATAAAGAAAAAGAACAACGTTTATTTGAACAAGCAATTTTAGAACGTGGCTCAGAACAAAACAGCGCAGCTTAATCTCAGATTAGATTTTAGGAGAAACACAATGAAATTAGTGATGATTGGTCACGGTATGGTGGGTCATAAATTCATCGAAGCCATCTTAGAGAAAGCTGATGATGAATTAGAGATAACAATTCTTGCTGAAGAACCACGTATTGCATATGACCGCGTACATTTGACTGAATATTTTTCAGGTAAAACAGCGAAAGATTTATCACTTGCTCGTTTCGATTTTGCCGATGCTCATGGTATCGATTTAAGACTAAATACCAAAGCTATTGCAATTGATACAAAAGAACAAACAGTGACAACTAGTATGGGTGATGTCATCAGTTACGACAAACTTGTACTGGCAACTGGTTCATATGCTTTCGTTCCGCCAATTGCAGGTAATGATCGTGAAAATTGCTTTGTATATCGTACCATCGAAGATTTAGATGCGATCCGTGCTGCAAGCCTAAACGCGACATCAGGTGTGGTGATCGGTGGTGGTTTACTCGGTTTGGAAGCGGCTAAAGCTTTACGTGATTTAAATCTTGAAACACATGTAGTTGAATTTGCTCCACGTTTGATGGCGGTTCAAATCGATGATTTGGGTGGTAAAGTATTACGCCGTAAAATCGAAAACTTAGGTGTAAAAGTTCACACACAAAAAGCAACGCAATGTATCGAAGCTGGCAATAATGCTAAGCATGTAATGAAATTTGCTGATGGTAGTGAGCTTGAAACGGATGTGATTTTATTCTCTGCGGGGATTCGCCCACGTGATGAATTAGCACGTTCAAGCGGTTTAGCACTTGGGGAGCGTGGTGGTATCAAGATCAATGATTACTGCCAAACCTCTGATGAAAATATTTACGCAATTGGTGAATGTGCGCTTTGGGACAATAAAATCTATGGTCTCGTTGCGCCGGGCTATGACATGGCGCGTATTGCAGCCAAGCATATCTTAGCTGAAGAAACACATTGTTTCGCTGGTGCTGATATGAGCACTAAGTTGAAATTGATGGGTGTAGATGTGGCATCGGTTGGTGATGCTCATGGCATGACACCGAATTCGCTTAGCTATTTCTATGCTGATGAAGATGCATTAGTTTATAAGAAAATCGTTGTAGATGCAGATAAAACCAAATTACTGGGTGCAGTACTTGTTGGTGATGCAAAAGAATATAACGATCTTTTACAAATGATGTTGAATGGTATCGCATTGCCAGAAACACCTGAAAGCTTAATCATGCCAGGATTTGCTGATTCTGGTGCGAAAGCGGGCGGTAGCGGTGTGGATTTACTTCCAGACAGTGCAACGATTTGTTCATGTAACAACGTGTCGAAAGCAGATATTTGCCAAGCGATTTGTGATGGTTCGACCTCTTTAGGTGCTTTAAAGAAATGTACTAAAGCAGCAACAGCATGTGGTGGTTGTGCGCCATTAGTTACTCAAGTTTTAAAGTCTGAGTTACAACGTCAAGGTGTAACGGTTAATAACCATGTTTGTGAGCACTTCCCATATTCACGCCAAGAGATTTATCACTTAGTCCGTGTAAATGAAATCAAAACGTTTGATGATTTGATTCAACAACATGGTCATGGTTTAGGTTGTGATATCTGTAAACCAATGACAGCGAACATTTTGGCATCGTGCTGGAATGACTTTGTATTGGAACCAACGCACGCAGGTCTACAAGACAGTAATGACTACTACTTGGGAAATATCCAAAAGGATGGTTCATACTCAGTTGTACCGCGTATGGCAGGTGGTGAAGTTACTCCAGATGGTTTGATTGCTGTAGGTCAAATTGCTAAAAAATATAACCTGTATACCAAAATTACAGGTGGTCAACGCGTTGATTTATTTGGTGCACAACTACACGAGCTACCATTTATTTGGGAAGAATTGAATGCAGCAGGCTTCGAGTCAGGTCATGCTTACGGTAAATCATTGCGTACAGTGAAATCATGCGTAGGTAGCACGTGGTGCCGTTATGGCGTAGATGATTCTGTTGGTTTAGCGATTGAATTAGAAAATCGCTACAAAGGCTTACGCTCACCGCACAAACTAAAAATGGCTGTCTCGGGTTGTACGCGTGAGTGTGCTGAAGCACAAGGTAAAGATGTTGGTGTCATTGCGACAGAAAAAGGCTGGAACTTGTATGTGTGTGGTAATGGTGGAATGAAACCACGCCATGCAGAGCTTTTAGCTTCTGATCTAGATACTGAAACTTTGATTCGTTATATCGATCGCTTCTTTATGTTCTATATCCAAACTGCTGATCGTTTACAACGTACCAGTGTATGGCGTGACAACATGGAAGGTGGTTTAGATTATCTCAAAGCTGTGATTGTTGATGATTCGCTTGGTCTTGCAGAAGAACTTGAAAACCGCATGGCGCATGTCATTGGAACGTATCAAGACGAATGGCGTACTGCGGTAGAGAATCCTGAGATTCGTAAACGCTTCCAAACTTACATTAATGCAAGCGCTGAAGAGCAAGCTGATCCATATATTCAATTTACTGAAGTGCGTGATCAGATCCGTCCATTAAATGAAGCTGAGCGTTCAGTTGATCGTATCCCGATGGTAGAAGCATAAGGAGAATCAAAATGACAAATCTAAAAGACATGAATATGCTTCCAGAAAATCAATGGATTGATGTGTGTCATCTTGATGACATCACGCCAAATACAGGTGTAGGTGCACTTATTGCAGGTCAATCCGTTGCTTTATTCCGCGTAGGGAACGAAAAACGTATTTATGCATTAAGTAATAAAGATCCGTTTAGCCAAGCAAATGTAATGGCGCGCGGTATTATTGGTGATTTGCAAGGTGAGCGTGTTATTGCCTCACCGATTTACAAACAACACTTCAGTTTAGCAACAGGTCGATGCCTAGAAGATAAAGATCAAAAGCTTTCTGTTTTTCCAACCAAAATCGAAAATGGTCGAGTTTGGGTAGGTACTGTTCCGCAAAAAACTTATATTACCAATAATGGTGTTTCTCAAGAAAAACTGAAGCTCGTTTTGATTGGTAATGGTTTGGCTGGAATGCGCTGTCTAGAGGATTTACTCGACATGGCACCTGATCGTTATGATGTGACGGTGATTGGTGAAGAGCCTTGGGGTAACTATAACCGTATCATGCTTTCACCAGTGCTTTCTGGTGAGAAAACTATTGATGACATTATGTTGCATCCACATGCATGGTACAGCGATAAGGGCATCAAATTTATTGCTGACGATCCTGCTATAAAAATCGATCGTACTCGTAAAGTAGTGCATACACAAAAAGGCGAAAGTGTCGATTACGATCGTTTGATTATTGCAACAGGTTCATCTCCATTTATCCCACCTGTACAAGGCGTAGATTTGAAAGGTGTGATCAGCTTCCGTGATATTTATGATGTCAATACCATGATTAAATATTGCGAAACGAAGAAAAATGCTGTGGTGATTGGTGGTGGTTTGCTTGGCTTAGAAGCAGCTTACGGTCTCAAGCAACGTGGCATGAATGTCACTGTTCTTCATTTGATGGATCGCATTATGGAGCGTCAGCTTGATGGTCGTGCGAGTCGTATGTTGCGTCAAAGTATTGAAGAAAAAGGGATTAATATTATCACTGAGGCAAATACTGAAGCATTGATTGGTAAAGATTGTCATGTTAACCAAGTACGTCTGAAAGATGGCACAGTGTTGGATGCCGACCTTGTCGTATTTGCTGTAGGTATTCGTCCGAATATTGCTTTGGCTCAAAGTGCTGGTTTACGTTGTAATCGTGGTATTTTGGTCAATGATACGATGCAAACATTTGACCCAAGTATTTATGCAGTGGGTGAATGTATTGAGCATCGTAATCAGACTTTTGGTCTTGTAGAGCCATTGTGGGGACAAGCATTTATCTGTGCAACACACTTGGCAGAACACGGTAGTTTAACTTTCAAATCACCAACCGTTCCGACTCAGCTTAAAGTTAGTGGTGTTGATGTATTCTCGGCTGGAAATTTTGAACCGAAAGAAGATTACGAAGACATTATCCTGAATGATGAAAAACGACAAATTTACAAGCGTATCATTATTCAGAAAGATAAAGTCATCGGTGCAGTACTGTTCGGTGATACTGAAGATGGCATGTGGTATGCGGAATTGATTGCAGATCAAACACCAATTTCAACATTTAGAAATAAATTGTTATTTGGTAAGGATTTTGCAATGAAGAAAGCAGGTTAATCATCTTTGGGGTTTAGGTTCCTCGGTGCCTAAACCCAAACAGAACGTGAAATTCAGGCATAGATGAAATAGGTGAAGGGGCAGTCATGAACAGTATTCAAAATTTAGAACACAGTCGCTCCGATCAAGCAGAAACAATCATTACAAAAACAACGTGTCCCTATTGTGGGGTTGGATGTGGTGTTGATGTAACGGTAAATCATAAAGCACAAGGAACAACGGTTCAGGTTGCTGGTGATTTGGAACATCCATCTAATTTTGGACGCCTTTGTATTAAAGGCAGTAATTTGGCGGATACTCTAGGATTAGAGACTCGCGTTTTGCATCCGATGTTTGGTCGTAAGAACCATCGTAAGGTAACGACATGGGATGCAGCCATAGAAAAAATCGCAGATCAATTCCAAACTTGTATCGATCAACACGGTCGTGACAGTGTGGCATTTTATGTATCAGGGCAGCTATTGACTGAGGATTATTACGTCGTCAATAAGTTTGTGAAAGGCTATCTAGGTACAGCCAATATCGACACCAATTCACGTCTGTGCATGTCTTCAGCAGTTGCAGCGCATAAGCGTGCTTTTGGTGAGGATATCGTGCCAGCAAGTTACGAAGACTTTGAATTTACCGATATGGTGGTGTTGGTGGGTTCAAATACTGCATGGTGTCATCCTGTACTTTACCAACGCATCATGCAGGCTAAAAGTAAAAATCCAGATTTATTCGTTGTTGTGGTTGATCCCCGTTTTACCAGTACATGTGAACAAGCAGATTTGCACCTTCCAATTTTACCTGGACAAGATGTCGCATTGTTCAATGGTTTATTACAGTATTTATATAAGAATAACTTTATTGATCAACATTTTGTCGATACACATACAGAAGGTTTGGACACTTTACTAGAATCTAGTCAGACTGAAGCTGATTTTGACTCAGTCGTGAAACGTACGGGAATTTCAGCAGAAAAGCTAAAATTCTTCTTCGAAAAATTTGCCACCAATGAAAAAGTTGTGAGCTTATTTTCAATGGGTGTGAATCAATCTTCTCAAGGGGTGAATAAAGCCAATAGCATTATCAATTGCCATCTTTTGACAGGGAAAATTGGTAAGTTAGGTGCTGCGCCATTCTCAATGACAGGTCAACCGAATGCCATGGGTGGCCGTGAAGTGGGTGGTTTAGCCAATATGTTGGCAGCACATATGGACATCGATAATCCATCACACCAAACACTTGTACAAAACTTTTGGAACAGTCCTGTGATTGCCAATCAAGCGGGACTGAAAGCAGTTGACTTATTCCAAGCGGTGGAGTCCGGGAAAATTAAAGCCATATGGATTATGGCAACCAATCCTGTGGTGAGTTTACCTGATGCGGATCAAGTAAAACGCGCATTGAACAAATGTGAGTTTGTCGTGGTTTCAGATATTTGTGCTGATACAGATACCACAGCTTATGCGGATGTGTTGCTTCCTGCGTTAGGTTGGGGTGAAAAAGATGGAACGGTGACCAACTCAGAGCGCCGTATTTCACGTCAAAGAGCTTTTTTACCTGCTCCAAAGCAAGCAAAAGCAGACTGGTGGGCCGTTGCTGAAGTTGCTAAAAAATTAGGTTTTTCTGGTTTTGATTTTAACAATGCATGTGACATCTTTAATGAACACGCAGCCTTATCTGCGTATCAAAATGCAAGTTTGGATCAACGTGATCAAGTTGAAAACTTTCGTTATTTCAACCTAAAAGGACTAATGAATTTGTCTTTGGATGAATATGATCATTTACGTCCGATCCAATGGCCCGTTTGGGAAAAAGGTCAAAGTACTGCGGTTGAGCAGTTATTTGATCAAGGTTTGTTTAGCCATAAAAGCAAAAAAGCAAAACTGATCCCGACAGTTGCAATTGATCCTGTGCATGCAATTTCTGAAGATTATCCATTGGTGTTGAATACAGGACGTATTCGTGATCAATGGCACACCATGACGCGAACAGGTTTATCAGCAAATCTGACCACTCACCGAGCTGAACCATTTTGTGAAATTCACCCGAATGATGCTTTAAAATTTGGTATTCGTGATAAAGCATTGGTTGAAGTGAAGTCGCAATGGGGCAGTTGTGTTCTGCGTGTCACTTTGGCTCAAGGTGTTCGCCGTGGTCAAATTTTTGCACCGATTCATTGGACTGAGCAAGTTGCCTCTGATGCTCGTGTCGGAAAAGTAGTTAATCCAGTTGTAGATGCAATATCAGGCGAACCTGAGTTTAAACATACGCCTGTTGCAATTCAGCCATTCCATACGACATGGCAAGGTGTTTTGTATGTCCGAGATGGGTTTGAACAACAAATCAAAACCTCATTGCAAACATGTGCATGGTGGGCAAAAGTTAAAATAGCCAAAGCAGTTCGTTTTGAAATTGCAGATCGCCACAACTTTGATCAAACGCAGAAGAATTTAAAAAGTTTCTTGCCTTTTGTAGATGAAACTTATGAATGGTTGAGTATTGAAGATGTTTCAGCGCAAATGAGTCATAGCATCATTCTGAAAGATGGGATTTTGATTGCCAGTCTTTATATTGCGCCATCGGATATGTTGCCTGACCGTGATTGGGTTGCGAGTTTATTCAAACGTGAGCGTTTAAGTGCATTACATCGTAAAGCACTGCTTGCTGGTATGCCGATGTCAGCCGCAAATAATGATGGACCATTGGTTTGTAGCTGCTTTAAAGTAGGTAAAAATAAGATCATTGAAGCGATTAAGACGCAGAATATTACTCATGAAAAACAAGTGACAGCTTGTCTAAAAGCGGGTGGTAATTGTGGTTCTTGTTTACCTGAGATCAGAGGTTTGATTAAAACCTGCCAGTTGGAGGCGGAAGCATGAATACAGATTTTCCCGCTACAGATCTCGTGATCTTGGCGGGAGGACAGGCACGACGAATGAATGGGATGAACAAACTATTGCAACAGTTTGATGATCAGATTCAATTGTCAAAAATTTGTCAACGCTTTAAATCGGAAGTTCAGCAGATATGGGTCAATAGTCATCGTGATAGCTCGATCTATAAAAGCATAGAGCCGACTGTTGAATGTTTTTCTGATGATCAAAACGGCTTTTTAGGGCCGTTGATGGGAATGAAAAGTGCATGGTCGCGTGTACAAGCAGAATATGCATTATTTATTCCTTGTGATGTGACTTATATCCCAAATCAAGTCCTTGCAAAGCTGCATAGGGCTTTAGAGAAAAATCCGCAAGCATCAGTTGCGTATGTAAATATCAATGGCGATGCCTTGTATCCATTTTGCTTGTTAAAAAGAGCTAGTTTGTCGATATTAGAAAACCAGCTCGCTGCAAATAAATTAAGTTTAAGAGAAACTTTTAGGCAACTACACGCTCAACACGTTGTCTTTCAAAAGCAAAGCCTGTTTTGTCATAGCATCAATTCATTGGATGAGCTTCAACAATACAAGCAGATGAAAGCTTTTAAACAGATGTTTGTTTCAAACTGATCGGTTAAAAAAGCTTTCTTATTTAGATGTTTATATGGATGTTTAGATTATGGATTTTTGCAAATAAATTTCCATTTCTTCAACTGGAACCATACCACCACCAGTTGCCCAAACAATGTGATTAGCATTATTCATTTGTTGCGCAGTCAGTTGATGCATAGCAGCATATTCTTGGTGCTGACTGATTAAGATTGGACCTAACATTCCAGCTAAGGCTGATGGTTCCAGTTTTAAATTTTCAGATTGATTGAGTAGCCCCAATAATTTATACATGCTTTGATCATCCAGTGTGTAGAAAGCATCGAGTAGTCTCTGCATCGCTCGACCCACAAATCCAGATGCACGTCCTACTGCTAAGCCATCTGCTGCGGTAATGTTATCAATGCCTAGGTCTTGTACTGAGATTTGATCATGTAAGCCTGTTGCTACACCTAGCAACATGCATGGTGAATGAGTTGGCTCTGCAAAAATACAATGTACGTGATTACCCAAAGCCATTTTTAGTCCAAATGCAACGCCACCAGGGCCACCACCAACCCCACAAGGTAAATAAACAAATAAAGGATGGTCATGATCAACCGTAATATTTTGAGATTCTAATTGTGCTTTTAAGCGTTCACCTGCAACGGCATATCCTAAAAATAAAGTTTTTGAATTTTCGTCATCAATAAAAAAGCAATTTGGATTTTTTAATGCTGCTTTACGACCTTCTTCAACTGCAACACCATAATCCTGTGCGTATTCAATAACGGTAACACCATGTGATCTTAATTTATCTTTTTTCCACTGACGCGCATCTGCCGACATATGCACAGTGACATCAAAGCCAAGTTTTGCACTCATGATACCAATCGAAAGTCCTAAATTTCCTGTAGAGCCAACGGCAATACTGTATTGACTAAAAAAATCTCTAAATTCTGGACGATCTAATTTTGAATAATCATCTTCAATTGTTAATAAACCTGCTTGAAGGGCAAGTTTTTCAGCCTGATAGAGCACCTCGTAAATACCGCCACGTGCTTTGATCGATCCTGAGATTGGCAAATGACTGTCCTTTTTTAGCCATAATTTTCCAGTGATATCTTGTTTGAAATGAGCTTCAAGTGTTTGCTGCATCTTTGGAATAGAAACCAGTTCAGACTCAATAATTCCTTTGCTTATCTTAGTCTCAGGAAATACGGACATCAGATAAGGAGCGAAGCGAGCTAAACGATCACGGGCATCATCAATATCATTTTGATTAAGACCAACAAAAGGTAGCCCCATTTCAAGGGTCGTAAAATTTGGATTCAACCAAATTGTTTCTTTAAGCTGAATGAGATCAACAACAACAGAGTGTTCTGCAACAAGGGCTTCAATTTGTTTCGAGTTCATTGGATTATTCATAAGATCTTTCTATTATGGTGAGGAATCGTTAAAGAAATTCCATTCTTTTTAGATATTCATGTATTAAAGGGTTTGGATCAATAAAAATTATATTTTTATGACAATAATCTTGGTCATTTATCAGAACTCTGCTAAGTCAAGTTTTAGCTTTATTTCGGGTGAGTGTACTTGATCTTTTATCAAATAAGTTCTATTTTAGAACTTATTTGATTTTAAGTGGTTGTCCAAATAATTTATTGGGATTTAAGATCATGTTTGGGCAATTAAAATTCAGAAAAATAATCGAGATAAGTGCTTGTCTTGCTTATTTCATCATTTGTAATTTGAGCCTTATTCGCTTTTAAAATCAAAAGACCTTTAGTGAATGAGACTGCAAATCATAGGGAGAATAAAATGCCAATGTCGACTAGCGCTGCAAGACAGGATGTGACTGCTTGTATTTTATGTTCTAGAAACTGTGGTTTAAGTGTTGAAATTGAAAACAACCAATTTAAGAAAATTAAAGGTGATGATCAGCATCCGTTTTCACAAGGTTACATTTGTCAAAAAGCAGCGCGTTTACAGCATTATCAACAACATGCAGATCGTTTAACTCATCCCTTGAAGCGACAAGCTGATGGTTCATTTCAAGAAATTCCTTGGGATCAAGCGATCCAAGAAATCGCAGATCAATTAGTAAAAATTCGTGATGTACATGGCGGAACAGCATTTGCATCGGTTGGTGGTGGTGGACAAGGCAATCATCTAGGAGCGGCTTATGGTCGCCAACTATTGTATGCAATGAAAAGCTTTTATGCCTATAACTCACTTGCTCAAGAGAAAACTGGTGATTTCTGGGTAAATGGACGTTTGTTTGGCAGTCAAGCATGTCATACCACTGAAGATGTTGAACATGCGGATTATGTTTTATTTATTGGAACCAATCCGTTTCAAGCACATGGTATTCCAAATGCTCGTGATACTTTAAAACATATCAAGAAAGATCCAAACCGAACAATGGTTGTATTTGATCCGCGTGTTACTGAAACGGCTAAGCAAGCTGATATCCATGTGCAATTAAAACCAGGTACAGATTCCTATTTGATGTCTGCAATGATTGCGATCATGTTACGCGAAGATTTGTATGATCAAGCATTTATTCAAAAGCATACGCATGGGTTTGAGCAAGTTAAACAAGCATTTTCAGCCATCCCAATTGAGCAATATATTGAGAAGGCAGATGTTTCAGTTGAATTGATCTATCAAATTGTCCGTGATTTTGCCAAAGCTAAGCGTGGTTGTGTTCGTATTGATTTAGGGATTCAGCATACTTTAAACACAACATTAAACGGATATTTGGAAAAACTACTTTATTTACTCGCAGGGCATTTTGGTAAACAGGGAACGAATAACTTACATACTATGTTTATTCCGATCTTGAGCAATACTGATGAGCGTAATCCTAAATATCGTCGTACGGTTCATCATAAGATGTTCCCAATATCAGGTTTTTTCCCACCAAATATTTTGCCTGACGAAATTTTAAAAGCAGGCGAGAAGCGAGTACGTGCAGTCTTTGTAGATAGTTGCAATCCATTGCTCACCTATCCAGATACCGCAGCTTATGAACAAGCATTCCAGTCATTGGAGTTGCTAGTTGTGGTTGATGTTGCAATGACAGAAACAGCGCGATTAGCCCATTATGTGTTGCCAGCGCATAGTCAATTTGAAAAGTGGGAATTTACGGGCTTTAATTTGGAATTCCCACAAAATGGTTTCCATTTACGTCATCCGCTTTTTAAAGCTCAAGCCAATACGCTGCCTGAACCAGAAATCTATACTCGCTTACTTGAAGCCATGGGTGCTATTCCCAAACAATTTCCTTTACTGAATAAGATCGCGCAAAAGGATTCCGCTAAAACAGCATATCTAGGTTATTTTGCTGCACTTGCTGCCAGTTTTGTGAAAAATAAAAAGTTAGTCCCATTTGCGGCATCTATTGTTTATCGAACACTTGGGCAGACACTACCAAATGACGCCGCATCAACGGCTTTATTATTGCCTTTGTGTATGCAGTATTCTGCTCAGTATTATAAAGCTGTCAAACAAGCGGGTTATAAAGGGAATCGTTTAACATTAGGCGTAAACTTATTCCAAGCGATATTGCAAAAACGTTCAGGCGTGATTCTCTCTAAACACAACTATGATGATGTCTGGGATTTAGTCGCTTATAAAGATAAAAAGATTCATTTAGTAATCCCTGAAATGTTGATTGAGCTAGCACAACTGAATCAACAAACTCAAGGTACAAGTGATCAGTTTCCATTTGTCTTATTGGCAGGTGAGCGCCGTAGCTATAACGCAAACCAAATCTACCGTGATCCAGCATGGCGTAAGGTTGATGCAGAAGGTCGCTTGAGAATGAATCCTGAAGATGCAGTTCATTTTGGCGTAGAGACAGGTCACTCATTACAGTGTATTTCGGAACATGGGCAGATTGCAGTGGTTGTAGAGATCGATGAGGGAATGCGAAAAGGGGTTGTTTCGCTGCCACATGGCTATGGTTTACGTTATAACGGGGGGCAGGCGATCGGACCTGAATTGAATCGATTAACTTCGTTAAAGCATTGCGATCCTTTATCGAAAACCCCATATCATAAATATGTGCCTGTACGACTAGAGAAGCCTGCGGCATAGTTGATAGATTGAGTTGATTTGCACTATTTTATTGCGTTTAAATTTATATATGTTTTGAAATAGTGCAATTTCATTTAACGATAATCTGCTATAAATCATCAGATTTTGCTCTAGTATTAAAATGATAAGTTCATTCAACTAAACACAGACTATATGATTGATGAATTTTAGAAATTGGAATAATAATTGCTTAAGTAAAATTCTCATATGTTCAGGAAAATAGATACGCACACAACTTGTGCTGAACAAGATGAGAAAATTCACAATATGAGTGCATATGATGAAGCATGAAATACCTGAAACGAATTTACCGATCTTACAAGATCAGTATGGTCGTATTAAGCGTAAGTTACGTATTTCGGTGACAGATCGTTGCAATTTTAAATGTGTGTATTGTATGCCTGAACATCCTGAATGGATGAAAAAGCAAGATTTATTAAGTTTCGAATCCCTTTTGGTTTTTTGTACTTATATGGTGAAACAAGGCATTGAGAATATTCGTATTACAGGTGGGGAACCTTTAATGCGACAAGGAGTTGTTCATTTCATCCGTGACTTACAGCAACTAAAAAAAATTGGTTTAAAACGTATTTCAATGACGACTAATGGTCATTACCTAGCGAAGTACGCTGATCAATTAAAAGCTGCTGGTTTGGATGATTTAAATATCAGCCTCGATAGTATTGATGCAAAACAATTCAAAGCACTAACCAAGAAAGAACTTAATCCTGTACTAGAAGGAATAAAAGCCGCTCAAAAAGCTGAAATCCCTTTTAAAATTAATTGTGTTTTAATGAAAGATCACAATGATGATCAAATTCTACCGATGGTGAGATGGGCAAAAGATCAAAATATTCCATTACGTTTTATTGAGTTTATGCCGCTAGACGGTGATCAACATTGGACAAAAGATGCTGTAGTAAGCGAAGCAGAAATATTAGCGCGATTAAAACCTCATTATGCTATTGAGCTACTTCAACAAAATCATGAACCAGCACGCCAATATCGATTAGATGATGATTATCGAATTGGCATCATTTCGACGATTACCCACTCATTTTGTGGTGAGTGCGATCGTATTCGTCTAACTGCACAAGGTGAACTATTCAATTGTTTATTTGCTCAACAAGGTTTGAATATCAAAAACGATTTGTTGAACACCATTAAACAACATATTGGTTTATCTGAAGTGTCATATCAAATGTTAGATCAAAAAATTAAACCTTATATCTGGCATAAGGCCAAAGGTTATCACGCGATACAAAACCAACAAGTACGTAAAATTAGTATGCACATGCTTGGAGGTTAGATTGAAAAATATGGAGAGGGTATGCAAACCATAGAAATTAAAATAGAAGCTTTTGGAGAGATAGAAAGATTACTACCCAAACCACTTCAATTTGAGTTTGCTAAAGAAAGTTTAATTTTAGATGTTTTAAATCATATTGTAGATCGTTATCCAGATGCTACAAAGGCTATGGATAAATGTGCTTGCGCGATAGGTGAAGATATTGTGACACGTCAGACCATACTAAATTCATCATGCACAGTGGTACTTTTGTCACCTGTTGCTGGAGGTTAGAAATGCGTGAGTTTTCAAGAGTTCAAGATCAAGCATTAAGTTTAGATATTTTTGATCCTATTCAGTCATTTCCTGAATGTGGCGGGATTGATGTTTTCATAGGAACAGTACGAAACCATCATGAAGGAAAAGCAGTAAAAGCACTTAAGTATACCTCTTACACGCCTGTCGCAGAAAAGATGATTCGTGAGATAGAACAGGAAATTAAAGATAAATATCAAGTTTCTTATGTTCGAGTGATTCATCGTATTGGTTATTTGGATGTGAGTGACACCGCAATTATTGCAATTGCGTATGCTGCGCATCGCCGTGAAGCATTTCAAGCTTGTGAAGAGGCTGTTGAGCGAGTCAAGCATGAAGTTCCAATTTGGAAAGAGGAGTTTTTCACAGATGGAACAAGCCATTACGTTGAAGGCTGTTGTATTCGAAAAGATACTACTGATAATCTTCAATCGAAAAAGCACTTGAGTTCTCCTTTATCAAAAGCAGAATCAACAACGCATCAGCACCATGAACATTGTGCACATGACCATACACACGATTAAATTTAGGAAGTAGAGATGAAAAATGTTGGGATGAAACCCGAAAGTTATCGTGTAGCTGAAGCACAAGCTGTCTTACATGCACCTGCACATTGTATTCAACTCCTACGTGACGGAAATACTGAAAAGGGTGATGCGCTGAAAACTGCACGTATTGCAGGTATATTGGCAGCGAAACGAACGGATGAGCTGATTCCACTTTGCCATCCACTACCGATTTATCGTGCCGATGTTGAATATGAATTAAATGATGATCATGTCGTAATTTTAACCACTGTAGAAACGATTGGTCCTACAGGTGTTGAGGTGGAAGCACTCACAGCTGCCAGTCTTGCAGGTTTAACGTTATATGACATGTTAAAACCGCATTGTGAGCCAGAAGAGCTTTGTTTAGATCAATGTAAATTACTCAAGAAAAAAGGCGGAAAATCACATTTCAAACGTACCTTACGTCAACCTGTTTCTGCTGCAGTGATTGTTCTCTCAGATACTGTGGCAGCTGGTCGCAAACCTGATACGGCAGGAAAGTCAGTTGTTGATACTTTGACAGAAGCTGGTTTTGATCCAATTCATTATCAAATTCTGCCTGATGAATCTGATCAATTAAAGGATCTAGTGTTAGAGCTGACCAAATCTTATGCATGCATTATGACTGTTGGTGGTACAGGAATCGGGAAGCGTGACATAACGGTAGATACGCTTGAGCCATTGTTAGAAAGAAAATTAGATGGTTTGATGGAAGCGGCGCGTTCTTTTGGACAGAAACGTACGCCATATGCGGCTATGTCGCGTGGGGTGGCTGGTTTTATTGATCGTTCGTTAGTAGTGACTTTACCTGGTAGTCGTGGCGGCGCAAGTGAATCAATGGCTGCAATTTTGCCAGCTCTAGTACATATCTTTGATGTTTGCCGAGATTTGCCACATCCAGGGGGATATGAGTAATGTCAGGATGTGGTGCTGAGAAAGGGTTGATCAGTATTGATGATGCTTTGGCGTTGATTCAGTCAACGCCTAGCGCATTGACGGTAGAGCAACTGCCATTAACCGAATGTCTGAATCGTTATTTGGCTCAAGATGTGTATTCTGGGGTCGATTTACCTACTTTTTCACAAAGTGCTGTGGATGGGTATGCAATATGTTCATCCTCTGAAAATCTTCAAGATTCAGTATTTGAAGTCATTGGAGAGATAAAAGCAGGAAGTGAACTTGATCATCAACTTCTGCAGGGACAAGCCATACGTATTTTTACTGGGGGTAAGATTCCAACTGGCACAACACATGTCGCTAGACAAGAAATTGTAAAGATCGAATCAAATAATAAAATCCGATTAGTCGAACATATTCAGCAACAAGCAGATATTCGTTTTGCAGGCGAGGAAATTCAATTAGGTCAGAAGATCGCTGAATGTGGTCAGAAAATTAATATTGGTGCGCTTGCAGCATTGAGTATGATCGGTGTACGAAGTATTGCTGTATATCGACTACCTAAAGTCGCTGTACTCGTCACTGGTGATGAAGTTGCTGAAACACCAGAAGATTTAAAAGCTGGCAAAGTTTTTGATGCAAATGGACCTTTATTAAAAGCATGGTTTGAAGATTACGGCATAGAGGTAAATATTCTGCACATAGCAGATGAGTCTCAACGTGTTACTCAATGTTTTAACCAATTAAAACAACAATATGATGTGATCATCACCACAGGTGGTGTATCTGTTGGGGACTATGATTTTGTCCGTCCTTGTTCATTTGAAGCAGGTTTCGAACAAATATTTTGGAAAGTTAAACAAAAACCAGGTAAACCACTTTTCTTCGCCCAATATATTGAAGATGAGCATCGCTGTTTTTTACTTGGCTTGCCTGGAAATCCAGCTGCAGTTTATGTTTGCATGCAAATCTATGGCAAGGTTTTATTAGATGCATTGCAAAATCAAGATCAATCAGTCAATTGGTTTAGCGGAACATTAACACACGAGCTTAAATCTGATGCACGTGAGCGTTTTTTAAGAATGCAGGCTTATTACGAACATGGACAATTAAAATTAAAAAGTCTAGCTAAGCAACAATCACATATGCTCAGTAATTTAATGCAAGCAAATTGTTTGGTTCGAGTTCCTGCAAATACTAAACTTGAGATTGGACAAGAATTAACAGGTGTATTTATAGTGACTTAATTTTTTGATTACATTATGTAACTAGATTTATTTTTTAGGTGCTGTTGACGAGTTCTGATATTGCATCTAATGAATAAACTGGTTTAGTGTAATGTCAGTATTGTTGTTCTTCTAAATAATACGGTTCAAGACATGGATGGTGTCTTTTAATACTTTAAAAAATAATTAGGTGATAATAATGAAATGGGAAGAAATCGGTGAGCAACCATGTTCTGTTGCTAGAACACTTTCGGTTTTAGGTGATCGTTGGACAATGTTGATTCTACGGAATGCTTTTATGGGTATACGCCGTTTTGATGATTTCCAGCGCAGCTTAGGGCTAACACGTCATGTGTTATCAGAACGTTTAAAACGCCTCGTAGAGCATGAAATTTTAGTTAAAGTTCCTTATGTAGAACGCCAAGAGCGGTTTGAATATCAACTTACTGAAAAAGGACTAGACTTGTATCCAATCATTCTTTCGATGGTACAGTGGGCTGACAAATGGATGGATAAAGGGTTAGGTAAGCCGATAGAATTTACACATAAAAATTGCGGCAAGAAAATTAGCCCCAAAGTGGTTTGTTCTGAATGCGAAGAGCCTATTCATGTAAAAGATGTAAGAGTTGCAGCGGGACCAGGATATTTCGCTTTCGTGGAGCAAAAGAAGAAGACAGCTTAATTCAAATTTCTTCTTGTTCTATCTCATGTTTTATTACGTGAGATAGAACTTCAAAAATTTTAGGGTTTAAGCATTGTGCGACGTTAAATCTAATAAAGTTTTTGTAATTTTTATTTTGACTGAAAGCGTTACCAGGCGCTAAAACAATACCTTTTTCAAGACATTTTTGCGCAATTATTGAGCTATCTAGATTTTCATCTAATTTACACCATAAAAAAATTCCAGCTTGAGGTTTTATCCAAGGCCGAATACCTAATTGTTCTAAGTTTTTTATTGTGTAATCCATTGCCTTAGCAAGCCGTATTTTTAAATCTTCGAGGTATTTTCTATAATTGCTATCCGTAAGTGCAAAATAGACAATCTCTGCAGACAGATGATTTCCTCCAAAACTAGTCGCTATTTTTATATCAGTTAAATCCTCTATCCAATCTAACTTACTTGCAATATAACCTGTCCGTATAGAGCCAGAAAGTGTCTTTGAGAAACTACCAATTTGTATGACTCGGCAAAGTCCATCCAACGCAGCAAGTCTAGGGGCTGGATTTAATTCAAGATCAGCGAAAATATCATCTTCAATTACAATAAGGTTAGAGTTTTCGACAAGTTTCAGAATTTGATAAGCCATTGTTGGAGTTAATACAGACCCTGTTGGATTATGAATACCTGAATTGGTGATATACAGTCGGGGATTATAAGTTGTGATGGCATTTGCGAATGCGTCAAGATCTGGCCCTATTTGAGTATATGGAATGCCAATGATCTGAATTTGATGTACTTTTAATAATGCATGAAAATTAAAATAGCATGGATCATCAACTAAAACGACATCATTTGGCTTAAGAAAGTAACGGCAAATCAGATCAATTGCTTGAGTCCCTGAGTCAGTCAGCAGAATCTGTTCAGATAATGCCTCTATGCCACGATTAGATAATTTGCGAGAGATCAATTCTCTGAGCGGTCGCAAACCAAGTGGTGTTGAATAATCGGTCAGAATATTGTTATGAGTTCTAGAAACCGTTCGAATGGCTTTTCGTATATTTTCGTGTGGCATCCAATCATTTGGTAACCAGCCACAACCCGGTTTTAATACATTTTCTTTTGCTTCTAAAGACTGCCTAGATATCCATAGTGGATCAATATTACGATCAATAAATCTGGGATGAATTTCAGAAATAGACAAAGGTGCTAATGGAGCTGAAACAAAAAAACCGGAACCTGTTTTAGATTCAATGATGCCTTGTGCAGCAAGTCGTTCATATGCTTCAACAACTGTTGATATTGATAAGCCGAGCATTTTGGCTAAAGCACGCACAGAAGGTAGACGTGAACCTGTCATTAGAGAACGTGTTTTAATTTGCTCATTAATATAAGAAATCACAAAATTGATCTTTGTATTCTTCATCTAATATTCGCCAACTGTATTGTGTTCAATACCAATACAGTTATTTAATATTGTACTGTATTGTCTATGGAGCATTCACCTTATCACAGTTTAGATTCTCCTTATAGATTCGGAGAATATATATGAAAGCTGTGAGTAATGGTTGGTTGAATGGATTTCTTGCAGTTGTGATATTTGCAGGCTCACTACCAGCTACTAAAGTTGCTGTGATGGATATGAGTCCAACTTTTGTAACAGTTGCGAGAGCTGCAATTGCAGGTGTATTGGGGTTATTTTTACTTATTTTATCTGGTCAGAAGTTACCAAAACGAGAGGACTGGATTGGTCTTTTATATGTTGCAATTGGTGTGGTTATTGGCTTTCCACTCTTTACAGCTTTAGCAATGAAATATGTGAGTGCAGCACATACTATTGTTTTTATTGGTTTACTTCCACTTGCTACAGCAATTTTTGGAGTGCTACGTAATGAAGAACGACCAAGTTTAATATTTTGGATATTTTCAATCTTCGGCGCTTTAATTGTCTTCGTCTTTATGTTGTTCCAAAGTCATAGTTGGTTATTTAACTATGGTGACTTTCTTATGTTGCTGGCGATTTTATTTTGTGGTTTTGGTTATGCCGAAGGAGGAAAACTATCTAAACATTTGGGAGGTTGGCAAGTGATTTGTTGGGCATTGCTGATCCCGCTTCCCATCATGTTATTTTTTTCCTATTCATATTTACCAGCTAATTTTGAGTTGATCTCGCTGAAAGCTAAATTAGGTTTAGCTTATGTATCGATATTTAGCATGTTGATAGGTTTCTTCTTTTGGTATAGAGGTTTGGCGCAAGGTGGGATTGCAGCTATAGGGCAATTACAACTACTACAGCCTTTATTTGGATTGGCAATAGCATCAATTTTTTTACAAGAACAAGTGAGTCTATCGATGCTTATAGTGACGATTTGTGTAATTGTGTGTGTTGCTTGCGCCAAAAAATTCTCTTGAATCAGAAATATTTACAAACAATTTGCAGGTTTGGGAACACCCGCCAATCGGCTTAAGTGGCGTGCAACTAAACCTGTATTGAACTTCTGCTGTAGTTCAGCATTGTTAATCTCAGGGTTTACCGTTTTCATTAAAAATTTTATTAGTGGTCGGGTAGCTGGAGAATGTCCAAACTGTTGATAAAACTGACGTACAGCATTTAAAACCTCAAAATGCCATTCTGTAAGCTCCAAATCTAATGATTTAGCAAGCTCCTTAGCAACTTCATGGTTCCAAACGGTATAGTCAACTAAATGTCCGTCTTGATCTAGTTCTAATTGCATAAAATAGCCTAAGCAAAAATTAAAAAATATCTTATTTAAGTGTAACACAATGATTAAATTCTAAAATTAAATCAGCAAAATCAGAGTATTGCAAAATGTTGATTTGCGTGTGATTAGTCTGATTTAGTAAATTAACATCTGAATCTAAACAATATATGCTCCGATAATTATTAAAAATTTCATCAGGTACAGCTAACAAAGCTTCACCCATGATCACGATCGGGTCGTCAACTAATGCAAATTGATATAGCTCGCTCCAAACTTTCGCCAGATTGCTATATGGTGCCTGAATGGTAATTAATGTTTTTTTGTTCATGGGGAAATCTCAATCACCAATATAAGACATGATCAAATGATCGAACGAATTCAGGAAGCAGGTTAACCAGTTCTATATCTTGATCAGAATTTTGAACCTCATGACGATCTTTATTTTTTTCTTCAATCAGAATTGGTGTCAAATCATAAAATTCAAAACTTTCCACCATATTGGATGCAATTTTAAAAGCATCACGGAATTGATTAAATTGTAGCTTATTGTTTAGTAGGCTAATTGCAGCGTCTTTGAATAATACTTTGACAGATATACCAAAGGTTGCTAAAACCATAGTAGCAGATAAACTTTCGTTGATTTGCAAACTGGTCAAATTGGGCTGCGTTAGGATGACGAGTACAGTTTTCACACAATTTACCTTTTAAAAGCAACACTCTAATAAAGAACTTAGAATTAAAATTGAATTAACCGCGAACAGCTTTGCACAGCATCAGCTAATTCACCGAGACCGACTAACTCAAATCCTTGAGCTAAGTTGTGATGTTGTAGCGAATGACGTTGCGCATTGTCCGCATCAGTGATTCCTCTAGCGAGAGCAGCACTGACACAGACAGGGAGTCGAATACCAAGTTTTTGCCATTCATGTTTCAAATTACGTTGATCATCAGGAAACCACTGAAAATCATTCGCGACTTGAACACCATCTTGGTAAAAGAAAACACGAAACTCTTCATGCTTGTCTTGCAATGCTTGAGCTAAACCAAAAGCATGCCAAGCGATGATAGACGTTGGTGCTGAGGTAATTAATAGTAGTGTACTCATTGAACATTCACTATAGATATAGTCGGCAAATGATGGACATATTAAAAAGAAGGTAAGTATACAATGATTTTGGTGACAGGTGGTTTAGGCTTTATTGGTTCCCACATTGCCTTGAGTTTATTGGCTCGAGGTCATGAGATCGTCATTGTTGATAACTTAGCTAATTCTACATTGCAAACTTTGGAACGCCTAGAGTATATCTCAGGTATGTATATACCATTTGCCAAGCTCGATGTCCGAAATACACCTGCATTAAATAAAGTCTTTGAACAATACTCAATAGACACTGTTATTCACACGGCAAGTTTTAAATCTTTAGAAGAATCCGTGTTAAAACCACTTGAATATTATAACGATAATGTCAGTAGTATTATGAGTTTACTCCGTGCGATGCAACGGATGGGTGTTCGGCAACTAGTTAATATTTCCAGTTTAGCCGTTTATGGTAAATCAGATGATCAATTGATTGAGGATACGGAATTTAATTATACCTATTCAAATCCTTATATCCGTTCGCAACAAATGGTTGAAGACATCATCGCTGATACTTACAAAGTCGACCATGATTGGAAAATGGTAAATCTAAGATTGTCTAATATTGTTGGTGCATTTGAACATGGGGTTTTAGGGGAATACGTTCCGCAATTGCCTAAAAATATCGTACCACTCGCTTTGCAGGTTGCCGCGATGCAAAGAGAGTGCATTGAACTCCAAAATCAGGCAAATACTACTGATGGTACTGTTGAGCGAAGTTTTTTGCATGTATTGGATGCTTGTGATGCTGTATTAGCATCTTTACATTGGTTATCAACTCAACAAGGTTGCTTAGAGAGTTTTAATATCGCCCATAATGATTTAACTTCAATAAGCAAATTAATTGAAGAAATTAGTAAAGTAACCAAAATGGAGATACGCGTGCAGCCGGCTGTTTATCAACATGAGGAGCTTAGTCAGCTTGGGGCGAATATCGATAAGGCTGCGAAAATATTGAATTGGACTCCTAAGCGTTCTTTAACCCAGATGATTGAGGATGAATGGAGATTTTATCTCAATATTTTGAAGGGCAACTAATAAATAATGATTCTTATTTACATTTATAGCTGCTTTCATTAGGATAGAAATATAAGCCAAAGCACCATCCGCTCTAGCCCATTTATAAAAGTTTATTGATTGAATTTGAGGTGTTTTATGCAAATGCGAATTGAACATGACACGATGGGTGAGGTTGCAGTTCCAAACAATGCTTTATGGGGGGCGCAAACTCAAAGAAGTTTGCAAAACTTCAAAATAGGAAATGAAAGATTACCAAGAGCAATGATTCGTGCGATGGGGCTTGTAAAGAAAGCCGCAGCAATAACTAATGCTGAGTTAAAACAACTGCCTCAAGAGTTAAGCCAATATATCGTAGATGCTGCTGAAGAGGTGATTGAAGGCAAGTGGGATGATCAATTTCCACTTGTAGTGTGGCAAACGGGCTCGGGTACGCAAAGTAATATGAATTGCAATGAAGTGATTGCAAATATTGCAAATCAGAAGCTTGGTCATGCTTTAGGTACCCAAAATCCTGTACATCCAAATGATCATGTAAATCGAGCTCAATCGACAAACGATTCTTTTCCTACAGCGATTCATGTTGCTGCCGCACTTCAAATTAATGAATTATTAATCCCTGCCGTTGAGAAGTTAAAAGATACTCTGCACGCTAAATCAGAAGAATTTAATGTCATTGTGAAGATTGGACGTACACATTTACAAGATGCAACGCCGCTTACATTGGGTCAAGAATTTAGTGGCTATGTCTCACAGCTTGAACATGGACTTAAGCGTTTAAACCAGGCATTAGCTGGTTTGTATGAATTACCACTTGGTGGAACGGCTGTTGGCACTGGGTTGAATGCTCATCCAGACTATGCAGTTAAAGCAGCTGAACAATTAAGTGGTTTGACGGGACTACCTTTTATAACAGCACCTAATAAGTTTGAAGCATTGGCAGGAAGAGATGCTGCCGTATTTGCCTCAGGTGCTCTAAAAACGCTAGCTGTCAGCCTAAATAAGATCGCGAATGATATTCGATGGTTAGCCAGTGGACCACGCTGTGGTTTTGGGGAGTTGCGGATTCCTGAAAATGAACCTGGCTCTAGCATTATGCCTGGCAAAGTCAATCCAACTCAAAGTGAGGCTATGACGATGGTTGTTGCTCAAGTGTTAGGAAATGATACGACGATCAATGTCGCAGGTGCATCGGGTAATTTTGAGCTAAATGTTTTTATGCCTGTGATTGCCTATAATCTTTTACAATCTATTCAATTGCTTGGCGATGCTTGTAATAGTTTTAACGATCATTGTGCAGTAGGAATTGAGCCAAATCGAGATAAAATTGATTATTTCTTGCATAATTCATTAATGTTAGTCACTGCACTTAATCCTGTGATTGGTTATGAAAATTCAGCCAAAGTAGCTAAAACAGCATATAAAGAAAATAAAACCCTTAAGCAGGTCGCTGTAGAACTTGGTTTAGTCTCCGAAGCACAATTTGATGAGGTAGTTAAGCCAGAAAATATGGTCTCTCCAAACACAAAATAAAGCACTTTAAATATATCAAGAAGAAAACCTCACTTTGCTGAGGTTTTTTATGAGTAGTTTTTATAAAGTGAACTGCGTACAATACGCTTTTGATTTATTTGACTGTTGCTTTGTTATGCTCAAAATCTATTTAACAGATACTCAAACTCATATCCAATTTTCAGATATTCCAAATGAAAATCCTGTTAAGTTTCTGTTAAATTTAAAAAAAATATTTCCTAGTACAGCCGATTTATTATTACCTGTACTACCTGAAGACAACAATTTAGAAAACGTAACATGGGAAGCTACATCGAGTGATTTTGATGTATTTAAAAAGCTTGTTGAAGGTTGGGGGATTATTGAGCTACGCCTGAGTGCAATCACAACATATAAAGATAAGAATTTTGCGAATGATTTAGTGAAGAAAGCGCAGATCAGACGTAAGCAAATTTCCCAAAAGCATCCTCAGTTATCATTGATTGAGCTTGATTATATTTTAATGCACGAAATCCATGCTTTGATTGATGCTGAATTAGTAATGATTGGAGAAAAATTTTATTTACCTAAGTTAAGAGAACTTTGGAAAGGAAATTTCTCTGAACAAATTTTGCAATGCAAATTCTAAAAATCTAAAGCAGACAAATCGTCTGCTTTTTTTATTCTTGAGCAAATTTAGAGTAGAATAAAGAACGACCTACAAAGAATTACAACATATTCATGTCTGTATTTCACTACGGCATATATATTGCTTATAGGGATATAAATATTATTGCGGGAGAGAAGTTCTTCAATGAACTCGCCGAAGGAGCAACGACCCCGGAAACTCTCAGGCAAAAGGACTGTAATAATATAAATACAATCTGGAGAGCAGTGCTCTTAATGTAGAAACAACACAATTTATTTTCTACACAAAACACTCACCGAAGGGGAAGGCTTAATGATTAATTGGTAATCATCTGCCGAAACTCTCAGGTACCATGACAGATGGGGCTATACAAAAAAGGAATGCTTTGCATTTCTAGGAGTTAGCTATGCCTCATGTTGTTGTTATTGGTGCGGGGATTACGGGTGTAACGTCTGCATATGAATTAATAAAATTAGGTTATCAAGTGACGGTAATTGATCGTCATCTATTTCCAGCGATGGAAACCTCTTTTGCGAATGGGGGGCAGTTATCCGCTTGTAATGCTGAAGTCTGGAATCAAAAAGCAACAGTGCTAAAGGGCATTAAATGGATGAGTAAAAAAGATGCACCATTGTTGCTCAATCCTTCTTTCAGTGTGCATAAATATCGTTGGTTGGTCGAATTCTTAACACATATTAAAAACTACAAAGCAAATACCATTGAAACAGTGGGTTTAGCACTTATGGCTAGACAACGTCTTTTTGAGGTCGCTGAAAAAGAGAATCTGTCATTCGATCTTGAAAAGCGTGGCATTTTGCACATGTACCATACAAAAGAAGATTTCGAAATTGCAAAAAAAGTGAATGATATCTTAGTAGAAGGAAAACTTGAGCGTAATGCAATCACTCCAGAGGAAATGAGAGCAATAGAGCCTACGTTGACTGGAGATTATTATGGTGGATATTACACAGCTGGAGATGCGACTGGAGATATCCATAAATATTCAGTAGGCTTAGCACAAAAAACTGAAGAATATGGTGTTAATTATCGCTTTGGATTGGATGTTGTAGACGTAAAATGTTTACAAGACAAAGTGATTATTCAATGTAAAAAAAGCTCTGAAAATATGGATGCTGAATCTGAAGAGCACACTGAAATTGAAGCGGATTTGATTGTTGTGTGTGGTGGTGTGGGAAGTTATCAGTTAGCAGATATGCTTGGAGATAGCGTCAATGTGTATCCAGTGAAAGGATACTCAATCACAGTGCAACTCAAAGATGAACGTAGTGTCAAGAATGCACCTTGGGTCAGTCTGTTAGATGAAAGTGCAAAAATTGTGACATCACGCTTGGGCGCAGATCGTTTCCGTGTGGCTGGTACAGCTGAATTTAATGGCTATAACCGTGATATACGTGCTGATCGGATTCAACCATTAATCAATTGGGTTAACCAAAATTTTGATATTTCTACAGAGCATTCAGTACCTTGGGCGGGATTGCGTCCAATGATGCCAAATATGCTGCCTGTCGTTAAGCAAGGTCGACAATCACGTGTTTTCTATAATACGGGACATGGACATTTAGGATGGACCTTATCAGCAGCTACCGCTGTGATTATTAGTCAAGAAATCTCACAAAAATTTCCAAACTAAATTAAAAATGCCGATGTTTATACATCGGCATTTTTTCATAATTCTTCTTAATCATATAAACGATATATTCCTGTAAAACGCTCACATCCTTTTTGATCACTTTTAATAACAAGTAGAGCTTTTTGAAAATCAAACTGATATTGGCATTTCTTTTCATTATCAATAATTTGGTTCTTTTTTTCGGGTGTGCTGTATGCAAGCAGAGACATAGTTTGAGTTTCAATGCGATTGTTTGGATTGCGGTAGGCTATACCTTCAATTTTTAGCTTATCTTTATCAAGTTGATGAATCTGTAAATGCACAGGAAGCTCAGACAATCTACCATTCTCAAATTTTAAATAATGTTGCGTGAGCGTTTGATTCATCGATGTATAAAAGTTCAAATCATCAAAACGCAAATCAAATTGTTGCTGAAAACATGTCTTTGATTTGCATTGTTGAATTTGATTAAGCCAGAGTTTTTGTGTGTCGTGTAAAAGTTGCAAAGGTGCATCTGTAACAAGATAAGCTGTTAAAAACTTATTATTTAGCTTTTGAACATTATCAGAATGTTGCTGTAAGCAAATTTTCTTTCCTTGAAATTTGCTATTAGTGCAATCGATAGATTTCGCGTACACAAATGTTGAGCAAAAACAACTCAATGTAATAATGTAACCCGTTTTCTTTAATTGATTTCTTACAGTGTTAAACAGCATAATCACTTATACTTTCAGTCTAATTTGCTCAACGTACTATAGCGAAATAGAAAGCCTGAATACAAGATTTGTTCGGTATATTGTAAAAGGAAAATCATATGGTTGCTCAAATTCGTATTGGACAAGGGATCGATGTACATGCGTTTGAAGAAGGTGACTTTGTAACTCTAGCAGGTATTAAAATTCCACATACTCAGGGTTTAAAAGCACATTCAGATGGTGACGTTGTATTGCATGCGCTTTGCGATGCGTTATTAGGTGCATTAGCATTAGGTGATATTGGGCAGCATTTCCCAGATACTGATCCACGATACAAAGGTGCTGATAGTCGAGTTTTGCTTAAGCATGTGTATCAGTTAATCTTAGATCGAGGTTATCATCTAAATAATGCAGATATTACAGTTGCATGTGAGCGTCCAAAGCTTGCTAAGCATAATTTAGAAATGCGCCAATCTATCGCTGATGTATTAGAAGTGGATGTGACGCAAATTAGTATTAAGGCAACAACAACAGAACAGCTTGGTTTTACTGGTCGTCAAGAGGGTATTTTAGCGACAGCGACGGTTTTAATTTCTCATCAAGTAAAATGATTTGTGTTAATCAGTGACTGTTCTAATTCTAATGTTGATTTTCTTCCTTGTAGCTGTAATGAAACACTGTGAATTAGACCAGTCCAAGTTTCATTAGGTTCCCATACCTGATGAAGTAACTCTTGGGCAGTTGGCATATCCATATCCATATAATACTGACGATATAAATAAATCAAACAACTCGCACGCATATTCTCTGTGCAGTGTAGCCAGACAATTTCATTTTTAACAAGATGGTCGATTAAATCTAAAACAAGTAAGCATTGATCAGAGCTTGGAACTTCCCAGTCAATTGGAATGTGTATGTAATTCAGCCCGATATCTAAGCAAATTTGATCTTGGTGATTGAGATGATCTGCAGATTTACTAGTAGATAGATTAATAACGGTACTGCACCCATATTCTTTAATATGATGAAGTTGATCTATAGTGGGTTGCGCCGAGTTAAATAAGTGCTCATGGACAAAGGAAAAGTGTGGTACTTGTGATAAAGCTTGTTCTAAGGAAGTCATAATATCTACTATTTAATTAGTTTGCTTCTCAAAATATGAGAAATTTACACTAAAGTATTTAATCTAATATACGTCTTTTACTTCAAGTCTTCAATTTTTGTCAAAAAAAACAGCATCAATTGATGCTGTTTTTTTCATTTAGTCTTTCTTTAAATTTTCATTAAGCAAGAATTCCATTAATGCTTTTTGTGCATGCAAACGGTTTTCTGCTTCAGACCAAACCACAGAGTTTTTGTGATCAAGCATATTTTCTGAAATCTCTTCGCCACGATGAGCAGGTAAGCAATGCATAAACAAACAGTCTGGATGTGCTAAATCCATGAGTTTTTCATTTACTTGGAAGTCAGCAAATGCTTTTTCTCTTAATTTTTGCTCTTCTTCTTGCCCCATGCTTGCCCAAACGTCTGTCACGATCAGATCAGCATTCACTGCTGCATCTTCAGCTTTATTGAAAACTTCAACACAGTCGGCAAATTCAGCTAAAAATTCAGGTTTCGGTTCGTAACCTTCTGGGGATGCAATTTTGAGTTTGAAACCCATCATGTGTGCAGCTTCGATATACGAATTACACATGTTATTGCCATCACCAATCCATGCAACTGTTCGACCTTTGATACTACCTCGATGCTCTTCATAAGTTTGCAGATCTGCAAGAAGTTGGCAAGGGTGATGATCGTCAGTGAGACCGTTGATTACAGGTACAGTAGAATAAGACGCAAAGCGCTCTACGATGTCATGACCGAATGTGCGAATCATAACGATATCTAGCATGCTTGAAATTACACGAGCTGAATCTTCGATTGGTTCGCCACGACCAAGCTGAGTATCGCGCGGAGATAGGAAAATGGCATTACCACCGAATTGGCAAATTCCAGCTTCGAATGAAATACGAGTACGTGTACTTGATTTTTCGAAGATCATTCCCAAAACTTTACCAACAAAAGGCTGGAATACCGTATTGCTATGTTGCATGCGTTTAAGTTCATGAGCACGATCTAAAATGCGTTGCAATTCTAAAGAAGACAGGTCTCTTAAAGTCAGGAAATGCCGAAGCGCCATAATTACTCCCACAATAATTATTGAATAAAAACAATAATTAATTGTTGTTTAATGGGTGGTGAACAAAAAAGGAATTGACTACTATACTATACGCTCAAGAAAAAGCAAAAGAATTAGACTTTTTGATGAGCTTTTAGAAACAAATCAACAGAAAAATCAATATAATCAAATATTTCTTTGTCTTCAGCGGGTACATCTAGACCCATCAAAATACGCCATTCAACATCCCGAAGAATTCCAAAATACATCGTGGCTGAAAATTGTGGCTTTTCGCAAAAAATTTCACCTGAATGATGAGCTTGTTCTAGCGCAAGTGATACACTATTTTGAATGTTCATCGCACATTTATTATAAAGATAGTGGGCAAGGTCGGTATTGTTCTGTGATTGCTCAAGAAACATACGCATGAATGCAATATTTTTAGGCTGTATGATGTGTTGATAAAATCTTTGCAGCGTTTGTACAAGGTAATTTCTTAAGTTTGTAACATTACAAATGTATGGTAAACATATATCTTTGAAGAAGACTTCGCGGCGGTAATCGCAGATCGCAGTGAAAAGCCCTTCTTTATTGCCAAAATACTTATAAATTGATGTTTTTGAACCGCCAGCATGATGAACAATATCATCTAAAGAAACAGCGTCATAACCGCGTTCTAAGAACAGATCAGTTGCACAAATCAGCAGTGCAAGTCGACGCTCTTGCCCACGACGAGTTTGAGGTTGTTCACAACTTGGATAACAAAGATCAGTCATTACTCTGGCTTAGATATAGCGGGATTTTTAATAGTATATCAAAAACCCTATGTAAAGTATGGTTATGAGCTAGATCAATGTTTCAAAACGTCTCAAATAAAAAGCGAGTCACATTGACTCGCTTTTTATGGTTTATGCACTGCGCACTTCGTCATCATCCTCGTCATCAGCAGAGTCCATACCAAGCTCCTTTAACTTTCTGGTCAAGGTATTACGTCCCCAACCTAAAAGTTCAGCCGCATGACGTTTACGACCACGAGTTTGTTGAAGTGCTGCATTAATCAATGTTTTCTCAAACATTGGGGTGGCGATGTCTAAAAGTTTCATTTCGCCATTTTTAAGTTTTTGAATTGCCCATTGACCCAATAACTCATCCCAGTGATGAACAGCAATTCGGTCTACGATTGCAGGACTAGTCGTTGCAACAGATGCAGTTGGATCATTGTTCGATTTTTGGAGAGGAACTTGCTTCAATTCAGCAGGCAGATCTTCAGGATAGACTTCACGACCTGTGATCATGACAGTTAACCAACGGCAGGTATTTTCTAATTGACGGACGTTGCCCGGCCAAGGTAACTGCTGCATGTAATCTGTGGTTTCAGATCTAAGAATTTTAGGGCTTACACCAAGTTCTTTGCCTGCACGAGCAAGGAAGTGTTGAGCAAGCATCGGAATATCTTCGCTGCGATGTGCAAGCTTTGGAATATGAATGCGAATAACATTTAGACGATGATATAAGTCTTCACGGAAGCGACCTTCGTTCACTAATTTTTCAAGGTCTTGGTGCGTTGCAGCAACAATACGCACATCGACTTTTACTGGAACATGCCCGCCTACACGATAGAACTCACCATCAGCAAGTACGCGGAGTAATCTAGTTTGAGTCTCAAATGGCATATCACCAATTTCATCTAAAAATAGTGTACCGCCATTTGCTTGTTCAAAACGTCCTTGATGTTGAGTGTTAGCGCCTGTGAAAGCACCTTTCTCATGTCCAAATAACTCAGTTTCAATCAAGTCTTTTGGAATAGCAGCCATGTTTAATGCAATGAAAGGTTTTGCACGACGTGGTGAGTGTTTGTGCAGAGCATGTGCAACTAACTCTTTACCTGTACCTGATTCACCGTTAATTAATACGGTGATATGAGATTGTGATAAGCGACCAATTGCACGGAAAACCTCTTGCATTGCAGGAGATTCACCAATGATTTCTGTAGATTGCAGAGGTGCTGCTGCTTTGGTTGCTTCTTGTTGCTGTAGCTTATTGAGATGTAGAATCGCACGATTAACTAAAGCGAGTGCTTCATCAATATCAAATGGTTTTGGTAAATACTCAAAAGCACCCGTCTGATAACTTGAGACAGCAGACTCCAAATCTGAGTGTGCAGTCATAATGATGACTGGAAGTTCTGGATGAGTATTTTTAACTTTAGATAAGAAAGTTAAACCATCAATTCCTGGCATCCTGATATCAGTTAGAATGACATCAGGAGCTTCATCGTGTAAACGTTCAAGCGCTGTTTGTGCTTCTTCAAAATTGGTAACGTCAAAACCTTCTTCTTTGAATGTTTTTTCAAGTACCCAACGCATGGCACGATCGTCATCAATTACCCAAATTTTATTTCGTGACACGGTCTGACTCCCAAGGTAGATATAAGCTAAATATGGTTTTTCCAGGAATGGATTGACATTCAATCATTCCGTTATGTTGATGCATAATATTTTGCGCGATACTGAGGCCTAAGCCTGTACCTTTTGCTCGCCCAGTGACTAAAGGGTAAAATACTGATTCTAAAATACTTTCTGGTACACCTGGTCCATTGTCCTCAATATCTACTCTTACCGTTGAACGGTTTAAAACACCATTTATGGTGACGAGACGTTGGATACGAGTGCGAAGGGTAAGCTCTGGTTCAGAATCTACGAAAAATTCTTTATTTTCAGTCATCGCTTGCACAGCATTTACACTGATATTCAGCATGACTTGAATAAGTTGATCTCGGTCAGCCATAACATCTGGCAGAGATAAGTCATAATCACGTGTGATCTTAATTTTTTTCTTGGTCTGGTTCGCGATTAATGATCTAACTCTTTCTAATGGCTCATGGACATTAACATGTTCATAACTTGGTAATTGGCGCGAACCTAACATGGTATCAGCTAGATTAGTCAATCGATCAACTTCATTAATAATGATATCTGTAAATTCTCGATAACTATCATCACTTAAGCTTCGTGCAAGTAATTGTGTTGCTCCACGTATGCCTGCCAATGGATTCTTAATTTCATGAGCAACACCACGAACAAGTTGACGAGCAACTTGATGTTGTTGCACTAAATTTTCCTCTTTCGAAATTTTAAGCATTCGATCGATAGGGTTGAGTTCAATTAATAATAATGGGTGATAGCTTTTACCTGAATTTAATTGGGAAACGGTATAGTCAACATGAATCGGTTTGAAGTTGACATTAATTACCGCTTCACGTCGGGTGTAATGCTGACCACTGTTTAAAGTATTAAGCAAGGCTTCGTAAGTATTAAAAGTATCATCATGTGCATGGAGCAAATTTAAGACAGGTTGACCTGATGCGCGCAATAAACTGATATCAAACAATGCTTCACAAGCTGAATTCAGATAAAAAATATTTAGCTTACTATCGACCAATAAGATGGCAGTCGTCAGATTATCTACTAGAAGTCGATAGTCGATAGTGGTGTGTTGATCCATTTGTGAATCGTCCTGTATTAAAATGGCGCAATTAATATCAATATAAAAGAATAGCCATTAACGTAATGAATCTTAATAATGCAAAATACAAGCCAACTTTGTATTAGCGGAATTTCAATAACTTATTTCGTTAATGTTCTATTTATACGTTATTTTTCACATACATTAAGTTATTTTGAAATTTTATAGTGTTCTAAATTGGTGCAATGTTGGTTTTTGTTAAAAATACTGGTTGTATTTTGGTGCATTACACAAAGAGATGGCTTTGCAGCTATGCGGAAGGCGAGAAAAGACATACAATACGCCGATTCAAGTGGAGCGCAGATTCATGAAGACCCCCAAAGTCGGTTTTGTATCTTTAGGTTGTCCTAAGGCATTGGTAGATTCTGAACGAATTTTAACTCAGTTAAAGACTGAAGGTTATCAAGTTGCATCAGATTATGACGGTGCAGATTTGGTTGTTGTTAACACCTGTGGTTTTATTGAATCTGCAGTACAAGAGTCTTTAGACGCGATTGGCGAAGCCATGAGCGAAAACGGTCGAGTTATCGTAACAGGTTGTTTAGGTAAAGACGAAGACAAAATTCGCCAAATGCACCCAAATGTACTTAAAGTAACAGGTGCGGCAGCATATCAGGATGTAATGGAAGCAGTACATGAGTATGTACCTGCACCGCCAAAACACAATCCTTTTATTGATTTAGTCCCTGAACAAGGTGTGCGTTTGACACCTAAACACTACGCTTATTTGAAAATATCAGAAGGGTGTAATCACCGTTGTACATTCTGCATTATTCCAAGTATGCGAGGTGATCTAGTATCTCGTCCAGTAGGTAGTGTATTAGATGAAGCAGCAGCATTAAAGCGCGCTGGTGTCAAAGAAGTTCTTGTGATTTCTCAAGATACTTCAGCTTATGGTGTGGACACCAAATACAAATTAGATTTTTGGAATGGTCAGCCTGTTAAAACCAAGTTTTACGACATGTGCGAAGCGTTAGGGCAACTTGGTATTTGGGTGCGCCTACATTATGTCTACCCATATCCACATGTTGATGCAGTAATTGATCTAATGGCTCAAGGGAAAATCCTGCCATATTTAGATATTCCTTTTCAGCATGCCAGTCCGCGCATCTTAAAATTGATGAAGCGACCAGCTCATAGTGAAAATACGTTAGAGCGTTTGAAGTTGTGGCGTGAAAAATGCCCTGAATTGGTGATTCGTTCTACCTTCGTGGTTGGTTTCCCAGGTGAAACAGAAGAAGACTTCCAAATATTACTTGATTGGTTAAAAGAAGCTCAGTTAGATCGCGTAGGTTGCTTTACTTATTCACCTGTGGAGGGTGCAACGGCAAATGATCTTCCTGATCACGTACCTGAAGAAATTAAGCAAGAACGTTATGAACGTTTTATGGAAGTCCAACAAGAAATTTCTGCTGCAAAACTACAAAAGCGTATCGGTCAAAAGATGACTGTGCTTGTAGACAGCTTGGAAGATGAATTTCCAGTAGCGGTGGCGCGTTCTTACGCGGATGCACCTGAAATTGACGGTAATGTTTTTGTAGAAGATATTGATAAAAGTGTGATTAAAGCAGGTGATCTGCTTGAAGTCGAAATTACTGATGCGGATGAATATGATTTATTTGCAAAGTTAATTCAGATTAAGTCTGCTTAATATTAAATGCGATAAAAGAATTTATGAGATTGGTCGGTTTGGAGTAAAAGTATGTCAGCTTCTAAAAATCCACGTTATGCACGTATTTTGTTAAAGCTTTCTGGTGAAGCTTTAGCGGGTAATAAAGATATGGGTATTGATGCCCAAGTCCTTGATCAAATGTCGCTTTCGATTGCTCACTTGGTTGGTTTAGGAGTACAAGTCGGAATTGTAGTTGGTGGCGGTAACTTATATCGTGGAAGTCAGTTACAAAAAGACGGTTTGGTTGGGCGTGTAACTGGTGACCAAATGGGGATGCTGGCTACAGTTATGAATGGTTTGGCAATGCGTGATGCATTAGTTCGTCGCAACATTAAAACACGTTTAATGTCTGCTCTTCCGATCGGAACAGTTGTTGAATCTTATTCAAGTCGTGATGCGATTCGTCATTTAAGCCAAGGTGAAGTTTGTGTGTTTGTAGCAGGAACGGGAAATCCGTTCTTTACAACTGATACAGCAGCTTGTTTGCGTGGTATCGAGATTGAAGCAAACCTTATTTTGAAAGCGACGAAAGTTGATGGTGTCTACAACAAAGATCCAAGCAAATATGACGATGCTGTGAAGTACGATAACTTAACTTTCGATCAAGTACTTGATGAAAAACTTGGTGTAATGGACTTAACTGCGATTTGCTTGTGTCGTGACCATAATGTTCCATTGCAAGTTTTTGATATGAACAAATCTGGTGCATTGCTTTCTGTAGTAATGGGCGAAAAAGAGGGTACTCACGTTACGAACTAATGTACGTGAGACCGAAAGCTCTTTATACTAATGTTTAAATATTTTGTAATACCTAATGAATAAGTAAGGAAGATCATATGATTAACGATCTCAAAAAAGATAGCGAACAGCGCATGCAGAAAACACTTGATTCTTTAGAACAAGGTTTTGCTAAAGTTCGTACTGGACGTGCTCACCCATCAATTTTAAATGGTGTGATGGTTCCTTACTATGGTTCTGACGTTCCTTTGAATCAAGTTGCTAACGTAGGTGTTGAAGATTCTCGTACGCTTATTGTTCAGCCATTTGAGCGTACAATGGTTTCTGCAATTGATAAAGCAATTCGTGAAAGTGATTTGGGTTTAAACCCAATTACAGCTGATTCAATTCGTGTACCTTTACCTGCGTTGACTGAAGAAACTCGTCGTGACATGCAAAAAGTTGCTCGTAATGAAGCTGAAAATGCAAAAGTTGCTATTCGAAACATTCGTCGTGATGTTTTAGGTGATATCAAAGCATTATTGAAGGAAAAAGAAATTTCTGAAGATGATGAACGCCGTGCTGGTGAAGATATTCAAAAGATCACAGATAAATATGTTGCAGAAGTAGATAAACGTCTAGCTGCAAAAGAAGCAGAATTAATGAAGGTCTAATTTTTATGACCTTACAAGAAGAACCGCTTCTTCCAAAACATGTTGCCATCATTATGGATGGCAACAATCGTTTTGCAAAAAAAAATAAATTGCAAAAAGGTGATGGGCATCGTGAAGGTAAGAATGTCCTTGATCCGATCGTTGAACATTGTAAAAGAGTGGGTGTTCAAGCTTTAACTGTTTTTGCATTTTCAAGTGAAAATTGGAATAGACCTCAGTTCGAAGTTGATTTGTTAATGAAATTGTTAGAAGACACAATTCATGAACAATTACCTCGAATGGAAAAATTCAATATAGCATTACGTTTCATTGGTGATCGTTCTAAATTATCAAATGAATTAAAAGATTTAATGTTATATGCAGAACAAAAAACGGCATCTTTCAATTCTATGACTTTAACGATTGCAATCAGTTATGGCGGAATGTGGGATATGGCGCATGCAGCCAAGTGTATCGCTCAAGATGTTGTAGATGGAAAAGTTCAAGTAGATCAGATAAATGTTGATTTATTCGATAAATATGTCAGTCTAAATGACTTACCTGCCGTAGATTTATTAATACGTACAGGTGGGGATTATCGTTTATCTAACTTCTTACTTTGGCAAGCGGCATATGCAGAATTGTATTTTACAGATACATTATGGCCTGAGTTTACAGTAAAAGAATTAGACCACGCTTTTGATGTATTTTCAGGGCGAGAAAGACGTTTTGGTAAAACATCTGAACAGATTCAACAAGCGAAAATAGAGAATTAATAATGTTAGAGCGGATTATAACCGCATTGGTATTAGTTGCTGTTGTTTTAAGTTGCATGTTTGCAACGCAATCACATTATCCAATGTTTATTCTTATGATCTTAGCTGCGGGGGTGGCTGGATATGAGTGGTTTAAACTTATGCCTCATGGCGAAGCACTGGTTTCAAAGCCTAAAGCTTGGATTTATGGTGGATGCGTAGCAGCAGTTTCAACTCTTGCGTTGTTTTTTGATGATGTTGCTTTATTACTGTGGGCTGCATCTATTTTAACTTGGCTAGGTAGTATTTACTGGGTCAAAAACTTCCCTGAATCTGATAACTGGTACAATGTATCTTTGTATGCCATAGGTTTTATCCTAATTTCTGCTGCGGTCACCGCATTATATTCAGTTTGGCATAGTTCGCCATGGTGGTTAATGTATTTGTTCCTTCTTGTTTGGGGAGCGGATAGTGGTGCATATTTTGTCGGTCGTAAGTTTGGTAAGAAAAAACTTGCTCCAACAGTTAGCCCAAATAAATCAGTTGAAGGATTATATGGTGGTGTTGCGACGACAGTAATTATTATGTTGGTTGTACAATATTCATATTTAAATTTAACTGCTATTCAACTTATCCTATTTTTAGTTCTATCAATCATCACAGTCTTTGCATCTGTTCTAGGTGACTTGTTTGAGTCAATGATTAAACGCCGTGCTGGAATCAAAGATTCTGGTCGCGTTTTGCCTGGACATGGTGGTGTACTTGACCGAATTGATTCTTTGCTTGCGGCAGCACCAATTTTTGCTGCAGGTATGTATATTTTGAAACTCATTGGTGTAGATCTTTAAATGACGCAAGCTGTATGTATATTGGGTGTCACTGGTTCAATTGGTCAAAGTACATTAAAAGTATTGGAGCAGCATCCAGACCAATACAATGTGTTTGCAGTCTCTGCATATAGTCGTTTAGATGAACTTTTAAAAATATGTAAGCAACATCGTCCAAAAGTTGTTGTTGTGCCTAATGAAAAAGCACTTGAGTTAAAACAACTTTTTAATCAAGAAAATTTAATAAATATAGAGATACTCACTGATCAATCTGGCTTGATTGCAATCGCTGAACATGCCGATGTTGATATTGTCATGGCAGCAATTGTGGGTGCTGCAGGATTACTTCCTACTTTGGCGGCTGTAAAAGCTGGCAAAAGAGTACTCCTAGCAAATAAAGAATCATTAGTTATGTCAGGTGATATTATGATGCAGGCTGCACGTCAGCATGGTGCATTATTATTACCTGTTGATTCTGAGCATAATGCGATTTTCCAGTCTTTACCGCATGATTATCTGGATGTAGAAAGAACAGGACAGCCTCAGTTAGGTGTTTCTCAAATCTTATTAACGGCTTCAGGTGGACCTTTTTTAAATCATACTCTTGATCAATTAAAAGATGTGACACCTCAACAAGCTTGTAAACATCCGAATTGGTCAATGGGACAAAAAATCTCAGTCGATTCTGCCACTTTAATGAATAAAGGTCTTGAGCTTATCGAGGCTTGTCATTTGTTTTCAATTTCAGAACATTTTGTTACAGTCGTGGTTCATCCACAAAGTATCATTCATTCAATGGTGCAATATGTGGACGGTTCAACTTTGGCACAAATGGGAAATCCTGACATGTGTACTCCAATTGCACATGCGTTGGCTTGGCCAAAACGTTTAAAAACAGATGTTCCTGCATTAAACCTATTTGATGTAGCTCACTTAAATTTTCAATCTCCTGACATTATTCGTTTTCCTGCATTAGATCTTGCACGTCAAGCCATGCGTGCTGGTGGGTTGGCACCAACTGTACTCAATGCTGCAAATGAAGTTGCAGTAGCAGCATTTTTAAAACAGCAGATAGGTTTCACACAAATACCACAAGTCGTCGATTATGCTTTGCAAAATGTACAAAATGCTAAAGCAGAAAATATAGACATCATTTTGCATACTGATATGATCGCAAGACAAATTGCTGAAAAACACATTGTGGATATAGGAGGCTAAATCGTATGAATGCACTGTTTATGATTGTTGCAGCGATTTTGTTGCTTGGTCCATTAATTGCGATTCATGAATTTGGTCATTATTGGGTGGCACGTAAACTCGGCGTAAAAGTTCTAGTATATTCAATTGGTTTTGGTCCTACTTTATTAAAATGGCAGTCTAAAAAATCAGGTATTCAATATCAATTGTCAGCATTACCACTTGGTGGCTACGTAAAAATGCTAGATGAACGAGAGGGAAATGTTGCTGCTGAAGATTTGCCGTATGCTTTTAATCGTCAGTCTCCTTGGAAGCGTATAGCTATTGTTGCAGCAGGTCCTTTAATCAATTTGATCTTTGCTATTTTCCTATTTTGGATTCTATTTTTACCTGCTCAAGAACAGCTTAACACGCGTATTGGTAAAATTATGCCAAACACACCAGCTGCTCAAGTTGATTTAAAAGTTGGTGATAAAATCATAGAGGTGGATGGGCAAACAACGCCGACATGGGAAAAATTAAACTATACGCTTGTTGATAGAGTTGGCGAAACTGGACAAGTTTCAGTTGTTGTTGATCGGAATGGTACTGAGAAGCAATTTAGTTTACCGATTAAAGATTTTTTAAAGGATCAGAGCCAATCACCATTGGATGTTTTAGGCTTTCTTCCATACCGTCCAGTGATTCCTGCAACTGTTAAAGAGCTAAGTGAAGATGGTGCAGCGATTCGTCAAGGCATGAAAGTTGGTGATCGTATAGTTTCGATCAATGGTGTCGCCATGAAAGATTGGTTCGATGTTGTTGATGTAGTGCAAAAATCTCCTGAAAAATTACTCAATATTGCTGTTGATCGTAAAGGTCAAATTGTTAACTTACAGGTTATGCCTCAAGGTCAGCGCGATAATATGGGGAATGTATCGGGCGTGCTTGGTGTGAAAAGTGATGTGGGTAAGATCACAATCCCGAATGAATACAAGCAAACAATCCAATATTCACCACTAGAAGCTTTAGGTGTTGCAGTTGATAAAACTGTTCAGCTCTCTAATATGATTTTTAACTCAATTGTTAAAATGGTGCGTGGTTTAATTGGTTTGGATAATTTATCTGGTCCAATTACGATTGCAAAAGTTGCGGGTCAGAGTGCTGAAATGGGATGGCAAACATTTATATCCTTTATGGCATTGATGAGTGTAAGTTTGGGTATTTTAAATCTATTGCCTATTCCTATGCTCGATGGTGGTCATTTAGTTTATTACTTTATCGAAGCAATTCGTGGTAAACCTGTTTCTGAACAAATACAGATATTTGGTCTAAAAGTTGGTATGGTACTGCTCGGTAGCATGATGCTTTTGGCTTTATTTAACGACTTCATGCGCTTATAAGCGCAAATGGAATTTAACTTACTGGAAAATATATGGGCATGCGTCACACACATTTATTAATGCCTTTGGCACTGGTTAGTGCGATGGCAGCGGTACAACAAGTATACGCAGCAGATGAGTTTCTTGCACAAGATATACGAATTGATGGCCTTGTGCGTTTAACACCTGCGAGTATCTATTCGATGTTACCAGTAAATAGTGGCGACAGAGTCAGCGATCCAATGATTGCCGAATCGATTCGTACTCTTTATGCTTCAGGTCTTTTTGATGATATTAAGGCATTTAAAGAAAATAATGTCCTTGTTTTCAAAGTGATTGAACGCCCTGTAATTTCAAAATTGGAATTTAAAGGCAATAAACTTATTCCTAAAGAAGCCTTAGAACAAGGTTTGAAAAAGATGGGAATTGCTGAGGGTGAAGTTTTCAAAAAATCTGCTTTGCAGATTATTGAAACAGAACTTGAGCAGCAATATACACAACAAGGTCGTTATGATGCTGATGTAACGGTAGAAACTGTTGCTCGACCGAATAATCGCGTTGAATTAAAATTGAATTTCAACGAAGGTACTCCAGCAAAAGTTTTTGATATCAATATTATTGGTAATACGGTATTTAGTGACAGTGATATTAAACAGGCTTTTGCTGTTAAGGAAAGTGGTTGGGCATCTGTCGTTACACGTAATGACCGTTATGCACGTGAGAAAATGGCTGCGAGCTTAGAGGCTTTACGCGCTTTATATTTAAATAAAGGTTATATCAACTTTAATATTATTAACTCGCAATTGAATATCAGTGAAGATAAAAAGAATATCTTTATTGAAGTATCAGTTGATGAGGGTAGCCAGTTTAAATTTGGCGAAACAAAATTCTTAGGCGATGCTTTATATAAGCCGGAAGAATTACAAGCTCTAAAACTTTATAAAGATGGTGAAACTTATTCACAAGAAAAAGTGAATGCTGTAAAACAATTATTGCTTCGGAAGTATGGTAATGCTGGTTATTACTACGCTGAGGTAAACGTAGTTCCTGAGATTAATAATCAGACTGGTATCGTTAATTTAAATTACTATATCAATCCAGGTCAGCAAGTTACAGTTCGTCGTATCAATTTCACTGGTAATAGTAAAACAGCTGATGAAGTTTTACGTCGTGAAATGCGTCAAATGGAAGGTGCATTGGCAAGTAACGAGAAAATTGATCTCTCTAAAGTTCGTTTAGAACGTACAGGTTTCTTCAAAACTGTAGATGTCAAACCAGTTCGTGTTCCAAATTCTCCTGACCAAGTTGATTTAAATGTGAATGTTGAAGAACAACATTCAGGTACAACAACTCTTGCTGTGGGTTATTCTCAGAATGGTGGTATTACATTCCAAGCGGGTCTGAGCCAAACTAACTTTATGGGTACAGGAAATCGAGTATCTGTTGATTTATCTCGTTCTGAAACTCAAGATTACTACAACCTCAGCGTAACTGACCCATACTTTACAATTGATGGTGTAAGCCGTGGTTACAACGTCTACTATCGTAAAACCAAGTTAAATGAAGATTATAACGTTAATAACTATGTAACTGACAGTTATGGCGGTAGTTTAAGCTTTGGTTATCCTATCGATGAAAATCAAAGCTTAAGTGCTTCTTTGGGTGTTGATAAGACCAAAGTTAGAACGGGTCCAAGTGTTTCAACTTATATTCGTGACTATTTATTAGCGAATGGTGGTAAAGCTACGGGTAAGTCTACTTGGTGTCCAAGTGGTAAATTTGAAGAAGATCAAGATGGGAAAGTTAAAACTGATCCTGTAACCGGTTTACCTATATGTGAGGGTGGTTACGAAGACTACGAAAGTGCATTTGAAGGCGAATTCTTAACCTATATGCTTAATTTGGGTTGGTCTTACAATACACTGAATCGTCCGATTTTCCCAACTTCGGGTATGTCACATCGAGTTGGTTTAGAAGTTGGTTTACCAGGCAGTGATGTTGAATACCAAAAAGTGACTTATGATGCGCAGGCATTTATGCCATTAGGTAATAATTTTGTACTACGTGGCTATGGTAAGTTGGGCTATGGTAATGACTTGCCGTTCTACAAAAACTTCTATGCAGGTGGTTATGGCTCTGTACGTGGTTATGAAAACAGTACTTTAGGTCCAAAATATCCGAGTGTCATTTTCCAAGAAACAGGAAAAAATGACCCGAATCCGGAAGAAGTTGGTGGTAACGCCCTAGTACAATTTGGTACTGAACTTGCGATACCTTTGCCATTCAAAGGTGATTGGACTCGTCAAGTAAGACCTGTAGTGTTTGCTGAGGGTGCACAAGTCTTCGATACACAATGTGATGTGCCTAAAGGCGATCTTTTAGTTGATGGTAATAGTGTTGATATCAAACAATATTGTAAAGATAACTATAAGTTTGATTTTGGCAACATGCGTTACAGTGTTGGTGTTGGTTTTACTTGGATTACGATGATCGGTCCTTTATCTCTAAGCTATGCATATCCGCTTAATGATAAGAAAGGCGATGATACAAAATCTATTCAATTTGAAATCGGTCGTACTTTCTAAGTACGACTTTCCCCTAAAAATATAGAAAAGGAAGTAAGAAATAATGAAAAGATTATCAATATTGATGGTTGCTTTAGGTTTAACGGTTACAGCAAATGCAGGTGGTATTGCGGTTGTAGACTTAGCTAAAGTCGTTGAAAGTAGTACATATCTAAAGCAGCAAAATGCGAGTTTAGGTCAATCGGTAAAACCTACTTCGACTAAACTAGAGCAGTTAGGTAAAGAAATTGAAGGTCTTCAACAGAAAGCTCAATCAGCGAATCAAGCTGACTTACAAAAACTTTCTGCTCAATACCAAGCTAAAGTTAATGAATTCAATACAACTCAACAAAGTTTACAAACTAAAGTACAGTCATCTCTACAAACGATGAATACAACTTTTGAAAATCGTGTAAAGCAAGCTGCTGAACAATTGAGAAAAGAGAATAACTTAGACTTTATTTTAAATAAAAATTCTACGATTGCCTCTGACGCTCAGTATGATTTAACTGATAAAATGATCCAAAAGGTCAATGCAATGAAATAATCAATGAATAGACGTAGTTATCGTTTAGAAGAGATTGCTCACCTTGTACAAGGTGAGTATATCGGTCAAAAAGATTTTCAGATTCATAATTTAGCAAGTTTAGAAAACGCACAGAATTATCACATTTGCTTTGTAAATGGTGAAAAATACTTAGCACAAGCTCAGGCTAGTCAGGCGGGTGCATACATTGTCACTGAAGCATTAAAAGAACAATTAAGCTCAAAACACAACTTTATCGTTGTTTCAAATCCCTATTTAGCTTTCGCTATGCTCACACATGTATTTGATAAAAAAAATGTGCAAAGAGGAATCGAAAGTACTGCTCAAATTCATCCTTCTGCCATCATTGCTGATGATGCCTATATTGGTCATTATGTTGTGATTGGAGAAAATTGTGTTGTTGGAAGTAATACCGTTATTCAATCCCAAGTCCATCTAGATGATGATGTGGAAATAGGAAAGGATTGCTTCATTGACTCTCATGTAACCATCACTGGTGAATCTAAACTCAAAGATCGTGTACGCATTCATGCTAATACGACGATTGGTTCAGAGGGATTCGGTTTTGCACCATATCAAGGTAAATGGCATCGTATCGCTCAATTAGGTTCGGTATTAATCGGTAATGATGTTCGAATCGGTTCAAATTGTTGTATTGATCGTGGTGCATTAGATAATACTATTCTCGATGATGGTGTCATTATTGATAATCTTGTGCAAATCGCCCATAACGTACAAATTGGTCAAAACACAGCGATAGCTGCGAATTGTGCAATTGCAGGAAGTGTGCGAATTGGCAAAAACTGTATCATAGGTGGTGGAAGTGCGGTTGCGGGACATTTAAATATTGCGGATAATGTGACGTTGACTGGAATGTCAATGGTCACAAAAAATATTTCTGAAGCTGGAACGTTTTCTTCTGGAATTGGTCTTTTTGAAAATAACCATTGGAAAAGAACGGTTGTACGCCTAAGACAATTAGCAGATGTGCCATTGACCCAAATCACTAAAAGGCTTGATCATATGCAAGCTCAATTAGAGTCCCTTGAATCAACCCTTAAGTTACGTAAATAATTTATTATGACTGAGTCAACATCTCCAGCATTTACTATGCCTGAATTACCGATGGATATTCTTACAATTCGTGAATATTTACCTCATCGTTACCCATTTTTATTAGTTGATCGAGTTACGGAAGTTACTGAGAATAGTATCGTTGGTTATAAGAACGTATCTATTAATGAAGAGTTTCTCCAAGGGCATTTCCCGACATATCCAATTATGCCTGGTGTTTTGATCATTGAGGCTCTCGCTCAAGTGTCTGGAATTTTAGGTTTTGTTTTAACCAATCAGAAGCCAAAAGCAGGTTCATTGTTCCTTTTTGCAGGTGCGGAGAAAATAAGATTTAAGAAACAAGTTGTCGCGGGCGATCAGCTTATCTTAAAATCTGAGCTAGTTATGCAAAAACGTGGCATTTACAAGTACAATTGTAGTGCCAGTGTTGACGGTAAGATTGCCGCGACGGCTGAGATTATTATTTCCCATCAGAAAATTGAGCAGACATGAGTAGTCAAAATTTAATTCATCCAACCGCAATTATTGACGCATCTGCAGAAATTGCATCTGATGTACAAATTGGACCGTATTGTATTATTGGTCCAAATGTAACTATTGATGCAGGCACAAAATTACGTTCGCATGTTGTGGTCGGGGGATTTACTAAAATTGGAAAAAATAACGATATTTTCCAATTTTCGAGTATCGGGGAAATTTGCCAAGATTTGAAATATCAAGGCGAAGAGACATGGTTAGAGATAGGCGATCACAACGCTATTCGTGAACATTGTACCTTACACAGAGGTACTGTTCAGGATCAAAGTATTACCAAAATTGGTAGCCACAATTTATTAATGGTAAATACCCATATTGCCCACGATTGTGTTATTGGTAATCATAATATTTTTGCTAATAATGTTGGTGTAGCGGGTCACGTACATGTAGGTGATCATGTGATCGTAGGTGGAAATGCTGGTATTCATCAGTTCTGCCGAATCGATTCGTATAGCATGATTGGTGGTGCGGCGCTTATTCTTAAAGATGTGCCTGCTTATGTGATGGCTTCAGGTAATCCTGCACATGCATACGGAATGAATATTGAAGGTATGCGTCGTAAAGGATGGTCAAGAAATACGATACAAGGTTTAAGAGAAGCGTATAAGTTGATCTATAAATCAGGTTTGACGACTGAACAAGCGATTGCGCAAATTCGAGATGAAATTCTTGAAAATACGCCTGAAGCACAACTCTTTATTGATTCATTAGAAAAATCAACTCGCGGCATTGTTCGTTGATTTATATCTGATTGAATTTGAAAAAGACACTTAGGTGTCTTTTTTGTTTTTTATATCTTAACTTTCTAAAAATTTTTGGCGATACGGTTTGGGTGATAATTCATATGTACGTTTAAAAGCTTGGCTAAATGCTGTTTCAGACGTGTATCCCACCATATTGGCAATTTGTTGAATAGAGTAGTTACTTTTGCGTAAATACTTGCTTGCGAGTCTCATACGGTGTTGCTGTAGATAGGCAAGGGGTGATTCTCCAATCACCTCATGAAACAGGCTTGCAAACTTTGAGCGAGACATACAGCATTGTTCCGCAAGGCTTTCAACAGTCCATGCTAATTCAGGTTGATTATGAATTGATGCTAAAGCATAGCTCAGTTCTGGATGATTAAGTGCACTCAGCCAGCCATGTTTAGTTGAAATATTTTGAATGTGGTCTCTAATACATTTGATCAGTAAAATACTTACAAGATGATCGATAATGATATCTCGACCTGCTTGAATATTTTGTGTTTCGAGGGCTAGAAAATGCAAACCGATTTGTAGCCATTCAGGCGCAGTTGTTTCGCCATGTTGTACATGAATGACTTCTGGCAAGGCTTGCATGAACGGACGAGCCATGATGGTATCCATTTGACAACGGACGGTTAGAATCAGATTTTTTTCTACTGACTCGGTACCAAACTCGATGGCTTCATTTTTATGTCCATCAAACAAATTAGAAATATCTAAAGCATTAACTAACTTTCTTACCGCATTATCAGCTCCAGTATGTTGCTTTCCAGAGGTTATAATGACAATTTCACCTGCGTTCGCAGTTAAACTATTTTGTGAATTTAATTGAATATAAACAGATCCAACCAAAACGATGTGGACGATAAGAGCAGGTTGCTCATGACATAAAAATGACCATTCTCCTTGTGTTTTCAAGTAGATATATTCGGTTCGATTGAGATGTATATCATCAAAAATTTTACTTAAAGCATCCATAAGAACAATAATTTTATATTTCAGTTAGATTATAGGAAGCAGGGTTAATAATTCAATATGTGTTTAAGGGACAAAAACAGGGTGGATTATGCCAAAGACGCTGACATAGGTTTTTTGGACGTTTGCTACTGTCATGTCAATCATTTTCAATCAAAATATGTATATATATACAAAGACATGGATATGATTATGAATGCGCCAGTAAATGTAGAGCAGCCACTTGCGCCTCTAGCAAAATCAAAGTTAGAGTTGGATCGTAAACGTTATTTATGGGCAATTAGTCCTGCATTACCAGTGATTGGTATTGGGATATTAGGTGGTTACCAACTTGCACCACGCCCACTGAAAAAGATCTTTGCTTTAGGTGGTCCTATCTTACTTCATATTGTGATTCCTGCAATTGATACTATCGTAGGGAAAGATGCAAATAACCCAACATCTGAGGAAGTGAAGTTACTAGAACAAGATCCATACTATGCTCGTCTTGTTAAAAGTTTCATTCCTTTACAATATGCTGCAAACATTTATGCGTGTTATTTAACTAGTCGTAAAGATACTTCTTTCCTAGATAAAATTTTACTTGGTATTTCAATGGGTGCGATTAACGGTATTGCAATCAATACTGCGCATGAGCTTAGCCATAAGCATGATCGTCTTGATCATATTTTATCGCACTTAGCGCTTGTACCAACTGGCTATAACCATTTCCGCGTTGAACATCCTTATGGTCACCATAAACGTGCTGCTACACCAGAAGATCCAGCATCTTCTCAAATGGGCGAAACGTTCTATGAGTTTTGGCCACGTACAGTTTTCGGTTCTTTGAAATCTGCGATTGAGATCGAAACGACTCGTCTAAAACGTAAAGGCAAAGAGTTCTGGTCATTAGACAATGAGTTGCTTCAAGGTTGGGGAATGAGCGCAGCTTTCCATGGTTCTATGGTTGGTATATTCGGCAAAGGCGTGATTCCTTATTTAGCGACTCAAGCATTCTACGGAATCAGTTTGTTTGAAGTGATTAACTACATCGAACACTATGGTTTGAAACGTCAAAAAGATGCAAATGGTAAGTATCAACGTACAATGCCAGAGCATAGCTGGAACAACAATAATATCGTAACGAACTTATTCTTGTATCAATTACAGCGTCATTCAGACCATCACGCGTATCCAACACGTCCATTCCAAGCATTGCGTCATTTCGACGAAGCGCCAGAATTGCCAAGTGGTTATGCAAGTATGCTATTACCAGCACTCATTCCACCTCTATGGTTTAAAATGATGGATAAACGAGTTGTTGAACACTACAAAGGTGATTTAAACAAAGCGAACATTTATCCTAAACGTCGTGCGAAAATCTTTAAGAAGTTTGGTGTTGTTGATCAATCGCTTGAACAAACATCTTTAGAGACTGTAACTACGGAATAAGCTGAAAAGCTGCTCCCAAAGCAGAAGCACCAATCAGAGATGATTGGTGCTTTTTTATTTTCTTGTATTAAAACCATTAAAAACAAAGGCTTTATATTTTTAATACTGTATATCTATTTAGATATTTAACTTTAAAAAGAATTTCTGATTATTTAAGAGGCAAACATGACAAAACATTATGATTATATTGCTATAGGTGGTGGGAGTGGTGGTATTGCATCAGTCAATCGAGCGGCAATGTATGGAATGAAATGTGCCTTGATTGAAAGGTCTGAAATTGGTGGAACATGTGTAAATGTCGGTTGTGTACCCAAGAAAGTAATGTGGTATGCAGCACATATCGCTGAATCAATCCATAAATATGCTGAGGATTATGGATTTAATACCCAAATAGAATCTTTTAATTGGCAAACTTTAGTTAAAAACAGACAAGCCTATATAGATCGAATTCATCAATCATATGAAAATAGCCTAAGTAAAAATAATGTGGATTTGATACAAGGTGCTGCCCAATTTGTAAATCAAAATACAATTGAAGTGAATGGTGAAATTTTCACTGCTGATCATATATTGATTGCAACAGGCACACAGCCATTATTGCCTAAGATTGAAGGTGTTGAATATGGAATTGATTCCAATGGCTTTTTTGAACTGAGTGCTTTACCAAAAACAACAGCAGTTATTGGTTCTGGATATATTGCTGTTGAGCTTGCAGGGGTATTAAATGCATTAGGCTCACAAGTTGGATTGTTCATTAGAAAAGATTTTCCTGTCAGAAGATTTGATCAGTTCTTAAGTGAAACTTTGGTTGAGGTAATGCAAGCTGATGGCGTGAAAATTCATACACAAGCTATCCCTCAAAAAGTGACTAAAAATATTGATGGTTCAGTTAATTTACATCTCGAAAATGGTGAGGTGCATAAAGTCGATTGCCTAATTTGGGCGACTGGACGCGAGCCACATACAGCAAATCTAAATTTAGATAAAGCAAATGTTCAGTTGAACGATCGTGGTTATATTGAAGTTGATAAATTCCAAAATACAACTCAGAAAGGGATTTATGCTGTTGGTGATATTACTGGAAAAATGGAACTCACACCTGTTGCTGTTGCTGCAGGTCGGAGACTATCTGAACGATTATTTAACAATAAACCAAATGAATATCTAGATTATGAAAATATCCCAACAGTGGTGTTTAGCCATCCACCGATAGGAACTGTTGGTATTGCAGAACAAGAAGCGATTGAGCAGTACGGAGAGCAGTCAGTAAAAGTCTATAATTCTTCTTTTACCGCTATGTATAGTGCAATTACACAGCATCGCCAGCCAACCAAAATGAAATTGGTTTGTGTTGGTGAAGAGGAAAAAATTGTGGGTATCCATGGTATAGGTTTTGGCATGGATGAAATACTACAAGGTTTTGCAGTCGCTTTGAAAATGGGGGCAACAAAAAGAGATTTTGATAATACCGTTGCAATTCATCCGACTTCTGCGGAAGAGTTTGTGACGATGAGATAAACGAGAATTATATTTCAAAAAAAGGACGTTAATTTAACGTCCTTTTTATTAGTTTTCGAATTAAGCCAAATTATTTCAATTCGCTCGATGATTTACCCAATTCTCGACGTGCGATGATCAATTGCTGAATCTGTTGAGTACCTTCAAAAATATCTAGAATTTTTGAGTCACGTGCCCATTTTTCCAGTAATTCATCTTCACCATAACCTACACTTGCAGCAAGTTCTACACATTTGAGCGTGATTTCATTACCAACACGACCAGCTTTAGCTTTGGCAATAGAAGCTTCTTTTGAGTTTGGTTTTTTGTTGTCTGCCATCCATGTGGATTTAACCATAAGCAGGCGAGCAGCTTCCCATTCAGCTTCCATCCGATAGATTTGCGCAGCTAAGTTTGAAGTTTGTAAATAAGGTGTTTTATAGTCTGGATCAAGCTGATCTTTGAAGATTTCTTTGATACGTTCGAGTGATGCTTTGGCACAACCAATCGCCATTGCTGCAACGAGAGGGCGTGTATTATCAAAGGTTTCCATAACTCCAGCAAAACCTTTTGCGACATCTATCTCAGGATTACCTAATAGATTGGCAGCAGGAACACGACAGTCTATGAAACTAATGACAGCAGTATCTGATGCTTTAATTCCTAGTTTATGCTCCAAACGTTCAACTTTCATTCCTGGCGTACCTTTGGGTACAACAAAGGATTTTATAGCTGCACGACCAAGCTTTTTATCTAGTGTTGCCCAAACTACAACTGAATCGGCACGATCACCTGAAGTGACAAAGATTTTTTCGCCATTTAAGATGTATTCATCACCATCTTGAGTTGCAGTCGTACGAATAGCAGCTGAGTCCGAACCACAACCTGGTTCAGTAATTGCCATGGCTGCCCAAGTCCCTTTAAAACGTTCAAGTTGCTCGTCATTTGCTACTGCCGCTATAGCAGAGTTACCCAAGCCTTGGCGAGGCATACTTAACAATAAACCCGTATCGCCATAGCACATTTCGATAATACCGAGAGCAGTCGACATATTATTGCCGTTTTTGTTACCTGACTCAGTTTCTCCACGTTTGCCAACGGCAGCACCTGCATTTATTCCTTCACCACCTTCATTCATGCCATCAATTAATGATGCCAACATATCCAATTCTTTTGGATAGGTATGTTCGGCTTTGTCATACTTTCTTGAAATTGGGCGCAGTACATTCAAAGCAACTTCATGTGCCTGATCGACCATCATTTTGAATTTTTTAGGATTTTGTAAATTCATTGTAATATCCTCGAATGATCAATTAAGCATGTAAGCCAGAATGTAAGATTGCAGTAGCACGCAAATCACGATACCAACGTTCAACAGGGTGTTCTTTTGTAAAACCATGACCACCTAGGATCTGTACACCATCCGTACCGATTTTCATAGATTTTTCAGCGCACAAAAGTCTTGCAAGGTAAGCTTCACGATGAAATGGTTGACCCGCTTCAGCTAAGCTTGCTGCATTGAGCACCAACATGCGCATTGCATCAATTTCAATAGCCATATCTGCAATCATGAAGGCAACACTTTGACGATGAGATATAGGCTCACCGAAAGCTGTACGTTCATTTGCATATTTGATGCAGTATGCTTTGATCGCCTCGCACGTACCTACAGCCATCGCACACCACATCAAGTTACCCAGATCTACAAATGCTGTGTAATCGAAATCAGCATCACCTAATCGTAAAGCTGGAGTTTGATTGAACTGTAAGGTAGCAGTTTCAGCAGCTTTTAGACCCATCGCTGGATTTGATTTGATGGCAATACTTTCATCACATTGCACGACAAAAATATCAGGTTGACCGTTATATTCTGCACTGACAAGGAATACATCAGATGTATTACCTAAAACGACTAAAGTCTTTTCACCTGTGATATAGAATTGACCATTTTGTTCGGTGGCTTTCGTTTTTAATTGGTATGGATTAAATGCAGGGGTTGCTTCTTGAAATGCAAATGTCGCTGTAATATCTGTGTCTTCAGCAAAACAAGGCAAATACATACTTTGTACTTGTGTTGATCCCCAACGAGTGATGGCATTGATCACGCTGAATGTGCTTAATAATCCAGCTGTAAGACTGAAATCACCTTTAGCTAAGTTTTCAGCAATTAGGATATTACTGACAATATTTTGTTCTGCGGCAACACCACCTAAAGCCTCAGGTAATGCATAGTAGTTCAAGCCTAAATCAACCAAATGCTGCCAAAGTTCTTCGGGGAATTGTGCATTGTGATCTGCATCATGTGCTAAATTGTAAAGCACTTCCTGAGCAAATTGTGACATAGCATCTGATGTCATTTGTTGCTCTTCAGTCAATCCTAAATCAAATAGATTTTTATTAACTTGATTTGGTAAACGTTGTTTGTCAATTGGTTGCGGTTTAAAAGCTTTCTGAGTTTTTGTTAGAACTTTAAAACCAGTTTTTGAACCTTGGTATAGAGACTTTTCTACAAACTTTCTTAATTTGAGTTGATCGAGCACTTCGCTTCCTGCGATTTTAGTGATCAATGATAGCCCGAGACCTTGAGCCTTATTCATCATATTTGACATGATTTTATCCTAGAGGATGATTGTGAATTTATGCTCGCATGCTAAAGCTAAAAAAACTATGTCTTCTTTGACGTGTCAATATTAGAAAGATAAAGGATTAATTAAGTGAATAAAGATAGATAAGTTTATGTTTTTAAATAATTTAAAAAAATGAAAAAAAATTATAGCAAAAAAAAATTGACCAAACTGACAGAGCAGATTGGTCAATATGACTGAATTAATTTGGTTTATGCAAATTGACGAATCATTTTGCGAACATTTGTCTTCGCCTCGATCACTGTCATGAAGGTATAAGCACCAATGAACTTACGGCTAATAAACATAAATTCTTTAGGAGGGACTGAGAAATAACGAGAAGCCATAGACTGAGCAGCTTGTTGCATTACGCGACTATGTAGTTGGCTTTTTTTCCAATCATAACGATCTTGTTCATCCATCACACCAGCAGGCATATCAGGATTATTGCTTGGGTTACTAAAAGCTTCGGTCGCAATTAAAAACACATCCGCCATACCTGGTTTTACACTTTCAGGCATCGAATCAAAAAATTCATAACCTGTCATCGCTTTAACCATAGCAGTTTTGTCATGATCATATCCTGCATGGATAAGATTCCGTGCGACAGAAAGTAGATTGTCATCAAATTGGCGAATTGCACCGAAGTCTAGCAATACAATCTTATCCTTTACATCATCACCATTGCCTAAGCGGACAAGGTAATTACCAAAATTAGGATCAGTTTGCATCTCACCCCATTCGAACAGCTCACGTACTGCAATTTCTAGTGAAGCTTCACCAAGTTGATTACGGCGCTCTTGAGGTAAAGAAAGCATAACAGGGCTGTTGATAGGTACTCCACGCTCAAATGTCATACACAGAACTTTGTCAGCACAGAATTCATCAACAATTTGTGGAACAATATAACGCGGGTCATCTTTCAAGCGTTCTGCGAAACGTCGAGTTGTCGCTGCCTCAATGTCATAATTCACTTCACGGTGCATCATTTCACGAACTTCATCAAACCACTGGTCGAACTCACGTGTTTGAGGAACCATTCGTGTGAGCTTCAGCATGTTTTTGAAAAGATTCATGTCAGAATCAATCGCTTCTGCAACACCAGGGTATTGAATCTTCAATACAACTTCTAAACCATCAGATTTACGAATCGCACGGTGAACTTGTGCCAATGATGCAGTACCGATTGGTTCATGATCAATCGTTAGATCATTGAGTTTTGAACCTAATTGCTCATGTAAGTGCGCTTTGATTGCAGGCCATGCTAAAGCAACAGTTTGATTATTTAGCGTATTGAGTGCTTGAGTGATTTCTTCTGGTAAGAAATGTTCACCATATAAAGCCATCATTTGTCCAATTTTAACAATTGAACCTTTTAATTTTCCAATTTCAGAGACCAAATAATGGGCTTGAACAGCCATCGCTTTTTTACGTTTCTTCTCTTTTTCTTCCTCACTAGAAAACATAGAGGTAGCACTTGCAGTTGCCCAACGAGTTCCAGCAAGTAAAGAAGCTTTTGCAATAGATAAGCGACGATCCACAGACGAGGTTTTTAGATTCTTGAGCTTATCGTTCTGATCTGACATGAAAGAAAAATCCTATGCTGAAATCGGAGGGGGAGGAAAGCCGAGAGTTAAATTGTAGTGGATATTACAGCGTTTGAACGTATTAAAATAGTTCAATCGCTTGAATTATCAGTCTAAATTTGTGATTTAAGTCAACAATATCTAAATAGCCTAAGCAAATTGGAGATGGCTTAAGTCAGCTATTTATACATATGTACTAAATTTTAAACTGAATTTTAAGGGCTGATTTACGTATTAGAGCTGCTCGGTTTGTATGTATATGCTTAATCAACATACGTTTGACAATACTATGATGAAAACCTAAAGCATGAGCTTTCACGATAATAATACTGGGTAATGTGAAGAAAAAGTACTTGGTGTCGTCTAAAGTCGCATTCTCGAAAATACCTTCTTCAACCAAAGTATCACGGAGAAATTGTTTTTCAGCTTGAACGGTAGAAGAAGATTCGTCATCCCAGTAGCTCTGACGCATCGCCATCAGATTATTATGTTTATAACTCATGAAGTTTTTGCGCCATTCTTAATTGCATTCAGTCTTTATATAAGGTTTGTAAAATAATTATCAAGAACTCTATTCAAAATAGCCTAAGCAAATTGAAAATATTTTTTTTAAAATGCTACACTTATCAAACTTAAGAATCATCGAAATAACCCAGATATCAAATGACACCAGCTTGTAAGTTATTGGAAAAAAACAAAATAGCATTCTCGATTCATGAATATGAACATGATGCTAACGCGAAGAGTTTTGGTTTAGAAGCTGCTGAAAAACTCAATTTACGTGTAGAAGAAGTCTTCAAAACATTAATGGTCACAGATGAAAAAAACTATTTTATTGCGATCTTACCTGTAAACCATCAACTCAATTTAAAAAAAGTTGCAGCAGCGGTGGGATGTAAGAAATTACAAATGGCAAATCCTAAAGATGCTGAACGTTTGACTGGTTATTTAGTTGGTGGAATTAGTCCATTAGGGCAGAAGAAACGTCTAAAAACCGTCATTGATGCGACGGCGCAGACATTTAATAAAATATATGTCAGTGGTGGGAAAAGAGGGCTGGATATTGGTTTAGATCCTAATGATCTAGCAAAGTTATTAAATGCAACTTTCTCTGATCTATTGGATAGTTAGAGACTTTATCAGACATCTATAGCTTATACTTTAATACTTCAATCTACTAAAACAATAAAATTTCAGATTCTCATTAGAATATATAATAATGAGAATTATTATCTTTTGTATCTATAATCATCTATTTCTTTATTTTATCTATATTAATCAATGTCTTGAATAATAAACTGCTAGGAAAATATTGTAATTGCTATTATAAATGATAATTATTATCATTAATTTAATCTTATATGCAGTCGTTGCTGTATTTGAGAAGTGTTTTGAGCTCAAACATTCGAAAAAAAACTAACTCTCTCTTTATAGAGGATACCGACAGATGCAATCACTTGCCAATCGGTTGGCGATACAACATTTCGTCAACGCATATACGCAAGAAACTGGCAAAGGTCACTTGCTTAATAAAACACAGCAAAGTCCGCAACAACAAGCGTTTAGCCAAGGTTTGACGCTGTTATCTATTCCGATTAATTCTATTCATGCTCAATGTGATTTCCCATTATCTTATGTCAGCCGAGTTGGTAGACATCGGTTAGCTAATCTTCCTCAAATCGTAATTTCAGGTCAGCCAAAATCATTTAGTCCAGTTGCAATCGTTGGGTTGTTACTTGAAGAACTAGTTTCTGAATCGTCTTTACCTTTGGATGCTGCTTCTTTAGTAGAGAAGTGGATTCAAAGCCGTGATGCATTGCAACAGTTTTTAATACAACGTGAAGCTGATTTTGATGACTTGGTTAAAGCTGGTCAAAGCTTTATTGAAACTGAACAGGCATTGATTTTGGGGCATAGCATGCACCCAGCGCCGAAAAGTAGAACAGGTTTTGTGCATGAGGATTGGCTAAAGTTTTCACCTGAACACAAAGGCAAGACACAACTTCATTATTGGCTAGTGCACCAAGATTACATTGCGGAAGGTAGTGCGACTGATGAACCTATTTCAGCGCAATTAAAAACGGCATTACAGTGGTATTTATCTGAAAATGATCTCAATCTAGTTAAAACCCATAGCGAATATAAATTACTCCCATTGCATCCTTGGCAAGCTCGCTATTTACAGGGTAAAGCTTGGTTTGAACGTTTGAAGCAAACAGGGCAATTGATTGATTTAGGTTTACGTGGCTGGCAATTCTCTCCAACAACATCCATTCGTACATTGGCAAGCTTCAACGCTCCGTGGATGGTGAAGCCATCTCTTTCTGTGATGATTACCAATTCTATTCGAGTCAATTTAGCCAAAGAATGTCATCGTGGTGAATTAACACATCGTCTTTGGCACAGTGAGTTTGGTCAGAATATTCTAAAAAAATGTCCAAGTTTAAAGGCAGTCAATGACCCAGCTTGGATCGCCTTGAAAATTGATGATGAAGTGATTAATGAAAGTATCTGCATTTTTAGAGATCAGCCTTTCCATCCTCAACAGCAAGTCACTTGTATTGCTTCCTTGTGTCAGGATCATCCAAGCAAATCTTTAAATCGTTTTAACGCATTATTTGCCAAAATTTCAAAAGCTCATCCTGAGAGGGGTTTTTCAGAGATTGCTTTAGATTGGTTTACTCGTTTCCTCGAAATCAGTTTGCAACCCTTGATGTATTTATACCATCGTTTCGGTATGGCATTTGAATCACATCAGCAAAATGTGTTGTTGGAGCTGGAAAATCATTTTCCTAAAACTTTATGGCTGCGTGATAACCAAGGTTTTTATTATATTGAAGAGTTTGCGACAGAAATTCTACAAGCGCTGCCTGAGCTGAAAGAAAAAGCCTTTGCGGTAGGTCCGAAAGATTTTGTTGATGAACGTTTTAGTTATTATTTCTTCGGCAATACTTTGTTTGGGATTATTAATGCCATCGGTGCGACAGGCTATATCACTGAAGATGAATTGTTAGCGCATTTAACTGAATTTTTAGAAGAACAATTACAACAATATCCTGATAGCACCTTATTGCAAGGATTACTGTTCAATTCAACTCTGCCTTATAAGGGTAACTTGCTGACACGTTTGCATGAGTTAGACGAATTGATCGCGCCTGTCGAAAATCAGTCTGTTTACGTGCAACTACCAAATCCACTGCGTATTTCACAGAAGGATGTCAGTTATGCTTGATTTTATTGGAATTGGTCTAGGACCTTTTAATTTAAGTCTTGCTAGTTTGTTACAAAACAAAAGCTCACTCGATTACGTGTTTTTTGAGCAAAAGGCACAATTCGATTGGCATGCAGGTATGCAACTACCTAATACGGTATTGCAAGTACCGTTTATGGCTGATTTGGTCTCAATGGTTGATCCAACCAGTCCATTTAGCTTTCTAAATTATCTGCGTCATCAGCAACGTTTGTATAAATTTTACTTTTTAGAGCAGCCACATATTCCGCGTTGTGAATACAACCACTATTGCCAATGGGTTGCAGAACAACTTGATTGTATCGAATACCAATCTCGTGTCTTGAGGATTGAACCCCAAACGATAGGTTTTAAAGTAGTCGTTGAATCAAATGGTGTTCAGCAAAGTTATTTATGCCGTCATTTAGTGATTGGAAGTGGTAATGTGCCATATTTGCCTGAATGTTTGGCAAAGATTCAGAAAGTCCGTCCGCAACAATGTCTGCATTCAGCACAGTATATGACGCATGTAGATACAGATTTACATGGCGATGTTGTTGTACTAGGTTCGGGGCAATCCGCAGCTGAAGTGTTTATCGATTTGTTTGACGAACAGCAAGATACCGACAATCATCAGTTTGATTTGCATTGGTTTACCCGTTCTCAAGGTTTCTTCCCAATGGAGTATGCGCCATTAGGTTTAGAACATTTTAGCCCTGATTATGCACAACATTTTTATGATTTGTCTGCACAGCAGAAAGAACAGCAGTTAAAACAACAAGCCTTGTTATACAAGGGGATTAGTGCAAAAACCATTCGGGAAATTTATCAAAGGCTTTATCACCGTAGCATTGCAGGTCAAAGCATACAGACACATTTACATACTCAATGTGATTTGAAAGATGCGGAAGTATTGGATACACAAAAAATCCGACTGCATTTCGAACATCGTGCTACAGCTCAGTCTTTTCATCTCGACTGTGATTTTCTTGTAGCCGCAACGGGTTATTTCACACCTGATTTTGGTTTTATGCAGTCACTCAAGCCATACATCGAACTTGATCATAAACAGCGTTGGCAGATTACAGAAGACTATCGCGTTGTACACAGGTTGAATGGCCATATCTTTGTTCAAAATCAAGAAATGCATAGTCATGGTGTCGGCACGCCTGATTTAGGTCTTGGTGCTTATCGTGCAGCAACGATCATTAATCAACTGCTTGCTGAACCTCTTTATGAATTAGGCAATCAAGCGCAGACATTCCAACACTTTAATCTCACTCAAAATCCAAAAATTTGTATGGCAGACGACAAAGCACAATCAAAAGAGTGCGTTTGTGAAAATTCTGCCAATAAAAACCATTCAATTTTCAAGAAAACAGAACAAAACGTGATGACAACGCACCCTAATCGTCGTGGTGCTAATACACGGACACAAACTGCTTCTGTACATTCAACTTATGAGAAACTGATATGAACTTTGCAACTTTAAAAATTAATCAGCAGCAATGGCGTGCCGCAGGGCAACGTCTTATTGAAATGGCGATTGCAGAGTTTCTATATGAAGAAATTATTGAAGTTAAATCATTGTCAGCAGGTCGTTATCGTTTAGATTTAGGCAATCGTCAGTATGAGTTTCAAGGACATCAATATCTACTCGGACATTGGAATATTCAGGAAGCTTCGGTACGTGATGTGACTCATAGTCAGGAAAATGATCAACCTGCTTGGAACTTACATGAGTTCATTGTCGCAATGTCTGACAGTTCTAATGTTAAGCCATTTACCAAAGCGTATTTGATCAAAGAAATGAATAATACTTGGCTGGCAGAAGCACATTTGTTCAATGAAACACGTTTGCCAAGTATAGCGGTTTTGACTGAGCCTCATTACAAAGTTGAAGGCATGCTACGAGGTCATCCTTGGCTCATCATGAGTAAGGGGCGTATGGGTTTTGGTTATGATGATTATCTTAGCTTAGCGCCAGAACTTTCTCCTGAAGTTAAAGTGTTGTGGTTAGCTGTACATCGTGATTTAGCAGAGTATCGAAGTACTGAAGATTGGAGTGCCTGCGGTTTATATCAACATGAATTTGATGCCAATGAACTACAGCAGTTCATCAATATTCTCCAAGAAAAAAACCTAGATCCTCAAAATTACTTTTTGATTCCCGTACATGCTTGGCAATGGCATCAATGGCTTGTTCCGACTTATGCCAATGAGATTGTGGATCAGAAAATTATTGAACTGAATATCAGTCAAGATAGTTATGTGCCAATGCAGTCCATTCGTACATTATGCAATACATCAAATCTACAACGTCATTACATTAAACTGCCAGTCAGTATTTTTAATACTGCTGTTTATCGTGGATTACCCTCAAAACGTAATCTTGCTGCTCCAGCAGTGACCGCATGGTTAAAACAGATTCATCAACAAGATCAAGACTTACAAAATACAGGTGTGATTTTCTTGGGTGAGGTTGCAACTTTAACCATTCACCAGCCATGTTTTGACCGCATTGACGGCGCACCATATCAATTTAAAGAACTATTCGGTTGTTTGTGGCGTGAAAGTGTTGATCGCTATGTTGATTCATCACAACAAGTTCTCTCTCAAGCAGCTCTATTACATCGTGATATTTCTGGTCAATCGATCCTGAGCGTGCTGATCAAAGCATCAGGATTAAGTCCTTTAGCTTGGTTAGCTCAATTTGCTCAAGTGTGCATGAGTCCATTGTTACTTTGCTTGTATCGCTATGGTTTGGCATTTTCACCACACGGCGAAAACACGATGTTGGTACATGAAAATGGTGTGCCGAAAGCCATGGTATTAAAAGACTTCATTGACGACATCAATTTAGTGGATGAGGATTTTCCTGAGTTAACCCAGTTACCATCTGAAGCAGACTTATTACTCCGTCACGAAGCGACCGATCTAAGCCATTTTATTTTCACAGGTCTATTCATGGTGCATTACCGTTATATCTGTAATGTGTTCTTGCAAGACTATCCTGAATATTCTGAGCTTGATTTTTGGCAGACCATTTCCAACACGATTGTTGAGTTTAACCAAAGACATCCAGAATTGGCTGAACGTGCTGATAAATTCGCCATGCTGCGTCCAAGTTACACCAAAATTTGTCTAAACCGTGTACGTCTATTTACCACAAGTTATAACGATGAAGCAGAACGTCCTGTTCCTGTCTTCCTTGATCCTATTGCAAATCCAGTTAGCCCAGAAACATTGAAAACATGGGCAGAACAACCTCGCCAAGCGAAAGCTGGCTAATTTTATTCGTCATTTTATAGGTTCGATATGAAAACAATCTCTCAGCAATTACCAGATTATTTTGAATACTTTGAAGATGGTACACAGTACTACTTACGCCAAGTGCAATATCCACAGGATATTCCTTTATTACATCAATGGATGCATGAGCCACATGTAATTCCTCAGTGGCAGTTAAATAAATCGGAACTAGAGTTACAAGTTTACTTCGACAAAATGTTAGCAGATGACCATCACCGTTTATTAATCGTTGGAATTGATGGCAAAGATGTGGGCTATACCGAAATTTATGAAGGTAAACGAGATCGTTTAGGCCGTTATTACGATGGTGATGACAATGATCTCGGTTGGCATCTCCTGTTTGGTGACAAATCTGTGTTTGGCAAAGGCTTCTTGCGCCCAACCATTCGTTTACTCAGCTTTTACATTTTTGAACATTCGAAAGCTAAAAAAATTGTGGGTGAGCCAGATCATACCGTTAAACCTTATGCAGCAGTGGTGGCAGAGCTTTGTTATGAAAGCCAACGTTTAATACCGATGCCTGAAAAAACAGCGATGTTGTACTACTGCTTCAGAGAAACTTTCTATAACAAGTTTGGGGATTATTACCAAACATCACAACAACAGCTAGCAGATCAGCCAGCCAAACTCCTGAGTGTTACATGAGCTTATATATCAATGAAATGCATATCTTAGACATGCGCTTTGCGGCGAATGTCTCTATTGCAGAATTTGAACAATGGTTAGCACGGATTCAGCACTATTTCGAACATAAGCAAAATTTCGTGTTGATCATGCAAACCGATGTAAATACTGAATTTCCTGAAGAATATAGAGCAATCCAAGGCAAATGGTATAAGCAATATAAACAAGATTTTTACCAATATTGCTTGGGTTTTGCTCGTATTGCTCAAGATGAAGAAGATCGTATTCGATTGGATACACCAGCTCTGCACAAAGCTTGGCATGTTCCATATTTTGTGAGCGTAGATAAAGCTGAAGCCACACAATGGGCTTTGCAGAGGTATTTATGAATCAAAATTCATTAAATATTCAGAAAGTCTCAGCCTTGAGCCTGAGTGTCGTGGTGGTTTTATATCTCGCGCATGCCTTACCACTGTATTTTTATAATGTGGCCTTACCTGCGATTCTGCGCCATCAAGGTGTAGATTTACGTTGGATTGGTATGTTGTCGCTGCTCTATATTCCTTGGGCATTCAAGTTTTTTTGGGCACCACTAATCGATCGTTTTTATTTCAAAAAACTCGGTAAACGTAAAACTTGGCTTTTGTTTACGCAAATAGCTTTGGTGTTGGGGGTCGTTGCTTTGGCACTTACCCAATTCGATTACGGTCTTGGTGTATTTGTTATTGTCGGTTTATGGATTTCAACTTTTGCTGCAACTCAAGATATCGCAATTGATGGCTATACGGTCGAAACCTTTTCAGAATCTGAGTATCGACTAGGCAGTATGGCACAAAGTATAGGTGTTGCGCTTGGCAGTATGGTTGGTGGAGCAGCAACTTTATGGCTGTATCAGCTTTATGGTTGGCAAACTGCACTGATTTCCTTAGCCGCAATGACAGCATTGACGATGTTGGCTATTTTCCGAATTAAAGAAAAATCAAATGCAGAGAAAATCTCAAAACAGCAGCCAAGTCTGATCCGTGCATTTAAACGTCCAGAAATGTTATGGGCATTAGCCTTGATCGTATGTTATCGAATTGTCGAAGCACCAGCTATGGCGATGCTTAATCCGATGCTGATTGATCAGAAATGGTCGTTGGCACAGATCGGCGTGCTGATGTCAGTAATAGGTGCAGGGATTGGATTATTAGCCGCTGTTTCAGCTGCATTTTTATTAAAAAAAATAGCCGCAACACAATTGCTGATCTGGGCTGGTTGGGCACGCAGTTTGGTTTACGCCTTGTTGGGTGTAGCCGTTTTGCTCAGTTGGTTGAATCAATGGCATTTACTTCTTTGTGGCTTTGTCATTGTCATTCTTGCCATTCGCTACATCGCAATGACAGCTTTGTATGCACATTTCATGCAGACCAGCTCCAAAGAACAAGCTGGTACTGATTTTACGATTTTAGTTTGCTTCGAACTATTGGTTTATTTCATTGGCGGTGCAGTCTCAGGTTTCTTAGCCAAAGCATTTGGTTATGGAAACTTCTATCTCATTCTCGCAGTTTCATCTGTTTTAAGCGTGTTGCTTAGTCAACTGCTTATTCGCAAAGCAAAACAAACGCAACAACTCATCTAGGGGTCATTTATGAAAGTTCGTTCACTTTCGACATCATTAACACTGCTCAGCTTGGCGATCAGTACGCAACTTTATGCTCAAAATGTCGAACAGACTTCAACCGTAAATCAAAGTGCAACGGTTAAGGCTGAGAAGCCAACTCAACTGGCACCGATTGTTATGACAGCAACTCGCTCAGCTCAAAGTATCGCTGAGATTGCGGGAACTGTTTACAGTATTAGCCAAGAAGACATTGCAAAACAAGCTGCTGCTGGTAAAAGTACCGCAGATATTTTAGGACTGTTGGTTCCATCTTTAACACCAAGTTCAGGTACGACCAGTAACTATGGGATGACCATGCGTGGTCGTACAGTGCAATATATGATTGATGGTGTTCCGCAAACGGGCTCACGCGATAGTTCACGCCAATTAAATAGCATTAGCCCAGACATGATCGAACGTGTTGAAGTCGTGTCAGGTGCAAGTAGTATTTATGGTGCAGGTGCTACAGGTGGGATCATCAATATCATCACCAAAAGAGGTTCGGGTGATGGTGTAAATTTTGAAACCAAACTCGGCGTTACTTCTGGTGATAATTTCAAAAGTGATGCTTTAGCTTATGAAGCGTTTCAGTCTGCATCATTTAACCAAGGGGATTGGAGTGGTTTCTTAGGTGCGAGCTATACACAACGCGGTGAAATTCAAGATAGTCGCGGTGATCGTGTAGGTCCAGAAGTTGCACAAACAGATCGTCAAGATACTGAAACTGTAGATGTGAATGGTCGTTTAAGCTGGCAGTTGGCAGATAAGCAAAAATTAAGTATTGGTGCGCAATACTATAATGATGAGCAGGACAGTGAATATGGCGCTGATTATGGTCCAGGCTTATCTGTTTTACTTCTAGGGGCAAAACCTAGTCAAAAAGCTGTAAAAGGTTTAGAGCTTGATACTCAACCACGTACTAAGCGCAGTGCAGTAAATGCTCAATATGAAAATCAGGATTTTCTTGGTCAGACTTTAAATGCAGAGGCCTATTATCGTACTGAAAAAGGGCGATTCTTCCCTAGTGCAAATGCTTTAGCACATGCATCCATTCCAGGTGGAAGTACATTTATTGTTACCCAATCTGAAACAGATATTGATGTTTTTGGTGCTCGTTTAGCACTTCAAAGTAAGCTCAATCTGGCAGAACGTGCATTAAATCTAATTTATGGTGTGGATTACGATAAGGAAAATGGCAAACAAACAGCACAACTTTATGATCTAAATACTTTTATCAGTAGTAATGGTCTTAAGTTTAAGCCTTTAAATAATTATGCTTTTGGTCCTGAGGTAGATACTGAAAAGCTTGGTTTCTTCTTACAAAGTCAATTTGAAGCAACTGATCGCTTAAATCTACAAGCAGGTATTCGTCGTGAGCGCATCGATAGTGATGTTAAAGACTCAGTTCCATATTCTGAAGCAATGGTTGCCGATTTCGTTCCAACATACCAAGCTAAAACCTTAAAAGGTGGTTCAGTTAAGCATGATGCAACACTCTTCAATGTGGGCGCACTTTATCATTTAACAGATGCACAACAGGTGTTTGCAAACTTCTCGCAAGGTGCAAATTTACCTGATGTACAACGTATGCTAAGAGATGTTCCTGCAAACTTTGTCGTAAGTAACCAAACAATTGATCCAATCAAAGTAAATAGTTTTGAGTTGGGCTGGCGTCTACAAGATGATGCGTTAAGTACAGGGATCACGGCGTTCTATAACAAATCTGATAAGTCATTGAAATTTGGTCCTCCAAGTTTTGCAATTGAAGTTATTGATACAGATGAACGTGTGTATGGTGTTGAAGGTAATGTCAAATATACCGTTTCAGATGATTGGAATGTGGGTGGGACTTTAGCTTATACACGTGGTCAGTTCAAAAACTCAAATGGTAAATGGCAAGAGTTAGATGCAATTCGTGTAGCACCTTTGAAAGCAACGGTTTATTCAGACTGGCAATTCAATGATGGTTTAGGTTTACGAGTACAAGCTTTGGCTATTGATGGTACGGATGAAGCACGTAAAGATGCGATTGCGAATGGTAGTACTCGTCCTCCAGCAGAAATCAAAGGTTTTGCAGTGATGGATGTGATTGCCAATGCAAAAGCAGGTCCAGGAACTTTAGGTTTTGGTGTATATAACGTGTGGAATACGGACTATAAGTCTGTTTATAGCCAAGCAGTTTCAACGGTTTACGGCGATATTTCGAGCTTGGCTGCTCAAGGTCGTACCTATGGTTTGAGCTACACTCTCAAGTACTAATCTTATCCAGAAGGCATCTTTTAGATGCCTTTTCTTTTGATGAATTTCATGATGAACAATCATTTAAAATTTTTAGCTTTGGCTGCGTTAATCAATGGAACGTGTTTTTCCATGATTCTTCCTTTACTGGCACCTTTGACTCGACAGCTACATTTATCCGAATTCCAAGGAGGAGTCATCGTATCCGCAGGGGCGATCTGTATGGCGATCGCTTCAATATGGATCGCAAAGAACAAAAGTAATCAGTCTCCGCAAAATTTAGTGAATTATGGTTTTATGGGAATGACCATAACATGGGCGCTTTTTACTTTCATACTGGCTTTGGGCTTAGAGGCGATTTTGCCATCAGTATTGATTTTCATGTTGTTGGTTTTAAGTCGTGCTTCGACTGGCATTTTTATGGCAATGCCACAAATCGGTCTGCAAAGTTATGCCATGACAGAATCAACTGAAACAACGACTCGTAGCAAGAATATGGCATTGTTTGGTGCGATGAACAGCTTTGGTATGATTGTCGGACCTTTGGCGACTTCGTTGTTATTGTATGGTGGACTATTATTTCCGATGTGGTTCGCGGTTGCTTTACTGGCATTAGTCAGTTTGGCACTCATTATATTTTTTAAGAAAACGGCTGATATAAGATCAGATGCAGATAAGACATCAGAACAAAGTTCAAATACAGTTTTGAATCAGCAAAATATTATCAAACATAGTTTAATTTGGTTGGCTTTAGGTTTTTCTACTTATGTTGCAATCGTGACATTAAACATGACTGCTGGATTTTATATCCAAGATAAATTCTTTCTGAGTAGTCAGCAAAGCGCAGTGTATTTCTCTCAATGTATGGTTATTGTTGGTATCTGTCTGGTGGTGACACAGTTGCTGATCGTAAAAGTGATTAAGCTACAACTACATAGTCTTGTATTAATCGGCATTTTGACCATGTGCTTTGGGTTGCTACTATCTCTTTATGCACAAAGTATTGTGGTATTTCAAGCCAGTTATATTTTCTATGGTATTTCAGTCGCTTGCTTATTACCTGCATTTACAACAGGGGCAGCACAAGCAGTCATACAAGATTCACAAGTAAAAATGGCTGGATATTGCACTGCAACTCAAGCTTTTGGTTTGATTTTTGGTCCTCTAGTTAGCACTTATTTATATCAATTTGATCAAAATCTACCTTTCTATTTTTTATTCGCTTTAATGATATTGGTTGGGATATGTATAGGGTGGATTTTAATCAAAAAGGAACAAGAAGTGAGTTCTTTTGTCGAAGATTAAACGCTTAATATGATTAAAAATCACTCATACATTCTTTTAAAAAGCAAGAAAACTTACATAACTACATCTTAGGACGTAAACATAGATGGCTATTTGGTTATTTATTAATCAAATTTATTTCATTTATTTAACGGTCGAAATTTAAGCTCATTTCTGGGTTAGCCTATTAGAAGTAAAACAATATAAGAGGAGTAAAGATGTTGATTTTTCATGATTTTCCTGTTCAAGGGGCACTTTTTGATATGGATGGAACAATGTTTGATACAGAGCGATTACGCTTTGAAACATTGAAACAAGCATCAGAAGAGCTTATTGGACAGGAATTTTCAGATGAATATTTAATGCAGTGCTTAGGTCTGAGCGCAAAAACTGCAGAGCAACTTGCAAAGAAATTTTATGGGGAAGATGTTCCATATCAAGTGATTAGAAAACGTGCTGATGAGCTTGAGTTGGAATCTGTGCGTCACAATGGTGTTCCAATCAAAAAAGGTTTAATTCAAGTTTTAGAACGATTACGTAAATCTGGTCTAAGAATGGCTGTTGCAACATCAAGTAGACGTGCGATTGCAGAAGAATACTTAATTAATGCCAACGTTTATAAATTTTTTGATCTGTTAGTTTGTGGGGATGAAGTTGAAAAGGGAAAACCTCATCCAGAAATCTTTATTACCGCTGCGCAAAAACTAAATTTACAACCTAGTCAATGTTTGATGTTTGAAGATTCAGAAAATGGAATCTGTTCAGCTCATGATGCGGGTGGTATTACGATTTTATTTAAAGATATTAAAGAACCAAATGATCGAATGTTAGCGAAAGCAAATTTTTATTATCAGGATCTGTATGAATATTTAAATGCTTTAGATCAGTACATCCCTGAAATGGATATGCCACAATTACAAGAACCATTTCCGCAAAGTTTGAATCAATTAACCGTTGGGATTCATGGTTTTGGTGCAATTGGAGGTGGATATATTGCTCAAATCCTTTCGCATTGGGATGGATATACGCGTCCAAAACGTATTTTGGCTTCCACGCGTAATAAGTTGTATTTGGAATCAGTAAATAGTCTTGGTAGCTACAGTATTCGATATGGGCAATCATCTTTTGATGAGCGAATTGATAACTTGACCGTTATTGATGCTGATAATGACAAACAGATGCTTGAAATGTACGCGCAATCTAGTCTTATAGCGTTATGTTTGCCTGAGCATGCGATAGCATCTGAATCAAAAATAATTGCCAAAGGTTTATTGGCTCGTTTCATGTCACAAGACTTGAATAATCATGAACCAATCACTTTTCTAATTATTTTAAACAAGGTCTGTGCGAAATATTTGGTGCTCAAATATATTCGTGAAGCTTTGCTTGAGATCACGGATGAAGATGTTGCTGAGCATATTCTAAGTGAGCATTATTTTTGTGATACGGTGGTCAATCGCATGGTCTCTAAATTGAGTGATCAAGCCTTGTATCGCCAACTCAATATTAAGCATCGTTTATTTAAACAGTATCAAGCCGATTTAAATGAAGAAACGATTGAGTTATCAGATGAAACAGCATTAACTGAAAAACAGGAACGTCAGCTCAGCCAATCATTAGTGGAAATGCGCGAACAGTTCCAAGCGGGGCAGTTTTTACAAAATATGGATTTAATTTTATTCCATAGCGAAACAGATATGCCGATCTATATTGAAAATCGAAGTCCGCTGTTAAATAAAATGCGCCAAATGATCTTAGTTGATCAAATCTCAGATATTCAAATCATTAAAAATCGCCTCTGGAATGGCTGTCATGCCATGATCGCTTGGCAGGCGAGTCTTATTAATCATGAAATGATTGGAATTGCTTTAGCTGATCAGAAGATCAAGAAATTTGCTGAGCAATTGGTGGGTGAAGTGAAATCAGGATTGGTAAATCTTGTTCCGAATCAAGCTAAACAACTTGATCGTATGGCTGAAAGTTTCATGAGCTCATGCCGTTCTGCTTATAAAGATCCATGTGAGCGTGTTGCTCGTGATCCATTGAGAAAACTGAGTTACAACGAACGCGTACTCGGCAGTATTGAAAATCATATCGTGCAACAATTGCCATATAAGTACTTATTACAAGGTGCTGTTTCGGGTTATGTGTATGCGGTTAAGCTTTTAGAAATTCCTGTTGATGAAGTGACTACGCATTTACAAAACGCTATCGAGCAAATGGATATTACTGAGCATGAAAAGAAAGATTTGTTTGAGTTGATTTATACAGCAATGTCTGCTGAATTAAAGATTTCAGAGCTAGGGCAATCTTTTCGTGTTAAAAATGCCGAGTTTGAAACAGCCTAAATGATTTTTAAAATTATTTAATCTTGCCAGTAAATTATGTTTGAATAACACAACTGTCAGATCGTTATTGTCGTTGTGTTATTACAAACATCTACCCAACTCGTAAAAACTGAAATTCGCGACTATCCAGAATGGCATCATGGTCGTACAGATTATGCTTTGTGGTATATCGAAATTGATCAACCAGAGTTAGTTGAATATTTAGATGCGATCAAAATACATTTCTCAGATTTCCTTATTACGTCGAATCAACGTCAGTATCACATTACGTTATTCGTGTGCGGTTTTATAAATACCCATCTTTCTCCATACAATGATGATTTTTCAGCTGAACAATTGTCACTACATCTAAAATCTATCAATCAATTACAACTTGATCCCTTTGAATTAGAACTCACAGCGATCGATAGTTTTAGTAGTGCTTTATTTATTCAAATCATCGATCGAGAAAAAATTTTAGAAAAAATCCGTTCTCAGCTTGCACTTGTCTCGAATGAAATAGCGGCACTGCAATATTGTCCACATATTACGATTGGACTTTATAGCGATGCATGGAGTAGTGATCTTGTTATAGAGCGAATAAAAAGCTTTGAAGCCAAAAGAATTAAAATTCAAGTGAATCAATTAACTTTCGGTTATTATAAGGCTCAGATTTTACAAGGATTACTGTATCCTTATCATCAATTGGTATTAGGTTAATATGTTGCAATTAGTTTTGGGTGGTGCACGTTCAGGTAAGAGCCGATTGGCTGAAAATATAGCTCAGCAGCGTGGAATCCCTGTGATTTATGTCGCCACGGCGCAAGCTTTAGATGATGAAATGCAGCAAAGAATTCAACATCATCAACAGCAAAGACCTAAGCAATGGAAACTTTGTGAAGAGCCTATTTTTCTGGCGGATCAATTATTAAAACTAGATCAAGAACATCAAATCATTTTGGTTGATTGCCTTACCTTATGGTTGACCAATCTATTGTTAGCTGAAGATCAAGATTTGCAGCAGCAACAGACAGAAAAGTTATTAGAAATATTACCCAAACTTAAATCTGAGATTATTTTAGTCAGTAATGAAACTGGGCTAGGTGTCGTGCCGATGGGTGAAATTAGCCGTCGATTTGTGGATGAAGCTGGTCGATTGCACCAAGCATTAGGGCAGCTTGCTCATAAAGTGATGTTTTGTGTTGCAGGCTTTCCAATGATTTTAAAAGATGAGAATTAATATGACTGAACAAAATGCTTGGTACACAGAATCGGCAAAACAAATTGATTTGGAAGCAAAACATCTAGCCGAACAACGACAACAACAACTCACTAAACCAACAGGGGCTTTAGGAGAGTTAGAACAGCTTGCGATTCAGCTAGCAAGTTTACAGGGTACAGTTCATCCCCAAATTCAAAAACCTTGGATCACGATTTTCGCAGGTGACCATGGTGTAGTTGAAGAAAGTATCTCAGCTTATCCTCAAGCGGTGACAGGTCAAATGCTTCAAAATTTCGCGTCTGGCGGTGCAGCAATCAGTGTTATTGCAAAACATCATCAGGCACAGTTACAAGTGATTGACTGTGGAACGGTAGGCGATCCCTATGATTATGTCGGTGTAGATCGACATTGTATTCGTGCAGGAACAGCCAACTTTGCTCAACATGCTGCAATGACTGAACAAGAATGTTTTGCTGCATTAGCATTAGGTAAAGCCAGTGTGGAGCTAGCTCAGTCAGAACAGGCTGATATCTTTATCGCTGGTGAAATGGGGATTGGCAATACTTGTTCTGCTTCAGCCATCGCATGTTTGTTGTTGAATGAAGATGCAGCACAACTGACAGGTGTCGGAACAGGAATTAATAATCAACAATTACAACATAAAATTGCAGTCATCAATCAGGCAATTGAACTCCATCAATCTAATGTTAAGAATGATGCTTTGAAAATTCTAGCTGCCGTGGGTGGTTTAGAGATTGCTGCCATGACAGGAGCATATTTACGTTGTGCTCAAATTGGTTTGCCTATTGTGGTGGATGGTTTCATTAGTTCCGTTGCAGCATTATGTGCTGTTCGCATACAGCCAAGTTGTCGTGACTGGATGCTATTTGGACATCAATCAGCAGAATATGGTCATGTTCGTATTCTTAAAGAATTAAAAGCGCAGCCAATTTTAAAAATGAATCTAAGATTGGGTGAAGGAAGTGGTGCAGGCGCAGCATTGTCAGTGCTGCAATTGGCATGTGTTTTACATAATCAAATGGCGACCTTTGCCGAAGCTGCAGTGACAGGAGATAAAGTTGCGCCTTGATCTACTGCGACATGGTGAAACAACTTTAAGCCATACTTTACGTGGGCATACTGATGATGAACTAACAGAAAATGGTTGGTTGCAGATGCAATCAACCATACAGCAATATGTCGCTGGAGGTACTAATTGGGATGTTATTTTTAGTTCACCTTTACAGCGTTGTCATGTCTTTGCGATCAATTTAGCAGAGCAACTCGAAATACCTTTGCAATTAAATATGCATATCAAAGAAATGTATTTTGGTGATTGGGAAGGTATTTCGACTCAAAGCATTTATGAAAATGAGCCCGAGTTATTGGCAAATTTTTGGCAATTTCCAACAAAATACCATGCACCAAATGGTGAGTCTTTAGAGCAATTTTTACAGCGTGTTCAAGTTGGCTTTGATGAAATCCACACTCAAATGAAAATACACCAATGGAATAGAGCATTAGTTGTTACGCATGGTGGTGTGATTAAATTACTCACTTGTTTAGCACGACATAAACATCTCAATGATGTATTAAAAATGTCTGCTGAGCTTGGGCAATTGTATTCAGTAAAAATGTATAAAAACGATAGTCTCAGTTTTGAGGAAATCAAAGAATGACACCATTTTGGATCGCTTTGCAATTCTTGACTGTTTTACCCATCGAACTAAAACAGATACCAACTGCAAAGCAAAATGGTCAATCTGTACTTTTTTTTCCACTTGTAGGGTTGCTAATAGGATTAATTCTATTTGGACTTTCAATCCTTCTCGTAAAATTACCGATTATTCTTGTTGCAATCATTATTTTAGTGATTTGGATTTGGCTTACAGGTGGACTTCATTTAGATGGTCTAGCGGATACAGCAGATGCTTGGGTAGGTGGTTTTGGTGATCGGGAACGGACCTTAAAAATCATGAAAGACCCAAGTTGTGGTCCTATCGGTGTTCTAAGTTTAGTTATTGTTTGCTTGATGAAGTTTTCAGCTTTATATGTCTTGCTAGAACAACGGCTCTCTGCATTTTTAATCTTAATACCCATGCTGGGTCGCAGTGTTCCTTTATTTTTATTTCTCACAACACGATATGTTCGAGCAAATGGATTAGGGCGGTCAATAACGGATTCTATTCCTAAAACACTAGCATGGATGGTTTTTGTCATTACATTAGCATTACTTTGTGTATTTAAATCGATGGGATTAGTTGCTTTAATCAGCTTTCTATTATTATTGGTTTACTTAAGATTTTTATTTATTAAGAGAATCGGTGGCATCACTGGCGATACGATAGGTGCTGCCATAGAGTTGAGTGAGACAGGTTTAATATTAACTTTTGTGATCGCTTCCTTTTATATCTAAGTGAATTTTTATAGGCTTGATCCTTCTCAAATAAGAAGGATCAATTCCGCTTTAACGTTTTCGAATTGCCAATACACTTCCCAAGATTACCAATACTGTAATCAGTCCCGCAATTGTTGCCAACAGAATGTCTCTAAGCGTTTTATCGATCGGTAACCATGTCCACTTATGCAAATATGCAAAACTAAAGCCCTCTATAGCATCTTGCTGATTTACTTGCGCTGCAATGACACCACTACTTGGCTCTATATAAAGTCTAAGCTGATCATTTAAGTTGGTTTCAACCTTGATCACAGGTAAACGTTTGTTGATAAAACCATATTCACCGCCAAAACGAGTTACCCACGAACTTTGAGTAAAATGCTCTAAAGGTAAGTTTAAATAATACGCTGCCAAATATTTGCTCTGCTCAAGAGGATTCAATTTTCTAGCATGTTTTGCATCGATTAACTCAATCGTTGGTGCAGCGTCTTTTGCACGATGATGGTGATCATGTTCTTTCGCTGCGGTCATGCTCCTTTGTAACTGAGGCTTTCCAGTCAATTGAATCATCCAGCCTGCATGAGCTTGATTTTGATTAAAAGCAATCGGTACAAGATTGAGTCGCTGAATTGGGCGTTGAACTGCCAATTGCCATGCTTCAGGGTTTAAATCTTGCGTATGGAAGATGGGCTGAATATTTACAAGTTCAGGTTTTTTATGCCAAACATGATAAAAACCACTAAACACCCATAACAAGATAAAAACACTTAAACTGATGGCCAGATAACGATGAAAAAATCGAATTGGTTTTTTACCTAAACGGTGATTTTTACGATTGTGAATTTTGAAGAACAACCCGATTCCCATCAAGGTCAAAGCAAGAATGCCAATTAAAGCAATTTGTATCAAAAAACTTTGTCCTGTCCACGGTTGATCTCCCCAAGTCCATGTATGTCCTAAGCGGAAGATCCGTGCCATCCACATTTTCTGATCATTGGAAATCGTTGCTAATCGAGATTGTGCTGGATCGACATAAGCTCTTAAACCAGTATCAAAATCTACACGCCAAACAGGTAATAAACGATTGACGCTTGGATAATCATCGCTAAATTGAGTGACCAGTTCAGCAGAAATAATCTGTTGTTGGCTTAAGCCGGTGTACCATACTGCAAGACGTTTTGCATCTTTTAATTCGGCATCCTCAATAAGTTGCCCAGTATGACGATCAAAATATTCAGCAATATTTTGATTAGGTTTTAAAACTCGATAAGCGATAAGATCTTTATTAAGTTCAATAATTTGTAGTGCAGAAAATTCGGTAATTTTCTGTATTTCTAAGACTTGAGGAACGGACAATCCATCCCTCAAATCAAGCTGTTGGGATGGAGGCATACGTTTTGCAGGTTGTGGTTGGGTTGCACTCATAATTGGATGCAACACACCAGTTAAAGACCACATCAAAACGAGAATGCCAAGTACCATTCCAAAGCCACGATGAAACTTTAGTAGCTTTTTCAATTGGTTGGCATTCATGACTTATTTCCCAAAATGATAACGTAATCCTAATAAATAAGTCCGTGGTGCAGCAGGCGTATAACTGGCTTGGTTATTACTAAACGAGGTACTTTCTGCATAAAGCACATCAGCTGCATTGAGAATTTGCCCATATACCTCATAGGCATTTTTACGATAATTTGCACGTAGGTTTAGAATCGAATGTCCATCATACTTTTCTGTATTGGCATCATTGATCCAGTATGAACCGACATACATACCTTCGACTGAAAGTAATAGTTCTGGTATAGGTTTAATTTGGTACTCGATTGTGCCAAAGCTTTTTGGAGAGCTAGGCATTGTATTGCCGCTATAGTCGAACGCTAGTGATGGTTGAAATTCTTTATATTCATGTTTTGCGATACTGCCTGACAGTTTTAAACGTTGGTCATATTGTTCGCTGAGTTTCCATGTTCCACCAATTTCGATACCTTGATGTAAGGTTTTTCCAGCATTGCGAGGTTCACGTGTGTTGTCTGGTTTAGTATAGCTAAGCACTTCATCTTTACCCTCTAGACGATACAAGGTAATTTCGCCATCTAAGCGATCATCCAATAACTTGAAACGCAAACCTAGATCAACGTTATTAAAGGTTGCTTCTTTCAGGTCAGGTGTGACTAAATTTGCTCCATAAAGACTGCTCACTTCAGGTGGAACAAAGCCTTGTGACCAATTGCTGTAAAGATCTAATTCAGGCGTAATATTCCAAACAAAACCAAGTTGTGGACTGGCTTTGTGAAAATGACGTTTTTCATCTGGAGCACCTGTCACTTTAGAAGGAATAAGCTTATTGTCAAGGTCATAGCTGATCCAGTCATAGCGAGCACCGCCGACTAAGTTTAAGTTTGATAACGCTTGCCAATTTGCTTGTGTGTAAATCGCTTGGTTATTCACATCAACATTAAAATCACGCAGTAATTGGCGTTGTTTAAACCCTGTATAAACACGTGTTTGAGGATCGCGAAACACCTCGATATCATTGGTTTTTGCTTGGTTCGGCGAATACTCCGACATCGCACCAATAATTAATTTCACAGGGTGAAAATTAATGGAATGTTGTAAATTTAAACCATAAGACTGAAAGGCGTTATATGTAGTTTGGCCAGTATATGTCCCAGTAGGTTTGCCATTCTTAACATCAGTACGGATGTTATAACTTGGATTCTGTTCAGTGGTGTTATCACGATAATACAGTGTCGCTTGACTTTGGTTTTGATCATTCCAACTGTGGTTCAATTGAGATGAAAGTCTTGTTGCATCAACTTCACGATAAGTAAAGGTTTGGTAACTGTAACCAGGTCGTTTACTGAAATCATCAGCATTTAAACTACCTGTCATATCTGCTTTGAGATGATTATAGCTAACGATGTTTTTAATTTGGGTGGCATCAGATATGCGCCAATCATGTCTTAAAGTTATACTTTGCTTATTACTTTCAGCATGATCTTGCCAACTATCACCGCGATCACTGGCATAGCCTGAAACTCTAAAGCCATGCTCCCCAAATTCAGTATCAAAGGTATTGGATGCACCTAGATCTAGACGGCGATAACCTTCAGAACTAGCACTTAGACCTAACTCAGCTGTTGGATTTAAACTAGGAGCTTTTGTAAGAAAGTTAATCGTGCCGCCAATTGCATTACTTCCATATAAGCTACTCGCTGGACCACGCAGAATTTCAATACTATCAATCCCAGCCAAATTTACTTCATACAGTGCATTATGGTTAAAAACACCTACAGGACGCACAGATATACCATCTTCTAAATACTGATAAACAGCCGCAGTCGTGATTGGTTGGCGTATAGACATCATGTGCTGTTCATTACCCAAGTCATTCATCAAAACACCTGGTGTTTGATTCACTAACTGACCAATAAATGTCGCATGTTTATCTTCTATATCTTGCTTGCTGATTTTGCTAATTGCAGCAGGAGTATTGCTAATCGATTCTCCCTCACGGCTTGCAGTGACAACAATGGTCGCTAAAGTTTGTGTTTCATCTTTTGATGAAGTTTCAGCTAAAGCAATGGAACTATAAGTAACAGAAAGGCACGCAGCAGCTAATACTGACAAACGAAATTGAGTATTCATATCAAACTCTATAAAAAAGCAATAAACAAGGCGGTACCGCAGTTCTCACTGGATACGATATTTACGGAATTGCGTTTTATAGAGCGAGTGGAGGTGCTTGTTTAATTGGGAAAATATAGTAGATATGTGGTATATGCAGATCTTCTGTCCACGCATAGCATAGGCATCGTACACGAGTAAACCAAGCCAATAAAAATACAAAAATAATTGCAATAAAAGGAACAATTGCAGCAGCGTCAACACCATAAGTACATAAAGGACAATGCTTCATGATCTTGCTTGCAAGCGCAAAAACTTCTTTAGCATGATCACTAAGTAGATTATGTTTTTGATGTTGAAGATGCTGTTCATGCTGCGTTTTATCGTGCATAGCATGATGGTGATGACTTGAATGGCTATCTGAATCTATTAAGCTATTTTGAATATTTGTAACTTGGCAGTGACTCGGCATTGCATACAGTGCAGGTACAACGCCAATATGAACCATCGTGGGTAAGAAAATATGCCAGAGTAAACAAACCAAAGTAATCGCACCAAGAGAGGTACGCCACTTTAGCAAATGTTGACGGAAACTGGACTTCATATCAATGATACGACACAGTGGAAATGTGGCAGCAGTATAGTTAAAAAAATGTTACAGTTCAAAAGAAATACTATATTTAAGAATACAGATATATGCCAGATTACAGTATAAATTTTCCAGATTTTTTCGATGATGAAGAATGGATAATACAATCTAAAGGGTGGATCATTTTAGTATTCACGTATAAAAATGAAAATTATGAATTAAGTTTCTATGACCCTGTTCGTTTGATGCAAACAATAAATGATGATTTAAATTCGAGTCAATATTTTTTACAAGAGAATTTAATAGTCATTCCAAACGTAAATAAGATAAACATTGAGAACGTCATTCAGGATTTTGTAAGCCATCCTCAACTAATAGAAAATTTAAAAATAAAAACAGACTCATAAGAGTCTGTTTTTTTTATATCAATTATTTATTAACGATTTGGTAAAACGTCTTTTAACGCTTCATGCATCTCTAATAGTGCTTTTTCAGTTGTTTCCCAGTCGATGCAGCCATCAGTTACTGATTGACCATAAACAAGATCACATAAGTTTTCAGGAATATCTTGACGACCACCTTTCAAATGACTTTCAACCATGATGCCTACGATTGACTTATTACCATCAAGAATCTGCTCTGTGATGTTTTTAAGAACCAAAGGTTGTAAGTACGGATCTTTGTTTGAGTTAGCATGACTAGTATCGATCATAATCTTATTGCTTACTTTAGCTTTTGCTAAAGCAGCTTCAGCTTCAGCAACAGAAGTTGCATCATAATTTGGCTTACCGTTACCACCACGTAAAACTACGTGTGCATAAGGATTGCCCTTAGTATTGATAATTGCAACTTGACCGTTTTCATTTAAGCCTAAGAAGCTATGACCGTGTTTTACTGATTGCATTGCATTCGTTGCAACTGTTAAACCACCGTCTGTACCATTTTTAAAGCCAACAGGTGAAGATAATCCCGAAGACATTTCACGATGTGTTTGACTTTCTGTTGTACGAGCGCCAATCGCTGACCAAGAAATTAAATCTTGGTAGTACTGAGGTGAGTTAGGATCAAGTGCTTCAGTTGCACAAGGCAAACCTTTTTCATTTAATTCTAGTAAAAGACCACGACCAATATGTAACCCTTTTTCAATATTGAAAGAGTCATTCATATCAGGGTCATTAATTAAACCTTTCCAACCTACTGTTGTACGTGGTTTTTCAAAATAAACACGCATAACTAAATAAAGCGTATCTTTTACTTTTTCGCTCAGCTCTTTCAAGCGATCAGCATACTCATTTGCAGCTTTAGGATCGTGGATCGAACAAGGGCCAATAACGACAAACAAGCGCTTGTCTTTACCATCTAAAATATTACGTACAGTTGCACGTCCTTGTAATACAGTTTGCGACGCAGCCTCAGATAAAGGAAGATCAGCTTTCAGTTCCGCAGGGGTAATTAAAGTTTGAATGCTTTTAATGTTAACGTCGTCGATATCTGGCTGAGAAACTGGATTTGACTGTAGAGTATTCATTGCTGTCACAAATTTAATCAAAAGAAGAGGTTATTTTGTCTACGAATATAGCACGAAAAGCCGACTGATTAACTAGTTATAATCATATTTTGTGTAGAAACAATCGGCATTTTGCTACTTAAACTGCGCTTGTAGAAGTTGTTGTTTGCTGAATGATGACAGCTTGTTGAGTTTCTACTGGCTTTGGTTTCGCTTTGATCGGGTTAACCATAAAGTTAATCCCTAGCGCAAATAATGTGATACCTAGAATTTTACGAATCAAACGTTCTGGCATATGCGAGCTGATCAATGTGCCTGCAATAATTGCTGGAATAGAACCAACCAATAACCACATCAATAATGTAAAATCGACGTTTCCTGAAGACATATGGCTTAGGCCAGCAACTGCTGTCAATAATACTGCGTGTACAACATCGGAACCAATAATACGAATCATAGGTAGATTTGGGAACATAATTACTAAAGCCATGATACCAAAAGCACCAGCACCTACAGATGATAGTGTAACGAACACACCTAAGATGATCCCCATGATGACAATATAATGGCGTTTATGTTGTAAAGCATGTTGCTCGCTTTCCATATTTGCTTGTTCACGATTACGGAAACGGTCAAAGAACTTTTCAATTTGCGCACGAAAGACAATCGAGATACCTGTCAAAGTCAGCATAAAACCAAGTACCATCGTTAATACAGCTTTGTAGTGCGTTGATTGACTTAAATAATGTTCTAAAACCCATGAGGTTGCGAATGACGCAGGAATACTACCGATTGCTAGCCAAATAACGATTGGCCAAACGATATTGAGTTTCTTTGCATGAACAACTGAGCCACAGAATTTAGAGATTGATGCATAGAGCAAATCAGTACCAATTGCGATATGTGGTTCAATTTTGAAAAGGCTAATAAGAATAGGAGTCATCAAAGAACCACCGCCAACACCTGTGATACCTACACAGAAGCCAACCAAAACCCCAGCCATGATAAATTCAATAGGACCAAACATTACCAATATGCCTAATTATGCAAAAACAGGCATATCTTATGCTTTTTTGAGATAACTCGTTGTGATGAATAATGATTTACTTATGCAAAAAAAAGCTAAAGGAAGATTTTTTAATGTCATTTGTGTTTGACTTTAGGTGTTAAGACACGATTGATTTTTAAAACCAATAGGAAGGTGATCGGTGTTGCAAATATCCACCAACTGACAAATCCGATCGATTTTCCCTCAATCCAACATAATAAACTTCCTGAAATTAGGAATAAAAGAAAAGCTAAGATTCGAAATTGCACTTGATAGGTCATCATTATTTTTTGATATTTCAAATGAACATTAGACTGTTGTTTAGAACTACAACGATACAAGATGAACATACCGATTAAAGTCAGTAATAAACTAAAGAAAATCACACATTCACTCCATTTTTAATCAGTTTGCTTTTAATTTTCTGAGTTGACTTGATTTGTATTGGCTGAATGTTTTTATAAATGAATGCTGCAAAACAAGCACAGGCAACAAAGAATAGATCAACACGTAGAAATAACCAGTAACTTTCCAAGTTTGCTATAAGGTCATGATTAAGCAAATAGAACAGGTTATATAAGGGCAAACTGAAAGCGAGCAGAGCAAAGATCACAATCTGAGATTTCCATAAATATTGCTTAGGTGTGAATAAAGCCAATACAAAACTAAGCATCCAAACGCTAAAAAATGTATAAATTTCATAATTAAGATCAGCGCTAGGACTTGATATCAACCGATTCACTAAAAAATAGCTCAGCATAGCAATCGGAAGACCAAGAAAACTTGCAATATTTAAGCGATCAACAAGGTAGTAACCAACATGGAATTTTGGGGATTTATACTGAATTTGTCGTTTAAGACTCCACAGCAATAGCCCTGACGCAATCATCAGACAGCCAAGAACTCCTGAGCAAAAAAAGGCAAATCTTAAAAAAGGTTGGGCAAAAGTTGCCATGTGAAGTCCATAAACTCCAGCATTCAAAGTAGCTATAGCACTATTATTTCTAGTATTACTTAATATCTTTCCCGTTCCATCAAATACGATTTGCGGTTGATTTAGCGTGATTGAACGATCTTTAAGTTGTTTGATCGTTATTACGGCTTGATCCGTATTTGGATTTTTAACTTCAAAAGTAGCAAGTGATTGATCTCCCCATTGTTGTTTGATTCGAGTCAAAAGATCCTCTGTCGATATCATGTTACTAATTTGAAGGGATGTTATCGTATTTGAATTCGTAGCTACGGTTCGTATTTCAGTGAAATATTGATAAGGATTTTCTGGATAGAGTTTTTTCATTCCCCAAGGAAGATATAAATAAAAGAAAATGGCTAAGCCTGTAAACGTTATCGTCAGAAAAAAAGGAAGAGCTAAAACTGATGTCACATTATGAAAATCAAGCCAAGACCGTTGTGATTTAAATGTTCTGAGTGTAAAGAAGTCGGTAAATATCTTTTTGTGGGTAATAATGCCAGATACCAGTGCAATTAACATGATGAATGCTGCAAGGCTTGCGATGAGCCTGCCAATAAACACAGGCATGCCGTATAACTGAAAATGAAAATTGTAAAAAAAGTCGCCGCCTTGAGTATGAGATAATTGAAGTTCTTTGCCTGAATTAGCGTCTAAGCTTTTACTTTCGTAACCACCACTAGCTTTTTCCCAATAAATTTTGTTTACAGGTTCTTCAGAATTAGCAACTTTTAAATACCACGTTTTAGCATCACTAGCATTTTGGGATAGGTAATGAGTTGCAGTTAGGATTGCCGTATCCTGATTGATTTGATATTGCGCAAGTTGTGGCTGCATCCATAAAGTGATTTGATGCCGATAGTAGGAGCTTGTACCCATCAAGAAAATAGCAAATAGCAGCCATCCGAAAATTAAGCCCGTCCAAGCATGTAGCCAAGCCATTGACTGGCGAACACTTTTATTCTGCATTTTTTAATTCAAACCTGCTGATAAGCCAAATAGAAATATGGTGAGTGCGAAACTTGTTAGGGCGAGCTTAGATAAAGAAGTAAAACAAAATCCAACAATGATAAAGCTGAGATAAAAAAATATGGAAATGAATGCTGCTAGATAAATTGCTTCAGCCTTGGCTAAAGAAGCCTGAAAAACTTGAGTAAGGCTCATACATAAAAAAGCTGTGCATACATACCCGATCACAAACGTTAAAAAGAAGCGGAATAAAACATTTAGTTTATCGCTATATGTATTTAAAGAAGTCTTAGGCATGAGTTCACAATGATGTTAAATAGAATGGATTACATATGAAAATGATTCTTGTTTATATTAATGTGTTAATCAATTCTATTCAATTTGACTTTGATCGTAAATATAAATGGATATATAAATAATTAATGCTAATACAGATGATTCATAATATTCACTAATCAAGAACAAATTGTCATCTTTGATGCGATTCAATGTAAAATCATTTTGTTAAAATATTTCAAACATTTGAATGGGGCAGTTGTCTTGTTAAAGCAAAAACTAAAAATTGGGATCGTCGTGGGTGAAGTTTCTGGTGATACGCTAGGAGTTAAACTCATGCGTAGTTTTCGCGAACAAGGCATAGATGTTGAATTTGAGGGTATTGGTGGTCCGCAAATGATCGCTGAAGGTTTTCATAGTTATTACCCTATGGAAATACTATCTGTGATGGGAATTGTGGAAGTCTTAAAAGACCTAAAAAAATTATTTGCTGTACGTGATGGTCTAGTTGAACGGTGGGCTGAACGTCCCGTAGATATTTTTATAGGAATAGATGCGCCAGATTTCAATCTACGTCTATCTAAAACGATTAAAGAAAACAATTTACCAATCAAAACAGTTCAATATGTGAGTCCTTCAGTTTGGGCTTGGCGTCAAGGACGAGTTCATGGCATTAAACGAAGTATAGATTTAGTCCTTTGTTTGTTTCCATTTGAAAAAACATTCTATGAAAATTATGAGGTGCCAGCAGCATTTGTAGGACACCCTTTAGCAAAACAATTACCTCTCAAGAATCCGATTATTGAAGCGAAACATCAATTAGGTTTAGCCGCAAATAAAACTCACATCGCATTACTTCCTGGTAGTCGTCGCGGTGAAATCGAACGATTATTACCATTGTTGACGGATGCTGCCGAGATTTTACATCGTAAATATCCAGAGCTTGAGTTTCTGATACCTGCAATCAATGATGCTCGTAAGCAACAGATAGAGCAGGGTTTACAGAATGTTGGGACGAGCTTAAAGGCTAAAATTCATGTTTTAGAAAATTCAGATGCTGAATCAAAAATTGGACGTATGGTGATGAATGCGAGTGACATAGTTGCTTTAGCATCTGGTACAGCGACACTTGAAGCGATGTTATTGCACCGTCCGATGGTGACATTTTATAAATTAAACTGGTTAACCTATCTAATTGCGAAATTTTTAGTCAAAATTCCATATTATTCTTTGCCCAATATTATTGCTGGCAAAAAGGTAATTGAAGAGTTAATACAAGCAGATGCAACGCCACAGCATTTAGCAACTTCAATTGAAAAATTGATGGATCACGAAACTGCACATATTCAAATGATGCAACATCTTAGTATGCATAAGCAGCTCATCTCAGGGAATACTGAAGATCCAGTCAAAGCGATATTGAACTGTTTGACTTCTTGATAAATAAAAAGGTGGCAACGTAGCCACCTTATTTAAGTCATTCAAGCTCGAAGAATCAGTTCATAGCCTGTATATTTTCGAATATTGATCACTCCAATATCAAGTATCAGGTATTGACCTTTGATACCTTGTAATACACCACGTATTTTTGGAGTCTTATCCAAATTTAGTGATTTTATTTTTTCAGGATATTGTTCCACAGGGTATATAAACTCATGTGGTATTTCATTTTCTAGTAATTCTAGATTTTCATTGAACTCTAGATTTTGACTGAACTCATCACGAATACTTTGAATTTTAGGTGCAAATTCCTCAATGATCTGATCCCGCTGTTCGATTAAATTTAGTGGCTCAGCTTCGCCTTTAAGCAATTTACGCCAATCTGTTTTATCAGCGATTTGAGTGCCAAATAATGTTTCTAAATGTCCTGATAAACGGCGTGAACCCACTTTCATGATTGGGAGAGCTTGTGTCGCACCTTGATCTAACCAACGTGTTGGCATATTCACGATACGGGTGATTCCGATTTTTAAGGCACTAGAGTTCGCTAAATAAACAATATGTGGTTGGAAGCAGACATTGTGTGCAAAATCATTTTCACGGCATGTACCTAAATGATAATGACAGGTTTCAGGCTTCATAATACACAAGTCACATTCAGCTTTTGTTTTAAAGCATTTAAAGCAATGTCCTTGCGAATATGATTTAGGTGTTTTTGCACCACAAGATGTACAAAAAATATTTCCAGTCCATTCAATCTCTAACTCTTGACCCAACACAAACGGTAGATCAGTTTCTGAACGATCTAGGATAAATTTATATTCAACATTTGCCTTGCGTGTTGATTGATCAGTTACACTATGCGTTTTGAGTGCTGCATGCATTTTATGGCAAATGCCCTGTAGTTCCATTAATAAACTCTCATCTTTCTCAATCAAGGGTTGCAGTATGGCTGAACAAAATGTCATCACTTCTATGCTAGACGATTTATCTAAAGAACAGCCGATTCATACTGCACTTTCTATAGGTCAGAAAATTGACCAAAATGCTTCTATTCAATGGAATTATTTTAACGTAACTGACTTTTTAAATCTGCCTTTTACACAGCGATATGATTTAGGTTTTGTATTATTTGATACAGAAGAAATGCAAACTATCAGTGATTCTCAAAAATCCCAACTATTAGTCAAGCTTCGAGATTTGATGGCAAAACGTATTGTTGTCGTGAGTAAATTAACTGATGAAAAGTTACTGCGTTCACTTGGTTTTACTCAATTGATTGATAAAACCACACATGAAAGCGATTTTGCTTTATGGCAGTTTAATATTTTGACTTATAAACATGTTCCTGACTGGTTCAACTCTAAGTTCTGGGCAAATCCTGAAAACTGGGATAAGTTCCGCTGGTGATCAGGTTGGATTTAGCCAAACTAAATCCTTGCTTTTGATTGCAAGTTCTTGCAAAAATTAACAAATCATCTTTGTTTTGTTTTTTCAAAGCAGCGTATTCTTTTGGAATAAATAATTCCAAAGGATAAGTCATGACGGATTTAGCAAACATTGTTGAAATACTGGCGAAACAAGCTTTAGGTGGACAACAGCAAACGACTGGGCAAAGTGGTTTGGGCGGAATTTTAGGTTCAGTTTTAGGTCAACTTGGTGGACAACAACAAAATAATCAAAACCAACAACAAGGCGGTTTAGGCGGAATTCTTGGTTCAGTATTAGGTCAGTTAGGTGCGGGGAATAGTGGTAATTCTACTCAGACCAATAGTAACCGCAGTGGTACAGCACAAACGTTATTGATAGCAGTTTTACCCTTAATTCTTGCATGGATTCAAAAACAAGGCGGTTTGCAAGGTGCTTTAGACAAACTAAAAAATGCAGGTTTAGCAAATCAGGTCCAAAGCTGGGTCGATCCACAGCAACAAAATGCTCAAGATGTTCCAACTCAAAATATTCAAAATTTATTTGATGATCAAGATGTTGAACAAGTTGCACAACAAACACAAGCGCCTAAACAGGCAATTTATGGTGCAATAGCATCAGTTCTACCACAAGTTATTGATTCTTTGACACCACAAGGCTCTAGTACAAATCCTCAAGAAGCAAATCAAGATATTCAGAATGTTTTAAATTTAGTAAGTGGATTCTTAAAGAAGTAAGTAATCAAAAAGAAAAGGGCATTCAAATGAATGCCCTTTTTTTGTAGAACGATAATCTCAATTTAGAAATTATATTCCATACCTGCACCTACAACAGTACGTTTGTTGTCTTCATCTTGCCAATCACGTTTTTGTTGAGCAACAATACCGTAGAAACGAGCTTGTTTGTTGAAACGGTAGTCTAAGCCAACGCCGTATTGGTCAAGTTTACGATCTTCAAAACCATCACGAGCAGTAGTAGCTGATTGGTATTGACCTTTTACAGCAAATGGAGTGTCACCAATCTTATAAGTAAGAGCAGCTACCCAAGCATCTTCTTCCAAACCTTTGTAGTTCGCAAGAATATCTTTACCATTTGTGTCTTTTTTACCAGTATTAAATGCTGTTAAATCATCTTTAGGCTCAGCATGTTGCCATAAAGCACCTAGAACTAAACCTTTAGCACCAATTACGCCAAAGTCCATAGAACCTGTCACACGGTAAGCATCAGAGTAAATATCTTTTAAGCTGTAAGCATTGTATTTACCTTGAACGCCCGAGTTACCTGCAACACCAAGAGCTAAACCAAGATCTTTGTTTTCGTAGTTAACAGAAGCAGAAACTGAATCACCGAAGCTATCACGCTTATCATCGTAACCAGAAGCACCTTCTTTCGAGTCAGAAGTATTTTCACCTTGTTGGAACATTACATTGAAAGTAAGACCAGCAAGTAATTTAGGGTCAGATTCAAAACCAATTACGTTGTTAAGGCGATCTTCACCATACATTGTATTTGTAATATCAAGAATTGTGTGGTCGTTATAAATATCTTGGTTGTTGCCAGCAGCAGTTTTAAAGTAAGAGTCAAATTTACCCACTTTAAGTGCACCGATACCATCAGATTTAAGACCGATGAAACGGTTACGAGCGCTAAGGTCTGTGTCTGAACCAGAACCATCAGTTGAAATAGCCCATTCAGCTAAATAGATTGCAGAAAGTTTGTCAGTTAATTTTTCTTCACCCTTAACGCCAATACGTGAAGCATTAGAGTTAACTTCAGTAACGTCACTTTCCCCATCAAAGTTTTTGTTATCAACATTGTCAAGTGTTACGTTTAACTTACCATACAATGTTGGTGCTGCTTGCGCTGCATTCATGGCTAAAGTTGCTACAGTAGCAGCAAGAAGCAATTTTTTCATTGAGATTTCTCCAAAACACTTTTTTGTAAATGGCTAATGCCTTAGTTACTGTTATAAGCTTGCTTGTGTACAAAAAGTTACACAGCTCACTGACTTGTATGCAGTATCGGAAAACTTTGTGACAGAGAAGTGAAAGAAAGATGACAGTTTGATGACGATTTATATTTGGTAATAATTATATTTATTATTGATTTTTATAGTAATAATAAAAAACGAAGTTATAACTTCGCTTTTTATTATGTGAAAAATTACAGTGCAGCTTTAATTTTTTCTGCTAATTCTTTAATTTTTTCTTGATCGCCCATCTTGGCAGCATGACGCCCCAATTCATGTACTGAACTTGGAATTAAGTGAAAATGCACATGAGGAACAGTTTGCCCAGCAGAAGCACCAGACAATTGCATTAAAACAATACCTTTTGCATCTAATGCAGTTTCAATCGCTCGAGCAATCTTTTGCACAATTTGAATGGTGTATGCAGCAGCATCCGCAGGTAAATCGAGTAGAGTTACTGCAGGTGTTTTTGGGATAACGAGCGTATGACCTTCCGCTTGGGGCATAATATCCATAAATGCGAGTACTTGATCATCTTCATAGACCTTAATCGCAGGTAATTCGCCACGTAAAATTCTCGCGAAAATATTTTGGTCATCGTATGCCATGATTAATCCTTTATATGATGTACTAAGTTAAAAAATTGCTCCCTTAATGATTTCAATAAGAGAGCTATAAATGAACTATTTAAGTAGTTTTATTTGCAATTAAGCTCTTTTTGCCGAGCTTTGATTTGATCGAGACGTTGTTGCTCTTTATCTGAAAATTTTGGCTTAGTCGTATGGCAGTTTTCATTACCATATTTAGCTTTCGCATCAGCGTCTTTAAAACAGAATCCTTTTGATGCATAGATGAGGTTGTAGTCATCTTGCAACTTTTTACATTCTTGTTCTGGTGTGGCAGCTTGGAGATTAAAACCAGTAAAAGAGATTAATCCTGCAATAACTGCAACCGTAAACTTATTCATGAGGTGTTCCTCTATTCAAAAAGGTATAAATCAAGGCTTTATGAAACGATATTCATATGGCATTTGATCCCTACGTACTTACCAATATAAGGCTTATTCATGAAATTTCAATCAATGTGTATTGTTTGAGTGTAATTTTTACTTCATGATTTATTCATATTCAAAAATAAAAAATATATTTTTCATTGACTTAAAGTAAGTTAATTAGCTTTAAATGTAATTTAATAATCTCAAGTTATAAGCATTGAAATAAATGTAATATTTAAAGCACCACATATTTATGCAATGCTATCTAATAAATTTCAGATATCAAAAGTGTCGATGAATAGAATATTGCATAAATAAAGGGTCTTATTTAAGCGTGATTTTAGTCCAAGATTCATACATTTTAACTGCAGCTGAGAAGTCACTATTGGATTCAGCAGTTAAGCTTGCAGCTTGAATGAGACTTTGTGCCAAAGATAATATAGGTGCAGGTAATTTTGCATCGTGTACCAAATCTAGGGCAATTCCCGTATCTTTTGCTAATAAAGGCAAGGCAAAAGTAACAGGAAACTCTCGACTTAAAACACGTTGAGGGAAAATATTCTCAGTGACTAGACTTTTGCCACTAGAAGCATTAATACAATTCAAGGCGGCATCTAGATTTACGCCATGTGCTTTTAATGTTGTAAAACCTTCAGCTACTGACCATAAATTTACAGCGAGCAACATGTTATTAATTGCTTTTACTGCAAAGCCTGCGCCAGACTCGCCTACATGTTGAATAAGTTTTCCTAAAGCTGACATAGCAGGATAGGCACGTTCAAATGCATTAATATCACCACCTACCATAAATGTTAAGGTTGCATTTTCTGCACCTATAGTTTGACCACTGACGGGTGCATCCAAAAATGCTACATCTTGAGCTTTGAGCTGTTCAGCTAGACGACGTGCTGCATCAGGGACACCACTGGTACAATCAACCCAAATCGAACCTGATTTGATGTTGATACTGTTTATTAGGTTTTCAACATCTTGGCTGGTCGGTAAGCAAGAAAAAATCACATCGGCTTGCGCTGCTTGTTCGAGTTCAATGGCAATTGTTCCAAATTCTGTTGCATGTTGTTCGGCTTTACTAAAATTTCGGTTCCAAACATAAACGGTGTCGAAATATTTTGGTAAATGAGCAGCCATGCGATATCCCATGGCACCTAAACCGATAAATGCAACAGATTGAGTCATAGTTTACCTTTTTAAATGTGTTGAACGTTCTTCTAGCCATTTTGTAAGTGTCGGCCAAAACTCGATTGAGCTATTTTGACTAGACATTAAACCTAAGTGTCCGCCAGGTATAAGAGTAAACGTGACATCTTGGCTATTTGTCAACTGAGTTAATGGAAAAGCAGCATCAGCCGTTACCAGTTGATCACTTTTCCCAGCGCCAACTAATAGAGAGCAGTTGATACCTTTTAATTCAATGGTTTTGTTTTTTAGTGTGATTGCACCATTTTTTAATGGGTTCTGCATCCAAACATTAAACAGCATGTCTTGATTAATGCCACCAGGATAATCAATCATATTGTTAAGAAAATGACTTAAAGTTGCATCTTCCTGAACCAGTTTTAGATTATCCAGATTTTTAAGCAGTTGGATATTGCCGTCGATCCAACCTTTAGGATCGAGTAACTTAAAGCCCAAAGAATTTAAAAAACCTGGTGAATGAATCATGAGTTTTGGGAGACGATTATAAATATAGTCTTTAATCGTCGCATTACGTGTTGTCACATAGGCGAGCGTTTTATATAGCTTACCAATATAACCTGATGCATAACTATCAATTGGACTACCCAATACGATTAAATTTTTTACTGCATCTGGTTGATGGCGTGCTGTATATAGCGTGACAAAGATGCCAGCCATACTCCAACCATGTAACGAGATTTCTTTAGATTTCGAATGCTTTTGAATTGCTTCAATGCAACGTGGAATGAACTTATCTATGAATGATAAGAAATCAATATGATAATTTTTATAAGTTAATTTACCCCAATCAATCAGGTACACGTCAAAGCCGCTTTCTTGAAAGTGTTTAACTAAAGAACGGTATGGATATAAATCGTATATATCCATATTAATCGCAAGTGGTGCAACGAAAACAAGAGGTTCCTTATAACGCTTGTTTTCAGAAGCATAGAATCTGACACGTGTTTGTTTAAATTCGGCAATAACTTGATAAGGTGTAGATTGAGATAAGACTAATTTGTCTGCTTCAAATACACGCATAGCGAGATGTTTAAAATTTATTTTTTGCTGTTCCACAAGCGATTTCATCTTTTTAAGTCTCATCATGAGTCAAGATTGCACGAAGTCTAAGCGATTATTGTATCTTTCGCCTTGACCTTAAATACCTTAGGCGCTCAAAATGTTGGCACATTTAGGCGGAATTTAATAACACTTTGTAATATGAATTTAATTTTTGTGCGTAAATTAATCAGATAGGATTCTAGAAGAGAGCAATAGTGATCTTATTGCTTGGTTTTATATTCAAATGTGAGAAAATTTTAGCCAAAGTTAAAATGGGCAGAAACCTATGGGTTCATTCTTTGCAATTTGCAAAACTGTCCAGAGTATAGAATAGAGTGTTCCTGAACCCATTAATCATAAGGCATACAAAACGATGAATCCAAATGATGATTTAGAATATCAACTAGATACGCTTGCAATTCGTACTGGTCATAACCGTACTTTTGAAGGTGAGCATAGTGAACCTATTTTTTTAACCTCATCGTTTGTATGTGAAAGCGCTGCTGATGCTGCTGCGAAATTTTCAGGTCAAGTAGCAGGCAATACTTATTCTCGATATACCAATCCAACAGTACAAGCTTTTGAGAAGCGATTGGCTACGCTTGATGGTGCTGAGCGTGCAGTTGCAACAAGTTCTGGTATGGCTGCTGTACATGCAATTTGTATGGCGTATTTGAAAGCGGGTGACCACGTCATTTGTTCACGTGCTGTATTCGGTTCAATTATTGCCTTATTTGAAAAATATGTAGCTAAATTCGCGGTTGAAGTCACTTTTGTCGATTTAGACGATCTTGAGGGTTGGAAAAGTGCCTTACAGCCAAATACTCGTTTGTTATTTATAGAAACACCATCAAACCCTCTAGCGCAAGTTGGTGATATGCAGGCGATTGCAGATATTGCACATGCACATGGTGCTCTTTTCGCTGTAGATAACTGTTTCTGTACCCCAGCATTACAGCAACCCATCAAATTCGGGGCAGATTTAGTTCTATATTCTGCAACTAAATATATTGATGGTCAGGGGCGTGCACTGGGTGGTGCCGTTGTTGGTAAAAATGATTTACTTGAAGAAGTCAATGGTGTGATCCGTACACTAGGCAATTCAATGAGTCCTTTTAATGCGTGGATATTCTTAAAAGGCTTAGAAACATTGAGCTTACGTATGAAGGCGCATTGTGCGAGTGCTCAGATATTAGCTGAATGGCTCAAGCAGCATGATAAAGTTGAAAAGGTATATTATGCTGGATTGCCAGATCACCCTGGCCATGAATTGGCTAAGAAACAGCAAAAAGGTTTTGGTGGGGTTGTCTCATTTGTTGTGAAAGGAGAGCGTCAAGGTGCTTGGACTGTAATTGATAATACAAGATTCTTATCCATTACAAGTAATCTTGGTGATGTCAAATCAACAATTACACATCCTGCGACGACCTCACATGGTAGAATGTCGGCTGAAGCCAAACAAGCAGCAGGTATTGAGGAGGGTTTAATCCGTGTATCTGTTGGTTTAGAAGATATCAATGATATTATTCGTGATCTGTCACGTGGTTTAGATTTAATTTAACGAGAGAAAGTTATGAACATTAATATGCTCATGCAGCAAGCTCAGCGCATGCAAAAAGACATGGAAACAAATCTTAAAAAAGCCAAAGAAGAGCTTGCGAAAACTGAAGTTCATGCTGAAGCAGGTGGTGGCTTAGTTAAAGTAACCATGACTTGTCGCCATGTTGTAAAACGCATCGAGATCAGTCCTGATTTATTGCAAGATGAAGCGGACATGATTGAAGACTTGATCGCAGCTGCGATGAATGATGCTGCTCGTCAAGCTGAAGCGATTTCAGAAGAAAAATTGCAAGGTGCAAACTCTGGTATGGGTTTACCACCGGGCTTATCTGGCTTGTTCTAATTGATTACTCCCTAAGTTTGAAAAATAAGCTTAGGGGGATTCTTTCTACAAATATTCGAGTTAATTTGTGTTTAGTGAACGATTTGAACAATTGGTTCAAGCATTGCGTATTTTGCCGAGCGTAGGTCCTAAGTCTGCACAGCGTATGGCATTACATTTATTGATGAAGAACCGTGAAGGTGCTTTTGCACTCTCGTATGCATTGCATGAGGCCTCGAGTCATATTCACGAATGCAGAATTTGTCATTCACTCACTGAAAATGAAATTTGTGATATTTGTGCCTCGACAGAGCGTGATTCAAATTTACTGTGTGTGGTTGAGTCACCCGCTGACGTTATGGCAATTGAACAAAGTGGAAGCTTTAGAGGTAAATATCATGTTTTAGGTGGGCATCTATCGCCACTTGATGGTATTGGACCTGAGGAAATTGGCATCCCATATTTAGTGCAGCGTTTAAGTGAAGGTCAAATTGAAGAAGTGATCCTAGCAACTAATGCAACAGTTGAGGGGCAAGCAACGGCACATTATTTGGTAGAAGCGACAAAACACTTGCCAATACATATGACTCGAATTGCACAAGGCGTACCTCAGGGTGGTGAATTGGAATATGTAGACAGTCACACTTTGAGTCAGGCTGTACATAATCGAATGCGTATGAAATAAGACTAAGGTCGATATAATTTATATATTTATTTTAAATTCATGCTGTTAATTTAAACAAATAATTAAATTTTACATTTTGTCTTACATTATCATAGCTATAATTATTTAAATTTGTGGCACTATTGGCTGGCGAAATGGACTTTCGCTGATTTACAAATGGAATAGGGAGTAATTTCATGTTTTGCATGTGGAATACTGAGTAAATTTTTGCATCTGATCTCGCTTGAGCAATAACTGCAATGAAATCGTTGCATCGCTATGTTTTTAATTTTTTTACTTGAGCAATTATGTTTCAGTTTATCCAACAGCAAAAAGATCTAGCTGTTCTCCTCAATCAAATGGAACATTGTTCCACATACGCACTTGATACTGAGTTTATTAAGGTTGATACCTTATATCCGAAATTAGGCGTTTGCCAAATCAATGTAAATGATCAGGTTTCGTTGTTAGATGGCGCTGCCCTAGATTTATCTGATTTTTGGCGTAAGGTTTTTGAAGCTCAGCAGAATATCTTTCATGCATGCGGTGAGGATATTGATCTGATTTATCATTACGCAGATCAAAAGCCATTAAAAAATGTATTTGATACGCAAGTCGCCATGGCTTTTCTTGGTCATGGTTTGCAGGTCAGCTATCAAAATGCATTAAAAACTTGTTTGAATATTGATATCGATAAAGACCAAACACGTTCGGACTGGTTAGCACGTCCACTTAGTCAAGAGCAAATGAGTTACGCCGCAAATGACGTACTATATTTAAATAAGCTGGCAGAAAGACTGAAGTTTGATCTTCAAACAAAGGGTTTATATTCCTATGTTTTAGAGGATTGCCAAAATTTGACTAAAGAAATCGCATTAGAGACACCATTATCTGAACTTTATACGGATATTGGTAATTATCGTCACTCTAGGCGTGAGTTGATGCAATTACAACAATTAAGCATCTGGCGTGAACAAATTACCAAAGCGATGAATCAACCGCGTAGTTTCATACTTAAAAATGCCACAATGATTGATCTAGTGGAAAAGAATCCGCGAAATACTTTTCAGTTGGCACAAGTTAAAGACATGCGACCAAATATTGTTCGTGAGCATGGTAAAACAATTTTAGATCTACTGAAATTTTTACCCCCTGAAGATGAATGGCCATTGCGTTTGGCGCGTCCTGTCAAAAATAACTCCAAAGAAATTGCACCTCGTGTTGATCTATTGATCGAAATGGTGGTCAATAAAACAGGTATTCCAAAGGAAGTGTTGTTACGTAAGAAGTGGTTAAATGCGATTTATGAGCATGTGGTCTTTCATCTCGATGAGCAAGATTTACCCAGCTATTTATTAGGTTGGCGCTATGATCTTTTGACAGAGCCGTTAATTGCACTTTTCAAAGAAGATATTGAGTTTTTAACAACTCAAATGAAGATTTCTAGGTAAATAAGAACAGTATAAAATACGACTGTAGCGTTAACATTCCTTAATGTACCTACAGTTTTTTTCATGTATGCTGTTTTTGATTGATAATGGTTGTGAGTAAACATGCACTGCGATATTTATAGATCGAGTAAAAAAGACGAAATGTATATTTATATTGCTCGTCCAAACTATCCTGAGGATAAAGATCAAGAGAATCCTCTAGAAGTCGTTCCTGAAAATGTCTTGCAAGCTTTTGGTAAAGCAACATTTGTAATGCACTTAGAGTTGCATGCTGAGCGTAAGCTTGCACGTGCAAATGTATTGCATGTATTAGACTCTTTGCAAACCAAAGGCTTTTTTATTCAAATGCCACCAGAAGGTCTTATCAACCCGAATGCTGTAGAACCTGAGGGATTACGCGGTGCTTGAGACTCTAACGGCAATATGGTCACAAATTCTTTCGGTCTTTGATCAATTTCCAGAAGAAAATGTAGCCATTATTGTTTATGTGACTGGAACATTGATTGCATTATGGTGCTGGTATCGTTTGATGTCGCGTTTACCGAATCCAGTAGGTGGAATACTTTGGATTATTGTTTTTGCAATTTTAGTCACACCAACCATCTCTGAGGGGCCTAATTCTGCATTAGCCCCAGCAATCTTTGGACTGATCTTCGGTGTACTTACCAAAGAGCATGTTCTTATTTGGTCAAATTTATCCTTAATTTTATTTGTAATTGGATTAGGATTACTGGTTGGGTTTTGCTGGTCTAAATACACTGCAAATAAAACAGGACACACGGTTTAAATCTACACACAGTTAAATATAGAAAAATAAGGTTTTAAAATGTCTGCTGATACACAACACTTTACTGGTACAGATCAATATATCGCAACCGATAGCCTCAAACTTGCTGTCAAAGCTGCACGAGCTTTACAAAAGCCTTTATTAGTTAAAGGTGAGCCAGGGACAGGTAAAACTTTACTTGCTGAGCAGGTTGCTGAAAGCTTAGGTTTGAAATTGATTACTTGGCATATCAAATCAACGACTAAAGCACAACAAGGTTTGTATGAGTATGATGCTGTATCTCGCTTACGTGATAGCCAGTTAGGTGATGATCGTGTATATGACATTAAAAACTATATTAAACCAGGTAAGTTGTGGGAAGCATTTACCAGCGAAGAACGTTGTGTATTGTTAATTGATGAAATTGACAAGGCAGATATTGAGTTCCCAAATGATTTGTTGCATGAGCTCGACAAAATGTCGTTCTATGTTTATGAGACAGGGGAAACAATTACCGCAACTCAACGACCTATCGTTATCATCACTTCAAATAATGAAAAAGAACTTCCAGATGCATTCTTACGTCGTTGCTTCTTCCATTATATTGAATTCCCTGATGAAGCAACCATGCGTGACATTATTGCTGTTCATTTCCCTAGTATTTCTAATACATTGGTGAGCGAAGCATTACAAATATTCTTCAAGTTGCGCCAAGTGCCAAACCTGAAAAAACCACCATCAACATCTGAATTGATTGATTGGTTAAGCTTACTTATGGCTGATGATATGCCTGAAGATGTGTTGCGCAATCATGACAAATCAAAAGCAATTCCGCCACTGTATGGTGCTTTGATTAAAAATGAACAAGATGTGCAGTTACTCGAGCGTTTAGCTTTTATGTCACGCCGTTAAGAGTGTCTACCAATGTTTGTGAGACTGTTTTACACCTTACGTAAATATGGCGTTCCTGTTACCACACGTGAATTGATTGATCTTAATCAGGCTGTGGCTTCAGGTCTTGTTTTCGCAGATCAAGACGAGTTCTATCAATTGGCTAAAACTGTCTTAGTCAAAGATGAACGATATTTTGATAAGTTTGATCGTGCTATGAAAGATTATTTTGATGGCATTGAAACTTTCGATTTAGATGAATTGCTTAAACAGGTTCATAAACTACCTAAAGATTGGTTTGATCTTGAGCTTTTAGAGAAACATCTAACACCAGAGCAACGTGAAGAACTACAAAAGGCCGGTTCCCTCGAAGAATTGATGAAAATGTTGGAAGAGCGTTTACGCGAACAACATAAAAAGCATCAAGGTGGCAATCGCATGATTGGTACGGGTGGAACTTCACCTTTTGGCGCCTTTGGTGATCATCCAGAAGGTGTGCGTATTGGTGGGCCAGGACGCAAACGTTCGGCTGTAAAAGTATGGGAGCAACGTAAATACCAAAATCTTGATGATGATCAGGTTTTAGGTACACGCCAAATGCAAATTGCTTTACGTCGCTTACGTAAATTTGCACGACAAGGCGCTGCAGAAGAGTTAGATGTAGATGGTACGATCCGTGAGACTGCAAAACAGGGGATCTTAGACGTACAACTGGTTCCAGAGCGCCGTAACCGTATTAAGGTTTTGATGCTATTTGATGTTGGTGGCTCCATGGATGCTTATATTGCTGAATGTGAGAAGTTGTTTAGCGCTGCCAAGTCAGAATTTAAGACACTAGAGTATTTCTATTTCCATAACTGTCTCTATGACTATGTTTGGAAAGATAATCATCGTCGTAGTTCAACGCGTATGAATACATGGGATTTATTCCATACATATGGACGTGACTACCGTGTCATCATCGTAGGTGACGCGAGTATGGCACCTTATGAGCTAAAGTCAGCGGGTGGTTCAGTTGAATATATGAATGATGAAGCTGGTGAGGTTTGGTTAAGACGATTACGCCAACATTTTGATAAAACAGCTTGGTTAAATCCTGAAGTAGAAGGCTATTGGCATTACACACAGACTATTGGCTGGATTAAAGAGATTTTTGAAAATCATATGTATCCGATGACCCTCAAGGGGATTGAAGATATGACACGATATTTATCACGCTAAAAATTGACATTAATACTTTATAAGAATAGGAAAAGACATGGAACATCAAATTAATGGCATTGCTTTGCCTAATGAATTAGGCTTTTTTGGTAATTTTGGCGGTCAATTTATTCCTCCTCATTTAAAAGAGGCAATGGACGAAATTAACAATGCTTATGAAGAAATTCGTCATACAGCTGAATTTCAAGATGAACTTAATGATTTGTTTAAAAATTACGTTGGTCGCCCAAGCCCTTTATTTCATGCGAAACGTCTATCTGATCAACTAGGTGGAGCACAGATTTATTTAAAACGAGAAGATCTTAACCATACTGGTGCTCATAAAATTAATCACTGTTTAGGTGAGGCTTTGCTTGCTAAATATATGGGCAAAAGCAAGGTCATAGCTGAAACTGGTGCAGGACAGCATGGTGTTGCTCTAGCAACTGCTTGTGCATTAGTCGGTATTCCGTGTGAAATTCATATGGGACAAGTAGATATCGAAAAAGAACATCCAAACGTCGTTAAGATGAAAATTTTGGGTGCAAAGTTGGTTTCAGTTACTCAGGGTACTGCAACTTTAAAAGATGCAGTTGATAGTGCTTTTGAAGAATATTTAAAAGATCCTAAAAATTATATTTACGCGATTGGTTCTGTAGTTGGTCCGCATCCATTTCCCAAAATGGTACGTGACTTTCAGTCGATTATTGGAAATGAAATTAAAACTCAAGCAAACGAACGTTTTGGACAAAACCCTGATTATGTAGTTGCATGTGTAGGTGGTGGGTCAAATGCAATTGGTGCTTTCACTGCATTCTTAAATATCCCTGAAGTAAAACTTGTTGGGGTTGAACCAGCAGGTCATGGCTTAGATACGGATAAACACTCAGCTACACTTACATTGGGTAAGCCAGGTCAAATTCATGGTATGGCGTGTTATGTGCTTGAGGATGATCAAGGAGAACCCCTACCTGTACATTCGATTGCATCAGGTTTGGATTATCCTGGTGTAGGACCACAACATAGTTTTCTTAAAGAGTTGGGACGTGTTCAATATGAAACAGCAACAGATCAAGAGTGTTTAGATGCATTTATGACGCTTTCGCGTGTCGAAGGTATTGTGCCTGCTCTAGAAAGCTCCCATTCGGTGGTTTGGGCATTACGTGAAGCACCTAAAATGGATAAAAATACGAAGATCGTCGTGAATCTTTCTGGTCGTGGAGATAAGGATTCAGACTATGTTGCTCAAAAGTTGGGTTTGTAATTTTCTACCTTGATTTAAATTTCATAAACCGTTTCTAGTCTGTAGAAGCGGTTTTTTACTGTTAAATAGGCTTGAATCCCGTTAGAATAAAGCGTTTTTGCTATTTGCATTTTGGAGACGCCTAAGTGGAGCGACCTACAATCAGCCCTGAACATTTACAAGAAGCGGCTGAAAATTTAGTAACCATTCGAGATTTTATTCGTTTTGGTGTAACCGCACTTCGTCAATATGACGCACACTTAGGACAAGGTACTGAAGATTATTTTGCAGAAAGTTCAGCTTTAGTTTTACAAACTTTATCACTAGAGTGGAATGCAGATTCAGAAATTCTAGATGCGAAACTTTTGCCGAGTGAAAAGGCTGAATTCCTCAGTTTGTTAGAACGTCGAATCAACGAACGAGTTCCAACCTCATACTTATTGAATTTGGCATATTTCTTTAATAAGCCATTCTATGTCGATGAGCGTGTTTTGATTCCGCGTTCACCAATTGCTGAATTAATTGAACAGCGTTTTGCACCATACTGCTTAGATGAAAATGGACAAATGCTTGAAGCTTTAAATAGCTTACCTGTTAATCCAAATCCAAAAACACCGCAACGTATTTTAGATATGTGTACAGGTTCTGGTTGTATTGCAGTTGCATTAGCCTATGCATTTCCTGATTCTGAAGTAGATGCTACTGATATTTCTAAAGAAGCTTTAGAAGTTGCTTCCATTAATACAGAACATCACAACAAACAATATCAAGTTGCATTACTGGAATCTGATTTGTTTGCAAAAATTCCAGCTGAAAATCAATATGACCTTATTGTCAGCAATCCACCATATGTGGATGCAGAAGATATGGCCGATTTACCAGAAGAATTTTTGCATGAACCTGAATTGGCACTTGCTGCGGGTCAGGATGGTTTGGATTTAGTGCGCAAAATGTTAGCTCAAGCTGCTGATTATTTGACTGAAGATGGTCTAATCGTCATCGAAGTGGGTAACTCAGAATGGGCAATGCGCCAAAACTTCAATACAGTTGACTTCCATTGGCTCACTTTCCAAAAAGGCGGTTCTGGTATTTTTGCATTAACTGCTGAACAATGCCGCCGTTATAAAGAAATATTTCAGCAATCAGTTCAAAGTTAAGGGGCTAAAACATGGCAGGGAATAGTATTGGGCAACTCTTTAAGGTAACAACTTGTGGTGAATCGCATGGTGCTGGCTTAATGGCAATTGTCGATGGAGTGCCACCAGGTCTTGAACTGTGCGAAGCAGATTTACAACGTGATTTAGATCGCCGTAAGCCAGGTACCTCTAAGTTCGCAACACAACGTAAAGAGCCTGATGAAGTTGAAATCATATCTGGTGTTTTCGAAGGAAAAACAACCGGAACCTCGATCGGTTTACTAATTCGTAATACAGATCAAAAATCAAAAGATTACGGTAATATTGCTCAAACTTTCCGCCCTGGTCATGCTGACTATACATACACGCAAAAATATGGTTTCCGTGATTATCGTGGTGGTGGTCGTTCAAGCGCTCGAGAAACAGCAATGCGTGTTGCTGCAGGTGCTATTGCAAAAAAATACCTAGCCGAGAAATTTGGAATCGACATTCGTGGTCATGTCACTCAAATCGGTAATGAGGTTGCTGAGAAATTAGATTGGAGTGAAGTGCCAAATAATCCATTCTTTTGTGGTGATGTTGATGCTGTCCCTCGTTTTGAACAACTTGTGACTTCATTACGTGAGCAAGGAACAAGTTGTGGGGCTAAACTGGAAATCCTCGCTGAGAAGGTTCCTGTGGGTTGGGGTGAACCTGTTTTTGATCGATTAGATGCTGATATTGCACATGCGATGATGAGCATTAATGCTGTAAAAGGCGTTGAGATTGGAGATGGTTTCGCTGTTGCGGGTCAATTTGGTCACGAAACTCGTGATGAACTCACTACAGATGGTTTTCTTGCAAATCATGCTGGTGGAATTCTAGGTGGTATTTCAAGTGGACAAACAATCCGTGTTGCAATCGCTCTAAAACCGACTGCTAGTATTACAACACCGGGTAAAACAATCACGATTGATCGTGAAAATACAGATGTATTAACTAAAGGGCGACATGACCCGTGTGTAGGTGTGCGTGCTACACCTATTGCAGAAGCAATGTTGGCAATAGTATTGATGGATCATTTTTTAAGACATCGTGCTCAAAATGCAGATGTAGTTCCACCATTTAAACCTATAGAACCATAAAATATAAAGACACCTATTATTAAATTAATAGGTGTCTTTTTTATCAGTGGTTAAAATAATATAAAATTATTTAAATAAATTTAAATTACATTTTAGTAGTTATAATAACTCTGAAACTTTATTATTCGATGTTGCAATGTGATATTGGTTTCGACCATTACTTTTAGCAATATATAATGCGTGATCTGCTTGAGATACAAACTCTGAAAGACTGTCATTTAATGTTGGTGTAATGGTTGCCACACCAACACTGATCGTAACGTGCTTAGATATATTGCTTCGAGGATGCACAATACCAATATTTCTGATTAGTTCCATTAAACGCTGAACTTGAATAATAGCCTGATCTCGATCAGTCATAGAGAACAATAGCAAAAACTCTTCACCACCATACCGAGCAGCTAAATCTCCACTTCTTGATGCAATCGAACCCAACATAATTGCGATACGTCTAAGGCATTGATCACCTTGAATATGACCTAGTGTATCGTTATAGAGTTTGAAGAAATCAATATCAATCATCATGATGGTAAGTGGCATCTCATGTCGAGTGGCTCTTTTCCATTCGTTCTCAAGTACTTCATCTAGATAGCGACGATTTGCTAAGCCCGTTAAAGCATCTTGTTGAGATAAAATTGATAATTGCTGTGCTTGACGCATCAACTCAAGACGATTCAGTTCAATCATGCAATTTTGTAGATAGTTTTCTCGATGTTGTCGATCAGTTGCATAAGCTAAAGCCATGCCTAAAAAACTACTGAAGGTATATGTGCGATGTAAATAAGTCCAATCAATAGAACCATTTAGCCAAGTACTTGCAGCTACACCAATCAATCCACCAGCCCAACCAGCAATAATGGCTGTGTAAAAACGCATTCCAACGAAGCCATAAATAATTACGACGGCATACATCATTGCTGCGTGGAATAAAACGTTATTTTGACCTTGTTCAAGTACGTTGATAAGGGTAAATGTGATTGCAACGGCACCCATTGAACCCAAACAAACGTAATGATCAAACCATTTATTTAGTTTCGGTGCAAATGCAAGTAACCAAGCCAGCATAATGATAATGCCAACCCAGCCATAATAAGCAAACCATTCAAAACGCATGCCTGAAGGGAGAACTTGATAGATACCAAAGCTTAGAAACGCATATAACCCTAAAATAATAGGAGCTCTATAACGAAACTCATAAGCTGCTTCATTTCTATACTGATCTTTGTAGATCGATTCTAATTCTTTAGGAAACCAAACTAAATTTAGCCCGCGAGAAATTAACAAGTCGATTTGTTCTTGTCCCAAAATATTGGAAGCCTTCAACTTCATCTTATCTCTCACCACTCCCAAATATTTTTATACATGTAAAATAGGGATTATTTAAAAAACTATGTTGCATCGAATTAAATTAAAAATTTTTATTCGATAATAAAAAAATAATTAGTGCAAAATTCAACTTTAATTAGTCCCCACGCATCATCCATTGATCGAATTTATTAAAATCTATTAAATAATATAATGATTCAGAGGAATAAAATATCAAACCCTTAAAAACTGTTACAAATTTACCAAGAATGATTGTATATTTGGAGCAATAAGATACAATTTAGAAAAAAGCATCAATCACATACAGAGTGATTGAATTAAGTCATACGAAATAGGATGCATCGCAATGACTGCTATGAATCAATACAGCACAAAATTAGAAATCACTCCTCATTCTGATTGGGCGCAAAAGTTCTGGGATGAGCTTCTACCTGCTAAAGAAAGAGTGAGTAAACATCCATTATTTGTGGACATGGCAAATGGGGATTTAAGCCTTGAGTGCTTTCGTTCTGCATTATTAAATTTTTATCCATTGGTTGCCCATTTTCCGTCATACATGGCAGGTGCATTAGCCAAAGCGACTAACTTTGCTCTAGATGGTGTAACCGAAACCCGAGACTGGTTAATCCAAAATATCAAAGTTGAAGAAAGACATTTAAATTGGTATCAAGATTGGGCAGGTGGATTCGGTTTGACTGTTGAGATGCTAAATAACGTTAGACCTCCTGCGGCGATGAATGCTGTGAATCATTATTTGTGGGATGTAAATTTTAGAGGCGGTTTGGCTGAAAGTATTGCTGCAACAAATTTAGCCATTGAGTGGGCGACAGGTGATTGGACAATCCAGGTCTATAAAGGGATTCAAACTTATACCTCGCATCCTGAAGTCAATATTAATAAAAGATCATTGGCTTGGTTGAGAGCTCATGCGCATTATGATGATTTACATCCATATGAAGCGATGGAATTAATCAAAAGATTATGTGACAAAGATCCTGTTTTACAGAAAAAAGCTTTTCAGGCAGCTCAAGATGGTTTGGCTTATTATGAGTTGGCTTTGGATGAGTGCTATAAAATTCAACATAAAAACTAAGTTCTAATGATAGAAACAGTCACATTTTTATAAAAGTGTGACTGTTTTTTTATAAGTTTGATTTTGTTAAAGTGGATAAAGTTTCTCATCAAAGTTTTCTAATTTTGGAAACTCTAAAGGCGTTAATTGATCTATATTGTTTAAATAATCTTCAAACTTTTCAATGATGTTCATTCTATCTTCATCTTTAATATAAGGAACATGATAAGCAATAAATGGCGGAAGTACCTCAAAACCTACATAAGCCAAACTCCCTCGTTGGATTGAAGATAGGTAAGTTTCTATATAGCCGTGAATTGATTTATCACCAAACATATGCTCACGACCACCCAGAGTCAGACACAGCATCGCTTTTTTTCCAGTCATTCCGCCATGATTGTAAAAGCGTTTTCCACCATAAAAGAGACCAGAAACAAATACTCGATCAATCCATCCTTTTAAGATTGCAGGAACAGAAGTCCAATATAGTGGAAAGCTGAATATAACCAGATCTGCACGTTTAACTTTATCGATTTCTATCTGAATATCTTGCGCAAGTGTTTGATTCTTCTGTGCATGACGTTGTTCAAGTGCATAATTAAAGTAATCAGTTTGGTTGAGTGATTCAAAATCTAATTGTGATGCAACTGGATTGAAATTCATCTCATATAAATCAGAGATTTCTACATAATGTCCTTGTTTTTCAAGTTTTTCTTTAGCAGTATTTTTTAAAGATGATGTGAAAGACTTGGGTTCAGGATGTGCATGAACAATCAAAATATTCATTTAATATTGGCCTTGATGAAGAATTTTATCTTTTTACTATGCCGTAAATAAAAAAGCTGTCATAGTTCATGACCCGACAATATTTACCATTTCACGCCAATGTAAATGATTAATGGAGTGTCAAATGCTACTTTCTAGGTTACCAGGTACATATGTAAATTTATTGATTGAAACTATAGAAGAATGGGGAATTTCATCAGAGGAAGTTCTTGCTGACACACATATTACATTTGAAGATTTACAAAAAACGTATTGGTATGTTGATTCGGAAGTTTTTATTCAATTACTTGAAAAATCAGTCCGTTTAACTGGTAATGCTGCTTTTCCAATCCTTATGGCAAACAAAATGAAAGTATCTCATTATGGAAATGTTGGTATTGCTGCAATGTCCTCAAAAAACCTTGAGCAGGCATTGAGAGTATTAGAAGAGTTTATTGGTCTATACTGCAGTGTATTCAAGCTGAGATTAGAAATTGAAGGTGAAAAAGCATTTTTATATCTTACTTGTATACTAGTTGAATCTGAGAGTACAAATAAATTTATAGCATTTCTTGCGGCAAGCTTTGCGAATATTATAAGAAAGTTGATAAAAACTGAATCAGATATTTTTATTTTTCATAAACAACAACAATTATTTATTAATAATAATTTTGCTTATAAATTTGAGCAAGTAACGGATGCTGTTTCCTTTGACAGAGGGCTATTAAATATACATTTAGAGACTGCAGACGAGATTGTTTTTAAACTTGCAAAGAAACAGTGTATTCGTGATACAGATAAACACATAAAAAGCAGACAAACAAAGTCAATTATACGATCGCAAATCATTGAGCTGATAGAAACAAGTCTGATCCAAAAGAATATTGGTCAATTGAACTTATCTGAGGTTGCCAAGCAGTTAAATATATCTTCAAGAACGTTGCAGCGTTATTTGGAAATTGAAGACACAACATTCAAGGCTTTGATTGCTGAAGTTAGAAAACAATATGCAGAAGCTATGCTGATTCAAAACGAACTATCTATACAAGAAATATCTGAGTCTTTAGGTTATGCAGACGTTTCTCATTTCTCAAGAGCTTTTAAAAATTGGACTGGTGTTACGCCAAAAGCATTTAGGAAGTAAGCATGAATAGATATGTAGTGTAGATTTTTCAAATGCATTGAATTTCGCATAATGTATATTATGTTAAATAGATAATAAGTGACAATAAATTCATTAATATTGATATAGAGTAATGATTACCCTCCAGAACTGTCAAGACTTTTATTACTGAAACTGTCATTGGCATTGGCATTGGCATTGTTTTCAACACATATCTTAGTAAAGTTATGAGTTTCCTACACCAGTTGCTCGCTTTCTATGTACTTAGTACTAGGTAAATGATATTTAGATTATTACTATATAAATGCCACGCATTTGTGGCATTTATGAATTATGAAAAACTATTAACGCCTTGTAATTTTTTGGAGATGCCCGCAATTATTAGGTTCATCATACGAAGCATAACCATTTAGATATTGGTCCACAATTTTATCTATGTGATTGACAACATTAAAATCTTTTGTGAAAAAACCGATAGGCATACTTACAGGCAATCTCTCTGAATCACTCACATGGTAACTAATAGCAACGAGTTCATTTTTAATGAGTAATATTTCAACATTACCATCACAAAATCCTTCTCGTAAACCATTCAATATATTCGCATAGGGTTTAAAATGATTTAACCACTTTTTAGCAGTATTTTTATCATATTGATTCCTGATAGGTAAGAATACTTTTGATAGTGTCCCCTTATTATCCTTAAATGCCTCTTGCAAGGTTTCAAACGCAATCCCTATTTTTGAGGTCATACCCCAAAATGGATTTGATGGTGCAATCCAAATGATTTTCGTTGAATTATTTTCCTGATTAGATCCTTTCACTCGTTTCGAAATAGTATGGATTTCTTTCTCTAATACTTTCCAATTTTCTTGCTGGTAAATTGGACCAACCAATAAATTGTAATTTACCCCATCAAATATCTCACCATTGATACCATCTTGTACATCAGTTAAATTTGTTATATGTCCCTGCTCGTTTAAGAATTGTGAAGTGTAGCAATCTTCAAGTATTCCCTGAGCTTTTACAATTTCCTTTACATTGCTGACACGCTTCATTTGATCTATTTGTTCAGCGAGTAGTGAATGCATCTGATCTGAATGACTCAAATCTGAAAATTTATCTAGTAATAAGGGATCACCTTTATGATCCAATTTAAAATCTACTTTTATCCTTAATGGGTCTTTATAAGTCGGAATTACTGAATTAATCATGTATAAATGAGGTCGATGATTATCCTTGAGTACTGAATTTGGAAGGAAATTGTTTTCCGCAATCTGAAAAAACTCATCTTGAAATTTTGTTCTCACATGATCAGCTGCGTATGCTTCATGTTCTGGAGGTGCATTTATTTTTAAACCGCAAGCCCAATTTCTTATCCCGACATTTTTTTCATTTTTGAAAAAACAAAATGTAGCTAACTCAAATCTTATTTTAGCCGTACTTTCTTCAATCGAAGTCAAACTCACATCTGATGCAACATCAGTAAACAATTTCTTTGCTGAATCTGTCAAACCCAAACGACCATCAGCATTTAATTTAATAAAGTTTTGTTCAATTAAATCATCTATCGCTTCAGTTGCTTCAATCTCTGTTAATCCAAAATACACAGAGATTTGCATTTTAGTCATTGGTGCAATATTAAGCAGACGGAGTATATATTCTCGAATAAAGGATAAACCTTTCCCTGAAACATAGGAGAAATTCACAATGAATTCTTGTGATGGTATTAAAAAATCAATTTCATGATACTTCAATTGTGCGTTCATACCATTTCTCCTTTTAAAGTTTTAGAAAAGACAAATCTGTAGCCTTCATCAATACCTTTTTCTTCCATATGCTTCACCACTTTTCCAAATGGCAGATCTCTATTCCTTCCAGTCCAAACATTCTTATTACCAACTACAATCAATCTATCCATCGCACGAGACAATGCAACATTAATTCGATTTGGCATAATCATGAAGCCAGGAGTATTAGATTTGTCAGAACGTGTGATTGAAACGATGATGATTCGATTTTCTTTGCCTTGATAACTATCCACAGTATCAATGTTGACTAGATCTTTGAAACCTTCCGGCCATGCATTCTGATTGAACAATTGCTGTAAATATCGCTTTTGTTCTGCATACATACAAATAACACCTATAGCTGCATCAGTTTTTCTAACGCTGTTAAGATAATTAATCAAAGCTTCATCTTCAGCAATCTGCTTTAAAATAGTCATAATCGCTTTTGCTTCTTCTTTATTACGAATCTTCCCTCTATTCTGTTTAACTTCCGAATGGAAGGCATCATGCCCCATATCAGATGTATCTACCCATGTTACAGTTGAACGTAATACATCAGCAGTTTGCTCATAATGCTGGGAAATAGTTCGTCCCGAAGATTCTAATTTACCTTTATAAAAAATTTCAGAAACTATATTTCCGATAGGCGTTGCCATTCGGTATTGTGTCCAAAGAGATTCACTAGCTTGTTGGCCATAGCTTGAGTTAAATGCTCTGTCGAAATCACTTTTGAGCAAATTATCAATTTCGTCATAATTACCATATGCCAGTGAAATACCTAGTTTTCTCGCGATCACATTTTTTTGCTCAGGAGAATAATTAGGTGGGAGTTGATGGTGATCACCTACCAATAACACTCTCTTGCCTGATTGCATTGCTATAGCTAACTCACCCGATTGAGAACGAGCTGCTTCATCAATAATGACCCAGTCATATGTGTTTTCACGGATATTCAAATGACCTTGACCAATACCAACACATGTACCAATGACAAGCTGACGAGAACGTGCATAAAATTCATCATAATTTACATAGTCTCCAGAGAGCGTATCAATCATCTCTTTAGTGACTTTAGCTAATGCCAGAACACTTCGGGTTTCCTGAATATTCAATCCAAATCTAGTACTTAATGCTTTTATAATGCGATTTTTTAGTTCAAAATCTATTATGGTATTAGATGAAATTTCTACATTGAACTCATTGACACTTTGGTTGCGAATTGATGCTTCAAGTTCTCGGATTTGAGCAGCTAAGTCGAAATCAATGGTTTTATTCAGTGTGTTTGAATTATCAACTTCATTAATATTCTTAGAGATCTTTTTCAGACGAATTAAATCATCGATTTGCTTAAATAGCTGAAGTTCAAGCTCGACCACTTTGACCATCACTTCGGATTGTAAACCTAATGCTGTAGCCAAAGAAGAAATACGAGTTTTCATCTCTGCTAAAAAGAGTTCACGTTTTTGGGTGGTGATTGCCTTTGAAAACACATCTTTTAAACCATCTGAAACTGTGTTTTCACGATTACTAAATCGAACAACTTCAAGTGGTGTTTCCAAACGAGCACAGTGTTTACGAATACGCTCTGCAGCATTATTTACTGCCTCATGTGACTGACTCACCAAAAGAATATTTTTTACATTTTGCTTTTCAATCAAATAGTGTACAAATGCTGCAATAAATTCAGTTTTACCTGTGCCTGGTGGACCTTGTAACAATGAAAGTGGACCACTATTGATCAATCTTTGAAAAGCTTTTTTTTGCTGAAGGTTTAGACTAATTTGATTGCCATGATCATCTTTTCGGTTATAACGATCGAAATCTTCATCTTTAACTTTTATGTCATAATAATTAGCTGTTAGCTTACATTCTGGATCAAACAATTCAGCCAAATCTGAAATAATGCTCTGTTTATTTAGAATACGTTCAATTGCGTATTTACGTTTTCTTAATGATGCATTACTTTGCATCGAGCGAAAATAAATCACACTCCCTTCTTCTGGAGGATAGCGAGTATTTCTGACCTTAGTAATATGTACTTCATGAAGATTCGATGCCTTTAAATCCACCTCACCCAATTTAAACTCTTTCGTAAATTCTTTTGCTAATTCATCATCGTATTCAATATCTTCTATTTTTTTCCCCTCAGCCTTCAAAGCCTTGTGGTCTATTTTGTTAATAAATGCAAACACCTTATCTGTATCTGAATCATCAAAACTTTCTAAAGGATCCTTTACTGCATCGTAAGGACATATAAAAGTATTGTCTTTCACAAATGCTGTGTCTTTAAGCTCAATTGATGGTGAGGCATCAATTTCTGCATCTAAAATCGCAGTCCATAATTTATGGGTATCCAGTTTTTTTGATGCCTGTTTTAAAGGAATATCCTGTCGCTGATTTTCAGGGGAATCGCTCGAAATAACAATTGGTTGTATAGATAGCTCAGGAAGAATACCTTCTTCAAGCAATTGAAAAGCATCATTTTTTTCAAATAATGGTGTTTCATTCTTTTTCTGATCTGTTTGTAGTCGTTTAGCTATATGTTCTTTAAGCGCAGAGTCTACAATGTCGATAAAGTCGGTTTGTGTATTAAGAAAATTGACAAGCTCAGTATAGTTACGTTGATCAGATGCCTTGATCTGTATTTCAACATTTAAGCTTGCTTGGCTATTCTCTTTTTCTTTTGCTGATAGATAATCTTTTTTACGAGGGGCCATACCACCAAAGATTGATCTGTTACCGCGACTTGAATCATATTGCAATGAATATGTGCCACCAATTCCATTAAACGTTAAGCTCGCTATATGCTCATGTCCCTCAGTACGAGCTGATATCCCAACATACATCTGCATATTTTCAGGATAAATCGTAAAACTTTCGCTCACACGATTATCATATACAGTAATAATTTTCTTGGATTTATGACCTAACCTATCAAAAGCTTGCTTAAATCTCGCAATTCCTTTGAAGCCAAATTCTTCATCTTTCAATTCATTCTGAATTGCTTCAGCCAATATTGGATAATTTTCTGATCCCTCACCAAAATTAAAGCATAGAATCTCGCTCGCCAATTTCATCACTGCATAATTATCACGCTGATAAGCATCAACATCGTATTGCTCTGGTGCATATTGAGTATTTCTAGATTCTTCTCCAGATAAATTAAAATCTGGTATATCAATCAGGTAGATTTGCCCACTATTTTTATCTAATAAAATGTTCTCATCGTGCAAATCACCATGTGATACGTGAGCTTCGTGTAAATCATCAATCGCTGAAATGAGTTTCCCAATATCCGCTAACCGTTCTTCATTGCTTATGTCACAATTCACATCCGCATATTGCTGATATTTCTGACGCCAAGATTGGCTATCAGCAAGATATTCTGTCACAAGATATAGACTTGAAGATTTTTGTGCAATTCCAAAGTCTTCTATTCGTGGAATATATGGAGAATTGATAGCTTTTAGCTTTTCAATTTTCTTGATGAATTTATGTATTTGAAAACCTTCTAAATCGGAGGCGTTAATACCACCAGTGTTGAGCCAGGCCTTAACAAGCAATCCGTTAGAGCAGTACACTTCCTTTTCATCAGTTTCAACAAAGAAATCTATGTCATCGTCAGGTTTAAATTGACGAGAATGATTAATACTATTGCGATATGGCTCTATTAAATTTGCATCGAAAGTGATTATTTCAGCACGCTTAGGCTCTGCCGCATGAAATGCTGTAGTAAATTCCGAGGCATCTTTAAAGCTCTTGTTATAAATTGCGTTATAAAGTACCGGAGCATAGAACGCAGCACTATTTTTTAAGTTATTTTGTAATGACTGTAGACTGCCTTCTGAAATACGCTCCTTATGTAACAGATGCCAAAGCATAATTGCCAAAGCATAAACATCAGACTCAAAGGGTGTGTTGAATTTTGGATTCTCACTTTCAGTTCCGACTGCTTCTATTGCACCGACAGCCAGTTGCTCACGATAATCACCTACTGTTCCTGCAGGTTTAAAATACGCACATGCCAAATTAGAGATTACAACTGATTTCGATTGAGAGAGCCACAAACTATGAGAATTAATATCACGGTGTGCAACTGTTACCTTATGTAATGATTCAAATTGCGACATTATGATCTTAGCAATTTCAAGTAAATCTATTTCGCTATATAAACTTGCATATTTACCAATAAATTCGTTAAAACGAAAATGATTAGTCGGAAACTCAAACAATTCTGCACTTGTCGTAGTAACCTCATCTTGGTCAAACGGGGTCAATGACCTCAAACAATGGTTCCAAAGTTCTTGGTTATGAGTTTTTAAATATTGCAGAACATTGCGCTCTCTTGAAACTATTTGTCCTCGTCCATCTGGAGTTAATCCTTTCACCCCTGATACTTTACTAAAGTCCCACCAGCGAAGGAGTGCTTCATTTTTAAATTGCCCTTTGGTGACTGCATAATATTCTTTATAAATGCCGTTTGGATGATCAAAAATCGTAACTGCAGCTGTATAACCACCAACATTCAATGACCTAGCATTAGTTTGATTTCCCAAAAATAATTCATCAAATATATCGAAATCTTTATTTACCGTACGTTGCATCGGGTGGGTTATCGGAAATTTATCGTTGAACTCAGATGTATTGGCAAGTTTTAAGAAGTCATCCAGTGAAATTGTAAATTCTTTATCAACACCCTGTAGCTGACTAAAGTCTGCATTACCAGTCATCACAACAAAATATTTAATGAATGGTACTCGCCCTTTGTTTGTAAATTTATTCTTATATTTTTCTAATTTGTTCTGTAATGTAAATACCTTGTTCTTTGTCACTGATACAGGAGAAGTCCCCATATCGCGATCACCTTTATACCAACGACCATTAACAGAAGTAACAGGTTGATGATTCCAATCTTTAAGCTCAACAATGATCACATTGCAATGCGTCACAATAACAAGATCGAATTCACCTTCTTTACCTTTTGAATTAGTAAAGCGAAATCCCGCATAACCTTTCCATGGAAACATCTTGCCCTGTTTAGTAAAAGCAGCTCTAATTTTTTCGATAGCGATGATTTCTTGCGATTGAAGACCGCCTTCCCAAATTTTTATGTCCAAAATACCCTCTTAAAATCTCAAAGTTGAAATTTATTAAATACTTACAATGAAGTCACTATAAATTGCTAAAAGAAATTTTTCTATCAGTATTTAGAATTAAATATTCAGCTATTTTTTCGTGGATGTTAAGAAATCAAGTACGGACAGTAACCACTAAAAAAGAAGAGTCTTTAGAACTTTTTGTAGACTTTAATTTTAGAAAATATTGTATTACAGGACAGGTTCATGAACCAATCAAACCTATATATAAGTATATAATTACATAAAATATTAATTTTATTGAATTTTAACAATATAATTAATTATGAAGTAGACTTTAGGTAAACATAAGTTAAATGACTTATACCTGATAATAACTTCATATCTTTCACTCTCTCACCTGTATTCAATAACTTATATGAGTTCTATTTTAATTACGTTCAAATTCCAACCCTCTCATTTTTAACTAGCCTAGGTTATAATGATGGTCTTCCAAAATATTGTTGCTCTATTATGAACACCTCCAATGACCCTCTACACGGCAAAAAACTTGCTGACATTTTGGATGAATTATTGGATTACTACGGTGGCTTTGAAGGCTTAAGTCGTAAAATTGAAATTAGATGTTTTTGCATAGATCCAAGTGTTAAATCATCATTGCGATTCTTGCGTACCACACCATGGGCACGTGAAAAAGTAGAAAGCTTATATTTGTATGTCTTACGCCAAAAAGCCAAACAGAAATCTCAGCTATCAAAATCCTAGTCCCAACATTTTAATTAGCCGATTCTTAATATCTTTTATTAGGAAGCTATATGTTCATAGCAATTGATCTCATTCTGATGGTTTAATGATCTTTCTCACAATATGCTCATGTGTTGGTATAAGTCCTGCTTTCAATCCAAGTGGATTAAATACCTTGTCTAAAACAGATTGCGTAAGTTTTCCTTTATCTTGTTCAATATCGGTTAACGTCCTGCGACTTACACCGACTAAATTTGCATATTGTTCCTGAGACATACCAAGAATATTTTTTCGCAAATACGCCAATAATTGCCCCAATGTAATTTCATTCAATAAATACTGCAGATATAGATCAATAAGAACTTGTTGACGATCTTGAGTCTGATTTTTTGTATTCATAATAGTTCCCATCTTTCTAATTTAGCTTCAACATAGTCAAATGAAAGCGCTGGCATCTCCATAATTTGTTTTGGTACACCTTTATCTATTAATCTTTGTTTTAGCCCGACAAGATGACTTGCTAAAGATTTCAATGTAGTTAGAGACAAATTCGGATCGCATAAATGTGCAAGCTTTTGTGTAATTTGCTCCCATCGATATTCTCCTCCTTCCTCATAAGGACTTCCCCAAGTTGTTGACCTTGTAACAACTTCTGGATCAGCTTTCATTGGAGCAAAATCATAAATTGGGGCAAGCGAAATTTTTCCAGATTGTTTCAGAAATGAAGTATTTCGACCATGATTATCAGAATTACCAAAAATAATATTGAGTAAATCTCGCTGTAACCACTCACAAACGAATTGTGCTGAATCAAACTCTGAATCAATACATATCAGTAAATTGCATAGATTTTCAATCACTTCAAAGTGATTGAGATGGCTACCCGAAGCTTTATTTAATACGGAATAGACAGATTCAAGCCCATGACGATGCCATTTTTGGTTGTGCCATTCGACATCAAATCTTGGTAGCCATAATGATGGATATTTTTCACCTTCGATCAGCTTCATTTCTGTAGTTTCAATCGTATTGAAACCCAACTCTTTTAGCTCTTGATAGTAATAGTATTCAGCTCTGAGAATATTACAGTCGATCTCACTACGATTATTTCTAGGGAATTTAACTAGATAATGTTGATCAGGTTGATCAAAGTTTTGTTGATAAGTATCAATCCAAATATTTTGATCTTTTCTAGCACGAATCAATAATTTAGGAGCTTCACCACCCGCTCCTGTTGCACCACCACTAATTGCACCCATTTGCTGTGCATATTCAAGAAAATCTACATTTCGGTCAGCAACATCACTTTGACTAAAATAACGTAAATGCAGAGTTGATTCAGGATTGATTGGTGGAATAGCTTCTTTAATTCTCAAATTGCCTACGGGTGCGATGCCACCTTTTTCTAATAAAATACTATCTTGCTCAGCATGCGTTAGTCTTTGTAGACCTAGAAAATTCACCCAATAACGGCGTGCAGCACCTGATGGAACAATATCATCTAAAAAACCAAACCATGAACTAGATTCATGTTTTATTAGTATTTGTACAGGTAGCGACAAACTACAGGCATGCTCATCTTGCTTGTCCAAATTGTGGATTGCGTATTCTAAATCGTAAGCTAATTCACTGGCACTTGCTGAGCCTAGTTTAGGTTCTAATAATGTTAGTTCAGCAATATCAAACCAACTTTGATCAAGTAACGCCTGTATTGTTAGTTTTTTCATTGATGTAAATGAGCAATTATTTTCTCAAAAATACTCTATTTTTTTATATTTGTGAATATATTTGCGCATAATTATTTTTTATGTAAGTTTTTGAGCATAAATTTGCTCATAACGATCTGTGGAAAATAACTTTCTCAGTGTCTATTTAAAACCCTTTATTTCATTGTTATACGGTATGAAAAGATAAATGTTTGAAAAATACTATTCCATCTATCGTTCTTAACGTGATCGAACTGTGTATCATTAAACATATTTTCTTTTTGATAAACTTCTTTTTATGAAGAATGCATTTTCTAATCACAAGCAAATTAGCGTGGTTTCTAGTTTCTCCGAACTTATCAGTTCTAATTTTCAAGGAGATAGAAATGCGATTTGTTGGTATAGAAATCTTAATGGGGATTTTCAAGAAATCGTCAAAAAACTTCAGCTAAAGGAAAATATCACTGAGATTTCAGTTGATGATTTATTGGCTTTACAACTTTCTGAATATGGTCGTTTAGCAAGAGAAATCATAATTTCGGATATTCAACAATTAACAGAACTAGGTGCATCACCTACGCTTAACTTAATTCAAAATTACGAACGTGATGATGAGTTAGATTATATTTCGACAGATGTTTATTCATTTCATGTTGATCGCTCGCCTATTCCAACAGATACTTTTTTATGTACCTATCACGGTGCGGCAAGTGAGATTCTGCCAAACGATCAAGTTGAGCAAAAGATTCTAGTTCCTGAAATTAGAGAAAAACTAAAAAATCTACATGATGGACCAGAAGCTGAATTTGAGAATTTTTTAGAAGAATATTTCTTTGATTTGCACTACCGAGCAAAACCTGAGAGTAAACCTGTTAATTTAGGTTTAGGTCATCTATGGCGTTTGGCAGTCGACCATCCAACACAACAAGTTTTACCCTGTGTGCATAGAGCACCGATAGAGATAGATGGAGAATATAGATTGCTGTTGATTTGTTAAAGACTAAAAAAAGATTTTAAAAGCTCACAGAAAAGTGAGCTATACGGAGAAGATTTTTATCACATGCCTTTGTAAAGAAAGAAGCATCCAACGATCAATAACATTAAAGCAAAGCATTTTTTAAGTACGATTGGCGATAAAATATGTGCTGTTTTAGCTCCAAGCTTAGCCGTCATAAAACTCATAATGCTAATACCTAAAAATGCATAGATATGTACAAAACCAATAGTCTTAGGCACATTGATATGCTGTTTCATACCAAAAAAAATAAATCCTAAAGCACCTGCGATGGCAATTGGTAAGCCACATGCTGCCGAGGTTCCGACGGCTTTTTGCATGACTACACCATAATGATTTAGATAAGGAACGGTTAAACTCCCTCCCCCAATACCAAAAATTGCTGAAGCAACTCCGATGCCTGTACCTGCAAATATTTGTCGAGTTGTTGATGGTAATACCTTACCCTGATCGATTACATTTTTCGCCCCAAAGAACATTTTGTAAGCAACCCAGATCACAAATATCCCGATGATCAATTGTAAATTTGCACCAGAAAGTAATCCCGCAATACCAGCTCCTAAAAATGAACCAAGGATTAGTCCTGGTGTTAGATTTTTAAATACAGGCCAAATCACGGCACTGTTTTTATTGTGGGCGATCAATGAACTAATAGAAGTCACAATAATTGTTGCCAATGAGGTTCCCAAAGCCATATGCATGATGACATCTGGTTGGTATCCCATTTGAGTGAATACGATATATAAAAGTGGAACGATAATGAGCCCACCACCCACACCAAAGAGTCCAGCAGCGAAACCAGCTAAAGCCCCGATGGCTAAAAAAATGATTAATTCCACGAGATATTTTCTTAAAATAAAGGGATGAATAGATAGTTGGCTCAGGCAATTTCTGCAATCTGCCCAACTTGATGATAAGCACGGTTAAAGTAGACTAACCCCTGATCATGCTGACCTTGTTGGATAGCTACGATACGACAAATAAAAATGGTATGTGTTCCAACTTCCTGAATCTGCTCAATTTGACAATCAAAACTAACCAAAGCATCTTTTAACACAGGTGCGCCAGTTTCTAATTCTGTCCAACTGCCATATTTAAAACGTTCTTCAGGACTCATCTTAGATGAAAACACTTTAGACATATGCTGATGATGTGCCGCCAAGACGTTCGCAGTGAGAATTTTATTTTCAACAAAGTGTGTATGTGAGCTAGACGCGATATTCATGCATACCAAAAGTGTTGGTGGTGAATCTGTCACGCTACACACAGCTGATGCCGTAAATCCATATCGACCTGTAGAGCCAATCGTTGTTACAACACTCACTGCACTTGTTAATAAAGACATTGCATTTCTAAAGTCTATTGCTTCAATCATTAAATTGTTCCTCAATTGAACCGTACCTTTTAGATTTAGCAATATCATGCTATTCCATTTCTTAGGCACACCATCTGCATGTGTTTTTAAATAGATGCGATTTTTGATCAAGATTGATGCTAAAAGAGACTCATGGCTTGATCATCATTTTGATTGCAAACCATAAATCCTATTTAGCTCAAAATATTAGTTAGATAGTTCTTTTCGAACGATTTCTGCACCTGCGCTTAAAGCATTAAGTTTGCCTCTCGCTACATGGCGAGACAACGGCGCCATGCCACAATTGGTTGATGGATAAAGTTTGTCAGCATCAACAAATTGCAAAGCTTTTCTTAAGGTATCGGCAACTTCTTCAGGTGTTTCGATATTATTAGTAGCAACATCGATCGCACCTACCATCACTTTTTTACCGCGAATTAGTTCAATTAGATCCATTGGTACACGAGAGTTTTGGCATTCTAGCGAAACGATATCAATTTTAGATTTTTGAAGCTTAGGAAAGGCTTCCTCATATTGACGCCATTCTGAACCTAATGTCTTTTTCCAATCTGTATTGGCTTTAATACCGTAGCCATAGCAAATATGTACGGCTGTTTCACATTTCAGACCCTCTAGCGCTCTTTCTAAAGTTGCAACACCCCAATCATTGACCTCATCAAAAAATACATTAAATGCAGGTTCATCAAACTGGATGATATCAACACCAGCTGCTTCGAGTTCTCTCGCTTCCTGATTTAAAATTTTTGCGAATTCCCATGCTAGTTTTTCACGGCTTTTATAATGTCCGTCATATAAGGTATCAATCATGGTCATAGGACCTGGTAATGCCCATTTGATCGGTTGATTGGTTTGTTGACGTAAAAATTTAGCATCTTCAACGAATACAGGTTTTTGACGACTGACAGCACCCACAACGGATGGAACACTTGCATCGTAACGATTTCGAATTCGAACCGTTTCACGTTTCTGGAAATCAACACCATCTAAGTGTTCAATAAACGTTGTGACGAAATGTTGGCGAGTTTGTTCACCATCACTTACGATATCAATGCCCGAGTGTAATTGCTCGTGTAGCGACAGTCTTAAAGCATCTTGCTTAGCCTCATAAAGTTGTTCATCTTGGAGTTTCCATGGCGACCAAAGTTTTTCAGGTTCAGCTAACCAAGAAGGTTTTGGTAAGCTGCCAGCAGTTGATGTCGGTAATAATCTTTTCATAATCAGTAATCTTCTATATCGGTTTACACAGCAGCATAATTTTGTTCGGTGTAGTTCTCAGCCCACTGTTCGAGAATCTCTCGATATGGTTTGATAAATTGCTCTTCAGTGAATTTGCCTTGTTTTACAGCTAACTGACTACGCTCTTCACGGTCGTATACGATTTGCGTTAAAGAGTAATCTTGGTATTTCAAACTTGGTTGATAGCATTTGCCAGCTACAGAGTTAGCATTGTAAATTTCAGGTCGGTAAATCTTTTGGAATGTTTCCATTGTGCTGATTGCACTAATGAGTTCTAGGTTGCTGTAATCACTTAGTAAATCACCTGAAAAATAAAAAGCTAATGGCGCTACACTGTTAGCAGGCATGAAATAACGTACTTTTAATCCCATTTTCTTGAAGTATTCATCAGTTAGAGAATATTCATCTTGTTGATATTCAACGCCCAATACAGGATGTACATTTGCAGTTTGATAATATGTTTTTGTGCTCGACACACTCAGGCATATCACAGGTGCTTTATCAAAATTCGCTTTATATGCCGCTGAGTTGATTAGGTGTTTAAAAAGCTTGCCGTGTAATACACCAAAGTTATCTGGCGCACTAAATTTTGCTTGATTTTTACTGTGTTCTAGTAATAAGACACTAAAATCATAATCACGCACATAAGATGAAAAACTATTACCTACCATGCCATCAATACGCTTATTTGTCTGATGATCAACAATTGTTGTTTTTAACATTTCAATAACTGGAAATTCATGACCATTACCTTCGATATCCATATTTGCTGAAATAATATCGATTTCAACCGAATAACGATCCGCTTTTGGATTATCCCAATGTGCTAAGTCATTGAAACGATTATTGATCATTTGTAAGGTTTTACGTAGATTTTCTTGACGGCTCTCACCTCTTGCTAAATTTGCAAAGTTGGTTGTAAGACGTGTGCTTTCTGAAGGATGATAGTTTTCATCAAAACGAATACTTTTAATAGAACATGTAAATTTTTTACTCATTGTACTACTACCCTAATCTCTAAGATAAAACCTGAATTTCTGTATGAAATAATTTATACATGAATGTTCACATGAGTAAAAATGATTTAATCTAACCAAAAGATGAATAAAATTCATTGTTGTGTGTTTTTATGGGTTTCAGTGCTCTAACCTGAATGAGCTTCATCATGAGCTGAAAAACTATCAGGATATTGATTGAATTATTGCTATAAGGGTGTGTTTGTAATTTGGAATTATTCTTTAGATGATGACATAAAATCTTTCGTTTCTATTTTTTGTTTACAACGATATAAAACTTGAATTTTATTAATCGAATAACAGAATTCCGTAAAAAAAGACGATCCAATTTTTAAGTCAGATCGTCTTTATTCATATCAGTGAATTGGATTTAGAAATTCACCGACCAAGAGAATTGTGCAGTGCGTGGAGCGCCTAGGAACAAATAATCATCCCCAAAGAAGCTTCCCGCATCTCTCCAATATTTTTTATTAAATAGATTATCTACATTGAATCTTAACGTGTTTTCATAGCCATTAGCTTTAAAGTTATAAGCTGCACCAGCATTAAAAACTGTGTAGCTTGGAACTTTTACGCTGCCTATTTTATTGGCATATTTACTTGAACTGTATTGTGTACCAGCCAGTAATCTTAAGCCTTCTACTTGTGGCAATTGATACGATAAGTAAGTTGCAAAGCGTACTTTAGGAACATTCTGAGTTTGATGTCCTTGATATTCAGCGACATCGATCTCTTTTAAGCGTGAACGAGTTAGCGCCAAAGTCGAGACCATATCTAAATTCTGTGTCAAACGTCCTTGCAAGCCAAGTTCTAAACCTAAGTTATGTTGTTTACCATCAGTTAAGTAATAGTTATCAGCATTCGTATATTGATGATCTTGTTCTAGATCAAATATTGCCGCTGTAAACAACATAGATGGTAATTGATGCTTCAATCCCAGTTCATATTGGGTGGATTTGATTGGAGCAAGTGTTTCAAATGCATTACCGACAATCCCTTTTTCTTCATTACCGAAGGCATACCACGGCGCTTGTCCGCCATCACTTAGACCTTTGCTAAATGATGTGTAAACCTGCGTATTTTCCCAAGGTTGATACATCACTGCAAATTGTGGCAAGAATCGGTTTAAATCTGTATCACGAATCTTATTCGCTGCCGCATCATAAGCTTTCTCATCTAAAGAAAGGATTTTTCCACCCATATGAACTGACCATGCGTCATTAAAACGGATTCGGTCTAGTAGATTTAATGCGGTTTGCTGACTATCAAGGGACTTATAGCGATTGCCTAGAGCTACATCTGTAGGCTTATAGTCCACAGTATTGTTATAGATGTTGCCCGTACCAACGAGTTGATTGATTGCATCATATTGAGCACGTCGTTTATAGGTATGAGATAACTCGACATTTAAGCTATGCTGCCATGTCCCTGTTGCGAACTTGCCGTTTAATCCTGTTTTAAATTGATTTGTTAAATAACTATCATCTGGACTACGGAAATCATAAATATCGTAGTTACCTTTTTGATCAAAGGTATTGCCTAAACCTGTAAATTCACAAATCTCACTATAACAACCCCACGGGAATGCTGAATAGTCATCAACGACTACACGGCTTTGCGAAGCGGATAAGTTTGCTGTCCAATCATCATTGAGACGATGCGTATATTTTAAACTCGTATTCAGACTTTCATTAGTAACGGGTTTACTCCAACTTTGATAACCCAGTAAACGATCCCATTCCACATTAGTCGGTACAATTTTTCCATCTAATAATTGATAGCCTGGTACCGAGCGCTGACGTTGGCGTTGTGATTCAATATCAAACTCAAGTTTTGAATCATCAGAAATCTTCCAGTCCAAAGCAACTGAACCGAAAAGACGCTTCCCATTGGTATGCTCTACATACGGATGAATCTCTTCGTGAGCTAAATTGATTCGATAGCCAAATTGTTGATTTTCACCCACGATATCGCCGATATCTGTTGCGATACGATAACCACCCTGACTATCTGTTTCTAATGTAACTGAACGAATATCCTTTGGACGTTTAGTCACGTAATTAACTATTCCACCTGGCGTAGACATACCACTTTGGATTGCGCTGATACCCTTTAAGATCTCGACTTGCTCTTTATTTTCTAACGCAACATTTTGCTCGCCTCTAAGTAAGTTGCCATTGAGTAGATAACTTGAACCTAGATTGAGCGCGAAACCACGCATAATAAAGTTTGAGTAATAGCCAATAGGCGCATAACCATCCCCTACAGAAGCATCATTTTTCACAACGTCAGCCAGTGTTTTTGCATGCTGATCAGCAATGCGTTCGGCAGTAATCGTGCTCACTGAAGCAGGAATTTTAGCAACGGTTTGTTGATTAAAACCTGATAAATTGATTTGAGGTTGGTAGTACACACTTTGAATGGATTGTGCTGCTAAAGTGATAGTTGGAAGTTGCGAAACAGTGTTTTCATCTTCTGCATTTGCGACGACTGAGCTTAGTCCCATACACGAAAATGAACCAACGGTTAGAAGCGCTTTTTGTAAACGAGAAAATGAAAATGGATAAGTTTTCACAGTAGTTGCCTAACCCCAAAAAAGATAATGGTATAACCTGAATTTTCGAGGCTGAGTATTCACAATTTTTGATGCTTGAACAAGCGCCTTTGCTTACATATATCTGAATTTTTAGCTACTCCGATAATCCGACAAACAAAATGACCAGTTCAGCCAAACCGTGTTAGTATTTGAAAAATGACAATTCATCATGTCAAATTAAAAAAGAAAGGAATTGCTATGCTAAAAATGCAACAAATCAACATCACTCAAGAATTCAATGCCCCTGTCGAAAAGGTATTTGCGATCCTCAGCGAACATGAAAATTTGAATAAGCTCTTCGCTCCAGCAAAAGTGACTCGTTTGAGTGATGGTCAAGATGCACGTAATGGGGTTGGTTCAGCGCGTAAGTTATCTATACCACTCACACCTTCATTTGTTGAAACAAATTTAGTCTATAGAGAAAATGAATTGATTGAATACGCGATTACCAGTGGTATTGCACCAATTAAAGCGCATCGCGGCGTAATGAAGTTTACCGATTTGGGAAATAATCGTAGTCGTTTGGACTATACGATTAGCTTTAAGGGGCGTGTGCCTTTTATTGGACCAATTATCAAATTGGCATTACAAAATGGTGTGAGCCGTGGACTTAAAAAACTAAAAGTATAAGTTTTAGAGAAACTTCGTATTCTCTAATTTTAATCTTAACTCCCATAATTTCTGATTGTGGGAGTTTTTATTTGCTGTATAGATCAACTTTTCTTTGAAAATTAATTTCTAAAATAACATTCAGTGCATTTTTACGATAAATTAGATCTATTCAATAATTTACTTAGGAAAAGCGATGACTCTTAAGCAGCTAAAGGCATTTTTAGCACTTGCGCGTACTTTAAATTATGCCAATGCTTCGCTGGAACTGCACTTAAGTCAGTCTGCTTTAAGTCTAAGTATAAAAAGTTTAGAAGATGAACTTGGCGGTAAGTTGTTTAATCGAAATACACGTCGTGTTGAGCTGACTCAAGAAGGTAAATCTCTCATTCCCTACGCAAAAAAACTATTGGCAAATTGGGATGAAATGGAAAATGATGTTAAACAACGCTTTAAATTAAATCGCGGCACACTCAGTATCGCCTCGATGCCCTTTTTTACTCATGCGATCTTGCCTGATGTGATTCATTCTTTTTTATCTGAGCATCCAAACCTTAATTTTTCGATCCATGATATTCCAAATGAAACCATTATAGAGAAAGTTCAAGATGGTATCTTTGAGTTAGGCATTTGTTTTGAACCAGAACTGACGGAAGGCTTAGAGTTTGTGCCTTTGTTTGATGAAGACTTTCTGGCCTTACTTCCTAAAAATCATGCTTTAGCAGACAATGCACGTATTTCGTGGCAACAATTGTTTGCTAATCCTTTTATTACCCTACAAAAGCCATCAATTGTTCGTCACCTAGTTGAGCAAAACTGTTTGCGCAACAATATGACTTTGGATTTGAAAATTGAGTGTCATCAGATTTCTTCGTTATCTAGTTTTGTTGCACATGGCATTGGGGTAAGCGCGATTCCTCGTCATTTTGCTAAGCATATTGATTTAACAGAGAATGTATTACTCGAACTGGAAGATGGAACCATCCACAAAACGGTTGGTATCATCTATAAAAAGAATTTTGAAATATCACATATTTCGGCACAATTTATTCAGTCATTGATAAGGTATAAATTTTAAATAACTCATTATTGTAATTGGTTTAATATTTTTTACTTTTAAATAAATATATTTATTATTAATATTTTCAATAGTTTATGGATTTTAATCTATTGTTTTTTAAGATTAAAATCCATCCAAATAAATCAATTTATTAATTAAACTCATTAATCCTTAAGAAAAATCAACTTCTATCTACCTAGTCCTAATGCTAAAACTAAATCACTAAGGGACGATAGGACAATAATAGAATGAATAAGGTATATGCCAGTGCTGAGGCAGCAATCAAAGATGTGGTTGCTAATAACCAAACCCTTGCCGTGGGCGGTTTTGGGTTATGTGGAATTCCTGAGCAGCTCATTGTCGCGGTTAAAGAAAGTGGTGTAACAGGTCTGACTTGTATTTCAAATAATGCGGGTGTTGATGATTTTGGCCTAGGTATTTTATTGCATACCAAACAGATCAAAAAAATGATCTCATCTTATGTGGGTGAAAATAAAGAATTTGAACGTCAATATCTAAATGGCGAGCTTGAAGTTGAATTAACTCCACAAGGAACATTAGCTGAAAAATTACGTGCTGGTGGTGCTGGTATTCCAGCTTTTTATACGAAAACTGGTGTAGGAACTCTGATTGCTGAAGGCAAAGAAGAACGTAATTTTCATGGTAAAAAATACATTTTAGAAGAATCGCTTACTGCTGATGTTTCTCTTATTAAAGCTTACAAGGCAGATAAAGCTGGAAATTTAATATTCCGTAAGACGGCGCAGAACTTTAATCCTGAATGTGCAATGGCTGGGAAAATCACCATTGCTGAAGTGGAACAAATCGTTGAGATTGGTGAATTAGATCCAGATGAAATCCATTTACCAGGGATTTATGTGAATCGCATTATTTTAAATGCATCACCTGAAAAACGTATCGAACAAAAAACTTTAAGCATGGAGGCAGTTTAAAATGGCTTGGTCACGTAATGAAATGGCACAGCGTGCTGCACAAGAACTCGAAGATGGCTTCTATGTGAACTTGGGTATTGGCTTACCTACCCTTGTTGCCAATTATATTCCAAAAAACATGAATGTATGGTTGCAGTCTGAAAATGGGCTGCTTGGTATCGGCGCATTTCCTACTGAAGAAACCTTAGATGCAGATTTGATCAATGCTGGTAAGCAAACGATTACTGCACGTGCAGGTGCGGCATTTTTCTCAAGTTCAGAATCTTTCGCAATGATCCGTGGCGGTCATGTCAATATTGCGATTTTAGGCGCTATGGAAGTTTCTGAACAAGGCGACTTAGCCAATTGGATGATTCCAGGTAAGAAAGTCAAAGGTATGGGCGGTGCAATGGACTTGGTTGCAGGTGTTCAAAAAGTTGTGGTTCTGATGGAACACTGTGCGAAAGATGGTACACCTAAAATTGTGAAAAACTGTAGCTTACCACTGACAGGTCAAGCCGTTGTTCATCGTGTGATAACGGATTTAGGTGTCATGGATATTACATCTGAAGGTGTTGAACTAATTGAACTCGCAAAAGATGTGACGCTGGAACAAATTCGAGCAGTAACAGGTGTGCCACTAATTTTTGATAAATCTTTAGTGGCATAAATGAGATGAGATATTCTGCTCTTGTCTGTTGAACTGGAGCAGTTTTACGACAACATACATTTAAAGAGATATAAAAATGAGTTCTATTGTTATTGTGTCAGGTAGTCGTACCGCGATGGGCGGTTTTCAAGGTAGCCTTTCTAGTTTAACTGCTCCAGAATTAGGTGCTGCCGTAATCCGTGAGTCTATCCAGCGTGCTGGTATTGCACCAGAGCAAGTCAATGAAGTGATTTTTGGTTGTGTATTGAGTGCTGGCATTGGTCAAGGTCCTGCTCGTCAAGCAATGCGTAAAGCTGGAGTTCCAGATCATGTTGGTGCTGTGACCATCAATAAACTATGTGGTTCTGCGATGAAAGCAGTATTGATGGCATCAGATGCTTTAAAAGCTGGTAGTGCAAATATTGTGGTTGCGGGCGGTATGGAATCAATGACCAATGCACCATATATCCTACCTAAAGCACGTGATGGCTATCGTATGGGACATGGTGAAATCAAAGATCATATGTTCTTGGATGGTTTAGAAGATGCTGAAACGGGTCGTTTAATGGGTTCATTTGCTCAGGATATGGCAAATACCAAGGGCTTCACCCGTGAGCAAATGGATAACTTTGCGATTTCTTCACTCAAAAAAGCTCAAACAGCGATTACAGAAGGATATTTCAAAGATGAAATCGTCGCTGTGGAAGTTAAAACACGTAAAGGTGTTGAGGTGATTGACCAAGATGAGCAACCTCTGAAAGCAAATCTTGATAAGATTCCGACACTACGCCCTGCTTTTAGCAAAGACGGTACGATTACGGCAGCCAATTCGAGTTCGATTTCGGATGGTGCTGCGGCTTTGGTACTTTCTACAGAAGATTATGCACAAGCAAATGATTTAAATGTCTTGGCTAAGATTGTAGCTACTTCGAGTCATTCGCAACATCCAAGTGAGTTTACGATTGCTCCAATTAGTGCGATTCAAAAAGTACTTGATCGTGCTGGCTGGTCAGTTGAGGATGTCGATGCATGGGAAATCAATGAAGCTTTCGCGATGGTGGCTATGGCTCCGATTCATGAGTTAGGTATTGATGAAGCTAAAGTCAATATTCACGGTGGCGCATGTGCTTTAGGTCATCCGATTGGTGCGACAGGTTCACGTATTATTCTTTCATTGATCTATGCATTAAAACGTCTAGGCAAGAAGAAAGGCGTCGCTGCATTATGTATTGGTGGCGGTGAAGCAACAGCTGTTGCAATTGAAATCTAAACTATCAAATATCAGCAAAGCATCTCAATCGAGATGCTTTTTTTTGCATAAAAATGATGTGTGGAAAAGGTTTGATCTAATTTAGATTCATTTTTCTTTCTAGATTGAATGAAAAAATAGATACCAGTCTCATGTAAATCCAGGTGTTTTGATGAATTAAGGGTGGTCAGGAATTGAGCCAATTCACCTCTATTCTTACCCTTTTGATTTTAGGTTCTGTCTGAAATAAAAAAGCACATCAGCCTATCTGATGTGCTTTTAGTGTTTTATAGAAGAATCAAATCATATTAAGTTAAGCATTACTTGATTCGGTCAAGCTAGTTTTTACTTCTTCTACTTGTTGTTGCTCATCATCAAATTTATGACGTTTCAAACTCAATATCGCGCAAATTGCTAACATTGCAGGGATAGAAATCATCACAAAATTCATGGTATGCGGTAAGTTCAAGGTTAATAACAAGCCTGTTAAAATCGGACCGACAATCGCACCAATTCGACCTACACCAGAAGCACAACCAATTCCAGTCGAGCGAACACTTAATGGATAGTATTGCGCAACATAGCTATAAAGAAGGATTGAAGTACCAATCGTCGCTGCGCCAGCAACAGTTACTAAACCATATAAAACATAAGCTGGAGAGTTAAATCCTAAGCCGATCAGTGCCACTACACCTGCCATCAGCATTCCCATGATCACAGGTTTCAAATGGAATTTGTCTGAGAGAATGCCACCACCAATTGAACCAATCATTGCACCAACATTCAAAGCAAACAAGAATAAGATACTCTTGCCGAGTGAATAACCTGCTGCAAGCATTAGTTTAGGTAACCAACTACTTAGTGCGTAAACCATTAATAAGCACATAAAGAACAATACCCAAAACATAAGCGTATTGAATGCACGTCCTTGTTGAAATAAGCCTTTTACAGAACTACCTGTTGGAACATTATCTTCATTTAACACTAAACGCGTATTAATACTGATGCTTTGTTCAGGTGAAATTTTTTGAATGATGCTATGTGCTTGATCAGTTTTGCCAGTTTTAACCAAAAAGGTTAAAGATTCAGGTAGGAATTTCCAGATAACAGGTAATAAAATTAAAGGAATACCAGCAATCAAGAACATGATTTGCCAACCTTGACTCTCAACTAAATAACTTCCGATAAGCGCAGATAGAATTCCACCGATCGCATAACCACTAAACATCGTGCCAACTAAGGTACTGCGAATACGTTTAGGTGCGTACTCTGATGTGAGTGCGACGAGATTTGGCATAACCCCGCCTATCCCTAAACCTGCTAAAAACCGTAAAATACCAAATTCAAAAGGATTAGATGCAAATGCACCTAAAAAAGTAAAACCACTAAAGAAGGTCACACAGATTAAAATTACATTTTTTCGTCCGATTTTATCTGCCAAAGCACCGAATAACATGGCTCCAAACATCATCCCGCACAAAGCAGTACTGGCGAGCATGCCTGCTTGTACAGAAGTGAGAGACCACTCTTGCATAAGTAAAGGTAGAACAACGCCATAAATGACGAGATCGTAACCATCAAAAATAATAATCAATAAGCACCAAAGTAAAATACTCCAGTGAAAAGGTGTAAATTTTGCTTGATCAATTACTGCATTTACATTAACCGTAGATGTTGTCATTCTGCATCTCCTCAATGAGATAAATTCCTAATCATTATTTAAAACGACATAATGCACCTTAAAGAAAAATATTATTATTCAAGGTCTTATTTGTATTAAAAATCATAACTCGCCATCATGTTGATGCGGTTATCAGTCCCTGTGCGACCATCAAAGGTTTCACGTTCACCGTAGACATATTCCATCCCTAAGGTAATTGGCTTGTAAGGGTTGTACATGCCATTGATCCAGCCTTGCCATAGTTCTTTATTTTGAGCTGTGTTGTCTTTATTGATTCGTGCAAATGCATTGTTGCCTTTGGCTTTCATATAGCCATAACCCAATGTTGAACGAAATTGAGTGTTAAATTGATGGGTAATCCCTGTTGAAATTGAATCAAACTCATTGCTTTGAATATGCTTTTGATCATCAATTGCATAACTGCTATTGGTCCACATCAGGAAGCGTCCGTCGCCTTTGATATGGTTATAGTCTGCTTTGAGAAAAGTTTTTGGTGTTAATTGATATTTTCCACCGATACCGACACCCCAAGCCCATTCTTCATCTTGGCTAGTTTTCTTTTCAGCGACAAAACTACGTCCTGAAAGCATAGAGCCATTGGCAAACTTATGATTTACACGTCCAACAAAGGCAGGTAAACGCATTTCATTATCAGGATCAGAGCTTGCTGTATATTTAGGATCTTCTACTGCTAAAGCAAAGCTGGTATTTGCCGTAATATTGTCACTATAACGAACCAATGGTGAGCGTTGTAATGCTCCGCCTACATAGGTCGCAGCATCAATTGTTTCTGGATAATATTCAGGTGCGATAAATGTGGACCATGTCTGACCTAATAACCATTTATCAAAGGTTAAATAGGCATGACGGATACGGAATTGATCACGTGATGCACTACCAAAGAAGTCCATTTCTAATTTTCCACCGACATCACCCATAGCAGTCGGTGTTTTAAAATTAAGACCGATCCGAGAAACACTTGCAGTGCTATGCAAACGATCTTTTTGTTGCGCTTCTTCAGCAGTTCCTTCTAATGGTACGCCGCTGATATTGTTGTACATCGTTGATGCGCCTTTGGCTTGATAAGATGCATCCGCACGCAAATAACCATATAAATTAACCTCTGCACCAGATTTGGTGAGTGATAATTTCGGCGTTGTTGTTTGAACAGGTTCAGATGTCTGTGCAACCATGACCTGAGTAGTGGGCTGAGCAGGCGGAGTTTGCTGTACATAATTTTGCAGCATTGCACGCAACTCTTTTACTTCTTGACGAAGTTGTTCTATTTCTGCATTTTCTGAGCCTGCATAACTTCCAGACATGGCAGTGAGTACAGATAGCGCTAAAACACTTTGTTGAACCGTTAAGATGAATCTTTTCATTAAAATCAATTTCCTTGTTTCATGAACTTTACTTTTCAAGTTCATTTTTTGTTTGCGTTGTATCCTTTGCAGTACTTGATGACTGCATCGCATTTCTTGTTTTAAAACCTAATGATATGATTTTATTTGGTTTTACCTCCTCTCATTGTTTTGTTTAACGCTTTATTTAGACAAAAAGAACCTCACAATAACTATAAAAGTCACTGTTAATTGAACATTTGGTAAAAATAAGAGCTAAATTATTCTTCTAATCATTTATTCCATTATGAATGAGTCCCTTGGGTTATGAGGCTTGAGCAAACTCGGCAATTTCTGCCTTTTTCGCAATCAAACCCTGATACATTAAGATTTGACTATATGAGTGCACGTCTTCAAAACCAATGCCTTGAAGTTGTTGTTGATATTCACTGAATGAAATAGTGAAAAAGTCATTTTCCATGCGATCTAACATTTTTTGGCATTGCTGTTCAGTTAAACCTTGAGCCATGCATAAATAACGTAAAGCTTGTAGATGCTGAGGATTGCTGCAAGGCATCAAATCATAGGTCAATAGCAGTCCACTATTTTTCAAACAACGATGAATACTGCTGTAGAAGTCAGTTTTTTGTTCATCTGCTATAAAGTGCGCGACTAAAATAGAAAGTGCAGCATCAAAAGCAGCACCTTCAGTTAAAGCAAAGTGATCACCATGTACAAATTGTACCTGTGCAGATTTCCCCATTTGTTTGACACGTGTTTCTGCTTTTTCAAGCATAGCTAAGGAAGGATCAAGCGCAGTAAATTTCCAATTAGGATGTCTATTTAGCAGATATTCCAACTCATAACCTGTTCCACATCCAACAATAAGTATGTGTGCAATTGGTTGAAGTACAGACTGTAAAATGGCATCCACTTGTTGATGAATGATTTCATATCCAGGAATTAACTTACGGATATGCTGATCATATTCTTCAACGATCTTTGGACTATTAAAATCTTTTGCCATTCACTGTGATCCTTTTCCTTATGACTTTAAAATGCTGTTTTTTCTATGCGATGTAAAACATCATTTAGTCGAATACGTTTCCAGTTAAATTCAGTTCAGCACGCATAATTTCCTGTAACTTAAACTTCTGCGCTTTGCCTGATGCGGTCATAGGAAATTCATTAAAGAATTTTACGTAACGTGGCACTTTATTATGTGAAATGTGTTCCTTACAGAAACTACGGATGTTGTCTTCATCGGTCTGATGATGTTCATGCAAAATAATACAAGCACATAGTTCTTCACCGTAACGCGTATCAGGTAGACCAATCACTTGCACATCACAGATCGCAGGATGGGTATATAAGAAGTCTTCGATTTCTTTAGGAAAGAGATTTTCTCCACCACGAATGACGACATCTTTGATGCGACCTTTGATTTTGACAAAGCCTTCAGCATCCATCTCCGCAATGTCACCTGTATGCATCCAACCTGCGGCATCAATTACTTCACGGGTTTTTTCCTCTTCCCCCCAATAGCCAGCCATTACTGAATAACCTCTAACGCATAGCTCGCCTAAGGTTCCTTGTGGTACGAGTTGCCCTTCAGGATCGACGATTTTGATTTCGACATGTGGATGAACATGTCCAACCGTACTGACGCGTTTATCAATGGTGTCACTCACGGAGCTTTGTACGCTGACAGGTGAAGTCTCAGTCATGCCATAACAAATCGTGATTTCTGACATATGCATACGATCAATCACACGCTGCATAATTTCACGTGGGCATGGGCTTCCCGCCATGATCCCTGTACGTAAACTAGATAAGTCAAATTCATTAAATTGTTCATGCTCTAAAGTGGCGATGAACATGGTTGGTACGCCGTATGCTGCCGTACAACGTTCGTTGTGAATTGTCTTTAGTGTTTCTAATGGATTAAATACAGCTGATGGATACACCATAGTAGAACCATGTGTGATACAAGCTAGATTTCCCATGACCATACCGAAACAGTGGAATAAAGGCACAGAGATGCATACTTTATCTTGTGGCGTTAAACGAATACCCTCTCCTACAAAATAACCATTATTCAGAATGTTATGATGGGTGAGCATTGTGCCTTTAGGGTTACCAGTCGTTCCTGACGTAAATTGAATATTAATGGTTTCATCAAATTGCAATTGCTGCGTAGCCAATTGTAATTGATCGAGTTGTTCTTGAGTTGGAGGAATGACTAGATCACTGAAACGATGAATCCCTGTATGCTGTTTTTCATCAATTTTGATCACAAACTTTAAGAAAGGCAGACGTTCTGAATGAATAATTTTGTCTGTACAGAAAACAATTTCTGGTGCAATTCGCGTCAAAAGTTCTTGATAATCAGTCGTTTTGAATTGTGAGGCGATGATCAATCCTTTGCAGGAAACTTTATTCAATACATACTCTAACTCATGGCTTTTGTAGGCAGGATTTAAGTTCACTAGGATAATCCCTGCTTTAAAAGCAGCAAATTGAGTGATCGTCCATTCCACGCAGTTTGGTGACCAGATGCCGAGTCGATCGCCTTTCTTTAAACCGAGTTTGAGCAAACTACAGGCAAAAGCATTCACTTCATCTTGTAGTTGTTTATAGGTCAACCGTCTGTTCTGATGTGAACTTACAATCGCTTCTTGATCAGCATATTGCTGACAAGCTTGATCAAATTTTTCTCCAATCGTCATCCCCAATAAGGGTTGTGCACTTGGTCCAGAGGCATAGCTTAACCGTTGTTGTTGCATTGAATCATTCTCCTTGATTCTTTCTAATTCTGTTCTGATTTCATCTCATTGTTATTACTGCAACTATTCTTCAAACTGCCTTGTTTTGATTTTTTATTGTTGTTTATGCCTATTTTTTCCTCACGGCATCCACACAAAAATCAGCAATTTGCTTTGAAAAATAGTCTTTGTGTTGCTGATCAAACTTTGTATTTTGAGCTGGGTCTAGAGGTTCTACGACTACAAAAGTCATCGCGCCAACCACACAAAGTGCGGTGGTATTTAAATCCTCTAACACAAACTCGCCACTTGCATTTCCATCTGCGAGTATTTTTATAATACTTTGTTTAATCAACTGCTTAACACGAAAACGCTCATGCTCTACCAATGAATCAACAGGTTCAAACATGAGTGAATATGCAAGCTGAGGGCTGTTTAGTGCCCTTTTTACAAAGGTTGTTACCGCTTTATGTAACTTCTGTTCCGCCGTTAGATCACTTTCCGTAATCGCATCAATCACCAAAAGTTCGGTATTGATCGCTTCTGACAGAACTTCAATAAGTACCTGACTTTTATTGTCAAAGTAGCGATAAACCAACCCACTTGAAACACCTGCTTGCTCAGCAATTGTTTGTATCTGTGCGTCTTTAAACCCTCCTTCTGAAATCAATTTTCTGGCTGAACTCAAAATCGACTTACGATTTTGTTCCATCCGTTCTTGCATTAAAGATGATCGTTTATAACTCATGAAATTTATTCTCTAACAAATAAAGTGAATTGTAAATCATTTTATGAATCTCTATTCACTTTTTTAAAAATTCATTGTATGGTACTTCTTAAGCACAAACAAGAATGCTTATGGAACAACAAATATAACCAATAGGATGAACACAATGAACCTACGTAGCTTGAATTTTGGTCTGGATGAAACATTGATTGCCCTTCAAGATTCAGTTGCCGCATTTTGTGCAAAAGAAATTGCACCAATTGCTCAGCAAGTAGATCAAGACAATAAATTCCCGAGCCATCTATGGAAAAAGTTCGGTGATATGGGCTTATTAGGCCTAACGGTTTCTGAAGAATACGGCGGCACCAACCTTGGTTATCTTGCTCATATTATTGTTATGCAAGAAATTTCGCGTGCTTCTGCAGCAATTGCACTTTCATACGGCGCACACTCAAACCTATGTATTAACCAAATTAATCGCAACGGTAATGAGCAACAAAAGCAGAAATATCTGCCTAAATTAATTTCTGGAGAATATGTCGGTGCCCTAGCGATGTCTGAACCGAATGCGGGTTCTGATGTGGTCAGTATGAAATTACGTGCTGAACAAAAAGGTGATCATTTCGTTTTAAATGGTTCCAAGATGTGGATTACCAATGGCGGTGATGCGAATGTCTTAGTGGTATACGCAAAAACTGATCCACATGCAGGCGCAAAAGGCATGACCGCTTTTTTAATTGAAAAGGACATGAAAGGTTTTAGTCATGGTCATCACTTAGACAAACTTGGTATGCGCGGCTCAAATACCTATCCATTGTTTTTTGACAATGTAGAAGTACCTGTTGAAAACGTGTTGGGAGGTGTCGGTAACGGCGCTAAAGTCCTGATGAGTGGCTTGGACTATGAGCGTGCAGTCCTTAGCGCAGGTCCACTTGGCATTATGGATGCCTGCATGGATGTCGTGATTCCGTATTTACATCAACGTGAACAATTTGGACAAGCTTTAGGTGAATTCCAATTAATGCAAGGCAAACTTGCTGATATGTATTCAACTTGGCTGGCTTGTAAAGCGCTTGTATATGCCGTTGGTACAGCGTGTGATAAAGCAGATCATGACCGTAGCTTACGTAAAGATGCAGCCAGTGCCATTTTATATGCAGCAGAAAAAGCGACATGGATGGCGGGTGAAGCGATTCAAACTTTAGGTGGCAATGGCTATATCAATGAATTCCCTACGGGGCGTTTATGGCGTGATGCAAAACTTTATGAAATTGGTGCAGGCACATCTGAAATTCGTCGTATGTTGATCGGACGTGAATTGTTTAATGAAACCAAATAATAACGATAAATCAGGATGCATTATATGAATCAATTACAAAGCAAAATTAATGTGCGAAGTGAAGACTTCAAAACAAACCAACAAGCTATGCAGACTTTGGTCAATGATTTAACACAAGTTGCCCAAAATATTGCATTAGGTGGCGGAGAAAACGCACGTCAAAAGCATTTAGCGCGTGGAAAATTGCTTCCACGTGAACGTATAGATCAACTAATTGACGTTGGCACAGCTTTTTTAGAAATCGGACAACTTGCTGCGTATAAAGTTTATGAAGATGATATTCCTGCTGCTGGTGTGATTGCGGGTATTGGACAGGTTAATGGTGTGACATGCATGATCGTTGCCAATGATGCAACGGTTAAAGGTGGCACTTATTACCCACTTACGGTTAAAAAGCATTTACGTGCTCAAGAAATTGCTGAACAAAATCACTTACCTTGTATTTATCTTGTAGATTCAGGTGGTGCGTATTTACCTATGCAGGATCAGGTATTCCCTGATCGTGATCACTTCGGACGTATCTTCTACAATCAAGCACGTATGTCGAGCCAAGGTATTGCCCAAATTGCGGTCGTCATGGGTAGCTGTACCGCTGGTGGTGCTTATGTTCCTGCAATGTCAGATGAAACCATCATCGTGCGTAATCAAGGCACGATTTTCTTGGGTGGTCCTCCTCTGGTTAAAGCTGCTACTGGTGAAGTCGTAAGTAGCGAAGATTTGGGTGGTGGCGATGTACATACGCGTCTTTCAGGTGTTGCTGATCACCTCGCTGAAAATGATGAACACGCGATTGCGATTGCACGTAATATCGTTGCCAATTTGAATAAAAAACCAAACGAACTCAATAAGCAGATTGATGAACCATTGTTTGATGCGAAAGAGTTGTATGGTGTAGTCCCAACCGATGCGCGCAAGCCATTTGATGTACGAGAAGTGATTGCACGTATCGTCGATGGTTCTCGTTTTGATGAGTTTAAAGCTCGTTTTGGTTCAACCTTGATCACAGGGTTTGCATCACTTTATGGGATGCCCGTCGGAATTATTGCCAATAATGGCATTCTATTTTCTGAGTCAGCTCAAAAAGGCGCACACTTTATTGAGTTATGTACCCAACGCAATATTCCGTTGTTATTTATTCAAAATATCACAGGCTTTATGGTGGGTCGCCAATACGAAAATGAAGGTATTGCCAAGCACGGTGCAAAACTAGTGATGGCGGTGGCAACAGCTAATGTACCAAAACTTACACTCATCATTGGTGGTTCTTTTGGTGCAGGTAACTACGGTATGTGTGGACGTGCTTATTCTCCACGTTTCTTATGGACTTGGCCAAACTCACGTATTTCAGTCATGGGTGGTGAGCAAGCAGCCAGCGTACTTTCGACTTTGAAGCGTGATCAGATTGAGCAAAAAGGCGCAGAATGGTCAGCACAAGAAGAAGATGAATTTAAGCAACCAATTCGTGATCAGTACGAACTTCAAGGTCATCCTTACTATGCTTCTGCTCGTTTGTGGGATGACGGTGTGATTGATCCAGCGCAAACGCGTCAAGTACTAGGATTAAGTCTTGCTGCAGCTTTAAATGCACCGATTCAACCGACTAAATTTGGCGTGTTCCGCATGTAAGAGGTGTTTATGATCTATCAATTTTTACAACTGGAACAGCATGATCAGGTGGCATATGTGTGGCTGAATCGCCCTGAGTTACACAATGCTTTCAATACAACGGTGATTGAAGAATTGCATACTTGCTTTAAGCAAATTGCTACCCGTGACGATATTCGAGTTGTAGTTTTAGCAGGTCGTGGTAAAAGCTTTTCAGCAGGTGCAGATCTGAATTGGATGAAACAAGCGGGTCAAGCTTCTACAGAAGAAAATGAAGCCGATGCTTTAAAACTCGCACAGATGCTTGAAGCACTTGCAACCTTAAAACAGCCAACGATTGCACGTGTTCATGGTATTGCTTTTGGTGGTGGTATGGGTTTGGCATCTGCATGTGATATTTGCATTGCCAGTACCGATGCAAAGTTTGCAACCTCTGAAGTTCGACTAGGTCTTGCCCCTTCTACGATTAGTCCATATGTGATTCGTGCGATTGGCGCTAGACAAGCTTCACGCTATTTTTTAACTGCTGAACGTATCTCAGCGCACGAAGCAAAACAAATCGGTTTGGCACATGAAATTGCGGATGCAGAAGATTTAGATAAAAAAGTTCAAGAGATTATTGATGCTTTACTGCTGGGTGGACCACATGCCCAATCAACATCTAAGCAACTGATTCAAATGGTCAGCAATCAAAGTATGAATGATGAATTACTTCGACAAACTGCTCAACACATAGCACAAGTTCGTCAAGGCAGTGAGGCAAAAGAAGGTTTAACTGCTTTCTTAAATAAGAAAGCCCCTGCGTGGACTTCAAATTCTAATAACAACAATTAAGGATGATCAAGATGTTTGAAAAGATTTTAATTGCGAACCGTGGTGAGATTGCTTGCCGTGTGATTCGTACAGCCAAAAAATTAGGTATTGCAACGGTTGCAGTTTATTCAGATGCAGATGCAGATGCACAACACGTTAAACTTGCTGATGAAGCGATTTATATTGGTCAATCTGCTGCAACACAAAGTTATTTACAGGCTGATCGTATTATTCAAGCGGCGATTGATACAGGAAGCCAAGCGATTCATCCTGGTTATGGTTTTCTTTCGGAAAATGATCAATTTGCCTTAGCTTGCCAGCAGCATAATATTTGCTTCATTGGTCCTCCAGTCGATGCCATTTTAGCGATGGGCTTGAAAGCAACCTCTAAAGCTTTGATGGAAAAAGCAGGTGTACCTCTAACACCGGGCTATCACGGAACAAATCAAGATGCTGAATTTTTAAAACAACAAGCAGATCGTATTGGCTATCCTGTATTGATCAAAGCCAGTGCTGGAGGTGGCGGTAAAGGCATGAGTCTGGTAGAACGTAGCGAAGATTTCCTACATTCTCTTGCGTCGTGTAAACGCGAAGCCAAATCGAGTTTTGGTAATGATGATGTACTGATTGAACGTTATGTGATTCAACCACGTCATATCGAAGTACAGGTATTTGGCGACACGCATGGCAACTATGTACATTTATTTGAACGGGATTGTTCTGTTCAACGTCGTCATCAAAAAGTACTAGAGGAAGCCCCTGCTCCGCAAATGCCAAGCGAAAAGCTCGATGCGATGCGTCAAGCTGCAATCGATGCTGCGCGTGCGGTAAATTATGTCGGTGCAGGTACGGTTGAGTTTATTGTTGAACAAGATGGTACGGCGTATTTCATGGAAATGAACACACGCTTACAAGTCGAACATCCTGTGACTGAAATGATTACTGGAGAGGACTTAGTAGAATGGCAATTACGAGTTGCGTATGGTGAGCCATTACCAAAACTCCAACATGAATTACAAATTCATGGGCATGCGCTCGAAGCACGTATTTATGCAGAAGAACCAGAAAAAGGCTTTTTACCTGCAATCGGTAAAATTGATTATCTACGCTACCCAGCGCAAAACCAATATGTTCGTGTAGATAGTGGCATTGTTGAAGGTGATGAAATTACCACTTTCTATGACCCAATGATTGCCAAATTGATCGTATGGGGTAAAAACCGTGAAGCTGCTTTGATTCAAATGCAACACGCGCTGAGTCAATTCCATGTCGATGGTTTAGGCAATAACATTGCTTTTTTGGAAAAGATTGTACGTTGTGATTCATTCAAACAAGCAAAGTTGGATACGAATCTAATCCAACGTGAAGAGCAGTTCTTGTTTAGCCCAGCGAATACAAAACCTGAGTTTGTTGTTGCGACTGCATTTATTGAATTTCTAAGCCAAATGCAAAGCAATCAATCAACTCAAAAACAACTGTGGCTAGCACAACCCTTATGGCGTAGTAATGTGTCTTATCAGCACAGCATTAAATTGAATTATTTAAATCAAAATATTCAAATTAAGTTTTCTGCTGCTGAACAAGGCTTTAACGCAGAATTTAATGGTCAGCAGTATCACATTACAGGTCAATTGACTGATCAGCACAGTGCAAATATTCAAATTGGTGGAATTCAGCAAAAACTTGCCTTTAATCGAGGTGTGCAAGGTATTACCCTGTTCAACGCTGGACAAAGTTATAAGTTTAGCTACTTACGTCAGGATTATAATCAAACTGATGGTCAATCTGAGCAAGGACATCTCAAAGCCCCAATGCCAGGCGTGGTGACACAATTACTTGTTGGTGCAAATCACACTGTGAAGAAAGATGATGTGCTTTTGACGCTTGAAGCGATGAAAATGGAATATACCATTCGCGCTCCAAAAGATGGTGTGATTTTAGATGCCTATTTCCAAGTGGGTGATCAAGTCAAAGCTGGTGATGAGCTTGTGGACTTCCAAGCTGCTGAGGAGGAAGTTGCATGAGTGACTATGTAAAGATTGTAGAAGTTGGGCCTCGTGATGGTTTGCAAAACGAGAAACAAGCTTTAAGCATTGAGCAGCGATTGAGTTTTATCAATGATTTAATTGATGCAGGTTTAAAGTCAATTGAAGTGGGTTCATGTGTATCAGCCAAATGGGTACCACAAATGGCACAGAGCGATGAGTTATTTAAATTGTTGCCACAATGTGATGATTTAAATTTGAGCTTGCTCACGCCAAATCTTAAAGGCTTTGAAGCTGCCTTAGCAGTTGGATGTAAAGAGGTTGCGGTCTTTACCGCAGCTTCTGAGAGTTTTACCCGAAAGAATATCAACTGCTCGATCGATGAAAGCTTAGAACGATTCTCTGAAATTTTCCAAGCCGCGCAAGCAAATAATGTTCGCGTACGTGGTTATGTCTCTTGTATGGTGGACTGTCCTTACGAAGGTGCAATTGATCCCAAACAAGTCGTGAATGTCGTCAAACGGCTACATGACATGGGATGTTATGAGATTTCATTGGGTGAAACCATTGGGACAGCAACACCAGATCGAGTGCAGAAAGTTTGGCAAGCATGCTTAGCGGAACTGGATAGCAAGATTTTGGCAGGACACTTTCATAATACCTATGGTATGGCAATCGCCAATATCTATCAATCCTTACAGCAAGGTATTCGAGTTTTTGATTCCTCACTTGCTGGACTGGGTGGTTGTCCTTATGCCAAAGGTTCATCAGGGAATGTTGCAACAGAGGACTTGTATTATTTACTGTCTCATATTGGATATGAAACAGGCATTCATCTAGAAAAACTGATGTTGGCTAGTCAAAATATCAATCAAACGTTGAACCGAAAAAACTTATCAAATTATGCAAATACTTATCTTCAGCAGTCATGCGCATAAATAAATCTCAGAGATAATTGATAAATGCTCCACTAAAAATAAATTTTAAGGAGCATTCATGTTTTTTGTTTTAATCACTTATTTTTGACTTAAATTTAGATCATTCAGTATGTGTTAATTGATAAAAATAAGAAGTATCTGATTTAATTTTTGGTGAAATATATTGTTCTACCCAATCCAACCAAGCACGAGTTTTTGCATCAATATAATCTCTTGACGGTAATAAGGTATAAACACCAATATCAGGTGAACGCCAATCGGGTAAGACATGACACAATCGACCTGCCCGAACAGCTTCAATCACTGAAAACATCGGTAATAATGCGATTCCCATATCTTGTTGTACGACATCTAATAATAACTCAGGAGTATCAGCCACAATTTGACCGCTCGTACTGATCTCATGAAAACCACCCTTTTCATTAATCAAATGCCATTCAGGTGTAATTGATGGATTGACCAAACGGAGACATGCATGGTTGTACAAATCTTCAGGTGAGTTTGGTATGCCATGCTTTTCTAAATATGCAGGAGATGCGCACAACACTGAAAATATGGTGCCGATACGACGCGATACGAATCTGGAGTCAGTCAGTGATTCAGTTAAATATAAGCTGACATCAATTCCCTTACCTAAAAGATCTGGTGTGTTCTGCGAAGTTCGATATTCAACCGTCAAATCTGGATAGCTTTGGCAAAATTTAGCCATTACAGGCGATATATAATAATGCCCAAAGCTTGCCATACTCAAAATACGCAACCGTCCTTTTGGCTTTGTTGCCGTTCCTGTAGCTTCAGACTCTGCTTCATCTATGATCGATAGCACTTGTCGACAACGCTCAGCATAAAGCGCACCAATATCTGTCAATGCATGCTGCCGTGTAGAGCGTTGCATCAGTTTAACACCAAGCCGTGACTCTAACTCGCTGATCAGACGTGATACCTGAGCTGTGGTCAAATCCATCTGTTCAGCAGCTGCTGTAAAACTTCCACTGTCAATCACTTTCAGGAAAGCATGCATTGCATGCAACAGTCCACCATCGAGATTTTTGCGCATAACGTAAATATCTTTTCCTAAATTACGCATTGTTGCACCAGTTTAGATCAACCACAATGGTAAATATGTACATACATCCATGCGTATTTTTTTGACGGTTCAGCGCATGATTTGATCGTTGTATGTCTATAACTCCAAAAGTCAACTCGGATGTTGAGAAAAGAAAGTAGCTCGAACTACATAATACAAAGGAGACATAAATGAATATCGCTACGACATTTACACCTAAAAAGATACCGACTAAAGATGTATCCCTTGATGATAAATACATAAGCGATAACGGCACGGCTTATATGACAGGTATTCAAGCTTTGGTGCGCTTACCACTCGCTCAAACCCGCCGTGATAGTAAAAATGGTTACCATACTGCTGGGTTTATTTCAGGTTATCGCGGATCACCTGTTGGTAACTATGATAATTTTCTTTGGCAAATTGAAGGAATTTTGAAAGATCATGATGTGGTCTTTCAACCTGGTATTAATGAAGATTTAGCTGCTACCGCGATTTGGGGTACCCAACAAGCCAATTTAGCAGGTCAAGGTAAATTTGATGGTGTTACTTCTTGGTGGTATGGCAAAGGTCCCGGTGTAGATCGCTCAGGTGATGTGCTACGCCATGCCAACCTCGCAGGTACAGCCGAACACGGTGGTGTTGTTGCCCTATTTGGTGATGATCATTCTTGCAAATCCTCCACTGTTCCGCATCAGTCTGAACACGTGATGATCGGTTGCGGTATCCCTATTTTTTATCCAACCTCAGTACAACATATTCTTGATCTTGGTATTCATGCGGTCGCAATGTCACGATTTGCTGGTGTATGGACTTCCATGAAACTCGTGAGTGAAATCGTAGAGACATCAGCATCTGTACATGTTGATGAGGATCGTGTCATTCCAGTCTTGCCTAAAGATGTTAAATTTCCTGATGATGGCGTTAATATTCGCTGGCCAGATCATGGTATCCAACAAGAAGAACGACTTTACAAATACCGCTTACCTGCTGTCTTAGCATATGCACGTGCCAACCAACTCAATAAAGTCACTTGGTCATGTGAAAATGCCCGTATCGGTATCGTTGCGAGTGGCAAAGGTTATCTCGATACGATTGAAGCTTTGCGTATATTAGGGATTGATAACGATATTGCTGAACAAATTGGCTTAAAAGTTTATCAAGTCGGTCTTATTTGGCCTTTGGAACCACAAGGATTACATGAGTTTGCAGAAGGTTTAAAAGAGCTGATCGTTGTTGAAGAAAAACGCCCGATTCTTGAATCTCAAATTAAAGATGAGTTGTATTCACTACCTGATCATCAACGCCCTCATATTATTGGTAAAGCTTGTGATGGTAAGGGCGAATGGAGCACATCTACTGAGGAAGCGCCCTTAATTGGATATTACGAGTTTCAGCCTGAACCAATTGCAAAAATGTTGGCAGCACGTTTTCTCGCCTTGGATATTCCAGTTCATATAAAAGAACAAATTCAAAACAGAGTTGGCTTATTAAAAACAGCTGAACAAGAATCTCAACGTATTTTAGATATTGCTGATCGCAAACCATTTTTCTGTAGCGGATGTCCTCACAATACTTCAACTAAATTACCCGAAGGTAGTCGTGCATTAGGTGGCATTGGATGTCATTACATTGCAGTTTCACTTGATCGTGGTACAGAAACCTATTCACAAATGGGTGGTGAAGGTGTGAGTTGGGCTGGTGCATCGCATTTTACTAATGAAAAACACATTTTCGCTAATCTAGGTGATGGAACTTATTTCCATTCGGGTTATCTTGCTATTCGCCAAGCCATCGCTGCAAAAATTAATATTACTTACAAAATCCTCTACAACGATGCTGTTGCAATGACGGGCGGACAACATGTGGATGGACATTTGAGTGTTGCTCAACTAACGCGTCAGTTAGCCGCTGAAGGGATAAAAAAACAGGTTATCGTGACTGATGAACCTGAGCTGATACATGCCGAAGAAGGTATAGCACCTGATGTAGAAATTCATCACCGTAATGAATTAGATGCAATCCAACGTCAATTACGTGATATTTCGGGAGTAACAGCCCTAATTTATGTTCAAACTTGTGCTAGCGAAAAACGTCGTCGTCGTAAACGTAATGCCTACCCTGACCCTGCTGAACGTTTATTTATTAATACTGATATTTGTGAAGGCTGTGGTGACTGTTCAAAACAATCGAACTGTTTATCTGTCGAACCTGTAGAAACAGAATTAGGTACTAAGCGACAAATTAACCAGAGTACCTGTAATAAAGACTTTACTTGCGTCGAAGGCTTTTGCCCAAGTTTTGTCACTGTACATACACGTGATATGAAACGTCTTGAAAAATTTGAAGGATTTCCTGCTGGCTGGCCAGAAAAACCAATCATTCCTAGCTTGGAAAATACACCGAGCCGAATCATGGTGGGTGGTGTTGGTGGTACAGGTGTGGTTACTTTAGGTGCATTGTTAGGAATGGCTGCGCATCTTGAAGGTAAAGCGACACGTGTCATGGATATGGCAGGATTAGCACAGAAAGGTGGAACAGTATATTCCTATGTACAACTTGCTTCAGATGACGAGCAAATTTCAGCAACAAAAATTCCTGCTGGTCAATGTGATATTTTAATCGGTGCCGATGCAATCGTAGCAGGTAGCAAAGCTGCGTTATCACGCCTAAGAGATGAAGCAGTGGTGATCGTGAATGAAGATGCCTCTCCAACGTTAAGTTTTATTGAATCTCGGGATTGGTATGCTCCGATTACAGACTTAATTACTCGTTTGAAAGGACGTGTACATCACGGAAAACTAATTACATTGCCAGCAGCTAGTATTGCCACTCAAGTACTCGGAGATTCGATCTATACCAACCAAATTCTTTTAGGTATGGCTTGGCAATCAGGAAAAATACCGCTACTAAGAGAAAGTATAGAAAAAGCAATTCAATTAAATGGTACGGCGGTTGATAAGAATATCGAGGCTTTCCGCATCGGTTGTCATCTGAGCAGTGATCCTAGTTTAATTCAGCGTTTAGTCGCAGCGATGCCAAAACTTAATAAACCTCAGACCATGTCGGAACTAATTGAAGATCGTACTACTCGTCTGCGTGAATATTGGAATGAAGTTTACGCCTTGAAGTATAAAAACTTAGTAGAGAGCGCTGCGGAAAAATTACCTGAATCATTAGCTGGAACGATTGCAACTCAACTTTATCGAGTGATGGCTTATAAAGATGAGTATGAAGTTGCACGTTTACTTACAGCTAAAAAATTCAAACAGTCTATAGCCTCACAGTTTGGAGAAGGCTTACGTCTAACCTATCACCTAGCTCCACCTGTACTGGGTGCACATCAAAATATTCGTAAACGTGCTTTTGGATATTGGATCCGTTTCCCTTTGATGCTATTGGCACGTTTACAATGGCTACGTGAAACTTTCCTAGACCCGTTTGCTCGTCAAACAGAACGTCAGCACGAACAAGCGTGGCGTGACCGTTATATCAGCTTTGTCGAGGCTTTAATTGAATCACCTGAAAAATACAATCTGGTCGTTGCGGAGGAAATTGCCAAACTTCCTGCTGAGGTGCGAGGTTTTGGGCATGTGAAAGCGCAAGCGATGAACAGTGCGATACAGCGTTGGGATGAGCTTACAACATCACTCAATAAATCCTAAAATTTTATTCAACTTGTAGGGCTGGCATTTTAATGTTCAGCCTTTCTTATTTAAAATCTGATATGAACTGATCATCTTCCTTTTATTTCATCAAATTTTATTTTGTTTTTCTCTATGTTCTCTAGGTGTGTAGCCCATTACACTCTTGAAGGCTCTGGAAAAATTAGATTCATTACTAAATCCTGATTTTTGTGCCACTTGGGCGATGGTTTTTGTGGAATTTATTAATAACCATCCTGCATATTCAACTGCAACCTCACGATGTAGTTGAGCGAGATTATTTCCTTCATTTGCCAAACGCCTTGTCAGAGTTCGACTTGATAGATGCAAATGATTGGCTATGACTTCCGCATTTATTAATCGATTCTCATCCAATAAGAGTTCGATCAGACGTTTCACTTGCATAGAAACAGGTTTTAACTGCTGAGACATCTGCATTCTTTGTCTTAAGTTGTCTTGTAAAAGCTGAAACATGGTTGGGCTTTGGGTAATCAAAGGAATATCTAAATTTTCTTGTGGAAAATAAAGTACATTTCTATGGCTTGAATCATGAATAATGAATTCAGTGTTGAGCTCTTTAATAAATGCTTGATAGGCATCACTAATTGGATGTTCAAACTCAATCATAATGTTCTTTAAAGGATGTAAAGTAAATGGTTCTATTTTATAAAGAACCATCATCACTAACTCTGTAAAGAATCTATTTTGCTCACCAAAATCACATACTCGTTCAAAAGACAAATAAACATGCTCGTTTTGGATTGATTTATGAACTTTAAATGCAGGCATCATCAATGGGAAAAACTCCAAAGCAGCTTGTAAAGCCTCGCCTATTGAGCGTGCTGCCAAAGCTAACATGCCTAACATCCCATGTGATGTGAGTGGGAAATGCTCAAGAACTTGTAATGATGCTGGACGATCATCAGTACAATACTCTTGAACTAGACTATACGCTCGAAGTAATTGCTCACCATGGATCATCAATAATGGGTCAAGTAAGTCAGATGTATTTAATCCACATTGTGTATGAAACAAGGCTAAATCACCTCCTTTAGCCCTGATTAGGTTGTCGCAAACCTCAATATATTGGATTGGAAAATGTAAATTGCTAAGAGGTGTATAAGCCATTGTTCCCTACTCTTTATCCAAATGATTAACGAGCAAACTTACTTAATGTTGCTTGACTATAAGCAGCGTAAAACAATCCAAAAACTAGCAAAATAGGACCTGCATCTGCGGCTAAACGATAGACATGCCCTTGCTGAATAAATATTTCAGTAATTGGAAGCAACATTAAAAAGTGTAGGATGAGATATGACATTGGCAGACTGACACTACACAATATGAGGAATAATCCCCATTCACGTATCAAATAAGGCTTATTCTGAATCACAGCATACGCCAATAGTGCTACAAATAAAAAGTTTAGGACAGCAAATAACCCCATATGCGTACCACCACTAAGCGTCGTGATACTTGGAACGCCCATATACTTAGCCCAGATCATTAAGATAGTTCCAAGAATTAGTCCAAATAGTATTAGCCAAACTGCAAGTAATCTTACACGACTATGATTTACTTCAATTTTCAAGAAACTCGCATTGATAAAGCAAATACCAACGCCAATTAAGCCGATAGATGCGGCTATAAACCAATAACGTAATCCTTGGTGTTGCAAAACAGCTTGATTGTAGACCTCGATAAGACCTAAAGGTATGTATCGTTCAGCATTTGAAAATAATGAAAGATCTGGTGTGATAGACAAATAATAGATATTGGTTAATAAACACAGGAGCAGTATACCAATTAGTCCACTCACAATAAGAGATCGAGTTTTTGAAATGATTTGTTGAGCTGCTACCAAACTAAATGGTCGATCTTTTTGAAAGCTACGAGATAAACACAACAATAAGTACCCCATAACAAAACACTGCGGTAATAAAATCCCCGCGCCCCAATAATTTGAAGTATTAAAGCTTACATCAGGAAATAATATACCACCCAAAACCCAGTTATAGCGCAGGATTGGTGCAGTTAACAAAGCACCGAAATTAATCGCCATATAAGCTTGATGCTGAGCGTATTCTTTGCGTTTTAAATGATAAATAGATAACCATAAACTAATAGTTACAATAATTACTAAAATCCATAGACCTACATAAAATGAAAACGAATCGTAAATGGTCTGAACAGGTGTAATCGTGAGATAAATTGCAGCTGCAATCATCGCAAGCTGTGCCGTCACCATGTATAAAGCACCAAAGCCTCGATGCCAACGTGGATATCTATGTCGAAAGGCTGGCCAGAACTGTAAAGCGCCAAACAGCATACAAATTCCTCCCATCACATTATGAAATGACAGTACGACCATGTTCTTAATTGGCATTTCTGCATAATGGTACATCGAATAGGTGAAGTAACTATCTGTACCATACGAGTGTTGATCAGATGTAACTTTACTCATTGCATATAACCATACCCCAGAGTGTTGCCAAGCTTGATTCAATGCAGGATCATCAGAATGATCAGTATCAGCAGCTTTGTTGGTTTGGTGACGTTGCTCTAAAATTTGTTCTGAACCAAAGATTGCTGGCGCAATATTTACCCGTCCCATATCAATTGCAAAAATAGCGTATAGACTTAATAAAGATGCACCAAAAATTACGAGGGACTTTAATATCCAACTACGCCAAACATTTTTATTTTTCATTGGAAATAATGGATTTGAACTATCCGTCATCGTTTCAGTCCGCGCAAAAAGTGATAATCGGCATTCAAACAATTTTTTTGTTTTATTTTCAGCCAATACTTATCAAAATCAGCCATTTTTCATTATAAAACAGATTTATTCTGCTCTAACTTCAGTCTCAAACTGAAAATAAGCCTGCTTGGCATCTATTTTGCTTAAACAGTATTACGTTTTATAAAAATTGTAATATTAAGAGGCAGTAGATATGAGTTACGTTGCACGCGAGCTCAGCCAAAAAAGCAAAATGTTATTTGGTTTCGGGTCATTTCTAATACCGATTTTACTGTGGTGTGCTGTGAGTTACTTTCCATTTATTTGGCATCCACAAGTAAAGATTACAGATTCTGGCAGCGTGACCTATTTACAGGTCGATAGTCGAATTGCTAAAGATATTTTCTATACCGAAGCACAAAGTGCTTTAGACCAAGGAAACACACCGCCACAAGGTGTTCTTGTTAATCCTATCTATTTGCCAGCACCGCATGAAGTTGCTATTGCATTAGTAACCGCTTTTACAACACCACCCGCGCAAGCTAATGATCCGTGGTTTCATGAAAGTCTTTGGCACAGTATTAAACTCGTATTTACCGCCTTTTTTATTTCTTCTTTGGTCGGGGTGCCCTTAGGTATTTTGTGTGGTTTTTCTAAAACAATTTCTCAACTTACCGAACCCTTTGTTGAGTTTTTTCGTTATCTACCAGCTCCTGCTTTTGGTGCTTTGGCAGTTGCCATATTAGGTATCAACGATGCACCAAAAATAGCCATTATTATCATAGGTACGTTATTTCAACAGATTTTAATTATTGCCAATACAACTCGATTAGTTGATCGCAGTTTAATTGAAGCAGGTTTTACACTTGGAACGAACAAAACCAAAAGCTTGATTCATGTGGTGATTCCTGCTGCTTTGCCTGAGATTTATCGAGATTTGAGAGTTTTGTTGGGCTGGGCGTGGACTTACTTGATCGTTGCTGAATTGATTGGGAGCACATCAGGTATTACGTGGTTTATTACCCAACAAGCACGTTACCAAAATTTTGACAATGTTTATGCAGCCATTCTCATTATTGGTGTGATTGGTCTGATTTGTGATGTCATTTTAATGAAACTTGGGCAGCAGCTTTTTAAATGGAAATCAGGAGCACACCAATGACAAATACCCATTTCAATGCTCGTGAATATTTTGATCATATTTATGAACGTGCTGTCATCCTAGAAGCAAAACAACTCACGCAAAGCTTCAAACACGGTAAAACTGAACGAACTGTTTTAAACCAAATTGATTTAAAGATTCATAAACGTGAGTTTATTTGTGTGATCGGTCCTTCTGGCTGTGGTAAGTCAACATTCAGTCGGATTGTTGCTGGACTTGATTCTTATTCAGGTGGAGAGATTTTGATTGATGGACAACCGATCATAGGTCCTAGTCCTGAGCGCGGTATGGTGTTTCAAGGATATACACTGTTTCCATGGAAAACAGTCAAAGAAAACGTGATGTTCGGTCCAAAAATGAAGGGACAAAGTGATAGTACCGCTGAGGCTCAAGCACGAGAATGGATTAATATTATCGGCTTAGAAAAATATGAAAATCAGTATCCTCATCAACTCTCTGGTGGAATGAAACAGCGTGTTGCGATTGCTAGAGCATTGGTGAATGAACCCAAAATTCTATTGATGGATGAACCATTTGGCGCACTTGATCCACATACCCGTCAGAAGATGCAACGGCACTTGATGGATTTATGGCAAAATATTGATATCACAATTATTTTTGTCACTCATGATATGGATGAAGCGATCTTACTCGCTGACCGTATCGTCGCACTGAAAGCCAATCCTGGTGAAATAAAAGAAATTATCGAAGTAGATTTACCTCGCCCACGTCATCCAGATCAAATGCTTTGCCCTGAATTTAAAGCATTGCGTCAACGTGTGGATCAACTCGTTCATGCCGATGAAGATCAACTCGATCCAGCACTTGAGGATTTGCCGTTGATTCCTCGTATGACTAAGGTAAGCGAAGATTGAAACGCCGATACGTCAAGAAAGTAAAAAATTTACAGCCCACTTACAAGAGTGGGTTTTTTATATGGAAGTATTCATTGATATATTTAATAGATAAAAAAATCTCCCTCATGAAAGGGAGATTTTTTAAGGGTTAATGATTGAATTTAAAGGTATTTTACTCAATATATAAAACTATTTCACCTCTTCAATAAGCGTTGGGAATATCACGCCATCAACATCCACTTTAGTGGCGTAGACTCCATTTTTAAAATTAAATTCGTTGACGTGATAACTTGAGCCATAGATAGAATCAAAGCTGTCGGATTTGGTAAATACCTTCTTATTTGCTTGCAGATCAAGTAAATGGGTTCCATCAATAAATTGAGCATATTGAGCAGCATCTAAACCAACTCGTTTTGCCATGATTGCTACAGCATCGTCTCGTGTTGCTGGATCATTGATATATTTAACAGTTTTATCCCATACCTGAATGATTTTTTTCCAATCTTCCTTATTTGCAGCAAGGTGTGTCATATTGACAGTCAAAGTATCATAAATCAGTCCCGGCTTATCTTTGGATGAGTAGATGATTTTAGAACCAGCAACCGCTTTTAATGCTTGATTGGCTACAGGTTGCCAAACTGCAATTGCGGATACATCAGGACTTGCAAACACTTGAGGTAATTCATTGGTGACTGCATTCACTAATGTCACTTCAGAATTTGCTACTTTGGCATCATCTAAAGCTGTATTGAGTAAGTGATGATCAACCAATCCTTTCTCAACCGCAATTTTTTTACCTTTCAAATCAGCAATATTATTAATTCCACTTTTGGCAATAATGACATCATTTCCTGCGGAATAATCAGTTGCCAAAATCATGATGCCTTTGGTGCCTCCTGAAGCAATCACCAAGTTATCACCATTGGATACAGAAACAGCATCGAGCTGATTGGCAGAAAATGCATTGATAGATGCAGAATAATCGAACCATTTGAATTCGACATTTACCCCCGCTTCTTTAAACCAACCTTTCTCAATTGCTACCTGCCATGCAACCCAACCTGGCCAATCACTGTAGCCAATCGTAATTGGCTTACTATTGGTACTGCCTTCAGTTTTTGCCTTTGATTCTGGTAGTTTTGCTGTGTTGTCACAGCCCCCTAAAAAAATCGCTGTCAGCACAGATGCTGAAATCAGAGTTTTTTTGATCATCTTATGCTTGCTCCTATTATGCTTTGATATTTAGAACTTTTTGTCACTATGAATGTTTATGTGTTTTGTGCAATTGGCGGCATGACGGCATCCATCAATTCCAAATGCCCTTTAATTACCCCTTTCAATGCAATGAACTGCTGACTAATGGCTTTCAAATCACTACTGACACCTTGCATCAACATGACTTGTAGAACCTTGTCATCATCCAATTGAATATGTAATGAACTAATTACCTGAGCTAAGTGTTGTTGTTGAAGGTCAACAAGTTGTGTTCGAAGTGGTTTTAAACTCACGTCATACAACAATGTCAAAGTGCCAACCATAACTTCATCGTTTTTAGCTAGATCATCGATTAAGTGCCGATTGATCATGTCCAAGATTGCTTGTGAACGACTTTCGTAGTGTTGATCTACAATTTTTTGATCAAGTGCATTCAATGTGGTTTCGGGCACAGTAATACTGATTCGAGCTAACTTTTGCTTGGCCACAGTCTCATACCTTTATTTTGCGTTCTTGGTGATTTTGTTTGATATACAAACCTGCCCTAGCACTAAATAATTCGACTAGAAATTTCTTAATAGGATGTCTTTCTACAGCGTTAGTTTTGACTTCACTCATATCGCAGCTCCTACAAGGGTATTACTAAAATTAGTTTTTGTATTACTTGTTTAGAATGCAGGATATGTGCCAATTTTTAGTGATTGAGATTTGTTGAATAAAGTTAAATTAAATAATAAAAAAAGCCCCACTACGCTGAGGTGGGGCTTGTTTAAAGTACTGTATGGCATCAGTTTATTCCATTGTTATTACTCATGTTCTGGTTATTCTTTTTATACATGTTGGAATGAGCCGATGTGTGTGATTTAGTGATCAAGTTGGTTGCTCTCCTCTATTTATACTGTATATAAATAAAAGCAGAAAGCATGCCAAAATATCAGATAGTTTGGATTCGCTCAGAACATAAGATAAATAAGCTACATAAGTAATGAAAGTAAGAATGAAGCTGATTTCCCAATCTTAAAAATGCCTAAAAAATGTATCAACTCGCACCATTTAGTTACGCTGAATGCATCAAAGTGTGGCTATATTTTACTCAGGTTGGGTCAACTCTTATTTTGTGGGGAACAAGAGCATTTAAGAAAAAAAGCCGTCGAATATAAACACATTCAAAAATGTAATTCTTAAATTAAAAAAGACCGCTTAAGCGGTCTTTTTTATTTCAATCTCATTAAGCCACAGGTGCCAACGTAAACAACACCTGCCCTGTTTTAACAGTTTGTCCTTTTTCGATCGTAATGCTTTCAACCTTCATCCGTTCAGGTGCAACAATCGGAATTTCGATTTTCATAGCCTCGATGACTGCAAGTGTTGCTCCTTCCTCGACAATATCGCCAGATTGACATTCAATTTTCCAAATCGAACCTGGCATATGTGATTCAACTGCACAACCACCATCAGGAATGATGACGGTTTCACCCTCATCAACAGCATCCAAACTCTCTGAGACATATTCTGCAAGACCTGCCTCATGCCAACGACGACGTTCAGCATCAAAGTTAGCTTGTTGAGTTGCTTTAAAACTTGAAATGGTTTCAGCATTGTCTGATAAGAATTGATTATATTCTTTGAGGTTTAAAACACCTTCCTCAATTCTGAGTTTGAGTCGTCCTGCCTTAAAATCCTCACGCATTTGCATGAGTTCTGTTTCAGAAACTTCATAGAATTTAATCTGATCAAAGAAGCGCAATAACCACGGTTTACCTTGCTCAAAGTCTGCATTTCTACGATAGCGAGACCACATTTGAGTCGTTCTACCCACAAACTGATAGCCACCCGGTCCTTCCATTCCATAGACACACATATAAGCACCGCCGATTCCAACAGCATTTTCAGGTGTCCAAGTTCGTGCAGGATTATATTTAGTCGTTACGAGTCGTTGACGTGGATCAAGCGGTGTTGCAACTGGTGCACCTAGATATACATCACCTAAGCCCATCACCAAATAATTTGCGTTATATACCACGTCTTTTACGGCTTGCTTATCTTTTAGACCATTAATGCGACGGATAAATTCGATATTGTCTGGACACCATGGTGCATCAGGACGCACCGTTTGCATATAACGATCAGTTGCCAACTGCGTTTGAGAGTCTTCCCAAGCCAAAGGTAAATAGACAGTACGTGAAGGAACTTGCATTTCAGTCACATCAGGCAATTCTGTTTCTGCTTGTTTGAGTAGGTTCAATAAATTCTGTTGATCCAGTTTGAGTGAGTCATAATGAATTTGAAGTGAACGTATTCCCGGTGTTAGATCAATGATACCTATGATGTTTTGATCTTTAACCCACTGCATTAATGCATGTATGCGGAATCTCAAATTCAGGTCTAAAACCAATTCACCATACTCAACCAACATGTAGTTATTACCAGCGGGGCGATACACCACATTTGGCGTATGATCTTGACCATCTAAACGATCTAATACGGCATCATTTAAGCTATCAAACTCAGCATAAAAGCTTTGACCAAATTGCACATCATTAAGATGCTCAGTACTGAGCATATGATGATAGGTTTGATTTAATTCGGTTGCTTGTTCATATCGAATAGGAACAAATTTGACTTTGTCTCCTGCTTTTAATTGACCTAATTTCCAAAGTTCAGAATGAACAACGACTGCTGGGCAAACAAAACCTCCAAGACTCGGACCATCAGGACCTAAAATGATCGGCATGTCTCCAGTAAAGTCGATTGCACCAATGGCATAGGCATTGTCATGAATATTGGAAGGATGTAAACCTGCTTCACCACCATCTTCACGCGCCCATTCTGGCTTTGGTCCGATCAAGCGAATTCCTGTACGGCTTGAATTGAAATGTACTTCGAAGGAATGTTCAAAGAAGGCATCAATATCTTGTTTGGTGAAAAAATCAGGCGCACCATGCGGACCATACATCACTGCAATTTCCCAACTGTTTGAGAATGTCGGGACTAGTTCTGCATTTAAACTTGTTTGTTGGTCTGAACTAAAAGAAGTGATTGGCAACATATCACCAATTAACAAATTACGTCCTGCATGACCACCAAATTGACCTAAGGTAAATGTCGCTTGTGAACCCAAATATTCAGGAACATTCAAACCACCTTTGATGCCAATATACGTTCTACATCCTGTGATGATTTTACCGCATTTAAGAATTTGCCCTTTCTTGACATTCACCGTTTGCCACATTGGAATGTGCTCACCATCTAAGGTTGACGGCATGTCACCACCTGCAAGCACGATTTGGCTATCACAGTGAAACTTTAAAGTAGGTCCATGCAATGTACATTCTAAACCTGCACTATTGGATGCATTGCCAAGTAGTTGGTTTGCCACGTTTAAAGATAAAGGGTCAATCGCTCCAGACGGTGGTACACCCACATCCCAGTAACCTAAACGCCCAGTAACATCTTGTATGGAAGTTTGAATGCCAGCTTGCAATACTTCGATTTTTTGAGTTTTCCACTCAAAAGTATTGAGGAAACGAGTGGTTTGAGTACCTGCTTTAAACACTTCACAATCAATAATATTCTGTAAATATTCAAGATTGGTTTCGATACCTGCCACCTGAGTTTTGGCTAAGCTATGATTCATTGCTTGAATAGCCGCATCTCGATCATTTGCCGTGACAATAATTTTAGCAATCATAGGATCGTAAAATGATGAAACAGTCGAGCCAGTTTCTACCCATGTTTCATTACGTGCTTGATCATCAAATTCAACAAAGGTCAGTAAACCTGCACTCGGTTGGAAGTTTTTGATCGGGTCTTCAGCATACAAACGAACTTGTATCGAATGCCCTACTGATTTCAAAGATTGTGTTGGTGCTGTCCAGTCGCCACTCGCAAGTGTGACCATCCATTCAACCAAATCCACGCCGTATACTTGTTCTGTGACACCATGTTCAACTTGTAAACGGGTATTTACTTCCAAAAAGTAAAAATCTTGCGTGTCCGTATCCATCACAAATTCAACAGTACCCGCTGAACGATAATTCACGGATTGCATGAGTTGAATCGCAACAGTCTGAATATATGAACGTTGTTGATCATTTAAATGTGGTGCTGGGGTTTCCTCAATAACTTTTTGATTGCGACGTTGAACAGAACAATCTCGCTCACCTAACGCTAAAACTTGTCCTTGACCATCTCCAAATATTTGCACCTCGATATGGCGAGCATTCTGTACAAATTTTTCTAAATACAGTCCTGCATCTTTAAAGTTTGCCTGCGCAAGATAAGAAACTGTTGTGAAAGCATCTTTAAGCTCTTCAGCATTCCATACCAAGCGCATGCCGATACCACCACCGCCTGCGGTACTTTTTAGCATCACAGGATAACCAATGCGCTCTGCTTCAACCAATGCCTCTGCTTCATCAGCCAAAAGTTGGCTACCCGGCAATAGCGGAACATTTGCTTCGATTGCAAGTTCTCGAGCGGTATGTTTCAAGCCAAATGCACGCATTTGAGCTGAGTTTGGGCCTATAAATGCAATTCCTTGCGATTCACATAGATCACAAAATTCAGCATTTTCAGATAGAAAACCGTAACCCGGATGGATGGCATTCGCACCTGTTTGTTTTGCGACTTCTAAAATTTTGTCAACATTGAGGTAACTTTGACTCGCGGGTGCATCACCGATATAAATCGCTTCATCCGCTAAGGTCACATGCAATGAATCTCGGTCTGCCTCAGAGTACACAGCAACGGATTGGACACCTAATTTTTTTAGTGTTCGAATAACACGACATGCAATCGCTCCACGATTGGCGATTAAAACTTTATTAAACATAGATTAAGCCTCCTCTCCATCACGAATCACTAATTGGATCGGTGTCGGGTTATAGGCATTACATGGATTATTCAGTTGCGGGCAATTAGAGATCAGCACGATTAAATCCATTTCTGCTTTGATCTCGACAAATTTACCCGGTGCAGAAATACCATCATCAAATTTCAAATGTCCATCAGATGTAACAGGAACATTCATAAAGAAATTGATATTTGGACCAATGTGACGCACATTCAAATTGTGCTTTTTCGCGATGGGATGTTTGGCTAAGGCATACATGAAGTTGTTACGGCAACTATGCATAGGATAAGTTTCATGTGCATAGCGCACAGTATTACTTTCGCAAGAACATGCACCACCCAACGTGTCATGACGACCACAGTTATCATCATGAATGACTGCAATTAACCGTCCAAAGTTACTGTATAAAGATGTGCCTTTTTCTAAATAGATATATTGATTCATGGCAAGCGTATCTGTAGCGCTATAACGCTCTTCAGGATTTTCTGCTGAGATAAACAACGTATCAACAGCTTGGTTGCCCTCTAAATCGATAATCCGAAAGTATTGCCCTTTTTTGACTTCGCACATCCATGCTTCACCCGCAGGACAAACTTCACTTAATGTAGCTTTTTCAAAAGTATGTAAAACCGTCATGATGCTTCTCCTATAGCTTAATATGCTGAACTCAATGCGTAGTAACGTGCGTTATTTTGAAAAGCACGTTGATTTTGTGGACAGGCATCACGACAAATATCGTGGTCGGCTAAAGAGTTGGCTTTATACAAAGACAATTGAATATCGCTTGGTTGATAGAGCGAACTGTTATCTAAACCATGTGGAGCAGCAGAAAGGAAAACCAGACAATCCATTTCAAAACGTAATTCAATGATTTGGCTGGTATTGTCTGATTGGGTATAGCTTAGAGCACCTTGATCATTGGGACTCACTTTTGAGAAAAGGTTTACGGTTGCACTTAAATCAGTTTGTGACAGTGAAAATTTCGCCATCTCTACCAATAAGCCATCGACACCGTTCTGGTACATTTCATTTCGGGCATCTTGAAAACGACGTTGACCAAATTGTTTGCTGATTTGCTCAGGGCGACTCGCCCCGCAGAAAGTATCATTCCAACCATGGTCATCTTTAACGATCGATGCCATGACACGCCCTAAATCTGAATATAAAACATTGCCCGTCGTTAAAAATGCAGTGTGTTGCCCTTTTAGGGTGTCTGGCATGTTGTAACGTTCGAGTTTATCTTCAGCATTCACACAAAACAGTGAAACATTGGCGTTTGAAGCCAGAGCTTTAAACTGAAGAACGGTCCCTTTCTGAACTCGTCCAGACCAATGATGGCCACCTGGTAGTTTTTCAGTCCAAAGACTCTGATTATTATGATATTCGCCCATTCGCATGACCTCTTTTAAGGTGTAAGTCCAACCTCCCGGGCTTTTATCCCTCCGTGTAGTTCTTGCGAACCGTGAACTCTCGGTCTCAGTCATAGTCAACTTTTATCCGTTGGCTATCGGAACCCTAGATCACTTTATGATGGAACTAATAAAGCAAATGGCATGCCAGTTTAGTAATACGATTTTTTTATTTCGTCATACTTTTTTGACTCAAAACAAGGCATTTTAGTGAAGATGCACTAAAATTATTCGAAATATGACCTGTAATAAAAGTCACAGCCCTTTAAATCTACTTTTAGAAAAAGATGAGATAGATATTAATGCCGATCAATTAATCATGCTTTTGTGATCACTGATTAATAAATATCTCCCTGTCTATTTATAATTTTTTTTCGAGTTGACGATCCATAAGACGAAACAATGGTCGAGTCAGATTCATGACTGCGCTTGGTGCTGTATTTAATAAAGCATTAGCAATCGCACCACTTGGACTTGTAACGCGATAAGGTTTTTTCTGAACAGCTTTCACCAACCAACCCGCTGCTTTCTCTGTATCCAACATTCGCATGTGTTTATAGATTGCAGTTTTTGATGACATTGGTGTTCTAACCATCGGAAAATAAACTATACTCACATCTATACCTTGATCTCCAAGTTCCATTTTTAATGAACGAGAAAAGGATTCAAGTGCAGATTTGCTGGCTAAGTAGGCTGAAAATAGTGGGATTGGGACTTGTGTCGACATGGTTGAGACATTGACGATATGCCCAGTATGATTAGTAAGAAAATGTGGCATTAAGGCTAATGTCAAACGCACAGCAGCAAAATAATTAATTTGCATCGTGCGTTCATAGTCATGTAATCGATCAAGTGCTTGTGTGATTGGTCGACGAATGGATCGTGCCGCATTATTAATCAAAACATCAATTTTCTCGTGTTCAGTTAAAATTTTTTCAATACAGCCCTTTGCATCTTCATCAATTGTGATGTCGACTGGATAAATCCAAGCCTGACCGCCTCGTTGCTCAATCGTACTTTTGACCCTTTCCAATTCTTCTTCGCGTCGTGCAACCAAACAGACTTTAGCGCCTAGATCAGCAAGTTGAATCGCAGCTTGTTCGCCTATGCCACTCGAAGCACCTGTGATGATGATCGTTTTATTATTTAAATTCATGTCATTATCCAATAAGTTATTTTTGACGATCTATGTACTCAATATAACCACGCCCTTCAATCAAAGTATCTTGATATTCACCTTTATAGTGATAAGCACCGACATAACCACTACCCAGACCATAAATCATCGGGGTATCTACACAACCGTTTATAATAGCTATGATTTTTTGTTGGTCTTTAATAACCCATCTAAAGGTTTCGGGTAAATTCATCTCTACACCATCAGGAGAGATTGCAGCTTTATCTTGATAACTTAATACTTCAAATTCTGCTTCAAAACTTTGGTTATATTGATCTAAACCACGTATAAAGGCTTTGCTGACAATTTTCACATCTTTTAGGCGTGTGTCATTCAGTAAAAGCTGAGTGTTATCATCCAAGTTAATAATCTGATAAGTAAAAAAATCTAATGGAATTTTAAAAGCAGAAGGAATGGCTTTATCTCTAATCATATAAGGGCTAATACAGGATGCATATTCAAAAGTACAAAGTCCGTTGATTTTTTGAGACTCTCCGCGATAGCTGACTACACCTTCATACTGTGAAAGCAAACTGAAATGATCGTAAATTGGGCTTTTAATAAACCATGTCACTTTATCTGTATTGGTAATTTTAATATTGAGCTCGAAATCCGTTGTACGTGCATTCACGTGATAGTCTGGATAGTTTCCTGTAATGGTAATGTTTTGCCCCAACTGAATATGCGATCCATCTTCATATAACTGACATTCTTTAGGAATTGAATAACCTTTGAATTGATCAGGATAAGTAGCCGCTGTTCCCATAACCGCAGTTGCATTATTTCGAGGCGAATCTTTGAATACATGATCGGTATCAAATGCCAATGCACCGGGTGTGCCGATAACTGACATAATTGAAAAGAATTGATGAGGTGCTGGTAGTTCAGGAATCATCACCCCATAATGAGTCCAACCAATATGTTTGGCTTGATGATAAGGTTTTAATGCATAGCCTTTAGGAAATTCTTTGCCGTCTTGCGACGCAGAACTGTCAAGTAGTGGGAAAATTGAATGAATCAACGATGTGATTGCAGGTTTTGTCACTAATTTTTCAGTGTTTTTTATCAAAGAGAAATTCATCGTAGGACTCACTTTTATATTTAGCGTTATAGTCAATATAATGCAGAATAAGTTGTTAAATTTGACTTTTAATTACCAAAGATTATGTCAGTTCGATCAAATTGGTTTTTAATAAGATGAATCTTTTTTAATTATAAAATCGTAATTCAAAAGTTTTGGTTTAAATCATGAAAAAAGGTGCATGATTGACATACACCTTTCTTAGATCAAAAGCTTTGAGGCTTAACTTACAGCTTTTGCACGAGCTGCATGCAACTTTTTGTAGCTTTCAATCAAACGTAAATGACGATCCAAACCTTCTAGTTTCATACTAGTAGGCGTTAAACCATAAAAACGAACATTACCTTCTACTGAACCAATAACTGCGTCCATACGTTCATCACCAAACATACGACGGAAGTTCTTTTCGTAATCTTCCAACTCCATCTCTTCATCAAGAATAACTTCTAGCACGACGTTCATACACTGATAGAACAAACCACGTTCTACAGTGTTGGTGTTGTATTGGAGGAATTGCTCAACTAAATCTTTAGCTTCTTCAAATTGCTTCAGAGCAATATAAATAAGAAGTTTTAATTCCAGTAGTGTCAATTGTCCCCAAACCGTATTGTCATCAAACTCTATGCCGATTAAGGTTGTGATTTCAGTATAGTCATCAAGTTCGCATTCTTCTAAACGTTCAACCAGTGCTTCAAGACGTGCGTCATCTAAACGATGAATATTTAGAATATCTTCACGGAATGCCAATGCTTTATTGGTATTGTCCCAAATCAAATCTTCAACTAAATAAATCTCAGAATAATCTGGCACGAGGATACGACAAGCTGTAGCACCTAAATGTTCATAGACAGCCATGTAGACTTCTTTGCCCATTTCTTCAAGAATGCCAAATAATTCAGCAGCCTCATCTGCATTCGAGTTCTCACCATCATTGGTGAAATCCCATTCTACAAAATCATAATCAGATTTTGAGCTGAAGAAACGCCAAGATACCAAACCACTTGAATCAATAAAGTGTTCCACAAAATTATTCGGTTCAGTCACGGCTTCACTTTGGAAGGTTGGCTGAGGTAAGTCATTGAGACCTTCAAAACTACGACCCTGCAATAACTCAGTCAAACTACGCTCTAAAGCGACTTCAAAACTTGGATGCGCACCAAATGAAGCAAACACACCACCTGTGCGTGGGTTCATCAAAGTGACACACATCACAGGGAATTGACCGCCCAGAGAGGCGTCTTTAACCAATACTGGAAAACCTTGTTCTTCTAAGCCTTGGATACCTGCAACAATACTTGGGTACTTAGCCAAAACTTCTTCAGGAACATCAGGTAGTGCAATTTCACCTTCAATAATTTCACGTTTTACTGCACGTTCGAAAATTTCAGATAAGCACTGAACTTGAGCTTCTTCTAATGTATTCCCTGCACTCATACCATTACTCAGATACAAGTTTTCGATCAAGTTTGATGGGAAGTAAACTGTTTCGCCATCAGATTGGCGCACAAAAGGCAGTGAACAAATACCACGTTCAATATTCCCAGAGTTAGTATCGTATAAATGCGTACCTAGTAACTCTTTTTCAGGATCGTAAATCTCAAGACAGTATTCATCTAAGATTTCTTTTGGTAGCTCACCATTTGGTCCTGGTTTAAACCATTTCTCATCTGGGTAATGCACAAACTCTGCGTTTGCAATTTCTTCGCCCCAAAATTGATCGTTATAGAAGAAATTACAATTAAGACGCTCAATAAACTCGCCTAATGCAGATGCTAATGCGCTTTCTTTGGTTGAGCCTTTACCATTGGTAAAACACATAGGCGACTGTGCATCACGAATATGCAGTGACCAAACATTCGGTACGATATTACGCCATGATGCAATTTCAATTTTCATGCCTAAACCAGCCAAGATTGCTGACATATTGGCAATGGTTTCTTCCAAAGGTAAATCTTTACCTTGAATATAAGTAGTACTTTCAGATGCAAGATTTGGCATCAATAAAGCTTGAGCATCTGCATCGATACTTTCCACTTCTTCGATGACAAATTCAGGACCCGTTTGAATAACTTTCTTTACGGTACAACGGTCAATTGAACGTAAAATCCCCTGACGATCTTTTTCAGAAATATCAGCTGGAAGTTCAACCTGAATTTTAAAAATCTGTTTATAGCGGTTTTCTGGATCAACAATATTGTTTTGAGATAATCGAATGTTGTCCGTTGGGATATCACGTGCAGCGCAATAGACTTTCACAAAATATGCTGCACAAAGTGCTGATGATGCCAAGAAATAGTCAAATGGACCAGGTGCAGAACCATCCCCTTTGTATCGGATCGGTTGATCTGCAATTACTGTGAAGTCATCGAATTTGGCTTCTTGTCGAAGGTTGTCGAGGTAATTTACCTTGATTTCCATGCTGGCACCTAAAATATGCTTATAGTTCTATTGCAAGAAATATAAGTTTAAAAATGAATAAATAAGCCAAATCGAAGATAAGAGACTGACTTAGAAAGGATTAATTAGCATTACTTCATTTAAAATCACTTTTAAATCAGTAATGCTAATAAGGACGACTAATTTTACAGAATTATGCGCTGAAATTGAGTAATTTTATTGAACTTTGCAAATTATTTATTGGATTTGGTCAAAACAAATGCATTGAAATTCCAATGACAACTAATGTTTATTTATTTGATAAAAGTTTTCCGCATTACTTCTAAAAATTGCTCGCTGCGCCTCTTCACCTAGTGGTGCTGTCATTTCAATATACGCTTGGATGAGGTCTTTTAAGGTGGTGTTGGGTTTATCCATTGGAAAGTTGGATGCAAATACAATCCGTTCGATACCAAAACTCTGAATCGCATGTTCAATGAGTGGTGAAAGTAAATCTTGTATTTGCAGTACATTCGCCGTTATTTGTTGTTTATAAAATTGATGTCCCAGTACTGGCATCATTAATCCTGAAATTTTGGTATAAACATTTTTTTGTTCAGCTAGTTCTGAAATATCCTCTTTCCATTTTGCAAATATAAGCTCACGCTCAGCTGGTGTTCGCCCCGTTCTTTTTCCGACTTTTCCAAATAATCCGACTGGTGTTGCAAGATGATCTACCATGATCTTTGTATCAGGGAAATTTTGTGCGAGTGATTTGATTTCTTTAATTTGAGTGGAATATCCCCAAGCATCGAATGACAAATTCATCTTTGCTAGATGCTCAAAGCCCTTCAGGAATTTTTTCTGGGTGTATAAATGTGGCTGATCACACCAGCGATGAATACCATCATCTGGATGCCATGCTGCCATTTTACGAATACCACAAAAATGTGGACTGGCATCTTGATGAGCTTTGAGAATATCCAAAAATCTTTTATTTCTTGGATCTGCTGTAGCCACGATACCCGCAAGTTTTAGTTGTTGCTGATTAAAAGGTAAATGATGAATCCATTTTGTTTCTTCAACCACACCAAAGTTTTTTTGGTGATGCCAATTCGCCTCAACATGAATAACACTATCAATCGAACATCCTGCACTATCAACTCGATAATCAAAAGGTAGATATGGTGATAAAGCATATTGAGTGATGCCTAAAGTTTCGATTAAGTCTTTAGGTTTAACAACGCGTACAATTGTGTCCATCAATTTAGGATATTTACCAAATGCCTTGACCAATATCGCTGCTGAGTGTGGCGTAGTGTATGGATTCCACTGATGAATATGGGCATCAAGAATTGGGAAGTTTAATTGGTTCATTTTTATAATCTCTGAAATCCTTTTCTCAAGTTTTATTTAACTTGAAGTGACCTACATATTTATAATTATTTTGAAGTTACTAGATCGTTTGATCACTACCAAATGATTTATATGAATCTATCCATATGAAATAGATTCATTATTTATAACTCAAATAAAGACACTTACCACAAGTCAGTATCTTTAAATATGTGGCTATTCTGTTTGCCCCCATTGAAAAGTCGTTCTCTTGTATTCTATCCCTTCTAAATCATAAACCTGATAAATCGTATCGTATAAAGACTGGATATCTTCACTGTTATCCATGGCTCTTGCTGTAATAAAAATCGGACTGACTGCACCACTATCTAGGATTGGAATATAAAGTAAATGTGGGAATCGAATGGTATCGGCACTAGCAGGAATGACACATAAGCCTTCACCAGCAGCCACCAAACCTAAAGCCAATTGAATTTCTCGTAATTCACGGACATTTTTCGGCACCAAACTATGCTCAGCAAAAATATTTAAAAGTTGGCTTGAAAAATTAGGTTTTGGTGTATTTGGATAAACAAATAATTTTTCATCAACCAAATCTGCTAAATGCACTCCCTCGACGCGTTGAGCAATTGGATGACTTGAATGGGCTGCAACAACTAGTCTTTCTTTGCGCAAAAGTACTCTTTTTACAGCAGGATCGCTGATTCTCAACCGACCAAAACCAACATCTATTCGCCCTTCTTTGAGTGCTTGAAGTTGCTCAGTGGTACTAAGCTCTATCAACTGAATATTTAAATGTGGGTGTTGTTGGCGGTAGAGATAAATAATTCTAGGTAATAAACCAAATAATAATGAACCTACAAAACCAATGGTTAAGGTTCGCTCAATCAAACCAATCCGCTTCGTCATACTCTTAACCTCTTCCGCATTAGACAAAAGTTTTAAGGCATGTTGGTACAAAAATTGACCTGCGGTTGTGGTCTGAAGTGGTCTACTTCCTCGTTCAAAAAGCTGCACACCTAGTTCATTTTCAAGGTTTTGAATTTGCCGACTTAAAGGTGGCTGTGCGATGAACAGCCGTTCTGCTGCTTTGGTAAAGCTTTGCTCTTCAACCACTGCGACAAAATAACGTAAATATCTGAGTTCCATTCTTTATCTCCATACCTAATAGGTATAAAAAAATACATATTCAGTCTTAGACACAGTTTAATCATTCTTTTAAGGTATAGGAAGAGCATAAAGAACCAGTGATGGTGTGAAATGTACAAAACAATCGAAACCATATTAGTCGATATCCCAACGATACGTCCACATAAGCTATCTGTGACGACCATGCAAACCCAAACCTTGGTATTGGTCAAAATCACAACAACGGATGGTCTTGTGGGTTGGGGCGAAGCGACCACGATTGGTGGACTTAATTATGGTGAAGAAAGCCCTGAAAGTGTCAAAGCAAATATCGATACTTATTTTGCCCCGCTCTTATTGTCGATCAAATCTTCAATAAATGTGGCTCAAACACTCAAATTGATTCGTAAAACTATCAATGGCAATCGCTTTGCAAAATGCGCCATTCAAACTGCGCTCTTGGATATTCAAGCGAAACAACTCAATTTGCCACTAAGCGAAGTATTGGGTGGTCGTCTACGTGATCGTCTCCCTGTGCTTTGGACTTTGGCTTCGGGTGATACTGAAAAAGACATCGCTGAAGCAAAGAAAATGATTGAGCTCAAACGCCACAATATTTTCAAGTTAAAAATCGGTTCCAATCCTGTGCAACATGATGTTGATCATGTGATTGCCATCAAAAAAGCTTTAGGACCTGAAATCAGCATTCGTGTTGATGTAAATCGTGCTTGGTCAGAATTGGAATGTATCCAAGGCATTCAGCAGTTGCAAGATGGCGACATTGATTTGATCGAACAGCCTTGTGCGATTGAACAAACTCAAGTGTTGGCTCGCCTTACGCAGCGTTTTGATGTGGCCATTATGGCAGATGAAGCTTTGACAGGTCCTGACAGTGCTTATCGTTTAGCGAAACAGCATGCGGCAGATGTTTTTGCTGTGAAAGTTGAGCAATCAGGTGGTCTGATCGAGGCTTGTGAAGTGGCCAAAATCGCTAAGTTGGCGGGAATTGATCTGTATGGCGGCACTATGTTGGAAGGTCCGATCGGCAGCATCGCTTCGGCGCATGCCTTTAGTACTTTTGACAGCCTTGCCTTTGGTACAGAGTTATTTGGTCCTCTCTTACTGACTCAAGACATTTTAAAAACACCATTGCGTTATGAAAATTTTGAATTGGTGGTGCCAAATACTGCAGGTCTAGGCATCGATATTGACGAAGACAAAATCGAGCAGTTGCGTCGTAAGGCTTAAGGGAGAAAGCGCATGTTATTTCAGGTTCGTATGGATGTGCATCTTCCTGTGGAGATGCCTGCTGAACAAGCCAATCAGATTAAAGCGGTTGAGAAAGCTTATTCGCAAGATTTACAGCGTCAAGGTAAGTGGCGTCATATTTGGCGGATTACAGGACAGTATTCAAACATCAGTATTTTTGATGTCGAAAGCAACGAAGAGCTACACAACATTTTACAGGGCTTGCCCTTGTACCCCTACATGGACATTGAAGTGATGGCATTGAATCGTCATCCCTCTTCGATCCGTGAGGATGATCGTTAATTCACAACACCCCATCGTCACTCGACAGCGTCATCACATGCTCAGAGTGTCGTAGAGATAAGGACAGTGGTACGGCATAACGGATTGAATGACTCTCCGTTTCCCCACCACCTACGCGAGATGCATAGTTAAGGAGAAATCATATGAATCGTCAGGATATTGATGCATTAGTGAAACAAATGAATGTTGATACTGCTACAGGTGCAGTCGATCAACGTGTTCAAAGCATCGTGGTACGTTTATTGGGAGATTTATTCCAAGCAATTGAGGATTTGGATATCCAAGCTTCAGAAGTATGGAAAGGTCTAGAGTATTTTACAGATGCAGGTCAAGCCAATGAATTGGGCTTACTCGCTGCGGGCTTAGGTCTAGAGCATTATTTAGATTTGCGTGCTGATGAAGCCGATGCCAAAGCAGGTGTTTCTGGTGGTACGCCTCGTACGATTGAAGGTCCACTGTATGTTGCGGGTGCACCTGAATCTGTAGGTTTCGCCCGTATGGACGATGGTTCTGAATCAGACAAAATCGATACTTTAATTATCGAAGGTAAAGTGACGGATACAGACGGCAATATCATCGAAGGTGCCAAAGTTGAAATGTGGCATGCGAATAGTTTGGGGAACTATTCTTTCTTTGATAAGTCTCAATCTGATTTCAATCTACGTCGCACCATTCTTTCTGATTTGAACGGTAAATATGTAGCTTTGACCACCATGCCTGTAGGTTATGGTTGCCCACCTGAAGGAACGACTCAGTTTGTTCTGAATAAGTTAGGTCGTCATGGTAACCGCCCTTCGCATGTTCATTATTTTGTTTCTGCACCGGGTTTCCGTAAGTTAACCACACAGTTCAATATCGAAGGCGACAAATACCTGTGGGATGACTTTGCTTTTGCAACACGTGATGGTCTTGTAGCGACTGCTGTCGATGTCACTGACGAGGCTGAGATTCAACGTCGTGGTTTAGATAAACCATTCAAACACATCACTTTCAACATCGAATTAGTCAAAGAAGCGGCTTCTACACCTTCTACTGAAGTTGATCGTCGTCGTGTATCTGCTTAAGCAAGCGTAATTTAGGAACCGAGTTATTGAGATTTAATCAAATAACTCGGGGCTTCCTCCTTAGGAAAGTCGGAGAACGGACATGCCAAAAATTCCAGTAATCAACACGACGCATCTTGATCGCATTGATGAATTGCTTGTTGATAATGAAGAAACAGGTGAATACAAACTTCACCGTTCAGTATTTACAGATCAAGCGATGTTTGATCTTGAAATGAAATATATTTTTGAAGGCAATTGGGTCTATCTAGCTCACGAAAGTCAAATTCCAAAAAATAATGACTTTTATACGACTTATATTGGTCGTCAACCAATCATTATTGCTCGCAATCCTAATGGCGAATTAAATGCCATGATTAATGCTTGTTCACATCGTGGTGCACAACTCTGTCGCCATAAACGTGGCAATAAAGCGACTTATACGTGCCCTTTCCATGGTTGGACATTTAACAACTCAGGTAAATTGCTCAAAGTTAAAGATCCTACCGATGCGGGTTATTCTGACTGTTTTAACCAAGATGGTTCACACGATTTAAAGAAAGTTGCGAAGTTTGAAAGTTATAAAGGTTTCTTATTCGGTAGTTTGAATCCTGATGTTCCCTCTTTGAAAGAGTTTCTTGGGGAAACAACTAAGATTATTGACATGATCGTTGGTCAATCAGAACAAGGTTTAGAAGTATTACGCGGCTCTTCAACCTATACCTATGAAGGTAACTGGAAGCTCACCGCTGAAAATGGTGCTGATGGTTATCACGTATCTGCCGTGCATTGGAACTATGCAGCTACTACACAACATCGTAAAGAAACTGAAGCTGGAGACAACATCCGTGCAATGAGCGCTGGTTCTTGGGGTAAACAAGGCGGTGGATCATATGGTTTCGAACATGGTCATATGTTGTTGTGGACTCAGTGGGCAAATCCAGATGATCGTCCAAACTATCCAAAAGCAGATGAATACACCGAGAAATTTGGTGCTGCAATGTCTAAATGGATGATTGAGCGTTCGCGCAATTTATGTCTTTACCCAAATGTTTATTTGATGGATCAGTTCGGTTCACAGATTCGTGTGCTTCGCCCACTGAGTGTAAATAAGACCGAAGTGACCATTTACTGTATCGCACCAGTTGGTGAAGAGCCTGAAGCGCGTGCTCGTCGTATTCGTCAATATGAAGATTTCTTTAATGCTTCTGGAATGGCGACACCTGATGATTTGGAAGAGTTCCGCGCATGCCAAGCAGGTTATGCAGGCTTAGAGCTGGAATGGAATGATATGTGCCGTGGTTCAAAACATTGGATACATGGACCCGATGATGCAGCAAATGAAATTGGTTTAAAACCTAAATTAAGTGGCATCAAAACTGAAGATGAAGGCTTATATCTAGCTCAGCATCAGTATTGGTTAAAGTCGATGAAGAATGCTATCGCAACTGAGAAAAAGTTAGCTGAAAGCCAAATTTAGGAAGATGCCAAATGAACACAACAACTCAAGCAACTTTAGAAAATATTGCTCAGTTTCTTTATCGTGAAGCACGTTTTCTAGACGATGAACAATGGGATGAATGGTTAAGTTGTTATTCACCAGAGGCTTCTTTTTGGATGCCTGCATGGGATGATGACGATCAGTTAACGGAAGATCCACAGTCTGAAATATCACTGATTTATTACCCAAACCGTCAAGGTTTAGAAGATCGTGTATTTCGTATCAAAACAGAACGTTCATCAGCAACGATGCCAGATACACGGACCAGCCACAATATTAGCAATATTGAGGTGCTCGGACGTGATGGAGACAAAGTCACTGTTCGGTTTAATTGGAACACATTGAGTTTTCGCTACAAAACCAACTACAGCTATTTTGGTATGTCTCGTTATGTGATCGATTTTTCTAACGAACAACCAAAAATCATCAGCAAATATGTGGTGTTAAAGAACGATTATATCAATCAAGTGATTGATATCTATCATCTCTAACCAGCAAGCCCAGCCAAATGGAATTTTGGTTGGGTAAGCGAGATCAAAATTTTTAAATAGGATGATTGCCATGTCTAACCATAATGTAGCACTTCAATTTGAAGATGGTGTGACCCGTTTTATTACAGTTGCACAAGGTGAAACTTTATCTGACGCAGCCTATCGTCAGAAGATCAATATCCCTTTGGATTGCCGAGATGGTGCATGTGGTACATGTCGTGCATTCTGTGAATCTGGTAGTTATAACATGCCAGAAGAAACTTATATCGAAGATGCTTTAACACCAGAAGAAGCTGAACAAGGCTACATACTTGCTTGCCAGTGTCGCCCTACTTCGGATGCAGTTTTCCAAATTCAAGCATCATCTGATGTTTGTAAAACTGAAATTCATAGCTTTCAAGGCACTTTATCACGTGTCGAAAACCTATCTGACTCAACGATTACATTTGATATTCAACTAGATGATGGTCAACCTGAAATTCACTTCTTAGCTGGTCAATATGTAAATGTCGGTATTCCAGGAACATCTGAAACACGTTCATATTCATTTAGTTCAAAACCAGGCAAACGTTTAACGGGTTTTGTGGTACGTAATGTCCCAAATGGTCAAATGAGCGAATTTTTGAGTAAGAATGCAAAAGCTGGTGACAAAATGCACTTCACAGGTCCATTTGGAAGCTTCTACTTACGTCATGTCACTAGACCCGTTTTGATGCTCGCAGGTGGAACTGGTATTGCCCCATTTATGTCAATGCTTCAAGTACTTGAAGAAAAGGGTTCAGATCACCCTATTCGTTTAGTTTTCGGTGTGACAAATGACTTTGATCTTGTCGCAATAGAAAAGTTAGATGAATTGCAAAGTAAGTATCCTTGGTTTGAATATCGAACGGTTGTTGCACATCCTGAAAGTCAACATGAGCGCAAAGGCTATGTAACAGGTCATATTGAAAATGATTGGCTTAACAATGGTGATGTTGACGTATACCTCTGTGGGCCAGTACCAATGGTTGAAGCTGTTCGTAGTTGGTTAGATCAAGAAGGAATTAAACCTGCCAATTTCTTATTTGAAAAATTTTCTGCAAATTAATCAAATCGGAGATCAGCATGATATTTCAAGATAGATTTAAGAACAAAATCGTCATCGTAACGGGTGCTGCTCAAGGGATTGGACGTAGCGTTGCAATTCGGGTAGCCGCTGAAAATGGATATGTGGTTTTAGCCGATCGTTCAGAGTTGGTCGATGAAGTTGCTTCAGAAATCCGTAGCACAGGTGGTCATGCAATCACAGTACAAGCTGATTTAGAGCGCTATGATGGTGCCCAAGCTGTTGTACACAAAGCGATTCAGGAGTTTGGACGTGTAGATGTACTCATCAATAATGTTGGCGGTGCGATCTGGATGAAACCCTTTGATGAATTTAGCGAAGAGCAAATTATCAAGGAAATCAATCGTTCTCTGTTTCCAACTTTATGGTGTTGTCGTGCAGCTCTACCTGAAATGTTGAAGCATCAATATGGGGTCATCGTCAACGTATCGTCTATCGCTACCCGTGGTATCAATCGGATTCCATATTCGGCAGCTAAAGGTGGTGTAAATGCACTTACCGCATCGTTGGCTTTTGAGCATGCCAAAAATGGTATCAGAGTGAATGCGATTGCTACGGGTGGAACAGACGCTCCACCACGTAAAGTACCTCGTAATTCAACTCCACTTAGCGAAGATGAAAAAGTTTGGATGCAACAGGTTGTAGATCAAACCAAAGAAAGAAGTCTGATGGGACGATATGGAACTATCGATGAACAGGTAAATGCCATTCTTTTTCTAGCATCTGAAGAGTCGTCTTATATGACTGGCAGTGTAATTGCAGTTGGTGGTGGTGATCAGGGTTAATTCTGATCTAAACAGCAGGAAATCTTGCAAGGAGGCGCTATGACTAACCTGTTGACGAGTTTAAAAAATGATTGGTCTATTTCAGCAACTATTGCCGGATTTTTAGCGGTTCTGATTTCATATTCTGGTCCGCTTATTATCTTTTTCCAAGCAGCACAAAAAGCCAATATCTCAACAGAAATGATGATTTCATGGATTTGGGGCATATCAATTGGTGCTGCTGTTGCTGGAATCTATCTTTCAATTCGTTATAAAACCCCTGTCATCACAGCATGGTCAGCTCCTGGTACGGCATTATTGGTTTCACTGTTTCCAAATATCTCTTTGAATGAAGTTGTTGCAGCTTATATCACTTCAGCGATTGTCATTTTTATAGTTGGAGCGACAGGATATTTTGACAAATTGCTGAAATGGATTCCTCAAGGAATCGCAGCAGGCATGATGGCAGGGATTTTATTTCAATTTGGGCTCGGATTATTTGTAGCAACGGATTCCATGCCTTTGATCGTTTTCAGCATGTTGCTTTGTTATTTATTAGCAAAACGATATTCACCTCGTTATACCATGCTGTGGGTTTTGTTGTGTGGTGTTTCACTCAGCTTAATTTTGGGAAAAATGAATCCCGTTGAAATGCAGTTTAGTTTTGCTATTCCTCATTTGATTTATCCAGAATGGACTTGGCACTCTACATTTAACTTGGCTTTACCTTTAATTCTTGTGAGTCTGACAGGACAATTTTTGCCAGGTATGGCAATTATGAAACTGAGTGGCTATGACACCCCTGCTAAACCGATTATTACAGCATCAAGCATCGCTTCACTCGCAGTCGCATGTGTAGGTGGAATTACGATTGTACTTGCTGCAATTACTGCTGCTCTATGTATGGGTAAAGATGCCCATGAACTCAAAGAGAAGCGTTATATCGCAGGTGTTGCCAACGGTATTTTTTATATTTTAGGCGGCTTATTTGCTGGCAGTATTGTCATGCTCTTCAGCCTTCTTCCCAAAGAACTCATCGCAGCTTTAGCAGGGTTAGCCCTGCTTGGGGCGATCGGGACAAATGTCATGATTGCGATGAAAGATGATCATCAGCGCGATGCAGCATTAATCACATTTCTTGCAACGGTTTCAGGAATGCACTTTCTTGGACTTAGCTCAGTTTTTTGGGGCATCTGTATCGGTGTTATTGCCCAGATTCTTTTAAATCCTCACACCCACCCAAATACTGTGATGACCCAGTCATCTTCTGAAAAACAGATCAGCAAGACTTGATTGTAGGATGAATTTATTATGATCGACAAATCACAAGCTTCACTGGTTGAAGCACTCTCCCAAATCCAAGATGGCTCAACCATCATGATTGGTGGTTTTGGAACCGCAGGACAACCTGCTGAACTCATCGATGCTCTGATTGAACTCGGGGTTAAAGACCTTGTCATCGTCAATAACAATGCAGGCAATGGCGATTATGGTCTTGCCAAACTCCTAAAAACAGGTGCAGTCCGTAAAATCATCTGCTCTTTCCCACGTCAGTCTGATTCATGGGTGTTCGATGAACTCTACCATGCAGGCAAGATCGAGTTAGAACTCGTCCCACAAGGTAATCTCGCTTGCCGTATCCAAGCTGCTGGGATGGGCTTGGGAGCTGTGTTTACACCGACTGGCTTCGGAACATTATTGGCAGAAGGTAAAGAAACCCGTCATATCGATGGCAAAGACTACGTTCTTGAATATCCAATCAAAGCTGACTTTGCCTTAATCAAAGCTCACAAAGGCGATCGTTGGGGCAATTTAGTTTTTAATAAGTCGGCACGTAACTTTGGACCGATCATGGCCATGGCGGCAGATGTCACCATCGCTCAAGTTTCTGAAGTAGTAGAACTCGGTCAGCTTGATCCTGAACACATTATTACCCCAGGGATTTTTGTTCAGCATGTGGTTGCTGTTAAAGCAACATCACCTGTCGCTGCACAATAAGGAGAATAACAATGAGCTATCAAAAAACTCAGCCGTGATCAAATTGCAGAACGTGTTGCACAAGATATTCCTGATGGTGCCTATGTCAATTTAGGTATTGGCTTACCGACCAAGATTTCAAATTACTTACCTGCCGATAAAGATGTCTTTCTGCATTCTGAAAATGGTTTATTGGCATTTGGCCCACCACCAGCCAAAGGCGAAGAAGACCCTGAACTGATTAATGCAGGCAAAGAATATGTGACCATGCTTACAGGGGGATGCTTTTTCCATCATGGGGATTCCTTTGCCATGATGCGTGGGGGTCATTTGGATATCGCGGTACTGGGTGCATTCCAAGTCGCAGCCAACGGTGATCTTGCCAATTGGCATACAGGTGCAGCCGATGCGATTCCTGCTGTGGGTGGTGCAATGGATTTGGCTGTAGGTGCAAAGAAAGTGTTTATCACCACCGATCATGTCACCAAGCAAGGTGAACCGAAGATTGTTGAGGAGCTTTCTTATCCTGCAACAGGTCTGAAATGTGTTGATCGTATCTATACCGATCTGTGTGTGATTGATGTGACCACAGAAGGTTTAAAAGTGATTGAGAAAGTAGATGGTCTAAGCTTTGAAGAACTACAGGCGTTGACGGGTGCTCAGTTGATTGATGCAACACAGGCTAAAGGATAAGCGACATGACCACGACTTTAAAAAATGCATACATCATTGATGCGATTCGTACCCCCTTTGGACGTTATGCAGGTGGTTTAGCCCCTGTACGTGCTGATGATCTTGGTGCAGTTCCAATTCAAGCCTTAATGCAACGTAATCCAACGGTCGACTGGCAACAGGTGGATGATGTGATTTACGGCTGTGCCAATCAAGCGGGTGAAGACAACCGTAATGTGGGGCGTATGTCCGCATTATTGGCTGGCTTGCCTTATCAAGTCCCTGCAACCACAGTGAACCGTTTATGTGGTTCATCCTTAGATGCGATTGCCATGGCTGCACGTGCAATTAAAGCAGGTGAAGCAAATCTCATTATTGCGGGGGGTGTCGAGAGCATGAGCCGTGCACCCTATGTGATGGGTAAATCGGACAATGCTTTTGGTCGTAGTCAAAAGATTGAAGACACGACTATGGGTTGGCGTTTTATCAATCCAAAGCTCAAAGAAATGTATGGTGTAGACACCATGCCGCAAACTGCGGAGAACGTGGCAGAGCAATTTAAGATTAATCGGATCGATCAAGACCAGTTTGCCCTAAACAGCCAACAACGGACTGCAGCAGCGCAAGCCAAAGGCTTTTTTAAACACGAAATCGTTCCAGTCACGATCCCACAACGTAAAGGTGATGTGGTCGTGATTGATACCGATGAACACCCACGTGCATCGACCACGATTGAAGCATTGACGAAACTTAAAGGTGTGGTGAAAGCAGATGGCACAGTGACTGCGGGTAACGCTTCAGGTATTAACGATGGTGCAGCAGCACTATTGATCGCTTCTGATGATGCGGTTGCTCAATATCAACTTAAACCACGTGCCAAAATTATTGCTGCCACTACAGTGGGTGTTGAACCCCGCATTATGGGTTTTGCCCCTGCGCCTGCAATCAAAAAGTTACTGAAACAAGCCAATCTGACCTTAGAACAAATGGATGTGATTGAGTTAAACGAAGCCTTTGCAGCTCAAGCTCTAGCGGTGACTCGTGATTTAGGATTAACAGATGATGATGCGCGTATCAATCCGAATGGTGGTGCGATCGCTTTAGGTCATCCACTGGGTGCATCGGGTGCGAGATTAGTGACCACCGCACTGAACCAACTTGAACAGATCAAGGGACAATATGCTTTGTGTTCGATGTGTATCGGTGTGGGTCAAGGGATTGCTTTGATTATTCAGCGTGTTGATCTAGATACAGGAGAACAGTAATGCCGATGTTTCAATCCGCAGATGTCATGATTCATTATCAGACCTTTGGTGATGCAAATGCCCCTGCTCTGGTATTCTCCAATTCCCTAGGTACGAATTTTGGGATGTGGCAACAGCAGTTTAATTTTTTTAAAGATCGCTTTTTTGTGATTTGTTATGACACTCGTGGTCATGGTTCATCTTCTACTCCAACTGGTCCTTACACTTTACAGCAGTTAGGTGAAGATGTGATTGCTTTACTAGATCATTTGAAGATTGAAAAAGCCGTCTTTTGTGGAATTTCAATGGGTGGACTAACCGGACAATGGTTAGCGATTCATTATCCATCGCGTTTTAGTCATGTGATTATTGCCAATACAGCAGCGAAAATTGGACAGGAACAAGCATGGCAAGATCGTGCCGAACTGGTACGAAAGCAAGGTTTAGAACCAATTGCTGCAACCGCAGCATCTCGTTGGTTTACCGATCCCTTTATCCAAAGTCATCCTTCAGTTGTCAGCCACCTATGTAACGACTTAAGTGCTGGCAGTGCACTGGGCTATGCCAATTGTTGTGAGGCTTTGGCTAAAGCGGATCTTCGTGATGAACTAAAACAAATCACGATACCTGTTTTAATTATTGCAGGAATTCATGATCCAGTGACCACTGTTACAGATGCTGAATGGATGTTGCAACACATACCAAAGGCTCAGTTGGTTGAAATTAATGCTTCACATATTTCAAACGTTGAAGCACCTGTTGAGTTTAATCAGCATATAAATCAATTTATTTAATATACCTATTGTTATAAAAAAGCAGAGTATTTTTATACTCTGCTTTTTGTCGTCTAAAATTTAGATAGAAAATAATAAATTCAATACCTTAAAGACATAAAGATATATCAATTTAGTTTTTGACTGAATCCCCATAACAAAATAGTTTAAACATTAATAAAACAAAGCTTCACAAATTGGAGGTGAAGGATGTATATGGAAAAAGTCAATATCAATGAAACAATTGATAATGCCAAATTTAGTTTATTTCATTGGAAGGTTTTAGTTTGGTGCTTACTAATTATTATTTTCGACGGCTATGATCTAGTTATTTACGGTGTCGCATTACCATTATTAATGCAGCAATGGTCATTAACTGCTGTTCAAGCAGGATTATTAGCAAGTGCTGCCCTATTTGGAATGATGTTTGGTGCAATGATATTCGGCACATTATCAGATCGTTTAGGAAGAAAGAAAACCATCATGATCTGTGTCACTTTATTTAGTGGTTTTACATTTCTAGGGGCTTTTGCAACCAATCCCGTTGAATTTGCAATTTTAAGATTCATAGCAGGATTAGGTATAGGCGGCGTAATGCCAAACGTTGTTGCATTAATGACGGAATATGCACCTAAAAAAATTCGAAGTACTTTAGTCGCAATTATGTTTAGTGGCTATGCTATTGGCGGTATGACTTCAGCATTATTAGGTGCTTGGTTAGTCAAAGATATGGGATGGCAAATCATGTTCCTGATTGCAGGGATTCCATTGTTAATGTTGCCTATCATTTGGAAATTCCTACCTGAGTCATTGGCATTTCTGATCAAATCTGGAAAGGAAGAACAAGCTAAACAGATCATCAATAAGCTGCTACCTACACGAGACATTCATCAAAATACTCAATTGGTTTTCAATGAAAATATTCATCATGAAGCACCAGTAAAAGCCCTTTTCCAAGATGGTCGTGCATTTAGTACATTCATGTTTTGGATCGCTTTCTTTATGTGCCTATTAATGGTGTACGCATTGGGAAGTTGGTTACCTAAATTGATGTTGCAAGCAGGATATTCTTTAGGCGCAAGTATGCTGTTCTTATTTGCATTGAACATTGGCGGTATGGTTGGTGCAATTGGAGGCGGTGCTTTAGCTGATCGATTCCATTTAAAACCAGTCATTACCTCAATGTTTGTAATCGGAGCTGCTGCCTTAATACTATTGGGATTCAACAGTCCTCAAATTGTTCTCTATAGCTTAATTGCTTTGGCAGGTGCAGCAACGATCGGTTCACAAATTCTTCTATATACTTTCGTCGCACAATTTTATCCAACTACTGTTCGCTCAACAGGTATGGGCTGGGCATCAGGTATCGGTCGTATAGGTGCAATTATCGGACCTGTACTTACAGGTGCATTGCTCACTTTTGAACTACCTCATCAAATGAACTTCTTAGCAATTGCAATTCCAGGTGTGATTGCTGCATTTGCGATCTTCCTCGTCAATCTAAAAGTCTCGGTCAATGTACCTGAAAGTTCAAAATCAACTCTTCAAACACAAGCTTCAGTCAACCAGCAATAAGTAATGTTGCGCCGAGGATCGGCGCAATTCAACACAAAATGGAAATTAAAAAATGCATACATTTAAATGTAATAAGCTTATTTTGTCCTCTATTTCACTCATAGGTGGATTAGTTTCAACTTCACTTTGGGCTGATAATGTAAGCGCTAAAGAAGAATGGAAATTTACCTTAAAAAATGCCTACATCAATCGTAATTTTGAGAATGAAGCACTGAAGGATACTGGAAGTTGGTCTCAAGCTGCCTCTTTGTTTTATAACTCACGAATGCTTGAGACACCATTAAGTATTGCCGAAAAACCTTTGACAATCGGTGTGGATGCTTCCGTTCAATATGCTGTTAGATTAAGTTCAGATAAACATGTGGCTGATACGGTATTACCATTTGATAAAGCGACTCAATCACAAGCTTCCGATTATTTAAAACATGGCGCCACTTTAAAATTAGGTTATGACCAAACCTTGTTGAGTGTTGGTGAGCTTTGGTTAGACTTACCTGTTACTGCCGTAGATACCAGTCGTCAGCTCTTAACATCTTATTGGGGTGCAAACCTTAAGTCACAATTAACTGATCAACTTTACGCAGAAATAGGTCGTGTTGAAAAAGTATCCCCTCGTAATGAAGAAGATTTTCGTAAATTCTCTTTTACTTCAAATGGAAAAACTGAATACTCAGATGGCTTAAATTATATTGATTTACGCTATCAGTTCTCCCCTGATTTAAAGGGAGAATATTATTATGGTAACATGGAGGATTTATACAACAAACATTATTTGGGTTTAGAGCATAATTTGAAAGGTAAAAATTATGTGCTTAATTCGAAATTTAAATATTTTAATGCTCAAGAAGATGGAAATAATTTTAATATTGATGCACAAAATATTGGTTTATTAGAAACATTGAAAGTAAATAATCATACTTTTGGTTTAGGCTATCAGCAAATTATTGGTGAATCTGCCTACCCATTACCAGATGGTTTTCTTCCTGAAACATATTTCATTAATTGGAATGCTACAGGTTTCTTTAAAAAAGATGAAAAATCATATCATTTTATTTATGGTTATAATTTTAAAGATTATATCCCTGGTTTTAATGCAGCCGTAAAATATGTTTATGGTGAGAATTTTGAAACGACTGATGGTAAAAAAAATCATGAAAGTGAGTCTAATATTATCTTGAACTATGCTTTTCAACAGCCCTATCTCAAAGGTTTGGCATTGCAATATATTCGAATTGATTATGATGTGAAGCATGGAAATGATTTTGGTGAGGATCGCATGTTTGTAAACTACACTCATAAATTCTAAAGACTTAAACTTTGTATAGGGATACTCAACTTTATGTAGCGTATCCCTTTTATTTTTAAAACAATATTTTGGTAGGTATTTGGTAGGTAGGAAATTTTTTTAAGCACTCCATACTAAGTTCAAGGTGTAACTCACCTGAATAACAAACAATGGAAAATGGAAGAAGGAATCACTCCATGGCTTTTAAAAATATTGCAGATCAAACAAACGGTTTTTATATCCCTTGCGTTTCTCTCTTTGGTCCAGGCTGTGCAAAAGAGATTGGAACGAAAGCACAAAATCTCGGTGCAAAAAAAGCATTAATCGTTACAGACGAAGGTCTATTTAAATTTGGTGTAGCAGATACTATTTCAGGATATTTGAAAGAAGCTGGTGTAGATAGCCACATCTTTCCAGGTGCAGAGCCTAACCCAACAGATATTAATGTTCACAACGGTGTTAAAGCCTACAACGACAATGGATGTGATTTTATCGTTTCATTAGGTGGCGGTTCATCACACGATTGTGCGAAAGGGATTGGTCTTGTAACTGCTGGCGGCGGACATATTCGTGATTATGAAGGAATTGATAAAAGTACAGTTCCAATGACTCCCTTGATTGCAATCAATACTACAGCAGGTACAGCCTCAGAAATGACGCGTTTCTGCATCATTACCAACACGGATACTCATGTCAAAATGGCAATTGTAGACTGGCGTTGTACACCTCTGATTGCAATTGATGACCCTAAGCTTATGGTTGCAAAACCTGCAGGTTTAACGGCAGCTACAGGAATGGATGCATTAACTCATGCCGTCGAAGCTTATGTCTCTACTGCTGCAAATCCAATTACAGATGCCTGTGCTGAGAAAGCCATTACTATGATCAGTCAATGGTTACGCCCTGCTGTAGCCAATGGTGAAAATATCGAAGCACGCGATGCAATGAGCTATGCACAATATCTAGCGGGTATGGCATTTAATAATGCATCTCTAGGTTATGTCCATGCAATGGCACATCAGCTTGGTGGGTTCTACAATCTTCCTCATGGCGTATGTAATGCGGTGCTTTTACCACATGTATGCGAATTTAATTTAATCGCTTGCCAAGATCGTTATGCAAAAATTGCAGAGTTAATGGGCGTTAATGTTGAAGGTTTCACTGAAACAGAAGCTGCATTTGCCGCAATTGATGCAATTCGTGAACTCTCATCATCAATTGGCATCCCATCAGGATTAACCGAACTTGGTGTAAAAACTGAGGACTTGGCAATAATGGCGGAAAATGCTCAAAAAGATGCTTGTATGCTGACCAACCCACGTAAAGCAACACATGCTCAAGTTGTAGAAATTTTTAAAGCTGCTTTATAACGCTTTCCTCTCAAAAGTAAGCCAGAACTCCGAGACTTGGCTTACTTTTTTGTGGGAATATTAAAATGGTTATATTCCCACTTTTTTTATATAAATTAAAATTCAAAGTAAACAATGATTTATTTAATTTTTTGATCTTTCTACAGAATATCGAGTTCTTTTTCAGGCAAAGCAAATTTCATTTTTTAATTAACGCTAGATAATTCTAATCTCAAATATTCAATCAATATACGTCTTTAAACTTGCTCAAAGATAAGCGTGCAGGATGTTCGCTCGGGAACAATTCCATTAGACGTTCTACAGCATCGATTGCTTCTGGGAAATGGGCCACATGTTTAAGGAGTAGGTCTGTTTCCTTAGTTTTGAAAATCGCATCGCTTAAGCGAGACTCAAGACAATCACGCCATGCACATAAAAATGGACTTTCAGTTTTAGCGAGGAAAACACCTTTATATAATTGAAGTGCCGACGCGACATAACCTGCATCTAAAGCCTGCTCTGCTGACAGAAAATCAGCTTCAACATCAGCCAGTAGACGATATGGGCGAGAACCCAACATACCACCTAAAATATCCCGTAGTTGAGACATTTCTGCTTTGAGCGTACCGATACTCACCTTACGCTCACCATATAATGCTTGATGTAAATTTTCTAAATTCAAGCCATTTGGACATAAGGCTAAAATGACTAATATCTCGACCTGTCTTGGGGTTAATACCAATGATTTATGGTTAAAAATAATTTGAGGCGTGGCAAAGGCACGAATATATAAACGTTGGCGCTGTTGTTCGATTAAAGCAGTTTGAATAATAGATGCACATCGTTCAGCAGCCAATACACCGAGTGTATTGTGTTTTTTCCATGTCGTAGATAAATCAACGACACCTAATACCTGTTTTGAATACGGGTCTAAAATTGGTGCTGCATAGCAGACCCAATCATGAATAGACTCCATGTAATGTTCATTTGAGAACACACAACTTGATTGTTGAGTCTTTAAAGAGAGTGCTAGAGCATTGGTTCCGACCATATCTTCAGCCCACTGCCCACCTGCAATAAAATGTACTTTTTCAGCTGCGCTTTGCATTTGATTACTAGAAGCAGTCCAAATAATCGTACTTCCAACATCACCTACCGCGATAACCATTGAGGATTGTTCTGCAATATGACTTAGTTCATCGGAACAGGTTTCAAGTGCTAGATCCAAACTGCTTTTGTTCTTTTTATTTTGACTTAATAGTGGTGCAGCTAAGCGTTCTTTAGGAATTGAGGACGAAACAGATCGCTGCCATGAACTCGCAATACTTTGACCAAGTTTTTCAGCATTTTGTGGCGACAGACTACTTTGTTTTTTTAGCTGATCAACGGACGAACGATGTTGCAATAACTCTTGTTTTGTAAACATTTGTGTATCCCTCACACTTGATCATGGTTTCCAACCTTTCTCCAACCTTCGCACTTATATCCTAATGAAATAACGTACAAAAGTACCTTATACCAAAGCTGTAGATCGTTAAATCAATTATAAGCAAAGGAATTTATATATGCGTTACATCGATCCTAACCAACCTGGTTCAAAAGTCCAATTTAAATCTCAATATGAGAACTTTATTGGCGGTCAATGGGTAGCTCCTATAAGAGGAGAATACTTCGATAATGTTTCACCTGTCGATGGCAAAGTGTTTACAAAGATCCCTCGTTCTTCAGTTGAAGACATTGAACTTGCTCTCGATGCAGCACATAAAGCAAAAGCTGAATGGAATAAAAGCTCAGCTACAACGCGTTCAAATATTTTATTAAAAATAGCGGATCGTATGGAACAAAACCTTGAGTTTCTTGCAGTTGCAGAAACTTGGGACAATGGTAAACCAGTACGTGAAACTTTAGCCGCGGACATCCCGTTAGCGATAGATCACTTCCGCTATTTTGCTGGATGTATTCGTGCACAAGAAGGCGGAATTTCAGAGATTGATGAAGATACGATTGCCTACCACTTTCACGAGCCTTTAGGCGTTGTAGGTCAAATCATTCCGTGGAACTTCCCGATTTTGATGGCGGCTTGGAAACTCGCACCAGCACTCGCGGCGGGTAACTGTATTGTTTTAAAACCAGCAGAACAAACACCTGTGGGTATTTTACTGGTCTTAGAACTTATCCAAGACATACTTCCACCAGGTGTTCTCAACGTTGTTAATGGTTTTGGTGCTGAAGTGGGTCGACCATTAGCAACTAGTCCTCGTATTGCTAAAATTGCATTTACTGGTTCTACTCAAGTCGGTCAGCTCATCATGCAATATGCAACTGAGAATATTATTCCAGTCACCTTGGAGCTTGGGGGTAAATCACCAAATGTCTTCTTTGAAGATGTGATGGACAAAGATGATGATTATCTTGATAAAGCGCTAGAGGGCTTTGCAATGTTTGCGCTGAATCAAGGTGAAGTATGTACTTGTCCTTCTCGTGCCTTAATTCAAGAAAGTATCGCAGATAAGTTTTTAGAAAAAGCAATCGAGCGAGTTAAACGAATTAAGTTGGGTCATCCATTAGATACTGAAACCATGGTTGGCGCTCAGGCTTCCTTAGAACAGCAAGAGAAAATTCTACGTTGTATCAGCACAGGTCGCGAGGAAGGCGCTGAAGTACTTGTAGGTGGTGGTGCTCGTCAAGAAGTTGGTGAAGGTTTCTATATTGAACCGACGGTGTTCAAAGGACACAACAGTATGCAAATTTTCCAAGAAGAAATTTTTGGACCTGTATTGTCAGTGACCACTTTCAAAGATTTTGATGAAGCAATCAAAATTGCCAATGAAACCATTTATGGCTTAGGAGCTGGAGTTTGGTCACGTTCTGCACATACTTCATACCGTGCAGGTCGTGCAATAGAAGCGGGTCGTGTATGGACAAATTGTTATCACATTTACCCTGCTCATGCGGCATTTGGTGGTTACAAAAAATCAGGTATTGGTCGTGAAAACCATCGCATGATGTTAGACCATTACCAACAAACCAAGAACCTATTGGTGAGCTACTCAACTAAACCAGCGGGTTTCTTTTAAAATTTAAAAAAGCTTATTTATCTCGATAAGTCAGTTTAAAGTAAAGGCAAGTACACGAGTTGTACTTGCCTTTTTAGTTATTAGAAATTCACATAAAAATATCAATTGTCGTGTAGTTGACAGATTTTCAAATAAATATATGTTTAAAGTGCTAGATCGAAACTTAGATCATCCTTGATTTGTACACGATGATGGTCACTTCTAAAACGATATCAATTATTTATCAAAATAAAATTCATTTAGGAAAGCACGGTTTATGGATTCAGGACTGATCACAATATTTTTGCCTATTGCCTTAGCCATCGTTATGGCAGGTATGGGGCTAGAACTAACACTTAAAGACTTTGCGCGAGTCAGCAAACACCCTAAAGCTGTTTTAATTGCATTGTTCTGCCAACTCATTTTATTAGTAGGGATAGCGTTTTTAATTTGTAAAATACTTGCTTTACCACCGCTTTTAGCGGTCGGTTTGATGCTATTGGCAGCATCACCTGGTGGTACGACAGCCAATTTATTTAGCTATTTATATAAAGGTGATATCGCACTTAATATTACTTTAACTGCAATTAACGCTATTATCGCAGCGGTGTTCCTACCCTTAATTGTAAATTTCTCGATTCTGCATTTTATGAATGAAGGACAGCAAGTCGGTCTGCAATTTACTAAGGTTTTACAAGTTTTTCTAATTATTTTAGTGCCTGTATGCATCGGAATGATCATTCGTCATTATGCACCGCATGTTGCTGAAAAACTGAATCGTCCTGTACGAATCTTTGCCGTGGTTTTTCTGCTGATTATCATTCTAGGCGCAATTATCAAAGAGCGAAGCAACTTGGTAGATTATTTGGGACAGATTGGTTTAGCAACCGCACTATTCTGTGCTATTAGTTTAATGGTTGGATATTTCGTGCCACGAATGTTAGGCATTAGTTCATATCAAGCACGTGCATGTGCATTTGAGATCGGTATTCATAACAGTACCTTAGCCATGACAATTGCACTCACGATTATGGCAAGTACCACCATCGCAATGCCTGCCGCGGTATACTCCATTTTCATGTATATCTTCGCGACTATATTCGGCATATTAATTACGAAATTTGCCCCTCAAGATGCTGTAAAAACAGTCTAATCTAAGATTTTTATCAAAAAAAGCGTATAGAGATGCTATACGCTTTTTTTATGCATAATCGAATCACAATTGCGTTAACTGTGCTTTAAGTTTTGATCCAGACCATACTTTCGGTTCTGATTCTGCCTGTTTGACTAGCTCAATTAATTTTTGGTTAATTGGTGCTGTAAGATTCAACTGTCTAGCTAAATTAACAACTTCACCATTAATCCAATCGATTTCAGTTTTTCTTCCAACCATTAAATCATCAGCCATCGAAGAACGCGCAAGTGGATCAATCGCGAGCATTTTCTTACTGATAATCTTAAATATAGGATTGGGTAGTTTTAAAATTTTAGGAATAAATTGTGCTGGAATTGGAGTCAGTTTTGCTGGTTTGATTTTGGCTATTTTTAATAGATTTAATGTTTCTAATTGAGCAAGTGCCAAACACTGACGATATTCTCGAATAGATAATTCTTGTTTCAGTGGAAGTTGGGATAGCGCATTGATTGAATTATTTAAGTTCAATAATAATTTTGCCCATTGCACAGCTTGCATATCTTGTTCTAACTGAAATTCTAACTTTGCTTCTTGAAATGCAAGCACGAGTTCAGCTAATTGCTCATGGTTTTTTACATACAAAGCACCATCTGTTCCTTGGTGGAATCGACCATTCCCCAAAGCTGCCACATTAAAAGGTACCATTCCTTCGAGTATAATGTGGTCTGTTAAAATTCGTTTTAGAATTCCCACATTACTTAAGCCATTTTGAAAACTAATAATAATGGTCTTTTTCTTTAAAATATCTTTTAATTCAAGGGCTACTTGTTCAGTAGATGTTGATTTTACGCAAACAAAGACAATATCAACATGAGCTGCTACATTGTGATCAATGCTCATTTGTAATTGATTTACAGAAATAGTTTGCTTGAATCCTGTGTAATCTGAAACAGTTAAACCATAAGTTTGAAGTGCTTGCTGAATTTTAGGACGAACAATAAAATTTATGTCATAGCCAGCAGCAACGAGTCTACCGCCAAGATAGCATCCAATACTACCTGCACCATAAATACATATTTTCATTGATCAACTCTAACTACTGTTTTTCTATTGCTACTTTCCTAACATAATCAATATTACGGAGTAGATTTGTCAGCTAGCTTACAAATTTTAAATTTTGCTCAAGAAAAAGCCCAATATTGAATTGGGCTTTGAACTTATAAAATAGCTTATGCGTTAAGGCTTGGATCAGCTAATAAAGTTTCAGCAGCAAGTTTCCCCAAATTATTAGAGGCTAATGGACTATCACCCGTTAACAGTTTTCGATCTTGGTGTACTTGCCCTGTGATTCCCTTATTTAGGATTTCCACACCAAGCTTTTCAAGATTTTCGCCGACGAGCCACGGCAATTGTCCTGGCATATATCCAATATCAATATTGGCACCTTTATCTAATGAATCTGGAAAAACACAGACTTGATAGCCTTTAAAAATATAATCATTTGGACTTTCATCAACTGCGGCTGCTAATAAAGAAGCTGGACCATGACATAAAGTAATAACATATTTGTCATTATCCACTGCCCATTTTAATAAAGCCTTAACTTCTTTACTCTGAGGAATTTTAGCCAAAACTCCATGACCACCTGGAATGAAAATACCAGCATATGGTGAATCAGCACTTAAAGCTTGATCTAAAATATCTGCCAATTTTAGTGGTGATTTAAGTTGTTTCTCGTACTTGTGATAGGTATCCAAAACCACTTGCTCTTCTTTTGGCATCGCCCACATTTCCAGTTTAACTGGATTACCTGAAAGTGTTGCAACATCAAAGGCAAAACCAGCATTGTCTAAATGGAACATCGGTAACAACATTTCTACTGGATGATTTCCTGTAGAAAAGAACTTGTCATTTTGCATCAGAATATAGCGTTCATCCGTTGCAATCATGAGGATCTTTTTATCACCTTGATATGGATTTGGGTATGTAGTTCCGTCATAGTCAGTTTTAGGAGCCGTATACTGACTTAGAGAATAAGGTGATGGAAAAAAAGCATTATCTTCAGCTAGATCTGGGGTTGGGTTACGATTATCTGTATTTGTTGTCATGTTTAAATTCCTCGTAGGATATGTTTGATTTACATATTGCTTTTCCAAGTGATCATTCTCAAGCTTGATGTATAAATAGGCATAGATTGAATACGATTAGGCAAAATTACGATTTAATTTCGAGTACCACTTTTCCAATATGTTCACTGCTTTCCAAACATTGGTGTGCTGCTGCAACCTCTTCAAAAGTAAAAGTCTTATAAATAATCGGTTTACATTGACCTGTTTCGATTAGTGGCCAAACAAACTGTTCCAATTCTTGGGTAATTTTTGCTTTTTCATCATTGGTTCGAGCACGCATCGTTGAGCCAGTCACCACAGCGCGTTTGAGCATGAGTTCTTGAATATCAAAACCATCTACTTTTCGACCGCCCATAAATCCGATAATCACCAGTCGCCCATCTCTTTTTAGCAATCTCAGATTCTGATTAAAGTAAGCAGCACCGATAATATCTAAGATCACATCAACACCTTGCTGATCTGTGAGTGATAAGATTTCTTGTTCAAAATTTTGTCTCTTGTAATTAATAACCGTCGAAATTGAGCTTAATTTTTCTACTTTTTCTTCACTTCCCACTGTGGAAAAAGTTTGAATACCCATCGCATGACATAAGCTCAACGCTGTAGAACCAATTCCACTTGCACCTCCGTGAATCAACACGGTTTCATTCTTTTTTAACTGTCCGATCTGAAATAGATTTGCCCATACTGTGAAATAAGTTTCTGGAATAGCTGCTGCTTCAATAAAGCTCAGATTTTTGGGAATCGCTAAAGTTTGATTTGCTGGAACAGCACAGTATTCTGCATATCCTCCGCCGTTGGTCAGCGCGCAGACTTTATCACCGACTTTAAATTTTTCTACTTTTGAACCGATTTGAGAAATGATGCCAGCAACTTCCAATCCTGGAATTTGCGTTACACCTTTCGGCATCGGATACAACCCTTGTCTTTGCAAAATATCAGGGCGATTGATGCCTGTGGCATAGACTTCAATTAATACTTGATCTTCTTTAATCTCAGGTTTTTTACCTTGTACAACTTTTAGAACTTCAGGACCGCCAGCTTGAGTAATTTCGATATATTTCATTTGTTCGCTACTATTTTGATTCATGATTTACTCATTCCTTATCTATATTTACTTCAGTTTGATTAGGAGAAAAACCAAACTGCTTTTTAAACTCTCGACTAAATTGAGATGAGCTTTGATAACCAACAGCATAAGCTGCTTGAGCAACGCTTTGGTTTTCGTTTTGCAACATTTGTTTTGCCTTGTGCAACCGTGTAACTTTGAGATACTGCAAAGGTGAATGTAATGTGACTTGTTTGAATGCTTTATGAAAGGCAGAAATGCTCATATTGGCTTGCTCAGCAAGCATTTCCACTGTTAATTTCTCTGTAAAATGATGTTGAATATATTCACAAATCTTATAAATCTGTCGTAAATTGCCTTGAACTACTAATCCTGTTAAAGCATCTGCACCCGAATGTTGAATAACTCGATACAATAACTCTCGTTTAATTTGTTCACCTAAAATCAAGCTGTCTTGTTCAGAACTTAAAGTTTTTAATAATCGTATCAATACATTCGAAATGGTTTCATCATATTGAATTACACTCATGCCTGTAGTGAGTGGTTTAAATTGCTCATTTTCAAAATATGTTTTTGCTAATAACTCATTTACCGTATCCGCCTCTAGTTTCATGCTGACTGCAATCATAGGCAATTCAGGACTCGCTACCGTATCACAATCAAATGGCATAGACACGGAGACGATTAGGCATTCGCCTTGCTGAAATGCATAGGTTTCAGTTCCGATATAACCACGTTTACTGCCTTGTAAAACAAAAACTAAGGTCGGTTCTTGCAATACGGCTAATGGTGGTGTGTTGTGATCTACACGCATCAAAGTGATGCCATCTATCGCCGTAGCAAAGAAGCCTTCTTTATCCACAAGTTTTAGAAAAAGTGAGCTAAGTATTTGATCATTCATCATGTTTCATCTGATGATTGTAAATTTGATCTTTATTATTAAATAGAAAATGAATAAAAGCTGTTAGTTTTATGCAGGATTAGGCATAGAAAAGAGAGTTTTAAACATCTTAATTTGATTAAGATGATCAAAAAGGAAGTGGTTATCCTTTCTTATCTAAATATTCTAAATAGAAAAGATTCTGAAGTTAATTTTAGTACTTCTTATTGAAGTATTGTTTTTTAAGCATGAGACCTATTCCAATACCCAAAAAATATGAATTGTAGCAATAAACCCAAAGTTCATCGGATATGAATGGAGACAATAACAACAAATATAAAAAAAAGAATACAACTACAATACCTGATAAAGCATATGAAATAATTTTTCTTCTTGTTGATTTTCCATCTTGTGTAGTCATTATTTTAAGTAAAAACTTTGCACAGCCTCTAAAAACAATTTCATAAAACTTTCCAAATAAAAAACCTAGAATAAGACCTAAAAAAACAATTATGGGTAGATTATCCAGCATATAAAAATCATTCTCAAACAATAAATGAAGATGTAAGAATACCAATTAATAAAAAAACATAATTCTAAAATGCTACCAATATGCCTATAGTTTAAGTTAATTAATTTTTAAAATTAGCACGTTACAACAAAACTAGGTTTTGGTCGTAAAAACAATTGTTTCCACGTTGAAACTGTTAATTTTTTCTTAATTTATATCAGACAAATAGTACATTCTAATAAAACTGACTCGAATCCAACATCTGTAAAGTAATTTTTTTCACTTCATCACGACTTTGCATAATATGTGCTTCAATCGCTTGAATGGCTTCATCTACTTTACGATTAAAAATATAACCCAGTATTTTCTGATGCTCCTGATAAGTCGCTTCAACGCGATAATCTTTAGAGAAGTCTAAACGACGAATGATACGGATTCGCTCACTCAAATCACGATGAATTCTTGCCATTTCATTATTTCCAGAGGCGCGAACCAAAGCGCAATGGAAATCTTCATCTTGTTGTGACAGTTGTTTAATGTCTTTTAGATATTGTTGTGGTTCAATCAACCATAAATCTTTTAAAACGGATAATTCAACCGAGTTTTGATGATCCATCTGACAAAGTTTACGAATCGAATCTTTTTCTAATACGATCCTCACATCATAAAGTTCTTCATAATACCGAAAATTGAGCGGTCGGATTTGCCAACCGCTACGAAAACTCACATCAACATAACCCTCTTGTTGCAAACGATATAGTGCTTGTCGGATTGGGGTGCGACTTACATCATAAGCTTTTGCAACTTCAGATTCAGTGAAACGTTCACCTGGCATCAGTTTGAAATCAAAGATATCATTCTTGATGCGTTGGTAAACTAGCTCAGACAAATTGTCTGAGCTTTTTGTTGTTTTTATTTTGGTTTCTTTCATGCAACCTTGCCTTATTCCATATAAACCAGTGGTTCACCACTATGTACGGTTTGCCCTGCTCTACAAATAATGGCTTTTACAATGCCATCTTCTTCTGCATAAACAGGAAGTTCCATTTTCATTGCTTCAATAATAGCAACAGTTTCGCCTTTTTTAACCTCTTGACCATGTTCAACAAAAATTTTCCAGATATTACCTGTCATCGATGCATTTAATGATGCTAAATGACTGTAATCAGCATGGTTATTTTCTTGAATCTGTTCTTCAGGTTGAGCTGCAAACTCCTCTTTCCAGCGATCCACTTCAGTTGTGAATGCTTGTTGTTGCTTAGCTTTAAACTCGGCAATACTTTCAGCTTCATTCTCTAAGAATTTTACATAATCCGAATAATCGAATTCTGTTTCTTCAATCTTGATCTCAGCACGACCATTTTCAAAGTCAGCACGCCATTGATTGAGTTCTTCTTCTGTAACCTCAAAATATTTAATTTGATCAAAGAATTGTAAGAACCATTGTTTATCGCCAAATTGTTTGTTTTTCTTAAACTTGTTCCAAATTGGTAAAGTACGCCCTATCAATTGATATCCGCCTGGTGAATCCATGCCGTAGATACACATGTACATGCCACCAATACCCACTGTTCCCTCTGCGGTAAAGGTACGTGCTGGATTATATTTAGAACTGAGTAAACGATGGCGTGGATCGATTGGTACAGCACATGGTGCAGTTAAATACACATCACCCAAGCCAAGAATTAAATAGTTCGCATCAAAAATAATATCTTTAACTTCATTCCGATCTGCCAAACCATTAATGCGTTGGATAAAGTCAACGTTATTTGGCAACCACGGTGCTTTTGAGCAAACACTTTCTTGATAGCGTTCTACAGCTCCTAAAGTCGCACTGTCTTCAAACGCCATTGGCAAATGTACGATACGAGATGGGATTTTTAATTGGCTCAAATCGTCCATCTCTTTTTCGAGTTGAAGTAATTGAGCAATCAATTGTGATTGTGGAATTACTAAGCCATCGTATTTAATCTGTAGTGAACGAACACCCGGTGACAGTTCCAATACGCCTGCAATTTTTGCATCACGAATCATTTGAATAAGTTGATGCACTCGTAAACGTAAAGCTATATCTAAAACATTTTCGCCGTATTCTAAGAGAATATAACTATCACCTGCTTGGCGATACACTGTTTTTGGCGATAATTCATTTGGTTCACGTTGTGCCAAAATCGTACTGACAACCTCTTGAATTGGCTCAATTGTTTCTACAATTTTGCTTGCTTCCGCAAAGTTTTGGATATTTTCAATTTGCTGACGTTCAAGTTCATTGGCTTGTGCAACACTAATAGGATAAAAGCGAATTTTATCATCGGCTTTAAGTTGTCCCACTTTCCAAAGTTCTGCTTTGGCAATCGTCACAGGACAAACGAAACCGCCTAAACTCGGACCATCTTTCGCCAAAATCACAGGGAAATCGCCTGTGAAGTTAATTGCTCCGATCGCATATTCACAGTCATGGACATTTGATGGATGTAAACCTGCTTCACCACCATTTTCTCGTGCCCAGCTTGGCGTTGGTCCTGATAAACGCACACCTAAACGATTTGAGTTAAAGTGAACTGTCCACTCTGATGCAAAAAACTCTTCTACATATTCAGGTTTAAAGAAATCTGGTGCGCCGTGCGGACCATATAACACCGCAATTTCCCATTCATTACTATATTCAGGAATCAATTCAGCCGATAACGCTTGAGGTTCATCATGTGCGAGTGGCAATTCTGCACTAGCAAATGCTGGATCAACCATTTTAATCATGTCACCGACACGTAAGGTACGACCTGCATGACCACCAAAATTACCAAGCGCAAAGGTAGAGCGACTACCTAAATAAACAGGAACATCCAAACCATTTCGAACTGCTAAATATGTACGGCAACCTGATTCTACTTGACCGATTTTTAGAATTTGTCCTGCTTTAACTTCTACAGGCTTCCAAAAATCAATTTCCTGATCATCTAACAACGCAGTACAGCTTGCTCCCGCCAAAGCAATAATCGTATTTGTGTGAAACTTTAATGTTGGTCCAACTAAGGTAAACTCGAAACCTGCGGCTTTAGCATCATTCCCAACAATACGATTGGCAAGCTGAAATGCATAGTCATCCATTGGACCAGATGGCGGTACACCAATATCCCAGTAGCCTGTACGACCTGGATAATCTTGAATTGAACTCAAAGTCCCTGCTTGAACCACTTCAATCACGTTTGGCGTGTAATTGAAATCATCCAACATTCTTGTCCAAATTTGCATAGATTCAAAGCGCTGGTCTGAAACGATGGCACGTGCGTAATCTAAGTTTGTGCTGATACCATTTAAGCGTGTTTCAGCCAATACATTCTTTAATTTTTCAATAGCACTAGCACGATCATCAGCATGTACAATAATTTTGGCAATCATCGGGTCGAAGTATTGAGAAATCTCTGTGCCCGTTTTCACCCAAGTATCAACACGTGTACCTTCAGGAAAGGCAACCTCTGTCAGTACACCGGGACTAGGCTGGAAATTTTTAACAGGATCTTCAGCATAAACACGAACCTCAATCGCTGCGCCTTTAGGCTGAATATTGTTGAGATATGTCCAATCAAGTTCATCACCAGCAGCCACTTTGAGCATACATTCAATTAAGTCTAAGCCTGTAACCATCTCAGTGACTGGATGCTCAACCTGTAAGCGTGTATTCACCTCTAGAAAATAAAATTCATCTCGATTTGCATCGTAAATAAACTCTACTGTTCCCGCACTACGATAATTAACGGATTTACCTAATTCCACTGCTGCTTGATGTAGTTTTTTTCGTGTCGCCTCAGGTAAGTTTGCCGCTGGAGTTTCCTCGACCACTTTCTGGTTACGACGTTGCAAAGAGCAATCACGCTCACCAAATGCAACGACTTGCCCTTTTCCATCACCAAAAATTTGTACTTCAACATGACGCGCTTTATCAATAAAGCATTCAATAAATACGCCTGCATCCTTAAAGAATTGTTCACCCAAACGTTTTACACTTTCATATGCATCGGTTAAAGCTTGTGGCGTATCACAACGGGTCAAACCAATACCACCACCGCCAGCAGTACTTTTCAACATAATTGGATAGCCGATACGATCTGCGGCAGTCAGTGCTTCTTCTAAGCTATCCAATAATCCAGTTCCTGGTGTCATTGGTACATCGGCAGCAGCAGCTAATTCACGAGCACGGTGTTTTAAACCAAATTCTAGTATTTGCTCAGCTGTAGGCCCCATAAAAGCAATATTATTTTCTTCGCAAGCACGAGCAAAATCGGCACTTTCAGAAAGAAAGCCATACCCAGGAAAGATTGCCTCTGCCCCAGTTTGTTTAGCTGCCTGAATTAATTTTTCGATACTCAAATAAGTATCGACTGGTTTTAAACCATCTAATCCAATCGCAATATCAGCATCTTCGACATGTTGCGCATAACGATCACTATCCGAATACACAGCAACACTGGTTACACCTAATTTTTTAAGTGTGCGAATCGCTCGAACAGCAATTTCACCACGGTTTGCAATAAGTACAGTTTTAAACATGATGATTTCCCCCCAATTAATTCGCTGTGTTTGCTGCTTGGCTGTTACGATGCTGGATATAGGCTCTCCATCCACCAAAATGACTAATATTCTCTGCATCATCTATGCCATAAGGCTCACAGATAAAACCTTTCACCCAGCGCCCATCTTCTAATTCGACATTGCCCATCCCTAAAGGTGTTGGAATCTCTGCCACAAATTCACCAAATCGAGCAGTAGGAACATCCCACAATTCAACAATGATGCTTTGTCCATCTTGCTGACGTGCTAAGCCGGGTTTCGGCGGAACCGTTCCATTCAAAGCATAAAGCGCATAGTTTTTAGAAGTTGTTGTGGTTTCGATGTGCACGGCATCGCGTGTGGTTAATTGAAAATTTAGCGGCATACCTGTCAAATGAGCACCGACGACTGCAACGCGAATATGATGTTGTGAAATAGGTGTAGAAGAACTTAAAGGCAGAGCTTTATCCAATGCCCCTAATTTCAGTGCAAGATAGTTTTGCCAAGCTTTGCCAAAATGAACTAATGCTGCATCATGCCAAGCTGGTGCAATTAGAGTGATCCCAAATGGTAAATGGTCAGCCCTAAATCCTGCTGGTAAAGCTAAAGCACTCAAATCTGCCAAGTTGGTAAAGTTAGTGTAGGTTCCTAAATGAGCGTTATATTCAATCGGATTTTGTTCAAGCTGCTCAATGGTATAAATTGTAGGTGCGGTTGGAACAATTAAGGCATCAAAGTCAGCCAGTCTTTGTTGGATTTTTCGAGCTAAATCTTGTTTTAAATATTCTGCATTGTAGGCATCCACCGCTGAATATTTTTCGCCGTTTTTAATAATTTCTAATACCGTTGGATCAAATGCATCAGGATTGGTTTTCAGTAAATATTCAACGGCTGCGGTACGTTCTGCCACCCATGAACCTTGATATAGTTGCGCTGCCAATTGCTCAAAATCTGAAAAATCAATTTTAGTGATTTCAGCATTTAATGACTCAAGTAATTGGATTGTTTGCTGAAATGCTTTTTCAGCCTGTTCATCTCCAAAGAAATTTAGTTTTTCTGGAATGGCAAATTTTAATTTGCTAGAGAAATGCGCTGGCACATTCTTTGGATGCTTACGTGAATAACTGTCCAATGGATCATATGCTTCTAAAACATTTGCAACCAAATCTGCGTCTATAACGGTTAAGGCAAAGATCGAAATACAATCTAGACTTTTACATGCAGGCAATAAACCACGATTTGAAAACCGCCCTTTGGTTGGCTTTAACCCAACAATATTGTTAAACGCTGCGGGTACACGCCCTGAACCTGCGGTGTCTGTGCCTAATGCAAATGGGACAAATCCACGAGCAACCACACTTGCTGAACCAGAACTTGAGCCACCACTGACATATTTAGAGTTAAATGTATTTGCAACAGCACCATATGGAGAGCGAGTTCCTACTAAACCCGTTGCAAACTGATCAAGATTAGTTTTACCAACTACGATTGCACCTGCTTGCTTCAACAAACGCACTGTTTCAGCATCTTGTACTGCAATTGTATTTAATGCCTTACAAGCTGCGGTAGTTACAAACCCTGCAACATCAATATTATCTTTCACTGCAAACGGAACGCCGTAGAGTGGAAATTGTTTTGCTAAACTCTCAGCTTCTTTAGTTATTTCATTGAGAAATTGAATTTGCTGTTCAATCTGTTTTACCGTCGCAATTGAAATCCACACATTATCTTGAGGATCAATTGATGCAACTAAATCTTTTAAAGTATCAAGTTGGATTTCATTTTTTGAATAAGCTGTTTGCCACTCTGAAATTGTCCAACCTAAAGTTTTTATCTCATGCATTTTATGAATCCCATCTTGTATACAAGTTTGGATAAATAAATGCAGAAAGTGTGCCAGTTTGTTTTTTACATAAAATTCAATTAATTACCTTATTCACCATGAACTTTTAAACTTGTAGATTAACTAATGGTGCTAAAAAGGCTTTGTTTTAATGCACGTGCGCCACAATTCAGCAAGATGCGATTTTATTTAAGAGCTTAAGCTTAGTTTTAGAGCAGAGTTTTTCTTGAATTTTGCAATTTGAGAAATTGAAGCTATGAGTTTGATCATTGTCAGCAATTAGCTTTGAGCAGAACAAAAATCCTGATCTTTAGAGCATCTATATTAGGTTTTTTTGAAATTTTGAGAGGCTTCATTATGTAGCATTGATGATGCAAAAGCATCATCAATGCTAAACGTTAATAATTAGAAGTGAATAACTGTACGAATTGATTTACCTTCATGCATTAAATCAAAAGCTTCGTTGATCTCTTCAAGTGGCATTGTATGAGTAACAAAAGGAGCAAGTTCAATTTCACCCTTCATTGCATCTTCAACCATTTTAGGTAATTGTGAACGACCTTTCACACCACCAAAAGCAGTGCCCATCCACTTACGACCTGTTACTAATTGAAATGGACGAGTCGAAATCTCCTGACCTGCACCTGCTACACCAATAATAACGGATTGCCCCCAACCACGATGAGCACATTCCAGTGCAGAGCGCATCACATTGGTATTACCAATACATTCAAAAGAGTGGTCTACTCCCCAACCTGTCATTTCAACGATCACTTGTTGGATGGGTTGATCATAATCTTTAGGATTTAGGAAATCAGTTGCACCAAACTGTTTTGCAAGTTCAAATTTATCTGGATTAGTATCGACGACAATAATACGTCCTGCTTTGGCTTGGCGTGCACCTTGTACAACGGCTAAACCAATACCTCCTAAGCCAAACACCGCAACACTATCACCTTCTTGAACTTTGGCAGTATTGTGGACTGCACCAATGCCTGTCGTCACGCCACAACCTAACAAACAAACTTGTTCATGATTTGCTTCTGGATTGATTTTCGCTAAAGAAACTTCTGCGACTACAGTATATTCACTAAAAGTTGAACATCCCATGTAGTGATAAATCGGTTGACCATTATAAGAAAAACGAGTGGTACCATCAGGCATCACACCTTTACCTTGCGTTGCACGCACAGCTACACATAAATTAGTTTTACCAGATTTACAGAACAAACATTCTTTACACTCAGCTGTGTATAGTGGGATTACATGATCACCCACAACTACACTAGTAACGCCTTCACCAACTTGAACGACTACACCAGCACCTTCATGACCTAATACTGCTGGAAACACACCTTCAGGGTCATCACCTGACAAAGTAAAGGCATCTGTATGGCATACACCTGTATGGGTAATTTTGATAAGTACTTCACCTGCTTTTGGTGGTTCAACATCTAACTCTACAATCTGCAATGGTTGACCTGCGGCAAAAGCAACAGCTGCACGTGATTTCATACCTTCATCCTTTATAAATCATGTAATGTTTTATGTTTCTGTAACAGTTAACTGATTTTATGCTGATATTCAACATCATCAAGTAGATATAGTGCTATCTTTACATAAGTAAGCAACATTTCACGATAAAAATGATAAAGAATTTATACCACTTTAGAAGTATAGCGCTTGTTACAGTATTCGCATTAGGTGGTTGTTCATTACCAGCCAATCAGAGTCATGATCGGAGTAATATTTTGCAAATAAAAACTAAATGGATGAGTGATCCCCAAGCCGATCAGAATATTAAAAATGGACTAACTGCATATCTTGCTTTAGATGATGCTTTCCTTAGCATCGCTTCTCGTATTTATTTGATTCGCAATGCAAAACATACCCTTGATCTGCAATATTACATTTGGAATGATGATGCAATTGGAAACTTAATGTTACTCGAATTGCTCAATGCGGCCGATCGTGGAGTAAAAATTCGTTTATTAATTGATGACCAAAATGGTATTAAATTAGATAAAACACTAAAATCATTATCTCAACACCCAAATTTTGAAATTAAAATTTTTAATCCATACAGATTTAGGCATTTAAGATTTATTGACTATATTTTTAGATTCAATCGTATTAATCACAGAATGCATAATAAATTGACGATTGCAGATGCTTCTATCGCTGTAACAGGTGGAAGAAATATCAGTAGTGAATATTTTGAAGCCAGTGATCAATTCCAATTTAGCGATATGGATATTTTGTTCTATGGAAAAGCGGTGGATCATGCCAATTCAATCTTTAGAATGTTTTGGGATGATCAATTAAGTTATTCTTCAGGTCAATTAATTGGTGAAGGAACTGCTTCAGAATTGGATTCTCTCAGACAGACCTACAAAGCCATTGATAGACTTAACACAAGTACTGAAGAAAAACTCGAAACAGCTCAAGATTACTTAAAAATTCGTCTACAAAACTATCCTATCCAATGGGCTAAAGCATATTTTGTTGCAGATCATCCAAACAAAGCTTTGAATGAAGCGAAAGATAATGAGCTTTTATATCCTCAAGTTCTAAAAATTATGGGAAAACCCGAAGAACACATGGAATTAGTTTCAGCTTACTTTGTACCAACAGCACGTGGTACAAAATATCTCAGTGAATTATCTCAAAATGGAATTAAAGTACGTGTATTAACGAATAGTTTAGTCGCAAATGATGTTGCTGTTGTTCACTCCTTTTATAGTAAATATCGTAAACCACTATTACAGAATGGAGTTCAACTTTATGAATTTAAGCCTAATATTGAGCGAAAAAAACGGACTTGGTATGAAGTCGCTACTGGTAGTGTTATTCCAGTAAAAGTTAAAAATCGTTCCAGTTTACATGCAAAATTTTTTGATGTGGATGGTAAAGTATTTATTGGATCTTTTAACTTTGATCCTCGTTCCGCTCATTTAAATACCGAAGTTGGTTTAGTGGTTGAATCCAACCATCTACAAGACCAAATTACAGCGATGCTTGACCAACATTTACTACAAGTTGCCTATCAACTTAAACTTGATGAAAATGGAAATATCGTTTGGTATGAACATAATCAAGATGGTGAAATAATTAAACATCATCATGATCCTGAGAGTACTGCATTTCAGCGTTTTACGATGAATGTTGTATCTTATTTTCCTGTGGAATGGATGATGTAACCTTTACTCAAAAATAAAAATACAAACTAAATATTAATTTTTTAAATGAATAAATCTATGTAACCTGAAAAATTTTATACTCATCATTGATTTCGTTAATACCTATTGCAACATAAAATTTTCAAAAAAATAATCAATTTTTTAATCTAAAGATATTTCAAACAAACATAGTCCTTCTATTTCTAAAGATATTTTTATCTTCTGAAATGATGCTTGTCTGAGCGCATCTAAATGTTCTTGTTTATTCATATAAAGTTGATCATTTTGCATGGCGTTCGGTGCACACAGATGATCGCAAACTAAATAGGTCGCTTTCGGCTTTAAAAGTGTTTTAACTATTTTATGGAAATTTTCAGCATGTCTTTTATGTCTGAGTTCATGAAGAGCTTGATGGATAATAATAAAATCATATTTTTGATCTAAAGTATCTTGCCAATCAGGTTCTTTAAAATTACAGATAAGATATGTTGCTCGTGATCTTTCAATCACATTTAATTTTTCTTGAGCAAGTTGATGCATCACCTCAGAAAAATCAAAGGCAGTATATTCAATATTAGGCAATTGGGAGAGCAAGTATTGACCAAGAAAACCAGGACCTGAACCAAGTTCCAAGACTTGGCATTTATCAAGTTTACGCCGTGCAATCAGATCTGAGTAATAAGTAAAGAAATCTTTTCTCCACGGACGCTTAACATTCGCTGTTTCTTGCCATTCAAATGCATCAGCGTAATTTCGCAGATCAATTGAACTTTCAACATCTTTCATTATGATTCTCTGTATTTAACTAAACCAAGCCAATTTCTTCAAAAAATAGCTTGTATGCTTCTGCCTTCTTATCTAGAGCTAAAGGATAAGCACGTGACGATGAAGGTAAACGATATAAACTTAACTCTCGCTCCATATAGTTTACTTGCACAGATTGTCCAATCATCGGTTTAATGGGGTTCTCAGGAAAATGCTGCATCAGTGTATCTGTCGCTTTATCACCAGTCGTCATAATGGTGTGACATGCAGGAATTTGGATGAGTAATTCTGACAAATCTGTAGGCGTGACTATTTCTAGAAATTTATCAGATGCATTACCTTGTAATCTTTTAATTTGAAATGCGGTATCGAATATTCCTACTCCAATTTCTATCAAAAATTCACGAATTTTTTGTTCTTTAAAGTTTTTATTTGATAAATCAAGGAAATAGTTTTTATCTTTGAAAAATATTAATCCGAATATTCGCCACATGTCATTTTGATAATTTGGATAATAAAAATTCATCTTCCATCTATTTCGAGGAGGAGGAAAGCTTCCCAACATTAGCAACTTAGCATTATATGGTAAGAATGGCTTCAGTGGATGTGTTTCAATTTCAAAAATAGTCATTAAAATCTAACAACATGAAAAATTTAAAACAGTTTAATCAATTATTCTGTATCAAAATAGCTTTCTCATTTCTAATAGAAAATAAACAAGGAAGATAACGTGTATCTTCCTTTTTTATCAGTTTTTTAATCAGCGTTTAAAAAAATTGAATGGTAACTTTAAATACCGCACACCATTACTTTCTGGTTCTGGAAAACGACCTGCATCCATATTGATTTGTATAGATGGCAGAATCAACTTTGGCATCGCCAAAGTCGCATCACGTGCCTGACGCATCTTTACGAAATCTTGTCGATCGGTATCAGATTTCAAATGAATATTACTTTGTTTCTGTGCAGCAATTGTTGTCTCATAGAAATACTCATTTCTACCTTCAGGCTTATAATCATGGCATAGATAAACACGCGTATCATCAGGTAGTTCATATAACTTTTGAACAGAATCAAAAAGTATATCCGCACTTCCTTTAGGAAAATCACATCTCGCCGTACCATAATCTGGCATGAATAAAGTATCACCAACAAAGACAGAATCACCAATGACATAACTCAAGCACGCTGGCGTGTGTCCAGGCGTTGGAATATTGTAAGCATCTAGATGACCAATCTTAAAATGCTCATCATCTTTAAAGAGATAATCAAAAGTTTGGTGTGAATTAAACATCTTCACATCAAGATTGTATATTGAGCTAAAGGTCTCTTGCACAATACCGATCTTTTCACTCATCGCAATCTTGCCACCCAAATGTTCTTTGAGATACTGAGATGCGGTTAAATGATCTGCGTGGACATGTGTTTCTAGTATCCACTCAACCTTTAACTGATGAGTCTTTACGAAATCAATAATTTGATCTGCACTATGAGTTGATGTAGTAGCAGATGCAGCATCATAATCTAGAACACTGTCAATTACGGCACATACTCTAGTTTCGGGGTCAGTCACCACATAACTAAATGTATTTGTATTTTCATCAAAAAATGCTTTGACTTGAGGATGTTGCATCTAATCTCTCCTACTTATCGTTCTGCCCATATGCGATGAATAAAGATACCGAGGAACATTGCTCCGATAAAATACCATGCTTCAGCATAGCCTAACCCGATCAGAGTAATTGCAGGTGCAGGACATACACCAGCTATCCCCCAACCTATACCGAACAGCATCGAACCAACGATCAATTTTTTATCGATCTGCTTATTAGTGGGTAATGAAATTACTTCACCGAATAATGTTTTTGGATTTCGGATAGCTTTTTGGAATGGAATGATGGCAATCGCAATAGCCCCAATCATCACAAACATTAGGCTAATATCCCACTCACCAAAAATGTCTAAAAATCCTAAAACTTTTTCAGGATTTGACATACCTGAGACCATTAGTCCTAGTGCAAATAATCCGCCAAATATGAACGCAAATACATTTTTCATATCGCAACTCCTAAAATATGGCGAATAACGAATACAGTCACGATTCCAGCTAGCATAAATGTGACCGTTGCAACGATCGAACGCACTGATAAGCGACTCATACCACAGATACCATGACCACTAGTACATCCCGAACCTAATCGCGTGCCAAAACCTACCAAGATTCCAGCAATGATTAATCCAATTGGTGAGGATTTAATAACAATCTCAGGTTCAACAAATAATTGGTAAATGAAAGGAATGATGAATAAGCCAGACAAGAACCAAAATGCAGGATTATTCAAAAGTGATTTAGGTTGTAAAACCTGCGCAAGCAAGCCACTAATCCCTGCAATACGACCATTTACATACAAATAACCCACTACTGCAATTCCAAGGATAGCACCGCCAATCAAAGCTAAAATAATGCTAGACATTGTTTTACTCTTTAAAACATTATATGTTTTTATAATATATTATTTTATATATTTAATGAAGTAATTATTCAAAAACTATACAAATCTTTTTGTACCTTTTTTCAACCATTTTCTATGTGTATTAAATTAAACATATGATTTAATTTAATAATTTATCTCAATTAATTTTTAACAAAAAATAAATTTTAGACCATTGGAAAAAAACTCCAACGCTCTGTTCAATTTTACGCTTTACAACCTCGTCCTTTTAATTTAAACAACCGTTAGAGCCAAGTTGATGTTATCTAAAGTTAAAAAAACTAAGTAATAATGCTCATAAAATTTGATATCGTCTTTTCTAGTTTAACTATTATTAGCATAAATAATGGCTAGGTTGTTAACTAAAACATAAAGTTTTTAATCAAGCGATTCTCAAGTTTGAGCTAATTTTAATTTATTAATTTTATATGGTTTTTACAGACTAATTCTCTATAGTTTTCTATCTAAGCTGCCGTATACAGTTATACGACAGCTAGTTTTTTACAATCTAAGAAATCTCTACAAGCGGTATGCTCTTGTCATCAGACAACACTTATACCAGTTCTTCAATTCCTATTAATGTAGGTAACTTATCAATTAATTTGTTTAATTCATCATTTGCAGGTGAAATACAACCAGTGTAATGACTCAAACGTGTTGTAGTACCATCTGCTTGTTTCCACCAAAAATAAGAACTAGGTTTATCTGTTGCAGTTTGCACACAACCTGTTGTTTTTACATTAGAACCAGTTTCTGGACGATACGTTTTTAATTCACTTTGTAATTTCTTATACACAGCTGGATCTACTTGAAGATCGCGTGTGCCCGTTACTTTAGTGTATTGTTTGCCCTCGAAATGAACTGTTCCATTAGGTGAAACTTCAACTGAATAAATTGGACATGCACCAAAACATGGGCTTGTTGAATAACGGATCGTTTCTTGAGCTACATTTTGAGATTGCTCAGGTGTTGAAGCACAACCAACTAATGCCAATGTAAAAAAACCTGAAAGTAATAATTTTTTCATTTGTTAATCCGTTGTAAAGTTTAGTCAATAAATTTATCAAATAGTGAAATAGTTGTCATTTATATTGGTTTTACAATGATTAAATTTTCAATTTTGCTTAGGCTATTTTTATAAAAAATTAATTTATGGCTTGTGATTGCAATATTAAACGAGCGAGTTCTAAATCATCTGGATAAGTGATTTTGATATTATCTGAACGACCTTGTACAACTTGTACGGGTTCATTTACATATTCAAGTGCACTTGCCTCATCAGTAATTACAATTTGATCTTTCAGTGCTGTCTCTATTGCATTTTTTAATATGCTTATCTTTGCCACTTGTGGTGTTTGAGCTTGCCACAATAGATCACGACTCACTGTTTTCTCTATTTGATGGTCTTCAACTACTTGTTTTAATGTATCTCGAACAGGTATAGCTAAAATGGAACTCTGATCTGACTCTATAGCAGTAATTATCAATTTTTCGAGACAATCTTTTGTAACGCAAGGGCGTGCTGCGTCATGTACGAGAACCCAATCATTTTCATCTGCAATATTTAATAAATACATCAAAGCATTTAATACCGAATGAACCCGCTCAGCTCCCCCCTTACAAAAGTGAAGCCTATCTAAGTGCTCAAAAGCTAATGTCTGGGCAAAGTTATCGCTCTCACCTATAGCGATAACACATCCAGCTAACTGCAAAGTATTTAGCCTGTTGACCGTATGCTCAATTACTGTACGCTGAGCAATATATTGATATTGTTTTAATTCAGATTTTGAAAAACGACTACCTGAGCCTGCTGCTGGTACAACAGCCCATAATTTAGTCTGGATTTTCATTGGTTGGGGCATCTAATTTTGCATTTGGATCGATATAGATCGGTTTGTAATGGGTACTGATCGTACTCATTTGCACAAAGGTCTCATTTGGTTTGATTAAACCTAGATCGAGACGTGCATGTTCTTCAATCGCTTCAGTTCCATTTTTTAAGTCAAAAACTTCAGCCGCTAAAATGCGATTACGCTCTTTTAGCTCTTCATTGATTTCAGCTTGCTGCGTGATTTGTTGAGCTAAAGCTTGATGAGGGAAATATCCTCCCTCACCTAACCAAAATTGGTACTGTAAGCTTGCAATCAAAACGATTGCAAGCAACAGAATCAATTTACTCGAAGTTGATCGAAAGACTTCTAGCATAATTCAGAGATTATTTTAAACCTTTGAATTCAGCTTTACCGCGGTAAGCTGCTTTAGTCAATTCTTCAATACGAAGTAATTGGTTATATTTTGCAACGCGGTCAGAACGGCATAGAGAACCAGTCTTAATTTGACCAGCTGCTGTACCTACTGCCAAGTCAGCAATAGTCGAATCTTCTGTTTCACCAGAACGATGTGAAATAACAGTTGAATAGCCATTTGCTTTAGCAAGATAGATAGCATCTAATGTTTCAGTCAAAGTACCGATTTGGTTATATTTGATAAGAATAGAGTTACCTACTTTCTCATCAATACCACGTTGTAAAATCTTAGGGTTTGTTACGAATAAATCGTCACCAACCAATTGGATTTTGTCACCAAGAATTGATGTTAAGTAGCTCCAACCCTCCCAATCAGATTCATCCAAACCATCTTCGATCGAGATGATAGGATATTGATTCGCAAGACCAGCTAAATAATCAGCAAATTGATGGCTTGTGAAAGCACGGTTACCTTCGCCTTCTAAAACGTATTGACCGTTTTTGTAGAACTCAGAAGATGCGCAGTCCAAAGCAAGCATCATGTCAGAACCAGCTTTATAACCAGTTAATTCAATTGCTTGTAAAATAACTTGGATCGCTTCCTCATTAGAGCGTAGGTTAGGTGCAAAACCACCTTCATCACCAACTGCAGTATTTAAACCTTGTTTCTTTAAAACTGATTTTAAAGAGTGGAATACTTCAGCACCAGCACGTAACGCTTCAGCAAATGAAGTGAAACCAACTGGCTCAATCATGAATTCTTGAATATCAACAGTGTTATCTGCATGCTCACCACCGTTGAGGATGTTCATCATCGGTACAGGCATAGTCAAGATAGTTTGACCACGAAGGTCTGCGATATATTGGAAAAGAGGAAGTTTCTTTTCTTCAGCAGCAGCACGCGCAGCAGCTAAAGAGACTGCTAAAGTTGCGTTTGCACCTAATTTTTCTTTGTTTTCAGTGCCATCAAGCGCGATCATTGTATTATCAATGTCTTTTTGCTCAAAAACTGATTTACCCAACAAAGCGTCACGAATCAATGTGTTAACATTGTTAACTGCTGTACGAACACCTTTACCTAAGTAACGTGATTTATCTCCGTCACGAAGTTCTAAAGCTTCACGAGAACCAGTTGAAGCACCAGATGGTGCACATGCACGACCAACAACCCCAGATTCTAAAATTACGTCTGCTTCGATGGTTGGGTTACCACGAGAGTCCAAAATTTCGCGTGCACGGATGTCAACGATTTGGCTCATGAACAATTCCTCTGTTTAATGAATAAAAAGATGTATTTTCATACATCAATGGGTATCTAACTTTTTGAATCCTTTAACTAAAGTATCCAATTCTTTTAACTGTGCCAAGAATGGCTCTAATTGAGATAAGCGTAATGCACATGGTCCATCACATTTCGCTACTTCAGGCTCTGGATGTGCTTCTAAGAACAGACCAGCTAAACCAGTCGCCATGCCTGCACGTGCTAACGTCGTAATTTGGGCACGACGACCACCAGCTGAATCAGCACGTCCACCAGGTGTTTGCAGTGAGTGCGTCACATCAAAGAACACAGGGACATTCATTTCTTTCATGATGTCAAAACCAAGCATATCAACAACTAAGTTGTTATAACCGAATGCTGAGCCACGTTCACAAAGAATTAGTTTGTCATTTCCAGCTTCAAGACATTTATGCAAAATATGGCGCATTTCATGTGGAGCTAAGAATTGTGCTTTTTTAATATTGATAATGGCTTGAGTCTTAGCCATCGCCTCAACCAAATCAGTTTGACGACTTAAAAAAGCAGGTAATTGAATAATGTCAGCAACTTCTGCAACTGGAGCTGCTTGATATGGTTCATGCACATCAGTAATGATAGGGACATTAAATTGTTTCTTAATGTCAGCAAGCCATTCAATCCCTTTTTCTAAACCAGGGCCGCGAAAAGAATTCAAACTTGAACGATTCGCTTTGTCAAAGCTCGCTTTGAACACGTAAGGAATATCTAAGCGCTTGCAGATGTCAATATAAGTTTCAGCAATTTCGAAAGCTAAATCTTTTGATTCTAATACGTTCATTCCGCCAAATAATACAAATGGCAAATGATTTGCCATTTGTATATCGCCTAAACGTACAACTTCTTGTGGTTTTAATTGTGACATTTAAACTTTCCCAGTTTATTTAAAGAACTGCATTATTTACCTTGTTGGTGCTGTTTTTTCGCAGCATCAATAAAACCAGCAAATAATGGATGTCCATCACGTGGTGAACTTGTAAATTCTGGGTGGAATTGTACAGCAATAAACCAAGGATGTTCAGGAATTTCTACAGTTTCAACTAAATGTTGTACAGAAGAATAACCTGAAATTTTCATACCAGCTTCTTCAAGCGTAGGAATGAAACGATCATTCATTTCATAACGATGGCGATGACGCTCAGTAATTTCAGCTTTACCATAAACTTCGCGAGTTTTAGTACCTTCAACCAATTCTGACTTTTGAGCACCAAGACGCATTGTTCCGCCTAAGTCTGATTCAAGACTGCGCTGTTGTAATTCGCCACGCTCGTCTAACCATTCAGTAATTAAGCCAATTAATGGATATTTAGTTGAACGATTAAACTCTGTAGAGCTTGCTTCTGGAATACCTGCTACATTGCGAGCATATTCAATTACAGCAAGTTGCATACCTAAACAAATACCCAAGAAAGGTATTTTATTTTCACGTGCATACTGGATCGCACGCATTTTACCTTCAGTACCGCGCTCACCAAAACCACCTGGCACAAGGATCGCATCAGCTGTATTTAAAACACTAATATCTTGTTGTTCAAGATCTTCAGCATTTACATAATCAATCTGAACTTTTACGCGATTTTGGATACCAGCATGTAAAAGTGCTTCATTGACAGATTTATATGCATCTGGCAATTCAACATATTTACCAACCATAGCTACACGTACCGTGTACTCTGGATTGAGTAATGCTTCAACAACGTTATCCCAATCTTCAAGATTTGCTTCAGGAAGATCATTAAAACCAAAACGTTCACAAATTAAATCGTCAACATTCTGCTCATAAAAATTACGTGGGATTTGGTAAATTGTTTTCGCATCTTTACAAACAACAACTGCACGCGCTTCTACGTTAGTGAAAAGAGCAATTTTACGTTTAGTATCAGCATCAACATCATATTCAGTACGACAGATTAAAATGTCAGGTTGAATACCGATTGAAAGTAATTCTTTAACTGAGTGTTGAGTAGGCTTTGTTTTTAACTCAGCAGCTGATTTAATATACGGCAACAAAGTCAAATGCATGAGCATTGTACGTTTATGACCCAACTCAACCATAAGTTGACGAACCGACTCCATAAATGGAAGTGATTCGATATCACCAACAGTCCCGCCAATTTCTACAATAGCAACGTCGTAACCTTCACCTGCACGAAGAACACGCTCTTTAATATTGTCAGTAATATGCGGAATTACTTGAACTGTACCGCCTAAGTAATCACCACGACGTTCTTTATTCAAAACATCTTGATAAACACGACCACTTGTAAAGTTGTTTAATTTGGTCATTTTCGCACGACGTAAGAAACGTTCGTAATAGCCCAAATCTAAGTCAGTTTCAGCACCATCCTCTGTGACGAAAACCTCACCGTGCTGGAATGGACTCATGGTACCTGGATCGACATTAATGTATGGATCCATTTTCACCATAGTGACTTTTAAGCCACGGGCTTCCAAAAGTGCAGCAACAGAAGCAGCAGAAATACCTTTACCTAGTGATGAAACTACACCACCAGTGACAAAAATAAAATGGGTCATTGAGTTTCTCGTACAATCGAGCCGAAATCGGCCTACAATGTTGTGCAATTTTACTGTACTCTGCCCTAATAAAGCAAAGTCAAACCGCATCAATTCAAAGAACTATAAACAACTGGCTATTCTATCAGCATTTTCGATAAAAATTTATCGGAATTGTGGATATTTCATACATAAATTCTTTTTGCATGGCTGACAGCAATCATTTTCAAGTTTAGATTATGATTTTTTAGTTTTATCACTTTAAAAATTAGTATGGATGGTGCAAGCAACTATAAAATATCAACAAAGCTGTTTGATGTAAGTGATTTATTCTTTTAATTTGCTGATATAATTCCCTCTGTCCTTTTTTAATATGTTGTTTTAACAATGGCGAATAAAAAACTTTTACTTTGTGCAGCGATTGCTACTGGTCTTTTATTAACTGCGTGCGTCAAAAAAGAAGAGCCTAAAAACGAAGATCAGCAAGAACAAACTGCTGAAACTGAAACGAGTCAAGCACAAACTGAGCCTAAGAACAGTGAGTTTGAAACGCTTGAAAGCGTAGATAATCAAGAAACTACAGCTCCTGTTACCGAAACTATTCGTGAAGAAACTCCAAATACAACAACTGAAGTTCGTCGTGAGATTCGCCCTGCTGAAACAACTACTAGCAGCCAAACTCAAACTTCTACAACAGAACAACCTAAACCGACTCAAACTGAACCAAAACCAGTAAAGACGGAACCACAAAAGCCAGCTACTCCAGCTCAATCTGAAGAAGATGCTGTTGCAGCAGCAATTGCGGCGGCTACACCTGCGCTTAATAATTAAGTTATCTTATGAATACCCAAATCAAAATTATGGTTTGGGTATTCAATTCATAAAAAATTTTATCTTCTTTTATCCTTTTACTCTGAAACACATGTCAGAAACGATTCTCTGTCTATCAGTTAGGGACAATATTATCTATCTTCTTCAAAATTAATTGACAGTTAAAGAATTTGAAATTAGCTTTCATTTATTAAGTTCCTTTTTGGAACTATCAATAAATGGAGTAAAGAATGAAAAGTAACTCAACCCGTTCACCAGCCTCATTTCCTGTACGTCGCATGGATTACAATTTTGAAAACACACCTAAATATTGGTGTGCTAATGATCCAGCAATGACACATTATTTCACCGGACTCTCAACCTTATTTCCAGAAGGTGAATCTTATTTCGTGCGATCAGTAAGAGCATTACGAGAACATGCAAAACTGAATGAAGCATTAGATAGAGAAATTAGTGCTTTCATCGGCCAAGAGGCTATGCATTCAAAAGAACATCATGCTTTTCATATTAGCGCTCAACAACATGGCCTGAACCCTGAATCTTTGGAAAAAGTTACTGGTATTGTTCTCAAAGGTCTTGAAAAAGTATTTAGTAAAAAGTGGAATTTACTTGTTACTGTAGGTTTAGAGCATTACACAGCTGTACTAGTCGTAAGTATGATGGAAACTGTAAATGAGTATATGACGGATAAAACTATACGAGATTTATGGTTATGGCATAGTGTTGAAGAAACTGAGCATAAAGCAGTAGCTTTTGATTTATATGAATATTTATATGGAAATGGATTAAATGCTTACCTTCCTCGGGTCACAATTTTCACTTTAAGCCTGATTCTTATTACTGGACTTTCAACAATCTACCAAATAGTTTTAATGAAACGAGATAAACAATTATCAAATCTTAAAACATGGCAAAACTTCTTTAATTTTGCAGCTAAGCAATATAAAACATTTATTCCCAAATTCTTTGAATACTATAGATATGACTTTCACCCTAACCAGACTAATGAAAAAAATTTAGTTGCAACCACGAAAATAAAACTTGGAATAAAAGATACACCTGCTTTGGTATCTTAAAATAAAAAAAGCCCATTCACACATGGGCTTTATTCCTTAAATTACTTAGCTTGAACGCTGAACAAGAAAATAATCTGAAATAAGTCGTGCTGACCAAGATGAAGTTTGCCAGCCTTCATAAAATCCACAGTGGCTTCCTTTTTTCGTTGTAATCACAGCAATATTATCCATTTGCTCTATAGCAGATTTATATGGATGAAAGTTTTTGATCGAGCACACAGGATCATCTTCAGAGTTTAGAATCATCAATGGAATTTTTATATTTTGAAAAACATATATAGGATTAATCGCTTTACAGTAGCTCTCATAATCTCTAAAACCTGCCATTTCAAAATAGACTTTTTCAAACTCTTCAAGTGTTGTTGATGCTAAAACCTTTTCTAATGAATCAAGCTGTTTCCATGTAGATTGATAAGGATAAATAAAATGCTTAAACAATTTTTTCGTCATTAACTTTGTGTAAAACGGATGAACATTTTTGAATCCAATTTCGGTGTTATAACCAGGACACATTGCAAATGCAGCTTTAAAAGGCGTGTCTAGACCTTGTTCACCCAAATAACGCACTAATAAGCCAGTACCAGCAGAAGAACCAACAGCATACAAATCAGACTCAGGAAATATATGTTGAATATGCGTAAGTTGTTCTTTCAAATCATCTGTCGATCCAAAAAGTGAAATGCGAGGTACAGGCATTGGTAAACCGGCGTGTCCACGACGTAGACAAAGCGCGATTCTCCATCCTGTGTATTGATGCAAATCTTTTACTAGTTCTCGCATACTTTCAGGTGAACCCGTAATGGTATGCATAATAACAATCGTCGGTGTTTGCTTAGGTAAGTCGTATCCATACCATGCTATTCCTGTAACACCACCATCCTGCATAGTGAGTTGTTCGATACGATCATATTGAAGCTTTATCGTTTTTTTTCTAATAACATCAAAATACAACAGATGCATGTGATTGTTAGACAACCAAGGTGTTGGGCGGTACTTCTGTTTTAGCTGAGGCAATTTCTCTAAGATATTTTTAATCTTTCCATTTGGTGAATAATATGTCTTTGGTTTCTCTGCACCAACCACAAGATCAAATAACTCTAAGCCCAAAACTTTAATTTTATTTAAAGTAGAAATACCCATAGATGACAATAGCCTTAAATTATGAGGTGAAGAATTCTCGCACTAACGACGCGACCTGTTTCCCCCAGATCTCGTAAATTTCTTTACTTGGATGAAACCCATCTATAGCCATGGGTAGATTCATCTCTTGAAAATGTTCAAGATCAAATTCAATAAACTTAAATATTGGTTCAGTTGATAAATAGCCTTGTAATTTTTTATTCATTTGTTGAACATGTTTTCCAAATATCCAAGCAAGTGGATGAGGTAAAGCTGGAAAATGCTGCATAGGTGGAACACCAGTCACAATAATCAATTTTGGATCAAATTTCTTCCGTAATTCGGTAAACAATTGTTTTTGCTGCTTTATCCACAAGCGAGTTGAGGTAAGTTTAGTCACGTCATTTACCCCTATTGAAGTGACGATCACATCATAAACTTGCGGCTCTAAAGCATTAATTGCATCAATGACTTGTCTAGTATTGTCACCAGTTTTAGCACGTAAAGCCCATGTCAGTTGATATTCATTCATAAGCTGTGAAATCAATACGCCTGAAAGAGCTTGATGCTGATATTCAACACCAACTCCTGCAGCAGCAGAATCACCTAAAATAAGCAATGATAATGGCCGACCAAAACCTACAACTCCTTGACGTTCTCCAATTGGCTCTAGAAGTTTTGGTGTACGTTGTTTAACAACAATTCCTTGGGCAACTATGACTGGTAGTAGGAATAATGTCGATATTTTTAACCACATTTTAATTCAAACTTACTTAGGCTATTTTTAATATTAAGTAGCTTGATATTGGGCGATTCTTTGACCCATTTGCTCTGCTAAGGCAGCCAAACCACTCATTGGCCGAATCATCACTTCAAAATCAATAATTTGCCCTCGATCATTGAAGCGAATCATATCGATACCTTTTAATGATTTACCACTCACATTCGCGCTAAATTCTAGCACTACATTTTCACCATCTTCCGTAAAGAATTCACGATGATAAGTAAAGTCCTGAAAAACTTGGATAACATTGGTCAAAATAAAGAAAACAACTTGCTTCCCTTCATACGGTTTATAAGCGACAGGTGATCTAAATACCACCTCATCTGCTAATAAATCATTTAAGATGGACATGTCATTGGTTTCTAACATTTGATGCCATTTTTTGATTGATATTTGAGTTGTTGCAAGTGTCATTTTTATTGTCCTATTAAATTTATATGGTCTTGAAAAGGGCATTTTCTTAAAATAGAAAACACCCTTTTATTTATTATAGAATTGCTGCTAGTTCAGCACCTTGACGAATTGCACGCTTCGCATCTAACTCGCCTGCTTCTTTTGCACCACCGATAAGATGAACATTTTTACCATCAGCTTTGAGTTGATCATACATCGCTGTATATGATTCTTGGCCTGCACAAATTACGACGTTATCAACTTCTAATACTGTTGTTTTTCCATCAACAGTAATATGTAAACCTAGATCATCTACTTTGTCATAACTTGCACCTGCGATCATTTTTACATCGCGGTGTTTTAAGCCTGTACGGTGAATCCAGCCAGTTGTTTTACCCAGACCTGCACCTACTGCCGAAGCTTTACGTTGTAATAAATAAATTTCTCGTTCTGATTTTTCAAGTTCAGGTTGTTTCAGACCTCCAACATGCTCGTACGCTGTATCAATACCCCATTCTGCATAGAATTTTTCAGGGTTTAAGCTACCGCTTTCACCTTCGTGACTTAAATACTCAGCAGTATCAAAACCAATACCTCCAGCACCAATAATCGCTACACGTTTTCCTACTGGTACACGCTCTTTAAGTACTTGGATATAACTTAGAACTTTTGGATGATGAATGCCTTCAAATTGTAATTGACGTGGTGTTACACCAGTAGCTACAACAATTTCATCATAGTTTGCTTTGCTTAACTCTTCATAAGTTACAGTATGATTCAATACCAACTCAATATTTGGTTGTAATTCGATTTGACGCTTGAAGTAGCGTAGTGTCTCGTAAAATTCTTCTTTACCTGGAATCGTTTTAGCGATATTGAACTGTCCACCAATCTGATTACTTGAATCAAAAATTTTAACTTTATGACCACGGCTAGCTGCATAAGTTGCAAAACTCAACCCCGCAGGTCCTGCACCGATTACTGCAATATTTTTTACTGCATTTGTTTCTTTGAAAATCAGTTCAGTTTCATAACATGCACGTGGATTCACTAAGCATGTCGCAATGTTCATAGAGAAAATATGGTCTAAACATGCTTGGTTACAACCAATACAAGTATTGATTTCATCACTGCGATTCTCTTTAGCTTTTAATACAAATTCCGCATCTGCCAACATAGGACGAGCCATTGAAATCATATCAGCATGACCTGATGCTAAAACATGCTCAGCCATTTCAGGTGTGTTAATACGATTCGAAGTAATTAATGGAATAGATACACTTCCTTTAAGTTTTTCCGTTACCCAAGTGAATGCAGCACGAGGTACTTTTGTAGCAATCGTTGGAATACGTGCTTCATGCCAGCCGATTCCTGTATTAATAATTGTTGCACCCGCTTTTTCAATTTCTTTAGCAAGGTGAATCACTTCTTCTAAGCTAGAACCACCTTCTACCAAATCGAGCATAGATAACCGATAAATAATAATAAAGTTCTCGCCCACTAAATCACGCGTACGTTTAACAATTTCGATTGGAAAACGGATACGATTTTCGTAGCTACCACCCCACTCGTCATCACGATGGTTGGTACGTGCGGCAATAAACTCATTAATCAGGTAGCCTTCTGAGCCCATGATTTCTACGCCATCATAACCTGCATATTGTGCTAATTTTGCACAATTCGCAAAGTCATCAATGGTTTGTTGGACTTCTGCAGAACTTAATGCTTTTGGCTTAATTGGGTTGATTGGAGCCTGAATTGCTGAAGGCGCGACGTTATTTGCTTGATAAGAATAGCGCCCTGTATGAAGAATTTGCATAGCAATCTTACCACCTGCATCATGTACAGCTTGGGTAATCACTTTATGTTTTTCTGCTTCTTCGATTGAATCTAATTTTGTTCCATGCGCAAAAACAACACCATCATCGTTTGGAGATACACCACCTGTAACAATTAATCCAACCTCACCTTTCGCACGTTCAGCATAGAATGCTGCCATGCGTTCATAGCCTTGTGGCGCTTCTTCTAAACCAATATGCATAGACCCCATAAGCACGCGGTTTTTTAAAGTCGTAAAGCCTAAATCAAGTGGCTGAAGTAAATGTGGATAAGCTGACATAAATTCTCCTATGGCTAGCAATCTGCTTGCTAATGCAACTTGTTGCATAAAGTTATAAACAATATTTGATTTTTATGCAACATTTTGCATAATCTTAATAGTCACATTTTATTTTTGGATGTTTATGTCTCTTGCCCATGTTTTATTGACGAGTTTATTAGAAAAACCAAGCACTGGTTTCGAACTTGCTCGTCGTTTTGATCGCTCTATGGGCTTCTTTTGGAACGCGACACATCAACAAATTTATCGTGAACTCAATGGAATGCTCAAAAAAGGTTGGATATCAACCATTGAAGAAGAAACAACAAACAGTCGTAAAAAAACATATCAAGTCGAACAATTAGGTCGCATACAATTAGCTGCATGGATCGAGCAACAAAGTGAACCAGCGCAACTAAGAGATGATTTGATGGTTAGGTTGAGGGCTGAAGCACAATTAGGTGGCAATACGATATTACCTGAATTGATTCGCCACTTAGAGTTACACAAAGAGAAGTTAAAATTGTACCAAGCCATTCATGACAAAGACTTTAAAAATTACGAGCCAACAAATCGTATTTTGTTTATTCATAAAATGATTCTTGAACTCGGTATTATTAAAGAGAATGAATGGATAAAATGGTTAGAGAAAATGATCCCTCAGCTCAAAAAGTTTGAGGAAGCTGACAAGATTGGAGAAAAATAATGCCGTTTTACACCATGCCTGATCAAGAAAAATTATTTGTACGACGTGTAGGCGAGGGAGAACCTGTACTCGTCTTATCAGGACTTGGTATGCAAAGCTGGCAATGGCTACCTTTTTTATTTTCCAATCGCAATCAATATGAATTTATTATCCCAGATTGGAGAGGATTCGGTGGCTCTAAAAATTGTGGAATTCCATCAATGGATGCTATCTCAAGCCATTGGAATGATGTAGATGCACTCATCAAACTGCTTAATTTAGACCAGTTTATCCTGATGGGATATTCTATGGGTGCAACGACCGCTATGCATGGAATGAAACATGGTGATTTAGCTAAAAAAATTAAAGCCTACCTCCATATTGATCAAACACCAAAAATTGCTGTTGATGATACTTGGCAATATGGTCTATTTGGAACAAAGTATTCTCAATTCAAAAGTTTACTTCTCGATATTCAAACACTTTTATTTGATTATAAGTCTGCAAAAAGGATTGAAGATTTACCTAAAGACATTCGATATCAACTTGTAAGTCTTTGGGGTGCATTTATTGAGTTACAAAGCAATAATGCTTATAGTCCAAAAATCTTTAAACTGGCATTAAATCGACCAGTTTTACAAAAGTATTTACTACCTATTCAACGACTAGACTATTTACTTTGGTATGTTGAAAATTATCTAAATCATGATGAAGATTACCGTGATGCCATCAGTCAATTAGAGTGTCCAACAACGTTCTTTATTGGCCGTGACTCTACGCTTTATCCAGAAACTGGACAAACTTTAGTTGCTAATAGTCTAGCAAATGCTAAAACAATCTATTTTGAACGTTCAGGGCATACTCCCTTAATTACCGAACCAAGAAAATTCTCTCAAGAAATTGGGCGTTTTCTAAGTAGCAATTCATTGGATGCTGCATAAAAATACAATAAAAAGCCAATCAACAAGATTGGCTTTTTATGATCAATCAAGATCTCATTTGCTCAGCGATTTCCAAGAGAACTTGTTCAGTTTTATCCCAACCTAAACAACCATCCGTTACCGACTGACCGTAAGTCATATTACATGAAATCTTTTGATTTCCATCAACCAAGTGGCTTTCGATCATCACACCACGTACTTTGGATTCTGCACGTTCTGCAATAATTTGTTTTAGTATATTTGGTTGCTGTAATGGGTCTTTACCACTATTGCCATGACTACAATCAATTACTAATGCAGGCAAATGTTTATGTTTAAAGTGCATCGCTTGAATTGAAGCCAAATCATAATTTGTACCATGGTTTGAACCACGCAAAATTAAATGCGGTAAAGGGTTGCCATTGCTATGCAAAATAGCAGGTAAACCTTGCTGAGTCATTCCAAGGAATTGATGACCATTTAAAGCAGATTGAATTGCATCCAAAGCAATCTGAATCGAACCATCAGTACCATTTTTAAAACCAATACTGTATGGCATATGGCTTGCGATCTCACGATGAATCTGAGATTCACTTGTACGTGCCCCAATCGCTCCCCAAGCCAGCAAGTCATCAAAATAACCTGTTGCCATCGGACTTAAAATTTCACTCGCGATCGGCAAACCTTTTTCAATAAGCTGAATATATAGCTCACGAGATTTTTCCAATCCCAATTGTAAATCTGATGATCCATCTAGGTTTGGATCATATAAAAAACCCTTCCAGCCAACTGTTGTACGTGGTTTTTCAATATAAGCACGCATTACAAGAAATATTTGATCTTTAACTTTTTCTTGGAGTTTTTGTAGGCGATCAGCATATTCAAGTACTGCGATAGGATCATGAATCGAGCATGGACCTGTAATCACCATAAGTCGATGATCATGACCAGATAAAATATTCTGAATCGTTTGACGATGTTTTGAAATTTGCTGCACTAAATTTGCAGACAATGGATACTGCGCTTTGAGTTGTGATGGCAAGCTAAGCATTGATTCTTTTATTTGCGTTTGTGATGATTGTTTCAAAGCCGTATTTAAAGCATTCATTTTCATTTCCTTTGGACTGAAATCAGCCCGAGTATTTATTTGAGCAAGAGTGATCTAAGTGATGTTGATTTTTTTGCAAAGTAAAACCAAGAAATCTTGCTAAAATATGAAATGTTTGATGTATACATAGTATTTCTCCTAAATTAATGAATCTTAAAGCATAAAAAAACCTGATCGGTGTTGCCGATCAGGTATTAACTGGTTGGGCAACCCTTTCGCTGCCCGAAACGCATCAGGCAACTAGATATATTGCCAAAAGTAAAAGTATGCGTTCGTGTTTACAGTATGCTTTAACATGTTTATTTCAAATATCTTAAAAACTGTTCCTTAGTTCTAAGTTACGCACTATTTCTGCATTTGACAAGCACTTTTTATGTTTTTTTAATTTTACCTAAAAAATAGACAGTAATTGATCTTTTAGCCAAGCTTCAATAAAATAGCACAAAAATACATCACTACGAGTATACGCCAATGAAGTAAGTCCTATTTTTCATCATCAAATTCAATTTCTTTTTTGATGTGCAAAATAGACTTATCTATGGTTGAACCACTCATATTCTAAAACTGATTTCGATCTATTTTTGCATATCCTGTTTATGAGGTTTCTTATGACTCAACAGGCATGTGTCGTTTCAAATTTATCGCTCGAACTAGCACAAAGCAAACTATTTACTAATTTATCTTTCCAACTTCCAACCGGACAATTCACTGGTTTAATTGGACGAAATGGACAAGGCAAATCTCTCCTGATGTCTATTCTTCATGGAAGAAGAACAAATCTACCCTATTCAGGTCAAATATCTTGGTTACGCCCACATCAACATCTTCACCAGTTTCAACGTATCCAATCAGCGACTATTGCTGAGACACTGGAAATAGAAGACTTATATTTTTGTTTTGAACGCATTAATAATGGGACTGCAACATTGACTGATTTTGATCAAGTTGAACATCTTTGGCATTTACCTTCTGAATGGCAACAACTATTAGAAAGTGCAGACTTACCCACTGATCTAGGCAAAAGTACAAATCAATTAAGTGAAGGACAAAAGACTAAACTTGCACTATGTCGTTTATTCTTACTTAAAGATCATTATTTATTACTAGATGAACCGAGTAATCATTTGGATACGCAAGGAAGAAAATGGCTCGTTCAGCAAATGGAACTACATCCAACAGGCGGACTCATTATTAGTCATGACCGCCTACTACTCGCTCATGTAGAAGGTATTTTCAATTTAAACCACTTAGGTTTGCACTACTATGGAGGAAATTATGATCTATATCACCGACAACATCAGTTGCAAATACAAGCATTATCTCATTCAGTTTTACAAGAAAAGCGTGATTTGAAACAACTCAAAGAGCAACAACATCAAAGCCAAATGAAAGCACAAAAAAGAAAGAAAACAGGTGAAAAATTAAGAGCATCAGGATCTCAAGCAACAATCTTACTTGATGCAAAAAAGGAGCAATCTGAACAATCACTTTCTCAACTAAAAAAACAACAGATCAAACAGCTTACTCAAGCAAAAGATGAATTACAGCATAAACAGCATCAACTGGAATATTACAAATCACAATCTTTTGAGTTTACACAACCTACAAAAACATCAGGAGAAATATTACGCTGTTATGAATTAAAAATAGCTTACGCCAGTACAAATCCAATTCAACTTGCGATTAAAGCAGGAGAAAAAATACATTTAAGGGGTGTAAATGGTTGCGGTAAATCGACTTTTCTTAAAACTATTCAAGGTTTAATCAAACCTATAGCTGGAGAAATCTATTCAAATGCGAAATTGGTATATTTAGATCAGAATCTTTGTTTACTCAATCAAAATATATCCGCTTATGAATTTCTTAAAAGTACTGACTCAAATCTATCTGAGCAGCAAATACGAACAGCTTTAGGAAATCTACAAATTCGTAGAGATAAATCGCTTGCTCCGATAAGTACTCTGAGTGGTGGAGAGCGTTTAAAGGTCGCTTTAGTTGCTTTGAAATTCCAAACAGTTGAACTATTACTCTTAGATGAGCCAGACAACCATTTAGATATAGAATCACGAGAACTTTTAGCTCGTGCTATCCGTTCATTTCATGGTTCCATCATCTTAGTTTCTCATGATGAGCTCTTTGTAAAAGAATGCGGCATAGAAGAAAGTTATTTATTGAATTAATCTTAAATCAGTATGGCAAAATTATTTGTCATGCTGATGTTTAGCGTACTAAACCTTGTGGTTGTAAAATAATAATTGCCGCACCACATAACACGATAAGTACACCTAAAATATCCCAACGGGATAACATCACTTGATCGATGTAACGTAACCACAACAGTGCTGTAAAAATATATATCCCGCCATATGCCGCATAAATACGACCTGAAGCTACTGGATGTAATGTAAGCAGCCATACAAAAATAGCTAAACTTAATGCTGTGGGTATCCACAACCAAAGTGACTTCCCTTGATTCAAAATCAAGTATGGAAAATAGCAACCTAAAATTTCAGCAATAGCTGTAATGAAAAATAACCCAAACACTTTGAGTATTTGGGTTATAGAAGATGACAATTCAAACATTAAGCAGGTTCAGCACTCGGATTAATATGATCTTCAAATACCTCTAGTTTCAGACCAACATCTTTACCATCTTCAGTTTTCACAGAAACGGCAACATTTCCACCATGCTCAGCAAGCTCTCCGAACAAGATCATCTCAGCAAGCGGCTTTTTCAGATGCTCTTGAATTAAACGTTGCATTGGGCGAGCACCCATCAGACGGTCATAACCATTGGTTGACAACCAATCTCGCGCACTTTGATCAACTTCAAGAACAACTTGCTTTTCATCCAACTGTGCTTGTAACTCAGTTAAGAATTTATCAACTACTGATTCAATCACAGTCGTAGGAAGTGCTTTAAACTGGATCACACCATCTAAACGGTTACGGAACTCGGGAGAGAATGCTCGTTTCATTGCGTCTTGGTTGTCTGCACTATGATCTTGCTCTGTAAAACCAATACTTGCGCGAGAAATGCTTTCTGCACCAATATTTGTCGTGAGCACAATAATAACGTTTCTGAAATCAGACTTACGACCATTATTATCGGTTAAAGCACCATGATCCATTACTTGTAATAACAAGTTGAATACATCTGGATGTGCTTTCTCAATTTCGTCAAGCAACAGTACACAATGTGGATTTTTATGAATCGCATCAGTCAGTAAACCACCTTGATCATAACCAACATAACCTGGAGGCGCACCGATCAAACGCGACACAGCATGACGCTCCATATATTCAGACATATCAAAGCGTACTAACTCAACACCTAGTAATTTAGCAAGTTGTTTAGTGACCTCTGTTTTACCTACACCTGTAGGCCCAGCAAATACAAAACTACCGACAGGTTTATCAGGTGCTTTTAAACCTGCGCGCGACAATTTAATTGCTGAAGCAAGTGCTGTAATCGCCTCATCTTGACCAAATACAACGCGTTTTAGATCTCGCTCTAAGTTCTCTAAAACAGTCTTATCATCTTTAGAAACAGTCTTAGGTGGGATACGCGCAATCTTGGAAACAATATCTTCAATGTTTTCTACTGAAATCATTGATCCATCAGCTTCAGCTTTAAGACGACGTTGAGCACCAGCTTCATCAATTACGTCAATTGCTTTATCTGGTAAGAAACGATCATGAATAAACTTAGCTGACAACTCTACTGCTGCAACAAGTGCTTTGTCTTCGTATTCAACGTGATGGAAATCCTCAAACTTACTTTTTAAGCCACGAAGTATTTCGATTGTTTCACCCACACTCGGCTCATTCACATCAATTTTTTGGAATCGGCGTGATAATGCATGATCTTTTTCAAATACTTGACGGTATTCTTGGAAAGTAGTTGAACCAATACAACGTAAACTACCATTTGCCAAAGCTGGTTTGATTAAGTTCGATGCATCCATAGTGCTACCCATACTTGAGCCTGCACCAATAATCATATGAATTTCATCAATGAATAAAATCGCGTTCGGATTCTTTTTCAAAGCATTTAACAATTGTTTTAAACGTTTTTCAAAGTCACCACGATACTTCGTGCCTGCAACCAAAGCACCGATGTCTAAGCTATAAACTTCAGCATTAGCAAGTGGTTTTGGTGCTTTACCATTCACAATCAACCATGCCAAACCTTCTGCAATAGATGTTTTACCAACACCTGGATCACCAACTAACAGCGGATTGTTTTTACGGCGACGGCATAAAATTTGTGCAGCGCGCTCAATTTCTTTCTCACGCCCAATTAATGGATCTGTTTTACCCTTTTGTGCTTCAATATTAAGATTAAGCGTATATTGTTCTAAAGGGCCAGCATTCGCAGAGGCTGCATTTTCACCTTCAATATCTTCCACTTCTTCTTCAACTTGAATCTCATCTTTGCGAGTTCCATGAGACAAGTACTGAGTTAAAGTAAGACGATTGATTTGATGGCGTTTTAATAAATAAACCGCAAAAGAGTCTCGTTCAGAATACATCGCAACGAGTACATCAGCGCCCTCTACAGTACGATCACCGCCACTCGATTGCACGTGGAAAATCGCTCTTTGTAGAATACGATCAAAGCTCTCTGTTGGATGAGGAGCTTGTTCGTTATTATCACCAAGTTTTGGGGTATGTTGCTCTACATATTCCTCTAATTCTTTACGCAAAGTAACGACATCTGCACCGCATGCTTTTAAAGCATTTACGGCAGAGTCATTATCTAGCAAGGCAAGCAACAAATGTTCAACTGTCAAAAACTCATGTCTCTTTTGACGAGCCATGCTAACAGCCAAACGTAACGATACTTCTAATTGACGACTGAGCATGTAACCCCCTTATCTCTTGGGCTCTTTCATTCCGAAATATATGAATTTTCATGAAAGAGCTAATTATGGATTTAATCCGCTTGAGCTGCTGTAATCGCAATGAAATTTGGCGGCTACTATACTCTTTGCTTCATAATCTACTGTTAGCATTAGTTGAGCATCTTGGTCAAGATTCAAAACAACATATTGTTGTAAAAATTCAATTACAAACAGCATAAAAGTCAATCAACTGTTTAAATTGACAGCAAATCTATTTTTTAATTCTAAATTTATAGAAAATTATGCTTTTGGCTCAATTTGACAAAGTAATGGATGACCCTGCGATCGAGCATAATTATTTACCTGATTCGCCTTGGTTTCAGCAATATCTCTTGGGTATACACCCGCAGTGCCTTTACCTTCATAATGAACGGTCAACATCACTTGACTCGCTTGATCAAAATCCATCCCAAAATAACTTTGTAAAATCTCAATGACAAAGTCCATTGGCGTGTAATCATCATTCAATAAAACAACTGCGTATAAAGGTGGGCGTTTTAATTCAGGAGGAGCTGTTTGCACAACAACCTCTCCTTCATGATCCTCATGCGAGTCACTCAAACGTGGACCTAAGTGCCAATCAATCAATCCTGACTGCTGAAAAGAACTTTTCACTTCACTTAAACTCATCTGACGTTTATATCTTCGCATATTGGTTACTTGATCTACTAAATTATTGGGCATTTGCTTCGGCTTGTGGGATTTCAGAAACAAATGCAGAGCTTACATCTACTGGTTGACCACGCTGCCAACTAAATCTCTTAATCACAGGTGTAGCACCACCTGATAATCTTACTTCAATAAACTGAGGGACAAAACCTTTTGGCATTGTCCAACGACCAGTCAATCGTTCAAAATCATCAAAATTGAAGTTTTTGTCTTCTAATGGCACTACAAGTATTTCCGTATCTTTAATCAATCGCAACTCAACTGAACCTACAGCACGACGCTTGCTTGGACTTACTTGGATTAAATCAATTTGATATTCATAGGCATTTTCAGGAAGTGATTTAACTGCAAGATTCTGAATTGTTAAGCTAACGCCGCCACGCTGTCTCAATGTCTCACGATAAATTGCATTCATTGTTTCAAATTGAGTTTTATCAGCATTTGCTTGATTTATCGCTTTAAACAGCTCATCAGCATTTCCTACAGCCATATCTCTTTCTTGAACAGCTGCATTTAAACTTTTGCTAACTGAATCTAAAGCAGTCTTTTGCTTTTGTACAACTTCAACTAACTGCTCTGCATCTGCATCATAACCAACAACTGTTAATCCTTGACGATGACCTACGGTATAACCAAGCATAAAACTGCCACCGATTAATACTGTAGCAGCAATCACTAAAGGTAAATTCGTTTTGAGAAAGTTATTTTTGTTAGCGGAACTATCTGGTGAAATAGTCGGATCAACGTTATCCATCATCATCTCTATCGTTATGACTTACATCAAAACACACATTTAAATCGAAATTTAAATGTGTGTGAAGTATAAAACCGTTTTTTATGGTAATAAACCAATACCTTCTAAGCCAGCAGCTTCATCAAAATTAAAGATTAAGTTCATATTTTGAATCGCTTGACCAGCGGCACCTTTAACCAAGTTATCTTGTGCGACAAGAATAATCAGCTTATTTTCTTGTAAACGATATAAAGCGATACGTAATTCGTTCGCCCCGCGCACGCTACGAGTTTCAGGTGAACTATTAGCAGGCATTACATCTACAAACCGTTCATTTTTATAAAAATCTTCATATAGAGCTTGGATATCCAACTGCTGACCTTGCTCTGTTAAATCTACATATATAGTACTTAGCATGCCACGAATCATCGGCACCAAATGTGGCACAAATAAAATTTGATTGAATTGCCCTTTTTGCCCAGAAATATTTTCAAGCGCTTCAACTATCTCTGGATGATGTCGGTGACCTGCAACTCCATATGCTTTGAAGTTATCTGCATTTTCACTATAAATCATGCCAAGACTTGCTTTTCGTCCAGCACCCGATACACCTGATTTCGCATCAATAATGATATTTTGAGTATTGATGAGGGTTGTATCATTTTTTAGAAGCGGAGCCAAACCCAATTGAACTGTTGTCGGGTAGCATCCTGGATTACCAATTACTCTCGCATTTTTGATTTTTTCGCGATTAAGCTCTGTCAAACCATAAACCGATTCAGTTAAAACAGTTGGACAGCTGTGTTGCATGCCATACCATTTTTCAAATTCAGCAAGATTCTGCAAACGAAAGTCAGCAGCTAGATCAATAACTTTAGTATCAGCATCAATCAATTCTTGAGCATGTTGCATTGCTACACCGTGTGGAGTTGCAAAGAAAACAACATCACATTGTTTGAGACGATCTAGATCAAGATCAGAAAACTCTAATTCAGTGTGTCCACGAAGACTTGGAAACATATCAGCTACACGTTTTCCTGCTTCTGTACGTGATGTTAAAACATCAACTCGGGCTTGCGGATGTCTTAATAAAAGACGTAATAATTCAACGCCTGTATATCCAGTTCCCCCAACAATACCAACAGAAATCACGTGCAGCACCTCAATACTTGAATTTGTTGGCTAGTATGGCAGTTTGACTCATATTTCTCAATCTATAAGTCTGCACCACGTATGAAGATTTCTATAAGAGAGCTATATTCAAGTCTGACGAAAGAATTGTCATCGGATGGCTTAATTGCACAGAACAAGTCAAACTTAAGCATCTAAATTATAAAAAATGATAGCAAACGACCATTGATCATGAATTTCTATTGAATGATTAGGATATTCGCATAGAATAAAACCCAAGCGGAAATAATAATTTTCATGGATGCAGAATTTTGGAGAGCTGGAATGCCTTCTTTGAGAACAAAACAAAGATTAAATCAATTTTTATGTCTTGGTGTTAGCACTTTACTAATCAGTACAGCCTTGGTTGGTTGTGGTAGTGGTGAAAGTGAAGCAAAAAATGACCCAGCACCTATAGTGACTGTTCCTAAGCCCAAGAATTTCGATATCAAAGTTCCTGTTGAGATGCGTGATGTAGTCGTTAAGTTGTATGATAACTTTGACAACACACTCGTCTTAGAGCAACAAGCGAGCACGACATCTAATCTTACAGTTACACTACCTTCAGTTTTAAACACTAAACGTCTTTATAGAATTGAATTATCAACAAAACCTAGTTCTTTGGTTTTTGATTTTCTAAGTGGTCTATACAAACCGTTGAATATTACACAACATGCATTGATCGAAGTAGATACTAGCAATTTAACACAACCAATCTTCATCAATCCAAGTTCTGAGGCTATCTACCAGCGTGCGTTAATCCGGTCTGGTCATTTACCCAATGAGACAGTAGATCCAACTCAAATTAGTGAGCTACATTTATCTTTAGCCACTCAAGATGTAAACACAGCACTTCTAAGAGCATTTCACCGCAATGACTTTCCTAATTTAAATACTTCTAACCAACTTAATGTGTTCACACAACAGGATATTGTTTCTCGACTTGCACTATATATAAACACTTACTTTAGTTTTGGTTATATTCAACAATGGGCTAATGTATATCCAACAAATTCATATGATGAATTTACCAAGAACATTGCACTGGATTTAAAAGATGGTTATTTGGATTCAAAACTTATTCGCGGTGACAATAGTGTCTTAAAAACATTAGTGGTAACCCCACCCGATAATGTTGATCCTGCAAAAAACAATCTTATTGATATTGCCAAGAATCAAGAGAACACCAGAAATTTATTCGCATCTTCTTTAAAACAAGCAGTTTTGAAACTTGCAAACAATTACCAACAAGCGACTGTTAATCCTGATGGCTATCGTCAATTAGAGGATAAATTGTATGCTGGTGAGGAACCTAGATTTAACTCCTCACAAGTATTCAGAGTGTCTGGTGCTGGAGACTATCGCCGAGCTGTTGGTTTCATAGATAGTACTGAGACTTGTAATGGGTCATTATTTGCCTGCAAACAAGGAATAACTGGCGTTAACAATCTAAACCCCAACTTGCCATCTATTGAATATTTAATTGGTAGTTATAAAGACAATACGAATAACTGCACACTCAATATACGTGCTAATGGTGCGGTTGAACTTATCAAAGGAACTCAAATTTATCGTTCAGTACTTGATGCAGACAGTACAGATAATCTTTTACAAGTCAACAAAACGACAAGAGAATATATTCTAAATAGTAGCTCAACTGAACCAAATAATGTTTCATTAGAATATGCTTTCCTTCAAGTAAAAATTAAGGAAAATCAAGTTCAAAGTGCTAGTTATGGTTTAGATGTGCGAAAGGCACCTGATCAATTATCAAAAACACAACTTGAATGTAAGTTTATTTAACATACCACCACGCAGGTAATTGATTATTTTTCAGTTGCCTGCGGTTCTCCAAATAATTTGGGTCATGTTTTTCAACTTCAGCCCAAAAAACTGCACTATGGTCAAAGTGAACCGTATGAACCAATTCATGTATACATACAGATCGAACTAAATATTCAGGCATAAGTACTAGACCCGCATTTAGCATGATGTCATGCTGCGAACTACAACTACCCCATCGTGTTTTTGGTTTTCGAATTGAACAGTCCCTAAAACTCAACCCAATTTCTCTACTCATCTCATTTAGGAATATGGGTAAAAATTCTTTACTGTAAGATAAAACAGCAGATTGTAGTGCTCTTTCAATCTGATCATTTTTAACATGCAATATGTTATTTTCCCAATCAAATTTAAAAATCATACGTTGAGATTGTTGAATTACAGAAAATGGTTTTGAATGATAAAACAATTGTAAGTGTTCAGGAAATTCTGAATACTTGGGATTTTGCTTTTGTTGTTTTTCCCATGTCTCAATCAACCATTGTTCTGATTGATTGAGAAACATCTGAATTTGTCGCTGTGAACAAAATAAAGGCACGGTCAGACGAATTCCAGTTGGATCCACACGCAGGCGTAAATTCTTAGCTCTTGCGTGTCGAACCATTTTAATTTCTGGTAGTTTCTCGTCTGATTTTACAGATTGCATTATTATTGTGCAGTACGTTCTTCGATACCATTATTGGTAGCTACGATTGCAATAGAAGCTGCATTTAAAGCAAAAATTCCATTTGTAACAACACCAGGAATATTATTGAGTGTTTTTTCTAACTCAATCGCATTTAAAATATTTAAGTTATAAACATCCAAAATTACGTTTCCGTTATCTGTCACAACACCTTCACGATAAACAGGATCACCGCCTAAAGCTACAATTTTACGTGCAACAGCTGATCGCGCCATCGGAATGACTTCAACAGGTAAAGGAAAATCACGACCTAATTGCTCAACCCACTTTGAGTCATCAACAATACATACAAATTTTTTCGCAATTGAAGCAACAATTTTCTCACGAGTTAAAGCAGCACCGCCACCTTTGATCATGTGCATATGACGATCAATTTCATCTGCACCATCAACATAAGCATCTAGACCACCTACTGAATTCATATCTACAACTTCGATGCCAAGTTTTTTTAAGCGCTCTGCTGTCGCATTTGAACTCGCAACTGCAGCTTCTAATTGCAATTCAGGTAATAAATCAATTAAAAAATTAACGGTACTTCCTGTTCCTACGCCCAAAATGCCGCCTTTAGGCAAATGCTTTAAAGCTGCTTTTGCCGCAGCTTGTTTTTTTTCATCTTGGGTTGCATATAGACTCATGACTTCACTCAACTATTTTGACATTTGCTGCAAGAAAACAGCGCAAATGCACAGGGGTTTGCTACAATGACTGACTATTTTAAACTGTTATAGGGAAGATGAACATGCTGTCTCGTGTGGTACGACAAATTTTACAAGCAACGGTTTATGATGTTGCGATTGAAACACCGCTTGAAGCAGCTCCACGAATTAGTCAAAAAATTAATAATAATATTCGATTTAAACGTGAAGATTTACAGCCTGTATTCTCTTTCAAATTACGCGGTGCTTATAACAGAATTAGTCAATTACCAAAAGATCAATTGGAACGTGGTGTTATCTGCGCATCTGCGGGTAATCATGCTCAAGGTGTTGCACTGTCAGGAAAAAAACTAGGGATTCATGCGATCATTGTTATGCCTAGTACAACACCTGATATTAAAGTTCAGGCTGTAAAAAATCTTGGTGGTCAGGTCGTTTTACACGGCGATAGCTTTGATGTCGCGAACAAATATGCCAAACAACGCGCAGAAGATGAAGGTTTAGTTTTCATTCCACCTTACGATGATGAATTGGTCATTGCAGGTCAAGGAACCATAGCAAATGAAATATTGCGTCAATGGCGTGATGTTGAATATGTTTTTGTTGCTGTTGGTGGTGGTGGCTTGATTGCTGGAGTTGCAGCATATTTAGGTGAAGTTGCACCACATGTTAAAGTTGTTGGTGTTGAATACGAAGAATCAGCTTGTTTAAAAGCAGCACTAGAATCAAATGAACGTGTAATTCTACCTCATGTTGGTTTATTTGCGGATGGTACAGCAGTAGCACAAATAGGCGAATTACCTTTCGAAATGGTTCGTCTACGCAAATCTGATAATTCAGGACCTATCGTAGAACCTGATATCGTGACAGTAAATACAGATGAAATTTGCGCTGCCATTAAAGATACTTTTGATGAAAACCGTAGTATTGTTGAACCATCTGGTGCAATGGCATTAGCTGGTATCAAAAAGTATGTAGCTGAACACCAATTAAATAATAAGAACATGGTTTCAATTGTGTGTGGCGCGAACATGAACTTTGATCGCTTACGCTATATTGCTGAGCGCACCGAACTCGGTGAACGTCGTGAAGCAATTTACGCTGTTACGATTCCAGAACAGAAAGGTGCTTTTTTGAATTTCTGCCGTTCATTGCAAGGACGCAACATTACTGAGTTCAACTATCGTGCAAGTGATAGCAATCAAGCTCAAGTGTTTGTCGGAATTAGCTTGAAAGGTGGTGAAACTGAACGCCATGAAATTCATGAAATGCTCAAACAGCAATATGAAGTAGATGATTTATCTGATGATGAAGTAGCTAAACTTCACATCCGTTATTTGATCGGTGGACACGCTAACATTGAAAATGAACGTCTATTCCGTGTTGAATTCCCTGAGCGACCTGGAGCACTGTTAACCTTCCTTGAGCGTCTCGGCCCAACCCACAACATCACTTTATTCCATTATCGTAATCATGGTGCAGCTGAAGGTCGTGTTTTGGTTGGTTTAGAGGCAACTGATGCGAAGCAAAATCCAGATGGTCTGATTGAAACTTTAGAGCAAATCACATATCCATATGCTGAAATTAGCGATAATATTGGATATAAACGTTTCCTCAAATAAGTAAATCTGATCTGATTTAAAACCGACAAATATGTCGGTTTTATTTTGAATATTGTCTTTTTATAAGTTGATTTTCTTTACACACAAATGATTACACACGCTCAAATTATTCCGTCTTAAAATAGTTAAAAAGATTTTTTTTTCATTTAGTTAAGGATCGTTATGGCACAGTTTGCAGTCATTGGTTTAGGAAGTTTTGGGGCGACTGTTGCATTAGAACTCACTAAACTGAATCATGATGTTATTGGAATTGATACGATCAAGCGCAATGTGGAAAATTTGGCTGATCAAATCACTCATGCCGTTATTGCTGACGCTACAGATGAGCACGTACTAGAAGAATTGAATATTCAAAATTGTGATGCCGTTGTTGTTGCAATTGGTGAAGATATTGAAGCAAGTATTTTGTGTGTATTAAACCTCAAAAATTTGGGTGTAGAAAAAATCTTAGTAAAAGCTAAAACCAAAGCTCATCACACAATTCTTTCTCACTTAAATATCACTAAAATTATTCATCCTGAAGAAGACATGGGGGTTCGTGTTGCGCAAGCGCTTAACTATCCTATGGTTAGCCGCTACATGGCACTCGATCATGATCATTACATCATTAAAGTGCCTGTGCATGAGAAACTAAACAAGGTAAATCTATCAGGCATTCTCAAACAAGAACCTCATATCAAACTTTTACTACTTAAACGTGATGAACAAATTATTTATGAAATTGACTCTAGTTTTACCTTACAAACAGGTGACGTACTCATATTAGAAGGATTACTCACCCATCTAAAAAAATTATCGGGATGCTTCCTCTAAATGACCATAAAAATAAATTCGCAAAAGATATTTAATCTTAGCCCACCGACATTGCTCGCGATTGGGTTCTTAAGCTTTATCATTATTGGAACATTACTGCTTAAACTTCCGATTGCAAACAAAGGAAACTTAAGCTGGATGGATGCTTTGTTTACTGCAACCTCAGCGGTCACGATTACTGGTCTATCTGTGGTGAATTTAAATGAATCATTTAACCATCTCGGACAAGTTATAATTTTATTATTGATTCAATCTGGTGGTTTAGGTTTTATGACCTTCGCGATTTTGGCTGCTCTCAGTTTGGCACCCAAATTAGGTCTTAAACAACAAATGATGGCTCAAGACAGCCTAGGGCAAACAAGCTTATCTAAAGTTACATTCGTAGCAAAAGGCGTTGTACTTTATACCTTATTATTTGAATTGATTGGTGTAATCATCCTGAGTACATCATTTATTCCAATGTATGGTGTCGGGCGAGGATTGTATTATTCGATTTTCTACAGTATTTCAGCTTTCAACAATGCAGGCTTTTCTTTATTTGACAATAGTTTAATCAACTTTCAAAGTCATTATTTGATCTGCTTAACCATTAGTATGCTTTATACGCTGGGTGGTATCGGCTTTCTAGTACTAATTGATGTAAAACAGAATAAGAAATGGAGTAAATTAACACCGAATAGCAAACTTATACTAAGCACTATCCTTATTTTAAATCTTATCGCTTTTATTCTTATTTGGCTTTTAGAATCAAATAACCCATTAACACTTGGTCCAATGACATTAGGTGAACAAGCGATGAACTCTTGGTTTCAGGCTACTGTTCCTCGTTCATCAGGTTTTAATACCATCGATACCAGTGCAATGGAGCATAGTACCGCGCTACTTACTATGCTATTGATGTTTATTGGTGGTGGCTCTTTAAGTACGGCAGGCGGTATAAAAGTTGGAACATTTGTGATCTTATTACTTACTGTTGTTTCATTTTTACGACGTAACGAAGAAATTCGTATTTTTAATCACTCTGTTTCTCATGAAACGACCTATAAAGCTTTAGCCGTAGCTGCAATTACAGGTATGTTAGTATTTATCGGGTGTTTTACGCTTTTTCTGCTTGAACCAAAATTAGATGTTTTAGATTTGATGTTTGAAGTCGTCTCAGCTGCTTGTACGGTTGGACTTTCTCGTGGTGTGACAGGCGAATTACATGACGGTAGTTTATTTGTATTAAGCTTGCTTATGTATACAGGACGACTAGGTCCACTCACCCTTGCATATCTCATAGCAACCCCTAAAAAGAGCCGCTTGAAACATGCAAATGCGAATATTCAGATTGGATAGAAGTTTAAAGGCTGCTCGACCACGATAGCTTGCTGACAAATTTCATCAGCTTGGTATTGTTGCTCGAATACAGCCTTTGACATAACCTCAAAATGATCACAAAAACTAATTTCTTGCTCATCAATAGAATAGATCAACGACTGATTTCCCGCCCCATCTAATGTGTCATAAAACACAATAACGAATTTGCCATCTTCATAGGCTTGCTGAATCTTCTCATACGTCAAAGCAGGTCTAATTGGGATCTGAAGTTGCTTTGCCTCTAAGTAAATTTGCTTTTCAATTTCATCAATATCAGGGTCAGGAGCGGTATAGAATGAGACTTCAAATCCTAGCTTTTTCAAGGCCACAGCCAAAGCGATTGTAAAGGTTCCTTCGTTGTAATCATGCCGACATAATTGAATAAGCTCAGCAATATCAATATTTGATTGATATTGCTTTAGAATCAACCAGACTGCAAAAACCCCACAATTTGCCTCAAGCTGCAATAATGGATCAGGAATGTCTAAACTCATTTAGTACCAGTTCATCAAAGAAACGCCAAGTCCGACATATGTTGCTCGATGATTATAGTCGATCAAGCTCTCACCATAGCCATCAAACAGTTGTAGATGACCACGTAACTTACCTTTGATTGGAAATGCCCAATCAAACTGCACAGCCCCATGTGACTTATCACCACCTTTCAGTGAATGGCGCAACATAAGTGAAAAATCATTTTCCTTGTGTCGGTAGAAAGCTGTCAAATCTCCGCGCCCAATATAATCTTTAATATCAGGGTTGTTATCATCTTTCACATCTTCTTCAATTCTATACCAAGGACGTAGCATCAAAGCAAAATTATCTTTCTCAAAACCAAGATTGAAGATAACTCGATTCCAACTTCTTGATAATGGATCTGAACGACCATTTGATTGGTGATTCAGCGTCACACCTAATAGGCGTGCATTTAACCCTAGAAGTTCATAATTTGTTCTAAACATTAAACTGGCTTCTGGCTCATAGTTGGTTTCTCGAAATGGACGAGATTCCTCTGAGTTATATACTTGCCAGCGTGATGATTGTGTATAACCCAACCACAGATCACCATTATTTCCGAAAATATTTTCCCAAGCTTTGGTTTTTAAGGAAATCTGGAATTTAGCTTCAGAAGAAGTCAAATTTTGCTTATCTGTCACTGTGTTATTTGGATTCGGACTCTCTGGATATTCGTTTTTATCACTTGTCCAAAAAACTGGCAGTAAATAAACAGGCTGATACGCACGAATATTCCAAACACCCAGTTTACTCTCTTCAGATAACTCCCAACGTCGATCTAGTAAAGATACATTTGGATCAAATTTCGGAGCAGCGCCAATCAGATTCAAATCGCTGACCTTTTGAACCACTTTATCTTTTAAACTTTCAGGTGGGCTTTTTTCTAACTCTTTTGATTTAACGGGAGGTGCAGCCGCTACCATTGGTTCTGTAACCTGCGGCTCAATGACGGTTGGAGCTTTAAACATGCTGTCATAGCAAGCCAAGCGGTCTGCACTCGAGCTTAATGCAACACATGCTTCGACAGTAGCTGGAGTGGCAGGTTCTGCGACTTGTGCAAAGGTGTTTGATGCAGCAAAAGAACTAAGTATAGCGAGTATACTTAGTTCCAATTGAGCACGTTCAATTTTTTTGAACGTCATAGCGGTCTCCAATTTTTTCTTTTAATTGACTTGCTGAATTTCAAAACCTAAGTTTTGTAACTCCTCACGTTTAGCAAATGGAGCCACTACTGCTCTCACAGGTTTTTGCTCCAATAGATATTCTTTTGCAACTCTTTGTAAATCAGCTAAAGTAACATGCAATAATCGTTCACGTAGAAGTTTACGGAACTTTGGTGTGCGTGCATGTAGTAATGCATAACATGCCGTTATTGCCTCTCCAGCAGGTGACCCAGGCTTATCCATACCAGACACCAATCCAAGAATTGCTTCTTCAAGTTGATGTTCTTTTTGTTCAGCATTTAATAGCCACTGGATACTCGCTTCAAAATCAGTAAAGGTTTCTGCTAAACGCGGATCACGATAGCTATAGAAACGGAAAGCACAGGCATTGCCATCATAGCTTGCTCCACCACCATACGCCCCACCTTTTTCACGAATAGCACTATGCAAATAGCCATTACGTAAATATGCTGCTAATACCATGAGTGGAGCTGCATCAACATGTGCAACGTCCACGGCTTGATAAGCGGATGCACAGAACTGAACATTTGACTGAATTAACCAAGCTTCATCATAATTTGTATCTACGTGGTCCACAGTGGTTAATGTTACGGGTTCTTTGCTGACATCTAACTTATCCCAGACATTTTGGATTTCTTCCACTAAACGGTCTGAATGATGTTCTTCACAAACCAATAAGAACTGTTTTGGTGCTTGTAAAAGCTTTCGGTGAATCGCCTTAAGCTCATCGATTAATGCCTGATAAGCTGCTTCATCATTATCGATTTTAGCCACTAAATCACTTAACCAGTTTAATGCACCTAAACCCGTATTATGATAATCACGGCGTGCTAATGCACTCATTTGACGTGAGGCAGTTTGCATAGCATAACTATGTCCAGAACCTGATAAACGGGACTGCCAGCGAGTTTTACGTTGTTGTAACAGCTCAATGATTCGATCTTTTTCATCAAATCTTAATTTCTCAAATGCTAACTTCAACAACTGAATCGCATCTAATTTTTGAGTAAGTGATTTGGTCGTTAAAGTTAACCATGCGCTGATACGATCTTTATCATCAACTTTGCTTCGTAATGAAGCTCCCATACCCAAACCACCACTGACGGCAGTTTGAATTTGTTGAAGTTCTAAATAATCATATTCTCCTGCACCAACCTCGCCCATCAAAATTGAAAGCAAATTAAAATATGGCGATTGCACAATTTCATTTGGGATTTGGATTAAAACTTGTTGATAGTAAATACCATTGGTTCCAGCATGATAAAGATTCAATGGTGTGTCTAATCCATTTGAAATGATCTCACGTAATTGACCTTGTACAATTTGCAACTCTGCTGGAATATCTTCCAAACCAACTTTTGGTAATAAATCTAAATCATCAGGTGTATCCTGACGCTGCTTTAAAGCTTCAGTTTGCTTTTGTATCTCAATCTTCTGTTCATCATTTAGATTTGCAGTGATTTCAGCTAAACGTGCTTGTTCAGCTTGTTGTTCTTTGATTGATTTAGTGGCATCTGGTACCAGCGTCATTTGTACACGATGTGGATTATCTAACAAATGCGTTTGAATTAAATTAGATAGCCACATTGGATCTTTGAGTTCCTCTTTGACTTGTTCTATCGCAGAATCAACATCCCAAACGTGAACAGGATCATTATGATGAATAACGCTACCTAAACCATTTAAGATCAAGCTAAGTCCGTATGGTGTTCCATCGCCATTAATTTCACGTTGATGCAATTCGATTTGATGCAATATCGCGTCGACTAAATCCGTATCAACTGGTTTAACAGCAACATCATTCAAAACTTTTAACACACCATCACGGAATTCATTTGCGTGCTCTGGATTTGAGCCTTGAACCCCACAATAGAAAGTCATTTCAAAGTTACTATCATCAACGCCCATCAACGGACCAGTTGATTGTGCATATCCGCAAGTTTCCAAATAGTGACGTAATGGTGAAGCAGAATTTTCAAGAAGAATACCTTCAACCAAACGCATACCTAAACGTAATTTAATGTCACTTGTTTCAGGCAACAACCAAGATAAAACATGATAAGTTTTATCTTTCAAATCTTCACTATCAACCGCGTAATTCTCAATCACCTCAAGTGGAGCTGTGAGTCGCTTTTCTGGTTTTGAATATAAAGTTGTACCTTTAGAAAACTTATGAAGCGCTAAAGTTTCAAATTGCTCTTGTAAATCATAAGCACTTTGATTACCAAAGGTCATAAATACGGCATTACTTGGGTGATAATGAGTTTTGTAAAAATCAACTAACTGATCATACGTCAGATCAGGAATATCCTTTGGATCACCACCAGAGTTGTAATGATAGGTAGTTTCAGGAAATAAATGATGAGCAAGCTGATGATAAAGTTGATCTGTAGGTGAGCTCATTGCACCTTTCATTTCATTAAAGACTACACCTTTGTAAACTGCCTGATCATTTTCCAACTCAATACGAATACCCTCTTGCGCAAAATCTAAAGGATTTAAATTTGCAGCAAACGTAGCATCCAAATAAACAGACAATAAGTTTTGGAAGTCCTTTTTATTCTGAGTGGCAAATGGATATGCTGTCCAATCTGCGGCTGTAAATGCATTCATAAATGTATTTAATGAGCGACGGATCATTAAAAAGAATGGGTCACGTACAGGAAATTTTTCTGAACCACATAATGCAGTATGTTCAAGAATATGTGCAGCACCTTTGGAATCCATTGGCTGAGTTCTAAACGCAACTAAAAAGACATTTTCATCGTGTGAAGTCGCCAAATGGTAATGAATTGCGCCTGTCACTTTGTGTTTATATTCAGATACTTGAATATCAAGTGCTTCTACATGGTGTTGACGTAATAGCTGAAACGCAGGATGAATAGTTTGATTAATGCTTTCAGAAACATCGACAGTCATGAGTTCTCCAATTATCTAATAAAATGATTACAATTTATGATACTGAGTCTACCGAACAATCCCTACAGATATCCATGTAAATTACTATGTTTTTGTAGAAAAATGCAGCGAGTGACATAAAATTGATGTCTGATATTTTTTAATTCCAGTCCTTGAACATTAAAAATAATAAGCATGGAAAGCTCACCGTAAATGAAGTGAATTTTCTTCAACAAACTACTGTAATCTTGAGCATTCGTGTAAACTTCATGTTTTGATTTTTAACTGTGATGACAAACATGGCAACTGTTGATCTTTTTTCAATTGGTAATGCGCTCATTGACCAAGAATTTAAAGTTTCGTATGAGTTCTTAACAGAACATGCTTTGCAAAAAGGTACGATGCAGTTGACCGATGGTGAAACACAAACAGCTCTTTTTCAACAGCTACAAAAAACGCAAACGTATAAAGGTCAGGCAAGTGGTGGTTCTGCAGCAAATACAACGGTAGCTTTCAGTGCATTAGGTGGTTCAGCATTTTATGGCTGCCGTGTAGGTAACGATGAATTAGGTTCTATTTATCTAAATGGACTAAATGAAGCTGGCATTACAACAACAAGTCAGTCAATCAGCAATGGTGTTACAGGTACCTGCATGGTACTGATTAGCCCAGATTCTGAACGTACAATGCACACTTTTCTAGGCATCACAGCAGAATTGACTGCTGAACAAATAGATTTTGAACCCTTAAAAACTGCTAAATGGCTATATATCGAAGGTTATTTATCTACGAGCGATACAGCAAGAGCTGCTGTCAAACAAGCTCGTGCTCTTGCTAAAGAACATGGTGTTAAAATCGCCCTTTCTCTTTCAGATCCTGCGATGGTGCAATATGCACGTCAAGGTCTCGAAGAGTTAATGGATGATGGTGTAGATTTATTATTCTGTAATGAACAAGAAGCACTTATGTTCACGAACACTGAAACGCTCGATGCAGCAATTGAGGCTTTAAAATCTAACAACCAACATATCGTGATTACTCAAGGGGCAAATGGCGCAGTCATTATTGATCCTGCAAATCAATTTCATGTTGCAGGTCGCCATGTGAATGCTGTAGACACAAATGGTGCTGGTGATGCCTTTGCGGGTGCGTTTTTATATGCAATTAACGCTGGACTTTCACTGGATGCGGCAGCACAGCTCGCAATCTTGATATCAAGTGAAGTTGTCGCTCAATTTGGCCCTCGTTTAAGTGTAGAAAACTACGCTAAACTTTTTGAACAATTTAAAAATGCTCAACAGGAATGTGCTTAAGATGGAAAAAATTTGCATGACTGAGGAAGTCCCAGAACGTGAGTCACGTACATTTGACACCATGAAGGGAACAACCATTTTTATTACACAAAAAGATGGAAGTTTTTATGCATATCAAAACATTTGTCCTCACTTACAAACTGAACTGGAATACTTAGAAAATCAATTCTTGGATCAAGATCGTGAATACATTCAATGCTCAACCCATGGAGCTTTATTTTCAGTTGAAACTGGCGAATGTATTTCAGGTCCATGCCTAGGTGAACATCTTCAGAAGGTAAATTTGGAAGTCCACTCTGATGGTGGTATTTATATTGATTAATACGCAATAAGACTTCTGCTATGACTGAGTTTTTTCTAAATTATTATCTGATGCCATTTCACATGAGTGTTGTGGCTTTGATTTTTCTCAGCATAGCGGAAACTATTGGGATTTTTGTAGGTTTACGTCCAAGTTCTTTAGTTAAGAAACTAACACCAGAATGGTTGCTGAACTCACCTCTTTTAGATGTTAAATTCTCAAAATATTTAATCGTTGTGTTCTTACTGATTAACTTTAGTTTTGCCGGCTACTTTCTTGAACTATCCTTTTTTGCACTTCAACACTATTTTATTTCACCTTACTATTTATTCATTCCAGCTTTAGTCATCGACATATTCTTTACCGTTTTTATGATTCACTGTCTGGATCAGGTCATCAAACCCAAGGTTACCCACACTCATTCAAATCTTGTTGGTCGCTTAGCAACCATTTCAACAGGGAACGCGCGTCCTGGTTTTTCAGCACAAGCGCGTGTAAGAGATGAATTTGGACAACTTTATTATGTTCAGGTTGAGCCAGAATACGGTGAACTGGAGTTACAGTCTCAGGTTCTACTCATTAGCCGAAAATCCAACTCGCATTATTTGGCAAAAAAAATATCTATTTCGAACAAACTTTTTACGCCTGATTAATTTTTCATTCTTATCAAAAGCAAAACGCTCACCAAACGATCAAAAATTACAAACAGTTACAAAAAGAGTAACAATATTTGTCGTTTAGATCAGCCCTCCTATCACTCTAGTTTAGCTAAAAGCGTATATAGCGAATTGCATCACAATTTCAACAATAAAATCTACAATTACACTAGGTTTTAGTACTGTTTCATCATTAATTTTATTTATTTATGTAAGTGACTTTATAAGCATATGTAAATACTAGATATTTTATTATCATACTATTTTACTTGGTTTTAGATTAAATTAATTAACATTAAATCAAACCTTTTTAATCGGAATAAAATTATTAAATCACAACTGTTTTAATCAAGTTTAAAATAATAAAAACCAATCAATTTAGTTGGATAATAATTAGAATTAAAATTAATCAAGAATACTAATAAATATTTGTTTTTAATAATTTTTATTGTTTATATTTATTTAAACTATCCTAAAGGTTTATTTTTAATAAATTTTATTTAATAATGTTTTACATCTTTTAAATATGAGGCTAAGTTCTATGAACACGAGTTCTCAAGATCCTAATCGGAAATTAATCCGTGAAATCACAATCATTCTTATTATTAAAGTTGTGATTTTACTTGTGATTAAAAACATCTGGTTTGATGCCCCAACAATTCCCAAAGATTTTAACAATGAAGTCGCTGAGCGTATTGCTGGCGACATGTCCAACAATCAGGAGACACGTTGATGATTTCTGAAAGCGTGGTCGATCTTTCGCGGTTCCAATTCGCAATGACCGCAATGTATCACTTTCTTTTCGTCCCTCTAACTTTAGGTCTTGCGTTTATTCTTGCCATTATGGAAACCACATATGTGATTTCAGGCAAAGAGATTTATAAAGATATGACCAAATTCTGGGGAAAACTCTTCGGGATTAACTTTGCCTTAGGTGTTACTACTGGCTTAACAATGGAGTTTCAGTTTGGTACGAACTGGGCATATTACTCTCACTATGTAGGAGACATCTTTGGTGCACCACTTGCCATCGAAGGCTTAATGGCTTTCTTCCTCGAATCCACTTTTATCGGTCTGTTTTTCTTTGGATGGGATCGTTTATCTAAAGTCCAGCATTTAGGTGTAACTTGGTTAGTGGCGATCGGTTCAAATATGTCTGCGCTGTGGATTCTGATCGCAAACGGTTGGATGCAAAATCCTGTAGGTGCAGCGTTTAACTACGAAACCATGCGTATGGAATTGGTTGATTTCGGCGCTTTGATTTTCAACCCAGTTGCTCAAGTAAAATTTGTACATACTGTTTCTGCTGGTTATGTCACTGGCGCAATCTTTGTATTGGCAATCTCAAGCTATTACTTATTAAAGAAACGTGATTTACCATTTGCACGTCGTTCATTCGCTATTGCTGCGATCTTCGGTCTAGCATCTACACTCTCAGTCATCTTACTTGGTGATGAGTCAGGCTATGAGTTGGGTGACGTTCAAAAAACTAAACTCGCAGCGATTGAGGCTGAATGGCATACAGAACCTGCACCTGCTGCTTTCACTCTATTTGGTATCCCGAACCAAGCAGAGATGCGTACAGACTATGCAATTAAAATCCCGTATGTGATGGGTATCATTGCGACTCGTTCTACGGATAAACAGGTTACAGGCTTACATGACCTCATGAAAGAACATGAAGTCCGTATCCGTAATGGTATGGTTGCTTACAGCGAGTTGGAAAAATTACGTGCTGGTGATCGCTCTCCAGAATTGCTAGCATCTTTTGAGCAAAATCAAAAAGATCTTGGCTACGGTTTATTATTGAAAAAATATACACCAAACGTTGTTGATGCAACTGAAGCTCATATTCAGGCTGCAACAAAAGACACTATTCCAAACGTAGCAGCACTGTTCTTCTCATTCCGTGCAATGGTTGCTTCAGGCTTCTTAATGCTCTTGCTCTTCATTCTTGCAACTTGGGCTGTGGCTAAACGTAATGCAGAGAATAAACCTTGGTTACTTAAGTTTGCCTTGTTTGCTTTACCTCTACCATGGATTGCAGCACAAACGGGTTGGTATGTCGCAGAAGGTGGTCGTCAACCGTGGTCAATTGGTGAAATCTTACCTACACATCTTTCTGCTTCTAGTGTGAGTGCTGGTGATGTATGGGGTTCAATTATCGCGCTAGCTGCTTTCTATACTGTATTGCTCATTATCGAGATGTACTTAATGATCAAATTTGCACGTTTAGGTCCAAGTTCTTTGCATACTGGTAAATATCATTTTGAGAAACTAGCTGCAAAAACTAAGGAGGCTCAATCATGATCGAATATGAACTCCTAAAAATTATTTGGTGGGTTTTAGTTGGTGTACTACTCATTGGCTTTGCCCTCACCGATGGTTTCGATATGGGCTCTATGGCATTAATGCCATTTGTAGGAAAAACTGATTCAGAACGCCGCGCTGCGATCAATACGATTGCACCACACTGGGATGGCAACCAAGTTTGGTTTATTACTGCTGGTGGTGCGCTCTTTGCTGCATGGCCAATGGTATATGCTGTCGCATTCTCAGGAATGTATTGGGCGCTATTATTAGTACTATTTGCCTTGTTCCTCAGACCCGTTGGATTTGATTATCGCTCTAAGTTAGAAAACACCCAATGGCGTAACTCTTGGGACTGGGGATTGTGTATTGGTGGGGCTGTTCCAGCGCTAGTATTTGGTGTTGCATTTGGTAATTTATTCTTAGGTGTACCATTCACACTAGATGAAACTCTACGTTCTCAATATACAGGTAGTTTCTTTGCATTATTGAATCCATTTGCACTTATTTGTGGTTTAGTGAGTTTAAGCATGCTGTCTGCACATGGCGGTGCATGGTTAATGTTGCGTACAGATGGTGATCTTCACAATCGCTCAGCCAAAGCAACTCAAATCATGGCAATTGTATTCCTAGTATGCTTTTTGGCTGCAGGTGCATGGTTATTCTTTGGAAATATCTCAGGCTATAGTTATGCAGTGGCAGTAGATACAAATGCGGCATTAAACCCACTTGCAAAAGATGTAGTTACAAATGCAAATCATGGTTGGTTAAATAATTATTCAACTTACCCAATCACGATGGCAGCACCTATTGCAGCAATTCTTGGAGCCTTACTGGTCATTATTAGCGCAGCAAAACATAAAGCAGCAGCTAGTTTTACAGGTACAAGCCTCATGATTGTTGGTGCAATTTTAACAGCAGGTTTTTCATTGTTCCCATTCTTATTACCGTCAAGTATTGATCCAACATCAAGCTTAACCATGTGGGATGCTGTTTCTAGTCATAAAACACTGGGTGTGATGACAGTAGCTGCTTGTATTTTCGTACCTATCATTTTGATCTATACCTCTTGGTCTTACTACAAAATGTGGGGTGTCATCACCAACAAACATATTGAAGAAAACTCTCATAGTTTGTATTAATCAGGAGATGTGAAATGTGGTATTTTGCATGGATTCTAGGCGTTCTGATGGCATGTTTTGCTGGGGTACTTAGTGCACTCTATATTGAACATCACCAAGACTTAGATGAGGAATAATAAAATGGCTCAAGTCATGTCAACACCAAAGAATAGTAAAGCGCAAATTGTTGCAATGACCGTTTCCTTTTTGTTGGCATTGCCTCTTGCTGCAATTTTATTAGTCCATCCTGCACTCATGCTAGATGAAAATGGTCACTATAATCACAGCATACTCATGTTAGTCATGATTGGGATTTCAGGTGGTTTTATTCATGGTGTAGGATTTGTACCTAGATTTTGGTTATGGAAATGGTTATTTAGCCCTTTTATCGCATGGCCTTTAATGCTTTTGGGATATTTTATTTGGTTAGGTAATTAATTGATCAATATTAAAAGAGGAAGTTCATACTTCCTCTTTTTTCACATAATGTAATTACAATTAAATTACTTTAGATACACAAACCACTCAACTAATTCTTTTAGTCATTTCAACTAGACTTACTGGGATTAATGGTATTCCTACCTCCGCAGTTATTGGATAATCATCAACAACACCAGTGCGATTAAATCCTCTACGTTCATAATATTCAATAAGTTCTTTACGCACATTAAGTACATAAAGATTAATACTCAAAACATCGGCATAAGTGTCACGTATATATTTTTCAGCAAAACTCAACATTCGATGCCCTATGCCTAAATTTTGAATTGTTGGATCAATCGCAAAAGTTCCAATTTCAACAGAACTACTATCAAAATTTAACCCAATGCAACCAACCAAAGAACCTTGTTCATTTTCACCAACAAGTAATTCAAAATTTGATTGATTTAAGTCTCTACTTAATTGCTCTTTGGTAATACGTACCCCATCTACAAAAACTTTTTCTGTTGTCCAACTTCGACCAAATTGATTTCGATAAGCCGCATTAATTACTTCAACCAAACGATCTATATCTTCAATTCTTGCTTTTCTTATATCTAAGTACATTTTAATAATCATGAGCCAATAAAAAACCGATGATAACATCGGTTTTTTAAACAGATACTAAAAAATTAATTAGTTTGACCTACCAACCAAGCCATAAACTTTTGTCGTTCAGCTTTAGATGCTTTCTGCCATAAATCAACCAATTGCTGATCTGTAGATTTGATCGAATTTGTACTCGCAACAGTTGCAATCGGTGCTTCGATAACTTGATTTGTTGCTGCTACACCATAAACTGGTGCTGGTTGATTTACTGCATTATTTTTATTCTTACTAGTTAAATCTAGAGTACGACTAATTAAATTACTACCAGTAAACCATGGTTGAGCTTCATTATTCGCACCCGTTTGCTGTACAACTAATTTTTTGTTTTGATCATACAAAGCAACTGTTGGTTGTTCAGCGTATTTCTTTGCAGCTTCAAAACTTTTAGGCGCATTCACTAATCCAAGTACATAAGACTGGTTATCCTTAAGTTCTGTAGCTTGTAAAGTTACAACGCCAGATTTAACGATGTCATGCTCACCATTTAAATGCTCAAAATATTCACGATAGCGCACATTGACCGTCAAATTACCAGGATCAACTTGATAGTTATTCTTTTTTGATGCGAGAAGACCATTATTTACTTCTTGACCGTTTACAGCAAGAATGACAATTTCTTCTGGTGCAGTGATTGTAACTGCTGAAAAAACTGAACCACTTAAAAATAAACCTAAAGCAGCAACACCAACTCTTAAAGACATTAGACTCTTCTCGATATAAACTATTTATGAAACCGTATGCACTATGCTACGAGATTGTGACTATTTTATGACAATAAACCAAACCGACCGTGCTTACAATTCGGCTTTTATTAGATATACATCTTTTTTAGTGATATAAAAAATAGAACTTTAGATGAACCTGATATATCAAAACAAAAAAGAGCACTTGAAAGTGCCCTTTTTTAATAATCTTGAAAACTTAGTTAAAAGTTTTGAAACGTGCAGCGTCATCCATAAATGGTTTATCGCCTGCTGGCGCTTCAATTGAACCAAATACTAACTGAGCACGTAATTTCCAATTTGCAGGAATATCATAAGTCTCAGCAACTTCCGCATCTACAATCGGATTATAGTGCTGTAATGATGCACCGATACCAATTTCAGAAAGCGCCGTCCAAGTTGCAAACTGAGCAATCGCACTTGAATGTTCAGACCATACTGGGAAATTATCAGCATATAAAGCAAACTGTTCTTGTAAACCTTTTACAACATCTTGATCTTCATAAAATAATGCTGTACCGAAACCTGCTGCGAAGCTATCAATTTTTTGATTTGTGCCTTCAAATGCTTCAGCTGGTACGATTTTACGTAAAGTCTCACGAACGATGTTCCAGAAATTTGTATGTGATTCACCATAAAGCGTCACAACTCGAGATGTTTGTGAGTTAAATGCTGAAGGGCTTTGTTTTACTGCTTCACGAATCGTTTCTTCAATTTTCGCTTGATCTACTGTCACGTTTTTGCCAATTGCATAAATCGTACGACGAGCTTTGATGCTGTTTAAAAAGTTACTCATGTTGTTATTCCTCTTTTACCCTTTGGGTGTTATCTTGGATTGAATGTAGTGTATAACGGCTTATTTTTTATTAGTAGACCAAAAAATATAACAGATCGTTTTATTTTTGAAACGACCATAAATGGTTGCCTATTTTTAGATCACAATAAAGCTGTAGATTTACCTTAATTTCCTTTCATTGCTTTGAACATAAAAAAGAGGCTCTAAGAACCTCTTTTTAAAAGAATAAGCTAAATAATTAAAAATTATTTCTCAGTCTCGAACAAAGCAGCAACAAATGATTTAGCAGAGAAAGGACGCAAATCGTCAATTTTTTCCCCAACACCGATATAACGAATCGGCACATGAGTACGACTTGCGATATTGAATAAGACACCACCTTTAGCAGTACCATCTAACTTAGTAATTGTAATACCAGTCAAGCCAACAGCCTCATCAAAAAGCTGTACTTGATTGATCGCATTCTGCCCTGTACCAGCATCCACAATCAGCATAATTTCATGTGGTGCAGTCGCATCTATCTTTTGCATTACGCGCTTAACTTTTTTTAACTCTTCCATTAAGTTAGATTTGTTTTGCAAACGCCCTGCCGTGTCAGCAATGAGAACATCGATGCCTTTTGCACGGGCACTTTCGAATGCATCAAAAATCACAGAAGCACTGTCTGCACCATGGCCCTGTGCAACAACTGGGATATCGTTACGCTCGCCCCAGATCTGCAGTTGTTCAGTCGCTGCGGCACGGAAAGTATCACCAGCGGCAAGCATGACCTTCTTTCCTTCACCCTGTAAACGTTTTGCAAGCTTACCAATGGTTGTTGTCTTACCAACACCATTTACACCTACCATTAAAATGACATAAGGAGACTTGTTAGGATCAATATGTAGTGGCTTCACACGAGGAGCCAATAATGCTACCAACTCTTCTTGCAATGCTTTATACAAAGCATGTGAATAGATCAAATCTCCACGTGCTGTACGCTCTGTCAGATTTGCGATAATTGTTTTTGTTGCCTCAACACCGATATCTGCAACCAAAAGTTGTTCTTCAACTTCTTCTAATAGCTCATCATCGATTTCTTTACCACCGATCAAAATATTGACCATACCATCGGTAAAACTACGACGAGTTTTGGTTAATCCATCCTTCATACGTCCAAAGAAACCTGTTGATTTGATTTCTTCTTCCTCTTCTGAAGATACTGATTGGTGTTGCTCAGTTATTTCGACGTTAGTAGCTGGTGCAGGTGTTGTCTCAACTGTTGTTTTTACAGCTGGCTCAATAATGGGAACATCGACAGCAGGTAAACTCGGTAATGTGACATCATCATCGCCGATATCAGCATCTATCAAGAATTTATTTTGCATATTCGATTGCTGTTGCATGTCAATTCCTTGAGAATAAAGCAGCTTTTTAAAAAGATGGTCAGTCTAGCATAAATAGATTTTATTTTCCCGACTGCTACAAATCCCTCATTTATAAATAAATTACTTTGATTAAAACTCATTCATCATCGAGCGAAAGTGCAGGATATTCTTGGATACGTGTAGATTCAAATTGAAACGCATTTAATAGTTTTAAATATTCGACCCGACGAATTTTTTGAGCTTGTAAAACATTCAAAGCCATAGCCTGTGTTTTGGGATGACTAGCTTGTTCAGCCAATTGCATAACTTTCAGATATTGATCCTGATTCACTGGTCGTAGCAGAGCATTAAATGCAAGAATAAAAATGGCTATTAGAATAAATATCACTAAATAGACATTAAACTGATCTAATTTATGCCCTAATTTTAGCTCTAAGATTTTATGTTTTAAATGTTTAGACAGCATGACTAACCTCAATATTAGAAGTAGTGTATGTGCCTACGTAACTCAGTACAAGACTCACGTTCAATAAGCCGCCAAAATATCGTTTATTGAACGTGATGGTTATAGGTCAACTTACTAATGTACGTACAAAGGCGAAGTAAAGGATAAATGCAATAATCACTAAACTAACAAATACAGCAAACATTCCCACACCGCTTTCTGCATCTGCTGGATGTAAATCATCATCATCTGCTATACGGCGCAGCTCTCCGTTATAAATTTCATAAAAACGATCTTTTTGCTCTGGGCTAAGCGTACTCGCAAAATCATAAACCCTTTTACGCTGAGCTAAACAATAATCACCCAAATGAATTTCTTGATGGAAAATAGCCTCATCAAGTAATTTTCGATGATGATGTGCCAATTCAATAATTTGATTTTCAGATGGTGGAACATCAAAGGTTAAACCATCGATTACGTTTGACATGTTATTCTCCTTTTCTATTATTTTCACTTTGATTTTACTTAAAATTATTTGCTAGAAATGTTTAATCGTGTAAGCTTTTATTTACAGAAAGACACTCGATATATTTGACAATTCCATTATTTTTGTCATAATAATTTAACAATTCAAAGTTAAATTAGCTTATATTCAAAGTAAAGTGTCTTTGGATAGAATTTGCGGTAATCATAATTAAAATAAGGAGTTATATATGATTCAACATTTCACACAACACGAACTAGAGCATGTGTATGCAAATGCGGTTAATACCATTCAATCGCAAAAGAACTTTCAAGATGCAGTGAAAGAACTTGAAGAAGTAGCAAAAGCAGGACATGGTAAAGCAGCATTGTTTCTAGCAGAATTGTATTATCAAGGTTTCCGAGTAGAGCGTGATTCACTTAAAGCTCAATACTGGCAAAAGATGGCAACCTTACAAGCATAAAAAGACGTCACCTAGGTGGCGTTTTTTTATGCCTGCAACAAAGATAAAAAGTTATCTTTATCTGAGTTAAAAAATGTAATTTCTTTAGCATCTAAAATTTAATTTGAGCTTACTTTTTTCAATAAATGTGATGCAGATTACGCTTTATTTAAATAATTAGAATATTTGCTTACGATTTTGATGAATTGATTAAACATAAATGCAAAGTATATTTCTTATAATAAAACATGAGTTTATAACTATATAAGTTTAAGAATATGTATCGGTTTAACCATTTTCAACCTGTTTCTCGTGAGTTGATGATTAAAATTTCAATCCTAAAAACAATGATGTATTGTGGTGTACTTTGGGGTCTTTATCATCAAGGTTGGGCAATCAAATCTGATCAAGATGGTCACGTATTCCCTTTTTGGCTAAATGGCGTCCAAGCACACCGTTATGCAAAATCACATTGGAAACATTACCAACCACGTAAAATAACACCTAAAGATTTTCACGAATCGTTGCTTCCTACTTTGACCCGATTACAAGTTGAACCTGCTTTATTTAATTCTTCGCACAGAAAATTCAAACTTTCTACTCAACAAATGCAGCACTTTTTCTTTATGCCAAAAGATACTGTAATGCCAGCAGTATAAAGCATCTAATCAATGATGACTTTTTAAGCACTTACATTAAAAAGTCATCATCGAAGATAAATTAGGGCTTTGCATTTAAAAAAAATACCGTTAAGTTAAATGAAAATGACAATACAACACAGGTGGATAAATAATGACAATCGTTGCTCAAGTCATCAAGAATAAAGCAGTACAATCTATTTTTACGATTTCACCAAATGCGACTGTACTTGAAGCAATTAAAATCATGGCAGATAAAGGTGTTGGTGCTTTAGTCGTTGCAGAAGATGAAAAAGTGGTTGGAATTTTCTCTGAGCGTGACTATACACGTAAAATCGCCTTGATGGAGCGCTCTTCAAATAATACGCTTGTTTCGGACATTATGACTTCAAAAGTGATTTCTGTAAGCTTAAACAATACAGTTGAAGAATGCTTAAACTTAATGACAGATCGTCATTTACGCCATTTACCTGTTCTTGAGAATGAAAAATTAGTTGGTTTTATTTCAATTGGTGATTTAGTCAAAGCTGCCATGGAAGATCAGCGTGTTTTAATTGAACAGTTACAACAGTATATTTCTGGCTAAGTGATTAATATAAAAAAGGGCAATTAAATTGCCCTTTTTTATTTACAAAAATCAACCTTTCAAGAAATTCTGAATGGCTGGTACAAGACGCTTAAGAAGATCGTCTGCTTGTTCTTGTGTCATGTTTAATGGAGGAAGTAAACGAACCACTGAACCTGCGGTTACGTTAACAATTAATTTGTATTCATCACGAGCGATTGCAACAATTTCTGCACAATCTTTAGGTAATTGAATACCAATCATCATACCAAAACCACGAACTTGAACATTCAAATCATTTAAATGCACTTTGAGCTGTTCAACTATGTATGCACCGACTTTAGCAGCATTTTCTACAGCATTTTCATTTTGAAGTGTGTCAATCACTGTGTAAACAACACGTGAACCTAAAACAGTTCCACCATACGTCGAACCATGACTACCAGCACCCAATAGTCCAACTGCTTTACCTTGAGTCATGACCGCGCCAACAGGAAAACCATTTCCTAAACCTTTTGCAGTTGTCATCACATCAGGAACTATATTGGTGTGTTGGTATGCAAAATATTTACCTGTACGACCATTACCAGTTTGGATTTCATCAAGCATCATCAACCAATTGTGCTGATTACATAGTGCACGAACTTCTTCTAAATAGCTGAAGCCTTGTGGAGCAGTATTGACACCACCTTCACCTTGAATTGGCTCAATCAAGATAGCAACAATGTCAGGATGATTGATCGCAGCTTCCTGGATTGCCTCAATATCACCAAATGGAACTCGAATAAATCCTTCAACCAATGGCGCAAAACCTTCCTGAACTTTTTTATTCCCTGTTGCAGACAAGGTTGCCAAAGTACGACCATGAAAAGATTGTTCAGCAACGATAATTTTAGGATTACTCACACCTTGCTGCGCACCAAATTTACGCGCAATTTTAATTGCACCTTCATTTGACTCAGCACCGCTATTTGAAAAAAAGATTTCTTCCATTCCTGAAACTTCAGCAAGTTTCTGCGCAGCAGCTGTCTGCCAAGGAATTTCAAATAAGTTACTGGTGTGTACTAATGTTGCAGCTTGCTCTGCAATTGATTCTGCAATCACAGGATGAGCATGACCTAAACCACATACAGCAATACCTGTCAAAGCATCTAAATATTCAGTGCCATCTGCTGTATACAGATACGCCCCTCGTCCTCGAACAAAACTGATCGCTTGGCGACCATAAGTAGCCATAAGATGTGAAGGTTGATCAGGTTGCACAGGAGCAAGAGTGATATTAGTCATAACAAACTCAATCTATCGTTAGTTGTGTTGAAAAAGGTTATATAAGCAAAAACCTGTGTAGATTGAAAGCTTAAACTCACATTTATACAAGAAAAATCTTTAGCAATAGCCCGCAGCTAATTTTTCGGTATATAATTTGGAAAGATTAGTTGAGGATCTATCTATGACGGAACAAGCGCGTGATACAGTAGCGTTAATTCGTGATCAAATTGCGAAACACCCTGTTTTACTTTACATGAAAGGCACTCCACAATTCCCGCAATGTGGTTTTTCAGCTCGTGCAGTTGAAGCACTTAGTCAAATTGGTCGTCCATTTGCCTATGTAAATATCTTAGAGAACCAAGATATTCGTGCAACATTACCTCAAATTGCAAACTGGCCTACTTTCCCACAGTTATGGGTAAATGGTGAGCTTATTGGTGGTAGCGATATCATGCTTGAGATGTTCCAAAATGGTGAATTAAAACCATTAGTTGAGCAATATAGCCCAGCACCTGAAGCATAAGCTTAAAAAGCCAATCTCTTGATTGGCTTTTTTATTACTTACAACTTAAACCGATATAACGAAACATCCCTTCGACGCCCAAATCTGATTTTAAAATAAGCACATCTTCATATGTTGACTTTGAAATACTAGAAAAGATATTCATATTGGCATCTTCATGAATTTCATCAACAGATTGTGACAAAGTTTCTTCAAAACGATCTGCTATATATTCAAATCCCAAGTCCATAGCGATAAATAACGTATGATCACATGGTTGGATATATTGCTCTTGTTCCCAATCTAGTACAGCTTGTTGACAATATGGGCAGACAATATTTTGAGTTGAATCGGCAATATTAATAAGTTGATAAGACATGATGATAAAGCTTAAGAAATTAAAAACAGTTTAAAAGAATATCGTAATCAAAGCTATTCAGCTCAGGAGTATTTAGCACATGGTCTCTATAGAACAAGCTATCGCTTTTGCCGCTACAAAGCATATGGGACAAGTCGATAAGGCGAATGCCCCTTATATATTACATCCTTTACGCGTCATGATGAACGTCTCAACGATTCAGCAAAAAATTGTAGCCGTGTTGCATGATGTTCTCGAAGATACTAATACTACTGTAGATGAACTATATGAATTAGGATGTGATAACGATATTGTTGAAGCAATTCTGGCATTGACTAAACTAAAGGGTGAATCTCGAACTGAGGCTGCAAAACGCACCCTTCAAAACCCTATAGCACGTGTTGTGAAAATTGCAGATATCACTGACAATATGGACTTATCGAGGATTCACTCACCTACAGATAAAGATTTTGAACGAATTAAAGAATATCAACTGGTTCGCGATATTTTGACACAAAGTATTTAATCAATCGGTTTATACTAACCTAGAACTTATAAAAGCTGGAGTTTATGGCGGAATGCTAACGGATTTAGATGATTTTTACTGCTTTGCACTGGTTGTAGAACATGGTGGTTTTAGCGCAGCCGAACGTGCAACTGACATTCCAAAATCTAAGCTTAGCCGTAGGGTCTATAATTTAGAAGAACAATTAGGCGTTCGCCTCATTCAACGTAGTTCTCGACATTTTGCTGTCACTGATATTGGTATGGATGTCTATAGACACGCTCAAGTCATGATGAATGCCGCGCAAGCAGCACATGATGTGGTTAATCACTTAAGTAGCGAACCTCGTGGCGTGATCAAAGTGAGCGTGCCTGTCGACATCGCCCAAAACCAAATGGCCAAAATACTACCCGCTTTTTTGAAGAAATATCCCGAAGTACGCGTGCAAATGATGGTCAGTAACCGTCGTGTTGATGTTATTAATGAAGGTATTGATCTAGCTTTAAGGGTTCGTTCTAAATTAGATGATGATCCCAATCTCGTATTGAGAGAGTTTGAAGCAATAGAACAACGTCTTTTTGCCAGTCAAGCATATCTTAATGAATTTGGACACCTGAATACACCTGAAGAACTGAGTAAACACCGTATTATTAGTATGTCAGAAGATCATCTCGATCAACAATTCTTATTAAGCGGCCCAAATAATCAACAACAAAAAATTAAAGTTAATCCAGTGATTATGGCTTCCAATCTTTTAATGTTGGCAGAACTTGCAAGCCAAAATTGTGGTATCGCTTTATTACCAGATAGTATTGCTCAAGATTTTGTAAAATCAGGACAATTAGTAAAAGTATTACCAGAGTGGACTGCACCTCATGGTATTTTTCACGCTGTATATCCATCGAGAAGAGGTTTGCTACCTGCAGTACGTGTATTTATTGATTATCTGGTTGAACAACTAACGATGTGCTCTACAAGAAAAAGGCCTGATTTTTAATCAAGCCTTGATGATTCGAAACCCTTTAAATTGAAGGATAATGTCCAGTTCCATTTGGCCATGGCGTCAATAGCTCAAATCCATCATCTGTCACAGCAACCATGTGCTCCCATTGCGCTGACCAAGATTTATCCTGAGTAACAACCGTCCAACCATCACTCAACTCTTTAACAAATGGTTTCCCAGCATTAACCATGGGTTCAATCGTAAATACCATGCCTTTCTTCAGCACCATACCCTGACCTTTTTGCCCGTAGTGCAAAATGTTTGGCTGTTCATGATATACGCGCCCAATTCCATGACCGCAATACTCTCGGACAATACCATAGCCTTCACGCTGTGCTACTGATTGAATTGCATGACCAATATCACCTAAAGTCGCACCGGGTCTTACAGTATGAATACCAGCAAGCATCGCTTCGTAGGTAGTTTCTACTAATTTTTTTGCTTCAGGAGTAGGTTCACCCACAAAGTACATTCTACTGGTATCACCAAAGTAACCATCTTTGATGACAGCTACATCAATATTTAAAATATCACCTTCTTTTAAAATCTTCTTTGCAGAAGGAATTGCATGACAAACCTCTTCATTGACGGAGATACACGTAGTCTTCGTAAAACCATGGTAGCCAACATTGGCAGGTATCACTTGCAGCGTATTTACAATGTAATCATTACAGATATCATCGAGGTATTCTGTACTTACGCCAGGCTTAATAAACTCGCCTATCATTTCTAAAACTTGTGCCGCTAAACGTCCTGAGATTCTTAACTTCTCAATATCTTGTTCCGTTTTGATGGTCACAGTAGAAGCTCTCATTCGAGATATTCCTTATTAAAAAATAATAAAATCAAAAAATAATGCATAGGCGTTGCATTCATCATTTCTATAGTTTTACGCCTTAGCTTTCAAATGTTCAATCCTTTTATGGACAAACACCAATTAATTGTACATTTAATTTAGATTTTTATCATAATATCCTCATATTTAACCCATTTTTTCACTTTTAAAATCATTTCAAACAATTATGTTTACCAATCCTAATTATATGATTTACAAGCTTTCTTTTTAGTCAAAAATCAATCAATTTTCACATAAAATTAGTTTCAAAAGAGAACATTTTTGGTCTAGAATTCGCACTTTTATTTTAAACCTCCCATTTTATGAATCATCTTCGTACAGGAGATATTATTGCCTTAGGTTTTATGACCTTCGCACTGTTTATTGGTGCAGGTAATATTATTTTCCCACCTATTGTCGCACAACAAGCAGGTGAACATGTTTGGCTTGCTGCTTTTGGTTTTTTAATCACTGCAGTTGGTTTACCAGTGCTTACCATTATGGCTTTATCGCGAATGCAAGGCTCAATCGAGATTATTAGTTCTCCTTTAGGTCGATTTGCTAGCCTTTTATTAACAATTGTTTGTTATCTCTCTGTTGGTCCATTATTCGCTACTCCACGGACTGCGACAGTTTCATATGAAATTGGTTTTGCTCCTTATTTTGGAACTTCGAGTAGTAGTTTATTTATATATAGTGTGATTTATTTTGCTCTAGTGACTGCTGTATCACTCTACCCAAATAAGCTGTTAGACACTGTAGGGCATGTTCTTGCGCCTTTAAAAATTATTGCACTTGCAATTTTAGGTATTGCAGCAATTGTTATTCCGACTGGTTATATCTCACCGCCGATCAACAACTATGTGAGTAGTCCAGTATCTGAAGGCTTCGTTAATGGTTATCTCACCATGGACACGCTTGGTGCATTGGTCTTTGGTATCGTAATTATTCAAGCAATACAATCACGTGGTGTGACAGACTCAAAACTGATAACTAAATATGCAATTATTGCAAGTTTAATTGCAGGTGTTGGACTTACACTCGTATATATCAGCCTATTCAAACTTGGTTTGGGTAGTCATGAAGTTGCTGCAAATGCTGACAATGGCGCTATTATTTTGCATGCATATGTTCAACACGCATTTGGCGACTTAGGTTCTATCTTCCTGACTGGATTAATCTTTTTAGCATGCATGGTGACTGCTATTGGGCTAACCTGTGCTTGTGCTGAATACTTTACTGAATTGACTGGTCTACCATATAAATTACTTGTTTTTATCTTGATCGGTTTTTCATTGGTCATTTCGAATCTTGGCTTGACTAAACTTATTGCATTTTCAGTACCAGTGCTTAGTGCTATCTACCCACCAGCTATCGTGGTTATTATGTTGAGTTTTTTCTGGAAATTCTGGAATAAACCATCATTAGTTGTTGGATCAGTTACTACAGTTGCTTTCATTTTTGGAATTATCGAAGCGGTAAAAGCTGCGGGATTCAACGAATATTTACCAGTTTTCCTTCAACATCTACCTTTGAATGAACAAAATTTGGCATGGCTACTTCCATCTCTTATCGTACTGGTGGTAACTACTGCTATTGATCGAATGCGTAAAGAAAAAATTTAAAATGATTTGTCGTTAAAATGATGTTTTATCCAAACATGATTTTAGCTATACAGAAAATGTTCTTTTATCCAACGTTCATTTTTTGTTTACGACAAATCTTTTTAGCTGTTAAATTAATGATTTCTGGTTTTATTATTTTCTATTTCTAAATGTAAAAAAAACAACAATATCATAATTAAAAATACTAACAATCACCAAATAAAATAATATTTTCATATATAAATCAATACATTCTAAAATTTATTTTCAAAATAGTCTTTCTACCTATTGAAATCCCTAAAAATAAGCAGTACAACTTTAAATTCAATTCTGACAAAAACGATTAGGTTTCTGTCATCACGACTCAAGGAGGGATGGAGATGTTATCATTACATTTCAACAAGCAAGTCTTCATTAACACTCTGAAGGCAAACGATTCGATCGTATATGCAATCACAACACTCGCACTTATGGCTACGTTGTTATTACAAGGCACAATTAAAGGTAATTTGAAACCTGAATATTTCGCCTATGCACTGATCGTTTCACTAGCCTTTTGTACGTGGGGTATTGTGGACCGAAAGTTTCGACAGATGAGCGCTGAGCGTCAAAAAAACTAATTTACAAAAATGGATGAATCATCATCCATTTTTTATTGGAAATAAATAATTGTTCCGTAAAGCAATAAAGCTGTTGCACCCAGCTCAACCACTATCAAACTAAACATTATAAAACTCATACACCATGTTGGTAGTGTCCAACGTCCCAATTGATGAGGTTGTTTAAATTGATTAGTTGTGTCTTTTAAAAAGCCATGGATTATGTAAGTTAGTATCGACACCGAGAAAAAGAACAGATTCGCAACAACGCAAAATAACTTTGTAGTTTCACTCAAAACACTGAAATAACTTAGACATGCCAAAATTAAACTGGCACTTGCATATAACAAACTACTACGATGCGCTATATCTACATAATAATGAGCTCTTGATTGTGGAGATCTTCGAATTTGATAATATTTCCAAACGCCTGTTAACATTCCTACCCAAAGAAAAATTCCACTAAAAATTATTGCTAATTCCATTGCTTGGTTAAATTTCACAACTATATCCATTTGATTTGTTTAATTAATAATCTTGATTCTACCTTTATTTGACTTTTTAGTCATTTTTTATGTAAGTTTCTTTTTGGAACTTGTGTAAAGTAATTAGAAATAGTATTGAGCTCTCCGTTATGAATACCTATGAATCTTTTTGGATCAGCTGTAAAGATGGTTATCAACTTTCAGCTCGATACTACGCTTCTGAAAATAATACAAAACAGTTTCCAATTCTGGTTTGTCCAGCAACTGGCATTACTCAGAACTTTTACAATTCATTTGCACAATGGCTGAATCAACAAGGTTATCAAGTTCTCACCTTTGATTTCAGAGGAATTGGTGAGTCATTACATGGCAAATTAAAAGATTCTACAGCAAGTATTGATGATTGGGGTTTATTGGATATACCAGCTGCAATTGACTCACTAATCAACAAAACCCACGCACAACAGGTGATTATTATTGGTCATAGTGCTGGCGGGCAGTTGCTTGGTATCAACCCTTCTTATGAAAAAGTTGCCAAGGTATTAGCTATTGCGGGTTCTACAGGTCACATCAAAGGTCTAAAGGGAAAAACTAAGTTATTAGCTCCTGTTATGTTCAACATTATTTTCCCTGTTTCAAGTTTATTTAAAGGATACGGTGCGACACAATTCATCGGCATGGGTGAAAACCTACCGAAAAATGTTGCAAGACAATGGGCTGAGTTTTGTAGTAAACCTGGTTATGTAATCAATACCATTGGTAAAACTATTTTTAATGACTATCATCAGGAGATTAAGTGCCCTATCGTTTCGTTTTGGGCTACAGACGATGAAATCGCTACAGAAACCAATGTCAAAGATTTATTACGATTGTATCCAAACGCTGAAACCAAATTAGTTCAACTTGATCCACAGAAACATGGTTTTAAAGAGATTGGACATATGTCGATGTTTAAAAAGAGCCATAAACAACTATGGTCAATCATAGAAAAAGAAATCACCGTCTAATAAATAAGTACCCTCTTCACTTTACGCATCTAAATACGTAATCCTGTTTAGATGCGTCTTTTTCCCACATCCAATTCAGCCTTGGATCACTCCAAAATTAATTAATTAAACTAAATTGACCGCCAAATTTATTAAATTTTCTACATCTGTGTATTTTATTGATCAAAAAACAGCATAAAAATGTGATAAAGAATGTATTAATTCACCTTTTTAGAGTATTTATTCTAGTTATTTTTTAACCATATGTTTAACTCAATTATCTGTATTTGATAGTATTTATTATATAAATATGTTGATTTTTATATTTTATGACATTTGAGACAGAAGTTTTCGCCTTTAAAGTCACGTCAAATATTGTATTTATTTTCTACAATAGCTATGTTCGAAAGATAGACTGATTTATAGAAAAACTGTCTATCTGAAAGAATGTGTAGAATAGATAAAACCATCATAAATAACATTTTTATATGTTTTTTCGATGATTTTTTTATTCAAAATAAAGATAGCTGTAGAGCTTCTTTAAGGAAGATTTGTTATAAATGAAATGGTGGAAAATTCAATCAATCTTGGGTTTTTCAGCAAGTCGTGAAGACACTTCATGGAATTCAAGAGTTGGTTAACCAATTCACAGTAACAAGCATAGGAAATAAGTAAATGCCTAAAAAATATGCGCGTTTTTTACCTACAGCCGAATCATTTAACTTAGAAGATTTCCCATATTACTGGATTTCTCAAGTAAATGCTCAGTACGTTCAAAACATCGACAACGTACTTAAAAAGTATGGTTTAGACAATTCTCGCCGTCGTATTTTACTTGCATTGAATGTAAAACCTCATGCTAGCGTATCTGAACTATCAGATATGGTCATTTCAAAGATGTCTACGACAACTAAAATCGTCTATCGCTTGAAAGATGAAGGTTACATCGAAACTTACTCTTGCAAAGAAGATGGTCGTATTACGCGAGTTTTTCTGACAGATAAAGGAAAAGAAATGATTGTTAAAATTAATGACCTGACTTCAGTCATTTTAGAACAATCTTTCGATGGTTTAACTCCATTGCAAATAGAAAAAACAATGGAAATCTTAAAACATATGTTTAAGAATTTATCACGTTGATTTAATCAAATTTAAAAAAAGCTTCCTATAAAGGAAGCTTTTTTATTTTCGAATCTAAAATAAATCAAACATATTGAGCTGGGGTGTGATTTTCTCAATTTTAGGTTTTGGTACATGTAAACATTCAAATTCCTCTACAGGAAAACCATTCATAAAATTAATTAATTGATACGGCTGTTTTAATGTTAACCACTCTTCTAATTGTTCATGAGGAATAATAACAACTGATCTTTTGACATCACCAGGTTCATGGAAATCCTTCATCATCGGATGATCTATAGCATCCATGGTTAACATCGCAGCTGAACGAATTATTTTGTCATTTAATTTTCTAATCTCATAAAGTGCTGCAATATAAAATGCCCGCCCATCTTTACGCTTTACAGCCCAGCGTTGTGGCTTGTTATCTATATATTTGCTTTCATAAAACTCAGTTACAGGGATTACGCCAAACTTACATTTGTTGGCAGATTCTTGAAAACTTGGTTTCTGAAAAATAGTTTCGTGACGTGCATTATAAGTATGTTTTGAAATATTAAGATCTTCTGCCCATTTAGGTACTAAACCAAACAGAACTTCCCTCCACTCCAAACCTTGTTCAGATTTAAACAATAATGGAGTTTTATAACTTGGATAAACCTCTTCTTCATAGGCAAAAGATACAAGCGGCAATTCAAGTTGCTTTACTTGCTCCAGTGTGATGGGTTTAAAGTTAGCACACATAAAAAATGATCTTCAAAATAATAAAAGCCTCCGAAGAGGCTTTTATTTTAGATGAAATTAATCACCTGTATAGCCTTTAAGTTTTAAACGTGCAGCATGCAACAATGGCTCTGTATAACCAGATGGTTGCTCAGCACCTTTGAAAATCAAATCAGAAGCAGCTTGGAAAGCGATGCCATCAAAGTTTGGTGCCATTGGCGTATAAAGTGGATCATTCGCATTCTGTTGATCTACAATTACAGCCATCCGTTTTAATACTTCTTCAACTTGTTCACGCGTTACGATACCGTGACGTAACCAGTTTGCAACATGCTGAGAAGAAATACGTAATGTTGCACGATCTTCCATCAAACCAACGTTGTTGATATCTGGAACTTTAGAACATCCAACACCTAAATCAACCCAACGAACAACATAACCTAAGATACCTTGACAGTTATTTTCAAGTTCGTTGTTTAGTTCTTCTGCTGTCCAGTTAGTTTCCGGAGCAAAAGGAGGTGTTAACAAATCATCCAAAGTCAACATGTCTTGAGATGCTAATTCATCTTGACGAGCTTTTACATTGATTTGGTGATAATGCATTGCGTGAAGTACTGCACCTGTTGGTGATGGAACCCATGCACATGATGCACCCGCATTTGGATGTGCTGTCTTAGTCGCCAACATGTCTTTCATGCTGTCTGGTTTTGGCCACATACCTTTACCGATCTGTGCCTTACCTTGTAAACCACACTCTAAACCAATTGCAACGTTACGATTTTCGTAAGCAGCAATCCATTTTTGAGTTTTAACAGCTTCTTTACGAACAACTGGTGCAGCTTCCATAGAAGTATGGATTTCATCACCCGTACGATCCATGAAACCTGTGTTAATGAAAATTGTACGGTCTTTTGCAGCTGCGATACAGTTTTTCAAGTTTACAGATGTACGACGCTCTTCATCCATAATACCGATTTTAAGTGTTTTAGCAGGCAAACCAAGAGCTTGTTCAGCGCGTTCAAACAACTCAACCGCAAATGCAACTTCTTCTGGACCATGCATTTTTGGTTTAACGATATACATCGAACCTTTACGAGAGTTATGGTTTTCGTTTTCACCACGGATATCTACAATGCTTAGTAACGGAGTTACTAGAGCATCCATAATACCTTCGAAAACTTCTTCACCTTCAACAAGGATGGCTGGGTTTGTCATCAAGTGACCAACGTTACGAAGAAGCATCAATGAACGACCATGTAAAGTTGTCGTTCCACCGATCAAGTTTTTAACAGTACGATCTTTATTAAGAGCACGAGTAACTGTTTTACCGTTCTTCTCGATTGATTCTTGTAAATCACCCTTCATTAAGCCTAACCAGTTACGGTAGCCTTCTACTTTTTCTTCAGCATCAACAGCTGCTACAGAATCTTCCAAATCTTGAATAGTTGTAATTGCTGCTTCAAGTGTTAAATCTTTAACGCCTGCTGCATCAGTTTTACCAATTGGGCTATTCGCATCGATATCGATAATTACGTGCAAGCCATTGTTTAATAAAACAACTTCTGTAGGGTTTTCTGCTTCACCATTAAAGCCAACGAATTGTGACTCATGAGCTAAAGAAGTAGTAGAACCATCTTTCAACGTAACAACTAAACGGTTATGTTCAATTGCGTATTTAGTCGCATCAGCATGTGAACCTTGAGTCAATGGGAAAGTTTGATTTAAGAAATCTTTAGCAAAAGCAATAACTTTGTCGCCACGAACAGGGTTATAACCCTTGCCCTTTTCAGCGCCGTTTTCTTCCGAAATTACGTCAGTACCATAAAGTGCATCGTATAATGAACCCCAACGTGCATTAGCAGCATTTAAGCAATAACGTGCATTACGTACAGGTACAACAAGCTGTGGACCAGCTAATAATGCGATTTCTTCATCAACATTTTCAGTTGTAACTTTGAAGTCTTCAACTTCAGGAACAAGATAACCAATTTCAGTTAAGAATGCCTTATAAGCATTTAACTCAAATTTATTATTGCGGTGCCATTCATCAATTTTAGCTTGTAGCTCTTCACGCTTCGCTAATAATGCTTTGTTCTTAGGGCTAAGATCGACAACGACTTGCTCGAAATTTTTCCAGTAAGTTTCACTATCTAAACCAGAACCTGGTAAAGCTTCATTTTCGATGAAATCGTAAAGTTCTTTAGCAATCGCTAGCTTGCCTTTTTGAATACGTACAGTCATTGTCTTTCCTGATGGTGCTAACTTTTTATAACAAGAATCCTAGTATACTGATTTATACTAGCCTGAATAGTAATATCACATTCCTAAATAGTAAGCATTTTCTCAATTAGAAGTATTGACAACTACGAGATTTAGTAAATCAAAACTTTAAATTAAAATTTTACTTATTCTATGAGGATGTAATGATCTCACAGTCTTAAAAACACATTTAGTTATAACAAAAATCAACCAAGAATAAAGCTTTCTCAGTATCAAAATATAAAAAAAAGCATTCCGAAGAATGCCTTTATAAATTATGAAGTTTTAGCCATATCAATTTGGCGATGTTCAGAGTGCAGATATGCATCTGATTGCATTTCTAACAATCTGGAACGTGTACGTTCAATTTCAAATGCTAATTTAGATCCTTCATATAACTCAATAATCGAATCTTCTGAAGTAATCAATAATTTAACGCCTCTGTCATAGAATTCATCGACCAAATAAATAAAGCGACGAGTTCCTTCCGAAAGGAAATCTGTTAAATGTGGAACATTACTAACTAACACAGTGTTGTAGATATTTGCGATTTCAATAAAATCAGCGGGGCTTCTCGGTTTAAAACATAATTCTGAGAATTCACACCATAAAACATCTTCTGTATGCCCGAGTGTTTCAACTACACGATTATTAATCATAATCGGTGAGTTTGACTTCACTTGAGTCTGAGTTAATGCGTTGAAACGCTCTAACATCCATACTTGAGCATCAGCACTCAATGGATATTTAAACAATTGAGCTTGCTTCAATACACGTAGTCTGTAATCAATTCCTGCATCAACATTTAATACTGTGCAATTTTTTTGTACACATTCAATCGTTGGCATGAAACGGTCACGATGGATACCATTTTTATATAAGCCTTCGGGTGCAATGTTTGAAGTTGCAACCAGTGTGATACCACGTTCAAATAGTTTTTGAAACAAATCACTCAGGATCATGGCATCCGTAACATTCGATACAAAAAACTCATCAAAACAAATTACAACAGCATCTTTATAAATCTGATCTGCAACCATATCCAAAGGATTGCGCTGACCAGAAAGTTTATTTAACTCTTTATGCACGTGCTGCATAAAGTGATGAAAATGCAGACGTATCTTGCGGCGGAAAGGCACAGATTCATAGAATTGATCCATCAACCATGTCTTACCACGACCAACACCTCCCCACATATAAACACCTTTTGGGTATGTTTGTCTGCGGAAACGTCGAAATGCTTTTTTTGAAGCTTTATAGCGAGTGAGTAACTCTTTCCATACTCGATCTAACTCTTGCACTGCCTGCGCTTGAGCTTCATCAGGCATAAATTGCCCTGACTCAAGAGCTTGAGCATAGCGCTCAGCAGGCGATGTTGGTGTATATGCAGTGCTATGTGAGTCTGGTTTAGAATTTAACATAAGGCGTTATTGCAATTTTAATTGGTGAAAATTATATCGAACATTGAGTTCAAAGACATTAGATTTTAGGCTTAATTATCATAGAGTTTAAACATCATAATGTACCATTTTTAAGCATTTAGTTTTTTCGATGATATTGTCGAGGACTTCGTCCAAACCAACGTTTAAATGCATGGTTAAAGGCTGCTGGCTCTGAATATCCCAACATTTCTGCAACCTGCTCGATCGAATAGGCACTATTTTCGATAAATTTAATGGCTTTTTGTTTAATTAATCGCTCTCTAATTTCTTTATAACTGGTTTTTAGCTGTTGCAGTTGATGCCTTAATGTTCGTTCAGGAATATTGAGTGCGCATGCTGTTTCTGACATCGTGGGAATTACCCCATTTTGCATTTCAAGATACCCTTCTACGTACTCTACGATTGTTAAAATACCATCAGAGCTTTTTTCGAATTTCTCGATATCTTGTAAGCACTTTTCCTCATAAATTCGATAAGTTAATACATCTGCTGAAGGTACTTTTATGTCTAGAATTTCTACGCCATGCATAATAAATGCCGCTTGATGACATCCAAACTTAACATCATGTCCATAATAAGCTTGGTAAGCCTCAGTCCATCGCATATCTTTAGGATGTTCAAAAGGTAATTCGATCTGGATTTTAGGAATTTCTAATCCCATCATTTTAAAAATATCTTGCAGGAACTTATATGTACCAGAAATCTCACATTGCGCACGTAACTGCCCCAAATGTGTATTCAAATCTATTGGTGTATAAAACAAGTAAATTTTATTATCGGTAATATTTAGCTGTAGTGAACCAAACAAATGTGTAAGTTTCTGAAAACGTATACCGTTCAAAAGTGCTTTATGTAAGCTTTCACTAGTGACTAGTAACATCAAAAAAGGACCGTAACCAGCTAATGCATAGTGCTGACCTATTTCGAGACCTTGTTCTGGAGATATATCCTCGCTAATATGTTTTAAGATATCCCATTCGATTTCGTCTGGAATTATTGTACTTGGATCTAAAGCGTCAGCATGTATCCCCATATTTGCCAAACGTGCGTCCACATCTATCCCAACATGTCGCATGCCTTGAATTAAATACATCAATCCGAGGATAGATCGCTTCATAATCCCAATTACTATTCACAAAACTTTAATGTTTTACTCGAAATATACAAATAAGTGTATTGCCGAAATGATCAAGTTTTGCGTCTGTACAATCATATTTAATCTCACCAAAACCTTTAAACTTGCACAAAATTTAGATGTGTAGGGCGTGGACTATGCGTGATCAAACCAAAGATGCCATTCAAAAAACAAAAGTTGCAATTATCGGTGCAGGTTTTGGTGGTTTAGCAATGAGTATTCGACTATTACAAAGCCAAATCAATGATTTTGTAATCTTAGAAAAAACCAACGATGTTGGTGGTACATGGAGAGAGAACCAATATCCAGGGGCAGCTTGTGATGTTCAATCACACATGTATTCTCTATCGTTTGCGCCTAAAACAGATTGGTCAAAGCGTTATGCTGAGGCTGATGAGATTTTTGATTATATTCAAGAAATCACAACTCAATACAAGCTAAGAGACTATTGTAAGTTCAATCATGAAGTTACCAATGCTACATTTGATGAAAATCGTAATGTTTGGACTTTAAAATTTAAAGACCAACCTACACTTGAAGCTCAATTTGTAATTTTCGCATCTGGCCCATTACATGTTCCACAAATTCCACATTTAAAAGGAATTGAAAACTTCAAAGGTAAAGTTTTCCACTCTTCTCAGTGGGATCACAATTATGATTTGAACGGTAAATCTGTAGCTTCAATTGGCACTGGTGGAAGTGCGATTCAGTATATTCCTGAAATTGCAAAAGATGTTAAACAACTTTATGTGTTCCAACGTACAGCAGCTTGGGTGATTCCACGTGATGAACGTAAATACTCTCAACTAAGCAAATCTTTATTCAAAGCATCAAATATCTATCGTCAAATTCATCGTAGTCGTTTGTATTGGACAAATGAGTCACGAGTTGTGCCAATTGTACAACCACAAATCATGAAATATGGTCAAAAGCTTGCTGAAGCCTTTATCCGCCTCCAAGTAAAAGACAAAGAACTCGCTAAAAAACTTACTCCAGATTTCGTAATGGGCTGTAAGCGAATTCTAATCTCAAATAAATATTTCCCTACATTCAATCGTAAAAATGTTGAACTAGTCACTGATAGCGTTCAAGAAATTACAGCGAATGGAATCGTGACTAAAGATGGCAAAGAACGTCAAATCGACTGTCTGATTTATGGTACTGGATTTATTACTGATCCACGTATCTATCTCAAACACTTTGATTGCTTTGGTCGTAACGGTATTGAGCTGAAACAAGCTTGGAAAGATGGCGCAGAAAGCTATTATGGTATTGCAACCAAGAATTTCCCTAATTTATTCCAATTATTAGGTCCGAATACGATCCTTGGTCACAACTCTGTAATTTTCATGATTGAGTCACAAGTAAATTATATTCTCCAGTTAATTCAAACTGTCGATAACACTAAAACTCAAGCTGTTGAAGTTAAGCATGCCGTTCAAGATCAATTTAACGATCGAGTTCAAGAGCAGTTAAAAGGCACTGTTTGGCAAGCCGGCGGATGCAGTAGTTGGTATCAAGCTGCTGATGGAAAGAATTTCTCATTATGGCCGACGTATACTTGGAAATATTGGTTAGAGACTCGCAAAGTAAATGTTGCTGACTATAATTTCCTTAATAACTCAGCGATTACGAAAACAAATGCAGCATAGTCAATAATTCTTCATAATAAGCAGGTTATTCGTAACCTGCTTTTTTTATGCAATCTGTCATTCTAATTTTTCAAATTTTTATTGCGATTAGCTTAGGCTATTTTATTGCACCAAGACTTTCTAAAAATTTGAACAATCTCATTTTTAAAATTCTTCCATATTTTTCATATGTGTTATTGGTCAGTGTTGCTTTTGAATTGACACAAGCACTCAACCAAATTGACAACCCGACCACAATCCTACCTCCTGCACTTTTAATAGCTTTTACCACCTCTATTTTCGCATTTGGTATTTGTTTAATTACATATAAGCTTATTGATCGGCAAAGCGTACAAGGTAAAATTTCATTTAATCTTTTTTTTAACGCCTTAAAAAATATAGCGAAAGCTTTTTTTGCATTAGGATTTGGTATTCTATTAGGACTAATAATTAACCATAGCAATATACAGTTTACATTTAATAGCTGGTATCTACTTTTAGTTTTTATCTTTTTAATCGGTATCGAACTCGCACATACACAGTTTGATCGTAGTTGGTTAAGTTGGAAAATACTCTTAGTACCATTTGCTGCATTTGTAGGTTCATGCTTGGCGTCTATATTAAATTATTATCTTTTAGCTAAAACCTTTAAGTTAAATGAAGTTTTAGCTTTATCACAGGGTTATGGCTGGTATTCAATGTCTGGCATTCTATTTACTGAATTGCATTCTGCAAAGTATGGAGGTATTGCCTTACTCACTGATTTATTCCGTGAAATTTTTGCAATTTTATTAATGTATTGCTTAGGTTGGCGTTTTCCTCGTTCCGCGATATCGAGTGCAGGTGCAACATCTATGGATGTCACTTTGGCTATGGTCAAGCAATCATGCGGGACTCATTACGTACCACACGCAATGATGAGCGGGCTAATATTATCTTTATTAGCTCCACTCTTAATCAGCTTATTTCTGAATCTAAAAATCTAATTTATTGAATTAGATGGAAGCTAAAATAGATTTTAACATTTCAGTTGGTTGAGCCGCTTTGGTAATTGGGCGGCCAATTACTAAATGAGTAGATCCATCAAGCATCGCTTGTTTAGGTGTTACGATTCGTTTTTGATCATCTGCATTTGTACCTTCAGGTCGAATACCAGGTGTAACTAAAGCAAACTCTTCACCCAGCATTTCACGAAGAATTTTAGCTTCTTGAGCTGAACAAACCACGCCATCCAAACCACTATCTTTAGTAAGCTTTGCTAGACGTTTCACATGATCAACAGGTTCGACATCTAAACCGATATCTAACAAATCCTCTCTACCCATAGAAGTAAGAACAGTCACAGCGATTAATTGTGTTTGGTACTGACCTAGTTTGAGACGTTCTACACAAGTTTCCATCATCTTACGACCACCTGAAGCATGAACATTTACCATCCATACTCCTAGATCAGCAGCCGCACAAACAGCTTGCGCTGTCGTATTTGGAATATCGTGAAACTTAAGATCGAGAAAAACTTCAAAACCTGTATCTTGTAATTTTTTTACAATCGATGGACCTTCATGCGTGAAAAGCTCTTTGCCCACTTTTACTCGACAAAGTGTTGGATCAAGTTGTTCAACAATAGTCATAGCTTCGTATTGGCTTTTTGCATCTAATGCAACAATTATACTCAAGAGCTTTTCTTCCAAGTCAGTTAAAGGCGCTATTATAAATAGGTTTTTGCAGAAGTGTAAAATATGATTAGCAGGACTTTGGTTGATGTATAAGCATAACCGCTACAATTTAAAATAAAACAAACGGTAAAATAAGTTATATTTTAATCCTAAAATAACGACAATAAGGAATAATAATGCAAGCTATCAAATCGACAATACAGCATAAAAAAATACAGTTTAGCAATCATCACTTCTTTCATATTCTTAAAAATGAAAATCTGACAATTGATCAAAGGTTAAAATTTTTACCAGATTTAGCTCATTTTATTATGAGTTTTTCAGATCTTAATAAATATGTCTTACCTTATGCAAACCCACAGAATAAATATGAAGAGGCAATAAACTTACATTGCAAGGAAGATGCAAACCATTGGCCTTGGTATCTATATGATCTCAAAAAACTAAATTTAGATCAGTCTCAATTATTGAGCGATACATTGAAATATTTATGGGGAGATGAAATGTCCCCTAGTAGAAAAATTATCGTATGAGTTAGTTTCACTAACATCAAATCAATGTCCTTTTATTCGATATGTTGCTATTGAAGTGATGGAGGCTACAGGAAATGTTGTATTCAATGTTCTTAATGAGATAACTAAAGAGGCAAGTCTAAATCTAAAATTTTGTAGTGAAATACATTTATCACATGAGACTGGGCATACTATTGGTGCTGGAACAGATGTTTTCGACGATTATCCAACGTCTACAGATATAAAATTGAAATCGATTATCGTGATTGAAAAAAGCTTTAATGCTTTTGCCAAATTTATGGATCAGCTAGAAAATAAATTAAAAGAATAGATCTTTGGTTGAAGATTTAAAATTCAAAGCATCTAAAAATACAAAAAGGCTATTTCACTTATGAAATAGCCTTTCGAATATTAAAAATATTAAAACGTAGTCGTTTTATCATTCGAATGAACATCTAAAACAGTTTTCTCATGCCGAACACTCGCAGCAGCTTCAGCCGCAGCTTGCTGAGCAAGTTGAATCTGTTCTTTTCTCAAATGATCAATATCTTTACGCAAGCGCTTAATTTCCCAACTATTTTGAAAAACTCGGAAAACTTGTACACCCAGCAATAATCCAACCACGATACCTAAAGCAAGTGTTAGCAAAAGCAATAGACCTAATCGCATGGCTGGAACTTGAGTAAACAATAAATCTACTTGCAATTCCGCTGGATTCTGTAGAACCAATGCTAATGCGTAACCAAATATAGCAACAAGTAATGCAATTAATACATAGCGCATAATTCGCACCTCACTTATTTAATTTATTTTTTATTTAATTGACTCGTTTACTGCATCACGAAGAGCTTTACCTGGTTTGAAGTGTGGTACTGCTTTTGCTGCAACATCAACTGCCTTACCAGTTTTAGGATTACGGCCTAGACGTGGTTCACGATGATGTAATGCAAAGCTACCAAAACCACGAATCTCTATACGATCACCACTCGAGAGCGCTTCAATCATTTGATCAATCATGATCTTAACTGCATCCTCAACCAAAGGCTCAGCTAAGTGTGGGTTTTTAAGTGCAATCCGTTCAATTAAATCAGATTTATTAAGTGCTTCAGTCGTCATTGATGACCTCTTTAATTATCGCTACTTTTCAATGTTTTTAATAATAACCTGTTTAAATACAAAACGGTAGCGCAGTACATGAATACTACGCTACCGTTTACAGTATTTTTGTATAAAAAAGTACATCTCTGTTACAAGAAATGTACTTTTTAACAAATTACTTCATTTGAGCTTTAATTAAGTCACCAATAGTCTTAGGACCATTGCTTTCTGCAGCTTGAGTTGCAGCAGCTTGGCGAGCGTTGTTTACAGCTTCTTTCTCTTCAGCTTCGTCTTTCGCTTTGATAGACAAGTTGATAGAACGAGACTTACGATCAACGTTGATGATCTTCGCTTCAACTTCTTGACCAACTTCTAAGAACTTAGTTGCATCTTCAACGCGGTCACGATTGATTTCAGAAGCTTTAAGAGTTGCTTCGATGTCATCAGCTAATTTAACTGTAGCACCTTTAGCATCAACAGCTGTAACAGTACCTTTAACTAAAGCACCGCGTTCATTCGCAGCTAAGAAGTCATTGAATGGATCGCTGTTTAATTGCTTGATACCAAGGCTGATACGGTTACCTTCAGCATCAACAGATAAGATAACTGCTTCAACTGTGTCACCTTTCTTGTAACGACGGATAGCTTCTTCGCCTTGTTCGTTCCAAGAAATATCAGACAAGTGAACTAAACCGTCGATACCACCAGATAAACCGATGAAGATACCGAAGTCAGTAATAGACTTGATCGTACCAGAAACTTTTTCGCCTTTCTCATGAGATTTAGCAAACTCTTCCCATGGGTTAGCACGAGTTTGTTTAATACCTAAAGAAATACGACGACGTTCTTCGTCAACTTCAAGAACCATAACATCAACTTCATCACCAATCTGAACTACTTTAGATGGGTGGATGTTTTTGTTTGTGTGGTCCATTTCTGAAACGTGTACTAAACCTTCAACGCCTTCAGCGATTTCAGCAAAGCAACCGTAGTCAGTTAAGTTAGTAACGCGCGCTTTAACGATAGAACCTTTAGGGTAACGGCTCATGATCGCTAACCATGGATCTTCGCCTAATTGCTTAAGACCTAAAGATACACGATTACGCTCGCGGTCAAATTTAAGTACTTTAACTGTAACTTCTTGACCAACTTCAACAACTTCTGAAGGGTGTTTGATGCGTTTCCAAGCCATATCTGTGATATGAAGAAGACCATCAATACCACCAAGATCAACGAATGCACCGTAGTCAGTAAGGTTCTTAATAGTACCAGTAACTGTTTGACCTTCTTCAAGTTGAGCAAGTAATGCTTCACGGTCAGCAGAAGATTCTGCTTCCATAACAGCACGACGAGATACAACAACGTTGTTACGTTTAGCATCAAGCTTGATTACTTTGAACTCTAACTCTTTACCTTCAAGGTGAGTTGTGTCACGAATAGGACGAGTGTCAACTAAAGAACCTGGTAAGAATGCACGTACAGGACCGATGTCAACAGTGAAACCGCCTTTAACCTTACCAGAGATAACACCAGTAACGATTTCGCCGTCTTCAAAGATTTTCTCAAGTTTAGTCCAAGTTTCAGCACGTTTCGCTTTTTCACGTGACAAAACAGTTTGACCCATACCGTTGTCAAGCGCTTCAACAACTACGTCAACAGTATCGCCAACTTGAACTTCAAGTTCACGTTGTTCATTTAAAAATTCAGCACGATCAACAACGCCTTCAGATTTAAGGCCAGTGTCGACAGTAACCCAGTCAGAATCGATACTAACAACAGTACCTTGGATGACTGCACCCTTTTCAACGTTGAGGTTTAATTCACTTTCTTCAAAGAGGGCTGCAAAAGATTCGGTCATGATATACCTGATAAAGTCAGCGGTCTTGGATCAGACAAGGCCGGTTAAGTTAAGTTGTTACATTGTCCAAAAGATCTGATCAAGCAATGCTTCAACTGAAAGTTAATTCAATATCTATTTTATACGACTGTCGATATAGTCAACCATGAGCTTAAATACTTCATCGATACCTATCTCAGAGCTATCAACGATATAAGCATCTTCGGCTGGCTTGAGCGGAGCAACTGTACGCTCCATATCTCGCTTATCTCTAGCCTGTATGTTAGATAAAATGTCGCTTATTTTAGCATCAAGACCCATACCCTGCAACTGTTTTACACGTCGCTCCGCTCGTGATTGTGCTGATGCGGTTAGATAAATCTTTGCCTGAGCTTCAGGAAAAATAGAAGTTGCCATATCACGACCATCAGCAACCAATCCTGGAGACTGGATAAAAGCTCTTTGACGATCAAATAACGCTTTACGTAATGCTGGAATTGCTGCAACTTTAGAAGCATATTCCCCTACTTCCTCCGTGCGTATCACATTCGTCACATCAGCACCATCGAGTAGAATAATCGTGGTAGATTCTGTTGATTTAAATTCGATATTTAAATGAGTTGCAATTTCGACACATTCATCCAACTTAGTTTCAAGTTGCTCTAATAAGTTTTTTTGAGCCAAAGACAGTCCAAGTAAACGATATAACGCACCAGAATCTAATAAATTATATTGGTAATGTGCAGCAATCTTAGCAGCTAACGTACCTTTTCCAGATCCGCTTGGACCATCAATCGTAATAATATGAACTGTCATTCTCTTCTCTTTATGGAGCAATTGATTTCGCTAGTTTTGAGAAACCTAGTGTAATTGCTGCTTTAAGTTGTGCAAGAATTAATTTACTCACAAAAGGTGCTTTTGCTGTAAATTCAATCTTGTAAGTTACCAATGTTACGTAAGGTGTAATTTCTTTGAAATCAATTTGACCCAAATGATGCTTTACAAGTGGATTGTTAATCAACTTATACTCAATACGTTTATTTTCTTCCAATAATGTAATTTCTTCTTGCAATGGTTTTACAGGACCAAATCCCATTCGACGAACCGACCCAATGCCATCTGGACGTTTTGGATCAGCCGAATCTTTAACTCGTACCACTTGTAATGGAGCAAAAGCTTTATTATAAGTTGCATGTTTTGACAATAAATCAAACACTTCTGAAATAGGTGCGTGGAACTCTTTTTTTACGGTGATTGCATTACGCATAGCTTTGCCTTTTTTTAATTTGACCAAAATCATTGCGGCTTAGTTTGCCACAACTCAAAAGACATGTTTAATCATTTAAGGACGTTTTAGATAAATGGGCTTGCTTCTTTTCTTTTCTTCTATGCTTAAAAAAATCACTTAGTTGAGCTGAACACTGTTGTTGTAAACAACCTTGTTCAAATACAAATTTATGGTTGTAGTAGCCATTATCTAACAATTGACGAGCGCTAACAACAGAACCAGCTTTTGGCTCAGTCGTTGCAAAAATCACTTTTTGAACTCTTGCATGAATCAATGCACCAACACACATGGTACAAGGTTCAAGCGTCACATATAAAACAGCATCATCTGGTAATCGATAATTTTCAATAGCTCGGCAAGCTGAGCGCAGCGCTTGAATCTCTGCATGTGCCGTAGGATCAGACAATTGGATAGGTGCATTGTAACCTGAGCCAATGATTTTATCTTGACTCACGATTACAGCGCCAACAGGTATTTCACCTTGTGATGCTGCGATTGCAGCCTGCTCGTAGGCAAACTGCATCCAATATTCATCTTTATTAACAGTCATATCTACTTAAGAAATTACACCATATTGTCTTAATAACGCATTCCAACTATCAATTGTTGTAATTGGTGGACAATCAGACAATATATCTTTCAAAGTGATTTTTTCAGCAGACTTCCATTCAGGTGAAAGATCCTTATCAACCAAACGTGCTCGCACACCCTCAACGAAATCAGGATGACGAATCTTCCAATCAGAAATTTGTGACTCTAAAGCAAAAACCTCATCCCATGCATGACCTTGTTTACCCCATTGCCAAAGCAACCAAGTAATCGCAGCAGTGCTCGGAGAACCCTTCTGTAAATTCTCACTAGCTTGACGCAACCAGTCACTACTTGCATCACTCAAACCTATAATGGCTTGGTAATCATACTCAAAGCTTTGTCCACGACAAACACTATGGATAACATCAATAGAATTTTGCAATGGTCCAGAAGCAACTGGACGATGCAGGCTATTTAGGGTGTCATCGATTGCTCTAAATGCGCCAGCTGGATAATGATTCCAATCAACATTCAATACTTTTTGAAGCACATTATCACGCTGAGCTTCACAAATATGTGTCGCCCAACCAATACTGAAAGCTCCAGCAGCTGTCATGATTGAACCCGTTAAACCAGTAAATAGACCAATTTGACCACGATCAGCAAGGAAGCGACTACCACCAACATCAGGATACAATCCAATATTAATCTCAGGCATAGCCAAACGAGAATATGGTGTGACCAAACGAAATGGTGCAGCCATAAATAAGCCTAGTCCGCCACCCATGACATAACCTTCACCCCAAACCACAATAGGCTTAGCATAGTTATGCAGCAGTAAATCTAGTGCATATTCTTGCTCAAAGAATTTATTAGCCGTATCAACTTCATTGTTAATAACCAATTGGCGCAATTTACGAACATCACCACCCGCGCAAAATGCTTTTGGTGTAGTCGAATCAAACCAAATCGCTTTTACACTTTCATCATCATGGAAATGTTCGAACACTTTGAGTAAAGCACTTACGATCGATTCATCCAATGCGTGTAATGATTTAGGTCGGTTCAAACGAACAATACGCCAACCATTTTTAGCATGCTCGACAATCAAATCAGGATGATAGCTATTTAAATCGGGAGAATTCATTATGCGTCCAATTGCCAGTCTATAGGCTCAATGCCATGTTGTTTCAAATATTGATTTGTTTTAGAAAACACTTTACAGCCAAAAAAACCACCTCGGTTTGCTGATAAAGGTGACGGGTGGGCTGCACTTAAAACTAAATGTTTGTTACGATCTATGCGCTGTCCTTTACGTTGAGCATAAGCTCCCCATAATATAAATACGATACGTTCACGATGTTCATTCAACACATCAATCACATTATCAGTAAAATCTTCCCAACCTTGTTTCTGATGTGAGGTAGGTTGACTAGCTTCAACCGTCAGCACACTATTCAGCAATAAAACACCTTGCTCAGCCCATTTACTCAAATCGCCATGTCGAGAAACGGGTATACCTAAATCAGTGTTCAATTCATGAAAAATATTACGTAAAGATGGAGGTAATGCAACCCCTCTTTGTACCGAAAAACTTAAACCATTCGCCTGATTCGGTCCATGATAAGGATCTTGACCAAGTATGACGACTTTTACACAGTTAAGTGGCGTAGTGTTAAATGCATTAAAAATTTGTTTGCTTGGCGGATAAATCGTTTTTTGGGCAAGTTTCTCTTGTTGCAAAAACTCGCGTAAATTATCCATTTTTTGCCCAAGTAAAAATTCAGAAAGTGAATATTTCCAAGATTCATCAATCTGAATTTTATTTAATTTATTGAGCTGTTGTTCCGTAAATTGCATCAACTTTCCTTAATTTGAGTTCACTTAATCAAGTAAACTCAAAGTGTTACTTGTAATTCCACTTCTGGATTTTTGAACTTAATTCCTTGTTTCAAGTTCTCATATATCTGTGGATCACTCCACTCTGATACGACTTGTTCTGAAAAAACAATTTGATCCAAACTCAATATACCCATTTGCTCATTTTCAATGTCTTCCTGAAAACTTTGGGCGTACCCAGTATCAGTTTCATGAACAATCACAGAATATACTTGAACATCACCCTCACCATTTTGTGTTGTAGTTGAGCGAAGGACTTGTTGAGCTAAATAGAAAAAAATACGTGAAAATTGTTCGGCAGAAGGCGAAACAGGCAATGAAATCCATCGTGCACTAAATGTCTTACATGCATCAATATAAGCAGCATCATCTTTTTGCCAAAAACAAATGGCATGATCAAAACTGTCAAAAAGTTCTTTTATAACACCTTTGAGCAAACCAAAATCGTAAACCATCTGACCATGATCTAACTTTGACGCTTTGAGTAATAATTCAACTTTATAACTATGCCCATGAATCGAACGCTTACAGCGATCTGATGTACAATTGCGTACAATATGAGCATTTTCAAACTTAAATAATTTACGAATTAACATGCACCAAGCTAATCTTTATCTGCGAACGAGTTTTATTATAAAGCAAAAAAACAAGCATTGGGATTGATTTTAAACCTTGTCGATATTTGATAATTCAATTATCAAATCAATTGAAAGGTGCAAGACTTCTTGAGTAAACAATTACATGATTATCTTTTCTAGCCATAGAACTTGTGAATTGACGCTTACGCTCACTTAAAAGCACATCAATCTGTGCAGTAAAATAATTCGATTTCACATCCATTAGGCTACCTGCATCAGTTTTGCTCTGCTCATCAATACCTGAAAATGCATTCAATTTCCATAAATCATCTAGATTATTAAAATAAGTCAAATTTGCCTGCTTTGCTTTGATCTCCTGCTCTACTGCTTTCATATCCACCTTTGGATCCATGCTTGCTAACAATAAAGCAGGTGCAGTATTTATATTTATTTTTGTCAGTTCAGGTAAGGCCGAAACATAGGGACGAATTAAGTCAAATTTTTTACCTTCAAATCCTCTAACCAACTTTAATTCTTCAACATTATGGAACTTTGTATTTGATGCTAAATATGCAGGATCCATTCCCTGATAAATACTACTTTCAGCCCCCATTGCACCTGAAGTTTCATCATCCGCATCTTGCCAATCAATGACAGCTTGACTCAACTCCGCTGGCAGTCCAACTCTGACTAATAGTTTTTCAAACCACCGACGAGCCGAATCATCCACTTTTCCATCTGGCTTAATTAAATTATTTAAATTAAATTTTCCCGAATCATCAATTAAACGTCCAGAAACTGCACCATCTTCAACTGGAAACGGAGGCATTGGTTTCGCCCAACTTTCCTGTAAATGATCAAGATTACCTGCATTTTCACTATCTTGAATCAATAATTCAGAAAAAAATGCCTCTGCGCTTTTTGCATAAAGTAAAGACTGATTTTGGCGCATCAAATAGCCCGTATTTTCAGCAGTATTGCTTTGACGTTTTGCAATTGTTGCAGCCAAAATAGTAGCCAATGCGACCATGATCAATATTGTGAGAAGTGCTATACCTTGTTCAGAAGATTTAATCTTGATCATTGAGGTGTTTCCTGATTGACCAATAACTGATTGGCATTTAATAAACTATAAATCCACTCATAATCTGATCCAGCAATCGTCAATTGTACTTTAAAACCTAATGGTAATTTCATTAATTCATTTACATTATTTGGATCATTAATATTTTCAGGCCATTGGCTAATTTCTTGTGGATTTAAAATCAAAATTCTAAATTGATCTACATTTTCAAGTAAAGTGCTTGATACTGGTTGCACACGATTTGGAATATTTAAATTTGTATATTTCAAACGGTAAACTTTTTTTTGTTGTGCATCATATCTGTATTCTATTCGCTCATATGGTGAAAGACCTTGCTTCAATGGATCAGATACCCCAGCCTTACTAAAACTAAAACTTCGATCATTCAAAACCATAGCTGCTTGTAATTGTCGCCCATCATTTGCAGTCAATGGAATTATCTGCATGCTATCTTTTAAAAATTGCTGATAAGCATCCTGTAATTCAAATAAGTGTGTTTCATGTTCTGCATTTCTATCTTTCACTTTGATGAGATAATCAAAAACTTTCCACCCCAACATTGAAAGCACTGCAAAAATCGCAATCGCAACAAGCAACTCAACTAAAGTAAAACCTAAATTACTCTTAATTTTTTTTGGTAAATAAGACTTAGTCGAACTTTGCTGACATTCTGAGACAACATTAAATCTGAAACCCAACCTCATTACAACATTCTTGATTTTCATGATGTTTTGACTTTTGCAGGATAATTAAAGAATACAAGATTGGTAATTCCTGCCTCAACTTTACCTTGTTCAGTGTTATATAAACTTACTTGTAACTCGATACGTTGGATTTTTGGGCTTAATGTTGATTGTGCTTTTTTATCGATTTGCCAAGTTTCCCCCTGCGCAGTCACTTGTTTAGATTGTGTTCCCTCAAGCCACTCTTGATTTATTTCCATGGTTGCAATTTCATTCATTGCCACAAATTGGGCTTTAGTACGTAAAATTGCATTTGAAGTTGATTGGGTATACTGCATAGCTACTTTAGTTAACGCGATTGCAGCGACCGCAAAAATAGCTAAAGCAACCATCACCTCTAACAGCGTAAAACCTTTCTGTATTTTGAGAGAATCTAGTTTAACCTCAGCAATTGTTTGAAAATTAAGACTATCTGATTTTTTATAAAGCAAACTGAATTGTCGATTAGTCATCTTATTTGAGGTGTTAATTTTCATGTATTTTCCCCAAGTAATCTAATTCCAATTCATTACCAATCGGTTGCTGCTGATAATAAAATTGAATTCTCACAGGTTTAACTTCACCATTGCCAAACCAAACTAGTTGAGGAGATTTACCCCCCAGTAAATCCTCGTTATTTGCTTTAGAATACCGCTCAGCATCAACAACTTGTAAGCTGAAGGACACGTTATCTGGTAATTGGCGAGGCTTAAATTCCTTATATACCTGCCATGTTTTATCAGCTTGCTGAACGAGCTGTAGACTCTGGTCGTGATATTCAAATAAATTATAGGTAAATGGCGAAACATCCGTTGCGTTTTGAAAATTCAATGCAAATACTTTTGATTGATCAGCAGATTCTTTATTTATTCTTTTCAGATCAAGTATAAATAGCTCTCTGGCTTGGATTGCTTTACGCTGATCTATACCACCAATATTCAGAACAACAAGTGATGCCATGACCGTCATGATTACAATCACCACCATGATCTCAATTAGGGTAAAACCTTGCTGTAATCGAAGTGATGATTTCATGATCATAATCAACTATGTTAATGCATGTTCAAGCTGTTTTGGCATCGCCAAAGCCTGTTCTATATAAGCTACACGTAGTGTGTCTCTTGAGCCCAAGTAACGCTGATAGAAACTTGAATTTAGTATAACCGCAGCACCATAGGTTAAAGACCATATCGAGGCTAAATAATCTCGTGTCGTCATCTTACTATTGATATCAATCAGGTAACTTTCAGTCATACGAATAATAATGCGTAATCTTTGACGTCGAATTTTATATAATTCACTGAATAGTAGCTGTATTCCTTGTCCAGTTGTTGAAAGACGTTCTTCTATTTGATGAAATAATGCGGTACGTTCAGGATGATGTAAATGATGTAGCATAAAAAAAGCTAAATGCTCCGGAAATGACTTTTCAGTATCCTGAATCATTTCCAACAGCATTTTTTCATTGCGAATGATCAGTAACATATACAGCTCATCTTTGCTTTGAAAATGCTTATATAAAGTGCCTTTAGCTAAATCCAATTCTGCTGCAAGGGCATCAAGCGTCATGCCCGCTTCACCATTTTCTAATAAGAGTTGTTCAGCGATTTGAAAAATTAATGCTTCTCGTGCTCTAAACTGAGCTTGACGATCCATCTTCACGTGATAACTCTCTTTTCAAGTACTACAAACCGTTATTTAAAATTTAAGAGATTTTCAAAATTTTGCATGGTAATCATGCCAATCTCTTCAAGCGATTTATCATATACTTCACTTAGAGCTTTTGCTACATAGGGCACATATTTTGGTTCATTTGTTTTACCACGATATGGCACAGGTGCTAGATACGGACTATCTGTTTCAATTAATACACGATCAAGTGGAACTTGCTTAGCAACATCTCTAAGGGATTGAGCATTTTTGAAAGAAATGATTCCTGAAAAAGAAATATAGTAACCACAATCTAAGACCGCTTTCGCTGTTTCCCAATCTTCTGTGAAACAATGTAATATGCCGTGTGTTGATTGTTCAGCTCGAATAATATCTACAGTGTCATGTTTTGCCGAGCGCGTATGTACAACCACAGGTTTTTTTACAATTTTTGATGCTTGTATATGCCTAGCAAAGCATTGCTTCTGATCTTCAACAAAATCAGTACTGTGATAATAATCCAAACCCGTTTCACCTAAAGCCCACACTTTCTCTGATTGAGCTAACTCGACCAAATAATCTGTTGTAGCTCGGGCCATGACATGTTGATCTTCACATGGATGAACCCCTACTGTGTAACCAACATCATCGTGTCGTGATGCAATTTCTGCCAATTTTATATGATCTTCTAAATCCACAGATATCCCCATGAATTTAGTTACGCCTGCCTGACGTGCAGCATCGAGCGCTTGATCTAGATCTCCACCGTATGGCGTAAGATCTAACATGGTTAAATGGCAATGGGTATCAACAAACACGCTTTGTTCCTAAAAAATTTAATTACATAGTATAACTTGGACGATCAAGGCTTTTTGAACCCGCTAAAATTCTTTCTGCCTCTGTTCGATAATAAACACCTTTATCACCTGCAAGCTGAATCGCAAAACCTTGTGGTTTAAAATGGGTTTGCTTATGCGAAATCCAAATCACCTTACCAGTTAAAGGAATTTTCTGTGATTGATCAGGCAGAGTCGCAAGGATAAAAACTTCTTGTCCCATTTTTACCGCTTGCTTAGTCGGAACAAATAAACCGCCACCTTGTACAAAAGGCATATAACTCGCTTGTAAGGTAGCCTTGTCAGGAATATTGACTTGTATAATCCCGCCCATCATTTGTGGTTGCATTACATTCCCCTGTTATTAATTTACTTAAAGTTTCTTATATGATGCTGATTAACCGTAATAAAGCATGAACGCTCATGGTTTCAAATACAAGTGCGATAAACCACCGTCAACCTATTTAGTTGAACCCAATCAAGTTTCATTTTTTGAATTATAAGAAACATTAATAGAAACAACAAATAATGTTTCAAATAACTTACCTATTTATAAGTATTTAAGAAATATCGTCACTGATGGACATTCATTAGCTGAATAAATAGCTCATCCATAACTAATTGCGACTGAACATTTTGCTCCAACATTAGTTTTTTCTGCTGGAAATCCGAATAAATTGAGAACAGAGTTTCTAAGTTATATATTTGAGCCAAATCATCAAAAACTAAATCTTGATTTTTTAATTGCTGATTTAGCTTTAGACGAATAACATCCACAAACAAGTATTCAAACATAACCATAAAATCTGCAAAACTTAGCTCTTTCGACCATTTATTAGCATAATGCAAAGGCATACTCTTTTCAGAACAGAGCTTAGACCAATCTTTTAAAAATAATGCTCGTTTATCTAACCACTCACTGTTTTGTATTTCTATTGCAGTTAATGGCATCCCATTAGCAAGATTGAGTAACAAGGATAGTTGTTGCGGTTTCAGGTCAGAAATTCTTTCTTGCAGAAAACTCTGAGCATCCTCATCTTTTAAACGATCTAATGCAAAGTGTTGCAATCGACTCCGAATAGTTGCAGGTAATTTCAAATAATGATCTGCAACCAAGATCAAAACAACTTTCTCACCAGGTTCTTCTAAAGTTTTTAATAAAGCATTTGATGAAGCTATGTTTAAAGCTTCAGCAGGTTCAATGACTACAACACGCCAGCCTTCACCAGTTTGCTGAACAAAAGGTAAAAGATCTCGAATTTTTTCAATCTTAATTTTTGCATTTTGCTTTTTATTATCTTCATCTGTTGTGATGTGAACATAGTTAGGATGTGTATCCGACTTTAACCATTGACAGCTACTACATTCGCCACAGGCATTTTCAGATTGTTTATTTAAACATAACACCCATGCTACAAATCTATCGGTAAACTCTTGTTTAGCACATCCTTTCTTTCCATAAAACAATAAACCATGTCCAACATCAGGAAAACGCGAGGTTAAAAGATCCCACGTTTGGTGATGCCAAGGATAATGTTCATAGATTTGAACTTCTTTTGTCATATTATTCAAAGAAACTGATAGACATTGAGTTTAATCGATCTAAATCTTCCTGAGTATCAACTCCAGGCGGAAGGTTTGCTTCAGCAATAGCTATAGCAATTCGATGACCGTTTTCAAGCACCCTGAGTTGCTCAAGACTTTCTAATTTTTCAAGCATACCTTGATCCCAAGTTACATATTCTTGTAATAGTTTAACTCGATAGGCATACAAACCTAGATGACGGTAAGCACTGCTATGCATTGATTGCTGTTTTTGTTTCGCCCCATCACGATCATAAGGGATAGTTGCGCGGCTAAAATACAATGCTTCATTATGTTTTGACATAACAACTTTGACGATACTATCTCGCTGAAATTCATCCAAAGCGCTGATTGGCTCGCACAATGTAGACATTGAGCAGTTTGGATTATCGACTAGAAGTTGTGAAACCTGTTTAACTAATTTTGCAGGTAATAAAGGTTCATCACCCTGAACATTCACAATAATATCATCTTCAGCCCACCCTTTTAAACGAGCTACTTCACTTAAACGATCCGTACCAGATGGATGATCAGGGCTTGTCAATACCACATCAACGCCTTCTGCACGGCAGATCTCGGCAATTCGCTCATCATCTGTCGCAACACATAAATCATCAAAGCCCTCAACTTTTTTTGCCTGATCAACCACCCGTAAAATCATTGGACGACCATGTATCAGCAACAATGGTTTAGCTGGTAATCTCGAACTTGCAAAACGTGCAGGAATGACAATGTGTTTCATGGTATATCTCTAAGACAAATGAATACCAACTTGTTGTAATTGTTGCTCCAACAAGTCATAACAATCGGATGATAAAACGGCTTCTACTGGTACAACCCAAATAGGGATATTAAATTCCGGATGCTGAATTAAAATTTCTTTTAATTTAACAGCATCTTTTTCTGTTGTGATAATCGCATTCTGATTCTGAAAACTTAGATCACTCAGTTTATATTCATGATGATCTGGGAACTCATGCGCTTGAAATTGCTCAATTCCTAAATTTTGCAAAGTCTGATAAAAACGCTGAGGAAAACCAATACCAACCACAGCATGATAGCTTTGCTTTGAATCGAATTGATTAGATAAATTACCAGATCTGAGTAAATAAGGCTTACCCACTTGCAAATGCATATTGAGCAATGATTGAGGCTGTTTGCTATGTACAATCACACTACTATTTTGTAGACGTGATTTTGGCTCTCGCAAATAACCTTCAGGCAAAAGCTTTTCATTACCTAAACCACGATTTTGATCTAAAACAATCCATTCAATTTGACGATCTAAAGCCCAGTGCTGAAGACCATCATCACTAATAATCAAATCCAATGAATATTTCTGCAATAATAACTCTATAGAAGATTGTCTATTTGGACCAACTGCCATTGCAACACCAGTCGATTGAACAATTAAAGCGGGTTCATCACCAATAATCTCAGGCGATGACTCTTTATGTACCAGCGCTGGAAATGGACCAACCCCTCCATAGCCACGACTGATTACACCTACCGACAACCCTTTGCTTTGCAAATATTTTACTAGTTGAATTAGCAAAGGGGTTTTTCCACTTCCGCCAACTGTAATATTTCCAATCACCATAACTGGGATTGGTGCCGTATAGATTTTCTTCAGCTTGTGTGTATACATCGCTTTATTCATCAAAAATGCAAAGCGATAAAGCCATGACACTGGTCTTAAAACGATCAACCATTTCTCTTGGTTATTCCAAGCAGTCTGAATCGTCTGTGCCAGTGACATGATTAATTTTCCTCAAAATTGCGCTGATGTAACTGATAATACATTCCTTGTTTAGCGATCAATTCTAAGTGAGTTCCTTGCTCGATAATTTGTCCTTTATCCATCACAACAATCAAATCGGCATTTTCAACTGTAGATAATCGATGAGCAATTACAATCGTGGTTCGACCTTGCATCGCTTCATCAAAGGCTTGTTGGATAAAGTATTCTGATTCGTTATCAAGCGCGCTTGTTGCCTCATCTAAAATTAGAATTGGCGAATCTTTCAGAATTGCTCTCGCAATCGCAATACGTTGACGTTGTCCACCAGATAAATTCAGACCTTGGGCACCAAGTATAGTGTCGTAACCTTGAGGCAAACTCATGATGAAATCATGTGCATAGGCAGCTTTAGCTGCAGCAATCACTTGCTCATCACTAGCATTTTGTAATTGTCCGTAGGCGATATTGTCACGCACTGAACGATTAAACAGAACGACTTGTTGGTTCACCATTGCAATTTGCGATCTTAAACACAATAACTCTATTTCTTGAACAGGAATATCATCAAAATATATACCGCCACTACTTAACTCTTGGAAACGCGGCAACATGTTTACCAATGAGGTTTTACCAGCCCCTGACCGCCCAACGAGTGCAATAGTTTGACCAGCTTGAATATTTAAAGAAAAATCTTTAATGGCTTTAGTACCATCAGAATATTCCAAGCAAGCTTGATCAAATCGAATATTACCTTTCAATTGAGGCTTCAATTGCCCTTTATTTTCTTCTTCAGGTAAATCCAATAATTCAAAAACCGAATGTGCTGCAGCTAAACCGCGCTGAAGTTTTTCATTGATATCAGTTAAGTTTTTTACGGGCTTAGATATTAAACCAGCAGCAGTGATATAAGAGACGAATTCGCCAGCAGATGTGTCACCAAAAACCTGCGGGCGCAAAGCTAACCATAAAATGATTGCCATTGCACAAGACAAAATCAGTTGCACCACTGGACTATTGATATTCTGAACAACCACCATCTTCAAACCACGACGAAGGTTTTCTTCAGATGACTTATAGAAGCGTTGTTGCTCAAAAGCTTCACCAGTGAAACTTTTAACTACAGAGTTACCATTGATGGTTTCCTGAACCACATGATTGACATCACCCATGGTATTTTGTACTTGTATCGAAAGCTTTCTCATGCGCTTTGCTGCTACACGAACTAAAATACCAATCACTGGCATAAATACGATAATACACATCGTTAAGCGCCAGTTGGTATAAAACAAATAACTTAATAAACCTATGACAATCAGGCCATCTTTGACTAATGTCTGTAAAGAATCAGAGGATGCAGCTGTTAATTGCTGCACGTTATACATTAATTTTGCACTAATATGACCAGAGGTATTATCTAAATAATATTGTGCAGGCAATCTAAGCAGCTTCGCATAAACCTCTTGGCGAATACTAAAAACCAAACGTCTTGAGATTACAGCGGTAAAATATCCACCTAAGAATAATCCAACACCTCTAAAGAACATTAACAACACGATCAATGCAGGAAACAGATTTAGGTTTTCTCTGCTTCCATTTTGAATTGCATCAATAATAAACTTCAGCAATTTGGCTACCGAGACTTCGGTAGCCGCATTGATACCAAAACCAAGTAATACAAATAAGGCAATACCCCAATAAGATTTTAGATAAGCTAAAAGGCGTAAATAAACCTTAAAATCTTGATTCACTCGGTGAAACCTCTAGTTGGAACTTTAGTGCTAATGTTAACGTTTACAAACCCAAGCTGACCTGCAACATCCATCACGCGTATTACATCCTGATGGGCGGCTTTAGCATCAGCAGCGATGATAAACATAAAGTCGCGACGTTCTTGTGCAACTTGCTTAATGGCTGTACTGAGATCAGCTGTATCTTTTGTCGATAATGCTTGACCATTCACGGAATAATGGCCTGTGGAGTCTACCATGATTTCAATTTTTTGATCGAATTGTTTAGGCGGTACACCTTGAGCATCGGGCAAAGTTAGATTTATACGACTTTGCTGACTAAATGTCGTCGAAAGTAATAAAAACACCAAAATAAATAACATACAGTCAATCATTGGTGTCAAATTGATATGAATATCTTCAACTTGAGAACGTTTAAATTTCATTAGATCACCTATGCTTAGCTTGCAAGGCGATGTTCTTGTACATGTGGTACTTTTTTGTAGAAAAGTGCAGCATGGAACAAGGTAGATTGTTGTTCTAACTCAGCGGTATATTCGTGTACAACACGTTGAAAGTATCGATAAGCAATCATCGCTGGAATAGCAATTAACATACCAACAGCCGTTGTGATCAAGGCTTTAGAAATACCAGGCATCATCATACTTGCATTTCCTGCTGATCCCACATCAATCACCAAGAAAGATTCAATAATACCTAAAACCGTACCAAGCAAACCCAATAAAGGGGCTATTGCGCTCAATGTGCCCAAGAAATTGATGTTCTTCTCTAAGAAGGAAATTTCTTGTGAAGCTGCCGCCTCCATTTGCGCACGCGCAAATTGCTCACCCTGTTCTTTGTGTTCGTACCCAGCAAGTAGAATACGTCCTAAAGGTGATTTCTTTGCTTGCTCTTGCTGTAAATTTGAAATTACAGTCTCAGCATTAGAACCATTGACAAATAAATCACTAGGTAATACTTGAGAACGCTTCAAACGAATGTAGCGTTCAATTGTGATTGCAACCGTAAAAATTGATGAGAGAATAAGCGGCAGCATTAACCAACCGCCCGCTTTTACCAGTTCCCACATATTATTCCCCAATAATATTTAAAATAATTAGGACGAATCCTAAATATTAGTTAGGCAAACAAATATTTAGAATCCCATCCAACTCATCCAATGAGTGATAGTGAATGACCATTTTCCCTTTTCCTTGTTGGTTATGGTCAATTTTGACATTCGCACCAAAGCGTTCAGATAGCTTTTGAGTTAATTGTTCAATATCTGGAGAAATTTTTACTTTCTCCTTTTCTGGTTTTGGCTCACTCCACTCACGAACCAATTGCTCAGTTTGACGCACTGACAAACCTTTTTCAATCACGATTTTTGCAACTTCAATTTGTTCTTTAGTCTTTAAAGTCAAAATTGCGCGGGCATGTCCCATATCAATCTGACCTTGTTGCATATAATCTTTAATTGGGTCTGCTAAGCTTAGTAAGCGCAGCAAATTACTGACTGTGGTACGCGCTTTACCAACGGTATCTGCAATTTCTTGATGACTTAAACCAAATTCATCATGAAAACGTTGTAATGCAAGTGCTTGATCAATAGGATTTAAATCTTGGCGTTGAATATTTTCAATTAAGGCTAATGCTATCGCGACCTGATCATTCAACTCTCTTACAATTGCGGGAATTTCAGTTAATCCCGCCATGATTGCGGCACGCCAACGTCGCTCACCTGCAATAATTTCATAAGGGTGTTGTTCATCATCCACAGGACGAATCACGATAGGTTGCATTACACCATGTTTTTCAATCGATGATGCAAGCTCTTGTAAATCCTGTTCTTGAATAAAACGACGTGGTTGATATTCTCCACGCTTTAACGAGTTAACATCAATTTGCTTGAGTTGACCATGATCCAAGGCTTGTGCTTCTAGTTGCAGTTTTTCTTTTTGAATCGAACCTAGCAACGCATCTAAACCACGACCTTTAGCCAATCCGCGTTTTTTGATGCTCATACAGCACTTCCTTTTTTCACTTTACTTTTTTTAAGCATTTCCGCAGCCAAATTTAAATATGCAACGGCACCTTTAGAACTCTTTTCAAAATAGATCACAGGTAAACCATGTGCTGGAGCTTCAGCCAAACGAATATTACGAGGGATAACCGTATCATAGAGCTTTTTACCAAAATATTGCTCAAGCTCAGAAGATACATCACGTGTTAACGCATTTCTTGCATCATACATGGTACGTAACACACCAATGATTTCCAAGTTTGGATTGAGTGCTTTTTGTATACGGTCGATGGTTTGTGTTAGATCTGCAAGGCCTTCTAAAGCATAGTACTCACATTGCATCGGAATGATCACACCATTCACTGCTGCAAGGGCATTTACAGTAATCAAGCTTAGACTTGGAGCACAATCCACAATAATGTAATCAAAAGCTGAATCTACCTCTTCTAATGCTTTTTTGAGGATAAATTCACGACCTTCTTGCTCAGCGATTGCTAGCTCTACTCCTGCAAGCTCACGGTTTGCACCCAAAACTTTATATCCTACTTCTGCTTTTTGAATTGCAGTTTCGATCGGCACTTCACCTAATAAGACATCAGTAACAGAATACAAAAGATCATTCTTTTGTACGCCAGACCCCATTGTTGCATTACCTTGTGAGTCCATATCAACTAACAAGACACGCTTCTTTAAAATCGCCAAAGAAGCAGCAAGATTAACTGCGGTTGTTGTTTTCCCTACGCCACCTTTTTGGTTAGCAATTGCAATAATATGTGCCATGATTACCCTTAATATTTTTTATTAAATTCGTTGAAGCAAAAGCAAATGACGTTGTTCATCTAATCTTGGTACTTTCAATTCGACAATCTGAGACTGATATTGACCTTTTAATTGATCAAGTTCATCAGTTGGAATCAAACCTTTCATTGCTGCAATAATACTTTTTTCATGCATATATGGCTGTGCAGCATCTACAAAGTCAGTTAGTGAAGCGAATGCTCGACTTGTAATTACATCGAACTGACCAAGTTCATTGATACTGTCTTCATTTTCAACACGTGTTTGCACTGCAATTACATTTTTCAGCTTTAAATCAGCAATAAACTGTTTCAGAAAACGAATTTTCTTGCCATTTGAATCAAGCAAAACACAATCACGTTCTGGTTGACATAAAGCAATAATCATTCCAGGCATTCCACCACCTGTACCTACATCTAATAAACGCCCTTTTGGTAGATCATTCAAGATACTTAAACTATCTAATAAATGTTTAACCAGCATTTCTTTAGGGTCGCGTATTGCTGTTAGGTTATATGCCTTATTCCACAATACTAGCGCATCTTGATATTTTAATAAGAGTGTTAAAGCCTCTTCGCTGAGGTTTAATCCTAAAGCTTGACTACCTTGCTTTAATTCTTGAAAAAAATGATGCATGACAGTGTAACATCTCGATAAATTTGCTGTGCAGTATACCGATTTCTGATACAAGACACAGTAGGACTTGTTGAACGATTATGCAGTTAATCATCTATGTTCATGATAAACTGCACAATCCATCAAATTTTCTGCCTTGGTTCAACAACATCAAAGCACGACAAATATCTTCTTAGGCAAATTCACCTTGTTTAATTTTATTGTCAAGCTCTTCTAACCGCTCAGGCGTACCAACATCAACCCAAATACCCTGCATTTTCTCAGCTGAAACTAATTCTTGTGACATTGCCTGTTTAAGTAAAGGTGCTAATGGTCTCTTACCATTCTCCAGACCTTTAAACATATTCGGTGATAATACCGCAATACCACTATAGGTTAATGCTTCACCCAATTGCTCCTGCTCAAATGTATAAGCCAAATCATTGGATAAAATGAAATCACCTTTCAAATGCTGAGGAGGATTATCAACCAATACTAAATGCGCTTGCTTGTCACCTAAATGAACATTCAGCAATGAAGAGAAATCCATAGTTGTCCAGACGTCACCATTGACGAGAATGAAAGGCTTATCACCCAATAAAGGCAATGCATTGATAATACCACCTGCCGTCTCAAGTCCCTCACCCTCATGCGACCATAAAATAGTTACACCAAATTGAGAACCATCTCCAAGAGCAGCCGCAAGTTTGTCTCCCAACCAAGCAGTATTGATCACAATTTCAGAGACACCTATCTTTTGCAATTTTTCGATGTGCCAAACAATTAAAGGCTTTCCACCAACTTTAAGCAAAGGTTTTGGTGTATGCAACGTGAGCGGTCGCATACGATTTCCAAGACCTGCGGCAAGAATCATAGCTCTCATTATGCAGCAACCTCATAATCACCATATTTTGCAATGAACTTTGGCATAACGATTTCACGCATAAATTGCATAAAGTCATTCAATTCATCATAACCTTGACTTTCTTCAAGCAGATACCACATCACTCTTGGCAGATCTTTTAGATAACCTGATTTTCCATCACGCTCGAATAAACGAACAAAAATACCTAAAATTTTAAGATGGCGCTGAATCGCCATAAGATCAGCATCACGCTTAAACTGCTCAAAACTCCGATTTTCTTTCGCTTTTGCTGGCAACAAGTTATAAAAGACTTCAAACCATTCATAAACGCGCTCAGCATTCCACTGTACATAGGCATCTCGTGTAATCGAGATTAAATCATAAGTATCAGCACCAATTACCGCATCTTGGAAATCAATAACACCGAGTTCTTGCTCATTTTCAATTTTCATCAAATTACGACTGTGAAAATCACGATGAACGATTACTTGAGGTTGGTTAGTTGCTTCAATCGCAAGAAAATCGAAAGCTTGCTCAATTGTTTCTAATTGCTGTTCTGTTGGTTGAATATTTAATGAAGGTAGCATCCATTCTGTTAACAGACGCATCTCTGTCATTAATTTCTCATATGAATATGCAGGCAAATGAGATTTCCCGTCAATTTGCTGCAATTCAATAAGTTGTTTAAAGCTCTGGGCATAATATTGATCAACTGTTTTATCATTTAACAATGTTGACAACACTACATCACCAAAATCTTCCAACAATAATAATCCTTGCTCCAAATTTTTAGCTACGATATGAGGAACTCTCACCCCATTCGCATCAAAGAATTCATCAATCGTCACAAACGGAACGCAATCTTCTTTTTCAGGAGGCGCATCCATGAGCATATATGTTTTGTTTTGTAACCCAACTCGTGCATAGCGGCGGAAACTCGCATCTCCAGCAAGAAAGTTGATTTCAAACTGATCAGATTTGAGAACGGCTTCAAGCCAAGTTTGTATCAATTGTTCACGTTGTGTATTCATTTGCAATAAAATCTAAAACTAGCTGAGATTTTGAAAGCTTAAGTGTAGCCACTTATCAACTTTTTCTCTATGATGCGACAATAATTAATTGTGAATTAGCATACTGGTTAATGAGACAATGAAACATCAGTTTAAATTTAATCCTTTAGCAACTGCTATTTTGACACTCTTGTGTGGCGGCTCGATTCAATCAGGTTTCGCAGCAACCAACACGTCTCATGTCTCTACACTAGACAATGCTCAACTCAAAGCCAAAATTCAGAAAGACCAAGAAACCTACCCTGGCGAAAGTTTTTTTCAGCAATACTATGTAGACAAATCAGCACCAGAAGCTCAATTGCGTGACAATCGCTATCTAAGCTCATCTTTTTGCCAAGGTACATGGATTACGCCTATCAACCCTGAAAGCAGACCCAAAGATGCGAATAGCACCACCTCTGTTATTACGGCAGACTATGGTCACTACAATCCAAATGGTGATTCGGTTTTACGAGGTGACGTAATTATTGACCAAGAAGGTCGCAATATTCGTGCAGATGAGGTTACTTTAGATTCATCTCAAACATATGCAAATGCGAAAGGTCGAGTTCAACTCGCTCAATCAGGTTTACTCACCCAAAGCGATCAAATCAATTACAACTTAAAAACCCAAACTGGCGACTTAAATAACAGTTTTTATATTTCTGAACAACAACATGCTCATGGCCATGCAAGCCAAATCAAACGCCAAAATGAAAATTTAGTTATTCTTAAGGATGCTAGTTATACAGCCTGCCCACCTGAACAAAAACCTGCATGGAAAATTCAGGCTAAACAAATTGAACTGAATCAAGAAACTGGTCGTGGTGTGACTAGAGGAACTAAACTATATGTAAAAGATGTTCCTGTCTTAGCTGTTCCTTATTTTAATTTCCCAATTGATGATAGACGCACCACTGGTCTTTTAAGTCCAAATTTTGGCTATAGCAATGATGGCGGTGCTCAACTTACCGTTCCTGTTTATCTTAATCTTGCACCTAATTATGATCTAACACTCACACCAAGCTTTATGAGCAAACGTGGAGCAAAGTTGGATGCAGAATTTAGATATATGACTGAGAATTTTGGTTCAGGACGTATTTGGGGTGGCTACCTACCAAATGACAACGAATACGACAACAAAGATCGTGATGACTTACATTTTGAACACAATTGGAACATCACAGATCAATGGTCTACGAACCTAGAATTTAACCATGCATCAGATAAAGATTATTTCTCTGATTTTAATTCAAGCCCAAATTCAAAAACTGATTTGAACCTACGTCGTGCATGGGAATTGAATTATAAAAATGGCATTCCTGGCTTAAAAGCTCAGTTAAAAGTCGAAGATTTCCAAACCCTAGATGAAACGATTGAGGATAAAGACAAACCCTATGCTCGCTTACCTCAGTTCCTTCTCAATTATGTAACAGGTAATCCACAAGGTTTACAATACGAGTTTAATAATGATACAGCTTATTTTAAAAAGTCTATAAATGATGGCTCAGCTTTAGAATCAAGCGGTACTCGTATCTATAACCAATTTGCTGTTCGTTATAACTACATAACACCATCATGGTTCTACGCTATTCCTGAATTATCCGTACGTACGATTAATACATTCTACGATCAAGATACTAAAGAAGGTTTAGGCTTATCGGCTTCCGATGATTTAGAAAAGTCTGTCGTTGTACCGCAATTTACGTTCGCAACTGGTGTAACTTTTGAGAAAGATGGCAAATATCTTCAAAGCATCTCACCAAGAGCGTTCTATGCTTACTCACCTTATAAAAAGCAAGATGACCATCCAAACTTCGACTCTACAACTGCATCTATTAGTTATGACCAATTGTTTAACCCTTACCGCTTTTATGGGCACGACCGCTTAGAGGATAATAATTTCTTATCTTTGGGTGTTACATATAGCCTACTGGATACAGAAGGCTTAGAGCGTATTAGAGCGAGTCTAGGTCAAAGTTATTATTTTAATGACAGACGTGTAACCCTAAACGAAGAACCTGATGAGTTCGACACGCAAAAAAGAACAGGTCCGATTATTAGCCTAGCGAGTCAATTGAATCAGAACTTCACCTTAGCTGCCAATTCTGCATGGATGTCTAATGGTGAAAATGCACAACGTGATTTTCAAGCATATTACGTCGGCGATAAAGGTAATCTCTACAATGTAGGCTATTTTTATCGTAAAGACATTCCAGACCGTCAAGATTCTTATGATCAAGCTGTTGCATCCTTTATACAACCTGTAAAAGATAATTGGCGTATTATGGGGCATGCTCAATATGACTTAGACAATAATTTGATGCGCGAGTATTTACTTGGCGTCAATTATGAGTCTTGTTGTTGGGCTGTCTCTGTATATGGACGCTCGTACTACAACGATTTAGATGATCCTAATTCTCCTGATGTACGTAGAAAGCGTGCTGTAATGGCTGAGTTTACACTTAAAGGTTTAGGCGCCTTAAATAATAAGCTTGCCTCACTTTTAGAAAGCAGAGTTTTAGGTTTCAACAAAATTAATCAATCTTGGACACAACGTTAATGAAGATAAATTCTATTCAACATATCTTTAGAGCTACTGTTCTAGCCGCCCTAATTTCTTCATCAATGCATAGCTTTGCTCAACCTACGGATGAGGTTGTCGCAATTGTGGATAGTAGTGTCATTCTTAAAAGTGATTTAGAACAAGGAATTGCTGAAACTGAGCATCAACTTAAAGCACAAAATAAAACTGTGCCACCACAACAATACTTACAGATGCAAGTTTTAGATCAATTGATCATCCGACAAGCTCAATTAGAACAAGTTAAACGTTACGGTATTAAAGCCGACGAAAAAAGTTTAAATGCTGCTGTTATGAAAGTGGCAAATCAATCTGGCGCTACTACCTTAGAAGCGTTCCAACAAAAACTAGATGCAATTGCGCCAGGTACATATGAAAACTTAAGAAACCGTATTGCTGAAGATTTAGCAATCGGACGCTTACGTCAACAACAAGTAATGTCGCGAATTAAAATCAGCGACTTAGATGTTGAAAATTTCCTAAATTCACCTGAAGGTCAAGCCGCATTAGGCACTCAAGCTCATGTGATTCATATGCGTATCTCAGGAGATAATGCAGCAGAAGCACAAAAAGTTGCCTTAGAAGTAAAAAATGCGCTTACGAATAGTGACGATCCAAAAGCAATCAGCTCTAAATTATCAACTTCTTCTGTGAAAGTTGATGGCGCAGACATGGGATTTAGATCACTTTCTGAAATTCCAACTGAACTCGCAGCGCGAATCACCCCATTGAAAATAGGTCAAACAACTGAACTTATTAATGTTCGTGATGGTATCCACGTTCTTAAATTACTTGAACGTAAGCAGAATGATCAAAAGGCTTTAGTGGATCAATACCAAACACGTCATATTTTAATCCAACCTTCTGAAGTTGTATCTTTAGACCGTGCTAAACAAATGATTGATAGTCTATACAATCGTGCTAAAGCTGGCGAAGATTTTGCAACACTTGCTGCAACATATTCAAATGATACAGGTTCAGCTCGTGATGGAGGTAGCTTGGGTTGGGTTAGCCCGGGCGTTATGGTTGCTGAATTTGAACAGACAATGAAGAATACTCCTGTAGGTCAAATTAGCAAACCATTCCAAACACAATTTGGATGGCATATCCTGCAAGTGATGGATACTCGCCAACAAGACATGACCAAAGAAGTACAAGAACGTATGGCACGTCAGATTCTCGGTGAACGTCAATTTGATACTGAAGTAGATACTTGGATGCGTGAGCTTCGCGCCAATGCATATGTTGAAATTAAAGATGTCAGTTTAGACTCAAAAGCGCAGCAAAAATAAATTCTGCCTCAAAAAAATGCCAGCTATATGCTGGCATTTTTTCATACAAATATAAAAATAGCGGCAAAGGCCGCTATTTTTTTTAAGTTACAAGTTAATCACTTATAACGATCAACCATCTTCTCTAAAGAAATTGGGCGAATCTTATCTGCATTACCAGCCGTACCAAATGCTTCATAACGTGCAATACAAATGTCTTTCATTGCTTCAACTGTTTCACCAAAGAATTTACGTGGATCAAATTCACTTGGTTTCTCAGCCATCATACGACGCATTGCACCCGTAGAAGCTAAACGCAAATCAGTATCAATATTAATTTTACGAACACCATGTTTGATCGCTTCTACAAGCTGATCTACTGGTACACCGTAAGTTTCTTTAATATCACCACCATATTGGTTAATAATCGCCAACCACTCTTGTGGTACAGAGCTTGAACCATGCATTACAAGATGCGTGTTTGGTAGCGCAGCATGAATTTCTTTGATTCGATCAATTGCCAAGATATCGCCTGTAGGTGGACGAGTAAACTTGTATGCACCATGAGAAGTACCAACAGCAATCGCTAAAGCGTCAACATCAGTGTCAGCAACGAATTGAGTTGCTTCTTCTACAGAAGTTAGCAATTGAGAATGGTCTAGTACGCCCTCAGCGCCAACACCATCTTCTTCACCAGCCATACCAGTTTCAAGGCTACCTAAGCAACCAATCTCACCTTCAACAGAAACGCCACATGCGTGAGCCATAGCTACAACACGACGAGTAACATCAACATTGTAATCATATGAAGTTGGTGTCTTACCATCAGCTCCCAAAGAACCATCCATCATCACTGAGCTAAAGCCCAACTGGATAGAGCGTTGGCAGACATCAGGGCTTGTACCGTGATCTTGATGCATTACCACTGGAATATGTGGCCATTCTTCAATCGCAGCTAAAATAAGATGACGTAAGAAAGGTGCACCTGCATATTTACGCGCACCAGCAGAAGCTTGTACGATTACAGGTGAATTCGTTGCATCAGCTGCGAGCATAATTGCACGCATTTGTTCTAAGTTGTTTACGTTAAACGCTGGTACGCCGTAGTTATGTTCTGCAGCGTGATCCAAGAGCTGGCGCATTGAGATTAGAGCCATAATATCCTCCCAGGTAATGCGCCATATTCTACATGTTGATTTGTTTCAATTCAGCAACTAATCACAGGATTTCAAAAAAATTCTTAATCTTTTGTATCATTTGGGTAGCAAAACATACTAAAAAATAAAAAAAGCTAAATCATCGCATGATTTAGCTTTTTAAATGATTCAATAAACAAATTCTAATTTGAAATTGCTTCAATCAAATCAACAATATCCTTCGATTCGCGTAAGGGGTAATTTCTTCCCAATCGCCTTTTCAATCTCAGGCAAATAGAACGCATCATCTTCTGATAAGAAGCTAATACTTACACCTTGAGCACCTGCACGTCCAGTACGACCAATACGATGAACATAATCATCTGATTGCTCAGGCAAGGTAAAGTTAATGACGTGCGATACACCATCAACATGAATACCACGACCAGCAACATCAGTCGCAATCATAATATTGTTTTTACCTTGTTTAAACTGATCAAGCATCTTCAATCGTTTGTCTTGTGCAATCTCACCAGACAACATTCCTACTTTATAACCATCACGTTTTAAATGATCATACAATCGACGAACCTGATCTCTACGGTTTGCAAAGATCATTACTTTATCAATAGGTTCTTCACGAAGAATTTCTTGAAGCAATTTATATTTATCTTTGTTTTCTACAACGTAAACTCGTTGCTCGACATCATTATTGGTTTTCTGTTCAGGTTCAATTTCTACCGTAACAGGTTCAAATAACCATTGTCTTGCCAAATTCAATACATCGTAGCTAAATGTTGCTGAAAACATCAAAGTTTGGCGTTGCTCTTTGAATGGAGAAAAACGAACAATTCGTTTTACTGATGGGATAAATCCCATATCAAGCAGGCGATCAGCTTCATCAATCACTAAAAATTCAATTTTATCTAACCAAACTTCTTTTTGCTCAACAAAATCAATTAAACGCCCTGGCGTTGCAACAATAATATCAACAAAGTTGCGATCCAACATTTTCTTTTGTTTTTCAAAGTCTACACCACCTAACAGCGTGACAAGATGTAGATCAGTGAACTTTGTCAAATGCTGGGCATCACTTTCAATCTGTAATGCAAGCTCACGAGTCGGAGCTAAGATTAATGCTCGTGGTTCACCACGAAAACGTTGCTCTTGTACTGGATTGGTTAATAAATCATTAATCACACTGATTAGAAAGGCAGCTGTTTTACCCGTCCCTGTCTGTGCTCGACCAATGGCATCATGCCCTGCTAATGTATATTTTAAAACCTTTTGTTGAATAGGAGTCATTTGTGTGAACCCCAAAGCATCAATGGCTTTTTTCAACTGCGGATGTAAATTTAAGGTTTCAAAACCAGACGTCATATATGCTCTCGAACCATCAATGACTAAAGAAAGTGGCTATTATAAACAAAAACGCCCCAAATAACATTGGAGCGTTTTTTATTGCGTTAAAGCAACAAATTAGTCTAAAGGCTGAACGTTTTCAGCTTGGAAACCTTTTTGTCCTTGAACTACGCTGAATTCTACGCGTTGGCCGTCACGTAATGAACGGTGACCTTCGCCTACAATTGCGCGGAAATGAACAAATACGTCATCACCACCATTACGCTGAATAAAACCAAAGCCTTTAGTGTCGTTAAACCACTTTACTACGCCTTGTTCACGAGCTGTCATAAGTCAATCCTCAGATATTGAAAGATAAGGACCTTCCGGTGTTGCAAACAGCAGAGCCAACAAGGTTTTAAAATATTTATAATTTTAAAGCTTGTAATCATTCTGTAAAACTATCAACAATTTCCGGTTACATCCATTTGTAATAGGGTTTAATACAAGAAATTTATATTAAACACTTTCTAAAACGCATCGAGCTTAACACGGGTTTATTCCAATTAATAGATTTATTTTTAGTAATTTCCTAGCACTCTATCTGTTTTATTCAACCATTTAGCGCTTTTTTTGCTAAAAATTTTCCGTGTAAAATAGTGAAAGTTTGTTAAGATAATTTTCAATTAAGCTTTGTTTATTACTATGTCTCAAATTGAAGGCTCGCCCGAAATAATTGATGCGCTAGGACAACCTTGCCCTATGCCACTTTTGATGTTGAAACGCGCTATTAAGAAGTCATCAGGATCAAAGCAATATCTTTTAAAATCATCAGACCCGCATAGTGAAATTGATGTAACACGATATTGCCAAATTCAAAAACTTCAATGTCAAACACAGAAAATTTCAGACCGAGAATTTCACTATTTAATTGAATCTATTTGATTCTTTGCTAAACTCTCGGTAAAGATAAAATTGAAATATTTACATTTCTATACTCAAATTTCCTTAGTGATGAAGAACATTCGCATTAAGATGAAATTATTGACTTTAATACCATCCTATAAGGAGACTCCATGACTACTGACAGCAGCAATCAATTGATGCCCCTGTCATTGTCTGCGCCAGGCGTTAACCTTGGTGCATATATCAGTACTGTCAATCAAATTCCTATTTTAACGGCAGAGCAAGAGAAAGAACTTGCTGAACGTTATTATTATGATCAAGATCTGGATGCTGCCAAACTTTTGGTAATGTCACACTTACGATTTGTCGTACATATTGCACGCAGCTATGCAGGTTACGGATTACCACAAGGTGATCTCATCCAAGAAGGTAACCTAGGACTGATGAAAGCTGTTAAGCGCTTCGATCCTAATATGGGTGTGCGCTTAGTTTCTTTTGCTGTGCATTGGATTAAAGCCGAAATTCACGAATATGTTATTCGTAACTGGCGAATTGTTAAAATTGCTACTACGAAAGCTCAACGTAAATTATTTTTCAATTTGCGTAGTCTTAAAAAATCAAGTAAACGTTTGACTTTAGAAGAAGCTCAATCAATTGCAAATGATTTGAATGTGACTCCTGAGCAAGTGCTCGAAATGGAAGGTCGTTTAACCGCTTACGATGCTGCTTTTGAAGCGCAAGGTGATGATGACGATGATACACCGCACACCGCGCCTGCACTTTATCTCGAAGATAATCGTTACGACCCTGCACGCCTAATTGAAGAAGAAGATTACGAAGAACAAAGTACTTCTGCATTGCATGAGGCCATGGATCAACTCGATGATCGTTCTCGTAATATTTTACAGCGTCGTTGGTTAGACGATGACAAATCAACTTTGCATGAATTGGCTGCTGAATATAATGTTTCTGCTGAACGTATTCGCCAGCTTGAAAAGAATGCAATGGAAAAAATTAAAATTGCGATGTCAGCAAGTTAAATTCAGAACAAACACAAGGGCGACAATGCCCTTTTGTTTTATCCAGCTTTGTTAAAAGCTTCGAATATGTTAACTTTGTTCATCAATTTTCCAGTTCCATTTTCATTATGTGGATAGCAATTTCTGCGCTTAATCTTGCACTTGCAGTTATGTTAGGTGCTTTTGGTGCACATGGGCTTAAATCTATTGCTACAGTAGAGCAACTCGCTTGGTGGAGCACTGCAACGCAATATTTTTTCTACCATGCTCTAGGTTTACTCATTTTAGCTGTACTCAAAAAAACCACACCAACATTCCCAATAAAAATTCCTTTTATTTTGATTCAAATTGGCATCATATTTTTCTGCGGTTCATTATACATTATGTCGCTTGGTTTACCTCGAATATTAGGTGCAATCACTCCGATTGGTGGTGCATTTATGATTGCAGGTTGGCTGTTACTCGCATGGTATGCGATCAAACATGCGAAATAAGGATTTATCATGCATATCTATTTAAACGGCGAGTCAACAGACACGTCATGTGAAAACCTACAGCAATTGATTCAAAGCTTGGCACTTGAAGGCAAACGCTTTGCTGTAGAGAAGAACCAACAAATTATTCCGAAAAGTAGACTTGAGCAAACAACAATTGCTCCAGAAGATCGTATTGAAATTATTCAAGCTGTTGGTGGCGGCTAATCGGCTAAAAATGGAGTAAGCCCATGCAAGATTCCCCTTTAATTATTGGTTCACGTACTTTCCAATCTCGTTTATTGGTCGGAACTGGTAAATATAAAGATTTAAATGAAACTGATTTAGCCATTCAAGCCAGCGGTGCGGAAATTGTTACCGTTGCAATTCGTCGCGTAAACATTGGTCAGCATGACGATCAACCAAATTTACTTTCAGTGATTCCACCTGAGAAATATACAATTTTGCCAAATACAGCCGGTTGTTTTGATGCTGATAGCGCAATTCGCACCTGTATGCTGGCTCGTGAACTGCTTGATGGTCACAATCTGGTGAAGCTGGAAGTTCTTGGTGACGAAAAAACCTTATATCCAAATGTGACCGCAACGCTTAAAGCCGCGCAAACATTGATCGATGATGGTTTTGAAATCATGGTGTATACCTCAGATGACCCTATCGTTGCACAAGAACTTGAAAGTATGGGGTGTGTTGCGATTATGCCTTTGGGTAGTTTAATTGGTTCTGGTCTTGGTATTTTGAATCCACATACCATTTCAATCATCAAAGAAAATGCCAAAGTTCCAGTTTTGGTTGATGCTGGTGTCGGTACTGCCAGTGATGCGGCGATTGCGATGGAATTGGGTTGTGATGGTGTACTGATGAATACCGCGATTGCTGCGGCTCAAAATCCAATTTTGATGGCTTCTGCGATGAAAAAAGCAGTTGAAGCGGGTCGTGAAGCATTCTTAGCGGGTCGTATGCCACGTAAGCGTATGGCCAATGCCAGCTCGCCTGAAACGGGGTATTTCTTTAAATAAGAAAAGAATGATAAAAGGGAGCTTTTTTTGCTCCCTTTTTTAATGCAATTATGATTTATCTTGATTCCAGATTAACAAGATGTATAACTTGCTCAGTTGATCGCAAAGCAAGATCATGTAAAACACCTGGCTTTAGCAGTTTGATCTCATACTTTGGCATCCATGAAATCACTTGAGCTTCAGTCGCATCATCAAGATAAGAAGCTTTTATTTGAATATCGCCTTTATAAATATAAAGAAATTCATGAAAATTTCGCCCTACAACGGAATCATAGAAAAAATTTTCAACAATCGCAAAAAGCACAGGCGAATTAAAATACTCTCCTGTTTCTTCAAGCACTTCTCGTTGAATTCCCTCTAGGGTTGTTTCTGAAAATTTTAATCGACCACCCACTATAGAAATACTTCCATCAGGAAATATAGAAACCAAAATCTGATCTTCATGCTCTATCCAAGCAGCCACACGAATATTAAGTTTTCCCTCTGCAATATCTAATGTTAAATCTTTCACTTATAACTCAATGGCTTCGTTTTAATCATTTATTCTATTATATTCTTTAAATTCATTTTCGCCCTTTGTTCAAAACTGTGTTGAAAATATTCCGTTTGATACAGTGGTTCAGTCTGATAAAAATGCGTTAGAACTTCTTTTCGTTTAATGGAATAGACTTCTGTATCCACCCAAGCATATTCTTGTTGAATCTGTTGCTCATACTCCTCGTAACGTTCTGGCGAGGCCGCTATAATCGCTAAATCAATATCCAGTAAAAACTGTAAATCTAGCTCATCCGTTGCTTCATGCTTTTGCGTAGCAACAATCCATCGCTTAATCTTTTGAACGATATCTATTGATAAATCTTGAGACAAATATTGCTCGAATAGCTCAGCACTTTTTAGTTCGTTGTCTTTTGCTTGAGGATCATAGATCGCATCATGAAACCACAGTGCTAACTCAACTGAATAAGCATCTTTTAAATCAGGTCGAATCGAATCAAGTAAAACCAGACATTCATACAAATGCTGAAGCGTATGATAAGCCCGCTGCTTTTCATTATAGGCAGCAATCAATTTGTTAAAAATTTTCTGCGGTTCAGAAAAATGATAATGCCGATGCAGCTCAAACCATGATTTTTCTAATACAGTTAAATATTGCTGCATTACTCATCCTTATCGGATTTCCTTATTAAGCCACTTTGCTAATGACTCTGCATCCTTACGCTCAAGAAAGAGCTGATACAAAGTACAAGAACCAAACTCATGTTTTAGTTCCTGCTGACGTACAGGGTGATTACCAAATCGAAAGCGTCGAGTACCATCACGATCTAAAGGCAGTGCATACACGCCATAACTCCGCGGTTCTGTCAGATGCCCTTTAATTTGAACTTGATCAGGCGATATAGCATTTTTCAACAAATATTCTTTGGTTAACATCCCATCCTGCCCAAGGCAAATCTAAGCTGCGTGCTGTTCATCTCGCTTAAAGACCAACTCTTTATCCGATGAACTTTCAGCATCAAAGTAATACCCTTCACTATCAAATGCTTTTAATTGTTCTACTTGGCTTAATTTATTTTCAATCAAATATCTTGCCATTAGACCACGCGCTTTTTTCGCATAGAAACTAATGACTTTATATTTCCCGTTCTTCTGATCCAAGAATACAGGCTTGATAATTTCAGCCCGAATTTTCTTTTCATTCACAGATTTATAATATTCGTCAGAGGCTAAATTTACCAATAATTTTGCATCAATTTCAGCTAAATCTTGGTTAATTTGATCAGTGATAATGCTGCCCCAAAACTCATATAAATTATTTCCACGGCTATTCTTTAATTTAGTACCCATTTCTAAACGATACGGCATCATCAAATCCAATGGGCGTAACAAACCATAAAGACCAGACAGCATGCGCAAATGCTGTTGGGCAAAATCAATATCTTGATCTTTTAAATGATAAGCATCTAGACCTGTATAGACGTCACCTTTAAATGCAAATAAAGCTTGGCGTGCATTAGAAAAATCAAATTCCGCATTCCAATCACGAAAACGCTCTACATTTAAATTGGCGATTTTTTCACTCACGGTCATTAACGATGCTATTTCTGTTGCAGAAAGTTTGCGACACACATCAATCAACTGCTGTGATTGCTCTAATAAACGTGGCTGTGTATGTGTATCTGTAGGTAGTGCTGTTGTGTAATCAAGTGTTTTCGCTGGAGAAATTAAAGCAAGCATAATCAATCAAAATAAATTTATATTGGTGAAACTATATCAGTTGATAATTTTTAATGCCAATTCGTGTTCTCGTTCAGTTTTATCGGTAAAATAGTGGATTCTTCCATTATCCATTACGTATCTTATGTCTGAGCAATTATTCATCCATGGTCCTGTTGGTCAAATCGAAATATTTGTTGATCAGCCCCAAGGAGAAATCACAGGTTTTGCTGTCGTCTGCCATCCACATCCTTTGCAAGGTGGTACACCACATCATAAAGTCCCTGTTTTACTGGCTCAGATTTTTAATGAAATGGGTTGTGTCGTTTATCGCCCTAGCTTCCGTGGTTTGGCTGGTAGTGAAGGTGTTCATGATCAAGGTCATGGCGAAACTGATGATATTATGGCTGTGATTGAATATGCCCGTGCAAAACATGCTGGTTTAACTTTTTATGCCGGTGGTTTTAGTTTCGGTTCTCATGTATTAGCTAAATGCCAAGCACAACTCAGTGAAGAGTTACGTCCAAAACAATTAGTGCTCTGCGGTCTACCAACAGGCTCAGTGGTGGATTTACGTCATTATAAAACCCCTGCAATTGATGGCGATATTTTATTCGTACACGGCGAGCAAGATGACATCACCCTGCTCTCTGACATGATCAAGTGGGCAAAACCACAAAAGCATCCAATCACGATTCTACCAGGTGCCAATCATTTTTTTACTGGTTATCTAAAACAGTTGCGTCAAATTATCACTCGTTTTTTAAAAATTTAAACTTAACAACAAATTACTAAGAAAAATATACGCCTTTTGAATCCAATGTCTATTATATCAGTTTAGATGTACAGGCATTTAGGTTCTTAAAAAAATGAAATTAAATAAAAAACAGGGACTTTTTTTAAAGCAAACCATTGAGCATTGGCAACAACAAGGCACGATTACGCCTGATGTTGCCAATAAATTAAATCAGAGTTTTTCGATTCGGTCTTTTGACTGGGAGCGGCTAGCAAAGTATTCATTCTGGATCTCGATGATTTGTACAGTGATCGCAATAGCCGCTATCACACTTGATGATTACTTGATGAGGTTGATTGAAAAAATCTTTATAGATTCCAAAATTATTCCTTGTCTGGTTTTTGCTGCTGTTGCTATAGCTTTTTATGGCTTTGCCTATCGTCGACGTAAAACCAAACCCTTACATCAATTTAGCAATGAAGCGATTATTTTTGCAGGTGTGCTTTCTACGGCAGCATCCGTCGCTTATTTCGGTCAAGTGATTGATACAGGCAGTGGGCATTTCTCTTTGCTATTCTTGCTCTCCACCATTATTTATGCCGCACTTGCCTTCTGGTTCCCTTCTAAATTGATCTGGGTATTTTCCTTACTTTCACTCGGTTCATGGTTTGGGACGGAAACTGGCTATATGTCGGGTTGGGGAGCCTATTACCTAGGCATGAACTTCCCTTTACGTTTTGTCTTTTTTGGCGGCGTATTGATTGGTTTAAGCTTGCTGTTTAAACGCTACGCGCATTTTAGAGACTTCGCCCATTCAACTTATGTCATGGGACTGCTTTATCTATTTATTGCCTTATGGATTCTCTCGATCTTTGGCAATTATGGTGATTTGAATAGCTGGTATAACGTTAAACAATATGAACTCTTGCATTGGGGTGTGCTCTTCGCATTTATTGCAATCATTGCAATTGTCTATGGTTTAAAACATGATGATGCTACCTCACGCGGTTTTGGCATCACCTTCTTATTTATTAATCTCTACACCAAGTATTTTGAGTTCTTTTGGAATGGCATGCACAAAGCCATCTTCTTTATCTTGCTCGCTGCATCTTTCTGGTGGATTGGCCGACATGCTGAAAAACTTTGGAACTTAGAGTTTCTGCCTAGCCAATCCCAAATAAAGAAAGACCATCCCATTGAATAATTACTGAAAATCACTCCAACTCAAGCCAAACCGAGCCAAATACTTTTTGACTCGGTCGCTGTCATTGGTGGTATTACGTTGCTGGCGTGAAGCAGCAAATAGCTGACGTCCAGCATCAGCCATCGATTTGGCATTTTCACAAACTTGGAGTACGCCACGTAGTTGAATCTGATCAAACTCATCGATTTCACTCAACTGTTTTTGATCTAAATATTTAAGGAGAATATCTACATCTTTAGAATGATTTTGTTTGGCTTGAATCGACCACAACTGTTTTAAACGCTGAATCTCTTTTTCTACCGTTTCCGAACGAATCAACTCACCAGTGGATAGCGTTGCTAATCGGGTCACACTGGCGGTTAAATCTCGGAAATTCCCCTGCCAAGATGCTTGTTTAGACTTGGCAAATTTCAAATATGCATCAAGGGCATCACGTTGAAATCGTAATTGACGCTGATGATTTACAGCAAAACGTTGCAACTCAAATTCAATATTCGGGGCAATATCTTCTATTCGATCTTTAAGATTGGGTAAAAAGAATGTCCATGTATTCAACCTCGCCCATAAATCCTCACGAAAACGACCTTCTTGCACCTCTGTTCTCAGGTCTTTATTTGTCCCTGCAATCAACTGAAAATCTGCCTGAACCTCTTTATCACTTCCGACTGGAAAAAAAGATTTATCTTCGAGTGCCTTGAGGAGCATCGCTTGTTCATCTAACCCAAGCTCGCCAATTTCATCCAGAAATAAAATACCTTGATCAGCACTTTTTAATAAGCCTGTTCTTGAAGCCACTGCCCCTGTAAAAGCTCCTTTAATATGTCCAAATAAACTCGACATAGCACTATCACCACGAAGCGTCGCACAGTTCACATCAACAAAACGCCCACTTAAATGAAAGTTGTCTTTCTTTAACTGAAAAATTTGTTTGGCTAAATGCGATTTACCCACACCTGTTGAGCCTATAATCAAAATCGGCGCACTTGAACGTGTTGCTACCAACTCAACTTCTGTAATCAGTTGATTGAATTCAGGGTTATAGGTTGAAATATTAGCTTTCAACTGTTGCCAGTTTTGTTGTTGCTCATCTTCAAAACGCTGCTTGAGAACATCGTAGCGAGATAAATCCAGATCGATGACGCGGTATTCACCTTCTGGAGTTTTCTGTTGATTGGGTGCACTTTGAATCAGCTTGGCAGGTAAATAATTGGCATCGACCAAAAGATACCAACAGATTTGAGCAACGTGTGTGCCTGTAGTGATATGCAAAAGATAGTTATTTTTTTCATTATCAAAGGGGTAACTTTTTACAAAGTCATATAGCGCACCATAGACCTCGGCAAAATCCCAAGGATCACGGATATTCACTCGCTGACCTGACACGGTAGTCGATGGCGACACATTTTGAGCATCTTCAGCAATAAATTTGACTAAATTGTGATGTTGCCGATCATGCAATAATACCAATTCATCCACAATCAGATCTTCATGCATTAGAAGACTCAAGGTCGGACGCCAGCGTTGCCATCGATCAGGACGCTTTCCTTGATCCAAGGTAGAACCCACAAAACCAATTACAACAGTTTTTTTTGCATTCGCCATAATTTCTATAATATTTTATATATGTCTATTATATACAATACGCAACTCGATGAAAAATTCCAACAATATGCTTCATTTTACTTTTTTAGGCACGTCTTCTGGTGTGCCCACACTCACACGCAACGTTTCTGCGCTAGCCATCCGCAACAGCAAGATTAAAGACTGGATATTGGTCGATGCTGGTGAAGGCACACAGCATCGCATTCAACAGGCTAAACTTTCATTACAGAACTTAGTTGCGATCTGCATTACCCATGTTCATGGTGATCACTGTTATGGATTAGTTGGTTTATTGGCCAGTGCAGGTATGAATGCCCGTACAGCACCTTTAACCATTATTGCTCCTAAAGAAATTCAACAATGGATTGAACTCACAGCGCAACTGACCGATTTACATTTGCCCTACTCACTCAACTTTATCGATGTCAATGAAGCCACTCAAATACAGCAAATAACAGATGAACTTTCGATTCAAGCCCATCCACTCAGTCATCGTGTACCCAGTTTTGCATTTAGTATCAAAGCACAATACATACAAAAGAAATTAGACACACAAACTTTGTTCCAGCTTGGCGTACCAAAAGGCAAAGCTTGGGGCGATTTACAACAAGGTTTAGATATTGAAGTTAATGGAAAAACCTTAAAATCAGCCGACTATTTACATATGCAGACACAACAAATTCATGCCATCGTGGGTGGTGACAATGATCAACCTGAATTATTAGCTAATGCTTGTAAAGATGCTCAACTACTCATTCATGAAAGCACTTACACTCAAGCTATTTTAGATAAAGTGGGTTCAGGCCCAATGCATAGTTCCGCTAAAATGGTGGCTGAATTTGCACAAAAAAATAATTTAGGCAATCTCATTCTGACGCATTTCAGTCCACGTCATCAGGATCAAATTGGACAAAAAGCGATTGCAGATGAAGTCCACCAATATTATCAAGGCAACTTTTATTTAGCTGATGATTTCGATCAATTTAGCTTAGATATGACAGGTCAACTTACAAAAATTGATAAATCTTAATGGATCACCTTATATTTGATCTATCAATAACATCTCAGGATAGATAATCTATCTCTTAAGATACTTAAATATCTTTTTAGATATACAGATGTCGACAAAATCATCTACAAACATGCTTTTTTAAAACATTCAAAAATTTATTTATATTAATTATCAAATATTTACATATATTTTAAATTAAATTTTAAAAAATTGGCATAGTCACTGCAATAGTATAAGTACACAACATCACTGGGATATTGTGAATATCACCTGCCTGCAAACGCTTGGCAGGCAGGCTTTGAAAGGAAAAATGAAAATGTCTGTCGTTGAACAAATCAACCAACAAGCTCAATTTGAACAAGAACAACAAAAACGTACTTATCAAGTTCTACAGAATGAAAAAGGCATGCCTGTAAAAATGTGGACCAATGGCGTAATTGTTGATGAAAACTCAAAACAGCAGTTATTACAAACGGCTCAAATGCCATTTATTTATAAATGGATGGCAGTGATGCCAGACGTACACTTCGGTTTAGGTGCAACGATTGGAAGCGTGATTCCAACCAAAGGTGCGATTATCCCTGCTGCGGTCGGTGTTGATATTGGGTGTGGAATGATGGCGACTCGTACTAGCTTAACAGCATCGGATTTACCCGATAATTTGCATGCTTTACGTACCGAACTTGAACGCTTAATTCCACATGGAATGACTAAACGTGGTCGTGATAAAGGTTCATGGGAAACACCACCTGAAATGGTGGATCAAGCTTGGGCAGGTTTAGTTGCAGACTTTGAGTTGATTTGTGCTAAACACCCTCGCCTAAAAAATACCAACAACCGCAAGCAGTTGGGAACATTAGGGACAGGAAATCACTTTGTAGAAATCTGTTTAGATGAACATGATCATGTTTGGATTATGTTGCACTCAGGTTCTCGTGGTGTCGGTAACGCCATCGGTAACCATTTTATTGAGCTCGCACGCAAAGATATGCAGAAACACTTTATTAACTTACCCAATAAAGATTTGGCGTATTTAGTTGAAGGAACTGAACATTTTGATGATTACTGGTTTGCTGTGGGTTGGGCACAACGCTTTGCCATGAAAAACCGTGAAATCATGATGCAATCAGCGATTAAAGCTTTAGCAACGATTATTCCAAAACCATTTAATGCCAAATTGGAAGCAGTAAACTGCCACCACAACTATGTGGAAAAGGAAGAACATTACGGCGAAGAAGTAATGGTAACACGTAAAGGCGCTGTAAGTGCCAAACTTGGACAATATGGAATTATCCCAGGTTCAATGGGTGCTAAGTCCTTTATTGTTCGAGGTCTTGGAAATCAGGAATCCTTCTGTTCATGTTCGCATGGTGCAGGTCGTGTGATGAGCCGTGCTGAAGCAAAACGTCGATTCACTGTTGAAGATCAGATTGCCCAGACTGAAGGTGTGGAATGCCGTAAAGATGAGGCTGTGATTGATGAAATTCCATCGGCGTATAAACCGATTGAAGATGTAATGAATGCACAAAAGGATTTGGTTGAAGTAGTTTATACATTAAGACAAGTGGTTTGTGTTAAGGGATAGATACCTAAGCACAACCAGAAGGTGAGCATATGTTTGTCCAATTAGATCATTTGAAGACCAAAGACTTACAATCTAATCTTGATGTCATACAAGCCGTATTTGAAGTTTTATTGTTTGATGTCACACATCAAGCAGACTCTTCCAATACGTTGACTATTCATCAACAGATGCTATTGAATTGTGAAAGTTTAGCCTTAGAAAGAACGTCAGACTTGAACTCACTAGCCATAGAGGAATTAGATCGCAGCCTAGTAAATCTTAATTGTTTGGACAAACCTAATCTATTTTCTGGACACAAATGGTTTTTGAGCTTGTTAGAGGCAATCATTGATCCCCCCTATGGAACCACTCTTGCCCAGTCTCATCGAGTAGCATTCTTCAAAACATTCACACAATTATGTCTTTTAACTGAAAAAGACTGTGAAATATATGATTGGGTTGGCTACCCAGGTAGTGGTCGAGATAACGATTCCGAATGGAATGATTATTTTGAACCCGGCCGAGAATGGTGGGGTAATTGGTGCTTAACCATTTATTCACCAGAGCAAAATAAAGGCTGCTTACTGCTTGCCAGCTCAACAGATTAAAGAATAAATTTTTTAGGAAAATAAAAGATGAAACTCGCAGAAGCATTGTTACTTCGAAGCGATCAACAAAAAAAGCTCGCTTCATTAAAACAACGGATCAACGCCAATGTATTGGTACAAGACGGTGATGAACCTAGTGAAGATCCAAATGAACTGATCAAACAGGTATTTGCTTTAACCCAAGAAAGCAATCAGTTGATTTGCCGTATTCATTTAACCAATGCGCAAGCAAAATTAGAGGATGACAAAATATTGCTGTCCCTATTAAGCTTACGTGATAGTTATGCCGAACAGCATAAGATTCTGATTGATGCGATTGCCAACACACATCGTGAACCTGACCGTTATAGCGCACGGGAAATTAAGTGGCAAAAAGTCATTCCTGTTTCCAATTTGCAAAAACAGGCAGATGATATCAGTGCAAAATTACGTGATTTAAATATCAAAATTCAGGCTGCAAACTGGCAGATTACTTTAGTCGAATAGACAACAAATTTTGTGGATTTAGTTCACAAGCACAGTTTGGACATACTGGGCGAGTACAAGATCCTGCTTTACTCCGATCTGAGGGATTGAAAATAATTCAGGCGGCTATGGCAGCATGTGAGCCGTGCATCGATATTCACTGATTAGGCTCAGCACCATGTACCGAGTAAACCCTTGCCGAAAGCAAAGTCACGCGTTACTTCGCATTACCATGTACTGACAGTATGTTCATTTAATTAGAAAATAAGGAAAATAGAAGTGAATAAAGCTTTGGCAAATATGCCAGCAACCATCCAGATTGATGGTTCACAAGGTGAAGGTGGTGGGCAGATTTTAAGAACTGCTCTTGCCCTTTCGATGATTACAGGTCAAGCATTTGAATTAATCAACATTCGCGCTGGGCGTAAAAAGCCAGGCTTAATGCGTCAGCATTTGGTCTGTGTACAGGCATCTCAACATATCAGCCAAGCGTATGTGGAAGGTGCTGAACTGCATAGCCAGCGTTTGTACTTTGCGCCACAGCATATACAGAGTGGAAAATACCAATTCCAGATTGGTTCAGCAGGAAGCACAACACTGGTTTTGCAAACACTCTTACCTGCTTTGTTATTGCAAAATGAAGCAAGTGAATTAGCTATTTCTGGCGGCACTCACAACCCGCTTGCGCCAACGGCAGATTTTATCGAGCATTGCTTTTTACCAGCATTAGAAAAACTTGGAATAGCGGTCGAGTTTAAATTAAATAAATCAGGCTTCTTCCCGATTGGTGCTGGTGAAATTCAAATCAAGATTCAGCCTTGGCAACATCGTAACAAACTAAATTTATTAGATCGTGGTACTTTGCAAAGCACAAAGGCTTTTGCAGCAGTACTCAACCTTTCCGAAGAAGCACAAATTGCACAACGGGAACTTGCAACGTTAAATAAAAGATTGAAATTAGATACTCAGCAGCAATTCCATTTAAATGGCATCAGTCAAGGCAATACAGCGTATGTCAAAGTTGAACATCAACATCACGTTCAGCTATTCACGGCTTTAGGTGAAATGCGCAAAAGTGCAGAACAAATAGCCAATCATTTGGCTGAACAGGTGAAGCAATATATGGAATCTAATGCTGCTGTCGATGAATATTTAGCGGATCAGTTACTATTACCTTTGGCATTGGGGCAAGGTGGTGAATTTACCGCACAATGTATTAGCGAACATACCCGCACACAAGTCGTGATTATTGAAAAATTTATTGATTGTGCAATTGAATTTATTGAACTAGACAAAAACCTGTTTCAGGTCATTGTCAAAGTTTAAGAAGCTCATGAATGAGCTTCTTTTCTATGAAATTTACCTTACAGATTCCAAAGCCGTGACCAATAATTTCCAGCATTTCTCTACCGTATCTACTTTAACTCTTTCACCTGGTGCGTGTGCACCTTGAATATCAGGGCCAAAAGATACCATCTGTAAATCTGGATAGTGTTCAGCAATAATTCCACACTCCAAACCTGCATGTATGACTTTTAAATTTGGCTCAATTTCAAATGCAGATTGATAAGCTTGTTGCAGACATTTCAATGCAGCTGAATCTGGATTTGGTGTCCAACCCGACACCAACGGCGTTAACTCAGACTGAATTTCAAAATTGGCAAAGTGCAGTTGGATTTTCTGGGCAAATGTTAGTGCCTCTTGGTTCACCATCGAACGAACCATAATTAAAGTCTTCGCCTCATCTTTAGTCAGTTTGATCACACCAATATTATTCGAGGTTTCAACCACATCAGGTAAAGCACGACTCCACTGTGAAATACCATATGGACACGTTGCCAATGCCTGCAACCAAGCTTGTTGCTGTTGTAAGATAATAACTTCATTTATCTGATTAGCATTCTGCTGCACGGTGATTTGCAACTGATCATCAATGCCTCGTAACTTTTTTTGCCATTCAGCTTGTATCACAGCAACTGCTTTTTCTAGCTCAGGTAATTGTCCCGATTTAATTGCAATTGTTGCTACAGCTTCACGTGGTATAGCATTGCGTGCGGTTCCACCGATAAACTCAACCAATCGTCCATTTGTTTGCGATAAATAATCATTCAGGAAATTGGCTAAAATCACATTGGCATTTCCACGCCCCAAATGAATATCAACACCTGAGTGACCACCTTTCAATCCAGATACCAACAGATCAACAAAAATCAAATTTTCAGGTGCTGGTTCATATTGAAGTGACTGTCCTACTTCTAGATCAATACTGCCTGCACAGCCAAGATAGAGCTCACCCCACTCTTCAGTATCAATATTAAATAGCCATTGCCCTGTTAAAACACCCGACTCAAGCAAACGAGCACCGCTCATTCCTGCTTCTTCATCAATAGTGAGTAGGACTTCAATCGGACCATGCGCAACATCATTTGATTCTAATACAGCAAGTGCAAGTGCTACTCCGATACCATTATCTGCGCCCAATGTCGTGTTTTCAGCAATAAGCCAGCCATCTTTTAATACAGGTTGAATAGGATCTTTAAAGAAATCATGTTGAGTACCACGATTTGCCTGAGTCACCATATCTAAGTGTCCCTGCAAAATCACACCTGCAACTTGCTCTTTACCTGCTGTGGCAGCTTTTCGAATAATCAGATTACCAATGTCATCGACATAGGTTTCTAGGTTGCGCTGTTCCGCCCAATCTTTGAGATGCTGTCGTAATTGTTGTTCATGTTTTGATGGTCGTGGAATCGTACACAAAGTCTCAAAATGTCGCCAAACCACTTGGGGAGATAGTTTAGAAAAATCAAACTGTATCATACAGTTATACTCACAAAAATAATGTATATAATGGATTTAAATATACTTAAATCATTAAAAAGTAAATATTCAATCAACGTAAATTTAGTTTATTTCTTAGCCTAAAACTTACGTCGATTTTTAATAAAAATGATCAATAATTCCTTAGTAAACTAAAAGTGATAGCTAAATTTCACGAACTAAGCGGAATCCCCACATGATCGAACGTGCTTGAGAAGTTACATAAGCATTTCGATAGGCTGTTCGAGCATTATAAGTGTTGTATATCCATGCACCTCCACGTAACACAGGGAAATTACATTGTCCGTTATTCTCCTCTCCCCAAATACGATTAGTTACAGGTGCATTCTCATAATTTGAGTGCCAACAATCATCTACCCACTCCCGTGCATTTGCTGTCATATCGTATAAACCAAAGTTGTTTGGTATAAACTTCCCAACAGGTGAGGTATAAGCATAGCCATCAGTACAATTAAATAAGTTCCACGAGCTTGTTTGTGGCAATGCAGAAACTGTGGTTGGATCTAACACATTTGCATATTTACAAGCTTGATCTCGATTCAAATCATCACCCCAGTAAAATGCAGTCGAAGTTCCTGCACGAGAAGCATATTCCCATTCGACCTCTGTAGGTAAACGGTAGGTTTGCCCTGTTTTTTTGGATAACCACTCTGCAAATACTCTCCCATCTTCACGGCGTACACATACAACAGGATCTTGCGGCGTTTGGTTCATACCTGAGTTAGTTGGGTTTAAATCATCTCGATACCACATATTAAAAACCCCATCACGTGCTTCCCAATTACGACAGCCTTGTACCTGCCAGCCAGTTTCCTTTTGAAATGCTTGAAACTCTGCAATAGTTGTTTCATATGTAGACATAGCGAATGGCTTTTCGATTCTCACGATGTGTTGAGGCAATTCATACGGTCGCGACTGAGCAGGAACATTTTGTTGTTCTTGCTCTTGCAGATTTCCACCCATCAAAAAACTACCAGAAGGAATAACCGTCATTTCTGGACAAAAACTATCCGAACAGTCTTTAAACTTTGTTTTTTCTGGTGTTGCTTCATTAATGTTTGTATGTGTTAAAGCTGCTAATTTAATTTTAGGATTCATATTAGGAGTGTTATTTATTTGACGAATCAATAAATTTATAGTCCCTTGCCATTCGCTTAACATCTCTCTTAACATCGCTGGTCTTTCAATACTTACCCCTGTGCCGTCATAATCTGGAGCATTACATCTAGCTCTTAAAGTAGTGGACTCTTCAGTAAGCTGGATAAGTTTTGGAATAATTTGCTGTTCCAATAACAAACTTAAGTTATTTGTACTATTAAGCTTTGTTCTTAATTCTAAAGCTGATTTCTCAGCAATCTCTGCATCATTTATCACCTTTGAATAAACACTATCACATTGATTTTCTTGCCATACTAAATTTTGGCTAAGTGTTTGTAGTGACGAAATTGTTCCATCGACTAGTTTTTGGTTAGAAACATTGTTAGTTGTATTTTTATCATCGCTATTACATGCCGCAAGTAAAGAAACGAACAATACACTAAAGCCTTTAAGATAATTACTAGATATAGTGGTCATATTAATTCTCTGGAAAATATTATGAATTAAAGGAGGAGATTGAGTAATTCTTTGTTAAAAATCATTTTTAAATTAATAGAAAAGTAGCTCAAAATTCAAACACTATTATTTTTTCATTTGTTAATTTTTATTAAATAATGTCAATATAAAAATAAATATTTCTAATTAATATTAATAAAAAAAGTGGATCAACAGATTTGTTATCCACTTTAGATATATAGAGCTAAAAAATATGTAATTAAGATTTCCAAACAAAATCAGAAAAACTATGTTCAGCTTTTAAACTATTTTCAACAGCTTGAGCTAATTGACGAATGATGCTTTGTGTCTCTATACGTTCAAACCATGCTTGTTCTTGCTGTGGATTGGCTGAAATTTGACACAAGATATGTCCTTCCGCATCTTGCTGAGAACATAAAATAGAGAGTGGCAAATGATGGTTATCTATACGAACTTCAATTTTTTGATGTTCATGTCGAATGTGTTGAGCATCAAAACCATATTGTTCTAATTGCTTATACAATAACGCTGCTACATACTCTTGAGTAATGTAACATTCATTCGGTGGATGATCGATCAATCCATGTTTTGGGCAATCTGCTATGAATTGCAACGTTCTCATGGTATTCCCTCTATTTTTATGTTTTTTAACTCTGGATCGCAGAGTAAAGCCTACTGCAGCGGTATGAATTATTATATATACAATTGTCTTTAATTGATTAGCCGATTGTCTTACTTCTTATTCAAATTTTAGGAATTTCGACCCGATTAGATATGTACAAAGCAAAACTTAATTATTTTTCAATCGAGATGAGAGATTTGAAACTTTATTGTTATAAATCAGCTTGAGATAGCAGCATTTATTGAATTAAATGCTGCTATCCTACAAATTATTGGTTCACAACTTGTAAATCCAAACCAGCAGCATTTGCTAGTTCAGTAAAAGTTGGGAAACTAGTCGCAACTGTCTCTGTACCATGAATTGTAATCGCACCAGCAGTTCTTAAACCAGCAATACTAAAACTCATTGCTATGCGATGGTCATGGTGTGATTCAATCTCACCACCATTAAAGATTGCAGACCAATCACCTGATTTTCCCTTACCTTCAATAATGATACCGTCTTCTGTTGGCGTACAATCGATGCCCATGATTTTCAAACCATCTGCCATCACTTGGATACGATCAGATTCTTTGACACGTAATTCAGCAGCGCCAGTTAATACTGTTTGACCTTCCGCACATGCTGCAGCAATGAATAATGCTGGGAACTCATCAATTGCTAAAGGTACTTGATCTTCAGGCATGTGAATACCTTTGAGTGTACGAGAACCTTTGATATGAATATCTGCGATAGGTTCACCACCTGCAATACGCTCATTTTCTACCGTCAAATCAGCGCCCATTTGTTTAAGAATTTCGATCACACCAGTGCGTGTTGGATTGATTCCAACAGCTTCAAGAACTACATCAGCACCTTCTGTGATTGCGGCACCCACCATGAAGAATGCAGCCGATGAAATATCAGAAGGAACTTGAATATCAGTACCAACTAACTTACCACCACCCACAAGTGAGATTCTATTACCCTCGGTTTTCACATCATAACCAAAAGCACGCAACATACGTTCTGTGTGATCACGCGTTGGCTCTGGTTCTGTTACCGAAGTTTCACCTTCAGCCCATAGACCTGCTAGTAAAATACCTGATTTAACTTGAGCAGAAGCCATTGGTAAGTCGTAATCAATACCCTTTAAAACTTGGCTACCCGTAATGCTAACTGGTGGTGTACCTTTCTCACCTGTGGTTTGAATTTGTGCTCCCATCAAACGCAATGGTTTTGCAATACGTTCCATTGGACGCTTAGACAGCGATGCATCACCAGTCATAACAGAATCAAATTTTTGAGCAGAAAGCATTCCAGACAACAAGCGCATACTTGTGCCTGAATTACCCATGTATAAAGCACCAGCAGGGGCTTTTAGACCTTGCATTCCAACACCATGAATCGTCACTTCACCATTCTTTGGACCTTCGATGCTCACTCCCATATCACGAAAAGCTTGGAGAGTTGCTAAAGCATCTTCGCCTTCCAAGAAACCTGTTACATGAGTTGTGCCTTCTGCAATCGCACCAAACATGATAGAGCGATGTGACACAGACTTATCACCTGGTACGGTGAATTTACCTGTAAATGTTTTCTTTCCGGGCAAAATGGTAAATTGCTGTGTCACCTTGTTTTTCTCCATCAAAGGTTTTTTGGCTAACATATGATTAAAGTGCTGGCGTGCAGCTTGCGCATGGCCAAGCAAACCCATCAATGCTTGTGAATCTTCTTGTTCAATCAGTTTCTTCAAAACTGATAACTGCTGTTCAAAACCCTCTACAGCATTCAAGATTGCAGTTTTATTGGCAAAGAAAATGTCATGCCACATCTGAGGATCGCTTGCTGCGATACGTGAGAAATCACGAAAACCACCTGCAGCATAGCGAAAAATGTCTAAATTATCTTCACGGTTTGCAAGCTGCTCAACCAAATTAAATGCCATCAAATGTGGTAAGTGGCTTGTATGTGCAAGCACTTCATCATGCTTCTTCACATCCATGCATATAACTTCTGCTTTTGCAGCAGACCATAGTTGAATCAACTTCTCAACAGCCCAATCTGCACTAGTCGGTAGTGGCGTCAAAATCACTTTATGATTGGCAAATAAATCAACTTTACCCGCATGCACACCTGTATGTTCTGCACCTGCAATTGGATGTCCTGGTACAAAACCTATAGGTAAATTTTCACCAAAGACCGCTTTAGCAGCTTCAACCACATTACCTTTAGTACTACCAACATCTGTGATAATGACATTTTCAGTTAGGTAAGGTTTGATCTGTTCAAGTACTTTTTGCGTCGCTCTGACAGGTAAGGCTAAAACAATTAAATCTGCATCTTGAACAGCTTCTTCAGGTGTTGCATAACCGTATTGAATAAGCCCTAGTGTTTTGGCATCTTCTAATGTTTTTTTTGAGCGTGTTGACGCAACAATTTGACCAGCAAGCTGTTCTGCCACAATCACACGAGCAAGACTCGACCCTATCAGCCCAAGCCCAATAAATGCAACTTTCTTAAATAATGGTTGAGACATAAAACATTTTTGCCTATCTGAAAATCTCTCTAACCTCTCTTTAAAAAAAGATCGGAAAGTATCTCCCTTTAAAAAGGGAGACTGGAACGGATTTAAAATAAATTGAACTATAAAACAGCGATAGGATATGAACCCAATACTCGCAATTCTTTTACATTAGGTCGAATTTCATCTAATGCTGCAGCTACATTTTCTTGATCAATATGCCCTTCCAAATCAATGAAGAAAACATAAGCCCATTTCTCAGGAAGCGCTGGACGAGTTTCAATACTAGTCAAACTAATTTTATGTTTGGCAAATGGCGCAAGGATTTCCAATAAAGCACCCGCACGATCATGTGCAGAGATTAGTAAAGACGTTTTATCATTACCACTTTGTGGAATTTTCTCGCGACCAATCACAAGGAAACGTGTCGTATTTTCAGGGTTATCTTCAATGTTGCTATGTAATATCTCTAAGTTATACATACTTGCAGCAATATCTGAAGCAATAGCGGCAGAATGCCACTCATTACGAATACGGCGAGCAGCTTCCGCATTTGAATTAAGCGCTACACGCTCTACACCTGGATAATGCGCATCTAACCATTTGCGACATTGAGCAAGGGTTTGTTGATGTGCATAAATCTGTTTGATGCTGTCTTTACGAGTATTTTCAGATACGAGAAATTGATGATGAATGCGAAGTTCTACTTCACCAATCACATTTAAAGTAGATGATTTAAAGCAATCTAAAGTGTGGTTTACGATACCTTCTGATGAATTCTCAACTGGAACAACACCATAATGCGCACCACCAGCTTCAACTTCACGGAACACTTCATCAATCGTTGGCAATGGGCGCACAACTGCATCTTTACCAAAATGTTTTAGCACAGCTGAATGCGTATATGTACCTTCAGGACCCAGAAATGCAATGCTTTGAGGTGCTTCAAGTGCTAAACAAGCGGACATGATTTCACGAAATAAACGTGCCATCGTCGCATCAGACAATGGACCTTGATTACGTTCCATCACCTTGCGGAGAACTTGAGCCTCACGTTCAGGACGATAAAATAATGGGTTTTCTTCAGCTGCAAATTTCGCTTTTGCTACAGCTTCAGCCAGCGTAGCTCGACGGTTAAGTAATTCTTGGATTTGTTGATCAACACTATCTATATCATTACGAATTTGTTCTAAATTAAGTGACGTCGATGTGTTTTGTCCATCGTTTACCATTGAATGCAGCCTCAGCAAAATCATCTATATAAATGGGTTACAATTCATCTATGAACTGTTATGCGAAGCTAGTATAACAAGACTTTAACGCTTTAAACACGCGAAGATTTAACTCTTTTTGCTTAGGTCAAAGCCCTTGCGTATTTTTATAAATGGTTTTTCGCAAATCATTACAATCCCGACCTTTGTTTTTAAAATTATTCATCAAGCATCAGATTCCGCTTTATTCAATCACAACAGACAAAATTCAATCAAGTTTAATAAAATCTGTAATAAATAAAAATTGATGCCATCCATGATGATAATGAATATAAAAACACTTTTACTGATTAGCTTAATCGCCACAAGTCTAGCAGGATGCATAGGCTGCTATAATCCAACAGGATGTAATAAAGATTCTTCACCCTATTATGTTACAACGACAACAACTCAAATCAGAGGAATAACTGTTCCTAACGCAACCAAACTCAAATACAAATCAAAAAATTCATTTCAAAAAGACCAACAGCAACATCCATTAAATGAAAAAGATTTAACAAGCATTGAACTTCCACCAAATACTGCGATCAATTGGGGAGGAATGCCCTCTTATCTATTTATCAATTTTTTTAATTCAGAAATGAAAGGCTATTCTATTTATCCTGTTAAAGAGCTGAAACCTCAAACAGAAAATTCATTCGTAAAGCTCTGGAAAAGTTGTGATAGTGCATTGGACGTTACTTTGAAAAATCCAAATGATTGGTCATTTAATCCAGAGAATATGGAAGTTACAGGATGTAGTGTGAATATTCAAAAAAGAAGTCAATATAATAATCATTGGCCAAACCAAGATGAAGCAGATAAATTTCTGCTTGATATCAATCGTGCTTTACAAAAGCTCCCTAAACAGAAAACTTATCCAGTGATTCAATATTCAACAGAAGAACAATAAAAAAGCCTGCTAAAAGCAGGCTTAGGATATCAAAGTCGGCTTATGATTTACCAATCAATCCACGAGCTACGATTTCTTTCATAATCTCGTTGGTACCACCATAAATACGTTGAATACGAGCATCAACAAAGAAACGTGAGATTGGATATTCAGTCATATAACCATAACCACCAAATAACTGAAGTAAGTTATCAGATACCTTCATTTGCATATCTGTACTGAAACTCTTCAGTGCAGCAGCTGTTTCAACATCTAACTTACCTTCCATATAAAGCTCTACGTTCTGATTGTAGAAAGCTGCTGTTGCCAACTCATCAATCTTCGCTTGAGCCAATACAAAACGCGTATTTTGGAACTGCGAAATTGCCTGACCAAATGCTTGACGCTCTTTTACATAAGCAGTAGCTAAATCAATTGCACCACGAATTGCACCTAAAGCTGTAGATGCAATTGCTGTACGTTCACGAGGCAATTCTTGCATCAAATAAGCAAAACCAGAACCAGCATTACCAAGCAATTGATCTTTAGGTACTTTTACATTATCAAAGAACAATTCAGATGTATCTTGCGAGTGCAAGCCAATTTTATCGAGGTTAGTGCCTTTCTTGAAACCTTCGAGATGAGTATCGACCAGTAGTAACGATACACCCTTAGCACGTGCTTGTGGATCAGTTTTTACCGCAAGAACAACAACATCCGCGTGTTGACCATTTGAAATAAATGTTTTTGATCCATTCAAAATGTAGTGGTCACCTTGTAGGATTGCACTAGTACGCATAGCCTGTAAATCAGAACCCGCACCTGGCTCGGTCATACCAATTGCACCAACCGCCTCGCCTGATACCATTTTTGGTAACCAATATTGTTTTTGCTCTTCTGTACCAATATGTTGAATATAAGGAGCAGCGATTTCAGAGTGACATGAAATTGCTGTCGATAAAGCACAATATCCCGCACGAGCAGACTCTTCAACCAACATCAATGAATAATGTGTTGGCACACCATAGCCACCGTACTCTTCAGGTACATCTACACATAAAAAACCATTTTCACCCAGTAAATTCCAAACTGAGCGCGGCATAATGCCTTCACGTTCCCATTGATCGTAATGTGGAGCAACACGCTCACTCATAAAACGTTTGAAATTATCACGGAAGAGTTCTAAATCTGCATCGTAAGCTAACATCGCTATTTCCTTTCGCTTTCTTTGTTCTTAAAAGTTTGTTTCGCAGTCATGCTAATGATTTTTCAAGTTGATGTCATGGTCCGTTTGCATCAATTCGCTAGACTGATTCGGTCAATAATTTCGCTTGTAATGTTTAATATTTCGCCAAAACAAATTAAACCGAATTTATCTCAGCGTTTATTACTCAACACAGCCAACTTTATGTCATATTATTTTCTAGTTATCGATCACATCAGAATTATCATGAATACCAAACGAAATATTTATAAAACCGCAGAACATCCGTTTGCTCAATATGTTCGTATTTTAGGTAAAGGTAAAACAGGATCGCGCTCTTTAAGCTATGAAGAAGCATATCAAGCGTTTAGCATGATTTTGAAAGATGAAGTGCTAGATGTTCAACTTGGCGCATTTTTAATGCTTTTGCGTGTCAAAGAGGAATCTGTTGATGAACTTGCAGGTTTTGTTCAAGCAACACGAGATCAACTCAACTTTGAATCTTTAGATGTTGATCTAGATTGGTCTTCATATGCTGGAAAACGTAAGCATTATCCATGGTTTATTCTTGCAGCTTTAACATTAGCTCATCATGGTTATAAAATTGTAATGCATGGAGCATCAGGTCACACAATTAACCGTGTTTATACTGAACAAGTATTAGAATATTTAGGCTACCCAATTTGCCATAATCAACAAGAGGTAAAACAGCAACTTGAACAACATCATTTTGCTTACTTACCACTTGAAACAATATCACCGATTTTGAGTGATCTAATATCACTCAGAAATGTAATGGGTCTTCGCTCACCAATTCATACACTGGCACGTTTAATTAATCCATTTAATGCAAAGGCAACTTTACAGGCAATTTTCCATCCTGCTTACAGATCATCACATCAACAAACAGCTTTTCGATTAGGCTATAAAAATAGCGCTGTGATAAAAGGTGAAGGTGGTGAATTTGAGCGTAATCCTGATGCCAAGACTTTAATTTGTGGGATTAAAAACGGTGAGTTGTATGAGCATGAATTACCTAAACTGACACCTGATCGTAGCCCTATTGAAGAAGAACTTGATTTAGCAGTGTTTAAAGCGGTGTGGCTGGGTGAGCAAACACATGAATATGGTGAAATGGCTGTGATTGAAACAATGGGAATTGCTTTATATACGATGGATGCTGTAAATAGTTATGGTGAAGCGGTGACTAAAGCGAAAGAACTTTGGGAATCTCGTTTGAGTTAAATGAGACTTATTATAAAATAAAATAGAAATGTATTAGCTCAAACCTGATCTGACAGTTACCGATATTTGCTTAAGACTGTCAGGCTAAATTTAAGCTAGTACAATTTACATATTCCTGTGATTTTTTAGCCATATATTTGCTAAAATCTCCAACTTATTTTTAGAAGTATTAAAAACCTAAATATATTAAAAAATCAGCAATAGACTCATAGAAAAAAAATGCGATTCCAAAAATAAAAGTGAACAAAGATAAAACCTCATTTATAATAATTTGTTTTTTAAATTTTTCACATAAATAAATAACATTATCCTGATACAGATTTGGATATAAGCTTGGACTCTTTTCTCCACGTTTTGCAAAATACGGCATCTTTTTATTACGTTTGTATGATATAAAATATGAAAACCACATCGTGGAGAATATAAAATTAAGTTGTAATACTTTTTCAAAAGAGATACCTACCTCATCTAAATATTCTTCAATACCATATATTTTTTCAGAAAGTTCTTTACTATTTTTTTTGATAAATAATAGATTATATATATATATACATAATAGTAACATTAACCCAATAACAAGTAAGCCAATTAAAATGCTACCATGAAAATCAACTAATTGACTTTCCATTAGCATACTCCTGTCCTTTTTTTGAGTTCATCTTCAGCCAAATCTGCACCATATTTACCCCCTCCAATCACACCTGCACCAATAACTACAGCTGTAATAGTCAAGGAAACAGGTAACGAAATTGTATATCCAGCTGCCCCAGCCACAAGACCAATAATATAAATTACCCCTCTTGCTACAACTTTTCCGCCAAAGTTACCAACAGTTCCTCCGATAATACCACCAGCAATCTTACTACCTTCTATCACAGCTACCTTCTTTGTAAGCTCCATATCACCCGTGTTGTAGGCATCCATTGTATTTTTTAAAAATATTGCAGCGCCTAAACCCACAACCAATTGTTTACCCATTCTTAAGCCAACACTGATTTTCCCCAAATCTACAATCATTTTATCGTAATGCTTCAAACCACCTCTTACAGCATCAGAGCGAATAAGAGAATCCGTTTTCATATACTTTCTCATTAAAGGGATTTGAGTCTGAGGCTCAACAATATGCATATCCTTGAGTGCTGTACCCAACTGGCTATAAAGTGAAGCATGTTTTTTCTTAAAATCTGAAAAATGCTTTGGATTTGCATATTTAGATTTCATTAGCTGTTCACTTTGATAAGCAGCCATAATCGCATCATTACTTTTTATCACTTTTTCTAGTGATGTTTCTTTCATAACTAGAAGCTGATTCTTTTTAAGCTTTCTATCTCGCTCGCTTTTTTGGTCAGCGCTATCTACAATCTGTCCCGTTCTTTCTTCAACTTGATCTAGTAAATCATCATCACCTCGACAATATTCCTTCCTAAACTCATCAACTGTGATGACTTTCTTTGGATCACTTACATTGGCTAATGCCATTTCAGTAGCATGTGACCAATAGTCGTACAAAAGTTCATAATTTGCAGCAAAAAATGCCGCATCAAAATTTGAGGACTTTCTCAGTAGATTCAATTTTTCTTCGATACTTCTTGCTAACTGCTTATATTCACTCAGCTTAGAATCATTTCCATTTTTATTAGACAAAATGACCACCTGACACGGTTTAAGCACAGTCATTGGTCCATTAGTTGATAATTCTGGTAAATGGGCATTGTTATTTTTAAAAATCGAAAATTCCTTTACCGTAGGATGGTATGCATAGATACGTTTTAATAATGCATCGACAGTCTCATCTTCTCGAATCAATAACCAACCAACTTCCATACCTTCTTTTATATAAACTTTTTGGATTTTATTTTCTTCTATCGGGGAACTTTTCGATTGATGGTATTTAAACTTGATCTCGGTAAACTTTCCGCTTTCAGATTGTGCTAAATGTGGAAGAATTGCCCCCTGATACCATTTATCATCTAAGAAAATATCAACTTGAACAACCGCAGTATCATAGTTCACCTCAATTTTATGGGTTTTCATAAACTTATTAAAAGGTGTCAGTTTAGATACATAGGTAGATTTAGCTTCGGATGTTTTTGCTGTAATAACATATTTCAAACGTGACAAAGCAATATGTTTTGGCAAATTCTTTAATACAGCTTGTGCCAACTTAGGTTGAGAATACTTTGCCATCTTAGTTATCCAATTTCTTTATTTTGTCATTGATTGCATGTAGATAATAATTCTCCTGTTTATCGGTGACAAATGCCTGAGTCAAACCATTCGCATCTGTTTTTCCATAGCTTACATGCCCTTGATCGTTCATTAACATGTAAGAAGTGAAAGGCATTAAGTCTTGCGTTTCTTTATCACGTAGTTCGAATTGGATATTATATTGACCTAAGGTCGGTATTAAAGGAATTTCAGCCTGAGCATTTGCCCCCCCCATAAACAAATGTTGCCCTGCCTTAACTTCAAACTTGCCTCCAGTAACAGGAAAAATACCGGAGCTGTTAATTTTAATTTGTGAACCGCCCGCCGTAATCACAATCTCATTGGGGCTAGTGATCTCAATTCGATCTTCAGTAGAGATAATCTTGATACCTTGCTTAGCAAGTAAATCCATACCATCGCCTTGAGCATGCATGTCAAACTTACCTTTAGCAGCTACTTGTTTGATTCCATTCTGAGCCGCGAATAAACTAACCTTGCCACTCACATGTGCAACCAAATTTCTCTGCGTACTCAAATTGATACTATCACCCGCAAACTGATTAATCTGTCCATCAGCAGATAAATGAATATCATCACTGCTACTCAAACCAATTCCTGCAGGCGAGCTCAGTAGCAATAAAGCTTTATTAAATTTGGCAATTTTTTCTTCAATCTGACTAGCAAACGCTTTCAATTGTTCAACTGATTCTATTTCATCGGTTTGTTGATTCTTTGCGACTTCACTTAAAGCTTTTGCATTACTTTGATTAACTTCAAATTGTTGCTTAGCAGATTGAGCATCAAGGTGTTCACCTTCAGCTTGTTCTTGAGAATGGGTTGTGATGAGCAGACCCTCGCCAGCTCTAAGCGCACCCCATTGATCAGTACGTAATTCAAAACCTTCACCACGTTCTTCACTTTCTGCCTGATTTTTCGGATGACTCAACTTACCTAGGTTAAGTTGACTTATGCCGTGACTACTTTGTAACTGAGCACTGATCTGTCCTGTAGTATCATCAAAACGTAGTTGGTTAAATCCTTCACCTTGATATTCTTTGGATTTAATCCCTGATAATTTCTTGGTATCAGGTAACTGACCTGCATTATCAAATTTTGTTGGATAGCGTTGTGCTTCGTGGATTCTTCCCACTACAAAAGGGCGATCAATATTGCCATCAAAAAAATCAATAACTACGATTTCATCAATACGTGGTAAGAACCGAGCTCCATAACCTTCACCAGCCCAAGGGGTTAGTACATCTACCCATGCTGAATCGGTGTCATTATGATTGGCACCAGCACCACCATCATGATTATGGTCTTCTTGTCTAGTAAATAGAAAACGAACTTTTATACGTCCCCATTCATCAACATGGATTTCATCTCCACTCGGCCCTACTACTTGAGCACGTTGTGGTGATACTGCTGGGCGATGTTGTAGTGGATGATATTCGGGCACAGTTTTAATACTTCGTCGTTGTAAAGACAGTGTATTTCCTTGCCGCTCTTCTGTATTTATCTTAGTAATAGAGCTTTTCCAATGACTTTGTTCAAGTAATTGCTCGATTTGTTGATTTAGTTCTTTGGGTAAATTGTTTTGGTTATAAAAGTTTTTACCTGTAATTAGAAATTCTTTGTCTGAACTGATATGTTGGTCGATTTCAGGGTGATCAACTAATGCAAACCAGTATCCAATTTGTGTATCGCGTACAGTCGTCTTTGCCGTAAAGTATTTAGATTTTAGGTTATGGTACTGTCCTAAGTTTTGGTTGAATTTCTCTATTTGTGAATTACCTGAGGTTGTAGCTCCATCTTCACCATTCAAATCTTGAATCCATGCAGGACTGAAATGCCATGCATCTTCTAATTGTAGGCTGGCATTATTATATTGATTACTGTGTTGATGTGTACTTTGAACACTACCTGCACCTTGTTCTTGTTCAAGAGCATCGGCTTGCCAGCGTTGAATATGTACCGCTGTCGGTTGTAGAGAACGTTCAGCGATAAGGCTGGTCATGCTATCGTATTGTTCTGTTGCACTACTACGATGGTAACGAATTGACCTTCTATCTAAGGCTTGGTAATGACTATTATCATCAATTAATCGTAACTTTTGGGGTTGGATTGGGCTCAAGTTATTTGTAACAATAAGTTCTACTTCATCAACAAGCCAATTGATACCTTCACTACGTAACAACCGAGTTAGAAAGTCATAATCCGTTTCATTGTGTTGCATAACAAACGGACGGACATCATATTCTTGATTTAACCCATTGAGATCAAGCACTAGTGTTGATGCAAACAAAGGACTTTTTTGTTGCCATTCTTTAAATAAGATTTCCACTACATCAATCGCAGTTTTATTCATAAATACACGGCTATTGCGGCGTTTTTTCCACAATGCAGTTGGGTCTTCTAGGGTGAGTTTATAGAGTGTGAGACTTCCATCAGATTGCCCTTGAAGTGCTTGGGTAATTATCCCTGTAGTACGAAATAATTTTCCTGCATCAGTCACCTGATCAATCGCAACATGACAACCAATAAATTGTTTTAATGGAATCATTACATTAGTTGACAAGCATAGTAGCTCAGCGATTAGCCCATCATTGATTCGATGTTCACCATCAATGCGTTGTAAAAAGACTTGGGAATTTAAATATTGATTAGAAAATTGAATATGTAAGGCACGTTTTTGTGAAGTTATACCTAGGCTTTCTAAGACACGAAATATATGATCTAACATCTCTTGTTATTAAAAATCACTCAAATTTCGGCGATCATAAACAAAACAGAACGGTTTGTCTAATTTGTATAGCTATCGTTATTCTTTGTGGAAATATAGTTTCTAATAAGTCTTTTGGTATCTATAACCACAATTTAGCAGACTAAATTCTGATAATTAAATTTTAAACTAGTAATAACAATAAAAAGCCCTAGCAATCTAGGGCATTTTTATTTCAATTTTTCTTAAACAAAACGAATCGGTTTAAATTCAGGTTCATTCTTGTGATGATCGTCATCACATTCCTCACCTTCTTCTTTTGTACCACGATCGATATAACCGCTACGCTGTTCTTCAGGTAAATTTTCCATTTCCCAAGCGTATACAGCTTGCATACAAATCTCGCGCTGCTCTTTAGTCAATGCAATACCATTTGGCCATTTACCAATTTCAACAGCTGTTTTAAGACGCTCAACGATTTCAGGATTTAAAATAGCGAGCATTTGTTCAATATTCATGATTCATCCTGTTGAAAAGATTCAAAATCTTGATTCCAACCCAGTTTAGTACGGCAAGCCATATAAAAATCATAACCAGGTGGATGTAATAAGCTTAGTTTAAACGGATGTTTACGAATATGCACTGTGTCGCCAACATTTAATGCCACACTGTGTTGTCCATCTGCGCTCACCATCGGTAATACGCGATTTTCTCGTATCGTAATTTTAACTTCACTGTGCCCACCAACGACGATTGGTCTTGATGAAAGCGTATGTGGGTGCATCGGAACTAAAGCGATCGCATCCATGCTCGGATGTAAAATAGGTCCACCACCAGATAAAGCATATGCTGTTGAACCTGTTGGCGTTGAAACAATTAAACCATCACTATGTTGTCGATAAACATACTGACCATCGATGCTCAGCTCAAAATCAATCATATGAACTGATTTTCCTGAGTGCAAAACTACATCATTTAATGCAATTGCATCATAAATCGTTTCATTGTTAGTTCTTACTTCCATTTCTAATAAGAAACGGCGATCTAACTGAAAATGTCCTTGCAAAACTTGATCAAGTTTAAAAATTGCTTCAGCAGGTTTGATGTCAGTTAAAAATCCTAGTCGCCCTCGGTTAATCCCAATCACTGGTGTGTTGTAACGAACTAAAGCACGTGCTGCATGGAGTAAAGAACCATCCCCTCCTACAACAATCACGAGATCTACAACTTCACCAAGTAAATTTCGGCTAACTGTTTGTCCATGACTATACGGAACTAGTTGTGCAGTTTCTTGGTCGAATACAGGGTTTAAACCTAAAGTGATCAAATGATCATGGATTAAACATAACGTTTCTACAACAGAATACTTGTCTGGTCGCCCAATTAGACCAATATTTCGAAAGGATTTATGTGAAATTTGCACGAATAATTCAGCTCCGTCGCGATTCCTGCCTATCATATCATTAACAGTGCAAATTTCGTTGATGATTGATTAAAAAGTATAAAAATGTATATCCGTTGTTTTTTTATACGAATAATGTCAACACTTTCTTAAAGTTTTTATTTCATGTTGCTATTTATTGACAGTTTTATGATTGCAAATTGCTTATAAGCTATCGCATCATTACCCTCATTGTTTTGGTTTTATCGCAAATCTATGAAGTGTGAACGTGGTATCGGTTTTCTAGCACTAATTTTTTCAATTTTAGTGATCGGTGTATTTATTGCTTTTAGTATCTATTTGATCCGTTTAGATAATATTATCCGCAATAAGTTTGAGGGGCAGCGTTGGGATATTCCTGCCAAAGTATTTGCTCGTCCTTTAGAAATCTATGCGAACGCGCCGATTACTCAAGAGAATTTTACTCAAGAGTTAAAACTCTTGGGCTATAAAAACACTTCTAATTACGATAAATCTGGAAGCTATGTTGTTCAAGGTAATCAAATGTATGTCCACACTCGTGGTTTTGATTACGGTGATACAACTGAACCAGAGCAAGTGCTTGAAGTTGCATTTATCGACGGTCAAGTGAGTGAAATTAGATCAACTAAACCATCAAATACGGGTGTTGCTCGTTTAGAGCCTTTATTGATTGGTGGTATTTACCCTCAACATAATGAAGATCGCGTACTCATAAAATTAAATAAAGTACCAAAACCGTTGATTGAAGCACTCATTTCAACAGAGGATCGAAATTTTTATCAACATCATGGTGTCTCGATTCGTGGTACAGCTCGTGCTTTAGTGAGTAACGCAACTGGCGGAAAACGACAAGGTGGTTCAACACTAACACAACAATTGGTCAAGAACTTCTACCTTTCTCCTGAAAAAACGCTCAAAAGAAAAGTAAATGAAGCGTTAATGGCTTTATTGATTGAACTTCATTACAGCAAAGATGAAATTCTTGAAGCGTATCTAAATGAAGTTAATCTTGGACAAAATGGCAACTACTCAATTAATGGTTACGGTTTAGCTTCACAATTTTATTTTGGTTTACCATTACGTGAACTTAATATTTCTCAGCAAGCATTCTTAGTAGGTTTGGTTCAAGGTCCATCATTATACAATCCTTGGCGCAATCCAGAATCAGCTAAAAAACGTCGTGACATCGTATTGAATAACATGTTGGTCATGGGCTATTTAACAGAAGCTGAATATCAAGATGAAATTGCACGTCCTTTAAATGTTGTCAGTAAACCAACTTTAGGACCTGCTAAATTCCCAGATTTTCTTGATATTGTTCGTCGCCAACTACGCACAGAATATCAAGAAAGTGATATTACCAATCAAGGCTTAAAAATCTTTACGACACTTGATCCAATAGCTCAAACTCAAGTTCAAAGTGCTTTTAAAAGCTCTGTAGAACGCTTAGCAGGTAGCAACCCTTCTCGTTTAAAGAACCTTCAAGGTGCTGTTCTTGTTGCCCATCCTGAAAATGGTGAGTTAATCGCAGCTGTTGGTTCTACTCAAGATTTTACTGGATTTAACCGCGCACTTGATGCTAAACGTCAGGTTGGTTCATTACTCAAACCAATTATCTATTTGAATGCAATAGAATCTGGTCGCTACACATGGGCTACCCCTATTGAAGATACTGCTGTCAATATCCCTATTGATGGAGATAAAAGTTGGACGCCTAAAAACTATAGTGGTGGCGAACATGGCGTAGTACCAATGCAACAGGCATTAGCAAATTCATACAACTTATCTACAGTACGTCTTGCCAATGAGTTTGGCTTATCAACCTTTAGTAATAAATTAAAGCAATTTGGAGTAACTTCAGACATTCCAGCTTATCCTTCAATCTATCTAGGTGCAGTCAATATGTCACCGATGGAGGTATTAAGTATTTATGGAAACTTCGCTACTGGTGGTTTCAAATATCCACCTCGCTCAATACGCACTGTTGTTGATGCTAAAGGTCGTTTATTAGAACGATATGGTCTAAACGTACAACAAACGATTGACCCTGCTGCGGCATATATTTTGAATTATGGTTTACAACAAGTAATGCGTTCAGGTACAGGTCGTTCAGCATATAGCAGTTTACCTGAGTCTCTAAATTTAGCTGGTAAGTCAGGCACAACAAATGATACGCGTGACTCTTGGTTCGCAGGATATTCTGGTAATCATGTTGCGGTAGTTTGGTTAGGTTTAGACGACAACAAAATAACAGGTTTAACAGGTTCATCAGGCGCTTTACCTGTTTGGACGAATGTCATGAAGCAACTTCGCCAAGAACCCGTGAATTTACGTCAAACAGATAATGTTCAATGGCAATGGATTGATAGTGCTAGCGGTGATTTATCTGCTCAAGGTTGTGATGGTGCAATGTATATTCCTTTGCTTCGCCAAACAGTTCCCCGTCGAGCTACTACTTGTGGTTTATCGCACTATGAAGTTGAACCGACTTACAACCCATCGACTGAAGACAATCAAGGCAATGAAAGCGATGGTATTAGTAACTACATTCGAGAAAGTGAAACAGAAATGGACAATGATTTATCAAATCACTCCTCTACAAGAATTATTTCTAGCGGTAGCTACAACGGCGAGAATTAAACTCAAAGGAATGATTTGAAATGATGAAAAAAGTAACAGTACTTACTGCTATGTTAGTTATGGGTGGCTGTACCCTAACACCTGAAAAGAGCACTTCAAAACCGACGAATCAGTCACCAACCACCACAACTCAAAAGAAGAAGGTTACACCACCTTCTTCGGGTGTAAAAATTACACCTTATGAGCAAAAAGAAATAAAACGTAAAAATGTGGAGGTTGTTGTACCACAACAAAAAGTACAGCAGAAATTTAACGACGGGAGTCAGTTACCTGCATTTAGAACATTAATGCAGAAGACTCAAGCGGCATATAAACAGAAGCAACTCGCTGAAGCTGAACGATATGCTTTGCAGGCTCAGCGTATTGCACCTCAAGCGTCTGAAACTTACCTTTATCTAGCCTTAATTGCAGATCAACGCAAACAGTATGCAAATGCTGAAGCTTTAGCACGTCGTGGGTTAAGTTATGCACAAAGCAACTCAATGAAAAAACAACTCTGGATGATCGTACTTAAAGCCAGCGAAGCACGAAATCATCCTGTCAAAGCTCAAGAAGCACGTCGAGCAATTCAAGCTCTTTAATTGGTTAAATTGAACTGAATTGTCGTATTCCAGCAAGCCCATAAGCATTGTGTTTTTGGGCTTGTTCTAAATCTGCTGGTGCAACACCTCCTAGAGCAAAAACTGGAATATCACTCTTTTGAGCTAATGCTGCAAATCCATCCCAACCAAGTACTTTGCTATTTGGATGAGTTTCTGTCGGATTTACAGGGCTTAAAAAAATCGCATCACACCCAATCTGATGCGCATGTTGTACTGAAACAGCATCATGGCAAGCAGCGATATAACGTTTAGCTACAACCAAATCACCCTTTTTCAGTTGCATTAACTGAGATTGTTTAAGGTGGACTGTTTTAATTTTTTCTTGCAACACTGTATTTAATTGTTGCCAAACATCCACATTAACAATCAACTTCAATAATTGCTGTTCAGACAATTTAATTAATTGCTGTTGAAGTTTTTCAATGTCTTTACTTTCTATACGTAAATACATTTGTGAATTAGTTTTCGGTAATTCATCAACTTGATCACTAATTTTGATCAAGTGAGACCAGATCAATCGCTCTATAATCGTTGAATTTGCTTTTGGAAAGTTTAAGTACGCGAGTTGATCTCTACTAAACCAAGACCATGGTTGATGGATTAAATTTAAAAGCTCATCAGGAACATACGCATGGAATATATGTAAAGTAACAATAATATCGTCATATTCATGTCGAATAACATCGAACTGATGCCACTCCTTTAATCCGATTCCTACCTCCTCATAGACCTCTCTGCGGCAAGCTTGTTCAGGTGTTTCACCTTCCTCAATTTTCCCACCAGGAAATTCATGCTTATTACCTTGATGTTGGTTTGCTTGTCGCCATCCAACTAGCACTTTAGATTTATGTAATAGAATTGCGATTGCAACATCAACAGTAGCTTTTGCCATAACCATCTAAAATCCTTGATATTTTAAAATTCATTCTAATGAGTTTGTAACCCAATTCACATGTCAAAGAATAAATAATTTGATCATTTTGTAAAATAATGAAATTTGCATTGACAGGCCTATTCGATAATGATTATCATTTAAAACATTAAAAAACACACCACGGAGCATAACAAATGAACGCACCTTTTAATCTTTTTACTCGCAGTACAGATTCAGCTCAATCTTTGCCAATGTTACATTCAAACAACTTGTTTGCCTTAGGACGTGAAATTCGTATCATGCATGCAGGTGAAGAGTATCGCCTACGCCTTACTCGTAACAATCGATTAATTTTAACTAAATAAGATTAATAGAAGAATAAACGTATAAGAACAATAAACGTGGGAATAGCAGTATGTCAGCGCGTACTGCTCTTTTTGTTCGTTAAATAGTTTTAGGCAATTGTATTTGTACCTTTAATCCACCAATTGATGATTGTGCAAAAGTGATCCTACCACGATGAAGTTCTATTATTTTTTTACAAATTGATAACCCTAAACCTGAACCTTGTGTTTTCGTTCCCAACACCCTAAAGAATCGCTCACCTAAACGTTCTAACACTTCTGTATCGAGTCCAGCACCTTGATTTTCGATTGTTAAATTAATGTAATCTGAATCATCATCAAATCTTATATGAATTAGATAATTTGCTTCTGAATATCGAATTGCATTATCTAAAATATTTCGCAGGCAGGTATAAATTAATTGTTCATTAGCAAAAATATCTAACTTCTTATCAATTAAGATATTTTTATAAAAAATTTCCAAATTTTTTGTTTCGATCGCAGTTGAAAAGTCAGATAAAAGAAGTTTCATCATCTCATTTAAATCAAAATATGTCTTTGGCAAATGTTCTGGATGTTCAGGATCTAAACGCGCGAGTAAAAGTAAATTTTCCAGCGTTTGAATTCCACGAGAGACATCTAATTGTATGCTATCTAGCTCTTTTGCACGTTCTGGATATTTTCGTTGTAATAATTGTAGGCGCAACTGAATCGCAGAGAGCGGTGATCTTAGCTCATGGGAAGCATCAGCAGTAAAGCGTTGTTCTGCTTTTAATGAATTATCTAAACGTTTAAGCAAATAATTCAATTGAGCTAGGATTGGTTGTAATTCTTTCACCTCAAATTCAGCAAACTTAATGGGACTTAAGTCTTCTGCATTTTTTGCTGAAATTTGCGTAGAAAGTTGATGTACTACTTTAAACTGTCGCTTAATTAAAAAATATAAGATCATCCATTGTAATGACCACACCATAAGCAGAATCAAAAAGTAAGCTGCAAAACTATGCAATAACTCCTCAAATCTTTCCTCTAACGGTTGTATCACCAATACATTCATATTTGCTTGATGATCTTTCGCAACATAACTCCGCCACAATTGATGATTCTGCCAAAAGAATCCGTACTGATGATGATCATTAGGAAAAATGTGAGGTTCTTGATCTAATGGAAAACCTTCTGATTGTGTTAAAACAAGTTGTGAATTTTTCAATCTGTATTGAATATCAAATTGTTCACTTAACTCATCAATTTGCTTCCCTGAGCTCGTGGTTAGGTCAGAAAGAAGCAGCATATCTGATATCTCATCCATGATTTCATCTTGCACATGCATGGTTTGGTAAACAGAGACAATTACAAATATGAGTAGCGCTAAGCTGCCTACCATGACTGAGCTGATTAAAGAGGTCTTAATTAATTGATTTTGCAATGAGACTGTTTTCATTGGTTCAACCCAAGTTCATTCTGTAACCTAAACCACGAATAGTTTTGATTAGTTGGCTACCAATTTTTTTTCGAATTTGATATATAAAGACCTCTATCGCATTACTCTCAATCTCCTCTCCCCAAGCATATAATGATTCTTCGAGTTGCTCACGGGTGACAATATGATTTGGATTTTGCATTAACTTATATAAAATTTGAAACTCTTTAGCAGTTAAATTTACCGTTTCACCTGCTTTCAAAACGGTCTTCGCATTAGGATCGAGTTTTAAATCAGAAAAACAAAGATATGCTCCTGTCTGCTTCTGAGATTGTCTTAGTTGTGCGCGGATTCTTGCAGAAAGTTCCTCTAAGTTAAAAGGCTTAACTAAATAGTCGTTTGCTCCTAAATCTAATCCCTCCACACGATCATGAATATGGTCCTTTGCAGTGATAAAAATCACTGGAATCAACAAATGTTGTTCACGAATACGCTTCAGAATGTCATCACCTGATGCATTAGGTAAACCTCTGTCCAGCAAAATACAATCATAGTGATGCTGTTTTACTGCCAAGATAGCGTGGTCGCCTCGTTCAACCCAATCAACACTATAACCATCCATTTCCAGCCAGTCTTTAATACTTTCAGCCTGAGAAGCGTCATCTTCTGCTAATAAAATTCGCATAATAAGGTTCTCATAATGAATGACTACAATCTATGATGCCTTGAAAAGATCAAACTAGCAAAAAGCCACATGATTTCTCATATGGCTTGTTTAATTTAATCAGTTAAAACTGCACTTGATCGACATCAACTTCAACACGTTTCATAGGCTTATAATCGATATCAATCTCACCGATCAAAGTCACAGGAGTTTTAGCAGATACTGGTTTACCTTTCCATAAATCATCATCAATATCGACAGTCATAGAACCTGTTTGGTCACTAAACTGGTATTTTTCATCACCGGTTGCTTTCACAATATAACCTTTGAGCATAACAGGTGAATCATCTTTAAGTGTCAAAGCTTGTTTAACTGATGTCGTTTGTGTTGGTGCTAAAGCCTGTTGATTAACTGCACCCGTGTTCGCTAAAGCAAATGTTGTTGTGGCAACTAAGCCTGAAATTACAGCAATTTTAGAGAACATATTCATCTATTTACCCTTGTTTATGTATTCACTTTTGATAAAGCTATTTAAACAAAGCTAGATGAGGTGAATCTTAAGATTGCTATTTTGCTTAACTCAATGGTACGACACGGAGTACTTCTTCCAAAGTTGTTACGCCTTCAATCACTTTACGTGCACCTGCAATTCTCAAAGGTTCAACACCCTCTTTTTTTGCCTGTACTTTTAAATCATTCAAAGTTCCATGTGCACTAATCAAAGATTTGAGTTCTAGACTCACTGGCATAAACTCATAAATTCCTACACGACCTTTGTAACCTGTATGACGACAGGTTTCACATCCAACCGCCTTATACATCGTTTCAGGCATTTCCATAATGTAATCAAAAGTCAGGTGTTCCCACTCTTGTTCATTCATTGAGGTTTCTTGTTTACATTGCGGACATAAACGACGGACCAACCGTTGTGCCAACACACCAAGAATGGTAGCAGCTGTTAAAAATGGTTGAACACCCAAATCATGCAGACGAGTTAAACTTGAAGGTGCATCATTGGTATGTAAAGTTGAGAGTACCAAATGTCCTGTGAGTGCGGCTTGAATTGCCATATTTGCAGTATCGTGATCACGAATCTCACCCACCATGATGATATCGGGGTCTTGACGCATCAAAGCTCGTACACCATCTGCGAATCCCAATTCAATCGTTGGATTAACCTGCATTTGGTTAAAACTCGGCTCCAACATTTCGATTGGATCTTCAATCGTACATACATTCACTTGTTCAGTAGCTAACTGCTTCAATGAGGAATATAGAGTTGTGGTTTTACCAGAGCCTGTTGGACCTGTTACTAAAATAATCCCATGACTATGTTGCGTTAATTGCTGCCAACTATGTAATAAATGTCCTTCGAATCCCAGTTGTTGAAAACTTCTAACCAATACTTCAGGATCAAAAATACGCATTACCAACTTTTCACCAAATGCTGTAGGCAAAGTTGATAAACGTAACTCTGTTTCTTGTCCTTTAGGTGTTCGTGTTTTCAAACGACCATCTTGTGGTTTACGTTTTTCAGCGACATTCATTCGACCAAGAATTTTAATCCGTGAAATCACTGCTGTGAGAGTATTTGCAGGCATATTATAAATTGTATGTAATACACCATCGATACGAAAACGTACCTTACCCTTTTCCTTGCGAGGTTCTAGATGGATATCGCTAGCACCTTGCTCGAAAGCAAATTGCAACACCCAATCCACCAATTTAACAATGTGCTGATCATTAGCATCAGGATTTTGGGTATCACCAAGCTGTAATAGAGCTTCAACACCCTTATTATCTCGATCGAAAGGACTAGAGTTTTGAGAGGAATTTACAGCTCGACTGACTTGATAATACTCAACCAAATAGCGACGAAGCTGTTCAGGATTGAGGAGAACGGGTTCAACTTTTTTAGGACTGAGGCTCCTCTCTAAATTATTTTTCCACTCCAAAGAAAATGGTTGATCCGTACCAATCAGAATACGATCTGCATGTACTTCAACAGCAAGAATATGGTTCCGTACAGCAAACTCCTGCGACATAACCCCAGTTAAAACTGCTACGTCAGCTTTTAATGGATCAATAACAAACAAAGGAACTTGAGACTTTTCAGCCAACCATAGACATAACCGATTTAGTGTTAAGGTTTGCCCAGCATTTAGCTGGTCTTTTAAATTAAAGTTTGCTATCCATTGAAGAGGATGCCATTTCAATTGTTCTTTTTGGCGATGTGTAGTTTGTACCAATAATTTATCACGCTCATTAATTCTTCCGTCTTTTTGTAATTGTTCTAAACACCAAAAAATATCGATTTCAAAGTTAAACGTCATTGTTATACCCCAACTAATTTCTATAATATAACAGAGAACCAGCAGAATCTGTCAGATCATTTTGTAGATTCCAACTCAGTAAATACGCCTTGAAAACATAGACATAAGTTCAATAATTTGACTATAAACTTTGTAAAATTGTGATATAAGTTTTAGAAACTATTAAATATTTGAAATGTTTCATCCTTCCATATCAATGCTGCATGATGAACATATAACAACAGAGATAAACTATGGCTGAACTCATGAATTATTCGATACAAAATACATCATTCAGCCAACTTATGATGATTTTTGCAGTGTCTTTGGGCTGTGGATTATTGATTGGTTTAGAACGTGAACGCAGTAAAAGTAGACATAAAACTAAAACATTTGCAGGTTTTAGAACTTTTGCAATCACCTCACTTTTAGGTACGTTGTGTTTTTTATTTAACTTAGAAATTGGAATCACGGGGGCAATTCTAGTCGGTGCAATTAGTATTGCATCGCTACGTAATCAACAAGATGATCCAGGGGTTACAACAGAACTTGCCTTTATCATGACCTATTTTATAGGTGCAGTATGTATTTGGAATATCAATTTAGCGGCAGGTCTTGCTGTCACTTTGACTATACTGCTCTTTGCAAAAGAAACATTACATGGATTAGCTAATCAATGGATTAGCGAGACTGAATTAAGGGATGGTGTTTTATTATTGGCACTTATTCTTATTGGATTACCTTTAGCACCTGATAAAGCGTATTGGGGACCCGTTTTAAATCCTTATACGATTCTCAAGTTACTCAGCTTGATTTTATTGGTTCAAGCGTTAGCTCATTTTGCTAAACGCTTGTTATCTTCTAGAAATGCGATCGTGTTTTCCTACTTAGCTTCAGGCTTTGTATCAAGTACTGCAACTGTCGCAAATTTAGGTATGGAAGTTCGTAATAATCATGCCGACCCTAAAATCAATGCAGGTGCTGCGCTCATGTCATGCGTTGCAACTTTAGTTCAAATGCTGATTATCGTCGCTAGTATCAGCATGGCATGGTTAGAGCTTCTTTTAATACCCAGTTTAATTTCGACCTTATTACTATTTGCATGGTCTATTTACCTGTTGCGTAAATCTACCAAAAATGAGCTAAATCAAAAAACTGATGAAAGTCGTATGTTTAGTTTTAAAAATGCGATTGTCATTACAGTAGCATTATCCACCATACAAGCAGCCGTCTATGGCTTAAATTTATGGTTAGGTAATAGCGGACTTATTATTGGAACATTCATCGCCTCTTTATTTGAAATTCATGCGGCAATTGCCGCAATAGTCGTCCAAGGCGATCCAAATACGGCTCAGGCAACGCCATTGCTAATTGCTTTAATGGTTGGTCTATGTGCCCACGCGATATCAAAAAGTATTAATGCTGGACTTACAGGCGGTTATAAATATGCACTTGCATTCGTTCCAGCACAGATTCTTCATATGGCTATTTTAGTTATTTTAGTTTGGGTATCCCGCTGATAAATATAATAGCCAAAGCTGACATTAAAGTTTCACAATTTCGATGGTATTCGCTATGACTTTGAAGTTTACATCGAATTGGGAAAACTTCATTTTATAAATCCGTTCAGCATCCTCATGATATGCAGGTCTTGGGTCCAAAGCCAATACTTGCTCCATTTCATTAAATATGCGAATAGGTATTTGGTCTTTTTGGATAAATTGTTGTCGTTGATGCAATGCGATCTCACTCCAAACAACTTGCTTACGCTGAGGCTCTGCTTGAGCATATCCACTTAATGCATTTGCAATAGAATCTGAATATTGAATATAAGGTTTAATGTCTACAATCGGCGTACCATCTAACAAATCTGCACCTGTAACATAAATTCGAACACGATCTGATAACTTTTCAATACGCAAGAATTGCACTACAGATAGTCCAATCGGAGATGGTCTGTACATACTTCTTGTGGCAAAAACACCAATTTTTTGATTACCACCTAATCTAGGTGGTCGAACTTGTGCTCGAAATTTATGTCCAGCATCAGTGTTGTTTGCTTGATGCTTATTGTCATGGAACTGCCAAAGTAGCCATAAATGACTAAATTCATCTATCCCTTCAAAAGCCAATATGTCGTTATAAGGCTCGATCATTTCGATATATGACTCCACCTGAACCAAATTTGGTTGTCGTGGAATGCCAAATTTTTCACAATAAGGTGAATGCATATAACCAATGATCGGAATTGTAACAACGGGATTCATCACTTTTTCTTATAAAGACAATTAAATATATTCAGTTTATAGAGAATGATTTTAGATTAGAATAGCAATCTGTTTCTTTTAACTGTGATCGAGACCTTTAATGGCTGCTTTTAACGTTGAACGCATTACTCATGTTCACCACTGGAATGACACGCTTTTCAGTTTTAAAACTACACGCGATACAAGCTTACGTTTTAAAAATGGTCAGTTTGTGATGATCGGACTTGAAGTGAATGGTAAGCCTTTAATGCGTGCTTATTCGATTGCGAGTGCGAATTATGAAGAAGAATTAGAATTCTTCTCGATTAAAGTACCTGATGGTCCTTTAACTTCTATTTTACAAAAAGTTCAGGTTGGTGACGAAATCCTTATTTCAAAAAAACCAACAGGTACTTTAGTACATGATGATCTATTGCCTGGTAAAAATTTATACCTTTTATCTTCTGGTACTGGTTTAGCGCCTTTCCTTTCACTTATTCGTGATCCTGAAACTTATGAAAAGTTTGAGAAAGTGATCGTTGTACACGGTACACGTTATATTTCTGAACTTGCATATCAAGATTTGATTCTTAATGAGCTTCCAAATCATGAATTTTTCGAAGAGCTAGGAATCAAAGATAAACTCGTATATTACCCTACAGTTACACGTGAACCATTCCATACACAAGGTCGTGTGACTACTGCTATTGAAACAGGTCAATTATTTGAAAAAATTGGTTTGCCACGTTTCAATCGTGAAACTGACCGTGCAATGTTATGTGGTAGCCCTGCTTTCTTGAAAGATGTAGCTGCACTTTTAGATGAACATGGTCTCGTTGAATCACCACGTATGGGTGTAATGGGTGATTATGTAATCGAACGTGCTTTCGTAGAAAAATAATACCTATGCATTAATAAAAAAGCCGAGGAAGATATCCCCGGCTTTTTTATTATTAAATCTTATTAATAGCTTATTTAGTGATCTTTAATAATATTATTTAGAGCAATAAAACTATTTATTAAGCAGCTTCTAAAGAAATTAATCGCTCAATATAATACCAACACTCTTCAATTTGAACATGATCTTGATTTACCTTTGCAAGTGTCGTCATCCCATCAAGAATATTGATATACATCGTAGTTAACACATGAGGTTGAAATACTTTTGCCTTTTCAAATAGATCTTCAACTAAATTCATTAACCAATTTCTATAGTCGACAATTGGACCAATAATAGATGGGTATTGTTGTAAAATTTCCAATGAAGCCTTTTGAAACATACAACCATGGAAATCATCCGAGTTAAACCATGACACATGCCAAAAATATACTGCTTTAATTTTTCCTAAATAATCACCCTCATCAATCTGATTTAATTGTTGCTCAATCGCTTGCTGAATGCTTTTATTTCTTCTAGATAAACACTCTTCGATTAGACTCTCTTTAGATGGGAAGTACTTGTAGAAAGTCATCTTAGCGACGCCTGACTCACTGATAATTCGATCAATTCCTATAGAACTATAGTTATGACGGTTAAATAAATTCAGTGCCGTTGTAATAATATCTTCTTTTTTTGACATTTTATTATCCTTTAGAATTTTATCAAAAAACTTAATGTATTATTTAGACATAGTAAATGCTGGATAATTCTGGCTACTATGCTTATTCATATTATTTTAAGAGTATTATCGAAAATATGGAAACTTTTCTTAAACAACTCATGATTAAGTTAAGCAAAAAAGTAGGAATACACAAGATAATTTGTAAAAAAATTTTTCTTATAAATAAAACAGTCATTATTGTGTGCATTAAATCACTTTTTTACAATAATAAATTAGCTAATTAAGTACATCCCTTTGTTTTCAAAAACGAGAATCAATTGCTTTCAAAAAAAATCGTCTTATATTTTATTAATCCAATAAAAAGATTTTTGGTTGAACTAAAAGATATATTTATAAGCGACCAAAAGAAATCGGCAATATATAATTGGAAAAAGCAATAATATTAATTCATTGAGTAGAAGACTATGCCAAAAAAATTTGAAGATTTTGATAACCCAAGACAGAAAGCTATAGACGGAATGAAAAATAGTATTTCTGAGGATTTATGGAATAAGAACGTGCAGTTTCTCAAAACTTTGCGCGAAGAGATTTCACAACATCCTGTGTCTAAACACCCTGCAATTCAGCTATTAAATGATGGCTCAATTGATAAAGAAACCTTAAAACATATTCATCTTGAATACCGACATGCCATAGTGCAAGTATTTACAGATGCTTTATTGATGGCTCAATTCCAAACCAAACAACTCGAACCTCGCCTGAAATCAGGTTCAAAGATGTATGCCCGCTTCTTACTCAACCTCAATGTCTTAGATGAGTATGGCTATCGTCCGGCCTTAGATATCAATGGATACTATGCTGGTAATCCTGATTATGCACACTATCCTTTATTTGAAGATGTACTCGATGATTTCGAATTAACACAAGCAGAGCGCAACAATTATCAGCCCTCGATTATTGCTCAACAAGTGAAGAACTATCTTGAATATGCTTTCGATCGTTATGAAGCCGTAACAGCGTTATTGGCTGTTGCAGAAGAAGAAGTTATTCTTTTTAGTCCTGCCTTGCGTCAAGCAACTAAAGCTGTAGGCTTTAATGTAGATAGTGGTTACTACTATGTACATGGTGTTTCACAAGATGAAACTGCTGAAGCTGCTGACGATGACCATGAAGATGATCTCTGGTTTGTTCTAGCTCAAGCCTGTGTAGAATCTGACTATCCTTATATCCGACAAATTTGTTTAGAATATTGTGATTTATGGCAACAATTCTGGGATGAACAAATTGCAACTTATCAATTTGAATCGTTTAGAAAACTTGCATAATTTTCTTCTTAATAATAAGGTCATCTCCAAATCAAGGATTAAGATGACCTTAAAACTTTCGCCAATCATAGTGAGCTTGAAGCGAATCTTTTTAGTGTTTCTGAATGATTCTGCCTTTTAACAGCGAAGTTTACATAAGCTGTCAAACTTGTAGCCAATTGCGTTACAATTCAAGTTTTATTACCTTTCAATCCAATGTTTGCACACTTCGATTTCAATCTTCTAGTTTTGCTGATCTTATTAGGATTTGGTGTTTTCAGTCAAAATACGGCTGTTATGATTGCAACAGCTGTACTAATCATCGTGAAAATCACTCCGCTCAATCAGCTTTTTCCTTACATTCAGCAACATGGTTTAAACATCGGAATTATCATATTAACCATTGGTGTTCTTTCCCCAATCGCAAGTGGAAAACTCAGTGGTGAAAGTATTTTAAAATCATTCCTAAGTTACAAATCTCTATTGGCAATTGCTGTTGGCGTATTCGTGGCTTGGTTAGGTGGACGAGGTGTGAAATTGATGAGTCACCAACCAGACGTTGTAGCAGGATTATTGATTGGAACAGTCGCGGGTGTTGCATTATTACGTGGAGTACCTGTTGGTCCCCTAATTGCAGCAGGCATATTATCGATATTGATTGGTAAGAGCTAATATCTCAAACCAATCAGATAACATGCTGTTATAAATTTACCAAATCTATAACGCAGAGTTTAAAACGATCAAATTAACGTTCGTAATACATCACACGCTTTTGTGAGAATTTTTCTAATTGCTTTAAAAAGCCTTCAAAATAGCTTTTCTCTTTTTCGTCAGTACGATAACCCGCATAGAGCGTTCTTCTCAAACCTTTTGGTGAAACACAATCTAAGCGACGACTCACCACCCATCCTTTTTGCTCATATTCATTCACAACCCAATCAGGCAAAGCTGCAATACCACGCCCACTCGCTACCAGTTGAATTAACATCTGAGTCAAATCAGTAGTCCGAATGTGTTTTGGCAAAATATTCGCGGGTAAAAACAGATGAGCCATAATATCCAAACGATGCTTATCGACTGGATAGGTAATCAAAGTCTCTTCAGCCAGATCTTGAACGGTAATATGTTCTGCTCTCACCAAATGATGTGTATTTGATAAAACTAGACGTGATTCATACTCAAAGATTGGAAAGTATTCTATACCTTTTAGCGCAATTGGATCTGCCGTGATCAGTAAGTCAAATTCAGCGTTTTGAAGAAGTTCATGCGGGTTTGACTCAAAACCTGCAGCAAAGTCTAAATCTACGTCAGGATATTGTTGACGATATTGATTTAATAAAGGCATGAGCCAATCGAAACAGCTATGACATTCAGAAGAAAAAATTATGCGACCTGTTTGCCCATGTACGATTCGAGTGATATCAGTCTGTGCAATTTGAACTTGTGGTAACACATCATCAGCTAATTTGAGGAGACGCTCACCCACATTAGAAAAACTCACAGGACGGCTACGTCGATTGACAACTTCTACACCATACCAATGGTCTAATTCTTTTAACTGATGAGAAATAGCAGATGGAGTCAGACATAAATCTGCCGCTGCGGCAACCAAAGAGCCATGCTCTCTTAAAGCGAGTAGTGTTTTTAAATGTCTAAGCTCTAACACAGCACCAACCATTATTGAATTTATTTCATCTTAGCACAAAATTAATGAGTTAGCCTCACTATATGTTCCTGCTATTCCAAATGTCTAAAAAACGTCTTATATCATATACATCATGTGTCAAATTCATGTGAACATAGGACACTAATTCTTTGAATTAACAAATGCCTTGAGTTAATTTACGTTCCTTTTCACATTTTTCAACTGTCTTGAATATAATAGTAGCGTCACTTTTTCCTTAACATGTTATGTCATCTCCCTCAGAATTGAATCAAACAAAACAATATTCCTTATTTCTTGTAATTTTCTCCTTGGCTGTTGGTAGTTTCTGTATTGGTACTACTGAATTTGTCGCAATGGGTCTTATTCAAGAAATTGCAACTGATCTTCATGTCAGTGTCCCACATGCAGGTTATTTCATCAGTGCTTATGCATTAGGTGTGATGGTGGGTGCTCCTATCATTGCGATCTTAGGTGCTAAAGTGCCTAGAAAAACTTTATTATTATCACTAATGCTGTTTTACGGTCTCGCAAATGCTGCTACTGCTTTTGCCACGTCTTCAGATGCAATGCTTATTTCTCGATTTATTGCAGGATTTCCTCACGGCGCATACTTTGGTGTAGCAGCATTAGTCGCGGCTGAGCTAGCAGGTAAACATCGTCGTGCAACAGCGATTGCACAAGTTATGATGGGCTTAACTATTGCGAATGTGATCGGTGTTCCTATAGCCACTTGGTTAGGACAACAGTTTGGTTGGAAGGCTGGATTTGAATTTTCTGCGACAATCGCTTTCATTACACTGATAGGCGTAAGTTTATTTGTACCCAATATCCCTTTGCAAAAAACAGCTAGCATTAAAGCTGAATTAGCTGGGCTAAAAAATATTAATATGTGGCTGACATTGGCAGTTGGAGCAATTGGTTTTGGTGGCATGTTCTCGGTATATAGCTATGTGTCTCCGATACTGACTGAATATACACATGCAGATATCAGCATTGTGCCAATCGCTTTAGCAATATGGGGAACAGGCATGGTCATCGGAGGCTTAGTAGCTGGTTGGTTGGCTGACAAAAACCTATTCAAAACCATGATTGGTATTCTTATAAGTTCAGCATTGGCCTTTGTATTTGCAAGCTTTATGATGACAAATCTTTATACTGCCATCCTTGCTTTATTTTTAATTGGATTCACCGTAATTGGTTTAGGCAGTGCCTTACAAACACATTTGATGGATATTGCGGGTGATGCACAAACTTTAGCAGCATCTTTGAATCATTCAGCATTCAATTTAGCAAATGCCTTAGGTGCATTTCTAGGTGGATGGGTATTGAGTCACAATATGGGATGGTTAGCGCCAATATGGGTTGGCTTTGTTCTGAGTTTAGGCGGATTAATTATTTTATTAATCGCCCTTGCCTACGCTAAATATTCAGCAAATAAACAGTCTGTTATTCTCCAATGACAGACTGACGAATTTTTTCGTTAGTGTACTAACTTATAAAGCTGTCGGTCATGCCATTTTGACAACAAAAACAAAGCACTGACCGATCCAATCAAGGCGAAAAACATATCTGACTGGGTATCCCACTCATAACCTTGTGTTCCTAAAAACTCTTCTGCACCTTCACCAAGCGTAAGTGCTGCCGCCCATTCTATTAACTCATAACTAGCACTTATCGCAAGCACAATAGAAATGACAATAAAAATCAGCATTTTTCCATGCTTCAAGATGCCATTTCTCAGCAAAATTTCACGTGCTGCAATTGCTGGAACAAAACCTTGCATAAAATGCCCAATTTTATCGTAAGGATTTCGGTCTAAACCAAACCATGCAGCCATTTCAAATCCAAATGGCACACGTGCATAGGTATATGTTCCACCAACAATCAATACCATGCAATGAATAAAAATCAATACATAGAGAAGATTAGTCAAAGGAAATCTTTTATAAGTGTGAATCAATAGTGGAACGACAATTAATACAGGTAATACTTCCATGAACCATGTACCACGGTCAAAAGGATCAATTCCTGAAATAATTAAACTCAAAACTAAAAAGAGCATCGCAAACAACAACACTAATTTTTGATTCATCATCGCCCCTCAATTCTTTAATTTTTTTAAGGACATTCTTCATGTCCATATTAATCTGTATTTAGATCGAAAAGAAAAATTTAAATGACTCAACAATCGGCGATACCACAGAGATAACCAATAATAATGCCATAGCTGTATTAAAATATTGAACCTTCTTCTGATCATTCACAATACTTTGTAAGCGTTGCCCCATATAGGCCCAGATTCCAACACAAGGAATGCTAACCAATCCGAAAATCGCACCAATAAAAACAAACTCAGCTAAATGGCTATTTACAGAGCTATAGGTTGCAATCGCACCCAATGCCATAATCCAAGCCTTAGGATTAACCCACTGAAATAAGGCAGCCCCCATAAAACTTAATGGCTTTTCAGGCTTTTCTTCTCCATCTACTCGTCCTGCACCATAAATTTTATAAGCTAGATAAAGTAAATATACGATCCCAACTATTTTCAGTATTTCATACATCAAAGGAGATTGTCCAAGTGTGGCTCCTATACCGAACCCAACAAGCATAACCATCACACCAAAGCCAAATCCGATGCCTAAAATATGCGGAATACTTCGCTTAAATCCAAAATTCAAACCTGATGCCGCCAACATAATATTATTGGGTCCAGGTGTTATAGACGTGACAATAGAATAAACAACAAAAGAAAAAAAGGTCAGTAAACTCATATACAAAATCAAAGCAATTGTTCAAATTTACACTTACTATAACAGCCAATTAAGTCAGTTTATTTCAAACAATAAAACTTTTTATTCTGGTAGCTTTTCGCCGCAATAAGGACAATAGTGTTTCTTTGAGTTTTGTTGCTCTTGTTCTTCTAAGACATGCTCTCGCAAAAGTTGGATAATAATTTCATGCATTTGCTCTTTGGGTAATCCTACTCGCTGTCTTAACTTTTCTAATTCGATCGTATTGTGAACCACCTCAAAACCCTGCGCTTGAACAAGCTCACGGAACTCTTGTTCCAAACGCTGATTTCGTTGATTGAGTTCATTAGCCAAACCAGAAGCCAAAATACCCGCAGGTAAAGCTGCAATCCCCACACCTAAAATCGTAATAATTGCACCTAAAAACTTACCCATATTTGTGATAGGCGTAACATCACCATACCCTACTGTTGTAAGCGTAACGACTGCCCACCACATCGCGTGAGGAATTGAACTAAATGCTTCAGGCTGTGCTTTGTTTTCGACTACATAGATACCAGAGGCAGCCATCACGATAAGAATCACTAAGATAAAAATAACAGCTTGGAATGATCCTTTTTCACGCTTGATGACCCTGAGTAAAATTTGTAATGACACAAAATAGCGGGTTAATTTAAGTAGTCTCAACAAACGTAAGATTCGCAGCACGCGTAAATCAATTGGCACGAAGAAATTAAGATAAGCAGGTAAAATTGCAACCAAGTCGATAATAGCCCCCCCGCTACGCATCCATTTCAAACGCTGTTGGCTTGCTGGAAGACTAGGTTCCTTTTCAACAATACTCCACAGTCTAAGTACGTACTCGATGGAGAATAGAGCGATTGATATATTTTCAAACACATCAAAATAGACTTGGTACGCCAAATACAGTTCAGTGATCGACTCCAAAATAACTGCCGCAACGTTTCCAACGATTAAAAAAATCAAAAAATAGTTTACGCACAAACTAAAGGTGCTTTGATGATCATCATTTTGTAAATTGTTATAAACAAAAAGTCTTAACCGTTTTATTGAAAGCTTTGCCATACCATACTTATAGTTATCTCAACCAAGACAAAAATGTATCATGTTGATCAAGCACTGGATACGATATTTGGGCATTTCCTGAATTATTTCGGTAAATCACATTGCTAAGAATAAAAAATAACTTTGCAGCAACAGTAGTTTGCTTGCTTATAAATTATCATTTAATCAAGTTCATATCTCAAAAATGATTTGAACCTATCACTTTTATAAAAACAAATTCCATCTTACACATGAACAGAACGAGAAATTTATATGGGCTTTAAACCTATTCCCACTTTGATTTCAATTGGTATCGCTTTAATCATATGGTTCATTATTCCTGTGCCGTCAGGTGTTAGTCCTCAGGCATGGCATCTGCTCGCTATGTTTATTGGTGTAATTGCCGCTATTATTGGTAAAGCTATGCCGATCGGGGCTATTGCAATACTTGCTATCACTTTGGTTGCCGCTACAGGTGTCACTAGCGACAATCCCAGTGATGCTATAAAAGACGCTTTAAGTAGTTTTGCTAATCCGCTCATTTGGCTGATCGGTATTTCTATCATGATCTCCAAAGGATTACAGAAAACTGGACTAGGTGCTCGCTTAGGCTATTTATTTATCGCTGTTTGGGGCAAAAAGACCATCGGGATCGGTTATAGCATGGTGCTATCTGAGCTGATACTTGCACCAGTTACTCCAAGTAATACTGCACGTGGTGGTGGAATTATTCACCCGATTGTACGTGCAATTTCTACCAGTTATGACTCTGACCCTACAAAGGGAACTCAAGGTCGTATGGGGAAATTTTTAGCTTTGGTGAATTACCAAGCCAATCCAATTACTTCAGCAATGTTTATTACAGCTACAGCACCTAATCCATTGGTCGTTGATCTCGTGGCGAAGGCAACCAATAGTCAGATTTCATTAAGTTGGAGTACTTGGGCGATTGCAATGGTACTCCCTGGTTTAGTTGCATTAATCGTCATGCCATTGATCATGTACTGGATGTATCCCCCTGAAGTGAAGGAAACTCCAAATGCAGCTCAATTTGCAAAAACAAAACTCAAAGAAATGGGCGCAGTGAGTAAAGATGAAATCATTATGCTTGGTGTTTTCGGAATCTTATTGCTGTTGTGGGCAGGTATTCCTGCCATGATCTTGGGTTCAGCGTGGGCTGTTGATCCAACTACCACAGCATTTATTGGTTTGACTTTGTTGTTACTCACAGGTGTTTTAACTTGGGAAGATATCCTGACGCAAAAAAGTGCGTGGGATACCATCACTTGGTTCGCAGCTTTAGTGATGATGGCAACTTATTTAAATAAACTCGGGTTAATCACTTGGTTTTCAGGTATCTTGGAAAATAGTATCGGTTCATTAGGTCTAGGCTGGATGCCTGCGTGTCTATTGTTAATGCTCGCCTATTTGTATGCACACTATATGTTTGCCAGTACCACAGCTCATATCACAGCCATGTTTGCAGCTTTTTATACGGCTGGACTCGCATTGGGTGCGCCACCGATGTTGTTTGCCTTAATGATGGCAGCCGCTTCCAGTATCATGATGACCTTAACCCATTATGCGACTGGTACATCCCCTGTGGTTTTTGGCTCAGGCTACACCACACTTGGTGAATGGTGGAAAGCTGGTTTTGTGATGAGTGTCGTTAATATCATCATCTTTGTGGTGATTGGCGGACTGTGGTGGAAAGTATTGGGTTATTGGTGATTTGATTTACACGAGTATTTCACTCCAATTGAAATGCCCGTATAACTAAAAAATACTATTTATATTTCAGGAAGTAACGATATTAATTTTTTCCGTGCAGCCAAAGCCGCTACTTTTCCTCTAATCGTAGATGGATGCTGTATTCTGTAACACAAGTATTTTTGATCATATATAAATTTATAGAGTTGATTTTTATCTATGCTTTCACCTTTATAATCCTGCCCTTGGGAATATAATTTTGGATCAAAAAACTCCCTTCTATAAATAGTATTCTGGCTTCCATTTGCTAAAATAATGATATTAGGTTCAAAATACTCAATTTGTGCATTTAGTAGTTCAAATGAAATACTTTTTATCTGTTCGAAATATTTTGATTTTATTGGGCTTTTTTCCTTCCATGCAAAACAAAATAAATTACAGTAAATTAATCCTTCAACACCAGATTTGTCCGCAATAGCTCGCGTGAAATCATGAAAGGTAACTTTCTTAGTTCTAGGTTCAAGCATCATTTTTTGGAAAAAGCTCTTATTCTTTTCAATTGATTTAACTATGTAGTGGTCTAAAGAATACACTTGATCTAACGTGATGTTCCATCCCCTAGTTTCAGCACCCACAATCATAATTTTATTCTTAGCAGTCCAGTAATGATCTGGCTCACTAGCAAGAAAAAGACCAGATAATCCTTCTTTATACTTACTATAATCATGTAGTGTATTAAAAAAAGACTCGTCAACTTTAGAAAGTATTTTTAAGTATTTTTGTTCTAAGTCATAAAAGTTTTTCATTCTAATTACTCAAAAATAAGGGCTGATTAATCAGCCCTTATTTTTAACTCATTAAAACTTAATTATCAATAAATTAAGTCAATTGAGCAGCTTGGATTTTCTTGGTATCAACTTGATCAGCTTCTTTTGTATATTCGCTCATCTTGTCGAAGTTTAAGTATTTGTAGATGTCAGCAGAAGCGCTGTCGATTTGCGACGCGTACTGTTGATATTCTTCTGGGCTTGGTAATTTACCAAGTACCGCAGCTACAGATGCAAGCTCAGCAGAAGCTAAGTAAACGTTTGCACCTTGACCTAAACGGTTCGGGAAGTTACGAGTAGAAGTTGATACACATGTTGTGTTCGGTGCTACACGTGCTTGGTTACCCATACACAATGAACAACCTGGCATCTCTGTACGCGCACCAGCACGACCATAGATGTTGTACATGCCTTCTTCCATCAATTGGTGCTCGTCCATACGAGTTGGTGGAGCCAACCATAAACGAGTAGATAATGAACCACTCGGTACTTTATCCAACAATTGACCCGCTGCACGGAAGTGACCGATGTTAGTCATACAAGAACCGATGAATACTTCATCAATTTTGTCACCTTGAACGTCAGAAAGAAGTTTTGCATCATCTGGATCGTTCGGGCAGCAAAGAATAGGTTCTTTGATGTCAGCAAGATCGATTTCATATACTTTCGTATATTCAGCATCAGCATCAGCTTTTAATAAGCTTGGGTTATCTAACCACTTCTGCATGTTTTCAGCACGACGAGCAAGTGTACGAGCATCGCCATAACCTTCAGCGATCATCCACTTCAACATTGTGATGTTAGAACGTAAGTATTCAGCAACTTTCTCTTCAGAAAGAGTGATTGAACAGCCAGCTGCAGAACGTTCAGCAGATGCATCAGAAAGTTCGAATGCTTGCTCAACAGTCAAGTCATTTTCCATTTCTGTTAAGTCGATCTCAAGGATACGACCAGAGAAGATGTTTTTCTTACCTTTCTTCTCTACAGTTAAGTCACCAGCTTTGATCGCATAGTAAGGAATCGCATGTACAAGGTCACGTAAAGTGATACCAGGCTGCATTTTACCTTTGAACTTAACAAGTACAGACTCAGGCATGTCAAGTGGCATAACACCAGTAGCTGCTGCGAACGCAACAAGACCTGAACCCGCTGGGAATGAAATACCGATTGGGAAACGAGTATGTGAGTCACCACCAGTACCTACTGTATCTGGAAGTAACATACGGTTTAACCAAGAGTGGATAATACCGTCACCAGGACGTAAAGATACACCACCACGGTTCATGATGAAGTCAGGTAATGTATGGTGAGTTGTTACGTCAACTGGTTTTGGATACGCAGCTGTGTGACAGAAAGACTGCATCACTAGATCAGATGAGAAGCCCAAGCACGCTAAGTCTTTTAACTCGTCACGAGTCATAGGACCAGTTGTATCTTGAGAACCAACAGTAGTCATCTTAGGTTCACAGTAAGTTCCTGGACGGATACCTTGACCTTCAGGAAGACCACATGCGCGACCTACCATCTTCTGAGCTTGTGTAAAGCCTTTACCAGTGTCAGCAGGTTGTACTGGAGTACGGAATAAAGTAGAAGGCTCAAGACCTAATTCTTCACGCGCTTTAGCTGTTAAACCACGACCAATGATCAGGTTAATACGACCACCAGCACGTACTTCGTCTAAAAGTACTGGAGTTTTAAGTTCAGCTTCAGAAATTTGTACGCCATCTTTAAACGCTGTAACTTTTGCAGCAGCGTGATCGATTTTCAATACAACTTCGTCGCCCATGTTCATGTTCGCAACGTCGATTTCAACAGGTAATGCACCTGCATCTTCCATTGTATTGAAGAAAATTGGAGCGATCTTAGAACCTAAGCACACACCACCATCTTTTTTGTTTGGAATGTGTGGAAGTTCGTCACCGAAGAACCAAAGTACAGAGTTAGTTGCAGATTTACGAGAAGAACCTGTACCAACAACGTCACCCACGTAAGCAACTTGGTTGCCTTTCGCGATCAATTCTTTGATTTGGCTTAATGGACCAACTTCACCTGGTTTTTCAGGGTTGATACCATCACGTTCGTTTTTCAACATTGCGTTAGCGTGTAACGGAATATCTGGACGGCTCCAAGCATCTTGAGCTGGAGACAAGTCATCAGTATTCGTCTCACCTGTTACTTTGAACACAGTGATTTTGATTTCTTCTGGAACGTCAGGACGGCTTGTGAACCATTCTGCTTCAGCCCAAGATTGCAATACAGCTTTAGCAGCAACGTTACCTGCTTTAGCTTTGTCTGCTACATCATGGAATGCATCAAATACAAGAAGTGTTTTTTTCAATGCTTCAGCTGCTAATTCAGCAAGCTCAGCGTTATCTAAAAGATCAACAAGAGGAGCTACGTTGTAACCACCAAGCATCGTGCCTAGTAAGTAAACTGCGCGTTCTTTAGTTACAAGTGGAGAAGTCGCTTCACCTTTCGCAACCGCAGATAAGAAAGCAGCTTTAACGTATGCAGCTTGGTCAACACCCGCTGGAACACGATTTTCAAGCAAATCTACTAAATATGCTTCTTCGCCTGCTGGTGGATTTTTTAATAAAGTTACAAGTTCAGCAGTTTGAGCATCATCAAGCGGCTTCGGTGGGACTCCGAGTGCGGCACGTTCTTCAACGTGTTGGCGGTAAGCTTCTAGCACAGTGTTATTCCTCTTTTTTAAAAAATTACTTGTAAGTTCCAGCTTTTTTCAAGCTCTACAAGTAATATGGACAGCAAAATTTTACTAGACTTCGACTTAAAAGTTAATGGAACTACCGTATTTCTACGTGATGCCCATTATTTTATAGCGAAATGTTTGTCACTTTTGAATACCGCTTTGGTCTTAGATCAAAGCCTAATAAAACAACGAATTAGGTACATAAAAAAAGACAACTCTTGTTGTCTTTTCAATGGTCAAATTAAAATGATTTATAGTTCGGTAACTTATCATGTGGTGTTACCAAACATTGATCCGTAAATTTCTTCTTTAAATCTTCACGGATCGTATCAGGATCAGACTTCATCTGATCTGCTGGAAGTCTATAAACCGTTTCAATAATTTCGAAAATAAATTTACTCGTCATTTCATCTTCAATCTTGCTCGCATGTTCTTTTGCTTGCTTTTCTTCAATTCCATTCTGACGATCTAGTGCAATAGAACGAGCTGCATTGCCAATACTTACGCAATAGCCATGCCACTGTTGTTCAGGTGTTAAAGGCTCTTTCTTACCACAACCCATCAAAATCAAACCGAGTGCAATCAATACAACCTTTTTCATCTTCATACTGCAGCTAATTAGATGTAGACATCATACTCAAACTCAAGCATTTTGCAAAAAAGATGCATTTAAAAACATCAGCTATCGCTAAAAAATTACATATCATTTTGTACACGACATGTTGTTTGATGTTTTGAGACATTTGCCACCAGTCGAAGAGAGATATGTATTGCCTTGTACTAGATTGTAAGCCTTACCTTTAGTGTCCCAACAACGAACCCCATTACAATTCTTGATCGGAATCAAAACTTCTGTTTTTGCTGTAAGTGCTACATTTTTAGTTTGAGGTGTTGTTGCAACTGCTGCTGTTTTTGTTTCTTTAACCACTTGAGCCTGTGCTTGAGTTGGTACAGCATGATTGGCTGTGTTTCCAACCGTCATATTTTGTTTGGATGTATCAAGTTGAGGCTCTTGTTTCTTGGTGGGTGGTGGTGTCGCTGAATATGTAGTTACACCCTTCGCATCTACCCATTTGTAGTATTCTTTCGCATTAAGTTGAAATGAACTACTCATCAAACCAATACTAACGATTGCCAAAAGCTGACTAAAAGTGACACATTTCATCCCCTTTCTCCAAAAAATGTCATTTATCTATATTTTTCAATTACTTATATACAATAATATCACATTTATATTGTAAAAGTACTATAAAAAAACCTGCCTTATCTAAACAAGGCAGGTTTTATAATGTTTATCTAGAAGCGCCAGTTGTAGAATAAGTCAATAGCTCGTTCTAAGGACTGACTTGCTTCCAAATAAAGTCGACGATTCATTTGATATCGCAAAGTCAATTTATTGACAGGTGTAAATACACCGATACCATAGCGAATAAATAAGTCTGGGGTAATATAACCCGTTAAACTCACTTGGGTATCATCACCAGTTCCCTGAGCATCTAATGCCAATCCACTTAAGCCAAAAGTTCGCCCAATTTGATTCGTTAAAGCTCTAGTTCCACCTAAGCCCATGCTGATTCCAGCGGCAGCGATTGTATTATTAACATCAGATTTGAATCCTTCAGTGTTACTTAAACCACTACCACCTTCATTAATACGTCCTGTTAATAAAGCATTGAGTGCTTCTTGCTCAGACAGACCTGCATCATTGTACACTTGAACATTAGGGACGGTCGCAGTACCCGTAACACGCACACCAACCATGCTTCCTTGTACAGGTTTATTTGCATCAATATCTAAGGTTGGGTTTGCTAGAGGTCCATTAAAACGAGCAATTGCACGATTCAAGTCGAGACTCTGACCATAAGCTTCAATCTTCACTTTTTGGCTTACACCAATTGCACCATTTGCTCGCATGGCTGTTTCTAAACCACGTTGTGACAGATGTAGACGTCCGACCAATGGGATATTACTTTCAAAGCCTTGGAAAATAACTTGATTACCGAGATTTACCGTCATATCAGCACGGATATCCCATGGTTTCGCTGCTTTTAAAGTAGCGAGTAGATCTTGTCCTTGATGCACCACACGTACATCAGGTGAAACATTCACCACCGTTGCTGAACTTTCTGGCATGGAAATGCGAGCACGAGGAACATCAATCGTACCTTTTAAACTTAAACGTTGAGCAAATGGATAAACATCCAAGCTTAAATCGGGTTTAACAATCGCTGTAATCATTGGTGCTTGGCGAACTAATAGATTATCGCCTTTAAGTGTTAATGCTAAATGAGGATCATTTTTCCAGTCAAAGCTACCTTTTAAACGACCTACACCTTGTCCACTATTAAATGCACCATCTATGCTTGCTGAATCTTGTCGAATCGAAGAGTAAAGCTGAATATTATTTAAATTCACAGGTAATGAAATCATACTAATAGCGCCATTTTTCAATCGCATTTCACCTGTAAATTGTGGTTGTGTTAAAGTTCCGTCCACTTTTCCAGCAAGTGATAAGGTGCCAGCCATAGAACGTACATCTTTAATAAATGGCTTAAATACTTTGAGCTGAACTTCATCAAAAGCAATTTCACCGCGCATTGGCATATTTGTTTGGAATGGATTAATAATCACATTGGCATAACCTGTTCCAATATCAGGTGTTTTCATATCCACTCTGAATAACAATCCTTCACCAACGCTTTTTGCGATCAAACTAAGTTCATCATAAGTAACCGTTGTTGCAGGATCTTGGGGATCAGCAGCAGCAAGACCAATTTCACCTTTACGGGTTACTAATGTCGCATCTAATTTTGGTCGCGTACCATTTGCCCATGATGCACGTGCATAACCATTTAACTGTCCTGTAACAGCTAAACCTTCTGGCATAAATGCGGCAAAATCATTTAAATCAAGATTTTTTGTGAGAAAAGAAACATTTCCTTTAGTTTTACTTATACGTGCAGCCTGATCAAGGCATAACTGGCTATGAGAGCTTGACCAACAATGCTGTCCCACAAACAGTTCAGCCGCAGATGAGGTATATATAATCGGCGCACTTTGATTTTGTACTAGACTAATTCTACGCGAAGTGAAATTACCTTTTTGCAACTGACCTAACCAATCGTTGTTTTGATTAAATCCACCTGCGAGTTGAACATAAAAATTAGACTGCTTATTTTTACTTTCAACTTTTAACAAATGCGCTTTGCGAGTACCAGCGAGATTCACAACTGCATTTTCAATTTCACGATTTCCATTGCGTACTTGATTTACCTTCGCAGTTAAAATCGTTGGTGTGGTCTCTGAAGTTGGTAGTTCACCTTGCACACGTAATGACTTAATACTAACTAGGTTGTTAAATGCAAAATTATCTACAGCGATGTTTGCTGTTGCTTTCAGTTTCGGTTGAGATTGTATATTTAAATTACCATACGCTCGACCTTGCAATCCCGGATAGATTTCATACAAAGCTGGTGCGTTTAATTTAACTTTCAAACTTTGTGCATTACCTGTTGCTTGTAATTGGTTTTGTGCATATGCAAAAAATAAATCATTTGCTTCAAACTGTTGTGGTAAGAACCCTTTTTGATTTGAATCAAGCAAAAGTGTTAAATTACCTCGTCCTCGAACAGGTTTATTGTTAATAAAACCTGCGGCATTGAGTTGACGTATATCAACTCGTTTTAGATCATCAGACCACACTCCCTGTGATTTGACATGTCCTGAAATTTCACCTTTGACACTAGAAACAAAATATTGGGGCTTGAAACGAACTAATGAAGTTTCGATATTCCAACCTAATTTATCTTTTAAATTGACTGAACCTGTTGCAAATAATTTACCTGCCACACCATCATGCTTTAACTCATTAATTTTCACGTAATCAGGCGTGCCAGCAACATCAATTTTTAATAATCCATTTGCCTGATTTAAAGCATTTAATGAACCATCATACTGAACCGCATAACTCTTAAATCCACCACCATTTTTTTGATCATGAAAAAGTAAAGCCGCAGTACTTTTCCCTTTAAGTGCAATTTTTTCAGATGTATTTGATTGGGCTAACTGACCATTTAGATCAATATTATCAAATTGAATAATCTGCTGATTCGGTTTAGCAAAACCTTTAGCAACAATTTGTCCATTTAATAAATTTACTGGTGCAGCTGTAGCTACAGTTTGTGGATTGAAATTATCTGCTTTAAGCGTTGCACTCCATGAGAGTTGCTGTTTTTCAGTCGGAAGTTTAATTTTTGCTAGACCCGATAAGCTTCCATTTTCTGCCTGATAACGAAAATTTTCGATATCTAACAAACTACCTTTAACATCTAAGCGAGCATCATATTTACCCGTTGGCAATACTGTTTTTTCATGTGGCTTTACAGTAGTCGAAACAAAGATATCCTGCTGACCTTCTTTAAGTGTAATGTTGGTTTGACCATTATCACTACTTAGCCAACCAATATATGGCACTGCTCGATCAATTCCTTGCCAAGCAATATCAACTAACATCGGTTGAGGTTTATTGGATATCGCTTTTGCTTGATTAAGTTTTACATTCCAAGTCTCGTATTGATCAAAAGCTAGTTGTGCATTCAATGCCAACCCTTTTTCCATAGAACCAATTGAACTCAGATTTGCGTCCAACGTTGGTGGCAAAAAGTCCTGAGCTGCCTGAGGGATGATTTTATTTTTAGGATTAAGTCGATCAAGTCGACCTTTAATGTCCCATGCAACATGATCTTTCCAACTTACAATCCCTTTTAGTGAAACGCTACCATTCATCACCTGACCATTAAAATCCTGAATATTTAACTGGTTTCTAAGGTCCGTTTCCATCAAAGCATTATATTTCCCTTCAGGAATTTGCTCACCTTTAAGATCGGTATCTAAACTTAAAATAAGTTTTTTGATGTTACCGTTAAAACGTGCAACACCATCTTTAGCAAATAATTTTTGTTCTTTTAATAAAGGCAAATGATAGTTTTTGAATAAAAGCTCACCCTGCATTGGCACACCATCACGTACTGGATGTAAAACAGTCCAGCCTGTTAGCAAATCTGGTGTTTGCGTTGCTACACCTGCTTTTAGCGTATCTAATGTACCTGAAGCAACTACCTTTATGACATTGATATCTAAACTTTTAAGAGATGGAATAATAAGATCAGCTTTTGCATCAATCGGATATTTACCACTAAAATCCATCTGACCTGTCGCATTTTTTACAGCCAAATATCCCATGTCCATATGTGAGTCTTCAAACTCTAATTTGGTACCTGACCATAGGGCATCTTTCAAATAAATATCATTAAACTTTACTTCAGATGTTGTTGTCTTAATGACTAAATGATCTAAATTCGCCTCATCAACTCTTAAAACAAAAGGAAGCTTGATTGCATCAAATGCAAATGGTTTTCCTGATGGTGGCTTTTTATTAATAACTTTTAGATTTTGAACATCAGCATGGCTTAAATGTATTTCTTTTTTGAATACTGCACGCCAACCCAAAGATACATCAGCACGATCAAGCGAAACATCTACAGCTTTCAGTTGGACAAGAACATTTTTTAAAATGATTCCTGAAAGTAAATTACCACTTTCATATTCATAACGAATCATCTTTTGACTTTGCAAAACACGATCAAGTAGAAAACGGCTGCCTTTATCCGTAGACATCATGACAAGTAATGAACTGATAAGTACTACAAGCGTCATTAACAGGACTAAAACAATAGTTCTAATCGTATGACGCTGTTTTTTCGGTCCATTTGAAGGCGTTAATTGCTGTTCTACTTCCGACATAATCAACCTGATTTTTTAACCTTTGAATAGGTTTTGTTTAAGATTATTAAAGTTGTGGACCAATAAAAAAGTGTAAACGAATTGGATTATTGTCGTTGGATATACCAGAAGCGACATCCAGTCGAATTGGACCAATTGGTGAGCGCCAACGTATACCAACACCTATACTATATTCTGTAGGGTTGCTAAATTGTTTATCATAAGCATTACCAAAATCGGAAAATACGGCTGCTCGCCAACCATCTTTAAATTGATAATTGTATTCAAATGAGCCAACACCTAGGGCTTGACCACCAATTTTATAGCCATCTTCTTCAGGTGATAAACTTTTATAGTCAAAACCACGTAATGATTGATCACCACCTGTAAAGAATCTTAAATTATAAGGAACTTTATTGAAATCATCGGTAAAAATATAACTAGCATCGCCACGACCTACAAACTGATGGTCTTCATTTTTACCTAATGAATAAATAAATCGCCATCCAGCAGTTAAAATAGCCATGTTAGCATCAGATAATAAGGATTCTGATCCCAATTCGACTTTATAAGTTTGCTTAAATCCTTTTGTCGGATTTAACCGAGAGTTTGCATTCGTTTTCGATGCCTCATAACCGAATAACAATGACTCTTGTTCTGAATCAATACCTGAAACTTTAAATGCATCAGGTAATTCGTCAACATTGACATCACCTTTTTTTGTTAATCGATCTAGACGATAACGAAAACCCATCGTATGTTGCCAATCACCAAGAGGATTCTTAATGATTCGCTCTCCACCTAAAACTGCTGATTCAACCAAAAGATTTACATCAGGACCAATATCGTCACGCTCTTCACGCTCATAACCACCAACTAAGTTGAAGTAATCGTTGAGTGGATGTTTATATGGAATGCTATAACGACCATCGATTGATTGACGAATTTGTGAAAGCTCAATATTGGCATCAAATGCATGACCATATTTATTTACGATTGCACGTCTGTATTGACTACGAATACGGGCACCTGTATCAGTTCCGTAACCAATACCTGTTTCTAAGCTATTCAATCGATCTGCATTTAAAGTCACGACTACAGGAATTTTTTTCTCAATACGAGTTTGTTCTTCTAATTTTTGACGTTCTTCCTCTTCATCATCATGGTCATGAGCAAGTGGCATCGCTCTAGCCAATGCATAAGGCTGTGCAGCTTTCCCCCCAGAGAACTGGGATTCATCAACTACATCTTGTGTAACCTCTTGAGAGGATGTGACTTTTTGCCTAGCTAAATCTGCTTTTTGTTGACTATTTAATAACTGAGATTCTTGAATACGTTGCTGATCGACTAAAGCTTGCAAATCAGGAGGAAGCTCTAAAGGTGGTTGAATTGGATCAGGCTTAATTGTGTCAACCAAGGTATAGTTAAAATATCGTGTATTCGTTAAGTTATTTGCTAATAGATTCACACGCCAAAAAGCATAATCATCACCTTCTTTCCAAGGTGCCAAACTGTCTAATACTTTTTGTGTGAGTGGTAAAGGCTTACTTGGATCACTCATGCGATATTCAACTTTCTTCAGTTTATATCGCTCGCCTGTTTCATATTTTAAATTAATATCTGCAATTTTTTCTGGTTGACTAATCTTCACATCATGGAGTCGCCAGTATGCATCGAAGAAACCATTATCTGTAGCAGTATTAACAATTTTGCTTTTGGTCTCTTCATATTTTCCATGATTAAAAATATCTTTTTCATCTTGGATCGGAACTAAGCGAATAACTTGAAACTGAGGTAAATTTTCACCTGCTCCAGTAAAGTCTATATTTTGCTCGTTGATAATTACAGGTTCATTTGGTGTAACATTGACTTTAACTTTATTTTCACTGACTTTTTCAAACTTAAACTCTGCATTGTAATATCCTACAGCTTGAGCTGCTTGATTTGATAATGCACGTAATTGAGGTAAAGCTACTGCAAAATCATCAAATGATTCTTGCGTAAAACTCGAAAGTTTCGCTTTGATATTTGCTGCCAATTCAGGTGGCGCACCAGATACATCTGCACTAATACGAGGAACTTTGTCCGTATTTAAAATATTTTCTGGTTTGAATCGATTAATAATTTTCTTAAAAAATCCAACTTTTTCAGGTGCTGGCTCAGATCTAGCTTGGAAGTCAGCTAATGTTCTCCCTGTTTCATTTGCTTCTACAACAATCTTACTATCAGCCTGAATTTCCTGCATTAATTGATTGATGTTTACAGGTGCTTTTGTTATTTCTGTCAGTTCTGCTTGAGAAACATCATTGACTGTGGTTTGTGTGGCATTTGCTCGATAGTTTTTAGCTTCATTTTTCGCTTCTTCTGCAACACGATAGATTTCGTTTGCCATGTTCTGATCAACTGGAACTACTGGCAAATCCTCTAGATTTTCATCGAACTGTATAGGTTTTAATTCTTTAATTTGATTGATTGTCTGTTCTTGTTGTTTTAATGCAGCGAGACTATCTAATTCTGAAACAGTTACAGTCGATGGCTCTACTGTTGCCGATGCATTCACATCAGCCGATGCTAGAGTTTGTAATGTTTGATCAGAAGATGATGGTGTCTCTATTGAATTAATTTTAGACATATCAGCAATTTGCTCTTGAGCACAAGCAACTGATATAAAAGAACTAATTATAAAACTACTACAAATAAGTTTAGGAAATCCCTGCATTTTAAATATTAAATGCATAGAATGAACCAGTGTTGACTGTTTAAACTTATCTTTAGATAGCATGTGAAACTCTAAACTTATTTTTAATTTATCTTTTTTGATGGGTGAAAATTTCTTCAAATCTTTGATTTTCATCCAATCAAACATTGAAAGTATCATACATGCATTTTCTAGTATTTTTACAGTAAGTCACATTTTTTTTATAAAACACAATGAAGTGAACACATGATGAAACAAGATGACCACTTAATGACATCACGTCGGTTTGTCCCGATGTTTTTCACTCAATTTTTTGGGGCACTGAATGATAATGTATATAAGCAAGCACTGCTTTTGGTCATAACTTATGGGTGGATCCAACAACAAAGCGCACCGATTAGCACTTTAAATAATTTAGCTGCCTTGCTATTCATCTTACCCTATTTCTTCTTCTCTGCTACAGCAGGACAAATCGCGGATAAATACGAACGTTCACAACTAATTCGTTTTATTAAAATCCTTGAAATCGTGATCATGTTGATTGGTACAGCAGGTTTCTTGCTCGGAAACTTATGGCTTTTGCTTTTTGCTTTATTTTTAATGGGTACACATTCCACCTGTTTCGGTCCCATCAAATATGCCATTTTGCCTGAAATATTAAAACCGAATGAGTTAATGTCAGGAAACGCACTGTTTCAATCTGGAACCTCTATCGCAATTTTACTCGGCATGATCTTAGGTGGTGCTGTTATTGCATCTTCAGAAGGTAATTTATTGTGGATTAGTGTCACAGTTGTTACCATTGCCTGCTTAGGCTATTTAAGCAGTCGCTTTATTCTTCCGCAAAAGATTGCATCTCCTGATTTAAAAATTGATTGGAATTTTATTAGAACCAGTTTTCAGACATTGAGTTATGTAAAAAAAATTCCTGTTGTATTCATGATTCTACTTGGAAACTCTTGGTATTGGTTTTATGGTGCGACGTACCTCACTCAAATCCCCCAACTCACTCAACAAAATCTTCATGCATCTGAAAATGTCGTAAGCTTATTACTCACCTTCTTTTCGGTCGGAATCGGTGTCGGCTCATTACTATGCCGCAAGATCGGTGGCAGTGACATCAATATCAAGATGGTTCCTTATGGCGCAATTGGTTTGACTGTATTTGCACTTTACTTAGCTGCAAGTCTTGCATTTGTACCTGAACGCACTGGTGAACTTCTTAATTTAAAAGATATGTTTACTCAAGGTTTGGTTTACTACCACGTCATGATCGCTGTAACCCTACTTGGGATTAGTGGTGGATTTTATATCGTTCCTCTATATGCCATGATGCAAGCGTATTCACCACGTTCACATCGTGCTCGTGTCGTTGCTGCAAACAATATTCTGAACGCTGTTTTCATGGTCAGTTCAGCAATTTTTTCAATTTTAATCTTAAGCATTTTAAAAATTGATATTAAAATCTTATTTATCATCACAGCCGTTTTAAGTGCTTTTTTCTCAATTTGGTTATTGAAGCGCTTACAACCTCTGTTAGCGAATGCTCCCCATACTCTAGAGGATTAATATATGCGTCATTACACAGGTCTCGATAAGATGATCAATTCATTTGACCAAGCATTACGCAGCTTAGTTCCTGGTGCTACGACATCACAACGCAACAATCCTGCAGAAGAAACCCCTTCACAGTTATGTGTTAGCGATGCTCGTCATGTTGCGGGATTAATGCGTGTTAATCATAGCGGAGAAGTCTGCGCTCAAGCGCTTTATCACGGACAAGCACTGACAGCAAAGCTTCCACATGTTAAACAAGAAATGCAACAAGCAGCACTAGAAGAACAAGACCACTTAGCATGGTGTGAAGATCGTTTAAAAGAATTAGACAGTCATACCAGCATTTTAAATCCGATATGGTATGGTTTATCTTATGGTATGGGTGCAATTGCAGGCATTGCAGGTGATAAATATAGCTTGGGGTTTGTTGCTGAAACAGAACGTCAAGTCAGCCAACACTTACAAGAGCATATACAGCAGCTTCCAGCTCATGATGAGCGTTCACGTAAAATTTTAGAACAAATGAATGAAGATGAATTGCATCATCGCGAAACAGCATTAAATGCTGGCGGCGTAGAACTTCCTGTGCCTGTTAAAATCACGATGACGGCCATCTCAAAATTGATGACTAAAACAAGTTATTACCTTTAAAATTTGAGTAATTCGGGGAGTTGCGATGATGTAACTCCCTGCACTTCATTAAAATAGTACTAATTATTGCAAAACAATTTTTCCTTTATCTTTTGAGTAACGGTCATACCAGAAACTTTCAGATCCTTTTTCCAGATCCGTGAAAATCGTGTAATTAATTTTTCCCTGCCTAAAAGTTAATTGACCTTTTTTCTTAATTGCAATGACTCGATAATCATTCACCCATACTCGCTCTTTATCATCAATTTTGATACGAGCAAGTATCTTCCCATCCGTTCTTTCAGCGATCCACTGTGGTTCAATACTTCTTTTACCTTCCAGTGCATCCTGTGTATTATTTTCTACAAATCCTGCTTTTATATTCTCTTGTTTAGATTTTCTTATATCACAACCTTGCAATTCACTCAGCTGAGTACAACCTGATTGTTCTAATTGGTGTCTATATTTTTCATCAATTGCAAAAGCTTGATTAGCGATGAAGATACTCGGAAGAATTGACAAAACAAGAAGTATATTTCTCATATTATTACCGTTTAAAAGCTTATAAGATTTATTCAAACACTGATAAACCCAACATGTATGTATCACAATTGTTGAATCAAAAAATAAAACCCATTTATTCAATGGGTTTTATTTATATATACCAAGTTTTCTTGAGTGAATTACTGTAATCCACGCTCTACTTTGAATCGCTCGAGATTTCTTACTGCATCTTGATAACGATACTGAACTCTACTGCTATTTAAACGCAAATCATATAAACGCTTTTTGTAATCATCCCGATCTTTTACTGATAAATCTTTACGCTCTAATTCTTTTAAATAATAACTCATATCTGTCTGTGAACGTTCAAACTCAGAATTAGCTTGGTAGTATTCATGTGCGACTTGATAATATGTACGTAATGAATCACGTTTTTCAATCGGACAAACACGATAATCTCCACGTCCTTCCAAAGCTTCATCAAAGATTGTCTCTGGACGGCAATAAAAATTCAATCCTTTCTGATAACCTTTTTCATATAGGTTTTGATTCGGAGTAATGTTTGCTTTTTGACACGAAGAATAATATTGATCAAGTCTAGATTCACGACCTGCTGAACCATCTTTCTCACCAACATTAAACCAATTTGCAGTTTTACATTGCTCAACACTCATTGCTGCGCAGCCAGAAAGCAAAAATGATAATGTTGTAAGCAGGAAAATGACTTTCATAAATGAGTCCTTTTATTATCGTAATCTTTAAAATTATATTTTGATGACTGGATATTGTAGCTTGTCATCATAATTTAATGCTTCATGCTGCCACAATTCAAGCAATGGAATTTTAACATCATTTGCTAATGGTAATTTTTTAGGATTGAATTGCATATGCTCTAAATCTTTCCCCCAAGCAATAACGTCTATATCCAAACTAATATGATGAGATGGACGAACACGACCTGATTGGGTTTCAAGATTCTTTAGAATATCCACGACTTCATCCACAGTCAGCACACTTTTTAATAAGCATGCTGAATTCCAGTAATCTGCCCCCACGGCATCTCTACAAGGAATTTGATAAATCGCTGAAAATTCCACTTTTCCTAATTGCGCAAGCTGAGCATATGCAAAAGTGAAATTCTGCTGCTGTTGAACATTACTCGCCAGTGCGAGCGCAAAAATCGTTTCTGTTGCGTTCAAGGCGAATTCCTACTGCATTGGCTTGTGCAATAATTGCGGGTTTACGAATTGTTATAATAATTGACTCAATCGAGGGAAATACTAAAAATAATTTTTCAAGAACTAACTGTGCTGCATGCTCTATTAACTTAGGTTTTGCTTGTTGAATCACTTGAGCAGCTAGTTCACATATTTGTGCATAGTTTAATGTATCGTCTAGCTCATCAGATTGTGCAGCCTGATTAAGATCATTATGAATGGTTAGATCTAACATTAAAGGTTGAATGATTTGGCGCTCCCAATTGAAACACCCTATTACCGTATCAACTTTTAATCCTTCTATAATAATGGCATCCATAATGACCCAATAAACTGATAATTTAATTAATGCTTTAGAAATGAAGCAGGTTCAATATTGTGAACCATTTTCAAACGTTGGTCAGCATAAATATCAGTATAAGGCGCTAAAACTCGCATGAAACGATCAAAATATAACATTTGTTTGAATAACAAAGCGAAGTCACGCGGGAATTTGATACCATGACGCTCACCAACTCCAATCATATCCATCATGATGTCATTCAAATCAGCAGGGTTAGAACTTAAAATTTCTTGAGGGTCTGCTAGTAGCACACCACTAAATAGACGTTCTAAATCATCAGCTAAGACTTGAGTATCGATCTTGTGATGCGTCATCCCCATCTTAAGCATATTTTCAGCCATCGCAGCGTAATTGGTATGCTGTAAAGCATCCATAAATGCCATGCAAGCCGTCCATACTTCAGGCTTTAGTTGACCTACAATCCCAAAATCGATGAAACCAACACGACCATCTTCAAGCAGCATTAAATTTCCAGCATGTAAATCAGCATGGAAACTCTTACATAGCATTAGACTACCAAACCACGTATTCATCGCTGTAATTAATACTTGAGTTGGATCTTTAGCGTATTTTTTTACCACATCAAAATCAGTCAAAGATACGCCATATAAACGTTGCATCGTTAAAACACGGCGCGTTGAAAACTGATGATAAACTTTTGGCGCTGTTGCAGCTTGATTGCCCGAAACATTGAGATACTGTACAAAGTCATCCAAGTTTTGTGCTTCTTCAATAAAATCCACTTCACGCACCATGCGTGTTTTGATTTCGTCTACTATTTCAGATAATGACGCAAATTTAATTTTTGGAACTGCACGCTCTAACAGCTTAGTCGCCCAATGTACGACGTTTAAGTCAGTATAAAGAATGGTTTCAACACCTGGTTTTTGTACTTTTAGTACGACATCTTCACCTGTCACAAGTTTTGCAGCATGCACCTGAGCAATAGAAGCTGAAGCTAATGGTTTTTCATCAATTAAACTAAAAATTTCATTCAAGTTTTTACCTTCAAACTCTTCAGCAAGTACCTCTTGGATATAGCTAAACGGTAAAGTTGGTGTTTGATCTAAGCACCCTTGGAATTCCTCAACATATTCACGAGGAAATAGTGATGGTGTACTTGCAATAAACTGACCCAATTTAATATATGTAGAACCTAGCGACTCAAATGTCTCACGCATTAGTTTTGCGTTACTTGGCTTCTCAGTTGCATATTTCACACCTGCCTGTGCAGCAACAATCACTGTTTCACCTATCCGTGCAACAGAACGCAATCCATCAAATAAGATATTTCTTTTCATAATCTTTCATTGCCTCATAGATGGCATTAGTTTAGCAAATTTCAGAAACTTTACTGTTTAAGTTGCCCGACAAACTGGACAATTTGCATCTTTTTCAAATTTAAGAATACGTTGCGACAAATTTAAACCATTCCAGAGTAATAGTTTTTGCTTCAGTGGGGTTAATCCCAAGCCTAGAAATAACAATGTGTGATGTGCTTGTAATGACGCTATCATTACAGGAGTTGTTGCCAACACGCCTGACTCTGCACAACGCATACCCTCATTTGCGTGATCTTCTTTAGGAAATAGACATTCATAACAAGCAGAATCTGACTCCACCATGAACATTTGTCCTTCAAATCCGATTGCAGAAGCGCTAATTAGAGGGACTTGATATTTCTTACAGATCGCATTGGCTAAATAACGTGTCGTAAAGTTATCACACCCATCCAACACTACATCTTGATGCTGTATTAAATCATCAGCATTCGTTTCATCAAATCGTATGTTTTTATAGCTAACATGTATGTGCGGATTAATCACTTGTAAGTGTTTTGCTAATATTTCGGCTTTGTAGCGACCGATATGATTTGGAGTGAACGCAATTTGACGTTGTAAATTACTCATTTCAATTGTATCAGCATCTACAATCGTGATTTTTCCAACGCCTGCTCGTGCGAGTAGCTCCGCACTAGTACACCCTATTCCACCAGCTCCAATAATCAGGACATTTGCTAATTTTAATTTTTCTTGAGCTTCAATATCCCAACCATCAAGTAAGATTTGACGACTATAAAGATGCATTTCATCATTAGTTAATTCAAATTCGTTTTCTGGATGAATTGACACACTGATTCTCTTGCTAGCTCTAAAGACTTTAGATTTTAAGTATATGAATGTACTAATGGAAGATAATTTTTTTCATACATGCATTTTAGCTTTGACTATATCTAGGTTTTAACCCAATATTGTAGGCACTCTTTAACAGCATAATAAAATCAATTACTTATGAATTGAGATTAAAACTTTGGTTATTTATTTTTTTAGAAATAACTCTATGTTTTATTTTGAAATTTTAGATATATTTTATTGTTCACTACCGCATAGGTAGCTTAGAAACAACCCCAGTAGCGTAATTAACGGTACCAGTGGTTCAATACCGCATAGGTAGCTTATGAGACTTTTAAAAGATGCCACCAATTGATTTGGTTAGGCTAGGCACTTATATTCTTAAGAATCAAATTCGCTACGCCTTGTGGATCTTTCCACATTGGGACATGTCCCCAATCTCTAGGTTCTAGCCAATTCACATGGTCTGGCAGCTCAGATTTATTTTGACAGTCCTTCTTTCTCAAAAGCCAATCTTTTGTACCAAAGGCAATAGTTAAAGGAACTTGAATATCCTTACCCCCGATAAAACGTCCAACATTTGCGAATGTTCTATCGAAATCTGTGGCTTTGGAAAAATCATCAATCGAGTTCAAAGCATCTTTTCTAGAAATGTTTCGACCACCAGTTCCTATCGGGATAGCTAAAAGCAACTCTCGAAACAGTGCAAATCCCATCATCTGTCTTGATATATTAGGCATGAATTTAATCGCATTTCTTAAACTAAAAAATACCATCTTTACATGTGCTGGGGATTCATCCCACAAACCTGCGGGTGAAATTGCGACGACGGCACTTGCCAATCCAACACGTGCAGCTTCTAGTGCCATCCATCCCCCCATTGAATTTCCAACAATATCTACAGGTTCATGTATACCTATAGTTTTCAACTCACGTTCTAAAGCACTAACTAAATTATGAATTGTAGGTTGAACCGATGCACCAAGACTTGGACTATCGCCAAAACCAGCTACATCAAATGCAATGACTCGTCTAGATTTACTTAAATGCTGAATTACGGGACTCCATGCTTTATGAGACATACCAATCCCATGTAACAAAACCAATGGTTTGCCTGTTCCTGCTTCTGCTCTATTCCACATTCGGAGATCCTTCTCTATCAACTTATGTAATTGCTGTACGAAAACGTAGTCTTTTCATTTACCCGACTCATCCTATCTTTTCTGATCATGCATAATTTCATAGGATTGAGCACGAAGTAATTCTTCTTTACTTTGAAACGAACTTGTACGTAACTGATTAATCGCTTGTTGTTTATTTAAGTCTGTCATTTCGCTTTTTAGAATCTGATCACGTTTTATTAAATAATTATTTACCTGACTTTGCCAAACAGCTTCCTCCTGATCAACTTTTTCCAAACGATCAGCAGCTTCTGGCCCCAATAAGCTTTCTCTCATACTACGTAATTCTTGCGGAGAACCACCCTTGTCTTTGATTTCTTGAGTGAGCTGTTGCAATTCTGAAAACTGCATAGACACTCTAACTCCGTCAGCTAAAGTTGGTGGAAGTTGGTCGATTAACTTGGCAAGCTCAATTGCCTTTTGTTGAGTAGATAAGTTTTTATTTGCATGAATTCGTAATTGCTCGATATTAAATTTATTTAAATTACGCTCATTACCAAACAAAGCTTCTATCTCTTTAGCATTAAAAAATTGCTGTTGAATTTTATGCATTTGGTTAATTATCTTTTCTAATTCTTCAACATCAGTCGTTTTGAAATTTCCGCTGGGTTTTGCATTTTGTAAAGTATGCATATATACAACATATTGCTCTAATAAATATGCTGCATATTTCGCTGCTGGAGCTGGTAACGTCGCAGACAAATATTGTCGTATATCTGCAATCAGTTCAGTTTCTGTTTTCTCCCCTAAACTTGAAAAAAAATAGTCAAAACAACTGCGAATACCCACTGTTAATACCAAGTTTCCATTAGCATCTACTTGTATAGGACAGTCTATCTCCGTTCCTTTTAAGGAAGGTGCTAGTGTAGGAAGTGTCGTATTCTTTGAGTCATTCATTGCTAATGCATAATTTTCTGTGACGTTTTGGGATTGACTGTCACTATTTCTAGATTGTGCTAATCCTGCTTCGGGTTTAAAAAACCAATAAATCAAACCTAGAACGATCAACAAAATGCTAATCAAAGAAAAGATTAATAGTTTTGAATTTATACGTTTACCAATCATCATCCATGCTCTTGCTAAACTTTATTAAAAAATGTGGAGGAATGAATGATCATTCCTCCCTTAAATTTAGAGACCTTGATTTTTGAGACGATTTGCCTGAATTCGATATGGTGTTACAGGATTTTGTAGAAAACCCACTAGTCCTAACACTTGATTAACTTCATCTAAATGGTTAAACGCATAGTTATCACGAATAACCGTTCCTAAGTGACTTGAACATCTTGGAACAAGACCATCGTTTTCACTTGGTATCAGTAATGATGTTGCTGCCAGTGCATAATCAAATGGGTCAAGAACATTTGTAAGTACCCCTGTGCCACTCCATGAATAATAACGAACACCATTTACTAACTCTGTCCCAGTACCACAAGCTGTTGTTGGTACTCCATCAGGAAAACGCTGGTTAAATTCAGCAGCTCCACGAGTGGTCAATGAATACATTCCCGCTAAAGCATCTTGTTCGTAATAATGCCCAGAACCAATCCCGACCAACGAGAAAAATGCATTTACACCAGCAGCAATAATTGGTGTTGCTATAGTTCCAACTGGTGATTTTGAAAAGTCATATACCACATCTGCAACATCAGAACCTTTAGTAGGTCCGCCAACAGCAGTCACAGATGCAATTTTATTAGGTAAAAGACCAGCCACATAACGAACTGATTGCGTACCATGACTATGACCAATCAAGTTGATTTTTTGTGCACCAGTTATTGCTAATACTTGTTTGGCTTGTATAAGCAATTGCTCTCCACGCACTTCAGAAGAGTTAAAAGATGCCTGTTGCGCGACAAAAACATTAGCTCCATTTCCAACTAGATCTTCAGTAATCCCATTCCAATATTGCAGCGGGCCTACAGCAGAAAAACCAGCCATACCATGTGCCAGTAGAATTGGATATTTTGTTTTTGCATAACTAGACGTGACATTGGTACTGCCACCAACCGTACAAGAATTTACATCACAGTTTTGCCATGAAGCTTTAGGCGCTAAGAAATCAAATAGACCTGCATGAACAACAGATCCACTGCTTATTAGCATACCCGCCATTAACGTCATCGCACTTAAATATTTTTTCTTCACTTTTTGCTCCTAGCATTTTTCATTTTTATTACAACAAATACGTCCATAGACTTCGTTGCTAGATCCATTCTAGCGAAAACGAAAGAACAGCAGAATTATACTCCCTATACATATTGTGTGATTTTTAGACTAAAACAAAATGCGCCAAAATCATAACAATTGACGCCAAAAATTAATCTCAATCGTAAAAATCCGATGAATGTACATTTTCAAAATCACTAAGCTCTATTAAGGTCACTGCTTAGTAGATGAGTTTTAAAATGGATTTTGAATAACATCATGAGCATTCCTCGCCTTTATAATCATCACTTTATCAGCAGTTCTTATGTGCATTTATTAAGCGAAGTTGTATCGCATTGGAATATATCTGCAGAAGAGTTATTTTGGGGAACTGGTGTAGATGTAGAACAACTCAATGATTTCAATCATAAAATAAGTTTATCCTCATTTAAAAAAGTAATTGCGCGATCAATCGAGTTAACTCAAGAGGAAGGTATTGGCTTTTATGCAGGAAGTCATCTAAAAATCAGTTCTCACGGATTATTAGGTTTCACTGCTGCGATTTCAAAGAATGCCTTTGAAGCGATTCAAACAATCAATCAATTTGTCCGTATTCAATGCTCATTTGTTGAATTAGACTTTAAAATCCACGATGATTTAGCTTACTACACGATTGTGTATGAACCTTCTCTGCTTAATTTCTCAGATATATCAGATCGCCAATCGTACGAATTTAGCTGTATTTTCTTTTTAACGGGTTTTGTGCATCTAGTTCGTTTTTTTATTCCAAGCTTTAAACCTAGTTTGAGTTTGCAATGTAAATATCCTGCTTATTTTTCAAGGTTTAAAGACATTTTAGACTCAACTTTTGAAGTCATTACTTTTGAAGAATCTTGTACTCGATTAATTGCTTCAGCTAAATTTCTAGAAATGCCATTGAGTCTTTCGGACCCTTTAACTTCAGAAAAGTTTAAACAACTTTGTCAAAAAGAACTCGATGAATTAGTTACTACACAGGATATTTTATATCGCGTAAAACAGCTAATCGATGATCCAATCGAGGGCTTGATTGGAATTGATCAAGTTGCTCAAAAATTAAACCTTACCAAAAGAACTTTACAACGAATGCTTCAAGAAAAATCTGTAAGTTTTCAGAGCTTATACGATGATGTACGCAAAACAAAGGCACAAAAATTGATGTTAAGCCCCTTCGCCTCAAAAGATCAAATCGCAAAACAATTAGGTTATGCTTCAACTTCAAGTTTTAATCGCGCAGTTAAACGCTGGGCGCTTGAATAAGCCTTCATTTAAAATCAAATATAGATACATTTGAATTGCTGTTTTAGGACATGAAGTAATGAATCAATACATTGCACCCGTCGAGTTATCTAAATCATATCGTTTACTTAATCATGGTCCAACTGTACTTGTTTCTGCTCAGTATAATGATGAAGTCAATGTTATGGCAGCAGCATGGGCATGTGCTTTAGAATTTTCTCCAGCAAAGGTTACTGTGGTTTTAGATAAAACTACAAAGACGAGAGAGCTCGTGGAGAAAAGTGGCTATTTTGCATTACAGGTTCCGTGTTATGAACAACTCAACATGGTTCATCAGCTTGGAAACATCAGTCAATTTGATGATCCTGAGAAATTACAAACCTGTAAAACTGAAGTCTTTTATCAAGAAGATTATTCTGTACCATTAGTCAGTGGAAGTATTGGTTGGCTAATATGCAAGCTGATACCAGAACCGCACAATCAGCAAACCCATGATTTATTTATCGGCTCTGTTATTGCTGCTTGGGCTGATACGCGTGTTTTCCGCGATGGTCACTGGCATTTTTCGGAAGAGCATAAAAACCTGAAAAGCCTACACTATATTGCTGGCGGTACGTTTTATTTAATTGGCGAAGAAGTGAAAGCAGAGTAAATCAAACACAGAAGCGATGCACTTAACAGCGCTTCTCACATGAATTATATAAAGACTATTTAATTGCAGCATCATAACGCTGATTTACAGTATTCCAGTTTACAATAGACCAAAAAGCTTTGGTGTAGTCTGCTCTGCGATTTTGATATTTAAGATAATAAGCATGTTCCCAAACATCCAAACCTAAAAGTGGCTGTCCTTTCTTCTCCGCAATATCCATCAAAGGATTATCTTGATTTGGCGTTGAAACAATCTCCAATTGACCTGCATCATTCAAGATTAACCATGCCCAACCCGAGCCAAAACGACCTGTTGCAGCCTGATTGAATTTATCTTGGAAGGCTTCAAATGAGCCGAAATCTTGATTGATTTGTTTTAGTAGCTTTGCACTAACCTTACCAGTTTTATTAGTCGGTGCTAAACTTTCCCAAAAGAAAGCATGGTTAAAATGCCCACCACCATTGTTTCGTACTGCTGAATTATATTTAGAAATTTGTGCTTGGACTTGTTCAATACTTAATTTATCTAGCTCTGGATAGGATTTAATCTGAGCATTTAAATTATCAACATAAGCTTTGTGATGCTTTGCGTAATGTATTTCCATCGTTTTTTGATCAATCGCGGGTTCTAGTGCATTACTTTTGTAAGGCAATGGTGCTTGCTTAAATTCCGCATAGGCAGGCACACTTAATCCTGCACATAACATCAATGAAAATAGGCTTTTATTTAACATCCGCATCATTATATCCCATAAATTGATAATCATTTTCATTATCAAAAATATAAGCAAATCTAAAGCAGGTCAAATCACTAAATACTAAAGATACATTTTACTACTTATTAAAAACATAAAAGCGATGAACCAATCATCGCTTTTATTTACATAAAGATATTTTTATTTTGCAGCCATACGAATCGAACCGTCTAAGCGAATTACTTCACCATTTAAATATGAGTTTTCAGCAATATGTGCAACCAAGCGCGCAAATTCTTCAGGACGACCTAAACGCGATGGATACGGAACCATTTGACCTAATGCATCTTGTACATTTTGTGGTAGACCTTTAAGCATCGGTGTTTCCATGATACCCGGTGCAATCACCATAATACGAATTGCATGACGTGCTAACTCTCTTGCAATCGGCAAAGTCATAGCTACTACTGCCCCTTTTGAGGCTGAATATGCAGCTTGACCAATTTGACCATCAAACGCAGCAACCGAAGCTGTATTAACGATTACTCCACGATCTTCATCACCTTCTGCAAGTTCATTTTTACTCATGGCTTCCGCTGCTAAACGCAGCATATTAAATGTACCAGTGACATTAATCTGAAGCGTTTTTGAGAACATACCTAAATCGTGTACACCGTCTTTACCAACAACTTTCGCTGATGGTCCGATCCCAGCACAGTTAACTAAACCATGCACTGCACCATGCTTAACTAATACATCTTTAAAAAATTGCTCAGCAGCTTGCTCATCCGTAACATCGAGTTGGACAAATTCAGCTTTTTCACCCAATGCTTGTGCCTGCTGAGTTCCAACTTCAGCATTCATATCAACTAAAGTGACGGATGCACCTTTCTGAACCAAATATTCAGCTGTCGCTGCGCCTAAACCAGAACCACCGCCAGTAATAACAAAGTGTTTTCCCTGAATTTTCATTTACGTTTCCTATCAAATTAAAGTGATAAATTTTTATAACAAAGAGTAAAGGCAACTTTTTTCCGATACAATTCCAAAAAGTAGCAAATTTAATGCGATTTTTGAGCATTTATTTCATTCACTCTCCTGTATTTCATCTTTTATGAGCAAACTTCCAAATCAAGATATCAATTCTGCAAAGGATACGATTTCAAATGCACTTATTCGTGAAGCATTGAGTGTTGCAGCTAGCCGCGGCTTAAATATCGTCAATATCGCTAACAAAGCAGGTATTTCAGCTGAATTATTAACTTCAACCAAAGCACGAGTCCCTGTTAATCAATCTGCACAGCTTTGGGTTGAACTGGCAAAAAGTATGAATGATGAATTTCTCGGCATGGATACTCATCCCATGCGCCGAGGAAGTTATAAAGTATTGGCGAAACTTGCTTTTGGTGCGGATACATTAGAACAAGCTATACAAGATATCTTAAAATTTTTAGCTTTGATTTTGGATGACATTCATGGGGAATTAGTCCATGAGGGTTCGAAAGCATTTCTTATCTTACATGACCGTGATCAACCCAAACGAATGTTTACCTATTCGACTTTTTTAATGCTGGTACACAGTTTGATGTGTTGGTTGAGCGATCAGCGTATCAGTTTTCACCGAATGTCATTTAGGTGCCACCAACCTGTTGAGATACAAGATTATCGAGTACGCTTTTGTGAAAATATAGAATTTAACGCTGAACACAATAAAATTGAATTCGATGCTCATTATCTCAAGCACAAGATTAAAAAAGACAAACAGGCATTAAATGAATTTCTAAAACATGCCCCATATAATTTAATTGTGCGCTTTAAAAATGAAAACTCATTAAGTCTACAAATCCGCAGACAATTGATTCTCCAACCACCTTCTGAATGGGCTGAGTTAAAAGATATTGCACAACAAATGAATATGTCCACAGCAACTATTCAACGTCGACTAAAACAAGAAGGTGTCAGCTATCAACAGCTTAAAAATGATATTCGATGTGATATTGCAATTGAACGTCTGAGCAAAACGAATGATTCAATTCAAAGTATTAGTGATGATCTAAATTTTCACGATCCAAGTGCTTTCCATCGCGCTTTTAAAAAATGGAGTGGTGTAAGCCCTGGTAGCTATCGAAAAACATCCCCAAGCAAAAAACTACTTGTTAACCAATTTGAAGACTGAATGGTTTAAAAAATGTATTTACCTGAAATTTTTGAAGAAAAAAATACTGAGAAATTATATCAACTTATTGAAAAATATCCGTTAGGTACATTAGTCACTCACAGCTCCAATGGTATAGAAGCAAATCACTTACCCTTTAAACTTTTACATGAGCCTAAATCTAATCACGCCATTCTTATCGCTCATATTGCACGAAATAATGAATTGCATACTTTGATTGAGAGTGGTACTGATGTTTTAGTTATTTTCCAAGGTGAACAAGGCTATATCTCCCCCAACTGGTATCCAAGCAAACAATTGCATCACCGTCATGTACCAACATGGAATTATCAAGTCGTACACGTAAAAGGAAAAATTAGATTTTTAGAAGATGAAAAATCCTTACGGGGCATACTCGCCAAACTTACTCGGACACATGAAGCCAAGCAAGAAAAACCATGGAAAATGTCTGATGCACCTAGCGATTACATCGCAGCAGAACTCAAAGAAATAATTGGTATAGAGATTGAAATCCAGCACATGATTGGAAAATTCAAACTTAGCCAAAATAGAGACCAATTTGATGCTGTAAACGTGGTAAATAATTTAGAAAAACAGGGGCAGATTCAATTAGCTGAAGCAGTCAAACAATACATTGAAGATTAATTCAACTTCTGTCCAAGGCTGACACGATCATTGCCACCATAATCTTTAATGGTATGAATTTGGCTAAAACCCTCTTTCTCAAACATAGTACGGACTGCTCCACCTTGATCATAACCATGTTCAAGCACAATCCATCCATTTGGATTTAACCAACCTTTACCTTGAACAATAATAGTTTCTAGATCCGCCAATCCTTGCTTATCAGCAATAAGTGCTCGTTCAGGTTCTGATTTAAGCATTTGCATATGCACATCATCTGGATCGATATACGGCGGATTTGAAACAATAAGATCAAAAAATTGTTTTTCTAACGCATCAAACCAAGCACCACAAGCAAACTTAATATGCGTTAAACCATGACGAATGGCATTTTCCTGTGCGACTTCGAGCGTAGGTTGATAAATATCTGTTGCCATGACTTTCCACTGAGGACGCTCACTTGCTAGAGCCAATGCAATAGCACCCGTTCCAGTACCTAAATCAACGACATTAGATGTTGAATCAAGTTCAAGCTTTAACACAGTTTCAATCAATATTTCTGTATCTGGACGTGGCACCAATGTGTCATGTGTGACTTTTAAGTCCAGAGTCCAAAACGGTTGTGAACCTGTTACATAAGCTAGTGGTTCACCATGATCAATACGAGCAAGCCCATTCAAATAAGCTTGCTCTTGAATTTCAGTTAACTCTTGCTCAAGTCTTAGTTTTAACTCTAATGAATTGATACCCAGTATATGTTCAAGCAGCCATGCAGCTTCTTGACGTTCATAGCTATCAATTTCACCTTTAATTTCTAATGCCTGAGCAATATTCATTAGCCGCCATTTTCCTGAGCAAGCATCGCTAATTGATCCGCTTGATATTCACGATGCAAACTATCCAGCAATTCAGTTAAATCACCTTCCATGATCGCGTCTAATTTATATAACGTTAAATTAATACGATGATCCGTCATACGACCTTGAGGATAGTTATAAGTACGAATACGCTCAGAACGGTCACCAGAACCAACTAAGTCACGACGCATTTCAGAAGTAGCTGCATCCGCTGCTGCACGTTTTGCATTTTCTAAACGAGATACAAGTAATGCCATCGCTTTGGCTTTGTTTTTGTGCTGCGAACGTTCTTCCTGACATTCCACAACCACACCCGATGGAATATGAGTAATACGAACAGCAGAATCGGTTTTGTTAATGTGCTGACCACCTGCACCTGATGCTCGGTAAGTGTCAATTCGGAGATCAGCTGGATTGATTTCGACTGTTGTATCTACATCTACTTCAGGCAAAATAGCGACTGTACATGCAGAGGTATGAACACGACCTTGTGATTCAGTGGCAGGTACGCGCTGTACGCGGTGCGCACCACTTTCAAACTTTAAGCGACCATATACACCTTCACCATCAACACGACAGATTACTTCTTTATAACCACCGTGTTCACCTTCATTTTCAGACAGGACTTCAATTCGCCAACCCTGACTTTCAGCATATTTACTATACATACGGAATAAATCGCCAGAGAAAATAGCAGCTTCATCACCACCCGTCCCTGCACGAATTTCTAAATAAGCAGCATTCGCATCATTAGGATCTTTAGGGATCATTAACACATTGAGTTGTTCTTCAAGCTCAACTAAAAGTGCCTTGTTTTCTTTAATCTCTTCTTCTGCCATGTCTTTGAAATCTGGATCAGATTTCATCATTTCAGCAGTTTCAATATCCTCTTCAGCTTGACGATATTTACCCCAAACTTCTGTAATTTCAGTTAAATCATTATGTTCTCGTGACAATTTACGAAAACGTTTGTTGTCAGAAATAACTTCTACATCAGCAAGTAATGCCGTCAGCTCTTCATGACGATCACAGAGTTGATCTAGTCTTAAGCGGAGTGATGCTTTCATGGGCGGAATATCTCGAAATCCAAAGACTCAATGCCATTCAAAGTTGAAGCATGAGTAAAATCAAAAAATTGCGCATAGTTTACAGATTCTACCGCTTAAATGACATAGTGAAACTTCACTACTGCGTGATCAAGTTTCGTTTCATCATAAATTGTTCATTTTTAGTTGTAGGCTCTTGTTCTCTTTTTTGCCGTTCTATATAAATATGAGAGACAAATAAAATGATAAAACAATAGGATAATCAATATGAGTAATTTAATTAACCGTCCAACATTGGCATTTATTGGGGCAAGTTGGCTTGCAGTCGTGATCGGTGCTGTTGGTTTTATGATTGGCTTATGGAATGCTTCAATGCCTTTACATGAAAAAGGTTTTTATCTCGTTATTTTACTTTACGGTCTTTTCTCTGCTGTATCCCTACAAAAAACATTGCGTGATAAGTTAGAAGATATACCTGTGACTGCAATCTACGTTGCACTTTGTTGGACCTCAGTCGGTATTTGTATTGGGTTACTATTATTTAGTTTATCGAATGCGACACTTAGCCTGAGCGAAAAAGGTTATTACATTATGTCCTTTTTATTGAGCTTATTTGGTGTTACGGCTACCCAGAAAAATATTCGTGATCTTGAACATTTACGCTTACAGAAGCGAGAGTCTACAAATCAATTAAAACTTGAAGATTCTTCTCATCAAGATTCATAAATGACATCAGCACTATAATTTCATATTGGCTTAATCATTAATGAAAATTGAATTTATTTGATTAATCTTAATACTGATTTAAACAAAACCATACAATCAACTTACCAAATCACAATAATAACAGGATGCATCTCCACAATTTCACTCCACAAGCTTTGTTACATTTGCTTCCATTACAAAAGATGCCTGAACAGCGGGCACATGGAGTCAAAATGAAAGCGCATTTTATGTTACTGAGTGCAATCCTTGCAGGTTCTACTGTTGCAAGCACTGCATATGCAGATAATGCAACACGTGTTGCAGCCACTTCAGCTTTAGGTAGTGTTGTTGGTACAGCAATCGGTAAAGAGATTGGTGGTCATAGTGGTGCCATGATTGGTTCAGCTGTTGGTGGTGCTGGTGGTGCAGCAGCTGCTAGCAGTAAACGTACGCGTACCGAAGCTGCAATTGGTGGTGGTTTAGGTGGTGTAGGTGGTTATACTGTTGGTCGCAATATTGCTGGTACAACTGGTGGTTATATTGGCGCAGCTGCGGGTGCAGCAGGTGGTGCCGCTTTGGGTCGTAAAGTAGGTCAAGATCGAGACTACGACAACTATCAGTCAAAAAAATATAAGAAAAAACGTAAACATCGTCATCATTGATAAAAAGCACCTTCGGGTGCTTTTTTATTGACACTTAAATTGGGGCTAACACATTAAAAATCCTGAGTAAATTACTTGGTTGAATCTATAGTTTGAACTTCTTAAAATAATCCCTTATTTTAAATATGCCTTTATTGCATCATGAATACTGAATTACTCTCTCCTGCTGGTTCAATAAAAAATATGCGTTATGCTTTTGCTTACGGAGCAGATGCTGTCTATGCAGGGCAACCACGTTATAGTTTACGTGTCAGAAATAATGAGTTTGATCATGACAATCTTAAAATTGGCATAGAAGAAGCTCACTCTCTTGGTAAAAAATTTTATGTCGTCGTCAATATCCAGCCACATAATAGTAAATTAAAAAATTTCATACGTGATCTATCCCCAATTATTGAAATGAAACCAGATGCATTAATCATGTCCGACCCAGGGTTAATCATGATGGTTCGTGAGCATTTTCCTGATATGCCAATTCACCTATCAGTACAAGCAAATGCCATCAATTGGGCTACAGTTAAGTTTTGGAAAGACTATGGCTTAAGCCGTGTAATTCTTTCACGTGAGTTATCTTTAGACGAAATTGAAGAAATTAAAAATAACGTGCCAGATATTGAGTTAGAAGTATTTGTACATGGCGCGTTATGTATGGCCTATTCTGGTCGATGTCTACTATCGGGTTACATGAATAAACGTGATGCCAATCAAGGCGCATGTACTAATGCTTGTCGTTGGGAATATAAAATCCATGACGCACAAGAAGATTCAAATGGAGATGTTATCCCTGTTCAACAGTTCGAAAATTCAAAAGCATGTTGTTCTAAATCATCACATGAGCGTAATACTATCAATCCAGTATTAGTACAACGCAACGATGAGGATATGTTTGCTGCCGAAGAAGATGAGCATGGTACTTATTTCATGAATTCTAAAGATCTTCGCGCGGTGCAACATGTCGAGAGACTGAGCCAAATGGGCGTCGCTTCACTAAAAATTGAAGGTCGAACCAAATCTTACTTTTATTGTGCCCGCACCGCACAAATTTATCGAAAAGCAATTGATGATGCATTATCGGGTAAATCTTTTGATCAAAGTCTAATGACACAACTTGAAGGTTTAGCTAACCGTGGCTACACAGAAGGTTTTTTACGTCGCCATACTCACAGTGAATATCAAAATTATGAAGATGGCTCATCACATTTTGACTTTCAACAATTCTGCGGAGAAGTATTAGAAAGGAATGGTGACTTCATCCGAGTTGAAGTCAAAAATAAATTTATTGTCGGGGACTCACTTGAATTAATGACACCGAAAGGCAATGTCCACTTTGTGCTCGAACAAATGCGTGATCTCAAAGGTAATCTTATCGATAATGCCAAAGGTTCAGGTCATACGGTTGAAATACAATTTCCACAAGAAATTGATATTCGTTACGCATTGCTGATTCGGAACTTACCTCAAGCAAAACAGCAATTATCATCAGCCTCTTTAGCATACTCAGCACATTAATTCATGGCTCTTATGATTACAACCGCATGTATCAACTGTGATATGTGCTTACCAGAATGTCCAAACGAAGCAATATATGAAGGTGCTAAAATTTATGAAATCGATACCGAACGTTGCACAGAATGTGTCGGTTTTTATGATGCACCGACCTGTATTGCAGTTTGCCCGATAGATTGCGTTAAACCTGATCCAAAACATAATGAATCAAATTCAGAGCTTTTAGAAAAGTTTCGAAGATTAAAATCACAGTAAGTTACAAATAAAAAAAGCGCCTTACGGCGCTTTTTTAGATATACAAATTAGTTTGCATATACTGGGAATTTTGCACAAACAGCTTCTACTTTAGCTTTCACTTCAGCGATAACTTTTTCATCACCTTTACTGTCGATGATGTCAGCAATCCAACCTGCAAGTTCACGAACTTCAGATTCACCAAAACCACGAGTTGTAACAGCTGGAGTACCGATACGGATACCAGAAGTGACGAATGGAGAACGTGGATCATTTGGAACTGCATTTTTGTTTACAGTAATGTGTGCTGCACCTAACCATGCATCAGCATCTTTACCCGTTACGTCTTGTTTGATTAAAGACAATAAGAATAAATGGTTTTCTGTACCGCCTGAAACAACATCATAACCACGTGAAATTAATACTTCAGCCATAGCTTGAGCATTTTTCACGACTTGTTGTTGGTAAGTTTTAAACTCATCAGACATCGCTTCTTTGAAACAAATTGCTTTAGCAGCAATTGCATGCATCAAAGGACCACCTTGGTTACCAGGGAATACAGCAGATTGAAGTTTCTTCTCGATTTCTTCATTTGCTTTTGCAAGGATTAGACCAGAACGTGGACCGCGAAGCGTTTTATGAGTTGTAGTCGTTGTTACATCAGCAATTTGAACTGGGTTCGGGTAAACACCAGCAGCAACTAAACCTGCAACGTGAGCCATATCAACAAAAAGATAAGCACCAACTTTATCAGCGATTTCACGGAAACGCTGCCAATCAACGACTTGGCTATACGCAGAGAAACCAGCAACAATCATACGCGGCTTGTGTTCCAAAGCTAAACGTTCAACTTCTTCATAATCGATCTCACCCGTTTCAGGGTTTAAACCGTATTGAACAGCGTTGTATGTTTTACCAGAAAAACTTACTTTAGCACCGTGAGTCAAGTGACCACCGTGAGCTAAGCTCATACCAAGTACTGTATCACCTGGGTTGAGAAGCGCTAAATACACAGCAGAGTTTGCTTGTGAACCTGCGTGTGGTTGAACGTTTGCATAATCAGCACCGAACAATGCTTTCGCACGGTCAATTGCAAGTTGTTCAATTACGTCAACATATTCACAACCGCCATAATAGCGTTTGCCAGGATAACCTTCTGCATATTTGTTCGTAAGTTTTGATCCTTGAGCTTCCATAACTGCTGGAGAGCAATAGTTTTCTGATGCAATTAACTCAATGTGAGCTTCTTGGCGTTCGCCTTCAGAAGCAATCGCTTGAGCTAATTCTGGATCAAATTGAGCAATAGAAATATTGGCAAACATTAGCGGGGGTCCTATAAATTAGGGCTTTTAAGCCGTGCTAAAGATTGGTGCGTATTGTAGCATGAAGTTTGCCTTTTCACAGATTGATATTTATTTAATTATTCGTGAATTTTATTCATTCTGAATGTTCCGATATCAATGAAAATGATGAAGAATCTAACAAGCTTTTAAATAATTAAAATTTGGTATAAAAAATGGACTTCGAAAATACTCTGAACAATCATGAATTCCAACTTCCAGAAAACTGGAATTACTACATGTGTCAAATTGATGAGATGCCTGCAAGCTATTTTGTTAATTTAGCCTTGACGGAAATCGCACCTATATCACAAAGATTACAATTAATTTGGCTAGAAATTAAAATGAATCAACCTCGAGAAGATGGCTTATCTTCAAGTGAAGAATTTGACCATTTAATGGTTTTCGAGGATGAAATCATACCTAGCCTAACAGATGGAAGTCAGAGCATATATGTAGGGAGATTGACACATAATAAAGTGAGAGAATTCTATTTTTATTGTGAGGATGCGACTGTCTTATAAAATAAAATTCAACTTATCATGCAAAAATTCTCTCAATATTCCTATCAAACTGGTCACCGCGATGAACCAGATTGGTCTTCATATTTTAAATGCATGTACCCCACTCCAGAAATATTACAGACTATATCTAATCGAGCTGTTGTCGAAAATCTTCTTCATCATGGTGATCGTCTACAGATAGCGCGACCTGTATGTCATTGGCTTTTCTTCCAAAATGAAACAGACTTAGCTGAATGTGTGCTCAAGACTCAAGCTTTAGGTTTTGAAGTTGTACAAATCGATCAACTTGATGATGAACATATGAAGTTTTCTCTACAAATTTCTCGGATAGATCACGTTGATCAATATTCAATAGATCGTTGTACTTTAGAATTATTAGAGTTATGCAAGCTTTACAATGCTGAATATGACGGTTGGGAAACGGAAGTAGTTATTGATTAACAGCAAGCCCAGTATTTCATTTAGCTGAAATACTGGGCGAATAAACGCGATTTTTAAATTAATTGCTAGCAGGCATCAATGTTTTCACATCGTTAACAATATTTGAGATATTTAGCACATAAGCAGTGCCATGATCCCATTCCGCATTAGTAAAATATTGAATTTGCGATCCTTTACTTCGTGCTAACAAGACAAGACCATCCGTTGCTTCACGAGGAACTGTTGTATCTTTACCACCCTGATAAATCAGCGCAGGTTGGCTCAGTTTAACTTGTGCAGGCTGTGAATCATTCTCCAAGAAAGTCTTAACCAATGGAATTGCCATAAAATTAGTTTGAGTTCGTGGATAGTTAGCTAGACTACCATTTGTGAATGCATACGTTTGCATTGCCGCACCGAACTTCTGACCAACCTGATCGTAACAATCTAATTCTGCTCGACTTGCAATCTCATCCGTTGGTGATTTAAAGACGTTAATATAATTAAAAGTAGGTTGCAGATTTCTTATCCCTGCTGTAATTAATGCAGTAAAAGTATCAAGTTGAGCATACATTTGGATTTGCTGAGCGATAGGTGCATTTTCAACAGATTGCTCACCTTTAACTAGAATTGCTCCTAAGTTCGATGCTGGAGCTACTGCGACCGTGCCTTTATATTCCAATTTAGCGCGACTCGCATATTGCGCTGCACCTAGTGCTGCCTGCCCACCTTGAGAATGCCCTACAGTCACCCATTGACGTGAAAGCACTTTCCCCTGACTCGCCAAATAAGATCTTGCTGCAACAACAGCATCTGTTATTGAGTATGCTTCACTCTTAACATTTAAAAATGGATGTAATTCTCTCCCACTTGGTTCACCTAAACCTTCGTAATCTGGAGCTACAACAACATAGCCAGCTGCAAGAAACTTATTAATCATGTCTTGTATATAGATATTCGTTGCATTTCGACTAGGCGCACATTGATCAGCAACTCCCGTTGTTCCATGTGCCCAAACGACAACTTTCCAACCACCTGATGGCATCGTTCCCTTTGGAACGAATATCAAACTAGTCGCTAATGTTTCTTTGCCATTTTGTCCCAACATTTTATATGTCATGACAGAGCTTTCAGAAGCAAATGCCGAGAAATCAGTTTTTGTGTAAGCAACGGGCATTCCAACTACTGGATTTTTAAAGTTGTTTTCAGGAATACTTGGTTTCGATGTATAGCTTGAATCGTCACTTCCACCACAAGCTGTTAGAAGAAGGCTTGAACTCAGCATAACAACCGTTAATAATTTCATTTTCATATATAGTTTTTCCTTAACTATTTTATTTTTGATGTATCTTTAGATCTTTACTAAAGCATTTCACTGTCAACAATTACGCTTATTCGAAATGCGTTTCAAGTGTTTTCATCAGCAAAATAAGATTTATTTTTAATCAAAAAATCTAATTACCAGAGGAATATAGCGATTGCGAATCGAACACATCTTGGTTGAGGCATAATTTCGAGTAAGATATCAAATCAACTCTACTTCACTTAGGTCATGACCCAATGCAAGCTATCATTTTAGATACTGAAACCCATACATTGAATGGCTTACCGATAGAAATTGCATATGCACCAATCGAGATAGAGAGTGGTAAATTAAGTTTAGATAAAACCAAAATTTTTGATCAACTCTATCAAGTCGGTCAACCGATCTCATACGCGGCTATGGCAGTTCATCATATTCTTGAATCGGATTTGATAGATCAACCTTTTTATAATGAATTCGAATTACCAGAACAAACTGCGTATATCATTGGTCACAATGTTGATTACGATATTTCAGCAATTGCGAAATGTGGTGTCGATGTTTCCAAATTAAAGCCTATTTGTACGCTAGCGCTTGCTCGTCGCGTATGGGAAAATGCAGAAGCGCATAATATTTCTGCATTAATTTATTTAATTTCGAAAGGAAGTGATAAAGCTCGTGAAATGCTGAAAGGCGCACATAGAGCTGATGCAGATATTATTTTAACAGCCAATATTTTGATGCATATCATCCATCATTTAAATATCCAAACAATTGAACAACTCTATGTAGCTTCAGAAGAAGCACGCATTCCAAAATCAATTAGCTTTGGTAAACACAAAGGCACTGCGATCTCTGATTTACCAACAGATTATGTGCAGTGGTTAATGCGACAAGATGATCTCGATCCCTACTTAAGAAAGGCGTTAGAAAATAATATCGTCTAAAAAAGCACGTTAATTTTCAATAAGTTCAATTATTTTCTATTTACTTTATGCAAATAGATGATATTTAATAATTTGTTAACATTTCTGTCACTTTTCAACTATATCTTAATCTCCATCTAGATCTTGGCTGGGGGAGATTAAGAGATGTCACATTTTTTTAAAACGGAACTTGGACAAAATGCATTGCAACAACGCAATATCGCTTTGACTGCAAAACAACGACGACTTCTATTACTTATTGATCACGAAGACTTTCAAGAACTAGACCATAACTACAAAGAAAAAATTGCACCATCTGAGCTTGTTCAACAACTGATTGACATGGGTTTACTCGCTCAACAGGCAGAGCCAACAAATATAAAAGAAACTCCTTTGGAACAAACTGCTCCTATCATTCAATCAGCAATTACAGAACCACTTGAAAATAATCATTCAACAACACCAAGCTCTGATGAAGAAACATTTGAAAATATTGAACTTGAAAAATTACCTTTTGTAGAGATTCAACAAGTGATGATCCAAACACTAACCACCTATTGCGGTTTAATGGCTCGTCCTTTAATCCAAAAGATTCAAACAATAAAAACCGTGCAACAATTAAAAGCATGTCAAATGCAGTGGATTACCTCCTTACAAGAAAGCCGCATTCCACCGACTCAACTGAATCAAACACTTAAGCTAATTAATTATTCAGTTCAACATTTATAAGTTTGACCTTATAAATAAGATCATAATTTGAATAATTGCTCTTTTAATAAGCAAGAAATCACTTGGTGGTCATGTTTATATTTACCTATATGATTTTTTTGCCTATCATGTGGCTCGCATGCGCTCATAGCTCAACAGGATAGAGTACAGGTCTCCGAAGCCTGTGGCGTGGGTTCGAGTCCCGCTGAGCGCACCACAATCTTTTCTCAAATCATTTCAAAACTATTTCAATATAACAATTTTTTGATTGAGCTTATTATTACCTCTTCTGATGCATTCTCAATAATTACCGTATAGATTACGGTAAGTGATAAGTCTTTCTCATATTTCATTCTGACCAATTAGTTATCTAACTTATATAAAAAGTTTACTATATTAAATCGCTAACTTAATTTATTTAATATAAAGATTTTACAACTAAGCAAAGAAAGTATTTAAATAGAAATGATGATTCTCTTTAGACTAAAGTATCTTTCATTTTGACGCATAAAGATAAGTTTCCAATATAAAATTCACACGATAATTAAAGTAATGATTTATTACTTTTAAAGCATTTTATTTATGTGGGTATTACATGGAAGTCAGAGGCTACAAGTTACTTGAGTTACACACCATTCTTTTATGTGCAACAAGTTACATCAATGAAAACTTTATCTTTTCTAATCAGAATCAAATTGATGACATCAATTACGGGCTTATCGTTCATGCTTTTCTCTTAAGTGTTTTCAAAGATCAAGGCTTCTCAAACTTTAAACTCATGCAAGGAAAAAATCTTAACGCCAAAGAGCATTTTTGGTTAGAAAATGAAGATACCATAATTGATTTAACAGCTCAGAAGTCTTTAAAAGTTACAACACCTTTGATTTTAATTCCTAAAAAAACTTACTATCAAAATCACCTTCTATCGATCAATGAAAAAAGACTCATGTTAAAAAGTATCCCAAAAGAAATTAATCAAGCCATTATTCCAATCAAAAAAGTCTTTTATAAAGACTATTATTAAAAGTCAGGGAAATTATTTAAATATTTTCGATATTATTTAGATATAAATATATACCTATTTGATATCTTTAATATGTAAACGTAGTATACGGCGAATCTCTAAAACTGCCTCAGGCGTTTCTTGTATTGAGTGACCTCCATGAATCACCATTTCTGAACTCGCTCCATTCAAATGAGAACTACGATAAGGCACAATACCATCTGTCGATTGTTCAATTGAATTAGAGCTTGTTGCGTTACCAATAATTGAATGATAAAGCACTGTAGATTTAGGCTGAATTTGTTTCGTTAATGTCATGAAATTTGAGCCTAAACTTAAGTCACTTGCGCCGTTCTCAATCATGCCTTTTTGAGTGGTTTTGATTTGAACTTGACGTTGCTCTACAGCCGAATAAAAATCATTCGGCAATCTGATGATTTTACGTGCGAACTTGGTGAACCAACGATCCGCATATTGAGTCCCCTGATGCGGTGCTGCAATAAATATTGCACGTGAAAACTGAGATATAGGCTTAAATTCAAATCGTTCTTTTATTGATGGTTCGCGTTGATATTGAGCCTGTTGTGCTCCATTCATTTTTTGATAAGCAATAGATGAAATGTCAGCTTCACTAACTAAAAGTCGACTAATCACTCCCCCCATGCTGTGACCAATCAATACAGCATCTTTCGCTGCACGGCTGGAATCATCCATGTTTAAAAAAGCTTGTTGCAACAATGAATAAATCTGATAACGGCTTTCAACAATTGGCATGTTAGTCGAATAAAAAACATTCCAAACTTGATAGTTATCTCTTAAATCATCCGCTCCAATAATATCATTGGTAAGTGAAACCCATGCTTCAGGACTACTGGCGAGACCATGAATCAAAACTATGACACGTTTGTTTGGATTATAAGGCTCCAACATATACAAATGTGGCATGATCAAGTTACGTTCTTTATCAATTAAGCTCCAATATCCCAGCGCACCCAAGTTATATTTAGATAGCCATGCCCCATATGGCGCTGAATAATTGCCCGTTAGATAGTAAGAGTGCCCTTCTATATCTACACGTTTTGTTTTAAATGGATCAAATAACTGAATTTCAAAATCTGATTGATCTAATATTTCAGCAATACTGCTATTTTCTTTGGGAAATGCAATCGCAGTGATAGGAAAAAATTTGGGTTCATGAATATTTGGATTAGATTTGTTCTTATAGTATTCACGAGGATTTAAGATAAATTTCGGTTCAATTTTTTCTTCATCTCGCTCAGCCACAAACTCTGCACCAAGCCCATCCTGACGATTGATAATATTGAACCCTGAAAAGTTCATATTATAGCTAGATTTGAAAGATTTCAGTTTTAGTGTATTTAAGGCTGAGTAATTTTGCTTATTGATATGATAACGATATGGGTTCAAAGAAAAATTATTTAAACTTGCATTTTTCAGGTACAGATTCGTCAACATTTGCGAGATGGACACGTTATAAATAATACGTACTTGATTCAATCGGTAATCAAATATTCGATCTTGAGCGCTACTTTTGGACTTAAAGAGATAGACATAGCTATAGCGCAAGCTTTTATCGAGATATTGAATTTTTTGATCAATACAGATGGCTTTATCAGGCAAATGAGAGCATTTATCTGTATTGATTTCGATTGCTTTAGCTAAATAAATTTCACTAATCGCAGCATATACATCATCTTTATCATCATTAATTTGCCGGATACGTGACACGCACTCTTCAACATCATTTAAACATTGCGTTTGATTACTTTTGATTAAATAAAGAAAATTGTCCGTTTGATAACTGAATTTATTCGTGATGAGAAAATTATCGACTTTACTTTGCAAAGAAGCACTTAATTTCTGCTCTTTGAGGTTAATCGTTTGGCAAGATGTAAGTGTAAATACACTGCTTAAAGTCAAAAAAATACTCAAATAGCGCATAAACCAAACGTCCATTAAACAATGTAAATCTTTAACTGTTCTTATTTTTCCTCACAATATTGTTCAATACGTTTATTGGGGAAAAACCAAAGTACAGCTAGCACGACAAGAACAAGCAGACTCAAACGTGTATCAACTAGACTCAATAATATGGACATCGCATATAACAAAACAGATATTGCGAGCTTTTTATCTTTGCCTAATACCTTACGAACAACGGATTTATCACCTTGAGCACGAGCGATTGACCATTCGAGCATAGCATAAGACAAGGAACACATGAATAAAATGAATGCATACAAGGCTGTAGGTACTGGTGAATAATTACTTTGAGCAGACCAACTCGTTGTATAAGGGATCATCGTTAACCAAAAAATCAAATGTAAGTTTATCCAAATGATTTTTCCATTAACCTTTTCGACTAACTGAAATAAATGGTGATGGTTAATCCAATAAATTCCGATATACATAAAACTTAAAACATAGCTTAATATTCCATGAAACTCTTGTGTTAAGTCCGAAAAGTGTATGCCCTCTGGCACTTTGAGTTCAATCAACATGACCGTGATTACAATCGCAATTACACCATCAGTGATTGCCTCTAAACGGGTCTTATTCATCCTAATCCCTTCAAGACTCTGGCATGATGAATCTATTCTGTGAAGCTAAAAAAGATAAATATAAAACAGGCAAAATAAAGAAACCGACGCTCCAAAAATCTAAATAAACGTAAAGTATCGCTCCTAAGAATGCCCCAATAACAAAACCTAAAACAATACTGAGGCTATGTTCGAGTTTACTTCGATTATCAGCGGAACGATTTCTGAGAAAGTTCGAGATATCAATACCTAACTGTGTGGTATTTCCTGTCATCATCGTACTCGGACTAATATGTTTTATGAGTGTTTTACTCGATGTATTTCGAATCGCTAGAGCAATAAGTCCTAATCCCCCAGTCACAGCAATGGTGATTCCATCGGGATCAGTAAATGGTTCGAAGTAAATACCTGCCAGCATAAAAGCGGTGAGGAAAATTGCTTCTGCTAGAAATAAAGCACATAAGGTTTTGCTTTTCTGACTGCTTTTATCAATCAAATATTTCGTAATTGCTACAGTAAGAATAAATAAAGGAATAGCCGCCAGTTTAATCCATAAACCAGCACCACCTTTCACCCACGCTGCACCAGCCAACACCAAGTTACCTGTCACATGTGCTGTAAAAAATCCAAACAATGCAATAAAACCAATGGTGTCGATCGCACCACCAACGATAGTCAATAGAACAGGATCACGGCAAGTTCGCCACACACTATGTTTTTTTTCAAATTCTGTTTGCATCTTTACCACCTGATTTATTATTTCTTACACAGTTTGATTTGATTAGAAGTTTAAACGTGTAGTCAGTCCTACTACCCAAGCATCATTTAGCTCTTTAAGACCGCCAGCTTGATGTACATATTGGATATTGGGACGGAACATAATGCTCGGTGACCAGTTAAATGTGTAATTCAATTCAACGTTCGTTTCATCATATTGAATAGGTACATATGCTGGATCTTGAACATCAGTAACTTGGTTAAGTTCATTTTCTAATTTTTGACGTGTTCTTAATCTTTTATTCACTTCAGTTCGAGCTACACCTAAACTCATGGAATCATTAGGTCGGGCATCAAACATCCCTTTATATTGTAGTGCAATCTGTTGTGAGCCTAATATTTCTGAAGTCGCTTTATCATTGATATTAAAATTTAATAAAACGGATAAGCCTCTTTTGGGATTGTCTTGATGTTGTGTTAACTGTTGTTGTGCCACAAACCAAGTATTGTATTTTCCTGAGTGAACTTCTCTTTGCTCAACAGATAATTGAGCTTGCCCATTTTCATCATTGAGTACATCTATAGCATCAGCCGAGCTATAAAAAGCACCGAAACGGTATAATCCATTCAAACCATTAAATTTTGGCTTCCATACAAATTCTATAGGGATCAAAACACCTTTAGAACCATCAGTGCTTAAATTAAAACCTTTACTCTTCTTCGTATTTTCTGGATTGGATTCATAAACACCCACACTCAAACTAGAAGTAGGATTCAAATCATATTTCAGATTTGCCGCCCATACCGTAATTGGCCAGTTGTACCATAGTTCAGAGACCGTTTTCCCTACTTGTGCACCACACAATGTTAAATTTTGCGATTCACATGGGGCTGAGTTGAAATCTTCCCCCATATTCATGCGACCAACCTTTACAGTTAACCCCTGATCTTCAAATCCTTTTTGAATCCAAGCCTGACTTAATCTCCATACTGGTCCCCGCCCACTAATCTCTTGAACATTACTAAATTGCCCAGTTCTAGGGTCGGCAATACGATCTGTCGACAATGATCTGCCTTCACGTTTACTGATACTAATTTTTGCTTCGGTATTCTGCCAACCACTCAATTTTTCAAGATCTAAAGTCGTTCCAAAAGTCCATTGATTGGCATTACGAACTGTTGAATCATCATTAAAACCACCATCAATATTGGTCGCGGTTTCATTTGTGAAAGAAACATTAAAATCAATACCTTGATCTGATAGATTGTTACGTTTTCCGTTCCAATCTCCTAATAAATATTGACGATTTTGTGAATAAAACTCATCTGCGTAAATATAAGTAGGTGTAATACACACCGTCAGAACATACAAAGCAAAAATAGTTTTGTTTTTTGTTTGGTTCGGAAGATATTTCATAGCTACCCCATAAAAAAGTGAAGGAAGCTAGACATTATTTAAATCATTAACTTTAAGAAGCGTAAATAATTTTATTTAAATAAAATCTAGCTTATTAGGTTATGAGGGGAAAAAATCTTTGACAAATGGAATGAGCTTTTCACCGACAACCATGCCTAATAGTCCAACTAAGGCAACAATCGGTGGTGCTGGCGAACGAACATTTAAAACGTAATACAACACGCCAACTAATAATCCCACGCCTAGAGATAAGAGATACATTTTCATCATAAAACTCTCAGAGGTATCACGATCAAACGCAATACCTCAACTTATAAAGTTAGAATGCAAAACAAGAACAGCCTAAAGCGCCCCAAAATGATTTTTTATCTTTGACTGGAACATCGAGAACCCAAGCATGACTGTGTCCATGCATTCCACAACTATTGGTACAAGCGCAAGCTGCTGATTTGGCTTGTAATGGTTGATGAGATGGCGCATTTCGATTTTCTGTTGCTCTCCAATACCCACCAAATTTTCGTACTGGCGACCATGTTGGTGAGGCTGGGGGTAAAGGTGAATCATCTTGTTTAAACTCTGCCGCAGCATAAACAATCTTCCCACCTAAAACGGTCATCACAGATTCAATATTCTTTATTTCTTCAGGGTCAATTGAGAAATAATCATCTGATAAAACAACTAAATCCGCCAACTCCCCCTGCTTCAATGATCCTTTTACGCTGGACTCACCTGAGAACCAAGCTGAACCTTTGGTCCAAAGTTTAAGTGCAGTCTGACGATCCAATAAATTTTTCTCATCATAAAGCGGTAATCCACCCACAGTTTTACCTGTAGTTAACCAATATAGACAAACCCATGGATTGTATGAGGCAACTCGTGTTGCATCTGTCCCAGCACCAACAGGTATACCTAACTCGATCATTTTTTTCACAGGTGGTGTGGCCTTAGCTGCATCTGCACCATATCGATTGACAAAATATTCACCTTGGAAAGCCATACGATGCTGAATTGCTATCCCTCCACCCAAAGCACCAATCCGTTCAATGTTCTTTTCAGATACAGTTTCTGCGTGATCAATGATAAATCGTGTGGCAAACGGTTTACGTTCATTAACTTGCTCAAAGACATTGAGGAAACGCTCAATACTTTCATCATAAGTAGCGTGTATACGAAACGGCCACTTCTTCTCAGCAAGCAACTCTACAATACGCTCTAATTCTGCATCCATCCCTTTGGTGAATTCTGGACGAGATTCTAGAAAGTTTTCAAAATCAGCAGCAGACCATGTCAAATTCTCGCCCGCACCATTCATTTGTAAAAAAGCGTCACCATCTCCAGGAAAGGTCATCTCAGTCCATTTTTGATAATCCTGATATTCCTGACCTGCTTTTTGCGCAAATAAATTATAAGCAACACGCACTGTCATTTGCTCTTTTTGGTGCAAATGTTGAATGACATCATAATCTTCAGGATAGTTCTGCCCACCACCGCCTGCATCGATTAATGAGGTAATTCCTAAACGATTTAGCTCACGCATAAAATGACGTGTGGAATTGATTTGATCATCACGTTCAAGGATTGGTGCTTTACCCAGAGTTGAATACAAAATCATTGCTGAAGGTGTTGCCAATAACAATCCAGTTGGCTCACCTTTTTCATTGCGTTGAATTGTGCCACCTGGTGGATCAGGCGTATCTTTATTAAATCCAAGCGCATCTAAAGCTGCACGATTCAGCATGGCTTTGGCATATAAATGCAGAATAAATACTGGCGTATCTGGTGCAGCTTTATTGATTTCATCTAATGTTGGTAAACGGCGTTCAACAAACTGAAACTCGTTCCAGCCACCTACAACGCGCACCCACTGTGGAGCAGGTGTATTTTCAGCTTGTTCTTTTAATAATCTTAAGGCATCAGAAACAGAGGGTACGCCTTCCCACCGTAACTCCATGTTGTAATGCAAACCACCACGAATTAAATGTAAGTGACTGTCATTCAGACCAGGAATCACACGTCGACCATTCAAATCAATCACTTTGGTCGTCGCGGTCGACATCTTCATAATTTTATCATTGTCATCTACAGCAATCACTTTACCTTCAGAAATCGCAATCGCTTGAGCTTCAGGATGTTGAGGATTTAGAGTAGAGATTTTGGCATTTTTTAGAATTAAATCGATTTGAGACATTTTTCACTCCATCGAATTATGATGATTAAAAAAGAAAGGCATGAAAATCATGCCTTTCTATGGAGTTTTATTTTGCTGGTACAGGTGGGATCACTTCGTGTTTTGTCGTAGTACGTTCTGGTGCTTTGTGTACCATAGTATATGCGTAATCAACACCCATACCGTATGCACCTGAATGTTCACGTACAATTGCCATAACATCATCGTAAGTTTCACGATGCGCCCAATCACGTTGCCATTCAAGTAAAACTTGCTGCCAAGTCACTGGTACTACACCTGCTTGAATCATACGTTGCATTGCATAATCATGTGCTTCTTTTGAAGTACCACCTGAAGCGTCAGCAACCATATAAATTTCATAACCACCTTCAAGCATTGCACCGAAAGCAAATGTGTTATTACACACTTCCGTCCATAAGCCAGACACAATAATTTTTTTACGGTTATTTTTAGCTAAGGCATCACGAACTTTTTGGTCATCCCATGAGTTCATTGAAGTACGTTCAAGCAAAGGCGCATCAGGAAAAACATCTAACAGCTCTGGATAGGTATGGCCAGAGAAACTTTCTGTTTCAACGGTTGTAATCGTAGTCGGAATACCAAAAACTTTTGCAGCTTTTGCTAAGCCAACTGTATTGTTTTTAAGAACTTGACGATCAATAGACTGTACCCCAAAAGCCATTTGTGGCTGATGATCGATAAAAATAACTTGGCAATTTGTTGGCGATAATTGTTCTAAAAGTGATTTGTTCATTTTCAAACTCGACATAGTAACTGTAAACAATGTATTTCTATGAAAACAAATCAAAATGTAAAAAAATAGATAGCAAAATTGAATCAGTTTGTCTGCGATTTAAAGACAATTAGAAACAAACTTGCTTCGTTGCGCTAAATACATGAATATAAATTTAATAACTTTCAAATGGATAAACCATGGACAGAATCGATTGCATCAATACGTTTTTAAGCGTCGTAGAACATGGAAACTTTAGTGCTTCAGCAAAAAAATTAAATATTTCAAGAGACTTAGTCTCAAAAAGAGTTCAATACCTTGAAAATGATTTGAAGATTTCACTCTTCATCAGAACTACACGTCGGATGAACCTGACGCCTTGCGGAGAAAAATTTTATCAACATGCCAAAGTCATGATGAGTGAACTTGAGTGGGCAAAATATGAAATTAGTTATGATCAGCAATATCCCGAAGGCGAACTAAAAATTAATGCACCTCTTTCTTTCAGTCGTGATGTTCTCACCGATATTATTTCTGATTTTATTCAACAATTTCCGCACATTAAAATAGATCTATATTTGACTGACAGCTTTGTTGATATTTATGAACAACAGTTTGATCTAACTTTAAGAGTAGACGATAAAGCGGATCACAACTTTCAAAATACCGTCATTGCATCATACAAGCGTAGCTTTTATGCATCAAAAGATTATCTCGAAAGAAAAGGCATGCCACATACGATTGATGATTTAAAACAGCATGATATTTTACTTTATAGTCAAAAAAACAATCACAATAAGATTAGCTTGAGTAAAGATCAGACGACTGAACTGATTCAATGCTATCCAAAATTTATCTGCAACAATGGCGACTTATTATTAGATTTATGTACCAAAGGACATGGCATCGTCTTCCTACCAGATTTTATTGCTAAAAAATATTTTGATGCAGGTGTTATTTCTCGGTGTTTAGAGGATTATCACAGTCCTATAATGAACTTCTATGCTGTTTATCCCAATGGTCAGAATATCTCTAAAAAGCTTCAAATTTTTATTGATTTTCTGATTAAACAATTTAAAAAATTAAGCTCTTAATTTATTGATAAATTTACCTATTTAATCAACAAAGCTTTATAAAAACGCTTTAAAAACTTTATCTTGATATAGGTTCTATCTGTTTATTAATTTGTTTTCTAAATGACTGCTCAACGCTGTTCTATATATAGAACAAGATAAACCACTTTTACACTTGGTTTATTTTTTTATATCGCTCAAAATACGCGTTCAATCTAACAATGAGAGACGTTCATGACTGATGCTTTGGTGTTGAGCGATTTGTCCAAAACTTATCGTAATGGTTTTCAGGCATTAAAAGGTATTAATTTAACCGTACCTGAAGGAGAGTTTTATGCATTATTAGGCCCTAATGGTGCAGGTAAATCGACGACGATCAGTATCATTAGTTCTTTAACTAAAAAAACATCAGGTACAGTTGAAATTTTTGGCCATAACCTTGATACCCACCCTTCATTGGCAAAACAGTGTTTAGGTGTTGTGCCTCAAGAGTTTAACTTTGGTCAATTCGAGAAAACTTTTGATATTTTGGTCACTCAAGCTGGTTACTATGGAATTCCAAAAAAACTCGCTGAACAGCGTGCTGAACATTATTTAGAGAAACTTGGTCTTTGGGAAAAGCGTAACATTCAATCTCGAATGCTTTCAGGTGGTATGAAACGTCGCCTAATGATTGCACGCGCGATGATGCATGAACCAAAACTTTTGATTCTCGATGAACCTACTGCAGGCGTTGATATTGAATTACGCCGTTCAATGTGGGATTTCTTAACTGAAATGAATGAAAAAGGTACCTCAATCATTTTAACGACACATTATTTAGAAGAAGCTGAAATGCTGTGTCGTCGCATCGCCATTATTGACCGTGGTGTGATCAAAGAAGATACCACTATGAAAGGTTTCCTAAATCAACTTAATGAAGAATCGTTTATTTGTGATTTAGCAGAACCGATCGAAAACCTGCAACTCAATATTATTGGATTCAAATTCGAATTAATCGATCCAGTGACTTTAGAAGTTACGATGGATAAAGCGCATAGCATGAATGATTTATTTTTGATTTTACAATCACAAAATATTCAAGTCAGTAGTATGCGTAACAAATCAAACCGCTTAGAAGAATTGTTCGTAAAAATGGTTGAGAAAAATCTTACAGGAGCGGATCAATGAACTTTAATCAGTTACAAACCGCACTTTGGACCTTAGTCGTTAAAGAAATTCGTCGTTTTATGCGAATTTGGCCTCAGACCTTGCTACCACCAGCGATTACCATGAGCCTATATTTTGTGATTTTCGGTAATTTAGTCGGATCACGTATTGGTGAAATGGGTGGCTTTAGCTATATGCAATTCATTGTGCCAGGTTTAATTATGATGGCAGTGATTACCAATAGTTATGCAAACGTTTCTTCAAGCTTCTTTAGTGCAAAATTCCAAAAAAGCATTGAAGAATTGATTATGAGCCCTGTGCCATTACATTTAATTCTTTGGGGTTATGTGATTGGTGGTGTATGTCGTGGTGTATTGGTCGGCTTAATCGTTACTCTGATGAGTTTGTTTTTTACACACTTGGAAATCTATAATTTCTTTGTAACTATATATACAGTGATTATCACCTCGTTATTATTTTCACTTGGTGGCTTCATTAATGCTGTATATGCAAAATCATTTGATGATATTTCGATTATCCCAACTTTCGTTTTGACTCCACTCACTTACTTGGGTGGTGTATTTTATGCGATTAGTGCTTTAAGTCCATTTTGGCAAAATCTCTCTTTAATCAACCCAATTGTTTACATGGTCAACGCTTTCCGTTTTGGTATTTTGGGACATAGTGATGTCAATGTTTCATTCTCCCTCACTGTTGTCACATTATGTTGTGTTGCCCTTTATGCAGTTGCATATCATTTATTAGCTCGTGGTTCAGGAATGCGTGAATGAGTGTAGAACATTCTTTATTGGGTAAAGACACCCAGTACCCTACTCAATATCAACCAGAAGTATTATTTCCGATTGCTCGTGCTGAATCTCGCAAACTTTATGCAGATATTGAAGGTATAGCGCAAGGCACAGACTGGTGGCATGTATTTGAGATTTCATGGTTAAACCAACTTGGTTTACCACAAGTGGCTATAGGACGTTTAACCTTACCAGCCAACTCTCCGAATTTAATTGAATCGAAATCACTTAAACTATATTTCAACAGCATGAATTTCACACAATTTACATCTCAACAATTATTTGTTGAGACCGTTGAGCGTGATTTATCAGATGCTGCTGGTGCTAAAGTTGAACTGCAACTATTTCAAGTGGATGATTTACAGATTTCTAAACCCCAAGGGATCTGTATAGATGATCTGATCCCTGAACGTCTTTCAGAGCATCCAGATTCAAGCTTATTGCAGTACGATGCTGTCAGTGAAGAAAATATTGAAGTTGAACTTTACTCTCATCTTTTGAGAAGTAATTGCCCAGTAACGGGACAACCTGACTGGGGTACTGTTTTTATTCGTTTTCAAGGTAAAAAACCTTGTTATCGCAGTATATTAGCCTATATTATTTCGTACCGTCAGCATAATGGTTTTCATGAACAATGCGTGGAACAAATATTCGCAGATATTTGGCAACACTTAAAACCAGAAAAACTGATGGTCTATGCAACCTATACTCGTCGTGGTGGATTGGATATCAACCCTTGTCGAGTATCTGACTTGTCATGGATGCCCGAGCCGATCCGCTTGGCACGACAATAAAACGAATAAATTTGATATAGAGGACGTTCTTCAATGACCAGTTATTTCGGTATTCTTCCATCTGCAACGTTGAGTCAGGATATTCAACTTGCACAAGCCAACCGTAACAGCAAAGAACCACAATACCCTTTGCGTGACAAGATTTCTCTTCAACTTACTGATGAGCTGATTGACACGATGTTGGTGCATTTGGTACAGCAGTTCCCACCAAGTGACAAACGAGATACAACTGAAGAACTCGCTCAAAAGATTCGTAGTATTGTCTCTACTTTGATGAAGCAATTATTAGGCAAAGCATCGAATGAACAAGTCCTTGAATCTTTAGCTTTCATGGAAAAGAGCTTGTTTATTGATAATGAAGGTAAACAACGTATCGGTACTCAACTACCAGATGCTTTAGTTTCTGACATGAAAAAAAGCTTTGCTGAAGTAGCTGCTGGCAACGGTAAAGAACAACGTGATGCATTAACACAACAGTTCAAATCTTTTGCTGATGCGCTTATTCAACACTTCATGACTGAATACAACAAAACATTGGGTTTAGGCATGGTAAAACGTGGTGTTGCAAGTGTTGCGACTAGCGGTGTTGAAACTGCTGTACATATTGTAATCAAAAAACTTATTCCTAGCTTAAGCCAAGCTGAGTTAGATGTATTCACTAAGCATTTCGATCAGTTGCTCGTTCAGAAATAAGCTTCGAATATTCAAAAAAAAGCGACTATATATAGTCGCTTTTTTTATAGAAAAAGATGAGTCATTTTCAAACTTATATAATGTCACAATTTCTAAATTTGCATTGTCTAAATCAGTGTTTATGTTAGCATTCGCGAAGCATTGATTTACTTGATTTAGAAGCGCATGTCTCCAAGCTCACAGTACAAATTTTTACGTCAAGCACCGCGTGATGGCTTGAGTACTGCCACTCACCCTTCACGGTGGCAACAACTCCATATAGACCCATGGCTTTGCCTATTTCTGGTACTAAATGCCTTTTTAGGACTTACCGTCTTATATAGTGCTTCAGCCCAAGATGTTGGTCTTGTCAGTAAACAAGCAATGAGCTTTGGCATTGGTTTTACTGTCATGATTATTCTGGCGCAAATTCCTCCAAAAGTTTATCAAGCATTCTCACCATATTTTTATGTCTTCGGTGTTTTATCTTTAGTAGCCGTTGTTGTGTTTGGCGAAGTACGTATGGGCGCACAAAGATGGATTGATATTCCAGGCTTTGGTAGTGTTCAACCGAGTGAGTTCATGAAGATTGGCATGCCAATGATGATCGCATGGTTCCTATCTCGCAAAGCCTTACCTCCTAGTTTGTCTCAAGTCATACTATCTTTGCTGCTCATCCTCGTACCCTTTCTTTTAATTGCAGAGCAACCAGACCTAGGTACTTCATTACTTGTGCTTGCTAGTGGCATTTTTGTACTTTTCTTGAGTGGATTATCGTGGAGATTGATTGCTGCCGCTGCTGGAGTTGCTGCTGTAATCATTCCAATTGCTTGGGAGTTCTTACTACATGACTACCAACGACAAAGGGTACTTACCCTATTAGATCCTGAGGCAGATGCATTAGGTACAGGTTGGAATATTATTCAATCTAAAACTGCGATAGGTTCAGGCGGTTTTTCAGGAAAAGGCTTTTTAGAAGGTACTCAATCTCACTTACATTTTTTACCAGAAGGTCATACCGATTTTATTATTGCAGCCTATTCTGAAGAATTTGGCTTGATCGGCGTTACCCTACTTATTTTCTTATATTGCGCGATTATTTTTAGAACATTTCAGATTGGCTTACAAAGCTTCCATAACTATGGGCGTTTAGTTGCGGGAGCCTTTGGTTTGTCATTTTTTGTTTATGTATTTGTAAATGCAGGCATGGTCAGTGGTATTTTACCTGTAGTGGGTGTGCCGTTACCGTTTATGAGCTATGGTGGAACTGCAATTATTACACTTATGTCAACATTTGGACTTGTGATGTCAATTCATACACATCGATAACGAGGAATTCATAAAACACATGTTTCATCCTAAACTAAATAATACTTTTAAATTTTTAACATTGAGTGCCAGTCTATTTTTGAGTAGTAATTGGGCACAAGCAAATGAATTTTACACTCATCCAAATTATTTTGCTTTTAAACAAAAAGCGATGACTACTTATGGTCTAAGTAGTGAACAAATTGATAGTGCAATGAGTGGCGCACGTAATTTACCCAACATTTTAAACATCATGACGCGTCCAGGTGAAAGTAAGCCTTGGTATGAATATCGCTCTATGTTCTTAGTCGAAGGTACAATTCAACGTGGTGTCCGCTTTAAAAACCAATATGAAGATGTTCTGAATCGTGCGGAACAACAATTTGGTGTACCAAAATCTGTAATTTTAGGCATTTTAGGTGTTGAGACAGGTTATGGCGCAAATAAAGGCTCTTTCATCACCCGTGACGCTCTAGCAACCTTAGCGTTTGGTTATCCTCGTCGTGCTGATTACTTCAGTGATGAACTCGCAGCGTTGATCTCATGGACATATAAAGAAGGCTATCCAACCAACAGTATCGTTGGTTCATATGCTGGGGCTATTGGCTATCCACAATTTATGCCGAGTAACATCCAAAAGCTAGGTGTGGATTATGATGGTAATGGACATATTGATTTAAGAAACTCCGCAGTTGATGCAATTGGTTCAATCGCGAATTATTTAGCTCAATATGGTTGGCAACGTGATCGTCCAATTGGCTTCCCTGCTCGTTATTTAGGTAACGATCCTGAAAGTATTATTGCTAAGGATTTAACTCAACCAACTCCCTATGGTGAGCTAAAAAGATTAGGTATCGCACCTATTGACCCTTTGGTAAAAATAGATGATCTTGATTTAGTAAATGTTATTCAATTACAAGACCAATTTGGACCTATTTATTACATCACCTATCCAAATTTCCAAGTAATCACGACTTATAATAAGAGTCGAATGTATGCCACAGCGGTGTGGTTATTAGGCACTGAAGTCGCAGGAAGATAACCCGATTTTTTAAACAAAATTTAAAAGTCAATAAATTTATGGTTCAAAAAGGGTGTTAAATAATCAATTTTCATATTTTGTTACAATATTGATTGTTTTTTAATCTAAAACTGTAAGTTTTTACCCTTTTTGTAACTATTTATCGTTAAAGACTAGACACACTTCGTAAGCGCTGAATATTATCCACCCAAGAAAAGTAATTGCAAAAGTGAATAATTAGACATGTGCACTGTATTTCGATGCTGTTTTGTCGAGATAGAAAAGCATGTTCTCTAGGAGTTTATACAATGCAGTTTTCGCTGAAATATATTCTAGCGCTGACGGCAGGCTTAAGTTTAAGCCCGTTACATGCTGAAATGGTACAATCATCATCATTAACAAATGATGTTGAAGGTTCTAATTTAGCAGCCCGCGTTTTGAGCAAAGATTCTCAAAATTTTAATTCTCGTTTTTCTAACGTCAATAGTCTTTCAATCACTGAGAGTTCTGGTGACAAAGTACGTCGCCAAACAATTGCTGCTAAAATTGATATCCCTGAAGAAGAGCCTTCAGTGATTGAAAAACTTAACACTGTTGCGTCTAATACTGTACGTAAGTTTAGCCAAACTGGCGTAGCATCATGGTATGGTCGTCAATTTCATGGTCGTAAGACTGCAAGCGGTGAAACATTCGATATGAATGGTTTAACTGCTGCTCATCGTAGCCTGCCATTGAACTGTTACATTCGTGTGACCAATAAAGACAACGGTAAAAGCGTTGTAGTTAAGGTTAACGATCGTGGTCCATTCCATGGTAACCGTGTATTAGATTTATCTTATGGCGCAGCTAAGCAACTTGGTGTTACCAATGCTGGCACTGCTAAGGTAAGTATCGAACGCGTTGATGGTCCAAATTCTTAATATTTAGACTTCCAACTAATAATAAAGCCACGTTTATACGTGGCTTTATTATTTATATTATTTTTTGATTCATTTTTGACCCTCACTACTTTCTTCGCTATAGTAATGACATTATAAATTGTCAATTTAGCAAGGAGTGCAGTTGTGAAATCGATAGATGAATGGTTCGATGAATACAGCGATAGTCACCAAAACCAAACCAATAAAAAAATACATTGGGTATGTGTCCCAGCAATTCTTTTTTCAATAATTGGTATTCTTGCGCATTTCAGTACTCTCCTCACCGCTTTATTGCTTGTACTTACACTCGTTTTCTATGCTCGCTTGGATATCGTGTTAGCTGTGGCTATGGCTGCTTTGTTGGTGGTAATGGCTTGGCTTATTATTATTCTACCTGTAGGGGTAGGATTTTATATCGGCGTGTTTGTAATCGCATGGATTGGTCAGTTTTATGGTCATAAAGTTGAAGGAAAGAAACCTTCTTTCTTCAAAGATCTGCAATTCCTTCTGATTGGCCCTGTATGGTGCATGGATGCCTATTTAGCTAAGATACTACCTAAATGGAAATCTCGTCAAAATTTGGGGCTTTCAAGCTAATTTAGAGCATATTATGGATGACTAATTAGCGAAAAGAGATTATTGATAGCTTTTCCCTTGATATTTTAGCCATCCATCCACATGTTTTGCTTGTGGATCATGATGAGTCCAATGAATCACTCCTCCTTTAGGGCTATATTCATATTCTCCATAAAATTCGACTATTTCACCTTTTCTAAGCCCCTCCACCCGAGGTGCTAAATCAATGTTATGCGCCACTAGAACGGTTAAACCATTCTCCAGTTTTAGAATCATTTTTTGGTGTCTTGAACCATCATTATCATCAGCTAAAATTGCTTTTACTTCACCCTTGGATTGAACTTGAATGTTACTTAGCTGTTGTTGATAAGCTTGCATAATCTTTTGCTGATCATCAACCGTCGCTTCCTCAACAATTGAAGTCTGAACAACCTTATCGTTCAGGTTGTTTTGCTTTAAATCTATACCGATATAAGCAGCAATTAGCACAACAATAATCGTTGCAATCACTAAATTATTTTTCTGGATTTTCATGTTTAACCTTTTTATTTCAATTTAAATAGCAAAATGCCAATCATATTGATTGGCATTTTATTCATACAACTCTATCAAACTTAAAATAGACGATTCATACCATTCAACGCTGCAACACGATATGCTTCAGCCATTGTTGGGTAGTTGAATGTCGTTTCAACAAAATACTTTAATGTATTATTCGGGCTATGCATTACAACCTGTCCAATGTGAATAATCTCTGCGGCATTGTTACCAAAACAATGAATACCTAAAACTTCCAAACTATCTCGGTGGAAGAGGATTTTTAACTCACCTACGGTATCACCAGTAATTTGAGCGCGAGCTAGATGACGGAAAGATGCTTGCCCTACTTCATAAGGTACTTTTTCTTCAGTCAATTCTTGTTCAGTTTTTCCAATCGAAGAAATTTCTGGAATGGTATAAATGCCTGTTGGTACGTCTTTAATCGGTTTAACATTTTTCTCACCGACCATGTTTGCACCTGCACAACGACCTTGGTCATATGCAGCAGATGCAAGTGATGGCCAACCAATCACATCACCAGCAGCATAAATGTTCTCAACTTCAGTTTGATATTGATCATTTACCATCAACTGACCACGATTGTTTGGTACAAGACCTACATTCTCGAGTCCTAAACCGTCAGTATTACCTGAGCGACCATTACACCATAAGATGGCATCAGCTTTGATTTTCTTGCCACTAAGCAAATGTAAAACCACATGATCATCAAAGGTTTCTAGGCGATCGATTTGTTCATTGTGACGAATCAATACTCCTTGCTCACGCAAGTGATATGACAATGCATCAGCGATTTCATCATCAAGGTAGCTTAAAAGCTTTTGCTGAGTGTTGATCAAATCAACTTTATGATCTAGACCAATAAAAATCGATGCGTATTCGCAACCAATAACACCAGCACCGTAAATAATGATTTTTTGAATTGAATAATCCAAATCAAGAATTTTGTCAGAATCAAAAACACGAGGATGGTTAAAGTCCAAACCTTGTGGCTGATAAGGACGGCTACCCGTTGCAATCACAATTTGTTTACAGATAATGGTATCTTTTATGCCATCTTGACCAAAAATGAGTACGGTATTTTTATCTTGGATATACGCACGTCCATGAAAAACATCAATCTTATTGCGATCATAAAAACGTGTATGAGTATCAACTTGCTGTTGAATCACTTTATGCGCGTTGCGTAACACTTGTTTCATGGTGAATTGTTTCCATTCACCTACTTTTTGAAACATTGGATCACGCTGATAACGGATGATACTTGAAACTGTTTGACGTAAGGCTTTACTTGGAATTGTACCTACATGTGCACAGTTACCACCGAGTTGATCACGTACATCGACGATTGCTACTTTTCTACCTGCTTTAGCTAGCTTCATTGCCGCGCCTTCACCAGCTGGGCCAGAACCGAGAATGACTGCATCAAATTTTACAACATTCCCACCAACGACCTCTTTCTTACGTGGCATTCAAAGCTCCTTTATCTCTTAGCTGCTTACTTCTATATATATGATAACTAATATGCTATGGGTTGATGTATTTCTCAACCATATATTTTTATATATTCACATTTTCAAAATGAATACCTATTTCATCCTATAAACCTATAAATTTGACTATAATAATCGAATATCTCAAGCAATAGGTTGTAGAAAATAAGATGTCTGAACACCGTAAACCTGAACAGGGCATAAAACTTCGTGGCGCTGAAAAAGTCGCTAGAATTCCTGTAAAAGTTATACCTACGGTTGAAGTACCTCGTAAACCAGACTGGATTCGCGTCAAAATGACTGCACCTGAAGAGGTTCAGCGTATAAAAACAACTCTACGTTCGCAAAAACTCCATACTGTTTGTGAAGAAGCTGCCTGCCCTAACCTTCCAGAGTGTTTTGGTGGTGGTACTGCGACTTTTATGATTATGGGCGATATTTGTACTCGTCGCTGTCCTTTCTGTGACGTTGCTCATGGCCGTCCAAATGCACTTGATCCTGATGAACCTCGTCATATGGCGGAAACTATTTCAAACTTGGGTTTGAAATATGCAGTTATCACCTCTGTAGATCGTGATGATCTTTTAGATGGCGGTGCTCAACATTTTGTGGATTGTATTAAAGAAGCTCGCGCTTTGAGTCCAAAAACGCTACTTGAAATCTTAGTTCCTGATTTCCGTGGTCGCATGGATATTGCTTTACGCATTATGACTGAATGTCCACCTGACGTTTTTAACCACAATATAGAGACAGTACCTCGCTTATATAAAGCTATGCGTCCAGGCTCAGACTATCAACATTCTTTGAATCTTTTAAAAATGTTTAAAGAATACTGTCCAGACGTTCCTACCAAATGTGGTTTGATGGTGGGTATTGGTGAAACTGAAGAAGAAGTGATTTCTTTACTTGATGATCTTCGTGCTCATGATGTGGACTACGTAACAATTGGTCAATATTTACAACCATCTAAGCAACACGCGCCAATAGATCGCTTTGTAACGCCAGAAGAATTTGAACGTTACGCAGAACATGGTCGTAAATTAGGCTTCAGAAATATTTGGTCTGCACCAATGGTCCGTTCAAGCTACTTTGCAGATCGTCAGTATCATGGTGAACCTGTTCCTGCGGTTCGTCGCAAAGTAGACCCTGCTAAGAAAATTGCTGTACAAACTGTCGAAGCTTAATCAAGTTTGTATAAAATAAAAAAGAGAACAGTCATGTTCTCTTTTTTATTTTTTGATATGAGATAATCCAATTTTAAAAAATAATTTCTGTGCACTAATTAACGTTTCTTAACGAGCGTGAATTCCTCGTGAATAATTACCAATCGACACGCTACTACCAAAAAATCACTTAAAAACATTAATTTACTTTATACCCTAGTCCGCATAACCTGATTAAAGTAGAAGTGAATTTCAAAAAAATTGTGGTTTGTATTTTTTAACTTAATACATCCATCTTTTTTGGAATTTCCTCCAAACAAAAAATGAATATCAAGAAGCTTTGTCAATTTAAACCGTTCATTGGAAGACGACTTCTTATTATAAATAACTTTGAGATCAGGATAGACACATGAATAAGAAAATTACAGCTTTGACTGTTACTGCATTAGCAAGCTTTGCATTGTTAGGTTGTAATAGTGATTCAGACAATGATACCGAGTCGTCAAATGTGAATACTGGCGATACTTTAATTCTAACTGCCAATGGAATGATCAGTTCAGTCGATAGATCAATGCCTGACAAGGTTGTGTCTAACCGCAAGATTAAAGGATTAATGTCTGGAGATGAACTGGTAGGTATTGATTACCGCCCTAAAGACGGCAAACTTTATGCTGTTGGTCTTCAGGGGAACTTATATACTTTAAATCCAAACAATGGCGAAGCAATTTTCCTGAGAAAACTAATCGCCGACCCGAGCGATACTACAGATGGAAATGCATCTTTCACACAAATTGTGGGTGATGCCAACCTTATCACTGTCAATTTTAACCCTGCTGCAGATCGCCTACGTGTAATTTCTAACACAGGACAAAACTTGCGTATCAATGTTGATACTGGTGCAACCATTACAGATGGTACGATTAATTTAGCCACAGGTACTGCAGCAGTTGTTGCAGGTGCTTATACCAATGCCTTTGCTGGCACAGGTTCAACCAAACTATATAGCATTGACCAAAATTCTGATCGCATTTATCTTCAAAATGCGAACGCAGGTACATTAGGTAATTCTACGGCTTTGGGTGCAGACATTAATACAAACGGCGGTGGCGGTTTTGATATAGACCCTGTCAGCAATGTAGGTTTTGCCGCACTCAAACTCGCATCAGGCAATTATAAATTTTTTAAACTTAATCTAGCTAATGTCGGCACCTCAAGCGATGCTGTTTTTGAATCACATGACTTGAATAATAGTTTTAATAGCATGGGGATTCGTGGCATTGCATTAAAACGTTCAACCGATGCCACAGCTCAAGGCTATGGTTTAACAGCAAACAATAAACTGCTTAGCTTCGCTATTACCAATCCAAATACTGTAACTGAAAAGAGCCTCACTGGATTGCTTGTAGATGAGAAATTTATCGGTATCGATTATCGTTTTAGAACCTCAACTGACAATTCTGGCAAGCTATATGGATTAACCAATAAAGGGAATTTGTATACGATCAATACAGACACTGGTTTAGCAAGCCTCATCACTGCACTCAAACCAGCTACTGGGAGCACTTTCACAAACCTAGATGGTACAAGTTTCGCAGTTGATTTTAACCCTACAGCAGATCGACTCCGCGTAATCAGCAATACTGGACAGAACTTAAGAATTAACGTCGATACTGGCGATACTATAAAAGATGGCGATATTAACGGAATTTCTGAGGCTAAAGTTACTGCAGCTGCATATACCAATAGTTTCGCTACACCTATCGCGATGTTAGCTACAGAACTATTTGATCTTGATCAAACAGGCAAAACTCTCACTAAACAGAATCCACCAAACGCAGGCACATTAAATCTTATCGGTAATTTAGGAATCAACTTAGGTATAGACAATGGCTTTGATATTGCTGGTGGTGACAATGGCTTAGCTTTAGCTACTGTGGCAGGTGAAACTGGACCATCTGTACTTTATCGAGTCGACTTAAATAGCGATACAACAATTACAACACCTAGAGCACGTTTAGCTATCAGTGTAGATGGAACACCAAATTTAGCAGCTTCAACTATTGGTGGTAACACCACTCCGCAAGTCATCGACCTAGCGATCTTACTTAAATAAGCTAAAATCAAAAAAACCGCATCATTGATGCGGTTTTTTATTTTGCCTATAAATTTTAAGCAATATGTTTTTGTACGATAATCGAACCAACCGAATATCCTGCGCCAAATGATGAAATTACAGCATATTCACCATTATTTACCTGCTCGCCTGTACGGTGCATTGCAATAATTACGCCCGCAGAAGAAGTGTTAGCAAACTCATCCAAAATAATTGGTGCACGATCTAAATCAGCATCTTTACCAACAACGAGTTTTAAAATTAACTCATTCATATTGGCATTCGCTTGATGCAACCAGAAGCGTTTAACTTGTTCAGGTGTTAATTGTAATTTTTCCAACTGTGCTGTAATGATTTTTGCGACAAGTGGACAAACTTCTTTAAACACTTTTCGCCCATCTTGACGGAACAATTTGTCATCAACAACAGCATCTTCACTACGGTTTAAGAAACCAAAGTTATTACGGATGTTATTTGAAAATTGAGTAAACAAATGAATATCTAAGATTTCATAACCTGATTTGGTTTCAGTTTCTTCGATAATTGAAGCAGTGGCAACGTCACCAAAGATAAAGTGCGCATCACGTGTACGATAATCCAAGTGACCTGAGGTAATTTCAACATTCAAAAGTAAAACACGGCGAGCACCACATTTCACAGCGTCATAAGCTTGCTTTAAACCAAATGTTGCAGCTGAACACGCGACATTCATATCATAAGCATAGCCTTTAATACCTAATGCCGACTGAATTTCAATCGCAACAGCAGGATAAGCACGTTGCATATTTGAGCATGCCAAAATCACAACATCGATATCTTCAGCAGTGACACCTGCATTTTCCATCGCTTGTTTAGCAGCAATTACACCCCACTCGGCTTGGAGCGAAAGTTCATCATTACTACGTTCTTGTAAGCGCGGACGTAAACGTGTTGGATCTAAAATACCTGACTTCTCAACCACGTAACGGCTTTTAATACCAGATGCTTTTTCAATAAACTCAGGACTTGAACCACGTAGAGCTTCGATCTCACCTGCTGCAATTTTGTCAGCATTTTGTTGATTAAATTGTTCTACATAAGCATTTAAACTTTCAACCAACTCTTCATTAGAAATTGTTTCAGTTGGGTGAAACAAACCTGTACCTGTTATACGGATGCCCATGTAAAACTCCTGTAAAGAATGGTTCTAACTTTCATTATTGCTCAGTTTAACCGATTGCTAATCGATCCCATAGTTTTTGTAATCTAGTTGGTGAAATTGGCATCTTTGTTTTCATTGGTTGAGAAAACAAGGAAATTCTCAATTCCTCTAACATCAAATACATTTCTTTGATTTTAGGATCATTTTTAAACTTAAATACTTTGTCCATCCATGGATCGACATCATCAATTGCAGCAAGGTCACGTTGTAGATTATTTGGCAAACGATCCAAACGCAATAGCAATGCTTTTAAATAACGTGGATATTCCTGCCAAATCTCACTTGGTTTGCTATAAACAAAGTCTGCCAAAGACATTAAATCCAACTGATCCTCTATATCGTCAATACTACGACCGAATATCTCTTGATCTAAAACCAACAACTCACGACGAACTTGCTGCCATTGGGTAAAAATTTCAGTAATGTCCGTTAGTACTTTTTGACCATTGCTCAAAAAGTGTTTTTTTACATCAAGTGCTAAGGTATTAAATTCTTCAGCATTTTGTGGAAGTTGTTGGATTGATACTTGTAGAGTTGCATAAACCAACATTTGTTCGAGTTTAGCGCGCTCACCCAATGGAGAATATGCCAAAGCCAAAGGTTTAGAAATCTGCTTTTTCAATTGGCGAATCAAATCTCCAAGCTGCATATGAATCAGACGAATTACACCTTCACGATGCTGTTTAATGGCTTCTTGCTGATCATTAAACGTTTGTACAACCACACCTGATTCATCTTTTGCTTCAAGTGCAGAAAATATCTTTGTGGGAACAAGCGCTTGATACTGTTTAACTATCACTCCAGTAACCTTTTGAGAAGCTTCAAAGATAAAGCTCTCAGGGAAGGCTTGGAACTCGCCTTGCTGTTGTTTTACTGGACGATGAGTTTCAACTCGGCATCTCGCCTTTAATTCATCTAAGTCACGACCTTGAGCAATTAATTTTCCTTTTTCATCAATCACTTTGATAAAAGGAACAAGGTATTGATCGATACGTTCAAACGAGAAATCTTTTTCAGTAATCTGCTCTCCACGTAGAGCAAAAGCGAGATAGTTAAATAGATGATCACGTAAATGAACAGCATCGACACCCTGCATTAACTTTTTGGCTGTATCAGGAATTGGAACTAAATTGCGGCGTTTATCTTTAGGTAGTGCTTTTAATAAAGCCTCGATCAAATCTTGCCGCCAGCCAGGTATTCCCCATGACCATTGCTTTTCATCCACTTGAGGCAATGCTTGCACAGGAATTTTAACCGTAGCCCCATCTTCATCATGACTTGGATCAAAACGATAACTTGCTGCTAAACGTAATTGGCCGTTGTGCAAATAATCTGGAAATTGTTGCGTGGTTGGACGATCACTCATCCAGAGTGCATCATCCTCAACAAACAAATAACGGGGATTTTTTGCTTCTACCGTCGCTCGCCAATCTTCAAAACTATGTCGACTCGCTACTTCAACTGGTACACGTTCTGCATAAAATTGATAAATCGTTTCTTCATCGACCACTAAATCACGGCGGCGTAATTTATCCTCAACTCGCTCCACTTCTTCAAGTTTAAGCAAGTTATGTTTTAAAAATGCAGGTGTAATGCCTAAATTGCCAGTCGTGAGCGCATCACGCAGAAAGATTTCATGTGCAGCTGCCTGATCAACTTTCTCGAAGTTCACTAAACGTTTAGGTTCGATAATCAAACCAAATAAGGAAATTTGAGCATAAGCATTTACAATGCCACCTTTTTTTGACCAATGTGGTTCAAAATAGTGATATTTCAATAGGTCTCGAGCAGCCAGCAATATCCATTCAGGATCTATTTTCGCCAAAGTACGCAAATAAACTTGGGATGTTTCTACCATCTCAAATGCCATCACCCACGCAGTATTGGTTTTATGCAATGTGCTGGCTGGGAAAACTTTAGCTTTTTGCTGACGAACAGCCATAAAGGTATTACGTTCATCAGTTTTGTTGGCAATAAATGAAAGTAAACCAGTTAATAAAGCTCGATGTAAATTTTCATAATTTGCACCCTTTTCATTAAAACTAAGTTTTAAACCTTCTGCCAACTCTACTAATTGTTGATGTGTTTGTTTCCATTCACGCAAACGTAACCAACTCAAAAAATGTTGGCGTGCAAACTGACGGCGTTTATTTTCAGATTGAGCATCAGGGCTTGTTTGCAATATATTCCATAATTTTAAATAAAACAAAAAGTCAGAATCAGCTTCTTTAAATAAAGCATGCTTTTGATCTGCCTGCATTTGTTTATCTGCTGGTCTCTCACGAGGGTCTTGAATCGCTAAAGCACTAACAATAATCAAGGTTTCTTTGAGTACCCCAAAATGTGCTCCACCAATAATCATACGTGCTAAACGAGGATCAATCGGCATACGTGCCATCATTTGACCAACTTTAGTCAGATCATTCTTGCGTTCGTTCAAGGCACCCAATTCAATAAGCAACTTACGACCGTCATTTACCAAACGGAAATCAGGTGGCTCAATAAAATCAAAATCTTCCAAATTGCCTAGACCAAGACTTTGCATTTGCAAAATAACCGAAGCTAGATTGGTTCGTTTAATTTCTGGCTCAGTAAATTCTGGGCGACTTAAAAAGTCTTCTTCGCTATATAGACGGATACAGACACCCGCTGCTATACGTCCACAACGCCCTTTACGTTGATTGGCTGCTGCTTGTGAAATCGCTTCAATTGGCAAGCGCTGAACACGCGATCGATAGTTATAACGTGAAATACGTGCAAATCCACTATCAACCACATAGCGGATATTTGGAACGGTCAATGCCGTTTCTGCTACGTTCGTGGCAATAATGATGCGGCGACCTTTACCACCAGGATTAAAGATTTTTTGTTGTTCAGCGAGAGCTAGTCGTGCATATAAAGGTAATACCTCTGTATGACGTGGCCCATATTTTTGTAATGTTTCTTGTAGTTCTCGAATTTCTTGCTCTGTACTGGCAAAAATTAGAATATCAGCATGTTCAGGATGACCTTTTGCTTCAGCATCAGCAAAACACTCTTCAACAGCTTGAACAACGGCTCTAGGTAGATTTTCCTCAAAATCATCGAACTCATCATCATCACTACCAACAATACTCAATTCAGAAATAGGACGATAACGAACTTCAACAGGATAACTGCGACCTTCGACTTCAAAAATTGGTGCATTATTAAAATATTGACTGAACCGATTTACATCTAAGGTTGCAGACGTAACAATCACTTTTAAATCAGGACGCTTCGGCAATAATTGCTTCAGATAGCCCATGATAAAGTCGATATTGAGAGAGCGTTCATGCGCTTCATCAATGATAATGGTGTCGTATTTTGATAAGAATCGATCATTAGTCAATTCAGCTAACAGAATACCGTCTGTCATCAACCGAACGATCGAGTCTTGAGAACCTTGCTCATTAAAGCGAACTTTAAAACCAATTGACTCGCCAAGCTTTTCACCAACTTCTTCCGCAATACGTTGCGAAACGCTTCTTGCTGCCAAACGACGTGGTTGTGTATGTCCAATCATTCCAGTAAGACCACGACCTGCAAGCATTGCGATTTGAGGAAGCTGTGTGGTTTTACCAGAGCCAGTTTCACCTGCAACAATGATCACCTGATGCTTTTGAATAGCCTCGATCAAACGATCAGCATATTGAGTAACAGGCAAATCTTGGTTGAGTTTGATTTTAGGCAAGCGAGCTAAACGCTGTTTCACCTTTTGGTTTGATTGTTCAAATAGTTTTTCGATTTCTGCTGTTTCTGTTTTTTTATCTTTGCGCAGTCGATTTAAACGGTGACGGTCACGTGCCATAACCAATTGATCTACATTTAAATGACTCTGCACTGAACAGCTTTCCTGAAAATTAAATAATCGGCTATTTTACGCCTTAAAATCTTGCTATGCAAAGGTACTACAGCAATCTATTGATGATATTGCTGTAGTTCTAGTTTGGTTTTTATGATTTAGATGAATGATCAAAACGATTACGTAACTGTTTGACGTATTTTTTAAATGGCCACGCAAATTGCTTTACAAAACTATTGGGGATCTTATACCCCACAGTTCCATATACACTTGCCAAATGGTTTGGCATATAAACTGTTTTAAAAATGACATCATACAATGGGATAAATGCCGCATAGTTTTTATCAATCGCAGGTTTCTCTGAAGAGTGATGCCAATGATGAAACTCAGGGGTAGCTATCAGCCAGCGTAAATACGGAAATCTAAAACGTACATTTGAGTGGATGAATATCGCATGAAAAGAAATAAATACGAGATAAGCAAAAACGGCTGAGGTATGAAAACCTAATAAAAATATCGGTAAGGTTGCAATAAATCGTGTCATCAATACTTCGACAATATGTAAACGTGAAGATGCTAACCAATCCATATGTTCCGTTGAATGATGGATCGCATGAAAACGCCACAAGAAATTCACCTCGTGCATCGCGCGATGCAACCAATACACAACGAAATCAACGACAATCAACAATTCTATAAATTGCAACCAAATCGGCTGTGCTTGCACAAAAGGAACGATTGGATTATTCGGAAGATGAGTAATCCAATACTGAATCGGCATGACTGTTAGAAAGGTAAAGAGTTGAATGCCAATGTGACTGAACATGAAATATTTCATATCCGTCACCCATCCCACTCTAAGTATTTTTTGATGGGGATTTTTAGCAAAAAAAACCTTCTAAAGGGATAAAAACTAAAGCTAAGATCACCAGTGTCAGTACGAAATAATCAATACCTGCATAGAAAGGAATATTCGGCAATGTTGGAGCTTTAATTAACCCACATCCCAAAACAGCCGCAAATAATGCGAAACACAAACCATAAAACCCATATCGATTTTGTCTAAAAATCGCACTAAACGCACCAAAACCTACACTAAGTACAATCGCGATCATTAAACTAAAATAAAAAGCATCATAATGTTTAACGTATAGCGGACGTAGTTCTGGCATCGTGAGAACTGAAGGAAATAAAAAACATAAAGCACCGAAAATGCTTAATAATCCTAAAGACATAGATATAAATGCGCTGATCTTTCCTAAACCCGCATTGAGTTCAAGATTCTCAAATTTTTCTCTTAATTGATCTGTCATTTGTTGTATTAATTCTCTTTGAATACGAGTAATCTCGCTCGCTGTTAACTTTAATCCTGCTTAATACTTCACAGTATTTCAATACCCTATCTCAAATTCTAAACATCACAAACATTTGAAACAAGAAACATTTCGTCCAATATTTGAGCATAAACAATAATATCTCCAACATGCATGAACTTCGTGCAGAACATGGATTTTTATATAATTTTATTTTTTTCAATTTTACCCTTGAATTTTAAGGCTATCGGCTTCATGTTGTAGAGCACGATCATTTTCGATATTTGTCATTTTTGCTTCATGTGAATGGAGTCAAATGGAAATATCTTTTTTTGGGTGAAAGCTATCGATCTCGGATCATTTAATTTTCCGATTTTAGTCATGTAAAAATACTATTTCCCCAATAACTAGAAATTATTTATTCTAGACCTCGCAAACAAGTTTAAAGATAAACCTCAATCATGGAGACAATGATGAGCTTGATTAATACTGAAGTTAAACCATTTAAAGCTGATGCATTCCGCAACGGTGAATTCATTCAAGTAACTGATGCTGATCTTAAAGGCAAATGGTCTGTTCTTATTTTTATGCCAGCTGCATTCACATTTAACTGCCCAACAGAAGTTGAAGATGCTGCTGAAAACTATGAAGAGTTCAAAAAAGCTGGTGCAGAAGTTTATATCGTAACAACTGACACTCACTTCTCTCATAAAGTATGGCATGAAACTTCACCAGCAGTTGGTAAAGCTCAGTTCCCATTAGTTGGCGACCCTACACATCAATTAACTCGCGCTTTTGACGTTCATATTGAAGAAGCTGGTTTAGCACTTCGTGGTACTTTCATTGTAAACCCAGAAGGCGTTATCAAAACTGCTGAAATTCATGACAATGCAATTGCTCGTGACGTATCAGAAACTTTACGTAAACTTAAAGCTGCTCAATTCGTAGCTAGCCACCCAGGCGAAGTTTGCCCTGCTAAATGGAAAGAAGGTAACGATACAATCGCTCCATCTATCGACTTAGTTGGTAAAATCTAATTTCTAGATATAGTGATTAGTTAAAAACCACTCTTTTTAGAGTGGTTTTTTTATGCAGGTTACTCTCATATAAGCAATCATATTTTTCAATGATTCTTATCATTTTTTATTCACTAGAAAACTTCATTTTCTGATTGTCAGTTGTACAAAGTTGGAGTACTGTCAAAAGATGAGCACTTAAAGAGTTTTTTTATATGTAATAAACGATGATCACTGCGGGGGTGTAAGGTATGGAAAAATCTGTAGTCGTAACATCTTGGAAATATGATGTTTCTTCACGTTATTTAAAAATTTTCTATAACAATGGTTCAGGCGAACTTTACCACCCAGTACCAGAGTTTATTTACGATAATTTACTTCGCTCAACAGATAAAACAGCTTTTGTGCAGAAATATCTTGAGTTTGATTTACACTTTAAACGTCTTCAAATTTCTGCTTCATCATAAAAAAAGCCCTTTTCAGGGCTTTCTTCATATCATATCTATCTCTTCTGCATATTTTTCATATATTCGTGCTTCGGCATCAGGGTGTAAATTTACTTTACTCAAGTCACCGTTGTAATGCTCTACCACTCGATCATCCATAATTTTTGACCACCATGCTGGAATGAAGGCTGGTAAAAGCATGGCGCCATAACCTGCTGGTAATTGAGGTGCATTTTCAAAATGACGTAAGGTTTGGAAACTGCGTGTCGGATAAGCATGATGATCTGAATGACGTTGTAACTGGTACAGAAATAGATTCGTCACTAAATTATTATTGTTCCAGCTATGTTCTGGCAAAGTACGCTCATACTGCCCATTTTCTTTCTTCTCACGTTTTAAACCATAATGTTCAATATAGTTAACGGCTTCAAATAGAGTCACCGCATATGTAGCTTGAGTGAGTTGAAATGGAACTGAACGCATACCAAATTTCTTAAACATCAAGCCATGATAAATTGCTGACATGGCCCAACCATGAATCAGTTCATTTTCCTTGCAGAAAAATGGTAGTTTTTTGCGTTCTAAACGTTTCTTTTCTATCTCAATTGCAGATTTAAAACTTCCAATTACTGTACGTGGTAAGAACTTCCAAAAGGTCTCACCCAAACGTGATGATGCAGGATCTTCAGGTGTTGCTACTCGACGATGATGCCCATATGGATGTTCAATTCTGAAGTGGTTATACCCTGATGGCGCTAATGCAAGATGTGATAAATAATGTTCTAAACGACCATTTTTATGGCTTAATTCATGTGCAGTATTAATTGCAATACCATTCACCATACCAACTAAAGTTCCTAACAGAACTTGATCAGCTACAGATGTGCCTTTTCGACTTGCTAAGTATCCTCCATAAACGTTGGTCGCATATTGGAGTGGTATAAAAAGCTTCACAATGCGAGAGTAATATGGGTCAGCTTCTAAGTCCGCAATCGCATCTAGTGGTGGATTTTCAGTATCCTCACCAATTAATTTGTCTAGAGTTGGGATCACACCATGGATAAATAATGGTCCAAATGAGGCAAAAAACTTTTTCGATTTTTTAGGTCCAAATTGATAGCCAGCAAGTCCACTCATCGCAATAGCAGGTACTGCAAGACCAAGTAACCACAAATGACGCTTTTTATCCTTAAATGGTGTAGTTGTTTGTTCTACATCTAATTGCGCATGCATATTCATTCTAAACTCCTCAATCAAGCGTTTAATGTTTTGCTTGAATTGATTGTGTTCTTCTGAACAGTTGCTATATTATCATTTTAAGACTTCATATTATCATTTTAAGACTTTAGTGGAGATTTATTGTGCACAAACAACAAATCCCTGTTATTCCAGCTCGCTATTATTTACGTTTGATTGAGATATTGATCAGTACCAATCAATACGATAATTCAGTTTTAAATCGATTTAAGGATCAATTATCTCAAACTGAATTTTTATCAATTCAACAAATCGAACAATTTATTGAGTTAGGCTTAAGTTTACCGAATACAGAAGATTTAGCCTTTCAGTTAGGCAGAAATTTGAAACTAAGTTCACATAGCTTGGTCGGTTATGCACTTATGACCAGTCCCAATCTGGATCATGCATTAAAATTAATTGCACAATATTTCAAGCTGATTATGCCGAGCTTTAAGCTTTCCATTCAGTTTTCACAAGCGCAGCAAAAGGTGGAATTATTATTTGAACCAATTTTGCAGATGAATAAACGTTGTTTAAGCTTCCATATCGAAGCAATTGCAGTCGGATTTTATTACAGTCTATTTGAGCTTGCAGGTCAGCAATTACAACGCTATCAAATTTATTTAAGTATTCCTGAACCCTCCTACAGTGATAGATACATACACCTTGTCAAAGCTCAGTTTCATTTCAATTACACTTGGTTTACAGGGATCAGAGTTGTACTTGATCAGCAGCAATTAGCACTTCCCTTGCCTTTAGCAGATGCACATAGCTTAAAAGTTGTAGAACAACGTTGTCAGGAACAAATTCAGAAAATTTATCATCAGGGTGAAATTGTAGAGTGGATCAGTACGATGTTAAGGCAAGCGAATCAAGTTCCGACACTGACTGAATGCGCGAAAGTATTAAATATTTCAACCAAAACCCTACAACGATATTTGCAACAACAAGGAGTAGAATTTAATCGCCTAAAACAAAAGATCAGTACTGAGCGTGCAATTGAATTACTTGAAAATACATCCTTTACCATTACACATATTGCATATGAGTTAGGTTATTCCAACCCTGCCAATTTCACACGTGCATTTAATAAAATAATGGGGTGTAGCCCTCAAGATTATCGATTGGCACATACCAAAACTAACTCACTTCGTGACGACCATACATAAGCCTGCACCTATAGGTAATATAGTACTCATATAAAGTTCGTCATTTTTTATCAAATCTAATAATGGCTTCACTTCTGCTGGGTGAGAAATTACATTATCAATAATTAAAGCCCCACCTTTAGTTGACATGAGTCTTTTGAGATCATTCCAATAACCAGCATAGCTTCCGCGTTCGGCATCTAAAAGTATGAGATCATATTGCTCGGCAGATGCTGCCAAATAATCAGCTGCATCTCCCACCCAAAAATCAATATACGCTTCTAGACTAAATTCTTCTGCATATTTCTTCGCTTGTGCACTACGGAATGCATTGATTTCAAGCGTTTGAACATGACCGCCAACTGTCTTTGCAGCCTCAGCTAACCAAAGTGTTGAATAACCAGTGGAAGTGCCTATTTCTAAAATACGTTGGGATTGCTGTGTTCGTACCAGCATAGCCAATAATTTAGCGGACTCAGCTTCAATGTTCCGAAAGCGTCTTAAACGATCTGCCTGTCGAGCATCATGTTGTTTAAATTCATCATATAAATCAGCAATTCGTTTTAAAAACACCGTGCTGGTCATATTTCACTCCCGATGATGCTCAGACCTTTGGCTATCAATTATGTTGGTTGAATCAACTTAAAACGTGGAATAATTTCATCACTATCAAGTGCAACAGTTTCAGTAAACATACTTAAAGGTCGAACCCACATGGAATAATCACCATACAAGCATTGATATACAACCAACTCTTCTTCTGTTTCGCTATGTCTTGCAACATTAAATACCTGATAAAGTTGACCTTTATAGTGTTGATAAATACCACGCTGTAAAGCCATTTCACTTTCCCTTAGTTATGCCATGTAAAGATTGCAGTTATATAACAAGTTCAAAAGTATTCAAGTTTTATCTTTCAAAGCATTTAATTAACATAGGCCTATGGATTCAAAAATACGATCAAAATAATAAAAACAACCTGTTTTACCTATTTAAATAATTTGCGTACTATAGCCCCATTGAAAGAATTTAGCTGATTGAATTGCTGAGAATTTGGAGAAATACATGTTAGATCAAAATATTAAAACTCAATTAAAAGCTTACTTAGAACGTTTAGAAAGTCCAATCGAGTTAGTGGCTGCTTTAGATGAATCCGATAAAGCTGCAAAAATTAAAGAACTCGTGACCGAAATTGCTGAACTTTCTGATCAAGTTACGGCGCGTTTTGACGGTTCAAACGCTCGCCGTCCTAGCTTCGGTGTGGCTAAAGCAGGTGAACAACCGCGTGTGTTCTTCGCTGGTTTACCAATGGGACATGAGTTCACCTCTTTGATCTTGGCATTGTTACAAGTTTCAGGTTATGCACCTAAAGTGTCTGATGAGGTGTTAAATCAGATTAAAGGTTTGAACTTAACATCAAACTTTGATGTGTTTGTATCGTTGAGTTGTCACAACTGTCCAGATGTAGTTCAAGCGTTGAACTTGATTGCGATCTATAACCCTGATGCAACTGCGACCATGATTGATGGTGGTTTCTTCCAAGAAGAAGTTGAAGAACGCAAAATCTTGGCAGTCCCAATGTTGTTCCAAGACAATGAACATATTGGTCAGGGCCGTATGACTTTGGAAGAAATCATCGCGAAGTTAGATAGCAACTCAGCAGAGAAAGATGCAGCTCTTCTCAATGCGAAAGATGCTTTTGATGTATTGGTGATTGGTGGTGGTCCTGCAGGCGGTACAGCAGCAATCTATGCAGCGCGTAAAGGGATCAAAACAGGGATTGTGGCTGAACGTTTTGGCGGTCAAGTCATGGATACCATGGATATTGAAAACTTTACCACGATCCAAAAAAACAGTTGGTCCTAAGTTTGCTCAAGATATGGAAGCGCATGTTCGTGAATATGGCGTGGACATCATGAACTTACAAAGAGTCAGCAAAATCACAGGTGCAGACCAAACGGCGAATGGCTTGGTTGAAGTTGAACTAGAAAATGGTGCTAAGCTTGAGTCTAAGACCATCATTCTTTCAACAGGTGCTCGTTGGAGAGAAATGAATGTTCCTGGTGAAGCTGAATACCGTACACGTGGTGTTGCGTACTGCCCACACTGTGATGGTCCATTATTTAAAGGTAAACGAGTTGCAGTGATTGGTGGAGGTAACTCGGGTGTAGAAGCTGCGATTGATTTAGCAGGGATTGTTGAGCATGTGACTTTGGTTGAGTTTGATACCAAACTTCGTGCTGACCAAGTCTTACAGGATAAGTTAAATAGCTTGCCGAATACCACCGTTATCACCAATGCCTTGAGTACTGAAGTGGTTGGTGATGGTTCACAAGTGACAGCATTGAAGTATAAAGATCGTGCGACCGATGTAGAACACACAGTAGAACTTGCGGGAATCTTTGTACAAATTGGTTTATTGCCAAATACGGATTTCCTAAAGAACAGTGCAGTTGAACTCAGCAATCGTGGTGAGATTGTGATTAACGATCGTAATGAAACCAATGTACAGGGTGTATTTGCTGCAGGTGACTGTACGACAGTACCATACAAGCAAATCATCATCGCAACAGGCGAAGGTGCGAAAGCAGCATTATCTGCCTTTGATTACATGATTCGTTCTACGAATTAAGTCAATATCTTGTTTTGTGACCACACTTACATTTAACAATGTAAGTGTGTGTTTTTACAAGTTATCAACAAATTTGTAACTTTCTTATTCACTCGCTTTGTGTTTATATTTTCGATATCCATACATGTTGGATGCCACAACGAAAAGGAAATATGAAAATGAATAAATTACTTGTTGCGTTAGGTCTAGCTGCTACTGTTGCTCTTGTAGGCTGTAATAAAGATAAAGCACCTGAAACTGGTGCAACAACGGGTGAACATTTAGAAAACGCTGCAGAACAAGCTGGCGCTGATGTGAAAAATGCTGCTGATGCTGCAACAACCAATGTAGCTACAGCAGTTGATACTGCTGCTGATCAAATCGACGCTGCTGCTGATCATACTGCTCATGCAACTGCTGAAGCTGCTGCTAAAACCGAAGCTGCTGCACGTGATGCAACTGCCAATGTTGCTGGTGCTGTAGAATCAGGTGCAGCTGAAGTGAAAGAAAAAGCTCAACAATAATTTGTTGATAATAAAAAAGCCTCTGTAGACAGAGGCTTTTTTATTTGTACATTTTTAATTAAACAAACCTTCATCACGCATAGCAATTTGTACAGACTGACGTTCTGCAACTTTATTACGAAGCGCGATAATATTGGTATAAGGCGTTAAATCATGCTCAATATGATTTGACCAGTTTGTCAGTACGAATAAATATGCATCCGCTGGACCAAAATTATCATCAACTAGATAATCATATTCAGATTCAGCTAAATAATTATCGATATATTTAAGTAAACGATCTACTTCTGCATATGCTTTGGTCTTTTCATCATCTGTAAGTTTACCACCAAAGAAAACAGCATATGCATCATGAAGTTCCGAATTCAAATAACCCAACCATTCCAATACTTTAGCTCGCCCCATCCCTGATGGTGGAATTAAATCTTGCTTTGGATCGTGTTGTGCTAAGAATGGTAATATCGCTACATTTTCAGTCAAAATTAGACCTGGATTAATTTCTAGTGCTGGGACATAACCCTTAGGATTAATCTCGTAATAATCTGCACCTTTAGAAGTTTTATGCGTTTTTAAATCAACTCGTTCTAAATCAAAATCAACATTTATTTCATTTAAAATAATGTGTGCCGCTAACGAACATGCGCCTGGTGAATAATACAACTTCATCTCTAATCCTTGTTATCTAACTACTTATGCTCTTGAACTTCGAATGAACATCGAGAACAGATATAGATTTAAATTTATAATAGCTCTAATGCTAAAAACATCTACCCATCTACTATTAATGAATTTTTTTCTAGCTTGCAAGTTATATTCCGTGACGATTGATTAATTTATGAAAAAACAAACTGCACAATGTCACGGAATGTAGTTAAGCTCGACCAAAAAGCTTACCTAGCCACTCAAATAGAGAATTTAAGAACTCGACAATCATATTTTTCTGATTCGAATCTAGCTGAGCATCTGGTGTTTTTAAGTCTAAATCTACAATGACAGGGTCATGGTCAGATGAACGATATGGGTCTGCAGCAAAGAAAAGTTCTTTTTGCTCATCAGTTTTATATTCTTCATTGTAATCAAGTACTGTCGGCTCATCAGCATTGATATGCCAAGCAAAAGCTTTAACTACACGTTTATAGAGATTTGCATCAGCAATCGCATGATCAAGATTACCTGCTCCACCATAACCATCACTATTACTGGAAACCCCAAAGACGTAACTATAAGCGTTCGTACCCTCGCCGATTTTGCTGTCATTAAGTAGAACTTTGTAGTTGGCTTTTTCAAAACTCAAGATTGGATCTTCTTTGGCATAGCTATTCATATCACCAAGCAACAAAATATTTGGATTTTTGACTTGGGTAGGATTCTTTGCAATCCACTGAGTAAGCTGTTCGACGGCTTTAACACGAGTCGGATTCCAACAACCTTGACCATCTTTTTGATCTGCATCAAGCGAGTTCAAGTCAACGCCCGAACAACTTTTAGATTTAAGATGATTTGGAATCACTGTGAAAATTTGTCCACCATGCACTGGTTTGAATGATTGTGCGATAGTTGAACGATTCTTTTCACCCAGATCTAGAACGGCTGCTTTATTCACTGGTTGAACACGTTTGCTATTATAAATAATCGCCACAGCAATCACATCTGTGCCTAATTGATTTATACCTTCAGGAATTACATATTTCCAATCTGGTCCTAAAGCTTTGGTTAAATAAGCAACCGCACTATCACTACCATAACCATTATTGGCAATCTCCATCAAACCATACACATCAGCATCAATGGATTTTAATGCACTTATGATTTTGGCATGTTGCTTATCAAATTCAGCCTGACTGTTCGCACCACGTTCTGTAGGGAAACCATTCTTGCCATTGTCATAGTTCAACACGTTAAATGCTGCAGCACGAATATGTTTAGTTTGTTTCACAGCAATTGTCGTACGTGGATTAGTCGTGGTAACGACTTCAGGCAAGTTTACACCTGCAATTGGTTGTACACGCCAAGCATTAAAGCGATATTCCAAAATACCTTGTGCATTCTTTAATTGATATCCAGAACGTAAAGTGTTTAAAGCACTAAAGTTTTGTGGCAACCATGGCGCTCGATTTTGATTATTATAGCCATCATCAAAAATGATTTTAGAAAGCAAATTTTGTTGTGCCAATGCCTTCGCTTCATTCGATAAAGCTGGATATAGATTGGTAGGAATAAATAGGCGACCAAGACTCAGGGACAACTCACCATAACGCCCAAAATTATAGTTCTCGCTGACAGTTAAAGTTTGCGGTAATTTCACCAACATCCCTTGATAGCGTTTTGGTGTATTACCTTTATTGTCAATCAGACTCGTGAATGGCAAATTAAGATCAAGCGGCTGAATTAGAGATGCCATATTTTGATTACAGGTCTGAATGTCTTGCTGTAATTGATCAATTTGAAGTTGGTTTTGATAGTTAGTGAGACGACCGCGTAAAATCACCTCATCACCGATTTGTCCGCCTTTGACAGCACTACTCGCAGGAATATAAACAAAAATAGCATTACTCACATTAGGTGTCGCCTTGCTATCTGGCGTTTGTATATAGAAACCTGAAAATCCATTGCTATAGCGATAGTCCGCCGTGATCACCCCACGAATCGTATAATTTTGATTTTGGGTTGACTGTGCTAAGTTCGCAATTGGAGTATCCGCACTGCTACAGCTGACTGATTCATTGACTGGAGGCGTTGGTGTTGAACCTGACAAATTTGAAAAATCATTTCGATCTGACCAAGCTTGCCAAGACTGATCTAAATCAAATGGACTGGTCGGATCAACACTGATCACAGGATTATCAGTTTGTACTCGTTTAAAACTATTAGCAACACTATAGACTGTAGTGCCCCAACCTGAAGTTGGACGCTCACCTATCCGTCCAAAACGATCTACAGGTGTACCACGATAAAGTAATACAATCGCATCATCTCCATTGAATGACAGACCTGCTACTTGATTCACTTTGTTGCCTAATTGTGTTTGTAATTCTGAACGCCCGATTAGATATTTCTGTTTACTGGCTAAAGCCCCCTGTAAAGGAAATGCTGCTGTTTTGACTGTTCCCCCATTATTAAATTGTTGGATTTCATAATCTGCTAAATTTACTGTTGTCGTATCAGGATTATAGATTTCTAAACCTTTACGGTTGCTACTACCATCAACATATTGGCTAAACATGAGTTGCGCATGTGCAATAGAAAATGTAGAAGAAGCTCCTAACAGACCTAAACAAATTGCAAGCGAATGGTAATTAAAATTTTTCATAGTTTTTTACTAAGTGTTTTAAATTGCAATTAGGCTATGCAACTTCTATGACAACTCTATGAAGCTTTTTTGACAAATTTTAATCACTACTAAAAAATTTCAAGTAAATAAAACGATTTAAAAGTTTGACTTGAACACCTGAACACTTAAAATACGGCATTTCTATATTTATATCTCCAGAATCATGTCAAACGATCAGTTAGAAACGCAAATTACGGAACTCGACAATTTGCCTGAGCACCGTGAAATTGTGACGTTTATGCGTCGTTCAGCTCCGCTCAATACGTCACAACGTACTGCTTTAGAAGATTATCGTGATTTAATTTTGGAATACCCTGTTGGTGATTTACGTCAGCACTTTGAGCATCCAGAACGTCCATTAACCGTTGAAATCGGTTTTGGTATGGGACGTTCTTTAGTACTCATGGCTAAAGCAAACCCTGAGCGCAACTTTGTCGGCATTGAAGTGCATGTTCCTGGTATCGCACAATGTGTCTATGAAGCAGGCATGGCAGGTTTAAAGAACTTATTTGTATTGGATGCTGATGCAATCCAAGTATTACGTGAAATGCCAGACAACAGTATTAACTGTGTACAACTTTATTTCCCAGATCCATGGCAGAAGAAGCGTCATTTTAAACGCCGCTTCGTGATACATGAGCGTATGCAATTAGTTGAACAGAAGTTGGAACTTGGTGGGACTTTCCACGCAGCTACTGACTGGGAACCATACGCAGAATGGATGCTTGATATTTTGGACAATCGTCCTGATATGGAAAATTTAGCAGGTAAAGGTAATAGCTACCCTCGCCCTGAATGGCGTCCAGTGACCAAATTCGAACGTCGTGGGCTTGAATCTGGTCATAAGATCAATGACTTTATTTTCAAAAAAATAAAGTAGTAATTCATCAAAATTAAAAAATAGCATTAAATATCAACATTTAATGCTATTTCAACCTATTAAAAACCAACTCAATTTTAAATTTCAAATATAAAAGACAAAAAGTGAATTATTAAAACAACTTATAAAAGCTGTACCTATCAAACCTATATGCTTACTTTGTAAAATCAAATGTGTTCAAATTTACAGCCTTCTATTTACATGATCTATAAATATTTTTTGTTCATGTTTAGCTAAAATAAATAATGAATCATTTTGATCTCAAATGAAGAAATTATTGCTTCATAAACAATGAGTGCTCTATTCAGTGCAATGATTTAGCCCAAAGATGAAGATAGGTTGGTTTTATGGAAAAAACTCTGCAATGCCCCAAATGTGGTTCTACAGAAATCGAAGTACGTGATCATGACAAATTACTGAAAACTACAGGTGGCGTTTTAATGACTGCTGCTGGCACAACTGCTGGTACAGTTGGTGGTGCAGCAACTGGTGCATCAGTTGGAGCAGCTATAGGAACTGTAGCAGGTCCATTGGGTGTAATTGTTGGTGGAACTATTGGAACTTTCGTGGGTGCAATTAGTGTCGGGATTACAGGTGGCGTCGTTGGTAATATTTTCGGAAAAAAAGCGGGTGTCGTGATCGACAAGAATATTTTTCAAGATTATTTATGTCTAAAATGCAAACATCGTTTTAAACAAAAGAATTGATTAAGTTCAAGACACATTTACATAATTTCTAAGCTGATATTTAAACAACTCATATCAGCTAAATGTGTTTATAAACAATACTTAAGTTTTCTAATACAGGCATTATTCGATCTGCCCCTCTTGTTATTAATTATAAAAAAATGCAAACACGACCGAGCTTAGTTTAGATAAAAAAGATTATACAATTTATACATTTATGGTTATTTACCAGGTAAATGACGGGTCTTAATACATTCACTTAAGAGCTGATAAACATCAACAAGATCATTTCTTGCATCTTTTTCTAATAACTTATGATGCATTTTTAAAATATTTTCATCACCACGCATGGCTGGACCTGTCTGCATTTCTTTAGGGTCATTGATCGTTGCTTTTTGTGCAGTCTCCAATATCAATGGGTGAAGTAAAGAAAAATCGACCTGTTGTTCATCAACAATTTGTTTAGCAATATCATAACAGTAGTTACTAAAATTACATGCAAAAACAGCAGCCATGTGCAATGTCTGACGCTGTTGAGAGCTGTATTGGTAAACCTTCTGAGTCAAACTACCTGCTAATGAGGTGAGTAAATCCAAATCATGATTGTTTACAGCCTCGACAAACACAGGCGTTGTAGTCCAGTCAATCTCTCGTTCATAACTAAATGTTTGTAAAGGATAAAATACACCTGATTTGCCGTGAACTACTGAAAGAACTTCTAAACTTGTACTTCCTGAAGTATGTACAATTAATACTTGCTGCAAAGAAGCGCTAATTTTTTGAATAACTTGAGCTATTGCTTGATCTGAAATAGCGATGATCACTAGATCAATATCAGAACTTAATTGCTCAAAATCACTGATGGCAACAGCATCCACTAACGATGCTAAACGATTGGCTTTTTCTAAATCACGACTAAAAACTTGTACAATCTGGTGATCAGGATGGAGTACTTTTGCTAAATGATAGGCAACACGCCCTGCACCAATGAATGTAATTCTCATTTTTATAGAACCTTTTTAGAAGCGAAATAATCTACCAATAAACTCTGTAAGAAAAGATCACAATAATGAATTAACTAATTAAAATAGTTAAGCAGAATAAGTAACTTGACCTATTCTGCTCAGAAATAAAGTTTAGATAAATGTCTGAAGCACTTTGCCTTTCAAGGTTTGACCTAATAGCGGTGTATTTTTACCTTGAGATAAAATTGTTTCTTTTGAAACAGTCCACTCTAGCTCTGGATCAACCAGTACCCAACCTGCTTCTTGTTTCCAACGTTCAGTCATATTAGCAACTTTAGCAGGATTTAAGGTAACTTTTTCGACCCATTCTAAAGCATCAAAAACACCTTCTTGGATAAGCTGAACACCTAAACCGACATAGGTATCGAACGCTGTAATACCTGGCTGAGTTTCAGCAAATGGAGCCATTTTTGCTGAACTACTTAATGGTTCGTGATGGGTACAGATAGCGTCAATCACGCCCTCTTTTAAACCCTGACGCAACAAAGCTTTATCTTGTTCAGAGCGCAGTGGCGGACGAACATGTGCTAGAGAATTAAATCCATCCGTCAATTGTTCAGTTAAATGAAGTTGATGCATTGCTACATCGGCAGTTACTGGCAAACCTTTGGCTTTCGCAGCACGAATCAAATCTATAGACGCGCCACATGACAATAAACCAAAATGGGCTTTGACACCTGTTGCTTCAATCATGAGTAAATATTTAGCAATCGCAACAGTTTCAGCAATCGCAGGAATCATTGGCAAACCCTGACGCGATGCAATAAAGCCTTCATGTGCACAACCATCTTTCGCGATTTGCGGCTCTTCTGCGTAAAATACTACTGTTAAATCTAGACCAGCAGCATATTCCAGCGTGCGAATCACGACATCATCATTATCAAATGCGGCATTAGCATTTGAAACCGCAGTACAGCCGCCTTTTTTTAGACCAGCCATATTAGAAGGTTGCTTGCCATTTAAACCTTGAGTTTGAGCACCAATAATTTGAAGATAAATACCACCATCTAGTTGAGCTTTCTCGATTAGACCATGGATTAACGCACCATTATCTTGCACGATCGGCTTTGAGTCAGGAGGTGTAATTACATGCAAAATACCGTTTGCTCGCGCAGCTCTCCCCTCAGATTTTAATGTGCCATGCTGTTGTTGTCCTGGTTCACGCAAACGCGCGCAGAGATCAACCATAGTTGGCATTAACCATTTACCTTGACCATCAATCGTCTGATCAACCTGAGACGTAACATCAACAATTTTACCGTTCTCTACATAAACAGTTTTAACTTGATCTGTTTTTTGAATTGGATCGAGTACACGGACATTTTCAATTTTTACAATACTCATGTGTAGCACCCTTATACAGCAATCGCTTCAATTAAACCTTGTTCTTGGAGCTGACCTTGCATCGCAAGTGCCAATACTGCCATGCGAACCGCAATACCATTCGTGACCTGTTTTAAAATCACTGATTGATCGCCATCAGCGACACTCGAATCAATTTCAACGCCACGGTTCATCGGTCCAGGATGCATCACAATACAATCTGGTTTAGCTAAAGCAAGACGTTCTTTATTTAAACCATACAGCTTGTAAAACTCAGATTGAGATGATAATGCTGGAGAGTCGATACGTTCATTCTGAATACGTAATGCAATGATGACATCACAGTCAGTCACACCTGCATCCATTTGATTGAACAAGCGAACATGTTCACCGTATTCATTAAAACCCACAGGTAACAAAGTATTCGGTGCAATCACTCGAATGTCTTTACAGCCCAATGTCTGCAAAGCAGCGACATTTGAACGTGCAACACGTGAATGTTTGATGTCACCAATAATTGCAACGCTTAATTGCTCAAAAGGCTTTTTAGTTTCACGGCGAATGGTCAGCATATCTAGCATCGCTTGCGTTGGGTGCGCATGACGACCATCACCTGCATTAATAATTGCGACCTTAGGACATACATCTTTTGCTATGAAGTGTGCAGCACCTGAAGAGGAATGACGCACGACGAATACGTCCGCAGCCATAGCTTCTAAATTCCACAGAGTGTCACGCAAAGTTTCACCTTTAGATGTACTTGAGCGTGCAATATCAATATTTAATACATTTGCGGATAAACGTTTAGCTGCTGCTTCAAAGGTAGTACGTGTACGAGTAGAGTTTTCAAAAAATAGATTCATTACCGTGCGCCCTTCTAGAAGCGGACGATTAATCAAATTATTATTATCATCTAAAAAGCTTTGTGCTGTATCCAAAATCTTAGTCAGACTTTCTTTTGAAAGCCCCTCAATCGTTAAAAAATGCTTGAGATTTCCTTGTTGATTGAGCTGTATCTGACTCAAAGTATGCAATGTTGCCACGTGCATAAGAGATTCCTTATACGTTAAGTTAACGCATTATACAGATTTTATATTTCTTTCGTCGTTGAAGTTTTCAGCACTCAGCAAAACTTTTTAGTGGTGATCTACAATAACGATTTAATATTTTCTCTGCATGTTAATTTGATGAAAAGAAAATCAAAAAAATAAGGATGTAGAAAAAGCTCTACACCCTTGTAACGCTGTAATTATTTTTCACTTATTGTTTTTTTATTATTATCACTTATCGCAATGCACCAATATAATGGTGAGCGACTTGAGCTTTATAAATTTCTTCTTCTGTAACTTCCATAAAATAGCTTTCTTCTGTTTCTTCTAGCTTTTTATTTTCAACTATGGCTAACGTAGGCTCTGGATATAAATCTATTAATGGACGTAAACGATCAACATAGTGAGCCAACTCTTGGTCACTTGTTTCCAACGCAATTTCTATAATGTGTTTTGCATATTCTTTATTGTTAACTAAGTACATCACATCAATTACACGACTGGATACACGTCTTAAACGAACATACATTTGTGTTGCGATAGCAAAAGCTTCAGCATTTACCTTAATTTCACTATTCATGCTTTCTTTCATAAAGTCCTCACGTCGTTGGGAGAAATGTATATTCTTGATTCATCACGTAGAAAGCAAAATATGTACCAATAATTAAAAATACATTTAAACTTAAAGAATATTTTTATGAAAATTGATTAAAAATAGTAAAAATAATAGTCAATAATGCGGTCGATCACACAAATTTGCACCGACAGTTTCATTAAAAATCAGTTAAAATAGCCGATTGCTGAACTGCTTTTTTGGAAATGTGCATGAATTCTACACAACGTCTGACAAACTATTGGGTGACCTGTGCGGATGGACTTGAGACCTTATTACAACAAGAACTTGAAAATTTAGGTATTCAAAACATTCAACGCTTTGCTGGACGTTTGGTATTTAAAGGTACACTAGAAAATGCATATCGTGTTTGTATGTGGTCTAGACTTGCTTCTCGCGTGTTGTTACCGATCCACACTCACGAATTAGAACATACTCATGATGCCCGTGATGTCGCAGAAGAACTCTATGAAGGTGCAATCAGCTTTGACTGGTCTCTCATTTTTGCACCGCAAAGCACCTTCGCAGTGCGTTTACATGTTGAACGAGACATTAAAGTAAACACTCAATTTGCAACTTTACGTGTGAAAGATGGTGTTGTCGATTCGTTTATGGAAGCTGTTGGTAAGCGTCCAAGTATCGATATTAAACAGCCTGAAATTACCCTTTATGCTTTGGCTGGCAAAACTGAACATACTTATTGCTTAGATTTATCGGGTGACTCATTGCACAAGCGTGGCTATCGCCGCTTTATGACTGACGCTCCGATCAAAGAAAACCTTGCAGCTGCGATATTACTAAAAGCAGATTTAGCAAATTATCGACCTGATATTATTTTAGATCCAATGTGTGGTTCAGGAACATTTATCATTGAGTCACTCATGATACTCACTGATCGTGCACCAGGATTAGTGAGACGTTTTGGATTCAATGGTTGGCATGGACATGATCGTGATTTATGGTTATCTCTCAAAGCCGAAGCTGCTGAACGCCATGAAAAAGCGCTAGAACAAGATTTACCAACATTTTATGCTTACGATGCTGATTGGGAAGCTGTTAAAGCGACGCGTCAAAATATTATTGCTGCAGGCTTCGAAAAACTATTGGATCAAATCCAGATTGAAGAACGTACTTTAGCAGATTGGGATGATTTCCACGCTGAAGGTAAAAAAGCATTTATCGTAACGAATCCTCCTTATGGTGAACGTTTAGGTGATAAAGCATCTAACCGCTCACTTTATCTAGGTTTATCTAGCTTATTACAGAAAAATTTTCCAAATCAGCGTGCTGCAATCATCGCTGCGCAAATTGAACAAGCGGATGTTTTGGCATTTAATGACCCTCAAACATTACGTTTGATGAATGGTAAATTGCCGATCTACACTCGATTCGGAACAATTAAACCAGCAACAGTTACTCAACCATTTCTAGCGACATGGCAACCTCAACAATTTGAAAAAATTGAAGGTGCAGAAGATTTTACAAACCGTTTGCAAAAAAATATGCAAAACCTAAAAAAATGGGCTGTAAAAGAAAACGTATTCTGTTTACGTATTTATGATGCAGATTTGCCTGATTTTAATGTTGCTGTCGATCTTTATGGTGATCGATTACACGTACAAGAATATGCCCCACCAAAAAGTATTGATCCTGAAAAAGCTAAAAAACGTTTCAATTTAGCTTTAGCTGCTATTCGTGCAGTTACAGGTCTAAATCGTGATGCGATTTTTATCAAAACACGTGCTAGACAAACGGGTACAAATCAATATACCAAGCAAAGTACAGCATCAAAACGCTTTATCGTACAAGAAGGTAAAGCACGTATCTTAGTAAACTTGACTGATTATTTGGATACAGGTCTATTCCTAGACCATCGTCAAATGCGTTTACGTATTGCAAAAGAAGCACGTGGAAAACACTTCCTTAATTTGTATAGTTATACTTCAACAGCAAGCTTACATGCCGCTTTGGGTGGAGCAGCAAGCACAACGAGTGTGGATTTATCTAATACTTACTTGAGCTGGTCAAAAGAAAACTTTGTATTGAACGGATTAACTGTTGATCATGCCGATGAACAACATATGTTCTTTGCGAGTGATTGCTTTGAGTGGTTAAAAGAAGGTCATGAACAATATGATTTAATCTTTATTGATCCACCTACTTTCTCAAACTCAAAGAAATTCTACGGGACTTTTGACGTTCAGCGTGATCATGTTTCATTAATTAAACGTGCTATGAATCGCCTAACAAGTGATGGTACCTTGTATTTCTCAAACAACTATCGTGGGTTTGAGTTAGATGAAGAAATTGAAGCGATGTATCAGATTGAGGAAATTACGTCTGAAACCATCGGTTTAGATTTCAAACGAAATCACAAAATCCATCGTGCTTGGAAAATCCAACATCGACAAATCTAAGTAAATCATCCAAGAGATCGGGTTACTTGACAGTAATCCGAATCTCACCTTTGATATTTGATGATTCAAACTCATATATCGTAAAGCGATCTGGATCTTGTGCATGAGGCTTGATCGTTGCCTTTTTCTTTTCTCGCAAGTCAGCGACATTATTTTTCTTTTGTTCTTCGTATGGCGACAGAACACCATCTAAAAGCGTTTCAATACGAATTTCTCGCAAATAATTATCACTTAAAATTCGCTGAGCACGCCACCGCTCTTCCTCAGGCTTCTGAGCATCTTGTTCAGCTTTCTGAATAATATAAGGTAAGGTATTGTTTAATATAGCTGTTTGTTGAGCAAGAATCCTTTCTGATAGTGGCTGAACAGCCCAACCTTTCAAAGGCAGAGCGGTTATGAACAAAATTACACCGATATTGGTGTAATAGTGCTGCTTTTTTTCCATTGCAATTCATCCTGAATTTTTTTCTTATTTGCTCAGAAAGTATCAAGTTTTTCATAATGTCGCAATGTCATTGGTAATATTCATTGAAAAATCTGATAAATTGCTTAATACAAAAAAAGATGGTGACTTATGTCACCATCTTTTTAACTTGAAGATTTTAAAATTTAACTGAGTTTGATTTTATCAAATACCAGTTGTCCACCCTCAGCTTTAATCAAAATATTATCTCCTGGTTGGAACTCACCTGATAATATTTTTTGAGCAAGACTATTTTCAACTTGCTGTTGTATCGCACGTTTCAAAGGTCTAGCTCCATAGATCGGGTCAAAACCAGCATCAATTAACAGATCAAACGCTGTATCATCAACAGTTAAGCCCATATCACGATCATTCAAACGGGAACGTAAACGATCTAACTGAATATCGGCGATACCACGTATCTGAGCTTTTTGTAGTGAGTGGAAGATCACTAGCTCATCAATACGGTTGATAAACTCTGGACGGAAATGCTGACTTACAGCACTCATGACAACAGTTCTTACCTCATCATCAGTTGCACCTTCTCCTAATTCACGAACATCTTGTGAACCTAGGTTAGATGTCATTACGATAACCGTATTTTTGAAGTCAACCACACGACCTTGCGAATCCGTTAAACGACCATCATCCAACACTTGTAATAAGATATTGAATACATCTGGATGTGCTTTTTCCACCTCATCAAACAGTACAACGCTATAAGGTTTACGACGTACAGCTTCAGTTAAAACACCACCCTCTTCATAACCAACATAACCTGGAGGTGCACCGACTAAACGGCTAACTGAGTGCTTCTCCATAAATTCAGACATATCAATACGAATCATCGCATCATCACTATCAAACAAGAAGTTTGCTAATGCTTTAGTCAACTCAGTTTTACCAACCCCAGTTGGACCAAGGAATAAAAATGATCCACTTGGACGATTTGGATCTGACAAACCTGCACGTGAACGACGAACTGCATTCGATACGGCAACTACTGCTTCATCTTGGCCAACTACACGATTATGTAAAAACTCTTCCATATTAAGAAGTTTCTCACGCTCGCCTTGAAGCATTTTTGAAACAGGGATTCCTGTTGCTGCACTTACCACCTCAGCAATTTCATTTTCAGTCACTTTAGTACGAATGAGCTTTGGTTCCTCATTTTCTTCAGCGACTTCAGCTTGTTCCAAACGTTTTTGTAACTCTGGAATCACACCGTATTGCAAACGTGCAGCCTCAGCTAAATCACCTTCACGCTTTGCTTTTTCTAAAGCAACACGTGCTTGATCAAGTTCAACTTGAGCCTTTTTATCACCTTCGACCAGTGTTTTTTCAGCTTTCCAAATTTCCTCTAGATCATTGTACTCTTTTTGCTTTTCAGCAATCTGTTGCTCTAAATGATTAACTTCAGCTTTACTCCCCGCATCTTCATCTTTTTTCACCGCTTCTAGTTGCATTTTTAACTGAATTAAGCGGCGATCCAATTTATCTAAAGCTTCAGGTTTAGAGTCGATCTCCATTTTGATGCGCGATGCAGCTTCATCAATCAAGTCAATCGCCTTATCTGGTAACTGACGATCGGTAATATATCGATGAGACATTTTCGCAGCAGCAATAATCGCTGAGTCTAGAATTTGTACACCGTGATGTGTTGCATATTTCTCTTTAAGACCACGTAAAATTGCAATCGTATCTTCCACACTCGGTTCATCTACCAAGACTTTTTGGAAGCGGCGCTCAAGTGCAGCATCTTTTTCAATGTATTGACGATATTCATCTAAAGTCGTTGCACCAACACAACGCAACTCACCGCGAGCCAAAGCAGGTTTTAACATATTACCTGCATCCATCGCACCATCACCCTTACCAGCACCAACAAGTGTATGCAACTCATCGATGAAGAGAATGATTTCACCCTCATGCTTCGCAAGGTCTTTTAGAACGGCTTTTAAGCGCTCCTCAAACTCACCTCGATATTTTGCACCCGCAAGTAATGAGCCCAAATCCAAAGAGAGTACACGCTTATTCTTCAAGCTTTCAGGTACTTCACCATTGATGATTCGTTGTGCCAATCCCTCTACAATTGCGGTTTTACCCACACCAGGCTCACCAATTAACACAGGGTTATTCTTGGTACGGCGCGACAACACTTGAATGGTACGGCGAATTTCATCATCACGCCCAATCACAGGGTCTAACTTACCTGCCAATGCACGCTCAGTTAAATCAATCGTATATTTATTTAATGAGTCACGTTGATCTTCGTGATTATTACTCATAACCTTGTCATTTCCTCTAATATTTTCAATGACTTTACGTAAATTCTCTGCTGTAACACCAACACCATTCAAAATAGTTTTGGTTTCGCCTGTCTCCGCTAAACCCAACAACACCCAATCTGTTGATAAAAACTCATCACCAACTTTCTGTGCATAGCGATCCGCAAGATTCAATGCCTTTACCGCTTCAGGATTAAGATTAATATCACCTGTTGGGTTTGCTAATGTCGGAGCATTTTTTAAAGCTTGCTCTAATTTCTGCTTTAACTCAGGTAAGCGAGCGCCAGCCTGTTGTAATAAGCTTAAATTAGCAGGCTCTTCTAACAAGGTTGTCAGAATATGAATTCCTGCTATCGCTGTATGATCCTTACCCATTGCTAACGATTGAGCATCTGAAAGAGCTTGCTGTAAACGGTTTGTAAATTTTTCAAAACGCATTCTTGTTATTCCTCACAACAAATTTTCAACTTGTAATTAAGATGGGAACTAATTTTTAAATTTCAAATAAAATTTATATATATTTCAAAAATTTATATTAATCATCATTAATATAACTCAGTAATAATATGGGACTATAAACTCCCTATTTCAAGTATAATTTTATAAATTTTTAATGTGTTGAAATATCACAAATGGACTATTGCTTATAATTTCAATCTGACCTACTTTGACATAAATATTTTCTTGTCATTGAAAGCAATGTATTTTAATAAGTTTGTTATTTCTTCTGTTCTTATTACACTTTCATCAGTCTCAGTAGCTGAATTACCTAAAGACTCGCGTCGAGCGGGAGGAATTGCGGTAATACCATTATCAGACCAAATAACGCAGGTGTTTTATAACCATAAACCTGTTTTAATTTCCCGTGAAAATTCTAAACGATATGCTGTTTTCGGTATTCCTTTATCTGCTCCTGCTGGAATATTGAGCCTAGAAACGAATATCGCCCCAATTCAAATTGAGATCAATGCATTCTCATATGCTGAGCAACGTTTAAACGTAAAAAATCAGGATTATGTAAATCCTACTCAAGCGCAACTTGACCGCTATGCTCGCGAAGCCAAAGAACAAAATGATATTTACGACTCTTTTACAAACAGTACTTGGACTCAATTTCCCAATTTTATCAGTCCAACTAAAGGTAAATTCAGTAATTCGTTTGGTCGGAAGCGTTTTTTTAATGGAGAAGAACGTGCTCCACATTCTGGATTAGATATTCCTGCACCTGTAGGACAAAAAGTAATTGCACCTGCTGATGGTATTGTCGTTCAGACTGGAAACTACTTTTTCAATGGTAATACCATCATGATTGATCATGGTCAGGGCTTAATCAGCATGTTTTGCCACTTAAGTAAAATTGATGTTGAAAAAGGTCAAACTATTCGTCAAGGTCAACTTATCGGTCTTATAGGAAAAACTGGACGAGTGACAGGCGCACATTTGCATTGGGGTATGAGTTTAAATAATGCACGAGTTGATCCACAATTATTTTTAAAATAAAAAAGGTGATCGATATCGATCACCTTTTAGAAAATCTAAACAATCTTAAGCTTCAGCAGTTTCAACAATTTCAAAATCATGCGTGATTTCGACACCACCATCAGATAACATTTTACTTGCCGAACAATATTTTTCAGCAGAAAGTTCAACTGCTTTCTCAACTTGCTTTTCTTTGACAGCTTTTCCAGTCACAATAAAGTGCAAATGGATTTTAGTAAAAACTGCTGGAATCGCGTCAGCACGTTCAGCTTTTAGCTGACATACGACATTGGTCACATCTTGACGAGATTTCTTTAAAATGGTCACAATATCAAACGAAGCACACCCACCAAGTCCCATTAAAATCAACTCCATAGGACGTGGACCACGGTTTTCACCACCATATTCAGCGGAACCATCCATCAGCACAGTGTGACCACTTTCTGATTTCGCTTCAAAAGCAACATTCTCTAACCAATGTACACTTGTTTGCATTGCAACTACCCAAAAAACGTTATAAATTTACTCTGTTCTTGTACACTAACATAAAATGAGTTGATAAGGAATTTCATCTCTTCTGTGTAGAAAAGGCTCTAACAAGGCCTGTGCGATCGGTTTTATCCAAATTCGGAAATTTTAAGCATGACTTCAAATTTTTCACAGCTTAGCACTGATGCTTTATCACCAGGTCAATTACCTGAATCTGTTAAAGCCTTGCTAAAACGTGCTCATATTAACAGATACCCTAAACGCACCACGATTGTTGACGCTGGAACGGAATCAAAATCACTGTATTTAATATTAAAAGGTTCGGTGTCAATTATTTTACGTGAAGATGATGAACGTGAGATTGTCGTTGCATACTTAAACCCTGGGGATTTCTTTGGCGAAATGGGTCTTTTTGAGAAGAACCCACAACGTACTGCGGAAGTAAGAACTCGTGATGTTTGTGAAATCGCCGAGATTTCATATGACAACTTCCACGAATTAAGCAAACAATATCCTGATTTGAGCTACGCGGTATTTGCTCAATTAGTTCGCCGCTTAAAAAATACAACACGTAAAGTAACTGACCTTGCATTTATTGATGTGTCTGGTCGTATTGCACGTTGTTTAATTGATTTATCTTCACAACCAGAAGCAATGATCTTACCAAATGGTCGTCAGATCCGTATTACTCGCCAAGAGATTGGTCGTATTGTCGGTTGTTCACGTGAAATGGTTGGACGTGTTCTTAAGACGCTTGAAGATCAAGGCATGATTCAAACTGATGGTAAAGCAATTTTAATTTTTGATACGTCATTAGAAGAAAATGCATTTACTGAAGAAGAGTTTGACGACGAAGAATAATGGTTACACGCTTCAAGTGACTCTTAACAAAGCCAGTGCCTCACACTGGCTTTAATTTTTTGATTTATCTCAAATATCATTTTCAGTTTGATTACATAATTACAATGATTATAGAGAGATTCAGAATGTTATGCGCTTCAAACATTTTTTATAATTCTAATGAAAGATTAAACCAATAAGATACTGATTTGGAGAGAATAAGTATGAAGAAGCTGGCTTTAAGCCTTTGTGCAGCATCAGTGATGACCATTTCTGGTTGTGCTTCTTTTGCTGATATGGCTGGTGCAGATAGTGCAACTTTGAATGCTCAATCAGCACAAAGTTTCTCTAAAATGACTCAAGAAGCTCGTGCTAAAAACCAACTTGATACTAGTTCTAGCACTTATCAACGTATCAATACGGTTTTCTTACGTTTAAAACCTTATGCAGATCGAATGAATCAAACTGGACAACGCTTTGATTGGCAGCTTGCAGTGTTGAAATCTGACAACGTGAATGCTTATGTCGCACCTGGCGGTAAAGTTGTTTTCTACACAGGTATCGTAAATAAGCTTAATTTAACCAATGATGAAATCGCTGCAATTATGGGACATGAAATGACCCATGCTCTTGAAGAGCATGCTAAAAGCAAAATTGGGGCTCAAGCACTGACTAGCCTAGCCATTGGTATTGGTACCAGCTACGCAGGCGCTAATATTGGTGAAGCTGGAAATGCAGCAATTAACTTAGGTAGCCAAATTGGTATTGGTTTACCTTATTCTCGTAATCTCGAAAGTCGTGCCGATTACGGCGGTTTGATGTTAATGGCGCGCGCTGGATACAATCCTAACGCGGCAATTAGCTTATGGGAAAAAATGAATCGTCTTGATGGTCCTGGCGGTGCATCGTTCTTATCAACACATCCATCAAATACTCAACGTATTGGCGATATGCGTAAAAACCTACCAGCAGCTATGGCTGTGTACAATCAAAGTCGTCGTTAACCCATACAAAGCCACTAGATAATGATCTAGTGGCTTTTTTATGATCATAGTCTCAAGCTGGATGATGAATCTCTGCTATTTTCTCATCGTTTGAATAATTTTGATGGATCTGTGCTAATTGCTTAATCTCTCCACTGCGATGAGCAATCACCTGAACTTCCATTTTCATTGCCTCCATCACTGCAACTACATCACCTTTTTCCACCATTTGATTGTCTTCTACTTTCCAAGCTGTAATTACACCTGAGATTGGAGCAAGCAGTGATTTTTCATCAAACACTTTAACTTCTTCTATAGGTTTTACATGCTGTTGAACGCTTTGAAAATTTAAAAACTCCTTCGGCAATCCAATTTGTTGTAACTTCCCATCTATTTCAATCATGAAGCGTGCAAATTGATGATCATCCTGAATCATACTTCGCTGTTGAACTTCATATTCGTGAGAAAAATCTTGCTCAATCCATCGCGTATGTACTTTAAATTCGTCAACAAAATCTGGATGTTGCAATACTGCTTTATGAAAAGATAAAACAGTGGCTATACCTTCTATTTCAAAAGCAGCTAAAGCCCTTTTAGCTCGTTGAATGGCAATCTCACGTGTTGGTCCCGTCACGATTAATTTTGCGAGTAAAGAATCAAAATGGCAGGAGACTTCACTTCCTTGCATAACGCCTGTGTCTAGACGAATTCCAATACCGGATGGCGCCATAAATTTGGATATTTGACCAAATGAGGGAATAAATCCACGTGCAGGATCTTCGGCATTGATACGAAACTCAATTGCGTGTGTTTGAGCTTTCGGCGTAGCTTGGATTGAAAGCGGTTCACCTAATGCAATTTTTATTTGTTCCACGACAATATCTAATCCCGAAGTTTGTTCAGACACGGGATGTTCAACTTGTAATCGTGTATTAACTTCCAAAAATGACAGCTTGCTATTTTGTTGGCTCAATAAATATTCGACTGTACCAGCCCCGACATAATCAACTGCACGACATAGCTTGATCGATGAACTTACAATTTGCTGATAAATCTCATCGGATATAAATGGTGCTGGCGCTTCCTCTACAAGCTTTTGATTACGTCTTTGCAAAGAGCAATCTCGTGTTCCAACAACAACGATATGACCTAACTGATCTGCGAGAATCTGAGCTTCAATATGTCTAGGCTTATCCAAATATTGCTCAACATAACATTCGCCTCGTCCAAAGGCTGCTGTAGCTTCTCTTACGGCAGACTCATACAGGCTCGCAACTTCCTCGAGCTCCCAAGCGACCTTTAAACCACGTCCACCGCCACCATAAGCGGCCTTGATAGCAATCGGGAGGCCATATTGTTTAGCAAACTTTAGTGCTTCTTCTGCAGACTGTAGTGGTTGTGCTGTGCCCTGTACCAATGGAGCACCAACTGATTGAGCAATTTTTCTTGCTTGAATCTTGTCACCAAGTTGTTGAATTGCCTTAGGCGGTGGCCCAACCCAGATAAGCCCTGCATCTAATACGGCTTGCGCAAAATCAGCACGTTCTGAAAGGAAACCATATCCTGGATGAATCATCGTGACTTGAGCTTTTTTGGCAATTGCCAAAATTTTATTAATATCGATATAAGTTTCTTTTGCAGTTAAACCCGATAGCGCCCAAGCTTCATCCGCCATTTTGACATGTAAACTCGCCATGTCATCATCTGCATAGATTGCAACCGATCTAATCGCTAAATCTTTGCAGGCTTGAATCAATCGAACCGCAATCTCACCCCGATTTGCAATTAAAAGCTTATGTGTGTTGTACATTTATTTTAAGTCCATAAAATCTGAAATTTGTCTAAATTTAATCAAACACCCCGTTGGAATCTGCGCGATTAGGTCAAGATGATATGCTGCAACACTCGAGATGACTGGATATCCGCCTGTAATTGGGTGATCATTCATAAATAAGACAGGCTGACCATTTGGAGGTACTTGTATCGCACCAGTACAACATCCTTCACTCGGTAACTCTTTGTCGATCTCTCGCACTAGCGGTTTTTCACCACTTAATCTCAATCCAATTCGGTTACTTTCGGCACTGACTTGCCACCGCTGATTGAAGAACAATTCCAAACTATCTGTAGAGAACCAATCTGTTCGAGGACCTAAACACACATCTATAATGATTTCATCGCCTACTTTTGGTTTTGTTCGAACAAAATGATTTAACTCAACAGGATATGTTTTTAACTGAGCAGAATAAATCTGATCCCCGACCTGAATAGGTGATGTACCCAATTCTGCAAGCGAATCATAACTGACACTACCTAGAACTTGCTCCGCATATATTCCACCCTGAACTGCAAGATAGTTACGCAACCCTTCTTTAGGCTGTGTTAGATAGATCTCATCACCTTCATCTAAAGCGATTGGTTGGCATAAACTGGCTTGTCTTTTACCTGTCTCTTTATAAGTAATCCAAAGCTCACACAATGCACCCGTCACTGCGATTACAGTTGGCTGAATGACTTTAAGTTTAAGCCCGCCATTTAAAATTTCTAACACTGCTGTGTGTTTAGGATTACCAACGATTAGGTTCGCTTCAACAAAACTACTCTGATCTAACGCACCTGCTCTTCCAACTCCAAGAGATGCTACATGATGCCGACCTTGATCTTGGACTAAAACTTGTAATCCAGTATTTAATACTTCAAATAGAGCGGGTTTATGGGTTGCTAAATTTGAATGAACTAAGGTTGTTGAAACAGCGGTTTGTGTTGGGTTTCGACTAATATCTTTAAAAATCACTTGATCAGAAGGCAGTAACAACGCTGGATTTTCTCGGTGAATATCCCACATGATTTCATCTGTTCTCCCAATCAGTTGCCACCCACCAGGACTCTCCTTAGGATAAATTCCGCTGTATTCTCCTGCTAAACCGACCGACCCTGCTGTTACTTTTTTACGGGGTGAGGATCGGCGTGGGACACTACCAAATGGCTGATCATGGCTCATCAAATAAGCAAATCCCGGTGCAAAACCAATGAATGCAACTTGCCAGCAGGTTTCGGTATGTTTTCGAATCAATTGTTGAGTTGTTAGCCCTAAATGATCGGCTATTTCTGCTAAATCACAACCATCATAATGAACACCAATAACAATTTCTTTAGTTGAATTAAATCGTTTTAATTCAATTTTTTGGGAACGAATCCATTTGATCAAGCTAAGTTGATCAATCCAAATTGGATCGAAACACACCAAGACTGTTCGAGCAGCAGGAATTAATTCTTGAATATAAGGATGATTCGCTTGATTGAGTGATTGATATACTGCAATTGTTGTTTCTAAAGCATCTAATTCAATTAAAAATGCATTTTCATTGACCGATAAAAATCTCATTTCAACACTCAACGATATGATCTATAAGTCTTAAGATACAAAGCTATGTATAGCAATTTTGTGATCAGCTAAGGTTTGGCGAATCACTTTTGCCATCTGTAACGCACCTAACGAATCTCCATGCAAACAGATTGTATCGGCTTTAAGCGGTGTAAATTCACCTTCTATAGACATGACACCTTTTTTTTTGATCATATCTAATACACGCTCAGCAATCATTTCTACATCATGCAAAACCGCACCCTCTTGACGACGCGAAACCAAGGTTCCATCACGATGGTAAGCACGATCAGCAAATGCTTCTGATACGACTCTTAAACCTTGCTTTCTTGCAAATTCGATTAAGGGTGAACCAGCTAAAGCGACTAATACCAAAGACGAGTCGTAAGCTAAGATCGCATCTATAACTGCTTTTGCTTGAACTAAATTGGTAGCGATAGTGTTGTACAAAGCGCCATGAGGTTTTACATACCGAACGCTAGTGCCTGCGACTAGTGCTAGACCTTGTAAAGCTGAAATTTGATACAAGACATCTGCATATAACTCATCATATGCCACATCCATATTACGACGGCCAAAACCCACTAAGTCTGGATAGGAGACATGCGCTCCAATACTCACTTTTAATTGAGCAGCTTGCTTCAATGTTTGTAGAATACTTTTGGGATCGCCTGCATGAAAACCGCAAGCAATGTTGGCACTACTAACAATCGGAAGTATTTGTTCATCATTACCCATAGACCATGAGCCATAGCTCTCGCCTAAATCGCTGTTTAGATCAATGTACATACGCTTCCCAATTGCTACTCTTTCTTTTATTGATTTATTTTAGCAATATACTCCAACACTTTGCTTTACCAATATTTATTTTTATTAATTTCAGAATGGGATTTTATACAGAATTTATTTTAATTAAGCATCTTTTATATGTAGACACTTAGCCCCAAACTCTTAGGAGCTAAGCCATATAGATGCCTATTTAGCTAAAAGTAGATGCAACATATGCGTTGCTATCGTATGTCGAATATGATCAGGACGCTGATAAAAATAGCGCTCACTTAGACCATCACCTGATAAATCCTCTATAACTTGATAGCCAATTTCATTTACAGCTTGATGCAAATCTTTCGGTCGAAACTGACCTTTTAATGGTTCTTTTAAGAAACGGGTAAATTGTGAAACAAATAAACTCCCGAAACGCTCAACACCATCCAATTCACGATAGTCAATTGAATAATCTAAAACTACTTCACTTCCCTCGCTAGCGATTTGAGCAATACTCGATAAAGTATGTAGTGTGGTCTGTGGTTCAAGATAGTGTGTTGTACCCAACCAAGAAAAAAATGCTTTTCCATCTTGTTGAAATGAACTTCTTGCCAAAGCATCTGCAATCGACTCTTTTTCAAAATCAATCGACACAAACTCAACATTAGCTGGAATGTCACCAAATTCTTTGAGTTTCAACTGTTTTGCCGCTTGGGTATCAGGATGATCAACTTCAAAAATTTTTAAATTAGGATAGCGCTGTGCTTGTCTCAACGTGAACGAATCTAAACCTGCACCCACCAAGACATATTGCTGAGTTCCTTGCTGAATCGCCTTTTGCAATAAGTCTTCTGCATATCGAGAACGACCAACAACTTGCCCTGTCAGTAAACCTAACGTTCGGTTAAATACAGTTGAGTTCATCACTTTAACGGTGAGCGATGTTTTCAATAATTTTTGCCAACCTTTACTGGTTAGCTCAAATGCAAATGGGTCAGAAAAAACTGGATTTTGAGCATTTTGAAAATGATTCGCACGTAATGCCGCAGCCGCCTCAGCCGTTCGGCTTGATTGTCCATCTTTCATATTTATTACCTAATTTATTTGTATCTTGCAAAAAATAAGCAGCAAACTCCATCCTAAGATAAAATTTACTGCCCTAATATCACTCGACTAAAAAATTAGTTGGTCTTTTCAGTTTGATACGTCACTTGGTAATCGTTTAAATCCATCTGTTTTAAACGTTGTTTTAACTTTTTCAATGACCAAGGCCAAGCAGCAAAGTTTCGACCATTTGCATCTAAATAGTAGCTCTTACATCCACCAGCATTGAAAACAGTGGTTTTAAGATGCTTTTGTACTAACTCATTGTGCTTTTTAATCACTTCAGGTTTGATGTTTAACTTGGCAATACCTTGATCTCTAATTTTCAATAAACCATCAACGATATAATCAAGTTGAGCTTCTGCTAGACCAATAAAAGAGTCATATACCAGAACATTCGGACCCAAAACTAAGAAGGCATTTGGTACGTTTTCAATGCTTGTACCTAAATACGCTTCTGGAGAACTGCTTTTCCAAAGGTCATTTAAAATCTCACCTTTTTCATTCGCAACACGCTTGCCAATCGGTGGATGAGAGACTTCAAAACCTGTACCCCAAATGATCACATCAACTTCATGACGCTCACCATTTGCAGCAACAACAGTATTACCTTCAACCTTGACTAAACCATGAGGGATGAGTTTAGTATTTGGTTGCTGTAAAGCTGGATAATAGTTGTTTGCGAACAATAAACGCTTACAACCAATGGTGAAGTTTGGCGTTACATTTTTACGTAACTCTGCGTCTTCAATTTGGAAACGTAAAATCAGTTTAGCCAACTCACCGACTGGCTTTAACACAGCAGGATTACGTAAACCAAAGTTAATTGCATTCAATGATTGAGCAACTGCTTGGCGCCAAGTTTTTTGAATTAATGGATATTTCTCGATTAATTTTTTACTTACATCGCCTAAATCCGTATCAGGTTTTGGAACAACCCACGGCGCGGTACGCTGGAATACATATAATTCTTTAGCTTTTGGTTGAATTTGTGGCACAAACTGAATTGCTGATGCGCCCGTTCCAATGACCGCAATACGTTTACCAGTCAAATCATAATCATGATTCCATCTTGCTGAATGGAACATTTCGCCAGTAAAGGTCTCTAGACCATCTAATTTTGGAATTTGAGCTTCGGTAATTGGGCCTGTTGCGAAAATAGCTGAACGTGACAAGAACTGCCCTTTATTAGTATCCATCACCCATAAATTACGCTCATTATCCCATTTTGCACTGAGTAACTCTGTACCAAATTCAATTTTTGAACTTACGCCAAAATTCTCACTCACTTCTTCTAAGTAGTTCAAAATTTCAGGTTGACGAGCAAATAAGTGACTCCATTTTGCACTTGGTGCAAATGAGTATGAATACAAAGCTGACGGTACGTCACAACCACAACCTGGATAAGTGTTTTCACGCCAAGTACCACCAACGCGTGTTGCCTTTTCAATGATCTTGTAGTTGCTATAACCAACTTGATCAAGACGGATTGCTGTTGCAATACCTGAAATCCCTGCGCCTACGATAAACGTATCGTAAATATGCTGTGGGAGTGCTTTTTTGTCAGCAGAATTTAATTTTTTTGCTTGAGCTGTCATTCAAAATATCCTTTCATTTATTTAACTGAAATAAGCATTAATTAACCTAAAAAAAGCTTATCTCAGTAATTAAAATCTTTTCCTAAACAGGTTTTATTTCATTAATCGGTATGATGTACCCAAGAATTTTGCATATAAATTCGGAGCAGTACGTTTCATTAACCAGAATAGTTTTGCGTCAATCTGAGGGATGGTATAAAGCTGATCTTTATCCAAACGATCTAATGTCAGCTTGGCAACTTTGTCACTGGTCGTGAAGGCCAAGTTTGTCAGTGCATAGTCCAAGATACCCTTGTGCGGTACTTTTCCGTTTTTGATGATATTGGTCGGCACCAATGTTGGACATAACACATTAACTTTGATGTTATGTTTTCTCAATTCAGCTGAAAGCGTTTCAGACAAAGCACGTACCCCAGCTTTAGTCACGTTATACGCTGTCATTTCAGGTGCCGCAGTATAAGACGCTGCTGAAGCAACATTGATAATTGCACCGCGACCAAGTTGTTTAAACTTTGGTACGAAATAGTGACAACCATGAATCACGCCCCATAAGTTAATATCTGAAACCCATTTCCAATCTTCCAGAGAGGTTTCATCAAACTTACCACCCAATCCAACACCAGCATTGTTGATCACAAGTGTTGTTGGGTGTTGCATAAGTTGTTCTGCTTGGTCAGCAAGCTTTTCAACTTGTTTAGCATTTCCAACATCGCACTTTACTGCAAAAGCTTTTGAACCCAATTGCTCGATTAAGGCAACCGTTTCTTTTGCTGCATCCAAGTTAATATCGGAGCAAACCACAGTCCCGCCACGCTTTGCCAGTTCAAGTGCAAAACTACGACCAATCCCACTTCCCGCACCAGTTACCACTGCATATGCGTTTTGGCTTGGTTTGGCTTTCTTTCCAAATAATTTCATATTTGTATTCCAAAATATTGTTTCAGCTTGACCAAGTTATGCAGATGCTGCACGAACAGGTGGCACAAATTCTTTTAAGAAATAAGGTGATAACAAACCTGTTTCTGGATTTAATAAACGCTCTTTGTAATATTCCATGTATTTTGTAGTGTCATGGTCGTTTGGATGGAAGCTTGGACGTAAATATTCCAAGATATGCATAAAGCTACTACCAAATACACCTCGTTCACTACCGAATAACAAAGCTGTACTTTCTAATACATCTTTCATATAACGTGGATTGATCAAATTACTTGGCTTACGAATAAATGGCATCAAGTAACCACCTAAAGAAACACCACCTAAAATGGTTAAACTTGCAAGTAAGAATCCCGTGATACGAACCCAGTAATCGCCCGATAACTCTAGAAACACATCATAAGCAATATCTTTATGCTCTGATTCTTCGAGCATGTGCCACATCCACATCGCACGTTGTCTTTCATCTTGCGAACCAAGTAAATATTCTTCATGCTGCATCATAAATTCAGCGAGTACAGCGGTGTAATGCTCAATACCTGCCATCAAAGATAGCTGCATAGAGTGCGGTAGTTTATAAATTCCGTACTCAAACACTTTATCTGCAATCGCACGAAGTAATTCGACTGGATAACCATTCTCTTTGAGAACTTCATCATTGAATTGATTATGAATTTTTGAGTGAATTGCTTCTTGACCAATTAATGAAGTCAATCTTTGTTTCAAAATCGGATCATTAATAAATTCACGATGGTGACGAGCTGTCTCAATGACCACATCCTCACCAAAGGTTAAGAAAATCGATAAAGCATGAAAATAAGAAGTCGCCAACTCTTTATTTAAGAAGAACTTCTGATCCAACTCAGCTGGATTAAATTTGAAATCAAAATGACGAATAGGAATTGGAGCCTTGTTCGCTAAATTTTGGACAATGCCTTGATATTTAGTACTAAGTTTGTCTGAAAATACATTTCGAATAACTTGAGCGACCATCGCTTGTCACCCACAGAGAGAGTAATATAAAAATTAATAGCGGCACATCCAATGAAATGATCAAATTGTCTTTAAGATTATTTCTGCAATTTGAAACATCTCAGCTCTTAAAAAATTTCTAAGAATGTTTGTGCCAAACATTATCTCGATAAAATCTAATACTGGTCTTTATCAAGATATTCGATGCATAGTGCACTAGCAAAATATGACCAACAAGAACCAAATTGCTCATAACGAATTGATCATTTTTGCCACTCGAAAACGATAATTCACTAGCGCACTGCATCGCTTTAAATCAATCAAGCTGCCTGAACTTTAGGTGTAAACTCCTTCACAAAGAAAGGATGTAAAGCACCGCCTTCTGATAACAATTTTTTCTCGTAGTATTTAAAATATTCTGACGCATCATGATCGTTAGGATGGAAATCTCTGCGCAAATAATCAAAGATTCGAGCCTGAGTACTACCGAACACACCATCTTTAGGACTAAAGATTAATTTCACACCACGTCGAGCATCTTTCCAAAACTTCGCCGTTAACATTTCTTGCGGTTTACGCAAGACTGGAACTAATGTTGCTGAAAATGGAATCAACCCAAGAATCGTGAAATATGCAAGGAAGAATCCTGTAACACGTAACGCATAATTACCATTCAATGTTTGATAAACATCATAAGCAACATCCTTATGTTCAGACTCTTCAAGCATGTGCCACATCCACAAGGCACGTGTCTTTGCATCATCAGAAAAATAGAAGTTCTGCTCATGCGCCATCATGTATTCTGCTAACACGGCCGTGAAATGCTCGATTCCAGCCATTAGAGAAAGTTTTAATGGTTGTGGGAATTTCAAGAAAATATGATCAAAAAACTTTTCACCAAGAAAACGATACAAGCGCACTGGATAATCAAGTTCAACAATTGCGTCATTAAATTCATTGTGTAATTTAGAATGAATCGCTTCTTGACCAATCAAAGAGGTTACACGTTGTTTTAAAATAGGATCTTTGAGCAAATCACGATGGTGACGTGCTGTTTCAATCACTAAGTCTTCACCATAAGTCAAGAAAACAGAAAGCGTTGCAAAGAAAATCGTTGCAAACTGGTTATTCATATAGAATGATAAATCAATCTGTTTACCTTCAAATCCGATTGCCAAGTGTCGAATGGGTATGCTCTTTTTACTCGCAAAATCGATTTGCTCAGTTATTGGGTTGGATTTAAATAAACTCAAACCTTTGTTCAACGTGCTGCTAATCATGGCTACACCTACCTACTTCACTTGAGCGTCATTTGCCCTTTAATATTCTTTGGATTAGGTTCATCTCTTTTCGCCACACTCATTCTTTTTTAAGTTACGAAAAAAGATTCGGGAGATTTTATTGAACCTAGTTCCCTACTAGAACAAATGTAAACCGATCTTATGTTCGGATTCAATTCGGGTAAAAATGAAGATTTTTTATCCTATATTTTTCTAATATTGATACGACTCAACAAGTAATCTCAATCATAAAAATCCACAGCAATTAAAATTAAAAACAATAATTATCATTAATTTAAATAAAACATAATTAAGAAAAAATAATGAAATAATTTTATTTATCTTATCTAAGCTGGTGTTTATTACAAATTCAAAAGAATAATTTAAAAATTAGTAATTATTTTTGTTCGGATTAATTTAATAGAACTTTCATGAGATATCAGGGCATGCTAATCTGACAATATGTTCGGATTTTATTTTTCACTGAAATGGCTACTCGTAAACCTCGTCAAAATCGCTCAAAAGTTACTGTTGATACTATCATCGAAGCAGGTTTTATCGCTGTTGCTGCCAATGGAACCAGTGGAACAACGACCCGTCATATTGCTGATATTGCTGGAGTAAGTGTAGGTTCACTTTATGAATACTTTAAGAATAAAGAAGAAATTTATGATGCGATGGCCAAATCTTTTGTAAAAGAAGTATTAGATATGGTGAAAGAACTTACTCCTATCATCGTGGAAATGGAGCTTGAACCATTGTTTCAGATGATCTTTTATACGTTCCGAGATTTGCTCACACGCGACAATGATCGTTATCTTATATGTCTACGCTATGCCACAGAACTTAAATATGAACGCTATATCGGACAAATTGAAATGGCGTTGATGGAAGTGCTCATGAAATATATGATGCGCCATCCTCGATATCTAAAAGTTAATAATTTGAGCGTTACAGCCTATATCAGTATCAACAGCAGTATCTTTAACGTCGCTCGTCATCTCATCTTACCTAACCCTCAAATTAGCTTTGATGAAATGGTTAAAGGTTTAAGTACGATGATTATTAGCTATATCGAAACAGAGTTAGCAAAAGCTGAGGCATAAATTATTGATTGCCTTTAAAAAGTCTAGATATTGATAATTATTGGCTATATAGAACAAACTTATCCCCACGACAAAAACTGGCTAGAGTTAAATTTAATTTTTTTGCCATCTCAATCGCCATACTGGTTGGAGCAGAAATCGTTGCCAGCAAAGCTATGTTGTATTGGGCGCATTTGCGAATCAGTTCATAACTGGCACGACTGGTCATCACAACAAATCCATCTCCGACATCTAACTTTTGCTCAGCCAAATAGCCAAGCAATTTATCCAATGCATTATGCCGACCGACATCTTCAAATAAAGCAATAATTTGTCCATTAACAACCCAAGCTGCTGCATGAGCACCACCTGTAAGTTCACTGATTGTTTGTCTCACCTTGAGTTGTGCCATCGCACTTGGAATTTGATTTAACCAAGAAGGCTTTAAACGTGTAGAAATGCTCGGAAGATCTAAATAGAGTTGCTTCAGGCTTTCAATTCCACATAACCCGCAACCTGTGCGACCCACCATCATGCGTCGATGTTGTTTTAAAGCTATAAAAGCACGTGATGAAATCGTCATCTCTATTTGGATTCCAAGTTCATTTTGATTCATTTCAATTGCATATAGCTCATTTAAACTATTTATAATACCTTCAGAAAGACTAAATCCTTTTGCAAAAACTTCGAGATCAGCGGGTGTCGCCATCATCACTGCATGAGAAATACCGTTATAAATCAATGCAACAGGATATTCTTGAACAATATAATCCATTTCATTTTCAGACGTATTCTGATGAAAACGATGTACCTCTACAGTTTCATAGCCTAATGTATCTACCACCACAGTATTTAGTCTCCCAATCAGCTCAACAAGTATCAAATTTATTCACTAGAGATTGCTTACACGTTGATTTGCTAACTCAGGTTCAACTTCTACAGCCAAGTTAAAATGCTCAGGTGCTTTTCCAGCATGTAGTATCACAGGCACACTTTTTGATGCAGGAATTTTTGCCTGTTTGTCATGGCTACCGAGTGCGACCAATGGATTAGTCTCTGGATAATATGCAGCCAAACTGCCCACAGGTATGTTATATGGCACGATGCGAAAACTATGCACAATTCGTTTAACACCATCAGAGAATACACTTTCAATATCGACCCATTGATCTCCCTCAAAGCCTGCCGAATCGATATCTAACTGATTCATAAACAGCACTCGTCGTTGACCAAAAACACCTCTATATCGATCATCAAGTCCATATAAGGTTGTGTTGTATTGATCATGCGATCGAGTGGTCATTAAGGTATAAACTTTTTGTTGAGTATACGCGGCTGCATATTGATGTTCGGTATCTTCATACACTTCCGCCAAAGGGGTAATTAAAAATTGTGCTTTGCCACTTGGCGTATTCCAAACATGTTGATTAGCTGGATGTTCTAAATGGAAACCTCCTGTTTGATAAACACGTTGATTGAAATCATGGAATTCATCAAATACATCTGCAATCGAATCACGAATGCGATCATAACTTTCAATGTACCATCGCCATTTGACTTGACTCGTTGGTAATACTGCCTCAGCCATGCGAGCAACAATATCAGGTTCCGATAAGATATTTTCTGAGATTGGAGGATTGCGTCCTGCTGATAAATGCACATTACTCATGGAATCTTCGACAGAAATTGCTTGAGGTCCATGAAGCTGTTGATCAACTTCTGTCCGCCCTAAACATGGAAGAATTAAGGCATCTGCACCACACACCAAATGACTGCGATTCAACTTTGTTGCAATATGAACGGTCAAATTACATTTGCGTAAAGCCTCTTGTGTATACGGCGTATCAGGTGTTGCAACTGCAAAATTCCCACCTAAACCAATAAAGACCTTTACTTGACCCTCATACATTGCTTTGATGGTATCAACCACACCATATCCATGTTTTCGTGGTGATTGAATGCCAAAAACTCGATCGAGACTATCAAGTAACTGCTCACTTGGGTTTTCGTTGATACCCATCGTCCGATCGCCTTGTACATTACTATGACCACGAACTGGGCATAGACCTGAACCAGGTCGTCCAATATGCCCTCGAGCCAACATCAGATTGGCTAACATATGAATATTGGCTGTACCGTGACGATGCTGAGTAATTCCCATCCCCCAACAAAAAATCGCGGTTTTAGCATCTAAAAACATTTGTGCAATTGATTCCAAATGTTCAGGTGGAAGCCCTGTGTATTTATGAATTTGCTCCCATTCTGTTCGATCAACCTCAGCGATCATCTGCTCAAAACCAACCGTATTTTTTTCGATAAAGCTTCGATCAAATACGCTAGATTTGCCTCGCGCTAATGCTTTTTTATCCCATTCAGATAAATGCTTAAGGACCCCTAAAAGTAATGCGTAGTCCCCACCAATTTTAGGTTGAAAATAATAACGACTAATTGGTGTACTGCTGTTAGTCATCATCTCCAAAGGCGCTTGTGGGTCTTGGAAACGCTCCAAACCACGCTCTTTAATTGGATTAATTGCGACAATATTACCTCCCCGTTTAGAAACTTCTCTTAAAGTTGCTAACATTCGAGGATGGTTAGTTCCTGGATTATGACCAAAACTAAAGATAGCATCAGCCTGATCAAAATCATCTAGAATTACAGTGCCTTTCCCTAAACCGATCGACTGCTTTAATCCCACACTGGTGGTCTCATGGCACATATTCGAGCAATCAGGGAAATTGTTGGTTCCAAAGCTTCTTACAAATAATTGATATAAAAAAGCTGCTTCATTACTGGTACGTCCAGATGTATAGAAAGCCGCTTGATTGGGGTCATCCAGTGCTTGGAGATGTTTTGCAATCAGCTTAAAAGCTTCGTCCCAACTGATCGGAATATATTTATCTGACACGATGTCATATCGCATAGGATCAGTGAGGCGACCTAAATCCTCTAAATAAAAATCACTCTGCTCAGATAGCCAACTCACAGTATGTTTTGCAAAAAATTCTGGTGTTACTGTTTTACTAGTTGCCTCAAAAGCAACAGCCTTTGCACCATTTTCACAAAAGTTAAAGGCATGAGTATCTTTTTTTTCAGGCCATGCACAACCTGGACAATCAAAGCCTGTCGGCTGATTAATGTTTAATAGTGTGATTGAACCTTTTTTTAGAACATCTTGACGTTTTAGGTTACGTGCAACGCTAAGCAATGCACCCCAACCTCCAGCGGGTTGAGTATATGGCTCTATACGCGCATAACCTTGATTTTCTTGCTTGTGGATGTTTTGTTCTGAATTATCCATTTTGCCCTCATTTGAGCTTTTTTTTGTATATTGGAGATAGAATTATCACGAATTGAGATTCTTTTCTATTTATGATTTGTCGGATTCAGTTTGTTTTATTCTAATTTATGCATAGAAAAGCCTACTTTCTGTAGGCTTTTGTTTTTTTAAAGTAGATTCAAAAATTCTTATTATTCTTGAATCCTCTAGAGACTATCAGCTACCACATGAATAATTAGTAGTTGTAATTATTCCCCACTCAAAGAACATTCGAAATTAGTACGTTCCACCGTACAACGGGCACGCTTTAGTACACTCATCATCGTACGGTCATATACGCCTAATTTAGTCAGTTCGATGCGTCCATCGCGCAACATTTGCTGATAACGGCGTTTATCATCAGCTGATAAGCTACGTTTATATTTTGTCGGTATTTCCGACTCCAAACGAGCAATATTCGTAAAATTCTTATTCAACTGTTGAGTTGCCCAAGCTCGTGATTTGAGCCCAAAGCCTTGAGGAAATTTGTTCGGTCGAATAATAATATCACCCGTTAAATTAACCACGGGGAAGTTAAACATCGCCCCATTTACACTAATACCTTTTTCAATTTCTAAAGGTTTATATGCATAAGCAGGTGCAGCAATCACATCGACTTGATTTTGATTAAACTTTTTTGCAAAGTCTGAAATTTCAGATGGCACACCAACCAATTGCAAACGCTCTACAATCATCTTTTGTGCTTGATCATAATGTAAGTAAGCAAACTTTTTCCCTTTACCCTTTTCGATCGTATCAATATTTTTATCCCGTACAAAAACATAAGCGAGTCCGATTTGGACAATCACCGCAACCTCATACTTATCGCCATCCATTTCTGTAACTAGGCGATTTCTATTGCGAGGATCAAGTACATAAGTAATTGCTTTTTTGGCAATCGAATTATTCGGCACGGCACCCAGCGCATCGATTGAACCTGCGAATTTATTATATTTACGTGCTCGCATGGAGGTCATGGAAACACCATCACATTTCCCAGCATCAAAATCATTTTGCGCTTTAGCTTCATCTTGATAAGGGATGAGATTCATATCCACTTTCCATGCTTTGGCTGCCAAAGCCCACTCCTCGACGGTTTTATATGATTCTCCTGCTTTACCCTGCAAATCAAACACACAAATATCTATTTTTGCTTGTACTGATTGAAAGCCCAACATCAAGGCAATCAATAGAAATCCTTTTCTCATTTTATTTCCTATTGAATTTCAGTTAATTCATTAACTTTTTATTGTTTGCGGAATTCATTTCATTTTTTAAAATTCCGTACTCACCAAATAACTTTTCTCTCCACTCATTCAACAACTGACAAGTGTCATGCTGACTTGGATGAAAATTAGGTTTAAAGAAATCTAATAATTGTGGAACGATTCCCTGAAACATACCGCCACGTCCCCAAAAATGCTTAATACCACGCCAATTTTTGGTGATCGAAAATAATCGTTTGTCATGAGCCAATAAACGTCCATGAAACCACAAGAACATGAATGCCAAAGTGAAGGTCGTTGGAATCATCATTAGGCTGCGCTCAAGATAGTGCCCTCCAATTTGTTGATACACATCAAAAGCCACTGTTTTGTGTTCATTTTCTTCTAAGGCATGCCATAACCATATTTTTAAAATTTCTGGATCAGCCAAGCGATGCATATGATCAGCTTTCAAACAATACTCAGCAATGATAGCCGTGTAATGCTCTAAACAAACGGTGATCGCTAATTGCAGTCGATGTGGAGCGTATTCTTGTATTAAGGACAATAAATTTCCTACATCTCGGTCCAAATGATCCATTGGATAGCCTTGTGCAGCAAAGAACTTATTAAATGAAACATGCTCTTTACTATGCATAGCTTCTTGACCAATGAACCCTGCAATTTGAGCTTTTAAAATATCGCCTTGTACTTGGTTGCGATAATGTCGTACTGACTCAACGAAAAAAGATTCTCCTTTTGGAAATAGTGCAGAAAATGCAGCCCAAAAAGTTGTCATATAAGCATCATTGGCATAGCCATTGATTGGTGCCTTAGAAAAATCAAAATCCATACGTCGTGGTGGAATATTGACCTGAGCGCCAAGTGGTTTTCTACTGCTTTGTTTTTGAACTGTATCTAAATGCGCCATCACTTTTCACCCTCTAACCAAGAGACTGCTATTTTTCCTAGAAAAAACTTGTGACAATAGTTCAGAATATGTCAACTTATTATCATTTCCCGACACACATGGGCACTTCATGCAAATCACAACCAAATACAGGAACACTGTACCTGGAACATACATCGCATTGATTGCGGATGTTGTGACGCGTTGGAATGTCACAAAAGAAGAATTATTAAATGGCACAGGGATTGAACAAGCGAAGCTATTGGAACCTATGTGGCATGCTGATTTTGATCAGACAATTCATATTATTGATCGAGCGTTATTGCTCACAAAGGCACAACCATTTGCTTTTGGTTTTTATTTAGGTATGCAGATGACTGTGACTTGCCATGGACTTATCGGTTTTGCAGCACTGGCAGCTCAAGATGTACATGATGCCTTAAAAATAGCTCAAGAGTTTATTGCGCTACAGTCAACCATACATAAAATTAAATTAAACACTGATGATGAGTTTGCGTATCTATATTTTGAACAAACCACACCATATCAATACGATGAGGTGATTCAAACTGCTTTATTACTTGGTTTCGTACAAATGGGGCAAGCAATATCAGGTCATAAACTAACAGGTTTTGCTGACGTGCAATTTGAGCGTCCAGACTATTTTGAAGAACTCATGCACTTATTGCCTGGAGAGGTTCGATTTAATCAATCTTCAACCCGACTGGTTTTTAACAAACAAATTTTAGAGATTCCACTACCAACTGCTGATCCAATCACTGCTCGTCTAATGCGAGAACAATGCAAAACTCAATTACGCAATTTAATTAAACACTCAACCTTTAGCAGTCTTGTTCAAGACTTGGTTTACGATGAAGTCTTAGGAATCAGCTCAATCACGGAGATCTGTGAGAAACTTCAAATTTCAGAACGTACCATGCAAAGAAAACTCGCAGATGAACAAACGAACTTTAGAGATATTGTGGAGCAAGTCCGCTGCAACAAAGCAATCATGTTGTTAAGAAATCATAACCTAAGCTTAAACTACATTTCAGATCATTTAGGCTATACCAACATCACTAATTTCTCGCGTGCATTCAAAAGATGGACAGGCAAGTCTCCTCGCCGATATTCATAACACGTCTAAAAAAGCTTACTGTTGGACACAACGTCGGCAGTAAGCTTGAGAAAATATAAGTGATTTACAATGTCTAAGTTCATTCAGTTGATGAATGAACTGATTGAATCTTTTGAATATTCTGCTTCTGTTGTGACGGCATATAATCTGGTTGATTACTGACCGCAAGGAAGAAGAAAACTAAAAATAAGCAACCAAGTAAAATACTGATACCAACTGTTAAGTATGGAAACTTTGATTGTTGCTGAGACATATTGCCTACTCCTATTCAAATACAAGTATTCGGTTCTAAAATCTTTAAATTATGGATAAAGTTTTATAACTTGATCCATTTTGGATATGGGTCTGCATGTATTCGGCATAGACTGATAATTTTTCAAAAATATGTTCCGAATAAAACATGTCTTCAATCAAATGAGCTGCTTGTACTTCACTAAGTTGACTTATTTGTGCAATAAGTTTTGCGTTTAAAGATGAAAACAATGTACAAATATTTCGATGGAAATCATCTTTGTTTTTAAACAACAATTTCCGAGTATTTAATATTTCATCCTTTACAATACTTTCTTCACAAACTGTCTGAATGACACTAATCTTTACACTTAAGAAATCCTGCAACTGTTGAAGTTGGTGATGATTCATCGCTGATGATGTGATCAGAAAAATTTGCGAAATATCTGATCGACAGAGTGCTTTAACCAAGTTTCTAAATAGAAAGTCCTCTTGGTTTTTGGGTTGATCGACAACATCTACATAAACTTTCAGACTTTGCAGCAAATCTACGACATTCAACTTCACTCTTTTTTCTGCCTGATAATATTGATTTAATATCTTTAAAATCGAAGATGAATTGAACGTGGTATAAATCACAGGCTGATTTAAATTGGCAAGCACAAACGGCGCAAATAAATATGCTAAATTTTGGTCATTCTCATAAATTTGAGTTTGCACAATGTAAGTCACTTTCTCTTTAGCAAAACTTCTCAAGACTTTTGCTCTTAATAAAGTCGCTTCAAGATTCACATATTCAAGTTGTAATTCTTCCTTAATCAGTGATGAAGGCATACTGTCTTCAAAAACTGCTGTCATCGCATTAAGTTCTTTGGTCACAAACATCGAATACGCCCTGTCAAATCGAAACACTCTTTAGAACCATATACCCCCAATTTTGTGTTTGGAGTTGTAATCGCTCATGGTTTTATTTTGAGCGTTACTTAAAGTATTGAATAGCTACAGAGCATGCTTAAAAAAATATAACAGATGATTCGATTGGACTAAATCTGTTATAAAATCTTGATAGATTTTCATTAAAATAAAAGCAGATATCATTAGGGCTGCAAACTTCATGTATAAGTCTGAACAGTTAGCACACAATCTAAAATTACTGATCGAAAATGGCACTTGGAAGGCACATAGCAGACTTCCATCTCTACGTGAGCAAGTACAACGTTCAGGTTTTAGCTTGATCACAGTGATGAATGCTTACCAAGAATTAGAGGCACAAGGATTAATTTATTCAAAAGAAAAATCTGGTTATTTTGTTGCTGAGCAAGTATCGACCCAAATTCCACAAACACACTCAATTGTTGCATTGAATCCCAAAATTGAAATTAACTCTCTGGTATTTAAATATCTAAAATCGATTCAATCTAAACATATCAGTCCGCTGGGCTCGGCATTTCCTGATAGTCAGTTGCTCTATCCACCCAAGCTGATTCAAATCATGGGACAACTCTCCCGTAACCGACATAGTTACGACCAAACCACCAATCTTCCACCTGGGAATTTGGAACTTCGGAAACTGATCGCCCAACGTTATTGTATGCAAGGTATTCCAACCGATGCGGATGATATTGTTATCACCTCTGGAGGCTTGGAAGCACTCAATCTGTCTTTGCAAGCGATCACACAACCTGGTGATTATATTTTATTGCAGCAAACTATTTTTTATGGCGCTTGGCAGGCAGCCGAACGTTTAGGATTGAAAGTCATTACACTTCCTGAGCATCCACAGCATGGTTTTGATATTGAAGCTTTTGAACAAGTAATTAAGACGTATCCAATCAAAGTCTGCTGGTTTATGCTCAATGCACACAATCCAATTGGCTTTACAGTCAGCGATGAAATCAAATTTAAAATTGCTCAACTTTTGCATGAACATCAAATTCATTTAATTGAAGATGATGTCTATGAAGAATTGTTTTATGGCAGTCAAAAACCACTTCCAATGAAGTATTTTGATCAACAAAATTTGGTATTGCACTGCTCTTCTTTCTCGAAAACTTTAGGTTCTGGTTTTCGTATGGGCTGGGTCTATGCGGGTAAATTCTCAGAGCACATCCAACATTTACAACTGATGAGCACGATTTCTGCAAATGCACTCATCCAAAATGCCCTAGTTGAATTTTTAGCCCATCATCATTATGAAAAGCATTTAAGAACGCTCAGACGCTCATTAGAAAAGAATAAAAAACAATTTTTTCAATACCTAAAACAACATTTACCCGAAAACTGCAAGGTATATAATTATCCAAGTGGTTATTTTCTTTGGATTCAATTGCCTGAAAAAGTCAGTAGCATGCAAATCTATGAACTACTGATTCAACAACAGATTGGTATAGCACCCAGTCCGCTATTTAATGTATTGCCTTCACATCAACACTTTATTCGAATGAATTGTTCTTTTGAATGGACTGAAAAAATTCAACATGCCGTGGATCAATTTATTCTAACTATTGAGAAAGAAATCTCGATTTAACTAGATTTGGCTACGCTACGCTTTCGATATTGGCTTGGTGTTTCTCCAAAGGTCTTTTTAAAAGCACGGATAAAATTGGTCGCTTCTTCATAACCAACAATACTTGCAATATCTTGGATGCTATATTGTTTGTGTTGCAGCATTTTTTTAGCCTCCGTAAATCGCACATCAGCTAAAATCTGTAAGAAAGTCGTCCCTTGCGCCTGTAAATGTCTTTTTAGAGTTCGTTCAGACATATTCAAACGTTCAGCAATCATGGGCAATGTGGGATAACCATTGCTTGAGTTATACAATAATTCTGAGCGGATACTTTTCTGTAAATCCCTTATATTTTCTTTAACTAACCGCCCTTTATCATTTTCACAATACAAAAGTGCCTGCTGAAAAGAAACTTGATCAGCATTTTTATTTTTGCAGTTAAGGAAGAATTTAGGAAAACGAAGCCCATTTCTTTTTTGACTAAAATGTATCTTAACTTTTGAAAGCTCAATACACTGGTAATCATTGCTTTCTTCCCAATCAAGAAAGACTTCACTCTGCTCAATCAGCTCTTTTGAAAATAAACTTAAAAAATGAATTGCTCCAAAGATCAAACATTCGACTAGAAATGATCGTAATTGCGCTGATTGTTGCTCATCACCAAATCTAACAGGATGTACATCATCTAAATAAACATAGACAAAATCCTGATCAACAGTCCATTCAGGTGTGAAATTTTGAATCCGAGTACAGAAATATTGCTGACAGAGTGTCAAAGCAGTTTCAACATCAGCACAACTTAAAAATGCAAAGCCCAATGCCCCATGTGAAGTAGGACGAAGTTTGAGTCCATACTCAACACCCAAGCGATGATTGCCTGTGAGTTGTAATGCATTCACCACCAGCTTAGACCACTGATGAGCACTCATTTTGGCATCAGCATGTTTCATAGCTGATAGAACCAACCCAGTATTATGTAAAACAGTTTGATTCTCGATGCCATATGCTTCAGTAATTTCTAATAATACAAGAGCATAAGAAACAGAAATGTTTTCTTGAAACAGCCCAAAAGGATCACGCATAGCACATCCAATGTCCTAAAATGATCATTAATATGGCATAGTCTACCCTATTGGGCGAGCAGTTTATTCTGAATAATCAGTCATAGATAAATGAATAAACTTAGAGGAATTGCTTAAATGGCAAGCCTACATCTCGACAAGCAACAATCCATTTATGTGCTGACATTAATCAACGGCGATCAGGAAAATGCGCTCAACAAAGACGTTTTAGATGAATATATTTCGGTCTTTGATGAAATTGAAAACGATAAAAATAACGCGAGCCTGATTATTCGAAGTGATCATCACAAAACGTTTTGTAATGGATTAGACCTTGCATGGTTAATGCAACAATCTATCGAAGATAAAAAAGCATTTACTTCTCAACTAGAAGATATGTTACTTCGCTTAGCATTATTGAATCTCCCTGTCATTGCTGAAATCAATGGCAATGCTTATGCAGGCGGTGCGATCTTAGCATCAGCTTGTGACTTTAGATTTATGCGGTCAGATAAAGGTCGATTCTGTTTTCCTGAAATAAAACTTACCATTCCTTTTACCGATATCATTGCAGAAATTGTCCAACTGCTACCTAATCAATATGCAACTTGGGAAATGTCGTTGACAGGCAAATCGATGACAGGCGTTGAATGTTTACAAGCTCAAGTAGTGAGCCAGATACATTCTGTTGAATCCTTACAGACTGAAACTTTACGATTTGCAGAAGATATGTCACAGAAACATCGCCTGACCTATGCCGTAATTAAACGTCAATTGCGCCATCGAATTGTAGAAATTGCCAAACAACGACAGTTGTATAATCCTGAAAAATTTGCACATCCTTTTATTCTTTAACTTAATTTTTAACATGAATTAGAAATAGGAAATTACAATGAAAACTATGCAAGGAAGAACTGTTTTTATCACAGGTGGAAGTCGTGGTATTGGTCGAGCAATTGCAATAAAGGCCGCCCAAGCAGGTGCTAATGTCGTGATTGCTGCGAAGACTGCTGTCGAAACACCTAAATTATCAGGCACCATATACAGCGTTGCAGAGGAAATTAATGCTGCGGGTGGCAAGGCACTTCCTCTCATTTTGGATGTACGAGATGAGCAACAAATTCATTCTGCTATCCAACAAACAGTTGAAACCTTCGGCGGATTAGATGTGCTCATCAATAATGCAGGCGCAATCGCTCTCACGGGTGTTGAGTCAACTTCACTGAAACAATATGACTTGATTCAAACTATTAATCACAGAGCAACATTTATCTGCGCCCAAGCAGCACTACCTTACTTAAAAAAATCTTCAAATCCACATATTTTGAGTTTGTCTCCACCAGTCAATATGTCACCGAAATGGTTAGGAATACTTTCTCCCTATGCATTATCTAAATATGGAATGACTATCCTCACGCTAGGTATGGCAGAAGAGTTTCGGCAATATGGAATTTCTTGTAATACCTTATGGCCAGAAACTTATATTGCGACTGCTGCGGTTTCAAAAAATTTGGGAGAAGAAAATACCCTACAACTAAGTCGCAAACCCGAAATTATGGCAGATGCAGCTTATGCAATTTATACAACTAATCGTGGTGAACTCACAGGACAAAGTTTAACTGATGAGCAAGCTCTTGCAAGAATTGGGATCACTGAACTAGGCGGCTATGCTTGTATTGAAGGAAAGACAGAATTACAAAAAGATTTCTTTTTAGATTAACTTCTAAGACAAAAGCGACCTTAAAACTATGGTCTTAAGGTCGCCTATTGTTATTTCACCCGTATTAACCTGGGAAAATACCACGCTCTTTACGTGCTTTTAAGATACGCTCACAACCAAGAATAAATGCTGCGGTTCTTAGCGTACATACTTTCTCATTGGCAGTATTCCAAACATCATGGATTGCTTGAATCATCAGTTTATCAAGACGTTCGTTAATCTCTTCTTCTGACCAGAAGTAGCTCGACATATCTTGAACCCATTCAAAGTAAGAAACCGTTACACCACCCGCATTACAGATAACGTCTGGGACAACCGTGATACCACGTTGAACTAGAATATCATCAGCTTCAGGATATGTTGGTCCGTTTGCACCTTCTAAAACCAACTTCGCAGTTAATTTTTGTGCACGTTCAACTGTGATTTGACCTTCTAAAGCTGCTGGAATCAAAATATCCATTTCCACATCCCAGAATGCTTCATCACTGATCGCTTGCGCACCAGCAAAACCGCCCACACCTTGATTTGTTTGAAGATAAACTTTTAACTCTTCAAGGTTAATACCTTCTGGATTATAAATCGTACCTGTATGGTCTTGAATAGTTACGACTTTAGATTTGGACTCAGCGAATAAATACGCAGCTTCACTCCCTACGTTACCAAAACCTTGAACTGCGATTTTCGCGCCATCTAGAGGTAATTTGATCTTCTCAGCAACTTGTTGACCTGTGATAAACACACCACGACCCGTTGCTTTGATACGACCTAATGAACCACCTAAATGTACAGGTTTACCTGTTACAACACCTGTCACAGTATGACCTTGACCAGATGAATATGTATCCATGATCCAACCCATGACATTTGGGTTTGTACCTACATCAGGTGCTGGGATATCTTTTTGTGGTCCAATGATGTGACTAATTTCACTGGTATAACGACGTGTCAAACGTTCTAACTCACGAGGTGAAAGTTTACGCGGATCAACACGTACACCACCTTTTGCACCACCAAATGGAAGATTTAAAACTGCAGTTTTAATCGTCATCCACGCAGAAAGTGCCATCACTTCATTTAAATCAACATCTGGATGGAAACGAATACCACCTTTACCTGGACCACGTGATAAATTGTGTTGAACACGATAGCCTTCAAAGTGCTGGATCGTACCGTCATCCATTACAATCGGCACATCCACAATCAAGGCACGTTTAGGGCGCTTCAATGTGTCGATGTAATCTTTTAAATGCTCTAAGTAAGGCGCAACGCGATCGATTTGTTCGAGGTAAGTTGACCATGGACCGTTATTTTGAGAGATATAAGATAAATTAGACATTGTCTATCCTTATAAAATGAAAATAGATGGGTCAGCTCACGCCAAGCCATCAGTCAAAAATGTAGTTAAAAATAATATAAGCGGCTAATTTGGCTGTTCGATTATCCAAATCAAACCGTGGATTGCATTCAGCCACATCGAAAACTCGAATTTTTCCAGATTTCTTTATGGCTTGAAACAATGGATCAAAGACCGAAAGATCAATTCCTTTGACCGCAGGTGCACTCACACCGGGAGCAATGCTGGCACTAAATACATCCAGATCTACTGTAATGTATAACGCGTCAATTTTTTCTATAAAACCGTTAATTTTCGATATCAAATGGTCAATTTCTGAAAGCTGAAGTTGCTGATCGTATATATATTGACAGTTCAGGCGATCTGCCGTGTCAAACAAAGCTTTCGTGTTTGAATGCTTCGCGACACCGATGCACAAATAATGAAATTCTTTTTGATTCTGTTCTGATAATTTTGCAGCATTTAAAAATGGTGTACCTGAAGTCACCTGCTCTGCTTCACGCAAATCAAAGTGTGCATCAAAATTAATGATTCCAATTTTTTGCTGCGGCTCATGATGTTGGATGTATTGGAACAGTCCTGAAAAACTTCCAAAAGCAACCTCATGACCACCACCTAGAACAATCGGTTTCATTCCCTGTTGCAAACTTCGTTCAACTTGATCTGCTAACTCAGCTTGTGCCTTTTCTAGTTGACCTTGCTCACATACGACTGTACCAAGATCAACAATTGATACAGATTGGTGTACAGGTAAATTTGCCAATTGTGCTCGAATCATATCAGGTGCATCCGCTGCGCCTAAACGACCTTTATTTCGTTTTACACCTTCATCCGAACCAAAACCAATTAAGGCAAATGAAGCATGTTGTGTGGTATTTACCACATGATGGATACGTCGATGTTCTTCACCATCGCCATCATGTCGTCCTTGCCATGTAAATGAATGATTCATATCAAATATCGCTAATTAAAACTGTTTGCACTAAACACAAATTTCATTGCCATGCTGAATAATACGTTTAGGCAAATCTCCACCTAGCCAGTACACAATCTCAGATGGATGTTCAATTTCCCAAGCAACAAAGTCAGCAACTTTGCCTACTTCTAGACTGCCATGTGAATCTTGTAGTCCCAACGCATGTGCGGCATGAATAGTCACTCCTGCCAACGTTTGTTCAGGTGTTAAGCGAAATAAGGTACTTCCCATGTTCATCATCAAACGTAATGACAATGCTGGAGAAGTTCCAGGATTTAAGTCGCTCGACAAAGCAATACGAACACCATGTTTATGCAAACTCTCTAGTGGAGGAAGTTGTGTTTCCCTCAAGAAATAGAATGCACCGGGTAGTAACACTGCAACGGTTCCTGAAGCAGCCATTGCTTTGACATCGTCTTCAGTCATAAATTCCAAATGATCTGCAGACAATGCGTGGTAACGAGCAGCAAGACTAGAACCACCAAGAGAAGACAGTTGTTCAGCATGCAATTTAACTGGGAGATTGAGTGCATGTGCTGTGTTAAATATACGTTCAACTTGTGCAGGTGAAAATGCTAAATACTCACAAAATGCATCGACCGCATCCACGAGTCCCTCTTGATGTAGTTTTGGCAACATTTCTGTACAAATATGATCAACATACGCATCACTTTGATCTTTATATTCAGGAGGTAAAGCGTGCGCTGCTAAGCATGTACTGCGTACAGTCATTGGCAAAATATTTGCAATTTGACGAATCACACGTAACATTTTACGTTCATTCAGATAGTCTAAACCGTATCCCGATTTAATCTCGATGGTGGTAACCCCATCTTTGAGTAAACAGCGAATACGTTTTAGTGCTGAAGCAAGTAACTCATCTTCGCTCGCTTCACGAGTTGCACGAACAGTACTGGCAATACCACCGCCATTTGCCGCGATCTCAGCATAGCTAACGCCTTGCAAACGCTGCTCAAACTCAACACTACGATTGCCACCGAATACGCTATGGGTATGACAATCAATTAAACCGGGCGTTAACCATGATCCATTTAAATTAATGGTTTCAGCATAATTGTCATTTGGAATATCACTTTCACGACCAATCCAGTGAATGCGATGTCCAGATGTCACTAAAGCAGCATGTTCAATACTATTGTATTTCCCATCCTGCATAGTAGCGATATGACAGTTTTTCCAAAGCTTTTTCATTTTAGATCCTCTCCCTGTTCAAGAGCTATACGCTCTTGAACAGTTAGGTTATTAGCTTTCCATTTTGAAATTTTGTGGTAAATCCTGATCAACCTTGATCGCATCTTGTTTTGGTTTAACCCAAATGTTGTATGCAATACACAGTAAAACCAACCATGTAATACCGACATATAATGCAGGTCTTGAGTCAGGGAAATAACCCATCATTGCCAAGATAAACAACATGAATGCAATAGCAAATGCAGGAGCATACGGCCAACCAATCACAGGGAAATCTAGTGCTTTAATCTGTTCTTTCGACATCTTACGACGCATCGCAACTTGTGAAAGTAAGATCATCAACCATACCCAAACTGTTGCAAATGTTGCGATTGATGCAATGATAAGGAATACATTTTCTGGAATTAAATAGTTGAGAAGCACACCGATAAGTAAGACTCCTGCCATAACAATGACAGTCATCCATGGCACACCATTTTTAGAGATTTTTTGAAACACTTGCGGTGCTTGTCCACGGCTCGACATACCAAATAACATTCGTCCCGCACCAAATACATCACTATTAATCGCAGATACCGCAGCGGTAATCACTACAATGTTTAAAACTGTAGCAGCAGAACCAATACCTAGATTTTCAAAAATTTGTACAAATGGGCTACCTTGACTACCAATCTGATTCCAAGGGAAAATCGACATCAAAACAAAAATTGTTAGCACATAAAACAATAAGATACGTACTGGAACAGCGTTTATTGCTTTAGGAATAGAAGTCTTTGGATCTTTAGATTCACCCGCAGTGATTCCAATGATCTCGATACCACCAAAAGCAAATACAACTACAGATAAACACGCAATCAAACCTGCAATACCATTTGGCATAAAGCCTTCATGAATCCATAAGTTTTGAATACCTGTTGTGAAACCTGTTTGATCGGCATTGAAACCATAAATCATCAGTCCTAAGCCACCCAAAATCATGGCAACAATCGCGGTCACTTTTACGATTGAAAGCCAGAACTCTAGCTCACCAAAAACTTTGACATGAATGAGGTTAATTGCACCTAAGAACATGATCAGTGACAGAATCCAAATCCATCTAGGAACATCTGGATACCAGAAGCCCATATAGATCCCAAACGCAGTCACATCAGCCAACGCAACAATGATCATTTCAAATACATAAGTCCAACCTGTGGTAAAACCTGCAAGTGGTCCGATGTACTGTGAAGCATAGTGACTGAAAGAGCCTGAAACTGGATTTTGAACAGCCATCTCGCCTAATGCTCGCATCACGATATATATTGCGATCCCTGCAACGATATATGCGAGCAAAACTGATGGCCCTGCCATTTTAATGGCTGTTGCTGAACCGTAAAAAAGTCCCGTTCCTATCGCTGAACCTAATGCTAAGAAACGGATGTGACGGGTGTTTAATCCCCGCTGTAAAGTGGAGTGTTGTGACATTATTATCTCCAATCCTTGAGGAAATATAGTTAGAGTCGGTCACTCCATGTGACCGTTATCATGATTAGGCGTTTGATAGACTAGGTAATAGATTTGGGAGAATGAGCTCATTCAAACAACCACTTGCGAGTAATTCACTTGCCTGTTCAATATCAGGAGCGAAGAAACGATCTTCACTGTAATAAGGCACTTGGTCACGTAATACTTTTCGAGCACGTTCAAGTTTTGGCGAGCTTTTTAAACCTTCACGGAAATCAAGCCCCTGACATGCACCTAACCATTCCACTGCAAGAATGCCACGAACGTTATCTGCCATATACCACAAGCGCTTACCAGCATTTGGTGCCATAGAAACATGGTCTTCTTGGTTTGCTGAAGTTGGCAAACTATCCACACTTGCAGGATGTGCTAAAGCTTTGTTGTCACTTGCCAATGCTGCGGCAGTCACTTGAGCGATCATAAATCCAGAATTGACACCACCATTAGCGACTAAAAATGGTGGAAGTTGTGACATATGACGATCCATCATCATCGAAATACGGCGTTCAGACAGTGAACCAATTTCTGCAATTGCCAGTGCCAAATTATCTGCCGCCATCGCCACAGGCTCAGCATGGAAATTACCACCTGAGATCACATCGCCTTCAGCTGCGAAAACCAGTGGATTATCTGATACAGCATTTGATTCAATTTCCAATACTTCCGCTGCCTGACGAATTTGAGTCAAACAGGCACCCATCACTTGCGGTTGGCAACGTAATGAATATGGGTCTTGAACTTTGCTGCAATCTTCATGCGAATGTGCAATTTCACTTGAATCAGTGAGTAAGTCACGATAAGCCGCAGCAACATCTATTTGACCACGTTGACCACGCACCTCATGGATACGAGCATCAAATGGCGCACGTGAACCCAACATCGCTTCTACACTTAGACCACCACAAACCGTAGCAGCAGCAAATAAATCTTCTGCTTCAAATAAACCGCGCAATGCATATGCTGTTGAAACTTGTGTACCATTTAACAGCGCCAAGCCTTCTTTAGCCGCTAGGGAAATTGGTTCTAAGCCAGCAACTTTCAATGCATCAACAGCTGAAAGCCATTCACCTTTATGGCGAGCTTTACCCTCACCTAATAACACTAAAGACATATGTGCTAATGGTGCTAAATCTCCAGATGCACCCACCGATCCTTTAAGTGGGATATGTGGATACACTTCCGCGTTGATCAACGCAAGAATGGCATCAATCACTTTACGGCGAATACCTGAGAAACCACGTGCCAAGCTGTTTGCTTTGAGCAACATGATTAAACGAACCATCGCATCATCTAATGGTTCACCAACACCTGCTGCATGAGAAAGTACTAGTGAACGTTGTAATTTTTCTAAATCTTCAGGCGCAATTTTAGTTGAAGCGAGCAAGCCAAAACCAGTATTGATCCCGTAAGCGGTACGGCCTTCATTCACTATTTTTTCGACACATGCAACACTGGCATTAATGCCTGCGGATGCACTGTCATCAAGTTTGACTTTAATTGGATTTAGGTAGGCATGACGAAGATCTGCTAAGGTAAGTTTGCCGGGTTGAATTAAAAGTTCCATCATTGGCGTCCTGTTTTGCATTCTATTGTTCGCTTACGATGCTGCTTACACAATTGCAAAAAGCATCGTAATGTTGTTGTCTGTTTACTGCGTAATCATAGGCAAGTTCAAACCTTGCTCTTTAGCGCACTCGATCGCAATGTCATAGCCTGCGTCAGCGTGACGCATCACTCCTGTTGCAGGATCATTGGTTAATACACGAGCAATACGTGCTGCCGCTTCATCTGTACCATCACATACAATCACAACACCTGAATGTTGAGAGAAGCCCATACCAACACCACCACCATGATGTAAAGAAACCCAAGTTGCACCACCTGCTGTATTCAAGAGCGCATTTAATAATGGCCAATCAGATACTGCATCTGAACCATCTTGCATCGCTTCTGTTTCACGATTCGGACTTGATACTGAACCTGAATCTAAATGATCACGACCAATGACGATCGGCGCTGAAAGCTCACCACTGCGAACCATTTCATTAAAAGCTAAACCAAGTTTGGCACGTAGACCTAATCCCACCCAACAAATACGCGCTGGTAGACCTTGGAAACTAATACGTTCACGTGCCATATCCAACCAACGATGCAAATGTTCATCATCAGGGATTAATTCTTTTACTTTTGCATCTGTTTTATAGATATCTTCTGGATCACCTGAAAGTGCAACCCAACGGAATGGTCCTACACCGCGACAGAACAATGGGCGAATATAAGCAGGTACGAAACCTGGGAAATCAAAAGCGTTCGCAACACCTTCTTCTTGTGCCATTTGACGAATGTTGTTGCCATAGTCAAATGTTGGCACACCCATTTTTTGGAAATCAAGCATCGCTTGAACATGCTTTGCCATAGATTGTTTAGCCGCTTTTACCACAGCTTCTGGTTCAGTTTTAGCACGCTCACGGTATTCTTCCCATGTCCAACCCACTGGCAAATAACCATTAAGTGGATCATGTGCACTCGTTTGGTCAGTGACCATATCAGGACGTACACCGCGACGAACTAATTCAGGTAAAATTTCTGCTGCATTACCATGTAAAGCGATCGAAACAGCTTTACCTTCTTTGGTGTATTTTTCAATACGTGCTAATGCATCATCCAAATCAGTCGCTTGTTCATCAACATAACGTGTGCGTAAACGGAAATCGATACTGGTTTGTTGGCATTCGATATTCAATGAACATGCACCAGCCAATGTTGCTGCTAATGGTTGAGCACCGCCCATACCACCTAAGCCAGCAGTCAGTACCCAACGACCTGTTAAATCACCATTGTAATGTTGACGACCTGCTTCAACAAAAGTTTCATATGTACCTTGTACAATGCCTTGGCTACCAATGTAGATCCAAGAACCTGCTGTCATTTGACCGTACATAGCCAAACCTTTTGCATCTAGCTCATTGAAGTGTTCCCAATTCGCCCAATGTGGAACTAAGTTCGAGTTTGCAATCAAAACACGTGGCGCATCTTTATGGGTTTTGAATACACCAACAGGTTTACCTGATTGAACCAACAAGGTTTCATCCGCTTCTAAGTTTTTTAAAGTTTCAACAATTTTATCAAAGCATTCCCAGTTACGTGCAGCACGACCGATCCCACCATATACAACGAGTTCTTTTGGATTTTCTGCCACATCAGGGTCAAGATTATTCATCAGCATGCGTAACGGCGCTTCAGTTAACCAACTTTTTGCTTTCAGTTGTGTACCACGTGGTGCGCGAATTTCTACGTCACGAAATTTTGTTGTCATTGTAGTCACAATCGGACTCCTTCCTTTGAGATTTGAACCGCAAATTAAACTGCTTTTAACGTATAGCAATGTATTAACTTGTATATACATCTATATACTACACAAATCTTTTATCTTGAAAAGATGCATTTCATTCCATTTATGAAAATAAATTTTAAACATATGAAATAAATTGATTTATTTTTATTAAGACCATAAAAAACCCATACAACTAAAAATTGTATGGGTTTCAAAAAAGTGTTAATTATTTAAATTTTTGTGAGTCTAATCGCACAAACTTGTTTTTTATCCTGCTTACCAAAAGAAATACTTTTCAAGTAATTCCGATCTTTTATGATTAAACTTTCTTGATGCTCCAGATAGAAAATAGATTCATTTATTTTAATTTCTAAAGGTTCTAAACTTTGATTAAAAACAAAAATTAAATCAGCAGAACTCTTTATTTCAGAAGCAGCAGACTCGAACATCCATTCATAATCTGCATGAAATTTTTTAGCATCATATATCAGATTAAAGTCTCGAATCTTTCCATTGGGCAATTCACAACTAACCTGACTGTCTCCACTGAACTTTATCGATTCCAGATATTGTAAATGCTTCACTTGATGATCAATATTCAGCAAAATATCTTGACCTTCCAAAACCGTCAAATAGCGTTGCATACCATCAAATTTGGAAAACGAACCAGACGTTTTGACTTCCGCCATGGAAATACGCCAATCAAATAACTCAAGGCTACTCCCTTCACTCCGAGCAAGTTCAATTGTATAGCCTGCACCATTTTTCCACAGCATGCATTTATAATCTGCTGAGCTTAGATGCTGAATCATTGCGTAAATTTACCTTCCAAATAATAACGACTGCCCGGATAAATCAAACGTGCACTTGAAATCAGTTGTTTATTTGACCATGTGCGACGGCGAATCAATAGGCAGGGTTCTGTCTTATTAATCTTCAACCATTTACATTCTTGAGCCGATGCTAAAATCGCCGTAACCACATGCTCACCCTCAGTCACAGGTGCCTTTGACATCAAATAAGCATTTGGCGTAATCGCTGTAAAGTCTTGAGCTAAATAATCAGGTATCAACACTGGATCAACTAAACGATCTTCTATTTGTACAGGCACGTCATTTTCATAATGCACAATAATCGAATGAAATAGCTTTTGCCCTTCACGCATCTGCATTAATACGCTTTGTTCTGTGTTGGCTTGAATTTGTTCCAACACCAATACTTCTGCACGATGTTTATGATTTCGAGCGATAATCTCTTCGGCAATATTATTCACATGAAATAAAGCTGTGCGTCCTTGTCCTTCTGCAACAAATGAACCTACACCTTGTATGCGTACCAGCAAGCCCTCACTGGTCAACTCACGCAACGCACGATTAACTGTCATACGACTACAACCAAGCAAGTTGACTAATTCACTCTCGGATGGAATCTTTTTATTGACTGTCCATGTGCCTTCGTAGATTTTCTGTGAAATCATTTGTTTCACTCGCAAGTACAAAGGTACAGGACTGTCTTCCCCGAGTGATAAATCCAAATCAGTTTGCTTGGATGTTCTTGACATTGATTAAAACTCATACACAATACTTTGAGCTATTGTATATAGATTATCGCCAATTTGTATATACAAGCTTATACAATTAAACGTCTAAAATTAAATTAATGTTGAATTTCATTTGCTTGATTTTTGAAAATTCTAAACTTGTATAAGCCTAAACTGTATAGCGCTTACTCAAACCCCAATCTGCCAATATACGGCGATACATGGTCGAAGAACGATCCGCTTCAAAATGTGCTTCCATTGTAATATCTACAGGTAATTCTTCAGGTTTTTGAGACTCTACCATTTCCTGATCTTCTGCAAAAATTTGTGCATTAAAGTCATAAACAGCTTGCAAATCCCCAGTGGTATCAAAGTTACGTGTCAGTGGTACAAACAATCGAGTTTTGTTATGCGAGATTGGGCAACAAGCATTTAAAATCTTTAACACACCATCATTCGGAAAATGAATCGTCAATACTGCTGAGAATGGTGGATAAACATCAAAAATCCGCTCCCAAAGAAAATCATCAGGCGCTAAATGTTGCATCCCATGCGGGTAATTACTGACGTTACTGACATATTCCGTATGTAACCCATAATCGGTGCGTTCAGTTAAATATTTCGGAACAACTGGATTTTCACGGTCAGCAAACGCTTCATGATGCACCCAAGCAAAATGTGCCACATCAATAAAGCCCTCTAATTGACGACCACTCGAACCAGCAATATCCACATATGGAGGTAGAATTGCTTGGTGTTCTTCTGTATCCCATGTATCTAGTACCGGGAAATTTGCCAAGCTTTCATCTCTGCCTAAAATACTCGTCCATACCAAACCATATTTTATAACTACTGGAAATTTGGTTAATGAAAAACGATCAGAAATTTTGGTTAAATCAGGCTGCGCAGGAATTTTTGTGCATTTACCTTGCTCATTGAAATGCAAACCATGATAAGGACAAATAATCGTTTCGCCTTCAACCCAACCCTTGCTTAACGGTACACCTCGATGTGGGCAAATATCACGAACTAAATGAATGTTGCCTGACTCCGTTTTATAAATCGCCATATTCATATCAAGCAACGTGACTTGCTGTGGCTTAGTCGTTACGTCTTCAACTCGTGCTACGGGATACCAATGTTGAGCCAATATATGCCAATCCTGATCGTCAAACTGACTGTGACAAGGTTTATTTGGAAGATTGATTGAAGGAATTGCATTCATGCTTTGCTCTCATTTTCTGCTAAAGATCACGGATCTATATGGCTTAAATGCAGTGTGGAACAGAATGTTTTTTTCGTCTATTAGAATGAATTTGATCAATCATTCTAAAAATTAGAACAGTAACGGCACTAAAATTGCTTTTGTATAAATACTTATTTTTATAAAACGTACATGTAATGGCATTACCCTTTTCTCGCTTCGCTGAATATTTTATTGCAGTCGCCAAAACTGGTAGTTTAAGAAAAGCAGCGGATCAGCTTTTTATTTCTGTTTCAGCGGTACATCGTCAGATCGTTTTGGCTGAAGAAGAACTTGGTGTAGCTCTATTTGAACGTTTGCCGAATGGCTTAAAACTGACCTTGGCTGGTGAGTTGCTATATGCAGATTTGCGAAGTTGGCAAAAAGACTTTCAAATGACACAAAAACGCTTGAATGAAATCCAAGGCTTACAGCGTGGTTCAATTGATTTTGGTGTAATTTCCGCGCTCAGTGAAAGTTTTATCACGGACGCGATTCAATCCATTCATAAAGATTATCCTTGGATTAATTTCAATATTCGCGTATTAGATAGCGACTATGTTGCTGATCTCGTAATTAACGCAGAACTCGATTTTGGTTTAATCCTCGATCCGAAACATCAGCATCAATTGCAAGTCAGCTCTTTTATTGAAATGCCACTTGGTTTCGTCATTCCGAAACAACATCCCTTAGCAAATAAAGAAAAAATCTATTTCTCCGATACATTGGAGTTCAACCATATCATCGCCGCTGCACCGCTGATTATTCATGATCATGTGATGGCTTTATACAAGAAGCATGATTTTAATCCACCCCATCAAATTGAATGCAACGATATTCGTATGATGCTGTCATTGCTTAGAAATAATCTAGGCATTGGGATCATGAGTTATCTAGATGCCTATGCCTTTATTGAAAATGGTGAATTTGAGTTCAGAACGATTCACGAAAATGGACTACATCCGATTACCCTTGCCTTGTGTGTTGCACCAAAACGGCAACTCTCACGAATATCACAAATTATGATGAATCAAATCATTGAACACATGGAAGCACTAAAATTGCGCATGATTGAGATTATTCAGTAAATAAACTCGATTAACGCACCAAAATAAAACAAACAAGCATTTGATTTATATTGCTTTATTGTTTGACACACAAACAATTCATCAAGTAATTTAATGAGAAATTTCACATTTCCAGCTTCTTAGGCAAAGCCATGACACTCATAGATCAAACTAGCCATATCAACCATGATTATCCTCGAGATATGCTAGGTTATGCCAATCATCCTCCACATGCTCAGTGGCCAAATCAAGCAAAAATTGCCGTTCAGTTTGTATTGAATTATGAAGAAGGTGGAGAAAGACACATTTTGCATGGTGATGATGGTTCAGAGCAGTTCCTCTCTGAAATCAGTGGGGCTGATAGTTATCCTGCTCGTCATCTTTCAATGGATTCCATCTACGAGTATGGTTCACGTGTCGGGTTTTGGCGAATTCAACAGGAGTTTGCTAAACGTCATTTACCTATGACGATTTTTGCTGTTGCGATGGCATTACAACGAAATCCTTTAGTAGTTGAAGCAATCAAACAAAATTACTATGACGTTGTTTCGCATGGTTTACGTTGGATTCATTATCAAAATATCGATATTGAAACAGAGAAAGCACATATGGCTGAAGCCATGCAGATTTTAAAAGATTTATTTGGGGAATATCCAACAGGTTGGTATACAGGTCGTGATAGTCCCAATACCCGTCAACTCTTGGCTGACTATGATCAGATTCAGTATGACAGTGATTATTATGGGGATGATCTACCTTTTTGGACAACACTATCGAAAGAGAATGGTGAAACTCGGTCACATCTCATTATTCCATATACACTTGATACCAATGATATGAAGTTCGCCTCCCCGACTGGTTTTAATCGGAGTGAAGATTTTTTTGAGTATTTAAAAGATGCTTTTGATGTGTTGTATGCTGAAGGAGCGACTTCACCGAAAATGCTATCAATCGGGATGCATTGTCGAATTTTAGGTCGCCCTGCTCGTTTTAAAGCATTACAGCGCTTTTTGGATTATGTACAAAATCATGATCGTGTATGGATTTGTACTCGTCAACAGATTGCGGAGCACTGGTATAAATATCATCCTCTGGAGAAGTTATAGGCTTATACGCCAAAAGACTTTTCTCTAATTACATTAAGCCATCTAAAAAGATTTAACCGTTATTTATTGATAATTTGAGATATAGACACTAAAAATTTAGTTACATGAATCATGTGAATTTTAAGCTTCCAGAATTAGTCTAATTTTTTCTTTTACCTCTTCTCTTTGGCTTTGCTTCTGTCTTCTGTCTTCTGTCTTCTGTCTTCTGTCTTCTGTCTTCTGTCTTCTGTCTTCTGTCTTCTGTCTTCTGAGTAAGAATAATTTTTCCTGAGCCTAACCCTCTAACAAAGTAATTAATTAGATAAATAATCAAAAATAAAAAATAAAATATTGGAAAAATCAAAAGTAGATTAAGACAAGACTCCCATATTAACACTCCAATTTTAAAATTATAACTCAATTGAATTAAAGCACCTCGATGACTATCATCTTGTAATGTAATATTTTCAAAAGCAACAAAATGATAAAGTGCAAGAAAGAAACAACCTACAAAGATTAATGAAACAATAATTTCTTTTATTATAGGTTTTTCAAGCAATGGATACTTTTTGGAAGACTCAAATTCAATCTGAAAAAACTTACTAAAGAAGAACACTTGAAATTCATCGTTTATTCCAATTTTTTTATAAAATACAAAACAAAAGTAACAGCTAAAAACAAGCAAAATAAAAGTAGTATAAACATTTGAAAGAATAGTAAAAAATGGCAATGGACCTTGTGTTCCGATGATAACAAGCATCTCATTAGTAATATAACGATAAATATCGTATTGCTATTGGTTTTTAGGATATGCAGGAAATAAAACTAGTGGTGGGATAAATAAAAAAAATAAAAGAATGAATAATATTTTATTCTGCTTTTTTGTTTAGTTTGTTGTTCTAAGCATATTTCCAATACACTAAGAATAACAAAAAAGAAGAATTAAAAAAAATCAATAAAAAATTACGCTAGAAATACCCAGAATCCATTTCTCTTAATCATGATTCAACAACCCATCGTGATATAACCAAAGGATGAACATCACAATTTCGTCCACCACCAATACGATCCACCACTAAAAAGTCACTTTCAGCTTCCAATGTAATCAACGGATGATGCCAAACTCCTTGGTGATAGGTAACACCCTGCTTACCATTACTTAAAAAAGCAAAGATTTGCTGTTCATCTGGTTGTAAGTGATTCAAAGGTAGCGCTACGATGATGATAAATTTTTGTTGTTGTAATGGAATGAAGGATTGTGAACCGTGAGGATGACGTTCAAGCATGTCTATTTTAAACGGAATCCCTGTTGCGCATAAATTATGAAAAATACTCATACCAACAGCGGTATTATCGCCACTAATTTGAGCAACTGATAATGCATGATAGCGCTGAGTTAAACCTTGGTTAATCGCAAAAAAATCATGATTTTCTTTTTCAATCACATCACCAAAGGCGGAGAAACTCTCTTGAGTTAAAGGCTGAATTTGGATGTTTTTTCTCATATATTGAACTTCACTTTATTTTAGCAGAACGAAACTTCGTAGATTATTCTTCTCTAATCCAATGCATAATGAACATTTGCTATCGAGCTAGGCGGCATGGATGCCGCCCGTTAGGCTGTGGCATCAAGGATGTGCCATCAGCCTAACAAAAGATTTTTGTTACTTTTGATCTTTCAAAAGTAAGCAAATACCAATTCAAACATGATCTTTTTTATCAAAACTTATATGACCTTGCTCATTACTGAAGACACAATTTCATTCTGTGATTTTGCCCCACAAGCGAATCCGACTAATTCCACCATCAGGAATCATATTGACACGAATATAGTTCACTTTTTGATGCTGCAAGATTTCAGCTATATATGAGTGAATCGCGTCCATTGATAAAGGCTGCTGTTCTAATAAGTAAGACCAAAACATACTTTGAGGAATCAACTGTGCATCTGTTGCATCCTCAACATAAGCGGCTTGGATCGAACAAAATGCAGGAAAATTTCCTTTAAAATGTGCTGTATCAACTTCTATTTTTTCTACATGCCCAGTTTGTCCTAACGCAATAACACACCAATCAAAACCAGGCTCACGGCGGCGCTTGGTTTCCCAACCATCGCCCATATTAATGCCACGATCTGGGCTGAGTAAGTTATTCGGATGCCCGTAATGTGCATCACTAAATGCAACAATACGTCCACCATTTTTCAAACCAATCAGGTCAATTTGTTGGGTTGAATCTATATTTTCCAGTAGGACATTTCCGTAAACACGTAAACGAGCAACACCACCATCAGGGAAAATGTTAAGTCGAATATGAGTGATTTTATGTGCTTCGCAGCTAAAAAAATGATGATGATCAGGAGACAAAACCGAGTTTTCTAACAGTGGGATCCAAGTAATATTTTCCAGTTGATCATCAGGTGCATAACACCCTTCTATTGAGGCAGAAGCAGGATAATTCCCTGTGAAAAAAGAAGTATCGAGATCAAAGCCTGAAACTTTTCCAGTTACACCTAAGCGAACAATACACCAATCATAACCAGCTTCGCGCTTACGGCGTGTTTCCCAGCCATCCATCCATTTGCCATGATTATCAAACTTACCTTCAATAAATTTTGCAGGTTCTGGTTGTAGCATTCGTTCCGCACTTGCAAAAAACTCATCTGAACAAGACATAATGCTCGCGCCGATGCGCGCATCAGCTAAATTGGTTAAACCCTGTAAGTTATCAGGCAAAGTTACTACTTTGGCAATATGCACCGTCATTGATCAATCCTAAAAACATTTTCATATGGTTCATGTTATGCAAAATCCAGTCCAACTGGTCTGACCTGTTGTAAATAATTATCTAATTTTAACTTTGAAGCAATTTAAATTTATGAATTTTGTGTAGAATCAAATTGTTCATTTTATTTCTAGGAAACGATGTATATGAGTCCACAAGCTATGCTCAACGGAAAATCATCTCAAGTGACTGAGCAAGCGGTGGAAGTCATTCATCAACGTATTCAGGAAGGTACTTATGCAATTGACTCTACATTACCTTCCCAACGTGATCTTGCTGCCCAGTTAGGAATCAGTCGCGCTTCTCTACGTGAAGCTTTAACTCGCCTTGCTGCTTTAGGTCTATTAGAAATCAAGGCTGGTAAAGGTGTTTATGTCATTTCAAAGCATAGTAAAGCAGCCGAACAATGGGAAGGCGAACATCGAATTTCTTTAAAAGATTTTTATCAATTACGTTATGTGCTTGAAGGATTTTGCGTCCTGCTGGCATGTGAATATCTAACTGATCAAGATAAATTAACTTTAAAGCAGCATTATGAAGCGCTTGCAGATGCGATCTCAGAACAAAATTGGCAAGCTGCTTCAGAGTTTGATTATGCATTTCACCAACATATCATTGAATTAAGTCATAATCAGTCCATTATTCAAACACTTAAAATGCATAATGAATGGATTAAAAAAAGTCAGATTCTTCCCTTCGTTCAACCTAATCTAGCATTCAAAACCATTCAAGAACATGATGCGATTTTACAGGCGCTATTTAAACAAGATGCTATATCGGCTGAAAAAGCGATGCAGGCACACATTATTGGCGCTGCACAACGTGCTGGAGTTTATTTTTCTCGTCATGAGCAATCATAAAGCTCAAAAACTTAATTGTCATTTTGATTCATTTATCTAGGATCAGATATCCATACACATACTTTTTTATTTTATAGATTGATGATATGTAAATAACTTTCTCAGAGAAGCATGTTCTAGATAAAAATTTTACCCACCAAAACACCAACGCACTGCTTTAATCCAAACTTTGAACTACATTAAAACACCCAACCTATTCTTGCATTTTAATAATGCAAATTTACTGGTATGACCTGTTAAACCACAGGTTAAAATTGGCACAATTCTCGCTTAAGACTTATTAGAAATTTATAGTTCTAAAATTAGGGTCTAAAAGATGAATATTGCGATTGTAGGTGCAGGTATGGGCGGTTTGACTGCTGGTATCGCTTTAAAAAAATTTGGGCATCAAGTCACGATTTATGAGCAAGCAGCTGAAATATTACCTGTAGGAGCAGCGATATCACTCTGGTCGAACGGCGTAAAATGCCTAAATTATCTTGGTTTGACTGAGCAAATTCAAACTTTAGGCGGTGAAATGGAATCGTTAGCCTACATCGATGGTCTCAATGATCAAACCATGACTCAGTTTGATTTAACACCTTTATACAAAGAAGTTGGACAACGTGCCTACCCTGTCGCACGTGCAGATTTACAACAACTTCTCATGGAAACGTTTGGCTTAGAAAATATTAAACTGGGTATGAAAATGACTGAGATTGAAGATCAGTCTGAATATGTCAGCATTCGTTTTGCCGATGGTTCCGAGATTCAAGCTGATCTATTAATTGGTGCGGATGGAACCCACTCCATCACACGCAAGTTTGTACTCGGCCATCAAGTCGAACGGCGTTATGCTGGTTATGTCAATTGGAATGGGCTGGTTCAAATCGATGAAAAAATTGCACCAGCGCAACAATGGACAACCTACGTCGGTGAAGGAAAACGTGTCTCCCTTATGCCTGTAGCACAAAATCGTTTCTATTTCTTTTTTGATGTGCCTATAGAAGCAGGTCTACCCAATCAACGTGATCAATATAAAACTGAGCTGAAAAAATATTTCAAAGATTGGTGTTCACCTGTACATCAACTGATTGATTGTTTGGATGAACAAAAAACCAATCGCGTTGAAATCCATGATATTGAACCTTTTATGAGTTTTTATAAAGGTCGTGTCGTTTTACTTGGCGATGCAGCACACAGTACAACCCCAGACATTGGGCAAGGCGGTTGCCAAGCAATGGAAGATGCTATTTACTTGGCACGTGCTTTGCAAATAAATACTTTTGGGCTAAGTGATGCACTAGAAAGATACCAAAACAAACGTAATGACCGAACCAAAGAAATGGTATTACGTGCTCGTAAGCGTTGTGATGTAACGCATATGAAAGATCAAAAAGTGACTGAAGAATGGTATCAATCACTCTATACAGAACAAGGTTCGCACATCATGCAAGGAATTATTAGCAATATTGTGGGAAATCCTTTAGATTAATAACATAAAGTTTTAACTCCCCCCTTCAATGGGGGCTTTTTTTGTCTAATTTTAATTTTCAGAATTATAAAATTAAAGTGACTTCAAAAATTCTATACGCTGTTTCAACAGCGTGACCTGACAATCAAGATTAAAAATCATCGTTGAGGGACTATAGCCACTATCAACACTAACAAAATCACCACACTGCTGATCTTTATAATTAAACCAAGAGTTCTGAGCTGTATCTAGCTCTTTTTTAGCTTCAGTTTGTTTATAAACTTTTTTATAGATTGTATTTAGCTCAGTTCTCAACCTTTTTACTTCTTTGTCTAAACATTCTGTAGCTTCAAAAGAATTAGCTGATTTAGCACAAATCTGAGCAGCGTAAATTTCTGAAGACATGGCTAACGTTAAAATTAATAGGCTTTTTTTCATCATTATTTTTTCAATCAAGATAGTTGTTTATAAATTCAGATAAAGTCTAACCTAATTTTAGAAATTATTTAGAAATAAAATTAACTTAACATACATTTACTCTCTTTTTAGACAATCGAAAGCACTCTAATTGTGTTTTTCTAAATTTTTAAGAGCCCAACAACAAATCACTTCTAAATTATTTAGAATACTGTTTTATCTTTTCTCAAATCAAAGCTCCCATAGACCTATTCAAAAATGAATAAGTAATTTTTTAATGGTTGATGTTTAAAACGTGTGATGGATTTGGAAAATCAAGCCACTTCTATACAGCTATGAGTGGCCTGAATTAATAGGTAATGTTGTTGTTTCCACCGATTTTTTGGCGAAAGGTAAATGATTAAATAAAATATTGAGCAAAATGGCAGTGATACATGCTGAGCTAATTCCAGAATGTAATAGCGTACTAACCCATTTTGGAAACTGTGCATAGAACTCATTGTTTGCAATCGGAATCATTCCAATTGCCAATGAGGTTGCGACAATAATCAGATTTTTATGATCGTTATAATCAACTTTTGCCAATGTGCGGATGCCACTTGCCGCCACTGTGCCAAACAACACAATACCTGCCCCACCTAATACTGGCATTGGAATAGCAGCGACTAAACGCCCAACGATAGGTAATAATCCTAGAACCACCAGAATTCCACCAGCGGTTGCCACCACAAAACGACTCTTAATCCCTGTAATTGCAACCAAGCCTACATTTTGTGCAAATGCGGTTTGCATAAACGAACCAAAAATTGGGGCAACTGCACTGGACAACATATCAGCGCGTAGACCATCTCCAATCCGTTTAGAATCAACTTTGCTTCCAACAATTTCACCAATTGCGATAATGTCCGCCGTAGTCTCAGTCATAATAACTAAAGTTACGATCACCATAGAAAGTATGGCAGTGAATTCAAATACTGGCATTCCAAAATGAAAGATATGAGGAAAAGCGAACATTGAACCGTTAGCAACTTTGGAAAAATCTGCAAACCCAGCCAATGAAGCGATAATCGTTCCTAATACAATCGCCATTAAAATTGCCAGACGACTAATTAACTGACTTTTTAACATACTGAAAATAATGACTATCGCTAAAGTCATCGCAGCTAAACCAATATTTGCTGGATCGCCCCAATTTTCAGCTTTTGGATTACCCCCCATCATCCAACGAATCGCAACGGGCAATAAAGAAATACCAATCATCGTAATCACACAGCCAGTCACCACAGGTGGGAAAAAACGAATAATTTTTGAAAAGAATGGTGCGAGTAATAAACCAATCAATGACGCAACGATGACTGCGCCAAATGCTGAAGCTAATCCTCCACCTGTGGTGACAATTGCCAAAATTGTTGCAACACCAGCAAAAGAGACTCCTTGAACAATCGGCAGTTTTGCACCGAAATGCTTAAAGCCCAATGTTTGTAACATTGTTGCTATGCCTCCAACAAAAAGCGCAGCAGCAACCAACAAACCTATTTCCGAGGCTTCTAAACCTGCGGCAGCGCCAATAATGATAGGTGGTGCAATAATTCCACCATACATCGTCAGCACATGTTGCAGTCCATAAATGATGTTTTTATTCATTCCTAAATATTGATGTTCTGCAGATACCCTTGCACGAGCTTCACTGTGCATTTTATCGTTGTGCATGTAATTTTCCTCTATAAAAATTCTTTGTTAATGCATGGTGTGCCTAGCTACCTCGATAGGTTGAATAGGAAAATGGACTAATTAATAAAGGCACGTGATAGTGCTGATGAATATCCGATACTGTAAAATCGATACAAACTTTTGGATAAAAGCTTTCAATCTCTAGAGATTGAAAGTAATCGACAGTGTGGAAAATGAGCTGATAATTGCCTGTTATGAATGAATCAAGATTAAAAGCTTTAATACGACCATCTACATCGGTTAATTGCGTACCCATCGAAATATAGCCTTGCGACGTTTCCTTTAATAATTCAACAGAAACCCCTACAGCAGGTTTACCCAATGCAGCATTTAGAATATGTGTACTTATACCTGCCATTATTGAATCTCCTGCTTTAAGCGAATTAATGCAATTTCACTGAGTTGTTGTTTAACTTCTTGCTGCTCTTGTTCAGCTGAATTTTCTAAACGTCGATTGAGTTCTGTTAACATTTCTGTACCAGAACGCCCTGCCGCTCGAATCAAAAAAATATGACCAAATTTGTGCTCGTAAGCTAAATTGCCCTGAAAGAGTGCTTGTTGAATATCTTGATCTGTACCAAGCTGAACCTGTTCTTTTTGTGAAAACTGCTGCTCTCTTTCTGATAAGGTCGTGGCAGCTTTTTTTTCACCAATTCGTGGATGTTGTTCCAATGCTTCTAATATTTCTGACCATTGCCATATTTGAGCTTGTAAAGCAGCAGTTTGATATAGTTCTTCAGCTGAACCAAAAGGTCGTTGCAGAACAATACTTTCAATCCATGATGGAATATGAACGCATGGTTTTAATGCTTCAAATGCTTGCTCATCATTTAAAAGATTAAATCGTTCTAAATTCATTGTTGCTCCAAATTATTTCATTGTCAGACTGGTCTGACCAGATGATTTATATTTAAGCAATGAACATGCCAATTTCATAACTATAAATTTGAATTCTAAAAATAAAAAAACCTGCAATAATTGAATTATTGCAGGTTTTCAAAGTGAATTTTTAAACAGTTATTGCAAGCTGTACGCAATCACATAATCACCATGATCGGGAGATTGTCTTGCACCACCCGCAGTAATCATCACATATTGTTTACCATTATAGTGTATAAGCCTAAAAACAGCTCATTAACATACTCGGATATCAAATTATCCTAACCCTACCAAGTATCTCTTAAGATGCTTGGCTGATTCCTGCAAATCTACCAACTCACATTGACCCGTCTATTAGGTGCAAGACAGCCGATCAGCTGATTATCACGATTATCCCCTGCACATTGTTGATACACATCAGTTTGGCTATTGGCTTGGATTTGAATACGTTTTTCATCAATACCTTGGTTTCTCAATAATCTTGCTACGGTATTTGCCCTTTGAGACGATAATCGATAGTTATATGCAAATTTTCCGAGTGGATCAGTAAAACCCGCAACAATAATTGGAGTATTTTTATTATCTGATTTTATTTTTTGAGCAATTTCTGCAATGGAACTTCCACCTACCTCAATCGCATTTTCATCATAACGATCAAAAGCAAAGAAAATGCTAGCGGATCTTACTTCACTAGCTACCGTCTCCTTCACTGGTTTTTCAGGTATTTGATTGTTTTCACCCCATGCCAGTAGACCCTCACATGCTTCTCCCTTCCACGATAAACGTTCAGAAATATATTTCTTGTCAAAATCAATTCTGAGTTGGCAACGCTGATATTTTTGTGTTTTAGGAATACGGATATCTAATACATAATTCCACGTTCTCACTGCAAATAAGCCTTCATTGAATTGAGGATTACCAAGTAAATGTCGAATTTGATCTTTAGTTAAACCTATATCTAAGCGAGCAACATTATCTAGTTCATAGCGTTTTACTTGTTTTAGATAACTTTTTTCAACTTTAGGAAATGTAACTCCAGCATTCAAATTTTGTTCAGCTTTTGCTGCAAATGTGTGTGTAGAAAAAATTCCAATGGTAGATGCAGCAATCATGCATAAAATATTCTTTCTCATCATGTACTCCGTATTATTTTGAATTTGTTGAGGAGAGCACAGACACTCTCCTTTTTCTTTATTTTATTAATCAAGTACAGTACTGACACCGACTCGAACCAGAGCACCACCTTGACTACCAATTGCAGCACCACTTGTAAGTGACCAACGACCATTATCTGCTGTTTTTCTTAGTGTTACACCCACTGCATTTTGGCTATTGTAATAACCTGCTCCCACGGCTAAAGAGACTTTCCCTGGCACATACGGTGCTTGCTCAAGTGCAGCGTTTGCAGCAATACCTGCAGACATTTTTTCTTCTAGGCTATCAATACGATTATTAGTGTTATAAAACACTTGTTCGATTTTATTACCGAGATCAATATTTGCCTGATTTAGAGCACCTAATGCATCACCAACATTATTGTATGTACCATTATTTACGTTATATGTAGGTGCAGTGAACTTACCATTTTCATATTTAGCACCACCACCTAAAGACGATGTAATATATTGATTTGATGTATTAAGTTGAGAGCCATTCACCGCCTCTTTTGATAAGCTGTTTACAGCACCATCGGAAACATTGCTAATCACTTTATTTCCAGCATTAATGCCAGCTTTAGTAATTTGAACGTCACCGACCGTAACATTATCGGCTTTAATGTTTTGAGCAGTCACATTTTTGAAAGTAACATCATCCGTCGTAGCAACCGTATATTCTGTACCTCCAGTGCTGTTTGTACTTGCTACGACTTTCATATTTTGGCCAGCTTTCACTGTGGTATGCTGACCTGCTTTTTGATTGATCGACTTAATCGCATCATTAATATTGGTTTCTCCAGTGCCACCAATATTCACAATCGTACTTCCATCACCACCAACAAATGCACCATCACCCAACATGTTATGTAACTGGCTACCATTCACTGCGTCTTTGCTGTTCTGAGCAATACTACCTTCAGCAACATTGGTGATTTTCTTGCTACCCGCATCAATACCATCCTGTGTAACACTTGGACCATCTTTTATCGTCAATCCATTGTTATTCACTGTTGTATTGCCTGCTTGAAGGCTATCAACTTTTATATCTTTGGCGAGATCGACAGTGACATTATTACCAGTATTACTCACTTTGATATTTCCATCTTTATTCGCAAAATCAACAGTATCAGTTGGTTTGACTTGACTAGAGTTTTGACCATTAGTGGTTAAATTCCAACCTTTATTGGCATTTTGTGCGGTATCATTAATTGATTTGATCGCATCATGGATGGTACTTTCACCTGTATTACCAATATTATTATTAGTAAATTTACCTGTGTTCGGATCATAGGTCGTTGTACCACCGATGATATTCTTCACACCATCCCCAACAGCAAACAATTGACTACCATTGATAGCATCAGTTGAAGTCGAATTCACATCTCCTTTGGCAACGTTGATAATCTTGTTATTGCCTGCATTGATGCCTGTTTTACTGATACTTGGGCTGTTGGCAACCACATTACCGCTACCATCAACAAAACTCAGACCATCACTATTTATTAATGTGCCACCTGCATTGACACTATTCACCGCTAGATCTTTTGATAGCTCAATTGCGATTTTTCCTTGATCAACCTTGGTCGTGATATTGCTATCTGCACCCACTACTTCAACGGTTTCTCCAAGTTTCTTTTGTACCGCATTACCATCAGCTGCCGTTAAGCCAAAGCCACTGTCAATTAAACCCGTTTGGATTTGTTTGAGCTGTTCTTCTGTCGCTGCTCGTCCTTGGGTGGCAAAGTCTGCACTGTTGGTGTCTTTATTGGTTAAACCTTCAAGGGTGCCTTTGCTGGCATCTAATGTAATTGTATTGGCAGTGTTGTTAACTACCAGTTTGCCTGCTTGCAGTTGAGTTTGGGTGGTACCATCGTCAATATTGACACCCGTTTGACTCAGTACAGTTTTGTTTGAACCTGTACCCGCAGTCACGGTGTCTATATCCAAATCTCTGTTCAGACTGAAATCAATCGTGGTTGTTCCATTACCATCATTCACTGCTGTGGCTTTAAGGTTGCTTTCGCCTGTCGCTAAGCCTATATCAACCGTGTCTGTTGGTTTGACTTGTGTTGATGCTAAGTTGCTGTCTGATTTAACGTTCCAACCTTGATTTGCATTCTGTGCTACATCACTCACTGCTTTAAGTTGTTCTTCCGTTGCCGCTTGTTGGCTGTTATAGATTCCGTTTGGATCCCATGTGGTATTGCTCAAGCCATTAATTCGTCCTGTCATCCCATTAATCGTGACTGGATTACTGCCTGTTCCTGAACCAATCGTGACTTGGTTCGCCAAACTGATATCAACATTATTGCCTGTGTTGCTAATAACTAGATTACTGTCAGCATTGGAAATATCCACGGTGTCATCTGGAGCAACATTACTCTTGCTCGATAGGTCTTTATTGGTCGTGAGATTCCAACCTTTGTTTGCAGTTTGTTGTACTTCATAGAGTTGACTACCATTGATAGCATCGGTTGAAGTCGAATTCACATCCCCTTTGGCAACATTGGTAATCTTGTTATTGCCTGCGTTGATGCCTGTTTTACTGATACTTGGGCTGTTGGCAACTACATTGCCACTACCATCCACAAAACTCAGACCATCACTATTTATTAATGTGCCACCTGCATTGACGCTATTCACATTTAGATCTTTATTTAGACTGAAATCAATCGTGGTTGTTCCATTACCATCATTCACTGCTGTGGCTTTAAGATTGCTTTCGCCTGTCGCTAAGCCTATATCAACCGTGTCTGTTGGTTTGACTTGTGTTGATGCTAAGTTGCTGTCTGATTTAACGTTCCAACCTTGATTTGCATTCTGTGCTACATCACTCACTGCTTTAAGTTGTTCTTCCGTTGCCGCTTGTTGGCTGTTATAGATTCCGTTTGGATCCCATGTGGTATTGCTTAAGCCATTAATTCGTCCTGTCATCCCATTAATCGTGACTGGATTACTGCCTGTTCCTGAACCAATCGTGACTTGGTTCGCCAAACTGATATCAACATTATTGCCTGTGTTGCTAATAACTAGATTACTGTCAGCATTGGAAATATCCACGGTGTCATCTGGAGCAACATTACTCTTGCTCGATAGGTCTTTATTGGTCGTGAGATTCCAACCTTTGTTTGCAGTTTGTTGTACTTCATAGAGTTGACTACCATTGATGGCATCGGTTGAAGTCGAATTCACATCACCTTTGGCAACGTTGGTAATCTTGTTATTGCCTGCATTGATGCCTGTTTTACTAATACTTGGGCTGTTGGCAACCACATTGCCGCTACCATCAACAAAGCTTAAACCATCACTGTTTATTAATGTGCCACCTGCATTGACGCTATCCACATTTAGATCTTTATTTAGACTGAAATCAATCGTGGTTGTTCCATTACCATCATTCACTGCTGTGGCTTTAAGATTGCTTTCGCCTGTCGCTAAGCCTATATCAACCGTGTCTGTTGGTTTGACTTGTGTTGATGCTAAGTTGCTGTCTGATTTAACGTTCCAACCTTGATTTGCATTCTGTGCTACATCACTCACTGCTTTAAGTTGTTCTTCCGTTGCCGCTTGTTGGCTGTTATAGATTCCGTTTGGATCCCATGTGGTATTGCTTAAGCCATTAATTCGTCCTGTCATCCCATTAATCGTGACTGGATTACTGCCTGTTCCTGAACCAATCGTGACTTGGTTCGCCAAACTGATATCAACATTATTGCCTGTGTTGCTAATAACTAGATTACTGTCAGCATTGGAAATATCCACGGTGTCATCTGGAGCAACATTACTCTTGCTCGATAGGTCTTTATTGGTCGTGAGATTCCAACCTTTGTTTGCAGTTTGTTGTACTTCATAGAGTTGACTACCATTGATAGCATCGGTTGAAGTCGAATTCACATCCCCTTTGGCAACATTGGTAATCTTGTTATTGCCTGCGTTGATGCCTGTTTTACTGATACTTGGGCTGTTGGCAACTACATTACCGCTACCATCCACAAAACTCAGACCATCACTATTTATTAATGTGCCACCTGCATTGACGCTGTTTACTTTTACATCATTGGCTAATTTAACAGTAAGTTTGTCATTTCCATCCGCAACCACACCAATATTATTTTCGGAAAGTTTAGAGCCATCAGTTATTCCACCTACGATATTAAGTGTTTGTCCCAACTTACGGTCAACTTTGGTACCTGAATCAGCTTGAAAACTTAAAGGGGTATTTGCCAAATCTTCAATTGCTGAATTCGTTTGATACAACTGGCTACCATTGATTGCATCCGTACTTGTAGCACTTATTCGACCAGCTGCAACATTTACAACAGTACGCTCTTTGCCTGCACTGCCAATACTGACACTTGAGGAACTAGTTGGTGTTCCTGCAAAACTATAAGTCGTTCCATTTATAGTGGTACTTGTTGTTTGAACATAATCTGCAGATTGCGAACCGCTACCAATTGCAACAGCATCATTATGTGTTACTAAAGTGTTAGCCCCAATTGCGACACCGTTATTTGCAGTAGCTTGCGCATTTAAACCTTGTGCGATTGTATTTGAATTTAGTGCTCTAGCATTAAAACCTTGAGCGATCCCAGCCTCACCTGTTGTTAGGGCATTTGTACCTGTTGCAATTGCATTATTTGCAAGCGATTGAGCATTATTTCCTTGCGCAATTGCATTTTGATTCAAGGCCTTAGCAGATACACCTTGAGCCAAAGCATTTTCTCCATCAGCTTTCGCTTGTTTTCCTAGAGCGATTCCATTTTCACCAATCGTTTGGGCATCTAAACCTATCGCAATTGCATCTTTTGCTTCAACCTTTGTGTTTTTACCAATTGCTATTGTATTTTCTTCGGTTGCTCGTGCTGTATTACCCAATGCGATCGCACTTTGGATTTGTGCAAAGCTGTCAGTACCAATCGCAATCGTATTTGAATTTAGATTGTTATCTATCTCTTCTTTGGTTGGATTTGCTTTACCTGATATCGCATTATTCCCCATAGCAATTGCATTATTTGCATAAGTTGTTGCTTTAGTTCCTGTTGCGATCGAATTAGCGGAAGTTGCAGCCGCTTGAGTACCAAAAGCAAGTGCATTATTTGCAGATGAAGTGGCTTGAGTCCCCAAAGCATAAGCATCTGAAGCACTTGTTCTTGTACTCACACCCAAAGCTACAGAGCGATTTGAAATAGCTCGAGCATCATAACCTTGTGCAATACTTTCTTCACCTCTTGCAATGGTATTCGTACCTAAAGCAATCCCTTTACTGCCTGTAACTAAAGCAGATGTACCAACGGCCAAAGCATTATCTATTTTATCCAAACTTGTTTGCGGTTCTGATTTTGCACCCTTACCAATCACAATACTATTTTCACCACGGCTAATTGCTTGTTGACCAATCGCAACTCCCGAAGTGTCATAAGCAATTGTGCCTGTTGAACCTATGCTGGTTGTGTTGTCGCCTAATGCATAAACTTGGGAGCCTATAGCCGTACTGTTTTTATTCTGTGCAATTGCCTCTGGCCCAATCGCTACAGCATCAACACCTGAAGCCCCTTCATTATTTCTATTGCCGATCGCTTCTGATTTAACACTCACATATTTCACACGGCTTTCTTCGATTGATTTTTGCATTTGATCAAGATTGACTGCATCCGTACCAACTTGCCCAGGTGCTAAACCACTAATCACCGTATTTGGTCGAAGATTAACCTGTGTTGAAGTGGCATCTGTATATGTAACTGCATTATCTAGACTTGGTAAAACGCCACCACTGGTAATTGCACCCAAAGCCTCGACGACAGTGTCGTATTTGTACTCGACCCCATTGGTATCTTTTAGCGTAATTTGTGAATAATTTCCGTTGCCATCGACTGAGACATTGCCACCAATCAAATTTCCAACTTTGTCTTGAGCAATCTTTAATTGTCTAACATTCACAGCGTCATAATCATCAGCACCGTCATCAACATGCGCTACACGACGATTAAATGCAGCCATACCACCTGAACCATCAGAACCTACTGATACAACCCCTTGAGTACCAATTTGCGTCGAAGTTAAATAGCCTGATTGGGTTGCAGCCTTAGTTGTCGATGCGACAGAATTCCCACCTAATGCAATACTATTGTCTTTTGACCATGAATTAATCCCCACAGCGACACCATTGTCAGAGTTATTTTTTGTTCCTGATCCATCATCCACTCCTTCAACTTTAGAACCTGCACCAATAGCCACAGTCCCTTGATCCGATGCATTGGCTAAATAACCAAGTGCTACAGCGGCTTGACCAGTATATGTTCTACCCCCTACAGCGGTTGAGTGATCTGCACTTCCGCCATTTTGATTGGATAGATAGCCAATACTTACATTTTCCTCACCTTTAGAACTTTGTCCTGCTTGTGAACCAATCGCAATATTGTAGTTTCCAGACGTTCCATTAGATGCCTGTAATCCAATACCAATATTTTCGTTTCCTTTAATATTTTGACCTGCGCTGGTTCCGATCGCGATATGATTTTGATTACTATTGCCTAGATTATTGCTGGTTCCAGCACCTGCATTTGCACCAATCGAAACTGAACTGGTGCTATTAGCTTGGGCACCGACACCTAAAGCAGTTCCATTGCCAGCACCCGCATTTGCACCACTTCCCAGAGCAGTGGCTGAACCTGCAGAAGCCCGTGCTGATTGCCCAATTGCTGTTGAGTTCGTACCTGTTGCCTCTGATCCAGCTCCAAATGCACTTGCGTTTTCAGCGCTAGAGAGTGAATTAGCCCCTACCGCGATTGCCTTACTGGTATTTATGCCAGTCACTTTTGCAGCATCACCAAGCGCGATAGAACTCGTAACTTCTTTTGTATCGACTGTGGCAGCTTGTCCTATAACCGTATTTTTATTACCTAAAGCTTTGCTGTCTTTACCGATTGCTATAGATTCAACGCCATCCGTAGGTGTAGTGATACCATCATCAACAGTACCCACTACAGCATTGTTACCTATTGCAATCGAATCTTGTGCAGCAATGTTGGTTACTGCTTTAGGTCCAACGGCAATAGAATCAGTACCATCAGCGACAGAATCATCAAGCGTTGAAGTTGCATGAAAATACTTTGCGCGATCAATACCCGCGTTCAATAAGTCTTGTTGGACTTGATAGAGTTGATCACCAGTTACAACTTCCTTTGATCCCACACTTAAATTTGCATTTTTAGCAACGGTAATCTGACCATTATCAATCACCACACCATCTACCGTCGCCTTATCAAACTCAACTTCTGGTTGAGTAGAGACAGTAATATTCGTGCCACTTCTTGTTATTGAAATATTTTTACCATTAATAAATTGAACAGTATCTGTCGATTTTATCGCTGATTTAGTATCACCATTGGTTTGCAAACTCCAAGTTTGATTAGATAAATCATTTACAGAAGTTTGAACATTCACAATATCACCTGCATTTTTAGACACAGATGTGTTGAGCGTATTGATCTGAGAGGTGTGATTTGAAACGGTAGAATTTATAGTTGAAATGTCATTCGTATTTTGAGCAACTTTATTATCTACTGTCGTTAATTGACCAAATGTAGCAGCATCACTACTGTCGACCCCATCGGATAAACCCGTAATTTTATTATTCGCACCATCAATAATGATGCTACCTACATTAACTTGATTAAATGTAACAGTATCTGAAGTCGAAATCGTATGCTTTATATTGAGTGGATCAGTACTATCAGTAGTGACTTGTATATTATTTCCCTCAATTAATTCATCAGCATATAAAAAAGTATTACCAACTGTTGCATGAATAATAAGAGATCCAATGACTATTTTTAACCGTTTTGATTTAGTTCTTGATTTAGCGAGTTCCGAAACAGCCACCCATATACCAAGTGAAGCATTCCAAACCAATTTATAAACTTTATTCATTGTTGTTACACCTTATCGATTTATGTATGTTTTTGTTAAAATATTAAGTTTCGATAAACTATAATCAAAAACTTATTGAAGAATGCGTAATAAAATTGAATAATTTCGATGTATTTTTGTTTTTTTATTTACAATTAGTCACAATAATAGACCAAAAGGTAAAACCCTATGAAAATATTTAAATTAAATCCTCCACCCAAGACACTGATTAAATCCGTTTAAAACCCTAAAAAATAATACTTTATAAAGATATTAGTCATCGATTAATGATGCTAATTTTTATTATTTAAAAAATAATTCAAGATATAAAACCAAGTAAATAACTAGGATTTTCTAATTTTCATTAGCAGCTTTACCCACCCATAAAATTAAAATACACATGTATTTATTTAAATAAATTTCACTATTAATCATCATCAAACTACACACAAAAACAAAATGTAATTTTATGTAAGATTCAGTAAATAAATATTAATAAAATATAATCATCTATAGTTCCCGAGCATATTAAAAACCAATAAAGCAATGAAATTAAAAATATTTTTTATCAATCATTAAAATTTATAAAAAAAATTCAAGTTTGCATGAAATACTTCAGAACTGTATTTTAAAAAAACTTGAAAAATAAATAAATTTCAAAGCTAAAGATAGATCGAATAATAAAAGTGAGATCGAAAAATGATTGAATGGTTACAAGGCGAGTTAAAACACAGCCCTGAAATACTCTTATTTTTATCATTGGCGATTGGTTTCTGGATTGGACAACTTCAATTCGGTAAATTTCAATTCGGTGGTGTAGCAGGTTCATTACTCGTTGCAGTTGGATTAAGTCTTCTAGGCGTTCCTGTAGACAATGGCGTAAAGGCCATATTATTTGCGTTATTTATATATGCAGTTGGTTTTGAAAGTGGTCCTCAGTTTTTTAAATCCTTAGGTCCTCAATCTATCAAAGAGATTTTGCTGGCCGTATTTATGGCAGTTTGCGGTCTTATCACTGTGCTGATTATGGCAAAACTCTTTAATCTAGACAAAGGCTTAGCGGCTGGATTAGCAGCTGGCGGTATGACGCAATCTGCAATTATTGGAACCGCTGGTGATGCCATTTCACGATTGGATTTACCTCTTGCAGAGATACAAAAACTGCAAGCTAATGTCGCGATTGGATATGCCGTAACTTATATTTTTGGTTCATTAGGCGCCATCATTATATGTGTGAATCTCCTACCGAAATTCATGGGTAGAGAAATTCATGATGATGCCTTAAAAGCACAGTCTGAACGCTTGAAAGGTGCATTTGAACTTGCTCCTGGGCAAGAGTTGGCTATGCCAGAAATTGTTGGGCGTATTTATAAAGTTAAACAAGCAAGTGGGTTATCCATTGCTGAGTTAGAAAGTGTTCAACCAAGTATCACGCTAGAACGACTTAAGCGCAAAGACCAACTAATAGATGTATCACCTGAATTGGTACTACAGACTGACGATATTATTTTAGTTGTTGGTCGACGCGCGAGTATTGTTTCTATCGCTGATCAAATCGGTACAGAATTACAAAGCTCTCAAGGCATGGAAATGGTAATGGATACATCAGATGTCATTCTGAGAAACTCCAAATATATCAATAGAACCCTTGGCGACATTAAATCCAACACTCCCGAATATTTGAAACATGGCATCTATGTCCTTTCTATAAAGCGTAATAACGAGACTCAAGTATTAAGCGATGAAACTATTTTAAAACAAGGTGATGTGATTACTGTCTATGGTACTAGAAGCGATTTAGATCGTTTAGTGAAAGAAGCAGGTAAAGCATTACCAGAAAGTTTAAAAACAGACTGGATTTTTCATGGTGCAGGTTTGGTTGTTGGTCTACTGATTGGTTTATTCGTTATTCGTATTGGTGATGTTCCCTTAACTCTTGGAGCTGGTGGTGGTGCTTTACTTTCAGGTCTGCTATTTGGTTGGCTACGCAGCCGTAACCAAGTGCATGGCAATATGCCTTTGGCCGCCTCTCAACTGCTCAAAGATTTAGGTTTGGCTGGGTTCGTTGCAGCTGTAGGTTTACAGTCTGGTTTACAAGCCATTCAAACGATTAAAGAAAGCGGTTTATCTCTATTCATGATCGGTGTCGTGGTGACTATCGTTCCTTTGATAATGTCGATGTTATTTGCACGCTATGTATTACGTTACGACAATGTTGCAGTCATGGCAGGAGCTTTATCAGGCTCGCGTAGTGCCAATCCTGCTTTCGGTGGTGTACTCGATAAAGCAGGAAATTCTATTCCTACGGTTCCATTTGCCATTACCTATGCTCTGGCAAATGTTTTTCTAACCCTGCTCGGCCCACTGATTGTTGGTTTAGCTTAAAAAATAATTTTACTTACTTCACTATAATTAAGGAGACTTCCCATGGGGAACGTTGATTATACAAAATACTCAAAACTCAGTCCTTTTGAACTTAAAGATAATTTGATTGAACTAGCACAAAGTAGAACTGATCGTTTGATGCTGAACGCAGGTCGTGGCAACCCTAACTTTTTAGCTACCTTGCCACGTCGAGCATTTTTCCAATTAGGTTTATTTTCTACTACTGAATCAGAATTTTCATTTTCATATATGCCAGAAGGTCTAGGTGGGTTCCCCCGTCCTGTCGGATTGCAATCTCGATTTGATCATTTTGTTATGGAAAATCGAGATAAACCTGGTGTTGTATTCTTAGGTAAAGCGGTCTCTTACGTCCGTGATCAACTTGGCTTAGATCCAGATGCATTTTTACTTGAAATGGTAGAAGGGATTTTAGGTTGCAACTACCCTGTTCCAGATCGAATGCTTCGTATCAGTGAAACTATTATCAAAGAATATATTTTGCGTGAAATGGGTGTTCAAGGAATGCCTAAAGATAATGTTGATCTGTTTGCCGTTGAAGGCGGTACAGCAGCAATGGCCTATATATTTAACTCATTAAAAGAAAATAAAATCATCTCAAATGGAGATCATATAGCCATCGGTTCGCCAATTTTTACACCTTATCTTGAAATTCCAAAACTCAATGATTATCAGCTTGAAGAAGTATTAATCGAGGCAGATGCAAATCTTGGATGGCAGTATCCTGAATCCGAGTTAAGAAAACTTGAAGACCCATCAATCAAAGCATTTTTCTTGGTTAATCCGAGCAACCCCCCTTCAGTCAAAATGAGTGATGAAGGATTAGCGATACTCGCAGATATTGTAAAAAAACGTCCTGATTTAATTATTTTAACTGATGATGTATATGGAACTTTTGCAGATAATTTCAAATCTCTCTTTGCAATTTGTCCAGACAACACGATTTTAGTTTATTCATTCTCTAAATACTTTGGTGCAACTGGCTGGCGACTAGGGGTTATTGCCTTAAGCGACAATAATATTTTGGATAAGAAACTCGCTGCTTTATCTAAGAAAGATAAAAAAGAATTGGAGGAGCGCTATTCGTCATTAACCACAGACCCAACCAGTATTAAATTTATTGATCGCTTAGTTGCAGACAGCCGCAATGTCGCCCTGAATCACACCGCAGGGTTATCGACCCCTCAACAAGTTCAGATGGTTTTATTTGCTTTATTTAACATGATGGACTCTCGTCAAAGCTATAAAAAAGCAGTGAAATCTGTCGTAAGAGAACGTGATGCTGCGCTTTATCGTCAGTTAGGTGTGGAAGTCCCTCAAGATCCAAATGCAGTGGACTATTACACTTTAGTTAATTTAGAAAACACATCTAGAACATTATATGGTGATGAATTTGCCGACTGGATCATGAAAAACAAAAATCCAACTGAACTGTTATTTAGAGTGGCAGACGAAACTGGTGTTGTGCTCCTCCCTGGTTCTGGATTTGGGGTGCAACATCCATCTGCGCGAGCATCATTGGCAAATTTAAATGAATATCAATATGCTGCAATTGGTGAATCATTACGACGTTTTGCTGAAGAGGCTTATCAAGAGTTTCTAAAAACCAAGAAAAGTAAGAAATAATATTATTAAATTCCAAATCAATCGCTTAAGAGCCACTATATAGTGGCTCTTTTGTTATGTTTCATCGCTATAAAAGCATGGTTTTTCAAGTTCACGTCATATTCACACCTTCACGTCTAACATCAAAATACGGATGTAATTGGATGATAAATATGACACTCTTAAAAACTCTAGCAATATCAACACTTACCTTGATTTCGCTCGTCGGATGTAAAAGCGTGCCAAGTTATACATCTGATTATCGTGAAGCAGATAAAAATATTACAGGTGTGACTCTTGATCAAGAAAAAGCACAAATGATTGGTAATCGTTTTGTGAATGCCTTTAATACTTTAGGTACACCAGATTTTGTTAAAAATGCCAGTGAATTATATGCAGATCGTCTATTTATCAATGACACACTTTCTCAATTTTCAAATAAACAAGACCTAATCAAACACTTTGAAGGCATGAATAAACGTGTGAGTAATGTCACGGTTAAACTTGTGAGCGCTACACATCAACGTGACTCTGCTTATATTCATTGGTATATGGCATATGACTTTAAAATGTTTGGTCGAACCAAATCTATGGCTTCATACGGTGTCACTCAGATGAAAATAAATGGTTCGAATCAAATCATTTTCCAACAAGACTATTGGGACCCAGCAAATGGTTTGTATCGCTCATTACCATATGTCGGAAGTGGTTATTCTATGATCTTACCGTTCAAAAAATAGTTTAAAATTCAGCCCCCTTTAAGCAGAAAATAAATTATGGAAATCAATTTATTATCAAAACAATTAAAACGGATTAAGGGTTTAATTGTTCTAGCGCTGATCGATGCCTATGATGGTTCGATTCTCGAATACTTTGGTGATGAATTTTTCAATATTGATTTAGCTGCTGCTGAAGGGGCTAATTTACTCAGCTATCAACGACAACTGATGGCTGAGCTTGATTCAAATGATTACTTAGAAGGAGTTTTGGTCACAATGCGCGATCAATATCATATCGTGACGCCATTGGAAACCAATCATACGCTTTTCCTCTATGCTGTTTTAGATCGTACCAACACAAATCTTGCTTTCGCACGGTATGAGATACAGCAAGTTGAACGAAACCTTAATTTCTATACCTATTAAGCTCGGTCTATATAAGGCTAGATCTACATTTGAAAACTGAGGATTTGTTATGTTTTACCACAGAAAAATCATAGTGCTCTCAAGTGTACTATTTCTCTCTCTCACAACAAATCTTAGTCATGCAAGCACTCAATTTTGTAAAAACGCCCCGATTATCGTGACTAAAAAGAATGTTGGTACAGTCAGTTATTATGCTAGTGACTGTGGTCAAAAATGGGATAGTCAAGATATACAGCTCGACTTCATGTACACACGTGATATTCCAGAATGGGCTTTTAAAAGAGCAGCCACCCATTTCCTCAAGAAAAATGTCAGCAATTTTACGGATAATTCTGCGTTAAATAAAATTACATCTTTATATAAGCCTGTCCGTAAAGGTGATCTTTACTCATTAAAATATAGTCATTCCAATCAAACACTTTCGCTGTCTTTAAATCAAAAACCACTTGGAAAAATTACGGATACTGAAGCCAATCAGTATTTTAAAATTTGGTTTGGAAGCCAGCCATTTAATGCTAAATTAAAGCAACAATTACTAAATCAATAACTTGACTATTATTATGAGCAATCAATTTATTCTGATGGTTGAAGATCACTATGAACTTGCAGCGACAGTGTGTGAGTTTCTAGAAGAGCATGGCTTTGTGATCGATCATGCACGCAACCTCGATGCGGCACGAAATTTTCTAAAGAACCAACCCTACCATTTGCTACTTTTAGATATCAACCTTCCCGATGGTTCAGGCTACGACTTATGTGAATGGCTTAGAAATGATCAAGGTAAAGATATTCCTATCTTGATGTTAACAGCGAGAGATACCTTAGATGACAAATTAAAAGGTTTTACTGCTGGAACAGATGACTATTTAGTTAAACCTTTTGATTTTAATGAATTAGTGATGCGTATTCGTGCGTTAATTAAACGATCTCTTGGAGAGGTTTCTTCTAGTAAAATTCAAATCCATGATCTTATTTTAGATAGCTCTACCCAAACAGTTACCCGTGCAGGTCAACATATTGAGTTGCCAAGAATTCAGTTTAAATTACTCAAAATTTTGATGCGCAATTCACCTAAAGTGATCACTAAACAAGAAATTATCATCGAACTATGGGGAGATGAAGAACCTGAAAGTGATGCCTTACGCAGCCATATCTATAACTTACGCAAAATGGTCGACAAACCATTTGACCAAAAGTTAATTCATACCGTCTCAGGTGTTGGCTTAAAAGTCGCTTTTGAAGATTATTAAACTCAATTCATATACACCACAACGATTAAACCCGTTGTGTTTTCCAGTTTAAGATATTTGCGTGTGCTCAAATAATATTGTCGATCAAATAGCTCAACACGCCAACCTAATTGATTACAGAGTTTTTGTACCAACTGTAATCCGATACCATGCCCTTTTGCCTTAAGTTGCAGTTGAGTCGTATTTAATTCTTGAACTTTGGAATCATTCGGCATCGTGATTCCAATCCCATTATCCGCAATCACAATACTATTTTTACGTTGAATAATATGAATGTTTGAGCCTTGGGAATAATTCAGTGCATTACGCAAGATATTGCTCAGAACCATTTTAGTCATCGATGGGTAAATCATACGAGGAAATTCTTGAGGATCGTATTGAACCAGAATCTCCATTCCTTTGCTTTGACTCACTGGATCTAAGTCACTTACCAAATCACGAATGATCGTTGATAGAGTCATTTGTTCAGCGGTTAGCGTGTTCGTGGTGTTTCGAGCAATAGCCAATAGCGTATCAACCAACAATTGCATATCTTCGATAGTATTCGAAATTCGATTTAGTGATTTATCTTCACCATATTTCGCCTGACAAAGTTGCACGTTGCCTTTCAAAATCGTTAGCGGAGTACGCAATTCATGGCTCACATCACCCGTAAACTCTCTTTCTCGATAAATAAATTCAGTTAAAACTTGATGATATTTTTCCAGCGCTTGTTTTAGGTATTCCGCTTCTAAATTGCCATTGGTACTAATGCCTTGAAACGGCGATGCTTCTTTATTTTGATGCGCCCAATCAATATGTTCTAAAGCATTAGCTAATCGGGTTATCGGTGAAAAATAGCGTTTAGCACGGCGATTAGACCACCATAAAATACTATAAAGCACAATAAGGCTAAACATTAACGGTGCGAGTCCGAACATCCATACAATTTTATTAACGTTACTTTCGCCAAAAACCAATAAAACGTGCTGACCATTTCGCTCTCCGTAAACAGTCATACGTTCTTTTCCATCCACAAAGATGCGGTGTACACCTTGTTCTAAACGTTGTCCTTTAAAAGCAGCGGGCGGCATTGCTGTGTTCCAACGATAGCCGTACAAATTCTTTGTGTCAGGTAAATCTGCATTTGGATTACGATCGACTCGAAGCCAATAATGTTCCATCTCTTGCTCGAGTGCAGTTTTAAGTAAAGAACCCTTAATTACCCATGCACTACACACAATACCAATAATGATTGAAAGTGCGATCAGCCCTATTTGCAACCAATAATGACGATTAAACATCTTGCTCAATGGATGTGTATTCACGCCATGATTTTTCGGTTTTAACATAAGCTGATCTGCAATAAACAATAGTTAATTATACGACTTTCTTATTGAACAGGAAGTGACCAATCACCCACTCTTGTCCTTGTTCAAATCCAAATAACTCGGCACAAGCCATAAAGAATATACGCCAACGTTGCCACCATGCATCTGCATCTTGTGCGTAGACTTGCTCAAACAAAGGTCTTAACTCATCGGCATGACGATCCATATTTTCTAGCCAAGCATTAGATGTTTTTTCATAATGTGTGCCTGACCACTGCCAATGCTGCGCAAGCTCTAAATGATCTTGGAAATGTAAGAATGTAGACGTTGATGGCATCAGACCACCCGTAAAAAAGTAACGTGACATCCAGTCATATTCACTTTTGATTTCAAAAGGATAGTGTAAGAAGCGATGACAGAAAATATGACACCACAACTTACCATCTTCTTTAAGCCAAGACTGAATTTTCTCAAAGAGTTTCTGATAGTTTCTAACGTGTTCAAACATTTCAACCGAAACTACACGATCGAACGTATTGGTCTTTAATTCAAGCACATTGACATCGCAAGTGATGATTTGAATATTATTCAAATTACGTTTTTCAGCTTCAGCTAAAATATGCTGGCGTTGAGTTGCAGAATTTGAAACACCTGTGATCTTCGCATTTGGATAACGCTCAGCCATCCATAGGGTAAATGATCCCCAACCACAGCCCAATTCTAAAATCTCTTGACCATCCTGCAACTGTGCACGATCACTATATATTTGCAGTGCAAATTCTTCGGCTTCATCTAGTGTGGTGTGCTCATGTGGAAAGAAACAGGCACTATATTTCAAACGTTTGCCTAAGACAGCCTGAAAGAAAGCAGTCGGCAACTCATAATGTTGCTCATTGGCTTTGTCTGTTTCAATCGCAATCTCACTGTGCTTCAACATATTGAGCACGTCCATATAACGCTGTGCACCTTGCTCAGGATCATAGCGCCCTTCTTGAATCAAACGCTTTTTACTCAATGCACGGATTGCTGCACGAATTGCCTGATCTGGAACTAAACCGCTTTCAACGAGTTTTAAAGATTTTTGAATAATAAAGTCCATGTGCAGTACCTACTGTTTGGGTTTCCACGGAATAAACATTGAAGTTCGTTTTTGATAATTGAGATAATTTTGACCTCGATTTTTTAATGCTTGTTGCTCACTGAATGGAATACCCGTGATGTAATACAAGAATAACCACATCAAAATTGGATAGATCCACAAGCTTAATAATCCTGCAGCTACTCCTATGATGGGATAAGCAAACCAATGCAGCCATTCAAAGAAGTAGTTTGGATGCCTTGAATACTTCCACAGACCTTGATCCATTGTTTTGCCATGATTTTTAGGATTTTGCTTGAAACGATATAATTGTTGATCTGCAACCGTCTCACCGACGAATGCAACAAACATAATTAGACCTGCAATAATCAGATAATCATTGGTATCCATGCTCCAAGACATGCTTGTCACATTGAGCAAGCTCCACATCGGAATGCTAAATAAAATGGCTAATCCAGCCTGAAACATGAAAAATAGAAAGAAACCAAAATGTTGATATTTGCCCATTGCTCTACGCATGTTGGCATATCGACGATCTTCTTCATGCTCAGCTAAATAACGACGGAATAGATGCAAAGTTAGACGCAAGAACCATATTGAACTGAATACGCCGAGAAACAATCTGACATTTAACGGAGCGATCTCAACAAACAATGCTGTAATGGCAATATTGAGAACAATACAGAAACTCCATGCGACATCTACGATACCTGCACGATGGTTTACTGTTGCCCACAACCAACAAAACGTCATCACAAGGGCATCAAGTAAAAACAATTGCCATATCATAACTGCCTCCTTGATGCTTAAAATAATGAGAAATTAATAAGGACTTGCTTCAAATAAAAGGTGTACATCGCTGATCACCCCTTCTTTAAAGCCACCTTCGCAATAGCAAAGATAGAAATCCCACATCCGAATAAAGTTTTCATCAAATCCCAAAGCCAAAACTTGTTCTTTGGCATTTAAGAAACGCTCACGCCATTGATGAATCGTCTCAGCATAGCTCAAACCAATATCTTCAAGATGTTTTAAGCGTAACTGTTGTTCAGATGCCGCTTGTGTTAAAACGCTGATACAAGGGATAAAGCTCCCTGGGAAAATATAGCGTTTAATGTAATCCACGGTATTCAAGGCTTTTTTATAGCGCGCATCTTCAATCGTAATAGCTTGAATCAATCCCAACCCGTTCGGTTTTAATAAGGATCGGCATTTATTAAAGTAGGTCGATAAATATTGCTCACCTACTGCTTCAATCATTTCAATCGAAACCAGCTTATCGAATTTGCCTTCTAACAATCGGTAGTCTTTGAGCTGAACATTGACACGATGACTGAGACCAGCATCGGCAATACGTTTGGTTGCTTCATCGTATTGTGCTTGAGAAATGGTGATCGTAGTCACTTTACAGCCATAATGCTGAGCAGCGTAGATCGCAAATCCGCCCCAACCACTACCGATCTCAACCAAGTGATCCATCGGTTTGAGTTGTAATTTCTGACAAATCAGCTCTTTTTTATAATCAGAAGCTTCTTCTAGAGTCATATCTTTGTGCTTATATACTGCACTGGAATACATCATTGAAGAATCGAGAAAGAGTTTGAAAAAGTCATTGCTCAGGTCGTAATGTTCTGCAATATTTTTTCGACTTCCTGACAATGAATTTTTACGTGTTTTGTACCAAGCTTTTAATACAAGTTGGCTGGCTTGAGAAATCACATTCTGATTAATCTTATCAAGCACATGACGGTTTCTCGCCAAAATTTGAATGACTTCAACGAGGTGTTCACTGCTCCAATAGCCGCGAATATAACCTTCAGCCGCACCAAGTACACCGTTTTTAAAAATCAGATCGATCAATTCTTTATTATGAATATCTATCGTAGCTTCTAAATCTGAAAGCTCTCCCACGGTACCATTCCATTCTCCACGAAAATGAATTTGACCATGACGAAGTTTGAGCAAGCTCCGAAGAACCAAAGGCAGTGAATCGTGTTCACCGAAAATAAGCGTTTTCATCATGTTGTTTTAAATCCTTATCTTTTTTAGGGTGCCGATAAAATGGAACTTTCTTTCGCCACAGATGAAAAGCTTGAAGGTAGATCGAAGCTAACATCTTGAAAGGTTCAAAGATATGATGAATAGCATAACGATTCAGTTGTGAAGGAACTGTGATGCTGGTTAAAGTGAAACGCATCGTTGCATCAAAGATAAATTTATCTGATTGATAAAGCTGCATATGAATCACATTTTGTTCATCTGAAAAGTTAAAGCACCATTTATAGTGAATATCCATCGGCATAAATGGAGACACATGAAAACTCTTTTCAAATTCGAACTCATAACTTTTGAAATGACTGTGCTCTTTTAATTTTTGACGGCAGTCATGCACATAAACTTTACGTTCATTCCAAGGGGTATTGGTGATTTCACTCAATATGAAAACTGGTTGTTTTTGAGGATTGAGTACAAAATAAAAGATGACTGAATTAAAACTAAATCCTAAAGTTCTTGGCAATGCGAGCACACGAATTTCTGATTGAGTCGATAAAATCGTGTCCACTTGCTGCAAAAGGATTTTCTTAATTCGTTCTCTGATCGAACCTGTATAGCCTTTTAGAAAATCATTTTCATAAAGATTTAAGATATTCCAACGCGAAGTTGAACAAAGCCATGAACGATCTAGGTTTTGATCGATACGATCTGGATCAAAACATAAATAGCTCAAACTAGACTGAAAATCGTGTGCTTTGGGATGAAAGCGCCGATGTCTAATCTGAGCTTTGGCTATGGAAAGTGAATCTTCAAACATGTGATCACCTCCAAATTAGTCTTTAATTCTTAATAGCTTATCTACTACACGCTGAGCACTTCTCGCCCCATCTTCATGAAAGCCCCAACCCCAATATGCTCCACAGAATGAACTGCGGTTTTGACCATTGATCAGTTCCCAACGCGCTTGTGACTCAATTGCTTTTTTATCAAAAACAGGATGTCGATAATGACGTTCGACATAAATCTTATCTTTCGCGATCGGCATATTCGGATTCAATGTAGAAAATACCTGCGTTTTACAAGGTAGATTCTGCAAGCTGTTCATCCAATAGGTAAATCCATAGTGTGCTTGATGAGCTTTGCTATTTTTTTCAGGTTTTTCTTGAGCAGTGACATGCACATGCCAACTCGCCCATTGAGATTGACGCTTCGGCATAATCGAAGTATCGCGATGTACCACCATAAAGTTATCTTGATAATCAAAACAACCTAATACATCTCGCTCATCTGCCGAAGGATTTTGAATAAGCTTTAACGTATCATCAGCATGACTCGCAAACACAACCCAATCAAAAGTTTCTTGTTCTTGATTCGTGACAATATGAACTAAATCATTTTCACGAATCACTTGTTGAACTTGCGCTTTCTTCCAAATAATCGATGGGCAAGCTTTTTGAATCGCTCGTATATAAGAAGCTGAACCACCTTTTACTGTCTGCCATTGTGGTCGATCAGCCAACTGCAACATACGATGATGTTGAAAGAAACTCACCACAAATTTGTAGGGTATCTTCCCAACTTGATCAACTGGACTTGACCATAGTGCGCCACACATTGGATAGAGATGTTCTTCTCTAAAAACCTGAGAGTAGTCATTTCGATTTAGATAATCTTCAATACTTAACTCAGCATCACATTGATCCACGACAACATCTTTATTCTCCTGATAAAACCTGATCAAATCAGACAGCATCAATCGAAAGTTCTTATTTAAAAAATTTTGCGGGCGAGTCAATAATGACCATTTTTTAGATGGATTGTACTGTAGACCAGTGACCTGATTATTCACAGAAAAACTCATATCACTATTCTGTGCTTGGACACCAAGTTCAGCAATCATTGCACTGAATAAAGGATAGTTATAGTCATTAAATACAATAAAGCCACTATCTACTGCAACATTCTGTTCATCAATCCAAAGATCGTGGGTGTCAGTATGCCCTCCGAAATAATTCTCTTTTTCAAAGATCGTGACTTGATGCTGCTGTGATAATTTCCATGCGGCATACATGCCTGAAATACCTGAACCTACAATTGCAATCTTCATCAAGACTTCTCACTTTGAATTTTATTCGCGTTCATTTTTAAATTTTGTATTTGAGTTTTGTGCGCATCATAAACGCGCTCAGGTACTGGTTTGATCGCCCAAATGAGACCTAAAAAAGACATCATTTTTAAAATGTAATAAGTAATATCGATTTGCCACCAGAAAAAACCTTGTCGAGTGCTACCTGCATAATAGTGATGATTATTATGCCAACCCTCGCCCAATGTAATAATCGAAAGGAATAAGTTATTTCGACTATTGTCATTAGTCTCAAAATCTCGGCTTCCATACAAGTGAGCAAGCGAGTTAATACATAAAGTTGCGTGAATCAACAAAACTGTTGAAACCACAAAACCCCAAACCAGCAATTGCAAACCTGATGTACCTAGAATTGGATAAGCAACCGCTAACCACTCACCCAAACCATAGATTGATAAAGCCGTCAGTAACACAACGGGTAAACTAAATCGGTCTAACCAAACTAATTCTGGAAATTTGATCCAATCTTTGATGACTTCCTTTCGCGTTGTGAAATTCTGTTCATTTAGGAACCAGCCGATATGGCTATACCAAAAACCATGCTCTGATGAATGTGGATCATGCTCTGTATCGGTAAAACGATGATGATAGCGATGATGAGCAGCCCACCATAAAGGACCACGTTGTGCACTCATCGTTCCAATCAAGACAAATATAAATTGCACAGGACGAGAAGTCTGAAATGTTTTATGTGACAAATAACGATGAAAGAATGCCGTGATCGCAAACATACGAATAAAATAAAAAAACAGCATAAACGCGACTGCAAACCAAGATACACCGACCCAGAAAACGGCTAAACATGCGATATGCAAAAAAATAAATGGAAGGATTCGCAACCATTGAATTTTAGTATCTTTATATGTTTTAAACGTATCAGACTCATTTGTCTCAGAAGTTTGTGTAGTTGACCAACTGTCTATCCATCGCAGAAAAAATTTAAACATTGATTCTTCCTGACCCATTTCTCTTATAATTTTGATTTTATAAAATTTGGTATGAAATTTATGTGAAGATGAATTATATAAAAAATATTAGCAAAATGAGCATGTAAAATGATTTAAAAACAAAAATTTATTTATACTCATTAGCCTATTCCTAAAAATAGGCTAGTCATAGAATTTCATTTTTTAAATATGACACTTTCTATAAAAATAGTACAGAAAGACTTGTCCAAATTAGGTAAACAGCGACACCGATTACAACAGTTGCAAATATCTTTTGCACTGTTTTTAGATCAATCAAATTAATGAGTCGTCGTCCGACCAACATCCCTAAAATGCAAGCAACCACAAAACTGATCGTTACTGAAGCTGGATATTGGAAGCCATCGAGTACGTGGATAGAAATGCTAACACCGCCAATCAGAAAAATAATCATTAACGACGTTGCAACTATACTACGCATATCGAGATCCGTTGCTTTACGCAGCGCTGGAACAATGACAAATCCACCACCGACACCAAGCAATCCAGTCAACAAACCTGCAACCACACCAATAAGACCCAATACACTGGCTGTTTTCACATTCCAAATAAGTTTTCCAGTAGACTGATTAACCTTACATGGTGGATCTTCAAAATCATGAACTTTATTGAAGAAAATTCGATAGGCAACAACCATCATCACTAAACTAAAAGCTAGGCTTAACCATGTGGGAGAGATGATGTTAGATAAATGCACGCCATATCTAGCCGATGGAATACTAATCAAAGCAATCCATATTGCAGCTTTATAGCGTACGATTTTTTTCAATAAGCCTTGTACACTCCCTACAAACGCAGAAAGTGTAATTGCAAGCAGTCCGACAGGTGCAGCTTGTGAGACAGTCCATCCTTGACTCGCCATCAGTGCGGGAACGGCTAAAATTCCTCCTCCCGCACCTGTTAATCCAAGCAAGCATCCGATTGCTAGACCTTCCAAGACTAATAACCACATATCCATAAAGGACCTCATGAAAAATGAGATACACTTTTTCAAGTGTGAAAAAACCTAACCCAGCTCTAAATTTAGAGCTAAGCTAATGATTTATTGGATCTAATGAATAAATTAAAGTTTAGGTTTTACCAGCCACTCATGCCCTTTTAACATGCCATCCCAATACATCGGGGGTAGGATTTGTTCTTTTAATAGCCATGCCATACGTGAAGGTTTTTGACCATCCAAGAACCACTTTGGAAAACTCGGTAGCAGTTTCCCACCATAGCCAAATTCTGCAAGAACGATCTTGCCTCGCTCAACAGTCAAAGGACATGAACCATAACCATCGTACTGAGCAAATTGATCACTACCTTTTAAGTACTGCAAAACATTCACTGCAACAATTGGCGCTTGTTTACGTGCTGCAGCAGCAGTTTTCGCATTCGGAGCATTCATGACATCTCCAAGTGCAAAAATGTAAGGATATTTACTGTGCTGCAAAGTATTTTGATCAACGCTCACCCAACCTGCTGCATCAACTAAATTACTTGCACGAATAAAATCAGGTGCTTGTTGCGGTGGAACGACATGAATCATGTCAAAATCAGTTTCTAACAGTGATGTACTTTCATCTTGATTGACCTTGAACCATGCACGTTTGTTTGCACCATCAACTTTTACCAGCTGATGGTTGAAGTGCAGATTGGCGTTATAGCGTTTCACATATTCCATCAATGCTGGCACATAAGCTTCAACACCAAATAACACCGCACCCGTATTGAAGAAATCAACTTGGATATCTTTCAATACGCCTTGTTTTTGCCAATAATCGGCAGATAGATACATCGCTTTTTGTGGCGCACCAGCACATTTGATCGGCATAGGTGGTTGAGTGAAAATCGCCTTACCACGTTTCATTTGACTGACTAACTGCCATGTATACGGCGCTAGATCATAACGATAATTCGAGGTCACACCATTTTTGCCCAATGTTTCAACTAAACCGTCAATACCGTGCCAGTTGAGCTTCAAACCTGGGCAAACCACCAATACTTCATAGTTGATCGGCTTACAGCCCTCTAACAACACCTGTTTATTGTCTGGATCAAAGGCCGCCACAGCAGCTTTTATCCACTGTACTTGCTTGGGTATCAAACTCGCCATGGTTCGAACTGTTTTTTCAGGTGCAAAAATTCCACCACCGACCATCGTCCAACCGGGTTGATAATAATGAATTTCGGCTGGATCAATCACAGCAATATCTAGATTTGGCTCTCGTGAAAGTAAGCTTGAAGCAACTGAAATCCCAGCAGCTCCACCACCTACGATCACCACCGAAAATTTAGGCACGTTATTTAATTGTGTCGGGTGTTGATTGAGGATTCTTGGAACTAAACCTTGTAAGTCATAACCCAGAGTTTTAGACACCAATAGCATTTGATCCAGACTTAATCCTGAAACCTGAGATAATCCCCAAAGCGTGATTGAACGTGTACCTGTTCGGCAAAACGCCAAGATTGGCTTTTGAGCTGCTTGATAAACTGATTTAAACTCTTCAGCCTGCTCATCAGTTACACGGCCACTCACCACAGGTAAATACTCAACTTGAATCCCGTGAGTAGATGCTACTTCTTGTATTTCAATGATATTGGGTTGATCAGCACCCTCACCATCAGGACGATTACAAATAATTGTTTTGATACCTTTATTTGCAAGTTCAGCCACATCTGGTTGAGAAATTTGATCTGCAACATAAAATTCTTGATTCACTTGTTTTAATTGCATGCCACTCTCTCCTATTACTGACCGCAGGCTTTATTCGCAGGTAAAGCAATATCAATTTTCTTTGGATAAGGAAGATTGAGGTTTTCCATCAAAATAATGAAGTCTTGCTTACTTTTGCCTTCTCCCAATCGAGAGTTATGTAGTCGCTCTTGTCCAACCGTAGAGGACAAACGCCCCTTATAGTCATGACCTGGATATACAATAGTTTCATCAGCTAAAGTGAATATCTGTTGATGAATACTGTCATACAAAGTTGCCGCATCACCTTCTTGGAAATCAGTACGCCCGCACCCATCTATAAGCAATGCGTCACCCGTAAATACCATGCCGTCCACTACATAACTGGTACATGCGTTTGTATGTCCAGGCGTATAGCGAGCTTCAATTAAAATCTCCCCTACGCGAATTGCACTGCGGTCAGATATAAAAATGTCACCACATGCAACTTCGGAGTTGCGATGTAACACTGTTTTACATCCAAAGCGTTCACGTAACAGATTTGCTGCCGTTACATGATCTGCATGCACATGCGTATCAAGGCTATAAACCAGCTTCAAATTATTTTGTTCAAGCATGTCCGCATAACGCTCAATTTCCGATGCAACAGGATCAATCAGTACCGCTTCACGTGTCTGTTCAGATGCGATGAGATAGGTATATGTTGAACTTTCATTTTCAAAAAACTGATGAAATATCATGTGGATCAATCTCGATGTACTTATTTATATATTCTTAAATTGCAAACAAGATGCCAACTCTATGCACAAATTATTATATTCAAATAAAACAATATATTATTACATATTATTTAATGATTTCTTAAATTCATGTTTCACCATCAGTTCATTTTATGTTTCAATTAAACATTCAAAGAAACAACACCTGAAACAATATGAATCAATCCATTGATTTTATAAAACAAGTAGATTTGGAAAACTTCTTAGGATATTTACAACAACTCATTACAGACTGCGCCCTGTTTATTGTTGATCAATCAAACTCAGCTATAATTTATGAGTTCAAATCAACACGTTTTAATCCCTCTATTGCTCAACTGACTAAACAAAAAATACTAAACAATCTATTAGAAACTGGGAAAATTCATCTGCAATCTGCCACAGCTTCAATTGAGCTTTTATGTCACCAACACAATATCCAAGTTTCAGATCAGGATTTCTCTGGAAAGTTGTACTTAGTTCAACCATTGCAACAGGCTGAAACATCAAAAAAAGAAAATAGTGGTCAGAGTTTGTCTGAAACATTTCATAGCCAATCTCCTGAAATGCAACGTATGTTTTCAATTATTGAACGTGTGGCGATTACAGAATTTCCAGTCTTAGTTCGTGGAGAGTCTGGAAGTGGGAAAGAACTAGTTGCACAAGCCATTCATGACCATAGTCAGCGAAAAAACAAAGTTTTTATCGCAATCAACTGCGCAGCTTTAAATGCAAACATCTTAGAAAGTGAATTGTTTGGGCATGTCAAAGGTGCTTTCACAGGTGCGATTCGTGAACATAAAGGAGTTTTCGAGCGAGCTGCTGGCGGAACACTATTTTTAGATGAAATTGCTGAAATCCCACTAGAGTTGCAAGCCAAACTTTTGCGTGTACTTGAAACAGGTGAATTCACGCCTTTGGGTGGTGAAAAATCAATTAAAGCCAATGTACGAATCATCACCGCGACCCACCGAGCTTTGCGCGAAGAAGCGAAACAAGGACGTTTCCGTCAGGATTTATTATATCGCCTAAGAGTTATCCCTATTTTTATTCCACCTTTACGTGATCGTAAAGAGGATATTCCGTTGATCGCTGAATTTATTTTGAGTCAGCAGCAATCTGTATTTCACACACAACCGCATCTATCCGACGAAGCATTAAAAACCTTAATTGCTTATGATTGGCCAGGAAATGTCCGTGAGCTTAAAAACACCCTTTTATATGCATTGACTATGGCAAATGAAAAATCAGAAATTGAAGTTGCTGATCTACCAGATGAAATCATAGATACTCATTTGCATTCATCACAATCACATAATCAGGTATCAGAGAAGCCTGTTTATCCAGAAAAAATCAATAAAAATAAAATTAGAGATGTTTTAATTAAGCATCAAAATGACCTGAATCTTGCTGCAAAAGAACTCAATATGAGTCGAACAACTTTATGGCGATATAGAAAAAAATTTAATCTCTAATAAAAAAGCGAGCTATTTAAAATAACTCGCTTTTACTTATGATGGATGACAAATCCTTAACTTGGCAGATGCGGATTTGCTAAAGGCCGCTCTTGTTTCAGTTCACGATCAAATACATCCGTTAACATACTGTCATAACGCTTAGCATTATATTTCAGTAGTTTATCTGCCTCTGCAGGAGTAATAAAATCAATCGCCACAGCATCATGGATTCTTTCCTCAAAGCTAAGTCCTTTGAACTTATCTTTTGATTCTGCCCGTTTGAACTTATCCCACAACGGTTGCATAGTGAGCAACATCTGGAATGTAGATTCCATACGCCCCATCACATCTGTTGCTTCAGTGGTGTAATACACATGCTTCTTCAATTCTTCACGGAAAGCATTTTCCTGTAAGAGCAATTGAGCTACTTCTTGTTTCAAATGATCTGTTGGTTTTGCGACTGGACGTCCAAATGGGAAACAGATCAATTTCACTAATTTAGCTGCAACTTTTACTGGGAAGTTTTCATAGAATCCAAAGAAAGCCTCTTGTGCATTAAATAAAGCTTTGTTTAATGCCAATTCAGCATGTTTTTGCTCAGCTTCCGTCCGTTTACCACTTTCATAATATTTAAGAATCGAGGTTGCGATAAATAAGTATGAATGGATATCCGCCAAGCGTCCTGAGAGCATTTCTTTACGTTTTAAATCTCCAGCTAAAAGACCTAAAGCCATATCCGCGGTTAGAGCAAAATCAGTGCTCATGCGATTGATAATCACATAATACGGTTTGGTGAAAGCATCAGATTGCTTGGATGCATGACTAGGTCCACCCGTAATACCATACGCTAAAGCTCTCGCACCACGGTTAAAGGTATAAGCCAAATGCTTAAACAACAGCGTGTTGAATTGTCTCAAAGCAGCTGATTTATCTTCTGCTTGCAGAAGTTGTAATTCTTCAAACAAATACGGATGGCAACGCATAGAACCTTGACCAAAAATCATCAATGATCGAGTTAAAATGTTTGCACCTTCAACCGTAATCGCAACTGGGATTGATTGATAAGTCAATGCCAAGAAGTTACGAGGACCAAGCTGAATCGCACGTCCACCAACTACATCCATCCCGTGATTGATCACAGTTCTCATAGTTTCGGTTGCATAATACTTCGCCATAGCGGTCATAACTGATGGTGTACCACCTTGATTCAAACCACAAGTGACCATGTATCTAAATGCCTCTAACATATAAGCATCACTGGCAATATCACTGGTCGCTTCTTGTACACCCTCAAAGTTACCGACAGAAACTTTGAACTGTTGTCGTACACTCGCAAATGCACCAACCAATAAGTAACTCATCTCACCTGCGGCTGTAGCTAATGCTGGTAATGAAATACCACGTCCGACGCCGAGACATTCCATCAACATACGCCAGCCCTTACCAGCATTTTTTTGTCCACCGATGATCCAGTCAATTGGAATAAATACATCTGTTCCTTCGACTGTACCATTCATAAACGGCGCACCTGGATTATGACGTGCACCAATTTTAATTCCTTCATGATTTGCAGGAATTAATGCACAGGTGATGCCATATTCGGTTTTGGATTTATCACCCAGTAAACCATCAGGATCATACAGTTTAAAAGCCAATCCAATCACAGTCGCAATTGGTGCTAGTGTGATCCAGCGCTTAGAAAAATTCATTTTTAATCCAAGCACATCCTGACCTTGATACTGACCATAACAAACCACGCCCGTATCAGGAATTGCACCAGCATCTGACCCTGCTTCAGGACTTGTTAAGCCAAAACAAGGAATTTCTGTACCATCTGCAAGACCTGGTAAGTAACGTTGTTTCTGTTCAGTCGTTCCATAATGCAATAAAAGCTCTCCTGGTCCTAAAGAGTTAGGAACCATACAACTCACAGCTGCAGTTAAAGAGCGTGATGCAATCTTGCTCATAATGCGACTTTGCGCAAATGGGCTAAATTCTTTACCACCAAAAGATTTTGGAATAATAAGACCTAAGAAACCTTTATCCTTGATGAATTGCCATACTTCAGGAGGTAAATCTTTATCTTGATGATGAATTTTCCATTCATCGAGCATGGCGCATAGCTGCTGAACTTCGTTGTCTAAAAAAGACTGTTCTTCAGCTGACAATGTCGGATAAGGATAATCATCAAATTTATTCCAATCAGGAGAACCCATAAACAGTTCTTTTTCCCACCAACTGGTTCCTGCTTCTAGGGCTTCTCTTTCTGTCGTACTCATCGACGGCATTGCTTTTGACAATGCTTTATATGCAGGACGACTGATGAATGCTTCACGTAATGGAGGGAGGAGAAGAATCACACTCGCGAGAATAATTGGTAAGCCAATCAATAAACTCCAAGGTGTGATAAATACACTACATAAAATAGCGATAGTAATTGATAAAATACTACCAATCGTGCGATTTAGTTCGAAATAAAATACAGCCCACAACAAAACAAACTGAATCAACAAGCTAAGCAATATCAATAATAGAGTCATGGTTACTCCTTTGCCTTCAACTTGAACTGAGAAAATTGATTTATTTGAATTACTTCATGTTTGAACTTAGATGGCGATAAGTGAAAAAAGAGTGAATTTTGATTGTACTGATTAAAGACTGATTTGCTTAAATAACTACCATTCATTACACAAGCACATCACAAAAAAACTTTTTAAAATAAGAAAAAAGAATAATTTACAGATACTTAAAATTACCAAAAGATAAATTAAAAGCCAAATAGGTATATGATGATTTATTCAAATCATTGCAATCGGTTTAAATTATATTGAACGCTACAGTCAACTTATAATATTTTGATCAAGTAATTTTTTTGTTCTGTATAAAAGTAAAAATATGTTATCTATCACGATATCTTAATTCGCTTAGCTAATATCATTAATTACTCTATTCTGCGCAGCTTAAATAAACTGATTAGATCAAGAGCTGAAATAACCAGTTTATTTTAAATATCTCTATTTCAAAATCATATCTGTCCAACCTGTAAATGGATTATCAAACTGTTCCCATTCATTTGCCCCAAGTGCCATTTCATCATCTGTTAATAAGCAAGCATCAAATTGCGCCGTTAGTGCGTCTTGATCCATATCCATACCGATCAAAACAATTTCCTGTCGAGCATCACCTGTTAAATCATCCCAATTTCTTTCAATTGCATCACGACTATTTTGATCTTCAGGCCAATGCTCATCAGGTACAGCTGCCCACCAATACCCTGCTACACCGTGTCGAGCCATTGCACCTGCTTGTGACCACGAACCTGCAAACTCTGGATTGGAAGCGAGCCAAAAAAATCCTTTTGATCGAATCACACCTTGCCACTCAGAGTTTACAAAATCAAAAAACCGTTGTGGATGGAAAGGCTTTCTTGCTCTATAAACAAAACTAGTGATCCCATATTCTTCAGTTTCAGGAATATGCTCTCCTCTTAGCTCTTTCAACCAACCAGGCGCTTGAGCCGCTTCATTAAAATCAAATAAGTTGGTATTTAAAATTTTATCTAGCTTCACTTGACCAAATTCAGAAATTTCAATTTTCGCTCTTGGGTTAAGTGAATGTAGGATGCCAAATAAATTTTCTTTTTCTTCACTATTAATCAAATCAACTTTATTCAACACAATCACATCGCAGAATTCAATTTGGTCGATTAAAAGATCAACCACATTGCGTTCATCATCTTCACCCAATGATTCACCTCGTGAAGTTAAGCTGTCTAACGAACTATAATCCTTTAAAAAATTATAAGCATCGACCACAGTCACCATGGTATCTAAACGTGCAAATTCACTGAGTGAAACACCATTTTCATCTTCGAAGGTAAATGTTTCTGCAACGGGTAACGGTTCAGAAATCCCTGTTGATTCAATCACTAATTGATCAAAGCGATTGTCTTCAGCCAAACGACGTACCTCAATCAATAAATCCTCTCGCAAGGTGCAACAAATACAACCATTGCTCATTTCCACCAGTTTTTCATCTGTACGTGATAATTCAGCACCGCCCTCACGAACTAAAGCCGCATCAATATTCACTTCAGACATATCATTGACGATTACGGCGATTTTCCGCCCTTCACGATTGTTCAAAATATGATTGAGCAATGTGGTTTTCCCTGCCCCTAAAAATCCAGATAGAACAGTTACAGGAAGTTTTCTTGGAGTGGCTAAAGAATGATTCATTGGCGTTCTCTCTGATTAAATATGTTGAGTTTCATGTTTGGAAAGACATGAGAAACATTGACCCAATACTTCTAAATATGGGTATCTCGGATTGAATTGTTTGGCTTGGATGGTACTTTCCACACAGGTTTTAAGTTGTGGAATAGCGATGCTTTGCACTCTTTGACATTCTGTACACACGGTAAAAATCCGATAACTCGCTGAAATTTCAGCTTGATTTAATACATACATATTCAAAGTATTTAGTTTTACAATTAGGCACTGCTCTGACAATTTTTTAAGAATTCGATAGATTTGAATAGGTGCTTGAAAGCCATAAGGTTTTGCCTTTTCCAATAACTCATAAGCACTCATGGCTTTATTTTCTGTTTTTAAAATATCTAAAATATTTTGTTGGGCGATAGTGAGCTTCATTTTTAACTACTCATTGTTATTATTAGAAAAATTATTCATACATGGAGATGAGCTGTAACGATGGTCAACACCCCAGGTTCGATAGCCTGCTGCATCAATATGGATTTGTCCTGATGCATACACACCTAAACCCATATTTAATGCTTCACCTTGCTCTATCCAAAATTCACAAAGCTTCTTTTTTGTATTTTCGATATGAATTTGTTCAATCGGATCTGGTGTTTCACTACCTATACGAAAATCGAGTGCGGCATTAAAGACATGTTTAGATCCACCCGCACCACCTGCACATTGATTTAGCGCAAAGCTGCGGTACACAGAAGTTACCGTAATCTGATCAACTCGCCCTTGTTGTAGCAACTTATGCAAAATATTTAATGTGGGAACGATGTTGTTCCATAGCTCTCTGGGGGGAACTTCGTATTCGACATAGTTACACTTTTGCCAATCTCTGGCAGTTTGAAAAAACTCAAAATCTGGAATAAATGTATTAATTCCCTGTACTTTTAAAAAGTTCTTATAAGCTTGTATCTGTTGCTGATGATCAGCTTGCATTGTCCACATCTGATAAGAAGCTGGAATATGCTTGGGTTTAAGAATAATTTTTGGAATCGTAGTTTTTATTTCACGCTTGGATGGCTGATTCAACGAAATCGCTTGGTTTGGAGACTGGCAAGCAGATAGACCACATATGAATCCGAGCATGTAGATTTTTTTCATTTTTGATTCGCTAAGGTCTACTAATTCAAATTAACTTCGCAGCGAGCTTGTCGATGCTTATTGTTATGTTATAACATTACATTAAATATTACAACGTAAGCCATCAACAAATGAATCTTGCTCTTCCTGATATTTCAGCCAACTCCACTTTACCCAAAGCGTATAGCCATTGCCTTGATTGGGTGGGTATGGAAAAAATTGCATTACCCGTTCGTATCGAAAATACGCTATGTCAAAGTCAAGTTAATGCTTATGTCAGTTTGGATGATCCCTTAGCCAAAGGGATTCATATGTCACGCTTGTATACACGACTGTTAGAACTGAGCTCAGTTGGAAATTTAAACTTGATGGTTCTAAAGTCTTTATTACAAGACTTTTTAGAAAGTCATCGTGATCTGTCCAAACATGCAAAAATTGAAATTCAGAGCGAACTGTATATCGAACGACCTGCATTGATCAGCAAGCTTTCAGGTTGGAAAAGCTACCCATTTGTTTTGTCTTGCCAACTTTTAAATGGGCAGTTTTTAGCAGAATTAAACGTTGAAATTCCCTATTCATCAACTTGCCCATGCTCGGCTGCACTTTCAAGAAATATCATTCAACAGCGTTTTGAATCGGCATTGAACAATCAAGTGATTCGTCTCGACCAGCAGGAAATTTTAGATTGGCTAAGCAGTACAGATGCCATTGCTGCGACACCGCATAGTCAAAGAAGCTTTGCGATTCTTAATTTCAGACTTGATCAAAATATCCAACATATCCCACTGATTTTATTTATCAATCAGGCTGAACAAGCCCTCATGACACCAGTTCAAACAGCCGTTAAGCGTATCGATGAACAGGCTTTCGCAATTGCCAACGGTCAAAACCTGATGTTTTGTGAAGATGCCTTACGACGGCTATATGGCACATTTTTAAATCATAAAAGTATTAGAGGTTTTAATTTCAAAGTCATTCATGCAGAAAGCCTGCATGCGCATGATGCGGTGGCTCAAGGTTCATGGCAATGGTAAAGCATTCTATTTTCGAGCAGATGGAACAGGGAAATTTAGCACAACAATTTGATTTTGAAGCTGTGTTTGAACAGATCAAATGGAACCAAGAAGGTCTTGTCCCCGTGATCACTCAAGATCAAACAAGCAAAGATGTATTGATGATGGCTTGGGTTAATCGAGAAGCTCTAATCGAAACCTTGCAAACCAAACAAGTGTGTTATTGGTCGCGCTCACGAAAGTGTTTATGGCGTAAAGGTGAGAGTTCAGGTCATCGTCAATATTTGACGGATGCCAGACTCGATTGTGATGGCGACTGCCTATTGTTTTTCGTCAATCAAACAGGTCCAGCCTGCCACACTCTACGCCCGACTTGTTTTTATCTTGGTCTAGATACAGATCAAGTGACGATTTTAACTCAACCTTTGATTTAACTTATTTTAAGCGGTAATTCTATGCTTCGTAAAAATCCATCTGGTCATTTGCCTGTTATTGATCAATCTGCTTATGTCGATCAAACGGCTATTATCTGCGGCAAAGTCATTGTACATGCCAATGTGTTTATTGGTCCTTATGCCGTGATTCGTGCTGATGAAACCGATGAACATGGCGAAATGGAACCCATTATTATCGGTGCAAACTCCAATATCCAAGATGGTGTGGTAATTCATTCCAAAGCAGGTGCTTCAGTAAAGATTGGCGAGAACTCATCGATTGCACATCGTTCAATTATTCATGGTCCTTGTGAGATTGGTCGTCATGTTTTTGTTGGTTTTAACAGCGTCTTGTTTAACTGCAAAGTCGGTGATCATAGTGCGATCAGACACAATGCAGTGGTCGACGGGCGTGATTTACCGAGTCACTTTTATGTTCCTGCCATGAGCTATATCAACCCTAAAACAGATTTAAGCCAATATCCGCCTGTTGATGTTTCGATCAGTGAGTTTTCTGAAAGTGTGGTCAGCACCAATATCGAGTTAGTCAAAGGATATAAGGCATTACACAATGAATTTTAGACAATTCCCCAAGATCATTATTCGCAATGCCAATCTAGTCAATGAAGATAAACAATTTATTGCCGATGTACTGATTCAAGATGGACGAATCGAGAAAATTGCTAGCAATATCACAGGTGTTTTCAATGCGAAAACCATAGATGCCAATGGTGCTTGGTTAATCCCAGGGATGATTGATGATCAAGTGCATTTTAGAGATCCTGGCTCACCCCAAAAAGGCAGTATCTCATCTGAATCTATGGCTGCAACCATTGGTGGAATTACCAGTTACATGGATATGCCCAATACTAATCCTGCGACATTGAACTTAGAAACTTTGGCACAAAAAAAGCAAATTGCAGCGCAACACAGCATGGCAAATTATGCATTTCATTTTGGTGTAAGTTCAGAAAATTTAGACATTATTGAACAACTTGATCCTAAATTAGTCAGTGGTGTCAAAGTCTTTATGGGTGCATCAACCGGCAATATGTTGGTCGATGATCCTAAAATTCTAGAGCGTTTATTTGCCAATGTACCAACCATCTTATTGACGCATTGTGAATATACGCCTCGGATTAAAGATCAGGAAAAAATATATTTAGAAAAATATGGTGAAAATATTCCAGCAGCAATACATCCTAAAATTCGAGATAAACAAGCTTGCTTTGAAAGTTCTCGACTCGCAGTTTCTTTGGCTGAGAAATACGGCACTCAACTGCATGTTTTACATCTGACCACAGCCAAAGAATTATGTTTATTTAAAGATCTGCCTTTAAATCTAAAACATATTTCAGCTGAAGTCTGTATCCATCATCTTAGTTTTGATGATTCTGACTATGCCGCTCTGGGACATTTAATAAAATGTAATCCCGCCATCAAAACCCAACAAGATAAAGAGACTTTGATCCATGCGATTTCAAATAGTAATCGTTTGGATATCATCGGGACAGACCATGCACCACATACTTGGGATGAAAAACAACAATCCTATATGAATGCGCCTTCAGGACTGCCACTGGTGCAACATGCTATGCCCGCATTGATGGAACTGGTTGCAAATGGATTGCTCAGCATCGAAACGATGGTGCGTAAGACATCTCATCAAGTTGCGGACTTATTTAAGATCAAAGATCGTGGTTATATTCGTGAGGGCTATTGGGCCGATCTAGTCCTACTCAAACAAAATACGCAAAGAATCGCGGTCAAAGATCAAAAAAATTATATGCAATGTGGTTGGACTCCATTCCAAGATAAAACCTTTCGTTATGAAGTTGATACCACCATTGTTTCTGGGCAACTGGCGTGGCATCAAAATCAGTTATTTTTAAATTGTCGTGGACAAGCATTAGAAATTAATCGTTAAACAAGGGATGATTTTATATTTTTAGAGATCAATGAAACTAAAATTCACTGATCTCATTTCATAGATTCAATATTTTCCTGCCTGATTTGATCATCAACTTAGGCTATTAACGTATAAACTAAAAAACTATTTAAAATATAAAAATCAATCACATAAGAAAATATGTTAAGTGCATCACACAAAATTCACAAGCTGATCTGTAAAACTAAAATGTCTAATGCATATAACTACTTTTCAAATTAGGGAAAAGCATAAGACCCATAACAACTTATCAAAAATTTAAACCTAAGATCAAAAAAGTGATCAAGGAGATACTCTATGGACTCTCGCCTACTTATTGCAATCTTGCTAAGTAGCTTTAGTGCAACCACATTTGCTTCAAGTCACCGAGAAGCACCCTCAATCACTAAGCTACCAAAAGTAGATGCTACAGATTTTTATATGTTTAAAAGCTATGAATCTGGGCGCAGTAACTACGTTACATTATTAGCCAATTATCAACCACTTCAAGATGCCTATGGCGGCCCGAACTACTTTTCTCTTGATCCAAAAGCATTATACGAAATCCATGTAGACAATAATGGCGATGCTCAAGAAGACATCACCTTTCAATTCAAATTCAACCAAGAATTAAAAGACCTTCAAGTTCCAGTGGGCGGCAAAAATATTTCTGTTCCATTATCTAACATCGGCAAGATTACCAATGACGGTAGTTCAGCACAAAATACGGCTGAAACCTACACAGTGACGATGATTAAAGGAGATCGTCGTAAAGGTGATCGTAATGTGCTCGGCACTTTCAAAAAACCATTTGATAATGTAGGAACAAAATCTATTCCTAACTATCAAGCTTATGCAGATACTTTTGTACAAAACGTGAATTTCGGAAGCTGTGGTTCAGGTAAAGTTTTCGTTGGTCAACGCCAAGAATCTTTTGCGGTGAACTTGGGAGAAGTATTTGACTTAGTCAATATCAAAATTCCAGCCACTCAACTTGCACCTTCTGGTGTCAATGCTGAAGATCAAGGCTTAAATACAATTGCTGATAAAAACGTCACAACGATCGCTCTTGAAGTTCCACAATCTTGTTTAGTATCAACAAACGATACTGTGATTGGTGGTTGGACGACTGCGAGCTTACCTCAAGCAACCTTATTAAATCCAAATCCTGATAGCAACTTGAACAGCGCATCAAAAGTTGGTGGTGCATGGACTCAAGTTTCACGTCTAGGTATGCCGTTAGTCAATGAGGTTGTGATCGGCTTGAAAGACAAAGACAAATTCAATGCTAGCAAGCCAGCCAATGATGGTCAATTTGCTGATTATGTTACTAATCCAGCACTACCAACTTTAATTGAGGTTCTGTTTAAAGATGCCACAGGCGGCGCTGTTGTAGCACCAACCAACTTTCCACGTACAGACTTAGTGAATGCATTCTTATTGGGTATTCCTGGTCTCAATCAACCAAAAAATGTGAAAGCATCTGAAATGCTACGTTTGAATACAGCAATCGCACCGACAACAAAAGACAAACAAAGTCGTTTAGGCGTCATTGGTGGTGATACTGCTGGTTTCCCAAATGGTCGTCGCCCAGGTGATGATGTTGTAGATATTGAGCTTCGAGTTGCAATGGGCTTGTTGTGTACGATTGATGGTGTAAATACTGCCGTGGGTTGTAAAGCAACTGATGCCAAAGCTGGCGGAATTAGTTTTACTGATGGCGCGTTACAATCACCGCAACAGTTCGGTACAACATTCCCTTATTTAAATACTCCAGTGTCGGGCTCACCGTTTAATACAGCAAGCAAATAATCAGGAGTAAACACCATGAAAAAATATATGCTGTTGTTCATGGTTGCAATTGGATTAGGCGGATGTGGTGGCGATGATAATAAATCTAAACCCAACAATAACAACCAATCTCAAGGTGATGCTGTACTGAAAGAAACGTTGATATTGACCAACCAATCGCAAAGCAACTTTGAACAAGCTGAACCAAAAACTCTGACTGCGATATCAGAAACAACCATAGATAACAAAGCTGAACCTGTAGCAGTTAAATTTTAAAACGAAAGCCCTTGGTTAGATTAACTAACTAAGGGCTTTTTTAGGAGTTTTTCTAAATGTTAATCCGCCAACTTACCCTTGCTGTTTTAGTACTTAGTTACTTTGGCCCTGTACATGCACATCCTAAACATCAACATAAAAATACAAGCTCAGAACTTACAAACAATCAAAGCAGTTTGAATAATCATTATAACGATACAGTGAGAAACCAAATTGTGACCGTATTACTCGAAAAAGCATATGCTCGTGGCGATGGTGATTTATTGGAACAAGCTGAAAACTTAATGAAAACCAGTAAAAATCCTTCCGATGTGGAAAATAAATTACTGGCAACTCGATTAGCGCAGGCTAACCATGATTTTAGTACAGCAGAAAAAACTCTAAAAGAAATACTGAAATCCCAGCCAAACCAATATGATGCTATTTTACAGCTCGCAAATATTTACAGACTTCAAGGTGAATTCGATCAATCGCTTAGCTTATGCAATCAACTAAATGATTCCGAAGTCAAATGGTATCAAGCTGGTTGTATCCTCCAAGTTGAGGCAATGACCAAGAATTATTCAGATTTAAAACCTAAAGCAGATGAGCTTTTAAAAGCGACTTCACGACTTAGTAAAAATGATAAACAGTGGTTTGGAAATATTTTGCTTGAAGTTGCCACACGATTTAATGATCAACAACTTGCGACGCAAGCTATTCCCTTACTTGCAACAGATAACCTACCTAATACTCTCGCCAAAGCAAATTGGTATATCGCTCAACAACAATATCAAACGGCATTAAAGATCTTAGAACCCTATCGTTATCATGATGGTGCTCTTTATCGAATTATTTTAGCGAAACAGAAACTAGGTGATCACTCATCAAATAAAGACCTGAGTGAGTTAAGCTTGCGTGTTCAAACCTTATTAAAAGAGCAAGATCACATCCATTTGAGAGAACAAGCACAATATCTTTGGGTATCAAAGCAATACCAAGAAGGTCTCAAGATCGCTGCGAAAAACTGGGCTATGCAAAGAGAAAATGAAGATTTTGAGGTATATGCAGAACTTGCACTCGCAAGCCAAGACCGTATAAGTGCTGAAAAACTGTTGCGTTGGAGCACGATCACAGGTTATCAAAATCCAACTTATCTTCCACGTTTAAAACAAATGGTTGCTGTGCTTTGATTTTTTTTTATATAAATAATCTTAATCGTTAGGATTCACAGTGATTTCACAGCAAAAAAATTAAGCTAAACCATAAAATTATATAAGTGAAAAAAAATGAAAAAAAAGATCATTTCTTTACTTTTGATGAGTAGTAGCCACTTTTACTTGAGTCAAATGACTTATGCAGGTGGTGAACTTATTCTAGGTCTTCCGACGATCAAGCTCTCAGCTTCATCTTCTACAGATGAGCCATTTGGTATTGCTACGACTGCTTCCCAAGGTACGATCTCTCAAGAGCAAATTCAAACTCGCCCACTCTCTAGACCTGGTGAAGTACTAGAAACGATACCAGGAGTCATCGTAACGCAACACAGCGGTACAGGTAAGGCAAATCAGTTTTTCCTACGTGGATTTAACCTAGATCATGGTACCGACTTTGCCACTTCATTTGATGAGATCCCTATCAATATGGTTAGTCATGCACATGGACAAGGCTATACCGATTTAAATTTTCTGATTCCAGAGCTGATTGAAACGATTCAATATCATAAAGGTGCAACATCAATTGATGATGGTGATTTCGCTTCGGCTGGTACTGCGAAAATTTCAAGTATTCATTCATTAGATCGTCCCTATGTACAAATGACACTAGGGAAAAATGATTTACTTAGAGTTTTAGGTGTTGGCAATCTGCAACTACAGAATGGTGAAATTATTGCTGCTATTGAAAATTTAAATAACGATGGACCATGGATAAATCCTGAGAATTTGTCCAAACAAAATGTATTTCTAAAATACTTTAGCGGAGACCACAGTAAAAATAAGTCCATTGCTTTTCAACATTACCAGTCTAAATGGGATGCAACTGATCAAATCCCCGAGCGTTTAATTGACAGTGGGGATATTGATCGATTTGGCAGCCTAAATACTAGCGACGGTGGAAAATCCTCAAGAACTGCACTCTGGTACAATTCGAAGAATCATGATGAAAAACAATTCTCTGAACTTTCATCATATGCCGTCTATAACAAGCTGAACTTATTTTCTGATTTTAGTTATTTTCTTAATGATCCAATACGAGGGGATCAATTTGAACAAGCGGAGGAACGCACAACGCTCGGTGCAAAGTATCAAAAAGGTTGGGCTACGGTTTGGCAAGATAGAGACGTTTTAAATACATACGGAAGCTCTTTTAGATATGACTACATCGCGGATATCGGGCTTTATCAAACTGAAAACCGTCAACGCTTCCGCACAATTCGCCAAGATGATATTCAAGAGTTCTCTTTTGGTATTTGGGGGCAGAATCAAACCAGTTGGCAACCTTGGTTAAAGACTATATTTGGAGTTCGTGGCGATTTTTATTCATTTGATGTCAATTCAGATCGTAAAGAAAATTCAGGTAATGAAACTGATCAAATTCTCAGCCCTAAACTGAGCATCGTTTTAGGACCTTGGAAAAATATTGAATATTATCTGAATTATGCGTATGGATTTCATAGTAATGATGCTAGAGGTACCACGACAAGATTGAATGTTGACCCAAGAGACAGTAACTATTTAAGTAAAATTGATTCTGTTTCACCATTAGTCAGAACCATCAATTCTGAAATTGGACTCAGAGCTAATTTTATTCCAGAACTTACGAGTACGATTGCTTTATGGCAACTTGATTCTGATTCAGAACTGGTATTTATTGGCGATGCTGGTACAACGGAGGCTAGTCGACCAAGTAAACGCCAAGGGATTGAAATTTCACAGTTCTATCAACCTACTGATGCGTGGATCATCGATTTAGATGCGGCATGGTCAAAAGCAAGATTTAAAAATAACAGTGCTGAAGGAAATCATATTCCGGGTGCGATTGAAAAAACACTAGCAGCAGGATTCACCTATCATGTTAATGATCAATTAAACTTTGGCGGTCGTTTACGTTACTTTGGTTCACGTCCTTTGATTGAAGATAATTCCGTTCGTTCAGACTCTTCAACTTTGGTGAACTTGCAAGGCAGTTATCAATTTAATAAGAACTTCCAAGCACAACTTGAATTGTTCAACGTATTTGATCAAAAAATTAATGATATTGAATACTACTATGCTTCATGCGCTCGACAAAATTTAGGAGATTCAGCATGTTCGCCTAGCTCAACTGAACGTGAAGGTATTCTAGATAAGCATGTCCATCCAACTGAGGGAAGAAACCTCAGAATGACCTTACGTTATTTATTCTGATTTCAACATGAATGCTCAGGAGAAAAGTCATGTGGTCTCAAAAAAAACTTAATGTTTCACAGAGCGCATTTCTCTTTAGCATCATCGCACATGTTGCGATCCTCATCGCACTTTTAAAACCTGATGCTGAAAATAGTTCTGATATTACTTCGACTATGAAAGTAACTTTTGTTTCGGCATCAATTAAAACAAATAATGATACAGTGCGAATATCTTCTGCGCCTTCCTCATCAACGGTCAATCAACTTCAGACTCAGAATTCAAAAAGATTGGATGCCTCCTCGACTGACAGCACCAATTTAGCAAATCAAGTCCCCGATTTTTTTGATCTCACTCAAGATACACAAATGATAGAGGCTAATAATTTATATGATCCATTATTAGATGCACAAAACAGAGCTAAAAAAGCCATCAAAGATGCAAAGGATGTGTCTAATCTGTATCAAACAAATATCAAACCGATGGATACAAATTTTTTGGAAGATTATCAATTACCCATCTCGAAGTCTGAAACCGAATCATTGGGGTTATACAAGATCGATGTCATTGATGATCCTAAAGATTTAGAGCTTTACTCTACTTTGATTGAGCTTAGTATGACATCGCCTTCAAAAGATGATGAATTACAAATTAATCAGCTCACTCAACAAATCACAAAACTTTTACATGAAAATGATTTGAGTCTTATCAAAACGAAACCGACAACGATTGAATTTATGATAGATCCCGTCAATCTGATTGTGCTTATTAAACTTTCTGCTGACTCAATAAGAACACATCACAACCTCAAAACATTATTAGAAAACATGTCATTTGACGCGATTTTTATAAATAGCAATCTGAATGAAAGACCTTATTCTTTTACGGTCGAAGTTTAAAAACTTAAATTCTCAACCATCTGAATCTGATCAAAACTCAATGCCTTTTGAGTCAGCAACTACATTAATTATTTATTAAAATCATACAGAACGAATAACTGGATAAAGATCTGGAAGAAGTGGATAGAGCAAGTTTCTTAATCGCGGTTCAATCATCGAAAGTGGATTGAATGGAGGGTTGAGAAAATGACCTCATCTAACTTAAAACAATGGAATGATTTTGTTGATGGATGTATCGACTTCCGTCCTAAAGATGGTGTATTCCGTATCGCACGTGACATGTTCACCCAACCAGAGCTATTTGATCTTGAGATGGAATACATCTTTGAAAAAGTCTGGATTTATGCATGTCATGAAAGTGAAATCCCAAATAATCATGACTTTGTAACAGTACAAATTGGTCGTCAACCTATCATTGTCAGCCGTGATGGTAAAGGTGAGTTACATGCGATGGTCAATGCGTGTGAGCATCGTGGGGCGACTTTAACACGTGTAGCAAAAGGCAATCAATCAACATTCACATGCCCATTTCACGCATGGTGTTATAAGTCTGATGGTCGTTTAGTCAAGGTCAAAGCACCAGGTGAATATTGCGAAGATTTTGATAAATCTTCTCGTGGCTTAAAACAAGGACGTATTGCAAGTTATCGTGGTTTTGTATTTGTCAGCCTTGATACTCAAGCTACTGATACTCTAGAAGACTTCTTAGGTGATGCAAAACTCTTCCTTGATTTGATGGTTGATCAGTCCCCAACAGGTGAATTAGAAGTTCTTCAAGGTAAATCTTCTTATACCTTTGCAGGCAACTGGAAACTACAAAATGAAAATGGACTTGATGGTTATCATGTCAGCACCGTTCACTACAACTATGTTTCTACTGTACAACACCGCCAACAAGTAAATGCTGCCAAAGGTGGTGAGCTTGATACTTTAGACTACAGCAAATTAGGTGCGGGTGACTCAGAGACTGATGATGGCTGGTTCAGCTTTAAAAATGGACACAGTGTATTATTCAGTGATATGCCAAATCCAACAGTCCGCCCAGGCTACAGCACTGTCATGCCTTATATGGTTGAAAAATATGGTGAGAAATACGCTGAATGGGCAATGCATCGTTTAAGAAATTTAAACCTCTACCCTAGTCTGTTCTTTATGGACCAGATCAGCTCACAGCTTCGTATTGTACGTCCAGTCGCTTGGAATAAAACCGAAGTGATTAGTCAATGTATTGGCGTTAAAGGTGAGTCCGAAGAAGCTCGTCGTAATCGTATTCGCCAATTCGAAGATTTCTTTAATGTCTCTGGTTTAGGAACACCAGATGATTTGGTGGAATTCCGTGAGCAGCAAAAAGGCTTTCAAGCTCGTCTAGAGCGTTGGAGTGATATCTCACGTGGCTGCCAAGCTTGGGAATACGGCACAACTAAAAATGCTCAAGATTTAGGTATCCACCCTGTTATTACTGGACGTGAATTTACTCATGAAGGCTTATACGTCAATCAACATGGACATTGGCAACAATTAATGTTGAAAGGCTTAAATAAGCAAGCCTTAAAAATGCAGGACATCACTTTTGAAAACAATGCCGTCATGGATGAGGTGTAATCATGTCTCAAGACTTACATTTTGCAGTTTCTCAATTTTTATATAAAAAAGCAGAGCTTTGCGATGCTCAAGATTGGGATGCCTATCTCGAACTTTATGATGAAGATAGTGAATATCATATTCCACAATGGATTGATGACCATAGTTATGTTCAAGATCCAAATCAAGGACTGTCTTATATCTATTATGCAGACCGTTCAGGCTTAGAAGACCGCGTATTCCGCATTCGTACTGGTAAAGCAGCTTCAGCTACACCTTTACCACGTACATTGCACAATATTAATAATGTCCAAGTCTCTGTCCTAGAAAATGGATTAATTGAAGCAAAAGTTGGCTGGAATACCTTATATAACCGTCAAGGTTTAGAAGGGCGTTTTTATGGTCGCAGTACCTATCTTTTAAGATCGGTCGAAAATGGATTCCGTATTCGTCGTCAGCACAGTCTACTACTGAATGACAAAATTGATTCCGTTTTAGATTTCTATCACGTTTAGGGGAGAAATAAAAATGGGACATTCTGTTGCACTTAATTTCGCTGATGGCAAAACTTTTTTTATCTCAGTAAATAATGATGAATTACTACTTGATGCTGCTGTTCGTCAAGGAATTCATCTCCCTCTCGATTGTCGAGAAGGCGTTTGTGGCACATGTCAGGGACAATGTGAAACAGGTGTTTACGAACAAGACTATGTCGATGAAGACGCACTTAGTGAAAGAGATTTAGCGGATCGTAAAATGCTTGCATGCCAAACACGCGTCAAATCAAATGCGGCTTTCTATTTTGATCATGACTCAAGTATTTGTAATGCTGGGGAAACCTTAAAAATCGAAACCACAGTGACTGGGGTCGAGTTAGTGTCTGAAACGACTGCGATTTTGCACCTTGATGCTAGTGGTCATAAAGAACAACTGCAATTTCTTCCAGGTCAATATGCACGTCTGCAAATTCCAGAAACTGAGGACTGGCGATCGTATTCATTTGCAAACAGACCCAATAAAACCAATCAATTACAGTTTCTCATTCGTTTATTACCAGATGGTGTGATGAGCAATTACTTACGTGATCGCTGTCAAGTTGGACAAAGCTTATTTATTGAAGCTCCTTTAGGTAGCTTTTATCTACGCGAAGTTGAACGTCCTTTGGTATTTGTTGCTGGTGGTACAGGTTTATCTGCTTTCTTGGGAATGTTAGACAACCTTGTAGAACAACCCGATGCGCCTGCTGTACATCTTTATTACGGAGTGAATTCTGAGCGTGACCTATGTGAGCAATCTCGTCTTCAAGCTTATTCCGAAAAACTTACAAATTTTAGTTATCACCCGATTGTTACGAAAGCGTCTGAAAATTGGCAAGGTAAAGCGGGTTATATCCACGAACATTTAGACAAGGATCAATTGGCTGAACAAGCTTTTGATATGTACTTGTGTGGACCACCACCAATGATTGAAGCAGTAAAAACATGGCTTGATCAGCAGCCTATTCAGAATTATCGCATCTACAGTGAGAAGTTCTTACAGAGCAATACCTCACGTACTTGAACTTAAGTAACTTCTGAAAACTGGATTAAAGCTATGTACAAAACAATCGAAACCATATTAGTCGATATCCCAACGATACGTCCACATAAGCTATCTGTGACGACCATGCAAACCCAAACCTTGGTATTGGTCAAAATCACAACAACGGATGGTCTTGTGGGTTGGGGTGAAGCGACCACGATTGGCGGACTTAATTATGGTGAAGAAAGCCCTGAAAGTGTCAAAGCAAATATCGATACTTATTTTGCCCCACTCTTATTGTCGATCAAATCTTCGATAAATGTGGCTCAAACACTCAAATTAATTCGTAAAACTATCAATGGCAATCGCTTTGCAAAATGTGCCATTCAAACTGCGCTCTTGGATATTCAAGCTAAACAACTCAATTTGCCACTGAGCGAAGTATTGGGTGGTCGTCTACGTGATCGTCTCCCTGTGCTTTGGACTTTGGCTTCGGGTGATACTGAAAAAGACATCGCTGAAGCAAAGAAAATGATTGAGCTCAAACGCCACAATATTTTCAAGTTAAAAATCGGTTCCAATCCTGTGCAACACGATGTTGATCATGTGATTGCCATCAAAAAAGCTTTAGGACCTGAAATCAGTATTCGTGTTGATGTAAATCGTGCTTGGTCAGAATTGGAATGTATTCAAGGCATTCAACAGTTGCAGGATGGCGGCATTGATTTAATCGAACAGCCTTGTGCGATTGAACAAACTCAAGTGTTGGCTCGCCTCACGCAGCGTTTTGATGTGGCCATCATGGCAGATGAAGCTTTGACAGGTCCTGACAGTGCTTATCGTTTAGCGAAACAGCATGCGGCAGATGTTTTTGCTGTGAAAGTTGAGCAATCAGGTGGTCTGATTGAGGCTTGTGAAGTGGCCAAAATCGCTAAGTTGGCGGGAATTGATCTGTATGGCGGCACTATGTTGGAAGGTCCGATCGGCAGCATCGCTTCGGCGCATGCCTTTAGTACTTTTGACAGCCTTGCCTTTGGTACAGAGTTATTTGGTCCTCTCTTACTGACTCAAGACATTTTAAAAACACCATTGCGTTATGAAAATTTTGAATTGGTGGTGCCAAATACTACAGGTCTAGGCATCGATATTGATGAAGACAAAATCGAGCAGTTGCGTCGTAAGGTTTAAGGGAGAAAGCGCATGTTATTTCAGGTTCGTATGGATGTGCATCTTCCTGTGGAGATGCCTGCTGAACAAGCCAATCAGATTAAAGCAGTTGAGAAAGCTTATTCGCAAGATTTACAGCGTCAAGGTAAGTGGCGTCATATTTGGCGGATTACAGGACAGTATTCAAACATCAGTATTTTTGATGTCGAAAGCAACGAAGAGCTACACAACATTTTACAGGGCTTGCCCTTGTACCCCTACATGGACATTGAAGTGATGGCATTGAATCGTCATCCCTCTTCGATCCGTGAGGATGATCGTTAATTCACAACACCCCATCGTCACTCGACAGCGTCATCACATGCTCAGAGTGTCGTAGAGATAAGGACAGTGGTACAGCATAACGGATTGAATGACTCTCCGTTTCCCCACCACCTACGCGAGATGCATAGTTAAGGAGAAATCATATGAATCGTCAGGATATTGATGCATTAGTGAAAAAAATGAATGTTGATACTGCTACAGGTGCAGTCGATCAACGTGTTCAAAGCATCGTGGTACGTTTATTGGGAGATTTATTCCAAGCAATTGAGGATTTGGATATCCAAGCTTCAGAAGTATGGAAAGGTCTAGAGTATTTTACAGATGCAGGTCAAGCCAATGAATTGGGCTTACTCGCTGCGGGCTTAGGTCTAGAGCATTATTTAGATTTGCGTGCTGATGAAGCCGATGCCAAAGCAGGTGTTTCTGGTGGTACGCCACGTACGATTGAAGGTCCACTGTATGTTGCGGGTGCACCTGAGTCTGTAGGTTTCGCCCGTATGGATGATGGTTCTGAATCAGACAAAATCGATACTTTAATTATCGAAGGTACAGTGACGGATACAGACGGCAATATCATCGAAGGTGCCAAAGTTGAAATGTGGCATGCGAATAGTTTGGGGAACTATTCTTTCTTTGATAAGTCTCAATCTGATTTCAATTTACGTCGCACCATTCTTTCTGATGTGAACGGTAAATATGTGGCTTTGACCACCATGCCTGTAGGTTATGGTTGCCCACCTGAAGGAACGACTCAGTTTGTTCTGAATAAGTTAGGTCGTCATGGTAACCGCCCTTCGCATGTTCATTATTTTGTTTCTGCACCGGGTTTCCGTAAGTTAACGACACAGTTCAATATCGAAGGCGACAAGTACCTGTGGGATGACTTTGCTTTTGCAACACGTGATGGTCTTGTAGCGACTGCTGTCGATGTCACTGATGAGGCTGAAATTCAACGTCGTGGTTTAGATAAACCATTCAAACACATCACTTTCAACATCGAATTAGTTAAAGAAGCGGCTTCTGCGCCTTCTACTGAAGTTGATCGTCGTCGTGCATGTGCTTAAGCATTCAACGTAATTGGTGAACCAAGATATTTCTTGGTTCACCTCAACTATCCAAACTCTGCAAGCACTTATTTTTATCCTTAATCATTTATATATCTGCCCATAAAACTTCTAGATGATTGAGGATAGAAACGTTGTTTTGTTTCGCATCAAAAGGATTATTGTATGATCGACAAATCACAAGCTTCACTAGTTGAAGCACTCTCCCAAATCCAAGATGGCTCAACCATCATGATTGGTGGTTTTGGAACCGCAGGACAACCTGCTGAACTCATCGATGCTCTGATTGAACTCGGGGTTAAAGACCTTGTCATCGTCAATAACAATGCAGGCAATGGCGATTATGGTCTTGCCAAACTCCTAAAAACAGGTGCAGTCCGTAAAATCATCTGCTCTTTCCCACGTCAGTCTGATTCATGGGTGTTCGATGAACTCTACCATGCAGGCAAGATCGAGTTAGAACTCGTCCCACAAGGTAATCTCGCTTGCCGTATCCAAGCTGCTGGGATGGGCTTGGGAGCTGTGTTTACACCGACTGGCTTCGGAACATTATTGGCAGAAGGTAAAGAAACCCGTCATATCGATGGCAAAGACTACGTTCTTGAATATCCAATCAAAGCTGACTTTGCCTTAATCAAAGCTCACAAAGGCGATCGTTGGGGCAATTTAGTTTTTAATAAGTCGGCACGTAACTTTGGACCGATCATGGCCATGGCGGCAGATGTCACCATCGCTCAAGTTTCTGAAGTAGTAGAACTCGGTCAGCTTGATCCTGAACACATTATTACCCCAGGGATTTTTGTTCAGCATGTGGTTGCTGTTAAAGCAACATCACCTGTCGCTGCACAATAAGGAGAATAACAATGAGCTATCAAAAACTCAGCCGTGATCAAATTGCAGAACGTGTTGCACAAGATATTCCTGATGGTGCCTATGTCAATTTAGGTATTGGCTTACCGACCAAGATTTCAAATTACTTACCTGCCGATAAAGATGTCTTTCTGCATTCTGAAAATGGTTTATTGGCATTTGGCCCACCACCAGCCAAAGGCGAAGAAGACCCTGAACTGATTAATGCAGGCAAAGAATATGTGACCATGCTTACAGGGGGATGCTTTTTCCATCATGGGGATTCCTTTGCCATGATGCGTGGGGGTCATTTGGATATCGCGGTACTGGGTGCATTCCAAGTCGCAGCCAACGGTGATCTTGCCAATTGGCATACAGGTGCAGCCGATGCGATTCCTGCTGTGGGTGGTGCAATGGATTTGGCTGTAGGTGCAAAGAAAGTGTTTATCACCACCGATCATATCACCAAACAAGGTGAACCTAAAATTGTTGAAACACTGTCTTATCCTGCAACGGGTCTGAAATGTGTTGATCGTATTTATACCGATCTGTGTGTGATTGATGTGACCACAGAAGGTTTAAAAGTGATTGAGAAAGTGGATGGTCTAAGCTTTGAAGAGCTGCAGGCTTTGACGGGTGCTAAATTGATTGATGCGACACAGGGTTAATGTTTACCAGCCAATAATTACGGGTTAAAGCAAAAGCTTTTTGTATAGGCGGCATCTTACTTTTTAAGGATAAAAAGTAACAAAAATCCTTTGTTACTCAGACACAACATCCGTGTTGTGCTGAGTAACGAGGCGACATCCATGTCGCCACAGCGAAATACTGATTGGAATGATTTAAATGCAGTTTTTTACTCACTTATATTTAGATTTTTTCCCGTAGTTAACTATCGTGACAGGCGACATGGATGTCGCCCGTTGGACAGGGAGGCAAGGAAGTCTCCTCTGTTCAACAATGGGTTTTGTCACTTTTGCCCTGTCAAAAGTGAGGCATTGCCTACGCAAAGGAAGTATGACTGAACCCGTAATTTGTGGCAGTGGTCCCAACAGATTGAAATATGGAAGTGTAAGACTATGAAAAATGCATACATCATTGATGCGATTCGTACCCCCTTTGGTCGTTATGCAGGTGGTTTAGCCCCTGTACGTGCAGATGACCTTGGTGCAGTTCCGATTCAAGCCTTAATGCAACGTAATCCAACGGTCGATTGGAAACAGGTGGATGATGTGATTTACGGCTGTGCCAATCAAGCGGGTGAAGATAACCGTAATGTGGGGCGTATGTCCGCATTATTGGCTGGCTTGCCTTATCAAGTCCCTGCAACCACAGTGAACCGTTTATGTGGTTCATCTTTAGATGCGATTGCCATGGCTGCACGTGCGATTAAAGCAGGTGAAGCAAATCTCATTATTGCGGGTGGTGTCGAGAGCATGAGCCGTGCACCCTATGTAATGGGTAAATCGGACAGTGCTTTTGGTCGTAGCCAAAAAATCGAAGACACCACTATGGGATGGCGTTTTATCAATCCAAAGCTCAAAGAAATGTACGGTGTAGACACCATGCCACAAACTGCGGAAAACGTGGCAGAGCAATTTAAGATTAATCGTATTGATCAAGACCAGTTTGCCCTAAACAGCCAACAACGGACTGCAGCAGCACAAGCCAAAGGCTTTTTTAAACACGAAATCATTCCAGTCACGATCCCACAACGTAAAGGTGATGCAGTCGTTATCGATACCGATGAACACCCACGTGCATCCACCACCATTGAAGCATTGACGAAACTCAAAGGTGTGGTGAAAGCAGACGGCACAGTGACTGCGGGTAACGCTTCAGGTATTAACGATGGTGCAGCAGCACTATTGATTGCCTCAGATGATGCGGTTGCTCAATATCAACTTAAACCACGTGCCAAAATCATCGCAGCCACGACAGTGGGTGTTGAACCCCGCATTATGGGTTTTGCCCCTGCGCCTGCAATCAAAAAGTTACTGAAACAAGCCAATCTGACCTTAGAACAAATGGATGTGATTGAGTTAAACGAAGCCTTTGCAGCTCAAGCTCTAGCGGTGACTCGTGATTTAGGTTTGGCAGATGATGATGCGCGTATCAATCCGAATGGTGGAGCAATCGCTTTAGGTCATCCACTGGGTGCATCGGGTGCGAGATTAGTGACCACAGCGCTGAACCAACTTGAACAGATCAAGGGACAATATGCTTTGTGTTCGATGTGTATCGGTGTGGGTCAAGGGATTGCTTTAATTATTCAGCGTGTTGATCTAGATACAGGAGAACAGTAATGCCGATATTTCAATCCGCAGATGTCATGATTCATTATCAGACCTTTGGTGATGCAAATGCCCCTGCTCTGGTGTTCTCCAATTCCCTAGGTACGAATTTTGGGATGTGGCAACAGCAGTTTAATTTTTTTAAAGATCGCTTTTTTGTGATTTGTTATGACACTCGTGGTCATGGTTCATCTTCTACTCCAACTGGTCCTTACACTTTACAGCAGTTAGGTGAAGATGTGATTGCTTTACTAGATCATTTGAAGATTGAAAAAGCCGCCTTTTGTGGAATTTCAATGGGCGGTCTAACTGGACAATGGTTAGCGATTCATTATCCATCGCGTTTTAGTCATGTGATTATTGCCAATACAGCAGCGAAGATTGGACAGGAACAAGCATGGCAAGATCGTGCCGAACTGGTACGAAAGCAAGGTTTAGAACCAATTGCTTCAACCGCAACATCTCGTTGGTTTACCGATCCCTTTATCCAAAGTCATCCTTCAGTTGTCAGCCACCTATGTAACGACTTAAGTGCTGGCAGTGCACTGGGCTATGCCAATTGTTGTGAGGCTTTGGCTAAAGCGGATCTTCGTGATGAACTAAAACAAATCACGATACCTGTTTTAATTATTGCAGGAATTCATGATCCAGTGACCACTGTTACAGATGCTGAATGGATGTTGCAACACATACCAAAGGCTCAGTTGGTTGAAATTAATGCTTCGCATATTTCAAACGTTGAAGCACCTGTTGAGTTTAATCAATCAGTTCAACAATTTATTCAATAAAAATTAAACTCTACAACTTAGCCAAGCTTTTGCTTGGCTTTTTTATGTCTAAAAATTGGAGATCTAAAACGTAAAACTCCAGAACGAATACATTGCTACTAAATGGGAGGAATATTAACTTTTTTTATATGCATAAAAGTCAAAATGACCAGTCATCGCTTTTGGAAAATATGGATGAATTTCAGGAAATTCTGGATAGTGAAGCGCTGCTAGAAAAGGTTCAATCTTGATTATGTACCTAATTGTTTTCTAAGCAATTAGGTACATGAAGGAACAATAAATTTCCCAAAGGAAGGTATTCAAGAATGGATAGACCAGAGTCAAAAGCAGGATCACACACACCTATGATGCTACTTAGTCTGCTAAGTTGTATCACTATATCCACATATACTCATTCCGCTGAAGAAGAATGGAAATTCACTCTAAAAAATGCATATATTGATCGTGATTTCAAATCTGATCACTTAAAAGATGTAGGTAGTTGGTCTCAAGCAGCATCCCTTTTTTATACTTCTAAAATGCAGGATACACCGCTCTTAATCGCAGGTGAACCCATAAAAATCGGTGCCAATGCATCTACACAATATGCAGTACGACTAAGCTCAGATAAGCATGTTGCTGATGCTGTTTTACCTTTTGATAAAGCTAATCAATCACAGGCTTCTGATTATTTAAAATACGGCGCTACCTTAAAGCTTGGTTATCAAGATACATTATTAAATCTTGGTGAACTTTGGTTAGATCTTCCATTCACAGTCGTCGACGGTAGCCGACAATTACTGACCTCTTATTGGGGTACAAATTTGCGGACTAAAATAAATGATAAAGTGCAAATTGAGCTTGGACGTGTCAACAAAGTCTCTCCACGTAATGAAGAAGACTTTCGTAAATTTTCCTTTACATCGAAAGGTGTTACAGGATATTCAGATGGCTTAAATTACATAGACTTACGTTATCAGATCAGCCCAAATCTCAAGACAGAATACTACTTTGGTCATTTGGAAGACTTATTTAATAAACATTATCTCGGCATAGAACATACATGGACCTCAAATCATTTTTCATTAAACTCCAAACTTAAATATTTTAATGACCAAGATAATGGCAACCAATTCAAAATTGATTCTCAAAATATCGCGTTATTAGAAACCTTAAAAATTAGTAATCATAGTTTTGGTTTAGGGTATCAACAGTTGGTTGGTGATACAGGGTATCCACTATTAGATGGATTTTTACCTGAATATTATTTTATTAACTGGAACGCCACAGGTTTTGTTAAAAAAGATGAGCAATCGTATCATCTAATTTATGGCTATGATTTTAAAGACTATGTTCCTGGTCTCAACACAACGCTCAAATATGTCTATGGAGATAATTTCAAGACTAATGATGGTTTAGAAAATCATGAATCAGAAACCAACTTCATCCTCAACTATGCCTTCCAACAGCCATTCATCAAAGGGCTAAGTCTGCAATATATCCTTATAGATTACGACGTTAAACATGGAAATGATTTCACTGAAAGTCGTTTGTTTGTTAATTATAGTAAAAAATTCTAATCATTTTTAAAGGAATAGAAATGAAAACAATTAATGTAAACTCGGTGATTGATCAAGAAAAACTCTCACCACTGCAATGGCTTGTCTTTACACTCGGATTCTTGGTTTTTTTCTGTGATGGACTAGATACAGGCATTATCGGTTTTATTGCACCAGCTCTTTTAGATGACTGGGGCATTACAAAACCACAATTGGCACCTGTTTTAAGTGCAGCACTAGTCGGTATGTCAATTGGAGCAATTCTTTCAGGTCCTCTCGCAGATAAATTTGGTCGCAAGAAAGTAATCATCATTACAACATTACTTTTTGCTGTTTTCACTGTGCTTTGTGGATTTGCAAACTCGACTCAAGACCTAATGATTTATAGATTGATTACGGGTATTGGATTAGGTGCAGCCATGCCGAATATTAGTACTATAGTGTCTGAATATATGCCTGCAAAGCGTAAGGCCTTTCTGACTGGATTGGCTGGTTGCGGGTTTATGTTGGGCATCTCTTGTGGTGGTCTACTCTCCGCTTACTTACTAGAAAGTTTAGGCTGGGCCAAAGTGATCATCATTGGTGGTTCTATCCCCTTACTCCTTGTTGTTGCTCTTATTTTAAAACTTCCAGAATCAACCCAATATTTAATTAAAAGCAATCGCCACACAGAAGCACAACATATATTGGAGAAAATACAAGGTTTTCCTTTTAATGAAACTGTTTCATTAGAGCTTGCTCAAGCCGAAACACAATCAAATGAAAGCCCAGTTAAACAAGTACTTGGTAAATATCTTTGGAGTTCAAGCATGCTCTGGTTATGCTGCTTCATGAGTTTATTGGTGTTTTATCTATTAACCAGTTGGATGCCAACAATTCTGAAAACGGCTGGATTCAGTACACAACAATTTAGCTTAATCGCAGCAATCTTTCCATTCGGCGGTGTGATTGGCGCCACCATCATGGGATGGTATATGGATAAGGTCAATCCAACGGTCGTAATTAAGTACTCTTACCTCATTGCATTCTGCTTATTCCTTGTAGCAGGTTTTGTAAGCTCTAATATGGTTATGTTAGGTATGGCTATTTTCTTAATTGGAGCACTACTTGCGGGTGCACAATCGTCTTTGTTACCTTTAGCAGCAATTACATATCCATCAACATGCCGTGCGGTTGGTGTATCTTGGATGCATGGTATAGGTCGAGTCGGTGCAATCTTAGGTGCTTTCTTTGGATCACTAATTTTTACCTTTGACCTTGGATTAAGTGGTTTATTCTACATTCTAGCCTTACCAACATTCATTTCATTTATGGCATTGAGCTTTAAAGTTTTAAAAGAGAAGAAAAACGTAGCGCAAGTATTAAAAATCGAAGAAGTGGCTTAGTCATTTGACCATAAAAAGCCGATTTAGAAATTTATCTAAATCGGCTTTTTTTATATCATTTGAATTAAAGCGATTTACTTTTTGTCTCGCTTGGCTTCTCACCAAACTCATCCTTGTACTCTTGCGAAAATCGACTCAGGTGATTGAACCCCCATTCATAAGCCAATCTTGAAATTGAAATCTTTTTCTTAGATGCTGAGGTGCTTAATATTTTGTAAATCTGCTGTAATCGGTATTTTTTTAAGAATGCTATTGGGCTCGTATTGTAAAAATGCTGGAATTCCTCATAAAGTTTTGACTTAGAAACACCTGCCATACGATGTAAATCATCTGCACAAATCTCTTCATGGGCATGTGCGATAATGTAATCCCTTACTTTACGAATGTAATTCGGTACAAACTGATTAGATAAATTTCTTAGTGCGTCGGAATAATTATTTTCTTGGGACAATAATAGTCCTTTTATGATGAAATTCTCATAGTCTTCAGACAACATTTGCAACCCATAAAAGCTCATATATTGTGATTTAAGTTGCAAAAAATTTTGAATGTTTTTCCACCAAACATCAACCAACTGCTCAGCTTCTAGATCCATCTCAGGATTAAAAATAATAGGACTTTCTATTGATGTATTGAGTAAGTCTGATAATACAATTTGCATACTACGTTCAGGAATAACGACTTGTAGCTTTTTACAATCTTTATCAATCATCAAATCCTGATAGTCATTATTTGAAACAATCAGTCCTTTATTCGCATTTGAGCAATAGTGCGCTCCACGTATATTTAAAGATTGCTGACCGTGAATGGGCAAACTAATGCTATATGCTTTTAAGTTTGAAATATTGATTGCAACATTAGCACCATAGCTAATAGTACCAATTGCCATTTTTTTATTCGGTAAACGCATACCGTCATAGTGAAAATCAAGTTTATCTTTGTGGATTGTGTCTAAACGGTGTTCACCACATATCATAGACATTAAATTCTGTGCGAAATCAGCCTCACGAGAGTGATGATTCAAATCAACTTGTTGGCTTAGTGATGTCATATCCTTGTCACCTAGCTAGTTACCTATCTTCAGATAGGCAAGTTATGTGCCAGTTAATATCCGTTAACTGACTACTTATTTATTATATTTTTACCATGAATATAGGAAATTAGCTAAGCATTTAAGATAAATGAACTTACGACTTGAGTAGCATTTAAAGTTAATAAAGCTAAATATATTCACCATCTGATTTGATAAAAAAAAGCCCTTGTAAAAACAAGGGCTTTTTTCGATATTTGGCGGAAGCGGTGAGATTCGAACTCACGGAGGACTCACACCCTCGTCGGTTTTCAAGACCGGTGCATTAAACCGCTCTGCCACGCTTCCATGTGCGTAAGAATACAAAGCTTGATTCTTTTATTCAAGAAAAATTTAACTGCAATGTATTCAAATGCATAATGTTTCATCAATTATCAAAGTTTTGCTGCTAATTCAGCACCTTCACGAATCGCACGTTTTGCATCAAGCTCAGCAGCAAGCTTTGCGCCACCAATAATATGATAATTGGCAAAGGTATTCTCACCTTCTTTTGGCATCAAATCTTTTACAGATTCTTGACCAGCACATACCACGATCGTATCAACACGCAATAACTGATCATGACCATTGTGCTCGATCCACAAGCCTTCATCAGTCACAGATTTATATTGAACGCCTCTTAACATACGTACTGCATGTTTTTTGAGTTGTGCTCGATGAACCCAACCAGATGTTTTACCTAAACCAATACCAAGAGGTGTCGTTTTACGTTGTAATAAATAAATTTGGCGAACTGGCATTTCCACTTCTGGACGTTGCGTTCCACCTTCAGAAATATAGTCTGGATTTGGATCAACACCCCATTCACGCTGCCATTCAGCTAAAGGTTGTGGTTGAGGCTGATGCGGCGGTTTTAACAAAAATTCAGACACGTCGAAACCAATACCACCCGCGCCGATAACTGCGACTTTATGCCCAACTTCAGCGCCTCTTAAAACTTCAGCATAAGATAAAACTTGTGGAGCAGTACTACCCTGAATTTTTAAAGCACGAGGAACAACACCTGTTGCCACGATAACTTCATCGAAACCTTCACGTTCGAGTTGCTCACGATTTACACGAGTGTTCAAACGTAAATCAACCCCAGTTTGTTTAAGTTGAACTTTAAAGTAACGAATAGTCTCATGGAATTCTTCTTTCCCAGGAACAACTTTCGCTAAGTTAAATTGACCACCAACGTCATCACTTGCTTCAAACAGTGTCACTGCATGACCACGACTTGCAGCAACTGTAGCCGCTGACATTCCAGCAACACCACCACCTACAACAGCTATACGTTTTGGTTTTTTAGTTTTAATATAAACCAATTCAGTTTCATAACACGCTTGTGGGTTAACTAAACAACTCACACGTTGATTTTTAAACGCATGATCTAAACATGCTTGGTTACACGCGATACAGGTATTAATCTCATCTACACGATTGGTTGCGGTTTTATTTACCCAGTATGGATCAGCTAAAAATGGTCTTGCCATTTGCACCATATCTGCTTTACCTGAAGCAATAATTTCTTCGGCAACATCAGGCATATTAATACGGTTTGAAGCAATGATTGGAACAGAAACATGCTGTTTAACATGAGCCGTATAGTCTACAAATGCAGCACGAGGCACAGAAGTGACAATCGTTGGGATACGTGCTTCATGCCAGCCAATCCCTGTGTTTAATAAAGTCACGCCTGCTTTTTCAAGTGCCTTTGCTACAACGATCACTTCCTGCATTGTATTTCCGTCATGCACGAGATCCAGCATGGATAAACGGAAGCAGATAATGAACTTCTCACCCACTTTGGCACGGATTGCTTTTACAATTTCCACAGGAAAACGCATACGGTTTTCAATATCACCACCCCAGCGATCGGTGCGCTTGTTCACGTGGCTGCTAAGGAATTGGTTGATTAAATATCCCTCTGAACCCATGATTTCAACACCGTCATACCCTGCTTTTTTAGCTAAGCTTGCACAGCGTGCATAGTCATCAATTGTAGCCAGAATTTGTGAATCTGACATTTGACGTGGTTTAAATGGGTTAATTGGTGCTTGAATTGGCGAAGAAGAAACTGAAAATGGATGATATCCATAACGACCAGAATGCAAAATCTGCATAAGAATTTTTGAACCATGCTTATGCACAGCGTGAGTAACAAGACGGTGATGAGGAATATCCACCAAACTATTCATCGTACCACCCGCTGGCAATAACCAACCTTGACGGTTTGGAGAAATACCACCAGTAATAATAAGACCTACGCCCCCTTTTGCACGCTCACCAAAATAAGCTGCAAGTTTAGGATAGTTAAAAAAACGGTCTTCTAAACCAGAGTGCATTGAACCCATCACAACACGGTTTTTAATGGTCGTAAAACCCAAATGTAATGGTTTTAAGATATTTGCATAGCTAGTCATGGTATTCCTTCTATATTTATTGGCTTTGCAACTTGTTGCATAGTACTTTAACTGAATTTTTATACGTGTTTATGACTTTTTTTAAGAAAATGCTGACACTAAAGTCAAAAGAAATGTAACCGTTATGATTTACATCTTAAAAATTCAATATTCCACATGAAAGCGCACATAATTTTTCTGCTTAGTTTTTTCTTTCGGGAAAACAAGCTCAATGAAAAGTGTTACAATAGCTCCGATTTTTTATTCTCAAGACCACCTATTCGGGGTCTTTACTAATAAACGTTAGGACAAGCAATGACTGATAATGCAACTATCTTGCAGCACGTACCTGTAGGCAAAAAAGTTGGGATTGCCTTTTCTGGTGGTCTCGATACTTCAGCAGCTTTATTGTGGATGAAGCAAAAAGGTGCGGAACCTTATGCTTATACAGCAAACTTAGGTCAACCTGATGAAGATGACTATGATGCTATTCCAAAGAAAGCTGAACAATACGGTGCAGTCAAAGCTCGATTAATCGATTGTCGTTTACAACTTGCTCTTGAAGGTATTGCTGCAATTCAATGTGGTGCCTTTCATATTAGCACTGGCGGTGTACCTTATTTCAACACAACACCTTTAGGTCGTGCAGTAACAGGTACTATGCTTGTGACAGCAATGAAAGAAGATGATGTGAACATCTGGGGTGATGGTTCTACTTATAAAGGTAACGATATTGAACGTTTCTATCGTTATGGTTTATTGACCAATCCAGCTCTAAAAATCTACAAACCGTGGTTAGACCAAACCTTTATTGATGAGTTAGGCGGTCGTGCGGAAATGTCACAGTTCCTCATCGACAACGGTTTTGACTATAAAATGTCAAAGGAAAAAGCGTATTCAACTGACTCTAATATGTTGGGTGCTACTCACGAAGCTAAGGATTTAGAATACCTCAATGCAGGTATCAAAATCGTAGACCCAATTATGGGCGTTGCTTTCTGGAAAGAAGATGTAAAAATTGATGCAGAAGAAGTATCAATTACTTTTGAAGAAGGTTTCCCTGTTGCATTAAATGGCCAGCGTATTGAAGATCCTGTTGAGCTGATCTTAGAAGCTAACCGTATCGGTGGTCGTCATGGTCTTGGTATGTCTGACCAAATTGAAAACCGTATCATCGAAGCAAAATCTCGTGGTATTTATGAAGCGCCTGGTATGGCTCTATTGCATATCGCTTATGAGCGCTTAGTTACAGGTATTCATAACGAAGACACGATTGAACAATATCGTATCAATGGTTTACGTTTAGGTCGTCTACTTTACCAAGGTCGTTGGTTCGATTCTCAAGCGCTTATGCTTCGTGAAACAGCACAACGTTGGGTAGCTAAAGCGATTACTGGTACTGTCACTTTAGAATTACGTCGTGGTAATGATTACACGATTATGAATACCGAATCTCCTAACCTCACTTATGAAGCTGAGCGTTTAACAATGGAGAAAGGTGATTCAATGTTTACACCAATGGATCGTATCGGTCAGTTAACGATGCGTAACCTCGACATTACCGATACTCGTGCAAAACTTGGTATCTACACTGAAACAGGTTTACTTGCTGTTGGTCAGGGTTCTGCAATTCCTCAATTGGAAAGCAAATCAAAGTAAGTGACTGATAAGTAAAATCATCTTACAGAAAAGGCTGAATATAATATTCAGCCTTTTTTAATAGCTCAATAAAAATCATTAATAAAAAATCATTCCATAAATAGAACAATATGTCGCAATTAAAGACTATTTATAACCATTATGAATCGATATTATTACTATCAAGCAAAACATAAGAATTAGGAGATGAAAGATGAATGCTTATCTACATCGTAGTGAAAATCGCGGTCATGTAAAAGCTGGCTGGTTAGATACTTACCATAGTTTCTCATTTGGTAGCTGGTACAATCCGAAATATATGGGTGTGAGTGCATTACGTGTAATTAATGACGATACGATTGCAGCACATAATGGTTTTGGTACGCATCCGCATGACAATATGGAAATTCTAACCTGTGTACTTGATGGCACCATTTCTCATAAAGATAGTATGGGTAATGAAGGTCAAATTAATGCAGGTGAATGGCAATTAATGAGTGCGGGTACAGGTGTAACCCATAGTGAAATGAATAAGCATGATAAAGCAGTGCATCTATTACAGATTTGGATTCAACCAAATGTTCAAGATGCTGCACCGACTTATCAGCAAATTCAGCTCAACCCAAAGGATCACCCTAACCAATGGCATCTAATCGCAGGCGATGAATCTGCACCAATGTTGATTCGTCAAAATGCTGAAGTAAAAACAGCTGTACTTGAGAAAGATCAACAATTAGAAATCACAGCAACGAAAAAAGTGAACTATGTTCACGTGGTTTCTGGTGAAGTTATGATTGCTGATCATCATGTAAAAGCTGGCGATGCTTTATTGTTTGATGAGACTGCAACAATCAAGGGGCTTGAAGATGCCCAAATGATTTGGTTTGACCTACCATAAGTCGAAGTTTAACTCGTATCTCTCCCTCTGAGGTACGAGTTTTTTAATCATGGTTACTACTATCACAACTGTTAGAATCCGAATTTGATTCATCACTAGAACGACATTCATCAGAATGCCGATCGTCATGTTCCTGATATGAATTAGATGCGGAAGTTGTTGAAGAATATGAATGACTATAATCAGCATTATCCTGTATAGGCTTAGCTTTCTTCGCTAATAAGATTAAGAAAACCAAACCAATGGTAAAGACTAAAATAATCAATATCAGCACCACAATCCCCTATTGCTACTCTAATTTTTGTTCCAAAATATAGCTTAGATTTTCTTTTAAAAAATTGGCATTAAAAAAGCCCGATTAACGGGCTTTTCTACAACCTTGAACATTTTTAAAAACAATCAAAATTGTTTCGTTCGTTGTTAGCTGTGTATTCAGGTTGTCATATCTTTGTTCATTTAGGAAAGATTTCTCTTTAATCCTAAATAGTATATGACTTCCTTATTGATTAAATTATCACCAACACCAGTCTCAGTCAAGTAGCATAAAATGACAAAATCCAGAGTTAAATGCTTTGCAATTTTAACCCAGCATAATCATAGTTATTTTCAATTAATAGATTAATTAAATGGCATGTTCTTTAAATCTATAAAATATTTTATCTTTTATAACTTTATATTTGCGATTGAGATATAGTTCAAAAGCTTTACAAAGATGTTCTACCTACTCATCCTCCTTTGTATTTAAAATAAGGATTATTTCTAAATATATGATTTTTATAAAAATTAAATTTTTATTTTTTCAACCCAAGAAGAATATTGAAACTTACAGAGTTTCAGACTCTAGAATTGCTAAGCTTTTTAGCAAAGTATCACTCTGTCCTGACTTACAAATCCAAACGTTGAAGAACATCTGATTATTCACATTTTCTATACCAGTTGGTTGCTATTTATAAATAGATAAACAGCACTATCAATTGACTTGAGGGTATATTGGAAACCGTAAAATTTTGGGAAATTTCCCATAAAATTTTTTAAGACAGGAAACTTCATGATTACATTACATCACTTAGACCAATCACGCTCTTTCCGCATTTTGTGGTTACTTGAAGAAATCAAACAACCGTATGAATTGCAACGCTATTACCGTGACAAAGTTACTCATTTGGCACCTGAGTCACTAAAAAACATGCATCCTCTAGGAAAATCTCCTGTGATTGAATGGCAAGGTAAAGTTATTGCGGAATCAGGAGCTATCGTAGAGTTACTGATTCAAAGACTTGCACCACATCTAGCACCAGATACAAATGACGCTAGTTATGCAGATTACCTACAATGGATCCACTTCGCAGAAAGCTCTGCGATGGTGCCATTTTTATTAAAAACGTTTAATCAGATAGAAACTAAACACGGCACAAAATTAGTATTTCTAGAAAACTATACTCAAATCGAGTTTGATAAAGTTTTTGGTTATTTAAATGATTTTTTAAAAGATAAATTATTTTTGGTGGGCGATCGTTTAACTGGCGCCGATTTTATGATGGGATTTGCCCTTCACGGATTAATTCACCATATGAAACAAGGCGAAAAATTCCCACATATCAGAAGCTATGTCGAACATTTGAGTTCATTACCAAGTTGGAAAGCTGCAGAAAAAATTGAACAAAATGATTGGTTATCTGAAAAGGATAAGAATAGTTAAGGTACGTTTCTAAAAATCAACCTGTGAACCAAGCCCTCTTATGAGGGCTTTTACACAAACTCCAACATGAAGATTGTTATTGATCGTATGTGCTGAACACCCTGAGTTTATGCACAAAAATTAAAACACTCACAATCAATGATATAAGCGTTTGCAATGATTAACTTTTTTTTATGCGATTCGATTATTGATCCAGCCATAGAAAAATTGCTCCTGTGTAGGATTACGTTCGCATATTTCGATATAGCGTTGCCCTTGCATGATGTTCAGCACTCGCACTAAAACCTTTTCATCATCTTTACCGCATTTGACCATATAGGTTTTGAGAGCATTTAAAGTGGCTGGACCATAAATCCCATCAACTACTAAATCTGGCCATCCGCCTTTACCTTGATTGTTTAAAAGATTTAAAGCATGTTGCAGTAATGGTTTGGCAAAGCCAGTCCCACAGTTGACACCTGTATCCAGTAACTCTTCAGCCACGGCGTTACTAATCAAATTGACTTGATCAAATCATAGCGTAATCCTGTATTGTTTCGATATATGTCTTTGGCCACACTTGATGGCAGACATGGCATGTCAGCTTTGAAGCCACTTGCACGTGCGGCCCTTCAGTGATCCCAAACTTAGTCGCTCCTCCACGATCAGTGGGATTATTTAGATAGCCATCTTCACGTTTAATTAATTCATTAAAATATTGTTCGATGTTCATTTTTGCTTTCCTTTGGGCAATAAAAAACCGCTTTTCGGCGGCTTTTAAATTCATAATATAGACCTCCCGAAGGAGGTCTGAGGTATTGTTTATTTTTTAATCATTTAACAATCAGAAACACTCGTATCTAATTTGTTAGATATTTACGCATTTGTCTTTGTCTTCTAGTGAGTCCAAGAATCTCTTTTCTACTTAGTATTTCTTCTTCATCAAAACCAAGATGTTTAATTAGCTCGTCTATTGGTAATTCACTATTTTCGATCAAAAAGCAGTCTTGATCAGTTGTCCATTTTGTAAGTAGATACTCAGGTTTCTTGCGCGATCTTTTCATGTTAGTGCTGTTTATCAAACTTATGAGATGTGATCAGAAGAACAAATGAATAAAGGTGCCCTGATATTGCTTACACATGACATTTCTCAGAGCATTAAAAACGCTCACATTACTGTGAGCGTTTTGGTATTTCTCGTCTTTCCGAGTGTCAGTCGTTTGCCCAGTTAGGCGATGTATAAACCCGTCTAACCTGATATAGAAAGTACCTACAATTTAAGTATCAATCAATTATTTTATTCCGTAATATTTTGATAATTATCACTTTTATTTCACACTAAATCTGATTTTAATTTGATTTGCACAGAAGTTTCTAGCTGTGATTTTTCACTAAGCTAAAAACTTAACTCAAGTTGAAAAAGTATCTATTTTTTCAACTCTAAAAGAATCCGATGTTAAAAAATTTTTTTGTAAAATTAATTATTTCCAATCCTTATACAAAAATTAGTTGACCCAATGTCTTGTATCTCCATGCTATAAACAGGCTTTCCATTATTCTTATCTTCGTTAATTAATAGTTTAACAACACCATAATTCTTCTCACCTGTTATTTTAACTTTATAAAAGTATATAGGTTGTGTGGATTCATCTTTACTTGGACTGCCAACCGATCTAATACTATAGTCTGTAACTTTGCCATACTCTCTTCTTATCGCATCATCGGTATATATTACAGACTCAACACGCTGAACATTATTCTTACTATTAATCATAAAATGTACTCCCGAATATATAAGTAAAAATACACTTATAAGAGCAATATTTCTTTTCTTCTTCAAATCTTTAAATTCTATAAACATCTAAGGGGGAAACCTTTTGAAAATATTCAAACAAATTATAAAAATCGTTACCTAATTGTACCCACTACAAAAAAAAGCTTGCGTCAACAAGCTTTTAAAAACTTAGTGAACTCTTTATAACTCCGCTCACTATAGTAGAAATATGCCGTAGCCTTTGTACAAGGCCAAGTTAAGATATTTATAATTATTCAATTCCTCTTACAATTTAAACAGCTCCAATAGAAGAAGCTATAGACAAGAAGATTGCTGGTATCTCAATAGCGACAAAGAGTCTAATATCTTGCCCAAAAATCACCTTATCGTATTTCCATGCTAAATAACTAAGTTTAAACAAGTTAATCAGAGTTTGTTTTAAGGTATCTTTTTAGTCCATCGAAATACCCAAAGCTTATGCTGGTCATGCGACTGAAAAAATGACAGATCACTACCTACAAGGACATGAAGAACCGAAGCCGCGACGCGTCAGTTTTAGATGATTTTTTAAGTTCAAAATACGGCGATTTATTGTACTTATTCACATTAAAACCGAACGGAGTTCCCCAAAAACACCCCGAAAAGTCTCCTAAAATAAAAAAGCCCACTTTTTGATTGGGCTTTAATATACTGTTTTCACAGTGAATTTTGGTAGGTATATCCAGACTCGAACTGGAGGCCTCTACGATGTCAACGTACTATTTTATTTTTACAATCAAATATTTAAATAGTATTGGTGTCAAAATAGAGTTACATTTTCTTTGTAACTCTATATTACGAATTCAGATAATTCATCCATAAATTAGCGAAATTGAAATTAGATGTAAAGCAGCCATTTGTGATGGCTACTCCCTCAGCTAAGATAAACACAAATCAATATGAGGCAGCTTCATTTTAAAGATACCTCATACTTGAAAGGCTGGATTACACAAATCGAATTAAAGCTTTCAAAGTTAACGTCTTTTAGTCTTTAATATCATTTCCATGAATAAGATACACCTGCACCAACTGCTGTATTCTTGCCACTATTTAATCCACTTGAGAAAGAGCCTTTAATGGCAACTCCATTTTCAAAGTAGTGACTTGCACCAATAGCTAGGGCCGACTTACTATCATAATTACCTACACCCAGACCGACACTTGTCGTCCCTTGTACAGCTGGCGTTGGAATATTGCTCATAGCTGCAATCCCTGCAATCCCTTCTGCGGCAATCTCTCTATTTTTCTCCATATTGTGTGCTAAACGATTTGAGACATCACGAAACTCATTTTCTAAATCTGTAAACTTCGTATCAGCATAGCTTTTGGCTTCAGATAAAACTTGAGCATCGGCAGATTTATACTCTTGACGTATCACAACCTCACGTTCATTTGTATAGGTCTTCGCACTTTCTAAAGCAACTTTATTTCCCGCATCTGCATGAGCTTTTGCATCATTCAATACTGTCTTATCTGCTAAAGCAAAATCATTACGGATCGAAACTTCTCGCTCATTTGTGTATGTTTTAGCGTTAATTAAAGTCGCTTTATCTCCTGAATCAGCATAAGATTTTGCATCATTCAGTACTTGAGTATCGGCATCTTTCATTTGTTTCAGATTAACCGCATCAGTATCTTCAGTACCAGCGGCAACGTGAATAATTTGACGCTCCTTCTCCGTAGCACCCACAGATACTGTATTGTCTCGATTTGATGCCGAATCATTACCCAATACAACAGCATTTTGAGCCGAAGTATTGACATTATTTCCAAGAACAAAGGTTTTACCATCGCCATTAATTGTATTGTTATTACCAATGGCGTAACTGTCATCTGCATTAATATAACTTGGATCACCTATTGCCCCAGAGCGATCTCCTGTCACTTGGTTACCCACACCAATGCTAATCGATTGATCACCTTGTGCAGAAGTATTTGCTCCAATTGCAATTGCATCTTGACCAGTCGCTTCTGCTTTTGGTTCAATTTTTGGTGTATTTGATTGAATTTGGATATATGAATTACTTATTGAATTTGACCATTCTGCCTCTGTGCCCAAAAAGCCATTTTCTTTTGCAATCTCAAATGCACTCTTACCAGTAGCTCCTGTATCACCCTTAGCTCCAGTATCGCCTTTTTCACCAGTAGCACCTGTATCACCTTTAGCTCCAGTATCGCCTTTGGCACCATCAGCACCCGTATCACCTTTAGCTCCAGTCGCGCCTACTGCACCCGTATCGCCTTTAGCTCCAGTTGCACCTACTGCACCCGTGTCACCTTTGGCTCCTGTATCGCCTTTGGCACCATCAGCACCCGTATCACCTTTAGCTCCAGTCGCGCCTACTGCACCCGTGTCACCTTTAGCTCCAGTTGCGCCTACTGCACCCGTATCACCTTTAGCTCCAGTTGCACCTACTGCACCCGTGTCACCTTTGGCTCCTGTATCGCCCTTGGCACCATCAGCACCCGTATCACCTTTAGCTCCAGTCGCGCCTACTGCACCCGTATCACCTTTAGCTCCAGTTGCACCTACTGCACCCGTATCGCCTTTAGCTCCAGTTGCACCCGTATCGCCTTTAGCTCCAGTTGCACCTACTGCACCTGTATCGCCTTTAGCTCCAGTTGCACCATCAGCACCCGTATCACCTTTAGCTCCAGTTGCGCCTACTGCTCCTGTATCGCCTTTGGCTCCTGTATCGCCCTTGGCACCATCAGCACCCGTATCACCTTTAGCTCCAGTCGCGCCTACTGCACCCGTGTCACCTTTAGCTCCAGTTGCACCTACTGCACCCGTGTCACCTTTAGCTCCAGTATCGCCTTTGGCACCATCAGCACCCGTATCACCTTTAGCTCCAGTCGCGCCTACTGCACCCGTGTCACCTTTAGCTCCAGTTGCGCCTACTGCACCCGTATCACCTTTAGCTCCAGTTGCACCTACTGCACCCGTGTCACCTTTAGCTCCAGTTGCACCTACTGCACCCGTGTCACCTTTAGCTCCAGTATCGCCTTTGGCACCATCAGCACCCGTATCGCCTTTAGCTCCAGTTGCACCCGTATCGCCTTTAGCTCCAGTTGCACCTACTGCACCTGTATCGCCTTTAGCTCCAGTTGCACCATCAGCACCCGTATCACCTTTAGCTCCAGTTGCGCCTACTGCTCCTGTATCGCCTTTGGCTCCTGTATCGCCCTTGGCACCATCAGCACCCGTATCACCTTTAGCTCCAGTCGCGCCTACTGCACCCGTGTCACCTTTAGCTCCAGTTGCACCTACTGCACCCGTGTCACCTTTAGCTCCAGTATCGCCTTTGGCACCATCAGCACCCGTATCACCTTTAGCTCCAGTCGCGCCTACTGCACCCGTATCGCCTTTAGCTCCAGTTGCACCTGTATCGCCTTTAGCTCCAGTTGCACCTGTATCGCCTTTAGCTCCAGTTGCACCTACTGCACCCGTATCACCTTTAGCTCCAGTCGCGCCTACTGCACCCGTATCGCCTTTAGCTCCAGTTGCGCCTACTGCTCCTGTATCGCCCTTGGCACCATTAGCACCCGTGTCACCTTTAGCTCCAGTATCGCCTTTGGCACCATCAGCACCCGTATCACCTTTAGCTCCAGTCGCGCCTACTGCACCCGTGTCACCTTTAGCTCCAGTTGCACCTACTGCACCCGTATCACCTTTAGCTCCAGTTGCACCTACTGCACCCGTGTCACCTTTGGCTCCTGTATCGCCCTTGGCACCATCAGCACCCGTATCACCTTTAGCTCCAGTCGCGCCTACTGCACCCGTATCACCTTTAGCTCCAGTTGCACCTACTGCACCCGTATCGCCTTTAGCTCCAGTTGCACCTACTGCACCCGTATCACCTTTAGCTCCAGTCGCGCCTACTGCACCCGTGTCACCTTTAGCTCCAGTTGCGCCTACTGCACCCGTATCACCTTTAGCTCCAGTTGCACCTACTGCACCCGTGTCACCTTTAGCTCCAGTTGCCCCTACTGCACCTGTATCTCCCTTAGCTCCCTTTAAAGAAGCAAGCCACTCTGTTTCTGTTCCTAGGAAACCATTATCTTGAGCTATTTCATATGCACTCTTACCATCTAGCCCCGTGCCACCACCTGACGGTAAATGATTAATTTGAGTTTGGAGATCATTTAACTTGGAATTTACCGCAGTAAAAGCAGTCCCGACAGTCGTATAGTCTGAGCCTTGAATTGAGTAGGTAGGTGCTGTATAAACACCCGAAGCATTAAAACTGCCGCCTAACACCCCCACTAATGCATTTAATTGAGCAAAGTTGACTGCATCTTTATCTTGTGTACCTGCAAGTATATTTGTCAGTTTATTGTTATTAAATGAGATTTCTTTGTTTGTTGCTGGTCCATTCACAGCACCTTTGGAATCAATACCACCTGCCCCCACTCTTAAAGTATCGGTAGAAATGGTAACTGCCATATCCTGATTAATGCTTGCAGTATTTGCATCCAAGTTAAATGCCGTACTTACAGGATTGGTAGCACAAATCAGATCACCTCTAGTCTCTGATGGCGTTGCTGTGTCTATACCTGTTGCATTACTTACAATAACATTACTTATAAATGTGTTTGCACCATTGATATAATCACATTTGATAATGGCTTCAGCCATCACATTTTGGCTACTTAATCCACCTAAACAAAGCGACACAGCAACCGCTATTGGCTTTAAATTAAAAGTAGGAGCAACTAAATACTCAAGTTTTTGACTTTCTGCGCTCGGCATAGTGATTTGTTCTGATTTCCCACTACTTTTGGCGTGTTCTGACACGACAACAATTCGTCCTAAAGTCTTATTCCATATTTTTTTAAAGATATGATTCACAATATTCCCCTAAAAGTGCGACGATACTCGCAAAACATTACAAAACATTTTTTAGGCTTTGGAATCACTGAAAATAATGAGTAAACAAAAAAACTCTTCTTTTTTTTCAAGAAGAGTTGCTTTCAAGGACATAAAACACACTAACCGCTTAAATTAAATTTGCGAAGTTTTCTCATTCTCTATCGCATCAATAGTCTTAAGTTCAGCCGTAGTAGCAAGATAATATACCCAAAGTTGATTTTTAAATTAAACTTATGGCATAGGTGGATAAGTTCCATGGACGCAAATAATAAAATTTAGACTTAAATAGGGATTGGTTACATCAAATGCTAAACCAGAACCCTCCATAGCAGTCATTCCAGAAAGTTCCGTTTCGATACTTGCTTGAATAGGACGCATATTTTTTAACCCCGACGTGTTCGTGCTATAAATAGTCTCGCCAGTTGTATGTGCCCAAACTGCATTGCTAGGATCGGGTGTATCTCCCATTTCCTGACTAGCTAGAGGAGTCAGAGATAGATTGGCTTTAATTTTTTGCTCATTTAATTTATGTTGATGCGTTGGCAGATTGCGGGCATCTAAACGAACCGACGCACTGCCTCCTTTTTGAGCAAGAGAAAAAGATTGTTTATCAGTTAATCGCTCTCCTGCACAGATTGGCATGCGCCCTCGTAAATCGGGTAATGCAAATGTTTTATCTTTCTCACCGCCATATGTATTACCTAATAAATTATATAAAGACGAATGTTCCTGTACATTTAACAGTCGTCCATCACAAAACATCCAGCCTTGTGGCACAAAATGAAATGCAACCATACAGATTTCACCTAAAAATGCTTCTCGTAGCATATACTTTCTCCCTAAACGAATTTTTATTTTCAAGATAACGACTTATCTCTACTTTCATTAGAGAATACTTTTTTTGTTTTGGAATCATTGAAACTAATGAATAAGCTCAAAAAAATGCAAGAGGCTTTGATATTTCGTATAAAATTCTATGCTGATGCTTTATAGTTTTCTTAGACGTAAATATTACCTATGTGACTATACGGCTAAATTGACTTATACCTTTCTAAGTAAGATTTGACAGCTATGCTTCAGTCGACATCCGATTTTTATATATTGTTTGTACCTTTACTCTTGCTTGGGATAGGTATTGGATTAAGTGTTTTATGGTGGAAATTTCGGTATCTCGTTTCAATTTTTTGGTTAGCGCTTTCTCTTGTATGTAATGGAAGTGCCTTACTTATTCAAAGCCTGATTCCAATCGAAAATCTGGTATATCATCATTATTATTTAGCTGTGCTTTATCTAACCACCTATATTGCACTCACCCAGGCCATATTAAGTTTTTTTAACTATCAAGTTTCTATAAGATTTTGCCTAGTTGTTCTGCTAGGCGTAGAAATGAGCTGTCTTTATTTTTCATTTATATATGATTCCATTTATGCGCGAATGCTTAGTGTGGCCCTTGGCACATCACTGATTCTATTACATAAATTTCCATTTATATTGCGTTTATCTCACCATGGCTGGTATGCACGTAGTTTACACATTGTTTTTTCTTTTACCCTGTTAATCTTTGTTTTTCGTAGTATTGGACTCGCTACATTTATCTATAAAGCAGAATATAACCCTATGAATTTTGGGTCTATTTCGCACTGGTTTATATCTCAATTGGCGATTTTAAGTTTTACATTGTTATTTGTCGCTTTGTTATTGATTTTGAATTTTCGTAAAATTCTAGATGCTCAACAGCCTAATCTTCAACACATTAGGACTCAGCAACACATTCAGTTTTCGCATGATTTGCACGATATTGTTGGTAGTACGCTGGTTCGCTCGATAAGTCAATTAACTCACCATACGCACAGTATGAACAATCAACAATTCTTATTGTTATTTGAGCAGTTAAAAACAGATTTATCTAAAGTCACGACCCATGAATCTATAGATACACCTTTTGAGGCTGTGTTATCACCTACACAGTGGTCATTACCTATTCGAGAACGTTTTGAGGTGATTTTTTTGGAGTTGGGGATTTCGTCCATTTGGCAGCTTTCAGAGAACTGGCTTATTCAACCTTCCAATGAAGAGTTGTTGACATTGCAACGTGTCATCGAAGAACTATTTACCAACATCATTAAGCATAGCCGAGCAAAAAAAGTCCGTATTCATCTATATCATTCTAGTATTTATCAATTTATTTTAGATATTGAGGATGACGGCATTGGTTTTGATCCCGAATTTGTGTTTAAGCACAGTCATGGTATAGGTTTACGCAGTATTAAACATCGTTTACAAATCATTAATACTGAAATGCATATCTTTTCAAAAAAAGGAAAAACTGTATTTCAAATTTTAAAGCGAAAATCCCTGTAAATACCTGAATTCAAGGATGTATAACTTTTGATAAATCGATATGATCATAGCAGGACCACCACGATAAGGTCAGTATCATGACAGATCAAATGTTAACTCTACCTGTTCCTGTGCTCATTATTGAAGATGAACCGATTATTCAGGAACGTCTGAAAAACCTGCTGATCTCTATTGGCTATCAATCTCAAAATCTATTTTTTGCAGATACCTTACATCAAGCGTTGACATTGATTAAAAAAGAAAAATTTGAATTTGCTTTAGTCGATTTAGGTTTACCTGATGGAAACGGAACAAAATTTATTGATAAATTTCGACAGCAACATGCTACTGCTCCTATCTTGGTCATTTCTGCATGGAGCACACGAGAAGCCATTCTTAAAGCTATTCAAGCTGGTGCAACAGGCTATTTACTTAAAGAGCGTGATGATTTTGAAGTCAGTTTGTCGATAAAACAATTGCTCAAAGGTGCTACTCCGATTGACCCTTTTATGGCACAACTCATTTTATCAACGGTAATCAAAAAGCCCCAACCTCTAGGCAATTCGACTGAAACACTTACTCAGCGTGAGCTAGAAATTTTGGAATATGTCGTACAGGGCATGAACAATCAGGATATTGCAACAGCATTAGGTCTTTCACGGCATACCATCGAATCACATTTACGCAATATCTATGGCAAACTTGCGGTTAATAGTCGTTCCAAAGCCATCAAAATTGCGCATTCACTCGGTTTATTTTAACGGATGATGCTATGGATAATTATCCTAATCATCAATTTATTCTCTTGATTCCAATTTTCTTAATCGGCTTGAGTTTAATTACTACTTTTTTTTGGACCAAGCAACGTCAATGTTTATCGGTTCTTTGGCTTGGTTTTGCCCTGTTTTCAGCAGGAAGTGTGCTACTTACACAAAGTTTAATTATTCCAACTCATTTTCATCAGTGGTCTATGTTGCTCGGCTTTATGTATGTGTTTACATTTATTGCATTAGTACAATCGATTAGCCTGCGATTGAAGCGACAAATCTCATGGACACTTTGCCTATTCACGCTTGTATTGATGGAAGTAGGTCTATTTTATTATTCCTTTATGGAAAATAATCTCGATAGACGTGTGGTTTTAGTTGGACTTGCTACGGCATTAGTTTTCTCTCATCAATTACCGACAATCTTAAAATTAAAACCACAGCATCCAATTGATCAATGGTTAAGACTTACATTTATTATGGTCTGTACACTGATGATCACTAAAGCAATTTTAAACTTAAAATTTTTATTCAATGCCAATTTTGATCATTATTTTACCCATAACTCTAGTTGGTTTATTTTACAATTTTTTGTGCTCATGTTTTCTATAATTTTTTCAGCACTCATTATCGCCAGTAACGTAAAAGATGTTTTTAAAGTACAACAGTTGGAAATAGAAAATACCAAACTACAAGAACGTTTGCATTTGTCGCAAGACATGCACAACACATTAGGGCATTCCTTAGCCCAGTCGATGAATATAATTTCAAATAGTAAAAAAAACCTAAACAATCAACAAATTTTGTCTATGTTAAAAATATTTCGTGATGATCTACGTCAGGTGATTGACAGTAGTTCTAGCTTAGGAGCGACTCCACCTTCAACACCAATATTATGGGGTGCGCCTCTACGTCATCGATTCAGCCAAATATTAGACGAACTGGGCATTCATTCTGAATGGATCTTTGCAGCAGAATGGTTAACTCCTCCCACACAATTAGAATGCCTAACACTTCAACGAGTAGCAGAAGAAGCTCTGAATAATATTATAAAACATAGCCATGCAACACATGTGATTGTTAAATTGTATTTTTCAGCATCACAACACTTAATTCTAGAAATTGAAGATAACGGCATTGGATTTGATATTGATATCCTTAAAGTAACAAATATTAGTGTGGGTTTAAATAATATGCGGTTACGCACAGAAAAAATTCAAGCACAGATGAATATCAATTCCCAATCAGGTAAGACGCTCATCAGCGTTATTAAGTCAATTTAAGAAGAAGATGAACACATCACTCATGACCACAGATCACAATACCGCGACTCCTCATATTCGTTTGAATATGATCGTTAAAAACGAAGCAAATGCTATTTTAAGATGTTTAGAATCAGTCAAACCCTACATAGATTCTTGGGTTATTGTCGATACAGGCTCTACTGATGGCACACAAACAATTATTCAGAACTATATGCAAGCCATACCCGGTCAGTTATTTGAACGTCCATGGAAAAATTTTGGACATAATCGTACCGAAGCGTTACAACTGGCTCTCACCGACACCTTACCTCATGCAGATTATCTTCTTTTTATTGATGCAGATGAAACATTAATGATTGATCATGGTGTCAGTTTGGGAAATTTGAACGAGTTAGCTTATTACTTTACCTTTTTACACGGGAGCTTAAGTTATCAACGTAATGCTTTGGTTTCTACCAAATTGAACTGGTACTGGAAAGGAGTCCTACACGAGTATTTAGATTCACCTACCCCACACCAATGGCATCAGATTTCAGGAATTTATGTGATTTCACGGCATGATGAAGGAGCACGAGGCAAAGACCCTAAGACTTATCTAAAAGATATTGAACTTTTAAAACAAGGTTTAAATGATGAACCTGACAATTTGCGCTATCAATTTTATTTAGCCCAAAGCTACCGTGATGCTGAACTATTTGAGTTAGCCTATCAAACCTACCACCAACGTGCCCAATCAGGTGGATGGGAAGAAGAACGCTGGGTTGCTCAATTATGGGCAGCACGAATGGCGCAACGCTTAAATTTTCCAGCTGAACAGGTGTTCACCGCTTATTTGCAAACATGGATTGTACGGCAACGACGAGCAGAGCCATTATATGAATTGGCACGCTATTATCGACTGAATAAAATGTATGATTTAGCGTGTTATTTCGCGATGCAAGCGATTGCGATTCCGCAACCTGATGATATTTTATTTGTTGAAGCGGATGTATATCAATGGCGGGCATTAGACGAACTCAGTGTTTCTGCCACCTATTGTCCTGTCTATAAAGAAGCGGGAGATAAAGCCATGTTAAAACTGATTGAACAACAAAAATTTCCAGATTCGCATAAAGATAGAATTATCGAAAATTCAAGACTTTATTTTAAATCATGATTACTATATGTTTGCTTCGTAGGGACACAGCAAACCTACTGTGCTAACACAGTCTATTTTATGTAACTGTAATGAATGTGTCTCCTTGGAATCACCATGATAATCAACACAATGAGGGAAATATGCAAGACCATCTATTGCTTAAACATACAATAAACAAAGTTTCTAGGTCTTTCATACTTAACAGTTTAACTTTTGCGATTGCCGCTATTTCACATTGTGTTTATGCACAAGATGTCGCACCAAACTTAGCGATATCAACAACTGAAAGATCACCTGAAAAAACTACTGCAAATGATCTTTCAAAACTTGAGACGATTGTAGTTAACGTGCGTCGTCGCGCAGAAGAAGAACAAAAAGTCCCTGCAACCGTTACGGTAATTAAAGGCAATGAGCTTGAAGAAGCAAAAATTTATCAAGTACAAGACTTGCAACAGCTCTTAACTAATTTTACCTCCCAGTTTATTCATGCACGACAATCAAGTGTAGCGATTCGAGGTATAGGGAATAATACTTCCAACGAAGGATTGGAAAGCAGTGTCGGTATTTATTTGGATAATGTCTATTTAGGCCTTCCAGGACAAGCTGTTTTTGATCTACTCGATATTGAACAAATTGATTTATTGCGTGGCCCACAAGGCACTCTATTTGGAAAAAATACAACTGCTGGCGTATTGAACATTAGTTCTAAAAAACCCGTATTTCATCCAGAAAAACGAGTCGAGCTTTCCATGGGTGAACGAGGTTACCATCAGGTTAAAGCTATGCTTAATCAGCCAATGTCAGACGATGTCGCCGTTCGTCTTTCAGCCTATACTACTCACGATGATGGTTGGGTGAAAAACACTTATACAGGCAAAGATCTTAATGAGATTAATCGATCTGGCTTACGTGGACAGTTATTATACCAGCCAGATGATCAACTGAGTCTACGTGTGATTGCTGAGCATAATCAAGAAGATTCAAGTACTGGCTCTCTCATTCCCTACAGTTTCGGGCCGTGGAATCCAACTGGGAATGCAAAAAGTTATTTACCTTTTGGTGTGCCAGGTTCCAATGCAACAACTTATGCTGATAGAGTTACGCTGTTGGGGGCAAAAAATATTAAACGTAGTCCTAAGGATTTCGCAGTCGATTTTGATGCTGCTCAGCAATCAAAAATCAAGCAAAGTGCTGTCTCAGCTGAATTAAACTGGCAATTTGAGAATGGTTTAAAATTGACATCTATCACAGCTTGGCGTGACTGGAATTTCAAACCTAAAAATGACCTAGATTTCACACGCCTAAATGGTGTTACTGGTGGTTTTAATGTAGATCAAAACCAGTTTTCACAAGAAGTTCGCCTGACCTCACCTACAAGCCAAATATTCGATTACGTTCTTGGTGCATATTATTATTATCAAGACATTAACAATCACAATTCCTATAAGACAGGCACTCATGCTCTTGCTGCTACTACCTCATTACCCAATAATGCATATCTTTCTGGGTTAGGCCATTCTAAAACAGATAGCTATGCCATTTTTGGGCAATCTACATGGCATGTGATGCCAAAATTTGATTTAACCACAGGTCTTCGATTTACTTCTGAAAGAAAATCGGGTCAAATACAACAGGCGAATATTCAACCCATTATTTACTCAGTTTTAAGTCCCCTCTTTAGGACCTATGATACTGGTCATCTACACAGATCAGATCATAGTTTGGCGGGTTTAATCACTGCAAGTTATCAGTTTAATTCTGACATTCTCAGCTATGTCACTGTATCTACTGGTGAGAAATCAGGTGGATATAACCTAAATAGCGTAGCTACTCCAGCAGCTGTTCTAGGAAATTCAGCCTTAAATGTTAATCCAGAAAAAGTCAGAAATATTGAAATTGGTCTAAAAAACTCGTTGTTAGATAATCGTTTGTTTATCAACATTAATGGATTTTTGACCAAAGTTAAAGATTATCAATCTGTTACCACAATCGCCATTGATAATCAGTACCTTAATTTATTGACAAATGTCGGTGATTTAACCAGTAAAGGTATAGAGTTGGAGTTAAAGGCTCAATTAAATCGCCAGTTTTCAGTGAATTTTAATACAGCTTACACTGATGCTAAGTTTGACTCAGGGACTGCACCCACACCATTTGAAACTTTTAATGGTGTAGGTGGAACTACTGACAGTGGTTATGGGAAAGGTTCGCGAGATATTTCAGGCAATCATGTCAATGGCGCACCACGTTGGACAGCCCATCTTGCACTTCAACATCAACATGAAGTATTTGCAAATGCAGAGCATTATAGTTTAATTAATTATAGTTGGCGTTCAGAGACCTATGCCGATGCCAATAACTCTATATATTCAAAAATACCGAGCTATGGGGTATTAAATCTTGTTTCTGGCTTACGCTTTCCGCAGGGTGATAATACAATTGACGTGTCCATTTGGGCGAAAAACATTCTCGATGAACACTATTTCTTAGGATTGGTTAATTCGGGGAATGGCGGATACACGGCGTCTGCTGCAGAACCACGTACAATTGGCGCTAGTTTAAAGTACAGTTTTTAAAGTTACATCTATCAAGCTATCAATAAAGGCTTATTCATTTACAAAAATGTCAATCGGATAAGCCTTTAATTATAAATACTTTTAGAACTTCATACGGCTTTGTTGCACAAACCTATTCATAACGGCTTCTTCAGCAATATAATTTCCAGATGAAGAAGCCTGCACCTAAAATCTACCGTACAACCAATTGGTCCTCGTATACTCCATCAATTGGTATTTGAGGATAAGGCTCACTACTTTCACCCCAAAAAATTAAACGTCCTTCAAACTCGGGGACTAAGAATTCAATAAATAGATTTAGATCATGCTTATATATCTTAGTTTCTTCAGGCTGTTGGGTATATTTTTTATAACGTTCTTTCCATTTACCCGAGCTATCTCTCTCGTTCAATAAATTGGGTTTACCAGTTACTTTTAAAGTAAGCATGAAATGCTTTATGTAAGCGGGATGATGCTCCATTAAGTTATGAGCAACACTTACCATTTCATTAATATTATTACCTACAGCATAACCAAATTTTGCACTCAAAATTGAGTTAATTACTGTTTTATAGGGTGCATGTAAGAGATATTTAGGAGTACTAATACCCATTAGCTCAAGCTCTTCGCGAATAGAGAACCACTGAAAGTTGAATTGACTATCGGTAAGATAATGAGTTTTTATCCATAACTCAGTAAACTCTGTCAATAATTCAGATTTAGTCTTTGATGGAACTTTAGGTTCAAGATCTATTTGTTCCAGTGACTCAAGGTATTTTTTAACTTTTAGCTTATCTTTTTGATTATTACTTTCTTGTAAATAGTTTCGTTGTAAGCCTAATTTTTGCTTTAGCTTTCGATATTCTGCTTCATAATCAAAAAAGTATATTTGCTTTGTAGACTTATTATGAACCAAACTCTGGAATTCAACTAATTCAGTATTCCACTTATTAATGATCTGATTATTCTGAATTTCAGGCTTCAGATAATGGCACTCTAATGTAAAGACTTTTGTTTTAATAGACTGAGCAACTGTAGAAGCATTCACTACGAAAGCATTTGCATTGTTGTTGTAGTAAATATCTTGGATTGACTGCTTTTTTGCTTTTTCAGTTGGCTCAAAATGATTGAAAATCCATAGTAAACAAGCATTGTTATCCTGATAGAAAATCTTACGATCAATGATTACATTTAAAAAAGTTGTAGAAAGTTGCCCCTCAAAAACAACTAATTGCTTCTTGTAAAATGCTGATACATCTGGTCTCCGCCATTGCTTTAGGTCAATGCTTTTACGAACTTGCTCAATATGAATGTCACTAAAGGACTTATCCACTTGAAGGCTCTTGTAAATATTGTCTTTCAACAATTTATGTTGCTGAGTTTCTTTGGCAATTTGATACTTTAAAACAGTTTTTTCTTCATCTGATAGCTGTTTAATATGCTTTACAGGACACTTGAAGTTTGGATTATTTTCTAGCTCAGGAATATGTCTAAAAAAGAATGTTGCCGAAGCATTGAACTGCATGTGATCTGCACGTCTAGCAAGAGTTACAGGTGATTGACACCAAGAGCAAGTGAAATGAGGATCAGTTTTATCGCGTTGATATCGTTCCCTTATTTGTGTGCGCCATTGGGTAAGCTCCATTTCAGATTGTTGAAAGAATACATCAACATCAATCCACATATTTTGATCTGTATCAATGATATGAACTAACTTCATGTATTCCCTCTAGTTATTATAAAATCAACTCTACTATAATCTCAGTTCAACTGTTCACCAATGGCATTTTGAATAATTTCAATCACTTTTGTACTTTCAAATTGAGTTTTGAAAATAACTTCAACATCATCTCTTACATTCTTAAATAAAAGTTCAGCATGTTTAATCTTGCGCTGCTCTTCTTCAGATAACGTATAACTGGCTTTATCCTTCGTCTCAATTAGTAAATTCAAAGTTTTCTTTCCACTTTCGAATTCAACAATATATGCAAAGTCTGGTGAATAAGTTCCACCACCTGCTATAGGAATACGAATGGAGTTCTTGGGAATCTTAGTGAATACAGATACTTCAGAAACTTTTTCACAGATATTTTCTTTTTCAAGTGGTGAGTCGTAAAATAGCTCATTAAATAAATAATTATCCGCAATATTTAAAGTTTCACTTATCCGACCTAGATTCGCACTTTCAATCTCCTCTAAAGGTTTGCCCTGTTCATCTGTAAACACAGTTGGATGCACAGTATTAGAAACATCAGTTAAACCGATCTGATAACTATGAAAAGATTGCTTAAGTAAATAGTCATTAAATCCACTACGAATTGAGCGAATCGTACTTTGGCTTAAATATTGATTTATATTCAAATGTTTTTCTTTATTTTGTAATAACTCAATAAAAACTTGATACAATGTATTACGATTAACTTTCAGAGAAATTGCTAACTCATGCAAAAACTCGCCGTAATTCATTGTCTGAATTGGTAAAATTTCTTCATGTATAGAACGTTCGATCTGCTGTGAAGCTAAATTATTTTCGATGATTAAAGTATGCTTTTTAGTAAAACTTCCTGACTTTTTAAAGCTATCTAAATTAGCCTCAAAGTAGCCCTTGAGCAAAACATGGAATTGCTTTTCTGAATCAATTTTATATTCCAAGATCACTTTACGGTTAAGGGTTTCCCACAACTCTTTTAGCTCATCATACTTAGCAATACGCATAGTTGCTTTCTGCTTCTTATCTCCAGCATTACGTACTTTATTTGCCTTTAAGCCTTGAGCAAAAACTAAAGGAAACTCCTGTTTTAACTTCACTAAACCGCCTTCCTTGAAATCATTATTTCGTTTAATGCAATCAAGTTCATCTAAGTACTCTAATAGAGCTTCTTCACCGTTAAACTTATTTGAATATTTATCCAAAATTTGAGCAATTAGCTCATCAGTTAGTTTAGCTTCAACAAATGCAACCAGCGATTTACTATTGATATCATCAATCAATTCTTTGACAAAATCTTTTTCAGTAAAATCAACATAATAATGCAATTGAAAGTTTTCATTTTTAACACGCTGCATAAACTCATTTACTGGTAAACGCAAGCCACGACCCACTTCCTGCAACTTACTCGTTTTACCACCACTGGAACGCAATTTACAAATCTGGAATACATTCGGATTGTCCCAACCTTCACGTAGTGTCCATTTTGAAAAAATGAAACGACGGGGATTACTTAAACTGAGTAAAGTTTCTTTATCATGCAAAATTTCTTCAATCTCTTTCTCGATTTTTTCATCCTTCTCTGAGTTATCTTGAGAAAAATATCCACCGTGTGATTGAGAAATATCTTTCAAAGTATTCTCTAAATATTCTCGATAAGCTTGATGTTTTTCAGTTTTCAAAAGCTGAGTAACGTGTTGTCTGATTTCAGCTTCAATAAATAAAGTTAAGGTACCTTTTTCACCGTCTTTACCTCGATAGCTTTCAATATTGTCAATAAAGAATAGGCTTAAAGGTTTAATCCGAGCAGAAAAACGAGTTAGTAAATCCTTTTCCATTTCAAAATGATTCTTTATGGCTTTACGAATCATCTTTTCCTGTAACGTTTCATTGTAGGAATATGGATCAATAACATCCTTTTTTTAAGCTCTAATCCATTAGATAAAACCACGGTAGTTTTATTTAAGTTATCAATGGTTAAACTACCAAAGTTTTGATCAACCTTACTTAAAGATTCATTTTTTAGTAAATGAACATTTTTGGTAACTTTACCTCTTTTGACTTGGAAAATTGCCTCTTCGTTCTTCTTATTACTCGTATCAATCTCTAAGAGTTTGATCAATGTGTCTTTCGCACCCTCAAACTCTTCAATATATGCCACAACTCCTTTGACCAAATCTTGGTTAAAAGCATCTACGGCAGTTAATTGATATATGAGATTATAATAATCATCAATAAAGGTTGCCCCATAACGAAATATAAACTGTCCTCCTAACTTTTGAATATTCCCCCAAGTCTTTTGTGCAGTTGGAAAGCAAGGATTTAGGTTTTTCAGAAATTCCATGCATACTTTCTTCAGATGATGAGAACTATACTTATAATAAAAAGATCAATCGCTTGGCTACCATTCAAGAACATTTCATGATACGACAAGCAATTGACCAAGGTGTGGACGAAGAGCGCCTTGCATCAGCATTAAATATAGATATCAAATCAATTAGATCAAAAATCAATCTTCAAAATGGAATTTGTCCTGAAGTTATTGAATTGTTAAAAGATCGTGAATTATCTCCAAATGTCTTTTCTTTGCTAAAAAAAATGAAGTCCGTAAGACAAATAGAATGTGCAGAACTTATGACAACATTAAACAACTTAACAGTTCCCTATGCGAAAGCTTTATTAATGACAACTCCACCAAATATGCTGGTTGATTCAAAAAAAATATCAAAAAAAACTAGTAACTCTTTTGAGGCTATCAGAAAGATTGAAATCGATTCTGCAAATATGCACCTTCACATAAAACTTCTAGAACAGAACTATGCACAGGATACTTTGAACTCAGTTCTAGCAACGGGTTATTTAAAAAAGTTGTTAGGAAACAATAATATAAAAAATTATTTAGAGAAAAATCACACTGAGATTTTCTCTGAGTTTGAATCAATTTTAAAATCTAATGTATTTTCATAATTGATGAACGGATTTATTCACACCATGATTAAATCTAGCAATCGATACTCTAGACTCTTAATTTAATTATTGAATTTTTGATAAAAAGGCATCAAAAGATGCCATTTTTCAATTAATAGAATCCTTAGATTTTGCTAGTGACCAGACCAAATTAAATAATGATCATATTAGCCACTCATGTGAGTCAAATTGTCATTGCCTTTACTTAATCACTTTAATAATTTGGGACAGGATTTTTTTAAGCACGTATTTTGTTGAATTAATTCAAAACCGTCTTTCCCATGTGTTGTATTTTATAGTGTTATTTGATTATGCAACTAAACACAAGACTATGAATTAATTTAGCAATAATAAATTGGGATAATAAAACCATGGATAAAAACGAATTAAATTCTGTTTTGAATCATCCCTTCATAGATGTTGAAGAACTACGTAGACAATGGGGAGTGTCAGATCCTTGGCATTCAACAGGTAAATTCGAGCCATTACAAGTATTTGCTGGTAAGTTTTTGTATCGCAACACCCTATACAATGAAAGTCGACTATATGGATTTAAACTTCACCATCATCAAATTGACGGTTTTAAACTACATTGGTTAAGTAATAAAAAAAAAATGAAATCTAAGGGTTCAATACTCTTAATTCATGGACTAAGTGCTGATAAATCTCATTGGGTTCGATTCGCTCGTTACCTCGCAAAAGACTATCACGTTATCATTCCAGATTTACCTGCTCATGGTCAGACGGGTTATTTATTAGATGCTGATTATAGTGTGGAGAGACAGGCTCAACGCATGATAGACTTATTGGACTATCTAGGTATAGACCAAGTCAATTTACTAGGAAACTCAATGGGAGGTTTTATAAGTATTTGTATGGCTCATAAGTGGGCTAATAGAATAGCTAGTTTAGGACTTTTAAATTCAGCGGGGTTAAAACCCAGAACACATAGTGAACTAGAAGCTGCTTTTCATGGAGGTAAAAATCCATTTATTATTAAGTCAGTTTCAGACTTCAATAACTTATTGTCATTAGCTACCTCAAAGCAGCAATGGATGCCATACTCTGTTAGATTAATGCTTGCAAAGCAATTAGCTGATCGACGAGAACGATTATTTAGATTATCTTTACAAGTAATGCAAGAAATAAGTGAATTTAATTGCATTGAAAAAAGTAAAGATGCTTTTAAAATGCCCACACTTGTAATTTGGGGCGAGGAAGACAAATTACTTGATGTTGATATGTTAGATCATTTTATTGAACTTATTCCACATGCTCATTTCGTTAAATTACCAAATATTGGACATATGCCAATGCTTGAATGTCCAAAGATAGCTGCTCAACATTATAAAAAATTTACGGATACCTTATTTGCTACCAAATCATAATCAACTTTATAGTCGCTTGGCTTTATTGCACAAAGCTATTCTTGAAGGCTTCTTCAGTAATATAATTTCCAGATGAAGAAGTCTGCCCCTAAAATCTACCGTACCACCAATTGGTCCTCTTATAACCAAGCTTTAATCAAGCGAGGAAATATTTCAATCTGGTTTGATCCTAAGACCCAATGGTATGCACAGCCACAAGGCAAACACGGATGAAATCAAACTTATTCCGATACAGCGATTCAATGCTGTTTAATGATCAAATCTCTATTCCGTCTTTCTTTACGTATGGTCACTGGCTTTGTTCAAAGTCTCATTAAACTCTGTAATTTGAATTGGACAGCACCAGATTACTCCACCCTCTGTAGACGACAAAAGAATATTGATATTACGATAAGCTATCAGAAAAGTCGTGATGGGTTACACCTACTCGTCGACTCTACAGGGTTAAAATTTTTAGGTAAAGGCGAATGGAAGCGTAAGAAACATCAGCCTGAATATCGTCTCCAATGGCGCAAACTTCATATTGGTATAGATGCTAAGACCCTTCAAATACGAGCAGTTCAGCTCACAACAAACAATGTGAGTGATTCACAGATGCTTGGTGATTTGCTTAAACAAATTCCGTTGGATGAACGAATTGATTTAGTCTATATAGATGGTGCTTATGACACAAAGCACTGCCGACAAGTCATTTTAGATCAAGATGCACATGCAGTCATTCCACCTAGGAAGAATGCAAAGCTTTGGGAAGATAAGAAATTGATATCTTTAGAGAGGAATAAATTATTAAAGACAGTCAAACGGCTAGTTAGGTCACTTTGAAAAAAATGGTCTGGTTATCATCGTCGAAGTTTAGTGGAAACCAAAATGCATTGCATCAAATTATTAAGCGATAAATTAACAGCAAGGAGTTTTCCTAGTCAGGTGAATGAGATTCATGCACGTGTAGCAGTTTTGAATAAATTCACAGAATTAGGTCTCCCTCATTCCCAAGTTGTCACTTGAATTTAGCTCAATTAGGGTAGCTTTGTCTTTCAAACCTTTGTGCAATATAACCCAATGATGTGAAACTAAGTAGTAATACTAAAAATAAAATTTGACGTTTCATTTTTCTTCCCTTTGCAAAAATAGGCTAAGGTATAATTCAATAAAATTATAGGATCTGAGAAAAGAATTGATACTCTCAGATTTATGGTTAGAGAGTATCTAATGTTTAAGTAATAAATCTTTTTACTTAATCTTCATTTAAAAAGGTCATCGTCACAAATGTACGGTTATTAGCCCCCCTACTCCAGAAATTGAAAAATGCAGCATCTTTTCCACCATCTGGTCTATTTACTGAACCTCCAGCCCATGAAAATGAAACGGTATTTCCACTTTTAGGACGAATATCATCTGAACCACGGCTACTGACACCAGCACTGATATAATCAAAAATATACCCTTTTGCAGCTGGACGTACGAAATTGACAGTAACTCGTGTTCCATTACTTAGCTGTTTAGGATCACTTGGCGATATACTAGTTACTGAAGCGAACCAGTTATTTTTATTACTTCCTGCTGTGCTATTCGATACAGGAATTGCCATTAAATTCATGGTATAAGGCTTTAAAATATTTCGACCTTGCTCATCAAGTAAAGTGGTGATGCCATTTTCTCCACGTGGAGTAAAAGTAAATTCACTATCAGGTTTGACTAATCCAAAATTAATGCATGGTGATCCTTCTGCTTGTTGATTACATTCACTTAACCAACTTGTAACTTCTACACTGCCATCATCTTTAGTAATTCCCCAGCCTATATATCCACCAACTGGTCTTAAAGTAATTGGACGGTTCAAAGCTGGATGTGTTACCTCAATGGATTTAACTTCTGAAGGTGCATCACTTACACCGATTTCTAATTGTCGTGTAAAAACTTCTTTTGGATTTCCATTTTTATCTGTAGAGATGTGATATTTTTTAGCTGTCAGTGTTCTTGTATTAACAGATTCCAGTACTTGATCAATATAACGTTGATTTCCTTTGTTTTGCCAAAATGTACCTTCTTTAACGAAAACAAAATCTTCATAGCCATAAACAACATTATTATTTGCAATTTGGACTCGTACAGTAAGCTCATTATCATCATTTGCACTCACTAGACGTGGTGCCTGCAATTTAAGTCCCTTATTTTCTGGGTTACTTAAAATATCATCAAAAAATTCATCCAAACTTTGTCCGGCCTGAAGGAATTGATCATCGGCAGCAAAATAACTTTTAATCTGTCCAGTCTGAGGCAAACTATTCTCAAAATGGGATGAGAATAGTGCTAATCGGGCGGAAATACTTTTTAGAGCAGTACCAACCTCTTTAATTTGGCGCAATGGTATAGGTAAAGGGGTGTTATCTGTTGGATTAGAAATATCATCGAATACTTTATTGTTATTAATAACATCCTTGATGACTGCTGTTTGTGTCTCTGAGTCAATAATTACCTGAATTGCATCAAGTAATTCATCCATACCAGTATGATCAGCTACAAATTGAGCACGAGCAAAATCAATATCAATTGGTAAATTTATTTGCTCAAGTACTGCTTGTAAACGATTCGCAAGTACATTATTTGCTGCTGAAAGCTGTCCATCAATCCCTGATTGTTTAACATACTCTTTATATTCACAATTATCAGATTTAAAACCAGCCGCGTTCGCTACAATCAGGTCAGTGTAAGGTGTGATATTTATCGTTCCATTAATATCGCTATGTAATGCAATAGAACAAAAGGTCTGTAATACACCCGAAGCATATCCTTCTGCTTTAAGTATAAATGGAGCTTGCATACCATTTACATCTACAATGTATTCACCCCTTTCACTTATCTCAACAGTCTTAACTTCATTTTTAGCATCAATGATAGTAACTTGACCAATTAATGGTGCACCTGCTGCTACTGTGCCAGAAATATGATTTTGTGTTGGAGAAGGATCAGGATTGTTGGTTGTGTCTTTGGATTGAGTATCATTATCATTGCACCCCACCATTAGAAATGCACTTACCACAGCTGTGTAAAGAACAGAATTTTTCATACTATTTCCATTAGCTATTAATTTTAACTATTATGCTAATGAAGTCACATAAAATAGGCATGTCCTCATTTGAGGATACTTTTTATAATTTTCTGCTTTATGAGATAATTTCTTCTGACTAGGATGCGATGCTATAAGCAATTAAACAATGCATTAATTCTGCTTGTGATCTACATTGCATTTTGATAAAGATATTTTTCAAATAAGTACGTATTGAACTACGTGTTAGTCCCATTTGTTGTTCTATTTGTTTTAAATTTTTTCCATTCACAAACAAATAACATAGCTCTAATTCTCGTTTTGTTAACTTATATTTTTCCTTTATATCTTCATTTAGTAACTGATAGTGAGCTGATCTCTTATCTTTCGTTAATTTGCCTGCATTTTTCTCAAAACCAAGCATCACGAGCGGACGAATACCAAAAAATGACATTTCCTTTTCAGAAACCAACAGACTCGATGTGAATTTTAAATCCGAATTTGATATTGAAAATAGAGTATCTTTACAAGAGTTTAACTGTTGTTGGTTATAACGGAACATTTCTTCAATTTTATATAAATGATCTGATAATTTAACTTGATCATCTCTATGTAGAATTAATTTATTATCTTTAGATTGTATATGATGATTGTCTTTTAGCAGTTGATCAGCGGCCTCATTGTAATGGACTATTTGACCAGACAAATTCAACAAAATGATTGGTTGGCTAAGCTTATCGATTAAATTATATCCAACAATATTTTCTACAGAAAACTCAAATAACTCGCGTTTAACTAACATGATACGTTTCAAATGCGGCATAAGACGATCTAAGAATGCCAACTCTTCAGAATTTAGAGGCTTACGTTGTTCAGAAGTACTAATACTCCAAAATACGCATAACTTTTCATCCCAAAGGAATTCATGGGTAGCAACATATCTTAAATCAATCGGTAATAAGATTTTTTGATATAGATCAGACTTTTGAACGAATTCGTCTGTAACATGTGTATGACATTGATACCACCCTTTTCGATTTGGATCTAAAAACTTGCCCCATCGAGGATCTGCTTCTATGGGATATCGTAAATAATCTAATTCCGCAGCTGCATAATTCTCTAATGGAAAAATGCCCACTCCATTACTATAAGATAGAACATTATAAGTGAAATCTATGGCTTGAATATGTACATACGATACATCTAAGATATCTAAAAGCCTCTTTGAAAAATTGAACCAGCCATGTTTCTCTAAAGTGATATTATAGATGAGGTCACAGAGTTCATTATAGTAATTATCAAGTAATTCCATTTCTTTTATATATCAATATCATCAAGGACTTACATTATTATTTTCTATTCTTATTTTCAAGCACAAAGTAAGTAGATTTAGCTGATGAATTTATACTCAAGTTACTCTAAATTAAGTTTGAGTTGTTTTATCTATAATGACAATTAAAGAAAAATTCACATTTACTAGGCATTCAATACAAATTAGCTAAATAGCCTAGCTGCCATGTTATCTAACAGTTGCTTTCTTGATTTCGAATCTGGCATCACTTGGCTCATAAGCTGATAAAATCGCTCACAATGATTATGTTCAGCTAAATGACAAAGTTCGTGCAGTATCACATAATCAATACATTGAGTAGGTACTTTAACCATATAATGTTGATATCAAATAATTTTAGATTTATTTTGTCTTTGCTTTCTGTACTGTTGCTTTCTTCTTCTAGAGTTATGCTTTCAGCTCTTTGCAACTTTATAGACATAAGCTGGCAGATCATCCCTTTCATCAGGCAAGCCCGTACCTCGTGCAACACGAAGTTTTAAAGGATAGTTCTTATATTCAATCAAATGAAGAAAATAAAAACTACGCTCTTGACGTGTGCTGAACTTTTTATGATACACATTTCTCAGATGAGGGTATCGTTCTCGTATACCGTCATTAGGATGAGTATTTTTAGGTTGTAGGTACTGAAATTTCAGCTTTTTCATATTGCCTCCTAGGTCACATTACCTAGAAGGGGTCCTCTGCGTAGTAGTTCATTGTTTTAAACCTTTAATTTATCGTTGATCCATTGTTTTTAACGAATTCTCTAAGCTGCCAACCCTTCTCTTTATTTAAAATAATAACTGATGGTCGTATCTTTATGATCTCCCCAGCCTGTCGAGATATCCGTCAATTCAACACCATTTTTCTGGTAACTTTTTACTCGGTATAAATAAGTACGTGGTGGAGAAATATCATTGGTTCGTACTTTCTCAATCAGAATGAAAGTCTTGTCATCTAACCATTTTACTCTTAATGGTAATGGATCTTGGCATTGCCCTATTTCTGCATACATTGCGGCATCTTTTCCATTCTTGGAAAAGGACAGGCCTGCACATTCTACATCGGGTAAATCTAAGACTAGTCGTTTACCAACTAAACTTTCTTTTACGCCTGCAAGAGCCAAGTTTGAAAGACTTAAACATAATCCTGCAAATATTAATTTTTTCATTTGAATAGACTCTTAATTTAGTTGTTAAAACACATTGTCAATAAAGCCACACTGTAAGATGTGTTGTGATGGATTTATTGGATTGTCATAAAGGCTAATAAAAGCAATCATGTCATTTGGATCAGATACATCTCTTTTATAGGGCTGGCTATAGATATAAATTTGTTTAGGGATATAGACCTTTTGATTGTGGAAAACCTCTCCATCAAAGACCTTTAAATGTGGATATTGTTGGAAGACTTTGTGGGTCTTGCTTCTGTTTTGATCATCATGCATCGAAGCTTTATCCCACTGCTGTTTAAAGCTTTTCAATTGTTGTCCGCTATAGTGACTAAATTGAATCTTTAATCCATCCTCGATCTTTTGTTTGGTGCTATTAATGTCATCAGCACGATAGATCGCAGTTCTTGCCCCTGCAACACTGACGTGTACTAAGGTTTCAATCCTTTTGATGGGATTGCTTTTGCTGTTGGGTAAATAAACTTCTGTTTCGGGACAATCTTCACAGAAATTTTCATCATCAGGATCATTGATGACGCTGCTCTTTTGTTTGCGGTACTGCTGTTGAAATTGTTGCTGTAATGAGGTGATTCCAGATGGCCATTTCATTTCGTTGCCCATCAAGGCTAAGTGGTTACTCAAGGATTGTTCTTTCTTGGCCCAATCCAGACAAGTTAAGCCCTGCTCTAAGGTGAATGGCTTAGATGTAGACAGGGGTTGAGCCGTCACAGTCTGCATGATCAACAAGGTCATACTGCTGATCAATAGTGATTTAAATCTAAATTTCATTTTAATCATCCTCGCATCTCCTACGGGCTTTGGCTGCCCGCAAGAAGTGCTCGTGTAAAATACTTATTTATTTTTAATCGTTTAACATCAGTTATTGATACTGATCCGCTGATAGTAGCTGACGGATTTCACTGGCCATTTGTGGACTACGCCATGGAAATAGGACTTTTAGGCTGTAATTCGGTTTGAATGGATCTCGTGTGCCAATATTGACTTGAAACTCTCGTTTCATTGGTGTGCGATGAACTTGTTGATTGACATGTGTTCCCATCATTGGATTGCTGATCACAGTGGTCGTGGTTCTAAAGTTATCTTCGACTAAGTTGTAGTGTCCAACGGAAGTGATGTAATCAAAGGGATATTTGACGAGGCGTTGATCTGGCTGATCAAACAGAATAATGGTTTTATCTTGGCTATTAATCCAAACACCACGGTTTTGGTAGTTAAAAGTTTCTCCTTGACGCTTCAGTTGTTCAGTCATCCCGTCAAAGTAGGTATTTCCATATTCATAAAGGTAGTAAAGGATCACAAACCAGAACAGGTCAAAGCCAAAGAAGATGTAACCGAAAGCACCAAAAGAGAAGATTTTGGCAACGATGAGAAAGATCACGATGGGTAAGACCACACATTTTATAAAGAGCTTGGATTTTTGTGGACGGTGTTCAATGGGTATGATTTTGGGTTTGCTTAATTCAGTCATGGTTGTTTCCCGCATGTTCAATGCAATGCACAATCACCAGCAGATATAAAAAGGTTTATTTTATAGGCGTGACTTAGCCATCCACCGTTGGATTGTTCTTGTAAAAATGTTGTTTGAATACAGACGAATAATAAAAATTAGCCGTATCGCCCTCGTTGCAAAGCACAACAAGGTTGAACATGGGGTGAGTCGCAAATTAGAAAAAATTGGTACAGCATGAGAAGCTCCTTGAATCTTAAGAAGTTCTGCCATATCACTGTCAAATAATGGTGGCAGAACAAAAGAGGGTTGACAGACTGGGATCCAAGGAACCAGCACACCCGAAGGTGTCCCCCTTCTGTCCTACCATAAAGATAAAAAGGGGGACGAGAAGGTCCACAAAAAATAGGCAGGCTATTCTCTGTGCTGGATCAACGGTCTGTCAAAACCGACTGGCAATGTAGGCCAGCGAGCCCATATTAATTTTATCCTGCGCTTTAGTCAATTTTACAAAGCGCTAAAATCTAGACAATTAGATTCGCCTCATATAATCGCATTAAGTCTTTGATTTTTCCCATAAGGTCAAATTCGTCCGATCGATCGGCTCATTTTACTTTGATGGATGAGGTTAAAATGGACTGTTGTTCTCTATTAAAATAAAACAATAAAATAAAGAATTAAATCAGGCGCGGCTCAGCTTTTTCATTCGAAGCATTGAGATGAATCAATGCCTAATGAGCTGTTAATGAGAAGATTGAAATTTGCAAAGGCTGATTTAAAGCGAGCAAACTGAAGTTCCCTCTTCTTCAGTTATATGCTGTAAATAAGATAGAATAAATAATCAGCAAAGCTAAGCGGGCGGATTGAATGAACTCTGTTAGTACAGCAACGTTTTTAGCAGAAGCCGTATTTAAAACTGCGAATTTACTCGGTCTTAGTAATACTCAACTGGCTGCTGTGATGGGTCTCGATCTCGCGTCGATGAACCAAATTGAATTCTCAGCTGTATTAGAACCCACATCTGCACATAGTGAAGCTGGATTATTGCTGATACGACTTTATCAAAGTTTATCAGCACTCACGGGCGATGATTCTGAATGGATTGATTATTTTATGAATGCATTCAATACCGCAACCGATGGTGTCCCGATTCAGCAAATTCAAACTAGAAAAGGCTTAGAGAAAGTCTTAACAGTTGTTGAAGCCCTGAACAATCGATAATTTATTCATTTCATTCTTTTAGAGAATCACCTTAGATTTGATGATTTCTTATTTTTTACAGAATCATTGAGAGCTAAAAATTAAATATTAGTCTATACAGCCGTCCGCAAGCACTGTTCAAAACAATATTCCCAGCCGTCAGAAATTAGAAATATCTCCAGCAGAATCAATTAATTAATTAATGTTAAGATATGTAAAAAGATCCAATGCCCGCGTTGACAGCTTAAGCGATACCCAGTTAATCTAGAATCACACAGCAAAATCTGTGTACGGGCGTGAAAACCTGATACAATCTAGGTGCAAATTAATGTCGCACTCGCGGCTATTTTCTTGCCTACTGTTTAGCAGTCGTTATGGCAGCTTGCAGGGCAACCGTAAGGTTGGCTGATCCTAGATTCAGTATTGTCACCCCTGTTTAGCTGCCACCATCATTGTGACAAGTGATGGCGGTAGGTGTTAAAACTTATCTAGGACAACTGCTATGAACGCAATTCTTCATGGTGCAAACTCTTGCACACCCCAAAAACAAGTCTCACAACTGATTGTTGAACTTGGCAAAACTATTTCAAATCCTCAACGTCAAACTTTAGCAAATCTTTATATTGCTGTTGACACCGCAAACTCCTTACTCAAAGAACTTGAACAAGCAAATCAAATCATTCGTGAATGTATGCATGAAATGAATGATGAACAAATTCTTAAAGTTGCAAAGCTCAATCAAAATAACAATTTATCGTCGCTCTGGGCATTTCGTACACATCAACGTCACAAGATGATTGAACGTGCACAACGTGTTCTACGTGGGGCGAATCATGTCCAAGACCAATAAGAATAATCACCTCCTAATTTCTGGAGACTATCCTCTGATTGCTTCGCCAACGCTTGCAAAAGCGTTTGGCGTGGCTGCCGCCAATTTTTTACAGAAGCTGCATTACTTTTTAGAAAATAACGAAGGAAAAACCTTTAATGGAAAAAAGTATTGGTTCCATAGTTATGAACAGTGGCAAACCACGCTCGGTGTATATAGCATCTCAACGATTAAAAGAATTGTGGCCAAATTAAAACAGGCTGGAATTTTAATGATTGAAAAGTTGGCACAGAATAAATGGCTGCAAACCAATTTCTATACGATTAACTATAAGAAACTCAAACAAATCATCAAAGTCGACAGTCAACCAGATCATCAGGCTAAAGTGAAATCACCCATTTCTGCTCCAGTCGCTGCACCAAGATTACAAAAGTCAGCACCAGCACATACTGTTCAACCGAGTGCACTAATCAATTCGATTCAACAGGCATTTCAAAACATCAAGGTTAGATCAAATACATTTGCACCAACATTAAATGTGGCAAAGGAATCCCGTATACGCCCCGACTTTGTCACGCGTGAATCTTATTCAGTAAAAGGATTAAGCCAACCACTCCACACTGCGGCATCCAAGGAAATATTAAATAATATGGATATGGACTACCGCTGCTTTTATCAAGCACTGAGGCAACAACGGGTAGATATTGATTATGATGATCAGCGCATTCAACAACTGTTAAAGTATCAGAAGCGAATTCTTCAACATATTGTATATATCAAACAAAATTTTGCAGGGCATGAGCGTTATCAATGGCACACGCTTGAACAGCTACAAATGGAAAATTATTTAAAGAAATAGGTCAAATTGCGCTAAGACCAATTCAGTTGATCCGTCCATAGAAAATATATAGACAGATCAACTGATTAAATAAAGACTGAAGAAGGAATAATATATTCCATTGAGCTTGCTTGTGAGCAGTCATCATCTTTGGTTTATTAATGAGGATATATTAGAAGTCAAAATTAAAGTTTTTAGATTGATCAAGTTGGGGGCTATTCTGATTTTCCTGTTCACGTTTTTTAGCCAGCGCTAGCTCATAGTCATTTTTATAAAGTTCATACAGATTATTTTGACGAATTTCCCGAATGTTCTTTCTATATTCTGCTACCTTGTCTTGATCTTCTTGATCAGCACTATATAGTAACGACCTCGGTATTTGTGGGACATCTTTTAAATGGGTTCCATGTTTTTTATTATAATCTTTATTAGATAAGCACGATACTGCACTGCTCACTTCGATTTCAATACCATGAATTTCTATAATTTTTGTGGGTGCATATTTTTCTAAAAATTCATTTATTATTTTTTCAGTTTGTGTTCGGTAGTGAAATAATATATTACGACCAAATCCAAGCACATCAGCCGTGATTTTTAATGCACCTCCTTTTTCAGGATTTTTTTGACGATATTGCTTAAAGAACTGCTCTGGGGAACGTTCAATATTATCCAACATACTTTTTTCTGAAAATAATAAATGTAAATGTGGCTGTTTTGACTGTCCATCGAGCGCAGCCACATGATTATGAATTGCGATTGTTGATGGCATTTTATATTGACCACAAAACTCATGCATTAATCTTTCGGATAATTCTATACGGCGATTTTTATCCAGCTCTTTGGGTAAAGCAACTGTAATATGGCATGATGTCCTCCCTCCTTTTCTTTCATATTGATCAGCTGCATACCAAAACTTTTCAGGATGATTTTCAGTCCAAATAGGCATATTATAAGATGCACTATATTCAAGTTCTTCAATGTCACTTTTGTGCTTTGAAAAATATAAAGTACGCGTAATATAGTGATATGCACTTTTTGAGAGTCGATACTTTGAATCACCATCACTCAATTTTATTTGACCATCACCTTTAACGTTGTGACTTAAATGAAAATAATACATTTTTACTTCCGATACTAATTTAACTGGAATTTCGGATCCTACAAAATTTTAAAAATTCATGATTCGTTTCGTGAAGAAAAATAAAAAAAATATTTTTCAATTAAAACGCATGAGCAATACCACGCCCACAATTTCAATTTCTATTATAAAAACAATAATTTAGTTGTGCTTTTTTTATATGTAGAAACAGTAAATTTAAAACATGAGTAACGCATAAATTATATAATAATCAATTACTTAAAACCAAAAGTTCTGCGCAGCACGAGGAGAAGTGTCTTTTAAAGAGAGCGAAGCGAAATTTAAAAGACACGGAAACGAGATATAAAAAATCTTTTTTGCATTCGCAAAAAAGATTTTTTATCTGCCCCACCATTAACAGCCATAAATTAACAGTTAAAACTAACAGAAGAGTAGTTTTTTTTGAAAAACTCAACATATGACGATTTTTTTTAAGACTCTGTGATATACCAACATTTTCTTAAATAAAGATGGTTTTAAAAATGGCTAGAGCTAGATTAACAGTAGATGAAATTATTTTAAGTGTTGAAACATACTTAAAACAAATAGCAAGACGTACTCATTCAGATGAGTCAATACTACAATTGATTCGATCAAAAACTGCAAATCAATTTACAGAAGAAGACATTAAAAATTTGAGGAATAAATATCATAAAGTTTTAGAATTAAATAGATTAGAAGAAGTAATGGACACTATCTGCTCAATCAAAAAGAGTGATCGCTCTGATATTGAAAAGGACATTGTTGATTTTAGTGGATATGAAGACCCTTTCTCTCAGACTGATGAAAGAAGAAAAATCGCATTAAAAATGCTAAGAAACTACAATCGAAGAGTTCCTAATTCAATAAAACAAAAAGCACATAATGAAATCAAAAATTCACTTCAAAGTCCTTACAGACAAGAAAAAAAGAAGATAAAAGATCGAAAGCAAGAGAATCATGAGAAATTTTTTCTTGGAAGTGTGCTTATATCATTTTTTAAATCACAAAATATTGAAATGAATTATCTTGAGAATACACTTAAAATGATAGAGCTTTATCAAACTAAAGATTATTTTAGAAAAGAATTGTTTTCAAAGTCTGAAATTGAACAATTTAAATTTTCAGAGCAAGGTAGGAGCTTTAATATTAAGAAAAATATTATTTTGTCTGACCCAAAAAATCCTTTTTATAACAAATCCATAGATTAAAAGAAAAAGTAGTATACGTTAGCTCATTTAAAATAAATGAGCTAAGTAGCTAACGTTGTTATAATCTATAACTAACAAAAGATTATTTACTGATATAATAAAAAAATAAGTATTTTTTTTATTTTTTAAACATATCTCATCTTTTTTTTAATTAATTTGTTAAAGTCAATTTCCGATTAGTTGTATTGCTGACCCTCTGCAACTATTTTTAAATCTATTTTCTAATTGGAAATAATATGGGAATTCTAAACAAATATGTCATAGTTATTGAATCTGATGCACCTCCACAAGTTTTTCTAAACGACACTATTCCAAAAGTCGGGAAAGTCATTGAACTTAAAACAGAACAACTACCCAAACGTGTAGATGCAGCGTGGTTACAAGAAAGATTCAGTATCTCGCGGAAAACACTTATTGAAAAATTACGAATCTTTAATAAGGGTACTGATACCAAACATCTTTACGATCCGACAGAAGTCATACCAATTTTAGAGAATCTTAATGTCACCAGCAGACGTGGTGCACATCGAAAAAAATAAGGGAGCAATTGCTCCCTTATTTTTTTTAAAATGCATTCATCATTTTAGCAATGTCAGAAGCAGTCGGATTATAGTAAGTATTAATCAGAGTTTTAATATCCCTATGTCCTGTAACTTTAGCCAAGATTTCCACAGGTAATTTGCGTTTATTAACAAATCGAGTAATAGCTTCATGCCGTGTATCATGAAAGTGAATTACATTATTCAATTCTGTTTTCCCAATTGCCCTTTGCCAAATTAATCTAAATGAATTGGAATTATGGGGTATCAATTTTTCTCTATCCATGTAAGGGATAAGGTTTAGAAGATCACGGGCTTCTTTAGATAAGGGAACATCACGAGCATCACCATTTTTTGTGATTGGCAAATGTATGTAGTCAGCATAGATATTGTTACACGTAATCCCTAGAATCTCCCCTTTTCTCATAGCAGTTTCAATCGCAAAAAGAAAAGTCCATGCAACATACTGTCTTGGTGTTTGTGGCTTTGTTCCAAGTTTATAATTAAGCGCCTTAAGTATGATTTCAATTTCACTATGACTTATTAGTCGATTACGGGCGGGAGGCTTAGTTGGCTTAGTGACCTGTGCGAATGGATTGTCTTCAATCAAGAAAAGTTCATTTTTGGCGTAATTAAAAACTGATGTGTATAAACACATTTGTCGATGTACTGTCCCAGGTGCGACTTTCTCTAAACGTTTATCTCGCCATTTTTTTACGTCAATAGGTTTAATTTCATAAATTGACTTTTCAGCAAGTTCACCAAAATAATTTTTAAATGTTTCTCTTTTTATTTGTTGCTTTATGAAGGATTTACCTCTTTTCTTATATCCAACTTCATCATAATATTTCTGACAAAGGACAAAGAATGAAAAATATGGTTTTTGCATCTGAGTTTTTTTAGGATCATACTCAGCTTTCATTTCAAGTAAACGAATAGCAGCCCATTGTTCACACTCTCGTGCAGTATCACGTGTGACACTGTCTCTAAGATTTTTATAGCGTACTTGAATACGCCAAGCATTGCCGCGCTTCACTGGTTTTTGCATAAATCCACCTTGGTGTCGTAGCAGCACCAAACACAAAACCCAAGTGTAAACTTGGGGGCGTTTTGGTGCTAAAACGGAAATAATAAGGTGTTTTTGACGCAGATTTTGACGATTTTAAACCATCAAGCTGACCAATTTAGCATTAAAAACTCTTAAATTACCTTAATTTTAGCGACTTAACTAATTGATAATTAAGTATAAAATTTTGGTAGGTATATCCAGACTCGAACTGGAGACCTCTACGATGTCAACGTAGCGCTCTAACCAACTGAGCTATACACCTAGAATGAAAAGCATGATATTCATTTTTTATAAGCTTCACAAGTTTTTTTGAACCTGTTTTAGTGTAATCGCACAGTCTTTAAGCAAACGCTTAAAGAGCTTGAGATTATTTTCATCCTTTTGTTCCTTAAAAATAATTTTTTGATATAGCACAATAAGTTGTTCAAATGATTGATGACCATTAGCCTGTTCAGATAAACGATGAATCCACATCTGAAATGTCTCAGAATGTCTTTTTCGCAAGTGAATGGGCAACTTTTTCTGAAACTTTTGTATTTCACGCTCGTAAGACGTTTGTTTGGATCTTTGCACCCACCAATAATAAGCCGCATACAAAATTAGAATTGATCCAAATCCTCCGATTAAAATAATCACATAGGCATAACTTGAATTTAATCCTAAACGTGATAACCAATTTTTTTGCTTTTCTACGTCATATCCAACGACTTTACTCTGCCATTGATAACTTAAATAATCACTCCAAATTCGCATGTTTTTTAGCATTTTAAACTGCTGTAAACGCCAAGCTTCTGATTGCTGATCACCCCAGACTGTTTCGTCTTGGGCTAAATAATTTTGCATGCCTGTGTCAATTCTTTGCGGCGCAATCATCGCTGTTGGATCAATTCTTTGCCATTTACCATTTATATAAACTTCACTCCATGCATGTGCATCTAATTGTCTTACTTCCCAACTCTGATTATCAGGTCCTAGTTGCCCCCCTTGATAACCTGTTATCACACGGGCAGGAATACCTGCATAACGCATTAACATTACAAAACTAGATGCATAGTGCTCACAAAACCCTTTACGACTTGAAAATAAAAACTGGTCTATGCGGTTTCCACCCAAAGTTCCGGGAGTTAATGTGTATACAAAACCATTTTTTCGATACCAAGCTAAGACACTTCGGATATATTGGTTCGGTTGATGCTGGCTTTGATTAAATAATGTTTCTGCGAGTTTCTGTGCTTTTGGATCTAATCCTTCAATATACCGAGTGTTTATTTCTATTTGTATTGGATTCAAAACTTCTGATTGGGCAGATATTCTGCCTAACCACAACATTTGTATTGGTTGATTTCGCTTTATCAATTTTGATGGGCGAATACTATCATCCTGATAAACCTGTAAATATCGTTCTTGAGGAACTGAATATTCAAGTCCCATGATCCAATTGGATTGTTCATCAGCTGATAAATATTGGTATTTAACTTGTTTTTGAGTAGCGTAATTCACTCGCTTCAAACTTTGATTTGAATAATGACTGGTCCAAGTTGAACCATCATACATATCCAATACCAATGCTCTCCAATATAAATCATTTCGACTCGGCAACTGATTCATATTTGCCACAATACGAAATGCTAGAGCTGATGATTGCGACAGCTCCGCAATATCACCTGGAGACATACGATCACTAATCCCCGTCGTCGCACGATCTTGTTGAATTGGAATCGCCCACAATGGGGGTAACCGCGGGAAGAAAATAAATAATAAAATAAAAAATGGGGTCGCTACTGCTACAAATTTAAATATCTGCTTTAAATCACGTCTGAACTGGTTTGATGCTGTTTTTTGCTGAAAAAGTGCGGTTTGAATGCGATATAACCCAACCATACACATGATAAATACAGAAAATACGATTAGCGCCATCCAGAATGCTTGACTATGCAATAACAGACTAGCACTGACAAATAATGCGAAGTTAAATACAACCAATAGATCTCGAGTATTTTTAACTTCCATTGTCTTTGCAATTAAACAGGTACAAAGAAATGCAACTCCAGCTTCCACACCAAATAAGCTTCGGTATTGTAGAAAGATCAAGGCAATAGAAACTATCGTAAATGGAACAAGAATCCAATTCGAAAACGCTGTGATTTGATTCTTTAAGTATCCCCAAACCAAAACCAACAATACGACAGCCCATAGACCACTCAAAGTAAATGGAATAAACGGGATTTGTCCAATTAGTATTAAGACTAGCGCAACTAAAATACAGAAATAAATTTGTTTATTCATCATCAAGCCTGCGCCAGCAAAAGTTTAGCCTTGATTAACTGTGATTGACCTTGTCCACTTTCTAATCGTGCATGAGGCAATATCACAGCATAGTCATCTCCCAATAGTTCGCATTGCTCAATTAAACCCATCATAAAACTCAGTTTTTGTTCATGCCCTTGTGCAGGTATTTGTTGATAATCTATTTCTAAATATTGATGATTGGCTTGAGTTTCGAACATTTTAATAAAAAATCCTTGTCCTCTTGCAACCTGTTTCCAAGCTACATTTTGATAGGAATCACCATGTTGAAATGCTCTTAGCTCTTTAAACTCATCTAAGCTGTCTTGAGCATTGGTAGGTTGGCTTTTATGTTCTTTTTGCCAATCGTGAGCTTTGGGAGCAATCCACACCTTATACTTAGGATATAAATAAGTCCATGCACGCACTAAACCGAATGGGTAAGTAGAATAAATTTTTATGGGTGAAAAATCGTATTGTCCTCGAGCATTTGGGTAAAATGGCAACTCAAAAATTTGTTGAGTATGCTCAAAACAGAAAAAATGTTCTTTGTCTTCACTAATAATTCTGAGATATCGAGTAAAAATACTTTTTTGTTTAAACATTATTTTTAGTGTAAATGAGTTATCCACTTGCCCTATCTCAGGAAAGACAAGCTCTATATCCAGCCGATGTAACTGCTTAAAAGTAAGATAAAAACTAATCCATAAAATTGCACTAATTAAAAAACAAAAACCTAGAATTAAGTTATTTGCGTAGTTAATGCCTGCAATAAACGTAATCAAAATTAACACAAGATATAAAAAACCTTGCCTATATAAAAAGATCAAAATATCTTTTTGTGTAAGTCGTTTCTTTTCATCAATTTGGAATCGTTTTGCAATCCAGTTTTGTAGTGGATGCTTGAATAATTTTTGCATATCCCACTCTCAACTAGAATGCCTCTACCGATTCTAAAATTTTTCTTACTTCATTTTCACCCAAACTGAGACGATGTGAAACTACAGATATAAACACCATCTGCACATCATCTGTAGTTACAAAAGCTCGTCCTTCTACTAATGCATAAGCTTGGGATGCAGCTTTTAATGCCAATACTCCACGTGTTGATAAACCATGACGCTGCTTACGTGTTTCAGCGGCTAAATCTAAAATATAGTTAAGTACAGCATCACTTAAAAAAACTTGTTTAGCGAGTTCACGTAAATGCAAAATATCCGCTTGATTAAATACAGAATCCAATTGATGAATAAGAAGCTGACGTGAACTTTGTTGAAGTAAAAGTTTTTCAGCTTGACGAGATGGATAACCCAAAGATAAACGCATTAAAAAACGATCTAGCTGAGACTCAGGCAAAGCATAGGTTCCACTTTGAAAAAGTGGGTTTTGCGTAGCCAGTACCCAAAAAGGTTGAGGTAATTCATAGTGAATACCATCAACTGTAACAGCCCCTTCTTCCATTGCTTCGAGCAACGCGCTTTGCGTTTTAGGGCTACAACGATTAATTTCATCCGCAAGTAAAATTTGAGTAAAGACAGGTCCTTTTTTAAATTCAAAAATATGTTCTTTTTGATTAAAAATATTGATGCCAATCACATCACTCGCCAGCATATCATTGGTAAATTGGATTCGTTGAAAATGCAGTCCCGCCAAACGAGCTAAAGCACTGGCTAATGTTGTTTTACCCAAGCCTGGTAAATCTTCAAATAGCACATGACCGCCAGCCAACAAACAAGTCAATGCAAGTTTAGTTTGTTGTGGTTTATCTAAGATCAGCTCATTCACTTGAATAAGGAAACTTTCTATTTTATGGCTAAAGCTTTTAATATCTTGTTCTAGTTGCTGATTTTGTACTTTTTTTTCTTGAACAGAAGCTTTTTCCATGCCCCACATAATTCTATCCCCAAAATAAAACAGTGTATGCCTCAACATACACTGTTTTGATTTTTTTTCAAAGAAATCAAACGACTTCTAGCAAGGACATTTTTTCATATTCCCGCCTGATGATGGGTAACGCGCATCTACACAGTGACGATAAAAAGTCTTCGCATCCATCGGTGTCAAATCTGGATGATGCTGTTGCATATGTCTGAGATAGTTTTCGTAATCTGGTACTCCAACCATTAAACGAAAACTTTTTTGCAAGTTTTGCCACAGAAGTGCGATACGAGACCAATTTCTTGGTGAGAAAATCAGGTGTTTTTGCGACATAATCGTGAATTTAATAATCTTCACGATTACAGAACCACCTTCTTTCGCAATTTTGAAATCCATGCTTACTCTCCCTTCACGCTATTCGCAGCCATCGGTACATCTGAATAAACAGCAGGTGCCTCATTCACTGTAGGTGTTGAACTTGCTAATGCTTTTCGAATTGCTCCAATAGATGCAATTACCATTACGATAGCAACAATCATAAAGAATCCACACAACACTGCGTTGATTTGATTGGACATCACAATTGTTTGCATCTCTGCTACTGTTTTCGCCGGAGCGAGTAGCTCCCCACGTGCAATCGCATCAGAAAAACGGTTCGCTTGAGCAAGGAAACCAATCTTTGGATTCTCATGGAAGATTTTTTGCCAACCTGCAGTCATAGAAGTAATAAATAAGAAAACTGTTGGGACGATAGTGACCCATACATATTTCTCTTTCTTCATCTTGAATAAAATTACCGTACCCAAGATTAATGCCATTGATGCAAGAATTTGGTTACCAATACCAAAGAGTGGCCATAACGAATTAATACCACCTAGAGGATCAACGACACCTTGATAAACGAAGAAGCCCCAGCCAGCAACCGCAACAAAAGTTCCAACTAAGTTTCCAAAAAAAGAGCTAGATTGTTTAACCGCAGGTACAACAATCCCGACCGTATCTTGCACCATAAAACGACAAGCACGTGTTCCTGCATCAACCGCTGTCAAAATAAATAATGCTTCAAACAGGATCGCGAAGTGATACCAAAAAGCCATCATTGAACGACTATTGAAAATTTCAGAAATGATATGAGCCATACCAATCGCAAAAGTTGGAGCACCACCTGTGCGAGATAAAATGGAGCTCTCACCCACTTCTTGTGCGAGTACAGTTAACATTTCTGGTGTAACGATGAAACCTAAATTACGAACAGCTTCAGCAGCCGTATCAACCGTTGTACCTAACACTGCTGCAGGAGCATTAATCGCAAAATAGATTCCTGGATCAAGCACAGTCGCACAAATCATTGCCATAATGCCGACAAAAGATTCCATCAACATTCCACCGTAACCGATCATACGAATATTTACTTCGTTATCGACAAGCTTAGGCGTTGTACCAGAAGAAACTAATGCATGGAAACCAGAAATGGCACCACAAGCAATCGTAATAAATAAAAATGGAAATAATGTCCCTGCGAAAACAGGTCCTGTACCATCTATAAAATGCGTTACCGCAGGCATTTTCAAATCAGGCATTGCAAAGACAATACCGATCGCCAAGCCAGCAATTACACCAATTTTAAGAAATGTTGATAAATAATCACGTGGTGCTAACAGTAGCCAAACAGGTAAGACTGATGCAATAAAACCATAAATGATTAATGCCCATGTCAATTGCGTTCCACTTAAGGTAAATAACTGTCCCCAATACGGATCTTTTGCGACATCACCACCAAACACAATCGCGGCCATCATTAAGACGAAACCAATGATGGAGACTTCTGCAATTTTACCTGGACGCAGATAACGCATGTACACTCCCATAAACAATGCAATAGGAATCGTTGCAGCAATACTGAATACACCCCAAGGGCTATGAGCTAATGCTTTGACCACAACCAATGCAAGTACTGCTAGAATAATCACCATCACGCCCAATGTACCTAGCATGACGATAACACCAGCAAATGTACCCAATTCCTGCTTTGCCATTTCACCCAGTGAACGACCATCACGACGTGTGGAGATAAACAGCACAAGAAAATCTTGAACTGCACCTGCAATCACAACACCGACGAGCAACCAAATTGTTCCTGGTAAATAACCCATCTGAGCCGCTAGAATTGGTCCCACTAAAGGACCAGCACCAGCAATCGCCGCAAAATGATGCCCAAATAATACGTATTTATTGGTAGGAACATAATCCAAACCATCGTTTAAACGATGAGCTGGGGTTAATCGCCTTGGGTTTAATTCAAAAACCTTGTTTGCGATAAATAAACTGTAGAACCGATATGCAATGCTATATACACAGACAGCAGCGAGAACCAACCAAACTGCATTTACATGCTCACCGCGACTCACCGCCAATATCCCAAAAGAAATTGCCCCGATAATGGCAACTAAACTCCATAGAATCTTAGAGGAAAGCGATGTTTTTGCTTGTGTTATCTCCATTCAAAACCTCTCAAATATTTCACTTTTGGTGATTTGGATTTCCATTCCTATATTTTCTTTAGAAAATATCTTCGTGAGTTTATCGTTTATTAAAATAGTTTTATCTAATACTTTGGCATAAAAAAAGGGATGATTCTTTATCATCCCTTCGATAATCGTATACTTTGTGTTTAACGATTACGCACGCTCTAGGTAGTCACCAGTACGAGTATCTACACGAACGCTTTCTTCTTGCTGAACGAATAATGGAACACGTACCACAGCACCTGTTTCAAGTTTCGCTGGCTTACCTCCGCCGCCAGAAGTGTCACCACGTACACCTGGATCAGTCTCAACGATTTTGAGCACAACAAAGTTTGGTGGGCTTACAGTTAAAGGTACACCATTAAATAACATGATTGTACATTTTTCATTTGAATCATCTTTTAACCATTTTGCAGCGTCGCCCATTGCTGTTTTATCAGCAGCGATTTGCTCAAAAGTTACTGGATCCATAAAGTTCCACATTTCGCCATCGTTGTAGAGGTATTCCATTTCTACTTCTACGATATCAGCAGCTTCTAAAGAATCACCTGATTTGAATGTTTTTTCTAATACTTTACCAGAGCGAAGGTTACGTAATTTTACGCGGTTAAACGCCTGACCCTTACCTGGTTTTACATATTCATTTTCCATGATTGAACATGGGTTACCATCCAGCATGACCTTAAGGCCAGCTTTAAAATCATTTGTAGAATAATAGGCCATGAAAGGCGCACTCCAACTTAAAACTCAAATCTATTAATGCTAGACTAGGCCAATAGCCTTTAGGCTAACACTATTTTAACGTATGGCATGATAAACTATTTACATCAAGAGAAAAACTGGCAATCACAACTCAGTGATCTAATTACTGATCCTTTAGAGTTGTTAAATCTGCTTGAGTTATCCACTGAACAGTTATTATCAGGGGCAATCCTTGCCTCTGAACAGTTCAAATTACGTGTTCCACGCGCATTCGTCGGAAAAATGAGCATTGGAGATCCTTTTGATCCCTTATTGCTACAAGTTTTACCCCATCATTTAGAACTTGAAGACCATCCAGAATTTGTTACTGACCCACTTGGTGAAGAAGCAGCTAATCAAATGGCTGGAGTTCTACATAAATATCAATCACGTTTTTTACTGACTTTAACGGGTGCATGTGCGATTCATTGTCGTTATTGTTTCCGTCGCCATTTCCCCTATCAAGAAAACCTACCCAAAAATGATGATTGGATTAATATCAAACAGTATATTGAGCAAAATCCTAAAATTAATGAAGTAATTTTGAGTGGCGGAGATCCTCTAACTTTATCAAATCGAAAATTAGCACTTTGGTTGGAACGTCTAGCATCTCTCCCTCAGATTAAGATTCTGAGAATTCATTCACGTGTTCCCGTCGTTATTCCAAATCGAATCGATGAAGAGCTGATTTCTATATTAAAAAACAGTAGGCTACGCATTGTAGTAGTGATACACTCAAATCACGCAGCTGAACTTGACGACTTTACTTGTTCAAAGTTATTACAGTTATCAGAACACCATATTACAGTGCTAAATCAAGCAGTTTTACTCAAAGGTGTGAATGATTCTGCAGAAATTTTGAATAATTTAAGTTTGCGTTTATTTGACGCGCGTGTAATGCCTTATTATCTTCATGTATTGGATAAAGTAAAAGGCGCTCAACATTTTGATTTAAGGTCTTCAGAGATAGATCATATATATACTGATGTTTTAGCGAGTTTACCTGGATATCTTGTCCCTAAACTCGTAAGGGAAATTGCGGGCGAAAAAAATAAAACACCGCTTTTTGGGGTTCAAACGTTCTGAGATTGATTACAATGATGGATAATGCATTTTCGGATATTTTTCAAATTCCCACTGTTTTAAGAAGGGATAAACTCAGTTTTTGTGATTCAAACACTAAAAGCTTGAACGAATGGATTTCAACACTTGCCATAATGCAATTGGGTGATACCTCTAAAGCATTATTCTCAGCTTTACTTGAGCTAAGTGAATTAGAATGCTCAGAAACTTTGCGTTTTGATTTAATACAGACACTACACCCCACCATCGAAAATGTTTTAGGTAGTCTAGAAAAGAATTTTTTTAATCAAGGTGTCATCACCTCTGATCGTAATGAACACATTATAGAACTAGCAATGCTTTTGCGTTGTTACTTCGCAGCGATTTATATCAATATTGTTCGCCGAAGTAGCGATCAACTTGAGCATCAAAAATTCTCTTTTTTTGCATTAAATCAAAAGAAAAATCTCCAGACTGCAATAACCTTAGCGACTTTCCAAGCATTGCAACAACTCACTCAACTCCTGTATCAGCAACATATGCTTTATAGTGAACCTGTTGCAGGACAATGGCTCATTGCTCACCAATTGTATGATGCAGCTGTAACTCATAAATATCATCTCACTACTTTGGAACAACCAGCAGGCAAACCAAGTCTCAATAATGTTGCTCAAGCATACGCTCAACTTATTTTGCTGGATATCTTTAACACCAATCAAATTCGCCAATCTGAAATTCAAGCTTTATTCCAATGCAGCTTTGACTGGGCGAAAATGCTGCAACTATTACCAAAGGAAACTGAGTTAACCAAATATGTAGTTGATACCAGTAAAGATCACCCACCTATTTATAATAAGAAACAGAGTTCGGGATTTAATCCAAATATTTTCATCAGCACCAATAGTCTTTTAGATCATGTCACTGCAACACTTCACAAAAATGCAGAATATATTTCTAAAAATGAAAAAATCTATTTAACACCTGCGCTGAAGTTCCATGTTCAAACGATTCTTGGCACCACTGCAGAACGACGTCACGAGCGTTATGAGTACTCTGCGCAGTTGCATATTTGTTTTGGATTACTCACCGCTCATTTCTATCTATCTAAAGCAAAGAACTTCGCTGAAACTCTTCAACTTGAACATGGCTATGGATTACAAAGCGAATCTCGATTTTTGTCATCGTGGGATAAAAAAGAATCTTCTGACAATCAAGAATCTTCCATCCAACGTTTAAGCCGTGAAAGTAAAGCAGTTTACCAAGCAGACATTCTTGATATTAGTGTAAATGGATATCGTATTAAATGGACGACTGAAGCACCTAAAAACCTTCGGACTGGCGAATATATATTGGTGAAAGAAACCTCACATGGTCATTGGCGAGGAGGTGTTATTCGCTGGCTTAAACAATCCAGTGAAAAAAGCCTTGAACTCGGTTTAGAGGTTTTAGCACAAGATATTTTCCCATGTGCAGTACGTATTCAATCTGACCGCCACGTGAGTAATTACCACCCTGCACTTATTTTAAAAAATCAGAATCTGGATGAAACAAAAACAACAATCATATTGCCAGGTTCGCAAATTTTCAGAGAACAGCAAGCTGTTCATTTACGATTGGGGAAAGAGGAAGTAAAAGTGTACTTATTAACAGCACAGTTAATTACCCAAAGTTTTGTCCAGTTTGATTTCGAATTGCTCAATGAAGAAGATGAACCTAGTCTTCAAAAATTTATGGCACAAAAGAATATGGATACAAATGATCAAGATTTATGGGAAGCATTGAAGTGAGAAATTCTTTACTCTCTAAAAAGTTAAAACGTACTGAAACACGCTTATTAATTATTGATGATAACCAACTTCGTTATAATCAAATTTTGCAATTATTTTCTGCACAAGAACATCAAGTCCAAGCTTGTCTATTGGATGATTTTAAAACATTTGAAAAGCAACTGAATCTACCTTGGGATATGGTGATTTTCGGTCGAGCTTATGATTTAAAAATCGAACAAACTCTCTCTTTGATTCAAGCATCATCACAACCTAATTTGCCCGTTTTATTGCTTGAACCAGAAGACTTCGATGCGCAACAGTATCAAAACTATATTCATAAAGGCATCTATGATGTTCTTAGTTTAAAATCCCCTGATCATTTTTATATCAGCATCATTCGTGCATTATCATATAGCCGATTGGTGCAAGCTGAACATCGTCTATTGAATGAATTAGAAGCCGCACAAACACAAGCACAATCTTTAGTTGCAGAAACTCATAAAGCGGTCGCAGTATTACAAGAAGGAATTCATTTCAGTGCCAACAAAGAGTATGCGACTCTTTTTGGTTTCGAGAATGAAGATGATTTGATTGGTTTACCATTACTAGATGTTTTACAACCTGAAGATTTGGCTCAATTTAAACTACGCTTCAAGAAGATTTCTCAAGGTCAATTTGAACATGCTCGCTTTGAGATCAAAACACTCAATTCAAATGTAAAAAACAATCCATTACATGTAGAGTTTTTACCATCTGGAAATGATGATGAAATTCAACTCAATATCGAATGTCCTTCTCAAGCCACACAAAAATCCGAACCAACTACAGTCGCGCCTACTGTAACGATTGCTCCAGCAGAAAAACTTTCAAGTTTAAATTCATCTTTACAACAAATTAATCGCCATCTTAACAATCATCCTGCAAATGTAAATGCCTTAGTTTTATTTGGCTTAAATCATTGTCCAAATGAAGTTTTTCAATCTGATTGGCGTGGAACAAAGTCTTATTTTTCTAATATTCAAAATTTCATTAAAGAACAAGTCAACGCCCCAATTCATCAAATTGAAACAGCACTGTATGCAGGCTTAATCCAAGCTGAATCCAAAGAAGTATTAAACTCATTATTGATTGGTTTAAATGGTCTACAAAAACCTCAACTTCTTGTAACAGATAATCACACCTTTCCACTCCAATTAAAATTAGGATATTGTGAGTTAAATCAACCAATTTCAAATGAAACTGCTTTTGAACAATTACTCTCAAAAGCTTTTGCTACACCACTTCCTGTTTTCAATAGTCAAAAGATAGATGCCGATATAGGTCTTACAACCGAACATATTCAAACCTCTGTTAAATTAACCTTATTACAAGAGTTAAAACAGAAACTAGATGCAGGATCGATCCAATTAAAATATCAACAACTATATGATAAGCAGGATCAACATACTCATACCTATGAGGTTACAGCAGGATTTATTCATGATAATCAATGGATTGATTTAAGTGATCTAGCCGATTTAAAAGATGATCCTGAGTTATCTGTACAACTTGACCGCTGGATTCTTGTAGAAGCGTGTAAACAACTACACAACTTTATTACCCAATATCCAAAAGCTAAACTAATCGTTAATTTGAACCATCACATTCTAATTAATGATAAAAAATTACCTGAATTGGTCGCAAAACTTCTTACGATTATTGGAAGCAAACAAGCTCATCCGCTTATTGTCCAATTCTCAGAGCATAGTCTGCAACAAAATCTGTCTCAAGCTCAGCAGCAAGTCGCTCTGCTGCGTCAATACGGTGCTGAAATTTCAATACGCAATTTTGGTGATTCACTTTATAGCGAATCTATTCTTACGCAAATTGATACCCAATATTTATGCCTACATAGCAAACTTTCCAAGATGTTAGCTAGCGAGAAAGACATGGCAAAACTGCAGGAAAAAATTCTGAATTTCATCGGTATGAAATCTGTAGAAATTTTACTGACTGATTTAAATGATATGAATTTATTCGCAAATGCTTGGAATGTTGAAGCGCGCTTCTTACAAGGCAACTACTTCCAAAAGAAACTTGATCGCTTAACTGACGTACAAGATCAATAGAAATCTACTAGCCTCTCCTTTTACAAAGGAGAGGCTTTAGAGACAACAAAAAACGGGCATATTGCCCGTTTTTTGTTTTTCTTGATATTAACGTTTGATAGAACGTGACATACCAGAGAAACGTTGTTTGAACTTGTCGATACGACCACCAGTATCTACATTCTTTTGTTTACCAGTATAGAATGGGTGGCAAGCTGAACATACGTCAAGATAAAGAGTTTCTTTACCAAGTGCAGAACGAGTTTCGATTACGTTACCGCATGAGCAAGTAGCAACTAATTTTTCGTATTTAGGGTGAATATCGGCGCGCATGGTCGATGCTCCTATTTAGTAAGAAAGGCTTAAGCTGTTATCGCAATTGATCACTCTCAAGATGAGGAAAGCAGAGTTTTAATACTCGCAGATCAATACCACAACAGACCATTTCTTTTGACTCACCGAGACATCTTAGGTCAGAGCAAAGCCAACAAGTGGGGAGTATTATACACATTTCCAATAAATTTAAAATATGTAAATACTCACGAAGACATTGAAAAACTAACTTAATTATTTTGGAGACTAGTTTGTCTTATAAGGCCATTAAAAAGTAGTCCATCCACCATCGGTAGCCCAAGTTGCACCTGTAATGTTTGAAGCTTCATCTGATAGTAAAAATAAAATAACACTAGCTTGTTCTGCAGGTGTAGACATTCTATGTTTGGAATCAGCAAACATTAAAAGACTTTGAGTTTTCAACATCGCCGTATTAGGCATTTTTGCCAACTCAGGATTTTTTGCTCGTTCTTTTTGTAACGTAGCTACTTTTTTAAAGGCTGCATCTGTCATTGCGGTTTCGGTAGCGGCCATATTTACTGAATTTACTCTTATCCCATAAGGTGCATAATCAATTGCAGCATTTTTAGTGAGACCAGTAACCGCATGCTTACTTGCCACATATGCTGGATTTCCCGCTAAACCCGTCAACCCAGCGATAGAACCAATATTTACAATCGCTCCACCTTTATTTTGTTTCACCATTTGCTTTAATTCAGAACGTAATGAACAAAACATTCCAGTTGCATTAACTGCTAAAGTTTGGTTCCAATATTCATCTGTAGCTTCGTGTATTGGGGCAAATAGTTCTTTTTTTTGCTTTTCAACATTTACCACAGCATCAGGTGGTACTGCATCCATAACTCCTGCTGCATTTAACACCCCGTCTAGTTGCCCATATTTCTTAATCGTTTCTTCAACCATCAAATTACATGCTGGTGTTTTACTTATATCAGCTTGTACAAAAATTGCATTCCCTCCCATTTTTTGGATTTCATCAACAGTATCTTGTCCTTCCTTAACCAATACATCAGCAATTACAATATTTGCACCCTCTTTCGATGCACGAATTGCGGATGCCTTTCCAATTCCCCTCGCACCGCCAGTAATTAACAAAGTTTTTCCTTTAAAACGATCTTTTGTAAAGTATTGGTCTGAAATTGGTTGCACATCTATCGCATAGACATTGGTGACAAGGGCTGAACATAACAACGCTGAGCTAAGTGCAAATCCTACTTTTACCTTTTTCTTAAACATCAAAATTTCCTCAACAATGATACTAAATTGATTAAAATGCGTATCGAACAAAAAGCATAGAACTCCACCAATCTTTGACCCCATCACCTAATGCATTTTTTACCGCATCGCTAGGTTGGGTATAGGCCAATTGACCGTGAACATATAAATTTCTTGAATAATAATATTTTGCAGAAACATTAAACTCTCTACCATAATCCTTAGAATGGATGAATGACAAAGCTGGATTGCCGCCTAAGTTTAATTTTGAATCCGCTCTAAACAACCAAAACTGCGGCACAACTTCTACTTTTGGGTGAGGTTTGAACCGCAACTGAACACGATGTGTTTTTAAATTAGAGTTTTGAACAATCTTAAAGTGATTCACACCTTGAACCCATTGTTCGCCATTCCCTCCTGAAAATAATGGATCCCATCTTTCATATTGTTGTGTATTTGGATCATCACCTGAGAAACTTGCATAACGATAACCTAATGAAGGAGACATCGTTAAATCTGACCATTGATAAGCCAGCTCATAACTAGATGCCTGTGCACGCATTTTGAAATCTTCATGAGACTGTTGTGCATATTCTGTTGCAAAAAGCCAAGATGACTTGCCATTAATTGAAGGTTGCCATCTAAAACGCCCATCTATTACACGTAAACCATCACGAGTTTGACTTGAACCATTTGGCAAATAATATGTAGAAGTTGAATGAGGAACTGTTAAATAACTCATCCCAAAATCTATAACATTAAAAATATTAGTTTGAATGTTTACCCCTTGAATCTTTGTTTCTGAATCAATAACGGGTAATTCATCTGGATCTAAATAAAATATTTCAAATTTTGTTTTGTTATATTGCAACTGAGACTGAAAAACCAAATCACTAGCCCAACGAGCATTTGATTGTAATGCTGCACGATCAGAACCATTTGAGGCAGTATTAATAATCAATAAACCATCACCTAAACTAAATTTTTGACGCCCTATCGAAGTATTAGAAACGATTCTATTTCCAGATGTTGTGGTTCTACCTGTTACAATTCCAACATATGCATCTTCAACAGCAAAATGATTTCGAGTTTGATCAGTAAACAACTCCTGCCCTGTAGAGAGAGTACCTATCGTACTTAAACCTCCATAAGTAAAAGTATTCGAATTTAAAGGATACATTCCATATAAACCTGCATGAAAAAAAGCTTCAAGCCAATCATCATAACCATCACCTGCTGGATTTCCATCAACCAATGGATTTCCATTCAACATCTTACCAGGCTGAGCATACCAAGCATTATTATTAGCATAATACATACTTAATAACTCTAATTTGGCTTTGAGGTATTTACCATTACTGTCATATAGCAAAGGCAAAGTTTTTTTATTTTTATCAATTAAATAACCTTTTGGCGTAAGTGATTGCTTATCATTTAATGTTGCTTTTAATGTGAGATTTAAGCCTCCTCCCATGCTAGTTTCTGCATCATACGATAGGCTGTCTAAGCTAAGTGTATTTCTAACTCTAGTTGTTATGAAATCTAATCTTTCTGCTGAAACAATCTCACCAGGAAAAATTGCAATATCCTTCCGAATCTGATCCATAATTCTTTGATTTAGAGTTTGATCTTGAGTCGGATTAATTAGACTTACATTTATGGTATCAACTCTAATATTACCGCTTTCTTCATAAGGAAATGTATTTGCTAATGTCACAGTCGGTATGAACGAACATGCCATATAAATTGCTATTAACGGAGATACTCTTCTTACTTTTTTTATCATTGTATTAATCTTTGATATTGATGAACATTAGCTAAATTAGACATGTCTAATCACTTGATTATAAATATTACATACCTACCAATTAATCTCAATCGAAGATTAATTGGTCGATACATACTTTTTTCACCATATATCGAATACTGACTATTGAAATTTGATAAATTCAAAAGAACTTATGTTGGATTATTTTTTGACCAATAATTCGCAATTACCCCACAGACCATCAACTGAATTTGATGAAAAATCATGATGGGTAATACAATCATTCCTAAAGGCTGCCCAATAAAAAGAATTTGAGCCATTGGAACACCACTCGCTAAAGTTTTTTTAGAACTACAAAAGAAAATCGTAATTTGATCCGCCTGATTGAATCCCAACCATTTAGGTAAATACAATGCAAGTAACATTACTATGGTAAGTAAAACTGAACATGCCAGTGTTAAATAAATCAATGTAATTCCGCTTACTTGTTGCCATAGACCAGCGACAACTGCGCTACTAAATGCGCCATAAACAACCATGAGGATTGAACCCTGATCAAAAACCTTTACAACGCTCGGAAATTTACGCATTTGTGGGAAAATAAATGGTCTTAATAATTGACCTAATATAAATGGCACAAGCAGCAATAATGTAATTTGTACAATTGATTTTGTCGGGTCAAAATCATGTTGACTTTGCCCTAAGATAAAATAGCTGACCAAAATCGGTGTGATAAACATGCCTATAATATTAGAAAAAGAAGCACTGCACACTGCACCCGCTACATTCCCTTTAGCCATAGACGTAAATGCAATCGAAGACTGAACCGTGGAAGGTAAGAAACACATAAACAAAAAGCCCCAATATAACTGTTGCCCCAATACTGGTTCTAAAACAGGTCTCGACAAAAGCCCAATCAATGGGAAAATCAAAAAAGTAAAAATAAAGACTAAAGCATGCATTCTCCAATGCAACATTCCCTCTATGACAGCTTCACGTGATAATTTTGCACCATGTAAAAAGAAAAGAACGGCTATTGCGACTGTCGTTAAAATATTAAAATAAAAAGCAAACTGACCTGATATAGGTAACAATGTGGCTAATAAGACCATGAGTACCAATAAAATCGTAAAGCGATCTAGTGCTAATAACTTCAACATAATTCTTTCCCTGACCTACCCTCAAAATAATAAAAAAGCCCAATATGATATTGTTGACCATTTGATCAAACCATCATACTGAGCTCTATAAATAAAGCTAGTTTTTAAATAATTAGACCTCAGTCTAACGCATTAAAACTAATTATTTCTTGCATTCTGATCTTGTTGAATAAGTTCAACTTTGTAGCCATCTGGATCTTCAACAAAAGCAATGACCGTCACACCACCTTTCATAGGCCCAGCTTCACGGACGACCTTACCGCCACGAGCTTTAATCTCTTCACATGCTTTATAAGCATCATCAACACCAATTGCGATATGACCATAAGCATTGCCTAAATCATAACTAGATGTATCCCAATTATGAGTTAATTCAAGCACCGTATTGTTCTGCTCATCACCGTAACCCACAAATGCGAGTGTAAAACGTCCTTCTTCGTAATCACGTTTGCGAAGTAATTGCATACCAAGCACTTCAGTATAGAACTTGAGAGATTGTTCTAAATTACCTACTCGTAGCATTGTATGTAACATGCGCATAGTTATTCACCTGTCTGTTGTGTTGTTTGGTTTCGTTCATGATCACGTAATAATTTCGCAACCCAAACCACTAAAATTAGAATCGGAATACCGATTAAAGTCGTCATTAAAAAGAAATTTGGATAACCAATATTACTCACGATTGTTCCTGAATAACCACCCAATAGTTTTGGCGTTAATGTCATTAAAGAACTAAAAATTGCGTATTGAACCGCTGTAAATGAAACACTGGTTAAACTCGATAAAAAAGCAATGAATGCTGCACCAGCCAATCCAGATGCTAAATTATCCATAATAATCGCCAAATATAACCATAAGGTACTGTAGCTTTTAATGACTTTACCAGAAAGTTCAACTGAGCTTTTTTGATCTGGTTGGATTACTTGCACTGGTTGAACATCCATATCTAAAGCGGACTGTGGATGTGTTGCTGTATCAATAAAATAAGGTCTACTTGTAGCTAATTCAGTTTGGTTGTTGTTTTTAAAATTAACTGAAGCTTTAACTAACTTCGTTGGAGAGTTTAATAAAACCTTCCCATCAACTGCTCCAGTGAATATTCCATGAGGATCAACTTTAGCAACAATTTCTTTATCGTCAACCATAATGACAACTGGACGCTCTGTGTCTAATGTATCAACATTTACGCCAGCAAGCTGACCTTTAATAACTAAACTTTGCTTTAAGTCATTTGAGCTAAGTTGATCATTACCACTCATTGGTAATAATTGAATCTGAGGCTTTTGAGATGCAATCAGATATGGAACTGTTAATTGAAACTTTGAGTCCGCTTCTTGCTGATATTGACTAGTGACTTGGATATCTTTTGCTTTTAATAACTGTTCACTTGATACAGATAATTTCCAATACCCCACCTCATCCGTATCTACTTTATAGTGCTTATCTGCGATTTGTACCTCAACCTGAGCTAAAGGTTTGCCTGAGTTTACCAAGCCGATAAAAATCAAATTGGTAGAACTGGCTAAAACAGCACCAACAAACATTAACTTCATAATGTTCATTCGCTGTGCCAACAAGCCTCCAAGAAAGCCACCGACAAGGCTAAATAAAACACCATATATTTTTACTGCTTCAGCAATTTGCTCTTTAGTAAAATTCAAGTCCTGATAAAAAACATTTGAAATGACGCCAGCAATAATGTCTGAAATTCTAAAAAAACCAATAAGTAGTAATAATACTAAAGCGAGTTTCAGACCATAGCGTTTGAAGAAATCAAGAATCGGCGCAACCCATGTTTCTTTCGCCATCTGCTGATTTACGACACCAGCTTTTACTAACCCAGAACCAACCAATAAAGCGACTGCTGTTGCGGTCAAAAAGCGAAGCGCTTCTAAACCAAATAAAGCTGCGGTATCTTTAATCTCAGCCGAAGTGGTGATGTAATTTGTGAGATTACCTGAATAGATATAGCTCACGACAAAACTTGCAACAGCAACAAAAAATACCAATACCAAACGATAATAATCTGTCTTTTTATAATCTTTATAAATTCGATTTACTTGTGGTTCACGAATACTTAGAGTAGTGATGATCCCGACACTCATGACTGCTGCCATGGCTAAGTAAGTATACTTCCAAGCTTCGTAGATATAATTCCCCTTGGCAGTTCCTAAGTAAGCCGCAAGAAATAATGCACCAGCACCAGCAACAATCATTCCGATGCGATAACCTGCATTGTATGTCGATGCTAAGACAGTTTGCATTTCTGTTTCAGCTAACTCGATACGATAGGCATCAATCACAATATCTTGCGTAGCTGCGGAAAAGCCAAGTAATACTGCCCCAACCGCCATTTGAATAATATAACTTTGACCAAGAGCTGGGTCTGAAAATGCCATGATACAAATCGCACATATAATTAAACACTGTGCAATTAATAGCCATGCTCGACGTCGCCCTAATGTGCGTGTTAGAAATGGGACAGGCAACTCATCAATTAATGGTGCCCAAACAAATTTAAAAGAATAGCCTAATGCAGCCCAACTAAAAAAAGTTACTGCGCTTTTTTCAATTCCTGCCTCACCTAGCCATAAAGATAAGCTAGAAAAAATGAGTAAAATCGGTATCCCCGCTGAGAAACCTAAAAATAACATAATCAAAGCACGGCGATCTAAAAATGCTTTAAATGCAGATGCCCAACCTGTGGTTTGTGTTGTCATTGGTTATTATTTTCCATGAACATGCCTGAATGTGCCTATTCAATCGTTTCTTGTGTTCGCTTGCAAGTTGCTTTGTGCAACCATTGTTTTGTTTTGTCGATAAAAAACACAAGTTCGCTTGATCTTTAGACCTAAAACTGTATACCTTTAACAGAAGCTATAAATACTTCTAAACATTTGCGAAATCTAACCAAATTGACACCAAATGTTAAATGATGAATCACACCATTTATGTTTATTCGCAAGTCATGAGATATGTTTAGATGCATCTATAGTTCTAATTTCAATTATCGTTTATTTGTTGGATATCAATAGTGACCCAAAAACTTGATCAAATGACTGCAACCGCACTTTCTTTAACACCAACAAACACAACTACAGCAAATTTAAATACCTTTCCAAGCGCTTTTGACCAGACGGATATACAAGAAACATTAAAAAGAACCTCGCTAGCTTCGGAACAACTCACTCATGTTCCAGACCTAGTCAAAATTCCGAATTCGACGAAACGAATCAAACCGCTCAACAATTTTTTAGGGCAAGATCGAGCTCGTGCCTCTGTTGAAGCTGGCATCTCTCTGCCTTATTCAGGTTACAATATTTTTGCTGTCGGGACTGCTGGACTTGGCAAACGAACGATGATCAAACGTTTACTGCAACAGCATGCCAAAACGATGCCAACGCCTGATGATTGGGTGTATGTAAATAATTTTAAAAACCCTAGACAACCTATCGCACTACGCTTCCCTGCTGGACAAGGCGTAAAGTTTCAAGCAGCACTTCAACAAACTTGGCAAACCATTCTTAAACAATTAGAACGTCGCTTTAGTGCAGAGACCTATCACAATCGAATTGAACGTATTCGTCAAGACACGGGTGATGTACAACAACAAGCACTGTCCGAATTAACCAAAGAAGGCGCAGAACTCGACTTAAAACTCATTTCAAGAAATGACAAGCATGTTTTCGTGCCGATGCAATTAATCGACAATGAATATCAAGAATTAACACAGCATGATATTGATGCTTTAAGCCAAAAAGAACGTTCTGAACTAAGCTCTAATATCCGCTACATGGAGAAAAAGTTAGAGCGTTTAGGCTTACATCTAGGCGATCTTGAAGACGATGCTCGAGATAAAGTTTCACTTTTAAATAGAGATATCGCAGCACAAGTTGTTCTACCTCGCATGGAGCAAATTTTAAATAAAAATAAAGACGTTAAAGGTTTAGAAGAATATTTAAAGCATTATGCCGAAGATGTTATAGAAAACGTTGAACTGATCTTAGAACAAGAGGAAGATGATTTCACGCCTGCTTTGTTCAATCGCGTTCCTTCAAGATATCAAGCCAATGTCATTATTGCCAATAAACCGAATAGTGGTGCTCCTGTTATTTTTGAAGACTTCCCAACGCATTACAACTTACTTGGACATGTCGAGCAACTCACTCACAACGGCACAATTACCACAGATTTTACATTAATTCGTCCAGGCTCATTACACCATGCAAATGGTGGTTTCCTTATGCTTGAAGCTGAGCAATTGCTAGAACAACCCTACGCTTGGCAAGGTTTAAAACGCGCATTAAAGTCAGGCCAACTCAAACTATCGTCTTTGGAACATATGCTGACATTGACAGGTAGCATTTCGATTGAACCTGCCGCTGTTCCACTAGATATTAAAGTCGTCTTACTGGCTGAACCTGAAATTTATTATGAAATTTTAGAAGTAGAACCAGAGCTTGGAAGTGTATTTAAAATTCGTGCTGATTTTACAGATACATTACAACGTAATGACAGCAATGAACAAGCATATATGCAGCTTATTGCTGATTATGTTCAAGCCGATAAACTTTTACCTTTTGATCGTTCTGCCCTCGCTGCACTGTTAACTGACTCTAGTCGTCAAGCTGAAGATCAAAGCTCTTTGTCACTGCATGCTTCGACACTGGGTGATTTGATTCGTGAAGCACATCATCACGCTTTTAAGAGTGGTGATAAAATCGTAACAGATCAACACGTCAATCAAGCATTACATCATCGCCAATACCGTTTGGGTTATTTACGAGAGCTTTATTGGCAAGACTTATCACGAGGTACTCAATTAATTGAGACTTCGGGGCATCGCTTAGGTCAAATTAATGCCCTATCTGTTATTCATTATGCTGATGTTGAGTTTGGTCTTCCATCTCGTTTAACAGCTTCAGTATATCAAGGTGGTGGAGATATTCTTGATATTGAGCGAAGTGTAGAACTTGGTGGTTCTCTACACGCAAAAGGCGTGCTCCTTATGGCTAGTTTCCTTAAAGCTCATTTCGGTCGTGAACAGATCCTACACTTCTCTGCTGCTCTTGCATTCGAACAAAGTTATGGACAAGTTGATGGTGACAGCGCAACAGTTGCTGAACTTTCTGCTTTAATTTCAGCTATTTGTCAAATTCCAATTGATCAATCTTGGGCTATCACAGGCTCTATGAACCAACTTGGACAAGTACAACCTATCGGCGGCGTAAATGCCAAAATTGAAGGTTTTTATGATGCTTGTAAATTACAGGGATTAACAGGAAAGCAAGGGGTTATTATCCCTCGTCAAAACATGCAACATCTAATGCTACGCCAAGACGTTATTGATGCTGTTAATAGTGGTCAATTCCATGTTCATGCAATTGATACGATTGACCAAGCTTTAGAAATCCTGATGGCACGTCCTGTTGGAACACTCGATAAAAAAGGTCGATATAGCAAAAACTCAATCTATGCTGCTGTGATGGAGCAACTTGAGTATTGGCAAGCGATTGAAGATGGTGAAGCTGTTGAAGATGATGAACCAAAGAAAAAGAAAAAGCGTAAAAAAACCAAAAAAGATGAAGTAGATTCAAAAGCAGCTGAAGAATCAACCGCACAAGCGAAAAACTTAAAATCGCTGCGTAAACACAAGAAAAAATAATATGAAAAAAAGCCATGTTCTGATGAGAACATGGCTTTTTTATTTAGGCTACGCCCTGCAAGGAACGCCCACCAGGAAGCTGAGCAAAATATTGTTTTAAGGCATCTATACAGCGATGGACTTTCATTGGATATTGTTCACGTTTCGAGGTCAACGCATGTAAGGTATATGCTGGCATATTCCAATCTGGTAATACCTCAACTAAAGACCCATTCACTAACTCTTTTTGGATATCCATATATAAAATACGCGCGATCCCATGCCCTTGCTGGCACAATGATTTTGCAACAAACACGTTATTTGTACTTAAGCGTGTTTTCATATCGATATTTACCACTTCCCCACTTAAACCATGACGAAATGAGAAATGCTGATAATTTTGCATTAAAGTCACTGGTAACAATTCATGATGACGTAAATCTTCTGGTCTCGAAATCGGAGGAGCTTGATTTAGATAACTTGGTGAAGCAACGAGTACCTGATCAACTCGAGCTAATGGCACTGCTGTTAACTGATGATCATCGATTTTTAGGCTCATGCGGATTGCAATATCAATTCGCTCTTCAATTAAATCAATATAACGATGATCGGCTTCAAAATGGATTGCAAGTGCTTTATGTGCAGACATCCAGTGAGAAAGTGCTGGAATAACATGAAGCGCACCGAGTTCTGGTGTCGTTGCAATACGTAAGTCACCGACTAAATCATCGCGCAATTCATTGATGCGAATTTTGCCACGCTCTGCTGCTGCAAGCATTTCTTGACAGCTTAAAAAGAATGCTTGACCCGCTTCTGTAAGGCTTAATTTTCGTGTAGAACGATGAAGCAAAGTCACATCCATATCTTGTTCTAAAGAACGGATTTGTTGACTGACTGCGCTTGTTGTAATTCCCAGTTCTCTAGCAGCACCGCTAAATGAACTTTTTTCAACAACGCACGCAAAAACCCCCATTGCACGCAACTGATCTAGCATAGACTTCCCTCTCAAATTATTAATATGCTTATTGTTCTAATTAAAGCAATCAATATGAGTATACAGAGAAGTCTACTCCTAGACTAGAGATTCTTAACAATTTGTTGAAAGTTTGTTAAACAAATAATGATGTATATTTAGTTAGGTAAAACAGTGGTTGGATTAACAGGTTTACCATCTAATCTAACTTGGAATTCCAGCATGACTCTAGTCGCTCCTGTAGAACCCATTTCAGCAATCTTTTGACCAGCCGTCACATTGTCACCGCTTTTCACCAACATTTTACTGTTATGTGCATAAGCAGTAATGTAACCATCAATGTGCTTAATCAGAACCAAGTTGCCGTATTCTTTTAGACCATCCGCTGCATATACAACTTGACCATTTGCTGCTGCATAGACTGGGTCACCCTCATTTCCACCATAACGGGTTCCTTTAACATTACTTGCCAAATTAAAACCTTGAATCACAGGACCGTTGCTAGGTTTTACCCAGCGTAAACCCGATGCTAAAGTTGAAGCAGTTGGTGGATTGACAGGTGTTGGCGTAATAACAGGTGTTTTTGGTACAACTGGCTGTTGAGTCGGTAAATTAATCGTTTGACGTTGGATAGGAGTTGCTTGAGTGATCGCCTGCGTCGACGTAGTACGCTGACTGACTGAGCCTTTAAGTCTTAGTGACTGATTCACATAAATTCGATACGGAGCTGCAATATCATTCAGTGCAGCAATATCTAAGTAGTTCAAACCATAGCGGTTTGCGATCCCACTCAGTGTATCCCCTGAACGCACTGTATAATAATTAGGTGCATTCACGTAGCGTGCGCCACCTTTGTATTGTGGTTTAGATGCACACCCCGTCACAATTACTGTCGTTGCTACTGATAAAGACAATAGGATTGTTTTAATCATTTTCTTTGTTAGAAAAATCGAGACTTGGTTTGAATGCATCTTCACCCTCATCGAAACCTGAATTATATTTGCGCCTAAGAGTATCAAAAAAGTGAAAAAAAACGAGTTCTCACTTTCTATATTCACAAAGTTATAACATAGCAACCGCTAACCATTAACAAGAACATGTAAATTATCTAAAATCGCGTAGTTCGTTGCATCCATTTGAATTGGAGTAACACTGACATAACCATTCGACACTGCAAAAAAATCTGATTGAATATTGCTAGAAACAGCCTGAGGGTCAGTTACTGCCTCTCCAGCTAATCCAATCCAATAAACTTGTCTTCCTCGGGGGTCAACATGGCTACTTACAGGTTTAGATTGCGCTCTTCGGCCTTGATACGTCACTTTTGTACCTTGGATTTGAGCAACATCTGGAATATTAATATTAAAAATATGACGAGGTGGTAAAATAGGTAATCCATTTGCAATAAAGTCATGGACCCATTGTGCTGCTTGCGCATAATGCTGAGGGTGTTCATATGATCGAACATTTGAACCTGCCAAAGAAACAGCAATCGCAGGATGTTTCATTAACCGTCCTTCAAATGCAGCTCCTACCGTACCTGAGTACAATACATCATCACCAAGATTTGCACCGCTATTGATACCACTCACAACCAGATCAAATTCAAAATCAAATAGACCATTCATTGACAAATAAACACAGTCCGCAGGCGTTCCATTCACTGCCCAGACGTCTTCAGAGATTTGAACTGGTCGCAAAGGACGATCTAATGTCAAAGCACTAGAATAACCACTCCGCTCACTTTCAGGTGCAACCACAACCACTCGACCTAATGGCTTTAAGGCCTGCGCTAAAGCTTGTAGCCCCGGGGCAAAAACACCATCATCATTTGCAATTAAAATATTCACTAAATTCCAGTCTCTTCAAACATTACTAGGGAGTTTTTTCAATTGAATTATTCATTGAATTATATATATTTATAACTTCTTAGTATTAGAAATTTACATTGCCATGAGACATTTATCTAATTTTATTCGATTTTTTGGGGTGAGTTTCACACTTGTAGCAACATCTGTAGCATTTGCTGACGAAGCGGTTTCAGTCAAAGAAGCAGATGCATTAATCAAAGATGATATTGCAAATGCACAAGTACTTATCGAAATGTGTCCAAACCTCATCGGTAAGAATACTAAATTTGACCAAAACATCAAAAAGATGGTCGGTTCATATTTAAGTAACTACTCGGACAAGACTGCATCTATAGACAGCTTACAAAAAGATGCTGAATTTCAAAGTCTGCTCAAAGATGCACGTTCTGCTGCAACAGAAGTTGAGAAATCAGAACAGAAATCAGTATGTGAAGATGTCCTTAATTTCGAAGAATAAGTTTTGATATAGGTAAATGTGGTTTTATTTCTCAGATTTAAGATCACATTTTCTCCATTGTTTCTACAGCAAAGATACAAATTTCAATCTCAGTTATGCTATAAGTTATTCAAATTCTTTAAGTCTTGTTTTTGAGTTTGATTTCTTATGACTAAAAATGTTTTAAAAACACTGGGTTTATCATTTCTCTTAGCGTCTACTGCATTTTCTGCAACCACTTATGCAGCAGAAAAAAAATCAGAAACCGAAAAAATTGAAGTTACTCCGACCTCAGAAAATGTCACTCAACAAGAGTTAGCTGCAATTTATGTGCTTTCTGAAATTTGCCCTCCATTAATCGGCAAAGATCTTAAGTTTAATAAAGCCTACGACAATCTTGTTAAAGCCTATTTAGATAATGATCCAAAAGCTGTTGATGTACTCAATAAGCGCGCAAAAAGTAAAGATTTTCAGGCTGCTTTGACAGAAGCACGTAATGATGCAAAAGCCGCATCTGATGAAGATAATCGTCAAATTTGCGACGATGTTCGAAATTATTATTCTAAGTAACCGATTCGTTACAATACTGTGTTAAAAAGCCGACTTCCCCCATAGAAGTCGGCTTTGCTTTGTCCTAAAATGCTAGGCTCTTCTGCTTCACACAAGATATTGGAACGATCTAGAATGAATCAAAAAAGCGCTCTTGCTGCATTATTACTTTTGCCAAGCTTTTCATATGCAGCAACTGTCCTATCTGCTCCACCAGAACTAAATAATAAATCCTATGTATTAATGGATTATGAGACAGGACAGATTCTCGCTGCAAAAAATGAAAATGAAAAACTTGCACCTGCTTCAATGACTAAAATGATGACAAGCTACATCATTGAGCAGAAACTTTTGAAGGGGGAATTGACTGAAAACGAACAAGTACGCATGAATGAATCTGCGTGGTGCCGTGGAAGTAGTACAGAATCATGTATGTATGTACCGCTTAATGGAACAGCAACTGTTCTAGAAATGCTTCGCGGTATTATCATCCAATCAGGTAATGATGCTTCTAAAGCAATGGCTGAACATATTGCGGGCAATGAAGGTACATTCGCCCACATGATGAACCAAGAAGCTAAACGCGTTGGAATGGTAAATACACACTTTATCAACTCAACAGGTATGCCTGCTGATGGTCATTACTCAACTGCAAAAGATATGGCAGTTCTTGCTCAGCATATTATTAAAGACAGCTCAAAGTATTACCCAATTTACTCTGAAAAAGAATTTACATTTAACGGTATCAAACAAGGTAACCGTAATGCCCTTCTCTACACAGACCCAAGTGTAGATGGTTTAAAAACAGGTCATACTGAAGAAGCTGGTTATTGCTTAACAACATCAAGCAAACGTGGTCCTATGCGTTTGATTTCTGTGATTTTTGGTACACCAAGCATGAATGAACGTGCGAGCCAAACTCGTACATTATTGGCTTGGGGTTTTGCAAACTTTGAAACTGCTAATGTTCAACCAGCAAATCAAGTTTTAGCAAAAGCAAAAGTATGGTTTGGTAAAGAAGATGAAGTTCAAATCGGTTTGGCTGAAAACTTCAACGTAACTATGCCTAAAGGTCAAGCAGATAAAATCAAAACTCAAATCGTCGTTCAACCAAAACTGAATGCACCTTTGGCTAAAGGTCAAGTTGTAGGGAAATTAGTTGCGAGTCTTGATGGAAAAGTGATTGCTGAAAAACCACTAGTTGCATTAAAACCTGTTGAAGAAGCAGGCTTCTTTGCTCGTATGATCGACCATATCAAACAGTTCCTTAGCAACTTATTCTAATTCTCAGAATAAACAAGCTAATCAAGCATTCATGCTATTTAGTATGAATGCTTTTTTATTTTATAATTCATGCAAATTATTTATTGTATTTTCTCATGGCTAAAAATATTCGCCCTTATTTAGATCATTACCCTGATATTGATACGAGTTGTTATATTGATGTAATGTCAGTAGTCATCGGGGATGTCAAGTTAGCTGAGAATGTTTCAGTTTGGCCTTTTGCCGTTATTCGCGGTGATGTCAATTCGATTCAGATTGGTAGAAATAGTAATGTACAAGATCATTGTATGTTACATGTCAGTCATAAAAATCAATCCAAACCAAATGGTTCACCTTTAGTAATTGGTGATGATGTGACTGTAGGTCATCATGTGACCTTACATGGTTGTACTATTGGCAATCGTGTCTTGATCGGTATTAATACAGTTGTTTTAGATGACGTGATTATTGAAGATGATGTCATGATTGGTGCTGGTAGTTTAGTGCCGCCACGTAAAGTCTTAAAAAGTGGTTATTTGTATGTGGGTAGCCCAGTCCAGCAAGTCCGCCCTCTCACAGATAAAGAAAAAGCATTTTTACCTTATTCAGCACAAAACTATGTGAAAGTGAAGAATGATTATAAACAAAACTAATTTATTAATTCTGTTTATAATATTAACGAAAACTACGGACGATTATGAATAAAACAACAATATATTTGGGTTTATCTATATTAACGATTAATATCTTAACCGCATGCTCTCACTATAAATCTGATAGTGAAATCATGAGTACCGATTCTCATTATGCAACAACTGAAGCAGCTTCATTGAGTTTCATAGCAAGTGATTTAAAGCATCATCAAGTTTTTACTAATAATTTGAATAAATGCCCAGCCTATACATCTCCATCTCAACAAACTCCTCTATCAAATTCATACAGAGATATAATATCTACTTGTGAAAACAATAAATTTAAATGCTATCAATCTTGTGTGGAAAGTGATGCTGTGGCCTGTTATTTAGTGGCGTTATCATTACAAGAAGCAAATTATAAACTTCCAGCCGAACAAGTATTTCAAAGAAGTTGTGAGTTAGGCATCGCCTCTGGTTGTACCAATAGGGCTGCTGGAATGTTGGACTACAAAAAACACTTAACCACTGAACAAAAGAAGTGTATTTTTTCAACATTTGAGAAAACTTGTGACTGGCGCGATCCTTGGGGGTGCACCATGTTTGCAGACCAATTAATTTCTGAGGAAAATACTGAACCTAATTATAAAAAAGCTTTAAATGTTCTCAATTATAGTTGTAAATATGGTGATACTGATCCAGCATGCCAATCGGCAAAGAAACTACGAAAATTTATTAATAGTAAAATTAAACCTGATTAAAGCAGTTAGTGGCTAAATCTATGATTCAGCCACCATAGCCAAAAACTCTCAAATTTTGTAGAATACGTTTTTTAAAATCATGGTGCTTTCTATGACCGCTTGGACACCTCATGTCACAGTCGCCACTGTAGTTGAAAAAGACGGACGTTTTCTGTTTGTTGAAGAACACAGCGAAGGCTTTGTACATACCGTGTTTAATCAACCTGCTGGTCATGTCGAATGCGGTGAAACGATTATTGAAGCAGCGATCCGTGAAACCTTAGAAGAAACAGGTCATCATGTAGAAATAGATCATTTGCTTGGTATCTATACCTATACCCCTCCCATGTTTCCAGATCGCACATATTATCGTTTTTGCTTCTTGGCACATGTCACCTCGGTTGAGGGAAATGCACAACTAGATATCGATATTGTCGGTGCAGTTTGGATGAGTTTAGAAGAGCTGCAAGAATCCGCTCGTGCGCGAAGCCCATTAGTTTTAAAAGTAATTGAAGATGCCCTCGCTGGTAAGAAATATCCTTTATCGCTTATTTATGAGCACCCTTTCTCTCCCTCATTAACTTCTCATTTGGATGCTTAATTAGATGCAACAACGTGTCATCGTCGGTATGTCTGGTGGTGTAGACTCCTCTGTTTCTGCCGCGCTTTTACTTCAACAAGGATATCAAGTTGAAGGTCTTTTCATGAAAAACTGGGAAGAAGATGATGGTACGGAATACTGCACAGCCCTTGAAGATTTAGCAGATGCGCAAGCCGTTGCAGACAAGATTGGAATTAAACTGCACACCGCAAACTTTGCCATGGAATATTGGGATCGTGTGTTTGAGCATTTCTTAGCTGAATACGCAGCAGGTCGTACTCCAAACCCAGATATTCTATGTAATAAAGAGATTAAGTTCCGTGCGTTCCTCGACCATGCTATGACTTTGGGTGCAGATTTTATTGCAACAGGTCATTATGCGCGTCGTGGTGTAAGCACACAAAACTCTCGTGGTGAAACCTATGCACCATTACTACGTGGTGTAGATAATAACAAAGATCAAACTTATTTTTTACACGCTGTTCATGGTCGTGAAATCAATAAGACGCTGTTCCCTGTCGGTGAAATTGAAAAGCCTGAAGTTCGTCGCATTGCTGAACAACTTGATTTAGCAACAGCGAAGAAAAAGGACTCAACTGGTATTTGCTTTATTGGTGAACGTCGATTTACAGACTTCCTCAAACAATATCTTCCTGCTCAAGCTGGAAAAATTGTCTTAGACAACGGCAAAGAAGTTGGTGAACATCACGGCTTAATGTACTATACGCTCGGACAACGCGGTGGCATCGGTATCGGTGGTATGAAAGGTGCGCAAGAAGGTGCATGGTTCGTACTTCACAAAGACATTGCAAACAATCGTCTCGTCATTGGACAAGGTCATGAGCATCCACTTATGCAAAGTAAACAGCTTTGGAGTGAAGCGATTGATTGGGTTGCGGGTGAACAAGAAATCCCAACTACGGGTTTCCGATGCACAGCAAAAACTCGTTATCGTCAGCCTGACCAAGCGTGTACAATTTATCGTGACGAACATACAGAAAATGGTATTCGAGTTGAGTTTGATGAACCACAACGTGCTGTAACTCCAGGGCAAAGTGTGGTGTTTTACTCAGGAGAGGTATGCTTAGGCGGTGGTGTCATTCACCATACTGATGCACCTCAACCAGATTTTATTTAAGGATATTGGAATCGAAGCATGGCGGAGTTACCCTTTCAGCACACCCAAGCGTTGAATGTAAGACAAAACCGTGCTTTAGCATTGGCTGCTGTCTTCCAAGCAACTCAGCTGACCCATATGACTGCGATGGCAGGACAGCAGAGTATTGGAGATAGTGGTAATTTTTATTTTGAACTACTGATCAAAGCAAGTTTAAATATTCGTCCAGCGACCAACAATGCGACTCAAACTTTAGATTTCTTTAATCAACTGGCTGATATTTCACTAGGTTTAAAAACATTAGAAGGTTGTATTACTCAACCATTTAATACTGCACCAAAATCCCGAGTTCCTAAACTTTCGACAGCTAAACTTCCAATGTCCTATGCTATGGCATTATTGCAGTTGGAAAAGAAAGTTTATAGCAATCCTGAATACGTAAAAATTATCGAAACGGCTCAACAAAAAATCCTAAAACAGTTGTCTTTTTTCGATAATAACTATTTGCACCCAAGTATTATTGCCAATTTAGCTCAGACCTATGTTGAAACTGCTGGGCAAATTAATCCACGTATCCTTGTCCGTGGTAATGCTGAAGCTTTTAAAGATATGAATCATACAAATCGAATCCGTGCTTGCCTCTTTACAGGTCTACAACTTGCGCATTTATGGCGACAACTGGGCGGTAGCTCATGGAGTATGATCTTTAGTAAACGTAAGCTTTTACAAGATATTCAAGCTCTTGCTCGTTTGCAGTATCAGGTCGTTTAAACCGATGCTAGAGCAAATTTTTTATACCGTTTTACAACCTCTATAAATCTCTCTTGAGGAATAAATAAAGTTCTGCAAGAGAGACAAACTTTAAGGAATCTGTATGAATGCTTTAACCGCACTCTCACCACTTGATGGACGTTATGCGAGCAAATGCGATGCTCTACGCCCTTTTTTGTCTGAGTTTGGTTTAATCCACGCTCGTGTCACTGTTGAAGTGCGTTGGTTACAAGCACTTGCAAATCGTGCAGAAATCATCGAAGTACCTGCATTCTCTGCTGAAACGAATGCTGCTTTAGATGCGATTGTGACGAATTTTTCTGAAGAAGATGCAAACCGCATTAAAGAAATTGAACGTACAACTAACCATGATGTAAAAGCAGTTGAATATTTCCTTAAAGAAAAAATTGCCAATATTGATGAATTAAAAAATGCGGGCGAATTCATTCATTTTGCATGTACATCTGAAGACATCAACAACTTGTCTCATGCATTAATGCTTAAAAATGGTCGTGAAGTTCTTGTTTCAAGCATGAAGCAAATTCTGAACGCAATTTCAGCTTTAGCTACAACACATGCTGAACAGCCAATGTTATCTCGTACTCATGGTCAAACTGCTAGCCCAACAACTTTGGGTAAAGAAATGGCGAACGTTGCTTATCGTTTAGCGCGCCAAATCAAGCAATTTGAAAATGTTGAATTATTGGGCAAAATCAATGGTGCAGTAGGTAACTACAATGCTCACCTTTCTGCTTATCCAGAAATTGATTGGGCTGCACATGCACAAGCATTTGTTGAATCTTTAGGTCTAAGTTTCAACCCATATACCACTCAAATCGAGCCACATGATTACATGGCTGAATTGTTTGATGCATTACGTCGTTATAACACGATCTTGATCGACTTTAACCGTGATGTTTGGGGCTATATCTCTCTTGGTTACTTCAAGCAAAAATTAAAAGACGGTGAAGTTGGTTCTTCAACAATGCCTCATAAAGTAAACCCTATCGACTTCGAAAACTCAGAAGGTAACCTAGGTATTGCAAATGCGGTATTGGGTCACTTAGGTGAAAAACTTCCAGTTTCTCGTTGGCAGCGTGACTTAACTGACTCAACTGTTCTTCGTAACATGGGTGTTGGTTTTGCACAAAGCTTGATTGCTTTTGATGCTTGCTTAAAAGGTATTGGTAAACTTGAACTCAATGCTAACCGTTTAAATGAAGATTTAGACCAAGCACAAGAAGTTCTTGCTGAACCGATCCAAACAGTAATGCGCCGTTATAATGTTGAAAAACCTTACGAAAAACTCAAAGCACTTACTCGTGGTCAAGCAATGACACGTGAAATGATGGTGAACTTCGTTAATGGTGATGAACTTCTTCAAGTTCCAGCTGATGAACGTGCTCGTTTAGCAGAGCTTACACCTGCTACATATACAGGTAATGCTGCTGAACAAGCAAAACAAATCAATGATTTGATTAGCAAAATCTAAGCTGATATTTCAGCAATAAAAAAGCAAAGCCTCGGCTTTGCTTTTTTATTTAAATCAATGAATTAAAAATTATCGAGCCATTTTGAAATATTTGCAAAGCCTAATATTTGTGCACCAAATTTTTGGCTAGTTCTAACAATTTCTAGAAGTTGAGATGCAACTGCTATATCAGCAATCGTCTGCTGATCTCCAACCAACCAACCTGTCTGATTTAAAACCAACTCAATACGTTCTAAGTGTCTAGTAAATTCAGCTTCAATATCGGCTTGAGCCATACGACCTGTACCTTGCATCTTTACTTGAAAACCCAATGCCGATTTAAGTAATGGCTTCATTAAATACTTTTCAAATGCAGGACGACCTTCTGAGCTGATTTCAACAACTTGATTGAACGCTTTTTTATCACTTACACGAAAATGCACTTCATAAAAATACAAGACTTCATCCGCCCAATCTTCCCAAAGCTCTGTGTAAGCACATTGCATAGGATCTTCAGGATAAAGTCGTGGAAGCTCGGGAAAGTGTTGATCTAAATAACGTGCAATTCGAGTGCTATCTTGAACTCGCTCGCCATTAATATCCACGACAGGTAACTTGCCGACTTTACTAAGCAAAGGGACTTTGCTACCCAGTAAGCCGTTGTAATTTATTGTTTCAAAAGGAATACCTTTGAACTTCAACATCCGTGAAACTTTTTGGCAAAAAGGTGAAATTTCCCACTGATGTAGAACAATAGAGTTTGACATTTTTATATCTCATTTGAATGAACTGAACATATTTTTATGATGTTTCACATGGCTATCATAACAAGTTCAAGTCCATTCAAAACAATAATCTTAAAATCATGCTGAACGGCGAATAATCATATTTGTCGCAGTTGCATGTGCATACAATTTTCCATCCTCATCGCGAATATAACCCTCAGAAATTACAAGATTACGCCCAACATTGATGACTTTTCCTTCTGCAATCAACGGAGTGTTAAATGGAATCGGACGACACATTTTAATATTAAGGTCTGTTGTGCCATATGACTCACCCGCAGCCAATACTGTATGTGTTGCACAACCTGTGACTGAATCCAAAATTGTTGCTGCAAAACCACCATGCACACCGCCTAATGGATTGGTATGTCGTTCATCAGCAATCGCACTAAAAATGATTCGTCCCTGTTCAACCTCTATAGGCTTCATCGGCATTGTCTTTGCAATTCCAGGCTCAGGGAAGTGACCTTGTGCAAATGCTTGCATGATTTCCAAACCCGTCATTTTTAAAGGATTCATTGATTTTCCTCGATCATTATCATTAAAATTTATCAAAAATATAACTTTTGATGGTGTTCGCAATTTGTTGTGGATGGCTCACTATGCCCCAATGCCCTGCTGCAACTTCACTATACCGTACGTCAGTTACCCATTCTTCCATACCTTGGCTCATAAAACTTGGCACAAATGGATCTTTGGTCATGACCAGCATATGCACAGGAATCGTTGTTTTACGTTGTGACGGATTACGCAAAGGTTGAACCAAATTCTCACGATATAATCCCAAACCACTGATTGAATTGCGTAATTGATAAGGGTCTACATGCGCATTAGTGTTTTCCATATATCCAACAATTGATGGCCAAATTTTTGTCAAACCTAATCGCCATGTTAACTCTGGCAATAAAGGTAATTGAAACATTGCCATATAACCTGAACTGATCGCACGTGTCACCACATTACGATACCCTTGGAATGAACCTTGGTTCCATTGACGTTTGAACCACCAACCGACGTGATCAACACTCGGTGTCATCGCAGTGTATGATTTAATTTGAGATTTTAGCGTATCTCCTAACACCGCCTCCCAGCCTTGTAATGAACCCCAATCATGCCCAACCACATGAACAGGTTGTTTAGGGCTTACAAGACTAATCACAGTACTCAAGTCTTGTACCAAGTATTTAAATGCATATTCAGATTGATTTTTAGGAATATCTGACTGTCCAGTTCCACGAACATCATAGGCATAGACATTTAATTCGGGATGTAAATGTTCTACCATTTGATTCCAAACTTCAGCAGAATCTGGATAACCATGAATCAATACAATACTTGGTTTATCTGCAACAATCTGCCCCCAATGATATACAGCGAGTGAGATATCACCAGACATAATAAATTGAGTCGTTTTTTCGAGTTTTTTCATGATGAAGATATCCTCGAATTAGCTTTTCAATTTTGTTGATTGTTGCATTGCTTGAGCTGCTAACACGGCAGGTGACTGATTGATATAGGCCTGTGCAAGTTCAGTTGAGCCCTCAAAATAAGGGTGATAACTTGGTTTGAAGAATCGAAGTGCTGTTGTGAAATACCAAATTGGGCCTGGTGTGTATTGATTTTTGCCAGCACGATGCCATGCTTTCCAAAATTTTAATTGTTTAAGACTAGTCATATCGCGTGGCATATCGGGATCAGCTTTTGCGAGTTGTGCTGTACCAGCGGCCATCAAATAAGTAAATATAGGTGCTGTTGCCAACATGATCCCTGCTCGCATCAAATAGCTTCCATTCAAATGTTGAAATAAATCGTAAGCCACTGTGCGATGTTCAACCTCTTCTGCTCCATGCCAAACAAATAGATCACTCACAACTGGGTCACAACCACGTTCTTGCCATTTTGCCTCGGTCAAAACATATTGCCCTAGAGCGCAAGTAAAATGCTCAGCAGCAGCAACTAAACCAACTCGAAGATCTAACCATGTTTTTTGCAATGGTTTGGGTAATGTACGACCTAAAGGTTGATCAGCCAATAAACGGTCAAATAAATAGACAACACGCTGATATTGGTTTTCAACGTCAACACCATATCGCTGTAAATATTCCTCAATCGATATTTTATGTGCCTGGGAATGAATTGCTTCCTGACGAATAAAAGTTTTTACATCAGCTTTGAGTTGCTCATCTGTGATATGTGGCAGTGCTTTATTGAAGATACGGCAGAAAAAATATTCTCCACGAACCAAAGTAAAGCTGAAATGATTAACGTTGTGGCTCGCGATAGGATCTTGAGGAATCCATTGTAATGGTGAATTTTCCCAAGCGAATTGAACTTGTCGTGGAATCATTTCCCAATCTGCTGTTGAAACTCGGTTTGGAATTGCCTTCATCATATGGACACCTTTCGATCATCATTTTGCGTTTTCTTGTGCCTTGTATTCAATATTGATTGAGTTCAATCTTTTAACAGAACCCATCTAGACCTTTAACATTTCAACTTGTGAATGAATGCTAAATCGATAACTGAACAGCGAATTGGCAAAGAAACCTTTTAATACATATTAGTTCTTTTTTGGAACTAACTAAAAGTACGATATCTGTGCTATGATGAATTGTCAATCTAATGGTGTTTTCATTAAGGAAAATGTCCCTTAATGACAATAATTAGCCTATTGAGATAATATTGAGGTCTATATGAAATGGCATGAATTGGGTGAAATGGGTTGCCCTATTGCGCGTAGCTTATCGATTTTCGGTGATCGATGGACTCTCTTGATTATCCGCAATGCTTTTCTTCGCACACGTCGTTTTGATGATTTTCAAAAGCAGCTCGGTATTACACGGCACTTACTCACTGAGCGTTTGAATCGCTTAGTTGAAAATAAAATTTTTGAAAAAGTGTTATATCAAGAAGCACCAAAACGTTACGAGTACAAACTTACAGACAAAGGTTTAGCCCTCTATCCAATTATTATGGCAGTCACGACATGGGGCAATTATTGGCATAATGAAGATAATAAATATCCAATTTTGGAATATTTGCATAAAGACTGTGGTCATAAAACCAAAGCAACCATGACATGTCAGCACTGTCATGGTGAGCTAACTGCGAAAAACACCCTAGCCTATTATGATTCGATGGAAATGGATCAGGTTGTAGAGAACGCTGTAAATAAATAGGTAGGTATTCAAATTGTTCTGCTTATTAAATATGAAGAGTAATGATGATTACTCTTCATTTGAAAGTAGAACTAGAAACTAAAACCAATATTCAAATTGATGCGATAAAGCCATTTATCACTATTTGGCGAAACCGTAGACGTAAAACCTGTAGCATTGGTAGCTCCACCGATAATATTCGAGTTTTTCCCCCAAGTGTAATCCGCCCATAACATGAAAGGTGCAGCAATAAACATCATCCCCGTAGTATTCATCTGCGAGTCAGACCAATCCTCACGTTTTTTATCTAAATAACTATAATCATTGTAAAAACGGATTGCTTTGAGTTTGCCCATATCTTGCACAGGTAATGTGTATGCGAGGTTTAAACTCGCAATAGTTCCTTCGGAAGCAATGAAATATGCTGGCGTTAAACCATTTGCACCCATCAAGGTCATATCATCATTTACACCATCTGGATTTTTTGCATCATATTGATAATGAATCACTGAGCTTTGGACATTGAAACGCTTGTAATTATTATCAGTATGCAAACCCACTGCATAATATTTGCCGTTGTCATCCGTGATTTTATTATGCAATTGAGCAATTGCACCTGATACACCAACTTCTTGCTTACCAAATTCAGTTTCTAACTTACGAACAATCCGTGTATTCACTTGATGACGCTTTTCATTTTGATAGGCTTTTTGTGTTGGAAATGCATTTTCAGCCAAATCATCATAAGTCGCACTTTCAGGTGAATATCGAAGATTAGTTGCTAGCATCTCAGGATAATAGCCTAGCTTCACATCCCAATCTTTGTTGTTAAAATTCCAGTTCAAACCTGGAGCGATGTTATTCCCATAACCCAAAAAGAATGGAATATGATAAGTCCATCCATTTTGCGGATAGGGATAAATTGCAAAGGGTTTATAAACAAAACCTGCCTCTATGCTGTTATGTTCATCCAAATGATATCCCACATAGGCTTTTTCAATTGAACGCTTCTCTTGATCTTGGAAAAGGTAGCTGGCATTGAAATAGGCATCATCAAACTTGCCTTTCAGATCAACTCGAAAAATATCAAAATAGAGTTTTCCAAAACCTCCATTTGGCCCCTCCCAATTTTCATAACGTTGATTCAAACGCACTACTCCACCAAGCTTGACAGAATCCGTTCCATCCTCACTTTTCCATTCCAGTGCTGAACTTTGTGCATATACATTTGATACCGCGCTCATCGACAGTGCTGCAAGCATCATGACTAATGTCTTTTTCATATCATATTCCTTCGCTTCGATACCAACCGTCCTGTTGGTTTGGATTATTGTTTTACCTGTAAAACATAGTTTTTATTGTTTTGTAGGCAAAAAAATTTGCCTACAAATTTTCAAACATCAGCTATCTCAACCAATGTTTAAATTACTCAGTACAATTTCTTTTGTGGCGGACCTGCAAAGTTCAGAGGTCCAATTGAATGCATATCTAGCTCAATCACACTTGGCCCTTGGAAATCAACTGCCTGCTGAATGACTGTTCTAAACTCTTCTGCACTGCCAACTTTCCAACTTTTCACGCCCATCGCCTCACCCAAAGCTTGGTAATCAGGTGTGTGTAATTCGTTGAAATGCTGGCGTCCTCCGAAGTAATTATTTTGAATACCACGCATGACCCCATAGCCACCATCATTCATGATCATCAGTACCATATTAGTATTTTCTTGCGCCATCGTCGCAATTTCACCTATGCCTAGCATCAAACCACCATCACCAACTAAACCAATCACTTTTTTGTCAGGATTGGCAATTGAGGCACCAATTGCGGTAGCTAAGCCTAGACCAATCGCCCCTGCTAAAGAGTGAATATTTTGATTTGGTGCTTGTACTGGAAATAAACGACTGCCCCACGTACTGCCTGACATCGTAATATCACGAACAAAAATGCCATCTTGTGGTAGTGCTGTACGAAGGTGATCACAGATCAACGCATATTGGTCAAGCTGTGTACGTAAAGCATTGATTGCAGCCTGTTTCGCATCAACAACTGCTGCATCATATTCAGTATCTATTTTAGATACGCCTGCTAAACCTGTGAGAACACGTTGCAACACATCTTTGGCATCACCACAAATGAAATTACGAATTTTGTAATTACGTTGTTGTGCAACAGGATTAGCATCGACCTGAATAATATTTTCAGGGAACTGCACTGAATAGGTTTTGGTTTCGTTACTACGTAAGCGAGACCCGACTACAATCAATAAATCAGCATCTTTTAAAAGTTGTTCAACGCCTGCAGAGTTATGGAATGCACCTAGGCTACGTGGATGGTTATCTGCTAGCACACCACGCGCATGGGTTGAAGATACTACTGGAATACCCAAGTCAGCTATTGCTTTGACTTCATCCACACTATTGAGCGTACCACCGCCGATCCAAAAAATTGGACGTTTGGCTTTTTTGATTTCATTAACAATCAAATCGACTTCAACTTGATCTGCTTGAGGTAATTCCAGTGCTTTCACTGGACCTAGATTCAGTGGTAAATCAATTTCTGCTGCTTGCACATCAATCGGTAGCTCAACACTAACAGGCCCCATTGGGACAGTCGTTGCGACACGAATCGCTTCACGAATCACACCTACTGCATTGTCAGGGCTAGTAATACGAAAAGCAGCTTTGCTCGATGCACGTAAGAAAGTCAGCTGATCTTTGGTTTCATGAATAAAACTTGCATCACGATCTAAATATTCACGTTCAACTTGACCTGTTAAATGCAATACTGGACTACCTGCATTCATCGCTTCAATCAATGACCCCACAGCATTCCCTGCACCTGCACCAGTACTGGTCAAGGCGACACCTAAACCTTTAAAACGTGAGTGACCATCTGCCATAGTGACCGCGCCTGCTTCACCACGCGCAGCGACAAAGCGAATTTTTTCACGGCGACCTACTGCGTCAGCAATTGGTAAATTGTGAATTGAAATGACGCCGTAGATACTATCAACTTGATGCGCCTCTAAAACACGAGCGATTGCTTCGCCTACATTTACACGTTCTGTCATTACAATATTCCTCGAAAACTTGTTCTATCCATGAATTTATTAATTGCACCAAGGATTTGGCTGTTCGCTTAATCCCATATAAATGCTTTTCTGTTGCATATACGCCAAGATGCCTAAACGACCTTTTTCACGTCCAATTCCACTTTCTTTGAAACCACCAAAAGGGGCAGAAATTGAGAATTTTTTATAGGTATTGATCCAGACTGTTCCCACTTCCAAAGCACGTGCAAGTTGCCAAGCTTTACGGTAGTTTTCAGTCCAAATCCCAGCGGCTAAACCAAAACAACTGTCATTGGCTTGTGCAATCAAATCGGCTTCATCGTCATATTTCATCACCACCAACACAGGGCCAAAAATTTCTTCCTGACAGATTTGTGCTGAATTATTTAGACCTGTGATAATGGTCGGTAAATAGAAACTACCTTTTGCCAATTCACCTTCAGTCAATGCCTCACCGCCTACAAGAACTTGACCACCCTCTTTTTTGGCCAATTGAACATAAGCATCTACAGAAGCTAAATGCTTCGGATTGATCAAAGAACCCAAATGCACGCCTGCAGTTTCAGGATGTCCAACGCGCAAGCCTTTGGTAATTTCAACTAGACGTGTTAAGAATTGATCATAAATACTGCTATGCACAAATAAGCGTGATCCTGCAATACATGCTTGTCCTGCAGAACTGAAAATGCCATAAGCCACACCTTTAGCCGCAAGCTCAATATCAGCATCTTGCATCACGATAGTTGGTGATTTTCCGCCAAGTTCTAAAGATGTAGTGATCAACTTTTCAGCCGCAATATGTGCTAAATGACGCCCTGTACTCGTTCCACCTGTAAATGAAATTTTGCGTACTAATGGATGCTTTACGATTGCATCACCAATCACCGAACCACGTCCAACCAGTACACTCAATAAACCTTTAGGTAAACCGGCTTCTTCAAAGATTTTTGCTAATTCAAGCGCGATCAAAGAAGTCACTTCCGCTGGTTTTAGAATGACTGCATTACCACCTGCTATTGCAGGTGCTAACTTCTGCACTTCACTGGCTATCGGTGAATTCCATGGTGTAATCGCTGCCACAACCCCAACAGGTTCATGCACACTCATGGTCATAAAATCTGGCGCACGTTGTGTGGTTAACTCATCATTTAAGGTTTCACACGCCGCTGCGACATAACGTGCTGTTGCAGCCGCACTCAAGGTTAAGGCACGCGTCTCAGCCAGTGGTTTACCGTTGTCTCTGGTTTGTAGCTTTGAAAGTTCATCAACACGCGCTTCAATAATGTCTGCCACTTTATACAAAATCCGAGCACGCTCATGTGGCATGCTGTTGCGCCACTCCGCCTTGCGCCATGCCAAATCAGCCTTTTCAATCGCTTCATTGACATCATCCAAACTCGCCGTTGAAATCTCAGCATTCACAGATTGATCTGCTGGAAACAGACTTTGAATCGTGTCACCTCGACCTAATCGCCATTCTCCAGCGATATAAATTTCCTTTACCATGATCAAATCCTTTAAATCTGAATTGCTTGAACACTATTGCGACAGGCACGAATCACACTAAGTGCAGCCAATGTCGAAGTTTTCGGGTTACTCGCCAAAGGCACACCGACCAACTCAATTGTCATTTCACCGAACACACCTTCTGCCACAATAGTGTGCTTGTTTTTATTGATGTTTGGATCAACTGTGAGTTCCACCATAGTTTCATCCATACCCAAACCTGCAAGCGCAATCGTCGCTGCAACATTGGCATTGGCTGGAAACTTCAATGCAGCTTCACGAGCCGTACCACGGAAAAAAACCGTTGCTTCGCTCACCTGATCTAAATCTACCAATTGCTCTGCATAGCTACCACGCCAACTTTTTGGACTTTTGCAGCCCTTATAAGTGACCTTTTCCAAACCACCTTCTTTAGCCGCTGATATTCCATCAATTCCAGCAATCGCACCTGCCAAAAGATGTAAGTGGGCATCATGTTGTTCAGCTGTATTTTTTAGCTGAATCAGAAACTCGTTATCCGCTAAAGTTCCAACTGAGATCAACCCGATAGTCCAACCCTTTTCCAAAACCTTTTGCGCATGCTCTTTCACCGCAGCTTGACCCGCAACTTCAATCACATAATCAGGTGTACCCTGACACTCATCAATCGAGCTAATCACTTGTACTTCAGACGAAACTTGCGCCTGAACTTTTTCAACACTCCGTGCCGGTACCACAATCCATTTAAGTTGTAAGTCTTGCGGCATATGGGCATACACTTCTGCTGCCATCGCGCCAAAACCAATCATCATCAACTGTTTCATGTGCACACCTTATAAATGCTTATTGAATCCGCCAGAGACATCGAGAGTTGAACCTGTGGTATAGGATGCTAAAGGCGATGCGAGAAAGACCAAGGCACGTGCAGGTTCTTCGGGCTTACCTAAACGTTGCATCGGAATACCACGATTTTTAGCAATATTGCCTGTCCATTGTTCCCATGACAGATTTGGGTCTGAACGTGTTTCAAAACGGCGTTTCCACTGTGCTGACTCCACCATACCCAAAAGAATTGAGTTCACACGGACACCATATTGAGTAAATTCATGTGCCAGTGAATGCGTTAAATTTAGTAGCGCAGCACGTGCAGATGATGTTGCAATCATGTGCGGTTCAGGTTGCAACGCTAACAATGAGTTCACATTGGTGATTGAGCCACATGCTGAATCTTTTAAATCATTTAAAAATGCGCGAACGGGATGTAATACACTGAAATACTTCAGTTCAATTTCTTTCATCCAATCTTCGTCTTGGGTATTTTCAAAATTTGACACACGACCTTGACCCGCGTTATTGATCAACATGTCGACATTACCTAAGTTTTGCTTTACATCTTTTGCAAATCGTTTAACGTCTTCTTTGTCCAAAACATTGCAGATACTGGTGTAAATATTGGCGTGTGGGTATTTCTCTAAAATATAAAGTTTCGATGCGGCTAAACGCGCTTCATCTCGACCACACCACGCGACCCTTGCACCTTCTGCAACTAAAATTTCCACAGCAGCCAAACCAATGCCTGACGAGCCACCTGTTACAACTGCTACTTTTCCTTCAACTTGGAAGCTCATATCCATATCTCTCGTTTAATTAATTTGCCGATAAAACAATGTCGTTAAACTGATCAGGTTGATCGACATAACTCAGATGACCTGCATCTGTAATGAGATGACATCGGCTCAATTGCATTTCCATCGCCAATTCCATGATGGCTTGAGCAGGTGTGATTTCATCTTTATCACCTGCAATCACCACACAAGGAACTTTGAGATCTATTAAATAATTTCTAATCTCGTCATACGCCAACAAATACGATGCTCGCGTAAAACCTTCTAAAGTAAGCTGCCCCATCACCTCACTGACCAATGCCAGTGCTTGAGGGTCTTGTTTGTAAATTAAATGTGGACCACGGCTTGCCGCCATCCCTGCATTGCCCAAGCTTTTCAACATATTTGGGCGTTTGGAATACACCTGTGCTTTGGTATCCTCATCCGAGCGTTGATAACCCTGCGCTGCATTGGCAATGATTAATGTTTCAACTCGTTCAGGATAAAGATGGGCAAAAGCACTTGCCTGTAATGCGCCTAATGAATGACCTACAATCATAGCTTTAGAAATCACCAATGCATCCATAATCGCTAGTACTCGCTGAGCATAATTGGTTGCATTTGGCTGCTCCGTATCTAAGTTCTCAGATAAGCCATAACCTGGCGCATCCCAAGCAATCACATGAAAATGATGACTGAGTACAGCAAGCTGATTGACCCATGAAGCAGAACCTGAGCTGATTCCATGTAAAAGAATCAGTGCTTGTCCTTGCCCAGCTTCGCGATAGGCTTGTACCTGTCCATCAATCTCAATGGTTTTCACTGGGTATTGGGCTAATGTGTCAATCAAAGTCATCACTTCATTCCTTTTTTATAGTTAATCGCGTTGATTAACGTTTGATTTGAGACAATGGATGCTCAGGTGGATAGTTTGGAATAGTTGGTTTTCCAGCACCCAACATCACGCACATCAAGGCATCTTCCTGACCGGGATTAAACAAACCACGATAAATACCTGGCGGAATTGAAATCAGATCACGCTCTTTCAATTTGGTTTGGAATTTCTCACCGTTATGCTCAATGAACAGATCAATCTCGCCACGTAACATGAAAAACACTTCTTCCACATCGTGGTGGATATGCAATGGACCTTCGCATTGCGCAGGTAACACCATAGTTGAAAAGGTAAAGTTTTCAGCTGGAACTGTATTGCCATCATTGACTACACCTGTTGCTCCAGTTCCCATATAACGCATTTGAGCACGGCGATATTTCGGGTCGTAATCTGCTTGGAACTTCAACGCATCGAAGTCATATTTACGTGTTTCAAAACGCGCAATACGTGTGTTTAACCAAGCTTCCAAACTCGTGCCTTCTGGCTGTTTCCATGATTCGAATTGTTGAGTAGACATTTTTAACTCCTAGGTTTTTGATGAATAGTTTGATTAATAACGTTTCAATAAAGGAACCAAGAAGAATGACCCAATAACGGCGACTGCTGCTAAAAAGGTAATCCCTAAATTAAAACTATTGGTTTGCATCACGATATAACCGATCAGAACGGGTGCAATCGCACTAGCAAAGTTACCAAGACCATTGAAAATCCCTCCCGCTGTAGCACCGACATCCGCCGTCGTAACTCGAGCAAGTAAGGCAAATACTGCTGCTACACCAAATCCCCAAGCCATTGCACTTAAAGACATCGCAGCAATGACTAGAAGAGGCTCTGTCATTAACACCATCACGTACATGAAGATACCCGCGACAAACAAACCACCAAAAACTTGTACAGCGCGGCGACCTAACTTGTCGGAAAGGAATGCACCGATCACCTCACCAATCAACATTGCGATGAATGGGAAACTTGAATAAATACCAAACTCTTTAAGATTGAAGCCTTTGTCTTGGATTAAATAAGAAGGAACCCAACTGTTTAATCCCCACAGGTAAGTCATCAACGCGATATTGAAGATACACACCAACCAAAATGCACGGTTTTGTAATAGAATTTTGGTGTTATGAATATGACCTTTGAAATTGACACGCTTGCTCGTCGATTCCAATTCAATCGTTTTCTTAAGCTGAAGATTACGTAACCCAAGAACAATCGCGATTAAAGCGACGATCGTTAATGCTGCCATGACAAAGAATGTAGTGTGCCAATCATGTTTTGCCAAAACTGCCGCAGTAATTGGAAAACCTAAAAAAGCTCCAATCGGCGTTCCTAATAAGAACATCGTTGATGCACGTGCTTGCTGACGATCGGTATAGGTTTGTTTCACAATGGTATATGCCAGTGCAAACAATGGACCTTCAGCTAAACCCAGTAGAACGCGTAGCACTAACATGCCTGAATAGCTTGTGGTAAAGCCCATACAGAACATCAGCACACCCCATGAAGCCACACTCCAGAACAACATTTTCTTCGGATCAAAAATATCACCCAAGAAACTGAGGAATACTGATGAAAACCCATATGCCAATAGAAAGCTGGTCATTAGCCAACCCAGTTTCGCCTTATCTTCAGCAATTCCCATTGCACCCTGAAAGTGTGGGTCTGCAAATAGAACCGCAATACTAATCTTGTCGAAAAATGCGAGAACAACACATACCATCAGGACAAAAGCAGGAACCCAATGCTTAAATCCACTTTTCTCTTCATTACTCATACTTCATTCCTTCGATTGAGTTATGAACCGGAATTAAATGTTTATGGTTTTAATTTCATGACATTAAATTCAGGGTCTGCTAATAATTTTGGGTCTAATACGGTATTGGACTGCATCCAACGTTTAGCCAGTTTGATTAATTTTGAATCATTGATTGCAATCATATTGATTAAGCAATTTTGATGATCTAAATACAGATAACTACATTGATCATCTGCACTTTTTCTCACCACAATCTGTTCTGTTCTTTCAGGTTGGTAAGTACCTAGTATTTGAATATTGAAGTGGTACTGATCTGACCATAACCAAGGAATATCGGTATATTCTGTTTCGATGCCCAACATCGACTTTGCAGCAGCAATTGCTTGATTCTGCGCATTTGCCCATGACTGAATGCAATAACCTAAACGTGGATGGATTGCGACATCACCTGCAGCATAAATATCCTGATCAGAGGTTTGACCAAAACAATTCACCACAATGCCATCTTTGACATCTAAACCTGCATTGACGCCAAGCTCTTTAGCAATGTCCGCACCAGCTCCAACCACGACACAATCAAACAACTCGCTGACATTGGGATGATTAACCACTTCAACTTTGCCTTGCCCTACTTCGATTAAGTGCAAGTTTTTACTATTCAAATGAATTTGCGTACCTTGTTGCTCATGTATCGCTTTCAAAAAATCAGATACATCGGGGCTAACACTTCGAGCACAAAGTCGATCACCATATTCAAAAATATGAACGTCCTTACCCTGTTTTCGTGCAGTTGCTGCAATTTCTAAACCAATCCAACCACCACCAACCACAGCCAATTTTTGAGCATGCTGCAAAATTTCTGCGAGACGTTCGCAATCTTGAACATTACGCAGCGTGACGACATTCGGAATAAACTGCCACGTATTCACAGGTACACGAGCACGACTTCCTGTAGCAATCAACAACTTGTCATAAGGCAATAACTGACCACTGTCCAAGATGACCTGTTTGTGTTGGCGATCCACTTCAGTTGCCACAGCAGGCTTATGCCACTGGATATTGAACTCTTGAACCTGCTCTGCTGAAAATAAGTTTAGGCTTTCATAACTTGCTTCTTTAGAAAGCACCTGTTTTGAAAGTGGTGGACGCTCATAAAACACCTGATCTTCATTTGAAACCACATGGATTTCACCTGAAAAACCATTTTGTCGTAGTGTACTGACTGCCCAACCCGCGGCTTGTCCTGCCCCAACAATTACGATTCTTTCCATAGCATCTCTCCCTGCTTCATCAGACTTTATGCAGGTTTCACTTGACGGCGAGTATGGTCATCTAAACCACCTTCAATCGCCCATTCAGTGAAAAGCTCTAAACGATGTTCCTCGACACGTGGTTGCCATTCTTCAGTCAAATAATCATCATTGGTGTAATACTCAAATGCACCACCCAATGGTGAATTGACGTACCAAAAATATGCTGAGGAAATTGGATGACGCCCTGGTCCAATAAACGTTGACCATTCAGAACGATTCATATTCAAACCACCGCCAATCACTTCATGAATATCACGAACCACAAAAGCAACATGGTTTAAACCAGCAGGTTTGTTTGGAATAGACAACAAAAACAAGTCATGGTGATAACCCTTACCTCGACAACGCAAGAATGCACCACGATTGCGATAAGCGTCTGAAAGATAGAAACCTAGCTTTTCAATATAGAATTTTTCGGTTTTTTCCAAATCAGGTGTGAAAAACACCACATGTCCAATCGCAACAGGCTGACCTTTTTCATACACTGGACTCGCTGCATTAATACGATTAACAGTTCCGTACTGATTAATCCCTTCTGTTCTTAATATTGGTAGCTCATGAGTGAAACTCTTTTGGAAACGAATCGTCATACCATTCGGGTCTACACATTGCACCATATCAGTCGTTGCTTGAAAGCCCTCAACATCAACCAAGCGAACCGCTAAATCTGCCAAATCTTGTTCAGGTTGATCAAGTCCCCATGTCACTTCGCGCAGTGTTGAACCTGATTCAATCGCTTGCGGTAGACGACTATCATCACAATCAAACAAATAAATCTTGCTACCATTCTGGGTTTGATAAAGATCAGCACCTTCAATATCTGAACTGCCTTGAGTCAATCCAAAGTCTGCCAAAAACTTATTGGAAGCAGCCCTGTCCTCAACACCAAACTTTAAAATCTCAATCCCTGTAATCATGAGACAAACTCCTTAATTAAAGACAAAACCGCCATTTACTGGAATATTTTGACCTGTCACAAATGAAGACAAATCCGACAGTAAATACAGTGCTGTTCCATTTAAATCTTGTGGTAGTTGCTGACGCTGAATCGCACGACCATTCACATATAAATCATGACGCTCTTGCGGTACATATTCAGTCGCCTCTACAAGTGTTAAACCCGGTGAAAGCGTATTGATACATATGTTGAATTGCCCAAGCTCTCTCGCCATCGAACGTGTCATTGCAACCAATGCACCTTTGCTGGCTACATAAGCCATTAGATTCGGTGCGCCCCACAAAGCCGTATCAGAAGCGACATTAATCACTTTTCCAGCATCTGCCTGTTTGAGGAATGGCACACATGCCTTTGTGACTAACCATGTGCCTTTGACGTTGATGTTCATGACCCGATCCCAGAGATCAGCGTCATAATCCATTAAACTTTTACCGCCAACATTGGTTGCTAGAGCAGCACAATTCACTAAGCCGTCTAATCCACCTAAATATTTAACAGCCTGTTCGACAGCCTGCTGAATTGAAACAGCATCAGCCAAATCGATTTTGACCGCCTCAACCTTTAAACCTCGTTGCTGAAGTTCAATCGCGACTTCCTGAACACGGTCATCTAAAATATCCGCCATGACGACTTGAGCACCTGCCTCAGCAATTGCTTGTGCAAAGTCACGTCCCAAGCCTCTTGCCGCGCCTGTGACAAGGACTTTTTTTCCTTGTAACAATGCAACATTAGCCATGCGCTTCTTCCTGCATTTCAATACGGTTTGAGGTATTCAAAGCTGCAATTTTCTTTAACTGCTTTTCTGCTTCTTTTTTCATTAAACGGCGTAAACGAGACAAACCGACATCATGTTGATAAAGGAATTCTTGTTGGCGTGCATTCGGAGCAAGATTTTCCAAGATGATTCGATCTTGTTCCAATACGTCCCAATGCAATTTTTCCAAGTGATTACGGTAAAGGAAACGCCAGACATTACGTTGCCAACCGCTCACTTTTCGGCAACGCCAGAAGAATACGCGAGTATTATTGGCATCAATCGGTGTTGCGTAACCCACAATCCAGAACTCACCACCCGGACCAAAATCTTTGCGATAAGGAATCGAGAGACGTAACCAGCTTGCACCCGTATTGGCATATTCAACCCAGTCGAAATTGACACCAACTTGACCTTCCTTTTCAAAAATAAAACCATGCTCAGTTGAGCGATGTTTCATCTCTGCGGTGCGATCACCTTCTGCCATTGAATGCGAAGTACAATGCAAATAACTGCCATGCATCGGGTCCATCACATTATCAATTGCATATTGATGATTCACTTTCCAATCAGCTTGGCAAAGGAATGCACTCCAGTCTTCGCTCGCAAGTTGTTCGGGAAAATCGAGCGATTTAGGTTCTTCATTCGGGTCAATACCGAACCAAAGAAAAATTGCACCATGTGCTTCAATTACTGGATAGCTTTTAAGACATTGAGTGCCTTTCATTGGACATTCATGGACAGCTGGTACATCTTCGACCACACCATCATGGCGAACTTCAACACCGTGATACCAACAAGCAACACGATTTCCAAGATTCCAGCCCAAAGAAAGACGCGCACCACGATGTGGACAACGATCTTCTAAAGCATGAACTTGACCTTTGTCGTCACGCCAAACCACAATATTTTCACCCAAACGAGTGATCCCAACTGGATTTGCGGCAACTTCCCAGCTCGCAAGAACTGGATGCCATTGATCACGTAAACCTAAATCTAAATATTCTTCAACACTTGGTGTTACTGACGATACTGCTGCGTTCATAATCGTTCTTCCTTGAATCAATAACCTAAACGTTGCATTTCTTCTGAGAAAGATTCAGAAGTCCAAAGCTCACCAGACTCACAACGAAAACCTTGTTGGTTTAAAGTCTGAACTAAATCTGCAAGCTCAGTCACACCAGCTGAAAAGGCTTTAATTAGGTGCTGAACAAAGTCTTGTTCATATACTGTTGGCTCTTTATAACGAGTCTGCCAAACTAAAAGTTCTGACTGCCCTGGAACCTGAATATTGTTAATTCCTGCTTCTGTTGCTGGCGTGGCATGAATCCAATTCGCTAGCTTTTCATTAAATGTTTTCACGCGATTCCTTCCTTCTCATTAAAACCTAGAGTTGAATTTGGACTTCTTTCCCTTCAACACGTACAGGATAAGTACATAGATCACGACATCCTGGCCCACTCTTTAACTCACCCGTTTGAATATCAAAAATCGCTTCATGCAACGGACATTCAACGGTTTGATCTTCAATAAAGCCTTCTGTTAATAAGGCATAGGCATGTGGGCAAACATTCTCGATCGCAAAATATTTTTCTTCGATGAAAAATACGCCAATTTTTTTACCGTCAACTTCAATCGCTTTAGGCTCGTCTTCGGTTACGTCGTCTTGCTGACAAACTGAGATCCAACTCATCCTTGCATCCTCATTTGTTTTGTATATAAAACATTATTTGATATAACAAACTTTAATAAAGAATACTCCTATGATGTTTTTTATGTCAAACTATATATATTGTTTAAAATCATAAGCTTGATATTTATTACACATTCTTTTACGTTTTACTTAAAAAATTATGTTTTATATATAAAACTATCTTTTAACTCTACTTTGCAGTTAGAATAGATTCTTAAGAAAATTAAATTTTTAATGCTTTGCATTTTTCTAGGAAAATTAAGCTGATGAACCAAACGATAGAAACAGACTCTCAAGAATCTGAACTCACAAAAAATGATGATCGCTATTTAGTACCCGGTTTGGTACGAGGCTTAGCAATTTTGCAGGCATTTGATCAACAAACCCAAGAAATGACGATCACTGAGATCGCTGAAATTTTGGATGTAAATCGTTCTAGTGCTTTCCGTCTGATTTACACATTAGAATCATGTGGCTTTCTTAGAAAAGCATCTCAAAAAACCTATGCACTTGATTCAAAGGTGATGGAACTCGGCTTCAACAGTTTGTCTAAACAGTCTCTTTTAGATTTAGCAACACCGTTGATGAAGGAACTACGCGATCAAACTAAACTTGCAGTACATTTGTCCATTTTAGAAGGTACACATATTGTCTTTATCAACAATGTACAATCGAATGGAACATTTACCAGCAATATAGGTCTAGGCACTCGCTGGCCTGCTCATGCGACTGTGATTGGACAAATGCTATTAGCAGACTTATCTGAAACTGAAATCCGTGATCGCTATAAAAATTTCAACCAATGGGAAACTTTTTCTGAACTCACCCCAAAGAATCTTAAAGAGCTACTTCAACGCCTCAGTTTTGTTAAAACACAGCGATCTATGGTCAGTTGGGGACATTACAATCATGATATGGCAGCTTGTGGCGCTCCAATTTTCAAACAATCTACAGGAAAAATGACTGCTGTATTGTCTGTAAGTTGCCCTTTAGCAACCTATGAAGAACACTATTTTAAAAATGAAATTGCAGAGATGGTTATCCAAACAGCGGATAAAATTTCCAAATTTATTTATTAGACTAAGGTTAAGTTCATTTTTCTAAAATATTTAGACATTGAGTGTATTCATTAAAATTTTTAGTGAATACTCATCAAAGTAAATTAATTTCAAAATACTGCGAAATAAAAAAGCCCTTGTATCAAACAAGGGCTTTTTTATTAATTTGGCAGAGGATCAAGGACTCGAACCTTGACGAACGGTTTTGGAGACCGTCATGCTACCATTACACCAATCCTCTATAACAGCTTGATTAACTTATTTAGTCGTTAATCACTAAAAAGTAAAAGATTACTTTTTAAAATTTGGTGGGGGCGAAGAGACTCGAACTCTTACACCTTGCGGCGCTGGAACCTAAATCCAGTGCGTCTACCAATTTCGCCACGCCCCCGATGGATGTGTATATTAGTGATAAACTTTCTTGCTGACAAGCCTTTTTTATAAAAAAACCATGCATCTGAAAGCTAATGCTTTTTTCATGAGCAAACAGAATTTTTAACCAAATAAAAAAGCCCTTGTATTAAACAAGGGCTTTTTTATTAATTTGGCAGAGGATCAAGGACTCGAACCTTGACGAACGGTTTTGGAGACCGTCATGCTACCATTACACCAATCCTCTATAACCGCATGATTAATCCATTTCTGATTTAACCATAAAAAAAGCAAGATAATCTTGCTTTTTAAATTTGGTGGGGGCGAAGAGACTCGAACTCTTACACCTTGCGGCGCTGGAACCTAAATCCAGTGCGTCTACCAATTTCGCCACGCCCCCGATGGGTATGCATATTAGTGACAAAGCGGCTTTATGACAAGACTTTCTGATAAAAAACCAATTCAAGTGAACATATAATATTCAAATCAAAGATTTATGTTTATTTTTACAACAAACTTATTGTTCGAATCGCATTTCTTAGCTCTGCAACTGAGCCAAAGCGTTCATCCATTTTTTTCTTTAATAAGCCATCAAGTATCGGCAAAAAACACTGTAGAGAATCTGGAAGTTTGATCTGTAACTGTTGGCAATGCAGTATTGCCCAATCATGATAGGTTTTTGCAGATAATCTCGATTGACAGAGCCATTCATATAGAATAATTCCAAAAGCGTACAAGTCACTTTGTACAGACTTGGGTTGACCATGAAACAGTTCAGGTGCCATGTAATGCGGTGTCGCGGTCAATAATTTCTTCGTACTAATAATTCGTTGACTCTGCTCAAAATCAATCAATCTACAAGTATCTAAATAACTCCTAAAATGCTCTGATTTCAGATCACCATGTATCCAACCACTTTGATGAAGTGCTTCAAGGGCATTTAAAGCAAGTAAAATTTGTTTTCTGATCTCATGCAGATCATTTTCAGGATTAAATTTTATAAAAAAATCGTTCGTATCTAACGTTAATAGCCCTTCTCCACTTTGCCTCGTTTCATTTAAAAAATTCAGCTTGGATAAATCAATAAGGCCATAAGGGACTAAAAAATCCGAACTAGAAATCTTATTTTGGCGATAAAACTCTAATTCGGCGTTAAATGAATCTTCTAAAACTTGGTTGTGTTGCTCAACATGAAACTTTAGCCAATATTTTTTATGACCTTGAGTTAATGTATATAAACGCCGTCCATATGAATGGCTTTTTTGTTTGGTCTGTAACGCTATCTCATCAAACGAATGATCTAAGTCAGAGATCAACATAATAGAATTCATTCTGCTGCTTATTTTCTTGCTTACGTAATGATGCCAAACAATGTTCTATTGTTTTACCGATCCGCGCATGCGTTTCTATTGAGGTGATTTTTGGCCATGTTGCTCGCTCACCTTCTTGCTGCAAAATCTTGAAAATCCTAGGTCGAGGATTTTTTAACATATAGTTATAATGGCGCAAACCATATTTAGCGATGATATTTACATCACCATAATAACGCTGTCCAAGTATGCCATAGCCATGATCAAGTACTCGACGAATTGGGAAAAAACCTCCCATATAGTTTCGTGTTAAATCCATCACTTCCATCGCAATCGCTTTCCCTTGATGACGGACAATGCGTTGAGGCCAACTTAATACATCTCTACGAAAACGATCTGTGTCGCTCTGCATAAATGGCACAATATGAGGATTCACCTGACTGGCGATGGTGTAGTTAATATTATAAAGACGCGCCATTTTTTCCTGAGGAAAATCACTACGCATACTCCCATCTACCCATTTTGTCTTTGCCATATAGGGGGTATGTTGTCCATCATAACGCTTACTGGTTAGATGCACAGGCGGAAATAATACAGGTACGGCACAAGATGCTAACACTGCGCTCCAAACCAAAACATTAGGTGCAGTTAATGCATTCATAATTCTAGGATTTTGAGCAGTATTATGCGGTGCTACGACAATATTGATATGTCGTTTAGATTGTTGATATGCCTCAGCAAAAGTTAAATCACCCAAATTATTCATTAAGAATTTTTTGAGATACATCACATCAGCCAAACCACCATGCCCTTTAATTAGCTCAGTCACGGTGCGAAAACGGAATGCATCACTAAAAAAATGCTGTCCACCAAGCAACTCAGGGATCTTATCGTTCTTTGAAACACCAAGCATACCTGTCATAATCGCTCCCGCACTCGACCCAGACAGAACACTTGGCATCAAATCTTGCTCAAATAATGCTTTACACACGCCTGTATGAAACAAACCCAAAGTTGCCCCTCCAGAAAACATGAGAGCAGGTTGTCCATAGGCTTTTTGGCATTCTTCAAAGAATTGAATTTTCTCTTTTAATTGGAAAGTTATACATTCGCTCGAGGCGAGATATTGAAAACAATCACTCACAAGTTCTACATAGTTTTCAATAATTTTTTTTGTTCCTACATATGTCTCAGCAAATAACATCGGATGACCAATATTTGCAAAATCATAAGACAATCCTTCACGAAGAACATAAATTAAATCAAGTGTTCGATGTTGAGTACGATATTTTTTTAATAAGGTGTATCGATTTGATAATGCTTCGGCATCAAAATAAGGCGACTGATTATCGTACTTCCACTCCTCTCTGCCAGATTCCTCATCCAGTTTTAGCGCGATTTCCTTCCATTCTTGATAACTTCTAGCATGCTGCAAATCCTCTTTTAGGACATCAACCCGATGTTTTTGATAGCTATTTTTCTTTTCTCTTACTTTGTTTAGCATCGTCTGTCCTATCCCGTCTTCATTTTTCTATTCATGCACTTATACAATGCAAAAACCTACTTAAACAATCAAGTATAAATTCTTGTTATTCTGCATCGTTTTGATGATATTTCCTTTATTTTCGTGCAAGCAGTGCTAGTATCAATCTTCATTAATCACTGAGTTTTGTGTGTTTTTATGGCTATCTTAGACTTACCAGAATCTATTCTTGCATCTTTGTCGAATGTTTTGACTCAATTACAGCATGTTCTGCCACAACCGAAGCAACCGACTGATTTTTCTGCAATCGCATTTAAATGGGAAAATCAAGAACTGATCGCCATACAACAACCTAAAAAAATGTATCTGGAAGATCTAAAAGGAATAGAGCGTCAAAAAGATAAAATCATTCAAAACACCTTGCAGTTTTTAAATGGTCTACCTGCCAATGATGTTTTACTAACAGGTTCTCGTGGCACAGGAAAATCCTCAATTGTTCGTGCTTTACTGACAGAATACTCTGATCAAGGACTACGTTTAATTGAAATAGAACGTGATGATTTATCTGATTTACCCAAAATCCAAAAACTCATTGAACAACGTCCTGAGAAATTTATTGTTTATTGTGATGATTTAGCATTCAACGCAGAAGATGAAAATTATCGCAGTTTGAAAAGCGTGCTAGATGGTTCTCTTCAATCAGGTTCGAGCAATTTTATTATTTATGCGACGAGTAATCGTCGTCACCTTCTACCTGAATTTATGCATGAAAATACCCCAGTACGAAAAGTGGACGTACCTCAATACACTGAATTACATCCACAAGAAGCGATTGAAGAAAAAATATCTCTTTCAGATCGTTTTGGAATGTGGCTTTCATTCTACCCAATGGACCAGCAACTATATTTGCAAATCGTTGAACATTACATTGTTAAAGCAGGCTTGGAATATAACGATATTGTTCGAGGCGAAAGCTTGAAATGGTGTCAAGCACGAGGGCAACGTTCTGGTCGTGCAGCATACCAATTTTCTAAACACTGGATTGGTTCAAAAAATTTAGAAAAGTTAGCGAATAAAGATCAAGCATAAACGCCTCAGATACTTAACTTGCTTCTTAATCGCACTCGCAATTGTTTCTTCTTCATTAAATTTTATAAAAACCAGGAAACAATTGCGTTGTCAAAGAACTCTGATTTCAATTATAAAAACGATATGAATTTCATGTGACTATAAAACAACACCACCTTGTAACTCAGCATATTTCTATTTCTAACATCTCTGATTATCATCTAAATCAAACAAATTTCGCTAGCAGATTAGTTTACTTTTCTATAATATTAGGTAGATCGGTATACCTAATATTAAATTATGAGTACAAAGTCAGCCAAACAAAAAATCTTAGATGCAGCATCTATCCTGTTTTATAACGATGGGATTACCAATACTGGGATCAATAGCATTACAGACAAAGCGCAAGTGGCAAAAATGTCGCTCTATAATAATTTCCCAACAAAATCAGATTTGATTAGCTGCTATATCGAAGCTCGTCATCAAGAATGGTTAGAATTATTTGAAAAAAGGAAAGCTCAAATTCACTCACCTATTGATGGCATTCTCGCTATTTTTGATGCTTACCATGATCATGCAGAGTTTGCCTATGAAAAAGGTTTTAGGGGCTGCGGCTTGTTAAATGCAGCAGCTGAGTTTCCTGCTCATAGTCCTGAGCGTCTAGCAGTCAAAAAGCATAAAGATGAAATTGAAAACATTGTTGCTGGGTATCTAATGCAACAATTTGAAGATTCTAAGAAAGTCCAAGAACTTGCTCTTTTAATTTCTTTTATTCTAGAAGGCTCAATTGCTAGAGCTGGTTTAGAAAGCTCAAGCATCAAAGTATTTGCAGCGAAGCAAATGGTTCAACGATTATTAGAACAAGAGATTAAAAATTGAATAGCAAAACTTCAAACCTCAGCTCCCACTCTGGTTTTATTGCAGTTTTGATTGCCTCAATTTTATGGGGTACTACTGGAACTGCGGCATCTTATGCGCCTAATTTAAGCCCTCTTGCAATAGGAGCAATTGCAATGGGTGGTGGTGGATTACTACAAGCCTTGCTCGCTCATAAAAAGATTTTAGATCATCTACCACAAATCAAGTCTTACTACCCTTTGCTTCTGATTGGAATGATTTCAGTAGCCATTTATCCTCTCGCTTTTTATAGCTCAATGCGTATGGCTGGAATTACGATTGGAACGGTAGTCTCGATTGGGTCGGCACCATTATTTACAGCTTTATTAGAAAAAATTTTCGATAAAAAAGCACTTTCATTGAAGTGGTTTATTAGTTTTATTTTTGGCGTTATCGGAGTATTACTTTTATCTGTGGGCGAAACACACTCTCATGGACCAACACAAAGCATTTCGACAGATCAAAAAACCATTGGAATCATTCTCGGATTGATTGCAGCTCTCACCTATTCACTATACTCATGGGCTGCTAAAAAAATGATTGATCGAGGTGTAGATTCAAAAGCATCAATGGGTTTAATTTTTGGTTTTGGCGCTTTAATCTTATTACCAACATTATTTTTTACGGGTTCAAACCTCTTTGATGAGTCTGTAAATCTTTATGTTGTTGCCTATATGATGTTGATTCCAATGTTTCTGGGCTATCTACTATTTGGGTATGCACTAAAAACGATCTCCGCAAGCACAGCAACTACGCTTACTTTATTCGAGCCACTCGTTGCTGCTTTATTCGCAGTTCTTTTAGTCGGTGAGCAATTAGCACCGATTGGTTGGGTTGGCATGGTTTTGATTTTTGTTTGTTTAGCCGTGTTGTCTAAAACAGACCGTCCAAAATAATTTCGAGTTTCAACCAATATTAAATAGCATAGAGCTATGATCAATAATTCAATATAAAAATTTAAATCGCAGATGCAGAAAATAAACTTTCTCTGCATCTGTTTTTTCTAATACTTAGTTACTTAGATCAATATTCTTGCGCTAATTTTTCCAAAGTAAATAGCATTTTTTTCACCACACTTCTTTTATGCTGCAACATATTTTTGATATTCGCTGGATTGAAACCCGTTAATTTCGCAATACCACGACTGGTCATATATTCACCAGTTTTCTCAAAATGCTTTTCACTCAAAAGTGTTTTGGCATTCGAGAATCTAACCGCTAACTTATAGTCACTTAGTTCAGACCACGCACCTGTTTTATATTCTTGAAAATCAAATTCTTTCTTCTGTTGAGCTGGTTTATCTCGAAGAATATTACTCAAACGATTGATAATGATTTTTTCTTCACTTTGTTCAATTAATTGATAAAGTTCAGTTTCTTCAAATGAACGGCCCAAAGAAAGATCTTTTTTATATTGTTCAATCACTTTCTCTTTTGATGTCTCGTTCTCATCACCTTGTTGAATGAGGCATAGAATCTTATATAAAGACTCTAATCGACCACATGTAAAAATATAAGAAATCTTCAACTTGTACTCCGCTATGAGTTTTAGCTCATCAAAATAAATAATTTATTCGACACTTTAACACGATAGCTGTAGCTCCTGAGCTTCAAGCTACATATTAATCAATGATTTGATCTTTAAATGTCTGAACTTAGAACAGATATAAGATATTTAACCGACCAACTATCAGGTCGGTTCTAAGTCTGTCATCGGCCATCTAGGTGTAGTTGTGACCGCCAGACCATCTTGTTGCCCTGCTTTTAAACGTTGATAACCAGCAAAGGCAATCATTGCTCCATTATCTGTACATAAGGCAGGTTCAGCATAATAAACTTGCGCTTTGATCTTTTTCAAAGAGGTTTCTAATTGCTCACGTAAGCGAACATTCGCACTCACACCACCAGCAATCACCAGTCGCTTCAAACCAGTTTGCTTCAAAGCTTTCACTGATTTTTTAACCAAAGTATCAACGATTGCTTCTTGGAAAGAAGCTGCGACATCTGCATCACGATTTTCTTCACCCAATTTTTTCAACTGAACAGAAACCGCAGTTTTCAAACCACTAAATGAAAAATCCAAGCCTTGATGTAACATCGGGCGAGGAAATTCAAATGCTTGTGAATTACCTTGCAAAGCTAATTTGGCAATATTAGGACCACCTGGGTATGGCAATTTCATCATTTTTGCAACTTTATCAAATGCCTCACCCGCCGCATCATCTATCGACTCGCCAAGTAATTCATATTGACCAATTCCATAAGCTGCCATCAGTTGCGTATGACCACCTGAAACTAGTAAGGCTACAAATGGAAATTCTGGTGGAGTTTCAGAAAGTAAAGGCGCAAGCATATGACCTTCCATGTGGTGTACACCGATGGCTGGTTTGTTAAATGCAAAAGCCAAAGTGCGTCCAAATAATGCACCTGTCATTAACGCTCCCATGAGTCCTGGTCCGCGTGTATATGCAATTGCATCTATTTCTTGTTTTTTGACCCCACTTTGCTCAAGCAACTGATTAATCAAAGGAATCATTTTTCGTACATGATCACGTGATGCAAGTTCAGGAACGACACCACCATATTCAGCATGCAGTTTGATCTGACTATATAGAACCTGTCCACGTAAGCCGAGCTCGCTATCATAGAGTGCTAACCCAGTTTCATCACACGAAGTTTCTAAGCCCAAAACAATCATTAAACTGCCTTTACAACGATCAAAAATAATATCGAAGCTATTATAGACTTGTGATCTGAGTTGTAAATGAGTAAAATACTGACCTTCACTTGCGATCTAGTGCAATCGTGCATTGGGTCTTATCCATAATCTTAGAGGATTTTACATGCCACAAGTTAAGTTGAAAGAAGGCGAACCAGTAGACGTAGCTATCCGTCGTTTCAAACGTTCATGCGAAAAAGCGGGTGTTTTAGCTGACGTTCGTAAGCGCGAATTCTATGAGAAACCAACTCAAGAACGTAAGCGTAAAAAAGCTGCAGCAGTTAAGCGTTATCAAAAGAAATTGACTCGCGAATCTGTACGTACTACTCGCCTTTACTAATTAATTTGTGATTGATTGCTGAAAAGACTATGACTACTTTAAAAGACCAAATTACTGACGTATTAAAAACTTCAATGCGTGCCAAAGATATGGCAACAGTAACGGTCATTCGTGGTCTACAAGCAGCAATTAAGCAAATCGAAGTCGATGAGCGCATTGAGCTTGACGATGCTCAGGTTCTTGCGGTCATTGAAAAACAAATTAAACAACGTAAAGAATCGATCAAGGCCTTTTCTGGCGCTGGTCGAGATGATTTAGCTAGTAAAGAACAAGCCGAAGTTGAGGTTATTTCTCAATTTCTACCAGCAGCTATGACTGAGGAAGAACTTGATTCTATCATTGAGCAAACGATTGCTGCTCAAGAAGCTACTAGCATGAAAGATATGGGTAAGGTGATGAATTCTCTACGTCCGATCATAGCCGGGCGTGCCGATCCTGCACAAGTATCTGCTAAAATCAAAGCAAAATTAAGCTAAGCTGCTTTTATCCCCCTCTCTATATTAATGTAAATGGATTCATTTAAATGAACCCATCTATCTATATCAATTAAAATCACACTGAATATTGTATTTTTTCAGCATTTGCATTTCTTTAGATTCTGCAACTTGATTAATCACATCTTGTTTCGTCATCGTTGCATATTGTCCAGTCAAAGATGATCGATTACGTTCAATTGCTTGATATAAATCCTGCACATATTGATTGGTAATACCACAGAATTTTGCCTGCTGTTCAGGACTAAAACGCGAAAGTTGAGGATCTAAACTACGCAGAAAACCACGCATATCCTGCGCATAATTTGCAGTAATCTTCTCTACAGAATTTACATATTGTTCAACAGAACTCGCTGAACTCACCCCGATCATGCTTATTGCAAAAATAAAAATAAAAATCTTTTTCATAAATCTTTTAACTTCTCAGTTATTCCTTACGCAGGACATCTTATCTTAATTCAAGAAAATTTGGCTTATGCTCAGTAAAAAATTCTTCCTTTGGCGCAGGAAGTTTGCCCTCTGTAACAGAGCCCAAACGCAAACGAATAATATTGGGTAGGTCAGTACGATACGAGTAAATTGGACTTGCACAATTCTGGCAGAACACACGTGCTTTATTGGGCGTATGAAAGTATTCTTTTAATTGATCTTGTCCAGATATAAATTGGAATTTAGTTTGATCAATTGGACTATTCCAACCTGCGATACTACCTTGAGCTTGTTGACAATGCTGGCAATAACACAAAATGCTCTGTTCGATTTCTCCATCATATTTATATTGAACTGCTCCACATAAACACTGTCCTTTTATCATTATTTTCCTCAATTATTAAATTTTCATTCGGCGATCATCTTGCATTTGTTTTAAACGCGAATCAATTTTTGCTGACATCGCCATATTACCTTTCGCCAAACGTTGGGCATGTAGCATTGATTTTATAGCATTTTCTTCATGACCTGACCAATATTCAGCTTCTGCTCGATAACATAAAACATTAATCGCTTGCAAAGGTGAACTCTTATCTAGATTGGTTGCCTGTTGTAATAGTTGCCACCCCTCCACGTCTCTTTGATTTTTATGTATAAATCGTTGTACTAAGGTTTGAGCTTCTGCTGCTTTACCTTGTCTTATAAGCACTTCCGCTAATTTATAAGATAAAGCACGATTTTCAGGCATAGTGCGTTGGATTGAATTGATACTGTTATAAGCCAGATCAATTTTATTTTGACCTAGATAAATATCCGTTTGGATCAATGGAATAAGTACGTGATTTTTTAATTTTAATTTGACTTGATCAAGGCTGGTCTGGGCTTGTGCATAATCACCTCGCTCTAAATAAAACTTACTGATCGCAAGTAATCCCGCAATATTCTTTTGATTAGCCAAAGCTTGAAGCTGATTTTCTGTCGCCTGATTTGATACGACATAGGTGTACCATTTCATGATATCAAAATCGAGATCATAAATTTTTGGTTTCACTCGAGGTAACTGGTTTGCACGTAATCGTGCCTCACTCATACGTTCCGTGGTTAATGGGTGGGTAAACCAGAAATCTGGTAGGAAACTGACTCGGCTAGTAGCACGATGCATCGTTTCGAAATAGTCAGCCATACTTTGTGGATTGTAACCAGAGGAATACATGAATTGCATACCGATACGATCCGCTTCACGCTCTTGATTACGACTATAACTCAATTGCTTATCCATTAAGGCAGCTTGAGTACCTAGCATTACAGCAGAGCCAACATCACCGTCAGCTTGTGAAGCAATCGCAGCTCCTACGAGGATACCTGCTAAAGCAAGCAATCCTTGCCCTTTGAAGGCTTCTTGAGATCGGCTATAGTGACGTTGCGAAACGTGTGCTATCTCGTGAGCCATAACACCAGCAATCTCATCGATATTTTTCGCAGAAGTGATTAAACCCGTGTTTAATGCAAAGAGACCACCAGGAACTGCAAAAGCATTGATTTGAGGGTCTTTAATCACCACTAGGCCAATCGGTTGCCCAAGCTGAGTTTGGCTGAGAATACCTGAAAACACTTGAAGAAACTGATCTTCCAACCATGCATCTTGTACAGTTGGCATTTGACGACGCACTTCCCGATAGACTTTCTCTCCGATCAGTTTTTCTTTTTGCTGATCAAGCAACCCGACACCACTACCGATATCAGGTATTTCAGTTTGACCTGAAATTTGCGGAGGTAAAAAGACCTGTGTATGACTAAGTTGAGTCGTGGCAAATAAGCCACATGCGAGCAGCAACGGTCTCAAGTGGTTTCTCTATGATTCTACTGGAAAAATTTAATATACCATTTGATTTAGGAGAAATTTGCAACGAAGTGTTATAAAAGACAGGAAAATCCTGTCTTACTTTATGATTTTTGAAATTCTCAAGAATTACTTGTCAGGCGAATAACGTTGATCAATACTGAATTTCTCTGGAAATTTAGCATTAATTTCTGCATAAAAAGCCATAATCTCGGTCATATCTTTTTGATAATCACCTGATGGATAAACAATTTTACCAATACCTGTTTTCTTTTTTGCATAATCCATATATGCCAATGCAATAGGTACACCTGCATTCACAGCAACATGATAAAAACCTGTTTTCCATTGTTCTTGTTTCGCACGTGTTCCTTCTGGTGTTACAAGCATCACAAGTTTAGGATGTGTTTTAAATAGATCACTCATCAACTGAACCATGCTTGGTCTTTCCTGACCTTCTTGCTTAGCACTGCGATCTATTCCTATTCCGCCCATCGCACGCACAAAAGGTCCAAATGGAAATTTCATATAGCTGTCTTTGATCGTCAAACGAACATTTACACCTAAAGCTTTCAATGCTAATCGTGCATATAGTGCATCCCAATTACTGGTATGTGGCGCTGCGATCATGACACATTGGTCAATATCCAAGTCCCAGTGATTATCAATTTCCCACCCCATCAAACCCAAAGTTTGTTCAGCTAATTTCTCGAACACAACAACCCCAAACGCAATTTCAAAGGGCGCAAGTGTACCAATAATAGCCAGTTTAAAATGCTAGACTAGATGAATAATTCAGCAATCAACATGTAAGAATTTATTCAAACTTAGGATTGACTAGATAACGAGGTTGTCGATCCTCAAGTGCATCAATAAGATTTTGATAAGCAAGATGAACCATTTTTTTGCGTGTTTCGAGAGTTGCTGAACCAATATGAGGGGCAGTCACCACATTTGGTAGTTGGAATAATGGTGATTCTTGCAAAGGTTCTTTTGCATACACATCTAAGCCTGCTGCAAAAATTTTGTTTTGTTGTAATGCATCGATCAATGCTGATTCATCCACTACAGAACCACGTGAAATATTGACGAACACAACATGTTTTTGCATTAAATCAAATTGAGCTGAACCAATTAAAGCTTTAGATTCTTGATTTAAATCTACAGCCACCACGATGAAATCAGACTGTTGTAACAGTCGATCTAAATCACAGTATTGAGCATTATATGCTTCTGCAACTTCTATTTTTTCACGGCGATTGTGATACAAAATATTCATGTTAAAGCCATGAAAACCTCGTCGAGCAATTGCTGCGCCGATATGCCCTAACCCGATAATCCCTAAAGTTTTACCGAAAACATCCATACCGAACTGTTCGGTTGATACTGTACGCTTCCATTGACCTTGCTTTGTCCACGCATCTAATTGAGGGATTTTTCTTGCTGCGCTCAGCAGTAAACTAAATGCTAAATCAGCAGTCGTCTCGGTTAATACATGAGGTGTATTAGCGAGCCAAATTTTTCTTTGATTTAAATAATTAACATCATAGTTATCATAACCAACAGAAACTGTTGAAATAATTTTGAGCTTTTGTGCTGTCGCTAAATTAGTTTCGTTGAGTAAACGACCTGCTCCTATCATCGCGTCAGCATCAGCAACTTCTGTTCGAATCTGCTCATTAATATCACCCATTTTGGGATTCAGCACGACCACTTGATAATCTTGCTGTAACTTGAGTAATACATCCTGATCGATTTGGCTGAATACAACGACTTTCTTCATGATAAGAGTTCCGAACCTTATTGCATAAGTTGCCACAACCGTTTTTTAAGTAGAGGTTGTGTAATCATTTCTTCTAAACTGGCTAAATGTAAAATATTAGAATGTTGAATAAATTCAAGTTTTCCTAAACATAATATTTTCTTGTTATTTGAAGTCGCATCTAAAAATCCTTGAATATAGGATGGTAAACCACGACTGTCCTGAAATTCAGCTAAAGGAAATGGCCACTTTAGCTCAGCATAGTAGCCAAGTTTAGCTTTTTGAATATTTTGCCATAGTTGCTGTTGTTTAACGTTTAATTGACTGCTCTCAACCAAAATTGAACAGTTCTCTAAGACATACATTTGTAATTCAAATGACTGTACAGAACCTTCAACAACTATCTGCGGTTTAGCTGTCGTTGCCTCTCGAATAATTGGTTTAGGCGTAATTTCTTGTGGTTGTGATTGAACTTCAACAATTGGTTCTGAGATGATTGGTTCTAAATCATGCGCTTCAACAAGATCTGATGCGAAGGAAAATTCTTCAATAGGTGTATTATTTTCAACAACCTGATCTCGCCATAGATGTGCAGCAGTATTTTTTTCACACACAACATCTTTAGGAATCCAAATATCAATTCCTATCGCTGCTAGTATGTTTCTTTGCTGCCCAATCATTTGACTACTCTTTCTACCACGTTAGATCATCACAATACTTGTAATGCTGCATAGTCTACCATAAACGGCTTCCCCCTTTATGGCTTCGTTTTATCCAATCACCCTTCTCTGATCAAGACATCTTTCAAGATTTGAAATCTATTTTCACTCAGATAAAGACACAAATTTCTTAGGTTCTTCCATTTATCGACTAATCCCAACTTTTTCATCATTTTGTCGCTTTCTCTTTTTATTACTAGTCTGGACCGAATGCTCAAATGAAAAGGTGGACTGAATCTATGCTAATCCTTTTTGCTATCGTTGTTTTGCTCTTGCTTGGCATAAGTATTTTATATACACAACATCCCTTATTTGGAAAAATCCCTACTGGTGAACGACTCAAACGTATCGAAAACTCTCCTAACTATCGTCAGGGTCAATTTAGAAATCGACTAGAAAAACCTGATATGGCTGACTGCTCCCACACCTTTATTGAACTGTATAGAACATTTATTAAAACTATTCCTCATCGTAGACCCAAAGACATTATTCCCTCAATCAAGACCAATTTACGTACTCTCGATCCCAAACAAGATGTCATGATTTGGTTTGGGCATTCTTCTGTTTTTATCCAACTGAATGGCAAAACCATTTTAATTGACCCAGTGATGAGTGGCAAAGTTTCCCCTCTGCCTTGGGGAACACGTGCTTATCGAGGTACAGATATTTATACAGTCGAGGAATTACCCGAAATTGACTATTTATTGATCTCACATGACCATTATGATCATCTGGATTATAAAACCATTTTGCAACTAAAGCACAAAGTCAAGTATGTCATTACTGGTCTCGGTGTCGGAGAACACTTCGAGTACTGGGGCTATTCAAAAGAAAAATTGATTGAACGAGACTGGGGTGACAAAATTGAATTTGAAGGTGATATTACGATCATCACCGAAACAACTCATCATGATTCACGGCGTGCCTTTAAAGGCGGTAAAAACCTCTGGGTATCCTTCATCATACAATCACCGAATAGAAAGATTTTTTATACAGGTGATGGAGGCTATGACAAACATTTTGTGGAGATTGGTAAAAAGTACGGACCTTTTGATTGGGCATTGATGGAAAATGGTCAATACGATGCTGCTTGGCGCTCCGTACATTGTCATCCAGATGAAGTTGCACAAGCGACAGAAGAACTCCAAGCACGTAACATGCTACCTGTGCATCATTCTAAGTTTAGCCTCGCAAAACACCCTTGGAATGAGCCAATTAATCGTATTGTAAGATATTCAAAACAAAGAAATTATCGACTTGCCACCCCCATGATCGGTGAATTGGTTGAACTCGATAATGAACAACAAAGTTTCAAGCAATGGTGGGCAAATATTCGTTGAGCGATTCGAATAAAGAATCAGATAGAGTTTCTGAGTCTTTATTCAGCTCTTAAATTTTTTAAGATTAAATCTAAAACTTAGCCATTTAGATAAGTTTTACTTGACTTGTTGTTTTTTTAACCTAATACTTACCCATATGGCTAAGTATGATTTTCAACTCGATCTGTTATTTAATGCTTTAAGTGATCCTACACGCAGAGCAATACTCACTCGTCTTGCAACAGGTGAAGCAACAACCACCTCACTTGCAAAAGAGCATACGATGGCTTTGCCCTCTTTTCTTAAACATTTAAAGAAATTGGAAGAAGCAGGACTGATCACAACAACAAAAAATGGCAGAGTGAGAACCTATGCTCTTCGCCCCCATGCGTTTAGCCCTTTACAACATTGGTTGCAAGAACAACAAGCCATATGGGAAACACGCTTAAATCAATTAGATAACTATGCATTAAATTTACAAAGGAAAAGAAAAAATGAATCTTGATCCCCAAACAGATTTAAAACTAGAACGAACTGTAGCTGTGCCACGTGAGTTACTTTGGGAATGCTGGACAACTCCAGAGCATATAAAACACTTTTTTATTCCTAAACCTCACTCCATCGTGTCCTGTGAAATAGACTTAAAAGTAGGTGGAAAATTCAACACATTGTTTGATGTTGATGGCAATCAGATTCCCAATAATGGTGTTTTTCTAGAAGTCGTTGATGGCGAAAAATTAGTATTTACTGATGCTTATACTGAAGAATGGAAACCCAGTGAAAATCCATTTATGACAGCAATTATCCTATTTGAAGATCTCGGAAATGGATCAACGAAATACACAGCTATTGCACGCCATCGTACTCCTGAAGCACGACAACAACATGAAGATATGGGTTTCTTTAGTGGTTGGGGAACGGTTGTTGATCAACTCGAAACCTACGCCAAAACGTTATAAATAAATATTTTAGGTATAAAAAAGACAGGTTAAACCTGTCTTTTTTATATATTAACATTTATATATTGCTCAAAAAATCTAGCTAACTCTGAGCACTTCATTCCATTTTGTTAAATAGCTAGGAGATTTGAAGCTCTGAGACATCGCCCATGCTCGTCCATTTGGCGTAATCAAACGCCCAAGCGTCATTTTATCTTTACCAAATTTTTCATTGATATGATCAAATGTCATCGATAGACTTTTCCGTGCCAGCATTTCATCCGTATCATGAAATAAATCAACAGCATGACTATGTTGTGGAATGATATCTAACAAAATGACTTCTGCTTTTTTATAACGGTAACCTTTTTGATAAATTCGGTCTAATCCTATTTGCACAGCCTTCAAAATCTCTAAACGATCATCACTATAATCAGCCAAATACACCACTGTAAATGGACGATAATTCTCTGCTTTATTAAAACGATTTGTACGGATACTAACACCGATCGCCTTACATAGAAGTTTTTGCTTCCGTAACCGTTCAACTGCTCTTAAGGTAAATTCAGTCAATGCTTCGCTTAGGCTATTTTTATCTTGAATTAATTGCCCAAAAGAACGACTACTTAATACCTGTCGTCGATCAGCCAACACGTCTTCAATTTCTAAACAGGCGATGCCACGCAACTCTTTAACTGTATTTTCCAAAACAACAGAGAAATGTTTTCCAATCATTTTCGGATCTGCTTCAACCAAATCCATAACTGAATGAATACCCATCACTTCTAAACGTTGGCGAATCTTACGACCTACGCCCCACACCTCACCTACTGCGGTATGACTCAATAAATCCTCGATCACACAAGGATCTTCATCAACCATATTACAGATACTGTTAAAACATCGATGGGTTTTTGCTAAATGATTTGCAATTTTTGCCTGTGTTTTGGAATATCCAATGCCTATACAACAAGGTAATCCTAACCAGTTTTTGATGGTTGTTAGAATGGTTTGGGCATATTCAGTTAAATCGAAATGATGCTGATATGCTGTTAACTCAAGGAAACACTCATCAATCGAGTAAATTTCTTGTTCACATGGAGCAACGAAACTGCCCAAAATATTCATAAATCGCCGTGACATTTCTGCATACAACGCATAATTACTTGAGAAAACGGCAACCTGATGCTTTCGAATAATATCTTCGATCTGAAAAAAGGGAACCGCCATCTTGATACCCAATTGTTTTGCTTCATGCGAACGCGATACTACACAGCCATCATTATTTGAAAGTACCACAACGGGATGCTTTTCTAGCTTCGGATTGAATACGCGCTCGCAACTCACATAACAATTATTCACATCAATCAAGGCAAAAATACGTTGTGGCAATGGCATTGGATCACCTCATCGGCTTTAAGTTATAGGTCACGACGCCCCAAATCACCAACTCCTGTCCCTCTTGTATATAAATATTTTGATAATCAGGATTTTCAGCTTTTAACCAAACTTTGGGTGGACTGAAATGATGATCAATCATTAAACGCTTTACCGTAAAGTCATTATCAATCAGTGCAATGACGATATCGCCAGACTTTGCAGGGATACTTCGATCTACTACCAAGGGATCATCAATATCAATGCCAGCATCCAACATGGACAAGGAATTTGCTTTTACGATAAATGTCGAGTTTTCATTTCTAATTAAAAACTCATTTAAATCCAAAGCTTGCTCAACATGGTCTTGTGCAGGCGATGGAAAACCTGCTGCAACACGTTCCGTCGCCAAAGGAATATGGTAAATTCGATCATTCTTTGCTTGAACACTCTGAACTTTCAAAGAAGTGCTGAGATCGGTATTAATACCTGTCTTGGCATTATTCAATAACCAGTTTTTAATGAAATCAACTTGTGATTCAGGAACACGTATTACTTTGGTGGGTTCGCTAAATTGAGCTTTACGACCAGCGTTGGTTCGAGCCCCACCATGTTCAAACTCAGTTTTTTTGGACATAACTCACCCCTCCCTTGTTTTCATCGCCTTTATTTAATCTAACTTGAAAAAGTTACAAATTCAAGTTGACGAAAAATTAATTTTGCATAAGAATAAATTTCATAGATCAGATTTTGGCTTGTTTAAGTTAACAAGGATGTCAAACAAACCAACTTTCGATAATTAAATCATATATTTAGGCAACTTATGCTTTGATGGTATTTGATTTAACAGATTGATTATTTTGATCTTTTCAGCAGTTAGGTTTTATTCAAGATTTTTTGATGTGGAGACATGAAAAATGAACAATCAACGTGATGCTATTCTTGGCTATGCTGACGAAAAACACGCTTATTTTATTCGTCTCATTGAGAACAATACCGTTTTGGGTAGTTGTTATGGATTATTCTGTGACAGCCCCAACAGTGAGGCGGCTGAAAGTATTATGACAACTTTATTTTTAAAGAAATCTTTTTGGCTCAATGGTTCTGAATTTCAAGATATTATTCAAGGACTAAATCCAATTCAGTAAAATCATTGATGCAAATTAACTCAGATACGAAACAAGTTTCCGTTCGTGTAAATTTATACAGTACAAGCAACACATTCAGATATTAAGCAAATAATTCATATAAAAGACTCATGATCAATAAAAGATATTTCAGTAAAAAACCACTTAAACCTTGATTTAAGTGGTTTCTTTTATTTCATCAAGATTTATATAAAGCGTTTATCATTTACTGGAGCAACAAGTTTATAAATTTTTCCATCTGCCTCATTTTCAAAGAGCAAATCGATATTTGGATGAATAATTTCACCATCTACCTCAATATGTTCCACTCGCTTAAAAAAAGGAATGTCTTTATCTTCAAGGTCATTAAGCTGAGCAATTACAATTGATTCATTTTCTTCTTGGTCTTTTACGACCACTGTCACCTTATTCATAGTATTCCTCATTTAATAATAATTCCTGATTAGACTATGCCCTATAGATCAAAGTCTGTCTAACAACGGGTTGTAAGAAATATTATAAGTATTAACAGACTGTTAATTTTTCATCTAAGTGATTGAAATAAAAAATATAGATTTACAATTATGTGTAACACTGAAAAAGTAGAACAAGAAAACTGATTAAACAAAAGGCTGCCGAAGCAGCCAATATTTGTACTAATTTCCGCGATAAGTTGAATAACCATAAGGGCTGAGTAATAAAGGAATATGATAATGTTTAACCGTTCCATCCACTTTAAAAATCACAGGAACTTCTGGAAAAAAGGTCTGTTGCTTTTGTTGATTGAACCAAGCCTCAGTTTTAAAGGTCACTTTGTAAACCCCTTTTTCGAAGGCTTTGTTCTCAGGATATAGCGCAGTAATCCGCCCATTTTCACCCGTAAGTTTCTGATTCAATTTAATCCACTGATCACCAGAGCTTTTTTCAAGAACAACTTCAACATTTGCTGAAGGTAAACCATTTTCTAAATTAAGAACATGGACACTCAATGGGTTCTGTTCAGCAAATGCCGCTGAACTGAATAAGATAAGCGAATAAGGTAAGATTTTCTTTAACATCACAAACTCCTTACAGATTTTTCAATATTTGAATGGCTGATGTAGCACAGTAATCATCGTTTTTAGCACCGCCTGCTCCAGCAACACCAATCGCTCCGACCACTTGATTTTGGTATCGAATAGGTAATCCACCACCCAATAACAACAGCTTAGAAACGGTGGTCAAATTTTTTGCATCAGGATTGCTATTTGCTGTTTGACTCAAAGCCAAGGTCGCTGTTTTCGTTGATAATGCTGTAAATGCTTTTTGCTCTGCAGCATCTAAATTGTGTGGACCCACCGACTCATGGCGGTGTGCATAAAGTGTATTACCACCTTGATCAACAACTGCGACCGCAATATTTTGCTGAATGTTTTTACATACGCGCTCAGCTTCATTGACTAATACTTTGGCTGTTTGAAGATCCAATGAATAAACTTGCTTCAACTCCATAGAGTGTGCAACAGTGCTACTGAACAGTAGCGTTAAACCAAGAATTTTAAGCTTATTCATATTGATTCCTGCCTGATATGCTTTGAAAATCTTAAACAAATCCATTCCGCCACAGCATGACAATCACATTACAAAATTGTCATGTTCACAAAGAGTCTGAACAAAAATGTGTATTCTGATTATCGAAGATGAAACGAAGATCGCGTCTTATTTAGTAAAAGGCTTAATTGAGTCAGGCTATACAGCGGAGTGCGTCCATTCAGGACTAGAAGGTTTGGAAAGATTAAAAATGAAATCCTATTCTTTGGTGATTTTAGATGTAATGTTGCCTGATCTTGATGGCTGGGATGTATTGAAAATACTTCGCCAATTTTCTAAGGTTCCCGTGATCTTTTTAACTGCAAAGGATCAGATTTTAGATCGTGTCAAAGGCTTAGAACTAGGTGCAGATGATTATTTAGCAAAACCATTTTCCTATATTGAATTACTTGCTCGGATCAAAAGTCTTTTAAGACGCCAACAATATAATCAAGAAAATGAACTCTCGATTGCATCATTAAAGATGGATTTAACACAACACAAAGTTTGGCGAGAAGATTCATTAATCGACCTCAGTAAGAAGGAATTTAACCTACTTCGATTTATGCTTTTGCATCAAGATGAAATTATTACGCGCCGCCAAATTGCCTCAGAAGTTTGGAATATTAACTTTGATACAGATACTAACTTTATCGATGTTGCTGTACGTCGCTTACGCAGCAAAATTGATGATGGACATGATTTAAAGTTAATTCATACGATTCGGGGCTTAGGTTATAAGCTATCGGTTCAAGCATGATGAATCATATCTTTCGCTCATTAGAATTGAGACTCACTCTATTGGTGACTTTCTGCAGCGCTCTCGTTTTATGCGTAGTGGCAATGATTAGTTATGTTGGGATTAATCAAATTTTAATTATCCAACAAGATCATGCTCTAACGGACCGAATTGAACGACTCGAAATACTTCTACAAGATAGTGAAAATATAAATCAAATTGTTGCTCGTCCTAAGCTCTATCAAAATATGTTAGGCAACCAAGATAACTTGTTTATTTTAATGGATCATAATCAACGTCTAATTGATATTAATCCCTTAAATATTCCCCTTCCCAAATTGGCAACCTCAAGCAGCATCCAATTTACAGATTTGACTCAGACCGAACACCCAACACGCTTGTCATGGAAAACGATCAACATTCATCAAAAGCCTTATGTGCTCATTGCGGGCAAGCAATGGTCTGAACGTCTCAATATTCTTGAGCCATTCCGTAACGGTTTATTGGTTTCAGTGAGCATCGGGGTTGTACTGATTTTTATATTATCTGCTCTGGCTAGCCATTTTGGACTCAGTACTTTAAGAAAACTGCAACAACAAACTCAGGCAATCAATGTACATCAATTGCAGCAAAGAATTCAGCTTGATCAAGCTCCATCAGAAATTGAACAACTGACGGCAGACATCAATACCATGCTGAACCGAATTGAAATCGGATATCAGCAACTCAACCGATTCTCAGAAGACATTGCACATGAATTTCGTACCCCACTCAACAACCTGATTGGACAAACGGAAATCATGCTTATGGGTGAGCGCACAGATGAGCAATATAAAGAACTACTGTATTCAAATTTAGAAGATTACCAACGCCTAAAACGTATGATTGACAGCATGCTTTTTCTTGCACGTGCGAATCGTCAGATGGTGATGTTAAATAAACAATGGGTCGATTTACCCAACTTGGTTGAGACGATTTGTGACATTTTTGAGCATCAAGCTGAAGAACAAGCTTGCCAGTTTATTTTGCAGTTAGAACAAACCCAAATATTGGCTGATCCAGAATTACTGCAACGAGCACTTTATAATTTAATTTCGAATGCACTGACACATGGTGGTTTGCAACGTCAGATCTATATTGGCAGTCGAAACAACAAAAAAAATGAACCAAGCTCCACGACTAGTTTATATGTGATCACCAGTGATACGAGCATTGCAAACGAGCATCTTGATTCTCTGTTTGAACGCTTTTATCAATGCACTTCTAGCCGCCATCTAAGCAGTCAAACTGGAGGTCTTGGTTTATCCATCGTTGCCTCCATTATGACTCTTCATCAAGGTGAATATCTGGCTTACAACACTCCAGATGGTATTTGCTTTGAACTCATTTTTCCGAATGATTGCGATAAATAAGCTTTAAAGGTATAGACTTATAACCATTCACTTGTATCATCCGCGACTGGCGTTCCATGCATAACGTGCATAATCATTGCATAGGCAATACTTCCTTTAAATGGAATTTCAGGCAGTTGATCAAATTTGAAGAACTGTGCATCACTAATTTCTTTTTCCTGTATTTTAATTTCACCTGAGTGATATTCAGCTTTAAATGCAACCATTAAATTACTTGGAAAAGGCCATGGCTGGCTGGCGAGATACTGAATATTTTTGATATTTAAACCAACCTCTTCCAAAGTCTCTCGACGCGCTGCTTCTTCTAAGGTTTCACCTACCTCCACAAAGCCTGCAATTAAACTATACATGGTCTTATTACGCGTTGTTCTTGCAAGCAGTATCTCATCATCCCCTCTTGTGATAATCGTAATCACACAAGGATTAACACGTGGATATTGGTTATAACCACAACTTGGACACATCATCGCAAACTGATCAGTACTTTGTTGGGTCTTGTCACCACATCGCCCACAAAACTGATGGTTACGTCGCCATTCTAAAAGTTGTACAGCTCGACTTGCTTGCTCAAACTGTTGGTGATTCCAATATTGTAAAAGCTGACGTATCGGCACCAACTGATAGCCAACGGGTATGCTTTCATTGGGTAATAGATCTCGCGCAACGACCTGCTCATCATCTGACAGTACTAAATCACTGTGCAATTTTTCAACTCGTGGTAATTGAAACAGTTCATCAACTAAAAGTTGTTGTTGCTGAAAAATATAAGCAATCGATAGATTTGACATTACATTACCTTAAATTCAATAACTTGAGATATATCAATAGAAATGCTAGCAACCTCAAAAAGGACAATTGTGGATAGCAAACGCAGAATTAATGGTGCTTATATTGACGTGAGCAGTAGCCGCGACTGATCTCAGGTGAACGTAGTTGCAAATGCTTGGTTTTTCGACCCGTCACCCGTTTACGCCAGAGTTTAAAACTACTGGCTTGCAAATTTTGCCTCATCAGTTTGATTACAGCAGATTCATTCAGACCATATTCGCGCTCTAGCGCTTCAAAAGGTGTTCGATCTTCCCATGCCATTTCAATAATTCTTGAAAGGTCACCATCATCATAATTTTTAGTATTCAACATAAAATGAAATCACTTCGCTGTCGTTCAATATCAATCTGTTAAATTTCCTAACAAAGCATAAGTAACTCAGGATGAAGAAAGTGTGATTTTTCGAGTTATTCTTTTCATTTGAAATAATATTCAGCACGTTGAGGATTAAATAAATGAAAAAAGAATCATCCCAATTCTTTTTTCAAGATTGACTAATGATCTAAATGCCGATAGTTATCTTAGACAATATTACTGAGGATAATTCCGATGTTTTTGCTAAATGCTGATTTTTCAAAGTTCGCAGTCGTCAAACCCAGAGACTATCAATGGGTAAAATCACCTGGCGGCGAAGTAGAACGTGTCATGTTAGACCGAATTGGCAATGAGGCAGCTAGAGCAACAAGTTTAGTCAAATACGCACCTCTAAGCTTATTTCCAAAACACCAACATCCTCATGGCGAAGAGATTTTGGTATTGTCTGGAATGTTCACTGAAGATGGTAGCCAACACTATCAAAAAGGATGGTATTTGCGGAATCCTCATAACTCTAGTCATATTCCATCTAGTGAGATGGGCACCTTGATCTTTGTCAAACTCAGACAAATGTCCGAGACTGAAACTGAAGCTGTTCGTATCGATACCCATAACCCAAATAACTGGAAAAAAATGGGACATCGAGACATCTGTGAACTTTACCAATCTCAGCTAGAGCATACTTATCTAGAAAAAATCATGCCCTTACATCCCATCGAATATGATGTAAAAGGTGGTGCTGAAATTTTAGTGATTGAAGGCGAAATCAGCCATAGTGAAGAAACTTATCCAACAGGTTCTTGGTTACGTATTCCTCCACAGGCAGATTTCCAACTTCAATCAGGTCAACAAGGCGCAACACTTTATCTAAAAACAGGTCATCTGCTCGCCATGATTCAGTCAACTCATAAAATTTAATGAGCGACTCCGAAATACATGTTTCAATCAAAGATGATGAATCAACTAGCGATGCGTATGAACTGACATCACAATCCCAAAACCTGCCAATAAGGTGATAATAGCTGTACCACCATAGCTCATAAATGGTAATGGATCTCCTGTCACAGGAAAAATTCCACTAACCATACCTGAGTTAACAACGACATATAGAAAAAAAGACAATGCTAATGAACCGACAATCAATCGTCCGAAATTATTAAATGAGTTTAATCCAATCATAAAACAGCGGATGATGATTGCTGCATATAAGCTAAATAGAATCACCACACCAATAAAACCAAACTCTTCTGCATAAGTTGACATAATAAAGTCTGTATGCCGTTCAGGTAAAAATCCAAAATGTGATTGAGTGCCTTGTAAATAACCTTTTCCTGAAAACCCACCCGAACCAATCGCAATTTTAGACTGAATAATATTCCAACCTGAACCAAGGACATCAGCCTCAGGATCAATCAAAGTTGTGATACGCTTTTTTTGATAGCTTTCCAATAAAAAAGTCCAAGCAATCGGAAGAAATAACATCACTAAACCCATAGAGCCTAGAATTAATTTCCAAGAAATACCTGCCAAAAACAATACAAACAGACCACTGGTGAGGATCAGAATGCCTGCCCCCAAATCAGGTTGTAATGCGACTAAAAGTAAAGGAATGACAATTAAAACCAATGAAATCAAAATATGAAATATTCTAGGTGGCAAAGCATTTCTAGATAAAAACCACGTGATCATCAGCGGCATTGCAAACTTCATCAGTTCACTTGGTTGCATACTTCCTAACAATGGAATAGCAATCCACCGACGTGCACCCATTCTCACTTCACCGATAAAAAATACAGCGATAAGCAGTACCAAACTCACAGCATATAGATAAGGGCTAAATGCTTGATAAACTTTTGGAGGAACTTGAGCACAAATAAAAAGTGCTACAAATCCTAAAAGGAAACTAAATCCTTGTTTGAATACCAACCCCATATCTTGAGCCGATGCACTATATACGACGATTAAACCTAAGATCGCATTTAAAATGAGAAGGCTCAATAACCAAGGGTCGAGATGTAATTTATGCCAATACGAAGAATTATTTTTGAGATGCAAACCATCTCGAATGGAATAACGTAAAAATCGGGATTGCGGAACAGGCTTCATGGTGATCTTAAAAATAAGAAAAACGAGCAGATAAATCTGAACTAAGGCGATGGAGTATATATTTAATTTGTTTCTGTGCTCAGATTATTACTTTTATTTTTGTGAATCTTTGATAAATTTGCAGATACCATTTAAATCAAAGGTTTTATACATATGGACCCCTCACCTTTAAGGCGTATCTTTGGCTCTCTCAGTAGACAGCTTGGAGAACTAGGATGATAGAATTTCTTTTAGACCCTAGCATCTGGATCGCGTTATTAACTTTAATCGTACTCGAAATCGTACTTGGCATTGATAACTTAGTTTTCATTGCAATTCTTGCAGATAAACTTCCTCCAGAACAAAGAGATAAAGCAAGAATCATAGGTCTTTCATTAGCCCTTATCATGCGTTTAGCCCTGCTTTCCATTATCTCTTGGCTAGTTACTTTAACAAAACCTATTCTCCATATATGGACTCTGAGTTTCTCAGGTCGAGACCTAATCCTACTCTTTGGTGGTCTTTTCTTACTCTATAAAGCCGTTACAGAATTACATGAAAAAATAGAAGGCAAACCTGTACATAAAACCCAATCAAGTGTTGCTTATGCAAGCTTTGGTATGGTGGTCACTCAGATCGTTATTCTAGATGCGGTGTTTTCTTTAGATTCTGTGATTACAGCAATCGGAATGGTTGACAATATTTATGTCATGATGGCAGCCGTGGTGATCGCTGTTGTAGTGATGTTGATTGCATCAAAACCATTAACAAACTTTGTAAATAAGCATCCTACTGTTGTTATTTTATGCTTAAGCTTCTTACTACTGATCGGTATTAGCTTGATTGCTGAAGGTTTTGGTTTCCATATCCCGAAAGGTTATATCTATTCAGGTATTGCCGTTGCAATCCTAATTGAAGGTTTCAACCAATTTACTCAACGAAATGCTGAAAAACATGCATCAAAACTACCTTTAAGACACCGTACTGCAAACACGATCTTTAAGCTCATGGGTGGCAAAGAGCAAAATGACCCAACGATTATTGATAACAACGATGATTCATTCGGTGCCGAAGAACGCTACATGATCGGTGGTGTATTAACTCTGGCTGAACGCTCTGTATCATCGATTATGACACCTAGAGATCAAATTTCTTGGGTCAACATCGATGATGATATTGAAGATATCAGAGCTAAAGTACTTGCAGTACCTCACAGCTTATTCCCTGTCTGTAAAGGCAATTTGGATAAAGTCATTACTGTTGTACGTGCAAAAGAGCTGATTGATTGTTTGGATGAAAAAGAAGAATTGCAAAATCTTTTAAAACGCCAACGTCCGATTTTTATTTTTGAAAAGATGAAAGTGATAGATGCAATTAATACTTTGCGCTCTTCAAAAGGCTCTTTAGTCATGGTGACGAATGAATTTGGAAATATCCAAGGATTAATCACTCCATTAGATGTATTTGAAGCAATTGCTGGTGAATTCCCAGACTCGGATGAACAACTGGATTTGACGAAAGTATCTCATCAAGAATGGGTAGCATCTGGCTTATTAGACCTTTATCAACTTCAACTTGAATTAGGCACACTTGAACTGGTTCAGGAAGGTTCAGGCTATGTAAGTGTCGCTGGTTTGTTACTAGATAAATTAGAAGGTCAAGTTGATGTCGGTTCTACATTGACCTATGAGGGAATCTATTTCGAAATTATAGAAATGGATGGCACTCGCATTAAGAAAGTCAAAATTATTTATCCGATGTAAATCCAAGCATAAAAAAAGAGCCTTTCAAAAAGGCTCTTTTTTTTTATATCTCAATCTGACTACCAATTTCGACAACACGATTCGTAGGGATTTGATAAAAATCGCTAATAGGACTTGTATTCTTTTGCATCGTAGCGAATAACTGTTTTCTCCATGTAGTTAACTTATTATCCGCTTTGTAGATCAATCTTTCGCGTGACACAAAGAAACTGATTTCCATCAGATTATATTCAAAATCAATTTTATTGAAAATTTGCTCTAAGACCATAGGTACATTCGGCTGCTCTTTAAAACCATAATTGATTTGTATCCGATAAAAGCCTTTCTCTAAAACTTCGAACTCATATCTCAGTTCATCTTGCACGTATGGGATATCCGAAACTTGCACCGTTACCAACATATTTTTGTCATGAAGAATCTTGTTGTGCTTGAGATTATGCAACAACGCATGTGGTACTACAGATGGAGAACCTGTCAGAAACACAGCAGTACCAGATACCTTATTCATATCTGTGCCTAGATATTTAATAAAGGTTTCTAACTGCAACGTATCGCTTTGGAGTTTTTCCTGCAATTGAACCCGCCCTTTCTTCCATGTCATCATCAATGTAAAAACAAATACAGCGATAAGCACAGGCACCCATCCACCAATAAAGAACTTAAGTAGATTCGAGCCTAACAGCACTAAGTCAATGAAAATGAATGGTACAGCGAATAAAACCAGTTTCCACGTTTTCCATTTCCAGTAGCTATAAGCAAGAAATGCAACCAAAAGCGTATCGCAGAACATGGTAATCGTTACGGCAAGACCATAAGCACCTGCTAAATTACTACTTGTTTTAAAGAGTAAAACTAGGAATAAAATTGAAATATATAGAATCCAATTGAGTAAAGGGATATAAATTTGACCCACTTCAGACGCTGAGGTATGTAGTACATTCAGACGAGGTAAATAACCTAATTGAATCGCTTGTTTCGCCATCGAAAAAACACCACTAATCAATGCCTGTGATGCGATCACAGCTGCTGCGGTCGCAATAAGAATCATTGGATAGAGGAAAAAGGATGGTACAAGTAAATAAAATGGATTGGTAATCGCTGTAGGATCTCTCAGCAATAAAGCACCTTGACCTGCATAATTCAACATAAGACAAGGCAAAACAACGAGGAACCAACCAAGGCGTATCGGAAGAACACCAAAATGCCCCATATCAGCATAAAGCGCTTCACCACCTGTGACGGTCAAAACGACAGCGCCCATCACAAAAAATGAAATATACGGATTGGTGATAATAAATTGCAATGCCAAATGTGGACTTAAGAAAGCCAAAATCGTTGGGCTTTGAATAATACTCACAAACCCAATTGCACCAATAGACAAAAACCAAAGCAGTGTAATTGGGCCAAAAAACTTACCCATTACGGCAGTTCCATGTTTTTGTACAACAAACAATGCCGTCAGAATGCCGATACTGATCGGTAATATAAATTTATCAAATGCTGGAGCCGCAACAGAAAGTCCTTCCACAGCCGATAACACAGATATTGCGGGTGTAATAATACCATCACCAAAGAATAATGAAGCGCCAATAAATCCTAAAGCTGTAATCAGAATTTTTGTTCGATTAGAAAGACCTGGCTGACGTAAATTCAAAGCAAGTAATGCCATGATTCCACCTTCGCCATTGTTATCTGCTCGCATTATCACCATCACATATTTAAGAGAGACGATCAACATGATGGTCCAGAAAATAAGCGACAAGATTCCTAAAATATTAATTTCATTGATTGGCATTCCATGTGTTGCATGAAAGCTTTCTTTAAGTGCATAAAGTGGGCTAGTTCCAATATCACCAAAGACTACACCAAGTGCAGCTAAAGTCAGTATGGGTACACTAGCTTTCTCTACCGTCTGATTTTGCATGTTGTAAAAAAACACTTCTAAAAGTTAAAGTGATACTAGCACTCAATCTATCACTCACTAAATAATTTATTTATAAGCCAGTTAAATATCTAATATTTAATTAAATAATTGCTTATTCAAGTTAAATCACTCAACCTTTGAGTTTATTAAAATAGCGCCAATAAACACGCTCCCATTCCTTCAAAAAAACTCCACTTGAGAAGAATTATCAGTTATTATTTGGGCAAGAATTATTCCTGTGAATTGACCATGAATGCTCATACCGTAACGTTGGCCAATGTCTTAACGATTCAAAAGCTTAGCAAAAAATTCGGTGAGCGTTTTGCTGTAAATCAAGCATCATGGTCTGCTCAAAGTGGTCAGATTATTTGCCTATTGGGACATTCAGGTTGCGGTAAGACAACCATGCTACGTCTGATCGCAGGTCTAGAGACTCCTACTGAGGGTTCTATTCAGCTAGAAAGAAAAGTTCTATGGGACCCATATCAACAAGTTCAAGCTGAAGAACGCAATATCGGTTTTGTATTTCAAGACTATGCTCTCTTTCCACATTTAAGCGTGTTGGAAAATGTGATGTTTGGATTGAAAAAAATCCCGAAGCACGAGCGTCAATCTATTGCTGAAAATGCGTTAAAGCATGTCTCTATGTCGCATCATATTCATAGCTATCCACATACTTTATCTGGTGGTGAGCAACAGCGTGTCGCTTTAGCTCGTGCACTCGCACCTAAACCTCATGTCTTACTTATGGATGAACCATTTTCGAATTTGGATCATCGTTTACGTGATCAAATTCGACAAAACACCATTGATATTTTAAAACAGACTTCGACCACAACTATCATTGTGACTCATGATCCTGAAGAAGCACTTCAAATTGCTGATCAGATTATTTTGATGCATCAGGGTAAAATCATTCAAAGTGGTACGCCTAAGCAGCTTTACTTCCAACCGAAAACACTTTTTGCAGCACGTTATTTTTCCGATTTGAATGAAATAAAAACCCAAATACAAGATCAACAACTGCATACGATTTTTGGAAATATTGATATTCCAAAACATTTGACGAGTAATAACGAGATTCGTTGCTATTTTAGACCCCATCAATTACGTGTTAATCGGATAAAAACTGAAAATAGTCTAGCTGCTAAAATTATTTCGTCGAACTTCTTAGGCTATTCACAACTACTTAAATTAAAAATCGAGGCAGAAGATAAAGTGTTAATTGCTTATGTTGAATATTCTCAACATTACGACCAAGCAGACACCGTCTACCTATCGTTAGATTTATCTCAGTGTTTCTTTTATGAAGCCAATGATTCAATCGAAACCCATCAATCATCCACTTAACTGGTATTTATTATTCAAGTTTCTTCTTTAGGGATCAAAAATGAACCAACGAATAAAACTTCATGCGCTTTCAGTTAGTCTTGTCGCACTCAGCAGTGGTTGGGTAAATGCCGCTGAGGTCAATCTATACACCACTCGCGAACCTGTTTTAATTCAACCGCTATTAGATGAGTTCAATCAAAAAACAGGTATTAAAGTAAACACAGTTTTTATCAAAGATGGAATGCTGGAACGTGTGAAAACTGAAGGTCGCCGCTCACCTGCAGACGTCATGCTGACAGTTGATTTCGGTAATTTGGTTGATTTGGTTGAAAATGGTTTAACTCAACGAGTGAACTCTAAAGTTTTAAATACCGCGATTCCAGGTAACTTACGTGCAGCCAATGGTCATTGGTATGCGCTATCTATGCGTGCTCGTGCAGTATATGTTTCTAAAGAACGTACACCACTAAAAGCCATCAGTTATGAAGATCTCGCAAATCCAAAATGGAAAGGCAAGATTTGTATCCGCTCTGGCAGCCATCCTTATAACACATGGCTAATTGCATCCTATATTACTCATCACGGCGAAAAAGCAACTGAGCAATGGTTACGTGGCATCAAAGCAAATTTAGCACGCCCAGCGAGTGGTGGCGATCGTGATGTTGCACGCGATATTCTCGGTAAAATTTGTGATATCGGCGTTGCAAATACCTACTACGTAGGAACAATGCGTAATGGTGATGCTGAGCAACAACGTTGGGGCAATTCAATTAATGTTGTATTACCTCGCTTTAAAAATGGTGGAACGCATATCAATGTATCAGGTGCAGCTGTAGCAAAATATGCACCAAACCGTAAAGAAGCAGTTCAATTATTGGAATTTTTATCTTCAGACCATGCACAAGCAATCTATGCACAAAGTGGTTATGAGTATCCAGTAAAACCTGGTGTGAAGATTGATCCAATTATCGCAAGTTTCGGAAAGTTAAATATTGATAACGTCCGTCTGAGTGAAATTGCAAAATATCGTAAAGCAGCAAATCTGTTAGTCGATAAAGTTCAATTTAATCACTAAGTGATTTTATGGGCAGGTCATTCATTTTGTTTTGACCTGTCCAATCAAACTTCTTAAACCTGCTCTTCAATAGTTTCTTAATCTCTAATGACCAAAAATAAGCATCACTTTAATTTATTTACATCGCTCAGTGGGGTATTGACCTTACTTGCTTGCTTGCCTGTTATTGCATTGGTTTTAACAGCAATTCAGGGTAATAGTGATATTTTTGGGCATCTGATTCAGTATGTTCTGCCCCCTACTTTGGTTGATACCGGTATTTTATTATTTGGTGTTGGTCTACTCACGATTTTAATCGGGACTGGTAGCGCATGGTTAGTAACCGCATATCAGTTTAGAGGTCGAGCTTTTTTAGATTGGGCGCTGCTGCTTCCCCTTGCAATACCAACATATATCATCGCTTATAGCTATATCGATATTTTACATCCTATCGGCCCAGTACAAAGCTTTCTAGCAGCTAACTTTGGTTGGGAATCTCAACCTGCTTGGTTTCCGAATATTCGCTCTGTTTGGGGCTGTATTTTTCTATTAAGTTTTGTCTTATATCCTTATGTCTACTTAAGTACACGTGCAATGTTTCTCATGCAATCAGCTAGCTTGATTGAAGTTGCACGCAGTTTAGGGCTCAACCCAAACCAAGTTTTTTTTCGAGTCGCGATTCCTTTAGCTCGCCCAGCAATCGCTGTGGGGGCTAGTTTAGCTTTGATGGAAACCATTAATGACATCGGTGCAACCGAGTTTCTAGGCGTCAAAACCCTAACTTTGTCGATCTACTCAACGTGGACGAATCAATCCAATCTCGCTAGTGCTGCACAAATCGCGATCTTCATGTTGATCATTATTACTTTATTGGTCGTTATTGAAAGACTGGGGAGACGCAAACAACGCTATATGAACTCTGCTCAACGTAGTCGATTGATGCCAGCACAACAACTCAGTGGCACAAAAGCTGGTTTATGTTTAACGCTTGGATTAATCCCTATCAGCATTGGTTTCCTCATTCCGTTCATGCATTTATTGGTGGAATCTTATAAGCGTTTCAAGTATGCAGGTTTTTCAGACTATTTATTACAAGCATCAATCAACACTTTATTTTTAGCTACAATTGCTACTGTGATCACAATTGCAATCGGATTCTTTATTGTCAGTGCGGCACGCTTTAGCCAAATTACATGGTTTAGCCGAATTGCTAGTTTAGGTTATGCAATACCTGGGACTGTGTTGGCAATTGGTCTTATGTTATCACTTGGAAAAATTGATCATGCGGTAGCTGATTTTCTTGAATTTAAATTAGGAATTCACACAGGCTTGCTCTTTTTAGGAACAACTTTTACCCTTATTTATGCCTACAGTGTACGCTTTCTTGCAATCGCAATTGGTGGAATAGAGTCTGGATATAATCGTATCCATGGCGTATTTGATGATGCGGCTCAAAATTTAGGCCGAAATCAATTTTTAATATTAAAAGAAGTTCATCTTCCACTACTCCGCCCTGCAATCATCTCTGCGGCATTGCTTATTTTTGTAGATTGCATGAAAGAATTGCCCGCCACCTTGTTACTTCGACCTTTAAATATGGAAACCCTCGCAACTCAGTTATATGCTGAAGCCTCAAGAGGAACATATGAAGATGGAGCAATTGCAGCATTATTAATTGTTTTAGTGGGTTTGATCCCTGTCATTCTGCTTGCTCGTATGAGTAAAGTGTTAAACAAATGATGTTTATATAGTTTGCTTTTAACTCTTTAATTTATTGTGATTAAAGATTTAATGTAAAGATATAGAAATGTAACATCCGTTATACATAGCAATTGTATCCGCGATTCATTCTTAATACTCTGTACTTACAAACAAAGTTGATGACCGATTCGCCATGAGACTTCGGAATCTTTTTGTTAATCATGCTCAATTTGTTAAGATGGCTGTCGAAAAAGGGTTTACACCAAATCTGTATTTTATAATTTAGAGATTTTGATATCGAAAGTTAAGATTTCTGAATTTCGATCAATTTTAGGCAGTAATGGTAAAACTTCATTTAGTAATATATTTTCAATTTAAGGACTTATAACGCATGAACAGTGACTCAGTTATGGCTGATCTCTCATCTCACACGCCGATGATGCATAAATACCTTTACATTGATTTATAACGTAAATTTTAAAAAAAATTTCAAAACCTACACAACAACCTACACTTTTTCAAAATCATTCAAGCAACCTACACCATCTTTTTTATGCCCACAAAATAAGTCATTAGATTGAATAATTAGATGAGCTGAATCACAATTTCATTTGACTCATTTATTGAGTCAAATATACACTATAATCTGCTCACTCCTATTTCTAACTACTTCAAGGAATGGCCAAATATGTATGATGACTGGATTTGGAAACAGCCTGACTGGACAACATTTACATGGAAAGAGGAAAAGATTCTTCCACTCACCAGACATATTCATCAAAAAGTTGGAATTCTACTTGGGCAAAGCCAATATAACCCAGAAAAAGACCACCTTACCTTAGACAACCTGATTGCCAATCTTGTCTCATCTTCAGCGATTGAGAATGAAACTCTCAATGTTTATTCACTTCGATCATCTTTAGCAAAGCGTTTAGGTGTATCACTAGAACAACCCTATCCAAGCTCAGAACGATCAGATGGTCTAGCCAATATCATGCTAGATGCCTTAAATAACTTTGAACAAGACCTATCTGCTGAAAGATTATTTCAGTGGCACCAATGGCTATTCAATGAAAGTGACTGGACAACACAGCGTATTCGAATCGGTCAATTACGTGGACATGAACCTATGCAGGTAGTATCTGGACGGATGGACTACCCTACAGTGCATTTTGAAGCTCCTCCACGAGAAGGTTTAGAACAACGTTTAAATGAATTTATACAATGGTTTAATAACAGTAGAGACTATAGTCTGCTTGATCCATTGATTCGAGCTGGTATAACTCACCTATGGTTTGTGACACTCCATCCTTTTGATGATGGTAATGGACGTATTACTCGTACCCTAACAGATTTGGCTTTAGCGCAAATGGATCAGCAAAGTATTCGTCTATATGCGATGTCACCTATCATTTTAAATAAGCGTAAAAGCTATTATGAAATTCTTGAAGCCACTCAAAAAAGTGGTTCTAATATTACTGACTGGTTACTTTGGTTTTTACAAGCACTTAATGAAAGCCTTGAGCAGACACTAGAGCGTATTGAAAGAACTCTTTTTAAAAGTACATTTTGGCAGGTTTTTTCGGAAGTGGATTTGCAGGAGGGGCAGCGTAAAGTTTTAAACCGACTTCTTGATGGTGGGGAAAATGGATTTGAGCATGGAATCAGTGCTTCACAATATCAGAAAGTAGCTAAAGTTAGCCGAGCAACAGCAACTCGCCATCTGACTGATTTATTGGAAAAAGGCTGTATTGTGAAACTTGAAGGAGGTGGAAGAAATACGAGGTATAAGGTTAAACGGCAAGGAAACTAATAATATTGATTTTTTCTGGATGAGCTAGATATAACTAAATCCGCATCATTAACTTGCTCAAGGATTTAATAATCTGCGTCAGTGGTATAGAACCATTATGGTATGAGGAATTGCATTTAAAATGTAAATTTTGCATATTCTCACTCAACTAAACAGAAATTATTATTTTTGTTGGACACCTGCTCTTATCTTACTTAGATACTCACTGACCTCAAACATGGACCTAAAAATTATTAAGTCATATTTAAAGAAGATAATTGTCTTTCAAACTGATTCAAATTCTCTAAGGTATTTTCTTTCTCTGCAATCTGCTGCATCAGGCTTTGGAGATTAATTTGAATTTCACCAATAATTTTATTGACCAACACTTGTTGCATATTTTCAAAATACTGTTCAAGGTCATGCTCAGCTTGTTTTGTTAATTGTACTATATACTCAGAAATTGTTGCGATTGCATGATGATGCGCCTGTTTAAGTTGTTGAATTTCGCTATTGGTCACTTTTCCTAACCCAAATTGAGCCACAATATTATCTATCACTTGACTAACATTGAGATTAAGCTTAGGTGGTTCATAACTTTCCAAACACTGGCTAACTTGTAGCTTGAAGAAGTCCACATCAAAATCGGGATCACTCGTATCAAATAAATTGATTGCCGCTATGACAATGTTTTTCCGTAGTTTTGGCATATCAATAATACTATTTAAGCTACGTTGTAATTGCCCCACAGCTGTATTTCCAAATGTTTCAATTTGCTCAATACTGTCCTGAACCTGAGCATAAGGGGTAACTATGATCTTTTCTCGTGTACCATACCCACCCGCACCAAAAAATCTTGCAACACCTGACCAAAAGCCACTTTTTTCATATTGTTCATATTCAATTTTTCTATCTTCCGAGATGCTGATAGATAGAAATGCCTGACGTTCCGATTGCAATTGTAGAGATAATGCTCGCACTTGATGATTAACCGTTGATGATTCTTGATGAATGGTATACTCGATTTTGGAACGTCCATTTTTAAGATTTTTTTCAATTAACTGCTTTTGGACATTAAGTTGGTCAATACTCTGGCTATCAAGTAAATCAATCTTTTCCTTGATCAATTTTAATAGCTCTTGCTGAATTGCCTGTGTACGTTGCTCTACACCTTGTAATAATAAAGCGACTTTTGCTTGTGTAAGTTCCTGTTTACGTTCTTTTTGTTGTTCAATCACTTTGCGCAAGTGGATAATATTTGAAAACGCCTTAAGCTGTTCTACATCAAAATTGAGCCCTGTATCAAAACAAAGTGCATCATATTGTTCCTGTAATTCACTAGATAACTTCGGTAAATCCTCAGCAATTCGCCAAGTTAAAGCAGAGATTAAACGCGGTTTGCTACCTTGAATCACGCTTAACAATGCTTTCGATGCATCATCTAAATCGGGATTATTGAGATGTTGCATGATTTGGGTTTCGGTCATTTGTTGAATTTTTTGATCAAGCAACTGCATCATCGCTGCGATGGTTGCTTGTGGGCGGACGTCTTCAGGATAGCGTTGAGCTGCCAATTTCGCACTGATCAGAATTTGTCTATCCATACGGAAAACCAAATCACGCTGCGAACCGACCAAAAATACCGCTTTACTGTCGATACCCGATGCAGTGAGCTGTTCTCGTAATAGTCTTAAATCTGAAACCGTGAGAAATTGACTAACAATGGACAGTAGAAAGACCACATCACATTGCCCTAAAAATGTTCTGGTCTGCTGTCCACGAGAAATCACAGGGTCATTAAATCCTGGGGTATCGTAAATTTCTATACCTTGTAAACGCTCATCATTGATATAGATAGAAAACATTTTAGTAATTGCAGTAAATTTCCCTTGACTCCCAACATAATTTTTTAATTCACTTGCCAAGTCTTCCAATGAAGCGGCTTCAATCCGCTTTTTTGTTCCCAAATATTCTTGTGTATTGAGTTGCTGTGCCATATCGACTAACTCACGACAAGAGCGTAATTCTTCGCTAATCTTGCTTTGAATCAGAGCGGGCTCAATAACTTTCGGCTTGTTTGGTACTAATTTTTTCATATTACCAAACAAACTTATGGGAGTCTGTTCATGTTCTTCTTGTGATAATTGCTGTTCAACGGTTCGATACTGGGTATGATACTCTATAGCAGATTGTGCAATGCCACTCCAATCATCAACACTATAAAACTCAATTTCAGCATAAGGTTTTTCCGCATAGCCTATACGAGTTAAAGCAGCCGTCATTGGTGTTGCAGCTTTAGGCAATACATCGACTGGAAACAATAAAGCATTTAAAAATGATGACTTTCCTGCTTTCATCTGCCCAACAATCGCAATGCGCAAATTCCGCCCGTCTTCCTGCGCAGCACGCATATTCGTATCTAGCGTTTTCTCCATATTGGATAATTCTGAAAGATATTTTTGACTATCTGAAGCAAATAATAATGATTGATGATTTTGAATTTGGCTCAATAATGATTTAATTTTAAGCGATTGATTTGTCATGTCTTATATTCCATTTAAACCTTAATTCAGGTCTATATAAACCATTTTCATATAATGTTTTTGCTATAAAAGTTGTGCTAATATGCCATAATTTTAAGAAAATTACTTTTTCCTTTATAAAAATAAGCAGTTTAAAGGTGAATATTGCATGACGTTTGATTTTAACTTTGATTTTGCTGAAATTGATCGCTCTTCACAGCAAAAACCATTGAACCCGCAAGAACAAAAGGTTTTAAACCTCTTAAAAAGTTTATTGCAGCACCCTGACAATGATCAAATTTTTTTATTAGAGAATTTATCACAACAACTTGAGCAAGAGTTTTTACCGTGGCTGGTAATGTTGGGGGAGCAATCTACGATACAAGCAGATTATCAACAGATACTCGATTTAATCCAGTCTTATCAATGGAAAATATGCCACCCTAATTTAGCTCATTGCACTCCTCTGACTTTAGGTACATTGTCACAACCTGTACTCGAACAACTTTTTAATGCACTACAAATTCATACGTGCCTATTAGAATGGCAAACCTTATTAGAACTTTGTAAACATGTTCCCAGTGTCATTGGTTTTCAACAACATTTCAGTTTAACTGCTATTAATAGCTTTCACACGCGTATTCCATTGCAAGTTGAAGATTTAACCTGCCTTACAAAAATGCTCATTGGGGAAAATAATATAAAAGTTGATTTAGCCAGTTTAATCACGCTAGAAATCGGTTTACCGACATGGTTCTGGAAAAATGCGGTTTTATTACAGCAAATCACTCAACCAGCATCAGTTTTATCTGATCAGCAGTTACAAAAAAAATTACAGCAGACCGATATACAAACTACGCCACAGCATCCTTCCCATGCTGCGTTAAAACAATTATTTAAACGTACTCAGTCCCATGCTCAACAACATCTGGAACAAATGAAACAGCAACTATCGCTACTCACACAAACTTTGTTAGAAGAAGATAAATTCAGTGCAGCCGAACAGAAAATGATTGCTGAATTACAGGCAAATACCCGCAAAGAAACCAGTCAATTACAGCAGCACATTAAACAGTTTGAGCAATTTACTCAAAATATTGAAAATAATTTACAAGCTTTATCCGTATAAATTGGGCATTAAGGAATTTACTATGCAACATCACACCTTAGAAACCATTTATACCCTTTTATCGGCATCGAATACCCCCAAACAAAACATTGCTGTGGAAATCAAAAAATTACTGCCGTTGATTGCCCAAGTCGATCCCGAAAATTATTCTAAAAATTACCGCGAATTGATGTTGTTAATACAGCAGATTGAACAGGAAATGCAACAAAAGCAGCTCACAGAGAAAACCATTGTTGGTGTTGGTGGTGGTTTTGGTGCAGGGAAATCAAGGTTTATTAATAGTTTGCTCGGCATCGAAGTCCTACCTGAAGCATTAGAACCGTGTACCGCCGTCGCAACGTATTTAAGTGCAAGTACTCTTGAGCAAACGCATGCCCTAAATTTATTAAATCATCATATTCGTTTAAAGCCTGAACAATTAGGACAGTTACGTCATTTTGTGGGGGATACGAATACGCAAAATGATATTCAACTTGGTGAGTTGATCCAGTATGTTCATTTAGGAATTCCACAACTTACATGGGAGCATATTGCCTTTTTAGACACCCCAGGATATAGCAAAGCAGATGCCGAGCATCATCACCATAGTGATGAGCAACTGGCAATTAATCAGTTAAGTAAAGCAGATTATATTTTGTGGTTGGTGAATGCTAAAAACGGTACGATTCGTGATGAAGATTTACAGTTTTTACAAAAGATACAGCCTAAACAGCCGATTTTTGTGGTGCTTACTCAGTCAGATTTAGTAAATCGTAGTGATATTGAACCGATTCTACAAAGCGTTCGGCAGAATTTAAAAAATCGAAATATTGCAATTGCAGGTATTATGGCGTGGGCTGCCCCAATTATGAAGTTACAGGGGCAACGCCTTGCAGGTGATGGTATTGGTGACTGGTTAGATAAAATTAATCAACCGATACAGCACCATACGATTAAAGATTTAGATATTTTAATCCAGCATGTTTTCAACAAAGGGATTCATCATGTCAATCAATTACAGCAGGAGATTGAAACTTTAATTAAAGTTAAGGATAAACAGGATCTGCAAAATATAACACAAGTCACCAATATTATTGAATTTAAACAGAAAAATAAAACCTCCATTCTACAATCAAGCCGTAATTTAATGCTTGATATGGCTAAAATAGCGGAATATCTTTTTAAAGATATACATCAAGCTGCACAATATCATGCTTTAATCATTAGAGAATTTGATAAAAATTACTCCGATTCAAATTCACTAGAATGGCTATATCAGCAATCTTGTATAGGTATTAAATCTGTCCAAAAAGAATTTAAAAATATTACAGATTATTTAAAAAACAATTTTATACAGTATAAATATGCTTTATCGTTAAAAGATAATCAAGAAGCTATATATTACATGTATTTATCAGCAAAACAAAATTACCAACCTGCTTTTGACTGGCTTTTTGATAAAACACATCAAGAGAATATAGATGCTTTATTTAAATTAACTGAATTATTTAAAATTGGAAAAATAAAAAATCAAGACAAAAATAAAATATTTAAATTTTGCTATCAATATATTAGAACCAATAATAGTGACCAAAGAATTGAGAATTTTGTAAAGTATCAAGCTACGAATCAAAATAACACAGAAGTGCAATATAATTATGCTCTAATTTTGGAAGAAATAAATGATAGTGTATCAATGCTTGAATATATGTTTTTAGCAGCAAAACAACGCTATCAACCTGCTTATGACTGGTTTTTTAATCAAGCAAATAAAAAAAATATTAATGCTCTATTTAGCCTAACCGAATTATTTAAAATTAGTAAAATAAATCAACAGGATAAATCAAAATTATTCAAGATTTGCTATCAGTATATTATAAATAACAACCATGATAAACGCATTGAAGATTTTATAAAATATCAAGCTATCAAGCAGAATGATGCAGAGGTTCAATACAACTATGCTTTAATTTTTGAAGAAAATAAAAATATTACATCAACCATTGAATATATGTTCTTAGCAGCCAAACAGAGCTATCATCTTGCCTATGATTGGCTTTTTACGCAAGCAACTCAAGGAAATATAGATGTACAATTTAAGCTAACTGAACTTTTTGAATTAGGTAAAACCAATAAAAAAGATGAGAAAACAATATTTAACTATTGTTATGATGCAATTAGATATCAAAATGACCACAGATTCTTTAAATTTGTAGAACAGCAAGCCATAGATAAGAAAGTTGCAGAGGCTCAATATTTATTAGCTACATGTTACGCTTTTGGGTATGGTACAAATATTGACTATAAGAAAGCATATCAATTTTATAAAAATAACAGTATAGGAAACTCAGTTTATAATAGAACAGTTTTAGATTATTTAGGGCTAAGTAAAAAATCAAAAAATAATAAACTAGCTTCTATAGTAGTTTTTAAAAAGTATAGTAATGACCCTAAATTTTCTACTACTTTTTCATGGATAAAAGAACCTATAATTTTTAAAAAACCAAGTGTACTTGACTACAATGAGGATATCGAAAAATTAAAAATTAATTACACCCCCATTTATTTAATATTAATTATCATTACTTTTTTAATTCTTACTACCAATATTATATGGATAGCTGGAATTATTGCACTAGGTATCATATTTTATATAACTCTCTCTAGGGTTAAACTAAATAATATAGAGTTTGAAGAGATTAGAATAAATACAGAGGAAGAGGCATATAAAGGGGTTTGGACTGATTCAAAAACAGGCTTAATGTGGGCTAGGATAAGTATTGGTCAAAAATGGATAAATGGAGAGTGTATTGGTGATGCAGAAAAGTTAAATTGGAACAATGCAAAAACAGCTTGTCAAAATTTTAGATTAGCAGATTACGAGGATTGGAGATTACCTATGATTGATGAACTCGAAACATTGATTAAGGAACAGTCTGGGAATTACAACTGTCCAGAAGGAATGTTGTTTAGACCTATTAAAACTAACTTAGGTAGATATTGGTCTAGTTCATTTTTTGGTTGTAACGAATGGGTGAGAAGTGTACCTTTTGGTGGGCCACTATCAAATTACCATGGAAAAGACAATTTATATTATGTTCGAGCAGTTCGAGGTGAAGTAATCGCTCATACTTCAATCAGAACCCAAATATCAACATCTAGAATTGATAATAAATACTCATTGAAAAAATTAAAAATATCCTTAACCAATTTAGTTAAATATTACATCAAGAAACTTGAAACGGTTTGTTTTTTTACATTAGGTTTCTTTTTAGCCCCTACAATTATTATTTTGGTTTGCTCTATTATTTATTATTCATTAATTTTTATTAATGATTTTTCAGCACTGTTTTTAATACCAATTTTTACTTCAATTTGGCTTGGATTCCAAATTTTTGAAAATCTTATAAAAACCAATAACTCAATGCAGAATGGCTTTAAACTCTTCAAAATATTTGGTCCAATGTCAGCAGTTATAATTTTTCTTTTTTTTATCTACAAACTACTAAGTTGATTATTTATTTGAATTTGCATGCTCTAAGTTACATTCTTTAAAAAACCCAAAAATTAAAAAAATTACCAATCTCAATCAAAGATTGGTAACTATTGAATCAGACTTTAACGATTTCAGATAGAAACACAGTAACTACCTTAATTTTCTGTTTTCAATAGCTCATCCAACTCTCGACATACATCAGACACTCGTTGCTGTAGCAGCTGATGAGTTGCGGTGTCTATTTCTAGCTGCTGTTCAATTTTAACAATATTATCTGATTCTGCCTGTAATCTTGCTTGAATCGTTTGATAAATTTGCTCAAGATGGGCTTGTGCAATCTGTCGCAACTGCATTATTACTTGTTGATTAATATTGTTTAATATATTTGCAACAGCAGAATCCACTTCAAAACGCAATTTTTCCTGTTTACGTTTTTCTGCAAAAAAGAAACCACCAATCACCCCAGGAATTATTAAAAAAGGTAACGACAAACCTAAAGCCAATGAAGCAACCACACCAGTCGCCCCACCGACCATCATTGCAGCATTAGCATTACTTTCATCAGTACCATTCATATTCGGTAGATAAGATACCAGCGCAGTATCCTGATTGATTCGGATAGCTGCATTTAGTTTTTGTCCTGCACGCTCAATTACTGGGTACAAATATTGCTCTGTCGCAAGCTGAAAGGTATTTTGTACATCTGCTTGAATCACAGCTTGTAAAGTACTGGCTGCACTTTGTGCTGCGCCATAATAATGCGGTTTACGTGCGTTCAACATGGTTTCAATACTGCCAATGACATCCGTACTGACTCGACCTTCAACCAACCGAAGTAACATTACCTTTTCGCGCTCAAATTCTTCACTCAGTTGTTGCTGCGAATCAAAGATGGTTTGCTTCTGTTGTTGTAGTGCTTCTCTTGAGGTATCGGCAGCCAACTGTTGCTCAAGATTTTGTTTTGCTGAAGAGATTAGACTTTCAACATGGTCTTTAAAGTTTTGCTCAAATAAATACTCTTTCTGTTCTTCAATATGATTCAGTAAATCAGCTAGACCTTTCACATCATTATCATGAGCTGAACAACCCCGAACCAGTGAATATTCTTCGTTAATACCTGATTGTTGTGCAATCGCCTGCCGAACTGCCAAACGTTCCCGACTAACAATTAAGTCTTCCTGACAAACTAATAATGATATAGGTTTCCCCATTGTATATTGACGCAACACAAACTGACGTTCAGCTTCACCCAAATGTGTACGAGCAACACACAAAATAAAACTACTATTTGCCGTACCTGAATAGCGAATGAGTGCTTCTTCATGTGAACCAACATTCGATTCAAGTCCCGGGGTATCAACAATAATCAAGTCTGGGTGTCTTGCTAAAGCTGCATTATGTAAATGAATTTCTACCCATAAAATATTTTGCTGTGCCAATGTTCCATGAACAAGCAATTGTTGATAAATATCTAAGGTGTATTCTTCCCGATGGGTTTGATTGATATTCCCCTGCTCCGTAACGACAACAACTTTTTGCTGTTCATACTCACTAAAATGAAATTCTGTCGGATAAGATGTACACGCTCCTAATTCCGTAAGTTGAATATTCTGCTCTAACCATGTATTCAATAATGTCGATTTACCTACACTAAATTTCCCAATCAATGGTACAGAAAGTTTAAAGGTCGAAATATTATCTCTTACTTGCTGGATTTGTGGTTGTAAAGCAGAAGATAAAGTCCGTTCATCAATCAACTGCTGTAACTGCTGCAAAGCATTTAGCCAATTTTGTTTTTGCTTATCAATCGTTGTCATTCGATAAGGGGTAATCCCTGCGGTTTTTAAATGCCATAATAAAAGTAAAGCCAAATCCCACGCTGAATTTTGTTTACCTGTGGCAAAGGTCGCTAGATTTTCTGCCATTACAATTTGTTCAAGATTAAAATCTTGCTGACTATTGGCATATAATTCATCAAATAATAAAACCGAGGGTTGCTGTGCAGTTGCATAGCTGTCTTTTTGATTGATTTTCTTTAATTGATGGAACAATCTATTTTTTAAACTCGATTGCGCATAAACATCTTGTATAAATTGTTGATGGTCAATACTTTCCAAACTAACATGATTTAAAAAAGCGTGTAAAAACTCCAAATCTTTCCATGTCCATACACCATCAGTTTTATGGATAAATTCATTGATTACCGTACATAAGCGCAAAGATTCAGGCATTTGCTGATAGCTTAAACCCTGAATTTTTTGCACATGACAAAGCTGTAACCAGTCTTGTAATTGTTCATGTTTTTCTAGGCGTTCAATGCGTGCTTCATGTTGGATAATTCGCTGCCTAAGCGTGGTATAAGCCAAAGACATGGATTGATACACTTGCTCAAGGTCATTTAAACGTGTTTGTTCTTGCTTTAATAGCTTGTCCTGAATCCCATATAATTGGGATTGAATAAATGCAATAAATTCAATCGATAATCGTTGTTCACTTTGCAAACCTTTTAACATGCGTAAAGCTGCAAGCTGAGCGGTAAATAGTGTTCTAATCGGTTCATCAGCCTGATATTCAAGTACATCTTGAGAAAATACTTTTAATTTTAATTTATCCAAAAATGATAACGGAGCGGCTTTCTGATTGTCATATTGCAATAATTGCATTGCATCTAAAGCTGCATTTTCAATAACTTGTCGATTATTCTGATTTTCAATTAAAAACCGCTCAATGCAGTCCTGCAATTCTGGGTGGTTTTTAGCCTGTTCAACAATCAGTAAGTTTTGTGCCTGTAAATAATCCAATGCCAGTGGCTCATGACTTACAGAAATTGTCTGTATCTCTTGGGTAAAATCATCATTTTGGATAATTTGGTTCAAGTCATGAATATCATGATTTAATTGTTGCTGATGATTCATATTTTTCTCTTGTTGTTCTTGTTGGTGTGTGATTGCCAGTTGATGCCCTGAATAGGCAAGTTGGTATTGTTGTGCAGTAATTTGTGCAGTTTCATTAACAGTACGCATCCAGCCATTTACAATATCTTTTAAACCATGCTCAAACTGTTGGCGTTCCCTGACATTGTGTACAAGCCATTGTGCCAAAATTGGGGCTAAAATACCGATTGTTCCAGCGACAGATACCGCAGCGACTGTTACTAAACTTAAAATTCCACGATTCAAACCTGCCTGTTGAATTGCAGTCATCATCGTTTCGCGTGTAATTTCACTATTTTGATAACGTTGCAAAATTTGTTTCACGTCCCAAGCAAACGTTACAATAAAAGCGGATAAACCTGCATCAATATGAGTCATAAAACTTAACCCACCTGCGGCAACAGCTTTTCCTGCCCCCTGTTGAATATGGGTGGATGCTTGATTGCTTCTTAAATCTTCAAGTAATGCTGTTCCTGCATGTTTCAAAGGTAATGCACCAGACCCCATTTGCTTTAAAGTACGAGTAATTGCTGGGACAAGTTCAATTACACTAACAAAAGCAGTTGCCATTAAGACATTACCTGCAAAATCAGACGTATGATCTAGGGTAGAGCTTGGTCGAGCATACTCAGGCATCATACCTTGATGAAACTCACTTGTTCCCTGTTGTGCTTCGGCGTAACTTAAAGGGGTTGAGCTAATGCCATTTTCATCTTTAATGCGGTCAGTAAAGCTAATTTGATTTAAAGCATCAACCTGATCAAGTTGTCCATTTGCTTGGGCTTGTTCGATTTGAGTTTGGTGTAATTGTTGAACGTGTGCTAACTGATCGCTTGGTACAATAATTTGCTGCCCTGAATATTTAGCAACCATGTCCCCATTATCGTCATAAATCAGTTCTGCACCTGCTGCATAACTTTGTTCAGGTGTGGAAAAATATTTAGGATTAAATGCCATACCCGAAGCAGTCTGAATATCGACTGAACCAAATTCACGGCTATTCACCAAATCAGCAACATCATCACCCGACTGATTTGCCTGATTGACATTGTAACTTGCTGCATGATGAGTTTCGGCAAAGTAACCTGCTCCACCAAATGTATTACCACTAATTTGTTGTTGGTTTTCTGAAAAAATCACAAAAGCAGAATCTTGTGCATTTCTTAGACTTTGATCTTGTAAAGTTTGATTTGCCATTAAATAGGACGTTGAAGTATTTGAATTATTGGGTCTCATGTGGTGATTCCATTTTTTCATGGCCGATGATATCAATTTTAGTAGAGATATCTAAGTTACAATATTTGATGTCTAGCATAATCAAATCTTTTTCATAAATTGCTTATTCACTTGTATTTTCTTACTTTAATAGTAATTCCCTCACCACAATTTTTTAATAATTGATAGTGTTACATTTTCTTCAATTTGAAGAATATTATATGACCCGAACCCTGTAAAAGCCAATCATTCCATTACTCGAATGGTTGACTTATTTTGATAGCATAACTTATAAGCACATAAAGAATCATAAATTCCCGCCTAGTATCCTTCAATGCATCTCGATTTACTTATTACCAAATAACATTTCACTTTTAATAAGCTGAATAGAGTTTCTATTTTATTATGCTGCTTTAAGTGATATCCATCTGATGTTGAAAGTTATTCAGATTTCATGTTCTTTCGATTATATATAATTCAATCAGCATCTTGTGATTTTAATCTACTCTTTAATTCCTGACTGATATAGCCACGATCGGCAGAGAGCTTGGCTTTTAATCTTTCTACCAAGCGTTCCACCGTTTTAATATCCGCTGTATGCACATTCGATAAAACCGTAATGACAATCTCTCCAGACTGATTCATGATTAAATCCAACTTATAGCCAAAGCACCACCACATTGAACTTTTACACGTTTTGCAATTACTGCTAGAGATTTATATCATTGAATCCGCTGAATTTTTAATACAGGCAGCGTAATCGAATCGATCCACAAATAATAGCTCTGACAATCTTTCATCAAGGTAAAATGTAAAGCATACTATACGAATTGATGTGCTCTAATGAAGTAAACCATTCGCAGGTAACACGATAAATATCGAAAGAGTTGACTTTAATTTTGCTTTAACCAAAAGAAAAAGACCTTTAAATTATTGAAGTGAAAAAATTTATATAAAATGGTGATGAACACAGTTTTTTAAAGTTGCCGTTCAAAAGAGCGTATTCTCAAATGCTTGTTACTGTCTTTTAAAAACTTCTAATTGGTTGCTTCAAATTTCTGAAAAAAAATCATCGATTATGCTAAAGAAATACGCATAATCAAACATAGTAGCTGAAGGCGCAGGTGGTGTGGAACTCCCTAATAGTTTTTTCAGCCACCTTTTTTTAAGTTAATTTCTTATCAGTGATTCAGGTTATATAGGCTGAGAACTTTATATCTATTCTCAGAAATAAGTTACTATGTGACTTTAGTTACTTGACCATTAAAATTGACTTATTTCCTCTTCCTTTAATTTCTTGAACATAAATTATGGAAGAGTACGCCAACTTTGTTTTTATCCTGTTGTATAAATCTATAAATGGAATACAGACTGACGAAAACATGAGAAGTAATCTGTTCAGGGCTCCATTTAAGATTGAGATAAAAAATAACGAGTGCCCAAATATCAGAAGGAATTCTTTTAGGATTGGGGCAATGACGTTTTAGAGCACTTTTATGAGCATGTTTAGCAAAGTAACCATTTCTAGCTTTATTTCGTGTGATTTCTCTAGATATTGTTGAAGGTGAACGATTTAATCGCCAAGCGATATATCGATTGGAAAAACCTGCACGTAACAGAGTATAAATCTAATATCTTTCTTCTTGAGTAAGATGAGTATAGTTCATGATGCAACTTTGACTTTGGTCGGTCGGAAGTAAAATGCTATCTCATTGTGCCTCATTCCCATGATTTAATCTCTGTTGCACTTCATTTGAGAATCTAAGGTTTTAATAAATAAGACAGAGAATTATTCCACCTACACTACTTACATCAACGATATGATAGGGAATGTGCAAATGTTCCGAATAATGATTAAAGAATAGTTTAGTTACAATTAACGCGCCTTATGCAACTAGATTTCGAAGAAGTTTAACTTCTAGCACTGACTAATCTTTAAGAACATTTTGGAAAAATATTAACAGTCCACGGACCAAAACAAGCTGCTGAGCATCTTGTAGGTTTGGACATACTAAGCCTTCTATTCAATTAATTATTTAAAGTTAATAATACAAAATGCTTATTCTTTCTCCCTCAATCTATTTATCTGATTTTGAGGATCTAATAAAAATACTTGTTGTAATTCAACGAAAATATCTCCAAGCTAAAACACCAATCAGTAAATCAATTGTTCTACTCATGCAAACTTCCGTAGTACTAACTATTTCGGAGCTAATGCTAGATGACTACGTAATGTTATTACACAAAAAATGCAAAAAATAAAGCTAAATGGTTGCGTTACAACCCCACATAAAATCGCTCAATTAACTGACGTGTTTTAATCAATAAACTACTCAACACATTGTCTCTTTCAAATAACTTGACTTTATAGTTTGGCAACTCTTTCATTTCTTCTTTACGTGGTAAGCGTTTATTGAATTCATAATTATCTAAAACCTGTTTCATTGCTTCAGGTTTAAGCTTTTCTTGCTCACAAAAATGCTGATAGGCTTGCTCTTTTTCTGCATCCCAAAACTGAGCAAAAGCCACTTGTACGCTTTGCCCATTGATCATTTTCGGCATGTTTTCTTCAATAAATTTTTGTATCAAGTCTTGCTTATCATGCAAGCTAATATCACTGCCAATCAGATCATGTACTTGAGCTTCATATCTCTTACGCTGCTCATCTGTTTCAGCATTCAGTGCCATCTGTAAAAGCGTAAGGATATAACCCACATTGATACGGTCACTGTGCAATAAATCTAATTGAAAGTCGACGTCATCCAACACAGAGACTTTTTCTTTCTTGGTCGTTTTTCGAATCGCACGACAGAGGTCAGCATATTTAGATGCAAAATTCGCAAAGTGCTGTTTATCAAGCTTAGTGTCGTCTTGATCATACTGAATGAAGGTTTGTAGCTGGGCGTTGTAGCGCATCACTTCACGGAATGCCTTAATGAACTCTAGTTGCTCATCCTCAGTCAGCAAGTCATCCACGGCTTGATAATCAGCAGTAATGGCAAACAGCTTTTCTACCGCTTGTTCATAATCTTGTTTAATTTCATCAAAACTTGGGACAAGAACCATTTTTCTGGCTTCTTTATTTGAGAATAATGCCAATGCTTCATCTGTTGCACGTTTAAGGTTACGGAAGCTAATGATGTTCCCAAATGGTTTTTTATCATTGTAGACACGGTTTGTACGTGAAAAAGCCTGAATCAAACCATGATATTTAAGGTTTTTATCGACATATAATGTATTCAAAGGTTTTGAGTCAAAGCCTGTAAGGAACATATTCACAACCAGTAAGATATCAATCTGCTTTTTCTTTACCCGATCTGCAATATCACGGTAATAAGCATAGAATCCATCACCAGAGTTATAGTTAGTACCAAATTGAGAATTATACTTGGCAATGTAGCGATCCAATTTATCACGACTAGACTGATTTATTTGACTCGGTGCATCTGTTGACTCTTCCTGAATCAATCCATTTTGGTCATTGTTCTCAACAGCTTCATTCGCACCATAGGAGAAAATAGTCGCAATAGTGAGAGGTTTAAATAATCGACCTTCCGCTTCATCTTGTTGTTGCTTCTCAGCTTGTACCTTTTCAAACAGTTCATAATACTGCGTTAAGGTATCCACTGAACTGACACAAAACATCGCCGTAAATTCACGGTTTTTGGTTTTGGTATCATGCGTATCAACGATATAACGGGCAATCATTTCTAATCGCTGTGGATTATCATAAAGCTCTTTGGTATCTATCCCTTCAACATCTTCGTCATAATCGAGGTTATTCTGCATACCTTTAGCAGTATACTTGCCACGATAATCTATTTGGAACTGCAATACATTGCGGTCTCGAATCGCATCCACAATCACATATTGATGCAAACACTGATTGAATAAGTATTCTGTAGTGAGCTTCAAACCCGCTTTGGATTGGCTATTTTCTTCAAAGATCGGTGTTCCCGTGAATCCAAACATCTGAGCATTACTAAAGAACTTTTTAATGTTTTGATGGGTATCACCAAATTGACTACGGTGACATTCATCAAAAATGAATATGACTTTTTTGTCTTTTAAATAATTGATGTGTTCTAAATATCGATCAGTGCTGATGGCTCGATTTAACTTTTGAATGGTGGTCACGATCAGTTTGTCATGGCGTTGATCGAGTTGCTTCACTAAAGTATGCGTGCTGTCTGTGCTATCTACACTATCTGCTTTAAAAGCATTAAACTCGCGTGAAGTCTGGGTATCAAGGTCATTACGATCCACCACAAACAAGACCTTTTCTACATCAGGCATCTTCATGATGAGCTGACTGGCTTTAAATGATGTCAGTGTTTTACCTGAACCAGTGGTATGCCAGATATAGCCATTTTGTTCTGAATTTTGTACATGGGCAATAATCTTTTGCACGGCGTAAATTTGATATGGGCGTAATACCATCAAACTTTTACTGGTTTCTAGCATCACCATGTATTGAGTCAGCATGTCTGTAAGATGCTGATGATTTAAAAAGGCATCAGCAAAGTCGACAATTTCATTGATATGTTTATTGGCAACATCTGCCCACGGAAAGGCAAATTCAATCCCAGTTGTACCATTAGAATAATAGCGAGTATTTGCACCGTTACTAATGACAAAAAGCTGAATAAAACCAAACAGCCCTTGCCCTGCCCAATACGCTTCACGAATATAGCGTTGCGTTTGATTAAAGGCTTCGGCAATTTCCATGCCTCGTTTTTTCAACTCAATTTGAACTAAAGGCAAACCATTAACCAAGAGCGTGACATCAAAACGGCTGGTTCGACCATTAAAATCACGATGATCTATCGTGATTTGATTGGTGACTTGGTATACGTTTTTGCTTGAGTCATCTGATAAAAAGAAGATGTGCTTGCTTGAACCATCATCAAATTTGACAGGAAACTGGTCACGTAAGTTTTTAGCGCGTTCAAATACTGTGCCTGTATTTAGAAAGCTAATGACCTGCTTCCATTCCGTTTCTGACAGGGGTGCAAGTCCGTTGGCACGTTCAATTTGTGTTTTGAGATTAGACAGTAGTTGGCGCTCATCTTTAATCGTGACGGTTGCATAGCCCAGTCCTTGCAGTTGTGCAATCAGTTCATTTTCAAGTTGATATTCACTTTGTACTGTCATTTTTCACTCTAAACCAAAATCTATTATTAGCGTGTACTTTGAGTTGAATAAACCCAAATCTCTTCATTAACCAAATCAATCACCTCTCCTTTAGGCATAATCTCATCGAAATGATCTGCCATAAGCTTTTGATTTAGTAAGGGGTGATCATTTTCAATATAATGTTGAATTAATCCCTTTTCTGCTTGATTCAAGGCACGCCCTAAATCTGAACGAGTTTTAACTTCGGCAAAAATTAACTTCTTTGCTCCTTGAGGTGTATTTTCTAATCCCTCTATCAAACTTAAGCTGTTAAAATGAGATTTCATTCTAGTACGGATATTCTCAGACTTACCTACATACAGCGCGTATTGTTTACCAGCATATTCTCGATAAAAAATATAAACTCCAGCAATATCTGGAATACATTTTAGGTCTAAATTTTTAATGTTTTCTCGTAAGGTACTAGAGCTACCTAATTCGATTGGCTCCATCCAATTCAGTTCAATTTTCATAAAGTTCCCCTTGATATTATGGTGATGATTAATAGTTAAATTTGAATGTCATCTACTTGTTTCTGCTGCCATTCCTCATAAGTTAAATCTGTCCCTAACTGCTTCCAGCGTCTTCGTCCATTACTTGAGCGACCAAGTATCACTGCTGCTGCTGCTGAAGGACTTGAAAACAAATGATCTTGATTAAATGTGTAGGTATCTGAAGAAATAATATTATTTTCAAAAAGTCGGGGTCTTAGATTTTTCATATAGTTGTGGGTTGGTTGACTTACTTCTCGACGCACTTGAGACCCTTGAAGAACATAAAACTCTCCATCAACTATTTTTGCTTTTGCATTTACATCTTTGATGGCTAGATAAAAATCAGCCCCTACATCTACAGGCATTTTATTCGGAATTAAAGAATTAAAACTTGGACGTTTAATTTCCTTCAAAAACTCATAGCCTAAAACTGGCAATATTACTTGAATTTGTTCAAGAAAATATTCCATATCAGCGGTATCAGATTCAGGTAATTTACTGTAATCATGAGATGTTCCGTTCATTAACTGACATTGACCATTCCTGCGTGCAATCTCAATTAAACGACTTTCCAAATACTTTATATGCGTCTTAGTAATATTTTGATCTTTGCCTGTAACCAAGCAAACTTTTTCCCAAAAATCTTTACCACCTGCTTCTTCAGTACGATTATGCTGTTTCAATCGATTTGCCACATCATCAGATTCACCGATATACACTTTAGGATAAAGTGGATTTTCAGGATCATAACTTACTAGGAAATATACACCTGTCCGTGAACATTCTTCACGTTGAATGAGTTCTGACAGCTTTGTACGCGGTGCTGAAAGTACATGACCCGTCCAGTTAATGATTTCGGCTGTAAGAATCCCATTTGGAGACCCGTCTGCCAAAAACATTTTTATACTTTTCCCCTGTGCCATTATTCTTCCTTCTCAACTCTTGATTCTATAAATGAAAAAGCTTTTCTATTTCTGCTAAGTCAAACTTACTAAATCTTTGAAATAAATATCATCCTAGACAATCTACTGTTTCCACTCAAGCTCAACACGATTTAAAATTTTGTGTGTAAAGATGATGTGGTTTGTGACTGTATCCAAATCGAACTCTGAAAAATCCCACTTTAGGCACCACCATTTTCCATTTTGTTCATCCCATTCACCTGAAAGCATGTATTTAGAATCATCTAACAATACTTTAATCTGCTCTCTTAATTCGCTCGTCGGTTTATGAACGTACATGCGGACAGAACAACTCATTGGCTTATCATTTAAGCGGAGGTATAAAATTGAACTTGAAGCATCCTTCCAATTTTTCCCTCTAAAATAAAAAGCTGGGCCACCTCTCCAAGTTTTTTCATTAACTTCTGGCAAATAATTTTCACCTAATTCAATTTGTAGATCTTTGTTAATGTGACCAATAATTTCCTGAAAAACGCTTTGCTTTAAATCAATTAATTCTTGAATTTTATACATATTATCGACAACAAAATTTATACGACTCATATCTATGTCCAACAAATGATTAAAACTTTCTAGATGTAATAAAAAATCGCGGGCAAAAATGGCCCATTTATTTAAAGTTTGATTAAATGCATATTGTGATACCTGCTGTCTAATCGATGTTGTTAGTTGGGTATAGGACAAGCCCAACCAATTCGTTATCGTACATTTACCATTTGGACACAACACAATCGTAATAAGACGTTTTTCTTGATCTTGCCTATTCTGATACTCAATTTTCTTATTTGCCCAAGCTTCGTATTCTTTAAAAGGATTATTTTGATGATGATACACTTTCACTTCTACAATGATTAAAGCGTTATCGGTCTCCACCCATAGATCAATAAATTTACCTTGATCAGTCACCTGTTGTGTAGAAAGCTGTTTAAACTCTCCAAACTCAAAGTCTTGAAATTGCTCATACTGTTTTAAAGCAGTAATAAAACCTTGATAAAAACAATCCTCTAGTTGATGTTTCTCATTTGGATTGAGAAAGAACGCCAATAGTTCTGTGATTGGATTCTCATGATGATTGTTTAATGCTGTATCAAAAATCGTCATTTCCCGTTCAGGTTTTTTATATTGCTGAGCTTTAAGCAATAAATTCTCATATTTTTGAATGAGTTGATCTTCTATTTCGTACATCTTATTGCTCTATATTCGTATCTTCTATCTCTGATTTTCATATATTTTGAACTGATCATTTTAGTATCAGTTCAAAATATCCCCTTAAAAATTTAGTTTTCCCATTACCAACACAAGCAATCAAATTTAATTATTGAATTTACATTTAACTGCTTTCGCAGGTGTAATATTTTTTGCTGAAACAAGTTGGGTTAAGTCTGATCCTTCTGTTTCTTCAACAAATAAGTTGTAGTCTTTAATGGTAATGATTGCCTTACCTTCATACTTGCAATAGTCTTTTTTAATGGTATCTGGCAATTTAAATGTTTTTTTGGCTTGCTCAAAATTGCTAAAGCAGAACCATGCAATTCGTTCATCACCTTTTGGGCGAGGAATATGTGCAGATGATTTTTGATCTGGTTCAAAGCAAATCGCATCACCCATATATTCTAAATATTCAGGATCTAAAGTACGTGAGTAAGTTCCTGTTAAGGTCACTTCTCCTTTATACTGCTTAAAATTAGAAATATCTTTTTGATATTTAAAAGTTTGTGCTTGTACCAAGATCGGCAATGACATTAAAGCAATGAATATAAGTTTTTTCATCATGATCCATTTTAAGTTTTATAAAGTATTAAAAAGCAAAGTGACCTTATCACTTTGCTAATATAAAAATATTAAACAAACATCTGCTGCAACAAACCTTTTTTCCAAAGTTTGGCTTGTTCGATTTGCTGTGCCACGACTTCATTTTTTTGGTCAATGGCAGAGAGAAAATTAGCGATTTTGGTTTGTTCTTCTAAGCAAGGAATTCTTAATTCAACTTTACCTAAATTTGTTTTAGAAATACCTAATACAGAGATACCTGTCGCTAGTTTCTTAACTTGTTCTCTTACTTCAAAAGTCTGCATCATATACCCGCAAAAACCCAAAGCAAATGGCTTAACAGGACGTGCAATGTAAGTATGTAAACCAGCAACAACTTTCTGATTATTTAAGCTAATAACTTCAATAGCCTTACCTATATCCTTGTAATCCTCTGAAGCATCAGCAATAACTAAATCACCAACTTTTAAAAATTGTTCATTAGTAATTTTACTTGTATCAACTTCGACATTTAAGAAAGGTATATTCTCTTTCGTCACATCAAAAAGCATGGAAAATTTGGTATGAATATCCCCATAATGAATATTCATAATTTCACCGTATTCAGCTAATAAAGCACGTGAATGTGAATTAGTATTATGGAAGTTAAATTGAGAAGAAAAGTTAGTTTCCTCCCACTCCCCAAACTCACTCCCATCATCCGCTTTAAAACGAATCTGCTGACTAAACAACTTTTGCATCATGCCTTGTTTATATTGGCTGAGTAGCTGTTGTTTTTGAGTCAGTTGGCTAATCTTTTCATCGACTGCGGAAAGGAAAGATGCTATTTTGGTTTGTTCTTCATTGGAAGGAAAATTAAAAATTAGCTTATTCAGATTCGCAATTGTTAAAGCTTTTTGGGTTGAACCTATCGCACTAGCTAAGACATCATTTTTTCTAGCATCTAATAGAATCATTAAAAAGTTTGGATCTGCATTAATATCTTTAAACCAAATTAGGTTTCCATCTTTAAAATAAAATTCAAAATCAGTGTTAATCAAGTAAGTATTCGCTAACGTACCTACTGCAGTCATCAAAATTTCATTATTTTGAGGTGCTCCAAATTTTTCTTTAAAGTCCTCATACTGTTTTTTTGAAATATACAAAATATCTTTAGGAAAAATTCCTGATTTAAGTTCGGTAATTTCTTTACCTCTAAAAAATGGAATTCCTTCAGACACATAATCAGATAAATGAACTCGCTTACTAGATGTGAGATTTGCAACTTGTGACAGCTTTTTAGCCGTCCAATCCTCATCAAAATCTTTAAATCTTAACTTAGGCGCAGACATTACTTCACCTCCGCAAACGGCGAAGCAATCCCAAGCTCTTTACAAAACTCAGTGATGACGGCATCGGTCTTTTGACTTTCGACTTCCAAAGCCTGCAATGCTTGAGCAATCGCATCAAGGTCAATCTCACTCTCAGCTTCAAAGGTATCGACATAACGCGGAATATTCAGATTAAAGTCATTGTCTTTAACTTCTTTTAAAGTCGCTACATGCGCATACTTTTCAATATTCTGACGGTTTTCAAATGCCCCAATAATATTGTCCAAATGCTCAGGCAATAACTTGTTTTGATTCTTCTGCTTCTCAAACTCGTTGCTGGCATCAACAAACAAAATATTGTCTTTATGCTCACGGTTTTTCTTCAGCACTAAAATACAAGTCGGAATAGACGTCCCATAGAAAATATTGGCAGGTAAACCAATAATGGTATCAATCACATTGAGCTGTTCAATCAAATATTGACGAATTACACCCTCACTCGAACCACGGAATAAAACACCGTGCGGCAGCACAACTGCCATCGTGCCATGCTCATCTAATTGATGCAGCATATGCTGAACAAATGCCATATCCGCTTTAGAGCTTGGCGCAAGTTTGCCATAAGCGGCAAAACGCTCATCTTGTAAAAATAATGGATCAGCAGACCATTTTGCCGAAAATGGGGGATTCGCTACCACTGCATCAAAACGCTTGTTCAAATGCTGAGGACGAATCAAGGTATCTTCTTGCTTAATATCGAACTTGGCAAAATGCACGTCATGCAAAATCATGTTCATACGAGCCAAGTTGTAGGTAGTACGGTTCATTTCCTGACCGTAAATCATATCCACATCTTGCACTTCACGCTTTACACGTAACAACAACGAACCAGAACCACAAGTCGGGTCATAAACAGAACGTAAACGGGTTTTTCCTTGCGTCACGATCTTCGCCAGTAAAGTCGATACCGTTTGAGGCGTATAGAATTCCCCTGCTTTTTTACCTGCACCTGATGCAAACTCACCAATCAGGTATTCATAAGCATCACCTAATACATCTGATTCAGTATTGGAAATATCAAAATCAATATCGTCTAAATGACTGAGAACCTTTGCCACAAGCTCATTACGATCACTCGCCGTATTTCCGAGCTTGGTCGAATTTAGATCAAGGTCTTCAAACAGATTGGCAAAGTCATCGGCAGAGTCTGAACCCAGCGTACTTTGTTCAATGGCTTTTAGCGTTGCAGCCAAATCATCTAAAATAAATTCGCCTTTACGACCACGTTCAGCAAGCGTGTGGAATAACTGCTTTGGTGTCAGCGCATAGCCGACTTCTTCAATGGCATTCTTTTTAATTTCTTCAATGTACGGCAAATGTTCTGCATTGTTTTCATCAAGCTCTAAAAAGCCAATGTCTTCACCATCCAACAATTCATTGGCAAAATTAACCGCTTTTTCAGATAAATATTTAAAGAAGATAAACCCAAGAATATAGTCACGAAATTCGTCTGCACCCATTTTGCCACGCAAAGTATTGGCAATATTCCATAGTTGTTTTTGTAGCTGTTGCAATTGTACTTGGGTCATTGTTATAAAAATCCACAGAGAAGAATGAAACGTGAATAGTTTACCGAAAATTAATTATTTTTCAGCTACATTTGCAAGATAAAAGACATAATTTGTCGTACTAATAAGAAAGTTCATTAAAATAATCTTTTTTAATTTTTCTATTAATAATAACTGTTTATATTCATATCAAAAAATTGTGTCATAGGGACATCACCTGTCCATATATAGTTGCAAGATGGCTCTACAAAACAACAAAACACATTTGTTTAATATGGAGTTAAGTATGAAAGGTACAATTTTAGATTTTTCAGTTCAAACCAATACGGGGGTTATTTCAGGCGATGATGCTACTCGATATCATTTCCTAGGTAGTGAGTGGAAGGAGTCAGCATTACCCCAACGAGGTATGAAGGTTGATTTTGATACTAATAATTTAAATCAAGCAATTGCTATATATAAAGCTTTAGGAGCTAAAAGTAATACTCATTCAAATACATTTAATTCAGAAAATTCCGAAGAAAATTACAATCTTTTTGACTGGTTTATGAAGTGTCTAAAAAATTATGCTAATTTTAACGGCCGTGCTAGACCTAAAGAATTTTGGTTTTATTACTTAGGCTTAGTACTGTGTAATCTTATTTCAATGATCATTGATGCGATTTTAGGTACAGAGTTTTTATTTTATGCCATTACCACCCTAGCATTAACTATTCCATTTTTAGCAGTTTCAGCTCGTAGACTTCATGACACAAATCGTTCAGGATGGTGGTATCTAATTAGCCTCACGATTATTGGAATCATTCCTTTGATCATTTGGTGGGCGCAATCAGGAGACAGCCATAATAATCAGTATGGTGAACCGACTCTATAACTTTTATGCCTACATAATTTCCAGTTATGTAGGCTTTTTTTATTGGAATCCTTTATGAAACCCTTTATTTTTACGCTTACACTACTCAGTAGTGCAACTCTCTTAACTGCATGTGACAATATTAAAAAAGCTCTGCCGCAAGCAGAAAATGAAAAAACTGAACAATATGTTCAACCCCTAATTGAAGAAAAGATCGTTCAAAATAAGCGACCTCTTCAGGAAATTGAAACTTTGGTAGACAATAAAGTTGCTGAGTCCATCACATTCTTAAATGAAGAATCTCGACGCTCGACTACTGATGATGATTATTTTAAATATGCATTAAACGCAAAAAATATTATTAAGTCCGATCTTAATCAGGATGGAAAAACTGATTACATTGTTGAGGCTAGTTTCTGTGAGGAAACAAACTGCCATTCAACAACCATGACTTATGAAGTTTTTATTTTTACTACTGACCAACAAGACCAGATCAATTTTATAACTGATCTCAATCTAGGCTTGGATGCCAAAGTCACTAACATCAGTAAAGATGGAATTATTACGATTGAAAATCATGAATACGCAGATGATGATCCATCTTGCTGCCCATCAATTGTGAATACTCAATCTTACGCACTGGTTGGCAAGAAACTAGCTTTACTTGCCAATCCATAATTTTAAAAAGAGGAAATGCCAATATTGACATTTTCTCTTTTATTATCTTTTAAATGTCCAGTTACCTAAATTTGTATTAATTTGAATTTCAATGATTTTATCCAAGTTACAGTTATTGATATAGCCTCGATAGGTATGACCAAAGCTTAAAGTGACAGGCATTTTAATTGAATTATCAATTGCACTACACTGTCCCCGATTGAGAATCACTTTTTCAATCACCACTTGATCTGTTGTCGATTGAACATCAATCATACCTAAACCATATTCAGCCCATGCAGGATTTAATTGTAAGTCAATTCGTACAGGGGCTTCTTCGGGGATTTGAGGTGTTTCAATTTCCTCTGCACCTTGTTCATTTTCATAACGGGTTAAGCCGTCTGCACTATATTGATCATCGGTATCATTAACAGGCTGTGTTTCCTGAATCGCTTCAGCCTTTTCAGTGGAGTCTACATTTGTCTTATTGTTTGAGGCATCCTGACACCCAGCGACAAGCAACAGACTCCCGATAAGATAGTATAATCTCATTGGATCACCTTTTATTTTTAAAGAGAATTAGGGTTCTTATTTCGAAAAAATAAAATAAGAACCTAGAGAAAGATAAAACTAGGATTACATTTCAGGACGAAGTTTAATGCCCTGAATTTTACTGGTTATTTTTTTGTTGGCGGCACATTCCACTGTAGCAAGTAATTTGTCATTATTGGAAACTTCAACACCAGCCGTATATTGCTGAGACATTTTATCTAGGCTGTCATTGACCCGATATATGGTTTTTCCATTCGGAATATTAATCGCATAATTCTCATAGCGACCAATGCCTTGCCATTGATAGGTGGTAACTTTGTCACGAGAAATCTTGATTGCTAGTTCTGGTGTAGCATTTACCTTACCGAATGAATAGCTAATCGTATTACCAGCATCACAGACCTGAATCACTTTGTTATTGGTCGTTGTACACTTGAAGATCGTTTTGGTCTGGCTTGGGCAAGCTGCGAATAATGAATAGCTACAGGCAGCAACGGCAAGTCCGATGATTAATTTTTTCATTTTAAAAATCCTTTTAACTATTTATTGATAGTGGCAATATTTTTGTTCACCAAATGGTTCATCATCGCCCAAGCTAAGCGCTGATACTTTCTGGCTTTTTAATTGCTTGGTCGTGATATCCCCACCCCAAGTATTAAAAATCAGATTGATTGAACCCTCTGGACCACTTCTCACCACATAGTCTGCAATTGCACCCTCACCCCAGCCCTCGTGGTAGCAACCATACTTAAGCTTTTTCTCAATGCTATTGATACTTTCTTTATTAAGAAATATCCTAGTACCATTAGTATTTAAATAATCTGTGGTCACTTTTCCACTTAATGTTGCATTACTTAAACCATACTGATCAAAACGAGCCACAACCCTATTTCCATTTTTTAGCTTCCAAATAATTAGTTCATCGACTTTCTCCACTGGTTTTCCTAGTTTGTTTGTAACCGTTTTTAGTGAATCACCGACTGAAAGCTTTACCCCATTTGCAGAAATAAAATCATCTGAAAAAACAGATGTAGTGATAGCCAGTAAACTGAAGAGCAAGATGGATTTTGATAATTTCATTGGATAAGCCTCTTTTTGAATTATCATTTTGATAAGGCTTTATTATTCAATATGGAATGGACAGGTTATGTCCTTTTAAATAAGTAATGAGAATATGTCATTACTTATTTTATGCTTAGTGAGACTATAAAAGATAATAATTGAAAATAGTCGTAATTTTTCTTGCAACTCTATTTTCAAATTAAGACCTAACACTTTTCAGTTATTTAAAGCTGATAAATGTATAGTTAGCTATTAAAATAATCCATCGATTTACTCCTGAAACTCTAATGAATATAAACCCCTATTAGTTTTTAGGAACTACACTAAACTGAATTTCAACTCTTCGATTACGCCCATCAGTGGAATCCATGTCTGGTAAAGGATGCGAATCTCCAAATCCAGCAACGATCAGCTTTCTTGACTGAGTCTCATCAAGCTGTGAAATTAACAATTTACGGGCTTCTCTTGCTCTTGCGGCTGATAAAGTAAAGTTATCATCATAGACTGTACAAAAACGAGCAAAGTCTGTCACTGGACGAGATACAGGAAGACTATCAGTATGTCCTTCAACATAAATTGCAGCATAAGGATTTTCTCTTAAAAATGTTGATATTTTTACATCAATATTTTTAAAAGCTTGCGCTGCTAAAGGGGTAATACAAGCACTGCCTTTTTCAAAAATATTATCTTTCAATGTTATGCGACCATCTGCAATATCAAATAATATTAGATTGCTAGCACCATTTTCCTCAACAGATTTTTTAAGTTCATTTAACATTTCAGTAATACGTTTTTGTTGTGCTGCACCACCCTGTTCAAGTTCTTGTTTATGCTTTAACTCAGCATAAGACTTTTGAAGCACAGACATAACGAGCAGCAACATTACTACTGCCATTACTCCAGCCATCAAATCAGATATAGAAATCCATTCATTAGGCTTATCCTTCACCATTATCTCCTTTTATACCAAAAAGGCTTTTTGTTATATTATTAGAACGGTTAGATTTTCCTGAGGATTTATTTTTTTGATTTACTAACTTTGAAGAAGCTGGAGTATTTCCTAATCGTTGTAATACATCTTTTTGTATTTCTAGACTTTTCGCCAAATTATCCAAAGTTGGTTTTAATTCTGCAAGTACCTCAATATTTTCTATAGACTCTAAAATACTATCTGTTTTCTTTGCTAGACTAATCATATTACGATTACTTTCAGATACTGCTTTTAAACCACCTGTAATATCACCTGAGAGCCTCTCGACAAGCTGAGTCATGCCAATGACATTTTCATTTAAATGCTCACTTGTTTCAATAAATGTTGCATATGATTTTTTCTGAATATCCATCGATGTATTAATTGTGCTAGTTACATCCATCATAGTTTTATCAACACTATCAGACAAACTATTAACTGCTATTGAAATATCTTTAGTTGCTGCACTTAACCCATTTGACATCTCAGCCATGTTTTTACTAAAGCTTGTATTCATACCTGTTATTGTTGCATTTAGGTCTTCTTTCATCAGTTCAACCACATCTTCCATATTAGTACGGAAAGAACTAATTACATCCTGTAGATGTGTTGCAGAAATACCCATATCTGATGCTGCCTTTGACATACCTGATGCTGCTAATCCTAACTTATTAACAGTCAATTCATTTTTTTCAATAAATCCCACCATAGCATCTCTGGTATCTTTACCTTGTTTCACTAGATCCTTAAAAAAAGATTTATTTTCGTGATGTTGTAAATCTATACTTTTGATCATTTGATCATATTTTTCAGATAAATTATTTAAGATTTTTTCAAATGATAATGCTTGATCTTTAATAAGCTTTATATGTTCAATTTGATTATTCTGAGCCTCATTAAGCAATTTTGATTGATCTTCATGGCTAAATCGAATAGCCGATACGGTATCTTGACTAAACTGTGATAACTGCTTGAGTTGCTCTTTGTTAGAATCCTGATTAATTTTCACAGTTTTCTCAAATTGCATAGCAAGTGTTTGCATACAATCAATAATTTTTTGATTATTTGCGCGATCTTCTTGAACTTTTTGCTCTCGAACAATATCTAGTTCGCTTTTAACTTTTTCAATTGACCAACGTAATCTACGCTCTTCATACCCATTTTTAGATAAGATGACTTTTAATAAAATAAAAGCTAACAATCCCCATGTTGATGTTTTAAATTTTGTACCTAAACCTTCAAGCATCCCCATCAACTGTGACATAGAAGCATCCATATTACTAATGTCATTAGCATTAGTTAAAATTGAAGATGCCTTATCAAGAGCTAAACCTAAGCCTAAAAAAGTTCCTAGTAAACCAATAATTAAAATCATACCTGGCATAATATCAGCCAGTTTTTCTGAGGATGTAGCTACTGCTTCACTAATTTCCATAACGGAACTATGTTCAGCATCTAATTTTTTCCGTTTATCCCCCTTATTTCCACCGTACCAGTTATTTTCCCAGTTTTCAGGTTTAGCCTTTTTATAGACATGAAATACAGTCCAAACAAACAAAGACCAAATTATAATAAAAAATAAAATAGGTAAAATTTCTACTTTTATTGGTGATACATGAATTGGTAATAAAAAATTGAGAATACTTAGAATATCCATTACGCAACCTCAGCTTCTATCAAATCTTGATTACGTTTTTTACTATCTTCTGAAAAAATATTAGCATAATCAGTAATTAACATCTGCTCATCTTCTGTTAGCTCATCCCACTGTTTATTATTTTGAGCACAATCGATTAATAATTTACCAACCTCTGCAACATCCTCAACAATGTACTCCCTACCTTCAGCTTCAAATTCCTCTGCAGATTTTTCTAAGACTTGCAAAAACCCTTCAGCAGCATGCACATAACTTTGCATAGCACGATTTTCTTGGGCTTGACACTTTAAATTATTATTTGCTATTGCAAGTTCATTTTTAAAATCAGTTAATTTAGTTTCTTCTTCAGAAGTCAAAGGCTCAATTTTCAGTTTTACTTCTAATTGTTTCATTTCACGTTTTAACGCGGCTGTATCCCTATTAAGTTTTTCCCATTTAGCTTCCATGTTTTGATATTTAGTTTCCCATGCACGGATTAACTCTTCAAATACAAAAGGAATTAATGACTTACCATTAAAACGTCGTTTGATAATCTTGTCTAGACGTTCTGCATTTGCATCTGATAATTGTGGATTATCTGCTAGAAGATCTGCTCCTACAGTCAGTAAGAATGAATCATCGGCTGTAATTTCACTCAAACTCTGCGCAGTACTTAGTGTTTTTTCCGCTGCTTTGAGTAATTTTTGGGTTGCACGTAAGCGTAGATAATGTTCAAAATCACTGATCTCATCTCGAGCTAAAATACCTTGGATACGAGTTTGGACTAAAATATAGTCATTAATAACCGCAGCAAATCTAATAGACTGTCGTTGTTCTTCATTAGTCATTGCATCCATTGCTTCTTGCATATCACGTTTACGTTGTTCTGCTTCTTCAACTTCTTCTTTATCTAAGAATTGCTCACGAAAATTTTGAGCGGCCTTAGATGCCCATATGATCGCTTGTTCGACTTTTTTTAGAATTGGGCTATTTTCTAAAGCTAGTAAAGCTTGAATGCCTTTTTCGACAGCCTTTGCAACACCTTCAGCCCAAGGAAATGGTAATAAAGCAATCCCTTTAGCTATATAAGGTGCTAGCATTTCCACCCAAGGTTTTGCAGTTTTCCAGATATCTTTAACTGCACCAACGAAATTCTCAGCTTTATCTGCGAGCCAACCTACCGCACTACTAGCAGCACTTTTGGCAGTATCCCACACCTTACTTGCAACTGATGTAATACCCCGTCCAACAGACGAAACTGCAGAGCTAACACTTGAAGCAACTGAAGAAAATGCTGAACCAATAGAACTAAAGAACCCCATAATTATCCCCTTCTATAAAATTAATTTTTAATACCTAGTAACGATTTTGCTGACCGTACTTCATCACTACTTATTGCATTATTTCTACTTGCAACTTCTGACTTAGCATGATTAACACGATGGATGACTTCTTTTAACTGCTCCAGCTTTAACCTAGGCTCTTCTTGTACAAGCTCTGCTTCCAACAGTACTTTTGGTAATACCAATCGCATGCAAGTACGAATCTCACGACCAGAAAAACCTTCTGATAATTCAGCTGCCCAACTAATAAGTTCTTCTCGCGCTACATCTAATGGAATTTGTTCCACTAGCATTTTTGACCATAAATGTTTACGTGCATCCAAATCAGGTAAATCAAAATGTATATGATGACTAATTCTACTTCTGAAAGCTTCATCATAATTTTTAGCAAAGTTAGTCGCAAAAATAGCTATTCCGTTAAATTTTTCCAATTCAATCAATAAAGTTGAACGCATTGCATTCACCTCATTATCAATTCCTTGGGTTACGGCAGATAATCGCTTTCCTAATAATGTGTCTGCTTCATCAAAAAATAAAACTGCGTTTGCTTCTGTTGCAGCCTTGAAAACAGCTTGAATATTTTTTGAAGTTTCACCCATAAATTTACTTTCAAGTTCAGCTATTCCCAACTTAATGATATTTTGCTTCAAACTTCCAGCAAAAGCTTCTGCTGTTAAGGTTTTACCTGTCCCTGGCTCTCCAAAAAAGTTTAAAATAACACTGCGTCCTTGCTTATCAACTGAACCAAAATTCCAATCTTCATATATAGTTTTATGAAATTTTAATTTAGCAATACCCTCATCCAATTGAACACGAGTTGTAGCCGATAAAATCACATCATTATCCAAAGTTACAGTTGGCTCAGTTACTGTAAAAAAGTCTTGAATTTTATTTTCTGAGGTGATGTTCCGTATATTTTGATTCACCTCTTGCTCACGTTCAGATTGAAACTGTTGTAAACGTTGTCTAGCTTTTTCCAATTTTTTTTGTTCATCTATAACAGTTAATAGCTCAACATTGTTATCACTCATTTTCCTAAGTCCTTTAAAAAACCTAATCTTCATAACTACACGTATCTCTTTATATTGTTAATTATATCTAAACTATCAATCACCCCATTAACTCAAACCTTTTCCACATATTTTTAAATAAGAATAGAATTGAGTGTTATCCTTTTGAAACAAAGACAAAAATGAGATCTATTGAAATCGATATATCTTTTTCATCGTTAATGATATTTTCTCCTAATACTTAATATCTAAATATTCTTTCAACTCCATTTCCATCTCATCTTGCATTTCTTCAGGATTTACAATTTTAATGTGAGGAATCCAATAACGAACTAAAGGTAAAATCTGAGTAATATGTGTGATTCGGCTAGATAACAATAATCCACCATCATCCAATTTTTTAATGATCTGCTGTTCAGGCAAAAGTTGTCGTTGCTGGAAGTGCAAAGCAACATCCGTATGAACAGTTAGAATAATTTCCTGTTTTTCCTGACCAAACCAAATGCTTTCCTCATCCTCTAACTGAGTCAAAATGCTTGTATCAGGTCTAAAACTTAAAAGCTCATGTGGATGTGCCGATAACTCAATCCGACTTAGACGATAAGCACGCAATACACCCTTACGCACTGCTGCTAAATACCAACAGCCATGATGATGAACCAACTTATAAGGCTCAACCACACGAGGTTCACCTTTGTAAATAAAACCTATTTGTTGATGCTTACGAATAGCTTCCCCAAATACTTCAAATAAAATTTTAAATTGTGATGCATCTTCAACGAAATAGCCTTTGGCATCATATACACGACTATCTAAAAGCTCTCGTATAAATGAAACATCAAGCTTAGGATATAAATGCCGAATGCCTGAGATTCTGGCAAAGGACTGAATATCTTTTAATTTCAACTTACCTAAATAGGTTGGGTCTAATGAAAAATACTTACCTTCTTTTTGAATCGGTAAATTACAACTTTCCAACCGAACTAAATCACGGCGGATAGTCTTAGGATGTGCATCATAGTAGTCTGCTAGTGAGTTAATGCTTAGTTTTTCGCCTGAGTTTAGCCTTGATAAAATATCAATCAAACGATTTGCTAAAGTCTCATTCTTATTTGATGTTTCTAGTTTCATACTTGAAGCTATTTCCTGAATTTTAATCATTATGTTGATTAACAAGACAGGTTGTGTCCTTTTTGATTGAGAAATTTATTTATCTGTTATATTCATAACGGCAAACAAATTAACACAAAGAATACAATCAATAAATATATACATAACAATTATCTTTTTTTAAATAAATCTTGTTGAATAATTTTCAAACATACCACTTTTTAGAATTCACAATTTTAATCTATATTATATTTTAAGCTAAAAATTAAGTATCATTTATGATTAAACCATCTTGAATCTTTACCAAACACAGTAGACAGGTTATGTCTTTTTTAAACAATAAGTCACTTAAAAACTAATCTAAGCAAAAAATAAGGGAATTTTACTCCCCTTATTTTTTTCTTTGTGCAATTTTAGACTCTATCCAATCATAAATCTCTTTCGACACCCAACCGATCCTATTTTTCGTCAATGAAATTGGTTTAGGAAAATTTGGATCGTAATAGCTAGATTTAGGATCGATTATTTCATAGATAGTTGAACGGCTAATGCCAGTAATCTCAATTACAGTCTTGATATTGAAGATTTGATATTGGTATTGATTAGATTGACTCATGCATTTACTCCCAGTTTGTGATTGAGAGGCTTTCTCTCAATACAAACCTGAGTTCTGTATTTTTCTACCAATGACTCAGACCTAATTTACTGCACGTACACTTTGTCTAAGCCCCTGTTTTATATCATTAGCAGTTTGAGCAATTGAGACAGTTGATTCCATATTGGGTTGTACCTCAACCGTATTTTGCTGATCATTATAAAACTCTTCCACAATATCCAGCCCCTCATCACTGCCCACCTCAAAGCTGGCATTGCCATAGCCCTGTCGTGCCACGAAATCCAATGCCTCCTGATAAAACCCTGCGGCCTTGCTTTGTTCATCTATATGCTTTGCATTGGTAATCGCTTCCTGCAAATTAATGCCATCACGTAAAGTTAAGTCCACGTAATAGATTGGAGTACGGTAGCTTTGAGTCGTACTCTTACCTCTCAACGTCAATTGCAAAGGCAAACATGACAGTAAGTCGCCCGAAGCGGCATGATAATAAAGAAGACGAGCTGCCAGCGTCCGAATACTATTAAAACCCGTTGTTCTGAAGATAAATGTCCCTAACTCGTCCGATTCATCTAAGTTGACGTAGAGTCTGCCATAGGGTTTACAGAGTCCGCCTTGTGCCAGTGGACATAAGTCAGGTGATGGACATGGATGTTGTTCAATACCATTTTGTCCGAGTCGCTGACAGGTTTCTCCATTACCCGAACAAATTAAACGTCCTGTCTGTCGATCAAATAAGCTGTACTCTGCTCTAAGATTAAGCTCAGGATCATTAAAAATCATACGGACTGGAATGATTCTGAGTTTTTGATTCGGTGCTTTGGCACGGAGTTGCTCATCCAGTGGATGTTTCACCCAACCCTCTTTGTTTTGGATTTGGCTGGTAATAGTAAATTGGTCATCCTTTTCAGGAACACGTTTACCATTCTTTTCTATAATTTTACCAATGCTGATACGCCCAAGTACGGGTGGTGTAATTGCTAGACCTTTAATCATGAGATGAATCCTTATTTTGTTAAATATTTACGAAGTCACGATATTTACTGTAAAGCACCGCCTCTTCACCTATTCCAGTTCAGCCTGATCAATCACCTCTCTTTATTCATCGGTCACAAGAGATTGAGTGCATCAAAGATTTACGCAAAGCTTCTCCAACGCCCTTTCTCTGTTATTTGGAGGGAGGGCAAGTGGGGCGGCTTTGCGCATTTTTTAGGTTTCAGGAGGAGGGCTAGAGTTGGTTAAGAACTTGAATGAATATTAAATCTGCGACTACCAATACGGGTTTGAGGATACTGATCTAATAATTCGGGCTGTGCTTGGAGTAATGCTTTCTGGTCTAACACCACACTATCCTTCGATTTCTTCCATGTCACACTGCCCTGACTAAATATGGCTTTTTCAGCATCCTTCATTAATATCTGAATACGATGCTTGAGATAGTCATATTTGGTTTGATGATGTGCTAGATGCTTCTCCTCATTCAGTAGATCAGTAAATAGCTGATCTACTCCTGATAAAGTAGACAGATCCACAGTTTGTAAAGGTATATGCTGCGGGTATAAAAGTTGCAAAGCTTTAGCTGCTGACTCACTGGCATCGACATGAGGTGGTATATCGTTTTCTACACAAGACCAGAAGATTTTTTCTGAAGCAATAAGACGATTGATCACAATTTCATTGCGTTCAACTTTATATATCTTGGCTTCATGTCCACAGATTAAGGCACAGATATGTGCTGCTTGTTTACCCGTAACAGCCAATTGATGCTGTACTTGAATGAGCACATACAAAGGTACACCGTCTCGCCAATGCTTGGTTCCCCACTCTCCAACTGATTTACATTCTAGAAGTTGTACTTCTTCACTGCCTACGACTGCATAATCCAGATTGGCTAACATAAAAGCTTTGTCTTCATCGGGATGTTGTAAAACTGCATTGACCCGACGAACCTTATTACCAGTACGCTGTTGATAGTAATCTGCAATCAACGGTTCTAACTTGTTCCCCCAATACAAAGGTGAATAATGGTTCTTAAAAGGTTGATCTGGAGGCGCTTGCATTCGACCTGTTTTAATCATCCATAGTTCCAACATCGACATATGTGGATTTAAACCACAAGCTGCTGCGGCATCACTACTTCCAATGCCTTGTTTTCTTACTTGTAACCATTGCTCACGACTCATACCTTTGGTTTTAGCCAAACGTTTAGCTGAATTTGGCTGTGATCTAGAAGTCAGAGCGGTTTGGGGTGGATTTAGGTTTAAAGGCAAATGAGCGATTGCATGACTTGATGAGGTTTGAGTATTTGGATTCATCATATTCTCCATATCTGTAAAAAATTAAAAATTTGGGCATAAAAAAAGCCGCACCTGGGGGAAGTGCGGCAAAAGGAAAAACGACTTATTAAAATTGATTCAGGAAAGGTTCAGCTTAGGCTATTCATTTAATAAATGAGCCCCTATGTATGTTGAATTTAAGCCACCATTCTTAAGGCTTGTTCTACTCCTCGTTGTTTAATAGCAGCCCCCATACCAAACCAAGCCGAATCCAATCGATGGTCGGTACTCATCGCTCGTCGTTCATGGTCACAGAACTCTGTAATGGCACAAAGTAAACCGTAAGCTGTATCTTTGGCTGAACTGAGTTCTGCCCCACGCCCTTGTCCATTGAACATCGTCATGACTTTTGACATTGCTCGTCCATTCGGCTCAGTTTTACTGTCTGATCGAGATGAATTTATTTGGTTAGGCATTGCAGCATTACGGTAGAACTGAATGATGCTTTCATCCTGTTCAGCAATGCTTAGATTGGTATTGTTAAACACTGCATCGAAGTAAGCTGAGGCTTCTTGCTGTGTTACCTTCCGTTGACTGAGTTGCTTCATCTCGTACATATGCTCATCCCATGTACGAACTGAAACACCCAATTGCTGCTTTACTTTTTCTGCATCGAAACGAGTGCTGTGTGGGACTTTAACAACGCCTGCACTATTCTGTCCTTTTAGCGCAATCGCCAAAGTGTTATTACAGACCACTCGAATTGAAGTGAATTGTGCAGTTGTAGCAAGTGTTCCATCACAAGCCGTTGCTAATAGAATATAGCCATTACTGACATCCTTGCCCTTCAAGGCTGCGGTCTGCCCAGTCTTAGCCAATGCCCAGAACTTCTTACCGCCTTTGAGTACACCTGCTGTCTCAAGCTCAAAACCTGATTGTTCAGTGAGGTCTCGATAAAACTCCAAAATAGAACTTGGTTGCACTTCTTGAAAGCGTTGGCTAACAACAGATAACGGTGCATGGGTATCAGAACGATACAAAACTCGTTGCTCTTCAAAAGGCATAATAATACTCTGACCTTTCTCATTCTGCGCCATGTAACTGACATCAGATGATTCAATGCGCCAGTCCATACCTGCCTGCTTCGCCCAAACTTCAATTGGCTGATCTGGAGTAAGCTGATTACCTAGACCATGCCAAGGGGTTTCACCGACATACGCCATTTGTTCAAGTTGATGTGCCATGATGATTTCCCCTGTCCTTAGTTGAAATTGCACTGACAATTGTTGCAATGGAAATAGCACGTTGGTCGCTGTGGTTGTGAGGGTTGAATAAAACTATCAATCAAGCCACCAACAACAGCACCAGCCAATCCACCAAGTAATGGCGAGAATGGAGTTGGCAAACTTTTAGTAATGCTTGCTCCAATGCCTGCACCTGCCATCGAAGAAAAACTGTTATTACTAGACTGCTGTGTGGTTGCACGACTGATATTGTCTGAGTAGCAATATGGACATGTAATATTCATAAGATATACCTCATTAAATGAAAAAAGGCTTACCAATCGGCAAGCCTGTGTTTTTGAATGTAAGGGAAAAAGAAAACATTCAATCTTCATGTTAATGATGTATATCTGTGATTTTTTGGGATTGAAACTTTTCAAAGCTTTGGATGAATTGTCCTTTACTAAATACTCTCATACCTTTCAATCTAGCACGTAAGTATTGGTCATCCTTTTCAGGCAAAGCCAGATAACCTATTACCTCAAAAGCATTGGTGATCGCAAATTTATCATTACGTTCAATCAACCCTAGACCTAATTTATTCAACTCGCAATATCGCTGCTTATGATCTTGCTGATTACAGTTAAAAAATAAACCATCACCTTTGGTAATTTGCTTCTGCCAAAGCTCTCCGATACTCTGCGCTAAGTAACTATCTCGACACCGTATAGAGCCATTATAGATCACTAACAAATGGCAATGGAAACCTTTACTTTTCCCCCCTTGCTCTAAACGATAGGCATAACCTACCTGATCTCTAAAAATCGTATCCTTGTTTTGAATGCGATTTATTAACTTCTTAATATCTTTATCAAATTGACTAATCGTTGCACTACGCTCATATTGATAAGACAAATCAACCCGAACTAATAATAATTTTCTATGTTGCCCAAGCAAACCTTCAAAATATTTAAATAGCACTTGTCGGTTACGTTGGTTCTTAACATGAAGTTTACTAATAAAGTTTTTATGCTCTTCTCGTAATTGATTCTGAAAGGATTTAAATGCCTGCTCTTTATCAAAGACAGCGTAATTATCAAGATATATATTCCGAGGCATAAGATCAAAGTAGGTCTGGACCAATGGACTATATTCATAATTACCGTCATACACGGAGCTAGCTAACTCAAGAATTTGCTGATGTTCTGTTTTAAAGGATTTCCAATCATACATTTTGCTCAAAATAACATGCATGAAGTTTTCGATTTTAAGTAAAGCATGAGATTGATTCATTAGGGACACTCCAAGGTCGTTAGTCCATAGGAGTGTCTGTTTAGTATTTTTATAAATTAGAATAGATCTGTTTTGATTTATTCGTATTGATCTTTGATCAAAGTAGATGATCAAGATTGTTTAGGTATGGGTATTGAATGATATTGATATTAAATATATATCCTAGCTACTCCCACTTTGTATTCGGTCTACAAAATATACCTTTAGGCAAGTAATCTTTCCTCTATAGCAAAGTGAAAAAATATACAGATTTCCGTAATTCTATAGAGTGAAATGGCAAGCTAAAGTTAAGTGTTTAATATAGAATATTATTTAGATTTCCTAAGTCTGCTTGAACTTCCATTTTTTTTGATCAACCATTTAGGAACTTCTTGATAGATAGAATCATCTAGTAAATCCTGATAAACAACAAAATTTGATAAGTGTTCAGTAATATCTTTGATTAATTTCTTGTCAGTTGTCTCAACAAATAATTGTTGGCAATCCAATCGCTCAATCGAATATGCTAAATTTAAGCTCTGAACGTTACTATCAATGGATCCTATTAAATCTGAGTGCTGTTCATATTGTTTACATCCAGCTTTCCAAGCAATACGTAGTTGTTCTAATAAATCTGGATGGTCAATTAACACTTGAGCCTTAAACATAAACAAAACATTGGCAGCATACTTTTTTATATGATTACCACTTGAAGTTCGGTCGACTCCTTCCCAATAACCTAAATAAGCTGTTATGGATGAAAATGGTTGTCTTTTTTTGTTGGCTTGCAGCATACCTGAGAAAATTCGACTAATTTCTCTATGTTCCAAGATTGTTGAGGAATTACAAGAAAATATACAGCGTAGGATGACCACATCTGTTTTCATGGCATTTTTAAGCATCATTTGAACTTTTTCAAGCCGACTGCCATGACGTTGCATATGAATTAGTCTATAACCTTGATCATCGAAATTTCTAAGTATTTCTTTTTTTTCAGATAACTTAAAAATATTCTGTTTATCTAATTGCTCAACAAATGAATCATCCTGATGTTCAACATTTAGCTTTTCTTCTGTAACATCTATCAACTGATCAAATGAATTTTTTTCCAATACCTCACTTGATAGATGAGCATATTGAAACTCAGCCATTGATGTTCTTTGATTTTTAGTTGTAAGTTTTTGTTTAAAAATATCTGATGCATAAAATATTGGTTCTTTAAACTTATACTCCCCTACAAGCTTGTCTAATTTATCTCTAAATCTTTCATTTTCAATGTCTTGTCCAAGAAACAAATCTAGCGTTCCTGAAACACGATAATCCTGTTTTTGACTTTGATAAACCCCTAGAAAGAAGTTTAGCGTTCGAGTTAGAGTGTGATTTTTTAGTTTCTGCTGTAAATTATCTAAGTCGATTCGATTTTTGAATATCTCAAAAAATTGTAATAGCTGGCGTGTAATGGTTCGTTCAAAATCTATTACCTGCCTAGCTCTTTTCCGTGTCACCTGAAGCATTGGACTGAAAGCATCATAAGGGCTTTCTCGTAAAGACATAATAAAAATTTCAATTTGAATCGCCAAATCAAAATAGTATTCAACACCCCACGCAGCAAAATACTCTCGATATATCATTGCGACCTGTTGAATATAGGTTTGAGTTTGTAAAGACAAATGGTCTATGTTCCAGATATGCTTTATTTTGATTGTTAGATCCATAGATAAGAGTGTTTGAAACTTATACTTCTGTGAGTCCAAAATATATGTTATTTCAAAAGAATTGCTTTTTGAACAATTTGGACCAACGTACAATCGAGCCAAATTTTTAAGGGATAGGGATATATGTTGATTTGATAAACGTCCAAATCTTACTAATTGATATAGGAAATCAAAGAACCATTTTTTTACAATTTCATTTGAATCAGACAAAGCATTCACTAGAATAAAATTCTTTTCTTGAAATGGTGTCAAGGTAGTCTGTCTAAAGTTATCGTTTAAATTTTGACAGTCTACACCTAGCATCAAATTCTTTTTTTTTAGTAGAACAACCACTTTTTCTAATTCGCTTTTTATTTGTCTTATAAAATATTTTTCATCAAGAGGTATTGGTGATTGAACCAAAAAAATCACAAAATATTCTGAATGACCATTTGCATTGTAGAATGGTAAGTAGCGCATCTGAACAATACTGTCTATATTTGCCAAATGTTCTATCAAAATATTTATTACTTCACTAAGCATCTTAAATTTTTCAGGATCACCTGTTAAATCTTTAAAACTGACTTTAACGGCTACAACATAAAGCATTCCTGTAGCAGTAAGTAGTGAAGCAGTATCTTGCTCAAATCTAAGTTGTAGTTTTTCAAACTCCTCATCCTGTTCATTACTAAATCTTTTTCTATTGCTGCATGAGTTTGATCCTTCTAGATGATTTTTATAACGCTCAGAAATATATGCTTTTAAAAATTCTTTTGCATAGTTTCCTTCCGAAAAATTCCAACAATCCTTTGTTTCATCAAATAAAAGAATATTACCATTGGCAACTTTTAGAGTTTTTTTAGAACGCACTCGGGAGGCAAATTTCAAAAAGGTTTTATAATTATAAAAATAATTTTGATTGATCTTATACAAATCTGTATCAGGGAAAATTTTTACATTTTTTATAGCACCGATCAGTTTCTTTACTCGCCCATCTTCAAAACATTTATCTAAGCTCTCACTACTTCCATCATAACTTGAAACCAGTAGGGGTATAGCTTCATCCAATAACTGATAAACATTAAGAGCATCTTGAAAATTTAATGACTCCCCCTCCTCGCTACCAGAAATATTGATATCTAAATAAAGATTTTTTAACTGTTCAAAAAAATCAAAATTTTCAATTCTATATTTTTCATTAAATTTCATAACAACAGCCAATTAAATATTTGATTTAAATATATTATGATTATTTAATAATACAAGTTTAGAACCTATAATTTTATATAAAAAATCAAATTTATCACCTTTATTTTATTTAATTTTTAACATATTAAAATAATCAAAATTTTTCAAATTTTTATAAGTTTTATAACTAATTTTTTGCATAAAAAAAGCCCTTGTAAAGACAAGGGCATCAAGAAATTTTGATGTTCAGCAAAGACCACTATTACCAATATCCCATTTAGAATGGGTTAATTCTTCATTATATCCTCCAAGTGATCAGCCCACTTCTGCAACCACTCTGCACATTCGGCTTCATAATTATGCAAGTTATATGTCCCCTCAATCCCCTTTTTTGAATGTCCTAAAACTGCTTCAGCAATATCTGCAGGACAGCCCAATCTGGATAAACCAGTTCGCACTGTTCGACGTAAATCATGAGGATTCCAATCATTCATGTTTTCTAACCACAGTTGTTCAGGGCGATATTTCGTTTGAACTTTCTCAGGATTCTTCAGTTGCCATTTCATCTCACTCAAAGACTTTTGCTGAATAGGTAACCCTGTTCTAGATGAAGCAAACAAATATTCCTGATCTGATTGATATAGATTCCGTAAAAAATTGGCACATTGTCTCGACAACTGAACATAACGCTCAGTACTATTTTTAGAGGCTTTTAGGTGCCAAACTCCTTTATCTAAATCAAAATCTCTCCATTGAGCTTCACACAATTCGCCAGTTCGGCAGCCTGTCCAAAGCGTCAAATAAAGGACATTTTTTTGATGTGTTGTAAAGCCTGATGTTGGCAACCAAGCAAATACACGTTTTAATTCCTGATCATTTAAAACTCGTGTGCCTTTTTTACAGGTTACTTTCAGTCTTGACTGCTTAATACTCATTTTGGCTAATAAGGCAGGATTGGCAAAATTGGCAGGAAATCGCTCTAGACCAATGGCGTATTCATAAGCCAATGTCAACTCGGACAATACACGTCCAGCCTGCACATTAGAACCTCGATCAATAATTTCCTTGATTAATGCCACCACATCTTTTCTGGTCACTTCCAAAGCGATACGATTTCCCAAAACTCTTACCGCATCGCCATAAAGAGTTCGTCGTGTTTCAGATTGACCTTTAGGCTTTCTCACCCCCAAAATCTTTTTCCTTTCACCTGTTCTGGGATCAGTGATCCAGTGGTCTTCAATCACCTCAGTCAAATACATCTCTATCATTTGCTCTACAGTGAGTTGAGACATATCTTTTTGTGCAAGTTTTTGCTCAATCTGTTGTTGCAATTTTTCTTGCTCTTTTTTATGTTTTGGACAAATCCCCTGATTCCTTTCGGCTTTTAAACGAATGAGCTCTATCCTTGCTTCCGCCAATGTAACCTGAGGGAAAGTTCCGATCTTGTATTGTTTGATCGAATCATCCACAGGACTACGATAACGATAGAAAAAGGTCTTCATTCCCGTTTTGCCGCAATGCACCCGCAACCCTACATATTCTCCAATATCAGCCTTATCAGGATCACCTACTTTCATCTTCTCAATAGCTTTTGCTGAAAGAGCTTTTTTTATTGGTGTTTGTTGCTCTATTTGGCGAATCACTTTAAACCTCACAAGACGATTGAATTATTTGTTATCCTTTCAAGCTGTCCATTTTCCAATATTGATAAGGAATAATGGCTAGTTTAAACTAAAACAACCTACACTAAAACCTATACTAATGTTTTAGCTTAGGCTGTATTTGCTTAGATTTCCTCCTACCCCTTCGGATATTCTGTTTATGTTATACATGATTAAAAACATTGAAAATAAAGGACTTAATAACAATGAATGATAATAATGGCATAGCAGATATTTCCAACCACACCCCAATGATGCAGCAATACCTCAAAGTCAAGATGGAATATCCACATGCGCTTTTGTTCTATCGTATGGGTGACTTTTACGAACTCTTTTTTGAGGATGCCCATTTAGCTGCAAAATTACTTGGTATCACGCTAACCCATCGTGGCAAAACAAATGGTGAACCAATTCCAATGGCAGGTGTTCCCTACCATTCCGCTGAAGGATATTTAGCACGTTTAGTAAAATCAGGTCGTACCGTTGCAATTTGTGAACAAGTTGGTGAAGTTACGGGTAAGGGACCTGTCGAACGTAAAGTAGTCCGAGTTTTGACACCTGGTACCTTAACTGACGATGCGCTTTTATCAAGTTATCAATCCTCAAATTTAGTCGCTCTGTGTATACAACAAAATCAAATTGGTTTTGCATTACTTGACTTGAGTGCAGGTATTTTTAAAGTTCAACAACAAACATATAAACCTGAACAATTACCAATAGAACTTGCTCGTTTGATGCCAAGTGAAATTTTGATTGATGAGGATTTAGTCGATCAAAACATCATCGAACATATTAAGAAAAATCTAGATTGTCCAATTACCAAAAGACCGAATGTAGATTTTAATCAAAATAATGCTCAAAAGACGTTATGTGACCAGTTTGCTGTTTCCACCTTATCAGGCTTTGGGTTAGATCCAATTCCTCTGGCAAAGGCGGCTGCGGCTGCGCTTATTCATTATGCTAAAGAAACACAAAAAACAGCCCTACCTCACATCCGTTCTATACAGATCGAACAGAGTACAGATTTCATTGCTTTAGACCCAATTACACGTCGAAACCTTGAAATTATCGAACCATTATTTGAGCATGGAACATCTTTATTCCAATTAATCAATGATTGTCAGACTGCGATGGGTGGTCGCTTACTGAGTCGCACTCTCATGCAACCCATTCGAGATACAGCAATACTCGATGCTCGTTTGGATGCAATCGAGCAATTATTGAAAGGTTATCACGAATCACCTGTTCGCTTAGTTTTGAAAGAAATCGGCGATATTGAGCGTGTACTCAGTCGAGTAGCTTTGGGTAGTGCTCGACCACGTGATTTAGTTCAACTTCGCCAAGCCTGTGCTCAAATTCCTTTTTTACGACATGCTTTAGCGCCTGTACTCAACACTGAAAAATCCAAACTATTAATTGAGCTTGATCAGCAACTTGGTGATTTCAAAAGTCTACACCAACATCTTATTGCAGCAATTGTTGAAAACCCTCCTGTACTTTTACGCGATGGAAATGTAATTGCAGAGGGATATGATGATGAATTGGATGAATTACGCAAAATACGTGATCATGCGGGCCAATTTTTAATAGATTTAGAAATCAAAGAGCGTCAGCGAACTGGTATCAATACGCTGAAAATTGGCTACAATCGTGTCAGCGGATACTATATCGAATTAACACGAGCTCAAGCTGAGCAAGCCCCTGCCGATTATATTCGTCGTCAGACACTTAAAAATGCTGAAAGATATATCACACCTGAACTTAAAAGCTTTGAAGACAAAGTGCTTTCGAGCGAATCTCGTGCGCTCGCTCGTGAAAAACTACTGTTTGAATCTTTATTGGATGAATTACGCCAAAATATTGCTCAATTACAGATGATGAGTGCCGCAATTGCTCATATCGATGTTTTAGCGAATTTTGCACATCAGGCAAGATTAAATAATTGGGCAAGACCTGAATATACACCAGAAACTTGTATCAAGATTCAGGCGGGTCGACATCCAGTGGTTGAGTCTTTAAACAAAGCTCCATTCACTCCAAATGATACATTCCTTGATCATCAACATCGTATGGCGATCATTACTGGTCCCAATATGGGCGGTAAATCGACGTTTATGAGACAAACAGCTTTAATTAGCTTGCTTGCTTATTGTGGTTGTTTTGTCCCAGCGAAATCAGCAAAACTCGGTTCTATAGATCGCATATTCACTCGTATCGGCTCAGCTGATGACCTCTCTACAGGCAAATCAACATTCATGGTTGAGATGACTGAAACTTCTCAAATTCTACATCATGCAACAAGTCAGTCTTTAGTATTGATGGATGAAGTCGGACGTGGAACCAGTACATATGATGGCTTATCTCTAGCATGGGCATGTGTACTCGATTTAACTAAACGTATTAAGTGTTTATGTCTTTTTGCAACACATTATTTTGAATTAACAGAATTGGGTAGCGAAGCTGGAATTGACAACTATCACGTCACCGCGCAAGAGTTAAATGGTAATTTAATCCTATTGCATAAAGTACAGCATGGACCTGCAAGTCAAAGTCATGGTTTACAAGTTGCAAAATTGGCTGGTATCCCTACTAATGTGATCAAAGATGCACAAAAACGTTTGAAAATACTGGAAAAACAGCAACATCAGCATTTGCAAAACTCTGTGCAAAATGATCTGTTTAGTACAGTTGAGCATGAAATAGAAACTAAAGTTGTTGAAAAAGTGATTGAAGTAAAAATGCAATCACCTGCTTTAGATCTGTTAAAGCAACTGGACTTAGATGATCTTACCCCACGCCAAGCTTTGGAACACCTTTATCAACTCAAAGCTTTATCTAAAAGCTCAGATACTATTGAAAATTAATCCCATGCTAGGTTCTCTACTATATTAAAGTTAGAACCTAGCAAATTTTAATTTCTAATTAAGTTTGAAAATGCGTCTTTTATCGTAGGATGAAGTGCAAATAGATTCAGGTTATTGAGAGTTATTATCAACAAAACTCATATAAATCAGCCCTTTTCATTGATACGAATAATAAATATCAATAAAAGGAATTGTTTCTATCTGCATTTTTTGCCTAAAATACGCTATTGAAAATGAAAACCATATTTTTTAGGTAGCTGCCGCCATGACCTTTGTTGTCACAGAAAATTGTATCAAATGTAAGTATCAAGATTGTGTTGAAGTTTGTCCTGTAGATTGTTTCTATGAAGGTCCTAACTTCTTAGTCATCAATCCTGACGAATGTATCGACTGTGCACTTTGCGAACCAGAATGCCCTGCAAATGCAATTTTCTCTGAAGATGAGTTACCTGAAGGTCAAGAAGTGTTTATTGAATTAAATGCTGAATTATCTGAAAAATGGGCTGGCAATAACATTACTCAAATCGGTGAACAACCTGCTGATCGTGAGGAATGGAACGGCAAACCAAACAAGCTTCAGTATTTAGAAAAGTAATTTTCAAAAAGGCCAGTTTTACTGGTCTTTTTTTATACCTGAATCACACATTTCTTTGCAATTGTGCCATTTTTAGCCCCCTATTTTGCATTAAAATAGGCACTATACTAAATGTGAATTGCTTTTTTATGATGCGAAATAAATTACAGGGTCTGTTCTCATTATTTGTCATCCCTGTGATGATGGTTGGTTGTGCCACGTCTCCAAAGAAAGTTAGTCCAAGCAAAAGAATATATATTCCTGAAGAACAAGTAACTTTTAATCGTCCAATCCCTACAAAAACAGAACCTGCATCTTATCGTCAGTGGTTAGGTCAGGGAGAAAACTACGCACGTGTACGCGAATATGAACATTTCTTAATGCGCAATAATGTCGCACATATTATTCCTAGTTTTGAATTGCTGAAAACAGCAAGAGACTGGCAAAAGTGCGGACGTTCAGAATACATGGTTCCAAATCGTGAATTATGGAATAACTCACTTTCAACATTAAGAGTATTCAAATATTTAATCGCTGCAAAAATTCTTACTGATTTCGAAGTTACCTCAGTTTATCGTGATCTACCACTGAATCAGTGTGCAGGTGGTGCAAGCTCATCAAAGCACTTATTTAATTCCGCAATTGATTTTCGTATTGGACCTGAATACCCTCAACCCCAAGATTATGCATATATTGAACAAACAAAATTCAAGTTATGCCAATTTTGGATTCAGCATGGTCAAAGCCTAGATCTCGGTATTGGATTATATAGTTCAGGTCAAATTCATTTGGATACCCAAGGTTACCGCACTTGGGGCCCTGATTTGACTCGTAATACATCTCTTTGTAACTTCTAAATTGCAAAACTCGAGTAAAAATGAGGTCTTTTGATCTCTTTTTACTTTCAACACTCATGATTCCTTCAGCATTCAAATTGCACTTCGAAGATAAATGTTTAAAATGCAGCTATCAAATTTATAGGTAAATACAACCATGCAACAGTTGTGGACAGACATTGATGAATATATTAATTCACATCTCATTCCCACAGACGAGAGACTTCAACATGCATTAGATAACACTGACCAGCAGGGTTTTTCTAATCATCTAGCTGTTGCACCTAACCAAGGCATGTTTTTACAAATGTTGATTCAAATGAATCAATGCAAGCGTGTGCTCGAACTCGGGACATTTGCTGCTTATAGTACAATCTGGTTGGCGAAAGCACTGCCTGCTGATGGATATTTGCTTACTGTGGAAGGACGGGATACACACGTGATCCTTGCCCAAGAAAATATTGATTATGCCAATATGCCAACCCAAATTGAGCTTAAAAAAGGTCGTGGCGTTGATATCATGAATCAATTAATTAATGAAAATAGTGAACCATTTGATTTCATTTTTATTGATGCAGACAAACAAAGTTATCCAGAATATTTTGAACTCAGTTTAAAATTGGCACGCTCAGGCACTATCATTGTGCTAGACAATGTTATTCGCTCTGGTGATATCTTAGATTCAAATAATAAAAAGCCAAGTATTGAAGGTATCCGCCAAGCTTTTACTGCGCTCCAGAATCATCCTCAACTTTTATCGTGTACTGCTCTACAAACTGTTGGATCGAAAGGACATGACGGCTTTGCAATTGCAATCGTCAAATAGAGGTTAAAAAATAAACTTTTATTTTTTAATTATAAATATCAATAAATTAAGTATATTAAGGTTGCTTTTCCATATAGTTATCCACAGGAATTGCGGATAACTATATGGAATAAAATGAACTACTTAGCAACAAGCAGCGGTACATTTGCATTTCTAAATATCGTAGTTGTGATGCTACCCAAGAAAAACTGATGAATCTTACTGTGACTAAATGCACCTAATACAATCAGCTGAATGTCATGTTCGCGTTGATATTCCAAAATATTTTGTGCTACATCGCCATAACGATATATTGGTATTACATCTAAACCAGCACTTTTAAGATATTTCTCAGGTTCAGTCAGCATCTCTGGATGATCACCAACATACAGTAAATGGCATTGCAGTTTTTTCAATAAATCACTTTGAGCAATTCTCTCCATCATCTTTTGACAAGTCGGAGAGTATTCATAAGCAAAAATAAAACGTTTTGGTGGTGAAAAATGCTCCCCTACGGTAATTACCGTGCAATTCGCCCCACGAATAAAGTTTTCAACATTACTTCCAATTGGTTTATTTTTTTCAGCAGCGCGTTCCCCGACTCGCCCGATGATTACCACATCATTTTCTTTAAGAATATTAAAACTCTGTTCAAGAAAATCACCTTTTTCTTGAATTTTGGTGCTAGTCAAACCGTAATTTTTTTCAATTAATTCAGAGATATGTTTCAGTAAATTATTACTATAATCCAAGGCTAATTCGCTTTGCTTTTGTTCTAACTCAGCCAATTCTTTAAGTAACATGGCATTACTTTCAAAACCGATTACACCACTAATTTCACCTAAATGGTAACTGGCGGGATAGTAATCTAGGATTTGTAAAAGGACTAATTCTCTTTGAGTTTGCTTGGCAACCCAAACTGCAGCCTCCGCCACCGCATCGATACAGGGTGAGGAATCGATACATGCAATAACGCGGTTCATAATCGCCTCTCTTTAGGTTCAATACCTTAGGTCTTCTACTTATTTTTAACTTAACACAGATAGATAGCAGGTTGGTTAAATTTATGTATAGAATCTCTTGAGAGTTTTCTAGTTAATTCTTATTTCCGATAACGAATCAATTTTGCAGGGTTTCCAGCCATAATTGCATGTGGCTCAACATCTTTAGTAATCATACTATTCATACCAACAACTGCATGATCACCGACTTTAATCCCATCCTTAATTCCAACATGTGCTCCTAACCAAACATCACGTCCAATTTCTATGCCTTGTGAGCGAACTGCTTGCTCATAGATCGGTCGATCTAAATCCATACCATGGTCAAAAGCATACAGATGACTATATGCCGCAATTCTAACTTGATCATGCAACTTAATACCTGCGCGACCTCCATCAAGAATGCAATGGTGGTTGATCGCGACTTCAGAACCGATTTCTAACGGTCCATGTAAAGTACAATCGGCAGCAATAAAAGTATTATCGCCGATAGTAATTTTACGTCCTCGCTCAGCAAAGATATGTGCTAAAGGTGAAATAAAACAATTGTTGCCAATTTCAACTGTTTCCATTTCCATTAAATAGTTCTGATATTCTTTTTGCCATGCTTCCGCCCATTCTCTATGTTTGGGTTTTAAAGACCAATATAACCATGGCATATAGTTCAATCGATGTTTATGCTGTTCACGATATTTTAATAGTGGATCATGCATCATCTGTTTGATCCTCAATAAGTTTAAGCTGCTCGCGACCACGCGTTATATCTTGAAGCTTGAGCTTTAATGGTTCAATCTGGTGTATTTGCACTTGTGCCTGAATACTAACACCCGTTTCAGTATAGTTTTCTAGAAACTCTATTTGCTGTTGTAGTAATTCATATTGAATAATAGCCCATTCGTTAAATGCACAACTAAAAGTAATCTTCTTTTTCTCAATTAATTCTATTTTTTCAGCGAGTAGCAGACACTGACCTGCACACCCACCATACGCCCTGACTAAACCACCAGTGCCTAGTTTTACTCCGCCATACCAACGATTCACCAATACAATAACATTGGTTAAGTCATTCCCCTCTATCGTTGCTAATATCGGGCGACCTGCTGTACCTGAAGGTTCGCCATCATCATTAAACCGTACATGATGACCTATTTTCCATGCCCAGCATTGGTGTGTCGTCGAGATGTCTTTTGTCTCTTCTAAAAATTTTTTTACTTGTTGCTCATTTTCTACAACACTCGCAATCGCCTGAAAGCGACTTTTTTTAATTTCTTCTTCAAAGGTAACGGTTTGAGCAATGGTAAAAGGCATAAAAACATCAATGCAAATTTAAAAACAAAGTATAACGTCTTAAGGTTCAAATAAAAAACCTCGCAATAGCGAGGTTTTTTGAGTTTAGCTTGCTTATCGTTCACGCAAAGCTTCTTTGGCCTTATTAAATGGTTTAAGTAGATAATCCATAACTGTTTTTTCACCAGTGCGGATATCAACTGTCGCTACCATACCTGGTGTGATACCAAACGCATGACCTGCTTTATTGAATAACTTGTCAGAGTCAGTGCGGATATAAACACGATAGTAAAATTGGTCTTGTTTAACTTCATCTCGAATCGTATCAGGAGAAATTACTGTTACTTTTCCAGTCAAACCACCGTAGATTGAATAGTCGTATGCAGTGATTTTCACTAATGCCTCTTGACCAGGTCGAATGAAAGCAATATCTCTTGGAGAAATACGTGCTTCAATTAACAGCTTGTCTTCTAAAGGAACAATCGTCATCAATTTACCGTTTTGCGGAATAACACCACCAAGAGTTGTTACATCAATTTCTTTAATCACACCACGCACAGGCGCTTTAAAGATTGCTCGTTGTAAACTATCACTGCGTCCCATCACAACTTGTTGTTGCGTTTCAATATCAGTATTTGCCTTCGATAACTCTTCTCGGGCTTTTACATAGTATTGATTACGTGTGTCATTCATCTTATTTCTAAGATCATTAGCTTCACGCTTGAGTCTAAGTACTTCTACTTCACTTGCAGCACCTTTCGCAACAAGTGGTTCAGTCATCATCAATTCTTGTTGAACTAATTGTAAAGCTTGTTGGTAACCAGCTAATGATTGTTCTAAATTCTCACGTCTAGAATAATAAAGAGCGGTCTCTTCTTTGACTAATTTAGGTTCTTTGAGCACTTCTGCAGGAAATGCTAAAGGAGTTCCATTCACTTCAGCACGTAATCGCGCAGCAGTCGCTTGAGCAGAAGTTAAAAGTGATTTTGATTCACCGACATTAGATGCGAAGCGTGTTTGATCTAGTTGCGCAAGGATTTCTCCTTTTTGAACAATATCACCCTCTTGCACATTTAACTTCGTAAGAATTCCACCTTCTAAAGATTGAATAGTTTGCTCTTTAGATGAAGGGATGACCTTACCCGTTCCTGTAGAAACTTCTTCTAGATTAAATAACCAAGCCCAAGTCAAAAAAATCGCTAAACCAATACATACAATCCAAATCACAAGACTTGAACGTGGTAAAGCTGGCTCTTTGTAGGATACATTCATGGAACGGTTGTTAGCTTGTTGTTCGCTCATGAATCTTCCCCTTGTTTAATTTGTTTTTGTTGACCTGCTGATTGATTTAGAACTTGATCTCTTGGTCCATCCATTACAACCTTACCTTCGTTCATCACGATGATACGATCAACCAACTCAAGCACAGCTCGTCTATGTGTTGCGACGACTAATGTTCTGTGTCCTAACCAGCCTTTTAAGTGATCAATTAGTTGTTTTTCGGCAATATCATCAATCGCAGCAGTCGGTTCATCGAGTAATAAAATGTTAGGTTGGCGAATCAGTAATCGTGCTAACAGCAATGCTTGCTTTTGCCCGCCTGAGAAGCCTACGCCACCTTCTAAAACTAAATGATCTAAGCCCTCTTTTTTCTCTTGCACAAAGCCTAAAGCACCTGTCACTTTTAAAGCTTTTAAAATGTCATCATCTTTTGCTAAAGGCGCACCTAAGGTCAAATTCTCACGAATTGTTCCGTAGAATAAATGTGCATTCTGATTCAACAATGCCATATCACGGCGCACATCAGCAGGATCGATTAAGCTAATATCGAGACCATCCAAATGTACAGAACCATTTGATGGTGATTGCATACCAGCCAATAATTGTAATAATGTTGATTTACCTGCACCGTTACGACCTAAAATCGCAATTTTTTCACCAGCTTTAATTTTCAAATGACGAAGTGCAAGAATTGGACGAGAATCTTCTTCTGTGTATTGGAACATAACATTTTTAAGTTCATAGTCCCCATTTAACACTTCTTTATGAACCAGATGCGCTTGATCAGGTTGATCAACAGGTTTCTGCATTAATTCATCAAGACTTTTCTTCGCAACCTTAGCTTGCTGTAAACGTCCTAAAATCCCTGTGATTTGTGAAATAGGGGCAAGCATTCGTGAGGAAAGGATCGAACACGCAACCAAAGCACCCGTTGTCATCTCGCCTTCCATCACGGCAAAACATCCAACTAATACAACAGCGGCATAGGTTAAACCTTGAATTTTTTGTGTCCAAGCAGTTAATACACCAACGATCTTACGTTGTTGCATACTAATATCCGCAGACACCTCATTCATATGATTCCATTGGTTTTGGAATCTAGATTCTGCTCGTAATAACTTAATATCTTCAATACCTTGTACCGCTTCGACAAGGATCGCATTTCGAATAGATGACTCTCGCATGCCTTCTTGAGCTAACTCAGCTAATTTCTTTTGTACCAAAATACCAGGCAAAATCATTAAAGGAACAACAAGCAACATTACCCAAAAGAGATTCCCACCGATAATCGCAAAGATAATCAGAAACAGGAAGAAAAAAGGTAAATCGGCTATCGCACCCATTGTTGTCGATGTAACTAAATCACGAACACCTTCTAACTCACGAATTTGTGAAATAAAAGTACCAGTCGATTTAGAACGTTCACTATTTTTAATTCGTAGTGCATGACCAAAAACACGGTCTGATATTCTTAAATCTGCACGCTTTCCAATAATATCGGATAGGTAAACACGAGCAACACGAAGTACAAACTCAAAAATGGCTGCGATCAGCACTCCACCCGCAAGCACCCAAAGCGTCGGGATCGATTGTGATGGCACAACGCGGTCATAAACCTGCATAGAGAAAATAATCGTAGCTAATGCCAAAATGTTTGCCATTAACGAGGCAAACATAATATCTATATATCGCTTCCAATCTTGAAGAACGATTGACCAAAACCAGCTCGTTTCATACGGCTTGATGTATTCATCAATACGAGCGTCTGGGACCGATTTTTCAGGGCGTAAGATATAGACTGTTTTTATATCTTGCTTAAGTGAACTTATTGAAAACTTTTGTGATAAGCCTTGATCACCACTGAGTTGAACACTGACATTTCCTTCTGAGTCAGCTTTATCGACAACACCAACTTGCCCATCCTTGAATTCAACTAAAATCGGCAAACGCCAAGGGTTGATCATTTCCTCAGTAAATGACACTTTACAAAGGTTCAAACCAACCTGTCGGCTCATTAACAATAAAATTTCATCTAAATTTTGATTCTGATTCCAATCTAATTGTAAACGAACACGCTCTTCCGAGGGCTCTATTCGATAATGCTTAGCAATTGTTAATACCGATTGTAACCACGGCTGATAGTTTATTTTTGTCATCATGGCTGAACTTCAAACCCCTGAATGGAAATATTATTTAAGCCATAGGCTTGACGTGAACGTCCTGTCGTTGCGATGTACTGAGCAATGTTACTGTAAATATCATAACGTGCTGTTTCTAATTCTGAATTTGCACCATGAATTGCCTGCTCAGCATTCAATAAATCCACAAGTGAACGTGTCCCTAACTTGTATTGTTCTTGATACAATTCCTTGGTTCTCACCGTAGTCGCTTGTCGACTCATTAAGACTTGCATCTGTCTTTGTTTGTTTTCAATCTGTTCTCGACTATTACGAATTTGATCCAAAACTTGTAGATAGACTGCATTTACTTGAGCTTTAGCAGCTTCCTCTGCAAAACTTGCTGCTCGAATCTGTGAAGAAGTTGCTCCACCTTGATAAAATTGGCTCGTTGCCTCCAACATTATCGCACTATCAAATCCACCCTCTTTATCATTATTTGGATTTCTTCCATTGATCGCTTGGGTCAACTCTCCTTTTACGGACAAAGTAGGAAATCTGCTTAACTGTGTTTGTTGTTTTTGTGAACGTGCTACAGCAATACCTGCTTGAGCTGCAATCATTTGTGGAATTGTATTGAATTGAGGTTCTGCATATAAATCAGATTGTTTCACCAAATCCTCAGGAATAGTCCACTGAATCTTACTGACGTCAAAACCAAGCAAAGTGTATAAGTGTTGTTGATTTTGGCTCAATAAAGATTGTTGAGCGATTAACGCGGATTGAGCAGACTGCAAATAAGACTGTGCTTGTATCGGGTCCGCTTGGCTACTAATACCAGCATTAGCCCTTAGATTCGCCATCTCTTGTATGCGTTTAATACCTGCTATTTGCTGATTCGCGATTTGAATAAGTTTTTTATAACGTTGAATATTAATAATCGTTTGTGCAACATCGAGTGAGATATCATCAATTTTCACCAAAACATTGGCTTGTTCAACAGCAAGTCTTGCTTGTTCCGTATTGACACCAGACTTCACTTTACCGAAGTCATAGACCATTTGAGATGCACTCAAGGCAAGAACTTGCTGACCTCTTGAACTCTTTTGTGTCAAATCACCTGTATTCATACCACCCGTAATCTGCGGATAGTAACCAGCTTTAGCAACATCTATATTTGCATTTTGTGCAGCAAGAGTTGCTAAAGTCTGAGAAATCTCAGGATTACGTTGAACTGCGATCTGTACAGCATCTTTAAGTACGCGAGGCTGACTTTGTATAATCGGTACAGACGCAGGCTGCATAGGTCGCCCGCTACCGACTACGGGTAAATTATTATTCGATGGTGTCACCGTGAAATTACTTAGCTTTTGCATGTTAGCAACTTTGAAATCTTGGTTGCTTTTCGGTGCAAGCAGCTGAGCAATATTATTTTTTAAACTGTGATATTTTTCACTCGGTGTTTCTGCATGTACTACAGGTACGGAAAACGAAAATACACATAATAGCCATTTCAAATCTATACATGTTTTGTGTGCTCCATCATCTACATTTAAATCGTTCTTAATGCTCATATTCTTTTCAAATTGTTATCATTTAAAAGCCCATTCATTCTACTCATTTTTAAAATAAAAACACCATGCGAAAACTACAATTTACACATCGCTTAAATGTTTGTTTTTTGTAATATAGATCACACTTTTTTGCTCATAGCTTAGCTATTATTAGCTTTGACAATAGATTTATTAAATTAAAATCAAATACATAAAAAAGAAGAATGAAAAATATTCCAGTAAAAGTCACGTATCTATTTATTATTTCTATTATTTATAAAAAGAAAAAGAGCTATTTAGCTCTTTTTCATATTGTTCAAATGGCTATTTTTAAACCACAAAATCATCACCTAAATATACTTTGCGCACTTGCTCATTATCTAAAATTTCCTGAGGGGTACCTTCTGCAATGACTGCACCCTCACTCACGATATAGGCTTTTTCACATATCGCTAATGTCTCTCGAACATTATGATCAGTAATCAATACGCCAATACCGCGCTCTTTCAAAGTTTGAATAATATCTTTGATATCACCCACAGAGATTGGATCGACACCTGCAAATGGCTCATCTAGCAACATAAACTTAGGATCTGCTGCTAATGCGCGAGCGATTTCCGCACGGCGTCGCTCACCACCTGATACGCTCATCCCTAATGAATCTTTGATATGGCTAATTTTAAAATCATTCAATAATTCATTGAGACGTTGCTGGCGCTGTTGCTTATTTAAGTCTTTTCTTGTTTCCAAGATCGCCATAATGTTTTCAGAGATCGTGAGCTTTCTAAAAATAGAAGCTTCTTGTGGAAGATAGCCAATCCCTTTTCGAGCACGCTCATGCATCGCAAGATCAGATAAATCGAGATCATCTAAATGAATCTCGCCTTTGTCCATACGTACCAGACCGACAACCATATAAAAGCTCGTCGTCTTTCCAGCACCATTAGGCCCCAGCAAACCCACAATCTGCCCGCTCTGCATCGTAAAAGAAACATCTTTTACAACCCAGCGCTTACTATAATTCTTTGCTAAGTGTTTGATACACAAAGTTTGTGGTTGTTGTGCTGATTGTTCCATTAATCACGCGCCCCTGGGAAGCTTTTAGAACTAGAAGGTGGAATAATAATTTGAACTCGATTGGTAGATGAACCTTGAGCCTCAACATCACCTTTATTCATACTATATTTCAAAGTATTACCACGTATGCTAGAACCATCTTGATATAGATAAGCTTTTCCTGACAAAGTAATGATCCCAGTGTCTGCATTGTAAATAATATTTTGAGCCTCGCCTCTTGCTAAGCCCTTATTTACATCCATTTGCTGCTGAAACTTCGCTGGTTGACCCTTTGCAGTAATGGTTTGAATTTCTTTCTTACTATTTAATGTTGCAACAATAGAATCTGCTTGTAGCTTCATCGTTCCTTGCTCAATCACAACATTACCCGTATACGTTGTGATACCTGTTTTATCATTATAAGTCGCTCTATCAGCAACCAATGATAATTGTTGATTACGGTCTGATGGTAAAGCAAATGCTGAAACTGAGCTAAATGCAACTGCTATACACGCAACATGTTTTAGGAAAGCTAAACGATATTTAGAATTAGGAATTAGGCGCATACTTTCCTCGAACTTTGAAAAACTCATATTGACCATTGTTTAAATTTGCTTTCAGACCTTGGCTGACGAAAGCTGAATTTGGTGATTGCACTGTAACTTGATGTTGTGTTTCCAACTCTCTCGTTTTTGGATAACCCGTCAACTCATCAGTACGAAACTCCATTTTGTTGCCTTGATCTGATAATTTTGTTGCGACAACATCACCCATTAAAACAATTTTAGTATTGTCATCATAACCTTTGGCTTGCTTTGCATAAAAAGTCGCATCAGGCTTACCTTGTTTAAACATCACGGCATTGAGTTGATCCAACTGTGAAGTTTTTGACTGCATATTTTGTTCTAATTGCTTGATTTCAGCACGAACGTACAAGTTACCTTGTTCATCCGTTTGGGTTAGGTGAACACCCTGAGCTGAATACGTCATATTTTTAGCCGATTCAACATCAAGCTTTTTCGCTTTGCCGCTATAGTAATAGTAGCCACCGCTAATGGAAGCAACCACTACAGCAACAACATATAAAACTCTGGTATCCATAAACAGGGTTACCTAACCTTTGGGTAGTTCATTCTATATTAATGTGGTACAGCTAAGTATTTTGCAAGTAGCTCTTGGTAAACACCTTTTGAAGTAAGCAACATGTCACAAACTTCTCGTACAGCGCCACGCCCCCCCATTGCTTGGGTGACAAGATGAGCACGACGACGTACTTCCTCATGCCCATTCGGTACAGTAATACTCATACCCGCAATTGCAAATGCAGATAAGTCAGGCCAGTCATCACCCATGTATAGACAATCTTCAGGGAGAATATTGAACTGAGCACAGGCTTCACGTAATGCTGCACCTTTATCTTCACGTCCCTGAAATACCAAATCAACACCCAAATCTGACATCCGTTTTTCAACTATATGGCTTTTTCGTCCCGTGATGATAATCACTTTCATACCAGCCTGTTGAACCAATTTCATTCCTAAACCATCACGAATATCAAATGATTTAATTTCATCGCCCGAATTGGTTAATGTTACAAAGCCATCGCTTAAGATTCCATCGACGTCTAGCACGAGTGCTTGTAAATGACGTGCTTGTTCTTGTAAAGCATAAGATGCCATGGCTTAATTTACTCCCGCCTGAATTAGATCATGCATACTAATAACACCAATAACTTTATTGGCATCATCAACAACTACAAATTGATTGATTTTACGCTCATGCATTTTTTCTAATGCTTCTACTGCTCGAGCTTCCTGAGAAACCGTAAGTGGATTTTTGGTCATGACTTCTGCAACAGGTAAATTAACATCAAAACCTTGCTGATGATCGATCATACGACGTAAATCACCATCAGTAAAAATACCGAGCAATCTATCTTGTTCATCAACAATAGTCGTAAGCCCAAGACGTTTATCAGAAATTTCGTATAACACCTTATTCATAGGTGTATCAGGTTTAACTTTTGGTAATTCTGAACCCGTATGCATCAAATGTTTTACATGTAAAAGTAAACGTTTCCCTAATGCTCCAGCAGGATGCGAACGAGCAAAATCATCTGCCGTGAATCCACGCGCCTCCAACAAAGCCACAGCCAATGCATCGCCAAGCACTAAGGTTGCTGTCGTACTTGATGTTGGCGCTAAACCTAATGGACAAGCTTCATCAGCGGCACCTAATGTTAAAGGTACATCAGCATTTTGTGGCATTGGCCCTTTATCATCACGACTAATCGTAATCAGTGGAACGCCTAGATGCTTAATCAAAGGCATAAGCATCATAATCTCATCACTTTTACCAGAGTTTGAGATTGCAATCAGAACATCACCACGCACCAGCATGCCTAGATCGCCATGTCCTGCTTCACCTGGATGCATAAAAAATGAAGGCGTACCTGTTGAAGCAAAGGTCGCCGCCATTTTCCGTCCAATGTGACCAGATTTACCCATTCCAGTAACAACAACACGACCTGAACATTGCAATAAAATCTCACATGCACGATCAAAGCGTTCATCTATTTGTGTTGCAAGAACTTCAATCGCTTGCTGTTCGATGCGCAGCGTTTCTAGCGCGCTTTTTTGGAAATTTATCGTTTGTGACATGCAAGTTTGACTCAAAATAATGTTCAATCTACATAAGCGTAGATGATTTTAATCAAAAGAATTGCGGAGATTCTAGCATAACTGTTTATGAGAGACGTTTCTAAATGTATAAGATTTCTTAGAAAATGAACAAATATAGAACCCCTATAATTTAATCAGTTCATTCCTTAAGAACATGTTTTTTTATGCGGATAACTTTATGAAAAATGATGCATACGTTATGATGTAACGCTAATTTTGTTGAGTGTTAAAAGCCCTTATGCAACCTTTTGTTTTATATAACTCTGAGCAACGTAAAAAAGTTGAATTTGTCCCACGCAAAGAAGGTCAAATCGACATGTATGTCTGTGGTATGACCGTTTACGATTACTGTCATATTGGACACGCTCGAGTTATGGTTGCATTTGACTACATCATCCGCTTCTTGCGTAGCCAAGGTTGGAAAGTACGCTATATCCGCAATATCACTGATATTGACGATAAAATTATTGCGCGTGCCAATGAAAATGGAGAAAGCATCCAACAACTTACTGCACGATTTATCGAAGCGATGAATGAAGATGCTGCTAATTTAGGTTGTGCTGCGCCAGATGAAGCTCCCAAAGCGACTGAATACATTGATCAAATGCAAAACATGATCAGCAATTTGGTAGATAAAGGTGCAGCCTATCCTGCAAGCAATGGTGATGTCTATTTTGAAGTCACTAAATTCGATAAATACGGTCGACTTTCTGGCCGTAAACTCGATGATATGCAAGCAGGTGCTTCTGAACGCGTAGATGTTGAAGTTGAAAAGAAACATCCTTTTGACTTTGTACTTTGGAAACATGCAAAGGAAAATGAACCTGCTTGGGCATCTCCTTGGGGTAATGGTCGCCCAGGTTGGCATATTGAATGTTCTGCAATGTCGACTTGTTGCTTGGGCAATCATTTTGATATTCACGGTGGTGGTTCAGACTTAATGTTCCCTCATCATGAAAATGAAATTGCACAAAGTGAAGCTTCAACAGGCGAACAATATGTAAATTATTGGATGCATGTTGGATTCATCAATGTCGATGGTGAGAAAATGTCTAAATCACTAGGCAATTTCTTTACGATTAGAGATGTGATGGAAAAATTCCATCCAGAAGTGATTCGTTACTTTATTGTCTCCTCACACTATCGTAGTCCAGTCAATTTTTCTGATGTTGCTTTAAAAGAAGCTAAAACTGCGTTGAGTCGTTTCTATCATTCATTTAAAGCCTATCAACAAACATATGGTCAGAAAACTGTTGATGCATTAGATCAAAGTTTTGTTGAACGCTTTAATAATGCAATGTGTGATGATTTCAACACGGCTGAAGCGATGGCTGTTCTATTCGAGCTTAATAAAGAGTTAAATCGCGCAGTTAAAGAAGAACAAGCTGAACAAGCAACAGTTCTCTACTCAACTTTACGTCAGCTCACAAATATTCTTGGTCTAGTTCAACACGATGTAGATGAATTCCTTAAATCAGATATCGGACAAGAAGCTCTAACACTTTCTGATGCTGAAATTGAAGACTTTATTCAGCAACGTGTAGATGCGAAAAAGGCTAAAGACTTTGCCAAGGCGGATAGTATTCGACAGTCTTTACTCGATCAAGGCGTGGTTTTAGAAGACACTCGCCAAGGTACAATTTGGAGACGTGCTGATTAATTCAACACTTAGCATTATAGAGAGTTGACAGTTTAATGAAATTCTCTATAATGCGTCCATATTGCGGGAATAGCTCAGTTGGTAGAGCATAACCTTGCCAAGGTTGGGGTCGCGAGTTCGAGTCTCGTTTCCCGCTCCAAAATTTAAAAAAGCTCTAGTCATTTGATTAGGGCTTTTTTTATTTCTTCTCATTCGATCATAAATTTACAAATAACTGTTTGGCGAATCCAGATTATTATCTATCCATCGTTAAGCTTCCTAAACAAATTAAATAAAAATCATAACCATGGTTTAATTAGATTTACCAAAAGTTCAAGAACACTTACACTCATCCCCTACACTTTTTTTCATAACTCTCATAATTTAATCCTTTGTGTTTTTTTAAATTAGGTTTAGTAAAAATGAAAAAATCTATTATTGCCCTATCGATTGCATCTATTTTTCTTGTAGCTTGTAGCAAAACAGAGAATAAAAAAACTGAAGAACAAGCACCGACTTCTGCCACAAGTGAAGCAGTAGCAGAAACTACAGTTGCAGATAACGCACATACTGCAGAAAATGCTTTAGATTGGAATGGTACTTATAAGGGTGTATTACCTTGTGCTGATTGTGAAGGTATTGAAACTGAATTAGAGTTAAATTCAGATAAAACATATGAAATTAAAGAAACATATCTCGGTAAAGGGGATGGTAAACCTTTTGAAAGTAAAGGTAGTTTCCAATTCGATAGCAAAAGCCCTTCAGTGATTGAACTAGACCAAGCAGGTGATGGACGCAAATATTTTGTCGCTGAAGGTTATCTTAAAGCTTTAGATTTAGAAGGTAATGAAATAACAGGCGAGTTAGCTGATAAATATCAATTGAAGAAAGAAGCTGAATAATAGATTTTCTGCTTAATTATTTTTTTCTAGAAACATAATAAAAAAACCCTGCATAAGCAGGGTTTTTTCGAATCAATCAGAAGCGATTAGCCACCGAATTGGTTCATTGTATTTTTGCTAGCATCACCAGCTTTAAGTGCGTTTTCACCAGCAAAGATTTCTTTGTGATCATCACCGATGTCAGAACCAGCCATTGCTTGGTGTTTAACACATGCGATACCACCGCGGATTTCTTTACGTTGTACGCCAGCAACATAAGCCAACATACCTTCTTCACCGAAGTAACCTTTAGCAAGCTCATGAGTAGAAAGAGCAGCTGTGTGGTAAGTAGGAAGAGTGATCAAGTGGTGGAATACACCTGCTTCACGTGCAGCATCAGCTTGGAAAGTACGGATCTTTTCATCAGCATCAGCAGCTAATTCAGAGTTATCGTACTCAGCGCTCATTAATTTAGCACGGTCGTAACCAGATACATCTTTACCTTCAGCAACCCAACGGTCATACGCTTGTTGACGGAAGTTTAAAGTCCAGTTGAACGATGGAGAGTTGTTATAAACAAGTTTCGCATTTGGAACTTGTTTTTTGATGTCGTTTACGAAACCAGCAATACCAGCAACGTCTGGAGTTGGAGTTTCGATCCAGATCATGTCAGCGCCGTTTTGTAAGCTAGTTACACAGTCAAGCACAACGCGGTCGTGTTGAGTGCCTTCACGGAACTGGTACAAACCAGAAGCTAAACGAGTTGGGCGGTGTAATTTGCCATCACGCTTGATAAGGATTTCGTCATCAGAAGCTTCAGAAATATCGATTTCTTTAGTGTCTAAGTAGCTGATGTATTGAGAAGCTAAATCACCTTTCTCTTTAGATACAGGGATCTTTTGAGTTAAGTCAGCGCCTTCAGAGTCAGTACGTGCAACGATAACACCTTCGTCAACACCAAGCTCAAGGAATGCATAACGTACAGCATTGATTTTAGCTAAGAAGTCTTCGTGTGGAACAGTTACTTTACCAGCTTGGTGACCACATTGTTTAGCGTCAGAAACCTGGTTTTCGATTTGGATTGCACAAGCACCAGCTTCGATCATTTGTTTAGTTAACAAATAAGTTGCTTCTTCGTTACCGAAACCAGCATCGATGTCAGCAATAATTGGCACAACGTGAGATTCAAAGTTGTCGATTTGTGAAATGATTTCAGCAGCTTTAGCAGAATCACCAGCTTGTTCAGCTTTTTGTAAAGCACGGAACAAATCATTTAATTCTTTAGCGTCAGCTTGACGTAAGAATGTATAGATTTCAGCGATTAGTTTAGGCACAGAAGTTTTTTCGTGCATAGATTGGTCAGGAAGTGGACCAAATTCTGAACGAAGAGCAGCAACCATCCAACCAGAAAGGTAGATGTAACGCTTGCTTGTAGTACCGAAGTATTTTTTGTTCGCAATCATTTTTTGTTGCGCGATGAAACCGTGCCAGCAACCTAATGATTGAGTGTATTTGCTTGAATCAGCGTCATATTCAGCCATATCTTTACGCATGATTGCAGCTGTATATTTAGCGATGTCTAAACCAGTGTGGAAACGGTTTTGAACCATCATACGAGCAGCATCTTCTGGGCGAATCGCACCCCAAGTACCACCTAATTTTTCTTTAACGGCACGAACGTGCTCTAAAGCTGATTGATATGTCATGATATTTTCCTTTCAGGGATTGGCATCGAATGCACGCTGAAAACCATGCTTTTTTATAGGCTAGATTTCAAGCACTTCATCAATATGTTGCACAGCTTAGTCTTTGCCAAGAGATTAATCCAATATTCTTGGGTAATTTTCGGTATTTTTTTTTGAAATATACCTTTGAACATGAATTTATAGCGAGTCCGAGTCATTACAAACCATTGTTTTAAATAATATTTAATTAAGCTTAATAATTAGATTAGAAAATCAAAATTTTTAAAAATGAATATCTTTTAATCGCTCATCTTTCAGAGTTCCACCCCTAAAATTTTATCAAATTGACATTTTTTGCCATTTAATAGGTCATTTATTTTGTTATTTACTAAACGATTATGCTTGATATCTTTGGCTAACTCTAAACCAAATTTAGATGTACTTTAGTTTTTCTCAAATTGCGTTTTTAACTGCGCTTTTTGGCGGATTAAATTACACAAAAGCCTTTAGATATGTCATAATTCAACACAATTTAAATATTTTATTCTCGGTATTTTTTTTATGAATCTGGAGCGGGTCGATCTCAATTTATTAATTTATCTTGATGTACTACTTCGTGAAAAAAATGTCACACGCGCAGCAGAACAATTAGGTGTTACTCAGCCTGCGATGAGTAATATTCTAAGAAGATTGCGTAATCTATTTAATGACCCCCTGCTTATTCGCTCTTCAGAAGGTATGACTCCAACTGAACGTGCCTTAGAACTACAACCCCGTATTCGTGATGCCCTTTCTGATCTATCAATGATCTTAGAGCCGCGAACTGAATTTAGACCCTATACAAGTAATCGCGTTTTCCGAATCATGACATCGGACTATGCTGAAGCAACTTTAGTACCGAGATTAGTTAAAGCTCTTCGATCTGAAGCACCAAACGTTGTACTCGACTTTTTAACTCCAAGTGATGTTTCATATCGTGATATGGAACAAGGTAAAGTTGATTTAGCAATTAACCGTTTTAATGAAATTCCTCAAAGCTTCCACCAAGTCTTAGTTTGGCGTGATAGCTTTAGCTGTATCCTTAATGACAAACATCCAGCTGTCACCCACCTCAATTTAAAAAGCTATTTAGATGCTCAACATATTTGGGTTTCTAAAACTGGCATGGGCGTGGGTTTTGGCGTTAACCCCGATAAACAAGCTGGTTTGGGCTGGATTGATCAAGCCTTAGAGCGGATTGGTCAACGACGTAAAATTTCAGTATTTACACGTCATTATCAAATGCCAGCGCTTTTAGCTCAAAATGTAGATTTGATTGCGACGCTACCAACACGTATGGCGCGCCTTCAAACTCAAAATCCGAAATTAGTCATCAAAGACCCTCCATTTTATATTCCAGAATTTGAATTAAAAATGGCATGGTGTCCTTTACTCCACCACCATCCTGCACATCGTTGGTTAAGACAATTAATTTTATTTGTCGCACGCCAAATGATTGAGGAAGAAAACCGTGAATTTTTTATAAATAATTCACAATTTTCACAATACTAAAACAAGCTATTGTAAAAATATTGCGAGTTTGTTGAAATATCAGCAGATTCTACTTCTTTTGAGAATATGCTGTTTTCATAAATAAGATTATTACACTGAGGTAAGGATTGAGTTACCTCAGTGCTTTTTTTGTGTTACAACATATTCATAATAATGATGAACCACAGGTGATATGTGAGTCTCTTCCAAAATATTATAGTTATTATTCTACTGATTTCAGCAGCAGGTTTTTTATCACTTACTGAAATTGCACTTGCAGGTGCTCGAAAAGTTAAATTAAAAATCCTCGCTGAATCAGGTGAAACTCGCGCACAAAAAGTTTTGGATTTACAAGAACAATCCGCTGATTTCTTTGCCGCATCACAAATTGGTTTAAATGCAGTTGCTATTCTGGGTGGTATTTTAGGTGAAGCAGCTTTTCGTCCATTTTTTGTAGAAATGATTAAAGGTTTTTATGCTGGTCCTTGGTTAGAAACCATTGGTTTTGCCCTATCATTTACTATGGTCACTTCACTATTCATTTTATTTGCTGATTTAATGCCAAAACGCTTGGCAATGATCGCTCCAGAAAAAATTGCAATTAGCGTTATTGATCCCATTCAAGTTTTTATCAAGGTTTGCAAACCCTTAGCTTGGGGAATTAATGCGATTGCAAACTTGTTATTTCGCTTATTTAAAGTAAATACCATTCGTGATGACAACATCACCTTTGATGATATTTCTGCGGTCATGGATGCAGGTGCACAAGCGGGTGTCTTACAAAAGCAAGAACATCACTTTATTGAAAATGTATTTGAACTTGAAGAACGAACTGTTCCCTCAAGTATGACTACACGTGAAAACGTGGTTTATTTTACTTTGACGGAACATGAAGATAGCATCCGTCAAAAGTTAGCTGAATATCCTTATTCAAAATTTGTCGTGTGTAATGAACATATCGACCAAGTTATTGGGTATGTCGATGCTAAAGATATCCTGATTCGTATCTTAAACAAGCAATCCTTCACACAATTGAATGAATCAACTATTCGTAATGTACTCATTATTCCAGACACACTCACCTTATCTGAACTACTAGACCGTTTTCGCTCAACTAAAGAAAAATTTGCTGTTGTTATCAATGAATATGCTTTAGTCGTTGGTGTTATCACCCTGAGCGACATTATGATTACCGTTATGGGTGATTGGGTCACACCAATGGATGAAGAGCAACAAATTATTAAACGTGATAATCACTCTTGGTTAATTGATGGCAGCACACCAATTGAGGATGTAAAACACGTTCTAGAAATTGAAGAGTTTCCAGAAAATGAAAACTACGAAACGATCGCTGGTTTCATCATGTATCGTTTGCGTAAGATCCCTCGCCCTGCGGATGCGGTAGAATATGCAGGATTTAAATTTGAAGTCGTCGATATTGATCATTATAAAATTGACCAATTGTTGGTGACTCAGATTATGCCAAATCAAGAGAATGCTTTAAAAGATCACGAAGAATAATGTAAATATAAAAAGCCCAATATTGGGCTTTTTATATAAAAATAAACCAAACAAGCATAGCGATTAAAAAAAGAACAGTAACTAAAAACTGAATACCACTGCGACTACGTTGAGCCAATTGTTCTTGTATAAATACTTGCTCATTTGGGTGAGTATCTAAATAACGATCTACTAAATCTTTAGACTCTTTCAGACCTAGACCCGTTTTTTCACGTGTTATTTTTATTGCATCAATTAATTTACCTGACCTTAAGGCAATTAAAGCTTCATGTGGTAACTCTTCCATTTGACTCATGTGCCAAACATCCTTGTTATTCTAATTCATTAATTTATAAAAATTTTTAATTTAGTTACCACCATACAAAGAAATTAGTTCATCTAATGTCGCTTGATAGTGAATAAGAATATCTTCTGATAAAATTTTATATGCATTATCAAATTGCACCATTGGCCAACCTTCTTTCCAAAATGGGAAAATATTATGCAAACCTTCTGTCACAATTGCATCTTCGCGTGTGATAGCTTGAGAAACCTGAGATAAAACTTGAGCTGTTTCTGCCCCATCAATTGCTAAATAATCAATACCACGTACTTTTAAGATTCGGATACGATCTTTTTTATAACGTATTTTTTTGGCCTGTCCTGCATTTAGCCCCAAAGCTAAAGTAACAGCCTCTACAAACTTCTCTTCAAAACTATTATTCAGCGCAACCAAAGCATTTTTGTGTGCTTCTTGACGACCAACTTTCCCACCATTACGAATGATCTCTTTAGCTTCAACATCAAGCTCATCTTTTTTCATAGACTGTAAAATGTCTAAAATTTCGATATCGCTTAAATACTCAGGAGATTGCTCAATCATGGGAGACCTTATACACATAAATAAAGAAACATTGTCTCATAAAAGCGATGTCAAAGCAGAATAAAATTAAAATTGGATTGTATTAACTCACTATCTATTCATAACAAAAAGCAGAGGTTTTCCACTCAATAATCAATTTTTCATTTCCAATTCTTATCACACTCAATCATTGAAGCAACAATCTGCATACCAATCTCGTTTTTTTTTGATTTTTTTTAAACAAGCAATACATTTCTCTTTCAATTCATTAATCATTTTTTGTTGCTTTACTTTACCATTCTCAAAGCTAATCCAAATATCAATTTCATCCATACATTCAATCACATACTTTAAATCATTAGAAATAATTGGAGATTTTAAAATTTCATTAGAAAAACTCGGTCTCGCCAAAGACCATATTCCCACCTCAGGATGAATAACACCTTGTTTCATCCCTTCTAAAAGACCTAAAGCCAATGAAGCAAGATAAAATTCCGCATTTTCATTATTAGTTTCCAACTTCATTAAAATTATTTCCCAAATATCAAATTAAAAAACCCGCTTTCTTATAAAAACGGGTTTTCGTGTTAAATCAAGCTAAGCAATTACAGGCGAACCAATTCCACTATTTTTTCAGCAGCTTCTTCAACAGTTTCAGCCGTAATATCAGTATCTGTACCTTCAACTGCTGTAGTGATTACCACCACACCTGTTTCACGTAACAGTGCAATTTGCTCAGCCGTTAAATTGGCTTTCGCAATCGCGACCACACCTTGCTGAATCAACAAGCTCTCTAAAGCTTGAGCTTTCTCGACTAACTGTGCAGAAATACCTATCACCGCGGGTTTCTGACCTAAACGAGCAGCTCGATCTTCTGCAGTAACTGGATTGCTATGCGCAGTCCACTCAACAGCAGCTTCAACCATACCTGCACCAACCGTAACGTTGCTTAAACGGTCAATAAAGATAAATGAACCTGTATAACGACTGTCTTGGTATTGATCAAATACAACTGGCGCATCAAACTCAATAACCACATCAGCAATTGCATTCAACTCAAGCTCTTCAACTTGTGTATGTTCAAGTGTATTGACATTAACTCGGAAATTAATCGCTGTAACTTTAGCTGGTACAGTTTGTGTACCAATCTTCACGTTATAAAGTTTGCCTTTAACTAAAGGATGTTCAGTCATCCAAACAACTGAAGCACGAACGCTACGTGAAATTAAAGGTTGCTCGCCTGCACGAACCAATACATTACCACGTGAAATATCAATTTCATCATTCAATGTAAGTGTCACTGCTTGACCAGCAGCTGCGCTTTCAAGATTTCCATCAAAAGTCACAATTTCTTTAACTGTTGATTTCTTACCTGACGGTAGTGCTACGATTTCATCGCCTACTTTGATTTCACCAAGCGCAATCGTTCCTGCAAAACCACGGAAATCAAGGTTTGGACGATTCACATATTGAACAGGGAAACGGAATTCATGTTTATTCGATTCACGTTTGATTTCCACTGATTCAAGAATATCCATCAGTGTTTGACCTTTGTACCAAGGTGTACTTACAGATGGATTTACAACATTATCGCCATTGAGTGCTGAAATTGGAACAAAGACGATATTTTCTGGACGACGGTTGCCTAACTGATTTACAAACGCATCATATTCAACTTGAATTTCATTGAATCGAGTTTCAGAAAACTCAACCAAATCCATTTTATTGATCGCAACTACGATATTTTTAATACCAAGCAAACTTGCGATAAAGGTATGACGACGTGTTTGTGTTTGAACACCATATCGCGCATCAATCAAAATGATTGCAAGGTCAGCAGTTGAAGCACCAGTCGCCATGTTGCGCGTATATTGCTCATGCCCTGGTGTATCCGCGATGATGAACTTACGTTTCTCAGTTGAGAAATAACGATACGCAACATCAATAGTAATACCTTGTTCACGTTCAGCTTGTAGACCATCTACAAGAAGTGCAAGGTCAGGTGCATCACCCGTTGTACCTACTTTTTTACTGTCTCGAGTAACTGCTTGCAATTGATCTTCATAGATCAACTTTGAATCGTAAAGTAAACGACCAATAAGCGTTGATTTACCATCATCCACGTTACCGCAAGTCAAAAAGCGTAGCAGGTCTTTATTTTCATGCTGTTTTAAATACGCCAAGATGTCTTGGCTAATAAGATCTGATTGATGAGACATTGCTCAAAACTCCACATATTCTTTAGAAATCATTTTTAATCTCCCTAAATCCCTCTTTTTAAGAGAGAGATTTACTTTAGGAAATTAGAAGTAACCTTCCTGCTTTTTCTTTTCCATCGAGCCAGCTTCATCATGGTCAATCATTCGACCTTGGCGTTCTGAACTAGTGGCCAAAAGCATTTCCTGAATAATTTCAGGCAAGGTATCTGCTTCCGATTCGACTGCACCTGTTAATGGATAACAGCCTAATGTACGGAAACGCACCGATTTCATTTGTGGAACTTCACCCTCTTTTAAACGCATACGCTCATCATCTACCATGATCAACGTACCACTACGCTCTACAACTGGGCGAACAGCTGAGAAATAAAGAGGAACAATTTGAATGTTTTCTAGATAGATATATTGCCAAATATCTAACTCAGTCCAGTTAGATAATGGGAATACACGAATGCTTTCCCCTTTGTTTACTTTACCGTTGTAAAGATTCCAAAGTTCTGGACGTTGATTTTTAGGATCCCAACGGTGTTTCGTATCACGGAATGAATAAACACGTTCTTTCGCACGTGATTTCTCTTCATCACGACGTGCTCCACCAAAGGCAGCATCAAACTGGTATTTATCCAAGGCTTGTTTTAAGCCCTGAGTTTTCATGATATCCGTATATTTTGAACTACCGTGATCAAATGGGTTAATCCCAGCATCACGTCCTTCTTTGTTCTGATGAACAATCAAATCAAAGCCATGTGTTTTCGCCATGTTATCGCGAAAAGCAATCATGTCTTTAAATTTCCAACCCGTATCTACATGTAGTAATGGGAATGGGAGTTTTGCTGGATAGAAAGCTTTTAATGCTAGATGAAGCATAACCGCCGAATCTTTACCAATCGAGTAAAGCATCACAGGGTTTTCAAACTCAGCAGCAACTTCACGAATGATGTGAATACTTTCAGCCTCAAGCTGTTTGAGGTGAGTTAATCTATTCTCAGTCATGTACACTTCCTCCTTTATTCATGCTACCCATAAAATCTATAAGCGGTCTTACACCACCACTTGGAAGACCGTGTGGAGGAACGAGTATCATAACAACTCCAATTTTTCGTGATATCGATGTTATTACCAGAACTTAATTAATGATCTAGTAAGGTTTATTCATTATAATAATTTAGAGAGAGTTCTTTAGCTTGTTTTTTCATATCAATATGCAAAATTATGATATGAATATATAACTTCATTATAAAAGTGAAACCATCTATTTTAATTCTAAAGTAAGAAAAGAAGCCTGTTTCAGCTTCTTTTCTTGGGATTATGATGTTTAAAATTAGAAACGGAACATGTTACGTTCTAATGGAATTTCAACACCTACAGAAACACCACCATCATTGCCATTTAAATCTGAATCACTCAACCAACCATTAATCTTAAGTGGGATTGTTGGCTTTAAATAGTGTGTCCAAGTCAAGTCTAAACCTTTCACAGTATCATCTTTTGGAAATGCAGCATTAATCGTCAAATTAGACTGATTCACTTTGGCATAGATCGCACGCCCACTTAAGCGATTCATTACATCAAAACGAATATCACCGCCGACTGAGTACATTTGTCCATCGCCACCCATTGCATGACCTAATGGGAAACCATGTTGATAATAGCCATCTTTATATATTGAATGGTTGTAAGAAATTTTTCTTACTTCGCCATTTGTACGTGTGTCAGCCCATTCAGCATAAAGTTGATATGGCATATTTTTATAGCTAGAAGAGAAATCTGCACCGCCTAAGTACATATATTTTGCTGGTAGTCCACCTGCTTCATCTTCACCAACAAACTGTGTATATAAACTTACAGGCACATTAAATAGAGGTTGCAAAAATAATCGACCATCGAATCCTGCAATTTGGTTAGAAGGATCAGCCTCGCCAGTTCCTCCATTGTCTTTACTACCTGTCCAAGCATCCAATAATGAGCTTAGACTCTCTGGTCGTCCTTCTCCACCCCATTGAATCGCTCTTGAAGCTCCTAGCTCTAAAGCAGGAAAAGGACGAGCAGTTAAACGTAATCCAATCAGTTTTGCGTCTGGTATAGCTTTATAGTCATCTAATTGACCTGCAAAAGCCTGATATTGCCAAGGTCCAATCCAAGACAACCATTTTGTTTCAAAAGCATCTTGAACTGCACGTTGTACAGTCACACCATATACAGGACGACTTGCATCGCCACGAATTAAGCTACCATCATGACCTGGTCCCCAATAAGTTGGAATTTGACCTGCAATAACCCATTGATTCCAAAGCTTACCAGCTATATAAGAACCCTCTACATTTGCATCATTTCCATTATCAATTAATGGATCTTTTTCACCATTTACACGAAGTTTAGCATCCCAATTGTCACCACCAGCATTCAACTCAGCTGCGATTTGATATTGAGATTTTTGGTTATCACCAAATGCTTGAGGAACTGTCTTTAAATCCGTACCAGCATGCAAACCCACTTTTACAGTTGCATTGTCTGCCTGCAAAGTATTTATCACAGAGTTCACAACTTTTTGCTGTGTATTATTAGTCACTTTCGCTTGTGACAACGCTCTTTGAATTTCATCACCACTTAAGGGCCATGTAGATGTACTGATTTGAATGACGCCTTGCTGATTTAACCAATTTAGATCAGTACGTAAATTTTCATCGTTGAGCACTAAGCCTTGCGCAAAAATAGTCGATGAAAACGAGGCAAATAATGCTATAGAAAGCGATTTTTTTAGAAACATGTCCAAACTGTTCTCAAGTTTATTTATGAGCACATCATCGTTTTTTTAGAGACACATTTCAATCCTCTAACCAAACAATTACATTTCTTAACGCAGAAAACAAAGAAGCCACTCTTAAGAGTGGCTTCTTTTATTAATCAGTCAAATGTTTAGTCTTTACGACGCATATGCGGGAATAAAAGCACATCACGAATACTTGGGGCATTCGCAAACAACATAACTAAACGATCAATACCAATACCTTCACCTGCTGTTGGCGGTAAACCGTATTCTAGCGCTTCAATAAAGTCCGCATCGTAATGCATTGCCTCATCATCACCAGCATCTTTCTCAGCAACTTGGGCTTGGAAACGCTCTGCTTGATCGATTGGATCATTTAATTCCGAGAAACCATTTGCGAGCTCACGTCCACCGATGAAAAACTCGAAACGATCAGTAATATGTGGATTATCATCATTACGACGTGCAAGTGGAGAGGTTTCAGCAGGATATTCGGTGATAAATGTTGGCTGACGCAGCTTAGTTTCAACTGTTTCTTCAAACACGATGGTTTGTAACTTACCTAAACCAAAGCCTGGCTTAACCTGCTCTTTTAATACTTCTTGAGTAAACTTAGCCAAGAAATCACGGTCATTTACATTTTCAGGTGTGAAATCTGGATTGTGTTCAAGAATCGCATCAAACATTGAGATTTTCTTGAATGGACCTTTAAAGCTATATACTTCTTCACCATAAGGTACATCTGTTGTACCCAAGATGTCGATTGCAAGTTTCTCAAGCATATTCTCAGTCAATGCCATCAGATCTTTATAATCTGCATATGCTTGGTAGAACTCAATCATCGTAAATTCAGGATTATGACGAGTCGAAACACCTTCGTTACGGAAATTACGGTTGATTTCAAATACACGTTCAAAACCACCTACCACTAAACGTTTTAAGTAAAGCTCAGGCGCAATACGTAAATAAAGCTCCATATCTAAAGCGTTGTGGTGTGTTACAAATGGTTTTGCAGATGCGCCACCAGGAATAACATGCATCATTGGCGTTTCAACTTCCATGAAACGCTCATTGGTTAAAAATGCACGAATACCTGCAACAACTTTGGCACGAATTTCAAATGTTTTTCTTGTTTCTTCGTTGACAATAAGATCTAAATAACGTTTACGGTATTTTGCCTCGGTGTCAGTTAAACCGTGGAATTTATCTGGTAATGGGCGTAATGATTTGGTTAGTAATTCAAAACCTTCAAGATGCACATATAAGTCACCCTTACCTGAACGACCAATATAACCTTCTGCTGCAATAATATCGCCAAGGTCTAAACTTTTTATTGTTTCTAAAATATCAGCAGCTAAACCTTTACGATCAACATAAAGTTGGATACGGCCAGTCATATCCTGAATCACCATAAATGATCCACGGTTGAGCATGACACGACCAGCAACTTTTACATAAACCTTTTCACCGCCTTCAATTTGCGCTTTATCTAAATCTTTAAATTGCTCTTGCAAATCAGCAGCATAGTGCTCACGTTTAAATGTGTTTGGCCAAGGGCTTTTGCCAGTTTGTTTGGCAGTATCTTGGATTTGCTTTAATTTGGCATGACGCTGTGCGATTAAATCGTTTTCGGAAAGTGTCTGTTCAGAAGTCGATTGAGCGTTTTGTTGCGTCATCTCTGCCTCGATTAAGTAAAAAATGAAGTGACATAGAATAGCAGATCACAACCCATTTTCGTATTGTTTCAACCAGACAATTCAAAAAAATGAAGATTTTATAAAATTTTCAAACTGATACTTTGCAAATTTAGAACAAAAACCCAAGCCGAATTAGACTCATTTTTCTGCTAAATGTTTAACCATCGCCAATCCTTGATCAAAGCCATTATTCATCATCTCTTCGTATTCAGGTTGAATATCGACTTCTACATGAAGTTGCGTTTCTCCATTGTAATCAACCAACAAATATTTTTCTAAAGAGCCAGCCCAAGCTTTCACATCCTCACTATCAAAATCCTCTTGACCATCTTTAATCATCCCGAGGTGCTTGAAAACAATTTCATTCGGCTCATCTATTCGTTCTATTGTCGATACCATCCCATTTCCATCGCCATCAGTAAAATAGGTTTTACCACTCACTTTCCAATCAGACTTCATTTGGGAATCACAAGAAAAGAATTTTGTCCAAACATTATAGGTTTCAGTTCCCCATAATATGTCCCAGACTCTTTCAGGGGTCGCATAAATTTTAATGTTGTAACTCAGCGTTTTCATAAATATAACGTCCTTATTATTGTGATAATTCATCATAACTGATTTTCAAATGTATGTTTTTTATTCAAACCAAACTTATACGTTTCATTATTTTCAGCAAATAATAAAGTCCTCGATATAGAAATAATTAGAGCAATTGCTCAAATAACAAGACTTTCGGCCCAAATTGCCATACCACTTTTTACATAAATGATTAAACTCTTGCATTTACTTTACTTAAATGTCGTTCTGCGTAAAAATCTAACTCCCGATCAACACAAGTTAGTTCTATTGCAGCGATCGTAACGACATTATGGAATAGTTTTACTGAAAGGCAATTTGAGCATACCTATCAGTTTGGAGAGTCACATGAAAAAATATCAATGTATCGTTTGTGGTTGGATTTATGACGAAGCAGAAGGCTGGCCACAAGACGGCATTGCAGCAGGGACAAAATGGGAAGACATCCCAGATGATTGGACTTGCCCAGATTGCGGCGTTTCAAAAGCTGATTTTGAAATGGTTGAAATCTAAATAGAACTAAAAGACCATGATCATCATGGTCTTTTTTTCTTATGTTTTATTTTTAAATTAAAAAAATTGGAGAATGTAATGCATCCTATCGTCATCATCGGATCAGGCATGGCTGGTTATACTGTTGCACGAGAATTCCGTAAACTGAGTCCTGAACAAGAACTCATGATGATCTGCGCGGATGATGCGGTAAACTATGCTAAACCAACATTATCCAATGCTTTTGCAGGTAATAAAGCACCTGAACAAATTGCTCTAGGTGATGCTGCTAAAATGGCAGCCCAACTCAATATGCGTATTGAAGCGGCAACTTTGGTAAAAGAAATTCATCCTGAAAACCATGAAATCACGTTAGAAAAAAATGGTGAGATTTTCAAACAAGCCTATTCAAAATTAGTTCTTGCAGTGGGTGCAAATCCGATTCGTTTAGCAATTGCGGGCGATGGTAGTGAAGATATTCACGTGGTCAACTCATTGGTTGACTATAGTGTATTCCGTGAAAATCTAGCAAAACGCAAAGACAAACGCGTTGTGATTCTCGGAGCTGGATTGATTGGCTGTGAATTTGCGAATGACTTATTGCATAGCAACTATGACGTTACCGTCATTGATTTAGCACCTCAACCACTTGGACGCTTATTACCGACTCATGTTGCTGAAGCATTTAAAACTAACTTAGAAGAAGCTGGGATTAAATTTGCACTTTCAACTACAGTTGAGAAAGTTACCAAAATTAATGATGGTGAAGACTACGCTGTGACTTTGGCGAATGGACAAACTTTGGTTGCAGATATTGTTCTTTCTGCTATCGGTTTACAACCAAACACTGCTTTAGCCAAAGCTGCCGATATTCAAACTAGTCGAGGTATTATCACAAATACACTACTAGAAACTAATCAAGCTGACATCTATGCAGTAGGTGACTGTGCTGAAGTAAATGGGACTTTGCTTCCATACGTCATGCCAATCATGCAACAGGCACGTGCATTAGCAAAAACTTTAAGCGGTCAAAGCACAAATGTTCATTATCCTGCTATGCCAGTTGCGGTAAAAACACCAGCTGCACCTCTTACTGTTTTACCTGCACCAATTGATGTTGAAGTAAATTGGGAAACTGAAGAGTTTGATGATGGTATGCTTGCTAAAGCAACTGATGCTGAAGGGACATTAAGAGGTTTTGTTTTATTAGGTGCAACTGCTGGTAAACAGCGTTTAACTTTAACTAAACTCGTACCGGACTTGATTCCTGCTCAAGCTTAAGGTTTAAATAAGAGAGTTTATTGAGAAATGGGTTCCAGTAAACTCTCTTCCGAAAATAGATAAAAACAATTCAACTTGGAATGAATACCATGAACAGCGCACTTCAATTTAATGTCTCTCCTTATGCTCCATTTATGCAAGAAACCAAAGTTACTTTGGGTAATGGCATTGAGTTACATGTTGAAGTTGGGGGAAATCCTGAGCATCCAACAATTTTGTTGGTGATGGGTTTAGGCGCGCAAATGCTGTTTTGGCCAGATTTTTTTTGCAAATCCCTAATTGATCAAGGATTTCGTGTTATTCGATTCGATAATCGTGATATTGGTTTATCTTCAAAAGTTCGTCATAAAGGACAACGGCTGAATACCATGAAACTCATGAGTCGATTCATGGTCGGATTAACCAATGAAGGTGCGCCCTACACGCTTTATGATATGGCTGATGATGTGGCTATGCTAATAGATCAGCTAGGTTTAGAAAAAACCTATATTATCGGTGCCTCTATGGGTGGCATGATTTCACAAATCGTAGCAGCTAAATATCCAGAAAAAGTTGAGAAAATCGGCCTTTTATTTACAAGTAATAATCAGCCGTTTTTACCACCACCTTTTCCAAAACAGCTTTTTAGCTTAATTGGAAAACCTGAAGCTCATGATGAAGATGCGATCGTCAATCATAGTTTAAAAGTATTTCATATTATCGGCTCTCCTGGATACGTTAACCAAGTAGAAGCAATTCAGACTATTCGTAAATTATATCGTCGTAGTTTCTACCCAGCGGGTGTACTTCAACAATTTTTAGCAATATTATGTACAGGTTCATTGCTGCCACTTAATAAGACTATTAATCAACCAACATTAGTGGTACACGGTTCAAAAGATCGCTTATTACCGCCAAGTCATGGGAAAGCGGTTGCAAAAGCGATTTCTGGTGCTAAGTTTGAATTAATTCATGGAATGGGGCATGATATTCCTGCACATTTCATTCCTCAACTTAGTGGTTTGTTTGCACATCACTTTAAATCATCACACTAGGACACTATGGCTGCATTACCCTCATTAAGACAGCTATCATATTTAGTTACGTTGTCAGAAACTTTACATTTTACTGAAGCAGCTCGTCGATCATTTGTTACCCAATCAACATTATCGGGTGGCATTATGGAATTGGAGCGTCTTTTAGGTGGCGTCTTAGTTGAGCGTGATCGTCAAAACGTCCGTTTGACTCCTCTAGGTGAACAGGTTGTTGCCCGTGCGCGTGTATTACTAGCTGATGCACAAGATTTGATGCGCCTAAGCAGAGAAATGAGCGAACCATTAACAGGTGATTTGCATCTTGGAATTATTCCTACAATCGCACCTTTTATCTTGACGCAACTTTTAGATGAAGTTCATCGTCAACTTCCTAAAATACAACTTCATCTACATGAAGCACAAAGTGAGAAAATTGTCGAAAAATTAGAACACGGCAATTTAGATATGATCGTTCTTGCTTTGCCATTCGATACTCGTGGTTTAAAAGTTGCTGAAATCGCTAAAGAAAACTTATTTGTTGTTTACAATAAAAAAGATAAGAATGCAGCTGAAGCAACTTCATTAGATGATTTAGATTTAACACGTCTCATGCTTTTAGAAGAAGGACATTGTTTACGTGATCATACACTGAGTGCTTGCCCAGTCGGCGAACGTAAAAATGATCACCGTTTAAAAGCGAGTTCACTACCAACGCTTGTTGAAATGGTGTCTTCTGATTTAGGTTTTACTTTATTACCTGAGATTGCTTTGAAGAACAGTATGATTCACTTTAATGAAGAAATTGCTGTCAAATCGATCGGTGATGCCCCAAGCCGCACACTCGCTTTAGTGACTCGCAAAAGTACTCCACTACAAAGCGAGTTCGATGTGATTTTTCAGATTTTGAAGAAAATCACTGCGCATCTAGAATGAAATAAAATGCCTGTAATATGAATTACAGGCATTTTTTAAAGAAAAACAGTAAAAAATTCTATTTTATTTCCAATAAATTTACTTGCTCAACCTGTACATCACTCATGCGTCGACCTTGATCTAATAATTGGTCAAAATAAGATTCAACCACTTTGGCTTGATCAGCTGTATTTTCAACTTTATACATGTTTTGACGAAATTCGTTGCTAGAGCGTAAACCTTTCGTATACCAAGCAATATGTTTACGGGCTATGCGGCATCCAGAGTATTCACCATAAAATTGATATAGTTCGGCTAAATGCCCCATTAAAACTTGTTTCACTTCTACAATTTCTGGTGCCGCCAAGTGTTCCCCTGTCTCAAGATAATGCGCAATTTCTCTAAAAATCCATGGTCGTCCCTGAGCAGCACGCCCGATCATAACAGCATCAGCACCAGTATAATCTAAGACATATTTTGCCTTTTCAGGACTATCGATATCGCCATTCGCAATCAAGGGAATATTTATGTTGTCTTTAACTTCACGAATTAGTTCATAGCGAGCAGTATTTAAATACATATCTTCACGTGTACGACCATGTAAAGCTAAAGCTGCTATACCTGAATCCTCGGCACGCTTCGCGACACGAAGAATATTTTCCTCACCATTTAAAAAGCCAAGGCGTGTTTTTAAAGTTACAGGTACATCCACTGCTGCAACGACAGCATCTAAAATCCTTGCCACGAGATCTTCATCTTGCAGTAAAGCCGAACCCGCGAGTTTATTACATACTTTTTTCGCAGGACATCCCATATTAATGTCAACGATTTGCGCACCATTCGCAACCTGATATCGTGCAGCTTCAGCAAGTTGCTCTGGATCAGAGCCAGCTATTTGTGCTGAAATTGGAGCAAGTTCACCGTCAAAATTAGCTCTGTACAAACTTTTTTTGCTCATGCGAAGCGTTTTATCAGCGGTCATCATTTCACTAACCGCATGACCTGCACCAAAGTATTTACATAAGGTTCTGAACGGCCTATCGGTTACACCCGCCATAGGTGCGACAATCAAATTATTTGACAGTTGATATGGACCAATATACATATATTTTCTTACAAATTCTGATCAACATAGTATACTTCATTCGCCCATTCAGCTCATCTTTTTATGCGGTGTTGCACTGATTATGAATAAATCGACTTCGACCCGTCCCTTTTTCAAAACTATTAGCATCTTAACTGCATGCATAAGCTTAGCCGCTTGTGGTGATAATGCTTGGTGGTCAAGTGACAAAGATCCTGAGATGGAGGCTGATCAAATCAGAAAGGTCATTCCTGCACGTGTAAATGATCGTGAATCTTGGTCTCAAGATATTTTCGATATTATGCAAGAGCTAAGCATTCCTAAAACCAAGCAAAATGTATGTAGTATTGTCGCTGTAGTCGATCAAGAATCGAACTTTGTTGCTGACCCTACAGTACCTGGATTAGGTGCAAAAGCGGTTGAGGAAATTAACTCAAGACTAAAAGAAAAGTTCGAAGCAAAACTTGGCGAAAAAATTGGTGGCACAGTCGCTGGTTATTTTGAAGATGTACTCAAAAACCAACCTTCACCAGAAAACAACTATATGAGCCAGATGCGTAAAGTACAAACTGAACGCGAATTAGACTTACTCTATCGAGAAATTTTCGATTACATGGCTCAACATTATCATGTGAGTGCATTAACAGGCGCAGCCAAACTGGTTGGGCAAGACATTGGTGAGAAGTTAAATCCAATCACCACATTAGGCTCAATGCAAGTACATATCAATTATGCCAAAGAACATAAACGTAAAGCTGGAGGCATAGCCGAGTTACGCAATGATCTTTACACTCAGTATGGTGGTCTATACTACGGTATTCATCGTTTAATGGAATACCCTGCTGATTATGATGAAGCAATTTATCGTTTTGCAGATTATAATTCTGGGATGTATTCGAGCCGTAATGCTGCTTTCCAAAAAATGCTAGGTGCATTAACAGAAGCTGATATTAGTTTAGATGGTGACTTACTCCTATACAATAAAGACGGTGATGTAAAATCCACACAAAGCCAAACTGAAAAAGAATTAATTGCTGTTTTTGCTCAAAATAATGTATTGGTAACTCCACGACAAATTCGTGCCGATCTGAAAAAAGAAAAAGAGAAAAAATTTGAAGATACTCAAACTTACTTAGCTGTTCAAAAACTTTATCAAAAGAAAACCAACAAAGAACCAATGTATGCTGTCATGCCTCAAGTGGTCATTTCAGGGCCTAAATTGAGTCGTGATTACAACACAAATTGGTTTGCAAGTCGTGTTAACGGGCGTTATGAGCAATGCATGCAAAAAGCAAAAAGAATCAAACTATAAATCTTGCACTCTTTGATTTTGACGGGACTTTATATCCCAAAGATAGTTTTACTGGGTTTATCTTTTACACCCTTTCAAAACGACATATTGTAAAAAATGGCTTGAAAATTCTGCCATGGATTCAAGCCTATTATTTAAATTTATATCCAGCACATGCAATGAGACCAAAACTTTATCAAAGCATGTTCAAAGATATTCCCGTCGATTTTGTAGATCAACTCTCACAAGATTATGCAAAAAAAATAATTAAAAAACTTGATTCAAATTTAATGAAACAATTGCATAAACATCAACAACGTGGCGATGATATTGTGCTGGTTTCAGCTTCAATTGATTTATACCTTAAATATGTTTGTAAATTTTTAAATATCGAACTTATTTGTACAGTAACTGAAATACAAAATGGTCATTTAACTGGTTTTTATCAGTCAGAAGATTGTAGTCGAGAGCAGAAGAAACGACGTATATTGGATCAATATAATCTCTCTAATTATCAACATATTTATGCGTATGGTAACAGTGAAGAAGACTTAGAAATGCTATCTATTGCTGATTTTACCTATATGGTTGGCGAAGATAAGCCATTACCAAAAGTCGATGATTCTAAAGACCATGACATATGGAAGAATGTTAAACAAATATAAAAAAAGGCCCGCTTGAAGCGAGCTTTTTTATACAGCAAAATAAATTAATAAATCGCCATGTGATCACGATGGATCATTTCTAGTGAACGTGCTTCACCAAGTACTTGGTAGACTTTTTCAGAAGACAGTCCCTTAACCATTTCAGCTGAGCGCGAACTAAAATTCACACGACCAACGGCAATTCTAGCGCCACTCTTATCTACACATTCAACAACATCACCGCGATCAAAATGCCCTTCTATCGCCTTGACACCTACAGGTAATAAACTACGATGTTTAAGTTTGATCGCTTCAACTGCACCGTCATCTATAACTAAACGACCCGCTGTTTGCAAATGCGCAGCCAACCATTGCTGATGTGCTGTGACACGGTCATTATCAGTCGTAAATAAAGTGCCCAACATTTCACCCGCCATCAAACGAGCAAGTACATTTTCACTTTCACCACTGGCAATTAAAGTTGGACAACCAGACTTTGCAGCAAGGCGAGCTGCACGAACCTTGGTAACCATACCACCACGACCAAGTACGCCGCCACCGCCTGCCATTTCAAACAGCGTGTCATCTAATGCACGAACAGATGAGAATAATTTAGCATTAGGGTTACTGCGTGGATCTGAATCAAACATCCCTTGTTGATCAGTCAAAATAATCAACAATTCAGCCTGAACTTGCCCCGCAACCATTGCTGCTAAAGTATCATTATCACCAAAACGAATTTCGTCAGTTGATACTGTATCATTCTCATTAATTACAGGAATGACTCGCCAATCGATTAAATTCTGTAGAGCATCACATGAGTTTAAATAGCGACGTCTGTCAGCTAGATCATCATGTGTAAGGAGTACTTGTGCAGTTTGGATACCATGCTGATCAAGTACGCTAGACCATGTATGAATCAGTCCCATTTGACCAATTGCAGCGCAAGCCTGCAGACTGGGTAGATCAGTGGGTCGACTCGCAAGCTTCATGCGTACCATCCCTTCTGCAACTGCTCCTGAAGACACAAGTATAATCTCGTGTCCAGCATTGTGTAGATCAGCAATTTGCTTCGCCCAGTGGGAGATCGCATTCAGATCTAAACCTTGACCATTTGCAGTGAGTAGAGATGATCCGATTTTAACAACGATTCGTTTACACGCATTGAGCTGACGTTGCCCATCGACCACTTCTATCATTTTATCCTCGGTTCACTAATCACGAACGTAGATACTTTCTACGCCGCCTTCATCTTCATCATCATCAAAATCTTCATCATCGTCCAAGTCAGCTTCACGCTGAGCTTTACGCATAGCACGATATGCTTCTTTTGCTGCGATGGTTTGTTCACGCGTTTCAGCTTCAAGCTGTTCACGTAATGCTTTAATTTCTGCAGCGTACTCTGGATCTTCAACTTCACGCTCACGTTGTTGCTCGATTTGATCCATTAAGTAATAAACAACTTCCTTAGTACCTTCTGCCATCAAACCAGAAGTTTTAAATACAGGACCAGTCCACTGCAATTCATCTAGAATGTGCTGACACCACTCATCTCTCGATTCTTCAGGAAGTTGATCAAGTTTATTTAATACAAGAACAATCGGAAGTTTTGCTAATGTCGGAGAGAATTTTTCTAATTCAGCTAAAATTGCACGTGCATTATAAGCTGGATCTGAACCATCAATTGGTTGTACATCAACAATATGCAGAAGAATACGTGTACGTGCCAAGTGCTTTAAGAAGCGAATCCCTAACCCTGCACCTTCAGCTGCACCTTCGATTAATCCAGGAATATCAGCCATAACAAATGAACGATGACGATCTGCATCTACAACACCAAGATTCGGAACCATCGTTGTAAATGGATAGTCAGCAACTTTTGGTTTTGCCGCACTTACAGCACGAATAAATGTCGATTTACCAGCATTCGGCATACCGAGCAAACCTACATCTGCTAAAACTTTCAATTCTAGACGAACTTCACGGTACTCACCTTTGATCCCGTGTGTACATTTACGTGGTGAACGATTGGTAGATGATTTGAAGTGAGTATTTCCCAAACCACCATCGCCACCGTTTGCCACTTTTACACGTTGACCGTCAGCAACTAAATCACCAATGATGTCGCCTGACTCGGTATCTACAATTGTTGTACCAACAGGTACTTTTAAAATAATGTCTTCGCCACCACGACCTGAACAGTTCGCACCTGAACCATTCTTACCACGTTCAGCACGGAAACGTCGTGTGTAACGATAATCAACTAGGGTGCTGGTATCATCATCGGCTTGAATATATATACTTCCGCCACGTCCCCCATCGCCCCCATCAGGGCCACCAAAAGGGACAAATTTTTCACGGCGAAAACTGGCTACGCCATTGCCACCGTCGCCAGCCTCTACGGTTATGACTGCTTCATCAACAAAGCGCATGTGCCAATCCTCTAAAATCTTAAAAGCGGACTATTTTGCCACATTTTAATAAATTTCTCGAATAGAATAATCAGCAAATGCATATCAAACGCTAAAAAAGAGTTTTTTGTTACCTTTAAGGCTTTACATTCTTCAATGGCAAATCCATTTTCATATCTAAATTCGCTTTTGTATCTTGCACTGAGTTATACATGATTGCGTTGAATGAGGAAATATTACTCATATTGATAGCATCATTCATATAAAAGCTTGGCTTAAATTGATGTTTTACAGGAAGTGTAACCGATTCATCGAATCCAAAATGAACGGGACCATCAAACACAATTTTAACTGGAATGGTATATGTCCGCTTTAATTCAAATGGTATGTCTAACTTAACTGGCACATTCAATTTGAGTGGAAATTTAGGCAATAATTTATTTTGATAAATTAAATCAGTGGATGTTTCAATAGGCATAAGTTCATCCACTTTCAACATCGTTTGATAATTAATGTTGACTGTAATTGGTGTTTCAACTTCAAAACTCAAATCCGCTAAATATTTTCCTTTTAACGGCAATTGCAATGTGCGATCAATATCTAAAGTAGTTTGTAATTGACCTTCAGACCGAACTCGTAAATGTTCCCCTACCTGAATTTTGGTTCCTAAAGATTCAGGCAATCGAATATCAGCTTGTTCAGCCGATACAATCAAAGATGCCTGAATATTCAGATAAAACCAAAATAAAATCGCCACTAACGTAGTGAGAATCACAAAACTGATCAATAAACTTTTAAGTGATTTGGTGATATCCATTACTCACCTATTTTAACGTCATGAGGTGATGCAGGCTCATCAACAGGTTGAGTTTTCACACGATCTAAATACATTGTAGATAGTGGAATTTTCAACTCACCGTCTGCAATTTTTACAGGAAGTGTATTTTTCACATCTACCGATGCACTTAACTCAGAAGTAATCGGTACGTTTAATTTTCCTTGAATTGGAATATTGGCATCAAGCTGTGCTTTTAGAGGAATATTTAGATTTTCTTTAAGCACTGTTCGTACAGGCGCATCAAATTTCAAATGAACTTTTTGATGTAAAGGAACTTGAATATCTATCGGCACAGCAAGTTTTAATGGAATCGTGCCTTTTAATGGCAACGTGACATCATTACCTAATATTTTAACTTGAACTTTGGTATCAATTGGTAAATTTTGATTTACCTGAATCGTTTCTTTAACTGGAATAGTTGTACTAATTGGTACGAGATTATCAAAATAAACTCTTGGTGTAAGTGTTTGTGTTAAAGGAACATTAAGCTGCTCATCTATTGGGATTTTTGCATTGACTCGACCATCAACATCTACATTAAGTGCATCTTTTACTTTTACACGGACTTGCAATGGTTCTTGTAAATCAATCGCAACATCTTGATCTTTTAAAGGTATATAAATATTGAAGTGTTTAAATACCCACATTGCAATATAAACACCACATAGGTTTGCAACAATGATAAGACCAAATATCGCCAATAAACGTCTAAACTGCAACAATGAAGTAATCCTAACTAATCCTATCCCTTTGTGATTATTTTCGTCTATTTTAATGTTTTAATCTGCATAGATTCTGTACAGTCAATTAAAAAGCCCAGTCTAAACTGGGCTTTTATTGTATAGCTTTGCTAACAAATATTATGCATTTGTTTCAGCAGGAACTTTTGCATAGCTCACGCCACACATTTGTTCAGCAATACGTAAAACTTGACAGCTATAACCCACTTCGTTGTCATACCAAACATAAGCAGTTAAACGGTTACCAGAAGTGATTGTTGCTTGCGCATCAAATACACCAGCAGTACGAGAACCGATAAAGTCACTAGATACAACCTCAGTTGAGTTTGTATAGCCAATTTGACCTTGTAGATTAGAGTTGATCGAAATTTGACGAATGTATTCGTTTACTTCTTCACGATCTACTTCTTTCTCTAACGTTAAGTTCAAGATCGCAAGAGAAACGTTTGGTGTAGGTACACGTACTGAGTTACCAGTTAATTTACCTTTAAGTGCTGGTAAGGCTTTAGCAACAGCTTTAGCAGCACCAGTTTCAGTAATAACCATGTTTAGTGTAGCTGCACGACCACGGCGATCAGCCTTGTGATAGTTATCAATCAAGTTCTGGTCGTTAGTGAATGAGTGAACTGTTTCAACATGACCATTTAATACTTTGTATTTGTCATCTAAAACTTTTAATACAGGTGTAATTGCATTCGTTGTACAGCTTGCTGCTGAGATGATTTTGTCTTCATCTAAGATATCAGCTTGGTTCACACCAAATACAACGTTCTTCATGTCACCCTTACCAGGTGCAGTCAACACAACACGAGCAACGCCAGCGCATTGTAAGTGTTGGCTTAAGCCATCAACATCACGCCATTTACCTGTGTTGTCGATAAGAAGAGCATTATCAATACCGTAAGCTGTGTAATCTACTTCGCTTGGGCTTGATGCATAAATCACCTTGATGAATTGACCATTTGCAATGATTGCTTCGTTTTCTTCATCAACTGAGATTGTGCCGTCGAATGTACCGTGAATTGAATCACGACGTAACAAAGAAGCACGTTTTGATAAGTCACCATCAGATGATTTACGCACAACAATCGCTTTTAAACTTAAGCCACGACCTAAACCAGATTGACTGATGATTAAACGCGCTAAGATACGGCCAATGCGACCAAAACCGTAAAGTACAACATCTTTTGGCTCAGCAGCTTCTGAATTACCTTGGATTGAAGAAACAGCGTTTGCAACAAAAGCGTCAACATCACCACCTTGGTTTTTATATTCAACAGCAAGTTTGCCGATATCAACTTCTGCAGAACCAATATTTTCAACTTTCATCAACGCTTCCAAGATTGGGAAGGTATGAACAACTGAAAGTTCAACGTCTAACATACGTGTACGACGATGAGTTTTTAAAATTTGGATCACTGAACGGTTAATTAAAGAACGACCGTAAACAGAAACAACAATATTTTTCTCACGGTATAATTGACCAATTAAGGTAATCATACGTTCCGCGATTTCTTCACGGTTTTTCCAACGACCTTGGTGTTCTGCGTGTAAGGCAATGATAGTTTCTTTGCTCACAGTTACGTCCTCTAATTTATATATACTGGGCGTGAATTTTAAAACGCCACAATTGTAATAGAATTATCATCAATATTGAATCAAAAGCTGCTAATCGGGCTAAGATTTTGTCCCAATTGACTATAAATTCATAAAATACCTATAATTATTTTTATGATTATTAGAAAATCATTTGTATTCAAGCATTACTTTTATCAATTCACTCACTCATAATCTTCTTAGCTCACCAAAACAACTACTCCTACTTCGTTATTCTACTTCATCGTTTGGTTTTATACGTTTGGGATAGTGCTTGAGGTTGACCTCAAGTTGATTCTGACGTCGCTTCTGCTCCAAGAGATGTAAAGTACCTTCTAAAATTAGCACCAATACTGCCAACCAAATTGGAATATAAGTCAGCCACTCTTCCGCACCAATTTTTTCACCAAGTAATAAAGACACAAGCGCCAATAAAACAGGCTCTAAATAGCCCAATAGACCAAAAATAATTAATGGCAAATATCGACTAGCTAAAATGTAACTCCCCAGACCAATTGCACTAAGTAAACCTAGACCACTAACCACAAAAAATAAACTTGGAGACTCTAAAAACTTCACATACGGTGTTGCTCCAGTATGCGTAAGAAAAATAGCAATTGGCAGTATCAACAATAAATCCCACCAAAAACCACCCAAATTATCGGTATGTATCTGCTTTCTTAAAATAAAATAAGCAGCATACCCTATCGCTACAAATGCGGTTTCCCAAGCAATACTTCCGAGTCGCCAAACCTCATGCCCCACACCAAATACGGCTAGTAAAACTGCGACCCACTGAAATTTTGAGAGTTTTTCGCCATAGAGAATACTTCCCGCTAGCACTAAAACCAAAGGAAGCAGGAAATAACCTAATGAAACTTGTAACCCCCGACCATGCATTGGCCCCCATAAAAATAACCAAAGTTGCGCTGAGGTAAGTATCGAAGTAATTATTAATAATAGAATTAAACTTGGCTTAGCTAATATTCTTTGAAAGATCGATTTGATATGAACCAAATCGCCACTCATCCACATAAATAAAGTTAAAAAAGGTAATGTCGCAATAATACGCCAACCAAAGGTTTGCTCACTATCAAGCGCACCCAAAAACTGAGTATAAAAATATAAAACACCGAACGTTACTGAAGCCAAAATAGAATAGGCTATTCCTTTAAACATTTTGAACCTCAGCGTTATTAGACGCTTTAATAAATACTTGACTTATCCACTATATAAAAATAAAAAAACCATGCAAGCATGGTTTCGTGTAAGTATAACTTATTTATCGATGGTCAGGAAAAATTACATCGCTAACATCAAAACCTAGAGATTTTGCATAGTTTAAATATTCTAAGATGGTTTCTTTTTTAGGGTTAGGTGTTCTAGATAATACCCATAAATATTTACGTCTCGGTTCACCAACTAAAACTGTTTGATATTCTTCATCCAATTTCAAAATCCAGTAGTCGCCACGTGCTAAAGGAACCCATCGAACACCTTCTGGTAAAAAACTCACACTTAATTTTGTGTTAAATGGAGCATTTACGACAAAGGCTTCACCTATACTTTGCTGTAAATTTCCATCTTTATCATAACATTTATTATCAACAACAATATTGCCATTTTCGTTAAGTGTATAAGTCGCTGAAACGTTGTAGGCACATTTACGTTCAAAGAACATAGGTTTGCGTGCAACTTCGTACCATACTCCCAAATACTTATCCAACTCCACCTTATCAACAGTTGCTAAAGGCTTTGTTTGAGCATATGCAATTGTGCCAGCAGCCAAACCTGTTAGAACAACACCACCCACTGCAATTTTAGCTAGTCGCCAACTCGCTTTTGGAAAAGTTTTAATAAATGGCATGGGAAATCCTCAAAAACAGAAATTTGTTATAAATAGTCATATAGTTAGCTTAGTAACATAGCCCAATTTATAAACAAAAACTGTTGCGATATGTATCATCTAACAGGATTTATCTCCACAATTATGACTGCAACATATGCGCTTTCATTCGAACAATCTCATCACGTAATCGAGCTGCTTGCTCAAACTGTAACTCTTTCGATGCTTTCAACATTTCCTTTTCCAATTTAGAAATATGTTTTGCAAATAACTTTGGATCAGAAAGTAAATACTGTTCATCTGCACTGATTGACTGAGCTTGCTCAAGCACTTTTTCATCGATTTCATCATCACTAAGCACTTCGCCAGTATCAATTTCTTTAATGGTTTGTCGCACAGCACTGCGTGGTGTAATACCGTGAAGCTCATTGAACTCAATTTGCTTATTGCGACGACGCTCAGTCTCATCCATAGCCTTACGCATAGAATCTGTAATGCGATCAGCATATAAAATTGCCTTACCCTTCACATTACGGGCCGCACGACCAATAGTTTGAATCAATGACCGTTCTGAACGCAAGAACCCTTCTTTATCCGCATCTAAAATAGCGACTAAAGAGACTTCTGGCATATCCAAACCTTCACGCAACAAGTTGATCCCAACCAGTACATCATGCACGCCTGTGCGTAATTCATGAATAATCTTTACACGCTCAACCGTATCAATATCAGAATGCAGATAAGCTACCTTGACACCATACTCTTTTAGATATGAAGTTAAATCTTCAGCCATTCGCTTGGTCAGTGTGGTCACAAGGACACGTTCATTGACTTGTTTACGGACGTTAATCTCAGATAAAACATCATCCACTTGCGTCAACACTGGACGCACTTCAATTTCAGGATCAATTAACCCTGTAGGACGAACCACCTGCTCAACAATTTGTTCTGACTTTTCCAACTCGTATTGCGCTGGTGTTGCACTTACAAATACCGTCGTCGGAACAATACGCTCCCACTCCTCAAACTTCATTGGACGGTTATCCAAAGCACTCGGTAAGCGGAAACCGTAATTCACTAAGTTCTCTTTGCGCGAGCGGTCTCCTTTGTACATCGCCCCAATTTGAGGAACAGTTACATGGGATTCATCGATAATCAGCAAAGCATCTTCAGGAATATAATCAAACAAGGTGGGTGGTGCCTCACCTGCTCCTCGACCTGAAAGATGACGTGAGTAATTCTCAATCCCGTTGGTATAACCAAGCTGTTGCATCATTTCTAAATCATAGCGTGTACGTTGCTCAATACGTTGAGCTTCGAGCAATTTATCATTGTCTTTAAAAAATTTAAGCTGATCTTTTAATTCATCTTTAATCGTATCAATCGCGCGGGTTAGATGATCTTTTGGTGTTACATAATGACTTTTCGGATAGATTGTTACACGAGGAACTTTACGCACCAATTTACCTGTCAAAGGATCAAACCATCGAATAGAGTCAACCTCATCATCAAACAGTTCAACGCGAATGGCATCTTGATCAGATTCAGCAGGAAAAATATCAATAATTTCACCACGGATTCTATAAGTACCGCGTAAAAACTCTAACTCGTTGCGTGTGTATTGCATTTCAACTAGTCGACGAATAATGTCATCTCGACTGACGCGATCCCCTTGCACGATATGCAATAGCATTTGCATATAAGCATTTGGATCCCCCAAACCATAAATCGCCGATACTGAAGCAACAATAATTGCATCTCTGCGTTCTAATAATGCACGAGTTGCAGAAAGTCGCATCTGATCGATGTGATCATTGATCGCTGAGTCTTTTTCAATAAACGTATCTGAAGAAGGAACATAAGCTTCAGGTTGATAATAATCGTAATAACTTACAAAGTACTCAACCGCATTGTTTGGAAAAAAGGCTTTAAATTCTCCATAAAGCTGTGCTGCAAGGGTTTTGTTATGTGCCATCACGATGGTTGGGCGTTGTGTTTGAGCAATCACATTTGCCATCGTATAGGTTTTTCCAGAACCTGTTACCCCTAACAACAATTGATTGCGAAAACCTTGCTCAATTCCTTTGACTAATTTTTCAATCGCCTGTGGTTGATCCCCCGCGGGTTGGTAATTTGTCACTAAATCGAAAGGTTGATTTTCGCTCACAAGTACACTCTTTGATAAAATTTAAAAATAGTTTAACAAATCAATCTGGGCTAGTTACTGCTTTTCAAGTTTAGTTGCATTTTATTAATAAGGTAACAACTGCCCATCCCAATTTAATAATTTCCCATGCTGATGTTTAGATAAGTTGTTCATCACGGCAATTAATCGATCGGCAGTTTGCTCAGCACTATATAATTTTTCTGGCGAAATATTGCGTTGGAATGGTTTAGATAATTCTGAATCCGTTGTTCCTGGATGAATACTTGCCACGAGAATATTTGACGATTTACGTGCCCATTCGATACTTAAATTTTTAATGAACATATTCAGTGCAGCTTTGGTCATTCGATAGCTATACCAACCTCCTAAACTATTATCCTCCAAACTCCCGACTTTAGCCGACAAGGAGAGCCATTTTAGATCATAATTTTTATTTAGAATTGGAGCTAAGGCTTGTGCAAGATGGACATGGGTCATTACGTTTTGTGATAAAGATTTATAAATCCATTCATCTCGAATTTGACTTAACATTTTCTCAGGCATATTGATATCTTCATGCAATACACCAGCACAACAATAAATTTCTGAAACCTGAATATGATCCAAAAATTCTCGCACATGGTCTATTTGATTAGGATCTGATAAGTCAGCTTGTAAATCACACTCTCTAAGCTTCTGGCGACTAATAGCATAAATTTGCTTTGTAGGTTGATGAATTAACTGTTTAAAAAGTGCATGACCAATTCCACCTGAAGCCCCAGCAATAACGATACTCATTTGGATCACCTAAAGATTAATCATTTTTCAAACTTGAGCTTAGACAATAAGATGTGAATTTCATGTCACGAGAATTTTATCGCAATTCCCTTAACTGATTTGAAATAAAAAAGACACTTAAGAATTTGAAATTCTTAGCATAACAATTAAATATTTTTTTACTTGACCCTATTACAAATCAATAGCAACATGGTTACAACGACAACGCAAAATACGAATTCCAATGACATATCAATACCATGACGAAACAATCATTACAGAGCTTCCAGAAGACACTGTTTTTGTTTTTGGAAGTAATTTAGCAGGTATTCATGATACTGGAGCTGCACGTATAGCTGCACAACATTTTGCGGCGGTAAAAGGTGTTGGTCGTGGTTGGGCTGGTCAAAGTTTTGCTATTCCAACGCTCAATGAACATTTGCAACAAATGCCTCTTCCACAGATCGAACATTACGTTAATGATTTTAAAATTTATACAAAAAATCATCCCAAAATGAAGTATTTTGTGACTGCTCTTGGATGTGGGAGTGCAGGTTATAAATTTTCGGAAATTGCACCATTGTTTGAAGGCATTTCAAATAACGTGATTTTCCCACAATCTTTCAAACCCTATTTAGAACCTGACCGCAAAAGACTTTTCCCAACGTTGACTCAAGAATGGGTGAAAGCTTTTATCAAAAATGAAGTTATTTTTTTTGATGAATACGGTTATGAATCTTATGAAGAAGCTCTCAACACGACTTCGTTGTCACCTGAACAGCAACAAATTGCATTACAAATTTTAAAAGAACCGATGTACCCATGTGATCGGTATGATCGTGGTCGTGAATATGAAATTAACGATACGCTCAAACATTTATCTAGCTTATTTAATTTCGATGAAAATGACGAAAAACCGATGATTTTCATTGGGACGATTATTGCATTGATGGAACTATACGAATTTGATGAAGATGACTTCATTCACCTATGGAATGGAGACATCCAAATTGATCATAGTGTAAATCGTTAATTGATAAGATCAGCTAAACCAAATCCCACAACAATTACAAATACAAGATTTGGTTTACATGGTTCTCTATTTGATAACTGATACACATTGCTTTGTGTATATTTGATTTACATCAATATTATTACAAAAAAATTTTAGCTTTCATCACACTGACTTATTTCTTTCATACTTTATCCGCCTATAATCAACATCTGATGAATAAAAAGCACACATAATAAGGATCAGATTGTGTGATTAAACTTAATCAATAGGGACATCTGAATGAAAGCTCAATCTCGTAAATTTATTGTTGCAAGCTCTGCAATTTCGATCATGGCTTTAAGTTATGCTGCGTTTAATCAAAGCAATACAAATCCAACTGCTCCAGTTAAAACCAACTCGATCAATCAAAGTACAACAAACTCTCTATCTACAACTTCATTATCAGTCGCAACACCCAAATTAAAAAGTACGATTCAAGCTCCAACAAATTCAAATACACCGATTAAAAATCAATATATTGTGGTTTTAAATCCATTATCCGAGTTACCGAGTACAGCTGCCAAAAATATCGCTCAACAATTTGGTGGAAAAATTCTATTTGTTTATTCAAAAGCAGTTCGTGGCTTTGCGATCAGTATTCCTGAAACAGCAAGTGAGCAATTTATTCAAGCAATGCAAAGAAATCCTCAGGTTAATTTCATTGAGCAAGATGCTGTCATACAAACTAATCTAACCACTCAGTCAAATCCTTCATGGGGCTTGGATCGAATTGATCAAAACAATCTACCACTCAGCAAAAGCTTCAGTTATGAAAATACTGGTGCAGGTGTTAATGCCTATGTTGTAGACACAGGAATCTTGTCAACACATCAGGAATTTACAGGCAGAATTCAAAATGGTTTTAGTGCGATCAATGATGGTCGAGGGACAGAAGATTGTGATGGTCATGGCACACATGTAGCTGGAACTTTAGCAGGCACCACATATGGTGTAGCTAAAAATAGTCTTATCACCCCAGTGCGCGTTCTAGACTGTAATGGCTCTGGTGCAATGAGTGGCGTCATATCAGGCTTAGACTGGATTATTCAAAATGGTCGCAAACCCGCTGTAGTGAATATGTCACTGGGAGGTAGTGCATACAGCACATTAGATACTGCAGTTGATAATCTCGTGAATAACGGTTTCGTTACTGTGGTCGCTGCAGGTAATTCAAATACCGATGCGTGTAATAGCTCACCTGCACGAGCGGCAAAAGCAATTACAGTTGCAGCAACAGACAGTAGTGATAATCGTGCAAGTTATTCAAACTACGGAAGCTGCGTAGATTTATTTGCACCTGGTAGCAATATTGCATCAGCATGGATTGGTAGCAACACAGCGACAGCCAATTTAAATGGTACGTCGATGGCATCACCTCATGTGGCTGGTGTCGTGGCAACTTTATTAGAAAGCTCCCCTACAGCTACTGTTCAAACAATAACAACTCAGTTACTCAGTTCTGCTACTGCGAATGTTGTATTAAACGTTGCTGGTAGTCCAAATAAGCTTCTTTACAACACTGTGTCGAGCGTAACTCAGCCGACTACTCCGACTTCGATTGTTAGAATTAGCCAATTAACTGGTTCTTCTGTAATCGTTTCAAAGTTAGGAACATGGCGCGCTAATGTCATCGCAACTGTGACTGATTCAAACAATTTACCAATCGCAAATGCGACAGTAAGTGGAGGTTTTAGTGTTGGAGGAACATCAGTAAATTGCACGACAAATTCACAAGGTCAATGCCAATTGAACAGTGGTAATATCAGCCGATTTACGAGCAATACCAAATACAGTGTCAAAAATATTTCAGGTACCAATATGACTTACGCTTCTAGTAGCAATATCGTAAGCTCAGTTACCATTTATCGTTAATAGATAGAACGATAATAAAAAACCTCGCAAGCTGCGAGGTTTTTTATTTCAATCACACTGTGACTTGATTAACGCTTGCCCATTGAACGACGTGTGCCACGTGGTGGCATCCAAGTACGATCAGCATACTGTTCAGGTTTTGGTCTCACCTGATTGTGTGTTGACTGCTCATCTGAGTCATCTTGCGCAGATGGCATCGGGAAAGGTAATTTCACCAAAGCTTTTTTGGCTTTTGGTTGTTGCGTACTCATTAAAATTCTCTCGAAATCTAAATTTCTAGCGGCTATTGTAAAGGATTTTTGATATTTTGATAAAAATAAAATATGTAAAAAACAAAATCCTATAAATCTCCAGTATTTGGTAACTTTTTATTCGATTAAGGCAACTTTCGACCACACCTCATCGTATTTGAGCTAAAATATGATGCTTTTTATTTTTTAATCCCATAAGAAGGAATAATGCCGTGGACGTACGTCTATCTGATCGTGTAAATGCTATCAAACCGTCCCCTACACTAGCAGTTACGAATAAAGCTGCAGAGCTTAAAGCTGCTGGTAAAAACGTGATTGGTTTAGGTGCAGGCGAACCAGACTTTGATACACCTCAACACATCAAAGATGCCGCAATTGAAGCGATTAACAAAGGCTTTACAAAATACACAGCAGTTGACGGCACTCCAAGTTTAAAAAAGGCGATTATTGCGAAATTAAAACGTGATAACAATTTAGATTACCAACCTAACCAGATTTTGGTATCTTGTGGTGGTAAGCAAAGTTTCTTTAATTTGGCTCTTGCGCTCCTAAATAAAGGCGATGAAGTCATTATCCCTGCACCATTTTGGGTAAGTTATCCAGATATGGTGATCATCGCTGAAGGTACGCCAGTGATTGTAAAATGTGGTGAAGAACAACGTTTCAAAATCACACCTGAACAATTAGAAGCTGCGATCACACCAAATACTCGTTTGTTAGTACTTAATAGTCCTTCAAACCCAACAGGTATGATTTATACCAAAGCTGAGTTAGAAGCTCTTGCTGACGTTCTACGCCGTCATCCGCAAGTTTTAATTGCATCAGATGATATGTATGAACCAATCCGTTGGGAAGATGAATTCTATAACATTGCGACGATTGCTCCTGATTTATACGACCGCACTATCGTACTCAATGGCGTATCTAAAGCTTATGCAATGACAGGCTGGCGTATTGGTTATGCTGCAGGTCCAGCAAAACTAATCGGTGCGATGAAAAACATTCAATCACAATCTACATCAAACCCAACTTCAATTTCACAAGTAGCAGCTGAAGCCGCATTAAATGGTCCACAAGATGTTCTTCAACCGATGATTGAAGCATTTAAGCGTCGTCATGACTTAGTTGTGAATGGTCTGAATGAAATCAAAGGTATTTCTTGCTTACCAGCAGATGGTGCATTCTACGCATACGCAAACATTCGCCCATTGATTCGTGCTAAAGGCTTAAAATCTTGCACTGAGTTTTCTGAATGGTTGCTCGAAGAAACTGGTGTAGCTGTTGTACCAGGTGATGCATTTGGTTTAGGTGGCTTTATGCGTATTTCATATGCAACTGCTGATGAAGTGTTGGTAGATGCTCTAACGCGTATTAAAAATGCTGCTGATTCAATCGAAGGCGTTGATGCAGCAATTGCTTCTATTGAAGCAGAGAAAATAGCTTAAATATTAAAAAATAAAAAAGACCTGTCTTGTACAGGTCTTTTTTATTTCAGAAATTTTAAACACGTTTTGGACGACTTAATGTCAAATAATGACAATAGAAAGGGAAACTTTCGTTCAAAGCAATTTCTTGGACTTTATTTTCTAAAGTATTCCAAGCATATGCATAGGCTTGTTTAAATAAACTATTCTTTTTAAAAGCGAAAAGAAATAAAGAGTTTTGACCATTTCCCCCATCTTGTGTTGGCAACAAATAATGCGATTTTGCTAAGGTCTTGAGCTGATGCTCAGTCCATTTATCACCAAGCCAAAGTTGCAATAAATCACCTAAATATAAGCGCTCATCACTAAAACTTGCGAAATGAATATTTGCACTCTCTACGACCTGATAATATTGGGAAGGATCGTTAATTATATTGAGATAATTTTGCTTATAGAAAGAAAAATTAGAAAAAATAGATTCAATACGAAGAATAGTCATTTCGACCTCCGATTTAGCCATTTTAGTGCTGGCAAGTTGGGTTAAATCCACACTGTTTAGACTGATCTAAACACTTTTGTTAAATCAAAATCTAACAACAGCCCCATCAAAATTCAAGTTTTTTTTATAGACTTTGCTTAACTGTGCAAATAAAAAGCATCCAACATCAAAATATAAGAAACTTGATGTTTTTCGCTTGACCGATTTTAAAACCCGCCTATAATGGCACTCAGATTCTCCCATAGCTCAGTCGGTAGAGCGACGGACTGTTAATCCGCAGGTCCCTGGTTCGAGCCCAGGTGGGAGAGCCAAGATTCAAAAAGCCTTTATCTTTGATAAGGGCTTTTTTATTACAGATATAAAATTTAAATGCCCCTATTTCTAGAGGCATCTTGGTCAATTCATTTTTTTAAGCGGCAATATTTGCAGGAACGCCACTATGAAAACGGAAAGTATCATCTGGAGTTAAAATCAGGTTCTTTTCCACTTCACGGATATGTTCAATCCGCTGCTGAATATTTTCTTCAGGGTCTTTCAATTTTGCTGTTTTAGCTACATCTAAAGCCAGCGCTAAATAATCTTCAAAATGACGAGACTCTGATTTAAGCAAATATCGATAATAACGCCCTAACTCATCATCAACCTTCGGTGCGAGTGAGTAAAATCGCTCACAAGAACGCGCCTCGACAAATGCACCAATGATCATCACATCAATCAAAGCCTCAGGCTCATAAGTACGAATTTCTTTGCGTAGCTCCCCAGCATACCGCCCCGCACTTAAGCCTTTCCACTCTAAACCACGTTTAGTCATGAACTCTAACACTTGCTCATAGTGCAGCATTTCTTCACGAACTAATTGAGCTAACTTTACTTGCAGATCAGTAAAAAAACTATAACGGAACATTAAGTTCATCGCTGTTCCCGCAGCCTTTTTTTCACAATTCGCATGGTCTTGCATTAAGATATCTAAGTGATTAACAGCTTCATCTAACCAAGCTTGAGGAGTCGTACAACCCAAGAAATCAATAACAGGTTGCATTAACTCATCGTAATTTAAATTACTCATCCAATTATCTCTCAGCCGCCTGAATTGCTGCTTTCATATCTTTGACTGCTTGGGCTAAACCTACAAATATACTATCAGCAATAATTGAGTGCCCAATATTGAGTTCATGAATTTGTGGAATCGCAGCAATCGGTGCAACATTATTTAGATTCAAGCCATGTCCTGCATTCACAACTAGCCCTTTAGCTGCTGCATATTCAGCACCCTTGATAATGCGCTCTAATTCAGCATGTTGTTCTGCTTCAGTTTCAGCATCAGCATAAGCTCCCGTATGAATCTCAATGGTAGGAGCACCACATGCTACTGCTGCATCAATTTGAGCAAAATCAGCATCAATAAATAAAGAAACATCACTACCAATTGCTTTGAGTGCCTCAGTAGCCGCTTTGACCTTATCAAAATGACCTACCACATCCAAGCCTCCCTCAGTCGTTACTTCTTGGCGACGCTCTGGAACAAAACATACATGTTGTGGTTTGATTTCTTTGGCAAACTCAACCATTTCATCGGTAACAGCCAATTCAAGATTCATACGCGTTTTCAATAAAGGACGCATCCGACGAACATCGTCATCTTGTATATGACGACGGTCTTCACGCAAATGCAAAGTGATCCCCTCAGCGCCTGCCTCTTCACAGATTAAAGCAGCTTGAACTGGATCAGGATAAGTAGTACCACGTGCTTGTCTTAATGTCGCAACATGATCAATATTTACACCCAATATTGCAGCCATAAAAATATCCTATAGGTTATTACACAAAGCAGTTCAGATACTGCCTCAAGAGAATTAAGATTGAGTATTTTGAATCCACAATTGCCGACTTTTTAAAGGGCGATCACCCAATAATGCGCTAATCATCTGACGATATAGTTTACTCAATAATTGCAATTGCTCGTTAGCAAAATCCTGTCCAAGTTCATAACTTTGCATCGACGTGATTAAACGTCCTTCTAACGTAGATCTAGATGCTTGCGCAACAGGCATAAAACCATCATTTAGTTGAAATTGGTAATGCTGAAAAGCAAGAATTTCTTGTTGATTTGCATCAATCGAAAAATCTATTGCATAACCAAGTTCTTGCAATAGAACATGTTCAAATTGACGTAAAATCTGTTTCAAAAAAACTGAGGCTTGCGGATGTGAAGCTAATTGTTGTAACTGCAACAATATCACTTGGTATTGTTGAAAAGTTTGCGACATAGCCTCTTCTAGTGGACATAAACGCAATAAAATTTCATTTAAATAAAATCCAGCAAAAAAAGCATCACCATGAAAAAAAACAGGCTGATTTAGAATTTCTAATTTAGTGAAATTTTTGAGTTCCGACTTACCTGAAGCTTGTAAGCGAATTGGCTGGTATTGTGGAGGAGGTATTTGCCTTAAAATTCCATCCACGCGCCCATATTCTTGTGTAAACAAATGCACAATATGACTTTTTTCACGGTATTTACGATGGTGAATTAAATAACCATGTAGAACTTCATTGCGCATCATATGACAAGATCAGTCCTTGTCTTCCTCATCGTCTTTCTGCTCTTCATCATCAGGAATGACTGCACCAACTACAGCAGCAGTGCCTTTTACCACACCTTTAGTGGTCTTGTAGGCAACTTTAACAGGTACGGTTATAAGCTTGTGAATACAACCTTGCAACATGAATACACACATCACGATAGCAAATACATGTATTGATTTTTTCATACCTGTTTCCTTGTACATTATTGCTTAGATGTCACTATAACCCAAGCTTTTGAGCGCACGCTCATCATCAGACCATCCGCCTTTAACTTTCACCCAAAGCGTCAACATGATCTTTTGTTCAAACATTTTTTCCATGTCTGTACGTGCATCCATACCGATACTTTTTAGTTTCGCACCTTTGTCTCCGATGACAATTGCTTTTTGACCTTGGCGCTCCACAAAAATCGTCGCATCAATATAGGTACAAGGTGGTTTTAGACGACCAGTTTTTTCATTTACTGTCGCCTCTTCTGTTTTAAATGATTCAATTTGTACCGTTAAATCATACGGAAGTTCTTCACCTAATTGACGCATAATTTTCTCACGAATAATTTCACTCGCAAGAAAACGTTCCGAACGATCGGTAATTTGATCTAATGAATATAAAGGTGCTTGATAAGGCAAATATTTTTCAATAGTGTCACGTAAATGTTCTAGATTAGCGCCACGTAGTGCCGACACTGGAACAATTTCAGCAAAGTCCATTAATTTGGCACGTTCACGAATTAATGGTAGCGCTTCATTCTTATTTTCAAAAGTATCTAGCTTATTGATCACCAGAATGACTGGCATTTCTGCATTCTTAAGTTTCTCTAAAACCAACTCATCATTTTGAGTCCATTTTTGAGCATCGACCACAAATAAAACTAGATTCACATCTCGTAATGCTGAATGTGCAGCACGATTCATCATTTTATTAATCGCACGCACTTCTTTTTTGTGCATCCCTGGCGTATCTACAAATACAGCCTGAGATTTCTCACGTGAATCAATACCGACAATTTTATGACGTGTCGTTTGTGGCTTACGTGAAGTGATCGAAAGCTTTTGACCTAGCAAGTGATTCATTAATGTCGATTTACCAACATTAGGACGACCAACAATTGCAACGAAACCGCTTTTAAAGTCGGAAGGAATTGTTGTCCCTTGCGAGCTAAAGAACTGATCAATTAAATTATTACCATCTTGCGACTCAATTGCATCTGGCTTATTTTCATCTGAATGAGACATTCGGTTATTGCTCCAATAATTTTAAAATTTCGGCTGCTGCAGTTTGTTCAGCAAAACGCCGACTTGAGCCCTCACCAATAAATTTTGGCATCCCTTCAACATTGCATTCAACTTTGAAATGTTGGTTAGGTGCATCACCTTGAATATCTACAACCTCGTAAACTGGGAGAGGTTTTTTACGTGCTTGTAAATACTCTTGCAGGCGTGATTTCGGATCTTTGAGCTGATCTGTCGGTTCAATATGATCTAGATAAGGCTCATACCATTTTAACACAATGCTTTGCAGTAGATTTAGGTCATTACTATCTAAATAAATCGCACCAATAATTGCTTCCACAGTATCAGCTAAAATAGACTCTCGATGATGTCCACCTGATTTTAGCTCACCTGTACTTAAGATTAATGACCGACTCAGCTGTAAGTCATTCGCAATTTTCCCTAAAGCTTCTTGACGAACCAAAGTCGCACGCATTCGCGTTAAACGCCCTTCATTCTCTTTAGGATATGTGTGATAAAGATAATTAGCGATGATCATCCCTAATAATGAATCGCCTAGAAATTCTAGGCGCTCATAGTTATGCTTATGGCTCACAGAACGATGAGTCAATGCCAGTTTTAACAAATCAAATTGTTGAAACTGATGACCTATTCGATTCTGTAGTCGAGCGTCATTCAGCTTGTTGTTTGGCAGATTTTTGGTCAAAAGTCTTCTCAAAAGTCATAACTAAACTAATATTAAGCATGAAAGGCTTACGCACTTCATACTTTTTCTTAACGATTAAATCATCTTTATAAGTCACGATTGCAACATCTTTAAATCTCAAATCCCGAACGCCATTCATATCTAGACGTTGATCCATTTGCTGAGCAAACTTTGCTGGTGTGATATTTTCTGGACTATCCTTTAATACACCTTCGATTTGAGTATTGATAATTTTATCGTCCCAATACGCTGGCCATATCGCAATAGCAGCTTTAACTGCAACTGCAAAAAGAACCACCCCAAATAAAATAGCAATATATGAAGCCCCTTGCTGAGATTTACGCATTTTATACTTCCTATGTGTTTTTATTAATCAATCTTACCATTTCGGTTAAAACTTGGAAGATTAAAACCAGGCTCTTTATGCATCCAAATATAGAATGCTCGTCCAGTTAAATTTTCTTCCGGTACAAATCCCCAAAAACGACTGTCCGCACTTTGATCACGGTTATCACCCATTGCGAAGTATTGCCCTTTCGGTACAGTTACTTCCCAATCTTGACCATTACTTTGAATGAATACGTCATTTGCTTTTGCAACAAATGGTACTAAAGCTTCAGCACCTTTTAACTGAGCGAATTGATATTGTTCTGCTAGCGGGTTACGCCCATCTAGATAACGAATCAAATGCTGATGCTCACCCAAAGTCTCTTTAAAATAATACACAGTCGGTGTTTCTAATTGATCTTTTGCTCGATTTACTTCAGTGGCAACTTTGGCTATTTGTTTACCATTGATAATCAATTGCCCAGATTTAAACTGGATATGGTCTCCAGGTAATCCAACTACACGCTTAATATAGCTAATTGTGGGCTGTGGCGGGTATCTAAAAACAATTACTTCCCCACGCTTTGGCTCACCAACATCAAGTACTTTTGAGTTCACAATTGGTAGACGCACGCCATAATCAAATTTGTTGACCAAAATAAAATCACCAGTCTCTAAGGTTGGTACCATAGAGTCTGAAGGAATATTAAATGGCTCATATAAAAATGAACGTAAAACCAAAACAACAGCTAAAACTGGCCAGAAGTCATAGGCCCATGTGATAATAAAATTTTCCTGATCACGACCTTTATTTGCACGCTGTTTAAATACAAACTTATCAAGCAACCACACTAGAAAAAAAATCAGTGTAGCAGGTACTAAAATCAAATTAAAATCAAAATCCATGGGTGAGTCCTAATTATTTCTTTATCGTTCGACTTTCAATACAGCTAAGAAAGCTTCTTGTGGGATTTCAACACTTCCCACCTGCTTCATGCGCTTCTTACCTTCTTTCTGTTTTGAAAGTAATTTCTTCTTACGAGACACGTCGCCACCGTAACATTTTGCCAATACGTTTTTACGCATTGCTTTTACAGTAGAACGAGCAATAATTTGTGCGCCAATCGCTGCCTGAATTGCAACATCGAACATTTGACGAGGAATCAAATCCTTCATCTTTTCAACCAAAGCGATTCCGCGATGGCGAGCATCCTGACGGTGGCAAATCATTGCTAATGCATCAACTTTCTCACCATTAATTAATACATCAACCTTAACTAAAGATGAACTCTCAAAACGTACGAAGTTGTAATCGAGCGATGCAAAACCACGTGAGCAAGACTTCAATCGATCAAAGAAGTCCATTACCACTTCAGCCATTGGGATTTCAAATGTGATAGACACTTGGTTTCCAAGGAATTTCATATCCTTTTGCACACCACGACGCTCTACACATAAAGTCATCACATTGCCTAGATACTCTTGAGGAACAAGAATATGACATTCTGCAATTGGTTCACGCAAATCTTCGACTGTTGATCCATCTGGCATTTTTGATGGACTGTCGATATAGATGGTTTCACCTTTTTTGGTGAGTGCTTCATAAATTACAGTAGGTGCTGAACTAATTAAATCTAAATCATACTCACGCTCTAAACGTTCCTGTACGATTTCCATATGCAACATACCAAGGAAGCCGCAACGGAATCCAAAACCTAATGCATCTGAGCTTTCTGGTTCAAAAAACAATGCCGAGTCGTTAATTTGCAGCTTTTGTAATGCTTCACGGAATGGTTCAAAGTCGCTAGAATCAATTGGGAAAAGCCCAGCATAAACTTGCGGTTTAACCTTTTTGAAACCTGGTAGAGTGGCCACATCAGGTGTCGATGATAAAGTAATGGTATCACCCACTGGTGCACCAAAAATATCCTTAATCCCCGCAATAACGAAACCTACTTCACCAGCTTCTAGGATATCGGTCTCAGTATGCTTAGGGTTGAAAACACCAACTGAGGTAACTGGATGTGTTTGACCAGTCGATTTCACTAGCATTTTATCGCCTTTGCGGATACGACCTTGTTTAATACGAACAAGTGAAACCACACCGAGATAATTATCAAACCATGAATCAATGATTAAAGCTTGTAAAGGAGCTTCACGATCACCTTCAGGTGCTGGAATAACGTCAACCAAACGCTCTAAAACACCCTCTACACCCAAGCCAGTTTTTGCTGAACATGTTGGAGCATCAGTTGCTTCAATACCAATGATTTCTTCAATCTCGTGAATAACACGCTCTGGCTCAGCTTGTGGAAGATCAATCTTATTTAAGATTGGTAATACCTCCAAGCCCTGCTCAATTGCTGTATAACAGTTCGCTACAGACTGAGCCTCAACACCCTGTGCAGCATCGACCACTAGTAATGCACCTTCACAAGCAGCTAAAGAACGTGATACTTCATATGAGAAATCTACGTGGCCTGGCGTATCAATAAAGTTAAGCTGATATTCTTGACCATTTGGATGTGTGTAGTACAAAGTAACGGATGCAGCTTTAATGGTAATCCCACGTTCGCGCTCGAGCTCCATTGAATCCAGTACTTGGGCTTGCATTTCACGATCTTGCAAACCACCACACATTTGAATAAAACGGTCAGCCAAAGTGGACTTACCATGGTCAATATGAGCAATGATCGAGAAATTTCGTATATTTTTGATATCTACGGATTTTTTAGCTTGCGCCATGGGTTACCTTGAGAATATTGAACGCTCATAACTTTTTAGTTGCTATAAGCCAAAACGGTTTAACAAAATTGTTGCCGATTATAACAGAAGCCAATTTTAAAGTATTCAAAATAATTATCTTGCTTTCAAAACCTATTGCTTTAGCTTACTCGCGAAGCAACTTAATCTACTTGATGGTACAAAACTGAGAAATCCATAGGATTGAGCTTAGCGGAAATAGGTTGATATGCTTGTGTGAAGCTTGGTGACATACGTTTTGGACGCCCTGTCGAAATTTCAATACAAGCCCACTTAGTATTACCCATAAAAATAATGCTTTGATCTTTAGGTCGATAAAATGCGTACTGACGAAATGAATAAAGTGCATTTAGATCGTCTAGCCAAGTTCTTAAAATAATTTCTTCACCTTCAAGCGCAGCTTTCCGATATTGAACATGATGCTCGACTGCCACCATCGCATGCTTAAGTTCAAAATACTGTTTTAACCCCAAACCTAAAGCTTCGATATGTGCTGCAGCTACGTCTTGCATCCATTGGACATACATCACATTGTTAACATGACCCAATACATCTATATGCTTAGCTTCTACTTGAATTTTTAAATCAAAAATTGTGCTCATATTACTTATTAATCACTAAATTCAACGATCATGGCATACACTAGTGCAATCTAGTTCCAATTTCAAAAATAAAAACCACCCAAAATTTGGGTGGTTTCAAGACCATTAATCTTATTTAAGGTAAGCGTAAACCTAAAATTGCACGTTGCCCCTGACGAATAATTGCAACTCGCGCAACGCTATTTTTTGGTAAAGCAGCTACCGTTTTTGCAAACATCTGACTGTTTGTGATCGGAGTTCCGTTCACCTGAATAATCACATCACCCGCGACGATATTAGACAATGATGCTAATCCACCACGCTTAACATCTTGAACTAGAATTCCACCATTAACATCCAAGCGAGTTTGCTCTGCTTGAGTTAAATTACGGATACTCATCCCTAAACCACTTGTTGGATTATTCTTATCTTCTGCAGCTGGCGTATCATCTGGCGCGGTGCCGAGTGTTGCCGATATAGTACGAGTTCTATCATCTCGTAAAACATCTAATTGAATCGTTTGGTTCGGGGCTACCCGATTAAGCACATTTAACAAATCACTTGTGCGCAGAATTGAATTTCCATTGATTTTCAAAATCACATCACCCGACTTCAGACCTGCTTTTTCAGCTGGCGATTTAGGTGTAACTTGTGTGATGAGAGAACCTTCAGGTTTTGGTAATTTATAAGCCTCTGCTAGGTTACGATCAATATCTTGCAACATCACACCAAGATAAGAACGTGTCACTTTACCATTCACTTTTAATTGCTGAACAACATCCATCGCAACATCAATAGGAATAGAGAATGACAATCCCATATAACCTCCAGTTCCACTGAAGATACGAGAGTTAACACCAATCACCTCACCTTGTTGATTGAACAAAGGGCCACCAGAGTTACCTGGATTTAAAGCGGCATCTGTTTGAATAAATGGAACAGAAGTTTCACCACTCATATTTCGAGACTTTGCACTCACAATTCCAGCTGAAGCTGAATAATCAAAACCAAATGGCGAACCAATCGCGAGAACAGGCTCACCAACTTTGAGTCGATTCACATCACCGATTTTTAATTCAGGAAAATTATTGCCATTCACTTTGAGAACAGCAACATCTGTTCGCTCGTCACTTCCCACTAAGGTTGCATCGAGTTCACGACGATCATTTAGGGTGATACTAATTCTGGATGCATTCTCAATTACATGATGGTTGGTAACTAAATAACCATCTTTACTAATGAAAAATGCGCTGCCGTAAGCAGTTTTTTCTTGTGGTCCCTGCTGCTGCGGGATAATGATCTGATTACCAAAAAAACGACGTAGTATTTCTGGTACTTGTTGCTGTAACAACTCTTCCTGAGTCATTTTCTTGACAACATTTACACTCACTACCGCAGGACTAACCTGTTCTACGAGGTTTGAAAAATCTACTGGTGACGCAGCATTTACTTGTGCAGCTGCTACTGTAAATACCGCAGTGAACAATCCTTGTTGTATATATCGACTTTTCATAGAAGCAAGAACCTACATACTGATGATCGAATAGAAATTTAAGCTAATGTTTTATCATAAGCTACATTTTTATTTCGTTAAAAAATGTTTGTATTTTCGAGGTATACAGACAAATTTAAAAATAAAATTATGGAGAAAATGTGGAGAAATATATTCTTCCTAATTACAGCTTGAGTTTCTATTGAATTACTTAAATAGAAATTAAAACCATGTTGCTTCACGTAACTTATGTTCAATCTATGTGAAAAGTTTAATTCTTGGCATATAGACTAATTATCTGGTTATTCGCTAAAAATTCACGCAATTCTAAGCAGAATAGCACTTGCCTTTTTTACAAAAAAGCGGTGTCATTAGCGAACGTTTGATATTGAAGCAGATCGACATGCCTGATTTAGAAACAATTCATCATTTTGACGTGATTATTGTGGGCAGTGGTGGTGCAGGTTTAAGTCTCGCACTTTCTTTACCTCATCATTATAACATTGCAATCTTAGCTAAGGCTGAACTAACTGAAGCTAGCACTTACTATGCTCAAGGTGGTGTTGCTGCAGTATTGGATGAGACTGATTCAATTCAACAACATATTAATGACACTATGATTGCAGGCGGACATCTTTGTGAGCTAGATGCTGTCAAACATACGGTTGAAGGTGGTAAGCCTTCTGTAGATTTCTTATTAAAACAAGGCGTCCAGTTCACTCTAGACGATGATGAACAACTTCATCTCACCCGTGAAGGTGGCCATTCGCAGCGTCGAATCATTCACTCGGCTGATGCAACTGGTAAAGCCATTTCAACGACCCTAGTTGAACGTGCGCAAGAACGTAAAAATATCACTATCTTTGAAAACTACATTGCAATTGATCTTATTACCGTGCACAAACTTGGTCATCTAGATCAAACCAACCGTGCAATAGGGTTATATGCTCTCAATGAAAAGACTGAGCAAGTTCATACTTTCTTAGCACCTTTTACTGCATTAGCATGTGGCGGTGCAATGAAAGCATATCTCTATACATCTAATCCTGATATTGCAACAGGTGATGGTATTGCGATGGCGTATCGTGCAGGCTGTCGTGTAGCAAACATGGAGTTTAATCAATTCCACCCAACGTGTTTATACCACCCTAAAGCACGCTCTTTCTTAATTACTGAAGCAATGCGTGGTGAAGGTGCGTACTTACGCCTACCTGACGGCGAGCGTTTTATGCTTCGTTTTGATGAACGCGCTGAACTGGCGCCACGCGATATTGTGGCACGTACCATCGACCATGAAATCAAACGTCTAGGTATTCGTCATGTGTGGTTAGACATCACACATAAATCACCTGAATTTATTATTGAACACTTCCCTACGCTATATGCTCGCTTGCTTGAACTCGGAATTGATATTACCAAAGACATGATTCCTGTTGTTCCTGCTGCTCACTATACCTGTGGTGGTGTAGTTGTTGATTCTAATAGCCAAACTGATCTTGATGGTTTGTATGCGATTGGTGAAACTTCTTATACAGGTTTACACGGCGCAAATCGTATGGCGAGTAACTCGTTACTTGAATGTTTCGTTTATGGTATGAGTGCAGCAGAAGACATTCAAAGCAAACATAACCTGAGCTTTGAATTTCCAAACGTACCATCTTGGGATGAATCACAAGTGACTGATGCTGACGAAGATGTTGTTATCTTACAAAACTGGGATGAACTACGTTCAACCATGTGGAACTACGTCGGTATTGTTCGTACGACTAAACGTCTACAACGTGCGTTACATCGTATCGAGATGTTGAAGCGTGAAATCAATGAATACTATCAAGATTACCGAGTCAGTAAGAACCTGATCGAATTGCGTAACCTCGTTTTAGTTTCCGAAATGATTGTACGTTGTGCGATGGAACGTAAGGAATCACGTGGTTTGCATTACACGCTTGATTACCCAGAGCTTTCAAACGAAATTCGTAAGACAGTGTTAACCCCACCAAACTTTAAAGTGGAACAGCCATTGGTGAATGAGTGATACTTTCACATTTTTTGATATTCTCAAGATAACTTATAGTTATTATTTACTATCGAGGTAGGTGACATGGATGTCGCCTGTTGAGCTGCGGTATCAAGGATGTACCGTCAGCTCAACAAAGGATTTTTGTTACTTTTCATCCGTGAAAAGTAAGGCATAAGAAATAAAACCAAAACATCACCCAAACTTTTCGACAATGCAGGTTGAGTGTATAACCGTATTTACTTCAAATACTGCAAAGCATCTTCAAATACAACATCGGCATTTTGTGTTGCATCCAAACGCTTGATCCGTTCAGGCTCTGCTTGCCATAAAGTCTCATAACCAGCACGTACCTTGGCAAAGAAGCTCAATTTTTCTTGTTCAAAACGATCTAATGCACCACGCTCTCGAGCACGGGTCATGCCCAACTCAATCGGTGCATCCAACCAAAAGGTAATATTCGGCATTTTTGCCACAAAAGTTTGATTTAACAATTGCAGCTTTTCCTGACTTAAACCACGACCAGAACACTGATAAGCAAAGCTGGCATCAGTAAAACGATCACTCAACACAATTTTTCCCGCCGCTAATGCAGGTAAAATCACTTGTTGTAAATGTTGAGCTCGTGCAGCATAAATCAGTAATAGCTCAGTATCATGGCTCATTTGCTCATCATGATTTACTGCCAATAATAATGTACGAATCTGTTCTGCTAATGGTGTGCCGCCAGGCTCACGGGTCAGTACAACTTCTTTACCTTGCTGTTCAAAGTACTGATGAATTTTACGAATCAGAGTGGTTTTCCCTACACCTTCCGTACCTTCAAAACTAATAAACATCATTCACCTTGATTTTTCTTTGAGCGGAGTACAGACAAGTAATCTTGTACTGCACGATTATGCTCTGCTAGAGAAGCACTAAATTTATGTCCACCATTTCCTGTTGCGACGAAATAAATATTTTTTGAATCGTCTGGATGCATCGCTGCTTCAATCGCTTTTTTGCTTGGTAACGCAATTGGGGTTGGCGGTAAACCATTAATTGTATAAGTATTATATGCGGTTGGTGTCCTCAAATCATTACGTGTGATATTACCTGTGTAACGATCCCCCATACCATAAATTACAGTTGGATCGGTTTGTAAGCGCATACCAATTTTTAAACGACGCACAAAAACACCTGAAACTTGCTCAAGCTCACGATCTAAACTGGTTTCTTTTTCAATAATTGAAGCCATAATTAATGCTTCATATTTATCTTTATAAGGAAGATTGGCTGCTTTATTCGCCCAAGCTTCATCTAAAGACTTCATTTGACGATGATATAAATCCGTTAAGATTTTTTTATCAGTTTCGCCTTTGGCAAAGAAATATGTATCTGGTGCAAACAAGCCTTCAGGATGTGAATAAGGAATATCAAGTTCTTTTAATAATTGATCCTGAGGTAAATCCAATATTGTTTTAGTGACATTTGAATCTTTTTTAAGATTGTTAATCAATTGCTTAAATGTCGTGCCTTCTATCACTAAAATTCGATTCATTTGAGCATTTTCAGCATTGGATAACATTTCCAAAACTTGACGAACACTCATACCTTGCGTGACTTCATAAACACCTGCTTTCATCGTGTCATGAATCATGAACTTTTGATAGAGTTTCAAAAGAATCGGAAAATTCACTTTATTTTCTTCAGCTAAACGGTCGATAAAACCAGAATAGGTATCTCCAGAAGAAATGACCAAAAGCTGTTTTTTGTTTTGAACAGGGTAATTCTTGAATAAACTTGACCAGAAAACACCAAAGATCACAATCAAAAAAGCGATGACTGCAATGATAAAAAACTTAATAGAAAACTTAGCTTGTGATTTGGCTTTAGGCTTTTTCTTAGTCTTGCTTGGATTCGGAGGTTTCGGCATATTTAGTCAATCTGGCTAAGTTTTAAAGAATTAAATAAATCAAGATAAGGTTGCTGCTGCATTGTTCGACCTTGAAATCGAACTACAGCTTTCATCGGATGCAAAGCATTACAGAAAAATATGTTCTGGATATGCGCGATCTGATCCATTTCAATACAACGTTGTTCACATGAAATATGATTTTGTTGCATACGAGATAGAATGTGCGCACGCATTACACCGTGCACACCATTATAGCGAAGTTCTGGAGTAATCCATTGATCATTTATACGAATAAAACAATTACTGCTTACACCTTCAACAATATACCCTTGCACGTCCGTAACTAATGCTTCTAGCCAACCTCGCTGATCTGCTTCTTGCTTCAACACAACTTGCTCTAGTCGATTCAAAGTCTTCAAACCAACCAAATGAGGCATATCCAAACCTATAGCATGATTCAGTAAACCACTTTCAATCCATTCAGGCTCTAAATGTTGCCATTGTTTAGGATAAAACCACACATATACATCGGCTGGGTGTAAAGGAAGACTATATCCTCGGTCACCTTCTCCGCGACTGATTACAACCTTCAACGTACCATTCAAGTTTTTTTCATGTTGTGGCAATTGATCTAATGCTTGGTCTATAAAAGATAAATCAGCATCCAAACTTAAATTTTTGCAAGCATAATTCAAACGAGCAATATGTAGTTGTTTTAGTTCCATTCTACCATGCACTAATCGTGCTGTTGTAAAACACCCATCACCATAATGAAACGCACGATCCAATAAAGGAATTGAATCAATCAACTGCCCATTTTTATAGCATTGCATAAGTTAAAGATCCTTTAGGATACATTCATCGAAGCTATTAATTTTAATAACCTATTGATTTTAAATAATTATAACAACTTCACTCATAAAATAAAAATTTCTTATTTATCAGTTATTCAGCATAACTTATCTCTTTTATGTATTTCTTAATTTTTCATATCAAATTCGATTTTAATTATTTTTTTTGCAAAAAAACTGCAGTTATGCTGCGTACATATTCCAAACAATGATTTAATTTTTGAGGGGTCTCCATGCGTTTATCTCAGGTCAAAGTCGGTGTAATTGCAGCATTACTTTCAGTTTCTTCTTTTGCTGCGCAAGAGTTTTTAAATGTGTCTTATGATCCAACACGTGAACTCTATACAGATTTCAATAAACAATTCGGTGCTTACTGGAAACAGCGCACAGGACAAGATATTGACTTCAAACAATCACACGGCGGCTCAGGCAAACAAGCACGTGCTGTCATTGATGGTTTAAATGCTGATGTCGTAACACTAGCACTTGCTGCTGATATTGATGAAATTGCTGAAAATGCAAAATTACTTCCAGCAGACTGGCAAAAGAAATTACCAAATAACTCTACGCCATATACATCAACGATTGTATTCCTTGTTCGAAAAGATAACCCAAAGAAAATCAAAGACTGGGGTGATTTAGTCAAACCTGGTGTTGAAATCATCACACCAAATCCAAAGACCTCAGGTGGTGCTCGCTGGAATTATTTAGGTGCATGGGCTTGGGCAAAACATCAAAAAGGCGGCAATGACGCGAAAGCTCAAGAATTTGTGCGTCAAATTTATAAGCAAACCAAAGTGTTGGATTCAGGAGCACGCGGCGCAACAACTACATTTGCTGAACGTGGTATCGGTGATGTGTTGTTGGCTTGGGAAAATGAAGCTTTCCTTGCCGTTCGAGAGCAACCAGGTAAATTCGAAATCATCACACCGTCTCTTTCTATTTTGGCTGAACCACCTGTTGCCGTAGTAGAAAAAAATGCTCAGAAAAAAGGTAACGCCCAAATTGCACGCGGATATTTGAATTACTTGTACTCTCCTGCTGGTCAAGAAATTGCAGCGCGTAATTTCTATCGTCCTCGTAATGCCGCGGTATTAAAGAAATACAGCAATGTATTCAAACCACTGAAACTAGTAACAATCGATAAAGAATTTGGTGGTTGGGCAAAAGTACAAAAAAACCATTTTGATAATGGTGGAATTTTCGACCAAATCGTCAAGATCAATAGCACAGGTAAATAATCCAACTAAGTCCCACTTTTTCTAAGAGGGACTTTCTCACTTTCATAAAGCAAGGTTGGGAAGGATTCTAAGGAGATTAGACATGACTCATACCGTAATTGTTCCTGGTGTAGGTGGCAGCGAGGCTCAACACTGGCAGTCTTGGCTACAACAAAAACTCATGTCTAGTTCTCGTGTTCAACAGAAACACTGGGATCGTCCAGTCTTGCAAGAGTGGGTTGATCAGTTTGTCAAAACTGTTTCATCTGTAAATGAACCTGTTCAGATCGTTGCTCATAGTTTTGGATGCTTAACCAGTGTAGCGGCTCTCGCCGAGCACCCTGAACTAAATGTCCAAGTAAAAAATTTAGTTTTGGTTGCACCCGCAAATCCAGCACGTTTTGGTGAGGCAGGTTTCGCTCGTCATAGTCTAACTGACTATAAAGCATATTTTCATGGACTCAGTATTGATGTGCCAACGACGTTATTAATTAGTGAGAATGATCCATGGCTTGGTTATGTCGATGCTTTACAGCTCGCAGAATCATGGAAATTAACACCAATTAATTTAGGACCTGTTGGCCACATCAATGTTGCTTCAGGGTTTGGTCCATTCCCTGAGATCCTGAATTATTTATTACCTGAAAAAAAGAGCTTACCTACCGCTCTAATGAAGGTCGCAAATTTTAATATGAAATTTGCCTAGCCCCATCTTCACCGTATTTTTTGATTTTAGTTTCGTTTATTTGCTTATTTAGCAAATATTTCTCTTTGAGGAAATGTCATGTCGCAGCGTTCCCGAGTGCTGCCAGGGTTTGGTCTCTCGTTAGGCTTTACTCTCGCTTATGTATCTTTGATTGTGCTTATTCCTTTATCTGCTGTATTTATCCGATCTTTAGGAATCGGATGGGATGGTTTATGGGAAATCTTAACTTCAGAACGAATCCTAAAGTCACTGCAACTTAGTTTCAGTGCGGCATTGATTGCTGCGCTAGTGAATGTGATTTTTGGATTATTATTGGCATGGTGCTTAGTTCGCTATAGTTTTCCAGGTAAAAGAATTGTCGATGCATTAGTCGATTTACCTTTTGCTCTACCAACAGCTGTAGCAGGGATTGCGCTCACTTCTTTATATGCTCCAACAGGTTGGATTGGTCAATATTTGGAACCGTTAGGGATTCAAGTTGCATATACCCCTATTGGTATTACTCTTGCCCTGATTTTTATTGGATTACCCTTTGTTGTTCGAACAGTACAACCAGTTCTCAGCGATATTGAATCTGAATTAGAAGAAGCAGCTTCTGCACTTGGTGCAAATCGCTGGCAGACCATTACCAAAGTCATACTTCCAATTTTGTTTCCAGCGTTGCTGACAGGATTTGCTTTGGCATTTGCTCGTGGTGTTGGTGAATATGGCTCTGTCATCTTTATTGCAGGCAATCAACCGTATAAAACAGAGATTGCTCCCCTCATGATCATTTCTCGTTTAGAAGAATATGATTATGCAGGCGCAACAACGATCGCTGTAGTCATGCTCATTCTCTCATTTGCCATCTTATTTTTAATTAATTTAGTTCAAGCATGGGCAAGCCGTCGTACAGGGAGAGTTGCACAATGAGTTTGAATACAAACAGCAATGCTTTGGCACTCAAATTACAAGCAAGAGATGCCACTCGAGAACCGACATGGGTTCGTTATAGTCTAATTACTGTCGCATTAATCTTTTTCTTAAGTTGCTTGGTTCTACCCCTAATTTTGGTTTTTGTCGAAGCATTTAAACAGGGTCTAGAAGTCTATGTAAACGCATTAACTGACTCAGATACGCTATCGGCTGTAAAGCTCACCTTAATCACTGCTGCGATTGCTGTACCGATTAACGTTGTATTTGGTGTTGCAGCAGCTTGGGCGGTAGCTAAGTTCCAGTTCCGTGGTAAAGCCATTTTGACCACCATTATCGACATGCCATTCTCAGTTTCACCTGTTATTGCAGGTTTAATGATTGTTTTAATTTTTGGCTCTCAAGGTTGGGTTGGCGGATGGTTCATGGATAATGACATCAAAATCCTATATGCCGTTCCAGGTATTGTTTTAGCTACTATTTTCATCACTGTTCCATTTGTTGCACGCGAACTCATTCCGCTCATGGAAGCTCAAGGTACTGAAGAAGAAGAAGCTGCAATCGTACTTGGTGCATCTGGTTGGCAAACTTTCTGGAAAGTAACACTTCCAAATATTAAATGGGGTTTGATCTATGGTGTGATTCTATGTAATGCACGTGCAATGGGTGAGTTTGGTGCTGTATCGGTCGTTTCAGGACACATTCGTGGTGAAACGAACACATTACCTTTACATGTAGAAATTCTATACAACGAGTATACCTTCAGTGCTGCATTTGCAGTGTCATCTTTACTGGCATTCTTAGCAATCATCACTTTGATTTTAAAAACTTGGTTAGAGATGCGCCAAGACCAAAGCAACGAACATCAACATAATCCATCTAGCCACTGAGGAATGTACAAATGAGTATTCAAGTTAAAAATATTGAAAAACACTTTGGCGCATTCCACGCGCTTAAAAATATCTCTTTAGATTTTCCAGAGGGCGAGTTAGTAGCTTTACTTGGTCCATCGGGCTGTGGAAAAACAACGCTTTTGCGAATTATTGCAGGTTTAGAATCAGCCGATGGCGGACAAGTATTGCTTGAAGGTGAAGATGCAACTGACATTCATGTGCGTGAGCGACAAGTTGGTTTCGTTTTCCAACATTACGCTTTATTTCGCCACATGACCGTATATGACAATATTGCTTTTGGTTTACGTGTACGACCACGTGCAACACGTCCATCAGAAGCTGAAATTAAAAAACGAGTTACGCGTTTACTTGATTTAGTTCAACTTGGCTTTTTAGCTGATCGTTACCCTGCGCAACTATCGGGCGGTCAACGTCAACGTATCGCTTTAGCACGTGCTCTAGCAGTTGAACCTCGTGTTTTATTACTGGATGAACCTTTTGGTGCTTTGGATGCTAAAGTTCGTAAAGAACTGCGTCGTTGGTTACGCACACTACATGATGAATTGCACATCACCTCTATCTTTGTAACCCATGACCAAGAGGAAGCTTTAGAAGTTGCTGATCAAATCATTGTCATGAATAAAGGTGATGTAGAACAAATTGGTTCGCCTCGTGAAGTTTATGAAAAACCAGCGACACCATTTGTATTTGATTTCTTAGGTCAAGCAAATCGTTTTGAAGGTGAACATCATGAAGGTATTATTCGTATCGGAGATGATCGCATTCAACTACCAAATGATTTGCAAGCACCGCAAGGAAAAGTCATCGCTTTTGCTCGACCAAATGAATTACATATTCATGCGCAGCCTCAACCGAATACTGTTCAAGCGACTTTTTTACGTGAAGTCTGGATTGCAGGTAGAGTGATCGCTGAATTACAAGATCGTAGTGGGCGTACTATCGAAATTTTACTAAGTGTAGAAGAAGCTAATTTGCATCAATTCAGACCAAACCAAACCGTCTGGATTAGTGCAGCTCAACTTCATTTATTTGCAGACCCAACAACGCAAGTTGCTTAAAATAATACTTGATGACGGCTAAACTACCCATATGGAACTTTAGCCGTTCCTCATCCTATATGCGGAAATAATGATTATGAACTTCCAACAACTCAGAATTATTCGAGAAACAGTTCGTCAAAACTTTAATTTAACTGAAGCTTCAGCGGCACTTTATACCTCCCAATCTGGTGTCAGTAAACATATTAAAGATTTAGAAGATGAATTAGGCGTACAACTTTTTGTGCGTAAAGGTAAACGATTACTTGGTCTCACTGAACCAGGACAGTCCTTATTGAGTATTGTCGAGCGCATGTTAGTTGATGCTGATAATATCAAACGCCTTGCTGACGATTTCAATAAAGTTGATGAAGGTACTTTAACGATTGCAACAACACACACCCAAGCTCGTTATGTATTACCTCCAATTGTGAATCAATTTAAGAAGCTTTTTCCTAAAGTGCATTTGGTTTTACAACAAGCAAGTCCTGTTGAAATCGCTGAAATGCTACTTCAAGGTGAAGCTGATATTGGAATTGCGACAGAATCTCTCACCACAGAGGAAAACTTAGCAAGCGTGCCTTACTATGAATGGCACCACAGTATTATTACACCTAAAGACCACCCTTTAACGAAATTAGACAACATCAGTCTCGATCTTTTAGCAGAGTATCCGTTGATTACATATCACGGAGGTTTTACAGGTCGCTCTAAAATCGATAAAGCATTTGAAGATGCACATTTGCATGCAGATATCGTAATGTCAGCGTTAGATGCCGATGTTATTAAAACCTATGTTGAACTCAATATGGGTGTCGGGATCGTCAATGATGTCGCATATGATGCCGAACGTGACTATCGTTTACAGCAAATAAAAACTCACATTTTTGGTACTAACACCACGTGGATTGCTGTACGAAAAGGTCATTTATTACGTGGTTATGGTTATGAGTTTATCTCGCTTTGCTCACCTAAAACCGATATTAAAGCACTTAAAAAAGTCGCTTACCCTGAGGAATAAAAAATATGGCTCTTAAAGAGCCATTTTTTATATCTGGGAAAAGGATATTTAAACGAAAAAACGAGCTTTACAGCTCGTTTTCTCTATGTGCTCGTTCAGCTTAGAAACTGAAACTTACACCAACTTTACCAACTGGCAACCATTCATATTTGTTGTCATTAGCAATTTTATTAGCTTCAGCATTAACCGCTTCTGTTAGAGATTGGTTACCTTCAGTAGTCGCAGTACCTGTTGAAGTTAAAGTAACCTTAGGATTACCTGTGTAGTACGCACCTACTTCACCAAACACACCAATGTTCTTATAAACTTTAGGTGCAAAACCAAAACCTAAGTATGGTGCGATGTCATTTTTGTATTCCATCTTACCATTAATCTTAACGCCATCTGCTCCCGCTAAGAAGTCTTGGTTATTTACACGGAATGCACGAGTAGCATTAACATTACGAGTTAAATCATAGTCATTATCTAAATACGCTACACCAGCGGCAACATACAGTGATTTAGCAAAAAGATTATCACTTGTTCCCCATGGACGCATTTCAGCATTTAAATAAACATTATTATTTTCCATATCGAGGTCGTAAGTAGAGCCATTTACTTTGACATCATCAGACCAAGAAATGTCACCACCGTTATAACCCAATGTTACACCTACATAAGGGTTAGCATCATAAGTAATCGCACCACCATAACCTGTAGTACCCACTTCAGCACGAACTGAAACTGGATCTAAGTACGAAGGAAACGTAGAACCTGATTCCTTCACAACTTGTTCATCTGCTGCTAAAGCAGAACCTGCAATCGCTGTTAATGCACCTGCAGCTAAAATAACGCGCAAAGCTTTCATTGAAGTCTCCTCAAAAAATACTTTTATCTAAGGTATAGTTGTTACTGTAATAAAATCTTAAAAGAATGATTGATATCTTTTTATACAGAAACTGATTACTTTTTGTTATTTTTTGATACAAATTCAGAATAATTGTATATTTCGAAATAATGGATAAAAAACAATTAAATCCGAATTTATTACAATTTTATTGCTTAATTTTAAAACACTTTATTGTAACGACTTTTTTCAAAGCTTCTTGGTTCAATTTAGTGTAAAATCTTCAAAATTTTTTTGGATGAAGGAAGATCATGTCTCAGCTTTCTACGATCATTGAGCAAGCATTTGAAGACCGTGCAAATTATTCAGCTACGGACTGCCCTACAGAAATTCGTCAAGCCGTTGAAGAAGCATTAACTGGTTTAGACAACGGTACACTTCGTGTGGCTGAAAAGATTGATGGTGAGTGGGTTGTTCACCAATGGTTAAAAAAAGCAGTTTTACTTTCTTTTAAACTCAATGACAATCAGCCTATTGAAGCTTGTGATCTACAGTTTTATGACAAAGTTGCAACTAAATACTCAGGTTGGACTGAAGAGCAATTTAAAGCAGCAGGTGTACGCGTAGTTCCTCCAGCTGTTGCTCGCCGTGGTAGCTTCCAAGCTAAAAATGTGATCTTGATGCCATCTTATGTCAACATCGGTGCATATGTTGATGAAGGCACAATGGTTGATACTTGGGCAACTGTTGGTTCATGTGCGCAAATTGGTAAAAATGTACATTTATCTGGTGGTGTAGGTATTGGCGGTGTATTAGAGCCATTACAAGCAAACCCAACGATCATTGAAGATAACTGCTTCATCGGCGCGCGTTCTGAAATTGTAGAAGGCGTAATTGTTGGTGAAGGCTCTGTAATCTCTATGGGCGTATTCATCGGTCAATCGACTAAGATCTATGATCGTGAAACTGGTGAAATTCACTATGGTCGCGTACCTGCTGGTTCAGTTGTAGTTGCGGGAAGCCTTCCTTCTAAATGTGGAACTTATAGCCTTTACGCAGCAATCATCGTGAAAAAAGTTGATGCTAAAACACGTGCTAAAACAAGTTTAAATGATTTATTACGTGCTGACTAAGTTGTAATACTACGGAGCTTACACTGCTCCTCGTCTCTACGATTATCACTGATCGTAGAGATTTTTGTTTTTTAATAGCTTGCTGATTTTGTGGTAACTCTTTATGACTTCCTTACGTTCCTCTGCAATTCCTGTCTCTGATCCTGCTGCTGGTTTGCGTATCACAGAGATTTTTTATTCTTTGCAAGGCGAAGCGAATACATTTGGCTTACCCACTGTCTTCATTCGTTTAACTGGTTGCCCTCTTCGTTGCAGCTATTGTGATACCACGTACTCTTTTGAAGGTGGTGAGCGTCAATCACTTGAACATATCATTGAAACAGCAAGCCAGTTTAAAACACCTTATATATGTGTCACTGGTGGCGAACCACTTGCACAACCGAATTGTCTTGTATTACTTCAACGCTTGTGTGATCTAGGTTTTCACGTTTCGCTTGAAACAAGCGGAGCTTTAGATGTTTCTAAAGTTGATCCACGTGTTTCGAAAGTATTAGATCTAAAGACACCAACGTCTAATGAAGATCATCGTAATTTACTTACCAATCTCGACTATCTAACACAGCATGATCAGATTAAATTTGTGATCTGTAATCGTGCCGACTATGAATGGTCTAAACAACAACTGGAAAATTTCCAGTTGCAAGATAAAGTCAGTACAGTATGGTTCTCTCCTGCTTTCGCGGTAGAAAAAGGTGCTGTTGCTCTACCTGCTCTTGCACGTGATTTAGCTCAGTGGATTTTAGATGACCATCTCCCTGTTCGCTTCCAATTACAGTTACATAAGCTGTTATGGAATGATGAATCTGGTCGCTAATGATCTTGTGACTGTCTCAAATGAGGCAAATCATCTACGAATAATTTTAGGTTGAATAATGGAAAATAATATGCGTTCTCGTGCCATCGTATTATTGTCTGGCGGTTTAGACTCGACAACATGTCTCGCTTGGGCACAAGCAAACTATGACTGTATCGCTTTAAGTTTTATGTATGGTCAGCGCTCTACAACTGAGCTTGATGCAGCTAAGGCACTTGCACAACGAGCAGGCGTTGAACATCGTGTAATTAATATCGATTTGGGTAATTTAGGCGGTTCCGCGCTTACAGATCATAACATTGATGTACCTGAACAATTACAAGAAGGTATTCCTGTAACTTATGTTCCAGCACGTAACACAATTTTTCTATCCTATGCTCTTGCAGCAGCTGAAGTATTTGACGCTGCAGCCATTGTGATTGGTGTAAATGCTGTTGATTATTCAGGATATCCAGATTGTCGCCCAGAATTTATTGACGCTTTTGCCAATCTCGCAAGACTTGCAACAAAAGCTGGTGTTGAAGGAAAACCTCTTAAAATTGAAACACCTCTGTTACATTTATCCAAAGCGAATATTATACGCTTAGGCATCGAACATGGCGTAGACTATAGCCAAACGGTATCCTGCTATCAGGCAGACGCTCAAGGACGTGCATGTGGCAAATGCGACAGTTGTCGTTTACGTCAGCAAGGTTTTATCGAAGCAGGTGTCGCGGATCCTACGCGCTATGCGGAATAAACGATATAAGGTAAAAATTAGGTACATTATATGAAGTTTTCTAAATCAAATATTATTCTTTCAACAATGATGTCAGCTGCGGCTCTTTTTGCTACAGCAACTTATGCAGCTGATAATCCATTACAAGCAGCATATAAAAGTACCAATGTAAAATCTGCATTAGTCAACGTATGTAAAGATCAAACAGCTAAAGGTGGAAAACTAACTTCTGCTGAAGTAAGTAAATTCTGTAGTTGCCAAATTGATGCACAAGGTAAAGTAACTGAAGCACAAAAATGGGAAATTCAAAGCGCAATTAATGCCAAGAAAAGCCCTAGTTCTTTAGCGTTTGTCCAACAGCAAAATAAAGATTTACAAGCTTGCTTAGGTGCCCCTTTGGTATCTAAGTTAGAAAAATTAACTGAAGAAGCAATGAAAGCTGCTCAGCAACAAGCTCCTAAAAAGTAAGCTTGTATGGTTCAGATCAAAGCCTGCATTTATGCAGGCTTTTTTTAGTTCTGTTAATATTTGAATCACCTAAAGAAATTGACTAAATTCATGCACGATCAATGGAAAACCAATGCTGAAAATCGACGATCAATTGTTTCATTCAGTGGAGGCAAAGATAGCTCTCTCGCCTTGTACCATGCTATGCATAAAGGGACGGTGTTAGGCTTAATTGTGATGTTAGAGGAACAAGGACAACGATCACGTTCGCACGCAATGCCCCTAGATATCATTCGTGCTCAAGCTGATGCGATAGGTTTACCTGTTTATATGACTTCATCGAGTTGGTCTGATTATGAAAGTAAGTTTATTGATTTACTTCATCAGGCTAAAGCTCATGGAGCTGAAGTACTCGTTACTGGCGATCTCGACATGCCACAGCATGGTTGCTGGCACGATAAAGTCACTCAACAGGTTGGGCTCAAGTTAGGCATGCCACTTTGGTTAAGACCACACAAACAAGTCGTTGAGGAATTTATTTCACTTGGTTTTCACAGTGTTATTGTTACCGTCAATCTCAAATTGGGGATGCGCGTTGAAGACTTAGGTAAAACACTTACTTTGGAATATATCCAAGAACTGGAAGATCGCGGTATTGATCCATGTGGCGAAAGTGGTGAATTTCACACCACAGTGATCAATGGTCCCATTTTTAACAAAGCAATTCCTATACGCCATGGTGAAATTGTTTATCATGAAGAATATGCATTTTTACCACTTGAACTAGATCAACCATAACCTTTATTGAAGGATGAGACATGTCTGAGAATATTCAATTACCTGATCAAAGCTTCCCGACAACTGAAGGTGAACTTAACCTGACACAAATCGAAAGTGAATGGTTAGTTTTATATTTTTACCCTAAAGATTCCACACCTGGCTGTACAACTCAGGCGATCGGTTTTTCATGTTTAAAAGATCAGTTTGCAGCTTTAAACTGTCAAATTATCGGTGTCTCACGTGATTCTGTTAAATCTCACCAGAACTTCACTGAAAAGCAATCACTTAATTTCAATCTGATTAGTGATCGACAAGAAATCTTATGTAAACATTTTGATGTCATTAAAGAAAAAAATATGTATGGCAAACAAGTCATGGGCATCGAACGTTCAACCTTTATTTTTCACAATAAGCAATTGGTGAAAAGCTATCGTAAAGTTAAAGCTGCAGGACATGCTGAACAAGTATTGGAAGATTTAAAAGTTTTACAATCTGCTTAATTTGCTTGCCTTCAAAAAAGCGAGTTTATACTCGCTTTTTTTACAGTTAAATTGTAGCCCTAAACTAAAATAACGTATCATTAAACGATTAAAATAACGAACCTAAATCTTAAAAAATGAAATCGATCCAAGTTTTAATTTTATTTCCGTTGTTTATTTCTGGATGCAGTATCAGCACTCCAACACGTTCACAAGAATATTCTACTTCAACCTCTCAAGTTCAGAAATTATCAAACGAAATACGCTGTGAAGACTTACAAAACCCAGCTTATCAACAAACCATCTTGCAGTCGATTAACGAAATTCGGCAACAAGCGCGTCAATGTGGACAACGACATTTTTCAGCAACATCACCCTTAGTATGGAATGAACATTTGGCTAGAAGTGCTTATGCTCATGCCATAGATATGGCTCAATATAATTTTTTAGGGCATCGTAGTCAGGGCGGTTTAGACCTCAAAGCTCGCTTGAAACTTTATCAGTTTAAAGGACGCGGCGGCGGTGAGAATGTTGCACGTGGGCAGAAAAACTTGAATGAAGTATTAACTACTTGGCTAAACAGCCCCATGCATTGTGCCAATATAATGAATCCAAAATTTACAGACTATGCAGTCGCATGTACCTTTGACTCCACTGAAAAACAAAAGCCATACTGGGCACAACAATTTGGAATTCGTTAACAGGAAATACCTATGCAAAATGGCTCGATCATTCCTATTTTTCGTATCTTTGACATTAAATTAGCACAATCATTTTATCTTGATTATTTGGGCTTCCAAATCGATTGACAGCATACTTTCGGGGACAACTTCTCTATTTATCTACAAATTTCCAAAGACGATTGTATTCTCCATTTGTCCGAACACTTCGGTGATGCGAGTCCGCATAGTGCGATTCGTATTTACTGGGAGAATCTCAGCTTGTTAAAAAATGAACTTGAGGTTAAGGATTATAAGTTTGCTAAACCCCAAGTTGAAAAAACAGATTGGGAAACATTAGAACTGAGTATCACTGATCCCTTTTCCAATCGAATTATCTTTTGGGAAGATGCTTAATTAGTCCGCTAAAAGTTGATAATGAAAGACTTTAGAAATAATTTTCCACTCACCCTGCTTGTGTACTAATGTCAGTGCATCATAAAAATATTTAGGCTCAATCACACATTCAACATATACCATCGCTAACTGATCATGAATCAAATTGATTGAAACAATCTTATCTTGTCTTAATTGGTTTTGAGATGCGGGTGAAATACGCTTTTCCACAATAGTGAAATAACTATCCATATCTAACTTAAGCATAGGCTCGTCCGTTGCGTTGATGTAAGTTGCATCGGAATGAAATACGTCCTGTAATTTACCCACATCACAAAAGTACAAACCATCAAAGTATTTTTCGAGTTGCTGTTGAATCTTAATTATCGGATTATTTTGCATCTTATGTACCTATTCTTTGTCTATTGCGTATGGTCGAAACTGATTCGCCTGCCACACCCCAGTTATCTGTATCAACTTCATCAATGACCACAAATGTAGTAGCTGGGTCTTTATGAAGCACCCGAACCACTAAATCTGTAGCCTCTTGAATCAACTGTTGTTTCTGTGCAGTAGAGACATTTTCTTTAGTAATTTGAATTAAAATATAAGGCATGCGGATCTCCTTTTATAATTTTATAGATGGCAAGAATACTAAGATGCTTCGGCAGCTATTGCGTCTTGAACCGTTTGACGATGAGCAATTCGCTGCATAAAAGCTGTTAAATGAATAAAATGCTCAAGATCAAGTCCAATAAAGTCAGCCCAGCGTGTCACCACAAATAGATAAATATCAGCAATGGTAAAATTACTTCCCATTAAATAGTTTTGCCCATCTAACTGTTGATCAATCCACGCATAGTGTTTATTTAAAATCGTACTAAAGATAGTTTTAGAATCTTCGCCATAGGATTCATGGAAAAATGGTGAATATGCTTTATGAATTTCTGCAGCAATAAAATTCATCCAAGAAAGTGTTTGATAACGCTCTACGGTGTTTATTTCAGGTAATAAATCCTTACGTTCGAATTGATCAACAAGAAACTGACTAATCACAGCACCTTCCGTTAAAAAAGAACCATCTTCCAGCTGTAATACAGGTACTTGTCCCTTCTTATTGAGTCTATAAAAGTCCTCACCTAGTTCAGTTAAATGCTGTTGCAAATCGACTTTGATTAAATCAAATGGAAGCCCAAGCTCTCTTAAAACGATATGTGGGGCTAGCGAACATGCATTTGGTGAATAGAACAATTTCATAAAAATAACTCCATACAAGGTATGCGAATCATCTTATTGTTTACTTATATGTGCTTAAATAGCTTACAACTCAAATCATTTTTTACATGGTGTAATGAATGAATCACCCTCTAAAACGGATGATGTTTAGTAGCGTCGAATTGTTTTGCTTAGTAGCAGAATATGAAAGCTTTTCCAAAGCAGCCTTACATGCAGGTGTGAGTCCAGCAGCGGTCAGTCGCTCCATTGCTCGATTAGAGAAGCATTTAGCGACTCCATTGTTTGTAAGAACGACTCGACAAGTCCGTTTAACTGCGCAAGGAAAAATCTATTTTGATGAATGTAAACAAGCGCTGAATCAAATTTTAGAAGCAGAACAGCAACTCAAAAATCAAACACAGCAACCCTCTGGTTTAATTCGTATCAGTGTTCCAACACCATATGGACACTATCGCATCCTCCCGTTATTGGCAAAGTTTTCACTGCAATATCCAAGCATCAAAGTAGATGTTCAACTCACCAATAAAAATGTGGACTTTATAGCAGAAGGATATGATCTGGCGATTCGTGGACGACAATTTGCTGATTCAAATTTGATTGCACGGCAACTAGAACAGGCTGAACTGATTGTAGTGGCGTCGCCTGAGTATTTAAAACAATTCGGAACACCGCAAAGCCTTGAAGATTTACAGCATCATCAATGTATTCAGTTTGTTCTTCCCAGTACAGGGAAAAATGTTCCGTGGCTATTTACCTCTAATCAACAAATAATTGAATATCAAAGTGCAGGAAATATTCGTTGCTTAGATGATATTTTAGGTACGGTAACACTGGCAAAACATAGCGCTGGTTTATTACAAACCTATCGTTTCATTGTAGAAAAAGAGCTTAAGAATGGAGATTTGATTGAGGTGCTTAGCGAATTTTCAGGCACTTCACGCCCATTTTCTTTACTTTATCCATCAAAAAAATACGAATCTTTCCATATTCGTGTTTTCATCGATTTTCTGCTTAAAGAACTAAAATCTTAAAAACATTCATCCAAATTACTTTTATCACCCGCAAGATATTTACGCTGCAATTCCGCATAGACTTTTGTATTTTTAAATTCAGTCAGAAATTCAATCGTGCCTTCAGGGAAAAATTTAGTTTGAATCTCACCTCGATAATAGGCTTCTCGCATAGGCGTAGCTGAAATAGAATCCTTTAAACTATCCAACTCAACCATTTCCCATTCTGGAAATAAAGCTAAATAATAAGAAGATTCATCTTTGAAGTGACCAATCAAACCTACTTTTGCATTTGGCTGAACCACTATATTAACCAATGTTTTGACTTGTTTGACCCATTTTTCATCGTTATATACATCAACCACATGCACGAAATGAATCCGCTTCTGATCATCTTCTGAAAAGTTAGACAGAATCATTTGCTCACGTTCATGAGCTAAAAATGGATTTTTGATATTCCGTTCTGATTGTGCTGAACCTAATGCCAATATCACGTTCTGACTTTGCTGTAACGCAATTTCAATGGTTTGTAGATGTGCCAAATGAAAAGGCTGAAAGCGTCCAATAAAAACAAGATAGTCAAATGTGTACATAGGCGTAATTTCACTTTTTGTGAACTCATCAGTTGCACCATGTAACGCAAATATGCGACATAATGAGAGCACTTTAAAAATCAATCTGGATTAAAGCAAGGATAGTACGATGACACTTAGCTGTATTCAACAACCTCATCAACATTTGCAAGCAAATTTAGAAGATGGCGTACTCACCTTAGCCATTAACCGTTCAGAAGCCAAAAATGCACTTTACGGTGAACTTTATCTTTGGATTGCAAAAGCATTAGATGAAGCTGATACAAATAAAGATGTACGTGTTGTGATTTTCCGTGGTGCAGAACAAGATTTTACTGCGGGTAATGATATGAAAGACTTCATGGGCTTTATGCAAAAGCCATATGAAGGCAAAGCGGGTGATCAACCTCCATTTGTATTATTAAAAGCTGCGGCTCGCTTTTCTAAGCCACTTATTATCGCAGTGAAAGGTGTTGCAATTGGTATTGGTGTAACAATCTTATTACATGCTGACATCGTATTTGCAGACAATACTGCCCTATTCCAAATTCCATTCGTAAGTTTAGGTCTTTCTCCTGAAGGTGCTGCGAGCCGTTTATTAGTCAAACAAGCAGGCTATCAAAAAGCGGCTGAATTATTATTCACAGCAAAGAAATTTGATGCAGCAACAGCAGTAAAAGCAAATCTTGTAAATGACGTTGTTGAAGATGCCTATGCAACCGCTCAACAAACCGCTCAACATTTAGCAGCATTACCATTAGCATCTCTAAAACAAAGTAAAGCGCTAATGAAAAAAGACTTAGCTGAAATTATTGCTTGTGTCGATGAAGAAGCTGAAATCTTTATGCAGCGTGTACGCTCACCTGAAATGATGGAAGCTGTACAAGCATTTATGCAAAAACGTAAGCCTGACTTCTCACAGTTCAATTAATACATTTCACTGTTTTTATACAAACCACTTAGTCAAGACTGGGTGGTTTTTTTATTTAACGTCCCAATATTAACAACAAACTTATAGGAACATTTATTCTCATGTCTGAACAAAATCAAACCGAAAAAAAACGCTACTACGAACCTGCCCCTCAAGATATTGATGTTGCCAATTTCCGTAAAGTCATTGAAAGCCGTCGTTCAGTACGTAAGTTCACTGATAAACCGATTCCAAGTGAGATTTTAGATGAATGTTTAGACTTGGCACTGCTTGCACCCAACTCATCAAACTTACAGCCTTGGACATTCTATGTGGTGCAAAATCCAAGCAAGAAAAAGCAACTGGTTAAAGCGTGTTTAGGACAACTTGCTGCTAAAACTGCATCCGAATTAATCGTATGTGTCGCTAGAACAGATCGTGTTGATGAGATGGCAAAACTAAATATCAGCGAGTTTCCATTTCCCGAAGCACCACCAGCAGTTCAAAAGTATTACCGCTTTATTCCCTACAACTATAAAACAGGTTATTTCAATGCATTAGGTAACTTCAAAAAAGTTGCATTTAAAGTAGCCCGTACACTTGATAAACAACTTCCTGTGACTGCATTTAACCCTGCCGATGCCAAATTATGGGCAACTAAAACCACAGCTTTAGCCTGTGAAAACCTTGTATTAGCTTTACGCGCTTATGGTTTTGATAGTTGTATGATGGAAGGTTTTGATGAACCTTTGGTTCGTAAAATTTTAAAGCTAAATGATCAACAATATCCTGTGATGGTGATTGGTGCAGGTGAACGGGCTACAGATGGTGTGTTCTTCCCACAATATCGTTTTGATCGTGATTTATTTATTCAAAAAGTATAATTATTCAATATCTAATATTTGAATAAACTCAAAGGCAGGCTCTTCATAAGGATGGCTTGCCTTTAATGCTTTTGCCACGGCACTGGCTTTTTCTTCAGGCACAATGGTTTCTACACGCCATTCTTCAAGCTGCTCTAGTTCGTCTAATTGTCCTAAAAATGGATTTGCACCTTTAACAGGCTTAAACTGCCCTATTCCTTTCACTTGCCAAGCACAGTGCTCATAATTGCCAATACCGCCCGCACCAGCGTCAAAGATAGCCTGTTTGGTGGATTCAAGATGTGATTCAGGCACATAATAAATAAGTTTTAGCATATTCTTAATGATGTTGAACTCTTGCTGATCATCAATCATAAGCTTAAAAACAATGAAATATCAAAGCGAAATATTCATCACTAGGTAACTAACAACAATGAATACAACTTGGATAGCAACCGTTAAACCAAACCAAAACCAACCTTTATCTTTGCTATAGATTGTTCTCATGTGATTTGCATTTTTCATCATGTTGTTCTCCAATTCTTATGATCATTATTGAGAATGCAAAAATTGAACCATATTAAATAATAGTAATTAAACTGATTAAGATGATAAAATAACCAATTACAACTAAAAATGATATAGGTCATCAAAATGGGATAACTTCAACTCAAACTCTTTTTCTACAACAAGAAAAACGACAAACACATCAGAACTCACCTTTAATTTTTACTGTAGATGATGTCTTTTCAAATCAAGAATGTCTCTCATTCATCGAACTTAGTCATCAATATCATTATGAAACAGCAGATATATTCCTAAACTCAGCTCGTCAAGTTCTTACCAATGTCAGAAATAATAAACGAGTCATTTATGATGATATTCAGCTTGCCGAAACACTATTTTCCAAACTCAAACATCTCTTGCCTGAGCAATTGAATGGTTGGACATTAAGTGGCTTAAATGAACGTTTTCGTTTTTATCGTTATGAAAATGGCGAAACATTTAGACCACATTGGGATGGGATTTATGAGGTGAATGATTGGCATAGTAGTCAACTTACATTATTGATCTATCTGAGCGAAGATTTTACGGGTGGAGAAACAGTGTTTTACCGTGATAGTGGCATGCTGAAACCCTGTAAGGAAACTCAAATCGCGAGTATTCAACCCAAACTTGGGCAAATATTAGTATTTGAGCATCAGCAATTACATGAGGGAGCACCTGTGCTTTCAGGTCAGAAATACGTACTACGTACCGATGTAATGTATAAACATCCGATGCTCTTAAAACATCAGGATCCTTAAATCCAATAAGCTGATATAGATAAAAGCCATTTCATAATGGCTTTTATTTCAACGAATCAAAATACCTATATTTATTGTTTTCTACAAACCAGCTTATTTTTATTGCATGCCAACACCTTTTTTATTTGTTAAATATCGCTTCTCATATATTGTCATCGCAAAAGATAAACCACATAAAATCACAAAACCACTGGTCATTGGAACTAATGTCCCGTTATATAACTGTCCAATAATCGAAGCCAGAATTAAAGACAGTACAGAAGATGATGCACCAATAATCGCTGAAGCCATTCCTGCGACATGCCCCATCGGTTCCATAGCGATTGCATTTAAATTACCAAATAAAGTTCCAAACAATAAAAATAGAATGCATGCATACAGCATAAACATCCAAAAAGAAATCTGAACGCCAACAAGCTGAATAATCAGGAATATCAAAGAAATTAAACATAAACCCAAAAAACCATAAATACAGATTGGACGCATACCAAACTTCATTACGATTTTAGAGTTAGTAAATGAAGCAATCCCCATCACACCTGCTAACACAGCAAAATAAGCACTAAACTCTGCACCTGTTTTACCAAACTGCTGCATAAAAATTTGTTGTGAAGTTCCTAAATAACCAATAAACCCACCAAAACAAAAGCCAGCACACAACAGATAACTCATCGTGGTTTTATTACTCACCACTTCCTTAAAGCCATCTTTAAATGCTTCTACACGCATAGGTAAACGATTTTCTGGGGCTAAGGTTTCTTCTAAACGTAAAGCAACCCATAATCCAACGATGGTGGCGTAAACCATATATAAGACAAAAATATCTCGCCATCCAAAGAAATGAATAATCAATTGTCCTAAACTTGGTGCAACAGCTGGAGCAACCATAAATACCATCATGATCAAAGACATGATACGTGCCATTTGGGCACCGCTATATTTATCTCGCACAATGGAAATAGAAGCTACATAAGGGCCAGACACCCCTATTCCTTGAATAAATCGCCCAACTAAAAACCATTCAAAACTTTGTGTGGAATAAGACAACAAGCTTCCTAGAAAGTAAATGACAATCCCTGTAAATAAAATCCGTTTACGTCCAATCGCATCCGATAATGGCCCTGCAATCAACTGACCTAAGGTCATACCAGAGAAAATTGTAATGATGACCCATTGTGCTTGATTATCATTCTGTAAAATAAAAACTTTTCTGATCTCACCTAAAGCAGGTAATACTGCATCAATTGAGAAAGAAACGATCGACATTAGTAATGCCATAAGTAAAGCAAATTCGTGGAAATTGATTTTTGATTTCATTTGTTATTCTCCATCAATATTCATTTTTATACTTGAATGAAATAAGCCACCTTACGGTGGCTTATTTTTTATTTCATATTAACCAATGAACTTACGTGCGTTGCGGAACATACGCAACCAAGCACCATCTTCAGCCCAATCTTCAGGCTTCCAAGAATGTTGTAAAGCACGGAAGTTACGCTCTGGGTGTGGCATCATTACTGTTGCGCGACCATCTTTAGAAGTTTGTCCGGTAATCGCTTCAGGTGAACCATTCGGGTTCAATGGATAGTGCTGAGTTGGATTACCCAAGCTATCTACATAACGCAAGATGACTTGGTTCTCTGCATTTAAAGCGGCAAGTTGTTGTTCTGTCGCAACTAAACGACCTTCACCATGCGCAACTGCGATTGGTAAAATCGAACCTTGCATATCTTCAAGCAACACAGAAACAGATTTCTCTACACGAACATTCACTGCACGCGCTTCAAATACTTCTGACATGTTACGATGGAAACGTCCCCAATGCTCTGCACCAGGAATCAGCGGAGCAAGTTGTGACATCATTTGACAGCCGTTACATACGCCTAAGCTGAATGTATTTTCACGATGGAAGAATTGTTCGAACTGATCACGTAGTTTCGCATTGAACAATACTGATTTCGCCCAGCCACCACCAGCACCCATCACGTCACCGTATGAGAAGCCGCCACATGCCACTAAACCTTCAAAGTCGCTTAAGCTCACACGACCTGCAAGTAAATCACTCATGTGTACGTCGATAGTATTGAAGCCTACTTTGTCAAAGGCTGCCGCCATTTCCACATGACCATTTACACCTTGCTCACGCAAAATTGCCATATTTGGACGACGTGTATTGATAAACGGCGCTTCAACTGGCTCATTTAAGTCATATGTTGGTTGTGCAATTAAACCTTTGTGGTTCTTATCTGCAATTAAAGCAAATTCTTGATCAGCTGTTTCAACGTTGTCACGTAAACGTTGGATCTGATGTGACACTTCAGCCCAAGCTTGTTGTAATTCAGCACGCTCAAGCGTTAAACCATTTACAACCAATTGATCAGTTGTATTCACACGACCAACAACAGCAATTGTATCTTTCAAGCTAGATGCTGCAACTTCAACTTCTAACTGCGCCCAATCAGCAGCCGTAATTTGAAGTACTGCACCAATTTCTTCAGCAAATAAGCTTTCAGTTGATTGATTTTCTAGAGCAACACCTAAACGCGATGCGAACATCATTTCAGCAACAGTCGCCAATAGACCACCATCACCAATGTCATGGTAAGCTTTGATCACGCCACGATTGTTCCAGTCTTGAATCAAGGCAAAGAATGCTTTGAAGTCATCAAAACTATCAACATCAGGGGTAACAGAACCGATTGCTTTATATACTTGCGCAAGGATCGAACCACCTAAACGGAATTGACCTTTAGATAAATCGATACGTACAAGTACTGAGTCTGCTAAGTTCTTCAGTTCAGGTGTTAATGTTTTACGTACATCTAAAACAGGTGCAAACGCAGTGATTACGCCTGTCATTGGAGAGGTTACGGCTTTATCTTCACCATCATTCCAAGTGGTACGCATTGAAAGTGAGTCTTTACCGACAGGAATAGCGATACCCAATGCAGGACACATTTCCATACCAATCGCTTTCACACCTTCAAACAAGGCTTGATCTTCACCTTTTTGACCAGCCGCAGCCATCCAGTTCGCAGAAAGCTTGATATCACTGATTTGTTCGATGTTGGCACAGGCAATATTGGTAATTGCTTCCGCAACCGCTAAACGTGCAGATGCAGCAGGATTTAACAAAGCAACTGGTGGACGCTCACCCATCGCCATAGCTTCACCTGTAAAGCCTTGCAAGCTTGTCGTCGTTACTGCTGCATCTGCAACAGGAACCTGCCAACGGCCAACCATTTGATCACGTGCAACCATACCTGTAATCGAGCGGTCACCAATTGTGATCAGGAATGATTTAGACGCAACAGTTGGATTTTTCAATACGCGGAAAATCGCATCTTTCAAATCAACTTTTGATGCATCAAAGTCGTTACCTTTACGTTCAATCGTTTCATATGAACGTTGCATACGTGGCGTACCACCCAACATGACTTGCATTGGGATATCGACTGCATTGTTTTCAAATAACGGATCTTCAACAGTCAGATGACGTGCTTCTGTCGCTTCACCAAGTACTGCAAACGGACAACGCTCACGTGCACAAATTTCTTCAAACTGTTCTAAAGATTCTGGACGAATCGCTAACACATAACGTTCTTGCGCTTCATTTGACCAGATTTCCATCGGGCTCATGCCTGGCTCTAAAGATGGAATCTTACGAAGGTTCAATACAGCACCTAACTCGTGATCATTCACTAGTTCAGGCATCGCATTTGATAGACCACCAGCACCCACGTCATGTACAGACACAATTGGGTTAAAGTCTTCTAAGCGCCAGCATGTATCAATGACTTCTTGGCAACGACGTTCCATTTCTGGGTTTTCACGTTGTACTGAAGCAAAGTCTAAGCTCTCCCCCATGGTACCGCTGTCTACAGATGATGCAGCACCACCACCAAGACCGATTAACATGGCAGGACCACCCAATACAATGAGCAAGTCACCTGGTTGAATCGCATCTTTTTCAACGTGGTCAGGACGAATGTTACCGTAACCACCAGCGATCATAATTGGTTTATGGAAGCCTTTAACTTCACCATTCACATTCTGTTCGAAGGTACGGAAATAACCATTCAATGCAGGACGACCAAACTCGTTGTTAAACGCCGCACCACCCAATGGACCTTCAATCATGATTTGTAATGGCGATGCCATACGTGAAGGCTTACCGTAGTTTTCTTCCCAAGGCTGTTCGAAACCAGGGATATTCAAGTTAGAAACCGTAAAGCCTGTTAAACCTGCTTTTGGTTTACCACCACGACCTGTTGCACCTTCATCACGGATTTCACCGCCTGAACCAGTTGCAGCACCAGCAAATGGAGAAATTGCTGTTGGGTGGTTATGCGTCTCAACCTTCATTAAAATATGAGCGGCTTGGCTCTTATATTTATAAACAAAGTGACCATTTTCATCGGCTTTTGGATAAAAACGCATCGTGTCATAACCCACGATCACAGAGGCATTGTCTTTATACGCCGACAATACATCTGTTGGAGATTCTTTATAGGTATTCTTAATCATTTGGAACAATGATAATGGTTGTTTTTCACCATCAATTGTCCATTCAGAACCAAAGATTTTATGACGACAGTGTTCAGAGTTCGCCTGAGCAAACATCATTAACTCGATGTCATTTGGATTACGACCCAGCTTAGTAAATGCTTCGGTTAAGTAATCAATTTCTTGCTCAGATAAAGCAAAGCCAAACTCATTATTCGCTTTAACTAATGCTTCTTTACCTTGACCCAAGATATCAATTGAGTTGAGTGGCTTCGGCGCAGTTTCTGAGAATAAAGCTTTTGCATCTTCAATTTGAGCAAAAACTGTTTCCGTCATACGGTCATGAAGTACTTGTTTAACTTCATTCGTAATTTCAGTGACACCTTTTAACGTGAATAAAAGACCACGTTCTAGACGGTGTACTGGTGTATTACAGTTTTGGAAAATATCAGTTGCTTTAGACGACCACGGAGAGATTGTGCCAACACGTGGAGTTACTAAAATTTGGATTTCATCACTTGCAGCTTGGCGAAGTTCGAAAGATTGACCATCGTTTAAAAGTTGTAATGCCGATTGATGTTGCTGCTCGTTGAGCGCTTGATCAAACAAATAAACCCACTGGCTGTCAAAAGATTGAACAGAACTCATTGACGCTAAACGGTTTAAGAGTTGAGCTTTCTTAAAAGAAGAATGTGCTGATGCACCGGCCACGATAAACATGTTGACTTTGGCTCCACGGGTGGGTCTAACGAACCTACCGCAATGTGACTTATGAGAGAGCGCATATTCTACTGTGAAAGCCTTCTTTCAGCTAGCCATATCCATCTTAAAAATCAGAGTTTTCTATCCCAAATCACTTAAATTCTTATCGCTTTATGGGTTTAGTATATTCGTAACAATTCATTTACTTTGATATGTAGATCACATTTCCAGTTTGCTGGTCTTCTTTTCTTATTATACCAAGCTTAGAAAAGAATGAGTCATTACAAGCAAGAGTGTCGTCCACACCACCCTCAACACTATATGAAAGCTGCACATGTGCATGGATAAAGCTTTTATCCTGAATTGCATCTTTAAAGAACACATCCATACTTTCACTGTTCAAACAGACATAAATTTGCTCAGGTTTGCCATTGTGATTTAAATCAATTGAAACCGTTTCATCTGTGTTTTGGATTAGTTGATTTGATTGTATTGGAAGGCTATTCACCCAATCTCGATCATTATTAATAGCATAGGCAAACGCAGTTTGAGCAGTCTTATAAAACTCAGAACAATTTTTGATGGGTTTCACCAATACCACAGCAGATAAAGCAATATCGTCTTTGCTAAAACGAGAATGCCCATTCAACTCAATATTGGGTTGAATACTCCAATATTGTTTTGCCGCTGCATTTGCTTCATCTGTCCAAATACATTGTTGATCTAGGCGCTGATCTGCGGTTTCTTGATAAGCAAATACACTTAAGACAATATTTGTTTTATTCAGTTGATCTATCGTTTTTTGCTCAACCTGATCAGAGGATGTTTGCTTTTGTTTCACTTCTAATAGCTCAGGTGACTCTACTTGATTACAAGCCGATAGTAATGCACAAGCCATGAGTGCAATATTTTTCTTCATGTTTCCCTCTTAATATTCAAATGACTTAACTTAAATGATGAAATAAGAAACTATGTGCGACATTATACTTATCGAAGACAACTTATGTCGCACTACTCTAGTGCTTTAATCTTTTTTTTGGCATGATGAATTAAAGTCAGTTTGAATAATGATAAATGGAACAAATGCGTTGGTTGGAATTGCTCTCTGCAATTCGCTTAGGTAGTAAAAAAAGTAGCACAGAATTGGCTAGAAGCCCGTTTCATAAAGATTACGATAGAATTATATTTTCCCAAAGTTTTCGACAACTGAATAGAAAAACTCAAGTTCACCCGCTGACTCAGCACGATGGTATTCATACTCGATTGACTCATTCACTCGAAGTATCTTGTATTGGTCGCTCGCTTGGTATGCTCGCCGCAGAAAAGATCAAAGATGAATTACCTATGTGGATTTCACCTGCTGATGTCGGTGCGATTATTCAAGCGGCATGTTTAGCTCACGATATTGGCAATCCCCCTTTTGGTCATGCAGGTGAATATGCGATACGTGAATGGTTTGATGATGCCTCACATCGTGACTTTCTGACCAAACTCAGTCCCGAAGAAGAAGCAGACGTTCGTCAATTTGAAGGTAATGCGCAAGGTCTTCGTTTACTCAGTCGTATTGACTACCACCCTGATGATGGTGGTATGCGTCTGACCTGTGCAACATTGGGTGCATATTTAAAATACCCCTGGTTATCAAAAACCATCGACCAACAAGGCGATACCCCATCCCATCAAAGAGCAAAATTTGGTTGCTATCAATCAGAAAAAGAAATTTTAAAACAGCTTGCTGAACAGCTTGGCTTGATTAAACTGGGTGAGTATCACTATTGTCGTCACCCTCTAACTTATTTGTTAGAAGCTGCTGATGATATTTGTTATGCACTGATTGATTTAGAAGATGGCATCATTCTTAATATGTTGAATTATGAGGAAGTTGAACCTATTTTCCTCAACTTGATTGCTGATTTTGGTCTCCCTGAAGAGCTGCATTTACCGCATACCACTTGGCAACAAAAAATTGCAGCCTTACGTGGCCGTGTAATGAAACGATTAGTCGATGAAGTCACGACGGCTTTTGCAAAACACCACTATGAAATCATCACAGGTCAACTCAAAGGTAGCCTTTTACAATATTGCTCACCTGATATTGAAGCAGGGATTCAAACTGCGAAAAATCTTGCACGTGATCGTATTTTTGAACATCCTCAAAAATCCGGTTTAGAAATTATTGCGCATCAAAGCTTACAGACTATTTTAGATGCTTTTGTGCCTTTGACTATGCCGCATAAAACATTAAGCTTTAAAGAACAACGTTTGATGTCGATTTTGCAACATTCAGGCGCAAATTTTCAAAACAACCATTACAATAATATTATGCAAGTCTTAGATATTATTAGTAAGTTCTCAGACCATCAGGCTTATAGCTTGGCGCAAGAGTTACAGGGAAATAAGGTAGGTTTTTTCTGATGGGTAGATTTGTTGATCAAGGAGTTTATAGCCTATCTCTTCTCAAACCTGAAATCTGGGTACATTGCCCATCCTGTCAGAAGCTTGCAAAAATTATCGAAATAAAGGATAAAGAATCAGAAACCGTAAAAATCTTTTGTACCCAGTGTACCTATCGCAAAGCGTTACAGCATATTCGTATCCAAAGTTATGACTACATGAGTTATCACTTTAATTTGAATCAAAATATAGCTGAATGGAGCGGTGCATGTGAAGTCGAAATCAATACGAAATGTACAATATGCAAGCAAGGAAAATACAAATACTTCAAACAATATGCTCGTAAATCACTTGTTCCAAGACAAATAACTTTAAGTTGTAATTTCTGCCTACGAGAAAATAGGTTTGATGACTCAGTCTATACTTTAAGAAAACTCAGTTATTCCAAAGTTGGTTTTGATCCCTATTATTCATATTCATTATTCTTAAATATTGCTGTTCGGCAGGGTCAAATCTGTGTTTATAATCCGACGCATTTAGAAATATTGAAAAACTTTATTCAAGCCGATTTAAGAGAACGTAAATTTCCAAATTATAATCGCAGTTATTTTTCGCGCTTACCTGCTTGGATCAAATCCACACGGAATCGTAAAGAAATTCTAAAAGCCATTTTGCGTTTAGAACAAATGGCATCTACTATTCAACCATTAACAAATAAGTGAAAGACACAATGATCGGATGTTTAATTGGCGAAGTGTTTGCCTTAGAAGCCCCTACTGTATTACTTAATGTAAATGGGGTTGGTTATGAAATCGATACACCGCTTTCAACATTTTGCCAATTACAAAAAGGACAAAAAGTAACGTTATGGACGCATTTAGTCGTTCGTGAAGATGCTCAACAACTATATGGCTTCAGTGAAGCACAAGAAAAAATCATTTTTCGCACCCTACTCAAAGTAAATGGTGTAGGACCAAAAATGGCATTAGGGATTTTATCTACGTTAAGTGTTGAATTATTAATTCACACCATTGAACACGATGATATCAATACACTGATTAAAGTGCCTGGAGTTGGTAAAAAAACGGCTGAACGTTTAATGATTGAATTACGTGACCGTTTCAAAGCACTTTCACAGTCAACGAATAGTACTTCGCAAACAACCACCTCTCAAATTCAATTCATGTCAAACTCACCTGTTGCTGAGGCTGAGGCTGCTTTACAATCGCTTGGTTATAAACCTATTGAAGCACAAAAAGCTGTGGCAGCTGTCAAGGCTGACTATACAGAATCTGCCGATATTATCCGCGCAGCTCTTAAATCGATGATGAAGTAATATTATGCAAGATCGCCTCATTAGTGGAATTGAAAAACCTGAAGATCATTTTGATCGCGCAATTCGTCCGACATCACTTGCTGACTATATTGGTCAGCCCGTGGTTCGCGAGCAAATGGAAATTTTCATTGGTGCTGCTCGTGGGCGTGGTGAAGCACTGGATCATACGCTAATTTTTGGACCACCAGGTTTAGGTAAAACCACGCTCGCCAACATTATTGCTCGCGAAATGGGTGGAAATCTAAAGTCTACGTCTGGTCCTGTATTAGAGCGGGCTGGTGATTTAGCTGCAATGCTGACCAACTTAGAAGAAGGTGATGTTTTATTCATTGATGAAATCCATCGTCTTTCGCCAGTGATTGAAGAAATCCTATATCCAGCGATGGAAGATTATCAACTGGATATCATGATTGGTGAGGGTCCAGCAGCGCGCTCTATTAAACTAGATTTACCGCCATTTACATTAGTCGCAGCAACAACACGTGCTGGTCTACTCACTTCCCCACTACGTGATCGTTTTGGAATTGTGCAACGTCTGGAGTTTTACTCTGTTGAAGATCTTACGCATATTGTAACGCGTTCAGCAAACCTCATGGATGTTCCAATTACTAGAGAAGGTTCAACTGAAATTGCAAGACGTGCCCGAGGTACTCCACGTATCGCCAATCGACTATTACGCCGTGTACGCGATTACGCTCAAGTGAAAGGCACAGGAGAAGTAACTCAAGAAATGGCTCAACGTGCTCTAGACATGCTAAATGTCGATAAAGCAGGTTTAGATACTTTAGATCGCCGTTATATCAGTATGTTGCTTGAACGATTTGAAGGCAGACCTACTGGTGTTGAAGCATTAGCAGCCGCAATGGCTGAAGATAGCGGCACACTAGAGGATGTTATTGAACCTTACTTAATCCAACAAGGTTATGTTATGCGCACTGCTCGCGGGCGTATAGCAACGAATATGGCTTATTTGCAGTTTGGTATGACTCCACCTGAATAATATCAATTTCCTTTAATAAAATGCTTTCTATAGTGAAGTAATTAAAATAATATACAGATTATTCTACTTACTTCATTATTTTATTAAGGGTTAAAATGAAAAATAAACTTTTCACAACAATATTTTATAGCAGCATAATATTACTAACAGCTTGTGGGGGTGGAAGTGATGGTAGTAGTAATGGAACATCCACCCAAAGTAAAGAAAAAATAGACTACACCAAAGCAGAATCTATTGAGTCAATTTATGAACCAATCATTAGTTTATCTCAAGAGAATGACAATATTGCATTGATTGGCACTGAGTTTGCTGAAAATATTTATTATGGCATTTATGCTGGTAATAACTTTAGATGTTCAAAAGGCTCATTTACAAAAAATAGCGACAAGAGCATTACATTCAATGACTGTGAGTTTATGGATTATATAAATGATGACAGCAGCTCTATAACTCGCTTAGGTATTTTTACCATCTCTGGATCCGTAAATAGCAAAGTTATATCATCGACAGATTCAGCACGTTATGAAACTTCATTAAAGAACTTCAAAATCATTCCACCAAGTGATTCAACTATTACTTTCAATGGTGACTTTGTCAGTAAGTACACCCGATCATCTACTCAATATCAAATCAAAGAAATGGTACTAAGCGTATTTGATGACGAAACTAAAAAAACACAACAGCTAATGATCAATAATTATCAACTCAATGTGAATAATCTCATGCTCACTGCACTAGGGAATATTCAAGGTACTCCTGAAAGTAAATTTTTCTCAGTCAATTTCAAAAGTGATGTCAGATTTGAAAATGATACAGATAAAATAGCTTTCTATCCTAATTTTGCTGAAATTATGATTGAAGACACTAACAATATAAAAAATACAATTAAGATTTCAAACACGAGCAATTACAAGGCTTTAATCAGTGCATATGCAGATGGTATAACAGTAACAGGATTCCCTAAAACAGTTGAATGGGATGAACTCAATTAACTTTAAATAATTGTCTTTTCGATCAAGCCCTACATGTTAGGGCTTTTTTATGCACATCAAGAATATGTTATTTATTACTATTTCCTTAGTCTCATCGAGAACATATCATTCCTTCATCGCTCCCAGTACGAAACCAATAGGTAAAAGAAATGGCAAATCATTTTGAATTCAACATTCGCGTTTATATTGAAGATACAGATGCAGGTGGTATCGTCTATCATGCCAATCATATCCGCTATATGGAGCGTACTCGAACAGAATGGCTAAGAGCAGCTGGCGTTGATCATTATTGGCACCAAGAGGATTACAACTTTGTTGTTCACCAAATTCAGGTGAAATATGTACGTCCAATATTAATGGATGATTTAATTACCGTTACAGCACGTGTTATTTCGTGTAAAGCCGCATCTTTTGTGTTGCAACAAAATATTTATCGTGGTGAAATCTTGCTGGCTTCAGGTGAGGTTACGTTGGCATGTTTGAATAAAGACATGATGCCACGTCGACTTCCTGACGAAATTCGTGATCTGATTCAAAAAGAATTAGCACAGGACTAAAAATAAACTTTCGGCACTTAACTTATGGCAACAAATTTAGAATCTTCTCTGCATATCTCTGACCTGATTTTACAAGCAAGCCCTGTCGTACAATTGGTGATGCTGATCTTATTACTCGCTTCTATTTATAGCTGGTATTTGATTGCAAAATTGCATATGGGTTTCAAAAAAGCAGAACAAGATGACGAGCATTTTCAAAAAATGTTTTGGTCAGGTGCCGAATTAAATACGCTCTATAATAATGCCCAATTAAACTCAAAGCGTCGTGGTCTTGAAGATATTTTCTATCAGGGCTTAGGTGAGTTTTTAAAATTACAGAAACGCAAAGCTGATACTACACAAACTATTGAAGGTACAGAGCGTATTCTTCGTGTAGGTTTAAGTAGAGATCAAGGCGGCTTAGAAGTTGGTCTTGGCTCTTTAGCTAGTATCGGCTCAGTTGCTCCTTATATCGGTTTGTTCGGAACTGTTTGGGGGATTATGAACGCATTCATCGGTTTAGCAGCAGTTGATCAGGTTACATTAGCCACGGTTGCACCAGGTATTGCCGAAGCACTAATCGCAACTGCTATCGGTTTATTTGCAGCAATTCCTGCTGTACTTGCGTTTAACCATTTTACCGCTAAAGGCGAAAGCATCTATTCTGACCGCGCCCTATTTGCTGAGGAAATGATTGCACTTCTACAACGTCAATCAATTGGAACGACACAGGAAGATGCATAATGGCTATTCAGCGATCTGGACGTTTCGAGCGCATCAAAAAACCACTTAAAAGTGACATGAATGTCGTCCCTTATATTGATGTAATGTTAGTGTTATTGGTCATTTTCATGGTGACTGCACCAATGATTACCAGTGGCATAAAAGTTGATTTACCACAAGCCAATAATCATCCAATCGAATCTAAAGATATGCCAGCGATGGTGACGATTGGTAAAGATGGCAATATCTATTTACAGTATGAAGATTACAAAGACAGTGAACCACTAACGCTCGAACAACTTGAAACTGTTTTAGCGAAGGCACAACAACAAGCCGAGCAAGATAATAAACAACTCACTGTTCTCGTGAATGGTGAAAAATCACGCCCTTATGGTGAAGTTGTATCACTGATGGCAAGCCTACAAGAAGCAGGTTTAACACAAGTGGGTTTACTGACAGAGCCTTTAAAATAAGTTATGAAAAATATTCACGAGCCACCATTTAAGCAAAACGCTATCGCACTTGGCTTCACATTTGGAGTTCATGCGATTGCTATTGTAGGCTTACTCTTTTTAGGTTTAAGTAAACCGCCTGAACCTCCTAAGAAACTGACGACTGTCTTAGTAAAACCTGAAGACTTTCAACCACCCTTAGCTAAAGAGGTTGAACAGGAAACAACTTCGGAAAATCAGGCTAAAGAAATATTAAGTCCAATTGTTGATAATACTCAACCTGAAAATATTCCTGTTACAACTCCAACACCTACCCCTCAACAACTTGCTGCAGAGAAAGAGAAACAAGAGCAAGCACAGCAGGCGAAATTAGCTGAACAAAAACGTAAGAGTGAAGAAGCTGCTCAAGCGAAGCAAGTAGAACAGCAAAGAAAAGCTGCAGAAGCATTAGCAGCAAAACAACGATCTGAAGCAGAAGCAAAGGCAACTGCTGAAGCTAAGCGTAAGACTGATCTAAAAGCAGAAGCTGATGCAAAAGCACGCCAAAAAGCTGAACAGGATGCTAAATTAGCACAACAAAAAGCTGCCGAGAACGCAAAGCTAAAAGCTCAACAAGATTCAAAACGTAAAGCTGATGCTGAAGCTAAGGCAAAAGCGAATGCTGATGCTAAACGTAAAGCTGAAGTAGATGCCAAACGCAAAGCAGAGGCTGATGCGAAGGCAAAAGCTGATGCGGAAGCTAAACGCAAAGCTGATGCGGAAGCCAAGGCAAAAGCGAATGCTGATGCTAAACGTAAAGCCGATGCAGATGCAAAAGCTAAAGCCGACGCAGATGCTAAACGTAAAGCTGATGCAAAAGCGAAGACAGAAGCAGATGCAAAGGCTAAAGCGGAGACTGACGCTAAACGTAAAGCCGATGCAGAAGCTAAAGCTAAAGCAGATGCGGAGGAAGCAAAAGCTTCTGCTGCAAAAAAAGCCGAGCAAGAAGCTGCTCAGAAAAAAGCTGAAGCTAAAAAAATTGCCTCAACAGCTAAGCGTGATTTTGAGAACAAAATCAAACGTGCATGGAATATTCCATTAAGCTCATCTGGTCAAAAAGCTACAGCTCGAGTCACACTGAATGATAGTGGTGCAGTTATGTCTGTAATTGTCAATTCTTCTGATCCTGACATGAAAGCTAGTATCGAAGCAGCAGTTCGTGCAGCCGCTCCCTATCCAATGCCTGAAGATCCTGATGCGCGACGTGAAGCAAGAAGCTTTACTTCAAGTTTTACTGCAAAATAGTAATGAATAGTTAACGTTACATGCTTTTAATAGCACAAAGCATGTAACTATGCTAAATAATTCAACAGCCACAAAAATACGAACGCAAGTAATTGTAACTATGGATAAGACTCGTAAGCACCTCATCTCTCTAGCAGTATTTACTGCAATTAGCGCAGCAATCCCTGTTTCTGCATTTGCACAGCTTCATTTAGAAATTGCAAAAGCACCAGAACAAGCGCCTAAAATTGCTATCATCCCTTTTACAAATGACAATGCAATTTATCCAATTGTTGAAAATGATTTAAATCGCTCAGGTCGCTTTACAAGTGCATCAAAGAATCTACCTGCATCGGCTGCATTAAATCAAATTCAAGCGGCAGATTGGCAAAATGCTGGTGTTCCATATGTTGTTGTTGGGCAAATCAAACCTATTGATGCAAATTCATTTGAAGTTCACTATCAACTTTATGACGTACAAAAACAGCAATATCTCTTGAATGAGGTTTTAACTGTACCGAGTTCACGTATTCGTCAAGCTGGACATATGATCAGTGATGCAATTTACCAAGCATTAACTGGTATCGCAGGTGATTTTAGTGGTCGTATCGCATACGTACTTCGTAATCAAGCAACACCCGCTCAACGCTATACATTACAAATTGCAGATACTGATGGTGAACAGCCTAAAACAGTCTTGTCATCACGTGATCCAATTTTGTCACCAACATGGTCACCAGATGCAAAGAAAATTGCGTATGTTTCATTTGAAACGAAACGCCCTGCTATTTACTTACAAGATTTAGCAACAGGTCAACGGGAAGTTCTAGCAAGTTTTAGAGGGCTCAATGGAGCACCAAGCTTCTCTCCTGATGGGCAATCCATGTTATTTACTGCGTCTATGCATGGTAATCCCGAAATTTATCAAATGAATCTAAATACGCGCCAAGTTAAGCGTATGACAAATGATTCTGCAATTGATACCGAAGCACGCTATGCACCTGACGGCAAGTCATTTATCTTCACCTCAGATCGTGGTGGTTCTCCACAAATATATCGCTACAGTTTTGATGATGGTTCTGTAAAACGTTTGACATTTAGAGGTGCATTTAACGCACGTGGCACACTGAGTGCTGATGGTAAAAAGATTGCTTTAGTACACCGTCCTAGCGGAAGTAGTTATAAAGTTGCATTACAAGATATCAATACGGGTATTACCAATATTTTGACACCAACGAGCTTAGACGAATCACCAAGCTTTTCACCTAATGGGCAAATGGTTGTATACGCAACTCGTGAAGGTAGTCGAGGTCTTTTATCAATCATGTCTACTGATGGTCGTTTCCGTATGAATTTACCAAGTGAGCAAGGTGAAGTGCGCGAACCAGCTTGGGCACCGAAATAAATTTTATTAATTGGAGAACTTCATGAATATTAAATATCTTACACTTCCTTTAATCGCGGCAACACTTGTATTTACTGGATGTGCAAGCCGCAAACCTGCTGCTGAAATTACCACAGGCAATACACCAAATGGTTCCACAACAGTAAATACAACAGGATTGAGTGAAGATGCTGCATTGAATGCACAAAATCTTGCAGGTGCGTCTTCCAAAGGTGTTACCGCGGCAAATAAAGCATTCTTGGCTAAACGTGTTGTTCACTTCGACTATGACAGCAGTGACCTATCAAATGAAGACTATCAAACACTTCAAGCTCATGCACAGTTCCTAGTCGCAAATGCAAACTCTAAAGTTGCACTTACAGGCCATACTGATGAGCGTGGTACTCGTGAGTACAACATGGCTTTAGGTGAGCGTCGTGCAAAAGCAGTTGAGAGTTTCTTGATTACCAATGGTGTGAATCCACAACAACTCGAAGCAGTAAGCTATGGTAAAGAAGCACCAGTCAATACTGGACACGATGAAGCGGCTTGGAAAGAAAATCGTCGCGTTGAAATTAACTACGAAGCTGTCCCACCATTATTGAAATAAACTTACAAATAAAAAAGCTCACTAACAGTGAGCTTTTTTATTTTTTAATCATTTCGCGAAGTCTGCTGATTATCATGATCTGATTGCATCGACTCAATCAAATCATGTTTATTAAACTCTTTATACTCAGGTTTTGCTTCGTACTCTTTCCAAGCATCTTTGACATTTTCTTTAGAAATTTGTTCTAAACTAATCGGTTCGCTTGGCGTGGGAGTTGCATCAAAATTTTTGGTTGTCATCGTTTTTCTCCAAACCTCCTGTTTAGTATGCAATCAACATAGCATGTAATCTGATTCTTGTAATCATAAAAGCAACATAAATAAAGTAAGATAATTTTTATTTTGGGACGTTCTCATCTAGAATAGCGAAAATATTTTTATCAACTTGTGACTCGGCTAAATTGGAGCTATTTAATATGTCAAACCAGACCTTATCCCAATACTTAGAACAACAACATGGGAATTTGACACCTGAGTTGGCACAAGTCATCGAAACGATTGCAAACACTTGTAAGACAATTGATCAAGCACTTCAAAAAGGCGCTCTAGCAGGAATATTAGGTAGTGCTGAAAATGAAAATGTGCAGGGTGAAACACAAAAGAAATTAGATGTGATTTCAAATGATTATTTAATCGATGCTTTGAAGTCACACCCACAAGTCGGTGGCTTGGCTTCTGAAGAATTAGATGATTTCACGCCAGCACAAGAAAACGGTAAATATCTCGTACTTTTTGATCCTTTAGATGGTTCAAGCAATATTGATATCAATATGTGTGTGGGTACAATTTTCTCGATTTTACCTGCAAAAAATACGGTAACTCAATCTGCTGACTTTATGCAAGCAGGTACAGAACAAGTCGCTGCAGGCTATGTACTTTACGGACCATCAACCATGTTGGCATTAACAGTTGGAGCTGGTGTTGTGTTCTTTACTTTAGATCCAAATACACAAACATATTTATTAACGACAGAGAACGTACAGGTTTCTTCAGACACTCAAGAGTTTGCAATTAATGCATCAAATCAACGTCATTGGGAAAATCCTGTAAAACGTTATATTGATGAACTTTTAGCTGGAAAAACATCTGTACGAGAAAAAGATTTTAACATGCGTTGGGTTGCATGTATGGTTGGGGATATTCATCGCATTTTATGCCGCGGTGGTATCTTCTTATATCCTTACGATTTAAAAGATCCTAAAAAAGCAGGTCGTTTACGTTTAATGTATGAAGCAAATCCTATGAGCATGTTAATTGAACAAGCAGGCGGAGCTTCAACGACAGGTCGTGTTCGCATCATGGATATTCAACCAACTGAGTTACATCAACGTGTACCTGTTATCATTGGTTCGAAAAATGAAGTTGAACTTGTAACTAGCTATCATTAATCTCTCTTAAAACTCAGAGCATCATAGACTTATGATGCTCTTTTGGACAATTTATTTATGGCTGTTATCTTTCTAGAATCAAAAGACAATGCAAAAATCAAACATTTGCGTGGTTTAATCGAGTTAAATAGTGCTCGAAAAAAACATCAACAAACTGTTCTAGAAGGTACACATCTATGTTTATCTTGGTTACAACAACAAAGAAAAATTTTTTCTTTATTTACAACTGAGCAAGCTTTGGATCATCCTGAGCTGCAAGAAATTATTGAAATACATCAAGGTCATATTTTCATTATAAGTGAAGTACTTTACAAAGATTTGAGTACATTAGGGACTACCCTACCTTGCTTAGCGATTGTTGATCTTCCAAAAACCTCGCAAACCATCGATTTCAAAGCAGATACTTTAATATTAGAAAATGTTCAAGATCCTGGAAATGTCGGGACATTGCTTCGTTCAGCAGCCGCGGCGAATATAAAACAAATCATTTGCACCCAAGGTTCAGCTTCTCTTTGGTCTCCACGTGTGTTGCGTGCAGGTATGGGCGCTCACTTTAGTGTTAACTGTTTTGAAAATTTTCAGTTAACCGACATTCTTCCAAAATTTGAAATCCCTGTTTTTGTAACTAGCTCGCACCGATCAACAAGCCTTTATTCAAAAAATTTAACTCAGGCCTGTGTCTGGATCTTAGGAAATGAAGGTCAAGGTGTCTCTGATTATGCACTTGAGCATGCAGAAGCTGTCACCATCCCACAACCTGGTGGTCAAGAGTCTCTAAATGTCGCGATTGCTGGATCAATCTGCTTTTTTGAAATGGTCCGCCAACGTCAATAAAACGTTAATTTACTTTAAATGCGCTTTATTTGCGGAAAAAATCAATTACACTGCTAAAATAATTGCTTAAGTTGTCAACGCATTCACCATTTTCAACGTTATATAGATAATGAATTGATAATAATGGTGGGTATCCATGACAGGATTTTCCATCTCTATGGATTTAGCACCTAAACAGGCTCAAACCGATAGCGGTACACATACAGGTACTGTTGAACAACGTCTTCGCTTTTTTATGCAAGACGTTACAGGTCGTGCGCTTGTAATGATGGAAAGTGCAACACAAGGTCAACAAGGAATTGCTATGGATTTAGTGCAAGAAGCATTTATCTCATTGCACAAATCATATTCAGATAAAACAGTGGATGAATGGTATCCCCTGTTTTACACCATTCTAAACAATAAATTACAAGACTGGAGACGGAAAGAAGCACGCAGAGCAAGCCCTTTCTCTTTGTTTAAAAAAATTAGTATAGATGATGACGAAGAACTAATTGATGTAGTTGATGAATCAACACCCAATCCATTCGAATTTCTAAATCAAGAAGTAACAATGGAAGAAATTCAGGATGCAATTCATAAATTACCTGTTCGTCAACAACAAGCATTCATGTTAAGAGCATGGGAAGGATTTGACACGATCACTACAGCTCAAATCATGGATTGTAGCGAAGGTAGTGTAAAAACCCACTATCACCGTGCAATACAAGGACTCAGAATCGCTTTAGAGCATTTAAATCCACATTCGGGAGGTTCATCAGATGAATAAAGATGAGTTCACCAAACAAGTGACTTCCAAACTAGACCAACTAGCAAAAGAACAGCATCATAATAAAATGCTGGTAATGAATCATGTTTTAGATACGGTCCAAAAGAAACCGACATCTTACTACAGTATTTGGAAAATGACTGGTTTTGCTTTGGCCGCTGCAATTACAGGTATTGTAGTTTTACCAAACTCAATAGATTTAGCAGATAAGCCACAAAATCAAGTAATCGTAAATCCAAAACTTTCACCACAAATGGTCGAAGATATGGAAATGTTAATGGCGTTTGGCGAGGATCGAGTTCCACATGGCAGCTAAAAGGTTAGCACTTGTTGTGTGTACGTTAGGCTTATTGCAAACAAGTTTTGCAAGTTCAGAACGTTTTTGGGTTTTTTCAAAACCAAATAAACCGACGACAGAAGAAACGTGGGAAGATCTATCACCAGAAGAGCAGCAACTCTTAATTAAACGCTATCAAACATTGAAAGAAATACCAACCAACCAAAGCACTCAACTACAACAGCGTATGGAGTGGTTTACGCAGCTACCTGAAGATGAAAAGCAAAAAATGCGTGATGTGTGGCAAAAAATGAATACTCAAGAACGCAATACCTTGCGTAAAAGAATGCAGAATGCCAGTATTGAAGAGCGCGTATCAATCAGAGAAGAATATCTAAGTAAATATGCAGAACATTAAAAATTATTTTAACATATAAAAAAATAGCGCCTTAAGGCGCTATTTTTTTTCTTTTATTTTCTAAAACGACGGTAAGCTAATAAACCTATTAAGCCAAATATTGAAAACACTCCAATACTTCCGCCACCATTGTTACTTGCATTACGCGTATCATCAGTAGTTGTCGCTGTGCTAATAACACTTACTGTAGCAGTATTAGAAATAGCACCATCAGCATCATATACCTGATAATTGAATGAATAGTTAAATGGGTTGAATGTATTAGATTCCTTAATATAAATATTGCCACCGTAACATGTTTCTTTTTGATCAGGTTCTGGGCATGCACCTTGGCGATCAGCAGTCACAACTAAATTTTTAGTTGGAACATTAGACAATCGTATTGGTAATTCAATCCCATCAGCATTTCTCCAGAATTGAGGCTTATTCGGTTCATTATCAGGACCTTTACCACCCTCACCAGTATCACCAAAATCATTAGATAATTTTAATAAATCTAATGAAACAGTTTGATTCTGCTGATATTTTAGTGTCACAGATGTATTTTTAGCCTCAGGAGCCACATTGACGAATGCCGCTTTGATCAAACCTGAGGATTTAATACTAGAATCAGTTCTCGATTGAATCGTATATTTACAGAAAATCTTATCACCAGCTTGAGTGATGCTATCATCCTTTCTATAAAGAATAATTTGCTCAAGATTACTATTCCACTCACAGACTATGTTTGGTTTATCACCCTCATCGATATTCGTAATCGAGTCATTAATCTGGCCCGTTCCCAGAACTTCTGTTGTGACAATATAATTCTCGTTATTAAAAAATTGTATTCTGTGACTACCATCACTCAGCACAATCTCTTGAGGTATTGGTAGTTGATATCGGCTTAAATCGATATAAATTGCCCGATAATGTAAATTTTTATTTAGATTTTCATCTAATTTTTTAAATTTTTCTAAATTATACTTATCAGAAGTAAGCAATAGAGGATCATCTGGATTTTTGATTAGAAATTCATATCTCTCAATTTGCGCCTTGTAACCATCAATTATTTGTTTGATAGAGGTATTTGATAAATCCTCCAAATCACCAGCAGTTAATTTCATTAACTCTACTGAGCCAATATCACAACTATTACGTGCATTTGGATCATAAAATAGAATACCATCAACAAAACGAGCAATGCCTCTCTGATCTTTTGACCCACAATTATCACTTTCAGCTGCACTCACATCCACTAGATCTGTTGTCGTTTTATTATTATTTGGATAATACAGTGGCATAAATGCCGTACTTTCAGATGCAGGTTGCAAACTACTTAATAATGTTCGCAAATTATTGATACTACTTATATTTAAATTTGTATGTTTTCCATCTGGTATCACCTCTTTAGGCAAATCACATTTATTAGACCCCGTTAAAGTAAGCGCATTATAGTCTAATAATAGCTGCGTTAATTTTTCTTCCGATGCTGGTCCAAGAAGATAGCGACACGCATAACTACTGATATTGTGAGATAGAATATTAAAACTTAATAATTTCAGACCAAGTTTATCGTATAAAAAAATAGTATTGGCTTGGTTTTCAACAATTGTGTTACTCGTTAATTCAAGGCTACTAGCATTACTTAAAATACTAGATGTGTTATTAGTCGTATTGCCTGCTTTTGTATCTCCTGTAAACTTCAGCACAGTACCATTTGTAGAATTACTAATATTTTGTGCAATTGTATTTGTGCTTAGATTGACAGTAGGTTCACCACAGAAATCAAATATACTTACAGAACTTGTTGATCCATTTTGAATTATACTGCTTGACGATATATCAATTTTTCGTTGCGAGTAGACGTTATCATTAAAACAACTCATTCCCAATACACTACCAACTGGGGATTGATTATTCCGAATTACTGCGTTTGATATAGATAAACCTGTAGTAGGCCCAGCAAGGAAAATTGCACCACCTGAAATACCAGCTTGTGACGCTAAAATGCGAACATTTTGCAAAGCAATGTCAGCACCAGCATAAATCGCACCACCACGATCATTTGTTCGTGCATTTTTAAGAGTTATATTGTTCAGAGTAAGGGCTTTTGAACCAATTGTTGTATTAAAAATACGCGAAGAATTATTCCCATCAATAATGGTCTTATTCTCAGTCTGCGCAGGATACTGATTAGTAATTAGACTTCTCTTCTCCCAATCAACAGGTAATGCACCATAAATCACAACATTAACATTCGGTGCCAGTTCTTTCTTCAATACATAAGTACCAGCTTCTAACTGAATTTGTTTTCTAGTAGCAGATGAAATATCAGATACTGTACAGCCACCATAGTTTCTCCTAATCTCAGCGGCTTTCAGAGCTTCACGCAATGAACATGCGTTATTGTTCTCACCATCTTCGTCAACGAACGTATTAACTTTAATAACATCATTGCTTGTCGCAGCGAATAATGGCATCGTTGCAACGATCATGGTTGCTAAAATTCCTTTTTTATAATTTTTCATCTCAATCAAATCCCTTTATCAAGCTTTAAATCTTCGGAAACCAATTAATCCTAATAACATTAAAATTGATGTTAATCCCAAACTACCACCTGAAACATTTACTGTTTTACTTTCAAAATTATTTGGTGGATCTTGAACGATCGTTGTAGGAATGGTGATGTAATAATTTGAAACATCGTTGAAACGTGTTGTTGTTGTAATAATACGTAAATTAAATTTGTCAGCACCATGCCAATTGCTATTTGGTGTATAAACAACATTACCAAATTGATCAATTGTAAGTTTACCTTTGGATGGTGTTAATGTCTGCTGCACTTCAAGGCATCCTGGCTGCCAAGTTTGACCATCAGAACGTTTTCCTAATATACGCTCACAAGATGCAGAATCTAATAGTTCTCCATCTAATAGGCTTTCACTTATATTAAATTTAGCAATCTGACCATAAAGAATGTCTTGACCAGCAATTGGAACTTCTGATCTGTTAATTACAAGCTCTATTGCACCTAGATCACAAAGCTCGTCATATCCGCTTCTATTTTTACCGCGCTGATCTATTAACTCACAACTTGCCAAACCAATAGAACTACCATCACTGTAAATCCGCCCCTTATTCACAATTAATGAATCAGATAGAGTTGTATATGATGACAATAACCTTGGTTTAAAGAAACCAACCAATTGATCTTTTGGTGTAGTAAATGGACATAGCAGACCATCTGCAGGAGGTGCATCACATATATCTTTTTCAGCACTGTCACCTGCAATTAATTTATGCTTTAGATTATTTTTATCCCACATAAAATTTGGTCGTTCAGCAGGAGCATCTAAATTACAGTCTGATGTTGTCAGCGTACTTTGAACGACTGACTCATCATCAGATGATGTAACACAATTTGTAGTACCGTTATCGACAATTATACTATTTGATACAAATGCACTTGGAAATTTTTCTTCTTTAGTTGTCTCCCCAGTGGTTGTCTTGGAGGTCCATTTTGGGGCTTGTAAATATAATCCAGCAGCGTTTTTAATCATTGTTATATTATTAACAATCATTCCTTCACGGATATTTGCAACATACCCACCTTTATTATGGAATATTGTCGTATTGTTTATGCCAGCAAATCGACTTTGTAATGCTACACCTGTAGTTTCATCTCTAAAACCAGTTTGAACGAATAATATAGCTCCATCTATAGCTGAAGTACCTTGATTATCTCGAATGACTGATTGAAAGACAAGATAACGCGGCATTTCACTGTAAATAACAGCACCTTTATCAGCTTTATTCCCTTCTAAAATACTGTTACCAATTCGTACGATACCTGCCGTTTTTTCAGTATCAGATAAAATACCAGCATTATATATCCCGCCACCCCGTGTTGCGTTACCAGAAGTTAAGCGAGAGTACTGAATATTTAATGCTTCTCGATTATAGATCAGACCACCATCATTTAACTTAGTCGCTGATCCTTTTAAATTTAATTCATTTAAATTAACTAAAATTAATTCTTTTTCTACACTTCCATCATTAATAAAGAAGATTCGATCGCTTCCCACCATTTTTAGTGTCGCGTTATTCGCACCCTTTTTATTATCATTAAAATCACCACTAGTTGCTGTAGTAATCGTCATTCCTACTTTCAACTCAAGCGACTTATTTAATGAATATTCTTTATCCCGCTGTAATACAATAATAGAACTCGCATCTTTATTACCACAACCATGGTAACCATTTTCATATTCTTTTTTGGCGCGATTATTTAGGAAAAAAACTGCTTCACGTAATGAACAAACGGTATCATCCTTATCTTCATCAACTAGTGTAGTGACTTGAATATCTGCTGCATATACATGTCCAGTAATTGCAAATAAAGCACAGGCAAGCGTCCGTTTGAACATACCGTTCTCCTTCTATTTTTCATTTTTCTTCGTATTGCAAAAGACAATTTGCAACCACATTCCTTTGTGCGTACTTTGTCATAGCTCTCAAAATTACTCAAGAAATTTTATGCTATTGGCGATATTCATCAATAAGTGCGTAAATTTGCTTGAGTGTTGTATTCGAGAGCTTGGTTTTTTCACCTTTCAGCATTTTTTCAAGTTGCGCCAATGTTTGTAATAACACTGAGGCCTGATGAGGTCCATTATTCAGTAAATAATCTACGATCTGCTGGTCAAAGTGAATCCCTCGTCGATTCATCACAGATTGCAATAAGGCTTGTCTATCAATAAAAGAGCTGCCATTAGGGACTTTAACACTGACAGCTTGAGTTAATCGGGATTGTAGGTCTGGTAATTCTAATTTTAATTCGATTGGTGCAACTCGTGATGAAAAAACTAACTGCCCCTCATGGTTATTCATCAAATGAAAGACTGCTTTTTGCCAATGAGGAACTCCACAAATCGCATCAACATCATCTAAAGCTACTAAATCATAAAATTCTAATGACGTGATCGCTTCAATAGGTGCATCTAATAGCTCTAATAACGATACTTTAATGGCTGGACGATTTAGTTCAAGATAGGAATCGCATATCGCAGATAAGAGATGGCTTTTACCTGTCCCTGCACCGCCATAAACATAAAATCTACTGACCAACCCTGTATGTAATTGTCTAATTGCGTCAACGATAGGTCCCCATCCTGGACCCGAAAAATCACTAATTCGGGCATCAAGCTGAGGTTCAATATCCAGTTGTAGTTGACGCATATCGTTAATTTTTTCCTCGATTAATCAGGGTGAGTCTTATTAGATGTATCTGTATCTTGAGTTTTTTCTCCCTCAAGATCAATATCTAATTGCTGCGTTTCAAAATGTACTGGTTGATCATTGTTCACTTCGAGAACAAATTCTGAAGGTAATCCATATAAACGACTTCGCTCATAATTATTACGGGCATGCTTAAGTAAAACGACAATAACCGCTGCAACAGGTAATGCAATCAACATTCCGAGAAAACCACCTAATTGCGCTCCTGCTAAGACAGCAAAAACAACTGCAACAGGCGATAGACCAATTTTATCCCCCAACAAGAAAGGTTGCAGAATATAACCCTCTACCATTTGACCAATCATAAAGACAATACCAACTAATAATAGTTGCATCCAATCAATACCAAACTGGAATAATGTTGCAATCACTGCTGCGATAATTCCAACACCAAAGCCTAAATACGGAATAATACTTGCAAGACCGGCGACCATACCGATAATCAAACCAACTTCTAATCCAATCAGTTGTAATCCAACCGCATAAACAATTCCTAATAAAAGCATTACCAGAAATTGCCCTTTAACAAATGCTCCAAGAACGCTATGACATTCACGAACAATCGTTAAAGTAGAAGCTTCATAAGGTCGTGGAATAAGGCGACGTAAACTATCTAACATTCTTTCCCAATCAAGCAAAAAGTAAAATGCAATAATTGGAATAAGAATTACAATACCACCGAGTTGAATAAAATTAAGACCTGACTGCGCTACGCGTAATGCCATAGTTTGAATGCTATCTGCACTATAGTTAGTCTGAATATAATCCATAACGGCTTTAGACAATTGCTCAGTATCTATTTCCATAGGTACCACATTAAATGTATGAGATACCCATGGTAAGAATGTTGCATTTATCCAATGAATTCCAGCTGGTATGCTATCTCTTGCATAAATCAGCTGTTCCCAAACTAAAGGCGCTAAAAACCATAAAACAACTGTTAACAGAACACCAATTCCAACGAACACTAAACTGATCGCTAACCAGCGAGGCAATCTAAATTTGACAAGTGTATCAACGAGTGGGCTGAACAAATATGCAATAAAGAATGCACCTACAAAGGGTAAAACAACAGGTTTCAACAGATATAAGACCCAGAGGAGCAATGCGAGTCCAGCGAGGATAAAGATACGGCGCAATACCTGATCTTGCATAAAATCCAGCCTTTTTTTGTGTAATCGTTATATATAGAAAAAAATTTTAATAAAGATAGCATTTTCGAGCATAAATAACATAAGAGTTTCGTATATTCAGGTTATAATCTGCCGCCAATGCGGAGACTTCACTATGAGCAACTCAACTTCTACCTCAAATACTGGTTTAAGCTATAAAGATGCGGGCGTCGACATTGAAGCGGGCGACGCACTGGTCGATCGTATCAAATCAGTCGCTAAACGTACCACACGTCCTGAAGTTATGGGCGGACTTGGCGGTTTTGGTGCGTTATGTAAAATTCCAAAAGGTTATGAAGAACCTGTATTGGTGTCTGGCACCGATGGCGTAGGCACTAAATTACGTTTAGCGCTTAACTTAAATCGTCATGACACAATTGGTCAAGACCTAGTCGCAATGTGCGTAAACGATCTACTCGTGTGTGGTGCAGAGCCATTATTCTTCCTAGATTATTACGCTACAGGTCACTTAAATGTTGATGTTGCAGCAAATGTAGTAACAGGTATTGGTAAAGGTTGTGAATTAGCTGGTTGTGCATTGGTTGGTGGCGAAACTGCTGAAATGCCTGGTATGTACGAAGGCGAAGATTATGATCTTGCTGGCTTTGCAGTAGGTGTTGTTGAGCAAAGTAAAATCATTGACGGTACTAAAGTAAAGTCTGGTGATGTACTGATCGGTGTTGCATCAAGTGGTGCTCACTCAAATGGTTATTCATTACTTCGCAAAATTTTAGATGTTAAAAATGTTGATTTGACACAAATCGTTGATGGTCGTCCACTTGCAGATGTAGCAATGGAACCAACTCGTATTTATGTAAAACCTGTTCTTGAACTTTGCAAGCAAGTTGATGTCCATGCAATGGCTCATATTACTGGTGGTGGCTTACCTGGTAACTTACCTCGCGTACTTCCTAATGGTGCTCAAGCAGTAATCAACGAGTCAAGTTGGAATTGGCCAGAACTTTTCCAACTATTACAACGCGAAGGCAATGTTGAACGCTTCGAAATGTATCGTACATTCAACTGTGGTGTTGGTATGGTCATCGCTGTTGATGCAGATGATGCTGATAAAACAATCGAAGTACTTAACTCGCAAGGTGAAACAGCATGGAAAATTGGTCATATCCAAGAAAATGCTGAATCAGTTGAAGGCGCAGACGAAAAAATTCGCGTGATCTTTGCATAATGAGAATTGCGGTACTTGTCTCTGGCAATGGTAGCAACTTACAAGCCCTGATTGATGCAAATCTTTCAGGGCAAATCATTGGTGTACTTTCAAATAAAGCTGATGCATATGCTTTGGAACGTGCTAAACAAGCCAATATTGCTACTGCTGTCGTCTCACACAAAGACTTTCCAAATAGAGAAAGTTTTGATGAAGCCATGCATCAACAACTATTAGCATGGCAAATTGATTTAGTTATTCTTGCTGGTTTTATGCGAATTTTAACACCAAGTTTTGTCAGCCAATGGCAAGGTAAAATGTTAAATATTCACCCCTCCCTTCTCCCTTACTATAAGGGTGTCAATACACACCAACGTGTTTTGAATACGGGTGATCGCTTTCATGGTTGTACGGTTCATTTTGTTACAGCAGAACTTGATGCAGGTCAAAGCATTGCTCAATCTGCGATAGAAGTTCATCTTAACGACACGGTTGAAACACTTGCTCAGCGTGTGCACAAACTTGAGCATTTTATTTACCCTCAAGTTGCAGAATGGCTATGTAATGGTCAACTGACTTGGAGAGATGGTCAGGCATTTTTCAATCAGAAACCTTTGGAACGACCAATTCAGTTCGCGCAATTCTAGAATCAAAAAACACATCCTCGGATGTGTTTTTTATGTCGTATTACAGAGTCTTAACGAATTAGATTTTTAATTTTCATCACTGTTTCTGTCGGATGTTCCAGTGGGAACATGTGCCCACCCTCTACGATTGAAAAAGGAATGCCTAATTTCTTCTTAGCAACCTGAGGAAACTTCTCTTTTAAAAATACACTGTCACTTCCAACCACTAAATGAACAGGCACTTTAGGCTTCGGCATAGGTAACCACCACATTGAAGGTGTTGTCCTAAACAATTCAACTTCATCATCTTTAGGTATCGTAAGTGTTACCCCACCTTTTCGTGGATCATCTGCTAATGCATAGTCAATATATGCCTGAAAACAATCAAGATCAAAATGTTGATAGAATCCTTTATTTCGCAATAGCTCTGCGGCTTGCTCACGAGATTCCCAGTGATCTCTACGACGTACTGATAAACCTGCAGGCGTAATTTTGTCGACTAATTGGGGTTTAAAGAGCTTTGCAAGATGAAATACAAAAGATGCTTTACCTATAATTAAAGGTGGGTCTAGCATAATCACTTGGGAAAATAATTCAGGACGACGATACGCAGCCATCAAAGTCAATACAGAACCTAAAGAGTGTCCTAAACCGATCACCTTACGACCTTTTGATTGCTGAACAATACTATCTATAACTTGATCAACGAGATATGTCCAACCATGGGTAATCGGATAACGTTTGTCTGTTCCAATTTCAGGTACATAGATAATGTCATAATCACTTTTCAAATCATCAAACAGCTTTTGGTAAACTTTTGAAGGCACACCGTTCGCATGAGCGAAATGAATTAAAGGTTTCATAGATTCGTCTTCAAATTTATCGATTGATCAATTATCTCCCGTTCAAAGATCATTACAATTTAAAAGGGAGAACTACAGAGTAATTTATAGAAAGTAAGATGGTGAGAAAATTAAGATCAAGAATCACTAAGTTTCCTTTATGACAAAGAAAACTTAGTGATAAGTCAGATAATATTATTGTAGTTTTGCGTTTTGTTGAGTGTCTAATTGAGTTGCCAATGATGAGCTAATCCCCTCACCAATTTTTGTACCCATTCGACCTAAAATTGACTCAAGCGGATTATGCTGAACAGTGTAATCAACTTTTTGCTCAACCTTCAAATCTCTCATCAAAGTCGTCAAACTACCACTACGATCCGCCACACCTAAGGCAATCGCTTGCTCACCACTCCAGAATAAACCAGAGAAGATCGCAGGGTCGTTAGATTTCAAACGCTTACCACGACCTTCTTTAACAGCGTTAATAAAGTGACTATGAACATTATCCAAAACTGACTGAACATGTGCTTGTTGAGTTGGATTAATCGGCTTTGTCATGCTCAAAATATCTTTATTATTACCAGATGTAAGCGTGCGATCCTCAATACCTAATTTTTGAGTTAAACCGCTTAAGCCATAATTTGGCATAATTACACCAATTGAACCGACTAGACTCGATGGATTAACAATAATTTCATCAGCTGCAGATGCAATATAATAAGCACCTGAGGCGCCCATATCTCCAATCACTGCATAAACTTTTTTAGCTGGATATTGCTTTTTCAAATAGCGAATTTCTTGCCAAATTTCGTCTGACTGAACTGGTGAACCACCAGGAGAGTTGATATTCAAAGCAATTGCCTTACTGCCACTTGCCTCAAATGCGCGCTTTAATGCTTTATTTGTATCCTCACTATTCACAGCAGATTGACTGCTTGATGAATCAATCGTTCCGATAATATCGACCACTGCTAAGTGATCACTACTGATACTCGTGGTTGCTTTTTCAGTTGTAGTAGAGCAGCTTTTACTCATTGCAATTAAAACAATCAACAAATAAGCAAAACCTAAACATTTAAAAAAGATACTCCAACGACGACTACGGCGCTGTTCTTCTACAGATGCTAAAACAGCTTTTTCCAAGATTTGCCATTCTTTGCCTGTCACATTATTACTATGTGTTGGTTCGTTTTGTGGTTTCGGTGGCCAATCGGACATAAGATTCCAATCCAATAGATTTTAAAGTGGTTTTATTATATACGCTGATTTACAGAAAACTGTTTAAATAACTTGTTTTAACTTATAATTATTTTGTGCGTTATACTCTTTTCATGTAATTCTAAATACCACAAATCAATGACCCAGCCTCAAGCAACTAGTTCAAACTACAAACTGATCAAACTATTCAGTAAACAACCAATCCAACTAGGACGGTTTATTGCACGCATATTGGCTGGGTTATTTAACAGATTTCAATTATCTAAAATTTCCAAAATTATTCGTTTAAACATAAAAATAGCATTTCCTGAACTGAATGATCATGAGTTACAGATACTCTCTAAAGAAGCAATTCGCAATGAGCTCACGTCTTATTTCGAATTTTTAAGTATTTGGGGTTCAAGTAATCAGAAAAACATTCAGCGTATACATAGCATCACTGGTGAACAGTACTTTCACGACGCTTTAGCAGAAAAAAAAGGACTTGTGCTCGTCATACCCCACTTCGGAACGTGGGAAGTGATGAATTCTTGGTTATCTCATTATACTCAAATGACGATATTGTATAAGCCAGTTAAAAACCCAGATGCAGATCAGTTTGTCCGTGATGCCAGAAGTCGTGAACAAGCCAACCTCGTGCCAACAGATGAAAGTGGTGTACGACAAATTTTTAAGGCATTAAAACAAGGCGGAACAACAGCCATTTTACCTGACCATACACCTGATCAAGGCGGTGATATGATTGATTACTTTGGGATTCCATTAGCATCCAGTAGTCTAAGCGCAAAATTAATCCAAAAAACAAAAGCCAAAGCATTACTGATCTATACGATGAGAAATGATCAAGATGGATTTGATATGTTTGTTGAACCAATCAATCCCCAAATTTATGAAGGCAATGCTGAGCAAGGAACACTAATTATTCATCAGGCTTTAGAGCAACTTATTCGCCGCTATCCAAGTCATTACCATTGGAGTTACAAACGATTTAGTGCCAACAAAAGTTTAAAGAAAATTTATGATATTGATGAGCAAGAGGCCTTAGCTAGGGTCGCTGAAGTTAGATTGCAAAATCAAAAATAAATCACTTTTATTGCAACCGAGTTAACCATTTACGTTGTTGTCTGTACATGGAAATTACGGTATTTGCATGATTGATTTCAAAGGAGATCGATCCGTTTTGGCTGGTCGTCAACAATGGAATATTTAATGCTCGCAATCTTTGCTGTAATTCAATACTCGGATGACCATAACGATTTTCAAAACCTGCGGAAGCGATTGCCAATTTAGGTTTAATTGTTGCTAAAAAATCATAAGCTGAACTATGTTTGCTTCCATGATGCCCCAAAACAATGACATCTACCTCTAAGTCTGGATATTGCTTTAATAGCTTATATTCTGTTTCCCAACCTGCATCCCCCATAATTAAGAATTTGCGATACGGTTTGGCATGTTCAAACTCAATATACACAACACATGAATATTCATTTTGTTGATTTTGAACATAACTCAGCTCCTCTATTTTTGGAGATAGAATCTCAACCTGAGCTTGAGCTAAATTCCATTTTTGACTTTGATGACAAAAAGAAAAATTATCTTTAAATGGCAATTTGTCATTTTTCTCATTGGCATAAACTTTTGTGATCTCGAAGGCTTGCTCAATATATGGGAAAGCACCACTATGGTCTTGATCGAGATGTGACAAAATCATTTGATCTAATTTTTCGATGCCCTGCTGTCGAAGAAATGGAACAATGACTCGCTCACCTAAACTGAACATCTCTTCATTATATGAACCACCAGTATCTATCATTAGGTTATGCTGAGCTTGTTGTAAAAATACAGATTGTCCCTGCCCCACATCTAAAATGGTTAGCATAGTCTTTTGTTGTTTTGCACCGAATAAAATAGGTAAGAAACAAACTAAACCCCAAGATTTAGGTATCGTTCCTTTCGGCATAAATAAAATAAAAATCCCGACACTCAAAGCGAATAATGACAATGGGATATAACTTATACCTTGTAAATCAGGTGTCAGTGACATCAAAATATCTAATAATCCGATTAGTATGCTTAACAACATATTATTGAGGGTGAATAAAACTAGACCTAATGAAGGAAAAATTAGCCAAATACATGCAGCAAAAATATCTAGAGGTACAACCAACATGCTTAATATCGGGATAGCAATCAGATTACTGAGTGGTGCAATCCAAGCAATTTGTTGGAAAAAAATGATGACTAAGGGCATTAAGGCAATAAAAATTTTCCATTGTGATTCGATCAAAATCTTGATTGCAAACTTTGCATCCTCAGTTCTATTTTTTATTTTGTCTTTTGGTAGAGTTCTGATCGTTTGATAAATTCTCAATAGGATGAAACATGCACCGTAAGATAACCAAAAGGCAGCCGACAAGATACTAAATGGATCATAGATGAGAAATAAACACGCGCTATAAATTAGTAACTGAAAAGGCTGAATCTCTTGCCTTGTGATAACGAAAAAACTTGCCAAGGCGACCGTCAACAACGTCCTTAAAGCTGGAATTTCAAATCCAACGAAAGCCACGTAAACCATGACACTAAATAAAAATGGAAAAACCAAAATAATCTGACGAGGTTGCCATAGATATAAGTTTGGAAAATAATGCTGTAAAACTCTTTGCAATCCCCATGTCAGCATGATTGCAAAAATCAGCACATGAGGACCTGAGATCGCCAATAAATGTGAAATCCCAAGTTGCTGAAATTTTTTCTTTAAATCTTTAGCTAATAAACTTTCATCACCAGTAAGCAACGTAAGCAACAATCCTTTGTGTTGTAAATTTGAATGAGCAAGCATTTGCCTAAATTCAAATCGCATTATTTCAATCTTAAGACCGATTTTCTCCAAAAAATGGTCTTGCTCCTTCAAATATTGCAAATGACCAAGCCTATAAACCTCATCTTGGCTTAAAGGTACGATTTGTTCGACTAAAAATGCTGACATTAAATTTTGTTGTAAGAACCATTTTTCTTGATCAAAAACACCTTGAACGGCATAACTGTGTGCGGGTTTGATTGTTCCGTAAACTCGATAATAGCTCCCCAATACAAAAGCTTCTGGCTGATGATCCTTCTCCTTTATGTACATCAACCAATTCACTACTTGATCATGTCGATTTAAAACTACGGCTTGCTGTATAACACCATCTTCAGAGAGTTCACTTATTTTTCGAATATAAACAACAGCCTCAAATGGTTGCGATTTTAACTCGCGTAATTCGAGCCTTTTTTCTAGAGCTTGATCTGCATAGTGATACCCCGCGCAAAACATTGCCCAGATCGCAGTGATCAATAACAGTGACTTGTAAAATGGGGAATGCCCTTTATTTTTTATTTTATAAAAAATAAATAGAAGAGTCGCAATACAGCACCAAATCCACCAAGTAGAATTAATGATTTCAAAATCACGTCCCATAGCTGAAATACCCACAATCCAGCCAATCAATATAATTTTCAACATGTATTTATAATTTAAGTTTTTGATTTTTCTGAGGGCAAAATTAAAGCCCTTTTTCAGGGCTTTAACAAGTGATCATAGAAAATATTTAAGCCTGATCAATCCATAAACCATCTTGCATATGCAAAATTGAATCTGCCGATTTTGCTAATTGCTCATCATGGGTCACTATAAGCATTGCCATATTGAGTTCTTTTTTTAGATCAGTCAGTAATTCAAAAATACTCAATGCAGTTTTCCGATCCAAATTACCTGTTGGCTCATCGGCTAAAACTACCGCAGGCTTAGTGACCAATGCTCTGGCTAAAGCAACACGTTGGCGTTCACCACCGGATAACTCACCAGGTTTATGTTCCATTCGATGAGACAATCCAACACGATCAAGAAGATATTCAGCTTGTTTTTTCACGTCTTTATAATTGCTTTCACCACGCAACATTAAAGGCATAGCGACATTTTCTAAAGCAGAAAATTCAGGCAATAGATGATGGAACTGATAAACGAAACCTAAATACTGATTTCTCTTATAACCACGCTCAGCCTCACCTAAATTGTCAAAGCGTTGTCCTTGTAAAAAAACTTGCCCTTGTGTAGGTTGATCTAACCCACCCAAGACATGCAACAAAGTACTTTTACCTGAACCACTTGAACCAACAATAGAAACAAACTCACCTGCATTGACCTGCAATGACAAGCCCTTAATCACTTCAACTTTGGTTTTACCATCATCAAAATGTTTAAAAACATCTTTAGCTTCTAAGACAATTTTACTCATAACGCAATGCCTCAGCAGGTTGGACTTTGGCAGCACGTAATGCAGGATAGATCGTTGCCAAGAAACTTAATAATAAAGATACAGTCACAATCACGACAACATCTTGCCATCTCAAATAAGAAGGTAAGTAATGTACGAAATAGGCATCAAATAAGTTCAATCCAAGTGCTGTATTGAACCATGAAATAATGTCACTGATCGTAAGTGCAAGTGTTACGCCTAGAATCGTACCTGCAATCGTACCAATCACACCAATAACAGTCCCCTGCACCATGAAAATTTTAGTGATCATAGACGGCGAAGCGCCTAATGTACGCAAAATTGCAATATCAGATTTTTTATCCGTTACAACCATGACCAAAGAAGAAACAATATTAAATGCAGCTACAACGATAATCAGTACTAGAAGCAAACCGACTAAAGTTTTTTCCATTTGAATGGCATTAAATAAGTTTCCATGCGTATACGTCCAATTCGATGCATAGAAATTACTTGGTAACTGACTGACAATTTCATCTGCAACCTTAGGAGCAGCAAAAATATCATCTAGTTTTAAGCGAACACCTTGAGCACCGTCAGGTAAACGCAATAATGTCGAAGCATCATTCAAGGCGATATAACCCACCATTGAGTCTACTTCTGCGCCAACACTAAAAATACCAACGATTTTAAAACGTTTAAAACGTGGTACTACACCTGCTGGTGATGGCGTTGCTTCTGGTAGAACAAGAGTGACACTATCATTTAAGCCTAAACCTAATGCATCAGTCATATCCTTACCGAGAACGATACCAAACTCACCCTTTTTTAATGCACCTAAGTTGCCTGCAACCATATGATTCTGAATGATTGAAACCTTTTTTTCATACTCAGGTTCAATCCCTGTCACCATAATACCTGCAACTTGCCCTTGAGCAGTCAACATCCCCTGTAATTGGGTAAATGGAGCCACACCTGTTACATGCGGATGATCCTCAACTTTTTTTACAAGCTCAGGCCAATCTGTTAGAATTTGAGTAGAAGAAACAGTAGCTTGGGGAACCATTCCAAGGACACGGTTTTTAAGCTCACGGTCAAAGCCATTCATTACAGAAAGTACTGTAATCAACACTGCGACACCAAGCGTTAAACCAATCATGGAAACCAAGGCAATAAAAGAAATAAAGTGATTACTCCGCCGAGCACGAGTATATCTCAACCCTATATACAGCGAGATTGGCTTAAACATACCATCTAGTCCGAGGTGATTTATTATGGAAAATTCACAACATCATCTTGTTGACGACAACACTGAACGTCGAGTGATGTCTCGTATTGATGCCGTGTTGAGAATCAACTATCAAATCATTCCTGATGACGTTGCACTGAATGATCCCTATGATTCTCACTTTGTTTTGCCACGCTATTTTCTACTACTTGCAGAATTAGATCAATTTGATCATGCGTTTCGCTACGAATTAGAACAATTAAATGAAAAAGATCAACAAATTGCTCGTATCTTATCCCTATTTAATCAAAAACTAAATTTGATTACAGGATCTTTCTACGACAATATCGTGCAATCCCTACTACCTGTACCAGAACAAGTAAATTTTTCTGAAAATGGACTAAGTTTTTTTAGCGCTCAAGATATTAACGAAGGTACATACATTCACATCACGCTTAGCCACCCAGAGAACTTCTTTCACATCGCAGCTACAGCGCAAGTTGCATATAGCAATCCAGATGAACAAGGAAAATTCCGTATAGGTGCATACTTTATTACTTTGAATCCACAAGACAGAGCTAAATTGGCCGAAACCATTCAACAGTCTGAAAACCCTTAAAAGCTCATCTTTACATTCGACGGTAAGCTCTCAAATCCTTGATAAAATAGAGTAGCAAACCAAACAACACGATACTTGCACCAACAAAAACTTGTACTGATAGCTGCTCATTATTCAGAAAGGCACCGATCAATATTGCTAATAAGGGCGTCATCACAGTCGTTAAAGACAAAGTGGTCGGTTTGAGATTTTGTACTAGTTTAAAGTAGCAAAACATTGCAATCAGTGATGCCATGATCACCGTGTAGAATAAAGCCAGTAAAGATTTTGCTGAAGGCATCTGTGTTGGAGCATATTGCCAAATCCAAGGCACAACAAGAATCGCAATCAAAGTCGAAACCAAAATTGATCCCGTCGCTTGTGCCATAGCTTGAATATTTGCATTTATCTTTTTGACTAAGAAAATCGAGAGTGAATATGCAAATACACTTACAATCATGAGTCCAATACCCAATGGTTGGACATGGTTCTGATTATCACTCAAACAAATCAAACCTAAGCCAATGATTGAGACAGCCATACCTAACCATTGCAATAATGCTAGTTTCTGCTGAAATCCAAAACGACCAATCAAACCAGCCATAATAGGTGCTAACCCAAACATCAATGCAATTAAACCTGAACTCAAGTAAGCCGTAGCCGCATACGTAAAAATCTGAGATCCGATTAAGCTCAATGAGCCTGCGATGTAACTCAGTATTGAAACTTTATCTACAGGAAATCTTACTTTTAAAATCAACAGGACGACGATGGCTAGTGGCAAAGCAATAAAGAAACGCAGTACTAAAGCCCACATGGGATGTAAATCAGATACACTCCAAACAATCGCCAATGGGGTCGTCGCCCATATAAAAACGAGTAATCCATAAGTTAGAATCAGATTTGTACGTGAGGGCATATCATACTCAAGAAGCGGTTTTACGTTTTTGCTTTAAAATGGTTTGGTCTAAAGAACTTGAAAACTCACGCTTATCTCTTTCAGAAATTGGAGGAGGTCCTCCTGTTTGAACACCAGCACCACGCAAGGTATCCATAAAATCTCGAAGATGTAATCGGGCTTTTACATTTGCAGTAGTATAGATTTCGCCACGAGGATGGATTGCAATTCCGCCTTTCTCAATAACCTGTGCAGCCAAAGGAATATCTTGCGTGATGACAATGTCATTTGGCTGCATACGTTCCACGATTTCCTGATCAGCACGATCTGCCCCACTCATAACCTGAATAGATTTGATTCGTACCGAAGGTGTAATACCGACATTTTGATTGGCAACGAAAGTTACTTCCAATTGATAACGATCTGAAGCACGAAGAATCACTTCTCTTAAAATCTTAGGCAAAGCATCTGCATCTACCCATAATTTGAATGGCAGCACGTAAGCGAAAGCTCATATAAATAAAATGCTAGTGTAGCAGATTGCTAGAAAAGTAGAGGGAAATTGAGCAAAGCAATCATTAAGACTCAATTGATTTGCTGTCTAAGTTTAAAACCCATTTTTTCACATAAATGAATTAATTTTATAGATTTACATATCGAGACTTGAAAAATCGATGTTACCCTCGATTTAATAGTATAAGTTCAATCTTTCCAGCATTACGATTTATGAAAATTCAAAACAGTCCAGAAATCATTACAATTCAAGATGAAAATTTCGGTAATCACGCTGAGCATTGGAACTTATTAACAGATAATCCTGCATCTGACGTACCTAAATGGTTAGGTCTGGCGTTAGATACTCCTGTTATGCCTATGGGATTGTGCACAGAAGAACATGAAATGGATCAATCATTTTGGTTGATTCAAGGTCCAAGTGATCAATCGATTGCAATTAATCAAATTATCGCTGTTGAAGATCAAAAACCACGTGCTTTAAAAACTGCATTTCCAAGTTTCCAAAGCCCGTATAAATACGATGCACAGATTGAACGAATTATTACCTGTAAATCTGCAACCCAAGCGGTATTAAGACTAAATTTAAATAAAAGTACGACTATTTATGCATTTGATAATTTATTTAGTGTTAATCGCTGTAAATATGGCAAAGATGAAACCTATCAAGTCCAATTTAATGCTTGGGCATATGAATTAGAAGCGGTGTCAGAAGATGAAAAAATCATTGTTGATGACCCTGCTTCAATTAAACACCACCGTGCATTAAATGCTATTCTGGCTGAGCATAATGGAATTGCACCTGAAAACTTACAAGAATTGATTAATGCTTGGGAACCAAAAACTCCTGAAGATCAAGAACCTGTAACTGTCGACTTTTCTAAAATGGTCGCTTATTTATTTGGTGAAACATTAGGGCAAGAAGATGAAGCTTGGTTCCAAGGTAATATCGTTGGTAAAACTTCAATGCAGTTTATGCAAGACGAATATACCCTTTACGATGTCACTTTAGTTTTAGAGGATACATTACCTGCAATATTAATCCGTATTGCAACCAAAAATGATTTGTATAAAAACTTTAACATTGGTCAATATATTCGCGGCAACCTATGGATTCAGGCGAATATTTATGCTAAAACTGCTATAAAGTGAAATAAAATCACATAAATAGCAATTTTTAGGCGTTCTAATGAAAATTATACCAGAACAAACGACCACCAGTCTTATTCATTCAAGTGACCAAGGCCTTAAACTTGACGTTGGTGCTTTTTGCTTTTTTCTACTTGGTATGTTTTTAGCAGCACTTATTTTTCATCAAATTGGCATTTTCTAAAAATTTCATTCTTGTAAAAAAGCCCTCTTTTTCGAGGGCTTTTTTTATTTTTCAGCGATTAACCATGGCGTTTTGCAAAATCATCCATAAAGTTAACTAATGCCTGTACACCTTCAAGTGGCACAGCATTGTAAATACTTGCACGCATACCGCCTACTGAACGATGTCCTGCAAGGTTAAGCAAATGTTGCTGCTCCGCTTCTTTTAAGAATGTCTTTTCCAAAGCTTCATCAGCAAGCGTAAATGGAACATTCATCATTGAACGATTTGGAAGTGCAATCGGGTTGTTATAGAAATCACTCGAATCAATATAACCATAAAGAAGTTTTGCTTTCTCTTGGTTGACTTTGTAGATCGCATCCACGCCACCTTGTTCAAGTAACCATTCAAAAACTAAACCAGATAAATACCAAGCATAAGTGGCTGGAGTGTTAACCATTGAGCCATTTTTAGCTTGATCGTTATATTTCAAAATACTTGGAATTTCAGGTTTTACTTGATCCAACAAATCATCACGAATAATGACAATCGTCAATCCTGCAGGGCCAATATTCTTCTGAGCACCCGCATAAATTAAACCAAATTTACTTACATCTAGCGGAGCAGACAAAATACTTGATGAGAAGTCACATACCAGTGGCTTTTCAACATTTGGAACACCTGCAAACTGTAAACCACCAATCGTTTCATTATCTGCATAATGTACATATGCGGCATCAGCAGATAAGTTCCAAGTTGCTTGGTCTGTAATTGCATGCTTACCATCAATCAAAGTACCCGCTTCGATCACATTAATGTCACCGTAACGTTTTGCTTCTTTCAACGCTTTTTCAGACCAAATCCCTGTATGGATATAATCAGCTTTATTATTTTTACCCAACAAATTTAATGGAATCGCTGAGAATTGAAGGGATGCCCCACCTTGAAGAAAAAGTACTTTATAATTTTCAGGAATGTTCATGAGCTTACGTAAGTCAGCTTCTGCCTTTTCTGCAACAGCAACATAGTCGTTACTACGATGACTCATTTCCATGATCGACAAGCCTTTCCCCTGCCAATCCAACATTTCCTGTTGAGCTTTTTCTAAAACGGCAGTAGGTAGTGCAGCAGGACCAGCGCAGAAATTATAAGCACGCATGAGTTTTCCCTTGTGAAAGTGAAACAAATTGAGATGGGAATTTAATCATAGATTGGCGAAGCTTGCAGCAGCTTATCGCTTAAATATTTAATTTTATCTGCAAAATTTTTCGTTCATTCAACTATTTCTTTTTTTAAATACATTCAATTTCAGCGATTCATTATTATGTTTTATTCAAGTGAATATGATTATTTCATTGAATCTAGACTAGATTAAAAACTCTAATTTTTACAATTTAACTACACCAATTCAGGTTATATAACTATTTAATTAAAAACATAATATTTTAATTTTACAAAAAGAACTTAGACTAACGCGAGTATTATTAAATTGCGACAAGCTCAAATGTTGAAACAAAATAATCGACCAAATTTAAGGGTCAAACGGTTTCAAAAAAAAATAAGCATGTGTATCCATATAATCACATGTAGTTTTTTTACAAGTTCAATATTTGCTCAAACTATTAGCTATAGTGAAGCTGAGCAATATATTGTTGAGAATGCATATAGCACACAAGCACAAAGAGCCTTGCAGCAATCAGCTCAACTAGAAATGGATGCAATAAAAAATCTTGGGCTCCCCCGTATTGATCTCAATGCAACTGCCTATTCCTTTCATAGTGAAACTAGCGTCCCATTAGAGTCAGGCAAACGTCGTTTGGAAAACTCACTTACACGCGGATTTGATGAAAAGCTTTCTCAATGGGAAAACGTATTATCACCAGAAGTCATTGATCAAATAAGCCAAGGTTTTGATCAAGTTGTTAGTGATGGTCTAAATAAAGTACCCAATAATGTTGATGTAACCGTCAAAGATCAGGATGTAAGAACTTCAGTTTCTATGGTCATGCCATTATATACAGGGGGGAAAATCTCAAGTGCCAAGCAAATAGCGACTTTGCAGGCTCAACGCTCAACAATTAGCGAGAAACAACAGCAAGATGCTCAGCGTTTTGAAATGATCCAAGCTTATTTTAATGCCCAACTACAACAGCAGTTATCCAATGTCAGCCTATTTAATTTTAATGCGATGCAACAGCATTATAACAATGCCTTAAAACTTGAAAAACAAGGGTTTATTAATAAAGGACAACGTATGCAGTTTGAGGTTGCCTTAAATAATGCTGATCGGGCTTATCAAAACGCACAATCTAACCTACAAGCAAGCTTGTTTAGTTTAAAAAATTTACTCAAAACCAGTGATCGTCTTAGCTTAAGTACACCATTATTTGTAAATACCACTCAAAAAAATGATTTAGAAACTTTTCTTAGCAATTATGATCAAAACTCAAGTTTAGTAAAAAAATTACAGATGGATACCCAATTGGCAAATGAAAATATCCGTATCCAGCAAGCAGCCAAAAAACCAAGTGTATTTGCCTTTGGTGAATACGGGTTAGATGATAAAGAAAATTGGATTATCGGCGTGATGGCGAAATACAATTTATTCTCTGGTATTGATAAAAATAAAAATATTCATGCTGCTGAATTGAAACGATATGCAGCAGAAATGATGACTGAACGCACCAAACAAGAAATCGAAAATATTTTATATAAATCATATAGTGAGTTGAATGCATCTCAAACAAGTCATCAACTCTTAATCAAAAATACTCGTGCAGCCGAAGAAAACTTACGTATTCAACAATTATCTTTTAAAGAAGGTATGGGAACAGCAACACAAGTTATCGATGCACAAAATGCGCTGAATGCTTTAAAAGGTGAAATGGCGATAAATGCTTATAAATACATATTATCTTTAGCAACATTATTACAAAGCTACGGTTCAATCGAAGAATTCAAGCTTTATGTGAACCAACCTCGTACGGATTATATTCGTTAATTGGAGTACATCATGAATCAAAATATTTCATCACCCAATGTAGAAGATAATTCAAATAACGAGATCGTTGAAAACTCAACAGACAGTCAAATTGATCATTCTAAAACTGATTCAGGTACACCATCACCACCTTCAAATAATACAAAAATAAAAATCCTGATCGTCATTATTATCTTATTACTCTTGAGTTTGATTGCTTTTGGCTTATGGAAAGCTTATCAACCAAAATCAATCGAGTTACAAGGACGAGTAGAAGCTGAAACTGTTCATATCAGTACCAAAGTTCCTAGTCGTATTGAAGAATTCTATGTCACTGATGGACAACCAGTAAAAAAAGGACAAGCTCTTGTTCGTTTCATAAGCCCTGAACTTGATGCAAAAAAAGAACAAGCTCAAGCAGCATTACAAAGCGCACTCGCTTTTCAATCAACAATTTATAGAGGTTCTCAACAAGAAAACATTGATACGCTATACGCTAACTGGCAAGCAATGAAGACCCAAGCTGACCTAGCTGCAACGACTTACAAACGAGGGGAAATCCTTTATCAACAAGGTGTTATTTCTCGTCAACGACGAGATGAAATGCTTGCAGCTCAAACCTCTGCAAAAGAAGCCTCTGAAGCAGCTTACCAACAATATGCACGCGCCAAACGCGGCAGTACAGAACAACAAAAATCAACCGCTGATGCTCAAGTTGCTATTGCTCAAGCCGCGGTGAATGAAGCAAATGCTTTAACTGCCGAAACAAAACTTTATGCGCCAATTGATGGCACTGTTTCCAAAACATATGGTAAACCAACTGAATTTGTTGCTACTGGTGTACCTGTAGTCAGCATCCTTGAAGATCAGGAATTATGGGTCAGCCTCAATGTAAGAGAAGATCTCTACAACTCAATCTATAAATCAAAAATCTTAGAAGGCTTCATTCCTGCATTGAATCAAAGTGTGACATTTAAAGTAAAGAAAATCGATGCTGAGGGTGAGTTTGCAACGATAAAAACTACGCGACAAACAGGTGGATATGATATTCGAAGCTTTAAATTCCATCTAAGCCCTACAGAAAAAATTCCCGATCTCAAAGTTGGGATGAGCGTTTTATTTAATATCGAAGAGGCAAAGTAACACATGCTTGCCATAATGCTTCGTGAAATACGCTATTTAAAGCGCTATAAAGCTGATTTATTTATGGCAATCATCGCGCCATTATTGGTTATTATACTTTTTGGCAGCATGTTTTCAGCTGGTAAACCTGATCACTTACCCATCGTTGTAATTGATCAAGATCAAAGCGAGATGAGCCGAAAAGTTATTCATGCTTTGAGCGTGAATCACACTATAAAAATTAAAACGATTACAACCAGTCAAGATGAAGCAGAACAATTAATCAATAAAACAGATGCTTGGGGTTTTGTATTTATTCCTGAAGGTGCTGAGCAGCGCTTAGTTAGTGCACAAGATGCACAAATTAGTATTGCTTATAATCAATCTTTCTTTAGCGTTGGGAATACAATCTCATCAGCGATGTTGATCAGCACCTTAAATGGAATTGCTGAATATATGGGAGATGATTATTTGTCAAATACCATCCCCTATATAGAAATGCCTACACCTCACATAAAAATATCCACTTTATATAATCCTAATATGAGTTATGAACTGTTCTTGGAGCCATTTATGGTGCCAGCAGTTTTACATTTATTATTATGCTGTTGTGTTGCTTTTGCAGTTGGTCAGGAATTTAAACGTAATACATTTAATCAATGGGTTACTGGTGGAAATGCAATCCACACTTTACTCGGTAAATTGTTAGTTTATGTACTCATTTTTTGCTTTTGGACTTGGTGTTGGATGTTTTGGCTATCGAATATCCGAGGTTATTTCATAGCAGGTTCCATCTGTTTAATCCTTACCGCTCAATTTTTCTTGTACTTCGCCTATGCCATCATTAGTAGTTCTGTAGTATTGGCGACGCAAGATCTGGCAAAAACCTTTGGCTTTTTAGCTTTGTATGGTGGTTCTTCTCCTAGTTTTTCAGGAATCACCCTCCCCCTAAATAATGCACCTGTATTTACTCAAATTTGGTCAATGCTGATTCCCTATACACCTTATGCAAAGTTACAAACTGAACAATGGGTGATTGGTAGCGATCCAATAATTTCACTTATTCCACTTTCTATCTTAATTGCTTTCTCAGCATTGTTCTTCTTTGTGAGTATTCGCTTACTTCGAAAATTGACTCAGGAGCAATGCGTATGAAAACATTTTTAAATTATTATCTGCAAACCTTTAAAAATATTGCAGCAAATACCTCAATCTTCACCACGCTCATTGCTGCTGTCATTTTATATAGTTTTTTTTATCCAACTGCTTATAAAGCACAAACAGCGGAAGATATTCCGATTGTTGTCGTAGATGAAGAGCAAAGTGTTTTAAGTTCAAAAATCATTAGCCAAGTTTCAAATAGTCCTCATGTGAAAATCATGACGGTAACTGATAATTTCTTAGAGGCAAAAAAATTAGTTCAAAACCAGAAAGCTGAAGGTATTTTACTTTTACCCAACAATCTGACCAATAGCATCACACGTGGTGAAATGGGAGGTATAGGTCTATATTTAAGTACAGCTTATTTCATTCAAACGAAAGAAGTTGGCATAGGTTTAGCAGGTTCTATTGAAGCAACCTTACAAGAATTTTTGGAAAAATTCGGTGATGCAACTCCTTTTAAACCAGAACTTTCTATTCATCAAATTCCGCTCTTTAATACATTATCTGGATATGGAAGTTATATTTTTCCCGCTGTTGCGAGTTTAATCATTCATCAGACGCTGTTATTAGGTCTCGCTATGTTGATTGCGAGCTATCGTGAATCAGGTTGGATCGCAAAACCAATCGAGTTTTGGGCAACTTTTACAGCAATTCTCACAATAGGTTGTCTTGGTTGTTTATACCTCTTCGGTTTTACATTTTGGCTTTATGACTATCCTCATGGTGGAAATTTCTGGGGAATGCTGCTTGCAACGCCAGTTTATGTAAGTTGTATTATCGGTTTAGCGATGCTGGTTGGATCTTTAGTAGATATGCCTGAACGCGTAGGACATTTAATTGTTGTTACCTCAGTCCCTCTGTTCTTATTAACAGGTACTGCTTGGCCACATGCAGCTATGCCTGAATGGATGCAATACTTAGCTTGGACTCTTCCATCTACATATGGTGTTCAAATGTTTGTGCAATTAAATCAAATGGGTGTACCTACAGCAATCGTGATACCTAAACTGATTTATTTAGCAACTCTTGGTGGAATCTTGTTGGCTTGCTCTTATTATCGTTTAGTCATGCTAAAGCCAATAAAAAAGGAAGCTAATTAGCTTCCTTTTTTAACAACTTATAACTTAAGCTTCTGGAGTATCATCTTTAGGTTCTACTAAAGCTTCCTCAGAATTTACTGCATCAAGCTCAGTATTTTCTACCGATTGCTCTATAGTCTCTAACTCTTCGTCTTCTTCTACAGCTTCAATAGATACAACACCAACTAATGTTTCAGCGTCACTCAATCGAATCAGACGAACACCTTGTGCGTTACGACCTGTGGTTGCCACTTCTGCTGCACGTGTACGAACCAAAGTACCACCATCAGAAATCAACATCAGCTCTTTGGTTTCATCAATCGATACAGCACTGATTAACTCACCATTACGCTCACTCGTTTTAATCGCAATAACACCCTTACCACCACGTTTCTTGGTCGGGAAGTCATCAACTGGAGTACGCTTACCATATCCATTTGCACAAGCACATAACACTTCACCCGTTTCTGGAACAACAACAAGTGAAACAATACGGCTTACAACATTTGAATCGGAAGAATCGTCATTATCATCGCTGTCATCGTTTTCAACTTCAGCATCTTCTACATCGATCGTGTTACTTGCAAAACTAACACGCATACCACGTACACCTTTCGCAGTACGTCCCATTGCTCGAACATCTGTCTCAGCAAAGCGAATCGCTTTACCTTCATTTGAGAACAACATGATCTGCTGATTACCATCCGTAATCGCAACACCGATCAAGGTATCTTCTTCGTTTAACTCAATAGCACGTAAGCCATTAGAGCGAACATTACTAAACTGTTCTAACTCAACACGTTTAACCGTACCTGATGCCGTAGCCATAAACACATAGTGATTTTCAGGGAACTCAGTCAACGGTAAGATCGCGGTAATTGTTTCATTCGCTTCCAAAGGTAACAAGTTCACCATCGGGCGTCCTTTAGCACCACGAGAGGCTTGAGGTACCTCAAACACTCTCAAGCGATAAACTTTACCAACATTTGTAAAGCACAATACTGTCGCGTGGTTCGATGCAACAATCAAATGCTGAATAATGTCATCATCTTTCATTGAGGTTGCAGATTTACCACGACCACCACGACGTTGAGCTTGATAATCCGAAAGTGGTTGAGTTTTTGCATAACCTGTTTGAGAAACAGTGAGTACCACTTGTTCTTCAGGGATTAAGTCTTCACGACAGAAATCAACACCAGATTCAACGATTTCTGTTCGACGTGTATCACCATACTGTTGCAGGATTAAAGCAAGTTCTTCACGAATTACGTTCATCAATAAATTAAAGTCATTTAAAATCGCTGTTAATTCAGCAATTTGCCCTAAAATCTCAGTATATTCAGCGTGTAACTTATCTTGTTCAAGACCCGTCAAACGATGTAAACGTAATTCAAGAATCGCATTCACCTGTGTTGGTGATAAACGATAAATATCTCCTGACAGACCAAATGGACGTGCAGGATCTTCCCCTTCAATTTCATCTGGACGAACTGAAATAGCACCAGCTTTTTCTAGAAGTGCGACAACACCACCACCAGCCCATTCACCAGCCTGTAAACGCTCACGTGCTTCACTAGGATTGGCAGAAGTCTTAATGGTTTCAATAATGGCATCAATATTCGCTAATGCAACAGTCAAACCTTCTAAGATATGCCCACGTTCACGTGCTTTGCGAAGCTCATACATGGTGCGGCGTGTCACAACTTCTTGGCGGTGACGGATAAATGCCGCAATAATATCTTTAAGATTCATCAATTTTGGCTGACCATTATCTAGGCAGACCATATTGATGCTGAAAGAGTTTTGCAGTTGGGTGTGTAAGAATAAATTATTTACAATGACTTCCGCGTTTTCGCCACGCTTCAAATCAATTGCAATACGCATCCCTTCCTTATCTGACTCATCTCGAAGTTCAGAAATTCCTTCAAGTTTCTTTTCTTTAACCAGTTCAGCTATACGCTCAATCGTTTTTGCTTTATTGACCTGATATGGAATTTCAGTAAAGACGATAGTCGTACGACCCGTTTTCTGATCTTCTTCGAAATGATACTTACCACGGATATGAAGACGACCTTTACCCGTACGATAAGCATCTACAATACCTGATTTACCGTAAATAATACCGCCAGTTGGGAAGTCAGGACCAGTAATATGCTCCATCAATCCTTCAATAGAAATATTCGGATTATTGGCATAGGCTAAACAAGCATTGACGACCTCGGTCATATTATGCGGCGCCATATTGGTCGCCATACCCACTGCAATACCTGTTGTACCATTAATCAAAAGATTAGGAATACGAGTTGGCATCACTTGCGGAATACGCTCAGAACCGTCGTAGTTATCTTCCCAATCAACCGTGTCTTTTTCTAAGTCGGCCAAAATTTCATGGGTAAGCTTTTGCATGCGGACTTCGGTATAACGCATTGCCGCCGCACTATCGCCATCGACAGAACCAAAGTTACCTTGACCATCGACCAACATATAACGCAAGCTAAAATCTTGCGCCATACGAACAATCGTTTCATAGACTGCACTATCACCATGAGGGTGATATTTACCGATTACATCACCCACTACACGAGCAGATTTTTTATACGCTTTGTTATAATCATTGCCCAATTCGTGCATTGCGAATAATACGCGACGATGAACAGGTTTGAGACCGTCTCTCACATCTGGCAATGCACGAGATACGATTACGCTCATTGCATAATCTAAATATGAATGCTTGAGTTCGTCCTCAATGGCAATCGGTCTGATTTCCGATACGCTCATGCATACTCCTTGTTTACAGATAGAAACATCTACCTGTTTTTTATGTCTTCAATCTTACAAAAATTTAGCTCAAGGGCTTGAACTAAAAATAAAAATACAATGGAAAATTATAGCATAAAATGCTCGCAAGCTGGGAGTTTTTGATACAAATAGATTGTCGTATTTTCTTTATTTATATAGAATTTGCGGAAAATTATTAAGCAAAAATTTATTTCGGGAAATATGTCAAAACCAAATCAAAATTATCGCTACCGCGTCTCAAAACGCATGTTTAAATACTACAATCAAGAAAATCATAATATACTCTTTGGAATTGGTCGTATGCTTTGCAACGCACCATTTTCAAATGTATTTTCTCAGCATATTTTCCCCATAAAGAACAAACATAGAAAAATTGACATAGACTTCCTAAAACAAATAGTTATCCCATATCATTTAGATTATTTCCGCAATAATATACATTATACAGTTTCAACAAAGCAGATCACTCATTTACACGAAAATGAATTGCAATGGGTTCTTGAAGTCTTTCAATCAACACAAATTAACCGCTATATTGCCAAACAACTCACCCACACATTACACAACTTCCAATCAACTGAAAACCTAGAAGAAATATTCAAATATGGCATTGAATATATTTCATGGAAACTGACTGATAATCTTACCTTTATGAATAATGACTGGAGTATCAAATTTCCGACGTGGAAATGTGAAATTTCCTCACCTTACTACAAATATCATTTATTAATTATGCAGTTAACACATGGTGTAGTTGTTATATCCTTTTGTTTCCCTATTTTAAACTCTTCCCAATAAAAAACGCTCCCTTTCGGAGCGTTCTTTCACTTTATTCAGAACGAATTAAAGTTTAGATACCAATTCTGGTACAACAGTATTCAAATCACCAACTAACCAGTAGTCAGCAACGCTGTTGATTGGTGCTTCTTCGTCTTTGTTGATAGCAACAATAACTTTAGAATCTTTCATACCAGCTAAGTGCTGGATCGCACCAGAGATACCGATCGCCATGTATAGATCAGGCGCAACGATTTTACCAGTTTGACCAACTTGGAAGTCGTTAGGTACGAAACCAGCATCAACTGCTGCACGTGATGCACCTTGTGCAGCACCAAGCTTGTCAGCTAATGGGTCAAGTACTTTATGGTAGTTCTCACCAGAACCTACACCACGACCACCAGAAACAACGATGCGCGCAGCAGTTAATTCTGGACGATCAAGTTTCACGATTTCTTCGCTTACAAACTTAGAAATACCAGCATCTTTCGCTTCAGCAACAGCTTCAACAGCAGCAGAACCACCTTCAGCAGCTACAGCATCAAACGCTGTACCACGAACTGTACCAACGATAATTGCTTCATCTGATTGAACAGTTGCAATCGCGTTACCAGCGTAGATTGGTCGTTTAAATGTATTTGCAGATTCTACAGAAATGATATCTGTGATCATGCTTACATCAAGAAGTGCAGCAACACGTGGAAGAATGTTCTTACCAGTTGTTGTAGAAGCAGCTAATACGTATTTGTAACCTTTCGCTAAATCCGCAACTAAAGCAGCTACGTTTTCAGCCAATTGGTTTGCATAAGCAGCATTGTCAGCAAGTAATACTTTGCTCACACCAGCAACTTTAGCAGCAGCATCAGCAACTGCTTGAGCGCCAGAACCAGCTACTAATACAGTAATATCACCACCGATTTTTTGAGCTGCCGCAACAACGTTTAAAGTTGCACCGTTAAGTGTCTGGTTGTTGTGATCAGCGATAACTAAAATACTCATGATTGTATCCTTCTGTATTAGATCACTTTCGCTTCGTTTTTCAATTTTTCAACAAGCTCGTCTACAGACTTCACTTGTACGCCAGCTTTACGTTCAGCAGGTGCTTCAACTTTAACAGTTTTAAGTTTAGTACCAGTTGCAACGCCATAATCAGCAGGAGATTTAGTATCAAGCGGCTTCTTACGAGCTTTCATAATGTTTGGAAGAGCAGCATAACGTGGCTCATTCAAACGTAAGTCAGTTGTGATGATTGCAGGAAGTGCAAGCTCAACAGTTTGTAAACCACCGTCGATTTCACGAGTAACTTGAACTTTACCGCCGTCAACCTTAACTTCAGATGCGAAAGTACCTTGACCAGCACCAAGTAAAGCGCCAAGCATTTGACCTACTTGGTTAGAGTCGTCATCAATTGCTTGTTTACCAAGAAGAATAAGTTCTGGTTTCTCAGCATCAACAATGCCTTTGAGGATTTTAGCAACTTCTAGAGCACCAATTTCATCAGCAGTTTCAACTAAAATACCACGGTCAGCACCTAAAGCCATTGCAGAACGGATTTGTTCTTGAGCATCTTTAGGACCCACTGAAACAACAACGATTTCAGAAACTGTTCCTTTTTCTTTTAAGCGAACCGCTTCTTCCACTGCGATTTCACAGAATGGGTTGATTGACATTTTAACGTTAGTAAGGTCAACCCCACTATTGTCCGGCTTAACACGAACTTTAACGTTGGCATCAACCACACGTTTTACAGCGACAAGAGCCTTCATGTAATCCTCGGCTGTTCTAAGCAAGTAAATGTAGTGAAGAGTATTCTAACTCTTCGTTTGAAACTTTTTAGGTGCCCTATCTTGCAATGTATTTGGCATTTCGGTCAAGTCACAATTTCTGCTCGGGGTAGAAAAAAGATGAAATGCTCAGTTCAATTATTTGTAGTTGTTGATGTAATTGAATTGCTGTGTATTTAATAGGATATTCATTAGACTTTGATTTTTTTAATATTTTAATATAATTCAACAACCTAAATATCGACTATTTTTTAAATTTGATGGATCTGTAACGGATCATTTCGAGCAAATCAAATCCCCTTTTAGACTTCAAAAAATATTGGCAATAAAGTAAGAACCCAAAACGGACATGATTCACTCTCATCACATTTTAATAGTCGCTTATTAATCACCCAACTTTGCAACATAATATAACCAAATTTAGTCTTTTTGAGCCCGTGGATGGGTTTGATCATAAACTCTTGCCAATTGATCAAAATCAACATGAGTATAAATTTGTGTAGTAGACAAATTGCTATGTCCTAACATTTCTTGCACTGACCTTAGATCACCACTTGCAGATAACATATGACTGGCAAAACAATGTCTCAACAAATGAGGGTGTAAATCAACATTCACTCCAGCTCTTTGTGCTTGTAGCTTGACCCGATTCTCAATTTGTCGAGGGGTAAGTCGATTACCACGTTGTGAGATAAAAACAGCACTATCTAAGTTAAATTCACCTTGCCAGATTCGATAAATTTTCAGCCATTCAATTAGACTATCTTTCGCTTTCTGACCAAACGGAACGATTCGAGTCTTATTGCCTTTACCTGTAATTCTTAACAATTGACGATTGAAGTCGATATCTTTAATCATCAAACCTTGTAATTCAGCGAGCCGCAGTCCACTGGAATAAAGTAATTCCAGTATCGCTTTGTCACGCAGCCACAACTGCTGTTCAATTGGTTTATCTGGTGGAGCTTGGTCTAAAATTTGATGTACAGTTTCAATATCGACCATACCTGGCAAGGGTCTAGGCTGTCTTTTTAACTTAAAATCTTCTGATGGATTTTGTTGTAAATATTGTCCTTGCTCAGCCCACTTCATAAACTGGCGTATTGAGGTCAAATGACGCTGCAAACTGCTTGAACTCAACTGATCTTTTTCAACACGATTTGCCAAATATTCGCGTAAGTCAGATGCTTCAATATCGTATAAAGCTAAACTCTTGCTGTCACAAAAGTTAAAAAAATCAGTAAGATCACGTTGATAAGCTTCAATCGTATGTTCTGACTGATTTTGAATAATTCGTTCTTTTAACCACATTGATAGCAGTTTTTCAGGAGCTTCCAAGCTATATTCTCTTGTTTGCATGTGCTATTTATAGCGTAGTTTAACAAATTTTTATTCATTAAAGATTATACAAGCATCGAAGATGAACAATTGATGTAATACAATAAATTTCAAGTTTCGAGCGGTGGCTTTATATAATGCTTACTCTTCTGATCCCTTACCTGATTGCAATCACTTTACTCACCATTACACCTGGATTGGATACAACTTTAGTTATTCGCACAGCAACTATTGAAGGAAAAGCTAAAGCCTTTCAAGCAGCTTTGGGTATCACGCTAGGCTGTATTGTTTGGGGTGTAGTTGTTGCTTGTGGGTTAGGTGCGCTTTTAATGACTTCTGATTTGGCATTTAACATGCTGAAATGGATGGGAGCAGCCTACTTAGCTTGGCTTGGTTTAAATTTACTATTGAAACCACGAACTCAACTTGCAGATATAAATGATACGACGAATACTCAAAATTGGTTTGTTAAAGGTTTTTTGGGAAACTTACTCAATCCCAAAGTAGGTGTCTTTTACCTCTCCTTTCTTCCTCAATTTATTCCACACACTGCTTCTCCTGTGATTTGGACGATGGGCTTAGTCATGATCCATGTTGTGATTGGGATTATTTGGTCTATCATTTTAATCTCTGCGATGCAATCAATCTCTGCTTACCTAAAACGACCAAAGTTTATTAAGTATATGGATCGTATTACTGGCAGTATTTTTATCCTGTTTGCCTTAAAACTAGCATTTAGTAAAAGATAATCAATCCAATAGCGTGTTTGTGGAACACACTCGACATAAAGCTAAATAGTTTCTAAAAACCTATTAATTTGCAACGCGACTTCATTGGCACATTTTTCTGCCAACTGATGATCACCACCCTCGACAATATATAAATTAGATTTTTCAATTAAATGATTTAGATACTTACCTACCTCAACGGGGCTAATTGGATCATGATCACCCCAAATCAATAAGGTTTTGATATCTATCGAGGATATGAATTCCTCGTAATTGATGCTGGCTGTGATAAACCAGTTCGGATATTCTGCGTATTCTTGCTGATAAAATTCACGCCAATCTTGAACCTGAAACTGATCTAAATTGACCCCACCCGAGGTTGCAATCAAGATTAAACCTTTTATTAAAGAGGTTTTTTCTAGTGCAGCTTTGATTGCAAAGATTCCACCCATTGACTGTGCAATTAAGATTGAAGGTTGTTGAATCTGCTCAACAACATAATCACTCAAATCATCAAAACTGTTTATATCAGGATGTGCAGCCACACCATGGAAACTTGGATAGGCAATCACTTGCTTTGTGTAAGTTTTGGGAAGTTGTGCAATTAAAGGATACCAAAATTGTGTATTACCTGAAGCGCCTGGAAGAAAAACCAAGTTATTCATTATTGTCCTTGAGACTTATTATTCTTAGAGATAAACACCCTACTAATTGCAAGGTGTTTATTTACCACTCAATTTAGCTTTGGAAATATCTTAAATCAAGACGCGCATCATAAACATGCGTGGTTGGACCTGTCATCCACACCACATCGCCTTCACGCCAAGCTATATGTAATTTCCCACCAGCTAACTGAACTTCAACTTCATTAGCGAGTAAACCACGGCGCATACCACTGACAGCAGCGGCACAAGCACCTGTACCACAAGCTAAAGTCTCACCTACACCACGTTCAAACACACGTAAGCGAATATGTTTTTCATCAACGATTTGCATAAAACCAGCATTTACTCTTGCTGGAAAACGAGCATGTGATTCAACTTGAGGACCGATTCCTGCAACATCAGCCGTTAATACATCTGGCACGATCGTAACTGCATGAGGATTTCCCATGTTAACGACATCAATGTTGATGCTTTTATTATCAGCAAGACCCAGTTTGTAAAGACCTTCAGTGTCTTCGTGTTCATCCGTTAGGAATGGAATCTCAGCTGGAAGAAACTTCGGAGGACCCATATTGACACGTACCCAACCATTTGCTCCCAATTCAGGCTCTACAATACCTGCTTTTGTTTGCACACGAATCTTGGTTTTAGTCGTCAGTTGGCGCTCATGTACAAATCGAGCAAAACAACGCACACCATTACCACACTGTTCAACTTCAGAACCATCTGCATTAAAAATACGGTATTTAAAGTCAGCATCTGGAAAATCAGGCGGTTCAACGATAAGTAACTGATCAAAGCCTACGCCAAAATGACGATCAGCTAAACGCTGAATCGTGACTGTATCTAAATAAGCGCGTTGGGTGACAAGGTCAACAACCATAAAATCATTGCCCAAACCATGCATTTTGGTAAATTCTAAATACATCCAATTTACTCCTCAGGCAATAAACGTTCTTTTTCCCAAAGTGATTCGATGGTTTCACGCTCACGTATTAAATAAGCTTGATCACCACTGACCATCACTTCAGCAGCACGACCACGTGTATTATAGTTTGAGCTCATTACAAAACCATAAGCTCCAGCACCCAATACTGCTAAGACATCATTTTCTTGCAGCGCTAAATCACGCTGTTTCCCCAAGAAATCACCTGTTTCACAGATCGCACCGACCAAATCCCATGTTTTTACTTCAACATCTGAATGTGGGGCAACAGATTGAATATCCATCCATGCTTCATATAAAGCAGGACGAATCAAATCGTTCATTGCTGCGTCAATAATTGCAAAATTTCGATGATTCGTTGGTTTCAACAAATCAACCTTTGTTAATAATGCACCTGCATTTGCAGAAATACTACGACCAGGCTCCATATAAACTTTCAAACCTAGTTTTTCTAATACAGGGCGCATCGCATTTGCATATTCAGCAACGGTTGGCGGTGTTTCATCTTTATAGCGCACACCTAAACCACCACCAATATCAATATGTTTGAGGTTGATGCCTAACTTTTTCAACTCTTCAATCATTAAAACCACACGATCAAGCGCATCAACGAATGGCTTGGTCTCAGTCAACTGTGATCCAATATGACAGTCGATCCCGACAATTTCTAAGTTTAGTAAAGACGCTGCGTATTGATAAGTTTCATACACTGTATCGCTTGGGATACCGAATTTATTTTCTTTCAAGCCTGTTGAAATATAAGGATGCGTCTTTGCATCAACATCTGGATTGACACGCAATGAAATCGGAGCTTTTTTTCCAAGTTTAGCTGCAACTTTCTGAATACGATCAAGTTCAGCATAAGATTCAACATTGAAACAAGCGATGCCAACATCTAATGCTTTTTCAATGTCTGCTTCTGACTTACCCAAGCCTGAAAAAACGATCTTCGCTGGATTACCACCCGCCGCAAGAACGCGCGCAAGCTCTCCACCAGTCACAATATCAAAACCAGCACCTAGTTTTGCCAAAACATTAAGAACAGCTAAGTTTGAGTTTGATTTCACCGCAAAACAGATTTGATGATCAATAAAATCAAAAGCACGATCCATATCTAGATAATGTTTTTCCAAAGTTGCTTTGGAATAAACATAGAGTGGCGTGCCGAATTGCTGCGCGAGCTGATCAAGTGAACATTGCTCAGCATGCAATACGCCATTAATGCGAGTGAAACTCATGAAGATGTCCTTATTTACAAACTTAAGGTGAGATGGTTTTGACTACTGTGATGATGATGTTGAGTTTTCAACTTGAGTATCATCATCCTTTTGATCAGATGAGCTTTGAGATTGCGATGCATCGTTTTTGTAAAGCAAATACTTTGCTCTTTTATCATGGTTTGGATCAGACGGTAACTGTAAAGCACCAGATTGACCACACGCTGTTAATACAATACTGCTAAACAATAAACTGATCGAACAAATGACTTTAAGCATCTGAGCACCTAATTTTTACAATTCGGAGCAGTATAGCGTGAACCTCAAATTGGCTAAAGTCCAAACATAAAAAAACGCCAACATAAGCTGACGTTTTCATATATCACGGTTGATCTTATTTTTTCTTTGCGAAGAAATAACCAATGATCAGAATAATGAACCAAATTGGACTGACAATCAGAGATTTTCGAGTATCTTCATCCAATGCTAAAACGCCAATCGTACATAAGAAGAAAATAATCACGATCCAGCATGTCATCACACCACCTGGCAATTTAAAAATTGACTGCTCATGAAGTTCAGGAGATCGTTTGCGGTAGTTCATATAACTCCACATAATGATGATCCAAACGCAAATAAACAAAATCGTAGATAAGGTCGTTGCCAAAACAAATGCTGTTACTTCATCGTTAGTTCCGCTTTGTAATTTATATACAAACTGAATCAATGCACCGATGAAAATACAGATCGCGGAGAAAATCAATGCATTTGCTGGAACAGCTGCTTTAGACAAACCTGCAAATAGTCGAGGCGCTTGTTTATCTGTTGATAAACCAAAAAGCATACGACTCGTTGAGAATACCCCACTGTTCATAGATGACATTACCGAAGATAACACCACCAAATTCATAATAATTGCAGCAGAGGCAATACCAGCCTGAGAGAAAATATTCACAAATGGGCTGACTTTAGGATTAATCTGATCCCAAGGCGTGACACTCATTACGACAAAAAGAGCCAAGACATAGAAAATGATAATACGTATTGGAATCGAGTTAATCGCTTTGGGTAAGTTTCGCTGAGGGTCTTGAGTTTCAGCAGCCGTAGTTCCGACAAGCTCTACCCCAACAAATGCAAAAATTGCAATTTGGAATCCTGCAAGGAACCCTTCGAAGCCTTTAGGAAACATACCTCCATGCGTCCATAAGTTTGAAACGCTGGCTACAGTTCCCGATGTATTGGTAAAACCTGTGAAAATCATCCATAAACCCACAAGGATTAATACAATAATCGCTGTGATTTTCACCATTGCAAACCAGAATTCCATTTCACCAAATAACTTCACGGTAACGAGATTCAGACCCAATACGAATGCTATGGCAACGGTACTAATTAACAAACCACCTAAAGGCGTAAATGACTGTCCACCATTAAAAAATTCGAGGTAATAAATGATCGCGGACAGGTCAGCAATACCAATCGTGACCCAACATAACCAATACGTCCAGCCAACGAAATAACCTGCCCACGGACCGATCAAGTCAGTTGATAAATCAATAAATGATTTATAGTTTAGGTTTGAAAGCAATAATTCGCCCAATGCACGCATGACAAAGAACACCATCAAACCAATCAACATGTAAATAAATAGAATTGATGGGCCAGCTAAACTAATCGTTTTGCCTGAACCCATAAACAATCCTGTTCCAATTGCGCCACCAATTGCAATCAGTTGAAGATGTCGATTAGATAGACTACGGTGAAGCCCACTTTGCTCGTTGACCTCACCTAAATTTTGATTCGACATTTTTACAAAAACTCTCCAGTATCTTTCGTTCATTAGCTAATGATCAAATCAAAATGACAATTCGCACCATTTAATGGCATCTTCTTGCACTGTAAATTGTTTTGATGATGTTTTAGCTAACCAATTTTCTGTCTGTACAACTCAACATTTCAAGTTAAATACAAATGGGCCTGATCATACGCACAAGGATGTACCAACTCAATGCACTTTTTTGACTCCATATTTTTCAATAGCTTAAAAATTAGGCAATAAAAAAAGCAACCTCTGAAGGCTGCTTTTTTATCTAGATTTTTACTTTAATTTATTATGATATTACTTTTGTTTATTCTTAATACGATCTTCCCAGAACGTAGCATTACGAATACCAAGTTTTACTGGATCAAAAGTAAACTCTTTAACACCCGCTTTTTGCTGCTGTTCATAATCTCTTAATGCTTTAATCGTTGGTTTCCAAATGAAGTAAGTCACAATAATACCAATGATGTTAATCCAAGCCATTAAGCCCACACCGATATCACCAATTCCCCAAATATAGCCCGTCGCACTGATTACGCCATATGAAACAGAAAGAATGATGAAGCATTTGGTGATAAATAATAAAGATGGAGTTTTGGTAATATAACTTAAATAAGTAATGTTGGTTTCAGCGATATAGTAATAGGCAACAATCGTTGTAAATGCGAAAAAGAATACAGCTAACGCAACAAAGATTTGTCCAAAACCACCAAATACCGTGCTCACAGCCATTTGTGTAAATGCTGGCGAACCAATTTCAGCTGTAGCAGCAACGTTTTGTACAATAAATTGACCAGCTTCTAATGTACCTTGAACATTATACATGCCCGTGATCAAAATCATAAACGCAGTTGCTGAACAAACGAATAAAGTATCTACATAAATCGAGAATGCTTGTACTAAACCTTGTTGCGCAGGATGCTGTACCTCAGCTGCGGCAGCGGCATGTGGTCCTGTACCCTGTCCTGCTTCATTCGAATAAACACCACGTTTTACCCCCCAACCAATTGCAGCACCCAGACCTGCCATAGGTGAAAAGGCATCAGCAAAAATTAAAGAAATCACACCAGGTAACTTATCAATATTGATGAAGACAATAATTAAAGCCATCAAAATATAGCCTGCCGCCATAAATGGCACCACGAATTCAGCAAATTTTGCAATTCGTTTAATACCACCAAAGATAATGACCGCAAGTAATGCCACAATCACAACTAAAGCTAAAAGCTTATAAGTACCGACGTTTCCAAATACAATCGCACCTTCACCAGTAATTTGAGTGAATGCGTTACCAACCGCATTTGCTTGAATACCTGGTAAGAATAAACCACATGAAATAATTGCTGCAATTGCAAATAGAATCCCTAACCAACGTTGACCTAGACCACGGTCAAAATAGAATGCAGGACCACCACGATATTGACCTTGATATTCAACTTTATAGATTTGACCCAAGGTTGATTCAACATATGCGGTACTTGCTCCTAGAAAAGCAACGACCCACATCCAGAAGACTGCACCTGGTCCACCAAAACCAATTGCAGCAGCAACACCTGCAATATTACCTACACCAACACGACCTGACAGTGAAACAGCGAGTGCTTGAAACGAAGAAATACCTTGTGCTGATGAGCCTCCTTTAATGAGGAGCCTTATCATATCTTTGATCTGACGAACTTGAACAAACCTTGTTAGGACGGAGAAAAATAAACCTGCACCTAAACATAAATAGATCAGAGCTTTGCTCCAAATAATACTATTTATCCAATCAACAATTTCTGCTGCACTCATAAACACCAACCTTTTGTATAATTTAAAAATATATCAATTGATACATTTTCATTTGTCTGAGCATCAGCAATATTTATGCCATTCAATATAATTCTTATGACAACAAATGAGCAAATGCTCAAAGACCTTCCGTGGAAAAAGTGAATTTAAAGAATTTTTCGACTCAAAAACCTACTATATCTTACTTGTAAAAGTCTTATATCGTGTTATTTTTCTGAGCACTTCCCTTTAACCAGTCAATTACGAAAACACCGTTTACTCTTAATTCCTTATCAAGAAAATGAACGATATTGATCTTTTCCGTAATTACTCTACTTTTTAACTAATTTATCGCAAATTTTCAATTTTATATATGGCAAAAATTAAAACTGTTTATCGATGTGAACAATGTGGCGCCGATCATCCAAAATGGGCAGGACAATGCTCTGAATGTGGAGAATGGAATAGCCTCGTAGAAGTTCGCATAGAGCCAATCGTATCCCACAGAGCGCAATCAAAGATGGGAGGCGGTTATGCAGGTCAAGCAGCGAGCATCACAACTCTAAATAAAATTTCCGTTTCACATGAAACTCGTCTAGCTACTGGGATTGGCGAATTTGATCGCGTACTCGGTGGCGGTTTAGTGACTGGATCAGTCGTTTTAATCGGTGGTGACCCTGGTATCGGAAAATCTACCATCTTATTGCAAACAGCTACTCATATGGCAGCAGCTAAAAGTTCCGCTCTTTATGTCACAGGTGAAGAATCATTATCACAAGTCGCTTTACGTGCGCAGCGATTAGATTTACCTACAGACCAGCTCAAAGTAATGGCTGAAACCTGTGTGGAAAGAATCTGTGAAGTATTGGCTCAAGAAAGACCAGCCGTTGCGATTTTAGACTCGATTCAGACCTTATATACAGAAACCTTACAATCTGCACCGGGGGGTGTCTCACAAATCCGTGAATCAGCCGCCCTGCTCACACGTTTTGCAAAAAATAGCGGAACAGCGTTATTTATCGTGGGGCATGTAACTAAAGAAGGTGCTTTAGCTGGACCACGTGTGCTTGAACATATGGTGGATTGCGTACTGTATTTCGAAGGTCAGGCGGATTCTCGATATCGTATGATTCGTGCCGTGAAAAACCGTTTCGGAGCAGTCAACGAGCTAGGTGTCTTTGGCATGACCGATAAAGGGCTACGAGAAGTCGCCAATCCCTCCGCTATTTTCCTCAGTCGTTATGATGAAGCCATTCCGGGTTCAATTGTGATGATTAGCCGTGAAGGCACTCGCCCATTACTCGTCGAAGTTCAAGCTCTTGTTGATGATGCACATGCTCAACCTCGGCGTGTTGCATTAGGACTTGAACAAAATCGTCTGAACATGCTACTTGCGGTAATGCATCGACATGGTGGTGTTCAAACCGCGGGACAAGATGTTTATGTCAATGTCGTAGGTGGATTAAAGATCACGGAAACTGGTTCAGATCTAGCGGTATTACTCGCCTGCGCTTCAAGTTTGCGTGGTAAAGCATTACCACAACAACTGGCTGTTTTTGGTGAAGTTGGTTTATCGGGAGAAATACGCCCTGTTCCGAATGGTCAGGAACGCTTAAAAGAAGCGGCAAAACATGGTTTTAAATATGTGATTTTACCAAGAGCAAATGCGCCACAAAAAAGTATTGATGGTGTTCAAATCATTGCTGTAGCCCGTTTACATGAAGCATTGACTGAAGCAATGCAGCTTAGTGATGAGCTGACATAAAAAAACATACTTTTTTAGTTGAAATTATCAACGAATACCTTCATAAATACACTTACATCTTGGAATTAAATAGGAATTTTCGATGCAAGTACACCAGCGTGGCTTGATGGCAGCTTTATTGATGGCAACTTTGGTCGCGGCACCAGTTGCAGAAGCTAAACGTGCGGGCGGTGGCAAAAGTCATGGTATGACTCGTTCAACAACGACGACTCAATCTCAGCCAACTACAACTCAATCGTACCAACAACCTACAACTAAAACTACGACGACTCAAAAATCAGGTCCAGGCGTAGGTTCTATGGTTGCTGCTGGTGTAGCAGGTGCTGCTGTAGGTGCGGTTGCTGCAAATGCATTGGCAGATGACAACAATCCTACTTCTGCTGAGCAGCAAGCTGCGCAAGAAGAGGAAAAAGGTGGTATTCCAGGTTGGTTATGGGTACTCCTAGCTGCTGCAGTTGCATTCTTTGTATTCCGTAAATTCGGTGCAAAAAAAAAATTAGCCGCAGCTAATCCATATGCTCCAAATAATAACGGTCAAAACAACTTTGGCCGTCCTGTAAGCCCACAACCAACTATGCGTCAAACGGCTGGTGACAACACCAATATTTTTGGTCAATCAGTTGGTGGTGGTGTTGCGACTCAGGCTCCATTTGGTGGTGCCTCAATGAGTAGTGGCAATCAATTACCTGATGGGACTGAACCTGCTGCTTTCCTCCGTATTGCACGCCAACGCTTCAATCACATTCAATCAGTAAATAGCGCAAATAATATCGAAGAAATTCGTCGTTACTTGACTCCTGAGCTTTATAACTCAATGTATAGCGACATCATGGCTAACCAAGACCAAGATGTGGCTGAGTTTAGCAATCTCAATGCGATGGTTGCTGAAAGCACAACTGAAAATGGACAATATGTGGTTAGCGTTCGTTTCACAGGTACGGTAAGTGAAGATTTAAATAGCTTGCCACAACCATTTACTGAAATTTGGCACTTTGTTAAACCTGTTGGCTCGCAACAAGATTGGGTTGTTGCAGGAATCCAACAAGCATAATTGCTAATATCATTTGAAAAAGGAGCTATTCAATAGCTCCTTTTTTATTGGTGCAATTATCTGAGAAATAAAAAAAGCCACTCTCGATTTCTGAGAATGGCGGAGTGTAAACGAAATTTAAGTAAAACGTTGTTTACAATAAGGATAACCAAACATATAGGCATCTTCATAATAATTAATATTTGTCAGGAAACATATTCCACATTTGGGGAATAGCCTTCACTTATTTGAATTTTTAGATGCACATGCTGCTGATTTGAATTTCATAGATGGATAGTTTAGTGCAAAGCTAAAAATGACTAGTTACAACGTAAAAAAAAGAGCTGAAATCAATGTTTAAAACAATCTATTGGATCAGGTGACTAAGCCTTTGCTTAGCAACAGATATACTGATAGTGCAATTAGCTCAAAGATTAAAGCAATAAAAAGCCTTGCCGAAGCAAAGCTTTTATTTCTATTCTAAATATTCTAACTATACTTAAGACACAAATTGTAGGAATACCCAGTACAAGCCACCTGACAAACAGATCGTTGCAGGTAAGGTAAATACCCAAGCTGAAAGAATGGTACGTACTGTCGCAAAATTCAAACCTGATTTATTTGCCACCATCGTACCTGCAACCGCACTGTTCAAAACGTGTGTTGTTGATACAGGCATACCTAAACCATCAGCAGCAGCAATCGTACTCATCGCAACTAATTCCGCTGACATCCCTTGACCATAAGTCATGTGGTTTTTACCGATACGCTCACCCACTGTGATCACGATACGTTTCCAACCCACCATCGTACCTAAACCAAGAGCAAGCGCGACTGCGACCTTCACCCAGTTTGGAATGTATTGTAAGAATGAATCTAAGTTACTACGATATTCTTTTACCAATTTTTCTTGGTCTTTATTCATTTCAGGTAAAGCATCTGCTTTATCTAAACGTTTAAATGTCGTTGTACTTAAATACATGTCATTACGAATTTCACTCACAGCAGCTTCAGGAATATCCTTTAAGTTGCCATAAGTCGCTACACGATCACCCAAATGAGAGGTCATGCTTGCAAGAGCAGGAACAACTTCTGGAGTTTGCTCTTTGGTTTGAATAAATTTCGTCAAAACTTCACGAGCTTTTTCATCAGATAATTCATTCTGATTGACATTCAACACTGTCGCTGTTTGAGCCGAAAGCTGTTCGAATGATTGTAGATGTTGAGCATCTAAGTTTTTATTCAATGAATAAGCCAAAGGAACCAAACCAATCAAAATCAACATGATTAAGCCCATGCCTTTTTGACCATCATTTGAACCATGCGCAAAACTTACACCCGTACAGGTAAAGATTAAAATCGCACGAATAAGTGGTGGTGGTGGTTTGTTACCAACAGGAGGTTGGAACAATTCCAATTGGCGCTTAAAGATTGTTTTAACCAGTAAGAATACAATTGCTGCAAATGCAAAACCGATCAAAGGAGAAAATAACAATGCCTTCCCGACTTTGATGACTTGATCCATATCAATGCCACTGGTTGCACCAGTTGATGCATTTAACAAGTGATTCATGATCCCCACACCCAAGATCGAACCGATCAAAGTATGAGAACTTGATGCAGGAATACCTAAGAACCAAGTTCCTAAGTTCCACAGAATCGCTGCAATCAACAGTGCAAAAACCATAGCAAAGCCAGCACCACTGCCGACATTCATGATCATTTCAACTGGAAGTAATGCAATAATTCCGTAAGCAACTGCTCCACTTGCCACCATAACTCCAAGAAAGTTACAGAAGCCAGCCCACATCACTGCAACAGGTGCAGGTAAGGCATTGGTGTAAATTACGGTTGCTACAGCATTCGCTGTATCGTGAAAACCATTTACAAACTCAAAACCTAAGGCAATGAATAATGCCGTAGACAAAAGAATAACTGAATATAAACTCAAAGGTGGTACATGCGCTAAATCAGCACTCACCTGAAATCCAATATATATAAGTGTTGAAACAATGATCGTCAAAAACACCGGCATAAAGAATTTCGGTGTAGGTACATGTACATTCGTCGATTTTGCCGAAGAGTTGGCAAGCGGTGAATCCGAAACAGGAGGAATATTAGAATTCATGTAGACGGTTAGAGGATAAAAAAATCCCCTGTATTGTTTAATTAAATTATGACAATTATATGACAAAGAGATGTCATATAAAGCTGATATTTCATCATTTCAGCTCATTTTGTGATGTTTTTTGTTCTAATCTTTAGTCTATTAAATTAAATATCCCTTTAAATACAATATGATATAAAAACAAAAAGTCTTAAAAACTGTTTGTCTGATTTTGCAACAAATGCTACTAAATATGACATCAATTTGTCATATTTCAGTTCATTCGCTGGTTTTTGGAGCATTATTCCTCATAATTATTACAAATTAATGAAGGTTTTGTGACACATCAAAATTGAACTGAAGAATCAGTGCTCTGTGTTGTTGAAAATACGCGCTTTCTGTTCGCTTCTGTTACAATGCCTCAGCTTTTTATATTTGCCATATACTGGGGTTCCTTATGTCCACGCTTGCCACCCTAAAATCTCTTCTCGCCCAACGCATCTTGATTATTGATGGTGCAATGGGAACCATGATTCAACGCCATAAATTAGAAGAAGAAGATTATCGTGGTGAACGTTTCGCAGATTGGGCTTCTGATCTCAAAGGTAATAATGACCTTTTAGTACTGACTCAACCACAGATTATTCAGGGTATCCATGAAGCTTATTTGGATGCTGGTGCAGACATTATTGAAACCAACAGCTTCAATGGTACACGTGTTTCAATGTCAGATTATCACATGGAAGATCTTGTACCTGAGATCAACCGTGAAGCAGCACGTCTCGCGAGAGCGGCTTGTGACAAATACTCTACCCCAGATAAGCCACGATTCGTGGCAGGTGTACTTGGCCCTACATCACGTACATGTTCGATCTCACCGAACGTCAATGATCCAGCATTCCGTAATATTACTTTCGATGAACTAAAAGAAAATTATATCGAAGCAACACACGCCTTAATTGAAGGTGGTGCTGACATTCTATTGATCGAAACAGTTTTCGATACATTGAACTGTAAAGCGGCAATCTTTGCGGTCAAAGAAGTCTTTAAGCAAATCGGTTATGAACTTCCATTGATGATTTCAGGTACGATCACAGATGCCTCAGGTCGTACATTGACAGGTCAAACGGCTGAAGCATTCTGGAACTCAGTGCGTCATGGTGATTTGCTATCAATTGGTTTTAACTGTGCATTAGGTGCAGATGCAATGCGCCCTCACGTTAAAACGATTTCTGACGTTGCAGATACCTTTGTTTCAGCCCATCCTAATGCTGGTTTACCGAATGCATTTGGTGAGTATGATGAAACCCCAGAACAAACCGCAGCCTTTATTAAAGAATTTGCTGAGAGTGGTTTGATCAATATTACTGGTGGTTGCTGTGGTACCACACCAGATCATATCCGTGCGATCTACCAAGCTGTTAAAGATATTCCACCACGTAAAATTCCTGAGACTGTTCATGCTTGCCGTTTGAGTGGTTTAGAACCATTTAATATCTATGATGATTCTTTATTCGTAAACGTTGGTGAACGTACTAACGTTACAGGATCAAAAAAGTTCCTTCGTCTCATCCGTGAAGAAAATTTTGCAGAAGCTTTAGAAGTCGCTCAGCAACAAGTTGAAGCTGGTGCGCAGATCATTGATATCAACATGGATGAAGGGATGCTCGATTCGCAAGGTGCGATGGTGCATTTCCTAAACCTCGTCGCTTCAGAACCTGATATTTCACGTGTGCCGATCATGATTGACTCATCGAAATGGGAAATCATTGAAGCAGGTCTAAAATGTGTTCAAGGTAAACCTGTTGTAAACTCGATTTCCTTAAAAGAAGGTTATGACGAGTTTGTCGAAAAAGCTCGCCTCTGCCGTCAGTACGGTGCAGCAGTTATTGTCATGGCTTTTGACGAAGTTGGTCAGGCAGATACCGCTGAGCGTAAGCGTGAAATTTGTAAACGCTCTTATGACATTTTAGTCAATGAAGTTGGCTATCCAGCTGAAGATATTATTTTCGATCCAAACGTGTTTGCAGTAGCAACAGGGATCGAAGAACACAATAACTATGCCGTAGACTTTATTGAAGCAACGGGTTGGATCAAACAAAACTTACCACATGCCATGATTTCAGGTGGTGTTTCTAACGTTTCGTTCTCATTCCGTGGTAATGAACCTGTACGCGAAGCGATTCACTCAGTATTCCTCTATCATGCCATCAAACAAGGCATGACTATGGGTATCGTAAACGCTGGTCAGATGGCGATTTATGACGATATCAATAAAGAGCTGAAAGATGCTGTTGAGGATGTTGTACTTAACCAAAATCAAGGTGAGACAGGTCAAGCAGCAACTGAAAAACTCCTAGAAGTTGCTGAAAAATATCGTGGTCAAGCGGGTGCTACCAAAGAAGCTGAAAATCTTGAATGGCGTAATGAATCTGTCGAAAAACGTCTCGAATATGCTTTAGTTAAAGGTATTACCACGTATATCGATCAAGATACTGAAGAAGCACGTTTAAAATCAAAACGTCCGCTTGATGTGATCGAAGGCCCACTAATGGACGGCATGAACGTGGTCGGTGACTTGTTTGGTTCAGGAAAAATGTTCCTTCCTCAAGTCGTTAAATCTGCACGCGTCATGAAACAAGCTGTAGCATGGCTCAACCCATACATTGAAGCTGAGAAGTCAGAAGGACAATCTAAAGGTAAAGTCCTGATGGCAACGGTAAAAGGTGACGTACACGATATTGGTAAAAATATTGTGGGTGTTGTCTTGGGTTGTAATGGTTATGACATCGTTGATCTTGGCGTGATGGTACCTGCAGAGAAAATTCTGCAAACAGCAATAGATGAGAAATGTGACATCATTGGTTTGTCAGGTTTGATCACCCCTTCTTTGGATGAAATGGTCTTTGTTGCCAAAGAAATGCAACGTAAAGGTTTTAATATTCCTTTATTGATCGGCGGCGCAACTACATCCAAAGCACACACCGCAGTTAAAATTGATCCTCAATATTCAAATGATGCAGTAATTTACGTCGCGGATGCTTCACGTGCAGTGGGTGTCGCAACCACCCTACTTTCTCCTGAAATGCGCGGTAACTTTATTGCAGAGCATCGTGCTGAATATGCCAAGATTCGTGAACGCTTAGCGAATAAGCAACCGAAAGCTGCAAAATTGAGTTATGCAGAATCAGTCGAAAACGGTTTTAAAATTGATAATAACTATGTACCACCAAAACCAAATGCTTTGGGTACACAAGTTATTAAGAATTATCCGCTTGAAACCTTAGTTGAATATTTTGATTGGACACCATTCTTTATCTCTTGGAGTTTGGCGGGTAAATTCCCGAAAATCTTAGAAGATGAAGTGGTCGGTGAAGCAGCGACTGATCTTTATAATCAAGCGCAAGCGATGCTGAAAGACATCATTGAAAATAAACGTTTCGATGCTCGTGCTGTATTTGGCTTATACCCTGCGCAGCGTACTGGTGCAGATACTGTCAGCGTATTTGATGAATCAGGTCAAAATCGTACTCATACCTTTGAGCACGTACGTCAGCAATCAGACAAAGTGACAGGTAAACCAAACTTGTCTTTGGCAGATTATATTAAGCCTTCTGAACAGCCTGAAGATTATCTCGGTGGTTTCACGGTGTCGATCTTTGGTGCAGAAGAATTGGCAAATGAATATAAAGCCAAAGGTGATGACTATTCAGCGATTCTGGTTCAGTCTTTAGCAGATCGTTTTGCAGAAGCTTTCGCTGAACATTTACATGAACGTATCCGTAAAGAGTTCTGGGGCTATAAAGCAGATGAAACGTTGAGTAATGAAGAACTGATCAAAGAGAAATATGTCGGTATTCGTCCTGCGCCAGGCTATCCTGCTTGTCCAGAGCATTCTGAAAAAGCTGTGTTGTTTGACTGGTTAGACTCTGAAGCGAAGATTGGTACAAAGCTAACTGAACACTTTGCGATGATCCCTCCTTCTTCTGTCAGTGGTTTCTATTATTCGCACCCTGAAAGTGAATACTTTAACGTTGGTAAAATTTCTCAAGATCAGCTTGAAGATTATGCAAAGCGTAAAGGCTGGACATTGGATGAAGCAAAGCGTTGGTTAGCACCGAATTTAGATGATTCGATTGGTTAACCCCGCTCGATCCCCCTTTAACAAAGGGGGAAGAAAATCAATTCTTATCAAATAAAAGAATCCCCTCAAATTGAGGGGATTCTTTTATATTTTTTCAGGTAAATATTTTGAGAATCTACTATTTAATTTAAGCATTATTCGTGCACAATCCTCTAGAGTACCACGCTCGAGTTTCTTTAAATTAAAGAAATCGAATGTATATTCAAGTTTAGGATGTTCTTGATTTATTTCATAACGCATAAATACTGAACGTCCTGATTGTAAACATGCTAATTCATAGAAATCCCTAGTATTTTCATATTTGGGATGAATAAACCTATAGTTATTAAGTGAAAAATCAACTGATTCATCGTATTTATTATTATCAATTAAATAATTAATAAAATCTGTTCTCGTACCTTTTTGTGCTCCTGTATTACATCTCCTACAAGAAATGACTAAATTACGATCATCAAAACTATAACAAACATATTTATGCTTAGGTAAAACATGTTCAATATCAATAATAATATCTTCATCTTCTGCTAAAGTTCTTTGACAAAAAGCACACGTATTATCAAAATCTTTTTTCAACTTAACTTTTAACCTTTTTTTCAAAGGAAAAAATTCTTTGCAAGCCCATGGAGTATTTTCACATTTACACTTAATCTCACGACCTCTACCACAATTAGATTTTTTAGGGTACGGGCACTGATAACTTAAAAGACTAGTTTTCATTTCTTATTACAAACCTTTCTTCAATATCAGTTAATACCTGTCTTTGCAATGTTAAGTCACAAGCTTCTTTCATTCTTTGAAATTCACGTCTAATTTCAGCATAAGTAATTTTCTTGAGATCAAACTTATCCAACAGCTGAACACAATACCTTGATAAAAATGAATTATCTGGTGTTAACACACCAAAAACCTCCCAATACAGAGATTCGATACTATAATCCTCATCATCTTCAACACTTTGAAGTTTCTCATGTTCTACTTTAAAAATATTATATTTCACTTTTTGTATGTAATCTTGATATATATCTTTGTTCGCAACTTGTACTTTTGAAATAATTAAAGGTGAATGTGTTGCAATAAATAACTTAATATCATGTTTATAAAAATAATCATAAATCTTTAAAACATATTCTCTTTGCCATTTAGGATGCAAACTTATTTCAGGCTCATCAATTAAAATAATATTAGTCTTATAGTCCAACAAATTATTAATCAAAAACAACATGTTAGATATAAAATGCGCCTCACCTGAGCTTGTAGCATTTAAAGAAAATTCATCATTATTTTTTGAAAGAAAGATATCAACTTTAACAATATTAGATGGAAGTTCAAAACTTAAAATTTTATCTAAAAAATAATTATATTTAGTTTTATTTCTTACATCAAAATCACTTAATGACAAATAGAATCTACCCTCACCTTGATCATCCATTTGATCTAAAAATATATTGGATATTTCATCAATTTCATGAATATCATAGTATTTTTTAATTAAAGGTTTATTTCTAGAATTTAATTGCTCAGCAAGGTAATTGTATAAATTCCTTTTACAAACTCTTTTAGGAAACTTGAATAATATTTTAACTTCTCTATTAAAACCAAGATAATTAAGAACATCATATGCTCTTATAGACTTATCATCACTTAATAATGATTCAATAAAGGTCTTTTTGAGCATGTACCTACCACGATTAGCACTTATCTTCTTACTGTATTTTGAGTCAATTTTATCAAAAACTGTATTTGAAATTGCCAAAACATTATATTGATAACTATTGAATTTTTTTGCAATTTTATTTAAATACCTACTTTTTCCACTACCATTCACACCAACAAGAAAATTGATACTCTCATATTGCTCCCCATACATAAAAAACCTCAAAAAAATAAATTTATGTGCATGAATTATATAACTAAAAATAAAACATGTAAAAGATTCAACAATACTACACATTATCTTTAAGCTAATAGTAGTTCTGTAGAATCAACAATATAATTTAAAATAGATTTGTGTCGATAAAACTATAACCCTAAAATCTGTTTACGGCGTAATCTTTGCCAAAGCAGTTGTTCTGCATCAGTCATATTACTGCGTAAATCACGCGATGGAAGTTTTAAGTTTTTATTATAAGATTTCATTGTTTTTATTTTCTAAGCACTCAATCTATCCACAAACAACACTCCATCTAAATGATCAACTTCATGTTGCACAATACGTGCAGGAAAACCATCAAATGTTGTTTCAATCACCTCGCCTTGTAAAGTGTGATAACGCACTTTGATACTCTGTGCTCGTTGCACTTGCCCACGCTCATCAGGAACACTTAAACATCCCTCTTCCCCCAAACAAGTCGCTTGAGAAAACTCCAAAATCTCAGGATTAACCATCACCACAGCATCCATCTCAGGCGCATCGGGATAACGAGGATTGGGACGAGATGCCACGATAATTATACGCTTGGAGATATAAACCTGTGGTGCAGCAATTCCAACACCATTACGCTCCAACATCGTTGCATGCATCGCAGAAGCCAGTTGCAACAACCATTCACTATTAAACTCTGCATCTGAGACTAAAGCTGCTTTAATTTTTAAAATCTCTTCACCGCGTTGCGCTACTGGCAAAATTACACTCATCACAGAACCTTATAATTTTTAAATCGAACCTAGATTGATACTATTGGATAATGAATTTGGCTTCTATCATTTTCATTTAAGAATCTTGTCATAATATTTTCTAATAAAAAAACATATGGAATTAGCATGAATGCACTAACGCTTTATTTGAGTGTTCTTTTTAGTTCGATTGGCTTAGGCTATTTTATATATGGTAAGAGACAGAAAATGACTGTGCCTCTGATCTGTGGCTTATTGCTTATGCTATTTACTTATTTTATTGAGAGTACAACTATGATCAGTATGATTGGGCTAATACTTTCCATAGTTCCTTATTTTCTGCGCTTCTAGACAATAAAAAACTCTCCTTCATCAAACCGTTCTTCGTTAGATCAGTCGATTCAGGAGAGTTTATTTTTAGCTTAAATTAAAGCTGTTTCTTTAACTCATCTTCTACGATTTCAATTTCAAGTTGGCTAAATTTACGAATTTCGCCTTCAGCGTGCTTTTCAAGCATACCGCCAATCAAAGGTACTTTTACTTTCACATTCCAAGTCAATGAAATATCTACTTTTTCACTATTACCTGTAACTTTGCGTTCAGCTTTTGCTTCTAAAGGAAGGTTTGCGCCAAGTTCTACAGTCGAAGTTAGATTTTTAAGATTAGTGATATCTGAACGTTTTAAGCGGAATGCATTTTTTAATAATTTTTTAGCAACATCTGGAATGCTGACGTCAAGATTGTATTCACGACGCAAAGTATAAATGTCACCATTTACATTTGATTCAAGAATTTCGAGGTTATCCCCTGGAATACGTTTACACACTGCTTCATGCAATGATGTTTGAGCAACTAATCGTGTAAAATCTTCAATTGAAACACCGTGAATTGTTTCATTAACCGTAAATTGATGCGCCATTTTAAAATTTCCGTTTCGTTTTATTTGGGATTTCATCTCTGCTCGGAAGTATAGCATTGAGATAAAAATCGCAAAGGCTGTTCACTCTAAAATAGATGACTGCTCGGATTAATTATTTTTATTGTAGTCATGTCGCATGCCAAGTTTTACCGTGACCTTTTCAGTTCGACTGATATATAGATAGTGTCGCCCATACTCTATGATAGCGTAAAATTGCTCTGCCCCATTATCTAAGCCTGTCGCAGACCACGTCGTACCTTGCGGAAATTCATCCAACCATTCTGCTTTATAAAAATCCGAAACAGAATCAAATCCCAGATATTGATCAGGATCAGCCATAATTTTCGCAGCAACCTGATCAAACTTCTGCTGTTTAAATGCTTCTAAATTGAGTAACACTGAGATTCCTTTAGGTTAAAGTTTGATTAATAAAAAGAAGCAAACAGTCATGTGAGTTTTAAAGTAAATTACAAAAATACCGATATTTTGTTATATCTCTATTTTGCTGTGGAATTTACTGTATTGCAGCAATATTTTCAGTTTTATCATACATTTTTGATCATGGTCTAATTTGCTAGACGACGTTCAATATGCTATCAACATAATATAACTTTATCTTTTTACAACGATAAACAATAAGGAGCAAATATGTCTTATCAAAATATTTTAGTTGCAGTTGATGACTCTCCAATTTCTTATGCAGCCATTGAGCATGCACTGTCTTTAGCTAAATTATCTGGGGCAAAGGTCACGGTATTGAGTGTTGTTGCGGTTGATCCTTATGTGGGCGTAGATTTTTATCAAGTTGCACCCGCAATTACAGAGCATTTTATGCAAGCAGAGGCACATGCTAAAACACAGTTGCAAGATATCGCTCAGTCATTTACCCGTGATGGAATTCAAGTAACCACAAAAATACATCATGGTCCTGCAAGCGAAGGGATTATCTTTGTCGCAGAGGAAGTCGGCGCTGACTTAATTATTATGGGTTCTCATGGTCGCACTGGTGTTAAGCGTTTATTACTCGGTAGCGTAGCACGTGCTGTGTTGACCGAATCACATATCCCTGTGTTGATCGTTAAACAGTAATAAATAAAGCTTCAAAAAAAACCTTGTGATTTTGCACAAGGTTTTTTATTTCTTAAATTTATTAATTAACTTGCAGCCTGATAAAACGGTGCATCACCATTGATGGTGGCGCGATGCATAATCCGATGCGCATCATCATAATCAAATAAAGCCTTATGCTGTGTACAACGGTTATCCCAAATCGCCACATCACCTTCTTGCCATTGCCAACGTAAATGAAACTGCTCATGAGTCGCGTGGGCGAATAGATATTGCAATAACTCAGCACTTTCTGATTCTTCTAGCTCATTAATGCGCGTGGTGAAACCTTCGCTCACAAACAAAATCGGCTGTCCTGTCACAGGATGGGTTCTCACCACAGGATGAACAACGGGTGGATTACGTTTGAAGGTTTCCTCCAATTTCTTACGCTCAACATCATTATGCGCAAAACGTTCAATCGGGAAAGACTGACGAATATCGTGTGTAGCCGTTAAACCTTTTAACTTTTGTTGCAAGCTTTGATCCAAAGCAGCAAATGCGGCTACCCCACTCGACCACAATGTATCACCACCTACAGGTGGAATCTTGATGGCTTGTAAGACACACCCTAATGGCGGATTTTGACTGAAAGTCACATCAGTATGCCAAAGCTCGTTGTCACGTAAATCTTGCTTCCAACTGTCTAGAACAATAATTTCAGGCACATTTTCTACTGTCGGGAAAATAGGATGAATATGTAAAGAACCAAAGCCACGTGCAAGTTCAGCTTGAGCCTGAGGTACAAGCTGCTGATTGCGGAAGAAAATTACATGATGATCCAGCAATGCCTGTTGAATTTGTTGTGTGGTATTTTCATCAACCGTATTTAAATCAACATCGTGAATAATTGCACCAATGGTTGGTTTAATAACTTCAATATTTAACGTCATCTTCTACTACTCACACTTATAACTGTTGACCATACCAAGGAGAGAGTTGCTTCTGTAACCAACGCAAAAACAACTCAAAACTCACTGCAACGATCGCAATAACAATAATGCCGAGAACCACAGTATCGGTAATCAAGAATTGAGCTGCTGACTGCACCATAAAACCAATACCACGATCTGCTGCGACTAATTCCGAAGCCACTAGAGTCGACCAGCCCACACCTAAACCAATACGGATACCCGTTAAGATATGCGGTAAGGCTGTCGGCAGAATCACATGCCAAAACACTTGCGATTGGCTTGCGCCTAAAGATAAGGCTGCGCGCTCACGATTGAGCTGATGACTGATTACGCCATGAGTGCTACTGATAATGACTGGTGCAAGGATTGAAAAGAAAATCAAAAGAACTTTAGTGGTTTCACCAATCCCGAACCAGATCACCAATAATGGCAAATAGGCTAGAGGTGGTATCGGACGTAACAGCTCAACCAAAGGATCAAGTACGGCGCGCACCCATTTGTTCAAGCCCATCCATAAACCTAAAGGTATACCAATCGCAATTGCAGCAACTAAAGCCAATAAGACACGCGAAATACTGGCGGCTAAATGTTGCCATAAAGTCGCTTTCATAAAGCCTTGTTGACTGACTTCAAGAAACTTCTGCCATACCGCTTGTGGGCTTGGCAAAAACAAACTTGGAACAATTTTTAAAGCAGTGATCAAATACCAGATCACCAGCACACTGATAACACTCGATAAACTCAGCACCAAACTACGATGACGCGCAAAAAAAACACCTACAGCATTTCGTCCTGAAGCTGATTTTTTCGGGTCAATTTGTGCAAATTCTGCTGTGTTACTTAGCTCATAGGCTGTATTTTTTGCTTGTCCCGTCATACAGTCACCTCATACCCTGCTTGTTTCTGTACACGCAAACGCTCAAACAGTTGCTCACGTAATTGAATAAATTTTGGATCGGATTTAATTGTTCGAATCGATTCGCCTAGCTTATAGCGCTCTGCAAAGTCTAGTTTTAAAGTTTCAACAATCTTTCCTGGACGAGCTGTCATCAATACCAGTTGATTACTGAGCAATAACGCTTCTTCAATGTCATGGGTAATGAGGAAAAAAGATTTATTTTGTTGAATCCATAAATCCAAAACCAACTGCTGCATAGTTTCACGGGTAAATGCATCAAGCGCAGCAAAAGGTTCATCCAGCAAAATGAATGCCGCATGGCTGATCAGGGCACGTGCAATACCAACGCGCTGTTTCATACCACCTGACAGTTCCCAAATATTGGCTTGTGCAACATGGCTCAAACCTACTATCTTCAGGATGGATTCTACTTGCTGATGAATATGTTGTTCTTTTAAACCCTTAAGTCGTAAAGCAAAACCGATATTTTCAGAGACATTTAACCAAGGTAATAGCGCATGATCTTGGAACACCACTGCACGGCGAGCATCAGGTGTCGTTAGTACTTCATCATCAAGTTTGATCTGTCCTGAACTTGGTTTTTGAAAACCAGCCAAAATATTGAGCAATGTGGTTTTTCCACAACCGGACTCACCCAAAATTACCGTCAAAGTGCCCTCTTCAATTTTGAGATTAATATCTTGCAATACAGGTACGGTCTGGTTTGGAAAAGTTAAATGAAGATGCTCAGCAGCTAATACGCTCATTTCGATCTCCTATGGTTGTAAGAATTGAGTGGTGACATTGGCTTGATAGTTAGGTTTTACTTGATCTACCTTGCCTTGGCTTTTTAAGAAAGTAGCTGTATCAAAAATGTTCTCTGCAAATTCATCCGATAAAGTGGCTTGTTGCTGCTGACGATCAAGGTATATATTTCCTGAAAGAAGCAATGGAATATCTTTGGCATCAGAACCCGTCAATTGTGCGATTTTCTGAATATTGTCTGCATTTTGCTCAAATGATTTAGGATCTTGGTTATAGCTTTCAATCTGCTTTAAGCTGGTTCTCACGAAGGCGTTTAAGAACTCAGGATTTTTCTCAGCGAAATCTTTACGAACCACCCATAAATCATAGGTTGGTGCGCCCCACTCGCCGACTTCTTTCGAGTCTGTTAAGACATGACCAGTCGCTTTAACTTTGCTTAAGGCAGGTTCCCAAACATAGGTCGCATCAATATCACCACGCTCCCAAGCTGCTGTGATTTCTGGTGGACGTAAGTTAATAATCTTGACTTGGTTATCCGCAATATTCCAATGCTTGAGTACTGACAATAGGCTGTAATGCGTGGTTGAAACGAATGGCACAGCAATGGTTTTACCAATCAAATCTTGCGGGTTTTTAATGCCTGATTTGTTGCTCACCACCAATGCCTCTGAACCGCCTAATTTAGCCGTCACCAGAAAGACTTCAATCGGTAAATCACGACTTGCAGCAGCAGCCAAAGGACTAGAACCGATATTGCCGATCACTACATCACCCGAAGCCAATGCATTAACTACATCTGAACCCGCATCAAATTTACGCCATTGAATTGCTTGATTAGTATCACGTTCATATTCTCCATTTGCCTGTGCAACCTTGGTCGGATCAACACCTGTTTGATAGGCAATCACAACTGCTTTGTTGTTTTTAGACTGAGCTGGTACAGCATCTTTTTGATTTTGATAGATAATAAAAGCAACAATCGCCACAAGGACGATCGCTGTTACAATCAATGGCTTGGTGTTCTTGATGCCCATAATTAGATGATCTTTCAATAATATAGGCTTATGGTATGCGTCACACTTTATGATTAAAAATAAGAAAAAATGCGTTGTTTATGCAATTTAAAGATATATAAGCTAGATTCTTTGATCTTTAGACGTGAAATAAATTTAAGAAAAGTCATCAATTTGAATTATCAAATCAATAAAATATATAAAGAAATAAATTGGATTCATCTAGAATCATCACCTTCATATGATGTGCAATAAACTCGCGATATTCAAAAAATAAACGCTCTATTTGAGAATGATTATGCAGCAATCTGATGCAACAACCGCACCTGACCACGTTCCTTTTTGGCAAGCCTTTTTATTTTGGCTAAAACTTGGATTTATTAGTTTTGGTGGACCCGCAGGTCAAATTGCAGTGATGCATCAGGAGCTAGTTGAACAAAAGCGCTGGATCTCTGAAAAACGATTTTTACATGCACTCAACTATTGTATGTTGTTACCTGGACCTGAAGCTCAACAACTTTCTATCTACATCGGCTGGTTAATGCACCGTACTTTAGGTGGTTTAGTGGCAGGCATTCTATTTGTGCTGCCCTCATTGTTTATCCTGATTGCCTTGTCATGGATCTATGTGCAGTTTGGAGATGTCCCAATTATCGCAGGTTTATTTTATGGAATTAAACCTGCGGTCACGGCTATTGTCTTTCATGCAACTTATCGTATAGGTAGTCGTTCACTCAAGAATAAATTCTTATGGCTCATTGCAGCCGCAGCATTTATCGCAATATTTTTCTTTAATATCCCATTTCCATTGATTGTATTCAGTGCCGCTATACTTGGATATTTACTCAGTAAAAAGCAGCCACATTTATTTAGTCAGCAAGCATCTCATCAAAGTAATCAAAAAAATTATGGTGCAGCACTGATTGATGACAATACACCACCACCTGCCCATGCTATTTTTCGCTGGGCGAATCTCGCTAAAATTGTTCTTATCGCAGCATTTTTATGGTGTATTCCGATCTTACTGTTGACCTTCAGCCTAGGCTGGCAACACGCTTATACTCAGATGGCATGGTTCTTTACTAAAGCAGCCTTGCTTACCTTTGGCGGAGCATATGCTGTGCTGCCTTATGTCTACCAAGGTGCAGTGAATTACTACGGATGGTTAAACCCAACTCAAATGATTGATGGATTGGCTCTCGGAGAAAGTACACCTGGCCCATTAATTATGGTTGTCGCATTTGTGGGCTTCTTGGGTGGTTTTAATCAAGCTTTACTCGGAACTGAGCATCTGTTTCTTGCAGGTGCCGTGGGTGCAGTAATTGTTACTTGGTTTACCTTTCTCTTTTCCTTCGTTTTTATTTTCGCTGGCGCACCACTAATTGAATCTACACATAACGAGCTTAAGTTTACCGCACCACTCACTGCGATCACCGCTGCTGTTGTAGGTGTCATTCTTAATCTTGCTCTATTCTTTAGCTATCACGTGCTATGGCCAAATGGTTTTGATCATGCATTTAACTACGAAGCGGCAATCATTACCGTTGCAGCGATGATCGCACTCTTTAAATTTCAGATTAATGTTCTTTACGTGATCTTTGCTTCAGCACTTTGTGGTTTGATCCTATATCTCTTTGTTTAAACTATTAAGCTAGAGTTGAGTTATTCGACTCTAGCTTCAGTCTCAGAAATATTAAATATGATGAATTTCAACTGAGGCATGCACAATTTCTTCATGTATGGATAGCTCACGTTTGACTTGATCAGGAGTCAAATCAGCTATCGATGTTTCCAATCCTAAAATACAAGAGAATTTGCCTTTCCCGACTTTCCATACGTGTAGGTCTGTAATTTCTACCTGTGGAAGTTGGGCAATTACATCCTTTATTTCTTGTACCACGGGGTGCCCCATTTCAGCATCTAATAAGGTTTTACCTGTTTCTTGAATTAACCCCCAAGACCATTTTGCAACCAGTAATGCACCAATAATTCCAAGCAAGGCATCTAGAAAATTCCAACTAAAATATTTTGCAGCAAATAAAGCAATAATTGCGAGCACTGAAGTCACCGCATCTGCCACTACATGCAAAAATGCGGCTTTTTGATTTAAATCATGGTGATGATGGTGATCGTGTGTATGCTGATGATCATCGTGATGGTGATCATGTGAATGATGATGGTGATGCTCATGTCCACCATCATGTAATAACCATGCACAGACCAAGTTTATAACTAAACCTACAACCGCGATTGGAATCGCTTCATTGAAATGAATCGTAACGGGATTAAATAATCGTTCAATCGACTGAATCCCCATCAGTAGCGCAACGACCATCAATAAAATAGCACTGCTATAGCCTGCTAAAATTTCTATTTTCCATGTTCCAAAACTAAATCTGGAGTCACTTGCATACTGTCGAGCCATTCGATAAGCAAAGTAAGCCAAACCTAGTGCTAGCATGTGGGAACTCATATGCCAACCATCAGCCAGTAATGCCATCGAATTAAAAATCCATCCCCCTAAGATTTCTAAGATCATCATCACAGCGGTTAAAATTGTGGCGATCAAAATCTTTTTCTGGGCTAAAGGATTTCCCTGATCAAATTGATGAGAATGGCGTCTTTCTAGGTTAGTATGCTGCATTTGCTTTAACTTTAAAATATACTCCCCCTCAGTATATATTTTTTCAGGAAAAATGTATGTCTCATCTACACCATGACAAAAAAATTCTAAATCGAGTGAAGCGCATTCAAGGACAAATTACCGCGGTTGAAAAATCATTAACCGATCCAGAGAGTTCATGTATCGAAGTTTTACAGCAAGTCGCCGCGGTTAAAGGTGCTGTAAATGGTTTAATGAATCAATTAATTGAACAACACTTAAAAGAACACGTACTAAAGGATGCTGAACATATTAATGAAGAAGAAATACAAAAGTTTCTTGCTTTATTACAACGTTATTTATAGATACCAAATCTCGTGAGTGAGTTGTTCGATTTCTGATTTATCATGACTCACATACAGCATCGGAATTTTTATCTCTGCTTTGATTTTTTGAAAGAAAGGGATAATCTCTTTTTTGTGCGCTGAATCAAGAGCAGAAAGTGGTTCATCTAATAATAATAATTGTGGTGAGTACAGTAATGCACGACCAAGTGCAACACGTTGTTTTTCCCCTCCTGAAAGCTTAATCGGCATCCTTTCAGTTAAATGATCCAATTTAAGCAATTCAACAATATATTCGAGTTCAAACTGACGCTGCTCGGGGCGAATATGTTTGAAGCCAAACAGTAGATTCTGCATTACATTTTTATGAGGAAATAACTGTGCATCCTGAAATACCAAACCAATCCGACGCTGTTGTGTACTCAGGTTAATGTTCTGTGCCCGATCAAACCATGTTTGATTCTGTATTTTAATCCAACCTGATTGAGGTTTAATCAACCCAGCAATACTATGCAAAATCGTGGTTTTTCCTGAACCTGAAGCTCCAAATAAACCAATCACAGACTGATCGGATTGAAAGCGTTGATCTAGAGAAAATTGTCCTTGGGTAAGTTGGATATGACAATCAATCATGCTTAACGACCACGTTTATTTTTCTGATAACGATTGAACCATTGCGCAAACCATAGTGCAAAGAAAGCTACGGATAAGGATAAGATAATCAAACGCCAAACTGCTGCTTCAGTATCAGGTTGCTGCATCAAACTATACATGGCTAAAGGCAAAGTACGAGTTTCACTGGCAATATTCCCCACGAAAGTAATCGTTGCGCCAAACTCCCCTAAACTTCGGCAAAAACATAAAATACTTCCCACCAAAATTCCGCTGCTTGCAAGTGGCAAAGTTACCTGCATAAACGTGCCGAATGCAGAAGCCCCTAAAGTTTTTGCAGCCATTTCTAAACGCTGATCCACCAGTTCAATCGCCAATCGAATTGATTGTACGAGTAAAGGAAAGCCCATTACCGCAGATGCCAATACCGCCCCTTTCCAATTAAACGCAAACTCCAATCCTAGTGGTGCTAGATATTGTCCTATGATGCCTCGATTGCCAAAAATTTGAAGTAACAAATAACCAGGTACAACTGGTGGTAAAACTAAAGGTAAGAAAACCAGTGTTTCAAATAGTGATTTACCCCAGAACTCTTTCCTAGCTAAAATCCAAGCAATCAAAATTGCTGGGATTAAACTCACAATCAAACATGTTGCTGCCACTTTAGATGACAGTAGCAACACTTCAAGTTCTTCAGGAGTCAGAATCATCATTTAATTACTTAAGTACGCTAAAACCATATTTTTTAAATACTTTTTTTGCCTGACTGCTTTGTAAAAACTTATAGAATTTCATTGACTCTGTATTCTTCTTTACTAAACCTATTGGATAAATAATAGGTTGATGGGTATTTTCTGGAAATGTTCCAATGATGACGACATTTTTGCTGATCGCTGCATCAGTAGCGTAAACAATCCCTAACTGACATTCACCACGTGCCACAAAGTTTAAGGCTGCACGTACATCTTCTGTTTCCACTAGACGAGTTGAAACCTTATCCCACCAACCGATCGACGTCAAAGCCTGCTTTGCATATTTCCCAACAGGTACACTCTTAGTATCACCTGTACACCATTTACCTTGAACAACCCTAGTGAAATCAAAACTTTTATCTATTTTTAATTTGATTGGACGAGCTTTGGGAGCAATCACTACCAAACGATTACCCAATAAATTCACGTGATCATTTTCCGATACCAACTGTTTTTTTTGCAAATAATCCATCCATTGAACATCTGCTGATATAAAAATATCAGCTGGCGCACCTGCTTCAATTTGTTTGGCTAAAGTTGATGAACCTGCATAAGATGTTTGGATTTGAACTTTATTTTTCTGCTCATAGATCACATCTAATTCATTGATCGCATTGGTTAAACTTGCAGCTGCATATACTGTAACTTTATCAACCGCAAATGCTTGTGTGTGGCTAAATAAGCCGACGCATACAGCCAAAACATATCGGTATTTTTGTATCATCACCAATGGAACGACCTCATCCTCAGAATTCGATATATTCTTGCGAACATATCGCTTAATAAAGATACACTAAAAACAAAAATTCGCTAGCCTTGTTCTTCTTCATAGTCATCTGTTTTTAAAGCTCAATGATCTTAACGATAGGAATCAACATCATCATTTAGTGCAAAAGTCAGTTTCTTAGCAGTTCAGGGCATCATCATATCAATTCCGATACTAGCGATAGATGTTATCATCTAGACCAAACATTCTCTCAATTAATCGTTATCTACTGAAAAATATAACGATAAGCAATATTTTGCTTTTCATCGATTAATAAAATAAAGTATATTTTATATTGATGACCCCACTCTTTTAGACGAGGACGTAAACTGCTTCAATCACTTATCAAAACTGTATATATTTTAATTACACTTAACAATCTCATTTTTTATAGGTTTAACTTAAAATTATTTTTAGATAAACATGAGTGATTAATAAATTCATATTGTCTCAAATATTTACCTTTTTCAATCTCTAGTCTAATTTGTGTTTCTAAACTATTATATTTTAATTTCAATGGGTCAAAACAAAAAATATACTTACTTTTCTTATTAGATATTTTTTAAATCTTCTTCACATATATCAATCGATATTTTTCATCAAAAATATTTTCTTTATATTTAAATGAGCTATCTAACCGTCCAAACTCACTAGCTGCTTTCATATCACTTGTTTTTAGAGCACAAAGCTTATTCCCAGAGAAATCGTAGTTAATGTCCGCCACCTTCTTTTCTTTACAACCTAACAAAAAAGTGAGTAATAAAACTACCGTAATATTTTTGTACATAGCAATGTAAGGCCTCAATCAATATTTTTTTACTTATCTCAGTCTCACAAATATTTAAGTAAATCAATTTCACCGGTTTAGTGATCAAAATTGGATTTTCTATTGGGAGATATCATAAATCAATCACAAGTTGATTTTCCTGGCTCAACATATCTAACTTCTAGCTTATTATCTTTACCCACAACACAAATACTTGTATGAAAGCTTTTATTTGTATCTAAAATAATTTCGTAAGCAACATTATGTTTAATTTCATTTAATGGTATTGCAACGCAATTTTTTTCATCTATAGGTAGAGGGGTACTAGTGTATAGCTTTTCATAAGTACTTTTAAAACCTTTATTGTAGTCGATCCTTCCTAAATAAATAAGGAACGTATTATCAAGACCATAATAAGTTTTAGAATTATTTGTAAATACACATAAATGATCCTGATGAATCGTAACTTCTAATGGACGTGGCCCTTGATTACAAGAAGCAGTTGATAGTACTATCATTAATAAAAATAGAAGCTTGAATTTTTTTCTTATCATTTAAGATCTCGGTAATAATGATTTATCGTAAGGATTCAAAATAAAGTCTCTTAAAATCTTTTCAACATTTCCTAGAAGTTTTAGGCTTTGTCTATGATGTGAGCGATTAGGATTTACATTTTGCAAATAGCATGCATCAAACCAAAATTCTATTAAACGTCCTTGCTGTTCGAAATTAAATTCATTAAATTTTTTTCCTAAGTCGCGACCTAATATATCAGTATCATAAGCTTTTAATTCATTACCCGAATCAGCAGATTGTACTTCTGTGGTATAGCCACCTTTACATAATTGTTTTAGACCTAACCAACCATTCGGTGTTCCTAATTGATACTGCCAAACATGAACCATTTCATGTATAAACCAATGTCGATAGTCTCCAGTTGATTGGCTAAAGTCAGAATTTTTTAGGTAGTCAGATCGAGGTAGCATAATTTCACCAGCAGGTGTCATTGCATTTCCAGTTGCACTATGTAAATAACCTCCTATATGAATCCATACTCTTGAATAATCAATTGCATCTTTGAAGATCAATTGACACATTTTAATTTCACCAGAAGTTAGTTTTCTTTTGGTTTCAATTTTTATTTCTGTTGTTGGAGGTGGTTGATTGTTTTTTAGTCTTGATAATTTTGCTGTTGCATTTGCTACTATTATCTTAGCTGATTGACTTAATGGATCTTTATCCATGTCTATGTTCCTCATAAATAATACTAATATTTATTTCTTCTGCATTTTTATTAGTGACTAGTTCAGTAAAGCCTTGGTTATCAGTTGTACCATGAAGAGTCTCACCATTTTTATCAATTTCATAACAGACGTTACTTAAAGGTTTCCCTGTTAATTCGTCTTTTAACTGAAATCTATGCCCATAATTTTCTGAGTTTAAGAAGTTGTTAGTATTATTATTCTCAGAAAATTTATTAGACCTAGAACCACCCGCATTATCTTGAACAACCAAATTCTGCTTCGGTAACAGCTTACATCCGCAAGATAAAGGATCATTGACTCGTGCTGCTGCCTTGCCCATGACTTGCATATTCGGGTCACCAGCAATAATTGTTGCAACAGTCTGATGCTTTGGACAAGTTGCCTTATCCCCAATACAAGCTATTGGGATACCTTCGATGAGAAAGCTAGCATTTCCTGTAATCACTTGACCACCGCCTGTTGTAGGACAACCAATGACAATATAAGGTGTTGCCATAAAGTAATTACTCCGCTAAATAAGTAAAATCTTCAAAGTACTTCAAACTCTATTCGCCGGTTCTTCTTACGACCATCAGCAGTTGCATTATCTGCAACAGGTTGGCTTGAGCCTTTACCTTCTGTACTTAAACGTTCTGCGGCGATACTTTTAGCAACTAAATAACTTTGTACAGCTGCCGCACGCTCTTGACTCAATACAGTATTTTTATTGGCATCACCTGAACTATCCGTATGACCAATAATTTTGACTTTTTTGCTACCTACTTTATTAAGAGCAATTGCCATTTCATCTAGAATTTTTTTACCAGCAATAGTCAAAATTGCACTGCCAGACTCAAATTCAATAATTCGATTCTTCAAAGCATCATCAATTATTTTTTGCTCTGCATGATTCACTGAAAGCTGAGCATTAAAGCGATAAGGTTGTTGAACTAATGATTGAAAACTACTAGTTGTAGGTTGAATTTGACTTGAATCAGTCATTTTACCCGTCAAGTCCACCTGAGTACCTTTAACTCTCAACTGCCCTTGTGAAATCTTCTTCAAATCAGGAGTAATCACTCGAGCAACTGAATCACTCCAGTCAGATGGTGCAGAAACTGGACGAACCTGTATTTTATCTACGACTTGATCAGTGCCATATACCGATTGCATTTTCATTAAAATTGCTTGTTTACTAGCCTCATTTGGAACTACGCCCTCAATTACTACAGGAGCTGAATAAGTAAAATTACTAAATACAGTGATAACAACACCGAGCATTAAGCTTGACCACACATGATTCACATTATTTCTCATATTTATTCTTCTAAAAAAGTTTGTCTGAAAAGTTTTAAACCTTGATTAAGGCTAAGTTGTCTTTGACACAAAGATTGCTCTAAAGTTGCTAGACCTGCATTCTGCTCTAAATACGCATCGATCCATTGTGCTTGGATAAGGGATACCCAATGCTCGCTCTGCATGTTTTGAATAAAGATATCACTGAGTGCCATGATGTCAGCGCCTTGAAAACCCACAAATAAAATCGGTTGTTCTCTATGCAAGGTACCAATCAAAATTTCAGCATTCATCGTTTTAAGAAATTGACCAATCATTCCAACCCATAAAGTCGCGATTTCATAGCAATACATTGGATTATTAATGGGAAGAATAAGCACTTTATTTAAACGGCTAGTACCATTTTTTAATATTGGCTGAAGTAAAAGCCCCAAACCTATCATGCTCTGCGCCAACTCATATACATTGATTTTCATCAATTGAGCAAAGGAATGCATCGTATGATTTTCATAAAAGGTCTTACATTCTTCATCACTAAAAATCCGAACAGAACTAGGTAAGTTATTTAATTTATCAAGCATAATATTGGTATCACTGATGCTGCGTAATACCTTATTCCTCTGAAATAAATCCACTAAGACAGACTTATAATAGAATGGTGCCCACAATAAATTTTGATAGGGTTTTTCTACTTCGACCAACTGACTAAGTACCATTGGAAAAGCACGACCAGAGCTATCTTGACTTGCAATCATATTTGCAGCCAAAAACATAGACTCTGCAGGGTTAGCGATAAAAAAATCTAATGAGGGCAACGACTCATATCGTTGTCTGAAATCATGGCAACGCATAGCTTGCTCAAGTGCTTCAGTAATCCACTGATCAAGTACCTGAATTAAAGCATGTTGTCCTTTAGACTTCAGAAAATCTCCTCGAGAAGGCGTTTTACCATAATATAAAGGTGTTGTTTTTACTTGAAGCATGTTGATACTCCAAGTAGTTTTCTGTGCAAATCTAAGATCATGGCGTGACTCCATTACTTGATTGCGTATTGCTGCTAATCGAAGGCTGACTTACAGTTGCACTAACTGGTGTTACTTGTGCAGAAACGACTCTCACTGCTTTGTCCGTAACAACTTTATCTACTAGCTGTAAGCCAGCGTAGCCACGACTTGAACCTATGCTGCCTGAGCTATTACCACTGATCAGACGGAAATTTACTTTCAGCCATAACGAAGGTTCTGCTTTGCTGATCCAAGTCATTTCAAAACTACCATTTTGTTCTTTTCGCTGTGCAGCATCGATCAAACGGTTAATGCCATACTCTCCTGGTTCTTCGAATATCGTATGAGTTTTTCCTTCCAAATCCACAGCAGTAATACGCGCACCAGGAATTGCACCTTGATTCGGCCATACGAAGTTCACCCATTGTTGAATGCCATTTTCAAACACCATACGTTGACCATCGATATCAATGGTATATGACAAAAACTGAGGATTCTGTAATGGATAGAATTGAAAGTTTGACTGATTTGAAACAGGTGCAGCTGTAGGTTGATCTAGGCTTCCTGTCGCCATTCCATTGATAGGTGCCACATATTGCTGAAATGCCATCACAAATTGTGGGTTTAGACTAATTCCCAAATCTTTCCACGTCTTAGAAGTCAAGACATAACCACGGCGGATCACAAATGGATCTAAAGCCTCTTTCACAAAACGTGCGATACTCCCCGTTTCTCCAAAGATTTGAGCTATTTCATTACTGGTAGCTTGTAATGTCACACCAGAATTAAATGGATATTTTGGGGCTAAATTCGTTTTGAAAGGTTGATAAGCTTGAATACTCCACAATTTATTCAACTCATCCTGAGTCGGTGAAATCAAACTAGAAAATGATTGCGTCAATGGACTGATCAATAACTTTTGAATTAATTGCTGATCAGTATCCTTAAGACCGACCATCATCTTTTCATCTACATACTTCTGCGTAATATTAAATACCGATGTTTGTTCATTAATAGTCTGTTTTACGAGTGCCATTGCACTAGGACCTATCTCACCTGCTGTTTTTAAATCATTAAATTTACTGCGAACTTGAGCGAGGTTGTTCATATACTCATCAAATAATGATTTATCTTGCAAATCATCACGTTTACGTACCAGTTGATAGAACATTTGATATTCTTGAGAAATGACACCTTGTGCTTTATCTACTGCTTGAGCAGCTACTTTATCATCTGAATTATTTAAGACCTTGCGCTTAAACCATGCTACAAAACCTTTTTCTGGTACGGCCAGTTCAGCCTGCACAATAGGATTATCCCAATTTGTTTCAATGGCTATACGTTGTAGCAGTGTACGAATTGGCGAGTTTTGTGGCTCTCCCAAAATATCAATACTCTTGACTTGCTGAGAAAATTGCTCTGCTTTGGCATAATGAATACCATTCAGGAATTTCTTCCATTCCATTACGTATTCTTGCTTATATAGAGCAACTAATTGCTTGCGAATCTGTTCTGGACTACCTGAAAAAGTTAAGTCATCTGATTGACGACTATTTAGCACCCAATCTTTACTATCTGTCGGTTTATTCGCAGCATCATCAATTGCTTTTTCAACATATTCATCCCATGCTTTTTGGGTAAATACACCTGGCAATGCATAACTTCCTAATACAATCCCACGATTTTGCTCACCAACAATTTGTCCAACAGTAATCGCTGGGAAGCGTACTGCTGCACGCATTTTAATCTCGTTATAAACTCGATCACGCGCTGGCATACCGCGAATTACAGACAATAAGACTTGACGCGTTTGATCAACCACCTGTGCATCCGTTTCTAATACAGGGAAGCCTTCTTGATTAGCTAGGGTCATCGCATAGGAGAGAATCTTCTCCGCATCTTGGATCATCTCACCACGCGGCATTTGTCCACGATTAGCATCTAACCAAGAACGCCAGAAACGCGACACTTGGTCACTTAAATGACTAGTATCCATATATTCATGGTTACTCATCATTAAATACGCTTTTAATGCATTATAGGCATCTTGAGGATTACTATCTGATGGCTCTAAATATTGCTGGTTTTTGGAAACCTGTTTAATTTCGACATTGACATGATTGGCTTTTAAAGTCGCTTCATTATTTTTTACACGTTGTAAATAGTGTGCAATGTTTTGCTGCGTAGGCATCAAGACAATCTGTTTAATACCTTTCAAGTACTCGGCTTTTAGACTTTCACGTAGTTGATTACCTTGATACAAACCAAAACTAAATTTTAAGGGACGATTGTCATCGAACTCATCTAACTGTTGCAAACGTTCTTGCAAAATCAACAAAGCTTCGAGTTGAGTTGATAATTGCTGCCCAGAACTTTTTTCCAAGTGTACGACTTTATCTAGGTCTGCTTGTACATCAGCAATCAATTGCTGATTATTGCGATATGACCAAACCCAAACACCTAAAATGAATGAAACACCAATAAGTGCGGCAATAAAACCTATATAACGTTGACGCTTTTTTGCTGGATTAATATGCTGTTTGACAAGATCTTTATCACGCAAAATCACGTTTGAGAAAAGACCTTGTAAAAAGTAACCATGATTCGGTGAAATCGAAGGACTTACACTCCCCACATCCTGATTTTGAATTTGCTGTAAATGGAATTCTTGGGCAATATTTTCTGTCATAGGACTTTCAATAATGCCCTCTTGTAATGCACTGGTAAAATAAAAACCGCGAAAAACAGGTTGGAACTGATATGGATTATCCTCGAATAAAGTTCCAATAAAGCTTTTTAAAGCTGGTTTTAAAGTTTTAAATTCCAGTGGAAATGTCATTACACTTGGCGAGATATTTTGAGAATGACGACGACTCAAATGAGTGGTACTGACGCTTTTTAAACCGTCATAAAGAATGTTGTAATGCTTTTCAAATAACTCGACTGCATTATTCGATGAGTTCTGTTCATAAGGTAATGTTGCACCCCAAGCTTGATTGTATTCTTGGGACTCATAACAATCAAAAAACTCAGTAAATCCAGCAATTAAATCCATTTTTGAAAAGACCAAATAAATAGGCACTACAACTTCTAACTTCTCTGTTAAATCTTGAATACGGGCACGTAAATTTTTGGCTAATTTCAATGATTTTTCAGGGCTTTGACTGATTAATTCAGCAATACTGACAATTACAATTAAGCCATTCACAGGTGCTTTTGAACGATTTTTCTTTAAAATATTTAAGAAACCTAACCATTCAGAATGATCTTCAGAATAAACTGAATAGCGACCTGCCGTGTCTAAAAGAATTCCTTCAGTGGAAAAAAACCAATCACAATTACGTGTTCCACTTAATCCAGCCGAAACCATTTTTTGATGCGTTTCTTCAAATGGAAACTTCAAACCTGAGTTATAGATTGCAGAACTCTTACCTGCCGCAGGGTTACCAATCACCATATACCAAGGTAATTCGTATAAAGCTGCATTGCCTTTTTTATCCCCTAACTTGGATTTACGAATCAATTGAATTGATTCTTTCATTTGCTGATGAATTAACTGTAGTTCAGCTTTATCTTTATGTTGACCATATTCAGCTTGGCTATCCTTTTCAATCGCATTAGCAAGTTCTTCACCTTGTTCTGCATGATGCTTTCTTTGGATCAGCCAATAAATGCCATAAACCATTAGACCTAGTACATAACATGCTGCTAATACCCAAAAAAGCTGGCGTGGAATAGAGGAATATGAAGAAATCAGTGCCACAAATAAAGATAAAGCAATAATAGCTTTAGGATTCGTGATGTACTGCCATAGATAACCTAAAATGATATACATTGAGTTCTCGAATTCTTAATAAAGTTAATCAATCAGCAATTGCTACACTGTCCTGATCAGGGGTGATCTCAGGAACGGTCTGGATAAATGCTTTTAAATTTTGTGAATAAACAAACGCAAGATTTTGATCTGAAAGATGCGCCCCAAGCATTAGACCGAAAATTTTTGCGATACTTTGTGTATGACCTGCAATAGGTTTGCAATACAAATAATGGTGTTGCTCTATCGGACTTTGTGCAAAAAATTGCTCAAGATTTTTAATGACCTTAATTTCTGTAACATCTTCAACCACCAATACAAAGGGCTCTTCTGCTTGATATTGTGGTAAATCATGTATATCTAACTCTTTAAATATTTGATCCAAACTATTTTGATCTGTTACTAGCTTTAATTTTTTTAAAGGATGTTGTTGTTCCAATTGCATAGCTGGGGAAGCTAAACAGCTACTCCCTATAAACTCTGCAGGAATATAGGAATGATTAATCCAATACTTCTCATCAACAAACTCCTGATCAATTTCAGAATCTGCAACAATCATGAATGTAATTTCATGTGCTTGATTTTGAATACGACTTAGAACTTCTATGAGGTTGGATTCAGCAGATTCACTACTGAGATAGTGATACTCAATATGAAACTTCTGAGGAATCATTCCTAATTCAAACAAGGTTTTTTGAATACTTTCATTACAGATTTGGTCATTCCAAATATGAACTAAATCTTCAGATAATAAGATGTGTATATTGAATTGATCTAAACGATAAACTGGCTCAATCTCAACTGCTTCACTTTCATCTTCCACAGAAAAACTAGGATCAGTCCATGCCGGATGCATACGATATTCATGCAAATTTTGGCTTTCATAAAACAAACTAGATCGCTTCAGATGGTTGGAAATTGAATCTAAAAGCTCCACATGTTGATCGATTTGATGATGAATCATTGCCATGATTCGCTGTTGTCTTACAGACAAAGATACTAACTCTTCTTCTTGTTCTTGGTTCTCAACCTGCTGATCTAACTCATTTATTCGATAGGATAAAATTGGCAACCCATGATGATTAAGTAAATGAGGATCTAATTGTGGACTGGTAAATGCACGAATTCCATCTAATATCACCTCATTCTCACCTATTGAGTTGTAAGCAGTATTTGCAAATAAATTTAACTCAATCCATTTACTTTCTTTTACTGTAGATAGAGATTCAGCAATTATCTCTTGCTCAGATGGCAAGATATTTTCATTCTTATTTTTATAATACGTATATGACTTAAAAATCAGCCATGGTAAGAGTAAAATAACAGTGACAACACAAGGTAAGATTAATAAATAATTAATTAAATCAGCATATTGTGGTTGATATTCCACATCACGCCAATAATAAATAATAATCAATCCAACAAAGATAAAACTGCTAATCAAAGCCGCTAAAATTTTCTTCAACATTATGCAGCCCCTACAAGTGCATAACGCGTTTCATTGTTATGATATAAACATTCAATAGAGCTTAAAAAAGCACCATGACCTAAACCCATTTGATGATTTGAGTTCAAATACATGGGTACAACATCAGTTTTATCTAGAATTAATCGCACATCGATAAATAAAGTCGGACTACACCAAGTCTGAATGAGATGTTTCAGTTTCTTATTTAATGACTGATTGGGTAAAAATTCTAAATATTGCTCTCGGCTTAAAGGTCCGATCTGAATTTCTATTTTTCCATTAATTTGCTGAACCGTGTCACCACAAAAAGTATTTAATCCCAACAAACTAGGATTAGTTCCTCCTAAACAAGTCTTCTGTTCATCTTCAAGTTTAAACTTTTCTTTGATGAATTCTTGAATATGCACTTGTGTATCAAAGACACAGCTCAGCACTGTTTTTAAAGCATGGGCAGTATTGTTTTGCCCCTGCATTAAACCTGAGAATTCTGCAAAATATTCATCTAAATCGTGTTGTTCATGTTGAGAGCTTATGTAACCGTTTAATGCATGAAGTATATTTAAGTAATGATTAGTAGGTTCAATTTCGTAACGAACCGCCAAATTATAAACTAAACTTGCATCGACATATTTCGCGGTTAGCTTATGATTAAATAAACCTAGAAATGCTTTGATCTCTTGTCGTTGTTGCCTATTACTTTGTTTTAATTTATTCGTATATGTATAAGGTAAAGCACCTTGCGTCCCCGTTAAACCAACCACTAAGTTTGTCAGTTCAATTCGAGAGTCTGTATATTGAAGCGTTTCAATCTCTGTAGCTGGAAAACTTAAACTGAATGATGTTTCAAATTTAAAATCATCAGCCCAATTCTGCTGAGATAAAGGACGATTAGAATGACGCAATAACCGTGTTGATTGAACAAACTCAAAAGCACTTGGTTTTGTAAATATATGATCAACTACAGAAGAGTCTTGCCACCAACGTTCTGAACGCATTGGTATATCTCCTGTTGATTAAGACTATCTTTCACTAGCACATCGACAAAGCTATTCATTTGAACCTTAAGATTAAAAATATGGCTCAATAATTGGCTAAAGATAAAAAGGCTGTGTCCACGAAAAACGCGATTATCGACTGTTAGCTCAGCCCTCACACCTCGAACAAACATAGGAAAGGGTTTGGAATTGACTAATTTATTTGTGGTTGAAAATGTGAGCTGTGAAACAGCATCAATCAAAAGAATGTTTTCTTTGGAATGTGGCAAATTGTACAAAGCCAAAAGCTCTTTTACATGACTTAAAGCATCCCCCTTCATCAAAGCTAATGTATTCAAAGAAAGATGTGAAATAATGCGCCATTGTTCATTGCTATTTTTATCAAAAGAATAAGGTGAAGTTGGTCGTTTTAAAATTAAAGCTCTTCTTGCCAAACTACTATCATTCAAATTTAGAATATTATTGGTTTGGCTGAGCGCTTCATGGGGTAAATCACCATTTGAGCAAAGTAACTTTGTACTAATGAAATCTGATTTAATCTCATATGGTTTTAAATGCTTGGAAACAATCGAATAGCCGATCTGTGTATTTTTACTTGATGAAGGTAAATAGCTAAGCGAGTAAAAGAACTGAGCCTTATTATTGTGATAATGACTCATCGCAAAAAAAGGTAATACAGGAAAATGTGTCTGTTCCTGATTATTTTTTTCACGAATCATATTCATTTCAAGAATCGAATAGACTTGGTACAACTCTGGGTGATGTGCATCAGTCATCAAGCTATAATTTAGCTGTGTATGTGAAATTTTTTGTGGCTCAGCTTGTTTTTCAAATAAATTAATTGCAGGTACAGTAAATAATTTGAAATTAGCGATATTTAACTCTGAATAGTTACGAACAACAGCCTGATCATTCAAATTAAGCTTCAAATGAATCAAAAGCTCAAAAGTATTTTGCTGAACCAATACATCTTTCAAAACACTTAGGTTTAAATTCAAATAATTAAATTTCTCAGGAAAACAAAAATATTCCATCAATAATCGATAAGCATGATGTGTATGCTGATCAACAGGTAATAGACTTTCTTCCTCACTAAAGCCCATCACTTTAAAAGGATTTTCTATACGACTGAGTTGATGACCTACTCTTATTGAAAAAGATGTATCTTTACGAAAGATGCTATCTAATACTTGGAGTGGGAAATTAGATATTGCATCTAAATAAATAGGTAATGTTTCATTTACCAGCCATTGCTGAGCATCATTAAAGATTTCAAATTTAAGACTCAACGTCGCATTCTGATTTAGATGCATATGAGTGCTAGGTGAAGTTTGAAACTCTAAATCAATTAAAGATATCGGTAACAATCGAACCTGATTGGTTGTATTAAACTCACATTGAACACCTTTGAAACTACGCGACTTTAATGATGTTTTTTTGGGGATGATATGAGCTGATGTTAATTGCTTTAATTTATTAGCATCTTCAAAGCTTACTACTGTGCATGCAGGAAAATGTCTCAGATATTGAGGGAACATCACCTCAAATAATGCATGTGTAAAAACCTCATAACTATCTGCAAGCTTCTTATCAATACGAGCAGCAATCAATGAAAAAGCTTGAATTAAACGCTCAATGTGCGGGTCATCAATTTGCTCTTGGTTCAAAGATAACCGTTGAGCAATCTTAGGATACTTTTGTGCAAACTCTCTAGCCTGTTGACCAAACTCTTGTAGTTCTTTTTCATAATAAGGTAAAAGTTGTTCGATCACGATTTGCTCACACTACGTTCTAGCTGAAATTACATATTGTTGTGTTGTCGGTTTAAGCAAAGCATCAAAAAAAACAGGCTCGTATAATGGGTGGATATTTAAATAAGCTTGAATACTCAAACACAATGACCCCATGTTATGGCCATCTAACAACATCTCTACTTTGATTTGTCTAAGTCTAGGTTCATGTGCAGTGATAGATTGCTCAATAGATTGACAGATCTTATCTCGGTCTAAAGGATTAGCTGTTGATAGTCCAACAAAGTCAATAATTCCAAACTGTAAAATAGATTTCTTAGCCAATGGATATTGATCTATATCTTGAGCAAATTGCGCCGTTCTGCTATTTAATAAATCCTCTAGATCATGTGCCACCGATTCTCTTAATTGCTGAATCGACATCCCTCGTAAATAATCTTCTTGCTCTGGTACTAAACGATCAAATAATGTTGATCGGAATCCATAAGGATATAAATGATCTAAATTCATTTTTATAAGAACATAATTTTTAGTGGAAATAGAGGTTAATCACAGATCTATTAACCTCTATTAGAAACTCACAAACTATATTAAGCAGCGTAAGATGCTGTATTGTTAGAAAGTGACCATTTCTTAGTAACAGCACCTTTTGAAGTACCATTAATATCTTGTTGGTTATACGTCCATTCTACAGCAGCATATTTCAAACCAAATGCTTCAGTTGGAACACCTTCTTCATTAACAGTTGGAGTTACGCTTGAAACAAGTACATGTTTTAATTTGATTTGTAAGTATTTAATGCGTTTATCGCCATTTGCTCGGTAGAAATCAATCTGTACCTCATCAAATGTATAACCTGCAGAACATGCTTCCCATAATTTAGGACTAGTCGCATCCAAGTCTTTCACAAAAATCATATCTGAATGCTCGACACGTTCAGCAGTATGACCACCAACACTACTTGAAGTAGCTGATTTTGGTTGACGGATATTATGAGACCAAGAATTAACTTCTAACCAGCCTTTATGTTCTGAGTCACGAGATTCGCCATCTACTTTATATTTGCCGCGAAACTCGATATAAATATCTTTCATTTAAAACTTACCTCTATTTAATTTATTTAAAGTTATTATCTAGCTGATCTCATTGTTAATTTGAGGATTGCGGCAGTTCAGTGACCAATCGCAAAGAAACAGACAATTCATCCAGCTGGAAATGTGGTCTCAAGAAAACCACGGATTTGTAGTGCCCTGGTTGAGCAGGATCTTCTACAACTTTTACAGATGCTTCACGAAGCGGATATTGTGCTTTTGCTTCTTGAGAGGCACCGTCATCAAGTAATACATATTGAGAGAGCCAGTCATTCAAAAAGGCTTCAACATTACCTGCAGATGCAAAACTTCCGACTTTATCTCGCATCATTGCTTTTAAATAATGTGCGATACGTGATACAGCCATGATGTATTGAATTTGACTCGAAAGTGCTGAGTTGGCATTTGCTGTATCGTTATCATATTTCTTTGGTTTTTGTGTTGATTGCGCACCAAAGAACGCTGCATAGTCCGTATTTTTGCAATGGACTAATGGTATAAACCCTAGATCACTTAATTCTTTTTCACGGCGATCTGTAATTGCAATTTCCGTAGGACACTTAAACACAACTTCGCCATCAGAGGTTTTAAAGGTATGTACTGGCAAACCTTCAACTAATCCCCCACCCTCAACACCACGAATCGCTGCACACCAGCCATGAGAATCAAATGCGTTCGTCAAACGTGTACCAAATGCATATGCCGCATTCATCCATAAATAATCATCATGGTTTTCCCCAGAAACATCTTCAATAAAATTAAAGCCTTCTGTCACGGTACCTTCTTTGGGATGGTATGGTAATCGACCTAATACATGCGGCATCGTTAATGCGACATAACGCGAATCTTCGCTATCACGGAACGAACGCCATTGCACATATTCTGCTGTTTCAAAAATCTTAGACACATCACGAGGACGATCAATATCAGTAAATGATTCAAGACCTAAAATATTAGGACTGGCCGCAGAAATAAATGGAGCGTGCGCAGCCGCAGCCACATGTGAAATTTGCTCCAATAAGTACATATCAGACGGTGTACGATCAAATTCGAAATCGCCAATCAATGCTGCATAAGGTGCGCCACCAAAAGAACCATATTCTTCTTCATAGATTTTTTTAAATAATGTACTTTGGTCAAAATCTGTTGCACCCTGAAAGTCTTTAACCAATTCTTTTTTGGTTGTATTCAGCATACGTATTTTGATCATCGGATTGGATGGAGTTTCTTGGCAAAAATAATATAAGCCTCGCCAAGTTGACTCAATTTTTTGAAATTGCTCATGATGCATAATTTGACTAAGTTGTTGTGAAATCAACGCATCAATTTCAGCAATTCGCTTATCAATCGACAAAGTCATGTTCTCAGAAACAGTTATCGTTCCCGCCATGACTTCCTTGGCTAACTCACCAATCAAACTTTTTGCACGAATATGTTCATCATCATTACGAGCGATACGGCTTTGTTCAACAATCGAGTCAAGCAAATTTTCTGATTCTACAGCTACATTATTTACGGCTAAGGCATTTAAATTATTCACTTTTCAGCCTCCACACTTAACTGTCGAACTTGGTCCGTATTCTTTAGTACTTCGTCAAGTAAATCTTCTAATCGCTCACTATTTGAGATCTTATTGCGTAAATCTGTTAGACGCTCACGTGCCTCAACCAACTTACGTAATGGATCAACTTGCTGCACCACTTGTTCAGGTCTAAAATCTTCCATTGAATTGAAGGTAAGGTCGATCGACATACGCCCACCTTCATCTGTTAAAGTATTTTCCACATCAAAAGCTGCTCGCGGAGCCAAAGACTCCATAACTTCATCAATATTGTCTAAATCAACATTAATAAACTTCTTATCTTTAAGCTTCGTTTTGTCTAATTCAGATGCTGCAGAAAAGTCACCCATCACTCCCACAACGAAAGGTAATTCTTTTGATTCTTTACCATCTCCAACTTCAACATCATATGTAAGCTGCACACGTGGTGGTCGAATACGTTGTAATTTTTTCTGAACACTTTCTCTTTTTGCCATAGCTTTAATACCTTTGATTATTGTTTCAACGCATCGAATGGACTAGCACTCGTTTTCTGCACAACTGCATTTGATTGTTTATTTACACCAGATGGTGCCGTTGTTTGACGCTTTGAATTAACTGTTTGATTGACAACTTTTCGAACTGGCTGGATTACTTGCACTCTCTGCTTATTAGAAATACGGCGTGTATTGTTTATTTGCTGCATTTCTTTTTTTAAAGACTCATCCGTTATGGCTTTGATGTTGGATGTATCAGGTGCAGGTTGTGCTATTCGGATATTTTCACTGAGCTGCTTTGCGGGCGGATAAGTTAAATCATTACTCAAATATCGCATTTCCGCACCTTTCATATGCTGCAATGCACCATTGGCGATTTCAATACTTGAGAGAAAAACAACATCTGTAAGTGTTGCACCACGCACATTTTGTTGCTGCAACTGATTAGCCAAAGTCAAGGCATTCATCGGTTGCTTCAACTCATACATTCGCATCGCAGCCTGAGCCAGCAGATCATTTGTTTGCTGTACGCTCGGTTTATCACATATTTGTTGATATAAACCCAACAAAACCTGATCCGTTTGGTTCGCTGCCAATGGATTCTGTTTGATACATTTACTTTTTAATTTAATCGGCTTTATTTGTTGATCCGATGCATAAACAGAGCTGTCTACCAGACAGATCATTATATAAAGGACTGATATTAAAATACCTTTTCTCAAAATACGCCTCATAATTATTTAAGTTATAATTGAAGAGCTGACAATTATTGTTAAAAAACCCTCTTACTCGTCAATTTTTTCGCTTTTGGAACATTTTGGCGAATTTAACAAAAAAAGCACATACAAAGTCAACAGTAGTTACGTTTATTAACATTAAAAATTTATTTAAATATTTTCATATAAAAAATATGGAAAAATTTTTGTTTAAAAGTGACAATTTTTGTTGTAGAATAATCTGTATACCCACTAAGGGTTAATATAAGCAATTGATTTTAATTATGATATTAAACAAATAATATCATAAAACCCAAACTAAAAAATCCATCAAAAATTTGGTTTTATAAAAATTTGTGGGCTACAAATGAACAATCTCAAGGTTTTAATTTCAAAATTATCATTTCCAACTCGATCAGCATTAGAAAAATCCGCAAACTACTGTATTAACCAATTAAATTATGAAATTGAAATTGAGCATTTGTTCACAGAATTATTAAACCAAGAAAAACCAAATGATTTAATTATTTTATTTAATAAAAATAATATATCTAGCGAATTATTAACTAATGATTTAAAAGAAACTATTCAATCTCTACCCAAAGGAAATACAAGAACTCCTATTTTTTCTAAATCAATTATTCGATTGCTTGAGCAAGCTTGGTTGTTAGCATCAGCAGATGAAAATCCTCTTATTCGAAGTAGCCATTTATTAATTGCACTATTAACAGCTTCAGATTTACAGCAAATTGCATCACGAGCATCTAGTCTTTTCGAACTATTCCCTATAGATACGATGAAACATAAGTTTCTAGAATCATGTGAAAAAAGTAGTGAAAATCAGATAGATGATAGGATCAGTGATTCAGAAAGAATTACTTCAAAAAAAATAGATTTTTCAAAAACTCAGATCAAAACACCTGCTTTAGATCAATATACAATTAACCTCACTCAGAAAGCTAAACAAGGTGATATTGATCCTGTCATCGGTCGTGAGCATGAGATAAGACTTATGCTAGATATTCTGATGCGTCGTCGCCAAAATAATCCAATTTTGACGGGAGAACCTGGCGTCGGTAAAACGGCTGTTGTTGAAGGACTCGCTTTAAAAATAGCTCAGGGTTTTGTACCTGATGCTCTTAAAAAAGTTCAATTACATGTTCTTGATATGGGTTTATTACAGGCAGGTGCGAGTGTCAAAGGTGAGTTTGAAAATCGTTTAAAGCAAGTTATTCAAGAAGTTCAAACATCAACTCATCCGATTATTCTGTTTATTGATGAAGCTCACACATTGATTGGTGCGGGTGGTCAAGCTGGTCAAAATGATGCTGCAAATTTACTTAAACCTGCATTAGCCCGAGGTGAACTAAGAACAATTGCAGCAACTACTTGGGCTGAGTACAAACAATATTTTGAGAAAGATGCTGCACTAAGTCGCCGTTTTCAAGTCGTTAGAGTTGAAGAACCTACTGAAGAAGTCGCAATCGATATGTTGCGAGCTATGATTCCAGTCATGCAAGATCATTTCAAACTTGAAATTGATGACCAAGCAATTACTACTGCTGTTCATTCATCACATCGTTATATCACTGGTCGTCAACTTCCAGATAAAGCAATTAGTGTTTTAGATACAGCAGCAGCTCGTGTTGCACTGACACAAAATGCGCAACCCGTTATGTTAGATCAATTAAAAGCACAACTGCATAATCTTCAGTTAGAACAAAACATTTTATTGAGCGAACATCAACAATTTCCTATTCATCATGAGCGCCTAGATGAACTCGATCAACAACTTATAAGCTTAGTAGCTGAAATCAAAGAACTAGAGATTCGCTGGGAAAAAGAACTTAATTTAGTAAAACAAATTCAAACTCTCAGTCTGCAAGATCAGACACAAACTCAAATCACTTCATTAAGAGATGAATTAAAAAAATTACAAGGACAAACTCCTTTAGTGTATGAACGTGTTAATACTCAGATCATTAATCAAATAATTTCTGATTGGACTGGAATCCCTATTGGCAATATGGTGAATGATGAAATTAAACAAATATTAAGTCTTGAAGATAAGCTCAGTGAACGTGTCATGGGACAAGACTATGCACTATCTCAATTGGTTCAAGGTATTAAAACATCGAGAGCAAAATTAGAAGATCCGAATAAACCCCAAGGTGTATTTCTACTCATTGGGCCTAGTGGGGTAGGAAAAACCGAAACTGCATTAGCTTTAGCAAATGAGTTATATGGTGGCGAACAGCATTTGATTACGATCAATATGTCTGAGTATCAAGAAGCACATACTGTTTCATCATTAAAAGGGGCTCCTCCAGGTTATGTGGGTTATGGTCAAGGTGGTGTCTTAACCGAAGCAGTTCGACGTAACCCATACAGCGTTGTACTGTTAGATGAAATCGAAAAAGCACACAGTGATGTTCAAGAACTTTTCTACCAAGTTTTTGATAAAGGGACATTAGAAGATGGTGAAGGTCGTGTCGTAGATTTTAAAAATACGATCATCTTACTCACCTCGAATACTGGTTCCAGTGCGATTATGCAATCATGTTTAAATCAACCTGTTGCCGAATGGCCAAGTGCAGAAGGTTTGATTGAACACTTAAAACCTAGTTTATATAAACAATTCAAACCTGCATTCATTGGTCGTATGCGTATTGTGCCTTACTTTCCTCTGCATGATGACTTACTTATTCGTATTATCAACCACAAGTTAAACAAGATTGTAAATCGCATAGAAAAACAATATTCAACGACTGTGCAATATTCTGAAAGCCTCGTTGAGTTACTTTTAAATCGTTGCACAGAAGTTGATAGTGGTGCCAGAAATGTAGACAACATTCTCAATTCAACAGTTTTACCATCACTTGCAACTGAAATATTAATCGCTTTGGCTGAGCACAAACTACCCAAGTTAATTGTGATCGATACTAAAGATGATGAAATTATTTATCAGTTAGACCCTCGTGAAAAAAACACAAAAAAACGTTCAAGCAAAAAATTGAAAGCTTAAATATAAGACTGAGCCAGCATTGTGACACATATGGATATTAACGAATTACTAACACCGATTTACGATGATTCACCGTGTGGTGAAGACTGTTCCTTTTCAAATGAGTTTCATACCATCAAAAAAGCACGCACTCAAGATGATCTTTTGCTTGATCAAGGTGATTGGGTTACTGAACCCAAACAGGCTGATTGGGATTTTGTTGCGAGAACGTGTACTGATTTAATCCAAACTAAAACCAAAGATATTCGTTTACTTATATGGTTATCAGAAGCTTGGGCAAATCTATATAGCTTTGAAGGTATCGCGAAAAGTTTAGAATTAAGTCACCGCATGTTGGATAATTATTGGCTTAATCTCCATCCTGAAATTGAGGAAGATGATCTAGATCAACGTATTGGTTTATTGCAAGGTTTGATTAATCAACTCCCTATTTTGGTCAAAAAGATACCTTTAATCAACCAATCACCCTTTTATCATTTACTCGATTACGAGAATTTCTTATATCATGAAAATGTTCGTCGAAAGCAAAGCGATGAATATGATAATTCTCTTAGCTCCACTGAATTGGAGCAATTTGAAATCGCATTAAATAATACAAACAAAAACTTTCAACGCCAAAATTATCAATTCTTTACTGAAATTTTATTGCAGTGGTCAACACTGAAAAAAGTTTTAGATGACTTACTAGGGTTGGACTCTCCAAGTTTTGCCGCGATTGATTCTAGTTTAGAAAATATTCATACGAGCCTTAAAAAAATTTATAAGACTGATTTATTTGAACAATCTGAAGAAGCTAAAACACCAATAATGCAATTAGATCCCTCAGCTTCAGCACAAATAATATCGAATTCATCACTCACTCACAGCCAGTTATCTTTTCAGCCACAAGTACAATCACATGTTGAAAATCGCGAACAAGCTATGCGTGTTTTACAGGAAATCGCTACTTATTTTCAAAAAAATGAACCACATAGCCCTGTAAGTTATATGCTTCAAAAAACGATTAAATGGGGTCAAATGCCATTACACGAATGGTTAACTCAAGTGATTAAAGATGAGCATCCTTTGCAAATGTTACAGGATACGCTAGGCGTTCAACCCAAGAATGAATATGAATAATTATTGGTAAAGACTATGTTTAAAGCAGAAAAAATTCTTTGGGGTGAAGGCTTATTCTTGCGTCCTCAACACTTTCAAATCCAAGACACTTATCATGAACAACGTTTGAATCATACTGTTCGTGCATTGGTACCTTATGCATATGGTGTGCAGAAACTTAAATTTGATCAGATTCAATTATCAACTCATATTTTGGCCCTAGAAGAAGTGGAGATCATTTGGCAGGATGGCGAAATTTATCATGCACCTGCTCAAGATTTGCTACCTGAACCTTTATTATTAGACGAATTAAATTTACGCGGAGAAATGATTGTTTATCTGGCGCTGCCAATATTGCAAGCACATAAAAAAAATATAGCCGATGAAACCCGCTCACTTTCAAGTCGATATCATAATTACTTGAGCGAAACCCATGATTTATTTACGGATGCGAGTCCTGCTGAACTGAATTTCTTACGTCGTCGTGCAGAATTCAAATTATTGGAACCCCATCTGCAACCGACCCAAAATCTAGATGGTTATTTATATCTAGCTGTTGCAAAAGTAAAACGACAAAGTTCAGGTAACTTTGAACTTGATAACTGTTTTATTCCACCAATTTTGCACATCTCAGCATCAGAGCCTTTAATCAATAACTTAAAACGCACTCTGAATGTTATTAAAGCAAAAATTAAGACAATTCAAACAAATAATCGTGAAAATGAACAGAAGCTCATTGAATTTCGATCAGGTGATATTGTTTCATTTTGGCTAATCAATGCGTTAAACACCGCATATGCTGGATTAAATCATTTATTACAATATCCACAAATTCATCCAGAGCGATTATTTTCAGAATTATTACGATTAACTGGTTCATTGCTGACATTTTCAACAGCTTATGATGTAGATCATTTACCCCATTACCATCATCATCAGTTAGAAGACAGTTTCCAACAGTTGGATCTCATACTCCGTGACCTACTAGATACGATTATATCAAGTCGCTACTTCAGTATTGCATTAAAAGAAACGCGACCTTCTTATTGGGTTGGTAGTCTCGAATCAGACAAAATCACACGAGATACTCGTTTATACATTGCGGTCTCAAGTAGCATGATGCAAACACATGAATTAATTCAGATCGTGCCGCTTCGCTTTAAAGTAGGTAGTACAATTGATGTCGAACAACGTGTTATCGCTGCTCTTCCTGCTGTTCCATTACACCATTTAATGCAAGTTCCTACAGCAATTCCAGTTCGTTCAGGCGTGAGTTATTTTGAGATAGAACCACATCATGAACTCTATCAGCGCATGATTGAATCGGAAACAATTTGTGTCTATGTTCCAGCTGGATTCCAAGACATTACGATCGAATTAATTGCAGTGATGAATAGCTAAGAGAAAAATCATGACTCAACATCCTACAGGTATTCCCTCTTTATTTGATGATGGAAAAATTGGTTCAGGAACGAAAACCAATGATCAGTCACAATCTAAACTTCAAACAACTAATTTAATTGATCTCTTACATGATGGGTTTTATTTGGTTTTTCTTTTACGAAATCATTATATCCCTTCAAACCCTAATGATTTCCGTGAAAAAATTTTAGAGTTATTAAATCGATTTGAGCAACAAGCCAAACGCTTACAGTTTTCAGCTGATGACATACATGATGCAAAATATGCATTTTGCGCATTAATTGATGAAACAATCGCAACTCAACAAGATGCTGCATATTTTAACTTACAAAATACTTGGTTAATCAGCCCCTTACAATTAAGTTTGTTTGGTTCACAACTAGCGGGATACCGTTTTTTTGAAATTTTGGAGCAACTCAGAAGCAGAGGTAAAGAACGTTTAGCCTCACTGGAAGTTTTCCATTATTGTTTACTACTCGGCTTTCAAGGAAAGTATAGATTAGAGTCTATTGAAAGTCTTAATCATTTGGTGGCTCGTGTTGGTGATGAAATTGATTATTTGAAAGGTAAAAAAGCGGCTTTTTCTCCTTTTGCAGCAATTCCAGATCAAATCAAACATATTATTCATAATGAACTTCCATTTTTGTGGATTCTAATCTTCTTATTACTATTTTCCATACTCAGTTTTACAGGCTTAAGATTTATGTTGAACAAACAAAATCAAAATGCCATAGCACCTTATCAAAATGTTATTTCAGCACCGGCTGAAGAAGCCCATATCACTATTCATCTACCTTAGTTGATCGTTAAATGATTCAGGAAAAAGCGACCTCTTTGCGTATTTTGCAAAGTAACAAGAAGAAAAATTTATCTCCTCTCCTCTATGTAATGATTGGCTTCATTGCTGGAGTTGTTACTTCCTGTTTATTTGTATTCCTGTCTTTCAAATCTTGGTCATTAAAAGAGAATACAAAAATCTCTTCGCCAGAGAGTGCAACACCCTCTGAAATAATCACTTCAAATGCTCAATACACTGAGCAAGTGACAAACAATGATCAAGAGGCTAATTCAGTAGAAGATGGCAGCTTTGCACAACCCCAAGGCAATGATTTAAATAAATTTTTCCAAAGAGAGCCTGTACCAGCACCCTCAGCGAACACAGCTAAGCCTTTATCTCCATTTGTGAAAGAACAACCAGCAAAACCTTCTCAAACCTTAGAAGCAAATAAGCGAACTGAGATTAAATCACAAACAACACCCTCAACATCTCATGCACAAAAAACTATAAAAACAGATGTCAAACCTTCTAATAGTGCAGAACCTGATATAGAGAATCAAACACCAGAAGCTACCGTACAAATTAAAGTGACTCAAAAGCCATTTGCTGTGAATGAACTCAAATAGCATATGGTCACCTTAATTTTTCTAAGCTTTGCTTGTCTGGTGATCGGACTAACACTATTAATGTCTTATGAATTACGAAATAAATGTGGTCAACTTATCCATTCATTTATTCCATCTAGCAAAAAGAAAATTAGGACTGCATTACAATTTGCAGATCATATCCACGAAGCGGCATCTCCACATAAACTTCAGTCACATTGGCATCTACAGCAATGGTGGATATTAATTGCTGGTTTCTTTTTATTTGCGAGTATTCTTATATTTGCATTCACACGTCCCATCAATCCAACACGTATTGAAGCTGAATATTTAAAAGAAACTGATCCTCAAGTTTATGCATTATTAAATGGTGAAATCCTAAGCCCTCCACCTGAGGTTGATGAAACATTAATTCATGATGCGATTGTTGAAGCAACTCGCTTAGAACAAAATTACCAAGCTCAACAAGATACAATTTCGAGTATTAATGCTGCTCCGATTGAACTACCACTAACACATTCACATGGAAGCTTAGATTCATCCTTAGTTGACCGTAAGTGGGATAAAATTAATCCTCGCTATAAACAACGTTTACTCATGGTCTTTAAAATTATGAAGGAACAGCATGGTTATGAATTGGTATTACTTGAAGGATATCGTAGTCCTAGCCGCCAAAACATGTTAGCAGGCAATCCCAATACCACTCGTGCTAGAGGTTATCAAAGTTATCATCAATTCGGTTTAGCCGCAGATGTTGCTTTTAAACGTAATGGAAAGGTTGTGATTACTGAGCGTGATCCATGGGCTATGCGCGGTTATGAATTATATGGTCAAGTCGCTGAATCTGTGGGTTTAACTTGGGGTGGACGTTGGAAATCGATTAAAGATTATGGTCATACTGAGTATCGTATGCCCGGATTAAGAAAAACCAAAGAAATGGCTGAGCAATTGATTGCGGAAGGTCAAATTACCCATAGGATTTCTTAGTTGAGTACATCTTAAAAAAGCAAAAAAAACCACATCGTGAGATGTGGCCAAAGGTGTAGCCATGCTTGAACTGTCATGCTGCATTTTTAGAATAAGCGAGAAAACTTAATTTAATATTAAGTCAAAAAATAATTTATTTAGCTTTATTCCGAATGTTTAAAATTCGATTGTTTGAATGAATCATTTTTAAACAACAAGTCATTCAAGGATCTTATATTCACAAGGATTTTACAGTACTGCACCTATATTAAAATTTTGTACTGGTGACAAGCCTATGCGGTACGGCTTAATCTTAGGAGATCAGCTTTCAGAGCAAATTGCCACACTCAAAGTGCTTGATAAAGATCAAGATCTCATTTTGATGGCGGAGTTGGTTGAAGAAGCTACCTATGTACAGCACCATCCTCAAAAAATCGCATTTATTTTCAGTGCAATGCGCCATTTTGCAAAATCATTAAAAGCACAAGGTTGGAAGATTCGTTATCAAACATTTGACCGTACACAAGCTGCCCAAGGATTTATTGATTTTATCCAAGCACAATTAGAAAAAAATCCAGCTGATGCATTGATCATCACAGAAAGTGGTGAATTTCGATTACAACAAGCGATTGCAACCACATGGTCTAAGCAACTTCAAATTCCAATACAAATCCTTAATGACGATCGTTTTTTTTCCTCTCCCCAAGCTTTTCGCAACTGGGCTTCAAATACCAAAACCTTACGCATGGAATTTTTCTATCGAAAGCTAAGACAACAAACCGGTTACTTAATGAATGCTAATGAGCCAATCGGTGGGAGATGGAATTATGATACCGAAAATAGACAAGCTTGGAATAAGAATGACCCAACCCCCTCAGCTCTACAATTTCATCGAGATCAAATTGACTTAGATGTCATTGAGTTGGTTAAAACAGAGTTTAAAGAACATATCGGTCATATCAATCATTTCAACTGGGCAACGACACGACAACAAGCCCTCGAAGCGCTCAAATATTTTATTGATTATCAATTAATTCATTTTGGTCAATATCAAGATGCAATGGTCAGTGGAAAGGATTATCTCTTTCATAGTCTGCTTTCTCCTTATCTGAATTGTGGCTTACTTTCTCCAAAAGAAGTCTGTGATGCTGCGCAACAAGCATACTTTGATCATCATGTTCCGCTAAACGCTGCTGAAGGTTTCATCCGTCAAATCTTAGGTTGGCGTGAATTTATTCGAGGAATATATTGGTTAAAAATGCCAACTTATCCTGATTTAAATGAGTTACAGGCAGATCGTAACCTTCCTGATTATTTCTGGACAGCTGAAACAAAAATGCTATGTTTGCGTGAAGCTTTAAGAAATTCTTTGGAAAATGCTTATGCCCATCACATACAACGATTAATGGTGATTGGGAACTTTACTTTATTAAATGGTATTTCACCTAAACAAGTGAATGATTGGTATCTCAGTGTTTATGCAGATGCTTTTGAATGGGTGCAGTTACCTAATACTCACGGTATGGTTTTGTTTGCAGATGGTGGTCTCGTGGCAAGTAAACCTTATGCAGCTTCAGGCAACTATATTCATCGTATGTCTAACTACTGTCAGAACTGCCACTACAATGTCAAAACCAAAACTGAACAAGATAGCTGTCCTTTCAATAGCTTATACTGGAATTTCTTAGCCAAACACCGTGTTTTCTTTAGCTCCAATCACAGAATGTCAATCATGTATAAACAATGGGATAAGCTTAGCCAAGATGATCAAAATACAATTTTGACTCATGCGAATGATCTACAAAAACGTATCGAAGAACTCTAATCATGCATAAGAAACTTCATTTACCTGAAAAAATTTGTGCTTATTGTTTACGCCCTTTCACATGGCGAAAAAAATGGGAAAGAAGCTGGGGTGATGTGAACTTCTGTTCCCAAAAATGTAAACAGCTTGCTAAGCGAAAAGCGAAGTCAGATGTAAACAATCACACCTGAATGAGTCGATTATGGTGAAGTATGAGTTGTTTTAATTAAATTACTTAAATCATAACCTTGCTGTTTGGCGGTTTGTAAATAGGATTGATAAGTAGCTTCATCAATTGTTGGAGTTTTTGAAAGTATCCATAGATACTTTGTTGATGGTCCGCCAACTAAAGCAACTTTATAATCTGGATCAACTCTCAATACCCAGTAATCGCCTTTGGTGAACGGTAACCAACGTAATCCTTTTGGCAAAAAGCTCACTTTCAACTGACTTTTTCCCTGATTTTGTGGATAGGCTACGCCCTCTGAACTTTTCATTTCTCCAGAAGCAGTACGACAACTATTAAGTACTGAAATTGTATTGTCAGCTTTAATTGCATATTTAGCGCTGGTATCACTCACACATTGACGTTGAAAATACATCGGTAAATGTGCGATTTCATACCATTTACCTACATATTGATTTATATCAATTTTATCAACTGCTTTTGGTGTGTTTGCAAAGGTTGGGAAGCTTAAAGTGCTTAATGAAATAGACAATACAGATAGACTTAATAGCGTTTTTACTTTCATTTTATCCTCTTCATCGAAAACTATACTTTTCAACTATAAGTAGCTCAGCGTGAATAAAATGTGAGTCATCTCTAAGAGTAAGTTTTATTCTTTTTTATATAAAAAGAAAGTTGGAGATGTCACTCCAACTTTCCGATTAAGAAATTAATTTACCTGTTTATCTTTATAGAAAATCGCATAACTTGCATAACAAGCGATGATAAACAAGACACAACATACAAATCCAACTTGCATCGATGGATCAGTCACCATACTAATACATGTAATGACGCAGAATACCCCACCTAAAATAGGAGTTAATGGGAATAACGGCGCAGCAAATTTGAGATCTTTAACAGTGTTACCTGATTTAATCCATTGTCTACGGAAGTTAAATTGAGAGACACAGATCGAAATCCACACTACAACCATAGTGAATGCAGCAACACCTAATAAATTTTTGAAAATTGTTTCAGGTGCAAAGTGCTCAGACAATAAACCAGGTATTGCACCAAACATCGTCACGATAATTGCAATAATCGGTGTACCTGAACGTGTCAATTTTGCGAAAACTTTAGGTAACTGATTTTTAGTTGATAGTGACCACATCATACGTGAAGCAGCAAATAATCCAGAATTCGCAGCAGATAACAATGCAGTGATAATCACAAAACGAATAATATCTTCAGCATATGGAATACCGATGTAATTGAATACAGTTACAAAAGGACTATTACTTACCGAATTTGCATTTAAACCCGCCATATCATAAGGCAATAAGGCACAGATCACGATAATCGTACCAACAAAGAAAATCAGGAGTCGCCAAATCGCGGCATTGATTGCTTTAGGAACCGTTTTAGCTGGTTCTTCTGCTTCACCCGCAGCAACACCAATCAACTCAGTACCTGAGAATGCAAAATTCACAATTAACATGGTCGCAAAAATAGGAAATATTCCATTTGGAAACCAACCGTGCTCTGTTAATTTACTAAATAAAGGCGCTGATTCATGCCCATGGTAGGAAATAGCTCCGAAAATAGCGGCTAACCCCAAACCAATAAAGCAAATGATGGTTAAAACTTTAACCAAGGATAACCAAAATTCAGATTCTGCAAATAAACGCGTTGAACTGACATTCAGTGAAAAAATTAATCCTGCAAATAACAGCGTCCATGTCCACATGGAAATGGATGGAAACCACTCCTGCATCAATAATGCTGCCGCAGTAAACTCCGTCCCCAATGTTGCGGTCCAAGTTAACCAATACAACCACGTAATCATGTAACCTGTACCAGGTCCAATATAAGTTCTGGCATATTCACCGAACGAACCTGATACGGGCATATGCACGGCTAACTCGCCTAAGCACAGCATGACCATGTAAGCAATTACGCCCCCAAGTAGATAAGATAAAATTGCTCCAATTGGGCCAGCTTGAGAAATAACATCTCCTGAACCAAGAAACAGTCCTGTTCCAATCGCACCACCTAAAGAAATCATGACCAAATGACGTTTTGTCATTGCACGTTTCAAAGGTTTAGTGACATCTACTTCTGACAACGAAGTATTTAAATGGCTTGATGTGTCTTGTTGCGGCACATATTGCTCACTCAGGAGTTCACCTGAAGGAAATGTTTTTTCATTATTGTTACTCATACACGATCACTCCAACGATATTCTTATGACAACCTGTCCTTGCTGTTTCACTTTCATAACAATCAATATCCAACGGATATCTTTTTTCTGCGTATTTTTCTACTGAACATCCATATTCAAACTCCATATACATCATTTCCTTGAACCGCTTAAAATCTTTCGAATGGCGTTATCTACATTATTTCTTTGAGAATTAGCCCTGCTCTCAATCCTACTTTGACGTTCGGATTTGGAAATAAAATCCAAACTTGCTGATCACTTGCAATATAATTTCCTGCCTCTTGAGTCGCGATTACATCGCCTTTTTCAAAGGTCGAAAAATTAGGTGCATTCGCATCTAATCGCAATTGAAAATCCTCACTTTGTTTAACAATTGAATCTACAACCTTGAATTGACGAAGCGATGCTTTTTGTCGTTGAGGTAAAGCTTCACCTGTAATTACGGCACGTAGTACTTGTTCAATTGCAGAAAATTCAGCTAAATCATTTTGACCAAATGGCTTTGCTTTACCTAACTCCAAAGTACTGCTAGCAGCCTGAAAATACTCAGTTGTAAAATGAGTAAAAGTTTTACCAACAGCCTTGTGATACACCAAAGCATCAAGATCAGCAGCGTTGAGACTATCTATGAGAAAATCATCGTAGGGTTGCGTCTGATAAGGGAATAAGGCAAATACAGCTAATAGTGATGTGCGTATAGCCGTATGCAAATCATAATGATAGCGTTGAGCATCACTATGACTTTGCTGGAAAAACTCTGCGGTAATTTGCTCTAAAAGCTGAGCACGTTTTGTTTCTTCATCAGAATTTAATTGTTGATAAGCTCCACAAAACATGCGGTTCATATCATTTTCTAGATAACGCACACCTTTGCGAATAGCTTGAGGATTACCGAAAACAAAAAGGACTCTCTCAGTCAGACGTAGACGAGACGCGAACAGGTCTTGAACCATCTTTGCAAGTAATTCAATAGGTGCCGTTTCATTTCCATGAATACCCGCAGAATATATGATGGCCTTGTTATAGCTTGTTTTAGGCGTGCATACCAATAACCCTTCACCTAGCCATTGCCAAGTAAATTCAGTTGTTTCACCTTGAGTTTGATTAGGTGCTTGCTGTGCAAGAGTTAATTCGAGTAGATCAACCATATGCCATCATTCCCTTGTTTAACCACCTCAAATCCGATGCCATTGTGAGCATTCGGATTTGAGGAAAATCCATATCAATCTTTTCACTACGATGATTAGCGTTGAAAGTGATAAACAGAACCTAAACCTAAAATTTTGGTTAATTCATCTAACGCTGTACGACTCTCAATCAACAAACTTGGATCAGCTAAATCATCCTGAGTTAATTCATCACGATAGTGTTGATCGACCCATTGGTTGAGGGTCTTAAACAAACCGTCATTCATAAATAAATTTGGATTAACTGCTGCTAACTCTTTTTCATTGACCGCGACTCGTAAGCGCAAACATGCTGGTCCACCGCCATTACGCATACTTTCACGCAGATCAAACACCTTGATGTCATCAATTGGCGTGCCCATCTGAATCATGTCATTCAAGTAGCTCCAAACCGCTTTATTTTGACGAGACTCTTCAGGTACAACGATACTCATCCCACCATCTGCTCGTGTCAAAATTTGGCTATTGAATAAATATGTCGCAACAGCATCTTCAACACTCACACGGTTTTCAGGCACTTCGATCGAAATAAATTCTTGCTCAATCCCTGCCATTTTCTGGCGAATTTCATTCAAGGCTTGTGTTTGATTCAAAAACGCATGTTGATGATGAAAAAGTACCTGTTGGTTACTTACCGCAATCACATCGTTATGAAATACACCTTGATCAATCACGTCAGGATTCTGTTGAATAAATACCGTCCGTTTTGCATCTAAACGATGTAAACGTGCAATCGCCTCACTCGCTTCACGGGTTTGACGTGCAGGGAATTTCTTCGGCGCAACCGTACCACCGAGCTGCTGTTGTCCGTAAACAAAAACTTGCACGCCAGCTTGCTCGTATCCACCGCCTAGACGGTTATGATTGGCTGCACCCTCATCACCAAATAATGCTGCATCAGGTAAGGCTTCATGATGCGCGAAATATACATCATTATCGAACATCGCTTTAAGGATTCGCGTTGTCGTATGATGCTCAATTGAGCGATGGAACTTATTATTTAGATTTGCGGCTGTAAAATGTACACGTCCATCCGCACTATCAGCCGATGGTGACACGGTGCATGAGTTTGCAGTCCACATTGAAGATGCGGAACTGAGTGAAGATAACAAGGCAGGTGCTGTTCGCATTGCCTGTGCAATGACATCAATATCACTGCCTGTAAAACCTAAACGGCGTAAGGTCGGAACATGTGGACGCTCTTGTGGAGCAAACACCCCTTGTTTAAGCCCTAAATCCGCAAGGGCTTTCATCTTCATTAAGCCCTGTTTGGCTGCTAATTTAGGATTGGACGCATTATTACGGTTTTTTGTTGAAGCAACATTACCAAAAGAAAGACCTGCATAATGGTGAGTTGGTCCAACCAAGCCATCAAAATTGATTTCATAACCTGACATTTTTTTCTCCATATCGTCACGGCACGATTTAACTTAGAGCACAATGCCCGGTGATAATTTTGATGGCAGTGTAACGCTATCGCTTTCCAGTGAAGCCATCGGCCACGCACTATAATCTGCTGCATAAAACGCGCTTGCACGATGATTACCCGATGCACCCACACCACCAAATGGAGCAGCACTCGATGCGCCAGTTAATGGTTTATTCCAGTTCACAATGCCAGCTCGTGCTTCGATCAATACTCGATCAAATAATTCACGATCAGGAGAAACCAAACCTACAGCTAAACCAAAACGTGTGTTGTTGGCTATTTTGAGCGCTTCATCAAAATCGTGATAACGATAGATCGTCGTCAAAGGACCAAAGTATTCATCATCTGGGATTGCATTCACTTCACTCACATCTAAAATGCCTGCACTGAGTAATGAACTATCAGCTTGAGGACGAGTCATTGCTAACAATGGTTTTGCGCCTAGTGCGATCAATTTGCTTTGTGCAGCCAGCATCTGATCTGCCGCATGAGATGAAATCACCCCGCCCATAAATGGTTGTGGTTCAGCATCCCAAGCCCCGATCACTAAGTTCTTTGTGACTTCAACAAAACGTTGAATGAATGCATCACCATTAACGCCATGTTTTACAATGATACGGCGTGCACATGTACAACGTTGCCCCGCAGACACGAAAGCGGATTGAATAGCTAGATTCACCACTGCATCAATATCAGTTGCTTCATCAATGATTAAAGCGTTGTTACCCCCCATTTCAAGGGCTAGGATTTTTTCAGGTGCGCCTGCCATTTGTTTATGCAAGTGATAGCCAGTGTTGGCACTTCCCGTAAACAGTAAACCGTCAATTTGTTCAGCAGCAGCTAAAGCCTCACCAGTCGTGCGACCACCTTGCACAAGGTTGAGCACACCATTTGGTAACCCTGCCTCTTGCCACAATTTTGCAGTTTCTTCGGCTGTCCAAGGCGTTAATTCGCTTGGCTTGAACACAACCGTATTACCTGCAATTAATGCAGGAACAATGTGTCCATTAGGTAGATGTCCTGGGAAATTGTACGGTCCGAAAACTGCAAGTACCCCATGAGGACGATGACGTAAAGATGCGATGCCATCTGGCATTTCAGTTTCACTAAAACCAGTCCGTTGGTGATATGCACGGATTGAAATCGCGATTTTTCCAATCATCGATTGTACTTCTGTGAGTGTTTCCCACAGTGGTTTACTGGTTTCTTGACTGATGACTTGTGCAAGTTGATGTTTATTTTGTTCAAGTAAACTTGCAAAGCGTTCAATAATAGCTACACGCTGCTCTAAACCTAAGCGTGCCCATGCAGGGAAAGCTGTTCTAGCAGCATTACAAGCTGCCTCAACATCAGCAACACTAGCTTCATGACCAGACCAAATCTGTTGATTGCTTACAGGGTTGGTTTTAATAAAGCTTGTACCCTTTCCCTGTACCCAAGCACCATTAATTAATAATTCACCTTGCGACATTAGTGATTCTCCATTTTATCTAATGCTAAAACTCGTACTTCATCCTGTTCGTTAACTTGGAGAGCCTGAGCTTGTGCAGATGTGATCATTAAGGTATCGCCATCACAGACTTTGTTATTGATCAACAGCACGCAGTAATTTTTGTATTGGTCATTTGCGACCAAATAGTGTGTATCAGTCGTTTCGATTTGCTCAGTGATTTTGACTTTCACTGTTCGACTTTCTTTGACCGCCCGCAAATCCGCAGTATTCGCTTCTAAAGTAGGTCCAGCATCAAAGATGTCGACATAACCTTGATATTTAAGTCCTTCTGACATCAAAACTTTTGCTGCAGGCAAGGTATGCGGATGCACTTCTGCAATTACCGCTCTAGCCTCAGCTGGTAATAGATTGACGTAAACAGGAAATCTTGGCATTAGTTCAGCGATAAAGACTTTTTGACCGATACCACTTAAATAATCGGCGGTCGCGAAATCCATATTGAAGAAGTGATATCCCAACGCATCCCAAAATGGTGAATGACCATTTTGATCTGAAAAACCTCGCATTTCTGCGATTAAGCGATCTTCAAAATACGAGCGAAATGCAGCAATAAATAGAAAACGAACCTTAGAAAGAAACTTACCGTTTTGATTTTTTCGATATTCAGGATCAAGGAATAAGGTACATAACTCACTACAACCTGTATGATCATTACTCAAAAACAAGGTGTCTAAAGCATTGTAAACATTGAGTGCTTTAGAAGCATGTACCTGTTTCGCCACACGAAAGTTATAGAATGGCTCTTTCAAACCAACCGAAACCTCGATGGCACTTACACCAACGATTGTCTGAGATAAGATGTCTTCTAGAACAAACAAATAACTTGCATCACACTGCTCAGTCGTACCTTCTAAAGTTCCTATCGTGCGTGCAATTCGCGCTGCCAAGATTTCTTTATTTTGCGGCAAGGAGGTCAGGCCGATACCTGACTCACCTGCTCGTTGCGCTAAACGATAAATGTCATCTAAGTCCCGATGCGCTGCATGTCTAACAATCATCATGGTTAGATGCTCACAGCAGATTTAGAGACGTGCTAATGCACGAGAAAAACGATTTAAACCTTCATCAATATCTTCCATTGGAATAATCAGCGAAGGAGTAAAGCGCACGACATCTGCACCCGCAACTAGAGCTAATAAACCCTCTTCACCCGCAAGTGTGACGATATTTTTAGCTTTACCTGCATGTTCATCTTTCAGTACACAACCAATCAACAAACCTTGACCACGAATTTCTTTGAATAATCCATATTGCGCATTGATTTTATTTAATGCATCTACGAAATATTGATGGCGTTGTTTCACACCCTCTAAAACGTCAGGCGTATTAATAAACTCAAAAACTGCACCCGCTACTGCGCATGCCAGTGGATTACCACCATAAGTCGTACCATGATCACCTACTGCATACATGTTGGCATAATGGTCTGTCGTGATCATCGCACCAATTGGGAAACCACCACCTAATGCTTTAGCAGTCGTTAAGATGTCTGGGGTAACACCTGTATTCATATAGGCATACAAAGAGCCTGTACGACCAACACCTGTTTGTACTTCATCAAAAATTAATACCGCACCATTGGCATCACATAAGGCACGTAGACCTTTTAAAAACTCAAGATCCGCTGGAACTACACCACCTTCACCTTGAATCGGCTCGACAATTACGGCACATGTATTTTCATTAATTACAGCTTTCGCTGCTTCTAAATCATTAAATGCCGTATGTTGAATGCCTTCAGGTAATGGTGCAAAGTCTTGAGAATACTTTGGTTGGCCGCCAGCAGTAACGGTAAATAAGGTACGACCATGGAAGGCATTTTTAAATGCAACGATATGATTTTTGTTTGGATTACCACTGAGCAAACCAATTTTTCGAGCTAATTTCAAAGCAGCTTCATTCGCTTCTGCACCTGAGTTACAGAAAAATACTTTGTCTGCAAATGTGCTATCCACTAATTGTTTGGCAAGGCGTAAAACTGGTTCATTGGTATAACCATTGCCAATATGCCAAAGCTTCTGTGCTTGTTCAGTTAAGGCATTGACTGCAACAGGATGCGCATGACCCAAAGCATTCACCGCAATTCCACCCGCAAAATCAATATATTCTTTATCTTTCTGATCCCAAAGACGAGAACCCTCGCCACGGACTAAAATAAAGTTTGCTGGGGCAAAGACGGGAACCATCCAGTCATTAAAATGACTACGTGTAATAGCGACATCATTCATTTTATATACTCACTTCCTGTTTAATCTTTGGGCTTGTGTCAATACCACAAGCCCGAGGCCGAAGCCTGTTCTATACCCTTTATTAACCAGGGAAAATACCGCGTTCTTTACGTGCTTTTAAGATACGTTCACATGCCAAGATATAAGCAGCAGTACGCAAACTGCATCCTTTAAGCTCAGCCGTATTCCAAACATCAGCAATTGCCTGAATCATTAACTTATCAAGGCGCTCATTGATTTCATCTTCACTCCAGAAGTAGCTCGCCATATCCTGAACCCATTCAAAATAACTGACGGTTACACCACCTGCGTTGCAGATAACATCTGGAACAACGGTAATATTGCGTTGAACAAATACATCGTCTGCTTCTGGATATGTCGGACCATTGGCACCTTCAAGCACAATTTTTGCTTTTAGATTTTGTGCACGCTCGACTGTAATTTGTCCTTCCAATGCTGCTGGGATGAGAATGTCCATCTCAACATTCCAAAACTCCTCATCAGCAATCACCGTTGCATCTGCAAAGCCCATTACACCACCATGTTCAGTAACATGTTTTTGTAATGCTTTAACATTCATACCTTCAGCATTAAAAATCGTGCCTGTATGGTCTTGTACACAGACAACTTTTGCACCAGCGTGGCTAAACAAGTAAGCGGCTTCATTACCAACATTACCAAAACCTTGTACAGCAACTTTACTGCCTTCAACCGCTAAACCAATGCGTTTCGCGACTTCCAAACCCGTCACGTATACACCACGACCAGTCGCACGTACACGACCCAATGAACCACCTAAATGCACAGGTTTACCAGTGACTACACCCGTAACTGTATGACCTTTGATACTTGAGTACGTGTCCATCATCCAACCCATAATGTTGGCATTGGTACCCACATCTGGTGCTGGAATATCAATTTGAGGACCGATAATTGGACTGATTTCACTGGTAAAACGACGAGTTAAACGCTCTAACTCACGCGGAGATAACTCTTTTGGATTAACACGAATGCCACCTTTTGCACCACCAAATGGGAGATTAAGTACTGCAGTTTTAATGGTCATCCATGCAGATAGCGCCATAACTTCATTTAATTCAACGTCTTGATGGTAACGAATACCGCCTTTACCTGGACCACGAGATAAATTGTGTTGTACACGATAACCTTCAAAATGACGGATAGAACCATCATCCATCACGATTGGAACATCAACGATTAATGTACGCTTTGGCGTTTTAAGGGTATTAATAAAATTACTTAAATCAGCATCAAGATAAGGCGCCACTCGATCAATTTGAGTGAGATAAGTTTGCCAAGCACCACCATGTTGACCCGTATATGATAAAGACATCATCTATTCCTTAATTAATCAGTTTTCCCTGTTATCTATAGATTCCCTTTGATTCAAAAGAGAATCCTTTCACTCCATCGTTCCATGACTACATTAGTGACTTGCGCTGACAACGTTAAAAATGTTTGGAGCTTCTATTAGCACTATTATTAATAATCAAAATGATTCACAAAATTCTTTAAAATAATTAAAATGAGATAATTTTTATCAATTTGCTAATAGAAAATATCAAAATGAATAATGTTGATCATATTATCTTAGGATTGCTCAAAGATAATGCACGGATGTCGATCACCGACTTAGCTGCGAAAACACGCGTTTCACGTGCCACGGTTCAAAAGAGAATCGAGTACATGGAAAGCACAGGCATCATTACAGGCTATACGGTTCGTTATCGCCCAAATGTTGAAAAAAATATCATTCGTGCATGGATGAATGTCATGGTCGAAGGCACTAAGGCACAAGCAGTGATACGAGAACTCCGCTTAGAATCGGCAGTTGAACGTGTACATACCACTAATGGTAAATGGGATATTTTGGTCGAATTACAGTCCGATAGTTTAGAAAATTTCGACAAAGCATTGGAAAGAATTCGTAATATTTCAGGTATTTACAATAGTGAAACCAGTATTTTATTATCGACCTATAAAACTTAATGTTGATCTAGCTTTGCTTGGTTTTGACTAATCAGTTGAAGTAACCTTTAGAGCAAATTTAATCTAAAATAGTGCTTGTTCCCTCCTTTTAAAAGCGGGAACAAACAAGGAACTATTTTCTCATTCAAAATGATCATGGGTAGTTAAATCTTCTAGCATGTTAAAGTTTGTTTAACCCATTATGCTTAAAGCGTTATCCAATTTTTTTGATGTTTCTAAACTAAATTTAAGCACCGCATTAAAATTATTTTTTTCAGTGGATGTCACAAAGAAAATACTGCCATTTTTAAGCAAGTGCAAAGCCAACAATTTATTTGCAGTCCATAACAACATCATACGTGGCTCGGACTCTCCGATATAACTTAAAGCAGTTTCTGACTCTACAAACAAACTAGATGCACATGCTGCGGCTTCATCACCTGAGATTTGTCCATGCATCGCCAGAACCAAACCATCAGGGCTAGACAGAGCAGCTCCCGAAAAACCTATACATTGTTCACATTCACGTAAGGTTTTTTCAATAAACACCATTGCTGTTCTTGAAAATTGACCAATCATTTTTTTTCTCTCCTATTCGACCATTCATCAAGTAAATTTTTACTGGATAATTGCTAAAGCTTTATCCATCGCCACATTATTTTGAACATGCTTTACAAGCCAATTTTCCAAGACGCATATGAAATCTCACTACGGTGCCTTGCTCAATTTCCGCCTCACAATAATCACAAATTGTTGCTTCATCTAACTGACATTCTTCATATTTTTCAGTGTCTACCAATAAATCACCGACTTGTTTTAACCAAGCTTGGGATTTGACAATATCGTTTTTAAATTGCAACTCATAACATTCAAATTGTTGAATCAAATCAGCCGATAGCTTGTGTTCTAATAAAGTTTGATGCATCAGTAACATACGGTGCTCAAATAACTCATCTGAGATCACCATCCAATGATGTGAGTTTCTTGGTTGCTCACCAAAGAAAGTTGCCTCACCTGTAATTAACTGTTTTAAAAATGCAAATTGTTTTCCAATAATTCGATCTATAGTTACTCTTTCAAAAAATGGAGCAAGTTGCTGATCGGCATATACTTTCTTATAGAATTCGGTCAAAATTTTTCTGACAATATGATCCCCGCCCAACGCTTCCCATAAGGCTGGATTGATCGCTACATCGTTTTCGATTATGACTTGAGGTGCGCTAATTGGGCCTTTCAGGTAGAACTCATTTCCTAACTGATCCAAGCCTTGCTCTTTAACCCACTCCATATCCTTATTAGCAATTTCAATGCTCAGTGATGTTTCTTGCTCAGGATCACTCACTAATTTTGCTAAAATTGAGTCCTGTTTTGAGATGTCAGTTATATAAACATGCTGACCTTTTTGATAACTCAGTTCTCTATAAGGCTCTGCTTGAATCAGACTATGATCTGCTTGTGAAATTGATGACAAAATCATACATTGCGTTATGCTGTCTTCGTCTGACTTCGCAACTAATTTCATATTCGTTTTTGGAACACACTGACACGCGAGTAAATAGTTTTGCCCCTGATGTGTGGTAGGTAGCCTACGACTTGCCTGTTCTGGAATGTCACCAGAAATACATTTCAACATGCAACGATGGCATACACCGCTTTTACATGAAAAATCGATTTCTATACCTGAACGCTGAAAGCATGCTAAAACCGTTTCTTCAGCTTTACTTTCAATCGTATATCCTGCAAATTCAAGATGCGGCATCACGCTCACCTTTTTGAAAATTCATCATGAAGCTCATCGTTGTTTTAAGCAAAGTTAGACCTTGCTTAAAACATACGCATCGACTGAATTATGCGTGGAACGCGCGTTCAATCGTTGGTAAAGCAATACGAGCCTTAGTCAACACCATGCCTAAGTTCGCACCTTTACGGCAAACAAAACATACGATCTCGTTTTGATCTTTAGTGCGAATAAATACGTGGATCAAATTTTCACTATTCACGATAATTTCTTGGAAGTAGTGATAATTATCTTCATCCATCAAACCACGTGATTTTTTAAAAATTTTCTCAATTGCGACAACATTCGGCCCCTGAAAAAGATCAGCTGTAGCGGCAGCTAAAAAATCAAACACTTCCGAAGGATGTGAATCAACCGTTTTAATACTTAAAATCATTCCTGAATTTAAATCTACAAAACCAGCTGCGAGACAGTCTGGTACGCTGGTCATTGCGCGTTGTAAAGCATCATCTAACATCTTATTTTCCCCTTGTATGGCGAGTTACGCCTTGCTAACCAACACATTAGAATCAATGTGTTTTTCTAAAAAAATTGAAAAATCATACAAAAAATCAATCTGTTGCTCAGATTGAATCATCAAGTAATTCAGAGAACGTATATATTCGATTGCCTCAAGTGCAGTCTTTTGAAGCCTTGCTTTCCATAAGAAGTAAACAGCCAACATCGTTCCTGTTCGCCCCAAACCCGCTTTACAGTGCAAAGCAATGGATTTGCGATGAGATATGTTTTGGTCAATACATAGACAAAACTGATAAGCATCCTGTAAAGATGGAACAGACATATCGTCAATCGGGAAATGTGAAACTGTTATGCCAAATTCAGCGGCTAGATCAGGGTTAAAGCTTTCTTCGGTCAGTGATACCAAATCAGTAATTCCAACATCCTGTAAATACTTCAAATCAAGTGCCGTCTCTCGAACTACTCCAGGACACGGACAACCAGCAAGCCGTCCGCGAATTAGCCAAACAAACCCCAAAGGGCCTCTAGCTTGGTTTTTTGCATCCGCTGCGTGTTCTAAAAAATCAACGTGTTGCAGATTTGTGTCTGTATCTTCACGACTTTGGATTTTCTGCGAGCACTCTAAAATTGGTTCATTTGATATTTGATCAACGTCTACTAAATGTTTAGCTAAACTCAAATGTTTTGAAGTCGCTACTTGGAGATTCATCAACGATTGCTCTTGTCGATCTAACTCTTCAGCAGAAAGCTCCGCACAGGACCCGGTTCTCAGAAATTGTTTCGTCATCTCGTGTTGAGGATGTTCAAAAAAAGCTTCTGCTGAGCTAATTTCTTGTATGCAACCATTTGCTAATAAACCAACGTAATTGGCTAATTTTTTAGATCGCTGAATATGGTGAGATACAATCAGAATCGGGATTTTCTTGGCAATTTTTCGGATTAAATCATGCACAAAAATCGCATCGGAATCAGATAACCCCACCGATGGTTCATCAATCATCAACAGTGCTGGCTCTGACAACAAGGTATATAAAATTGCTAAATTCTTTGCTTCATGGCGTTCTAAAGTTGCCGTCGATTGGTGAAGCTTTGCCAGAATCCAAGTTTGATCATACTGATCGCATAACTGCTGAATTAGACGGAGTTGTTGTTGTAAATCTAAGCTTGAACGATTAGGTAAATGTGAAAGAATATTTTCTTTAACAGTCTGTGTAATATGAATTAATTTTTGCTGAACTAAGGCAGGTTTTTTATCAGAGTCGAATAATGAATAGCCATTATAAGTGATCTCACCACTGAACTTGAGTTGAGGTTTTCCTTGATTCAGACCCGCAAGTGTACGCAGTAAAGTTGATTTACCTGTTCCGGAAGGTCCCATTAAAATAGTAATCCCTTGGCTTAAAACCTTTAAATTTAAAGATCTTAAAATTTTCTTCCCTGAGATTTCTAAATTAAAATTTTTTATCGAAAGTGTTGAATCCTCATCCACTTATCAACCCCAATAACCATCAAAAAGCAAATGCAAAAAATAAAAACAATTAAGATACAATTTATAACATAAATAACATAATTTATCACGGTAATAATTAGTCTAATTTTCAAAACATTTTTTCTCAATTTTATTCTTTGATTCCACCCTGCTCTTCATAGCAAATTTTTTCTTCTAAACAACAATATGATGTATTTTCAATCAAATTCTTTGTTTTATTTCAATTTAAGTAAATGACTTGATTGCTGTAGCGAGTTTATTGTCCGTTGGTTTAATTGAAATGCAAGAATCTATTAATCGATCAAATTACATAGAAATTAACGTTCAAATCCATAATATTTGTGCTATGATGCTTGTTCATATATGGGGATGTTATTGGCTTCGACGCTGGTGATGAAGCTCATAGATGCATGCCGAGAGCGCATTTTCTCTCGTAAATAAAATTTGCATTTAAATAGTCGCAAACGACGAAACTTACGCTCTAGCTGCCTAAGGGCAGCTTGTCCGCTTCCTAGAATACTTGTGGTTTAGGAACCCGACCGAAGCGCACGCACACAAGTCCGTATAGAGCCAAGCCTCGGGGCTTTATACCAAACTTAGAGGATCGCACCTTGTACCCTGTTCGTCGGGTCACATGGTGTTAAAACAATAGACGATATCTAAGCATGTAGTATTCTCGAGTGTAGTGCTGGCGGACGCGGGTTCAACTCCCGCCATCTCCACCAAATACCTTTAATAAAAAAGCCACTTACATAAGTGGCTTTTTTATTGACAAGACTTTTATATTTTTTTAAATTCGCAAGAATATCAATAATGTACAAAACAAAAAAAAGATTCATTATTTGAGTAAATATAGAATAAAACCCTCAAGCAACTGATTTAAATATCAATTTCATCATGTTTATTTTAAAAATAGATTTCACTTCGATATTTACATAGTGAGTACTTGACCTTCCTATAATGGTAAGGTCTATGCTTTAAGCAATCAAAGAATATTTATAGGTAAATCCCATGGGAACCGAAATAAATCAAAGATTAAGCTTACAAATTGAAGGTATGACTTGTGCAAGCTGTGTAAGTCGTGTTGAAAATGCTATTAAAAAAGTTGATGGTGTGCGATCAGCCTCAGTAAATTTAGCCACTGAGCGTGCAGACATTACACTTAATAAGCCTTTAGATCGTCAATTATTAATTCATGCAATTGAACAAGCAGGCTATGATGTTCCCCAAAACAGAATTGAATTATCAATAAAAGGTATGACCTGTGCCTCATGTGTTGGTCGTGTCGAGAAAGCACTCAAATCCGTCTCTGGTGTCACTGAAGCGAATGTCAATCTTGCAACTGAACGAGCAACAGTAAGTGGTTCGGCAAGTGTAGAGGCATTGATCGCAGCAATAGATAAAGCTGGATATGATGCTGTAGAAATTCAAGCTTCAATTGCCGATCCATCTGAGCAGCTTCAGAAAAAAGATCAAGAACGCGCTGAACTTAAACGCGATTTAATTCTTGCCACGCTTTTTGCTTTGCCTGTGTTTATTCTTGAAATGGGCTCTCATCTAATTCCAAGCTTTCATCATCTGATTGCTCAAACCATTGGGATGCAAAATAGTTGGTACATACAATTCGTACTGACTACCCTTGTTTTAACGATTCCAGGTAGAAGATTTTATTTAAAAGGCATCCCCGCTTTATTTCGTCTAGCACCAGATATGAATTCTTTGGTAGCCGTTGGAACATTAGCTGCATATCTATTTTCTATAGTGGCTACCTTCATTCCAGACACACTCCCTTCGGGAACAGTCAATGTTTATTATGAAGCTGCTGCGGTTATTGTTGCTTTAATCTTACTTGGTCGTTTTCTTGAAGCAAAAGCAAAAGGACGTACTTCAGAAGCGATTCAACGTTTAGTCAGTTTACAAGCTAAAACAGCTCATGTTCACCGTGATGGACAAATGCTTGAGATTGCAATTGATCAAGTTATTGCTGGCGACACGGTGATTGTAAAACCTGGTGAAAGAATACCTGTTGATGGGCAAGTGACTGATGGAAATAGTTTTGTCGATGAATCCATGATTACAGGTGAACCGATACCTGTTGAGAAAGTGATTGGTAGCGATGTGGTAGGTGGTACGATTAATCAAAATGGAACTCTCACTTTTACAGCGTTAGCTGTTGGTGGTGAAACCATGCTAGCGCAAATAATTCGCTTAGTTGAGCAAGCACAAGGCTCTAAAATGCCGATTCAAGCGGTAGTCGATAAAATCACCTTATGGTTCGTACCAGCAGTAATGATTGCAGCAGTGCTGACATTCTTAGTTTGGTTAATTTTCGGCCCATCTCCTGCCCTAACTTTTGCCTTAGTAAATGCAGTCGCAGTACTGATTATCGCTTGTCCATGTGCTATGGGTTTGGCAACACCTACATCGATCATGGTGGGTACAGGTCGTGGTGCAGAATTAGGCGTGTTGTTCCGTAAAGGCGAAGCTTTACAGCTATTAAAAGATGCAAAAATTGTAGCTGTTGATAAAACAGGTACTTTAACTGAGGGACATCCAGAATTAACTGATTTTGAAGTCACATCTCAGTTTGAACGAGATCAAGTTTTGGCTGCTGTAGCTGCTGTTGAATCCCGATCAGAACATCCTATCGCAAAAGCGATTGTTGATCAGGCCAAGCTAGAGAACTTGCTTCTTCCTAAAGTTGATCGCTTTGATTCGGTTACGGGTATGGGTGTATCTGCAGTGATCAATGATGATATTCAAATTAATATCGGTGCTGATCGTTATATGCAGCAGCTTGGTATTGAAGTACAGCCCTTCGCAACAACTGCTTTACGTTTAGGTGATGAAGGTAAATCACCACTTTATGTTGCGATGAATGGTCAACTAGCAGGAATTATAGCGGTTGCAGATCCAATTAAATCCACGACTCCCGCAGCGATTCAAGCTTTACACCAATTAGGACTGAAAGTCGCAATGATCACTGGAGATAATGCACGTACTGCTCAGGCAATTGCAAAACAATTAGGTATTGATGAGGTAATCGCTGAAGTCTTACCTGAAGGAAAAGTTAATGCAGTCAAAGAGCTAAAATCCCAATATGGTCATATTGTCTTTGTTGGTGATGGAATTAATGATGCCCCTGCATTGGCTGAAGCCGATGTAGGTGTAGCGATAGGTACAGGTACAGATGTTGCAATTGAATCGGCAGATGTCGTGCTCATGTCTGGCAATATGCAAGGTGTAACAAATGCAATCGCCTTATCCAAAGCCACAATCGGCAACATTCATCAAAACCTGTTTTGGGCTTTTGCTTACAACACCATGCTAATTCCTGTTGCCGCTGGAATATTATATCCAAACTATGGAATTTTAATGTCACCCATCTTTGCTGCAGGAGCTATGGCATTATCTAGCGTCTTTGTATTAGGAAATGCACTACGTCTACGTCGTTTTCAACCACCCTCAGTATATCTAGGTTGAGGAGAATAAGATGAATATTGGTAAAGTCTCTCAAGCTTCAGGGGTCTCAACCAAAATGATTCGATACTATGAACAGATTGGTTTGATCCCGACAGCGGGGCGTAATAATGCAGGTTATCGCTCCTACTCAGTGACTGATGTTGAACGTTTAAAGTTTATCAAGCGAAGTCGAGAATTGGGATTTTCAGTTGTGGAAATCTCAGATTTGCTTGATCTGTGGAATGATCGCAATCGACAAAGTGCTGATGTAAAACGCTTAGCACTCGGACATATTGAGAAATTAGAACAACGTATAAACGACTTACAGCAAATGGCGAATACGCTGAAAGATTTAATCAATTGCTGCGCAGGTGATGATCGTCCTGAATGTCCGATTCTTGAGGGTCTCAAAGAACCGAGCAATGAAAATAAGGAACAGCATCACCATAATGACCTGCTGTCAATTTCACCATTAGCCAAGAAAAAATAAGGAATTAAAAAGGGCTACAAAAATGTAGCCCTTAAACTTTGTCTAAATGATTTTAGCGCGGTGGGAAACCTGCTTCAGTCAATGCTTCAGCAACCTGCTCTTGTGTTGCTGTTGTTTCAACAGTCACTTTACGACTTGGTGGATCAGCAATCACTTTAGCATTTGCATCCAAAGCTTGAATTGCTCGAGTAACACCGCGAGCACAACCACCACACGTCATATTCTCTACATGGAATTCCATGATATCTCTCCAATAAAATAGATGGTTAATAGAATATATTCCTTCCCATAATTGTAAGGTCAAGCGATTTTTTACTTGATCCTCTTTAGAGTTAGGTTACACCTTAGCTATAAGAAAAAACTCGGAGAACAACTCCAAGTTTAATTCAATGATTTCCACCTAAATCATGCAGTTAATGTGGTGCGGGGCCACCTACTATCGGCTTAGGTTTAGGACTTAACCAAATTAATAGACTCGCAAACACAAACACCAAAGCCAAAATCATAAAGACATGATTTGCTGAAATCGTAATTGCTTCTTTATCGACAAGATTGGCGATTGTTGCCAAAGTAGCATCAGAAGAAAACCCATTTTGCAGCAATGTATTTTGAACCTCTTGTGGATGCAGTGAATTAACCATTTCACTACGCGCCACTTTGGTGTGGTCATCCCAAATCGTAACTGCAATCGAAGCACCGATTGCCCCTGCCATGGTTCTTAGAAAATTCATTAAACCTGCAGCAGATGCCATTTCTTGGGGAAGAACCGAGCCCATTGCAATATTAGACAAGGGGATAAAGAAAAATGGGACAGCAAATCCCTGCAATATCTGAGGCCAAGCCAATGCCATAAAATCTGCATCAGTTACCCAAAATGCACGCATTAAGGTTACAACACCCAGCAAAGCCAAACCAAAACTCGCTAAAGCACGTGGATCATATTTGGTTGATAATTTGGCTACAATTGGAGACATCGTCAAACTACCAAAGCCCATAGTTGCCGTTAGATAACCAGCCCATGTTGCGGTATATCCTAGATTGATTTGCAACCACTGTGGGATCAATACAATACTGCCAAAAAATGCCCCAAACCCAAATGCTAAGGCAGTGACAGAAACTGCAAAACCTCGATGCCTAAAAACATATAAATTTACAACAGGGTGTTTTTCGGTTAACTCCCAAATCATAAAAACAATAAAACCAATCACGGCAATTAAAGCTAAAACGATAATACTACTACTGTTGAACCAGTCTTTTTCATGCCCAAGATCAAGCATGAGTTGTAACGCACCAATCCAAAGTACCAGCAATCCCAGCCCAATCGCATCTATGCGTAATTTTTCTGTTTTGGTTTCAGCTACCGACAACAAACGCATCGCAGCGAGAACACAAAATATTCCGACAGGTATATTGATAAAAAATATCCAATGCCATGATAAATTATCGCTAATCAAACCGCCTAAAATAGGACCGAGAATAGGTCCAATCACCGTTGTCATTGCCCATAGCCCCATCGCTTGAGCATGTTTTTCAGGTGGAAAAATACGCATTAATAATGTTTGACTCAGTGGCATTAACGGTCCACCACAGAGCCCTTGTCCAATACGGAAAAAGACCAACATTTCTAATGAAGTCGCTAGACCACATAAAAATGAAAAGACCGTAAAGCCAATCAAACCAAAGACAAAGACACGAACCGTACCAAATCGCCCTGCCAACCATCCAGTTAAAGGAACACAGATGGCCTCAGCCACTGCATAAGACGTAATCACCCAAGTTCCTTGAGAACTTGAAACGGCGAGGTTACCAGTGATATGAGGAACAGAAACGTTAGCAATCGTTGTGTCTAACACCACCATAAAGTTAGAAAGTGCAATTACAAAAGCTGCAAGCAATAATCGCCCACCACTAAGTTCTGCAAAAGGATTCTGAGTCTTCATGATGAATTACTTCGATGCTAGATCAATATCTACTTGCATTGAAAGACCTACTCGCAGAGGATGCTCAGCCAACTCTTTAGGATCTAAGGTGATGCGTACAGGTAGGCGCTGAACCACTTTAATCCAATTTCCAGTCGCATTTTGTGCAGGAATCAATGCAAAAGCAGCACCTGTTCCACCTGAGAAACCTTGAACTTTGCCGTGATAAATGACTTCATCCCCATATAAATCAGATGTTAATGTCACAGTTTGACCTGCTTTCACTTTTGCCAATTGGCTTTCTTTGAAGTTGGCATCTACATATAACGCTGAAACTGGTACGACGGACATCATGACTGTTCCAGGTGCAACACGCTGTCCAATTTGAATATTCTTACGTGTTACAACACCATCTACAGGGGCACGTATAACCGTTCTTTCCAAATCTAATAATGCTTGATCAACATGTGCTTTTGCCACTAAAACATCTGGAGTTGAAGCCTCATTGACACCTTGAATCAAAGCATCGTTTGCAGCCAAAGTACTTACCGCAGCATTGCGACTCGACATAGCTTGAGCAAGTCCTGCTTGAGCAAGCTCTAAACTGGCTTTTGCAGTCGAAACAGCACTTTGTGATTTACTTAATTCTTCTTTAGAAATTGCACCTGAAGCAGCTAGTTCGTTACGACGTTTTAACTCTAAACTCACTCGATCATATTCAGCTTGGGCTTTATTGACTTGAGCTTGAGCACTTGTGATTTCATCTTTAGTTACGATCACTTGTGAATTCAGAGAACTGCTATTTGCTTGGCTTTGTTTGTATTGACGTTGTGCTTTTGCTAGCTCCGCTTGAGCCTGTGCAAGTTGAATTTGTGCATCTCGTTGGTCGATTTTAACTAAGATATCGCCACGTTTAACCTGCTGTGTATCCTTCACTAAAACTTCAGCAACTTGTCCACCGATCATAGAGGTCACTTGTGCTGTTTCAGCACCAACATAGGCATTATCAGTGCTTACAGAATGATGAAAAAATAATGCCCAAATCCCATACAAAATTGCAGCTATGATAAGAATCAGGGCAAATAGTCCTAAAAACTTTTTACGCTTTGCTTTCATTGCATCATCAGAAATAGCTTCAGATAAAGCTTGCTGTTCGTTGGTTTGGGAGTCAGTCATAAATTATTCCTGAAATTAAATAGATCATTTACTTCTGTTTTAATCAGCCGATCAGTCTATGTATCGAAACTTAACCGAAAGTTAAAAACAAAAGATAAATATGAACAAAAATTTCAGAGCATTCTACCGACAAATAATCATATTACGAGAATAAAAAAAATAACTGATGCGTTCAGTTATAGCATTTTGATAATAATTAAAACTATTTGTTTTCAGAAATAAAAAAAGCGCCGAATGGCGCTTTTTTGAAATTTTTCAAAAAATTAGAAAGCATATGATGCGATTGCAGTCGCTATTGGCTTATCGTCATCATTGACCATCGTCATGCGCATCGTGCATCCCTTACGCCCTAAACGTAAAGTTTCTGCACGAGCGATAAAATATTTACCACGACCAGGTGCAAGATAATCTACACGCATATCAACAGTAGCCAAACGAGAAACTTTTTTAATAGTATCAGGTAAATCCTCTGGCGTTGCACGGCGATATAGCTGTTCCATTGCAACCACTCCACCAATACTATCCAACATCGTTGCAGCAACACCACCATGCAAAATCTGGAACGCAACATTACCAATCAACTCTGGTTGCATCTCAATGTAGCCTTCAATTTGATCATCAACTACACGCATGACCATGCCACAGTGCTTAAAAAATGGTGAAGAATTAAATGCTTTACAAAGCTGTTTTAATACCACGCCATGATCGGCTTTAGCACCTAACTGAATATTACCTGTCCAGTTTTTCTTTACATCATTCATACGCTGCCTGAATCCATAGATCGAAGCTGATGAGCATTGATAAATGCCTGCAAATACTTATGACTTATCATGAATACTGCATCACATGATCAAAATTTCAACAGCCCTTTTGAAACATCCCATAATTTTTACAAAACCAAAATTATAGGGCTACAATAGTGAGGACATCGAATTGACCTAAGCCGCTAAGTTCTCCCCTAGCATGACTTAAATGATTCAATTATTCCTATAGTGTAATACTGAACATCGAGATTGTTATGACTTATACGTTCAATCGTCCTGCTTTCCCTGCGACTCGCATGCGCCGTATCCGTAAAAATGACCAATTACGAGCGATGGTAAGCGAAACACAATTGACAGCTAATCACTTGATTTATCCAGTTTTTGTACTACCAGGACAACAACAAGTTCAAGACATTCCGAGCATGCCAAATATACAGCGTTTATCTGCTGATTTATTGCTCAAAAAAGCAGAACAACTTCTTGAGTTAGGTGTTTCAAAGCTTGCACTATTTCCCGTTACCCCTCAAGAAGACAAAAGTTTAACTGCTGAAGCAGCATGGCATGAAGATGGATTAGTACAAACCACTTGCCAATTACTTAAAAAAGAATTACCTGAAATGGTACTCATCACAGATGGTGCGCTTGATCCTTATACTACTCACGGTCAAGATGGCATTATCGATGAAACAGGCTATGTGTTGAACGATGAAACTGTTGAATGCTTAATTAAACAAGCATTGAGTCATGCTGCGGCAGGTGCAGATGTTGTTGCCCCAAGTGACATGATGGATGGTCGTATCGGAGCAATCCGTCAAGCACTTGAACAAAACGGTTTTATTTATACCAATATCATGGCGTACTCTGCTAAATATGCATCAAGTTTCTATGGTCCATTCCGTGATGCAGTTGGCTCTGCTAGCAACCTAAAAGGCGGCAATAAATATAATTATCAAATGGATATCGGCAACCGTGCTGAAGCATTACATGAAATTGCTTTAGACATCCAAGAAGGCGCGGATATGGTCATCGTTAAACCTGGAATGCCATATCTAGATGTTGTTCGTGAAGTAAAAGATACTTTTGGCGTACCAACCTTTGTCTATCAAGTTAGCGGTGAATACGCGATGCTTGCAGGTGCTATCCAAAATGGCTGGTTATCGGACAGTGTTATCTTAGAATCATTAATGTGCTGTCGTCGTGCAGGTGCAGACGGTATCTGGACTTATTTTGCTGAAGAAGCCGCACGTAAACTCAAAGAGATGAAATAACTCTCCGAAGCTACAACACTCCTCACCTCTTTAATAAGGAGGGAGGGATCTTTAAATTGGTTTGACGTTAATATGCATATTGCCATCATTGGTGCAGGGATCAGCGGCTTAATGACAGCTCTGGAACTTGCTGAACAAGGCTGTTTTGTTGATATTTTTGATCAACAGCAAGCAGGTCAAGCTGCATCTTGGGCTGGTGGTGGTATTTTATCGCCTATGTATCCGTGGCGATATGCACCCGAAGTTAACCAATTAGCTCAGTTTGGAAAATCGCTCTATCAAATGTGGAATGAAAAACTCTACCCAATCACAGGGATTGATTTTCAGATTCACGATACAGGCATGCTAATTTTCGATCAGGATGATTTTGATATTGGGTTGAGCTATGCAGCAAAGTTCAATGAGCCGATGCAACAATCAGAATATTTAAATCAGAATCAACTCAATCAGATTAATCCACGTGTTTCAGCAAAATTCCGAGAAGCCATTTATTTTCCTCATCTATCCAATGTGCGGAATCCTCGCCTACTTCAATCTCTGATTAGTTATTTGAAACAACATCCTTTGGTTCGTTTTTTTGAACATAGTCCAATCGAAAAGTTAATCATTCAAAAACATAAAATTAAGGGCTTGCAAAGCGAAGATGGTCACCAACACTTTGCTGATCATGTAGTTTTAACTTCAGGTGCGTGGACAAAGCATTGGGAAGAACAGTTACAACTGAATATTCCTGTTCATCCTATCCAAGGTCAAATGTTGTTATTCAAAACACCTGAAAATTGGCTTCCAACGATGTGCATGAATCAAGTGATGTATCTGATTCCACGTCAGGATGGTCATATCGTCTGTGGTTCAAGTATGGTGGACTGCGGTTTTAATACCACTGTAGATGATCAAACTCAGCAAGACATTTTGACAGCGTGCCTAGAAATGGTTCCTGAGCTAGCTCAATTTCCAATCGTAAAACGTTGGGCAGGCTTGCGCCCTAGCTCACCACATGGCATCCCATACATTGGGGCGATTCCAGAGCTTGAAAATTTGTGGGCAAACTTTGGACATTTCCGCAATGGATTATGTATGGGAGCAGGTTCGGCACAACTGCTGCGTCAGCTCATTCTAGAGCAACCGACATGTGTTGAACCAAACGCGTACTCTCCAACCCAACTGCGAAAGAAACTCTTAGTCGTCGAGTAAAATTTCACCTAATGCCATATCTAAAGTTGGATATTGAAACTCAAAACCAAGAGCTTGTAAGGCTTTAGGCTGTACATATTGACCATTTAAAATCAATTGTGATTGTTCGCCTAGAGCAAGCTCAAATACGAACTTTGGCAATGAAATAAAGGGTTTTCGCTTTAAGATTTTGCTAGCAATCTTAACGAATTGCTGTTGATTTGTTTGCTCAGGTGTAACGAGATTGTAAACCTTCTGCGCACTATTGGAGTCAAATAAAAACTCTATTGCACTTAACACATCTTGGATATGAATCCACACTACTGGTTGTTGCCCTGAACCAATCTTACCCGCGGCATTTAATCGAATCGGCAACAACATTTGCGGCAAAATTCCACCACCTTGACCAAATACAACCCCTAAACGAATAATTTTCGTATTCTGTTGCGAAAACTTTAAAGCCGTTTGCTCCCAAGCTTGGCAAAGCTCAGACATAAAAATCGCCTGCGCTGGGGTGTTTTCATCACAACTGGTATTCCATTGCTCTTGTGGATCAATACCATAGTAGCCAATCGCTGAGCCAGAAATAATGCATTTCGGAAAAATCTGTTGCTGTTGCAACCACTCATAAAGTCGTTGGGTGGTATTGACACGACTATTCATTAATTGCTGTTTTCGCTCACTACTCCAGCGTTTTTGACCAATATTTTCGCCCGCAAGATTGATGACATAATCAATTTGTTGGGTTTGAATCTGCTCAAATGAAGTCACCCATTGCAGATCAGGATGTTGTGAAGATTTATTCGTTTGTCGTGTTAGCGCAATGACCTTGTACTGTCTTTTCAACAAAAAAGGTAAAAGATGAGAACCAATAAATCCACTCGCCCCTGTTACCAATACAGTCAATTTTTGCATCGCACTACCTATCAAAAATCATGTGTATAGATAGTCTTAACAGAACAAGGGTGAATTACAAGTGAACTTTATTAACCTAGTTAAACATCTTGTTCGCCATTCGTTGTGCTTGTGCGCCATAGAACCACAATGTGATCAAATATAGAGGTATTGCAAGCATCAACCACATTACTACAACGATCATAAGAAAATTTGGCTGCTGTAAATACGCAATAAAGTTCTGCCAAACTTCAGGATCATTGCGACTAAAAATGAATAACCCGAGTAATAATCCAAATAAGTTGTACCCCCAAAAAATTAAACTAAACATCAAAGTGAGTTTCTTTTTTTCAGTTGCAGTTGGGGCACGGCGTTGCTGTTTTAAAAATTTGAATAAAACAAAAATAATAGCAATCAAATACGGAATTGCTGTGAGTATACCTGCAATATTATTTGGTAAAATAGCAGCCAGCACGCCTGCTACCAAAGTTGAAACCAAACAAATAATAAAAAACCATAAATAATATAAACGAAGTGAAATCATGTAGTTAAACCCAATTTGAGTGGTTTCATTAATTAATTATAAATTTTTTTCACTTTTTTTTCATTTTTATGTCAACCGATCAACATTCTTTAGCGTTATATAGGGTACAAGGTCGCAGCAACCGAATCTAAATTGCACGGCATCCGCAACGATTTTCGGTGACCTTTCATTATGACTCTCCATCTTTAGCATTTGTTTTGTTAGCAGCCAAAACTTTTGATAAAGATTTTGACCGACGATTTATCATCACTCGAATCGTCGGTTTTTATTTTTCTAATCATACAAAAATAAAAATATAGGATTAGCCATGAACTCGATTATCTATTTTGAAATTCAATCCTCCAATCCCAAACGCGATACTCAATTTTATCAAAATGTCTTTGGTTGGCATTTCGAGCATGTTGATGGCTTACCCATCGAATATTATCGTATCGAAACGGAAGGGATTCATGGTGGATTACTTCAACGTCCAGTCGCAATCCCCTCAACTGAATGCGGTACCAATGCTTTTACCTGTACGATTGAAGTAGACAATTTTGATGAAACCGCAGCCAAAATTTTAAGCTTGGGCGGTCTTATAGCGATGGATAAATTTGCGATTCCTCATCGTTGTTGGCAAGGCTATTTTCTCGACCTAGACAATAATGTCTTTGGTACATGCAAAATAGATGAGAATGCAAAATGACAGTGTTATACTAAATTTTCTTAAAATTAAGATAGTTAATTCAAATAAAAATGAAATGTCCAAACTGTCAAAACGAAGTTGTGAATGAGAATATCAATATCCAAACGGATATGGGGAAATGTCAAAACTGCAATCATCTATTCAGAGTATCTGAAAATTTTGATTCATCGCCCCAATTCGCTTTTGATATTAATCAACCACCTAAAGGTGCTTGGTATAAAAATGACATGCAAGAAATTAAACTTGGTGCAACCTTAAGAAGCCCAATCGCCTTTTTCTTGGTTCCATTTATGCTGATATGGTCAGGTGGTTCATTGGGTGGGATTTATGGTACTCAAATAGCGAACCAAGAATTTAGTCTTTTACAAAGTTTATTTGGTATCCCATTTATCATCGGTACATTAATCTTTGGCTTTTTTACTTTACTCGTACTGTTTGGAAAAGTTGAACTCACCATAGATCGTCAAGGTGGAAAGGTTTTTACAGGTATTGGGAAACTAGGTAAATCCAAATCTTTTATTTGGAATGAAGTGAGTCGAATCAGAGAAAATCATATTCAAAATGCTTCCAACAAACAACAAGGACAAATCTTTATAGATGCCGCGCAACCCATTCGCTTTGGTTTGGGCTTATCTCCAGAACGTCAACATTATATATTTCATGCATTAAAACGAATACAAATGCAGTATAAACCTGAAAGAAGATAATTTTCTGTAAAATCATCCTTCAAGATATTGATAAATTTATTTTTACATTTTGTACAATAGAGACTTAAAACATGAGTAAAGCAAAAGCTATTGAATTAAGAAAACAATGGGATAATGATAGTAATTCAGCTAAAAGACTAGAGAATAAAAAAACTCCTATTGCTGATATGATAGATGGCGTATTAGCTGAAGATGATTTACTAATAATTTCTAACACTAAGAAGAGAATTAGACATCTTTCTCAAGTATTAGAATCACTACATGACATTTACCTGAAAAATAAAGATTTATATGGTGATAGTTTCTTAGCATTTGTTGGTGATCAAGTTATTAGAGGATGGCCATGGAAAGATTTCCCATTCGCCTCAATTCAAGCATATGATTTAATTAAAGAAAATAATATTAAGTTATATCTAACACAAAAAGACCGTAAATTGAGAAAACAACTAAAATGCAAAAAAATTCAATATGAACATTGGACACCAATTTCTTTTTTTAGAGATGTTTTTCACCTTTCTGAAACACCATTGGATGCAGAAACTTTTTACCATTTACTTATTGAATATTATCGAGTAGTTTTAGTGACAGAGGAAGAAAATAAACTATTAGATAAAAATAATAGGTGGTGGCGACCTTCAGATACATACGAGAAACTCGGCATCAGCATTTTAAATAGAGAAGAAACTTGGCAACAACTTAGTGATGAAAATTGAATATACCAAGCTTCAAAATAGACTATTTACCCTGAAACTGTGGCAATCGTCTTTCCAGCATGGCTCGAACACCCTCTTGAGCATCCTCAGATTCAAATAGTGGTTTAAGGTAGTTATCCATTTTATCAAACGCAACTGTATGCCCTAAAGTCACTCCATCGGTTGCAGAAGCTAATAGAGCCTGCACAGCAAGTGGCGCAGCAATACAAATCTCTTTAGCAACTTCGATCGCACGCTCAAGTTGCTTACCTTTTTCTACAACCTCAGAAACAAGATTCAACTCATTGGCTTTTTGAGTATCAAAGGTTTTACCTGTAAGTAAATAAGGCATGGCTTTTTGCCAACCAGCTGCCTGTACAAAACGAACCGTTGCACCGCCAAAAGGCATAATCCCACGTAGCACTTCTAGTTGTCCAAATACAGTATCTTCGCTGGCAATTACCACATCTGCATTGAGCATCAGTTCCACTCCAGCGGTATAACAAATACCCTGCACTGCGACCACAACAGGTTTAGTTATGTGTCGTCCTCCAACGCCCCAAGGATTAATTTGAGCATCGGCAAAATTAAAAATCCCATGCGGAATTTTCGGTTGTAATTCCACTAGGTCTAGACCAGCGGTAAAATGATCACCATGCGCATAAATGACAGCACAACGTAATTCAGGATTATTTTCATATTCTGTTAATGCTAAAGATAAATCATCAATCATATGGCTATCAAAGGCATTGCGTTTTGCCACACGATCTAAACCGATCAACATAATATGATCAATCATTTCACGGCTTACTTTTCCTAAGCTCATTTTCTATTTCCTTTTATTTAGTTTTTCGGTACCAAACTAGTTGATCGTTTTAAAATGATCAAGCGATATCTTGTAGCTACTTTCTGCTTGGCTAAGCTCTACTTTTTTCTAGAATACGTGCTACCTTATTCGCATTCATTTCATTATTAGATTCACTTATGGCCGTGCGTTTTTTTCATACTTCTGACTGGCATCTGGGACAGTTTTTTTACAACCATTCCCGCCACTACGAACATGAACAATTTCTTGCATGGTTACTTGAGCAAATCAAAATTAAACAACCGCATGCCTTACTCATTGCAGGCGATATTTTTGATGTGATCAATCCGAGCTCACAGGCACAAAAACAGCTTTATCAATTCCTTGCTGATGCGCATGATCTTGCACCACAGATGCAAACATTGATGATCGCGGGAAATCATGATTCAGGCTATCGCATTGAACAAGTAGAACCCTTACTTGAAAAATATAATGCCAAAACAGTCGGAGTGATTCGCTGGAATGAAGATAAAAGCTTAGATTTAGATCGTTTAATTTTGCCGATTTATGATGAGCAAAAACAGATTGTCGCATGGTGTATTGCCCTGCCTTTCTTACGTTCAGCCGAAATCACAGGTTTCAATGAAAATACCACCAACAGTCAAAATGCGATTGCCTATCTGCATCAACATTTAATCGCTGAAGCAAAACGCCGTAAAACCGATGATCAAGCTCTAATTCTGATGTCGCATGCACATATGCAAGGTGGTGAAACTTCAGATTCTGAACGACCAATTATTATTGGTAATGAGGAAGCACTTTCAACCACGCTGTTTGACGACGAGATTGACTATGTGGCTTTGGGACATCTGCATAAACCACAGAAAGTTGGGCAAGATCACATCCGTTATAGTGGCTCTCCAATTCCCTTGTCATTTAGTGAAATTAATTATAAACACCAAGTGCTTGAAGTCACGATTGATCCAGTTAAAACTGAAAATCAAGTTGAGTTTGAGGCCATTGCCATTCCGCGAGCAATTCAATTACACAAAATTAAAGGTGAACTCAATGACGTCATGCAGCGACTCAAAAATCTGCCACAGGGCCTCATTGAATGTATAGATCATCGTGAATATGTTGATATTGAATATCACACAGCCACGCCTCCTCAACCGAATCTCAGACAACAATTCGAAGATGCCTTGCCTAAAGACCGTTACCGTTTGGTGCGGATTTCACGTCAATATTTATCCAATCAAACCAATGCAGAAATTGAATCAAAAATTAATTTAGAGCCACCGACACCCGAAAAACTGTTTCAACAAATTTGGGAGAAAAAAGGCTATAGCGCTGATGATGAAGTCACCAAAGACTTTTTAAGCTTAGTTGCTGAAGCACAGAAAAAACTTGAAGATGATCAAACAGTTTAAGGATTTGCCATGAAAATTTTATCCATTCGACTAAAAAATCTGGCATCTCTTGCAGGTGAGCATTTTATTGATTTTGAAAGTGAACCTTTAGCACATGCTGGATTGATTGCGATTATAGGAAAAACAGGTGCAGGTAAATCCACGATTTTAGATGCGATGTGCCTTGCCCTATTTAATCAAATCCCACGACTAAAAGGCAGTGATGGCAAACTAATCGATGTAGATGGATCAGAATTGCTGACAAACTCTCCTCTCACTGTATTACGTCGTGGTACTGGACACGGTTTTGCCGAGCTGTGTTTTGTCGCACAGGATCAAAAACATTATTTAGCGCGTTGGGAAATTAAACGTGCACGTGAAAATGCCAGTGGCAAACTGCAAAGTGTACAACGCTCATTGAAATGCCTCACCGATGGCGTGGTTGTCGCAGATAAAACCAAAGCCGTCGAAACTCATATTCAACAAATTACGCAGCTCAGTTTTGAACAATTCACGCGTGCCGTGTTACTGGCACAATCCGAAGTCACCGCCTTTTTAAAAGCACGGGATAATGAACGTGGTGAATTATTGGAATATCTGACCAACTCCAGTATTTTTGCCAAGATTGGACAGTTGGCTTTTGAAAAAACCAAAGAAGTTCGCTTACAACGTGAAAAATTAGAAAGTGTTTTAGGACACATTGAAATTCGCTCTGATGAAGAAATCGCTGAGTTACAACAGCAATTCCAACAGCTACAGCAACATGTGCAACAACTTGAAAATGAAAAAAATCAATTCAAACAACAACAACAGTGGTTTGAGCAACGCGATAAAATCAATAATGAAATTGGATTAAAAAAGCAACAGTATGATCTGCAACTTAAAGCGCAAGAAAAAATTGCTAAAGATCGTCAATTACTGAGCCAATTAGAAACCTTTGCCGAGATACGTCCTATTGTTTTTCAACAACAACAGTTGCAAAAAACATTGCAACAACTCGCGCCACAAATTCAACAAAAGCACAATGAATTTAGTGCCTTAACCACTCAATTTGAGCAACAAAAAACACTTTATTCTCAAGCAGAAACAACACTCAATCAATTTCAAGATTTCGAGCAAAAGCATCAAACTGAACTGGCACAAGTACGCAAGTTTGTTCAAGAACGAGACTATATTGCTGAAGAATATAAGAAAACCAAAATTCGACTGACTCAATTGGAAAGTCAACAGCAACCACTCATCGAGCAACAACAACAGCTTCAACAAAGCATCCAAAACTTGAGTGCGCAACATACGGCTTGCTTAGAACAGTTAAAACACAGTGCCCAATACGCTCCTTTGGATAAAGGCTTACATGCCCATATTCAACAACTTAAGCAATTTATTCAGCAATATCAAAAAGTAGAAAATACGCTAGGCTCTATTCAACAAGCACAAACTCAACTTGCGCAAAATCAAAACACATTCAATAGCTTAGTTACTCAATTTGGCACAACCCAACACATTGAACTGCGTATTGAGCAACAGTCGAAACTAAAAGAAACCCAACAAATTCGCCTCAATCAATTGGATGCAATTCAACAAAAACTTCAGCATTATTTTGAATTAAAAAATGAAGTCCTTACGCAGCAAAACAAATTTGAAACAGTACAAAAGCAAGCTCAAGAGCTAGAACAACGCAGCAGAGAAACTGAGAAAGATTATCACGCTGCCAAAACTGAACGTGAGAAACTACAACAGGTTTTGCAACAACAACGTCTGTTGCATGCTGAAAATATTGAACATCTAAGAGCTGAACTCAAGCACGGTGAAGCCTGTCTAGTCTGTGGCAGTACCGAGCATCCTTATCGTGATGACGAGAGCCAAATCTCTAAAGCTCTATATGCCTTGCAACAACAACAAGAACAGCAAGCGATTCAACAGGAACAACAGCTTTTCCAACTTTGGCAAAAAGCTCAACAACAATTCACTCAAAGCCATACCGAACAAAATCAATTGCAACAGCAATTGCAGCAATTGAATGAAAAAGTAAAAACACATGATCATGTGTTACAACAACATGTATCACAAACGAATATTCAACTCGATTTCAGTCTCACTGAGTATGACATCACAACTAAGATGCAAACATTCATTTTAGAAGCGTCACAAACTCAACAGCAGCTTGAAAAGGAATTATTACAATTTAATCAAGCCAATAAAGATCAGCATGTGCTTCATCAGAACATTCAAAATACACGTCATCAACTAGAAACCGTAGAGCATTTACAACAACAGATTCAGCATATCGTGGATTGTCTCAATGCTGACGATAAAATGGCTTGGTCAAAACATGACGTGTCAATCTCACAACACATATTGCAAGCATTGCAACAACGTAGCCAACAACTAGAGCATGCAGAATCGCTCATCAAACAGAAAGAACAAATTGATCAGCAGTTAAATGTATTAAAGACCAATTTGACAGGACTCATTACACAACAAACAGAGTGCGCACAACATTTAAAAGACATCGAGATTAAAGGCAAACAAAATACGGATGCTGCTAATCAACTGATTATCACCATGACAGGTTCAGCTGAAATCAAAGCCAATGAATGGTTGCAACAGCATGATCAACAACGCCAGCAATTGCAGAGTAAATATCAGCAAGTGAAGCAAAGTTTTGAACAAGCTCGTCAGAATTATGAGCAGCAGAAAAATGTGCTCGAACAACTCAAAGTACAGCAGCAACAAAATCATAATTCTCTTGAACTATGTAAAGCTGAAGTCACCAATTGGTTGGCTCAACACCAGAATTTTGCAGACGATCAACTGAGCGAATTACTTGCGATCTCATCAACTCAGGAACAGCAGATTCGAAATGCAATACAACAAGCGGATCGTGCTTTGAGTGAAGCAAATTCTGCACTGAAAACTATGCAAGAACAGTTGAATGTACATCTTCAATCAGAACCCAATATTCAGGTTGAACAACTGACTGAATTGATAAATGCCAATCAAGAAATTTTGCAACAGACAACAGATCAACGAGATCAACTTAAACTTCAATTGGAAGTGCATCAGCAAAATTTAGCCAAACAAAAGCAATTTGCTGATCAGATTCAAGAGATCCAGCAACAAGAGCACCGCTGGAATAAGATTTCTAGTTTAATTGGTGATTCAAAAGGTAAAGAATTCCGTGATTTAGCCCAACAGTACAATCTCGATATTTTACTTGAATATGCCAATCAACAACTGGCGATGCTGTCACAGCGCTATACCTTAAAACGTTTAGATAATTCACTCAGTCTTGCGATTATTGACCATGATATGGATGGCGAAACCCGTTCAGTTGCTTCACTGTCTGGTGGGGAATCATTCCTCACTGCCCTCGCCATTTCATTGGCGATAGCCAATATGGCATCAGGTTCAATGAAAATCGAATCGCTGTTTATTGATGAGGGCTTTGGCACCTTGGATGCATCTTCTCTGCATATGGTAATGAATGCACTAGATCAACTGCAAAGCCAAGGACGTAAAGTCATTTTAATCTCGCACATTCAGGAAATGCATGAACGTATTCCTGTGCAAATTCAGGTACAACCCATTGGTTCAGGTTCAAGTCGGATTGAAGTGGTGGGTTAAAGTGAATAATCCCTTGCCCCAAACAATGCTGTCCCAACTCTAACCATGGTTGAACCCGCAGCAATTGCTGCATCCAAATCAGCAGACATACCCATACTCAAAGTATCCCAATCTTGAGGCTGTGCATGTAATGATTTCACTTGATCAAATAAATTTTTAGCATCAGCAAATGCAGCAACGTTATCAGGTGCTGGAATCACCATCAAACCACGTAAACGCAAATTTGGTAGTCGGCTGATTTGCTGTACTAATTCAGCGACCTCATTTGGTTCACAACCATCTTTAGAGTCTTGTCCGTCAATATTGACTTGTAAACATATATTTAATGGCTTTTGAGTTTCTAAACGTTGGCTCGATAGGCGCTTTGCGATAATTAAGCGATCAACACCATGTACCCAATCAAACTTTTCAGCTAAATGTTTGGTTTTATTACGTTGTACATGACCAATAAAATGCCATTCAATATCTAAATCTTGTAACTCTTCAATTTTTGCCAACGCTTCTTGTAAATAGTTTTCACCAAAACTCCGTTGACCAACCGCATACATTTCGCGCAAGCTTAAACTAGGATGTGTCTTCGATACAGCCAACAATTGCACAGTATTAGGATCGCGTTGTACACGCAGACACGCCTGCTCAATTTGACTTAATACTTGCATGCGTGATTGTTCTGATTGATTCATTGACACAGTTCTCATTTACGAAATGTTTTTTTGCTTTCACATTCTATAATGTGTTGGTAACACAGAGTGAAAGCCGTATATTATTCTACAAAATAATGAGACATTTTTTGATTGTTTCGGGGAAATTATGGATATTACAGAATTACTCGCGTTTTCAGTAAAAAACGGTGCTTCGGACTTACACCTTTCAGCGGGTATGCCACCAATGATTCGCGTGGATGGTGAAGTTCGCCGTATCAATTTACCAGCATTAGAACATAAAGATGTACACCGTTTAGTGTACGACATTATGAATGACAAACAACGTCGAGATTACGAAGAAGATCTAGAAACGGACTTTTCATTTGAAGTACCAAACATTGCCCGTTTCCGTGTAAACGCATTTAACCAAAACCGTGGTGCGGGTGCTGTATTCCGTACCATTCCATCTAAAGTCTTAACCATGGAAGACTTGGGTTTAGGAACAATTTTCAAAGATATTTGTGACTACCCGCGTGGTATTGTTCTGGTCACTGGTCCAACGGGTTCAGGTAAATCAACGACATTGGCTGCAATGATTGATTATATTAATGAGCATCGTTATGACCATATTTTAACGGTTGAAGACCCAATCGAATTTGTACATCAATCAAAGAAATGTTTGATTAACCAGCGTGAAGTGCATCGTGATACACATGGCTTTAACGAAGCACTTCGTTCAGCCCTTCGTGAAGACCCTGATATTATCCTAGTCGGTGAGATGCGTGACCTAGAGACAATTCGTCTTGCTCTAACCGCAGCAGAAACAGGTCACTTAGTATTTGGTACTCTGCATACCACCTCAGCAGCAAAAACCATTGACCGTGTGATCGACGTATTCCCTGCCGAAGAAAAAGATATGGTTCGCGCGATGTTGTCCGAATCATTACAAGCAGTAATTTCACAAACATTGTTGAAAAAGAATGGCGGTGGTCGTGTTGCAGCGCATGAGATCATGATCGGTATTCCTGCGATTCGTAACCTTGTTCGTGAAAACAAAGTTGCACAGATGTACTCTGCGATTCAGACAGGTGCTAACTACGGCATGACCACACTCGATCAAAGTCTTAAAAACTTAGTTTCGAGAGGCATCATTAGCCCTCAAACAGCTCGTACTGTTGCTAAACAACCTGAATCATTCCTATAAAAACTAAAATTAATGGGGAAAGCATATGGATTTTAATGATTTACTCAATCTAATGATTGAACAAAGTGCTTCGGATTTATTTGTTACCGCTGATGTTGAACCTTCAATGAAAATCAACGGTCAGATTGTTCCTGTGGCTAAAGCAAAACTTTCAGGCGAGATTGTTGGTCAGTTATTACACTCAATCATGAGTGATAAACAACGTAAAGAATTCGAAGATACTCGCGAGTGTAACTTCGCAATTATGAACCGTGAGAAAACAGCGCGTTTTCGTGTGAGCGCGTTCCAACAACGTGATATGCCAGGCATGGTATTACGTCGTATCGAAACGGTTATTCCAACGATGGATGAATTAAAACTACCTGCAATCCTCAAAGATTTAGCGATGACCAAACGTGGCATCATTATCTTTGTTGGTGCAACAGGTACAGGTAAATCAACCTCGCTCGCGTCAATGATCGGATATCGTAATCAAAACTCTAAAGGTCATATCATCACCATTGAAGACCCGATCGAGTTTGTACACCAACACGCGGGTTGTATTGTGACTCAACGAGAAGTCGGTATTGATACAGACTCTTTTGAAGTAGCTTTGAAAAATACACTTCGTCAAGCACCCGATGTGATCTTGATTGGTGAGATTCGCTCTCGTGAAACAATGGACTATGCGATTGCTTTCGCAGAAACAGGTCACTTAGTACTTGCTACACTTCACGCGAATAACGCTAACCAAGCATTAGACCGTATTATTCACTTCTTTGAAGCTGACCGTCATGCTCAACTACATATGGATTTATCGCTCAATCTAAGAGCAATGGTTGCTCAACAGTTAATTCCAACACCTGATGGAAATTCGCGCCGAGCAGCTATCGAAATTCTAATTAATACACCGTTACTATCAGATTATATCCGTAAAGGTGAAATTCATGAGATTAAAGACCTCATGAAACGCTCGCGCGAATTGGGCATGCAAACATTCGACCAAGCGCTTTATGATTTATATAAAGCTGGTGAAATCACGTATAAAGATGCGCTCAAACATGCAGACTCACCAAACGATTTACGTCTCACCATTAAACTTTCTGAAGAAGGTGCAGATCAATTGTTAAGTGCAAGTCGCAACATTACATTTGATGGTCAATAAGCTCTCTTAAATCATTAAAAAAAGGAAGGTTTTTGTAACCTTCCTTTTTTATTTGTTTTATTTCAGTGAAAATTTCTATCTTTACTGAAACAACACTTATTTCTTACGATAAGCATCTTTGCATTCTTGATTACTACAATACCCATATAAATTTAATGAGTGTCCTGTCAAAGTAAAACCATGCTGATCAGCTACAGAATGTTGTTCTTTTTCAATAACATCATTAGTAAATTCAATAACTTTGTTACAGTTTAAACATACTAAGTGATCATGATGATCTTCTTGCATGATTTCAAAAACTGAATGATTATTTTCAAAATGATGACGTTGGATAATTCCTGCAGCTTCGAATTGTGTTAATACACGGTAAACTGTCGCTAAACCAACATCTTCACCTTGTTCAAGCAAAGTTTTATAAATATCTTCTGCACTTAAATGATGTTGTTTCGAATTTTCTAATAATTCCAAAATCTTAATACGAGGAAGGGTAACTTTAAGTCCAGCTTTGCGTAAGTCTTGGTTGGAAATAGGCATGAAAAAAGGTCTCTCAACAAATCTTAAGTTGGAATAGGCAATAGAGTTTAGATGCAGTATGATCTATCCTTGAATCAAATGCATCATCATTTATCAGGATAGTGTAGCAAAATGCAAAAAATCATGCTGGCGTTATTCGTCACTTCAGTACTTAGCGGTTGTTCAGTCTTTGGTGTTTATAAAGTTGATATTCCACAAGGAACACCGTTAACCAAAGCACAAGCATCTCAAGTACAAGTAGGCATGAGCTTTCAGCAAGTTCGCTTCTTGTTGGGTAGTCCAACGGTTACTGATCCACTGAATCCATTACGTTGGGACTATATTTACAACTATATCCCTGGTACATATGCCAAAAAGGCAAAAATACCTGCAGCACATGGACAACATTTAAAAATTTACTTTGATGCAAATGGTAATGTTGAACGCATTGAAGGTTTAGATACAATTCCAGAGTCACAACCTGGTTTACCAGCATCTAAAGAAGCGATCTTAACAGCGCCGCCACTATAACGGCTTTAGGTTATAAAAATAAACCCCTCATGGATTGATCCTTGAGGGGTTTTATTTATGAACTTGATGGTCTAAATCGATTACCTTTCGCAAAACGCCCAACTGGATTCTTTGCAGCACGTTTGCGACGGATGTCTTTAGGATTAATTGTTAAAGAACGATAGATTTCAACCCGATCTCCGATCTGAAGCTGAGTGTCTGGCTGTATTTTGATACCAAACACGCCCAAATGAAGTTTCTCAGGTAAAGTCACCTGCTCGGCTAATCCGCTAGCAATAATCGCTTGTTCAGCCGTCATTCCTTCTAGGAAATCAACTTCTAAATGAAATTGTTGCTCAGGTGTCGCATAAGCGACCCATACACATGCATTAGATTTCATTAGATCCATTGTCCAATTACAGCAACAATAGCAATTACAATCGACAGTGGTAGAACTAAACGAACAGCGATACGCCATAAATTATAGAATAGCTCATTACTGAAACCCATAGATTTACGCAAATGGCTGATTTTCATAATCCAACCAGCAAAAATTGCATAAACCAAACAAACAATTAATCCCCAAACAATCAATAGAAGATTGAAAATCGAACTTAGCTGAGGTGCAGCCCAAACTGCAATTGCAGCAACGATGATCACCCATTGAATTGCTGGAGCTAGTTGACGTTGAGCCAGTTGTTCTTTTGCAAGTTGCATTAATAAAGCAGCAGATACCAATGCAGCAAATAACCATGCAAAAGCAGGGATCTCAACTTGAAGAGAGAAGAATCCAAACGCTACAACTGCAAGTAATTGAGCTAACCAGATCGGTAATACAACTGAAGTTGCGGCTTCTTGTTGACGAACTGTTGCAAGGCTGTTTTGCCAATACAATCCTAATCCTAATCCATTCGCCACAAGCGCAAGAACAGTTGCATTGCCCCACTCTTTAAATTCAATACCAGTCCAATGCCACGCTTGTAATTGAGTGCCAAATACATTTGCTAACACTAGAGATCCAATTACACCCAAAGTCGTTAAAGCAATTAGGAATTGACGTGGAATAAAAGATAATCCGAGTGCAATCAAGGCAAGCACAGCGAAAATGATCTGATTAGATACGCCAAATTGTTGTTGAACTAAAATATCAGATGCTGAAAATAAAATACTACCAGCAAAAAATGGCACTAATACTACAGCCAACCAACCAACTACACGCCATTTTGGAGATGCATCAGCCTCACGTGTTAGATTTGATAAAGCCTGCAAAGCGGTAACTTTAGAACGTTTTGCTAAAGCAATTTCAAGATAACCAATCGGTAGTGCCAATAAAATCATCGTTCCCAACCAAAGCAACCAAAAATCAAATTGGCGCTCAATTTGAATACCTAGAATTGGTGCTAGTGTTGTGATCATGACAAAAGATAAGCAAAACGCCATCACTGGTGCAAACCAGCGTGACAGAGTTGTGTCCTGCATAATGCATTCCTTGAAAAATCTTTGAACTCATTGCGTTTTATGGAGTTTGCAATGAAATATTCAATCTATTTTGCCTTTCTCCTGTCTGAAAATCAAAACAAAAGATGTCGAAATAAAAAGGCAAATCACCATCTCAGATGATTTGCCGCGCACGAGTTGTTATTGTTTTTATAAGACTCTCTATTTTCACTCATATTTGCCTTATTGTTTTTATCATCTAGAGAGTCGTTTTTTATTATTATGAGAAAAATCTAGAAAACCAGTTTTTTCCCTTTTTCTTTTCATTTTCCTTAATAATTCCCATCATATTTTCTTTGACAGCACCCACATAATCCGCATCATCATGACGAATATGATTAATTAACCATTTTGACAAAGCCTCATGTAATTCTTTATCAATTTCATGCCCTAATTCAAAACGTTCACGATAAGTTTCTATTTTTTTGATAAATAAATCATGAACTCGTTTATGTGGAACACGATATTTGTAGTTTGCTTCTTCTTGTAAACTTTCTTCAAAAGTAAAATGAGATTGCGTATAGTCAATAATATTGTCCAAAACTTCTTTCATTTTCACTCGATCATGAGAGTGTTTTAAATCAGCTATTTCATTAATATAATCTAGAATACGGCGATGCTGATCATCAATAACATCTATTCCTGTATTATATTCGACAGACCATTTCAAACCCATATCGAACCCCAAACTCAAGCATATTTATTGAATAAGGACATAATATCGGTAAAAAAAATAAATAAAAACACAGCATTTTTGTCAGATTTTGTTTTTTTTCATACAAATAATTTAACTTATTGTTTTACATTTAATTTAATATTTTCACCTATTAAAACACTCAAGTATTTTTTAACCAAAGCATATAAATTAGCTAAAAATCTGATTAAAATCGTCAACTTTAAAAGCCTTAAATATTATATAAATAAACTAAATATAACTATTTATTATAAGCATATTATTCTAATATTGATCTGCCTTGGTTATTCTTTTTAAGCTCGGATCATTCGCTTCACGGATTAGACGATCTACGCGAGTCAAAGCATGTTTAATTGGCTTACCTTCTTTAAATAAAACCATTTCCCCTGCTTGATACGCCGTCCATGTTTCATTATGTGTTAATGGTTCAGTAGTAATTACCGCAACACGATCTTCTGGTGTAGTGACTTGACTAAAATCAACTTCTACATCCAAATCAATCAGATGAGCATGTTGGAAAGGATATTCTCGAACTAACCAATGTAACTTTGTCGTGGCATAAGTATATAACGCCTGTCCATTAGACAAACAAAAGTTAAATGTACCGTGTTCAGCGATCTGAGGAGATAAGCGTTCTAATAATGCAAACAAATCATCAAGTGAAGGTTCAACATATCCAAATGTCTCTACCATTTGATCGAGCAAATAACAAAAAGCTCTTTCACTATCCGTATTTCCAACAGGTTCAAAGCGTCCACTTAATCTAGGGGAAAAATCATGCAAATCACCATTGTGGGCAAAAATCCAATGTCTGCCCCACAGCTCTCTTAAAAAAGGATGAGAGTTCTCTAACGTAATTTTACCTTGGGTGGCTTTGCGAATGTGCGCAATCACATTTCGAGATTTGATTGGATAATTACGAACAAGATCTGCGATGGGTGACTCAACTGCCGACTGATTATCGACGAATAAACGACAAGCTTTATCTTCAAAAAAAGCAATACCAAAACCATCACAATGGTCTGATGTCACACCTGCTCGTTGGGAAAAACCACGAAAAGAGAAAGTGATATCAGTGGGTGTAGCGCAATTCATTCCTAATAGCTGGCACATATCTTTGAACTATTTAACATCTATGCCTATTGTGCATGAGGTACGGATGTATTGTAAATCTCAATATGTGCTCACTATTCGAAGATGAATGCTAAATCTAGTTAGCGCTGAACCATTTTATTCATGACAAATGAGGTTGCGATCTTATTTACTTCAAGAAAAACAAAGTAATCTAAGCACTTAAATTCCTCATCAAAAAATGCTTCTTTTGACAACTTTGATTGCATCCCTAAATAAGTCTGAAATAATTTCGGCATGCGTTCATCTTGCGGAAAACTATAATCAGGACGCTCAGGTTCAAACGCTCGCTTTGAGCGAATGTCGATAGTTTGATGATCCGCAAGCTGTTGAATCTGACGGTGCGTGTAATAAGTACGGGCCAAGTTATCTTCGAGATGAATACTTACGCAACCCATCAAATATTTTGCACGCATTGACCAAAGAATTTTTGGTGCCATGTTTAGCCAAAGCATCGACAAAGCTTTACCAGAGCGGAATTGTGGATGCACGCAAGTACGACCGATTTCAACAATACTCGGTAAGTGTGATAAATGGGGAACGATCTCGAACTCTTGAGCACTATAACTCTGTCCAATCTCATGTCCTTGAAATAATTTTAGTCGTGTATAGGCAACAATTTCACCCGACCATTTATCTCTCAATACCGCATGTTCACAACCAAAATCATAAAGATCCTGATCAAGATCATCTTCAAAAGTTAAGCCAAATTGATGTGAAAATTGTTTTGCTCTAAAACGCTGTACGTCTTGTAATTCTTTTAAAGTGTCAACCCATTCAAAGCGATACTGATTTTGAGCTGGTTTTTGACGCAAAGGTAAGGTCAAATTTTGACGATACTGATTTAATTTTTCTAGCATAATGAAAGCTCCTTATGACTAGAATCACCTTAAATCCTATTAATGACATTTTAGTGAATGAAAAATGAAGAGATGATGACGGTCATTTACGCTGACTTTTTTAAAAGAGTCTTTGAGATGCAGAACAAAATTTGAATTGAAGAACTATAAATAAAATCCTCCCTTCTATACGAATAAAAGGGAGGATAAGAAAGATTTAAAACTTAATGCTTCGCACGATTGGTAATTAAGGTACCTACACCATGATCAGTAAAAATTTCTAACAAAGTTGCATGCGGTACACGACCATCAACAATATGCGCACTAACCACACCACCTTTTACTGCATCTAGTGCACAACCTACTTTTGGAATCATACCGCCATAGATCACACCTGTTTCAATGAGACGATCAACTTCTTGAGTGGTCAAACCTGTCAATAAGTTTTTATTTTCGTCTAAAACACCAGTGATGTTTGTTAATAAAATTAGCTTCTCCGCACCTAAAGCTTCAGCAACCTTACCTGCGACCAAATCGGCATTAATGTTATAAGTATTACCTTCTTCATCGACACCTAATGGTGCAATCACAGGAATAAAATCACCTTGCGTAAACATCTCTAGAACGTCTGTTTTAACGCCAGTGACTTCACCCACCATACCTAAATCAATTTGTGAAACCGAACCATCAGCTTCTTGTTTTTCCATGAGCAGTTTACGCGCACGAAGTAAATTACCATCTTTACCAGTTAAACCAATTGCACGTCCGCCATGTTGATTGATCAAATTCACGATTGATTTATTTACACTACCGCCTAAAACCATTTCAACAACTTCCATCGTTGCTTGGTCAGTTACACGCATGCCATCAATACGATCTGATTCTTGCCCAAGACGTTTAAGCAAAGAGTCAACTTGTGGACCACCTCCATGTACAACAATTGGATTAAGTCCGACTGTTTTTAATAACACGATGTCACGAGCAAATGAGCTTTCCAACTCAGGATCTGTCATTGCATTGCCACCATATTTAACAACCAACGTTTTACCTGCAAAACGTTGGATATACGGCAAAGCTTCAATTAAAATTTTAGCTTTATCAATGCCGATATGCTCATGTGGCATATGCCTCTCCTTTTAAGCCTGTGCTAGTTCTTGTGCAATTTGTGGATATCGAGTTTGCAACATAGAAACAAATTTATCGCGAATTTCAACTAACCGATCTGGATGATCTGCATCAAAACGGACAGTAAAATACTCGCCTGTATTGGATGCTCGAATAATGCCAAAACCATCATTAAAATCAAGTCTTACACCATCAATTTTACTTAACTGTGCACCTAAATCCTGACTTAGAGTTTCAATTTCATTTAAAACACTTAATGGATTAATATCATGGGTACTAATATAAGTATCTTCGGTACAGCAACGCTCAGGATATTGTTTTAGCAATGCAGATAAATTTGCTGAACTTGAATGGGTGAGATATTCCATAACACGTAGTGCAGCATATAGACCATCATCATAACCAAAACCACGACCATCATTGAAAACATAATGCCCAGCATATTCACCACCAAATACAGCAGCACCATTTGATTGCGTTAAATAAGTTCGTAAAAAACTACTTCCCGTGCGAATCATTTTGGCTTGCCCACCTAATTGTTGCACTGTATTAGCAACCATTTGTGAGCATTTGACATCAAATACAATTTCTTTTTGGGGATGATTTTCTAAGCACATTTGTGCAAATAAAGAAAGCAAACGATCAGGACTAATAATCGTGGCATTTTCATCTAGCAAAACGACTCGATCGCCATCACCGTCTAACGCAATTCCAATATCTGCTTGATGTTCAATAATCAATTGTTGTAGACGTCTCAAGTGTTCAGCATGCGATGGGTCAGGTGCATGATCAGGAAAATGACCATTTGCGTCACAACGTAATGCAATCACGTCGCAACCAAGCTTTTCCAGTACAACTTTAGCACATCGCCCAGCTGAGCCATGTAAGCCATCCAAAACAACCTTCAATGGTCTGGCAAGTTGAATATCATCGAGCAAAGATTGTTGATATTGTAAACAATAATGAGGAATTACTTGATGAGTAATTGTCTCATCTCGAATTTGATAATCTACTTTAATAGGTATATTTTGAGCAAACAGCCCAACTTCTTGAATCACTTCTGGACTAGGTGGCTCACCTTTTAAAATCCATTTAATTCCATTATCAGACTTAGGATTGTGACTTGCCGTCACCATAATACCGTTACCACCAAAATCACGAGCAATGTAATACATCATTGGTGATGAGCAGCACCCGATATTAATAACTTCAAAACCTTGTTTTTCCAATATATGCTGTAGAATATCAGCATACGTTGGACTAGTTAATCTTGCATCATATCCAATAACAATTTGATGTTGGCCATATTTTTTATATTGAAATGCTAATGCATGCGCAATTGAACGAATTATCGTGGGCGTAAGGTTAGAAAGCTTTCCACGGATGTCATAGGCGCGAAAAATATTCAGAGGAAACGTATGTTTTATATTCACAGCAAGCCCCTATTCTTATAATCATTCGATTATTAAAAAAAACTTAAACTATTAAGAAATTAATTAACCCTTGTTCAGAAAAATTAAAATAATTAATCAGCTGCTTTTTAATATAAATTCAAATAACAATCAATATGAAAAATGCAATGTTTTTCAGTTAAACATTGCATTTAAAATAATAAGGCTTGGGAATTACTGTTGACCAGTATGTCCAAAACCACCTGCTCCGCGCTCTGTAGCAACAAATTCATTCACTTGTTCGAACTCTGCTTGAACGACAGGAACGAGTACATATTGCGCCAAACGCTCGCCTGGCTCTAGGCGGAATGTATTTTTTCCACGGTTCCAAACTGAAACCATCAGTTCGCCTTGGTAGTCTGAATCAATCAAACCAACTAAATTACCCAATACAATACCATGCTTATGCCCAAGACCCGAACGCGGCAAAATTAATCCCGCAAAGTTTGGGTCTTCGATGTAAATTGCCAAGCCTGTTTTAACTAAAACCGTTTCACCCGCAGCAATTTCAACTGCTTCATCTAAACAAGCACGCAAATCCAAGCCAGCTGAACCTGTTGTTGCGTACGATGGCAATGCCCATTCTTGACCTAAACGTGCATCTAATACTTTAACTTGAACTTTCATTACAACTTCCTACAAATAATCTTTAACGTTTCAATAATGCTTTTAAGTTGGCAAGATACTGTTGAGCCTGTTCTTTAGGGTCAACATTTGGTGCTAGTTTCTTTTTACGACCATGCCACTCTAAATCATCTTGTGGTAATTCATCTAAAAAACGACTCGGAGTCATTTGTCGCATTTGACCGCCATTCTTACGTTGCTCTGCAAGCGTTAAAGTTAGGCCTTGACGCGCACGAGTAATCCCTACGTACATCAGACGGCGTTCTTCTTCAATGGTTTCAGACGCAATCGAGTTCTTGTGCGGCAATAACTCTTCTTCTAAACCAATCATGTAAACGTATGGAAATTCCAAACCTTTCGCAGCATGCAATGTCAACAAATTGACTTTATCTGTATCTTCTTCTTCTTGTTGCTGCTCCAACATGTCTAGAAGAACCAATTTACGAATGACACTTTCAATATTTTTTTCATCGACATCATCTGTGCGATTAATTAAGTTTTGAATACTTGTGTACAGACTTTCAATATTATCGATCTTCGTTTTTTCTTGAGCTGGCGTTGCAGCTTGCTCACGAACATAATCAATGTAGCCTGCTTCGTTGATCATTTGACGCACTTTAGGTACTGGTTCGTCATCATCTAATAGTTCACGTGTAAAAGTCGCAATAAAGTCTGCAAACTCATGTAATTGAGTCGCCGCTTTTTTAGGTAAAACCATCGCAAGACGTTGATCAGAAGATGCTGTCAATAAAGATAGGGTATTTTCTTGAGCAAATAGGCCTAACTTTTCTAATGTGACAGGGCCAATTGCACGCTTCGGAGTATTAATAATACGTAAAAAGGCACTGTCATCTTCGGGATTGATAATGAGACGTAAGTAACTCATTACATCTTTAATCTCAGCACGGGCGAAGAATGATTGACCACCTGACAATTTATATGGAATTTGCATCTGACGCAGTTGCGTTTCAAGAACACGTGCTTGGAAATTACCACGATACAGAATCGCGTAATCTTTCCAATTTTTTCCATTCATCAATTTATGCGTGATTAAATCTTTAACTACGCGTTCAGCTTCATCATCATCATTTAAACACGTGATGACACGGATGGTTTCACCGTGCCCTTTATCACTCCATAACTTTTTATCAAAGATATGAGGGTTATTTTCAATGACAGCATTCGCCGCTTTTAAAATTCGACTAGTAGAACGATAGTTTTGCTCAAGCTTGATTACTTTAAGATTATGGAAATCATCTTTTAATAAAGCCATGTTTTCAGGCTTTGCACCACGCCAAGCGTAAATCGACTGATCGTCGTCACCTACCGCAGTAAACTGCCCCATCACCCCAACAAGCAATTTCACTAAGGTATATTGTGCTGTATTGGTATCTTGATATTCATCGACGAGTAAATAACGAACACGATTTTGCCATTTATCACGAACCTCAGCATTTTCCTGAAGCAATCTTGTCGGCATTACGATCAAGTCATCAAAGTCTACAGCGTTATAAGCTCTCAAATTACGTTCGTAAAGTTGATACAAATGAGCAAGCTGAACATCTTCAGGTGTTTCACATGTTGAATGAGCTTGCTCGGGTATGACCAGATCATTTTTCCAATCCGAGATTTTCTTCATGGCTTTCGCGATCAGTTCTTTACTTTCTGCTCCAGACAGGTTGTCACGCTGCATTAGGTCCATCAGGATTCTTTTGCAATCATCTGCATCCAAAATCGAAAAATTCGCTTTTAAAGGTAAATGTTTTAACTCTATTCGAAGCAAATTCAAACCAAATGTGTGGAATGTAGAGACTGAAAGGCCTTTGGCTTCTTCACGTGAAAGCAACTTACCGACACGCTCTTTCATTTCACGTGCAGCTTTATTGGTAAAAGTCATCGCAGTAATACGATGCGCAGGAATACCACATTGTTGAACCAGAAAAGCGATCTTTCGAGTGATTACAGAAGTCTTACCCGAGCCTGCACCTGCAAGCACCAACAATGGCCCCTGAACATATTTCATGGCTTCAAGTTGCTTGTCATTGAGTTGACTGGCAGATGACATCGTTGTAATACCTCTCACATTTTCGAGCATGATTATAGACATCTATTTTTTAGAATCCCAATAATAAATCTGAGGATATGTATAAATTATGATGTCTTGCTCCAAGATGGCGTCACTATTTGTCGTACTAAAACTTAGCAATAAAAAAACCACCCGAAGGTGGTCTTTTCACAGCAGTATTAATTACTGTTTAGCATAAATGCTGATTTCAACACGGCGGTTTTGTTCTTTACCTGCCGCAGTTGCGTTTGAAGCGATAGGATTAGAAGAACCTAAACCTTGTGCATCAATACGGCTGCTTGAAACACCTTGGCTTGCTAAATAGTTTTTAACTGATTGAGCACGTGCTTGAGACAATGGGATATTGATTGAATCATTACCAGTATTGTCTGTGTAGCCAGTAACTAAGATTGCGCTCTTGTTATCTTCAGCTAAAGTTTGCGCCACTTTGTTTAAAGTGCCGTAGAAGTTTGGTTTGATGTTTGATTTATTTGTATCAAACGTGATGCTACCAGGCATGATCAACTGAACAGAACCATCTGGGTTACGGCCAACTTCTACACCAGTACCTGCCATTTGAGCACGTAATTTTTTCTCTTTATTATCGAGATATAAACCACTCGCACCACCAAGGATTGCACCAATCGCAGCTGCGCGGTTGTTTTGTGAAGAAGAGTTAGCATTACCTTTTGAGATACCATAACCTGCAGCTGCACCAATTAATGTACCTAAAGCAGCTTTGTCGTATGAAACACCGCCGATATCATTACCTTGTCCGCTCATTGTTTGGCAACCAGAAAGTACCAATCCAGCCCCTACGAGTGTTGAAATAACTAATGCACGCATCGCGTAGCTCCTGTCTATGTATTTTGTTGTCTGAACAGATAATGAATGAGAAAATTCAGCTAGACCATTGATATTTTGTTAATAATAAACAGTTTATTTGTATTTTTGTAATATTTTGATGCATTTTACATTTCCACTTAATCATAGTTTCTTCATGTTTATCCAATTGTGAAGAAATCAAGGAAATTTATAAGTTAGAATGGGCTTCGCAAACAAACTAAAATTTGTGCATATGCGACAGATTCACGTTTTCTGCACAGAAAAATTAATTCAAATGGTTTAAATATATAAAAAAATGTCAATATCAATAAATATACAGTTGTATTTAAACCACTGTTGTTTATAGTTAATCCATCTTTTCAAAACATCTGCCTCAAGGTTCGATTTATGTCTACCGCGAATAAGAAAACATCATTATTGCGAAAGGTCAGTAAAGGTCTTACTGTTAGTTCTGTGATCACAGGAAGTACATTTCTACATGGACCTCCTGTTCTGGCTTTAGGTCTCACTAAATTATTCAAAAAATCTGCCAAAGTAGATGAAACCAATATTCAACTAGCCAATAGCTGGATTGGGGTAAACAACCAACTGATTGAGAAAGTTTTACCAAATCTAAAATGGGACATTACCATTGATGAAAAATTAGATCTCAATCTACAAGGTCGCTACATGATGATTTGTAATCATCAAAGCTGGGTAGATACTACGGTAAATCAATATTTTGGTTTGATTCGAATGCCCCTTACTCGCTTTTTTACGAAGTGGGAGCTGATCTTTATTCCTTTTGTAGGTCAGGCTTTTAAAATCTTGGGTTTCCCAATGATGAAACGCCATACCAAAGAACAAATCGCTAAAAATCCTGAACTCAAACATCGTGATTTGCTAGAAGCACGTAAGGCATGTGAACAACTATTAAGTCAGCCATTCACCCTTCTCAATTATTTAGAAGGTACTCGATTTACGCCTGAAAAACATGCACAACAACAATCACCTTATAAGAATCTACTTAAACCCAAAGCTGGTGGCTTAGCCCTAGCATTAAACATACTTGGTGACAAGATTGATGCATTAGTGGATATGACGATTGTCTATCCTGAAGGTGCGCCAGGTTATGGCGACTTTTGGTTAGGTGACGTTTCAAGCATTGCTGTTGATTTACGCAAAATTGAAATTCCTGATTGGGTTTTGGGTGGAAATTACGAAGATGATGCAGTTTATCGTGAACGCTTTCAGAAATGGGTAGATCAAATCTGGACTGAAAAAGATCAACTTATTAGTCAACTCAAATCGAGATATAATTCATAATCTCTTCAAGGATTGAGCAGAAAGATGACCCAGCAGGACACCGATAAAAACTCTAAATATAACTATGTTAATCCGAACAGTAAGTTCTTCAAGCTGTTTCTTATTTATGACATTTTCATGGTTTTTATTATTGTTTTCAATTTGTTCTGTCTTGGAATGAACTTTTTCCTGATGAGTAATATTGGTGAATGGTTTTTTAACACCATTCACCTCTATAGCGTTTTAGAGTTTTATCGTAGCTATCTACATCCATGGGTTATCACGACTGAAGCTTGGTTTATTATCTTCCTGATCGTGGAGCTTGCGATTCGTTGGCTACTATCAATCATACAAAAGCATCACGCACGTTGGTGGTTCTTTCCATTTATTCACTGGTATGAAATTGTTGCAATTATCCCCCACTTTCGCTTTCTGCGTTTATTCCGTGCGGGGATTATCGCGTATCGTTTACATGAGCTTGGATATAAAGTTGTACCCGATAGCATCCGCTTAAAAGCAATTTTTTATTATCGTGTTGTCATGGAAGAACTTTCTGATCGGGTTGTGATCACAGTAATCGATGGCATTAAACACGAACTGGACACTAGCTCAAGTCATAAAAAAATTATTCATGATCTAGTCGATCATCATCGTCAATTATTTACTGTGACACTATCGTCAATGTTGCAAGAATCGCTCGCAAAAGCTTTACAACAGCAACAACCAATCATTACTCAAAAAGTAGGTCATATTGTTAACCAAGCAATCGAAGATACACCTGAACTGACTCAACTATTACGTCTGATTCCTATTGTTGGCAGTCGTATAGAACAACAAATTCAAAGTATCGGACAACGTTTGGGTGAAAACATTACCGCGGGTTTGATTGAACCGTTCACAGTTGGCTCATTTGAACGTCCAAATGAAAACTATTTACTGATCGCAGAAAAAGTCAGTCAATTAAATATTGATAACCAATACTTAGAAGAACTAGTAGAATCAGTAGTCTATGAAAGCCTCGAAGCGATTCGAAAACAAGTCAAAGTTAAACAATGGCAACAAACATTAAATGAATATGATCAATTGGATAAAAAAGCAGTGTGATTACAAGAAAATTTACTAATCAAGCTAGAGAATTCGTGTAATTTGTTCTAGCATTTGCTTTTATTTACAACATGCTTAAACACAATAGAGTGCTTAAAAAGCCCTGAAGGATAAATTATGGCTGACATACGGATTACGGGCAGAATGGTGAATTTTAGTCGACTCACGTTCGACACAAATGACCACGATGCAATCCGACAGCAACTTACTAGCACACTAAACGAAGGTTCCTATTTAGGAACTTTAGTCATTCTAGACAGTACCGTTGAACAAGAATTGATTGCTCTTATACAGCTACTGATTGATATTGGTTTACAACCTATGGCTGTAATCGATGGAATCTTAGGCGATGAAGCACGTGCAATCCAATTCCCTGTATTGCCCGCAGATCAACCTTTACAGCGGATCAAAGCGTCTAAAGAACAAGTCATTGAACATGTTGTCGAGAAACAAGCAGATCAGGCTGCAAAAGAAATACCACAAAAAGCTACATCAAGTCCGCATATCACCTCATATCATGATGAAATTTTGCGAACTGGACAATGTTTAGTGCAAGATCAGGGTGATATTATCTTGAATGCTGGCATGAATAGTGGTTCTGAAGTAATTGCATCTGGAAATATTCACATCTACGGGAATGCTCGTGGTAGAGTCATTGCTGGTGTGGGTGGACATATGTCCGCACGAATTTTTTGCAATTCGCTTGAAGCAGAATTAATTTCTATTGCGGGCACTTATTGTGTAGCAGATGATATTCCTAAAGATATGATCAAAAAGCCTGTACATATTTATTTAAATAACAAGCAAGAGCTTGAATTTGAAGCCTTGCAGTTTTAAGTTATCACATTAAACACCAAAAAAGCCCTTTTAGGGGCGTATGACCATAAATAGGAGTGGATTCGGTGGCCAAAATTGTTGTCGTAACGTCAGGCAAAGGTGGTGTAGGTAAAACTACAACAAGTGCATCTTTTGCAACAGGTTTAGCCCTACGTGGTCATAAAACTGTTGTGATTGATTTCGATGTGGGTTTGCGTAATCTTGACTTGATTATGGGTTGTGAACGTCGTGTAGTCTATGACTTTGTCAATGTCATCAATAATGAAGCTCGCTTACAGCAAGCACTGATCCGTGATAAAGATATTGAAAACTTATATATTCTTCCTGCATCACAAACACGTGATAAAGATGCCTTGAGTGATGAAGGTGTTGCACGAGTTATTGATGAACTTTCTCAAGAGTTTGACTACATCATTTGTGATTCTCCAGCAGGTATTGAGCGTGGCGCTATCCTTGCGATGTATCATGCTGATGAAGCAATCATCGTAACAAACCCTGAAATTTCATCTGTTCGTGACTCTGACCGTATCATCGGAATGTTAGACAGCAAAACTAAAAAAGTTGAGCAAAACGAAGGACGTATTCGTAAGCATCTTTGTATTACTCGCTTCAATCCTGAACGAGCGGATAAACAAGAAATGCTCACGATTGACGATATTTCAAAAGACATTTTACGTGTACCAACACTAGGTGTTGTACCTGAATGTCCAAGCGTACTTCAAGCATCAAACGAAGGTAAACCTGTTATTTTGTACTCTGAAGCAAAAGCAGGACAAGCGTATGATGATTTAGTTGCTCGTTTCCTTGGTGAGGATCGTCCATATCGACACATCACAGTACAGCCAAAAGGTTGGTTAGCTAGACTATTTGGAGCGTAATTATGGCAGGATTCTGGAGTAAACTTTTTAGCAGTGATGAAAAACCATCAAGTGCACAAACTGCCAAAGATCGCTTAAAAGTTATTGTTGCGTCTGAACAAGGTCTTGGTCGTCGTTTAAGCCAAGACAAAATTGATCAAATGAAAAAAGAGATCATGCAAGTGGTAAGTCGTTATGTTCGTGGTGTAGACGAACAACATATCCAAATGCAAGTTCGTTCAGAAGCTAACATCGAAATGTTGGAAATGAATATCAATTTACCTGAAGATCGATAGAAGTTTTTCAATTAGCGATTTTTTGTAAATAAAGGCAAAATACACAACAGAATTTGAAAAGTTTGAGTTTTATTTTCACAATTGTTTTGAAATACTTTTTTCGAATAAATTGAGAGAATTAACGCTTTTCTGATCCTGCATCGTATTTTGCCTTTATTATTTTTAAATTCAGGAGATTGTCATGGCATTATCACAGCCAGCAACTTTCAATGAAGAATGGTCAGATGAGCGTGTTTTTGCCTACCTCAACCAACTTCCTCCAGCAGGCGTAAATGCTGACTTTCACGTTCTATATCATGCGTTTAAACATATGCGCCCAAATGATTACGAACGATTAATTACTAAATTCTTAGCAGATGGTCGTGACTTAAATGCAACCAACCCTGAAGGGCAACGCATTCATGATGTAATTGCACAATTTCCTCGTCAAAAAGATGGATTCTTAGAAGTCCTAGCGAAATTTGCATAATAAAAAAGCCTGCTTCAAGCAGGCTTTGATTTCTCTGTTATCGGCTACCAATCAAATAAACACCGAGCAAAGTAAAGAGCCCTCCAGAAATACCATCAATCCATTTAGCAAAGTTCTGGTAAGCATTTCTGAATGTAGGTAGCGAAAATACAAAAGCCACAAGTAAAAACCATACCAATGTTTCAACAGCTATTATGATAAACAATAAGAAATGATGTTGATCAAAAAGTGGATTAGCAAGAAAGAGCGAGAACACACTACCAAAATAAATGACTGCTTTAGGATTGGATAAATTAGTGAGCAAACCTTTTATAAAAAACAACCATGCTGATTGAGGTAAGGTAATTTGTTTGATTTCCTGCTTTTGTTTAGAAAATGCTGAACGCAGCATCTGATAACCGAGCCAACACAGATATAAACCACCAGCAATCAAAAGTCCTTGTTTAAGCCAAGCCATTTTCTCAAAAATGATATTCAGTCCCATTAATGCCAACAAAGACCACAGCATCGCGCCCATGCATATTCCAACTGCAACTAATACAGCATCTTTACGTGAACGACTTACTGCTGTTTGCGACACAAGGAAAAAATCTGGACCAGGTGTAATCAATGCACAAAAATGAATGAAAATGAGTGTACTTAAAGCGATGAACATAACTGATCTCGATGCTGAGACGATGGTCTATCAGCTTAATTAAAAAACGTGATTTTTACCATATTTAATCTATAAAAATGAAAATAAAAAAGCCTCGAAATTGAGGCTTTTTAAATGATCATTTAGTTTAAACCAAAATATCTCGTTTCCCGTTTGCCCCCATTGAGCTCACAATTCCATTCTCTTCCATCTGATCGATAATTCGTGCAGCTCGGTTATAACCTAAACTAAATTTACGTTGAAGTGATGAAGTTGAAGCTTTTCGGGTTTCCAAAACAAAAGAAACACATTGGTCATATAGAGCATCCCGACTAGGATCACCATCGCCATCTTCAAAACCACGTGATGTAGGTTCTTCATCGAACGGCGTCAAGATTTCATCCACATAATTTGGCTCACCACGTTCACGCCAAGCATCACATATACGGTTCACTTCATCATCACTGATAAATGCACCGTGAACACGCTCAGGCTCGATTTTACCCGGTCCAAGGAATAACATATCACCATGTCCAAGTAAGTCCTCTGCACCACCCGCATCAAGGATGGTACGTGAATCGATCTTACTGTTCACACGTAAAGCCACACGCGTTGGAATGTTGGCTTTAATGAGACCTGTAATAACATCGACAGATGGACGTTGTGTTGCAAGTAAAAGATGAATCCCAGCGGCACGTGATTTCTGCGCCAAACGCGTAATCATTTCTTCAGCTTTTTTACCCACCTGCATGATCATGTCTGCAAATTCATCGGCAACAATAACAATCGAAGGTAATGGTGTTAATCGAGGTGCTCTTTCTTGAGTTGCTGAATCACTAGGTTTCCACGTCGGATCAATTAAATCCTCACCATTTGCAATCGCTTCTTCAACTTTACGGTTATAGTCACTTAATTTACGAATCTTCAAGAATGACATCAACTTATAACGACGCTCCATCTCATTTACACACCAATTTAAAGCACTAACAGCATCCTTCATGTCTGTTACTACAGGTGTCAATAAGTGAGGAATATCACTATAGTTTGCCAACTCAAGTTGTTTTGGATCGATCAAAATTAAGCGTAATTGATCAGGGGTATACTTTAATAACATCGATAAAATCATCGAGTTTACTGCAACCGATTTACCTGAGCCTGTTGTTCCCGCTACTAGCATATGTGGTGCTTTGGCTAAATCAGTCAGTACTGGATTTCCTGAAATATCTTTACCCATCGCCATACTGATCAAGTTATTTGGATCACGATAAGTTGGGGTTTCCAATAATTCGATCAAGCGCACCATTTCACGAGAACTATTAGGTACTTCAATCCCGATATATGGTTTACCAGGAATAACCTCAACAACACGTACGGAAGCCATCGACATTGAACGCGCTAGATCGCGTGAAATATTAGTAACTTTTGATGCTTTAACACCTGGTGCAAGATCAAGTTCAAAACGTGTCACTACTGGTCCAGGCTGTGCTTCCACCACTTGTGCTTTGACATTAAATTCTTGCAGTTTTATCTCAAGCAATTCAGATAATCTAGCCAGTTGATCGGCTGTAAAATTCACTTTCTTATTTGGATCAACACGATCTAATAACTCCAAACCAGGCAAGGTAGGTAAGTCACGTCGCTTTTGGGCAACTTGCATTGCTCGTGACATTGGTCGTCCGAAAGCATCAGTTAAAGGAGCATCTAGATCAAAATCATCATCCAAATCGATTTCTAATTCTGGTTCTGCTTTACCAGCTGTTTCCTGCCATGCCTCGATGAATGCTTCCTTAGATAATGTTTCTTTTGGTGCTTCAACTTCAATTGGTGCTTTTACTAAAGCAGATGACTGTGCATAACTCGTGCTTGTCGAAGGTGTCTTAAACTCATCTTCGTCTATCAATAAATCATCGAAGTCATCAAATTCAGATTTCTTAGTTTGTTTCACCTCATCATGAGCACTTATCGGGGAATGAATATTTTCTTCAACGACTACAGTATTCTCTGTCTTTACAGCGAATTCAAATTCATCAATATCTTCATCCACCTCAAACTGTTGTTTTTGTTGTAATGAAGAAGTCTGCAACTCTTGATTGAATGGTGTATGAACATCTGTCGCTGTTTTGCTATTTGGAACAGCAGCGAGTAATTCATCAAAAATTTCATCATCATTCCAATCTAAATCACGATGATTAGTTTTCTGAACAACATTAGAATGTGATGATGTATTTAACATCTGATGATCATCAAGCTCGTTACGATCATCTGCAGCTTTCAGTAAAGCATCTATTTCTTGTTTATGGCTTTGTTCATCATGTTGCAGTGCACGCCAAACCTCACCAGTTTGTATGAGTCTTTGACTTTCAGCCTCGAATTGGTGCGCACGTTTTAATGTTTGCTCGAAATCGTCCTCTGGTTTTGATTCTTGGACATTCATGCGTTGTAGTTCTTTTGCGGCTACATCGGCAAATAGTCGCTCAGCCAATACCTGATGATGAGAATCATCAAATTTAGTTTGATTCTCTTGGTTTATAATATCGTGAGTAGAATGATTGGCTAATACTGGTTCTGTACCTACAGCAGTAGCAGAAGTCTGAGCATTTGTTTTTAACGGTGTTTCAGTCATCGTAATTTGTTCAGTACGATCATACGCTGACTCTTGTTGAGGTACATTCTTATAAAATAGATCCTGCAAATATGCGGGTGTTTTCTTTAGAGTAATCCATGTTTTATCCCATTGGATTCCAAAGGCTAAAGTTAATAACAAAATACTAAATGCGAGTAAAAATAACGTTGCACCATATATTGTCAGCAAGCCAGTTAGACTTTGTCCCAACTCATAACCAATAATTCCACCAGCTGCATTATCTAGAGTGTCAGCAGGAGTATTCCAATGCAGATAGAACAAACTCGCCACAGATAACACGAGAAAGAATTGTGCAGCATAACGAAACGGACGATTAAGGAAACTTCTTGGCCACCATACTTGGATTGCTTCAATAAACAAAAAAATCGGGAGCAGTAAACTCGCCCATCCTAAGAATCCAAATAACAAATCTGCGATCCAAGCACCTGCAACACCGCTCGCATTGGAAACCTGTTGGGTATCACTAGATATATGCATCCAACCTGGGTCAAATGGAGTATAGGTTACTGTGGCAAGAAATAGATAAATGCCAAAAGAAATCAAAAATAATGTCATTAAAAAGCGTTGTGCATAAACACTTGACACCGCAGTCATATACAGTCCTGTAACCCAATTTCGTTATTTGTTTGTCTATTATTTAAGGTCTAAACAACCCTAATCAATAAGTCTAATATTATGCACGTGTTCTTACAAAAAAGATGCACGATTGTTTACTGTTGTTGTTAACATCCTGATCGGATATAGCGCAATTCGATTGAGTTAATCAATATTATCATCATCGATTTAGCCCACTCCCCTACGGATTCACGTATAATTTTAGCATTTTCAATATAAAAAGGATGTTCTTTAATGAGCGCTCGTCACTCACGGTTAATTATTTTGGGTTCTGGTCCTGCGGGTTACAGTGCAGCAGTTTATGCAGCGCGTGCAAACCTTAAACCAACACTCATTGCTGGCTTACAACTCGGTGGTCAATTAACAACGACGACTGAAGTTGATAACTGGCCTGGTGACCCTGAAGGATTAACTGGTCCTGTACTTATGGAGCGTATGCAAGCCCATGCTGAACGTTTCGGTACAGAAATCGTATATGACCATATCAATGAAGTTGATTTAAAAACACGCCCGTTTGTTTTAAAAGGCGATATGGAAGAATACACATGTGATGCTCTCATTATTGCAACTGGTGCGACAGCTCAGTATTTAGGTCTTGAATCAGAAGCAGCATTCATGGGACAAGGTGTAAGCGCTTGTGCTACATGTGATGGTTTCTTCTATAAGAACCAAAATGTCATGGTTGTGGGTGGTGGTAACACTGCAGTTGAAGAAGCACTTTATCTTTCAAATATCGCAGCTCATGTCACATTAGTTCACCGTCGTGACAGCTTGCGCTCTGAAAAGATTCTGCAAGATCATCTTTTTGCGAAAGAAAAAGAAGGCAAAATCAGCATCATTTGGAACCATCAAGTCGATGAAGTATTGGGTGACAATACTGGTGTAACATCTGTACGTATCAAATCTACCCAAGATTCAAGTACACAAGATGTTCAAGTACAAGGTCTATTTGTTGCGATTGGACACAAACCAAATACAGATATGTTTGAAGGTCAATTGAACTTACGTGATGGTTATATTCAAGTTCAAAGTGGCACTTCGGGTAATGCAACAGCAGCATCAATTGAAGGCGTCTTTGCTGCTGGTGACGTAGCTGATAGTATCTATCGTCAAGCGATTACCTCAGCAGGTTCAGGCTGTATGGCAGCATTAGATGCTGAGAAGTATCTTGATAATTTAAACTAATTTACATTAAGTTTAAAAAGCCACCATCTTTATGGTGGCTTTTTTTGTTAAATGATATATACAATCAAAAACATGGCTTTATTTAACAACAATTATATTTTGGATGAATACATGACAACAACATGGACCAATGGCTACCAAACTGAAGTCAATTACACCTATGGGTATTATCGTGATCTTAGCCCTAACTTCCAAAAATTCTGCTTACTTTTAAATGGGATAGGTAGTCCAGATATTCAGACAAATCAAACACATTGTGAACTTGGCTTTGGGCAAGGTGTCAGCATCAACATACATGCAGCAAGTACTGATGCCAATTTTTACGGTACGGACTTTAACCCTGCACATGCAGCTCATGCCAACCAATTAGCACAACATAGCCAAACTAAACCGTATTTTTTTGATGATAGCTTTGAAGAATTATTAAATCGAAATGATTTACCCATGTTTGATTCAATTAGCCTACATGGAATATGGAGCTGGATAAGTTATGAAAACCAACACATAATTTTGAAATTCATTCGTAAATATTTAAAACCCAATGGTATTGTCTATATCAGTTATAACTGTGTGACAGGTTGGGCTGCCAATATGCCTATACGCGAGTTATTTCATAGCCATTTTAAATTTAATAGCAAAAGTACAAACCCACTGCAAAAAGTGAATGAAGCATTAAATTTTAGCGAAGAACTACTTAAACAAAATCCAATCTTTGCTCAAAGAAATCCCAATGCTTTGCAAAAAGTAATCGATCTCAAACAACAAAATCCAAATTACTTAATTCATGAATATTTGAATCAAGATTGGCAATGTTTCTCATTTCAGCAAGTAGTCAGAATCCTAGATGAAATTAAATTATCTTATGCTGGGTCTACAGACTTAGGAACGCATTTAGATAACATTAATTTTTCAGAAGAACATCAGCAATTTCTAAATGCGATTGAACACCCGATTTTCAAAGAACAGTGCCGAGATTATTTTGCCAACACACAATTTAGACGAGATTTATTTATTCGAGGCAAAAATAATTTAACCCCATTACAAGTCCAAGCAAAACTCCGAAAAACAGCATTTGTGCTTCTAACAGCCAAAGAGCAATTACCGAGTAGCATTACAGGACTATTGGGGACATTCAATTTGATAGAGGAAATTTATCAACCAATTGGCAATCGATTTGCTGAAGTTAACTATCAACCGCTCACTATTGCAGATTTAGAAGCTAGTTTTCCCGAGCTTCACTATGCAAAAATCTTAAATGCGCTCGTTATCCTGTGCCATCTTGGACTAGCTCAACCATGTCAAAATAATGAACCATCTCAAAAAATGTTCGAGCATTGCCATAATCTGAATCATTACATTTTAAAACAAGCGAGTTTTCATCAAAACTATGGCGTTTTAATTAGTCCAATCACAGGCATTGGTATACCGACTGAACATTTTCATCAATTATTTTATCGCGCTCATTTTATAGATGGTTTAACGACTGCAACAGATTTTGCTTACTATGTGCAAGATGTCATCCAACAACTTGGGTGGTTAGTTTTAGATAAAGATGGTCAAACGGTTTCAGATCAGGTTAAAAGCATTGAAATTATCCAATCTAAAGCCCAAATATTTTTAGAAAGTAAGAAGTTGGAGATCGCGAAACAATTACGATTATTTAATTAAATACTGATGATCGAATGGCAAAGTTCTAGATTTGCCATTCGACCTTTCTTAGATTAGTTTAATCTGAATCCTTTCCATATTCATTTTATTATGCATCAACTTCCACCCTCTCAATATATTTTTCCTGATCCTATTGAAGCAGATCCTGAGGGACATGGTTTCATCTGTATTGGTGCAGATCTTTCACCGTCTACATTATTTGAAGCCTACACACATGGATTATTTCCATGGTTCAACGAAGATGAACCTATCTGTTGGTGGAGTCCTGAACCACGTTGCATTATCGAACCAGAGGCATATAAACCGAGCAAATCCTTACTACGAAATATGAAAAAACATGATTATCGAATTACGATTAATCATGCATTTGAACAAGTCATTCGTGCCTGTTCGTTACCACGAAGTTATGCAAATGAGACATGGATTAGTGAAGATATAATTGAAGGATATTCAGCTCTATTTAAAGCAGGATATGCCTACAGTGTCGAAGTCTGGAATAATGAACAGCTTGTAGGTGGCCTGTATGGTGTCACTATTGGTAAAGGATGTTTTGGTGAGTCGATGTTTAGCACCGAAACAGATGTCTCTAAAATGGCATTTTATACACTGATGTTAATTGGACAGGAAAATCAACTGCCTTGGATCGATTGCCAATTGGTCAACGATCATCTTTTAAGTCTTGGAGCACGTACACTTTCTCGCCAAGCCTATTTAAAATCGTTACAAGATGTAATTATTACCCCCTCTATCAATTGGAAAAGTTATCAAGAACGTGTATTTTCAAGTAAAACAATAGCTCTTTTTTCAAAATTAGACGGTTAACGGATTAACACCTTGGAGGGACAGATTAATGAAATCATACCAACCCAAGTCCCTTTTAAATGACTTACAGTATTACATTACTCCACCACATGACTGTAGTTACCTCGATAACAAATCAGCTCGGATGGTGTTCTTAGATCCAATTCATCGCATTGATGTGGTGACATTATCTGAACTGTCACGTGTTGGTTTTCGTCGCAGTGGTGACTTTGTTTATCGCCCAGAATGTCATTTATGTCGTCAATGTTTGTCGTGTAGAGTTCCTATTCAAGAATTTCAAATGAATAGCAGCCAAAAAAAGGCATGGAAACGCAATCAAGATTTAAGCATGAATATCTTGCCTACCACGCAAGCGACAGAACAACATTATCAGCTTTATGAGAGATATATAAACGAGCGACATTCAGATGGTGATATGTATCCAGCCAACTATGATCAGTTTGAGAAGTTTCTCGTACACAGTTGCACTGAAAGTTTTTTTATCGAATTATGGAAAGACCAAAAACTAATTGCGGTCTCTACTTGTGATTTGATGGATGATGGTTTATCTGCGGTTTACACATTCTTTGACCCAGATGAACAACGTCGCTCCTTGGGCGTTTATGCCATTCTTAAACAAATTGAATATGTAAAAACTCTAAATCTTGATTATTTGTATCTTGGTTATTGGGTGCCACACTCAGCGAAAATGAACTACAAGTCACAATACACACCACTTGAACTATTACTAGATGGTCAATGGCGTAGACTCAATCGCCCATTATCTGAGAAAGAAATTCATCAACTCGGAAACTCACTCATGAGTACACTACCTTCAGAGTGGGATGATCTAATCATTAAATAATTTAGGATTTAAATAAAGACGCAAAATCATCAGTGCATGTTTTGACCATAATCACAGCATGCTCTTTTGTACCATCCAAATTGGGATAATAATTTTTGCGTAAATCTATTTGATGAAAATCCATTTTTTCATACAAACGAATTGCAGCATGATTGCTTTGACGTACTTCTAAAAAAATTTGGATAGGATTATTTTTTAAAAGTTGAATTGAATAATCTAACAACTCGTATCCAAGACCTTTGCCCTGCTGGCTTGGATGGATCGCCATCAGTAACAAATTAGCTTCATCTAACACAGGCTGTAAAATACAGAATCCTACTATTTGATTTTTAGTTTCATAGACTGTGCATTGGTAAGAAAGCAAAGACTCCTGAAATTGTTTTTTAGACCACGGATGTGTTTGAACTAAACATTCAATCTCAGCAACTTTATCCAAATCCTTTTCTTGCATCAATCGAATCACGTGAACACCTTGTCAAAAACCTAATTGGCAGATTATCGACAATTTAAAACCAAATTTAAATAAAAAAATGGGCAATCTGATTGATTGCCCATTTTATTTAGTGGGGATTAAAACCTAACTCGGCACGCCATTTATTTAATAATTCAGTGGTGTCGTAGTCATTTGGATGAAATTTAGGTCTTAAAAATGCCAGTAAAGTTGGTATTTGACGGGTCATAAAACCTCTATAACCATACATAAACTTCAGCATATATTTCGTGTCACGCCACGTTAGTTTTCCATCAGTTTTGAGTAGTTTTGCAGTGAAATAGGATTGGGTAATAAAAATCAGACCCATTGCAATCACAAGTGCTAGTGATCTCATAAAATAAGCTTTAGCACCTTGACCATACATTGCCTCGTACACATCAAAGGCAACAGCTTTATGTTCATTTTCTTCAACAGCATGCCACATCCACAAATGATACATGGTTTCATCCATGAACATCGATTGGATATCTGGATTACTTAATAATTCCTCAGCAATCGTCGAAGTAAAATGCTCTAAAGCACATGTTCCAGTTAATCCAATCATTTCTTTGTTGAAACCAAAAGGTTTAAGTAATGTACTGATTACATTAACACCGTAATTGATCACTTTGCCTGTTTGCTCTTCCATCTTACGAACATCATAACCATAGGCTTGAGCAGATGCATTGAACGCTAAATGCTCTTTCGAATGCATCGCCTCTTGACCAATAAAAGCACTAATTTCTTTCTGTAAACGAGGGTCAGCTAATTTAGGATCATTTCTAACTGCACGAGTACTGTTTACAAAAAATTGTTCACCTTCAGGAAATAGCGCTGATAAAGCAGTCATAAAATGTGTGAGTGCAGCATCACCATTTGCCCAATATCGAGGCACATCACCAAACTCAAAATCCATTCGACGTACAGGGAAACTAGCGCCAGCACGATTTGAAATATTGACTTTAGCATTCATACCTTATTCTCCTTAATGATGAATCCATTCTTTGTTTTTATCCATTCTTATTTTATACGCTGTTTATCATGCTTTAATTAAGTGCAGATAAGGTCATAAAAGCATCATCTTAGGACATGTCTTCAACTTTTTATGAAAATATTTAAAATAGAAAAAGGGCAAATTCATGCCCTTTAAAAACAAACAGTATTGAAGAAAATAAGGCTTACAAACCTAATTTCGCTTTCCAATCTTTTAATAATTGAACTGTATCTAAATCATTCGGATGGAAACGTGGTTTAAAGTACGCCAGCATTTCTCCTGCCATTCCTGCGATGATCCCTTTTGATGGACTATAACCATACTTATAAATCATTCCCAACTCTTTAAGATTTAGCTTTTTATCTTGCTTAAGCAAACGTAAAGTGAAGTATGACTGAAGAATAAAAATTAAAGTCATGGCAAATACGAGCGCTGTTGTACGTAAGCCGTATGCTTTAATTCCTGTGCCAAAAACAGACTCATATACATCATATGCAACTGCTTTATGCTCATTTTCCTCAACTGCATGCCAGAACCACATATAAGACATTGTGTCATCAGTCATCAAATCTTGGATATGCTTATTACGCAATAATTCAGATGCAATCGTCGCTGTAAAATGCTCTAGGGCAGTCGTAGCTGTGAGATCAACCATCTCACGTGTCATACCAAAAGGTTTTACGATTTTCGAAAAATTATTTAAGGCAAATTGAATGTAACGACCTGTAATTTGCTCTAAAGCTCTTACATCATGACCGTATTTTTGAGCAGAAGCATTGAAATTAACATGCTCTTGAGTATGCATTGCTTCTTGACCAATAAACGCACTAATCTCTTTTTGCAGCTCTTCATTCTCTTTAATCGCTGGGTGATAACGCACAGCACGAACTGAATCAATAAATAATTTCTCACCATCTGGAAATAAAGCAGATAATGCAGTCATAAAATGTGTAAGACCTGCTGAGCCACTCATCCAGTATTCAGGTACTTGATCAAAATCAAAATTCATACGACGTACTGGGAAACTTGCACCTGCACGATTTGAAATATTTACTTTAGCATTCATGCCGCCTACTCCTTTTCAGTGAACTTTTTTCACTGAGCACTTTTGTTCGTTTTCTTGAGTTTTATATTACGTTTTTATATGAATCAATTAAGTGCAGTTTGGGACAGCGAAGTATCAGTTTGGGACACTATTCAATAAAATTGTCAAACAATTGATATAAAAAAACACCCCATAAGGGGTGTTTTTTCGATCACTCTAGGCGATTATGCAGTTACTTTAGCAACGACACCAGCACCTACAGTACGACCACCTTCACGGATCGCAAAACGTAGACCTGGGTCCATTGCGATCGGGTGGATTAACTCTACTGACATTTCTACGTTGTCACCAGGCATTACCATTTCTACGCCATCTTGTAATTTGATCGCGCCAGTTACGTCAGTTGTACGGAAGTAGAACTGTGGACGGTAACCGTTAAGGAATGGAGTATGACGACCACCTTCTTCTTTAGAAAGTACGTATACTTCTGCATCGAATTTAGTGTGCGGCTTGATTGTACCTGGTTTAGCAAGTACTTGACCACGTTGTACGTCTTCACGCTTAGTACCACGAAGTAAGATACCACAGTTCTCACCCGCACGACCTTCGTCAAGAAGTTTACGGAACATTTCAACGCCAGTAACTGTAGTCGTTTGAGTATCACGGATACCAACGATTTCAACAGACTCACCAACTTTGATGATACCAGCTTCTACACGACCAGTTACTACTGTACCACGACCAGAGATAGAGAATACGTCTTCGATTGGCATCAAGAATGCTTTATCGATTGCACGCTCTGGTTCTGGGATGTAAGAGTCAAGCGCTTCTACAAGTGCAAGAACAGAAGCTTCGCCGTAAGGACCGTCGTTACCATTTAATGCTTGAAGAGCTGAACCGCGGATGATTGGAGTGTCATCACCTGGGAAGTCATAAGTAGAAAGAAGTTCACGAACTTCCATTTCTACTAATTCAAGTAATTCCTCATCATCAACAAGGTCACACTTGTTTAAGAATACGATGATGTAAGGTACACCTACCTGACGAGAAAGAAGGATGTGTTCACGAGTTTGTGGCATTGGACCATCAGTCGCAGCACACACAAGGATCGCGCCGTCCATCTGAGCAGCACCAGTAATCATGTTTTTAACATAATCGGCGTGGCCTGGGCAGTCTACGTGAGCGTAGTGACGGATTGGAGAATCGTATTCTACGTGTGATGTATTAATTGTAATACCACGTGCTTTTTCTTCAGGAGCAGAGTCGATTTGTGAGTAATCTTTCGCTTCACCGCCGTAAGTTTTTGCACAAATTGTTGCAATCGCAGCAGTTAAAGTTGTTTTACCATGGTCAACGTGACCAATTGTACCCACGTTTACGTGTGGTTTATTACGTTCAAACTTGGCTTTAGCCATGATGATCTTCCTTTATAAACTGCTCATGAGGGTCGCTCATGAGCGCTTGGTTTTTAACTAAATTTTAGTTGGGTAATATAGTAATCGAAAGATTACTCGTCGTCACCTTTTTTACCGCCAGCTTGGAACTTAGCGATGATGCCTTCAGCCACGTTACGTGGAGTTTCAGCGTACTTAGCGAATTCCATAGAATAAGTAGCACGACCTTGAGACATAGAACGCATTTGAGTAGCGTAACCAAACATCTCAGCTAATGGAACTTCTGCTTTAATTGCTTTTGTTCCACCAGGAAGATCGTCCATACCTTGAACCATACCACGACGACGGTTTAAGTCACCCATGATATCGCCCATGTAGTCTTCTGGAGTTTCTACTTCAACTTTCATGATAGGTTCAAGAAGAATTGGATCTGCTTTCATGAAACCATCACGGAACGCATAAGAACCAGCCATTTTGAACGACAATTCATCAGAGTCGACATCGTGGTAAGAACCGTCAAAAAGAACAGCTTTAACGCCTACAACTGGGTAACCAGCCAAGACACCATTCTTCATACGTTCTTGAATACCTTTATCAACTGCACCGAAGAATTCTTTTGGTACTACACCACCAACAACTTCTTCAGCGAATTCGTATTCTTTACCAGCAGCTTCAACATCAAGTGGCTCTAAACGAACATATACATGACCGAATTTACCTTTACCACCTGTTTGACGTACGAATTTACCTTCTTGCTCAATAGTTTTCTTAATCGTTTCACGATAAGCAACCATTGGTTTACCGATATTCGCTTCAACACCGAACTCACGTTTCATACGGTCAACGATGATGTCAAGGTGAAGCTCACCCATACCAGCAATAATTGTTTGACCAGATTCTTCGTCAGTACGTACACGGAACGATGGATCTTCTTTCGCCAAACGACCTAAAGCAATTGACATTTTTTCTTGGTCAGCTTTAGTTTTTGGTTCAACAGCCAATGAAATTACTGGCTCAGGGAATTCCATACGCTCAAGTGTAATGATGTTTTTCTCATCACATAATGTATCACCAGTTGTAACGTCTTTAAGACCTACACACGCTGCGATATCACCTGCACGGATTTCATCAAGATCTTGACGCTCATTCGCATGCATTTGCACGATACGACCGATACGTTCACGCTTAGACTTAACTGGGTTATATACTGGGTCACCTTGTTTAAGAACACCAGAATAAACACGTACGAAAGTTAAGTTACCAACGAATTTGTCGTTCATGATTTTGAACGCAAGCGCAGAGAACGGAGCTTCGTCAGATGCTTCACGAGATGCTTTAGTTTCAGCTTTATCGTCAAGGATACCTTCGATCGCTTTAACTTCTGTTGGCGATGGTAAGAATTCAATCACAGCATCCAACATACGTTGAACACCTTTGTTTTTGAACGCTGAACCACAAAGCATCACTTGGATTTCAGATGCTAATGTACGAGCACGTAAACCTGCAACGATGTCTTCTTTAGAAAGATCACCCTCTTCAAGGTACTTGTCCATTAACTCTTCAGAAGCTTCAGCAGCCGCTTCAACCATGTTAGTACGCCATTCGTTAGCAGTATCAACTAGGTCAGCAGGAATCTCACCATATTCAAACTTCATACCTTGAGATGGTTCATCCCAGATAATCGCTTTCATTTCGATAAGGTCTACAACACCTGCAAATGTATCTTCTGCACCGATTGGTACAACGATAGGTACAGGGTTACCGCCTAAACGAGTTTTAACTTGCTCTACAGCACGGAAGAAGTTTGCACCAGTACGGTCCATCTTGTTCACGAATGCTAAACGAGGCACTTTATATTTGTTAGCTTGACGCCATACAGTTTCAGACTGAGGTTGAACACCACCAACAGCACAGTAAACCATGCACGCACCGTCAAGAACACGCATAGAACGCTCAACTTCAATTGTGAAGTCAACGTGTCCCGGTGTATCAATTACGTTGATACGGTGTTGTTCGAATTGGTTGCCCATACCAGACCAGAAACAAGTCGTAGCAGCAGAAGTAATGGTAATACCACGCTCTTGCTCTTGTTCCATCCAGTCCATTGTTGCTGCACCGTCGTGTACTTCACCAATTTTGTGAGATACACCTGTGTAGAACAAGATACGTTCAGTTGTAGTTGTTTTACCTGCGTCAATGTGCGCAGAAATACCAATGTTACGGTAACGAGTAATCGGGGTTTGGCGAGCCATGATGTCTTACATTCCTAAATGTTATCTTTAAAACAGGACGCATCAATTAAATTGATGCGCACGAATATCCAAGCAGGCAACTTAAATACCCGCAAAGCTCCCACTTTGATAAAGAGCGATGTTGAATCGAGCTGCTGTACGCATGAATATTCTCCTGATTAGGGACTGTTTTATCCGTTTAGAAACGGTAGTGAGAGAAGGCTTTGTTGGCTTCAGCCATACGATGCACGTCTTCACGTTTTTTGATCGCTGCACCTTTACCTTCAGCTGCATCAAGCAACTCACCAGCAAGACGTAAAGCCATCGTTTTTTCAGAACGCTTAGCAGCAGCATCTACTAACCAACGCATTGCTAAGGCAGTACGACGGGATGGGCGTACTTCCATAGGTACTTGATAAGTAGCACCACCAACACGGCGTGCTTTTACTTCGACCATAGGACGAACTTTTTCAAGAGTAGTCTCGAAAAATTCAACTGGGTCTACTTTGTTTTTTTCTTGAACACGCTCTAAAGCACCGTAAACGATACCTTCAGCTACAGATTTTTTACCATCTTGCATTACGTGGTTCATGAATTTAGCGATTGTTTGGCTGCTAAATTTTGGATCTGGAAGGATCTCACGAGCAGCGACTACGCGACGTCTTGGCATTTTAATACACCTAATATTATGACACTTCAGGATGATCCAGCAGTTTGTACAAGTGCCATGTACGCTACGCTGGCCTTACTATACGTCGCTTGAATTACAAATCTATGAAGAATTCAAACAAGCGAAACGCTAAAGGGTTGTTTGGGCTGGTTGCCTAGAATTACTTCTTAGGACGTTTAGCACCGTATTTAGAACGTGACTGGTTACGATCTTTCACGCCAGCACAGTCTAAAGAACCACGAACGGTATGGTAACGTACACCTGGTAAGTCTTTAACACGACCACCACGGATTAGAACAACACTGTGCTCTTGTAAGTTATGACCTTCACCACCGATATAGCTTGATACTTCAAAACCAGAAGTTAAGCGAACACGGCAAACCTTACGCATTGCTGAGTTAGGTTTTTTAGGAGTAGTCGTATATACACGTGTACATACACCACGACGTTGTGGACAAGCCTTCAACGCAGGAACTTTTGATTTTTCAATCAAAGTTGTACGACCCTTACGGATCAACTGATTTGTTGTTGCCATTTGGCAATTCTCCCGTTATTAAACAACCTTAAAAAGAAAAGCACCTCTTTTTAAGGGCACACAATTGTAAGTCAAGAAGTAAAAATGGTCAACATTGCAGGCTAAAGCAAGTGTTGACCATTTCTAGATTTTTGTTAACTTTTAGATGCTTTTATACTTCACATACATATTAGCTATGCTTTGTTGATGCAGGCTCAATATCTATTGTCTTTTGTTCGGATAACTGTTCCGTCTCATCAGCCAAGGTGTCATCACCATCTGTCGCTTTAATCGCTGGTTTTTGTTGAGAATATTCATGTTCTGTTACATGTTGCTCAGCAAGCTTCTGAATACTCTCTTCAACCTTTTCATCTTTTGTTGAATTTTCTATGAGTTCATCTTTTGTCTGAACAGCTACATGAGTAATAACATCATTTTTTAGATTTTCGGCTGGAGCTATTTTACTTGCGACATCAAGTTCTGTTGCCTGTAAAAGTTTCGGAGTTGCTTTTCTTAATAATGCTTCAGCTTTGTAATACGCCTCTAATGGAGAAACCTTTTCATTAGGATGCTCATTTATATAGAATCGCGCCGCCCCAAAAACTGATTGTGATTTATGCCCCACATCTTCTAGAAGTTTCCAGCTATAAAAACCACCGACAACTGCACCCGCGATCGGTGTTAGTTTCCCAATCACGGAAGCTTGTGGAATATGATTTAACCACCCCCACTTAAATTGCCCATCAGCATCAACCAACCACTTCTTCAACAATTCAACATCATTATTAGAGCCTAATAACTGTTGGAAATGTTGCAAATCATGCGTGTCTAACATTGATTGTAAAGCTTTTAAAGCAAGTAATAATGTTTGTTTTTCTGCGACAAGACCTAAATCAATTTCTTTAAAAATAAAGGCCACAATATCTTGATCAACCTCTTCAGATAAATCGAAACCATGAGAGCGACCAGTTTGGTAAATCGTGCGTAATGCCAAAACAATCGAAGCAGGTATATCGATTGCAGCACCCCAAACACCAGTAGCACCAGTAATTAATCCCTGAGCAGCTGCAAGTAATTTATTTTGCTCAATGAGTGCCTGACTTAAACGTTGCGAGCGCCCAGTATCCTGTGTCAACTCAGCAAGATCTTTAACTCCTGCTTCTTCGAGAATCTTTTCTGTCAAAGAACTATTTGAACTAAATTCATTCAACCATTGAAATAAATAATCTGAAACTTTTTCACCTAAATCAGGTGAAACAAAAGTCGCCACATTATTTACCTTCGTATAATGCTTACCTAGCAATTGATGTGACAATTTAGGAAGTTGTTGACGCAACATTTGTTGAGGGCTTTCATATTTCTCAACTTCAAATGGACTTTTGAAACGCGCATTTCCTTCAACAATATTAGATGAATTGGAAAGTTTCGCATCAGATGTTATCGGGGCAACTTGAAGTTTTTGCAATTCAGAGCTGAGCTTTTTAGCCACTCCAAATGCTTGGGCAAATAAACCTGAAGTTTGCTTATTTTTAGAATTTGTCATCAAGTACCTCTATTCTTTAATCTGTGCATTTCTAGGTAAATACTAGGTTGAATACAGATTTATCTCAACTTGAATCTGTATAATTTCATTAGCTTTCACCTTAAGTCGTTCTAAACTTACTAATCTTTACACAACTGAAAATAGACATAATATTTGCCATAAGAAATAAAAAACCTTTCTGCTATCATGGTGTCATTCACTCATGAGCCGATTTGATCGTTATTTTCTCCTGATTTTAACTATAGCGATGTTGTACAAGGCTTAGTATTACCATAAAAGGGAACTGTAAATGAAACGTGTTGTAATCACTGGTATGGGCATCAACTCATGTATCGGTAACTCTTTGGAAGAGGTTACTCATTCTCTAAAAAATGGAATCTCTGGGACACGTTTTAACCCAACTTATGCTGAACTTAATTTCAAAAGTCATGTGAGCGCAGCAGCTGTTCAAGATTTTGATGGCATTGATCGTAAATTGAAACGCTTCATGGGCGTGTGTGCGATGTATGCTTACAATGCCGCTATTGCAGCCGTTGAACATGCAGGTCTCAAACAAGAAGACCTAGCTAACAACCCAAGATACGGTATTGCTGGTGGTAGTGGCGGTAACTCAACTGCTTCTGTTGCAGAGATGGTTAAATTACTGGAAGAAAAAGGTGCACGTAAAATTGGACCTTTCTTTGTTCCACGCAACATGAGTAATACGATTACTGCAAACGTTGGTGTTGCATTAAAACTACAAGGTATTGCTCACTCTATTACTAGTGCGTGTGCAACTTCGGCTGATGCAATTGGTTATGCTTACAACCTGATTCAATTAGGTAAACAAGATTTAATGCTTGCTGGTGGTGGTGAAGAAGATCACTGGTCTCAAAGCTTACTTTTTGATGCTATGGGTGCATTGTGTTCTAAATATAACGATACGCCAGAAACAGCATCTCGTCCTTATTCAGCTGACCGTGACGGTTTCGTGATCGCGGGTGGTGGTGGCTTTGTAGTTCTTGAATCACTTGAGCATGCTCAAGCACGCGGTGCGAACATTTTGGCAGAAGTAGTTGCTTATGCTGCCAACAGTGACGGTGCAGATATGGTTGCTCCATCTGGTGAAGGGGCTACGCGTTGTATCCTGATGGCACTTGATGAAGCAAAACAACACGGCATTGAACAAATCGACTATGTCAATACTCACGGGACTTCAACACCTGCGGGTGACGTAACCGAGTTAAAAGCAATGGAACGTGCTTTTGGTGAAGGTAATGTACCAGCACTAAGCTCAACTAAATCGATGACTGGCCACAGTTTGGGTGCAGCAGGTGTACAGGAAGCAATCTACTCTGTGCTAATGATGCAAAATGACTTCATCGCACCGAACATCAACGTTACAGAACTAGATGAAGGCGCGAAAGGTTTCGATATTGTACTTGAAAAACGTGATGCAAAACTGAATACTGTGATGAGTAACAGTTTTGGCTTTGGCGGTGTTAACGCTTGCCTTATTTTCAAGAAGTGGGATGCATAATCCCACGTAGGATTATCGATGGATGCACCTTCTGATGCTTTCTTGTGGGTAAAAGCATTACATATTATTGCTGTGGTGTGTTGGTTCGCTGCGTTGTTCTATCTACCACGGCTTTATGTCTATCATGCGATGAGTGAGGATGCTGTAAGTCATCAACGCTTTGAAGTAATGGAACGTAAGTTATATCGTGGCATCATGTGGCCATCAATGATTGCCACGCTTGTGACTGCCCATTTCCTTGTGGATTGGGGTGATGCCACTCGCCATTATCATGAAGCCTTATGGTTTTATCTTAAAGTAGCTTTAGTAGGACTCCTAGTCATTTACCATCTTGTATGTGGCTATTACCGAAAGAAACTCATCGGGAATGCACATTATAAATCTCATAAGTTTTGGCGCTTCTTTAATGAAATGCCAACAGTGATTTTATTTGCAGTTGTCATTCTCGTTGTTGTAAAGCCTCAGTTTTAACTGGGGCTTTTTTTATTTGAATTGAGGTCATACTTTTAAACAAATACAATTATAGAACTCAAATGAATAAACTTTTAAAGCATCGTGTTGAATGGTTAAGATCTCGACTGATCTCTGAACTGATTTCCTTCCTCAACATACAAGAATTTGAGTATCGTGGCTTAACTAATGGTGAAATTGCGATTGCTCAATCTGTATTTGGTGAACTCATTCATTATTCAGAAGTAAAAATTTTCAATATCCCCTATCTACCTTGGCAACCTGAAAATATATTTATAGCGCCAAATGGTAACCTGTACGTTCATCAAAAATATTTTAGTAAAGATTACTCAAAATGTTCAATCGGATTGCAAAGTCTCTTCATTCATGAACTTGCACATATCTTGCAGTTTCAGCAAAACACAAATGTGATTGTAAAAGGTGCAATATTGCAACTTGGTTATTATCTAAGTTTTAAACGATACAACCCTTATCGGTATCAATTTATAGTTGGAAAGAAATTCAATGAATATAACATTGAACAGCAAGGCGACATCGCACGTGATATTTTTCTAAAAAAAGTTCCAAATATTATTCTTCAGAAATAAAAAAGCCCTGTCGTTTATTTACAGGGCTTTTCAGCTTGAAACATCATCAGCAATTCTATGCTGCTGTGTTTTTACTGCTCTCTGAGCTAAGTTCATGACTATCATCCATTTCAGTCGCAAAATCTACACGCATCGCATCTTTAACAATTGTACCGATACGTCCCACACCAATTGCCAATCCAAAAGCAATTACTGGATATAAGATTGTTGGAATTACCATAACTTATTACCTCTCATCAAAAGTTTAATTAATCAAACTTACTCTGACTCTTGTACTTGCTCTTGGAACATTAAAGTACCAATACGACCAACTACAACAGCTAAACCAAACGCAATTACTGGAAAAAATACAACTGACATAATCATTACCTCTCTTAAGAGACCATTATTTATAAAACTATTTATTGATCATCTTGGTTTAACAAGATAGTTCCCACACGACCTACTGCGATAGCAGAACAAGACGCAACAACTAAAACTAAAAGTACTGACATTTCTATTTCCTCTTTTTATATGCGAAATGCATATTTTTACTGTTACATCTAGTGTACAAATGTTCACATTAATTAGGATAATAGCAGTGCACATTTGTACACTCAAGTGTAGCAAAAGGATTCCCGACGAACGGTCAAAAAAGACTCAATTCAATAAAATTATGTTTTTGATAGATTTAAATTTTACGAAAACTCTAATTTTTTGTATTTTTTTATCCCATTACCGAAATAATCGAAAAAGAGTGTTTCTATTCATGTCATTGAACTGTCATTTCGGTATGCGAAAGTGACACGAAAAAAAAGAATAAATGACAATGCTAAGTTTATTCATAGTCATGCACCATCACTACGCAACCATTTAAAAATGTTGCTCTTTAAAACAGAAAAACTTGTTATTTTTACGCAGAAAAATGTGCAATTAGTATATATTAGACACCTTGTCATTTTTCTTTAAGATATAGAATGTTTGGCGCTATGATATACAACGTTCTTTAAAATTATACTTACACAAATCAAGAACTTGTATATCAACACATGTTAAGACTCAGGATTAAGTTTGAATGAAAAATTTTAAAATTGCCCTTGCCCAGTTCTCTCCGCATATTGGCAATATTGACGCAAATACTCAAAAGATGGTTGAGCAAGCAAATTTAGCAAAACAGCAGCAAGCCGATTTAATCATCTTTCCAGAATTATCAACAATCGGATATCCAGCTGAAGATTTATTGATTCGACCTAATTTAAGCAAACGCACTCAGAAAGCATTTGCACAATTAAGTGAAGTCAAAGATATCGTCATGGTATTTGGTTTTGTTCATCAAACCGAAGATGGCTACCGCTATAACTCAGCAGCCGTGATGAAAGATGGACAAGTTTTAGGGATTTATAATAAGCATAACTTGCCAAATTATGGTGTTTTTGATGAAAAACGCTACTTCCAAGAAGGTCATCAGCATCTAATTTTTGAATATTTAGGTCATAAATTTGGTGTACTTATTTGTGAAGATGTTTGGTCACTGAATACTGTTAAGCAATTAAGCCAGCTCAATGTAGAAACAGCATTGGTTCTTAATGCTTCACCTTACGAAGTAGGTAAACCGCAACATCGCATCCAAACTTTAAATGAATTAGCTAAACAGTTAAATCTCAATCTGGTTTATGTTAACCAAGTAGGTGGTCAAGATGATCTAATTTTTGATGGTTCAAGTTTTGTAACCAACAAAAATGGAGACATCGCACTACAAGCTCCAAGTTTCCAAGAATCAATTTATTTTGTTGAATATGATGCAGAGCAAAAAGAATTCAAAAAAACTGAATCAGCTCCTGCACTTGAGACCTTTGCTGAAATTTATCAAGCACTCGTAATGGCAACTCGTGATTACGTTCAACGTTCAGGCTTCCCAGGTGTCATTTTAGGTTTATCTGGTGGTATTGATTCTGCATTAACACTTGCAATCGCAGTGGATGCGATCGGTGCAGATAAAGTTCAAGCAGTGATGATGCCATATACATACACGTCACAAATGAGTGTGGAAGATGCGACCGAGCAAGCTCGTCGTATGGGCGTAACTTTTGGTATTGCTGAGATCCACCCTATTGTAAATAGCTTTATGCAAACGCTTTATCCATTCTTTGGAAACACACCAGCTGATGCAACTGAAGAAAACTTACAAGCACGTACTCGCGGTACGCTATTGATGGGGTTATCTAATAAGTTTGGTAATCTCGTATTATCGACTGGTAACAAATCTGAAATATCAGTTGGTTACTGCACCCTTTATGGCGATATGGTTGGTGGTTTTTCTGTATTGAAAGATGTCTACAAAACTATCGTATTTGAATTAGCAAAATATCGTAATACCTTAAGTGAAACCCCAGTAATTCCAGAGCGCGTAATCAGCCGACCTCCTTCTGCCGAGTTACGCCCTGATCAAACCGACCAAGACTCTTTACCAGCTTACGATGTGCTTGATGCGATACTTTATGCATACATCGAAGAAGATCAAAGCCAAGCAGATATTATTGCAAGAGGATTTGAAGCAGAAGTGGTAGAAAAAGTGATTCGATTGGTTGATCGCAACGAATACAAACGTCGTCAAGGTGCAATCGGACCACGCATCAGCTCACGTGCTTTTAGCCGTGAACGACGCTACCCTATCGTCAACGGATGGACAACGAATGACTGAAAAAATTGTTTCTGAAAAGTCACAATTACTTGCTCAAGCACTTATGCTTGAGCAAGTGGCCTTTTATAAAAACCAACTCACTACTCAACTCTCACCCGAGTTTTTCCAACAGTTTATTCAGCTTTTTTTACAACATGCTCCGAATATAAAACTGAAAGAAGTTGTAGAGCTTGATCAAATTCAAGCTGTAGTTAAACGCTATGCTTTTGAAATGCAATTAGGTGCTGGACTATTAGAATTCATTGGAGAAATTGCCCAACGTCTTCATGTTTTTTCCCTGCAATCCTCAGCACAACTCCAAGATGTATTCTCAGATCATCAATTTGAAATGTGGCTATCTAAAATCTTAGAATTAGATAATATTCGACAATATTTGAATAAATTTCTAAAAGAAAGCCCATCCATTGAGCAGCTCTGCTTATATATAGCAACCTCTACACTACAAAATAAATTACCCAAACTATTTGCTACAGCTGATGAAGAAAAAGCTCAAGATAGTAAATATGAATGGCAGCAGAAATTAAAAACTTTTTCCTATCGCCAACAACAACGTATTGAGCAAAAAATAGAAGAAAGTATTGCACGCTTTATTCAAGAACAACTTGTTGATTTGAGTCTATTATCAAATGATGATCTAGAAAGTTTGGCACGCAATATATGGGACGATAATAAATCTAAACCACTCTCTGAATACACTAAGCAAGTCACTCCTCTAGATGTAGAAGAGTTCTTTGTGATGATCTATGAGTATTGGAAAGAATTACGCCAGTCTTCATTTTTGCAAGATCTGATTCTCTATGGCGTTAAAGTTTTCTATGATTTTTATAAAGATGAAAGCCTACAAGATGTTTTCACAGCTATTGGCTTGGAAGAAAGCGATCTACACAATGAGGCAGTTCGTTTTTATCCAAAAGTTGTTAAAGCCTTAGATGAACATAATGTGTTAGAACCCATTATTCACATGGTTTTAAAACCTTTCTACGACAACCTTCAGACCCTACAAGTTATCGAAACACATCTCTAATCTAGCTTAAGTCAGCGCTGAGTAGAAAAAAACTATAGATAAAAAGAAACCACGCAGGAGCGTGGTTTTTAAAATGGTGGCTATGACGAGACTTGAACTTGTGACCCCCGCATTATGAGTGCGGTGCTCTAACCAACTGAGCTACATAGCCGTAAACTGTGTGCGCATTATCTAGTGTTCCGCTTAAACGGTCAAGCCTATGACGTTGAAAATATGGAACATATGAACAGTTTTTATTCTTTTAAATCACATTTGATCATTTTTCAGCAATTTCATAAAAATTTAAACACTTAACTAAACTGTAAAATTAGTTTGTTAAAAAGGTATTTAAAAAATTATAAAAACAATAGACAAAAAGAGACCACGCAGGAGCGTGGTCTATAAAATGGTGGCTATGACGAGACTTGAACTTGTGACCCCCGCATTATGAGTGCGGTGCTCTAACCAACTGAGCTACATAGCCGAAAACTGTGGGCGCATTATCTTAACTTTCGCTACACACGTCAAGCACAATTTTCAAAAAAACTTAGAAGTGGGCCTATAAGCCGGGTTCTGTCGAGGACGATCATTCCTCTAGGCGTACAATCACTCATACGCTCAAGCGACCTACCCGAATCCAGTACGGGCCGTACCTCAGGATTCCTATTTGGTCTTGCTTCTGGTGGGGTTTACCTTGCCGTGAACTGTTACCAGACACGCGGTGCGCTCTTACCGCACCCTTTCACCCTTACCTCACGAATGAGGCGGTCTACTCTCTGCTGCACTTGCCGTCGGCTTTCGCCGCCCAGGCGTTACCTGGCACCCTGCCCTATGAAGCCCGGACTTTCCTCCCCTGCTTCAGTCACGGAGACCTCCACAGCAGCGACCGTCCAGCCCACTTCGAGGCGCATATTATCAAAGTTCAAAGTTAATTGCTTGTATTTTTTTGCGCTGTCAATTTTTTATATTTTTCCATCAGTTGGTCTTGTGACTCAACATGATTGGGATCAAGAGGAATACAATCAACTGGACAAAATAGTTGGCACTGCGGTTTGTCATGATGACCCACGCACTCTGTACAAAGCGCAGGATCAATCTCATAGATTGATTCCCCCATATAAATTGCTTCATTGGGACATACAGGCTCACAGACATCACAATTGATGCATTCATCTGTTATATATAAAGACACGCTACCAACCTTGTTGATGTTTACGCTCAAATGCCTGAACGACGACAGCAGGCACGAACTTGGTTACATCACCCTTTAAACGAGCGATTTCACGAACTAATGTCGATGAAATAAATGAGTATTGCTCTGAAGGCGTTAGAAATACAGACTCAAAATGAGGATCAAGCTGACGATTCATATTGGCTAATTGGAATTCATATTCAAAGTCAGAAATCGCTCTTAGACCACGAAGTACAGCTGTAGCACGTTGTTCACGGAAAAAGTTAACCAACAAGCCATCAAATCCCACAAACTCAACATTGGTTAGATGACTTAATGATGCTTTGGCTAACTCAACACGCTCTTCTAAACTAAACACAGGATTTTTATGATGACCAATTGCAATTGCAACAACAACTTCATCAAACATTTTTGATGCTCTTGCAACTAAATCAACATGTCCATTGGTAATCGGATCAAAGGTCCCTGGATAAATCACACGTGTTTTAGACATGCGTTGTACTCTAAGTGAATGAGATAAGGCGTGTATTTTAACAAAAGTTCGCAATAAACGCGAAATTCCTAAACAATGGAAAAAGGTTACGTTTTACGGCACAATAGATGCAATTGTGGAAGTTTGAATTATGGCGCAAGCAACAGTTGTAAAAAAACATAATGGTGGCACGATTGCTCAAAATAAAAGAGCGCGTCACGATTACTTTATCGAAGAAAAATTTGAAGCAGGCATGTCACTTCAGGGTTGGGAAGTAAAATCCTTACGTGCTGGACGTATGACCTTGTCTGAGAGTTATGTCATTTTTAAAAATGGTGAAGCCTTTTTATTTGGTTCACAGATTCAGCCTTTATTGTCTGCATCAACCCATGTCGTACCTGAATCGACACGTACACGAAAGTTATTATTATCTCGTCGTGAACTAGAAAAGTTACTTGGCGCAGTGAACCAAAAAGGTTATTCATGTGTTCCTTTAGCCTGCTATTGGAAAGGTCACTTGGTTAAGCTCGAAATTGCGTTGGTCAAAGGTAAGCAATTACATGACAAACGTGCTACGGAAAAAGACCGTGATTGGCAGCGTGATAAAGCACGTATGTTGCATAAATAATAAAAAAACCTCCAAAGATATTGGAGGTTTTTTATAGGTATCAGATGTTGATCTGTTTTAATCGTAATTCTGCTAAATATTTGCCAAATTTACGTGCGGTTTCTAAATCACCTTCTGGTGGCGTTACTTCGACGCTTGCATTATCTGACTGAGTCATTAAACCTAAAAAACTGGACATACGGTTAATATCTGATGGACTTCGTCCTGTTGGCATAAATGGTAATCCCGCCCATAACATGCCATGCTGCATCGCAAACAGATTGATCTGTTGCAACACCGCCAATTTATCACCGCTTAATCCACCACCATTGGTAAAGCCCGCAGCTATTTTGCCTTGCCAAGTTCGCGCAAGCCATCGCTTAGACGAGTCTTCCATGAATTGCTTGAGCGCAGAAGTCAGACTACCCATATAAGTTGGGCAACCCATTACGATCACATCAGCTTGATCGATTAAATCCCACTGTGGAGCAGCAACAGAAATGAGATGCACTTCTGCCCCTCCCTGTTCCGCACCTTGAGCAATATGTTGAGCAACTTTTGCAGTATGTCCATAAGGACTATGAAAAATTACACAAACTTGAACTTTAGGAGTTTCTTGATCAATAAAAGACATGGAAAATTTAAAAACCAATGAATTGAATCAAGTTTAACATTTTTCATCACAACTAAGCGAATCAACTGCTTATTGAATTAAAATTATTGCATAAACACAAATGTTGCCATACGTCCTGTTTTAGAATCTCGACGATAAGAAAAATAATCTGTTGTTTGTTGGAATGAACATTGATTGCCACCCAAAACATTCTGCACACCTAAGCGATTTAAAATAAATCGAGCGATTGCATATAAATCAGCTAAATATTTACCCTCAGTCTGTCCTGAGATAAATGCAAATTCCAGTTCAGTATATTTTTCACAGAATGCAGCTTTCACCTCTGCCCCGACCTCAAAGCAAGGTTGACTAATCGCAGCTCCAAACCATGCCCAAGCTGGCTGGGAGTGCATCTGAGCGACGGTGTTTTCAATGATACCATTCGCCAAACCTCTCCAGCCTGCATGTAGATTAGCAACCTCTGTACCCTCAGCATTTCCTAAAACGACTGGTAAACAATCCGCTGTCATCATCATGAGTGCATGTCCTGCACGCTGTGTGACTAAGCCATCGCCTTCAGGGGCATTAAATGGAATTTGTTCATTGATAGTTAGACAAATCGTGCTGTGCGTTTGTGTCATCCATGTAATCTTATCAACACCATAATTTGATAGTTGATTAAGCAAAATCATGCGATGTTGCTGAACTCGCTGTGCTTCATCATTAACATGCAATGCTAAATTAAAACCTTTTAGATTTTGATTTGGCGTTGCAATCGCTTGAGGATGCTCAATACACGTTTGACCGACGTAAACACCTTTAGGCAAACCTTGTACAAATTCCATATTTTATTCCAAAGATCGTTTAATAAGCCTTATTTTCAGTGCGCAATACTTCAACTAATTGCTTAAAGTCTTCAGGCCACGGCGCTTCAAACATCATTTCTTCACCAGTGCGAGGATGAACGAGACCAAGTTTTGCTGCATGCAAGGCTTGACGTTTAAAGCTACGCAACATATCAATCAATGTTTCAGAAGCACCAGCAGGTAAACGCACACGATTTACATAGACTGGATCACCGACTAAACCATATCCTAGATAGCTAAAATGCACGCGGATCTGATGAGTACGCCCTGTTTCTAGTTGCGCTTGAACGCGAGTAAAATCTCTAAATCGTTCTTTCACGTTATAGTGAGTTACCGCTTCTCGACCACCAGGTAGGATCGCCATTTTCACGCGATCGACTGGATGTCTTTTAATCGGCTCATCAATCGTTCCACCAGCGATAATGTTTCCATAAACCACTAGATCATATACACGATAGACTGTTTTTTTAGCGAGCTGTTTACTTAGCGAAAATTGAGCTTCTAGATTTTTGGCAACAACCAATAAACCACTGGTATCTTTATCAATACGATGAACCAAACCAGCTCGGGAAAGTTCTGCAAGTTTTGGCGCATGATAAAGTAATGCATTGACCAATGTTCCCGATGGATTACCAGCACCTGGATGAACGACCATCCCTACTTCTTTATTGATCACGATAATATCATCATCTTCATAGACAACATTGAGTGGTATATTTTCAGGCTGGCTTGTCGTTTGTGCTTCTAACTCAACTTCTAAGGTTAGAAGCTCATTACCTTCACAACGATACTTCGGTTTTACGATGTTACCATTTACCAACAGATGACCATCTTTCATCCACTGTTTAAGTTTTTCTCGCGAAAATTCGCTCCATACCATAGCCGCGACTTGGTCAATACGCTGACCGAGATACTCTTCATCGAGTTGTATTTGCAACGATAAACGTGTTGCAGTTGAGTCAGAATTATGATTATCTGCATCCACAGAATCTTCGAGTAAGAAATCTGTTTCAGAGAAGTTTGAATTGGAAGATTGTGCTGAAGTCATTTGATGATCGGTACAAAAATGGTTTAATAGAACCATTGTAGCTCATTGCCCAGAATAACAGAGGAGTTTTTATGTCGCTACCACGTTATAAAATTACGATGCTTGCACTTTCTTTAGGTGTAGCGTCTGCATTTGTGGGCTGTAGCAGCAATCCAAGTAAAAAAGAAGTGGTTGATAAAGGACCACAATCAAGTGAGCAAGTTTATTTCGAAAAAGCACAAAAGTCTCTTGATCGCAATCAATACACTGATGCGGTTAAATCTCTTGAAGCGTTAGATACCTACTATCCAACAGGACGCTACACGCAACAAGCTCAACTTGAACTTCTCTATGCAAAATTCAAACAGAAAGATTATGAAGGCACGATTGCGCTTGCAGAGCGTTTTATCCGTCTAAATCCACAGCATCCAAATGTTGATTATGCTTATTATGTTCGTGGCGTAGCGAACATGGAAATGAACTACGATAGCTTAATTCGTTACACCTCTTTACAGCAGTCACATCGTGATGTGAGCTATGTAAAAGTTGCATACCAGAATTTTGTGGATTTAATTCGCCGTTTCCCAAGCAGTAAATATTCTGTTGATGCAGCTCAACGCATGAAATTTATTGGTCAAGAATTAGCTGAAAGTGAAATGAATGCGGCACGTTTTAACATCCAACGTAAAGCATGGTTGGCTGCAGCTGAGCGCGCACAATGGGTGATTGAGCATTACCCTCAAACACCTCAAACACCTGAAGCTTTAGCGACACTTGCCTACAGCTATCAAAAGCTTGGCGACAATTCGACTGCACAGCAGTATATCGAAATTCTAAAACTCAATTATCCAAACCTTGTGAAATCAAACGGTGAAGTCAATCTACGCGCTGCTCGCAAAGAAGGTAGTTGGGTAAATCGTGCTACTTTGGGCTTGTTAGGTCGTGAATCTAAAACAGTTGAAGTGAAAGAAGAAGTTAAATCTGAAGCTCAACAGCGCAGCCTAACCAACCGCCTAAGTTTTGGTTTACTTGATAAATCTGAAACAGAGTCAACATCTCAACCTGAAGCCGTTGTCACACCAGTAGCACCAGCTGAAAATAATAAGCCTAGTTGGACAAATCGTCTTAGCTTTGGGCTTTTAGATAAACCAGAAGCAACAAACTCATCAGAGGACGATGCTGCAAACTAATTTGCAATCATCTGATACATCAAACAGGCAAGACTCTCCTTGCCTGTTTTTTATTTTATGCAACAATAATTTCTGACATTTTGCTCGGCAAAATAATTCACTTTCTACCTGAATGGTTAAATGCACATGGCGATTCCACAACATACGATTGATCAGATTTTAGATCGAACCGACATTGTCGATTTGATTGGTCAACGTGTGAAGTTAAAAAAGACTGGGCGTACCTATTCTGGCTGTTGTCCATTCCATCAAGAAAAGTCCCCCTCATTCCATGTTTATCGTGATAAACAGTACTATCACTGCTTTGGTTGTCAGGCAAATGGCAATGCAATTCGTTTTTTAATGGATATTGATGGTCGTAACTTTGTTGATGTAATGAAGGAACTATCTGATAAAACAGGTATCGATTTACCCAAGGATAACCAAGATAATAAAAAACTATCCTACAAACGTAGTTCTCAGACTATTACAAAAACAGCACCAACTGTAGCACAAGAGAGTCATACAACTCCGCCTCCTGCTGTTGATGACTATACCGATGGGCACTTTGTAGATATGGATCGTTTCATAGATGATCCCTTTGCGCAGTTTGATCCGTCTTTCGCATTTGAAGAAAATGTACAAGAAGGCAATTTATATGATCTTCTTGAAAATGTTGCTCAATTTTATGAGCGTCAGCTACCTAATAGTCAAAAAGCTCAGAATTATTTTAGGCAGCGCGGCTTGTCACCACAAACAATTCAATTTTGGCGTTTAGGTTACGCGCCTGAAGACTGGCAGCATTTAGAAAAAGCTTTCCCTCAAGATATTGAAGGCTTAAAGCAACTTGGCTTAATTCGCTCTAGTGATAGTGGACGTGATTTTGATTTGTTACGAGAACGTGTGATCTTCCCCATTCGTGATCACAAAGGACGTGTGGTCGGTTTTGGTGGTCGTGCATTAAATGATGAAATCAAACCCAAATACATTAACTCTCCTGATTCAGAAGTTTTTCACAAGAACCAATTACTGTATGGGTTATATGAGGGCCGTAAACTTAAAGCCAATGATTGGTTGATGGTTGAAGGCTATATGGATGTCATCGCCTTGCAGCAATACGGCATTAATGGTGCTGTTGCCACACTTGGAACAGCAAGTAATGCAGATCACTTAACCACATTATTTAAGCAAAATTCGCGAATCACCATCGCTTTCGATGGTGATGCTGCGGGTCAAAAAGCAGCACGTCGTACATTAGAAATCGCATTACCACTTCTCAATGATGGGCGTGAATTAAAGTTTTTTGTATTACCCAATGAGCATGATCCTGACTCTTTGATTCGTCGAGAAGGTTTAGAAAACTTCCAAAGGCTACTTCAACAATCACCACTGTTGTCTGACTTTGTATTTGCCCATTTAACAGGGCAACATGATGTCAGCACACCTGAAGGTAAAAGTTTAGTCATGGGAGAACTACGAGAATTAACGGAGTTATTACCCAAACATGGTTCTTTCCGTTATTTGCTCACCCAATCTTTCCGTGAAAAACTTGGCTTGGGTAAACGCTTTACCCCACAAATTAGTCATGATGCTTCGCTTTCTTTTAATATCCAAACCAAAGATGAAGATTTTGCGATCGCTATTTTGATGCATCACCCCTTTCTTTATATCCATTTTGAAGAATTACGTGCTGTGATTGATCAAACAGAATTGTTGGCCAAGATTTTAGCCGTACTAAATATCGTGTTTGATGATCTACCCGATGATCAAGAGTTAGCAACTTATTATGTACTCGGTGCATGTAGCAATTTTAGCCATGAGATTGCTGATATTATGCAACGCACCAATATTCAATCATTAACTCAGGCACCTGAAATTGCAGATAAATTAGCAAAGGAATATGCTCTAGGCTTACAAGAAAAGTATTTAAGATTAAAACTTAAATCACCGATTACGCTGATTGAATCACGCAACTTACGTCAGCAATTGAATGAGTTAACTAAGCAAATTAGCTTACGCTTACTATCCTAATTTTTTATTGTTTTGGCTTGCGCTCATGCTCAAATATTTCATGAAGATGCTGCTGTAGCCATTCAAAATAATCAGGACTCTCAGCTTTAGCCGCCTCTCGCAATAAAATGGAGGTCGGATGCATCAATTTTTGCGTCAAACGATGAGCAAACTCTTGTAGAACTTGCTCAGGCGGATGTCCATGTTGTAATGCATCCATGGCATGTTCTAATTCAATTTGACTCATTTCTTCGCTATGTTGGCGGTAGGCTTGTATCGTTCCGCCCGCCTCTTTAACTTTTTGCTGAGTAATCAATTGTGTCGCTAATTGATTTACCATCACTTCAGCTTCAACAGCAGCTTGACGACGCTGTGCTAGATTTTCATCTATCACACTTTGTAAATCATCTACGCCATATAAATAAACGTTATCTAGTGACTCAACCTTTGGATCAATATCACGTGGAACAGCTAAATCCACCATCAACATTTGTTGATAACGACGTTTCTTCAATGCTGATTTAACATCTGTATATCCGATCACTTGATGCAGACTTCCTGTACAACTTGAAACTACATCTGCGCGATATAAATTTTGTGCTAACTCATTGAAAGGAATAATTTCAACATCTACTTGATGAGCAATTTCTTGAGCAAGAAGATCTGCTCGTTCACGACTGCGATTACAAATTAACATTTTAGCCACGCCCATTTCAGCGAGGTGCTTGGCAACTAAAGTATTCATTTCACCCGCAGCAACAATCATTACCGTTATTTTCTCTGGGTGGCTAAATACTTGTGATGCTAGTTGCGCAACGGCATAACCCATTGATACGGCATGGCTACCGACTGACGTTTCTGAGCGTACACGCTTTGCTGCGTAGAAAGCATATTCAAAAACACTATTCAATTCTGGGGATACTGTTTCAGCATCTTTTGATAAGGCCAGAGCACTTTTTACCTGTCCCAAAATTTGTGGTTCGCCTAACATCAGCGAATCCAAACCACTGGCAACGCGCATTAAATGTGTAACAGCTTGAGCGTTTTCGTAACGATAAACATGATGAGTTAATTGTTTTACATCAATATTATTCACTTGGGCGAGCCAGTTTAAGACGCTATCCGCGTCTTCTGTCATGGCATAAACTTCTGTGCGGTTGCATGTAGACACAACCACCATATCTTTCAATGAAGGATGTTGACGTTGCTCCTGCAATAGCGCAGCTAACCGCTCTGCATTGAAAGCGATTTGCTCACGTAGTTCAACAGAAGCTGTTTGATGGTTGACACCCAATGCAAAGAAAGACATATCAGATCATCATTTCGCTAAATTTATGTTATTGTGCAACATCGGTGTCATAAAAAGCATTACTTTGGATCAATAAAAATTGCGTCAGCTATATCGCCGTAATAACTTTAGCGGCAAGACGATTCGACGGTATTCTACCACAATCTTGTTGTTAGGTAGCATGAGCTCTTATGTCTCTGCACAAGCAATACACGATATGTATGCTGACAAAAGTTTTGAGAATGCACTACAACAGAGCATGATTGCTGAATTTTCCCTTGCTTATGATGATATTGCAACTGCATTACACAATTACACCGTTCTTGCCATTCGTAGTAACTCTACAACCATTAAGCAACGCGCATTAGATGTTGCTCTTGAATACAATGATCTGCAAGCTGCATTAAATATTGCAACGCACTGGGTTGAACAAGAGCCTAAAGATGTTCCAGCATTATTTTACTTATCACATATTGCATTGAAAACGCATGAATATGAGCTTGCGGCAAAAACCTTAGATAAAATCCTTAATATTGATCCCACTTCTGATCTAGAACAAATTTTGGCTGGAATTGCACCTGAGAATGCTCAAGATCGCGAAATCTTATTAAATGCTTTACGTGCCAGCACAGAAAAAGACAATCCTTCAATATTGGCTTTGATCGCAGGTCTAGAAGCGCAAGATGGTTTGTATGGGCAAGCGCTTAAGAATATTAACCGTGCATTGCGTAAACGGTCTAAGTCGACTAGTTTTATTTTAATGAAAGCCAACCTGCTAATGGCTTTACAAGATGATGAAGCAACCCAAAAATGGTTTGCTAAAGCAAGCCGCAAGAATAAAGAAAATCTCGATATTCGTTTAGCGGAAGCACGTTATTACATTCAGATTAATGATCAACAAACAGCATTAGAAAAACTTGAAGATGTTATAAAAGATCATCCAAATGCTGAAGAAGCACTGTTTATTGCAGGCTTAACCAGTATTGATTTGAAACAATATGAAAAAGCAGAACAGTACTTAGTCGATTTGCGTAATTCAAGCAAATATCAAAATGAAGCCTATTACTACTTAGCCATCAATGCTCAACGCAAACAGCACTATGAAACAGCAAAGGCATATTATCGATTAGTAGACGGCAGTTTATATATCGTGTCTAGACGCAATATGATTGCTATTTTTGAGAAGCAAGAACAATTGAATGATGCACTACGCTTCTTAACCCAAGAGCGTGTGAATTATCCTCAACATGCAAGTTTCTTATATCAAGCACAAGCTGATATTTTAAAGAAAATGAATAATAAAAAAGCGGCTTTAGCATTACTGGATGAAGCAATAAAGAATTTACCAGATGATCCTGAACTCATTTATGCAGAAGTACTATTACTTGATCCTTTCACTGATCGAGATAAATTAGATAAGACTCTGAAACAATTATTGGCAATTGAGCCAAACAGTCCAACCTATCTTAATGCATACGCCTATACCCTTGCTTTACAAAATCGTCGCTTAAAAGAGGCTCGTAAGTATGCGGAACTCGCACTAGAATTTGCACCAGAACAAGCCTCAATTTTAGATACACTAGGTTATATCGCATTTTTACAAAATGATTTTGATACCGCAGTCAAAGTCCTTGGGCAAGCGTATGAAATTAGCCAGAATGTAAATATTGGAATTCGATATGCCAAAGCATTGTATATGCAAGGTGCTCTCACTCAATTTAGTGATGTGTTACATCAATTAAAACAAAAACATGTAAATGCCCCACAATTACAACAACTTGATGGCTTAATCTTACCTGTCACAGTAAAAAAGAGTTAAATTCATGCGCTCATTGTCAAAACTATGCATTGCGATTTGTAGTTCAAGTATTTTATTACTTAGTGGTTGTCAAAGCTTAACTCAACCCAAAAAACCAATCGTGACACCGCAAGTTCAAAATGAAAATAATTTTAACTTACAAGGCAAAATTGGGGTTCGTACACCGCAGCAATCTGGCAGTGCATTCTTTACATGGGCACAGCAACAAGATGAATTTGATATTGAATTAACTGGAATTCTAGGTGTTGGAAAAACACAAATTCAAGGTAAACCTGGTGAAGTCACACTAAATAGTGCAAAAACTGGACTTATTTCAGCGACCACACCTGAAGAATTACTTGAAAAAGCTACAGGATGGCAAGCACCAATTATGCACTTGACGTATTGGGTACAAGCCAAACCTGCGACTCAAAATGCGCAAATCATAAAAGATGAAAATAATAGATTGAAGCAACTCATTGAAGATGGTTGGACAGTTGATTTTAGTTATAACGACGCACAAATGCTGCCAAATAAATTATTACTCAAACAACCACTTGCGGAAGATAAAGAAAACCGTATTACAATGGTGATTCAAAATCGATAATTGATTAAATTAATCTATGATTAGAGTACCTTCACCTGCAAAATTAAATTTATTTCTGCATATTACTGGTCGTCGAGCGAACGGTTACCATGAATTACAGACGATTTTTCAATTGATTGACCTATATGATTGGATGACTTTTGAAAATTTGTCTGAAGAAATAATACAGATTGAAGGTATTGCTGAAGTTCAACTTGAACAAAATCTCATCTATCGTGCAGCACAATTATTACGCCCACATGCAAAAAAACCGTGTGGACTAAAAATTTTGATAGAGAAAAATATTCCTATGGGTGCTGGTCTTGGTGGTGGATCATCCAATGCCGCAACCACACTGATTGTGCTCAATCAACTTTGGGAATGCGGCTTAAATGAAACACAGTTGGCTGAATATAGTGTGCAACTTGGTGCAGATGTTCCTGTCTTCATTTATGGTCGAAATGCATGGGCAGAAGGCATAGGTGAACATTTATCATTCATAGACTTAGATCAAAAACAATTCATTATTTTAAAACCTGATTGTTTTATCAGCACTCAATTGTTATTTTCACAAAAAACATTGACAAGAGACTCTAAGATCACTAAATTTTGCGCCTATCAGTTAGAACCTTCTAGCTTTGGAAATAACTTTGAACCTTTGGCTCGACAGTTATACCCTGAAGTTGAAGAAGCGATGCAATATTTAGATCAATTTGGTCTAGCAAAGCTTACAGGTACAGGTGCTTGTGTTTTTACTGAAGTAACCAGTGAAATGGATACAAAGAAGATTTTGCAAAACGCACCTTGTAAAGCTTACTTGGTCAACAGTTTAGCAGAATCACCTTTAAGACATTTCAAAGTTACACGTTAGGGGCGTCGCCAAGTGGTAAGGCAGCGGGTTTTGATCTCGCCATCCGTTGGTTCGAATCCAGCCGCCCCTGCCAATTTTCACCTGTAGATGTATGTAATAGGGGCGTCGCCAAGTGGTAAGGCAGCGGGTTTTGATCTCGCCATCCGTTGGTTCGAATCCAGCCGCCCCTGCCATTACATATCATCAAATTTAGGGGCGTCGCCAAGTGGTAAGGCAGCGGGTTTTGATCTCGCCATCCGTTGGTTCGAATCCAGCCGCCCCTGCCATATCTTTAGACAGACTTGTTTTATATTGATACCTGTTCAATCATATTGACATTATCATGCAAAACGATTAAAGTTCTGCCGCATTAGGGGCGTCGCCAAGTGGTAAGGCAGCGGGTTTTGATCTCGCCATCCGTTGGTTCGAATCCAGCCGCCCCTGCCATCCAAATTCATTATAAGCCAACCGCCAAGGGTGCTTCATGCCCAATCTTGTCGTTTTTAGTGGAAGTGCTCATCCACAGTTCGCCCAAAAAGTCGTAAGCCATTTACATATTCCACTCGGTGCTGCTTCTGTAAGCAAGTTTTCTGATGGTGAAATTTCAGTTGAAATTACTGAAAATGTTCGTGGTAAAGACGTTTTTATCGTTCAATCTACTTGCGCACCAACCAATGATAACCTTATGGAAATCTTGGTAATGGCAGATGCTTTGCGTCGTGCAAGTGCTGGTCGTATTACTGCAGTTATTCCTTATTTTGGCTATGCTCGCCAAGATCGTCGTCCACGTTCAGCACGTGTACCGATTACGGCCAAAGTTGTAGCAGATATGTTGACAACTGTTGGGATCGACCGTGTGGTAATGATCGACTTACACGCAGACCAAATTCAAGGTTTCTTTGATATTCCTGTTGACAACATCTATGGAACGCCAGCGTTATTGGCAGACCTACGTCAACAACAACATGACAACCTTATGGTGGTTTCACCTGACGTTGGTGGTGTTGTTCGTGCACGTGCTGTTGCAAAACAATTAGGTGATATTGATTTAGCTATCATCGATAAACGTCGTCAAAAAGCAAATGAATCACAAGTGATGCATTTGATTGGTGACGTAAAAGATCGTGACTGTGTCATTGTTGATGACATGGTAGATACAGCAGGTACGCTTTGCAAAGCTGCCGATGCACTTAAACAATTTGGTGCTCGCCGTGTTATTGCTTATGCAACTCACCCTGTTTTATCTGGCAAAGCGATTGATAATCTTCGTAATTCTGTTATTGATGAACTTGTTGTTACCGACACGATTCCTCTTTCTGATGAAGCTTTGAACTTAGGTAAAATTCGCCAAGTATCTGTAGCTAGCATGGTTGCTGAAACAATTCGTCGTATTAACAACGAAGAATCTATTAGCGCTATGTTCGATAGTTATCTATAATAGCCCAGCTTTTTTCTTAAACCCTAGCTTAGCTAGGGTTTTTCTATCACTAAACTGGTCGCAAGTTTAGTTTCATAATCTCAATGAGGATATGCCCATGGCAAACTTCGTATTAAACGCTCAAGCACGTGAAGCTGCACTACAAGGGAAAGGTGCGAGCCGCCGCCTTCGTCATGCTTCACAAATTCCAGCAATCATCTACGGTGGTAGCGCTGAACCTGTAACAATCACTTTAGAACTTCGTGAAATCGTTAAAGCTTTAGAAAGCAACGAATTCTTCGAAGAAGTGATCGAAATCAAGATCGGTGATAAAGTTGAAAATGTTAAAATCCAAGCGTTACAACGTCACCCAGCTAAAAACACTCCTATGCACGCTGACTTCAAACGCGCATAAGTGTTAAAGGCGTAAATTAGTGTCAAATATTTCGCTAATTGTTGGTTTGGGTAATCCTGGTAAGGAATATGCCCAAACCCGCCATAATGCAGGCTTTTGGTTCGTTGAACAACTTGCTGATCGTTATGGTATCTCTTTAAAATCAGAACCAAAGTTTCATGGGTTCACTGGTCGTGGTCAAATTGAAGGTCATGACGTACGCTTACTCTTACCAACAACATTTATGAACCGTTCAGGTCAAAGTGTTGTGCCATTTGCCAAATTTTATCAAGTCACACCAGAAGCGATCTTAATCGCTCATGATGAACTGGATATGGATCCTGGCATAATTCGTTTAAAAACAGGTGGCGGACACGGTGGACATAATGGTCTTCGTGATATTGTTCCGCATATCGGTCCTAACTTCCATCGTTTACGTATTGGAATTGGACATCCTGGCTCCAAAGAACGTGTTTCTGGTCATGTGCTTGGCAAAGCTCCTAGCAGTGAACAAGATTTAATGGATGCAGCAATTGATCATGCGCTTTCAAAAGTGAAAATGCTTGTTGATGGACAAGTTTCACAAGCGATGAATCAAATTAATGCTTACAAACCCGCTTAAACTTAAACTGAATTGTTGAACAATCACGCTTGCCATATTGTGTTTTTAAGCGCAAAATGCGCATCAAACCGCCTACACCCTGCGGAAACGTGACAAGTCAACCATAAGATATTCATCTTAGGTCTTACTCAGGAGACGCTAGCCATGCTATCTCGTTTATTAAAATGTAAAATTCACCGTGCAGTTGTGACACATGCAGAACTTCATTACGAAGGTTCTTGTGCAATTGATGGTGTATTAATGGACTTAGCAGGGATTCGTGAATACGAAGAAATCCACGTATGGAACGTAACTAACGGTAAACGCTTTACAACTTACGCAATTCGCGGTGAAGATGATTCAGGCATTATCTCTGTGAACGGTGGTGCTGCTCATCAAGCTGATGTTGGTGATTTAGTCATTATTGCTACATTTGGTGATTTTACTGAAGTAGAAGCTGATCTTCATAAGCCACGCTTAGTGTATGCAAATCCAGACAACACTGTAAATCATACAGCGAACTGCATTCCTGTACAGATTGCTTAATACAAAACACAAGATTCCCAAAAAAGTCAGTCATCGTGTACTGGCTTTTTTTATGGGTATATTTTCTGATATGTCCAAATAAATACAAAAATGCGTCAAACTATCGATAGGTTTTACTGAACCTCACTTGCAAAATATTGTTCAGATTCATTAAATAAATAGACAATAAAGATAAATTGAATGAAAGCATATGGATATTATAAAAACACTCAGCAAAGTAAAATTATTCCATGAATTAGAACCTGAATCTTTAATAGATCTAGCTCAGTTCTGCTCTGTAAAGCATTTACAAACGGGGCATCAACTCTATGATTTAGATGATCTCCCTCTTCATGTTTATATTATTGCTCATGGACGAGTCAAATTAACAACAAGAACCAATTTATCTACTTACCTAGGTCGTCACGAAATCGTTGGTGAAATGGGTGTTATTTCCAACCAACCTCATCATGGTCGTGTAATCGCAACTCGAGATACTTGCCTTATAGAGATTCCCCAACAGCAGTTTACTGCGTTTCTACAAAAACACCCTCAAGTTTTATTTGCTGTATCTCAAATGATCATTGCCCGTTCTCAGCCTGAATTGCAGCATATTCACGCAATGAGCCATAGCAGAACACTTTCAATCATCCCGATCTCAATGCAGATTCCAGCAATTCATCTTGCAGAACAATTGACTGAACATTTAAAACGTTGGCCCAATGTAAGAGTCGTGACTGCAGCACATGTCGATGCCTTATTTGGAGAAGGATTTAGTCAAACAAAATTAGACTACAGTTCAGAAGATCTAAAGTTAAGGCAATGGCTAGCTATTCTTGAAGAAAAGCATTGTTATGTATTATATGCTGCAGATCGACCTGATGATGAATGGGCAAAGCGCTGTCTGCACCAAGCAGACCGAATCTTAATTTTAGCAGAAGCAAATCAATCTCCGATTCACAGCCCCTTAGTTGATGTCTTAAATCAATATGATTGGCAAAATCCAATTGAACTGGTGTTATTACGCTCTGAAGGTGATCCCTCACCTTACACCCTGCAATGGAAGAAACTATATTGTGCTCAAGCACATTATTTTATTCACCCGTGGTCCGAAACAGATATTCGTGCAATCGCTAGACAAATTACTAGTCAAGGCTTAGGGCTCGTTTTAGGCGGGGGCGGCGCACGTGGTTTTGCTCATATTGGGTTGATAAGAGCATTAGAGCAACTGCATATTCCAATTGATATTGTTGGCGGAACCAGCATGGGAGCCTTCATTTCTGCTTTGGTCGCTTGTGGCTTCGATAGTGTAGAAATGAAACATATTGCATATGAAACATTTGTTGCTCGAAATTATCTCAATGATTACACCATGCCTAAAGTTTCATTGATTCGTGGGCAACGCTTTCATGCTCGTTTGCAGGCTATTTTTGGTCATCGTCGAATAGAGGAATTGAAGCAAACCTTCTACTGTATTTCTACAAATCTTTCTACAGGTGAAGCAGTTATTCATGATCAAGGTGAACTTGCGACTTGGGTAGGAACCAGCATGAGTGTTCCTGGCGTTGCTCCACCTGTGGCGTGGCATGAAAATTTATTATGCGATGGAGGTGTGATTAATAATTTACCTACGGATGTTATGCAAAATTTGGAACGTGGTGCGATTATTGCCAGTAATGTAAGTTCACATGATGACATTCGTGTTCCAGGCATTGGATTGAATGAACCTGATCAAAGTGCCTTATTGAATTGGAATAAAATTATTAAAGATAAATTATTAAGAGCTCCACGTCTTGCAGAAATCTTAATGCGTACAGCGACACTTGCTAGTGACACAATGATTCAAGCAGCAGCAATAGAACGCGCTAATTTACATATACGCATGCCCATAGATGGGATTGGAATGTTTGATTGGCATCGGCTTGATGAATTGGTTGAACGTGGGTATGAGCATGCATTAGAAACCTTGGTTCCTATCCGAGATACGCTCCCCTCTGCCTGATTATCACTGCTCACTGACCGAACTCAATCCAATACCATATTGATCTAATAGATGATCTAGATATTGATAGGTTTCTTCATCGAGCTGCTGCATGTAACCATTCAAAATGCTTTGACATAGCTTTTGTTTTGCAATTGGCATACGGCGAATAATGTCAAAAGTGACATCCCATTGTGATCTTAATAAAGATGCATAAGCGATATGATGCAAGACCTCCTCATCAATCTGAGATATTGCCTCAGCCACAGCTTCTCTCGCTTCATCTTGCATAAACGTAACAACTACAAGCATATCAGTCCATAAATTACACTGATCAGCTGCGGCTACGATACTTTGAATAATTTCAACCTGTCTCAAGGCTGGTAAATTGGCGACAAAATTCTGTGCGTGATTCGACAAACAAGCGACCACAGGCAGCATATCTTCCCATAGCTCATCTTCCTGCGTAGCTTGAATGATCGCATTAATCACACTTTCCCCTTGCTGAACAGCCAAATCACCTAGCTCTTGTTTCAAGCTATAACCAATATGCGTCATAAGTGCCAAGAGTTTTGGCCATATGAGACGTTGAGAAGAATCACAAATAATTAATAACGTTTTTTGTATCCGCTCTTTCGGCAAGACATGCACTAAATGATCAATACGTTCTCTTGATTCAATATAAAAGACGATTTCGAGTAAATCGCTCTCCTTTTCAATCATTTCGGCGATATCTCGAACAACATCGTCCGCCAACATGCCAACAAAGCGCCCCATGGTCACAAAATCACGTTGCTCAAGTAAAATAGCAGCGATATCTTTTATTTGACGTGTCGTTAACAACATCAATAATTCTCTGGCTAAACGAGGGTCAAGATAAACTGCAATATCGGCAAGCATTTTGGGTGTTAAATGTTTAGCGATTCGATATAAATTTTCTGTAGAAAGATGCGATGCAATTTGAGCAACAATCAATGGCGATAAAAAGCGTTTTACGATAAATACGTTTAACCAACTTGGTAACCAATTTACCCATACAGCAAGAGAGCGAAATCTGTTTTTTTGTTGATCTTGTAATTGTTCTATTATTCCAAAGCGAAACTGACGTAGGGTCTCTGGAGCCAAGGGTTTTAAAAAATTGAGCTGTGTTTGTGCAACACCCAAAATATGCGCCAGCTTTATAATTTCAGCTTCAACAGCTAATCTTGTCATGACCAGCCCCTATTGTTGATAGTTTTTAAATAAAGGTCTTAGAAAAAATGGAACTTTAAAGAGACTTTGATTAATTTTTTTATTCTCTTGTTCAATGGTTTGTTTTAATTGCTGATTCAACCAAGCCAAATCTTGCTGCGAGACTAAACTAAAATCTTTTAAGCTCATCACAGGTCGGTGAAGTTGTTGAGCCAAGTTTTCCAACTCGATATTATCCTTAATATCCATTTTATTGATCTCCATTTTTATTGTTCTATGTTTGGAGTGTATGCGTAATTCAAAAAGAATACTAGCACTTAGAATTATTGAAAAATGTGAATGATTTCTTACTTAATTTTCTGATTTAAATAGAACGGTTCATTCTATAAAAAACTATTTTCAGAATATAGAAACTCGATATAATCAAATCACATCGCTTCAGGGCGGGGTGAAATTCCCCACCGGTGGTAAGTTAGGCTTTGCTCATCAAAGACCTAATCAGCCCACGAGCCTGTATATTTTTATATACAAGCAGATTTGGTGAGAAACCAAAGCCGACGGTATAGTCCGGATGAAAGAAGACGAAATCACCGAAACTTACTTTGGTTTGTTTTGGTGTCCGCTTATTTTGCATCAGTCCTGAAATGTTCAACCGTAACCCAATTACGCGAGCGTTTCATATGTCTAGTTTAATTCAACCTGAACTTTTCTTTTCAGCACTCTCACCAGCTGAACTTCGTATTCAACAAGCTTTAGATGATATTCGCCAAGGCAAACCTGTATTGGTCATGGACGATTTTGATCGGGAAAATGAAGCTGATCTTATTATTGCTGCTGAAACATTAACCGTCGAAACTATGGCACAAATGATTCGTGATGGTTCTGGTATTGTGTGTTTATGTTTGACTGAACAATTAGCTGACCATTTAGAACTCCCACCTATGGTCATAGATAACTCTAGCCAATTCAAAACTGCGTTTACCGTCACGATTGAGGCAGCACAAGGCGTTACGACAGGTGTATCAGCAAAAGATCGTGTAACAACGGTTTTAGCTGCAACTAAAGATGGTGCTGTTGCAAGTGATCTTCATCGTCCAGGTCATGTATTCCCCTTACGTGCTCGCGATGGCGGTGTACTAACCCGTCGAGGTCATACTGAGGGGACAATTGATTTAGCTCGTTTGGCAGGCTTAAAACCTGCAGGTGTGCTATGTGAGCTAACCAACCCAGATGGTTCTATGGCATCAGGTATTCAAGTGTTAGCGTATGCGCAAACACATGGCTTGACAGTGATTAGCATAGAAGAACTCGTCCAATACCGTTTAAAGCATAATCTTTAATACAAAAAAAGCCTCGATTCATCGAGGCTTTTTATTAGGATACTTTGCGCCGTTGATTTAATTGCTCGATACATTCAATCAGCTCATTAAACTGATTGATTTGCGTGATCGGCTGCGCTTGAGCCAGTTCTTCTGGTGTTCCATAGCCATAACTGACCGCAATGGTATCAATTCCATGAGCACGTGCACCAACAATATCATATTGACGATCACCGACCATTACACAGTGCTGTGCATTCAATTGTTCTTGCTCAAGAATATAAGCAATTAAATCTGCTTTGTTGGTACGTTCACCAGTCAACTCACTACCATGTATTTCTGTGAAATATTGATCCAACTCGAAATGCACCAAAATTTGTTTCGCATAGACTGTTGGCTTAGCTGTTGCTAAAAATAATTGATAATCTTGTTGTTTTAGTTTGTAGAGTGTCTCAGCAACATTTGGATAGACTTGATTTTCAAATAATCCGATCACTGCAAAACGTTCACGATAGGCTGCGAGTGCTTGCTCAGCCAACTCATTACTTTGGGAGTTTAACAATCTCGCCAAGGAACCTTTTAATGGTGGTCCAATCGCCCAATCCAAATCTACTTCATCAGCTATTGGATAACCAAGTTTCTCTAGCGCAAAACGAATTGAACGATGAATACCTTCTTTGGGATCAGTTAGAGTCCCATCTAAATCAATTAAAATATTTCTGATCGTCATTCGCTCAATCTCTTACAGCCTTACATAACATAGTCGAGAGTTTCTCGAAACTTACATATACTAGCGTAATTGAGAGAACAAAAGGAAATAGCTGTGCGTCCTACCGTACTATGTTTTTCAGGTTTAGATCCTTCAGGTGGTGCTGGTCTACAAGCAGATATAGAAGCCATAGGACAAAGCGGTGCACATGCGGCAATTGCTTGTACAGCTTTGACAATACAGAACTCACAACAAGTATTTGGTTTTGAAGCAAGTTCAAAAGAATTGCTGTTAGCTCAAGCAAATGCTGTGGTTGGAGACTTACCTATCAAATGTGTAAAATCTGGCATGTTGGGCACTACCGATAATATTGCTGCATTAGCTGAATTTTTAAGAGCACATGCTGATTATCTATATGTACTTGATCCTGTTTTAGTCGCAAACAGTGGTGGCTCACTAGGTGATCAAGCAACATTAGTAAAGGCATTTGTTGAGCTAATTCCTCTCGCGACTGTGATTACACCCAATACAGTTGAATTGAGAGCTTTAACTGGTGTGGATGATATTGAACTCGCTACTCAGAAATTATTTGAAATGGGTGCAAAAGCAGTTTTAGTTAAAGGTGGACATGAAGATACACCTGACCATATCCGTAATGTTCTCTATGCTGATGGGAAAATGATTGCTGAAAGCCGTTGCCCGCGTTTAGAAGGTCAATATCATGGTTCAGGCTGCTCTTTGGCAAGCTTCATTGCTGGACGTTTAGCCTTAGGTGATTCACTAAAAATAGCGGTTCAGCATGCTGAAACATGGCTATTTGGTGTATTAAAAAATGCTGAAACACCCGTTCCAAATGGGCAAAAGATTCCAAAACGATTTTGATGTCTGAAATATTGAATATCTTTCAATGAATAGTTATAAAAAAAGGCGCTGAATGCGCCTTTTTAAAACCCACAAATTATTGCGGAATACGCAATACCTGACCAGGGAAAATTTCATCAGGATCTTTTAACATCGGTTTATTGGCTTCAAAAATTTTAGGGTATTGGTTTGCATCACCATAAACTTCTTTTGCAATCTTTGACAAGTTATCCCCTGATTTTACTGTATAGAACTTACTTTCAGGTTCTGGAACTTCAACAGTCATTTGATCATCCACCTGAGCGACATGATCAATATTACCGACGATCAATATAATTTTTTCTTTATCAGCCTGACTCTTTACCTGCCCTTTAATGATTGCCGTATCCGTATTGCCGTTATACGTTACAGCCAATCCTTCAACACCTAGACCTAAACTCTTAATTAAACCTAATAATTTATTGGCAACTTCTTGTGCAGAAGGTTCAGCTGGAGTTGCTGGTGCTGGTTGTGGCTCTGCTGGAGCATTATTTTTCTTACCAATTCCTTTAACAAAATCAAAAAGACCCATTTTTATTTCCTCTGTAATTATTAATAAAGCTTAGTCAAAGTTGACGTACATTTAGTTATACCGAAAAAATAGTCAACTCGAGTTTCAATTTAAATAGGTCTTGTAAATATATGTATATATTCGGGTATAGAGACTTTTGAAAAATTTCTGTAATTTTCAAGCATAAAAAAGCCACCTCACGGTGGCCTTTCATCACACAAATTGATTAACCAAGTTTCTTAGTTACATAATCAATTGCAGATTGAACTGTAGTGATTTCATTTGAATCTTCATCTGGAATCGTGATGTCAAAATCATTTTCAAAAGACATTACAAGTTCAACCAAATCTAAAGAGTCAGCACCTAAGTCATCCATGAAAGATGCTTCGTTTTTAATCTCTTCAGCACGCATACCTAATTGTTCAGCTACTGCTTGTTTGATGCGTTGTTCGATATCGCTCACAGGAATTCTCCTCATTGCTTGTGGCGTTTTAATTTGCCACTAGTTTAATTGAATATAAAATTTTTTAAAAGTTTATACATCGCCACTTAGGCCATGTATAAACCACCATTTACGTGTAAAACTGTACCAGTAATGTAACTAGCTTTATCGCTTGCAAGGAAACTCACTGCATGCGCAATATCTTGAGGCTCACCTAGACGATTTAAAGCTACTTGATCACTCATTTTTTTACGAACATCTTCGCTTAACTGATCAGTCATTTCAGTCGCGATGAATCCAGGTGCAACACTATTTACAGTTATCTGACGGCTGCCCATCTCTTTAGCTAAACTACGACTGAATGCTTCAATCCCTGCTTTTGCTGCTGAGTAGTTGGCTTGGCCTGGATTTGCAAAATGTGCAACCACTGAACTAATGTTAATAATTCGACCAAAACGTGCTTTAGTCATACCTTTCAAAACACGCTTCGAGAGACGGTAAACAGCTTTGAGATGAATATTGAGAATATCGTCCCAATCATCTTCAGACATACGAAGTAACAAATTATCTTTCGTAATCCCAGCATTGTTCACTAGAACTAGCACAGAACCGTATTTTTGCTCGATATCTGTTACCAGTGCATCAATCGCTTCACCATTTCGAACGTCAAGTACAGCACCCGCACCGTTCTCAGCAAAGCTTTCTGTCAGTTTTTGCGCGCCTGATTCAGAAGTCGCGGTGCCAACTACAAAAAAACCGTCTTGAATGAGCTGCTGTGCAATTGCTGCGCCAATGCCTCGGCTAGCTCCTGTCACTAACGCAACTTTTCGTTGTTGTGTCATGCAATTTTTCCTTCTGCCACTAATACTGCGTTTAGGGCATCTTCCATACGTGCTTTGCTATCAATCGCAAATGCTTTATCTATGTTCGGTAATCGCTTCGCAAGATTACTCAGTACAGTCCCAGGTCCACATTCGACCACATACTGAATACCTTGATCTTGCAGATATTGCATGGTACGAGTCCATTGCACTGACTCATACAACTGAGCCGTTAATGCCTGACGCAATTGAGCAACATCTGTCGCAATTTCCGCGTTGACATTTTGTATTACAGGAAGGCGTGGTAGCTCAATGGCAGTTTGTTCCAAAGCTTCAGCAAACTGTTCTGCTGCTGGCTTCATTAATGAGCAATGTGAAGGCACAGATACTGGTAGCGCAATGGCTTTGCCTGATTGCTCCTTTGCAGCAGCGATAACCTGTTGGACTAAAGTCGCAGTTCCTGCAATCACAACTTGACCTTGCGCATTGTAATTGGCAGCTTCAACCGAACCCTCACCATTTGCTGTCGCAGCTTGGCAAAGCTCAACCACTTTCTGATCATCAAGACCTAGAATTGCAGCCATAGCACCTGCACCTTGAGGAACTGCATTTTGCATGAGTTTCCCACGCAAATTCACTAGTTTTACAGCATCTCCCAATGTCATCGCTTCCGCAGCAACTAAAGCACTGTATTCACCTAGAGAGTGTCCTGCCAAGTATTTTGGTACTACACCGCCTAACTCCAACCATACGCGCCATAACGCGATACTAGCGGTTAATAAAACAGGTTGTGTATTTTCAGTTTGATCTAAACCTTCTCCGCTTTGCGCGATATGCCATAAATCAAAACCTAGTGCATTTGATGCTTCATCAAAGGTTTCTTTGATCACACCGAACTGCTCAGCAAGTTCAGCCAGCATACCTACTTTTTGCGAGCCTTGACCTGGGAATACAAATGCGGTTTTTGTTGCTTGAGCTGCCTGCTCAAGTCGTTTAGTCGACATATAAAAATCCTTAAAATGGTCTATTGCCAGTTTCATCATTTCTCATGATTCTACATGAGAATAGCAGCAGACTTTTTCTCGATGCGGAAATTTAACATTGATTAAATCGTTTTATAATTGCGAAAAACAACAAAAAAGGGAGCTTTCGCTCCCATTTTTTCTATACTTTAAGCTAACGCTTAATGCATATGATTCAATTATTCAGCATCAGCTGCTTTAGCGAATAATTGACGACCACGGTAAATACCGTCTTTAGTCACGTGGTGACGACGATGAGTTTCACCAGTAGTTTGGTCTACAGATAATGCATTCTCGGTTAAAGCGTCATGTGAACGGCGCATGTCACGGCGAGAGCGACTTTTACGGTTTTGCTGAACGGCCATGATGGCTCCTTACAAAGATCGAAAAAATGGATCAGAACAAATTCAGTTGTCTTAACTCAACATTATAACACAAATTATGAGTTAAGTTTACCCTTCAAACTTGCCAAAACATCAAACGGGTTATCCCGCTTCTCTTCGACAACGTCCTGAATGGTAGGTCGATGTTTTAACTCACAAGCATCATGCTTAGGAGATAAAGGCATCAACAATAACAGTTCATCTTCTAGTAATGCGAGCAAATCGATCGAAGCAGGTGTATCAATATCACCTTTTTTCGTTGACTCACTTTCACCTAAAACGATGAAATCAGCATCCTCATCCAAGCGCTCTATCAGTGACTCATCATCGATTAAAGCTAAATGAAAATCTGATACAAGTTCAGTTTCAACGGTATCCAGACAACGCTGGCATTCCATCGGAACTTTCGTATCAATATGTCCATCTAACCATACAATGCGATGATATGCATCCATTGATAGCTTACAGTCTATGTTGATCAATTGATCATTAATTGATCCAACAGCTTCACGAGCGATACGAGCAAAGCGAGACAATGGCAGTGTACCTGACCATGTAAAGCCTTGTTCAGCCCATTTAAACGGCTCAATCTGTGCCGGAAAGGTATTTGCTGACATAATTAAGGCGGCAATTCTACAAATTCATCGGTACTCTGTCAAAGATTAAGATACAATTTTGCACTTCTTTAGACAGAACTCGGGGTAAATTAAGCAATGCACCTGTTGCAGCCGCAACCTGAAGTAACAACTTCATCACTTGTTAGCACCCATTCAACTGATCTACCTCGATTGATACCAGATCAAGTGCAACGCTCATCTTGGCAAAACTTAACAACTGAAGTAGAACATGTTGATTGGCTCATTTTACACTTTAATCACTGGTTTTCCCACCATAATGTCACATTAGTTAAAGGTGATTTTGAACCAGAATATTTCCCAGCGACAGATCAGCTACCTGCACGAATCCAATTTGCTCATGGTTTTTTTAATAGTGCCTTACATGAAATTAGTCATTGGACGATTTCAGGGGAACAACGTAGAAAGTTACCTGATCTAGGTTATTGGTATGCACCTGATGGTCGAACTGCGGAACAGCAAGCGCTTTTTGAACAAGTAGAAATCAAACCCCAAGCGATTGAATGGTTGTTTGCAACTGCATTTGGTCGAAAGTTTCGTGTCTCTTTAGATAACTTAACTGGCGAAGGTGGTGATGGTGCTTTGTTTAAAGACAATGTTTTTAATCAAGTAAAATGCTTTTTTTCAGGTGAGTCTAAATTACCTCGTGATGCTGCACACTTCATTTATTATATCTGCTTGTGTACGCGTAATGGACGAGCATTACAACTTGATGAATTTAAACGTGAATCGCTTGATTGATTGACAAAATTATCACATCTGAGACTTGCATCCGCCCCTTAACACGTTTCATACTTAATTCAGCCATAAAGATCAGGGAGTTATAATAATGTTGCACTTACATATTCATCCTGAAAATCCACAGGCACGCTTAATCACTCAAGCTGTAGATCGTATACGTGCAGGTGATGTGGTTGTTTATCCGACTGATGCTGCTTATGCAATTGGTTGCCAAATTGGAAATAAAAATGCCATGGAGCGAATTGCACAGATTCGCGGTCTAGGTCCAAAACATCAATATGCGATTATGTGTTGTGATCTATCTGATATTGCAACCTATGCAAAAGTTGATAATGCAATGTATCGACTGCTTAAAAATAATACGCCTGCTGTAACCACTTTTATTTTGCCTGCAACCAGCGAAGTTCCAAAACGTTTGATGCATCCTAAGAAAAAAACCATTGGTTTGCGTATTCCTAGCAATCCTATCGCACAAGCGTTGCTAAAAGAGCTCGGCGAACCACTACTCACAAGCACCCTGATTCTTCCTGATCAAACAGAACCACTAGATGATCCTTATGATATTGAAAATCAACTCGGCAAACGCATAGATGTATTTATTGATGGCGGTTTCGGTACTTTATCTACCACTAGTATCGTGGATTTATCTGGAGAAAACCCAGAGATCGTACGTCGTGGGGTTGGAGATGTAAGTGCGTTTGAATAATAAAGATATAGCAAATGCATCTATTTCAAATGTTAGTGAACATTTATGATTATGCTGATGACCAGACAATCTATGTCATTGAACCTTGGCTTTTAGAACCTATCTATCACCCTTGAAGTCAAAGAACCCAAAGAAGGGCTTATACAAATTAAACATGACAATAAGGTTTTGAATATTTTTTAGAAGTTAAGATTGTAAAAGACATATTTGAAGATTTAGAGAATCTAAACTTGTGTATTCGATCTCAATGTCAATCAATTATCGAATACGCAATTTTTGATGCTTAATGTCTAAATTGAATCATATAAAATCTGATAACCGCTTTTTCTGAATACCTTTTGCATCAAAATTTTCTGGACTTAACCATTGTTGATAAGCTGGCTCTAAATCTGACCACTCTTCATCAATAATTGAAAACCACGCCGTATTACGATTTCTTCCTTTCACAATTCGATCTTGTCTAAATAAACCTTCATATTGAAACCCGAAACGCAATGCAGCTGCTTTAGAAGGTTGATTACAATCATCACACTTCCACTCAATGCGTCGAAATCTTTGCTTAAAACATTGTTGTATTAATAGAAAAATAGCTTCTGTAGCAGCCCTCGACTTTTTCATTTTATGAGAGAAATAAACATTGCCGATTTCTATGGCACCGTTGTCGAGTCTAGAATTAAGCAGAGCAATCCATCCACAAATTTCACCCTCAATTTCAATTAGAAAATGTGTTGAGCCTTTAAAATTAAATGAATTTTTTAGTGATTCCGTAAGTACAGTTAAATTCAATGGTGCGGCATACGGCAAATAGGTCCAACAACTTTCATCTGGCTCTGTTGTGACACAATTCCAAATTTGGGAAAAAGCTCGATTTGAAACTTCAGAATTGATATCAATTAAATTGACATAATTCCCCTCAATATTTCCACGCACTAGCTCACAAGGCTTAAAGTGCTCAACTGAAAAACTGGTGAGCTGTCCAAATTTGTTTTCTTGTGTTTCTTGATATCTGTACATAAAAAAATGCCAATTTTTTATAATGCGAAGACAATTTAACCATAAAATTCATCTATGGACTGCATACGATGCCATAAGCATAGAAAATACCCTGAGAAACTTAAGGTTTTTGTAAGTGAGCAATTTATTAAATTAGGTAATTCGATTAGAATAGCTGAACTTGCTGTGACATGTGAATTTGCATGTGTCCGCACTTTCTCTTTCATGCTTTTGAAAATTCGCGTGGCTTATAACGGTAATGAATCAAATCCTTTCTTCTACATTGGAGACTTCTCCTTCCATTCGTGTGCTTGACGAATGGCAAGAAGCTATACCTGAAGATTTGTATATTCCCCCTGCTGCATTTGAAATTTTACTTGAACAATTTGAAGGTCCTCTAGATTTCCTCATCTATTTAATCCAGAAAAATGGATTTGATCTTTTACAATTGGATATTTCCCCGATCGCTACCCAATATCTGTCTTATATGGATAGCATGAAATCGCTCAATATCGAACTCACCGCAGACTATATGGTGATGGCTGCATTACTCGCCGATTTAAAATCTCGTTTGTTACTTCCAAAACCTGTTGCTGTAGATCAATTTGAAAAAGATCCAAAACAAGAACTTATTGATCGACTTGAAACGTATTTAAGAATCAAACAAGTGGCTGAAAAATTAGGGCAAATGCCAATTTTTGAGCGAGATACTTTTAGCACTAATGTAAGCATAGGTCATATTGCCCCAATTTATGAAGGTTATGATGTAGATGCATTACGTGATGCTTTGTTTTGCGTATTCAATCGTCCTGAACCCGTTAAACATGTTGTTGCACAAGAACCTGTACTGTTAGAAGAGCGAATCGCCTTCATCGAAAGTCAACTTGCAACTGGTTTGAGCTTGAGTTTTATTGAGCTGCTAAATCCAAAACAAGGTCGTATGGGAATGGTTGTAACATTTATGGCTGTTCTTGAACTCACGAGACAACAAAAAATTCAAATTATTCATTCTGGTATCGAGGCTCCATTAACTATTCAAGGAGTATCAGCATGAGTTTAGAACAATTCGATTTACATGAAGGCATGTCTCTTGAAGATATACATCATGATGTTTTGTTGCAAATTGAGGCTATTTTATTTGCCAGTGACTCCCCAGTTTCACTAGCACGACTAAAAGAAGCATTTCAAAACCAATATAATAAGCAACAATTACGTACTTTTCTGCAACAGCTTGCAATGTTGCAGCATGGTCGATCTATTGAATTAATTGAAACGGCACAGGGCTTTCGTTTTCAAGTCCGTGCAAAATATCGAAATATTATCGCGCAAGTTTGGCCTGAACGTCCGACGAAACTTTCTCCTTCTTTACTCGAAACGGTTGCAGTGATTGCTTATCATCAACCTGTAACACGTGCTGATATCGAACAAATTCGTGGTGTTTCAAACAATAGCCAGAACTTGAGAACGCTTTTTGACTGGAACTGGATTAAAGAATCTGGTTTTAGAGATTTACCTGGAAGACCCGCGTTGTTAGTTACAACGCCTCAATTTTTAAATGCTTTTGGTTTAGCTTCGCTAGGTCAATTGCCTCCCCTACAGAACGCCAAGGAAGCATTCATGGCTCTCGATGCACATGCGCCGAAGTCTTGAGAAGGTGAACTGTTGATCATTATGTCTAAGGTTGTGCTGTCATGAGTGAAAAATTACAAAAGGTACTGGCGAGAGTGGGGTTAGGCTCACGTCGTTATATGGAAGAGGTTATTGCTGCTGGTCGTGTCAGCATCAATGGTAAAATCGCCCAAGTGGGTGAACGTATTGAACCGACTGATGAACTCCGTATCGATGGTCGTAAAGTACAATTCCAGATTGAAGACGAAATACGTCGTCGTGTATTGATCTACTACAAGCCTGAAGGTGAGATTTGCTCACGCAATGATCCTGAAAAACGCCCTACGGTATTTGATCACTTACCCCAAATCGCCAATGATCGTTGGGTGATGGTGGGTCGTCTTGATATCAACAGTACTGGTTTATTGATTTTTACAAATGATGGTGAGCTTGCTAACCGCTTAATGCACCCTTCAAATGAAGTAGAACGTGAATATGCCGTGCGTGTTATGGGTGAAGTCACTCCGCAAATCCGTAACAATATGCTTAAGGGCGTCGAACTTGAAGATGGTCCTGCTAAGTTTGAATCTTTCTCCGAAATTGGTGGCGATGGAATTAACCGTTGGTATCAAGTTGTTGTGAAAGAGGGTCGTAATCGTGAAGTACGTCGTATCTTTGAATCACAAGGTTTAAAAGTAAGTCGTCTACTCCGTACTCGTTACGGTACAGTGATTTTGCCACGTGAATTACGCACAGGTCGCTGGATGGAGCTCGATAAAGCCGATATCGATAACTTAGCGAAATCAGTTGAATTAAAACCTCGTCAAGGTACGGGCTTATTCGGTATGGCAAAACGTCGTACTGAACGCATGAGTGAAAAACCAATGGCGGCGCGTCGTGGAGGTTATTTACGTCAACAACGTCGTGATGATGAACAACCAGAGCAACAACAACGCCCAAATGCCAATAATAACGGCAACAGTGGACGCAAAACTATTGGCCTGAATAAAGGTTTTAAAAAGTTCTAATTGCTCAGCAATGTAAATAAAAAAACGCTCAAATTTGAGCGTTTTTTTATGGGACTTAGATATGAAAATCAGAAGCTAGCTAAGCAATACCTTGTGGAATTGCTTTTAATAATTTTTGAGTATATTCATGTTGAGGATTCAAATAGAGCTCATCTGAATTTGCAATTTCAACCACTTCCCCATGATTCATGACCATTACTTGATCTGAAATATATTTCACCACAGATAAATCATGAGAAATAAAAATATAACTCAAACCAAACTCATCCTGTAAATCCTGAAGCAAGTTTAATACCTGAGCCTGTACAGACACATCAAGCGCTGAAACTGACTCATCACAGATCAAAATCTCAGGTTTCAAAGTTAAGCAACGTGCAATCGCAATCCGTTGACGCTGTCCTCCCGAAAACTCATGTGGATAACGATCATATGCTTCAACAGGTAGGCTAACACGCTCCAGAAGCTCTAGTGCAATTTTTTTACGCTCTTGATCATTTTGACCGATCCCATGAATACGCATCGGTTCAAGTAAAATCTGCCCAATGGTAAAACGAGGATTTAATGATGCGTAAGGATTTTGGAAAATGATCTGAATTTTACGTTGATAGAGGGCAAATTCCTTCTCTGACATCGCAAGAATATCTTTACCATCTATAAAGGCCTGACCACCAGTTGCTTCATGCAATCGCATAAGTAACAAACCAATTGTCGTTTTCCCAGATCCAGACTCACCCACCAAACCCAATGTTTTGCCCTTAGCCAGTTTAAAGGAAACACCTTTCACCGCCTGAAACTCATCACGTCCCCATAAACCTTTACGACTATAAAATGATTTTTTGAGATTTTGTACATCCAAGATAATCGGCTCGTCACCTGTTAAGCCACGACTACGTTCTTGCAGATGAACCGTTGACAGATTAATAGCTTCGATAAGCTGACCATTTTCTTGTTTCATAAAGTCACTGGTCACAGGTAAACGATATGGTCGAGAAGAAAGTTGTGGGCGACAATGCAACAGTGCTCTCGTATAGACATCATTCGGTTGTTCTAAAACTTGTTGAGCATCACCACTTTCACGAATTTCACCATGACGCATTACAATCACTTCATCGGCAATTTCACCGACCAATGCCAAATCATGGGTAATAAACAACATTGACATTTCACGACGCTGACGCAAAGACTCCAACAAATCAATAATTTGTTTTTGAATAGTGACATCTAGTGCAGTAGTCGGCTCATCCGCAATCAATAGTTTCGGTTCACAAGCGATCGCCATCGCAATCATCACACGTTGTTGTTGACCACCAGATAATTGACTTGGATAAGCATCGATCTTGGTGTCGGGAGATGGAATACCGACTTCTTTCAATAATTCTAAAACACGTGCACGAGCTTGTTTACGTCCCATACCCAAGTGAATACGCAAAACCTCTGCAATTTGATCACCAACGGTAAATACTGGATTTAATGATGACATTGGCTCTTGGAAAATCATCGCAATATCTTTTCCACAAATATTACGTAGCTCTGCAACAGATAGATTAAGTAAGTCTTTATCTTCAAAACGGATTTGACTCTGTTCTGAAATTTGACTTTGTCCTTTCGGTAATAATCCCATAACTGCCAATGAAGTGACTGATTTACCACTTCCCGACTCTCCAACTAAGGCAACTGTTTTATTTTTTGGGATACTAAACGAAATCCCTTTAACAGTTTTAATCCATTGTTTGCTTTCGGATTTAAAACTCACCTCAAGATTTTCAACTTTTAATAACGGTGATTCATTTATTGTTGTCATCGCATCTCACTCCGCTATTTCAGTTTTGGATCCAATGCATCACGTAATGCATCAGTAAACATAGAAAATGCTGTCACTAACACCGCCATCGCAATCGATGCGGCAGCCAATTGCCACCATTTCCCTAAAATCAATTCGGTTTGCGCCTCATTCAACATACTGCCCCATGACACAACACCGACAGGAACACCAAAACCGAGGAAGCTTAAGATTACTTCTGACTTGATAAACGCTACCACTAGAATTGAAATCTGAACCAACGCGATATGACTCACGTTGGGGAAAATATGCACAAACATACGGCGGAAATGGCTGACCCCAATTGCTTTGGCAGCAAGTACATATTCACGAGATTTATGCTTCATATATTCAGCACGAATCAAACGGAACACTCCTGTCCAGCCTGTTAAACCTAGAATTAATACAATCGAAAGAATACCTTTCTGCTGCAAAACCGCTGCAACAGCCAAAACCAATAATAGATAAGGTATTGAAGTAAAGATGTTATAGAACCAATTGAGCACATCATCTACCCAACCACCAAAATATCCCGCGATTGCACCAAGAAAAGTCCCAATTACAACAGCTAAAAGTGCTGACAGTAATCCTACAAGAATCGAAGTTTCAGCGCCTTTAATCGTTTTAAGGAGAACATCTTGCCCCCATTTATCTGCACCGAATGCTAAGGTTGTTTTTAGTTCTTGCTTTTGATCAAGTAACTCGCCACCAAGTTGCTGATTGATTGCATGCATATCTTCCGCCAATGGATCGATTACACCGTAGTAATCAATAGCTACATTGCCTGAGGTTTGTTGTGTAGTCTGAGTATTCAATTCCCGTAAAATATCTTTTAAAGGATCGACTGGATTTTCAGGTAAAACTTCTGCTTGTTTAGCGATTGGGCTCAGAGGCGTGTCTTCAGTATCAGCGCCCATAAAGGTTGGCGGCGCATAACTGACTGCAACCTCTTTGTTCCAATCCGAAGCGATTACGCCTGTAACAGATAGTAGCAACACAATGAAATAGGCGAATACGATGAATAAGGATGCCATAGCAATACGATCTGCTTTTAATCGTTGTACTGCCAAACGCCATAATCCTGAAGATGCGGTGTTAGTCTGAACTTGCGCTTTTCGTTTTGATAATACACTCAGCATAGTTCACCTACTTCAACTCTACACGCGGATCGATCAATTTATATATCAGATCAGCAATTAAGTTAAAAAACATGGTTGCAGCGGCAACGTATACCGTAATCGCTTTAATCACAGGAAAATCACTTCGTTCAACGGCAATAATGACTTCTCGACCGATCCCTGGAATACCAAAAAAGCGTTCGATCAAAAAGGCACCAATTAACAAAGCAGGTAAAGTTGCCATCACATCCGTCACAATCGGAATTGAAGCATTACGTAAAACATGCACGCCATAGACACGTCGTTCACTCACCCCTTTAGCGCGTGCCGTGCGCACATAGTCCTGATTCACCTCATCCAAAATAAAGCTACGATACAGTCTTAACGTTGGGGCGATACTTACCACCAACATGATAAGAACAGGTAATAATGCATATTTGAATAGATTTTCACTGAAGCTATCGCTCCAGCCTTGAACTGGAAACCAACCAAGCTGATAAGCAAAGAAGTATTGAAAAATAATGATATAAACCAAAATACTAATCGACATTCCAATCGTGCAAAGCATCATTACCATACGATCAGTCAAACTTCCTCGCACTGAGGCAACAGCCAACGCCAAAATGATCGAAATAACGGTTTGTAAAATCGTCAATGGAATCAAAATCGTTAAAGATGGCCCTAAACGCGTACTTATAATTTGCGAGACCGATTCACCTGTACTCCAACTCACACCATAATCGAAGCTTAGAATTTGCTTGATAAAGATCCAAAGTTGAACGTAATAAGGCTGATCGACGCCTAACTGTTGTCGGATATTTTCTATTTGCTCAGGATTCGACATTTTTCCTGCCAAGATATATGCAGGATCTCCCCCCACCCAATTGAATAAGAAAAAAATCAGCAGCACGACCCCGAGCATCGTCGGGATCATCTGCCATATACGGCGTATGATATATGCCAGCATAAAGATGCTCCCTTATTTCACTCGTTGACCTGTAATTTCATCAAAAAATGCTTTGTTGTTCGGTTTACGTCCGAGGAAATCTTCGACCAACTTTTCTGCTGGTTTTTGGCTACCTTGAGATAAAATTGTTTGTCGATAATGCTGACCAACTTTTGGATTATTTAAGTTATCGCCAAATGCCGACAACATATCCAAAGCCATAACCTCAGACCACATATATCCGTAATAACCTACTTGATAACCATTCATGATGTGATTGAACTGTCCAGGGAACTCAGTTGTTGGTACGTACCCAAGTGCTGTAGCATTTTCCATTTTCTTCCACACATCCAATGGCTGTACCTTCAAAGCATCCGTTCCATGCAATGCCATATCATACTGGGCGTACAAAGTTTGACGTGCATAATGCAAGCCACGACCGTAACTATGTACAGCAGCTAGCTTTTTAATTAATGCATCATCAACTCGTGGGCAGGCAGGTTGGCAATAATCTGCAAGTTTAGAAAGTGTCTCTTTTCGTCTTGCCCATTCTTCATACATCTGAGAAGGTGCTTCTACAAAATCTCGCTCAACGGTAGTGCCCGTTTGTGATGAATATCGAGTGTTGGAAAGGATGCCATGTAAAGCATGTCCAAACTCATGTACAAAAGTTTCTAGCTCATCACTGGTCAATCCTTGACGGTTAAAGTTAGTCACTAAAGCTGAAATAGGTTTACGATCAGTTAATGTACTTCGCCCATAAACACTCCACACAGCAGCATGACCATATTTCCCTTCACGTGGGAATTTGTCCATGTATAGTCCGCCCAGCAATTTTCCAGTTTTGGTATCCGTTACATCGTAATATTCAACTTCATCTTGCCACGCAGGCACTTTTACAGGTTTAAACTCGATACCATATAAGTTAGATGAAATCGCAAATAACCAATCTTGTGCTGCTTGAGTTGGAAAATATTCACGCAGTTTTTCTTGATCTACTTGATATTTAGCTTTGCGTAACTTTTCACTCCAGTACGCTTCACTCCATCGTTCGATTTTGGCTTGCTCAAGTGGAATATTTAATGTTTGAGCTTTAAATGCTTGTAAGGTTTGTACTTCTTTTTGTTCTAAAGGCGAAACTGTTGCATGAATATCTGCCAGAAATGTATTCACTGCCTCAGGTGTTATTGCCATGCGTTTTTGTAAAACCCATTCAGCATAACTTGATTTTCCAAACAGTTTTGCAAGTTCATATCTCAAATCGACAGCTTGTTTTAATAAATTCAGATTCTTTTCACTACCACGGCGTGTAAATGCGACTTGATAACGCTTTCGTGCCTCGTCATTTTCTGCAAGCTCCATAAATGGACGATATTCTGGATATTCAAATCCTAGTAAATAACTTCCTTTTTCATTTTTCTTTAAAGCATTAATATAGCTTTGTGGTAAACCTTTTAACTCAGCAGCAGTAAATTCTAGCTTCTGCTTATTATCACGAACGTTCCGACTATATTCCTGCTCTATTTTAGTGAGTTGATCCAATATTTCTTTTAAACGCTGCTGTTTATCAACAGGGAGTTGTATCCCTTTTTCTTCAAAATCTTTCAAGATATCGGCTTGAAACTTTTGATCGATAGGATCAGTAGATTTAATTTTTTTAAATTGTTGATAAATTTTTGAATTTTGCAAAATTTCAGTTTGAAACTGACTAATTTTAACCTCACAATCTTCTGCAGCTTTGCGAACCGCTTCATCAGGATCTACGTTGCTATACAAACCGATTGGACCGTAAAAATCCTCAAAAGAAGCAAGAATCGCATCCCATTTTGCCAATATTGGAGCGGCTGGCGTATCTTGAGCGAGTTGAAGAGCTTCTAAGGACGTAAGCTGTTTTTTAACATCGTTAATTTTGGCGTCACATAATGCTGGAATATCTTTTGACTGAAATAACGGTAAGGTTTGTCGAGTCAAGTTATCTGCCGATGAAAATTGATTAACTCCCATCGTGAGTAGGCAAAAGGTGGTGAGTTTTAAATTGTAATGTTTCATTGTTACTCCAGTTCTTTAAATTTTATTTCTTCATATCAATATCGATGTACATCCACTCCGCAGGAAGTATTGGATGCTTTTTAAAACCAATCACTCGAGGCTGCGCCAGAATATTTCGGTAACGAGCACCGATCACTTGTACAGGCATATAAACCTCTAAAATACGTGACATTTTTCTGTATATGGCATCGCGCTCTGGACCTGGCACCATGTTTTGAGTTTGTTCATAAAGACGATCAAATTCAGGAATTTTGCTACAACCATTGTTCGTTACATTGATATTTTTGCCATAAAACAACTGCATAAAATTATCGGCATCAGGATAATCTGCGATCCAAGCTGAAGCTTTGAACATGGTTTTACATTGCTTTTCCAACTTCAAGGCTTCTGAAAATGGGAGAGATTGTGTGGTCATCTGTATCTTGAGACCATCAAGGATTTTCTTCCAGAATTCAGCTTGTTGTTGACTACGTAAACTACTACCACTCACAGTCATCTCTATGACCAAAGGCTTACCATTTGGCAAGGTTCTCCAACCGTTTGTACCAACTTTGTACTGATAACGATCTAATAATAGATTGGCTGCTTTGACTGAATAGGGAATACTTGATCTGTAATTTGGGTCATAACCGACAACACCTTCTGGGATAGGTGCTTGTAATTTTTTAGCATCACCTTTTTGCAAGATATTGATGTAGTTATCTGCAGAAAATGCCATCGCAATCGCACGGCGTAAGGCTATTTTTTCTTTGCTTAATCCCCCAACAACAGGGTTTTGCATGTTCCAATAATGATAGTCAAGTGATGGATCAACGATGCGAGATAATTGCACACCTTTTTTCACCAATTCAGGTTTTAACTTACCATTTTGTAAAGCCTGTACAGTCAATTCACCATCAAGTTGAAATAAGTCAACCTCATCTTTACTGAATGACAACCAGCGGGATTGCCCTTCTTCCATCACTTGGATGTCAATCACACCAATCTGAGGCATTTTTTTGCCTTGCATCGCTTTTACAATTTTCTGGTCTTCAGGGGAACTCGCTTTAAAGTTCCATACAAAACTACGAAAATCAGGATTGGCTTTTAAAATAATTCTTGAACCTGGCGTCCAGCGAGACAGCATATACGGTCCTGTACCCACAGGATGACCCATCGCAAACCCAGCTTTGTTTCTATATTTTTCGATCACTTCTCTTGCCACAGCACCTGCTGGTTGATGTGCAAGTAACATTGGAAAGTTTTGATCTGGTCGAGTTAGACGGATAACCAATGTGTATCGGTCTGGCGTTTGTAATCCCACAATCGGTTGGTCGTAATTGAATTTGCCATTCTTTTGCGCTTGCTTCTGTAACGCATCTATTCCAACAATACGTCCATCCAGTAACCAACTGTTTGGTGAATGTAGATTCGGATCCAAGAGACGTTTAAAGGTATACGCATAGTCAAAAGACGTGAGTTCACGTTTTTTTCCTTTAAAAGCAGGATCATTGGCAAAATAAATCCCTTTTTGCAAACGGATGGTATACGTCAAACCATCTGCACTAATCTCAGGTAATGCGACTGCCGTGCGAGGGACTAACTTTGCTGGTGAGGCTAAATAATCATATGTATATAAAGTCTCGAAAATCGAACCATTTACATGTGCAGAATACAAATCATGCACACCAGCAGGATCAAAACCTGTTTCAGCGACTGGAAAGACATAACGCAATACTTTATTTGGATCAGCTGGACTTTTAGCAAATGTCAAAGTTGTTGTAGAACTCGCTATAAGCCCAACACAAAGCGCCAAACTGTAGGATTTCAATGAAAGTTTATAATTTTGCTTCATCTTGAACTCAACACTTATTTTTGTCGTGGTGAAGCAATATCTAAATATTGCCAGTTACTGTTCATAATTGGATGGGCTTTAAAACCTTGAACGTAGGATTGGATCACCCAATTTCGAATACGGGTATCTTGTAAAATTAGAGGATTGTCAGCTTCAATTTGACGACTCATTTTTTCGTAATATGGCATGCGCTTTTCTGGAGGCTGTTGCATCGCTTGTTTATACAAACCATCATAAGCGGATGAGCTATAGCAAGACTGATTACCTCTGCCTACATTCGGTCCATATAATAGTTGCGTGAAATTTTCTCCTTCAGGATAGTCTGCATGCCAAGCTCCACCCCAAATCATATATTGACATTGCGTCGCTGCTTTTAAGTTATCGGCGAAGTTACTTACTCTGAAATCTGCGCGAATGCCGATCGCATCTAAATTCTTTTTCCACAACTCCGAATACATCACTGAGGATGAGCCACTTTCAGTATTTATTTTTAGAACAAGTGCTTTGCCATTTGGCAGATTTCGATAACCATCAGCACCTTTTTTATAACCAAAATGATCTAACAGTTTATTAGCCAAACTCGGGTTATAGCCAATACTACTTCGATATTTTGGATTGTGCCCATTTACCCCCGTGGGTACCAACATTTCAGCTTTAACAGCCTGTCCTTTTCTTAATATCCGAATATATTCATCAACATTAAATGACATCGCAATTGCGCGTCTTAATGCAATTTTGTCCAAATTGTTCCCACCTATGATTGGATCACGCATATTCAGCATGGTATAGGTGATCTCTGCCTCCTTGTTCGGATAAAGTCGAATCCCCTTTTGTCGCATCACAGGCTTAAGTTGATTATTTTGGTCTAAAACTTTAGGAATGGAACTCGAGGTGAGTTTATCTAAATCGAGTTGTTTTGATTGAAATGCCAGCCAACGTGACTGCTCTTCTTCAATAATACTGATATTTACTTTACCAATTTGAGGCATTTTTTTGCCTGTCATTTCTTTAACTAACTGGTTATCCCAAGCAGTTCCTGTCGATTTAAAATTCCAAACAAAACCTCGATAATCTGGGTTAGCTACTAGTTCTATTTTACTACGGGGCACATACTTACTCAGCATGTAAGGTCCTGTACCTACGGGATGCATTCCCAATCGATCTTTATAATAATCAACTACTTCACGAGCAGTAGCACCAAACGTACTATAAGCTAGAATATAGGGAAAGTTATAATCAGGTTGAGTCAAGGTAAATTGAAGTGTGTATCGATCTAAGGCTTTTACCCCCTCAATCTTGGCATCATAATTGAAGCGACCTGTTTGTTTCGCTTGCTCAACTAAGGCATTTGCACCCACAATTTTCTGGTCGATAAATGCATATGAAGAAGAATGATTTTTAGGATCTAAAATACGTTTGACCGAATACACATAGTCTTCTGCAATTAACTCTCTACGCTGACCTTTAAATGCTGGATCAGCAGTAAAATAAATACCTGGCTTTATTTTAAATATATAAACTTTCCCATTTTCTTTGATCACAGGCATACTTTGTGCCGTAGCTGGAACCAACTTGACAGGATTAGCTAGATAATCGTATTGCAGCAATCTCTCAAAAATAACATCGGCTACATTACCGCTATAAAAATTAAAAGTTTTGACCATATCAAAACCATCGTCAGGTGCTTCAAATGCGATTCGAAGCACCTTATCCGCTTGCGCTGGAGTTTTAGCGTTTCCCAAAGGAGCAAATACAATAACGGTTGAGAACAAAGCGACCGTAAAAAATTTAGACTTCAATTCAATGCTCACATTATCGTTTTTTAATAAATACTAGACTTTCGAATAGCATTCAACCACACATCGATCTTACCTGCCTGACTTAATCCAATGATCTTGTTCACAAAAATGAATGGTTTGTGATATTTTTACCAATCATAAAAATAATTCAGATGTAAAACCGACATCAAGACCCAAAATTACAGTGCTAATTTCATGCCACTTTTCAAACAAATTTAAAATAGAAAAATTAGACTCCAGTCTATTCACCCCTCTAATCAATATTTATTCATCCTAATTAAAAGTAACTTTATGCAAAATCTCATTTTTTCATAATATTCTTAACAATCAAAATAAGAGACTATAAATACATGTTTTAAAATACATAAAATAAAAATGCACCAAATAAATGCACATATAAATTAGCATGTTTCATTTTAATACCATGTATAAAACCTAGAAAACTGTAAAAAAATGCCAATAAAAAATATTTTTATAAATTCATAATTTTTTAATAAATAGTAAAAATATGAAAAGCTTATTCAATAAAACTAGAACGCTTTTACACAATTTATTCTAGATTAAACCTGATCCAAAAAATGTATTTGGCACATGTCTTGCTAAAACGCTCTTGTTCAGTCTTTAAGAGTGACAATCCACTAGGGGTTATAAATTTAATGAAAAAAACCAATTTCGTTCAATCAAATGCTATGCCAAAAGCGAGCAAAACCGTACTCAAACTCAGTACCCTGAGTCTCAGTATGTTGTGTTTAACAATGACCCATGCAGCTGAAAATGAGTCGACTACGGAGGATAAACCCGCCAAAGTCGTCAAAGTTGCCGTTACAGGATCATCGATTAAAGGCGTTGCTGCACAGAGTGCATCTCCGATCACGGTGATTAGAGCAGATGACCTTGTAAAGCAAGGTGTTACAACAGTCGAAGAAGCTTTAACCAAGGTTAGTGCCAATCAAGCAGGGTTTTCTACAGCTCAAAATGTAGGTGCAAGTAATACTGAGGGTTCTTCTGCGAATCTTCGAGCATTAGGTACTGATAAAACATTAATCTTATTAAACGGTCGACGTTTAGCATACAGCCCATTTAGTACCTCAACCACAAACCTAAATATTATTCCAATGGCAATGGTTGATCGTATTGAGATTTTACGTGATGGTGCTTCGGCAATTTATGGTGCGGATGCAATTGCTGGGGTAATCAACTTTATCACCAAGAAGTCTTTTGAAGGTTTAAATATTAGTGCTGGCTTTATTCAACCAGAACAAAGTGGTGGTGATAAACAAGACATTTCAATTTTCGGGGGTTATGGTGATCTTGATGAACAAGGCTTTAATCTTATGGGGGTTATTGACTATCGTCGTTCAAATGACATTATGGCAAAAGACCGTAAAATTAGCCGACGCGGTGGTTTAATACCGGAACTTGGTATTGATGGAACTTCTGCAAATGGTTTCCCAGCAAATTTTCGTGATCCCGTTACAGGAGCTCTTGGTAATCCTTATGGCGATCTAAACTGTAATAATGCACCTAATACTATCGCTGATGGTGGGCTCTGCTATCTCAACACACAAGCATTGATAGGAATTGTACCCAAAACAGAAACAATATCTGCTTTAGGACGAGGTACGTTCAAATTAAATGATAATTTCAATGCTATCGCTGAATATGTTTACTCACGAAATGAAGTGACTACATCAATCGCACCTGATGTTTACAGCCGCTCAGTTACTCTTCCTTCTACAAGCCCATACTATCCTGGTAATGGTATAACCCCTGAAGTCGCTGGATTAAGTGGTAATCCCCTTGAACTTTATTTGAGATCACAAGCTGGTAATCGCATGTCTAATCCAGTGAATGAATCACATCGGGCGTTAATCTCTTTAGAGGGTGAAGCTTACGGTTGGGATATCAATACAGGTTTATCTTATGCACGTAGCGAAGCGACAGACGGTTTTGCTGGAGGGTATTTAAACAAAAGTAAACTCCAAGATGCTTTAAACAATGGAACCATTAATCCTTTTGGCCCTAGCGAAAATCAAGAACTTTGGAAGTCTTTTGAAGTAAAAGGCGATACTAACACTGGTACGCTCACAGCCACCACATTTGACTTTACTATTAGTCGTCCAATTTACACGTTACCTGCTGGTGACGTAGGCTTTGCTTTGGGAGGTAGTTTTAGTAAACAGGACTGGAAAGCCAATGTGAACTCAGAAATTGTAAGTCAAGTTCCTGGTAGCGGTATTGATCCTAGTAAACCTGAAAGTAAAGGTAAGAGAGATATCACCGCAGCTTTTGCAGAGTTACATGTTCCAATTACCAAAACCTTAGAGGCACAACTCGCTGCTCGTTATGATGACTATAGTGATTTTGGTGATACATTTAATCCTAAAATCGCTTTCCGCTGGGAACCGATTAAACAATTAATGTTCCGTACCTCATACAGTACTGGTTTCCGAGCACCAAGCTTATATGACATCAATGCCCCTCAAAGTAAAACTTATACGGGTGCTCGCTACGATGACCCTGTGCTATGTCCAAATGGTAAAGCTATATCACCAGAATACCAAACTGAATGTAATACCCAATTCTATCGTACACAAGGTGGTACAAAAGACTTACAACCTGAAGAATCAACCTCAATTACAGCGGGTTTTGTTGTAGAACCGATCAAAAATTTAGTGTTCTCTGCTGATTATTACAACATCAAAATTGATGGGCTAATTAACAGCATCGGTGAAGCAATGATTTTCGGTGATCCTGAAAAATATGCAGATCGCTTCATTCGAGGGGCTGATGGTCGATTGGAATATATCAACAGCGCACTAACAAATATGGGTGGAGTTAAAACTGAAGGTATTGATTTAGCGCTAAATTATCTTTCACCGATGACTTCTACTGGTCGTTTTGGCTTCGGTATTGATGGCACATATGTTATCAAATACGACCGTCAAGAAGAGAAAGGTGGTGCATGGGAAGGTTATGTTGGTAAATACGATGATCCAGCAATCTTACGTTGGAAACATGTTGCCAATCTTAACTGGAGCTACGAAAACTGGAAAATGGTCTTCGAGCAAGAGTTCTACCGTGGCTATAAAGATCAAAACCAAATTGGTGATGAGAAATATGATAATCACCGCGTAAGTGACTATACCCTGTACAACGTTTCAGGAACGTATAAAGGCTTTAAAAATCTAGAATTGACTGCTGGTATCAAAAATCTATTTGATGCTGAACCTTCTGCTTCGAATGTGCTCGATAACTTCCAATATGGTTATGACCCTCGCTATAGCGACGTAACGGGACGTGCATATTTCCTCAGAGGCACTTATAAATTCTAAAACTCTAACCACTGCAAGATGTTCCTTTTTGTCTTGTAGTGGTTCAACGTAATCCTGATGTCTATATAAGATAAAAATTGCTATCAAGATTTTCAATCTAGCCTAAATACTTTTATATAACTCAGCGATTACATTTTCAGGAGCAATTATGGGCATACCCTTTGCTGAAAGTGAAAATCAATCTGCCAAACGTCTCGTCGGACTTGGTCTAGTTTTATTTTTACATCTTGTGATCGCCTATATTTTAGTAACAAGTTTAACCACTGATTTTACTAAACCAGTCGAGAAGCCTGTAGAACTTCAGATTATTCAAGATATTGAACCGCCACCACCTCCTCCTCCACCCAAACCTGAGGAAAAACCACCTGAACTACCCAAAATGGTTGAAAAAGTGGCAAAAATGCCTGATCCGCCTAAGCAGGTGGAGAAAGTAACGCCTGTTGCAAAACCAACACCTACACAACCAACCAAAACTTCAGTGGCAACACCTGCACCTGTCACAGCGGCTTCTCCAAGTCCTAGCCCTGTTGCTGCTCCAGTTGCAGCTGCTGCTCCCCCAGCACCTGCAAAACCTGCAGGTATTTCACGAGGCGTTTCCGAAGGTGAAGCAGGTTGTAAAGAGCCTGGTTATCCACGTGAACAGGAAATGGCTGGTGAAGAAGGTACTGTGCGTATGCGCTTACTTGTGGATAGCTCGGGCAAAGTAATCGATGCAAAAGTCAAAAAATCGAGTGGTGTACGTGAGTTAGATAAAGCCGCGACCAAAGCTTATAGCTTATGTAGCTTCACACCAGCGATGAAAGATGGTGTACCTCAACAAGATTGGTATGAAATCGAATACACATTCAAGATTTCTTAATGAATATAGAAGTGAATTAAACAATTTTTGGAGAATTTAAAATGAATAAAACTGTAAAAAAAATCTCTCGATTTGCTGCGATTGGTCTTATCTCAACCAGCACCCTGCTTCCAATTAGTTCTGTTTGGGCTGAAGAAACCACGCAACCCACAGCTGTAACTACGGTCGCGACTGATGCAACAACACAATCATCACCAACACCACCACCTCTTCCTGCGACTGAAGAAAAAGTGCATAACCCTTATGGCTTAGAAGCTTTATGGCGTGAGGGTGATCTCGTTGCAAAAACAACCTTATTCATCCTTGTTTTAATGTCAATTGGTACGTGGTACATCATCCTTTCAAAACTATTTCAACAAAGCAAAATTAAACGCCATGGTACTGAAGCTGAACGTAACTTTTGGGAAGCAGATACGTTAAATAGCGCAAAAGAAAGCTTAGACCCTAGCAGCACGTATCGCTACATCGCTGAAAAAGGTATTCACTCAACCAAACATCATGATGGCACCTTATTAGAACGCATTGATTTCAACACATGGGTAACGATTTCGATTCAACGTGCGATTGATAAAGTACAAAGCCATTTAGGTAACGGCTTGGCATTCCTTGCAACAGTGGGTTCAACTGCACCTTTCGTTGGCTTATTTGGAACAGTTTGGGGAATTTATCACGCATTGACTGCGATCGGCATTTCAGGACAAGCATCTATTGATAAAGTTGCTGGGCCTGTGGGTGAAGCATTAATCATGACCGCAATTGGCTTAGCTGTCGCTGTACCTGCAGTACTTGGTTATAACTGGCTGACTCGTCGCAATAAAGCTGTCATGGACAATGTCCGTTCATTTGGTTCTGACTTACATGCAGTTTTACTCAGTGGCGAATTACGCAGCAATCCTGTCAATCGTGATTCTAAATAAGGAATATGATTATGGGCATGATGATAAATTCAGATCAAAGTGATGATGATGTGATCGGCACCATCAACACCACTCCGCTTGTGGACATCATGCTGGTGCTTTTGATTATCTTTTTAATCACTGTTCCAGTGGTCACACATACGGTTCCTGTAAAGTTACCTGAAGAAAAGAATACGCCTTACGCCACCACCCCTCAAAATATTCAACTTTCAGTCAACAAAACTGGCGATATTTTTTGGAATGAACAATACGTTGCAAATAAAGAAACTTTACTTGCTCGTTTACAAGTTGAGGCGCAGAAGCGCCCGCAACCTGAAGTTCATATTCGTGGTGATCAGTTGACACACTACGCTGCGATTGATCAGGTAATTAGCACCACCCAACAAGCGGGTATTGGCAAAATCGCATTTGTCACTACTCCACCTAGTTCACCTTAGTCAGACGATAAGGAGTTAGTCATGGGTATGAATGTCGGACCAAAAAGTGGCGAAGATGATGTGATGCTCGAAGTCAACATGACACCTTTAATTGATGTCATGCTGGTGTTATTGATCATGTTCATCATTACGATTCCAATCCCAAACAACGCCATTAATATCAATTTACCTAATGGTGCACCACCGCCACCAACCGATCAGAAACCACCTGAAACCATCAACTTAAGAGTCGATGCACAAGGTCGTATTTTCTGGAACGATCAAGCTGTTGCTGATCGCCAAGCATTGAAGGTTTTGTTTGAATCTGTTGCGCAAAAAGCTGATCAGGATCAGATCAAGTTTAAACCTGATCCTCAAGCTGAATATAAAAATATTGCTATGGTGATGGCATTAGCTCAGCAAAGCAAAGTCACTAAAATAGGAATCGTGAGTAATAACTAGAAAAATAAACACTAACTATTAAGCTTCACAATTCTAAGTTCCTCCTGTGCTAACAAGTCTGCTTGTTAGCTTTTTTTATTTAATTTCACTAATGACGATTGGGAGAACCAAACTATTTACTTTATATCCTTTCGGTTTGTCATTGCAGGCATTTCCTGTCACCGTAGTTTTCACAACATAAGGCGAATACGGCATCACGTTTAAATAACCCGTATTATCTGATCCAGTACGACAATCCTCTGCATCAAGTTTTTCGTCATAGCGACCAGCATTAGAAGACTCTTGAACTTCAGTAATCAACTTGGCATTCCATTGGCTCAAATAAACTAAACTTTTAGTAGCTTCAACAGTTCCCTGTCCCGACCCAGCACTTTCTATTTCAACCAGTTCAATCGGTTTACCTTTATACATCGTTGGATGAACTTTAAATGTATTCGATTGACCACCAAACTCTTTTAAAATTTTTGCTTGTTTTAATTTTGGACGGGTTAGCACATAACCTGCCCAAAAGTTACGCCCAGCATTTTCAAAACTAACACCAGACAAATAAGCTTCTTCGCCTGAAATTAATTTTACTTTTTCCGTATGATCAATCTGAATAGCTTGCTGAGGATTCGCATTTGAATCTTGTAAATTAGTGATCCAACTAATGATGGTTTTATCTGTTGGTACAGCAGCTTGAGTAGTCGAGATCAAACCTAATAGGCATATAGCCATACACATAAAATTATTTTTGTTCATGATTATCAACCCTTTTAATTAAATACTTTACCAAAACCCATTAATATCAAATTTTCCTCAGTATAACTTTCACATGTATTAGAAAACATGTTTTTTATTATTTTAACTTGCAAGAATTCTTATAGTCTCACAAAAAATAAAGTAAGCTATTACAAGCATTATTGACCAAACAGAATGACCATTCCATGTGGCTAGAAAACGTTCAAAACTACTACTTTGTAAATGGATATCACGATCTTTACCATATTCTAAAAGAAACAATTTCTACAAATAAAATGAATTATTTAAATATCTTATTTCATATTAGTAACGGATATGGAATCACTTCAAGTGAAGGATGTGGTTTCGGCTTAGAACAAGACTATGATCACCCAGAAGAATTTATAAATATTCAATTCTTCATGGGGGACATGCAAAGCTCAACCATGGAGCTTTGCAATTTTTTTGAGACTTTGGTAAAAACAAGCGAGTGCTACCTAGACACGTATCCAACCGATAAGAAAAAAATACATGAGTATATCGATAAAATTCGTCAAAAATATACTTAACTATTGATCAATACATACTAATAAAACTTTAATCATTTAAAACTTTTCCAAATCAATCCATTGAGCATCAGGAAAATGCTTTGCCAAATAAGCTTTTAAATAATCCGCTGTATCTTTAGAAATAAGTGGATCTTTCGATTCATCTTTTAAGTTATATACCAAAGCATGCAAACTCAAACCACGATGTTTTAAAGCTTCTAAACTCAATAAAGTGTGGTTAATGCTTCCCAAACGTCCAGAAGTCACCAAAATCACAGGAAATTGATGTTGAGCAATATAATCAATGGTCAATAACTCTGTGGTTAAAGGCACCATTAAACCGCCCGCACCCTCTAACAGCACCACCTCAAAACGCTGAGCAAGCTCTTTAGTTGCAGCTTCGATCTTGGCAAAATCTAACTCACGCCCATCTAAACGCGTCGCCAAATGTGGTGAAGCTGGATAAGTGAAAATTTCAGGCATGGTCAATTTTTCATGATCTTCCTGAAACCAGCCACTCCCCATGATTTCACGGTGTTTTTCGATGTCTTCAGACACATCGACATTACCAGTTTGCACCAACTTCTGGGTAATAACACGCTGCCCTTGTTCGGTCCAAAGTTTGGCGAGATAACCTGTGGCATAAGTTTTCCCAATTTCTGTATCAATACCACTGACAAAATAAATTGCTGCACTCATGCTTTTCTCCGCGCAATCACGTAAATCGGATGATAAGTTAGGCGAAAACCTTGCTCATCATGAAACTGTTGATAATCAGAATAAAACTGCTGTAAAGATTGCTTGGTCCAACGATGTGACTTTGCTGTTGCAGTCACCCCCGTCGCTTTTAGATGATGCAGCACTAATTTAGGATCATCAAAATATAGATTTTTTTGTTCTTCTTGTATAAACACAATCTCAAAGCCATTTTCTTCAAGTTTCTGTTTCAACACTTCACTAGAACAATAATTTAAACCTTGCCCAGTCAGCTTTTTGATTTCAATTAAATTATTTTCACCAAATGTAGAGAAACCCAAATAGCCTTTCAGTTTTAAAGTATCATGAATTCGTTGTAATAACGCAGGTAGATCAGTCATCCATTGTAAAGCTGAACTTGAAATCATCGCATCCAATTCTGATGGTAATTCAAGCTGTTCAATATCTCCGATCAACCAAGCTATATTTTTAATCTTTGAAAAATGCTGTTCAACATCCTCATAAAGATCATTTAAAAATAATTGATCAAACTGGAAATGAGTCTGAAATAAATGCGTTAAATTACCCGACCCACAACCGATCTCAAGTACAGAATCAAAAGTCTTTGGAAAATACGCTTTCAGATATTTAAATAACTGGGCACTGATCTGCTTTTGCACTACAGCATGCTCAATGTAACTTTGCCCTGCTTTGGCAAAACGTTGAGCGACTAAAGCTTTATCGACACTCACAAACATTCCACCAATTTTTCTAATTCAGCTTTTTGAACCATAGACGTTAATGAGATACGTAAACGTGAACTATTTTGCGGTACTGTTGGCGGTCGCACAGGCATGGCATAAAAACCTTGTTGCTGAACATAACGTGCTTTTTCAATCGCTGCGTTACTTTCGCCGACAATAATTGGAATAATATGGCTACTCGATGGACTTGAAAAACCTTTTGCAATCACCGCCTGCTGTAAAAAATGACTGATCTCAGCCAAGTGCTGACGCTGCTGCTGCATATTTAAAACTTTATTAAAGATAAAGTCAGACCATGCCATCGAGATTGGTGGTAACGCTGTGCTGAAAATCAAAGGACGCATTTTATTAATAAGATAATCACGGATGATAGGATCACAAATAATATAACCGCCAATCGAAGCAATCGCTTTGCCAAAAGTCCCAACAAGGAAATCAATCTGATGCAATACACCATATTGCTCAGCACAACCTAGTCCTTGCCCACCTCTCACACCGATGGCATGAGCTTCATCAACATACAACATTGTTTTGACAAACCGTTGCTTTAACTGCGCCAGTGCCGCTAAATCCGTTTCATCTCCATCCATACTAAAAATACTTTCAGTCACCACAATAATACGTTCAACTTGCTCATCTTGTTGATACTTTTGCAATAACTGTTCCAAATGCTGCAAATCATTATGACGATAACGCACATATTGAGCATTCGATAGACGAATACCATCAATCATACTGGCATGAACAAGTTTATCCGCCAAAATCACGGTTTTACTATCAGCTAATGCAGGCAAAATACCGATATTCATGTGATAGCCACTATTGAAAAGTAAGGCAGCACGACCAAAAGCTTTGCTTAGGCTATTTTCAAATTGCTCGTACTCTGCAAAATTACCCGTCAGTAAACGTGAAGAAGATGAGCTAAACAGTGCACGGTCGATTTGCAAAGTATCAAGAAATTCTTCTCTTAAACTTAAATCAGCCGCCAGACCTAGATAATCATTGGATGCCAAATTCAACATGGTTCGATCTTGAATAGTAATCCAACGTCCCTGCTGTTGATTTGCAGTAAATTGGCGGAAATTACCTTGCTGTTTGAGCTGGTCAAGCTGCTCAGCATAATGATCAAGCAAGGACATTAGCTTGTACTCCTTGCATATTTTTGACCACTTCACTCATCTGCACTAATAAGTAATTTAGCTCATCATCGGTGATCACATACGGCGGCATCACGTAGACCAATTTTCCAAATGGTCGCACCCAAATACCACGTTCAACAAACTGCTGCTGTAAGCTTTTCATGTCAACACTTGAGGTTAATTCAACCACACCAATTGCACCTAATATGCGTACATCTGCAACATGATCAAGTTCTGCTAAATCACTTAATTGCTCAACAAGGATCTTTTCAATACGTTGAATATTACTCTGCCAATCTTGTTCAACTAATAATTGAGTACTTCTTAGAGCAACAGCACAAGCCAGAGGATTCGCCATAAAGGTTGGTCCATGCATGAACACGCCAGCTTCGCCACGACTAATGGTTTCAGCCACTTGTTTAGTCGTTAATGTTGCAGATAATGTCATATAGCCTCCCGTCAAACCTTTACCGATACACATGATATCGGGTTCAACTTGTGCATGCTCCCAAGCAAACATTTTGCCTGTACGCCCAAAACCTGTTGCGATCTCATCAAAGATCAACAACAAATTGTATTGCTGACATAATTCTTTGGCTTGGCGCAAATACTCAGGATGATAAAAACGCATCCCTCCCGCACCTTGCACAATTGGCTCAATAATCAGTGCAGCAATACTGTGATGATGCTGTTCGATCTGTTGTTTGAGTTCTTGAATATCTTGTGGATTCCACTCTTCATCAAAGCGACTTTGAGGCGCGGGTACAAAGATTCGATTCGGTAAACTTGAGCCAAAAATCTGATGCATTCCCGTGACAGGATCACACACAGACATCGCATTCCAAGTATCACCATGATAGCCAGAACGTGTAGTAATAAAATTGGTTTTCTCAGGTTGATTCAACGCAGCCCAATATTGCACTGCCATTTTTAAAGCCACTTCAACTGAAACTGAACCTGAGTCAGCATAGAAAATTTTATCTAAACTCGGAGGCGTAATTTTTAATAAGAGTTTACCCAATTCAATTGCAGGTTCATGCGTCAAACCACCAAACATGATATGCGCCATGTTTTGCAATTGATCAGTAATGGCTTTATTGAGTTCAGGGTGGTTATAACCGTGAATCGCACACCACCATGACGACATGCCATCAACCAAAGTTCGACCATCCTCTAGTTCGATGGTTGCACCATAAGCACGTTTCACTTTAAAAGTTGGCAGTGGATTTAACATCGAGGTATAGGGATGCCATATATGTTCTAAATCAAATAAATCGGTCATCCTCTACCTCATTTGCTGCTATTTCAAAATTTTCCATTTGCCTGATCACACTTTTTCGATACTCGTAAATGTCATCTGCAACCTGCGTGGTATAAATAAAATACAAGGCTTCGTACACTAGATCAAAAGAAAAAAATGAAAGAAGTGAACAGGTTTTGCAGATGACAAATGGTTTTGCCTACTTTTCCCGAAATGAGAAACATCGTTTCGTAAGGTAGGTCGCCGAAGGCATATCCTGAAAATGGATGAGTACTCGGCACGATTCCGTTAGATCTATAAAATAGGTTTTATCTTAAACTTGTCAAAATCTAAAATATATTGCGAGAACTTTCATTTCAAGCAAGATTGAACGTTGAGTAAATAAAATCTTCAATTACTTGCACAGTATGCTCCACCATAAAACATGGAAAAGCATGAGAAGCATCATCAATAGAAACAACAGTTAGATTTTTTGCAGCTAAATTCTGGATATTTTGAACAACTTGGTAAGGAACCAAAGCATCATGCTCAGCAAACACATGCAACTGTCTGCCTTGATAATTTTCATACAAACCAACCAAATTTAATTGCTCCAACAACTGCAACCCATCCCTAAGCAATGCAATCGCTTGTGGACGAATCAATTTCTGCATAGTTAAGAAGTCCTTTTTGGCAGAACTAGCCCCCTGACACACCAATAAACCAAACCGTTTTAGCGTAGTAATCGCATCCTGTTCAAATGATTGCTTAAACTGCATAAAAGTTTCGACTGGCATTGCTGTAAGCCAATTAGCTTGAGCAACAAAACATGGATTCGATGCTAGAGTGATTAACAGCTTCTGTTCATCATATTGCAGTTGAATTTGGTTGACTAATAGTGTTGCCAGTTGCCCCCCCAACGACCATCCCACAATGACATCAAATTTCACTGCAAGTTCGACATGCTGTTGCAAAACTTCATTATCGAGAGCATTAAAAATATTAATCCGCTCAACGAGATATCCCTTTTGTTCCAAAGCATCATGTAAAGGTTTTAATAATTCAATACCACCGCCCCATCCTGTGATGAGTAAAATCTTTTGCTTCACCTTATGACCCAGATATGCAAACTTTAAAAATTATAACCTGTTTTTCTAATCATAATTTTCCAAATCAACCAATAATGTCGCAGGAATTATCCGTTCCCAATTTTGTTTGAACTGCTTATGAACTTTATCAATTTCAAAAGAACTATTTCGTGCAACTTGCTGAGCATTACCAATGTCATGCGACCGTATATATGCAATTAAATAATTATTCCCATCCAATTCTAAATGAAACCAAGATTCTATTGTTACACCCTCGGCTTTTAAGGTCTGAATAGCTTCATCTTTTCGTTGTTCAATTTCTATTTTCCAAGCATCGACATTTGCCAGCGTGTCTTGCTTTAATTTAATTAACACTGCACCTACGTCCATTCTATTTTCCTTTTACCTTATTTAAATTCAACGATATAAAACAATCAAAAGCCCTGAAAAGAATTTACTCACGCATCAAATTTTTAAATTTGCTAAATTAAGTATCTATCACACTTTGAGATCAAAATGATGAATACGATAAAGTCCAAAGTTCTTATCGTTTGTAGCACACTTATGTTGCTCGGATCAGCAAGTTCTAGCTTTGCTCAAACCTCTATTTTCTCTAAACAAAATACCGCTCAAAAAGAATGGGTTGGACAGTCTGCACCAGATTTCAAACTTCAAGATCAAAGTGGGAAATGGCATACTTTAAGCCAATATAAAGGCAAATGGGTTGTGCTTTATTTCTATCCAAAAGACGATACAGCTGGTTGTACCCAAGAAGCCAATCAATTTAAATCGCTCTATCCTCAGTTTTTAAAATCTAATGCTGTGGTACTCGGTGTGAGCTTGGACGATGTCGCATCACATCAGAAATTCTCAAAAAAACTTGGGCTTCCTTTCCCCATTTTGGCTGATGACAAAGGCGACCTTGCTGGAAAATTTGGCATTGTTCGAAATCTAGGTATTACCAAAATTGCCAAGCGAGAGAGTTTTTTAATTAATCCTCAAGGTGCCGTCATTTATCATTACACGAGTGTGAATACACAGACACATGCCGATCAAGTATTGAAAGATTTAAAAAACTTACAGAAAAAATAGAATATCAAATAAAAAACTCAGCATATGCTGAGTTTTTTTAATTCACAAATCTTAGATCTGCGATTGAATATAATTCTGTAAACCAATCAATTCGATCAAACGTAGTTGCTTTTCTAACCAATAAGTATGATCTTCTTCTGTGTCAGAAAGCTGCTGACGCAACATATCACGGCTAATAAAATCGCCTTTTTCTTCGCAGAGTTTAATTCCTGTCGCCAATTTTTCACGTACATGATATTCAAGTGCTAAATCGGCTTTTAAACAACTTACCACATCAGTACCCACATTAATGTCTTCACGGTTCATGTTTGGTTGTGCACCTAAAAACAGAACACGGCGAATAATGGCATCTGCATGTGAGGCTTCTTCTTGCATTTCATGATCAATGCGCTCATAAATTTTGCTCAAGCCCCAATCTTCATACATTCTTGAATGAATTAAATATTGATCACGAGCAGCCAACTCACCGCCAATGAGCATATTTAAATAGTCGATGACTTCTGGATTGCCACGCATAATATTTACTCCTTTCGAATACAAGTATTATGAGCAACTTATAAGACATTTGCAAAAAATTAATTGTGTAAGTTTATGATTTTTATAAAATTAAAATGAGAAACATACGCATTTACAGTTCTAATTCGCATAATTTGTTTAGATAAAATAAGCTCTTGCGGATTTATTACCCCATTCGAAGCGGTAAAGTTACATCATTTTGTATTATTTGATTTTTGTAACGATTAACAATACTTCTTATTTGAAAGTGGAATTGATCAAAAAAACATTAAAAATGACTGGTCAGCTGTTGTTTGTTTGAGCAAAATTCGCTAAATAACTTCAATCACAAAAATCATTAGGAAAAAAAATGGATAAAAGTAAAGCAATTCTAGTCACGGGTGCGACGGGTTATATTGCAGGCTGGATTATAGAACGCTTACTCAACCAAGGTTATAAAGTTCACGCAACCGTTCGAGACCCCTCAAAAAAAGATAAAATTCAACATCTCTATGACCTCGCTGAAAAATCATCAGGTGAAATTCATTTTTTTAAAGCAGACTTACTTGAAGCACATTCATTTGATGAAGCTATGAAAGGCTGTGAGGTTGTCATTCACACTGCGTCCCCTTTCGTAGTGACCAATTACAAAGATGCCGTTAAAGACATTATTGAACCTGCCGTGAAAGGGACAGAGAATGTACTAGACAGTGTAAACCGAACTGATTCAGTAAAACGCGTTGTTGTGACCTCAAGTATTGCATCAACCTACGGTGATGCGATTGAGATTCAAAATACTGCTCATAATGAATTTGATGAGAGCCACTGGAATAATAGTAGCAGTGAAACTCACCAACCATATCCATATTCAAAAGTGGCTGCCGAACGTAAAGCATGGGAAATGGCTGAACAACAAGATCGCTGGAGCCTTGTTTGTATCAATCCTGCTCTTGTTATGGGTCCATCACTCACTGATGCGAGTCAATCAGGCAGTATTGAAGTATTACAACAATTTGGTAATGGCTCAACCTTATTTGGTGTTCCACCAATGTGGAATGGAATCGTAGATGTTCGAGATGTTGCGGATGCTCACGTCGCAGCTGCCTTAAATACTCAAGCAAAAGGTCGTTATATTATTTGTGGCGGTACACTAAGCTTATTAGAAATGGGCAAAGCTTTAACTCAGAAGTTTGGTTATAAATATCCTTTTCCACACTTTACTGTACCTAAAGCAGCATTCTCATTGGTCGCACCAATATTTGGGCACTCTCGTCAATTCGTAAAACTCAATATGGGATATCCAATTTATTTTAATGCTCAACGTAGCGTAGATGAATTGGGTATCGAATATAGAGACATTCGAGAAAGTGTTTGCGAACATTTCCAACAATTACTTGATGATGGCATTGTAAAAAAACGTGCATAAGCAAAAAGCCCGTTCAATGTGACTCACAGAACGGGCTTTTTTATAGCTTTATTAGGCTTCGTACTGTGCAAGGAACTCTAAAAACTCTTGCTCGTTCATTACACGAATGTCTAACTTTTGTGCCTTATCAAGTTTGCTGCCTGCTTTCTCACCTGCAACGACACATTTGGTTTTACTTGAAACACTACCGCTCACACGCGCACCTAAAGCTTGAAGCCGCTGGGTTGCTTCATCACGCCCCATACTTTCCAATGTGCCAGTCACAACCCAACTTTCACCATTCAAAGGCTGGCGAGTTGGTGCAGTTGGTGCATCCCAATGAATCCCCGCAGCAAGTAAACGCTCCAAGACCTCTAAGTTATGCTCGGCTTGGAAAAAATCCACAATCCATTCTGCCGTAATATCACCTACATCAGGTGTTTTCTTCAAAGCATCAATATCTGCAGCTTTCAAAGCATCGAAGGTCTGGAAAGTATTGGCGAGCATACGTGCCGTAGTTTCACCTACACCACGAATACCTAAAGCATAAATGAAGCGTGCCAATGTGGTTTTCTTACTCGCATCAATTGCATCAATAAGGTTTTGAACTGACTTTTCACCCATTTTTTCAATGCTGAGTAATTTTTCGCGATGTTCATGTAAGTGATAGATATCAGCTACATCTCTGAGTAGATCTAGATGTAATAATGACTCTACCCAACGATCACCTAAGCCCTCAATATCCATAGCCTTGCGTGAAACAAAGTGACGAATCGCCTCAATACGCTGTGCTGCACAATATAAACCACCAGAACAACGAGCTAAGGCCTCACCTTCTGGCATGACGACAGGAGAATCACATACTGGACAATTCGTTGGTAAATAAACAAGCTCAGCATCGGCAGGTCTAAATTCAGCCCATACCTTTTCAACTTTTGGAATCACATCACCCGTGCGATACACGCTGACGGTATCGCCAACACGTACATCTAAACGATGAATTTCACCAATATTATGTAAAGTTACATTCGAGACAGTCACACCGCCAACAAAGACAGGAGCTAAACGAGCAACGGGTGTTAGCGTGCCAGTACGCCCAACTTGCCAGTCAATATTTTCAACCTTGGTCAAAGCCGCTTGCGCTGGGAATTTATAGGCTGTCGCCCAACGTGGCTCTCGACTTAAAAAGCCCAGTTGTTGCTGCTGTTTAAGGTCATCGACTTTGACCACCATCCCATCAATTTCAACTTTGAGATTCGGACGTTCAAGCTGAATTTGCTCATAGCGTTCTTGGACTTCTTCAATCGACTCACAAAGATATTGACGCTCTGCGATCTCAAAGCCAAATTTGGTCAACCAGTGCAAACTGTCATGCATCGTCGTTAAGCCATGATGAGGCTCGCATTGAGCAATACCATAAGCATAAAAAGCTAATGGACGCGATGCTGCGATATTGGGATCAAGCTGTCTTAAACTCCCCGCAGCAGCATTTCGTGGATTAGCAAAAGTCTTTTCACCTTTAGCCTCTTGATCTGCATTGAGCTTTTCAAAACCTGATTTTGGCATCAATACTTCTCCACGCACCTCTAAGAGTTGTGGAATAGCTTGGTGCTGAGAAGATAAAATCTTAGGTAAATTACGGATGGTTTTGACATTTTGAGTAATATCCTCGCCTGTTTCTCCATCACCACGAGTTACGCCTCGAACCAACACACCATTTTCATACCAAAGCGAAATCGCTAAACCATCGAGTTTAAGTTCAACTTCGTATTGAACCTTTTGATTCGGTAGACGCTCATCAATACGACGTGCAAAGGCAAATAAATCATCCTGATTGAAAACATTACCTAATGACAGCATCGGCACTGCATGAGTCACACTTTCAAATTTTGATAATGCTTGTCCACCAACTTTATTCGTGGGTGTATCAGCTTGCATAAACTCAGGATACTGTTGTTCTAATGCTTTAAGTTGATGAAATAAATGGTCATACTCACTGTCGGTGATCGTAGGTTGATCCATCACGTAGTAAGCATGATTATGTTTAGCGATCAATTGAATCAATTGACGCATTTGCTCAATAACTGAGTTTTGTTCCATTTAAATTTCACCATATAAAAGGGCGGAAAACCGCCCTATGTCTTTCATTAAATTTATTATAAAAGATTTGAGTTTAAACAGTTGTTTGACTTGGTCGATAGTCAATCACATGATGACGCCAATGCTCTTTCAACTGCGGAGAAAACTCGAGGTTATTCTCATCATAAACTTTACCATCAATTTCACGCGCAATTAATCCTGCAATACTGGTCATCATATCGTAGCCAGTAACCGCTTTGCTGTTTGGTAAAGCAAGGAAGAAAGCCAAGCCCTGTACTTGTTCACCTGATAACGTCTCCAAGTCAAAACCTGCTGGACCATTATCTGTAATGCGCAATACTGAAAACATCAAAGCACTTGGTTCATCAGTATTTTCATAGCGATGGAAACATGACATTTCGCCAAAACGCAAACCGTATTTAAGTAATACTTTTAATGCTTTGTCACCAGAAAGTGCTCGACGCGGGTTTGGATAGACATTTAAGGCAATAATTTCTTCAGCAGTTGCTAACGCACTTTCATCATCGTAACGTTGTTGCTCATGTAAATGGACATCTAAAATATTGCTTTCACCATCAAACTCAGCAATCTCGACAGTCTCAATACTTGGGTTTAACGTGAGTTCAGGCTCAACTTTCGCTTCATCAAGTTTATCGGAAGGATTTACTTGATCCTCTAAAGCCTTCCCTTCTGTCTGAGTTGGAGTTGAAAGTACAGCTTCAGTTGCTACAGATGTTTTAACTTCAGCTGATTCAGCAATTTCTTGAACTTTTTCAGGTTCAGATGCTTTTTCAACTTCAGTGACTGGTTGAGAAGCAATAACGGGAGCAGCTTCGATTGGATTAGTTTTAAAACTCGGCTCAACACGCTCAACAGCAAGCTCAGGAGTTTCCACCTTCAGAATCTGATCTCTCACATGACGTGGAATCACAGGCTGATTACTTTCAGGATTAATGTGCAAATCTGCTTCTAGTGAAGGCTCAACTGGTTTTGGTTTTCTTAAAATCATTATCAAACCAACGAGCATAATCACAACGGCAATAACAATGCCTATTATTGTATTCATTTCCATATTAGGACTCCGCAACTAACCCGTATTCTTTTGCCTGTTCTAAATCGACAGTCACTAATTTTGATGTACCTGGCTCTGGCATGGTCACTCCCAATAGATCAGTTGCCATTGTCATCGCCAATTTATTATGTGTAATGTAAATGAATTGTACCTGTTCAGAAAGCTCTTTTACCAAATTACAATACCGTTGTACATTCGCATCATCCAACGGCGCATCTACTTCATCTAGAACGCAGAAAGGCGCTGGATTCAATCTAAAGATCGCAAACACCAAAGCTAGAGCAGTGAGTGCTTTTTCTCCACCTGACAGCAAAGCCAGCGAGCTATTACGTTTGCCTGGTGGTCGAGCCATTAATTTGACACCTGACTGCCAGTCATCCTCAAGACTCAAAGTAGCTTCACCGCCGTTAAAAACTTTAGGGAACAATACTTGTAGCTCTTGGTTGACCTGATCAAAGGTGGTCATAAATAGCTTTCGTGTTTCTTGATCAATGCTTTTCATTGCATCTTTTAGTTGGTCAACAGTATTTTGCAAATCTTGCATCTGATGGCTAAGCTCATCAAAACGCTGTGACACCTCTTCGTATTCTTGAGAAGCTGCTAAATTAACTGCGCCAATTTTCTCAAACTGTTGTTGTGCTTTTTCCAGTTTTTGCTGATGCTCTTTAATTTCAATCGACAGATCAGATACAGGTTCGGAATTAAGTTCTTTAAGTTGTTCTAAATAATGTTCACGATCTGACTTAGCTGCCTGCCATGCCAAGCGTTTTTGTTCCAACTGTTCACGCACCAGTTCATCTTTCTGTTCGGCTTGATGGCGTTGCTCTGTCAGTTGTTGCTGCTTTTCTTGTACTTGATTCAATTCAAGCTGCCATTCATTCCAATTTTTTTGCAATTTTTCAGTTTGCTGGAACTGCTCTTGGAATTGTGATTCGAGGTTAGGTAACTCGAGTTGAATTGGATCAACAAATTTCTTTGCCTGTTCTATTTGCTCAATAATTTGTCGATATTGTGTTTTTAAAAAAGAAATATCTTTTTCCAACAACTCAATCTGTTGATTGGCTTGTGATGTCTGCTGGCGTAATACTTCACGTTGTTGTTGTTGTTGAGTCAACTGTTGTTGTTGTTCATCTAACTGCTCATTTAAACTTTCAACCTGAAACTGCAAAGTTTTATAGTTCGGTAATACCGCTTCTAATTTAATTGCGAGTGCATGCAGATCAATTTCTAGATCATCTCTCTGCATCGCATCTTCTTCAAGCTGCAAATCCAATTGTTTTAGTTGATCTGCCAATTGCTGTTGCTGCAATACAAAAGCCTGTGCAGTACTTTGTAATTTAGCAATTTGCACATCGAGTTGTTGTAATTCTTTTTGCTTTTGTTTTTGGCTTTGTTGCTGTTGCTGTAAATGTTGTTGCTGTTGCTGCAAAGTTTGTTGTTGAACAGAAAATTGGTTTTCTAACTCAAGTAATTGTGGCTGCATTTCTGCAAGTTGTTGTTCGATTTCCTCTAAACGCACTTGATGGCTTAGCATGCCCTGTGCACTTTGGCTATCTTCATCATAGTGCAGAGCGATCACCCAATCAGCCCCGATATGATAACCATCAAGCGTCAAAATCGATTGTGCATGAATAAGATCAGACTGATGACTCAATGCTGTTGTTAAATCATCTGCAACGGCAACATTTGCCCAGAGCGAAGATTGTGGAGCTTCAATAAAATCATTTAAACAACGCAGTTGTTGTATTTGAATCTTTTGCTGCGTGGATGATTTTAACTGACGTGCCACATCTTCTTGGAATGTTTGTCCACTTTCGATCAACTCTGCTTGTAACCATTTAGCTAAAAATTTCTCAATGATCACAGCATGAACTTTGCCTTGAGTTGTTAAGCGCAAGCTTTGCATCAATCGAACAGCATTTTGATTTTGTTTTGGACTCTGCTTCGCCAGCAATTGATTCAAATTTTTCTGTTCAGCCAATAGAACTTGAATTTCTGTTTTTAAACTCTGTAGATTGGTTTTATCTTGCTGTTGTTGATCCTGCAAAATCTTTGCATTTTGTTGAAATTGCTCAATTTCGGATTCTAAAACAATGATTTCTTGTTGTAGTTGCTGCTGTAATTGTTCTAGTTGCGCTTGCTCATCATCCTGAACCTGTGCACGAATCTGATTACTTTGGTTCTGCAAAGTCTGCTTTTGTTGTTCGATTCGTTGCACATTTTTAGCAAGCTGTTCAATTTGTGCCGCCATTTGCAACTTTTTTTGTTGCTGCTGATCAACTTGGGTTTTAATTTGTTCAAATTGTTGTTGTGCTTGTTTTTGTTGCGCCTGAAGACCACTAAAGTGATGTTCGGTCGATTGTGTTTGCTGCTCCAATTCAACTAAGGCTTCACTCTGCTCATCATATTGTACAGTTAAAGTTTCGACCTGAAGTTCCGAAAGCTGTAGTCGTTCTTTAGTTTGAAGTTTTTGTTGTTCAAGCTGAATCAAACTACTACTATTTTGTTGAAATAAGCTTTGCTTTTGCTCCAAAGTCATTTTCAATTCAGCCAGTTTCTTCTCTGCCTGTTGCCATTCATGCTGCAAAGGTGATGATTGCTGAATCAAACGTTGAAATAAAGCACTTGTCGCTTCTAAATCATGCTCAATTGTATGCGACTCTGACCGAACTAATTTAAAGCGTTCGCCAAGCTCATTCATTTCAACAGTATATTCTTGTTGTAACTTCTGACTTTGATTCGCTTGGAAAGACAGTATTTCGATTTTTAAAGTACGAATCTGAGTTTCTAAGGTTTTATATTGGATGGCGGCTTCGGACTGGCGTTTTAGCGTTCTCAGCTGTGATTTTAATTCAGCCGCTATATCTTCCAAACGAGCTAAGTTTTGCTCAGTATGTTCTAAATGCTGCAAAGTCTCACGACGACGTGCTTGATAGCGAGATACGCCAGCAGCTTCTTCAATAAACACTCGCATTTCTTCAGGTTTAGCATCAACCAAACGATTGATCATACCCTGTTCAATGACTGCATAAGAACGTGGTCCTAGACCCGTTCCTAGAAAAATATCGGTAATATCACGACGGCGGCATCGTGTGCCATTCAAGAAATATTCTGATTTACCTTCACGTGTGACCTGACGACGAACAGCAAGCTCATTATATGCATTGTATGCGCCGCCTAATTTTCCATATGTATTATCGAAACGAAGCTCTACACTGGCAACACCGACAGGTTTACGCTTAGATGTCCCTGTAAAAATAACATCCTGCATACTACCGCCACGCAACTGACGTGCATTTGATTCGCCCATAACCCAACGGATCGCATCAATCACATTCGATTTTCCGCAACCGTTCGGCCCAACTACCGCAGTGCGGTTCGCTTTAAAATGTAAAGTGGTACTATCGGCAAAAGATTTAAAGCCTGAAAGTTTTAAACTGCTTAAACGCATACTGCCCTAACTAACGGCGTGAGCGTCTCGCCCAAGCCAATTCAATCTGTTTCATTCGTGTTAGAGATTCCAACACAAGGTTGCGCAAGTGTCGACAAAAATCTTCCATAAATAAAGCAGCTTGTTGTGATTTTCGGATCAAAATTGCATCAATCACTAACTTAAACAAGGTAAATGATTCTTGTAGTTCTCGGCGCGATGTATTTAAGGTTAAAAAATAGCTACGACGTAGTGATGGCAACAATTCCTTATAAAATTGCATCATGTAAGGATTAGCCACCATCTCATGTTGTTCTGCTAGATATTTAAAAATAGCATCATAAAATTTCTCTATATCACCAGCACGAACAAACTCGACAAGTTGATCCAATAACTCTTGTAGTTGCTCAGCTTCATTTACTCGCCAAGTTTCACTAATACGCTGCACAATATGCCCAAGAACCATCACATTCGTATCAAACAAAGCTTTGACTTGCTGAGCAGACATTTCAGAAACAATCGCCCCACGACGTGGAAAAATCTCGATCAAATATGTACGTTCTAGTAATAACAATGCTTCACGGACAGAGCCACGACTGACATCTAATTCTTTAGCAATGCGCAATTCTTGAATGCGTTCACCCTCGACAAGCTCACCACTAATTATTTGTTCACTAATATATTTTGCAATCTGTTCAGAAAGACTATCCGCCTCTTCGAGATTCATGAGCCCCTCGCTATCTTTGTTATTCGCATTTTCCAATGCTGTTTGCGCTTTTTTGTTTTAACTGATCTGACCTTATAAATTCTATATCATTGTCTGACAATTTCATTGCTTTTTAAGCCAATCACTACTTTTAGACACTATTTCACCTTTAAATTTGACTTAATAATCTATTTTTATAATTTAAAGATCAATTATTTAGATACTCTACTCAGCATCAACCGAATATCTGAAACATTTTTTCTAATTGATTTTTTATTGACCTTATTCTCATAAATTTTTATTTATGCAAAATAAGTCTCATCTAGAATTCTAGCATCCTAGTTCGTTTATCAAATGAAAAAGTAGTTATAAGCAAACAACCTACCTTATTGTTCATAACTTAATTTCCAAACGAAGATCACCATCTTTAGACTAAAAAGTCTTTTCTTTTCAGTGGTTACACGTCAACAACATGACGTGCACTTTTAGAATAAAACAGCCTATTAAATCAACGTAATAGTAATGATTACATGAAATTAAGAACTAAATTAAACCTTTGTAAATAAAGTAGCTTCCAACAAAAACCAATAATCCTGCAAAACACTTCTTCAGCATCGCTGCTGATAGTCGATGTGCTACCCTAGCACCAACTTTGGCAGTAATAAAACTCATCACACTGATCCCCAGAAAAGCATATACATGTACATAGCCAATCGTATTGGGAACATCAATCTGTTCTTTTGCACCAAACCACATAAATCCAATCGCACCTGCTAAAGCGATTGGTAAACCACAGGCTGCAGATGTTGCTACAGCTTGTTGCATCACTACACCATGTCGATTGAGATAAGGAACCGTTAAACTCCCGCCCCCAATACCAAAAATCGCGGATGCGATACCAATTCCGCCCCCTGCTGCACATTGTAGAGGTGCTGAAGGTAAATGCTTATTAGGATCAATCTGTGCATGCGCTCCTCTAAACATTTTATAAGCCATCCACACTGCAAAAATGCCAATCACTAACTGTAAATGTTGTCCTGACATGAGATCAGCAATTCCCGCCCCAAAAAAAGAGCCTAATATCAATCCTGGAGCTAGATTCTTAAATACCGACCATAGCACTGCACCTTTTTTATGATGCGCCATGACTGAGCTGATTGAGGTAACAACTATGGTTGCAAGTGATGTACCTACAGCTATGTGCATAATGACATTAGGATCATAATTCAGCTGAGTGAATACAATAAATAAAATTGGAACAATTATTAATCCACCACCAACACCAAACAATCCTGCGGTGAATCCAGCAATTGCACCAATGAGCAAATATATGATTAACTCCATGAATACATGACCACTCTACTTGTAAAAAATGATGGATGATTTCGCAACACGCCAGTTACAGCAACTCTTAAATGCAAAGAATCAATATCCAGAAGTGGTGTTATTCAAAACCACAACGACATCTACTAATGATGATATGCGTGAGCTTGCTCAAAAAGGCATGACAACAGGTCTTGTGTGTAGCGCGCAACAAACCAAAGGACGTGGTCAACACCAACGTGAATGGGTTTCCCCTGATGGAAATGTTTATTTAAGCACACTGATTCAAACCAATACAGCACTTGATGGGCGATTTGCACTTGAAGTTGCTTTGAATATTTTACAGATCCCATGCTTACGTAACTTATCATTAAACGTCAAATGGCCAAATGATTTATACAGTTCACAAGGGAAATGGGGGGGGATCTTAGTTGAACCGCTTTCTGTAAATCAAGCGATTGTCGGTGTAGGTATTAATATTAACACCCCTAATGTGGAAGATGCAGATCAATCCATTACATCACTACATCATTTAGGACTACAGCAACTTGAACGATTTCAGCTTATTGCTGAATTATATGTTGCGATTCAACAAGCAGCTCAATGGTTCGAACATGGCAGCTATAATCTAGCTGAACGATTTAATCATCATGCGATTTGGATCAATGAGTTTGTAGAGTTTGAACATGCACTAGGTAAAACCTATGGTCAGTTCCAAGGCATTTCGAATGATGGTGCCGTTATAATCAAATCAGATCAAACACAACAGTTCTATCAAGGTCGTTTACGTCTTGCATCTAACTAAGGGATCACAATGCGATGAAAAGTTTATGGCTTGATATTGGTAATACACGTTTAAAATATTGGATTACACAGCAAGATCAAATTATTGAGCATGCTGCTGAATTACATCTCCAATCGCCTGCCGACTTGTTGTTAGGACTTATTCAACATTTTCGTTATCAGAACATTACTCACGTTGGGGTATCTTCTGTTCTCGACAGTGAAAATAATCATCGTATTAAAACAATCCTAGATATTTTAGAAATACCCGTCATTTTTGCCAAAGTACATACTGAATATGCTGGATTACGATGTGGCTACGATGTTCCAAATCAGTTAGGAATAGACCGATGGTTGCAAGTATTAGCAACCGCTAAACCGAATGAGAGCTATTGTGTGATTGGATGTGGAACGGCTTTAACTATTGATCTTATTGATGGTTTCCAACATCTAGGTGGATATATTTTACCTAATCTGTACTTACAGCGTGACTCTCTGATTCAAAACACTAAGGGTATCAAAATTCCAGATTCTGCCTTTGATAATCTAGATCCAGGACATAACACCGTTGATGCTGTCCATCATGGCATTCTTTTAGGCTTGATTAGCACGATTCATCAAATCATGCAGCAATCGCCAAGAAAACTCGTACTCACAGGTGGTGATGCCAATTTGTTTGAAAAATTTTTAAAGCATTATCAACCGCAAATCGAATCGGATTTACTTTTAAAAGGCTTAAAACATTATGTTCAGGTCAATTCTGCTGCTACTAATGTTTGAATTACCTTAAATAAATGTTCAAATTCACGATAGCCATCATCCTCACAAAAATGTCCTGCTTGGCTTACTTCAATCAATTGCGCATTAATATAATGTGCAAATTTGAATGTGTATGGCACAGGCACGACAGGATCATTGCTTGAAAAAAACACGATACGTCGAAGGATATTCGTTCGAAGGTATTTGCTTTCGAAACGATTTTCTTGAATAAATTGATTCCATTCTGGATGTTGTGGAATTGTTTCGTTAAAACCTGCTAAAAATAATGCTGCCTTAATAGATGTCCCTTTGAGCTTATCAGCCAGATATCTCGCTGCCGCTAGACAAGATAATCCATGTGCAACCAAAATACTTTGTTGATTAATAGTATTTAATTGAGCCTCTAAGCAAGTTTGCCAAACCTCCGCATCAGGATGACTTGAATCAGCCAGAACAACTCTTTCAGCAGAGATACCAATGCTTTTTAGTTGTTGCTCTAACCAGATATACCAATGCTGTTCTGGATTTGCATTTTCACAATGCAAAATAAAAACCTTATTTTTCATATCTTGTGACATAGTTTACATTTATCAATAAAATCATACATTTAATTTTTATTATCTAATTTTTACTAAACGTTTAGTGTTTAATTTTGTACTATTTTTATACACTAACTTTTTTATACACCAACCATCAGTTAATAAAAAAGGCGCTAATGCGCCTTCTAATGAAAGTATGGGCTTTTATTTATTATTTTTTGGTATCGTTGTTACCAAATAATGGTCCCATACCGCCACCACCACCGAATTGTTTCTGCATATTGCCCAAAGATTTCAACATTTTGCTCATGCCTGATGGATTCGCAAATTTCTTCATCATCTTCGCCATTTGTGCTTGTTGCTTGATCAATTTATTCACTTCAGCAACATCCATACCACAACCAGCAGCAATACGTTTTTTACGGCTTGGATTAATTAAATCAGGATTACGACGTTCTTTAATCGTCATCGACTGAATAATCGCTTCCATACGCTTAACTTGCTTTTCAGGATTAGCTTTTTCAATTGCATCCTGAATGCCCGCATTACTCATACCAGGCAACTTATCCAAGAAGCCCATCATGCCGCCCATTTTACTCATTTGCTCAAATTGCATCAGCATATCTTCAAAGTTGAAGGTACCGCCTTTTTGCAATTTTTTCGCCATTTTTTCGGCTTTTTCTTTGTCGATCTTACGTTCAACTTCTTCGACTAAAGAAAGGACATCACCCATACCCAAGATACGTTGTGCAACACGATCTGGGTGGAATGGCTCAAGCGCATCTAGTTTCTCACCAATACCCAAGAACTTGATCGGCTTACCCGTGATGGCACGAACAGAAAGTGCAGCACCACCGCGTGCATCACCATCAGTTTTAGTGAGAATCACACCAGTTAAAGCCAAAGCATCATTAAAAGCTTTTGCTGTATTGGCAGCATCTTGACCTGTCATCGCGTCAACGACGAACAAAGTCTCGGTCGGCTTCACAGCAGCATGTAATTCTTTGATCTCATCCATCATGTCTTCATCGACATGTAGACGACCTGCTGTATCGACAATTAAAACGTCAGCAAATTGAATTTTTGCTTGCTCAATCGCACGATTGACAATATCAATTGGTTTTTCTGACGCTTGTGAAGGAATAAAACCAACACCAACTTCATTTGATACTGTTTCTAACTGCTTAATCGCTGCAGGACGATACACGTCGGCAGAAACAGTCATTACTTTTTTCTTTTGGCGCTCTTTGAGGAAGCGCGCTAATTTTGCAGCCGTCGTGGTTTTACCAGCACCTTGCAAACCAGCAAGAAGGACCACAACAGGTGGTTTTGCGCTTAAATCAAGAGTCTCATTTGCCTCACCCATCATTTTGGTGAGTTCATCATAGACAATTTTTACAAATGCCTGACCTGGAGAAAGCTGAGTCATTACTTCTTGACCAAGTGCTTCTTCCTTCACCTTCGCGATAAATTCACGAGTTACAGGTAACGCCACATCGGCTTCAAGAAGTGCCATACGTACTTCACGTAAGGTATCTTTAATATTGTCTTCGGTCAGCTGCCCTGAGCCAGTAACATTTCTTAAACTCTGTGTGAGTCGTTCTGTTAAGGTATCAAACATTGCGAAATCCGCTTAAAATGGCTAGTTGCAAAAAAATCTTTCTTAAAATAGAAAATTTATGCATAAGATGCTATAGGATACTGTAGTTCGAAGCGAATTTATATCTTATATGGTGAATATTATTCATCCCCCTAAAAAAGGTTTGACATGATCAGTCTCCCCTTGGTTTACACAATTTTGGCACTTGTCTCATATACCAGTTCATTCTGGTATCTGTTTATCCATTTAATGTCAAAACGTACTCCAAATCTTTGGTGTTATGGTCTTATTGTTGTATTAGGATTGATACTTCATGGTCTTGTCTTGTCACAGGATATGATTACTCCGTTAGGGGTAAATTATGATGTATTTAATCTCATTTCCTTTACCTCTGGACTGATGTTAAGCCTAAGTTTAATTTTGAGTCTGATTCGCCCAATATTACCTCTAAATTTAATCGGCATTCCTGTTGCTGCGATTGGACTAATCCTAGGGTTTTCTTTAAGCCAATCCAATCAAACCATTGAACATCATGGAGTCGGTTTAGATACCCATATTATTTTGTCTTTGTCCGCTTATGCGGTTCTGTTAATGGCAACCATTCAAGCAGTTCTATTATGGTTTCAAGACAGAGAACTCAAGAAAAAACAAAAAAAACGTATTTGGGTCAACCTGCTCCCTCCTTTTCAAGTGATGGAATCCTTACTTTTTGATTTAATTATTACTGGGTTTGGTTTACTCACCGCTGCACTAATCTTTGGTTTCTTTACCATTGATAATTTCTTTGCTCAACACCTCGCTCACAAAACTGCATTTAGTATTATTTCTTGGTTTTTATATGGAGCTTTACTAATCGGACATTACAAATTTGGTTGGCGTGGACGTAAAGCGATTCGATTTACAATTACAGGATTCGTATTACTAGCAATCGGATTTATTGGCAGTAAATTTGTTTTAGAAATGATATTAGGGCGTTAAATTAACTGTCCCAATAAAAACTAGACAGCTTCTCTTAAAATGCGTATAAACCAGTTTTTGTTTAACTAGGTAATGCATTGTGAAACTCGCACTCGCCCCTATGGAAGGTCTAACAGATCCAATTATGCGTGATGTCCTCACTCATGTTGGTCGTTTTGATTGGTGTGTGACTGAGTTTATTCGTATTACTGACAGCATTCTACCTGACCATATTTATTACAGTTTTTGTCCTGAACTAAAAACTGATGGTAAAACAGCTGCTGGAACGCCTGTACATGTTCAATTTTTGGGAAATAATCCTGAAATGCTCGCAGCCAATGCTGCTAAAGTCGTTGAACTCGGTGCTCCTGCAATTGATCTAAATTTTGGATGTCCAGCTAAAACAGTAAATCGCCATCGCGGCGGTTCAGTTTTATTAGATGAACCTGAAACGGTACATCTCTTAGTCAAAGCTGTTCGTGATGCTGTACCTAAACATATTCCAGTTTCAGCAAAAATGCGACTCGGTTATTTAGATGAAAACCATACACTCGATAATGCACATGCCATTGAAGATGCGGGTGCTAGTTGGCTCACAGTTCATGCTCGTACAAAAGCCGATGGCTATACGCCTCCTGCCTATTGGGAAAAAATCCAGCCAATTACTGAAGCATTAAAAATCAATGTAATTGCCAATGGTGAAATCTGGAATAATGCTGACGCCAAAGCATGTTTAGAACAATCAAGTTGTCAGGATTTGATGATAGGACGTGGCGCTGTTACAACTCCAGATTTGACACTCTGTATCCGTGAAAATAGCGACCAAGCAATTTTAACATGGCAGGAGCTAGTCGTATTACAACAACGTTTTTTAAGCGGACAATTCAAAACTGAAATTGGAATGATTGGTCGTTACAAGCAATGGTTAGGTATGATGACTAAAGCCTATCCAGAAGCTCAAGAGTTGTGGAGCCTAGTAAAACGAGAAAAGCAACTTGAGAATATTCTTGAATATTTAAATAAAAAATAGGGAGCGATACTCCCTATTTTTTACTAATGCTCTTGATTAATTACAGACCACTAATTTTCATTTTTAAGTCAGTAACTGAAGCATTTTTAAATCCAACATTTCCGATTGAACTATTTTGTAAACCATTAAATCGATAATTAGCACTTCCAACCGCAGGAATTGTTGTCATATCATTACCTAATTTGATTTCATTTAATGATAAATCAACTGCATCAGAGGTGATACAAGTACTAGGTGTTGTAGAGCACGTGTTTACAAAATTTCCAAAAACAAAACCATCGGATTCAATACCAGCATGAAAATTATCTAAACGAAAACCTGTTAAAGGATTTGATGCTTTCATTTGAAACTTAAAATTTGCACCAATAGCTGTTGTTGTTGGATCAGTTTCAGTAGCGTAGCTAGAGACTAGCATCATATTACACCCTGTCCCAGCTCCACAAATAGAATCAATCGCCCCACCTAGACGCACCATGTAACCCTGTGGCGCTGCTCCGAGTTGAATATTCATTTTCGGTTTATTCGTAGCTAAAAACTTTATATTCAAACCGTCATTTAATCTAAGTAACTCTTTAACACCTGTATTTAATGTTGCTGTAGTTCCACCAAAAATGGTTCTTTGCGTATAAATACCAGGAGTTGTCAAACCCATATCTGATACAGCATTTGCACCAGCCGTATAGATAGAGAATTTAGAAAATACTAACTCATCTAAATTTCCAAAAGTTATCCCGATATTCGCGAAAGCTCCATTAGTACCAGTCCCCTTATCTGTATCAATAACAGCATTTAGACTTAAGTTAGTAGAAGTACCAGCAGCTTTTGCGGTTATAGTTGGACTCGACATAGTTGAATTAGGACTTTGTGCAAGTACTAACGCAGCTCTACCACGATATTCTGTTGCAGCAACCGTCTTCGTATCCCAACCATCAGGATCAATCACAGCCATTTGTTTAAATTCAATGCTTGGGGTAGTTACATTAATATTTAAACCATCTTGACCAGTCGCAACTGATAGACTTTGATCATCCATTGGTTGCATTGCTATTACTAGAGGACTAAAAAATAGAGTTAGACATCCTAGCATCTTATTTTTATTCATCAGATTCTATCCTTAGTTTCGAGGAATAATTCCTAATTGGCCAGTAATACGTCCACCCGTCAACACCATTTCACCTAAGCGTTGTGGCTGTGCTCCCACTGTTGGAGGATAAAGATTTATATCTCGAACTCTTAATACACCCGCAATCTTTTCAGCATTTGTTGCACTATTTGCTCCACCAGTTGCTCCAATACCTGTTGTTCCAGCTGGGTTGAAAGTTAGACCTGCTTTAAAGGAAACCATACCATCACAACCAGCTGTAGGACATGTCTCTCGAGTATCTGGTGAAATAATAATTGCATTATTAAATGCAACTTTACCATCGATATTATCGAAACCTACAGTAGAACCATCTAATGGATCACTTAACTGAATTGCGCTTTTCCCACCATCTTTTACAGCCTTAAGCTCTAACTCACCAACAACACTCAAGCGACTACCGTCAGTACTGGTATATTCACTATTTGGTATCAAAGAAAGATCTATTTTCTTACCATCTAAACGTAATTTAGTAGACAACAAAACATCATTATTATTTGAGAAGTCCGCTGATGAAGCTGATGCCGGTGTAGATGTCCCTTTATATAATGCTCCTGGTAAATATCCTCCTGCAATTTGTGCAGATAAGATAATCAAAATGTCTTTTAAGCTAGCATTAAAACTTCCATTTTCAAGCCCAACTGTTCCCGTACCGCGCAATAACATATCGATATTACGCAAACCAATATAACGTACTGAGTTTGTATCTGCGTTATCTAATAACAAGATTGAAGTAGTCTTTTGCTTAGTAGTATCTGTACTTCCATTCATACCCGTAGTACTCATGGCAAGTGAAAAACCTAAACGCTCCGCACCAGCTACAACAGTATATCTTGTTCCACCTAAATCATAATAGTAAGCATCTGCTGGAGCAGTTGTACCATACATGGCTAAATTTGCATTTAAATCATAGAAAGGTAATGCTAAACCCCACGTATTACCTGTAGTATCATTGATTTTAGGAATCGTTGTACCTGTCGTTCTTGCACTATTGGTAAAACGACCGCTGCGTGAAAATGCCTGAAACTCTGCACCTCGTATAGCTGCCAGAAGCGCATAAGGATTTTGATCAGTCGTTCCATTATGAATATTTTGAACGTAATCAGCATCAGTGGTTAATGTTGTAGAACTAGAACCATTCCAATAACGACTTGTTTGCAATACTTTATTCGCTGGTAATAAAACAGTTTTTGTATCTACTAAATTTAGATAAACATTTCCTGTATCAAACGAACCTCTGTTTCTCAAATTCAAACCCGTTAATTCTCCGAATTCAAATCCGTAGGTATTAAACCCTGCGCCCCCTAGCTCCAATGTCGTCGCTTTTGTATTATCGCCTTGCAACATTGGATCATTCTTTTTAGTAAAGTCAGCTTTCATACGGAAAGCTATACCGGTATTACCAATAATATTTTGTGTCCCTGACGAACTAACCCCGTTATTCGCTTTACCTAAAATATTAGTATTATCAGGATTCCCAAATTGGTTAGACGCTACATTATAAACAGGATCTGTTCGGGTAAATCCATCGTTGCTATTAGCATTTGTACCACGTATCTGTATAGAACCATTGACCATACGACCACTTGCACCTAATCGTATAAGTCCTTGAGCTTTCTCGGATGTAGCTTGACCATTTAAAGGGGTTTTAGTTCCATCTACAGAATAACGGTTATTTGGATTTACATTTTTATTCAGCATAAATTCTAAGTTTAAACCCGAATTACTCGCCGTAGAAGAATATGTATTTCCTGTAATTGTTCCAGAATTTGCAGGATCAGTTACACGAGTAAAATCGACATAACCGTATGTTGTATTAGGCGTGGTACTTGTTGAAGTATTTACAGTACCATCTGCATTGTAATTAATAACTGCATCTGGTACTCCAGCTGCATTAGTTCGAACAATAAATCCTTCTGTACCATCAATGTACATTACGCCTTTAGCAAAAAAATTAAAATTAAAATTTTTCAGGATTAATTGATTGAGTGCTTGGCTTGGTGATAATCCAGTTGTTTGTCCAAGATAAATACTTGCATTTTTCGAAGCAAATGTTAGTTCACTTTGGCCAGTCTTACTAAAAAGACCGTCTCGAGTTTTAAAACTAATACTTGTATCTGAGTTAGTTTGTATCGCGATGTCCCCGACTGGACTGCCACAAGCTGTTGAGTCACAAACCTTAAACTTATTCATACTGATTAAAACAGGCGCAACTTTTAAATTGAAGTCTAATCCTGCCTTATTAGATTCACTTCCAGTATTCATTTGGATATTGATATTAGGTCTTACTGTTGGTGATGAGCTATGCGATTGAATTTTGAAATTCTCAGCTTCAGCTCGTAAGGTACTGTCAGTTGCTTTTCCCGCACTTCCACGTCCTGCATTATCTTGCCAAAAGAAAGTCCCTACATTTAACTCTTTAAAATCTAAATTAACATTTAACCCATCTTGTGCGTTAACGTCGCGCATAGATGTATCATCTAATGCTTGTAAAGCATAAGTAGAGTTGCTAACTAATAAAATACTTACAGCTAGAGTATTAAGTACAAAATATCGTGTCTGTAGCTTCTGATTTTTCTTTTCCATTGTTCAATCCTTTGAATTCAATAAAATTTAACAACGAGCATGATTACTACATGCAAAAATTTGTACCTTACCATCTATTGCAAGATTGCCATTCATTTGTAAACCGATAAAACCTTTTTCTCGGCCAGTGTCATAATTATTTGCTGTTGTCACAGTAATAGGTGAAGAAGTCCCAATTACACCTGTACTTTGCGGAACTGCACTAAATGTTCCTGTTTTTAAGAATCCATAATCTTGCGGATTAGTGCTTGTACCCTCTATCAGATTACCATTAGTATCATAATATGAAAGGACAGAGCCCGTATCTTGCTCAATTGATAATGCATTAAAGCCAAAATTACGAATTTGAATTGGCTTACTACTATCAAAAGTAAATTGCATAGCAGGCTTAATTACCGTACCAGTGCCAGTTTTTGGAAGGTATTGTAAATCAACTGCATCTAAGCCTAATTTCTGGATATTCAAAGTACCCTGCAATCCTTTGAAGACCACCCAAAGCTTACGTCCTTTATTGTTTATATCAGGATCACTAGCTGCCATCGACCAAACTGGATCGCTTGCTCCAGCTGAACCCTGTTGTACAAAGCGTTTATTTACAGAAATTGCTAGACGACAATACTCTAAGCGTGCTGGATCGCAGTTAAAAGTTGGTGTAATTCCTGCTAATAAATCGCTATCACTTAAGATATTATGGTTTAAGGAGAGTTTAAATGATAAATCTGCTCCACCTTGTCCTTGTATAGACTGAAGTGTTTGATTATCCAAAGCTTGTAATTCAGCATGAGATAAATTAGTTATGGATAATAGGAGTAAAATCGCTATTTTTTTCATCTTAATACTCCTATAGTCCTTTCGTGGTTAATTTCATATGTTGAATTAAAAGCCCATCAATTACTGCTGAACCATAGTTATTCATTGCCGAAGGGTTAACACCACCAGTTGGAACTGCTGGAGCAGGATCATTAGCGCTGCCATATAAAATTTTCTCTAAACCACCATTAACATTAAACCATCTTGCCTCATTATTACGTGTACCAAATGCCCATTGTCTATTTTCTGCTTTCGCCGCTGTTGAGTCCAATATTGTTAAACGACTTAAACCTTTAACCCCTTCTCCGGATTGGCTTGTTCCTGCACACGCATTATTACCTGTCTCACCTGGCCAACACTCATCAAGACCTGCAATAAATCCACCCAAAGTTAAGTTATTTAAATTTGTTGCACTTGTAACGCTACCTTTTTGACCAGCCACAGCACTGCCACCATTTACAGGCGTGCCACCTAAACAAGCAAATGCAGTTGTACAATTTCGAGCATATGTTCCATCTGTATTACCAAATACTTTTGTCCCATCTGCATTTACACTATCTAAGTATATCCAATCTTCATGGTAACCTTGTGTTGTAAACCAACGGAACTCCTCTACAGTACTTGCCCATCCAGCAGTAATTGTATGCCCATCATAAGGGTCTCTTACTGTTGAACCGCCAGAAAACAATCCACCTTGTGATCTCAAAACATAACGATCTGTCACTAGGTAATTCGTATCAACACGTTGACGACGCTGTTGATACTGCACCTCATTGTAAGTCTTTGTTCCAGATATTCCTGTTCTTGAAACAGGTTGGCCAAAAAACACCCCCATGGACTCAACGCCATCATAAGCCAGCAACGTCTTCCCACCATCAGGGCTATAAGCTGTACCAATACTAATACTACTGTGTGTTGCTAATTTAGTACCATTTGCCAAATTATAGTTTGTACGTGCAGAACCACCTTGGTAACCAGAGATGGTAGAATCACCACATTGATACACATTACAAGTCGAACCTAAATAACTAGTATCTAAGCCAGAATAGTCTGTGTAAATTTTCTTGTAAATTTCAGGTCTATTTGGAATACGTGCTATTTCTAAACTAAAATTTCGTCCATCAGAACCCAAAATTACAGGTTGATATAGACTTCCTAATACAAGGTTGATATTCGGATAATAGAGATACAATCCTTCATTAGCCTCAAATGTTGGTGCAACAGTTCCATTTAAAGCTGGTGTTGATAAATTTGATTGTACTGTTGGGTTAGCAGCAGATGTCGTTTCTTTTGTACTTATACGCAATACTTTGTCACCAGCTTGGAATCCAGTAGGTAAATTCCACGATGCACCTGATACAGTATCTTTGACCTTGCGATCTCTGAATCTGAATTGACAATTAGCATCACTAAAACTTATTGAAGCGTCACCACAACCTGTCGTTGCAGTTCTCCAACCCGCTGTTGTAGAGTAGTTTGTACCACCATCTATACTATAGGTACGAGATGCTGTACCGGGATTGTAGACAGCCTTGAAGTTTTGACTGTCACCACTATTTATACGAAAAACACCTGAGACGCCTAAAGTGTTATTATAAAAGGCACTCATACCATTATTATTGCTCGAGCCACCTAAGGTTTGAAATATTTGCAAATTACTGCCATTTATTCCAAAACCATTCGCTATTGCTTGCAAACGTAAACGATTCGCTCGATCGCCAGCTGAAGCCTCAGCAGCAGTTTGTGTGGAGCTAAATAATTCTCCGAGTTTAAATTGATTAGGGTCACCTTCAGGTTTACTTTGATCCCGTACAAAAGCATCAACCCATAGTGCAAGCTTTAAATTATAGGCATCTACACCTGTTTTTGTCCCAGTTTCATATAATGGTGCTTCAAGGTTTAGATATGTAACCGTTCCGTTTGTACCAGAAAAATCAGGAACATTGGTTGCTGTTGCAGCTTTGAGCACCCAAGGGTTATTTGCTGTTCCCCAGCTTGCAATGTTGGAACCAAAACGGTTATTTGAGTTATTATCATTTTTGGATAAAGCCAAACCATATAAGTATAGATCCGCTTTACCAACAGAGTGATCAGCTGTAGTCACTGACCCATCCTTGTTCGTATCTTGAACCATAGAGGTTAGACCACCTACTGGAACATAATGTATATAACCAGTATCTTTACTTCTATCAGTTAGAGATGTTTCGTTACCGGCTTTATCACCACGAAGAACAAAAGAAAAATCAGTAGGTAAAATTGCAACACCTTCACCAGTCGTTTGGCTTAAAGCATCGTCAGATATTTCTTGAAGCGCAAAAGCATATCTACTTATGCACAGACTAATTAACGTCGCCAAAACAGTTCGTTTGAATGATACCGTATGAAGTGTAGTCATCTTGACCTTCCTGTTACACGATGCTCCGCATCATCGTTATTTTTATACATCAAACTGAGTGATTTATCCTTTCAAAAAGGATACTTCCGAGTATCACTCAAGATAAAAGGCATATTTTGCCTATGTAATCTCACTTTTCATTATGCCGAATAATTACACAAAAGCAAAATAAACTGGCTAAATGTTACATTTTTCCGATAGATGAAAATACAACTGGCTTAGAAGAATCAGTAGCTTTCTAATTTTCAAATTCATTCATAATTTTTAGTATATTTCATAAGAGTAAATGCTGTTTTGTATCGTTCAAATACTTAGCTAATTTCTGCTTTTTTTCAGCTGATAATGAGTATAATTCAGCAGCTGTTGCTTCTGGTTTTATTACACCTACACCAGTCCCTACAGCAAACCAACTTGAAATACCAAACATTTGGAAATTATTCATTTGATATTGGGTAAAATCAATCATTCTAGGTGTTCGATGTTGCCAGCATTTTTTTAGCTCACGATAATTTTCAGATAATGGAACTGTTTGCATAAACTGCCAAAATGGTGTGTCCGAACGTCCAGTATCGTAATGCATTCTAATAAAATCTCTTATTCCCAACCATCCCTGTGCATTCTGTTGATTATAATAATCAATACTTTGTTCTGAAATCACTCCATGACTCCCTTTTATCAATGATGATAAGAATGAGAGCTGTTCTAACATCTGCCCGATTGATGTTGCCTCTAAAGGTTCAACGAATCCACCAGCTAAACCAATTGCAACTACATTCTTTATCCAAACTTGTTGATAATAACCAGCTTCAAATGAAATTGGTTTAGCTGGACTGATTTCATGTCCCAACCACATTTCTACTTCTTGCTGCGCCTGTTGATCTGTAATAAATTGATCATTATATACGTAGCCAGCTCCAATTCTTTGTTGCAATGGTATTTGCCATACCCAACCTGCGCTCATTGCTGTTGCGCGTGTCACTAATTCAATCCTATCTTTATGATTTATATGAAAAGGTAAAGCACGATTCATGGGTAATGAATCTGCAAATGAAATCCACGGGCTTTTATATATTTTTCCAATTAATAAACGAGAAAAACCTGAAGCATCAACCACAAAATTACATGCAATATCGCGATCAGCTAATTGAATAGCAGTTACATCTCCAGTCTCTGGATGTAACTTAACATCCTGAATTTTCTGCTCAACATGTACAATACCTCTCAACTTAGCTATATTTTTTAGATATTGTCCAACTCTAAAAGTGTCAAAATGTAGCGAAGCTCCAAAATTATTATTTCTTCTCGCTAAAATTGCCAAAACCTCATCTGATGATTTTCGATCCTCACAAAATTGATAAGATGTTAAATAACGATTGATATCTATACCATGATTCAACAAACCTGATAAATAAGGGTGAAATCCATCCTCCATCCACTCAAACTCTTGAGTCTTACCCGAAAAAAGATGGTAAAAATAGTCATTTTGCTTACCAGTACGCCATCCTTCATAGCGAAAACCCAATTTAAGCGTAGATCCAGTTTCATCTATAAATTTTCTTAAATCTATATTTAAATGATTCAATGTTGTAAGTAAGTTAAGTATACCACCCTCTCCAACACCAACTATTGGTACTTCAGGAGCAGAAATCACCATAATTTCGACAGAGCTGCTAAAAATTTGTCTGAGTTTCAGCGCAGCAAACCAACCTGAAGTCCCCCCTCCAACAACAACAACTCGCTCCATCCCTCGCAAATTAATCATTCTTATATCCTTATTATTCAAAAAATAAAGCAGCCGAAGCTGCTTTAATCTACTATATAAAAAACTAACAGAACTTCAAGTTACCATAACAGTTTGGTGTAAAATATTGATTACCTAAAGTTAGACCGTTTACAGTTAAACCCAAATTAGATAATGCAAAGCCACCTGTTGCCCCCGTAGTTCCAATCTGAATACCTAATGCCTCATTACCAGTAATCAATCCGCCTAAATCACTTGTTGATGGTGGGTTGTTTGCTAGGTAAGCATTTACTTGCTGAGCAATTTGTGGATGAACACATTGTTGTGGTACCGCAGTTGTACCTTCACACAAATTAACTGGATTTGTTGGAACAATAGTTCCCAAATCAACACCATCTTTAACACTCAACCACCAACCTGGTGAAGTAATATCATCTAAAGGTTGGCCTGGCCATAGAAGATTTTGTGACTGTAAACTTAGAGATGCTCCAGAATTAAGAGGTAAAGAGTGAATCAAGCCTAATGGTTGATTAACAGTAACACTCGCAGTAATATTTTTCACTTTTGTATACATGTTTACGTAATAACTACTACCCGCAACAATACAACCAATACCACTACAACCATCAACTTTAGCTCTTATAGAAGCTAAAACATTTGTATTGTTATTTGCCTGATTTGGATCATTAACACCCCCTTGTGTACCTACTGCAGAGATATTATTTGGATTCAAATAGACAATATTACCACCAGCTCCATCAGAAATTGTTGTACTTCCAATCGTATATGTTGGTTTCACAGGGAAAGTACTACCATTAGAAGACAGACCATAACTATTACATTGACTACTTCCACTACCACAGTTACTGTTATTGAAATCACGTCCCAAAACTAAATCTGGTAGTCGCACCACAGGATTGAGAGATAGAACCGTAGGCATACGATTACCTTTAATCGTAAATCCAGGAATTTCAAAACCAACATTTTTAAATCCTGGTACCCAAAATCCACCTTGATCTAAATGGAATTTAGCAACCGTACCTAAAGGGGCATTTAATGAACCTGAAATTCTGTTATAAGGATCAGAAGCATCAAAATAACTTGGCGCAGTTTCAACTACACCTTTAATTTTACCAGAACTATCTGAGCGGACAGGTATATAACCAGATAAAGCATTAACACCATTTGGAACAGCAGAGTTTTCTGTTCCAATCGTTAATAATCCTTGTGCTTTTTCTGAACTAACACGAAAACCGATCATTTCTCGCGTAGCTGCAGAACCTGGATTTTTAATGGCAAATTCTATGAATGGATTTGTTAATTTTGCTGAACTACCAACACGATTTGTACGGTTTTGATCACTGCCAGCATCTGTTGCTGGATTACCTGTAATGCCAGGGTTACCACTCAAACTCACATTATCTAAATCAATATCACAACCAGGCCCATTACGACCACCACAACCTAATTGTAATTTCTTAATATTCACATTAAGTTCTAGCTCAGCTTCCATGCCTAACTTATAAAACCCGACCGTTTGATCACCACCAGATCTAGCTCTTTCCAAGTTCGCAGCATCAGTAGGAGCAATATATGACAAACTCATTAATGCTTGACCAGTTGTAGCCGACATTTCAGTATCAGTTAAGCTTGTTAAAGTAGAAGTAGCATTAGTAGTATTCAAGCACAATCCGCCCAAAGCCAACAATGCCAAATGAAGAGACTTAAACTGTCGCATGAAACCGACCTCCATGTTCTAAACATCCGTATTTTTTTTATAGGTGTTATGCCAAACCACAACTCGGCCTTTAAATGAGCTTATAGTGATTCTGTACAAAAACAAACCAAATTATGTTCATTCTATCTTATTTTTATCAAAATACTAGCTTCATTCATCTGAACTATTTTTAACGATAAAGTATTTTGTAAGAAATGATATGTAGAAAAAAGCCCATCATGTTATAGATGGGCTAATTATTAGGTCTTAGGTAAAGTCACGCCTGTCTGACCTTGATATTTACCACCACGATCTTTATATGATGTTTCACACACTTCATCGCTTTCAAAGAAAAGCATTTGTGCGACACCCTCACCTGCATAGATACGCGCAGGTAAGTTTGTTGTATTGGAAAATTCTAAAGTAACGTGACCTTCCCACTCAGGCTCTAACGGCGTCACATTTACAATAATACCGCAACGCGCATAAGTCGACTTACCCAAACAAACAGTAAGTACATTTCGCGGGATACGGAAGTATTCAATGGTACGTGCTAAGGCAAATGAGTTTGGTGGGATGATACAAACGTCTGATTCGATATCAATAAAGCTTTTATCGTCAAAGTTTTTAGGATCAACAATCGCTGAATGAACGTTGGTAAATACTTTGAATTCACGTGCGCATCGAACATCATAGCCATAGCTCGACACCCCATAAGAAATCAACTTTTCGCCATTTTCACCATAACGAACTTGATTCTCTGCATAAGGTTCAATCATGCCGTGTTTTTCGCTCATTTCACGAATCCAACGATCAGATTTTATTGCCATGACTTTTTTCCAAAATCTAAATTAATGATTGGCAGGTACTTTAACGTAAATCATCATTAATGAAAATAAGACTGCTATCCTGATAGGCAGAATAGCAGAGATACTTTATAAATTGATTAATGCAGAATAGCTGATCGGGATTGAAAAACTAATAAGCACGACAGATGCTGTGCGTTGTAATTTTGATTGTGAAAGCCATTTAACCTTATTGGTCGCCAACATTGCTCCAACAGATATCCAAAACAGAGCAATCGGCAAAATCAAACCAACAAAAACACTCATATGTACTAAGTAAATGTCTTGGTTCTTCCATGCAACTGCTGGAAAAATTGCAGAAGCAAACAACAACGCTTTAGGATTTAAAAGCGTAGCAAACAATAATTCACGTGGGCGAATAGTTGGTTGATTTAATGCCACTTGTTGATTCGCTGTACGCCAAAGCTTAATCGCCAAATACAAAATATAGCCAGCGCTCATTAACTTTAAAAAGGTAGGAAGTAATGGTAAAGCTGTTGATACTTTGCCAATCAACATACCCCAAGCTGTTATAGCAACGATATAACCCAATGCTTCAGCTGGGATAAGTAAAAGTGATTTGCGTACACCAACCTGAACACCAGATGATGCCAATAATGTGTTGGTTGGGCCAGGAGTAAATAATATGGTTATAACTAAACCAATGAAAAACCATGAAATCATTGAATGACCTCACTAAAGGATTCTCTGAGATTAATCCAATTACAATTTTATAGCAAAAAAATAACTGTAAGCACTTATAACGTTAATTTCACTACAATTATTTAACTATTTATTTTATTTCATCTTTATAAATTTCAAGTAGCTCACTACTGAACAGTCACCTAGATATCTGTGTATATTTAAAGTACGATTACCGTGAATTTTTGAATAACATTTTACTGATTAGATTAAGATTTAGCATGAAATTTAAGCTAGGCCTAAGCAAATAGTGCTATTTTATAATCAGTTGATCACACTATTTCCATTCTTCTACTCGCCAATATTTTATGCCTAAGCAATTTTTTCATAAGTGGCTTCCTTCATCAGAGAAAGTTGCTCAACTCAAGTTTATGCGCATTTTTGGGCAAAGTACCTTAAATCCTTTACTTTGGTATGTGAATCGTCACTCTATCGCCAAAGCGATGTTTATTGGTACCTTTTGGGGCATATTACCTGTACCTTTCCATAGTTTATTTATTATTCTGACAATCCTATGGTTTGAGGTTAATTTGCCGATCGGACTGTGTATGGCATGGCTGACCAATCCTCTCACTGTAGTTCCTATACTTTATTTAGGCTTTTGGTTTGGTACTAAGATTTATCATGTCAATATGATTGATCAAGAGATGTTATTGGGTGTGCTACATCAAATCATCAATTGGTTAAAAAACTTTGGACATGGGCATATAGACTTGAGTCTGGCAAAAATCTTAATTTCAGGTTTAATGATAGAAGCCATTCTGTTTGCTTTACTGTTTTATTGTGCGACTCACCTCTTATGGCGCTGGTTTGTTATAAAAAGCTGGAAAAACAGAATTCAAAATAATCAAGAAGAAATCATTTAGCTGATTTCTTCTAAATCTTTAGTTTTTATCCAATTGTTGTTTCATGTATTGTTCAACCACATCAAGTACATAGTCCTGACATGCCTCACCCGTAGCAGGGTTATATGCACCATTATTAGTAATATTATTAGATAAAATTCTTATACCTAAAAATGGAACATCAAACTGATGTGCAATCTGTGCAACAGAAGCTGCCTCCATCTCCTCTACAGAAGTTTGATAATTATTATGGAAAAACTGGATTCGATCTAGCTCATTATTCCAAACATCTGCTGAACCAATCGTTCCCTCAACCACATTCCCTTTGCTGTAAAAAGTTTTTGCTTTATGTGCAGCAATCAGTAACTGTTGATCACCTTCAAATTTGCGTATCGCAATCGGTTCAGGGTCAGACTCATCTTCTGGTAATACATCAAATGCCTCTGTCCATGCCAATGAGTTTGAACCGCCCCCTATCGGTAATCTTGGTGTTCTAAACGCACCAATATTTGTCGTGTATTTGCCTAATACAATATCAAACACCTTTAAAGCAGGATCATGCCCGCCTGATGTACCTTGATTAATAATTGCAATGGGTTGATATCGCTCAATTGCAAGTGCTGTAGCTGCGGCAGAATTACTCATGCCCATACGTGTTTTGGACACGATCACTGGATAACCTTTATAAGTTCCTTTCCAAAACTTCCATCCACCCACTGTTTCAACACTGACATTCTCTAATTTTGATGCCATACGTTCAGATTCGACAGGTAAAGCACCTTGGATCACGATGGGTTGTAATTTAGTTTCTAATTGCTCAGTCTCTTTTGGAGAATCTTCACCATTACAAGCACTCAGTAAAAATGCACTACACAATCCCAGAATACTTACAGCTCTTTTGACGGACTTCATATCATCACTCGAAAATAAAATAGTGATGAAGCAACTCCCATGCCATATTTTACCAAACGATATATTTAAAACATTAAACAAAGAAAAGCCCAACGAAATGTTGGGCCGAACTTAAAAATAACCATCAATTAGAAAATGCGCTTGTCATCTCTCTGACGTTTTGGAAGTTTTTCCATCTGTCTTAAGACACTTTCCGCAATATTTATATAGCTTTCAGAAGCGACATCTTGTGCAATGACACTTGGTTTACCATTATCGGCATTCTCTCGGATTTTTGCATCTAAAGGTAAACGACCTAGTAAAGGTATGTCATATTGTTCAGAAAGCTGATCACCACCACCCGTACCAAATATTTGCTCTTCATGTCCACAGTTAGAACAAACATGTGTTGACATATTCTCAATCACACCGAGTACAGGAATATTCACTTTATTAAATAATTCAATCCCTTTTACAGCATCCATTAAGGCAACATTTTGCGGTGTAGTAACAATTACCGCACCAGTCACTGGGATACGCTGTGCAAGCGTTAATTGAATATCGCCTGTACCTGGTGGCATGTCGATGACCAATACATCCAAATCTGGCCACAGAGTTTGATTAAATAACTGCATCAATGCGCCAGTGGCTTTAGGACCACGCCATGCTACAGGAGTGTTATGCGCACCAATCAAATGACCGATTGAAATCACTGCCATTCCATAAGCATCTAAAGGAACAAAATGTTCATTTTCAATCTGTGGTGTGCGACCAGCATTGCCTAACATAGTTGGAATACTTGGACCATAGATATCTGCATCCAATACCCCAACTTTTAAACCGAGTTTTTGCAATGCGAGCGCAAGATTCACAGTTGTGGTTGATTTACCTACACCACCTTTACCCGACGATACCAAGATTACGTTTTGAATACGTGGATGTGGAGCAACATCTCGTTGTTGTGGTGCAGCTTTCTCAATCGGAGGATTATTTGGGTCAGCTTCAGCTTTAGGAGATGCATCCATCACTGGAGGAAGGTTGGTGTTTTGTGCTTTGGGTTTAGATGAACAACTATGTCCTGCCTCGCCATGGGCAGCATGTTTCTGCTGAATAATATGCAGATTGAGTTCTTGGATACCACACTTTTCTAAGGCATCTGCAAGTTCATCATGGATTTGTTGTAAATGATCTTTTTCTTCAGGAAATGTATTGATCGTGAGCTGTAGGATGCGACCTTGAACATTAACTTGGCTTATACGATCTTTCAAGGCATTTTCAGAGTTTGGAAGAATATAATTTTGAAGGACTGTTTGGATTTCATCTTCCTTCACTTCTTGCGCAGGCGAAAAAACGGATTTTAAGGAAGAAAGCCACGACATTTTGTACTCCAAAAACTGATCATACTCACTGAATGTGGTTAGTTTAGCAGTATTGGAGATTCGACGCTCATATCAAAGACCGTAATTGCTCAATTTTATGTCGCAATTTATCTTTGCCTATCAGCGTCGATTGTTAAAGCTTTATCGTGATTAGCCTTTGAATTTATTGATCGTATCAGTGGCAGCTTTCTTTAAATCATCTAACTTGCTGCTAGCTTGAGCTTTCAGATCATCAAATTTTGCAGCTGCCTCATCTTTTAACTCAGCTGCTTTGGCTTTTGCATCTTCTAATTTATGCGTTGCCTCTTCTTTTAAATGATCTAATTTCTCTTTGGCAGCATGTTGAGTATCCGCCAGTTTTTCTTTTAACTCATCTGCTTTAGCTGATAATGCAGCTTTACTTTCACCGTATTGATCGCTTGCATTGGTCTTTAAATCATCTAAAGCTTGCTCGCCTTTTTGCTTCAACTCATTGGCTTTATCTTTAGCTTGCTGTAAATCAGCTTTAGTTTGATCAATATCTTTCGCTGCGAAGTTTTTTACATCCTCTACAGTTTCCTGACCTTTTTGTTTGATATCACTTCCAAGCTCACTGACTTTATCTTTAGCCTGCTGAAAGTCTGCTTTGGTTTGCTCTAAATCTTTTGCTGCGAACTGTTTTAACTGATCAATTTTGTCATTACTCATGTCTTGTTCCTCTTGTTATTTCGTAAAAGCTGTCGTTGATTTCTATTACAGTTATACAAGATTCTGCCTACACTTATCGTGTTTGCTGCAAATTGAAACAAATGGGATACAGGATGATTCAAATTTATTGCTGATTAATAACCATTTGAATTTTCATATATAAAAATCATATAAATGCATAACACAACTAAATTACTTGATACGATCAGACTGCTGAATCTCATACAATACATGCCAACTTAATGGATGATCTTGAACTAGAGCAGGATGTTGAAATTCTGCTAATTTCCTCATCCCTAAGCTTTGCATAAGCGCTTGTGATCGCAGATTTTCTAAAGTGGTAAAAGACACAACAGTTTCAAGCTGCAAATGATTAAAAGCAAAATCTAAGGCTGCATTTGCTGCTTCTTTTGCATAACCTTTGCCCCAAAATGGTTGATCTAAGCGCCAGCCAATTTCAACACAAGGCGAAAATGAAAACTGTGTGGGTTGATCATGTAATCCTACCAAGCCTATCAATTGTTGAGTCTGTTTTAATTCTACTGCCCAAAAGCCCCAACCCTGTTTTTCAATAATTGCCTTTAATTTATCTATATATACATCGCTTTCAGCGCGCGTTAAAACTTTTGGAAAATACCGCATAACCTCTGGATTAGCACTCATCTCTGCAAAAGGTAAATAATCCGTGTCTCGCCATTGGCGTAAAATCAGTCTTGGTGTTTCGATCATTTTTAGAACCATTAAATTTGTATTAAAAACTATTCACAATATAGGGAATTAGATCAGATATACTTTTGCGCTATCGTGAAATTAACCTGACTTATAAAGCTTTATATATGAATGAAAATGAACTTCTAGAAATTCAAAATGAACTGCAAGCTCAACAAAAGCGCCTGAACTATATTCTTTCGAGTAAAAGAAGAATCCAAAGCATGATTGATTCTTTTGAAGGTGATTTGGCAGAACAATTACTTCCTGTCATTCATAATGAAAGCAACGATTATGCTGGAATCGCAACAAGTTTGGCACTTTCAATTTGTTGGAAATTTTCAAAAGTTGAATTCCCAAAGACCGTTCATTGGTGCAGTGAATTAAGTATTAGCGATCTACAAGTTAAAGATGAATTTACCGCTGTAATTAAAGCTCAGGCTTGGTTAGGTACTTTAGGAAGTGATGAAATTTGGCAAACGCCACTCTTTGCCGAAATTACAGTTGATCCAAAAACCAATAGTTTAAAAAGCTATCACATCCATTTCTTATCTAAAGGGAAAATCATCTCTTTAAGAAAGAACGCTAAGCAAAGTGTTACCGTTAAGCAGATGCAGAGTATGTAATGGTGATCAGGTCTAAAATATTTTAGACCTTTATTTTTGGAATTTTTCTTGCCAATCTTCTATAAAGATATTTCGTTTAAATATTTCTGAATACATATGTTGTTCTAAAAAATAAAAGTTATCCTGAAAATCTTCATCATTAAAAACGTCAGGATAGCGTTTAGCCAATTCAATTACTTGATGAAAAGCATTATCTTCTGAGTCAGTAATATTGGTCGCCAAACGATACCAATGCCATGCTTGTCGAATACTTTTCGGCGTGGTGTGGCTTTGAGAAAGTAAGTTGCCCAAATATGTTGCTGCAATCGCATCGTCATTCATCCATGCTAATCTCTCTAGCGTGAATACGGCATCATTCCACTTTGTCCGACTTACATCAGACGCATTTAAGATTGCATAAGCTTGCTTTCGGCTAGCTTCTACTTGATCCTCGTCATCAGCCAGAAAATAATTATGAATCAAATTATTCTTAATTAATTGATTACTATAGAAATTACAAATCAAAAAACCCCATTGTTGATAAAGTTCATATTGTTGTAAAAATAAAAATTGTCCTTGTTGCACATGTTCGTTCCATTGTTTTCTCAATGTTTTTGAATCAAAGGCATCACTATAAGTGATCGGAACATTTCCATATTGCAACGCATATTCTGCAATTTTCTTTCTATATTGTCGTGCAATCAGGGGAACAACACCCCACCATAAAATAATCCCCACGGTGACAATAATAAGCACCCAAATCCACATTTTCATTATCCATTTGTTAATTTTATATTCTTGTATTTTATAAAAGTTCTAAGCAGTTGAATAGCTCACTTTCAAACAATCATTACCGCATTCTCACCACAGAATGTCATGCATGAAACTCAAAAGTCCGTTAGAATAGCCACCTTGTAAATACGAATGAGAGAACAATATCCGTGCGTAAAATTTTAGTCACCAATGCCCTTCCTTATGCCAATGGTCCTATCCATATGGGTCACTTACTCGGTTATATCCAAGCAGATATTTGGGTTCGTGCGATGCGTGCAATGGGTCATGACGTGACTTACGTATGTGCGGATGATGCTCATGGTACAGCGATCATGTTACGTGCTGAAGCGAATGGCATCAGTCCTGAAGCGCAAATTGCAAATGTTCAGAAAGAACACATTCGTGATTTTGATGGTTTTGGTGTGCATTTCGATCATTATGATTCAACTCATAGCGATGCAAACAAAGCACGTGCATCTGAGATTTACATCAAAAACCGTGAAGCAGGCAATATCGCTGTTCGCCCTGTCACACAATTATTTGATCCTGAAAAAGGCATGTTCTTGTCTGATCGTTTCATTAAAGGCACGTGCCCGAAATGTAAAGCAGAAGATCAATATGGCGACTCATGTGAAGTCTGCGGTACAACCTATAACGCGACTGAGTTATTAAACCCACGCTCAACATTGAGTGGTGCAACGCCAGTTGAGAAATCATCAGATCACTATTTCTTTAAACTACCGAATTTCTCAGAATACTTACAGAAATGGACACGTGATCAAGGTCGTTTACCATTGTCTATTGCCAACAAACTAGATGAATGGTTTGAATCAGGTTTATCAGATTGGGATATTTCACGTGATGCGCCTTATTTCGGTTTTGAAATTCCAGATGCACCAAACAAATATTTCTATGTTTGGGTAGACGCTCCGATTGGTTATATGTCGAGTTTTGAAAACTACATCAAAACTAAACGTCCTGATCTAAGCTTTGATGATTTCTGGAAAAAAGACAGCGACAAAGAAGTTTATCACTTCATTGGTAAAGACATTGTTTACTTCCATGCACTGTTCTGGCCTGCAATGCTTGAAGGTGCGAACTACCGCACGCCATCTGGTTTATTTGTAAATGGTTTCTTGACAGTGAATGGTCAGAAGATGTCAAAATCTCGCGGCACATTCATCAAAGCTGAAACTTATTTACAGCACTTGAACCCAGAATATTTACGTTATTACTTTGCTTCTAAGCTTTCTGACAAAGTTGAAGATTCGGATTTGAATTTGGATGACTTCGTACAGAAAGTGAATTCTGACCTTGTAGGTAAAGTGGTAAATATTGCCAGCCGTTGTGCAAAATTCATTAACAGCAATTTCAATAATACGCTTTCAAACACATGCGCTGAACCTGAATTGGTTCAAAGCTTTATTGATGCGGGCGATTCAATTGCTCAAGCCTATGAAGCACGTGAATTCTCTGCTGCTATTCGTGAAATCATGGCTCTTGCTGACAAAGCGAATCAATATATTGATGAGAAAAAACCGTGGGCGCTTGCGAAGCAAGAAGGTCAAGAACAACAAGTTCATGATGTTTGCTCAGTTGGTATCAACTTATTCCGTCAGCTTGCGATTTACTTAGCTCCAGTGCTTCCAACACTTGCGGCTCAAGTTCAGTCTTTCTTACAACTTGAAAGCTTTGACTTTGCATCACGTCAACAAATCCTCGTTGCACATGAAATTGCTCAATTCCAACCGCTTATGCAGCGTGTTGATCCTAAAGCAGTTGCAGCCATGGTGGATGCATCTAAAGACTCTTTAGCTGCTGCAGCAGAAGCACCAAAAGTGGAAAAGAAAAAAGAGAAGAAAGCCGAGAAGAAGCCTGAACCTAAAGTGGGTGAAGCTGAAATTATTGGTATTGAAGACTTTATGAAAGTTGACCTCCGTGTAGCTGAAGTTTTAGAAGCTTCAACTGTCGAGGGTTCTGATAAATTACTTCAACTCACTTTAAATGTTGGTGAAGCTGAACCACGTAATGTGTTTAGTGGTATTCGTGAGTTCTATCAGCCAGAAGATTTAAAAGGCAAATTAGTAGTGATGGTCGCGAACCTTGCACCACGTAAGATGCGTTTTGGTATTTCTAACGGTATGGTACTTGCCGCAGGTAATGGTGAAGGTGTTTGGGTAATTTCACCTAAATCTGGTGCTAAAGCTGGTGATAAAGTGTCTTAAGAATTTAAATGTTAGATAAGAAAAGCCTCTACTGATGTAGGGGCTTTTTTAGCAGCTTCAAAAATTATCAATAGCTTGTAACAACATTTTTTTCTCTAGTTCAGATTTTTCTTTCAAATCTAGACTAATTTCATACCAAGATTTTTTATGTGTATCTATTTTATGAAAATCAGGACGATAATCACTATTTAAATGCATTTCAGCCTCAGCGAAGTAAATTTTTTCATCGAACCAATTCAAATTTAAATTAAGCCAATTAATTAACTCTAAGAAATTATCTGCTTTGTTAACCCCTACTTTTTCTAACATATAATTATCGAAAGTTATTGGGTATTCACCTCTTATAGCTGCTGCTATAGAATCATATATTAGAAATATTAGTAAATTACCTGAAAAACTTATAGGATACTCTAGAAAATCATTTCTTAAGCCATATTTAACTCTGACATTCTTTTCATGAGCGTAATATTTATTTTCAAGAAACCTAATTCTTCGACTAAATGATTCAAGTATTAAACTTTGTATCATATTTGTTGAGCTTAAAACTAACTCATCGAATGTCAAGAGAACTATATTTGTATTCTGCGCTGCTTCTTTAGAACCAGATTGAAATCCAGCTTCAGATATAATGAACCCTTTATCAGCTCCCACATCATCAACTATTGTACGTAAAGCTAATACCTTTTCTTTAGGTACTTTAGTTTTCCAATATTTAGCTTCAACTATCCATTTAATATTAGTACATAAATACTGAGATGTAACATAAACATCAATTTCATGATCAGTTCTAATTCCTCGTACAGTCTCATTCGTAACAGCACTAACCCCCAAGCATCTAAAGTGTTGAGCTATTTTTTCTTGAAAATCAAACCAATCTTTTGACATCATTTTGAGTTTATTAATAAAATCTTTTTACTAATTTACATATTCTATGAAAAATTTCCTACCTAAAAATCTATTCCATGCTAAAAAATAGATAATTCAATTAAATTTGAGAAATTTTACCAATGAATAAAATCCTCATATCAGCTTTGATCAGTACAAGTTTTCTTAGTCTTACAACATTTGCCGCTATCCCTCCCCAAACTTCAATCCAAGCACAAAAACAAGTCTCTGGTTATTACCAATATCAAGCTGGTGACGTACAAATCACAGCCCTGCTCGATGGTACAAACTTTATGTCGCCAAACTTGTTTAAAGACATACCGCAACAACAAGTCCAAGAAATCTTAAAAAAATACTATGCAGATCAAGAGAAAGGCGTACAAACTTCAGTGAATGCGTTCCTCGTCAATACAGGGAAATCACTAGTTTTAGTCGATAGCGGTGCAGCCAGTTGTTTTGGTGCTCATTTAGGTTCAGTTTTAACTAACCTAAAAGCATCAGGCTATCAACCTGAACAAGTCGATACCATTCTACTCACACATCTACATCCCGACCATGTCTGTGGTATCAGTAAAGATGGTGTTGCAAATTTCCCTAATGCGACAGTCTATGTATCAGATGATGAAGCAAAATATTGGTTAGATCCGAAACAAGCAGCAAAACTACCGAAAGAAAAACAAGCCAATTACACAGGTACGGTTGAGAAAATTAAACAAGCGATTACACCTTACCAAGCCAAGCAACGCTTTAAAACCTATAAACTCGGTGATGACATTCAAGGTTTTAAAGTTATTAACACGGCAGGACATACACCAGGGCATTTTAGCTATGAGCTAAAAAGCAAAGGTGAAAGCATCGTGTTTATTGGAGATATTGTTCATTCACACACTGTTCAGTTTGATCGACCTGAAACTGCTATTGAGTATGATATTGACCCGAAAAAAGCCGTTGAAACTCGCTTAAAGCAATTTGCAAATTTTGCTAAAAATGGTCAAACAATTGCTGCACCACATTTACCATTTCCGGGTATTGGGCATATTTATTCAGCTGATGGAAAAAGCTATCAATGGATTCCGATCCATTTTAAAGATTAAGTGGAATAAGCAGAATTTAACCTATAAAAAAGCGACCTTGTTGGTCGCTCTTTTTTATTACTTCATTCCAAAGATCAACTTCAATCCAAGCAAGGTCATGACACCACCTGCGATACGATCAAAAACAGCTTTAGATTTTAAATAAACTTTACGTGGTCCTTCTGCTGACAATGCAACAGCCACTAGAGAATACCAACCTGCATCAATAAAGAAACACAAAACTGGCAACACCACATAGAAATAAGTTGGAATTTCTTTAGGTAATAAAGCAGTAAAAATACTGGCAAGCACGATCGCAATTTTAGGATTACTCAACTGCGTGATGAGACCTAAACGAAAAGCTTGTGCATAGCTCATGTTATGAACAGCACCTTCAGTTGATGCCATTGGTTCTTTGGCATGTTTAATAATTTTATAAGCGAGCCAAAGTAAATACAGACCACCAAAGATTTTTAAAGCCAAATATGCTGAAGGCACTGCTAGTAAGATCGCCTGTAATCCCATCACAGCTAGAAAACCAAACAACGCGGCACCCGTACCTGTACCAAGCGCAGTAAATAAACCATGTTTACGTGAAATCGCAATCGAGTTTTTTGCAACATAAATAAATGTCGGACCAGGGCTAATCGCACCCAACATCAATGCCAATGTAATCGAGCCTAAAATCAATATTGATTCCAAGATAAACCTCAAAATTAGAATAATTTTCTAGCAAATATTTTATGCGAAAAAGGCTCATACAAGATACTATTTTTTTACAAACCACAGTGCATAGATAAAATCTTACAATTCAATAAATTAATTAAAAACAATAATAAAAATTAAATAACTTATATAAAAAACTGTCTAAAATACAGAGCTAAGATGAGCTATTAAATAAAATACCAATCATCTACATTTCTTATTTAGCCAGCTAAAAGATTAAGTATTTACTCCACTATTTCACTATTTTAAATAATAAAAATCACCTTATAGATTCATTAAGCATTGTTAATTAGCCAAAACCGATCAGACTCGCTGCCACATTGATTGCAACCGCCAAAATCACTGTATTAAAAATAAAAGCTAAAACACAATGAAAAATATTCAGATGTCTAAGCTGTGAGCTGGTAATAGAAACATCTGCGGTTTGTGCAGAAGTGCCAATGATATAGCTGAAATAGACAAAATCGAGATAATCAGGTTGATCTGTTTTTGGAAAATCCAATCCCCCATCGACTTGACGGCTTTTCGCAAGATAATAGTCATGTGCATAATGAATAGCGAACAAGGTATGCAGTAATAGCCACGATGAGAAAATAGTTCCTATCGTTAGCAAGATCAGAATCGTTTTAATGATTGCTTGATCTTTGGGAACATGACTGAGTTGCACAGCAATCGAAATAAAACAAACAACAATTGCGATTAAAGCAACCGTAAGTATCATCCACTTCCCTTCATCTTGTTGCTTTGCCCGTTCTAAGATGTGTTCTGGATCTAAACGCCACATCATCTTTAGAATCATAAACAAATATAGCCAGATTGCAGTATTCCAGCCAATTTGTAGCCGTGTCGCCCAATGCCATGAGCTGAATGTTTGCAGCACAAAAAAGATAACGAAGCCCAAAGCAAAAGTTGCGGATAAGTATGGACGATGTTTTAAACCACGAAAAAATCGATGCATAAAGGCTTGCATATAAAACCTACCTTAAAATTTTCAAAATCAAATTGTTTTATTTTTTAATACGATAAGTTTGTTGCTACACAAACCAATTTACCCCTATTACTCAATATAAACAAATCAGATATCGATCGTTTATTTACATCGGACAGGTTTGTCCGTTAAATAACTCTTATCCAATTTATACCTAGCAAGTTCAATAATGAATAAACGTGTTCAACAAGCTGCTCATAACCGCGAGGAATTGCTTCATGCAGCAGAAGAGGTATTTCGGGCTCAAGGTGTACATGTGCCATTACAAGCGATTATTGATCATGCAGGCGTAGGACGAGCAACCTTTTATCGTAATTTCGCTGATCGTAAAGCACTCATGTTTGCCCTACTTGATCAAGCGATGATGCGCTTAGAACAGAGAGCATCCGCTCTACTCGAATATAATGATGGTTTTATTCGTTTGATTGAAGGGCATATTGAACAACTCCCTCATCTGATCGTACTGATTGATTACTGGCGTATCATTGATCGCCAAGACCCAATCATGCTAAACATTTATGAGCGACGAGATAAAGCATTACAACCTTTAATTGATAAAGCCATAGAACATCAATTATGTCGCCCTGATCTGACCCCACAAGACTTTGGCATGATTACGGCGATCTTAGGCTCTTCGTTTCAAGGGCATCCTGCTTCTGATCAAGTACGACTGGCAAAACGCGCAATAGAATTATTATTAAACGGCATCAAAATTTAGTTCGAGGAATAATATGGATAACAGCCCTCGCTATCTTGAAACTCCACCCGATTGGTCAGCCGATGAACGCCCTACGCTTCCCGGCTCTCCTGCGGCTATCGCACATGCAAAGCCAAAACGTTTTGCATATTTCTTTATTGGGCTATTTATTTGTATTGCTGCCAGTTTAAGTAATGGTTTTATTGTCGCTAATTTACCAATTTTCCAAGGTGAGTATGGTCTCACACCATCACAAGCAGCTTGGTTACCTGCTGCTTATGTGATGGCAAATGTCAGTTCAAATTTGATCCTATTTAAAGCTCGGCAACAGTATGGCTTAAGGCTATTTTCAGAAATTGGATTATTAGTATTCATCGGTGTATTGGTCTTACACATCTTTGTCAAAACCTATGAAATGGCTTTATTTGTCCGTTTTATTGCAGGTTTAGCCGCTGCTCCACTTAGCTCATTGGGTATGTATTACACCATGCAAGCTTTTGGTAAAGCAGATATGGCAAAAGGGATTTATTTGGCTTTCGGCTTTCAGCAACTCGGTTTGCCTTTGGCTTGGATTATCTCGCCGTTTTTACTAAGCGCCAATCAATGGGATGTGATTTATACCTTTGAACTGGGTTTGGCAATTTGTTGTTTTGCAATGGTGGTAGCTTTAAAACTGCCTCGAAGTATGCGTCTCGCGGTTTTTGAGAAACAAGACTTCTTTACCTTTGCACTGCTCGCTCCAGGTTTCGCCTGCCTGTGTATCGTGTTAACACAAGGGCCTATTCACTGGTGGTTTGATAGCCCTTGGTTAGCCTATACCTTGATCGTCGGTTTTTGTTTAATTGTGTTTGGTTTGACTTATGAACATTATCGTCGCAATCCACTGATCATGACACGTTGGTTGGCGACAGGCGATCTTTTGAGTTTCATCGTCAGTGCCTTTGCGCTCAGACTATTAATGTCTGAACAAAGCTACGCTGCGGTCAATTTTCTAAAAACTGTTGGTATGGGTCCTGATCAATTTGTTCCGCTTTATGTGGTTATTTTCTGTGGAACGATTGCAGGTTCAGTATTTAGTGCGCTGACATTTCATCGTGATCGCTTAATTTTAAATTTATTTCTGGCTGAAGTTTTAATTCTGATCGCCTGTGCTTTGGATTATCACCTGACCAGTGATGTACGACCTGCAAACTTTTATCGAAGCCAGTTCTTGGTGAGTTTTGCAGGGGGCGTATTTATTGGTCCACTGCTATTGATGGGTTTTATGCGTACCTTACAACGTGGTCCTCAATATGTCGTGACCTTTATTGTATTGTTCTCAGCCACACAAAACTTTGGTGGTTTAGTCGGTTCATCATTTTTCAATACCTATCAGCAACGCCACACTTATGATTATAAAGTTGAGATTAGTAGCAATCTCGATCCTACCGATCCCCTTGTCGCACAGCGTTTGCAAAGTTATCAACATAGTTCAATGCTCACAACGAATGACCCTGTTTTACAAAACAATCAAGCCCTACAGAATTTAAATAAGGTGGTGACTCGTGAAGCTCAGGTTCGTGCCTACAACGATGTGATTGCATTAAATGGCATCTTTGCCATTATTTTGCTGCTTTGGGGCTTATTTAAATATGCTCGGAATAAGTACAAAACCCGTAGAAGCTTGCAAACAGCAAATTAACTTTTATTGTATTTGATTGAGAAAAAATTATGTCTGAACAAGAGAAACCTGAAAGCTCCAAGATCGAAAACGCTGAGCAGAATAATCATGCTCAGTCTGACAAAGCAGTTGAGTCCGTGCCAAAAATGCCACCACCGCCTCCACCTACAACCAGTAAATTGATTAAAACCAAACGCTCTACCTTATGGTGGATGCTTTTAGTATTAATTGTGGGGATTACCATTATTTTATGGGCGTGGCGAATTGGTCCATTTCATACGGCGATTGAGCAAACTGACAACAGCTATGTGAAAGGCAAAACTACCATTCTTTCCTCACAGATTAATGGCTATATCAAGGATGTATTGGTCAAGGACTTTGATCAGGTCAAACAAGGTCAGGTGTTGATGCATATTGATGCAACCACCTATGATCAAAAAGTCACGCAGGCTGTCTCAGGTGTAGAACAAGCAGAAAATAGTCTAGCCAATCAAACTCAAGCCATCGCCCAACGCCAAGCTGATGTGGTTGCAGCGCAAGCCAAACTTGATCAAGTCAAAGCGCAATACGACTTATCCATCGCACAACTTAAACGCTATCAACAACTTGGAGATAGCGGTGCAGCATCAAAATCTGAACAAGATAAAGCGGCTGCGGATGTACAAAATAATCTAGCTTTGCTCAAACAAGCGCAGGCGAATATCCTCGTTGCACAAGAAGCATTAAAAACGGCACAAGTCGCTCAAGCTGGACTAAAAGCACAAGTGAATAGCGCACAAGCGCAATTAGATCAAGCCAATACCACAAAGGATTACAGCACGATTGTTGCGCCACTAGATGGTCAACTCGGTGAGGTCAATCCACGAGTAGGTCAATACGTGGCGGCAGGAACACAATTATTGTATTTAATCCCGAAACAAACATGGGTGATTGCGAACTTTAAAGAAACGCAAATTGCCAATATGAAAATTGGGCAAAAAGCGAATTTTACTGTGGATGCCATGAATCATCAGAAATTCACAGGACATGTAGAGCAAATTTCCCCTGCGGCTGGTTCCGAATTTAGCGTACTAAAACCTGATAATGCCACAGGTAACTTTACTAAAGTGGTGCAACGGATTGCAGTGCGTATTGCGATAGATCCAAACCAAAAAGGCATCGAAAATTTACGTCCTGGTATGTCCGTGATTAGCTCTGTAGATACCGACTCTTAAGGCAGCACTGACATTCTCAATCAAATACATTTACAATGTGATCAAATCCGATTTTTAGTTTATTCCAATGTTTGATCACATTGCTTTTCCAACTCCTTATCAAACATTAGACCTTCCCTTTCCTGTGCAATTGACAGTGAAACGTCTTGATCTCATTCACCCTCAGATTTCAGGGAATAAATTTTTTAAACTGAAATACAATCTACTCGAAGCTAAGCAACAAAATTTGAATCAAGTACTGACCTTTGGCGGGGCCTACTCCAACCACATCGCTGCAACAGCTTATGCAGCTCATTATTTTGGTTTCCAAAGTATTGGCGTCATCCGTGGTGAAGAATTAGCAAAGCAAGCATTCAATCCAACCCTGCAAACTGCACAAGATTTTGGTATGCAACTGCATTTTGTCAGTCGAGCTGAATACCGACTTCGCCATGAACTTGAGTATTTACAACAATTAAAACAGCGTTATCCAAATACCTTGATTATTCCAGAAGGCGGGACTAATCAACTTGCGATACAAGGTACGAAAGAAATTCTGTCTGCTGATGATCGAGAAAATTATGATTTGATTTGTTGTGCTGTTGGTACAGGTGGCACGATTGCAGGGATCATCAAAAGTAGTTCAGATCAGCAACATATTTTAGGCTTTTCGGCACTTAAAGGTGATTTTCTCAAGCACGATATTCAACAATGGACCAATAAAACCAACTGGTCTTTAACAGATGAATATTGTTGTGGTGGTTATGCCAAAACCAATTCTGAACTGCTGCAATTTATGCAGCAATTCGAACAACAATATGCTGTTCCACTAGAGCAGGTCTACACAGCTAAAATGATGATGGGATTATTTGATTTAATTCAACAAGGGCACTTCCCTGTGAATACGAGAATCTTAGCGATTCATACAGGTGGGCTACAAGGACGCATAAAATAAAAGTCACCCTGAAGTGACTTTTTGATCTACTGATTCTAACGGCTTAAAACCATCCATCACCGATTGGTTTATTATCCATAAACACCACAAGACCTTTTACGATGCGATAAATAAACCAAATCGACACCGCAAACAAGATTGGAATGCCGATGAGGACAAATGACAGTACGAAACCAATCACAGCACCAATTAACGTGAACCAAAAGGTTTTGATTTGCCATTCAAAATGGCTCGCCAACCACGTACCTTGTACTTCATTACGTTTCATATAGTTCATGATGACAGCTGCAATACTGGTCAAACCCACAAAAATACTGGCTGCATATAAACCATAGGCAATTAAAGTATATTGTCTTAGTTGATCTTGGTTGTTCGGCTGAATATCGTTTAAAAATGTTTTATCGTTCATTATTTTTTACCCCTCTATAGAATTCAACTTTATAGCATGCCTTGATTTTAAAGGCATATTTTTTAATCAAACAATCGACATACTCAAAAGGCTTTAAATCTTCTATAATTGCCCGCTTTTCGTATTCTATCGAGTAATGCTCATGGTTCATCAAGTTGATGTGGTTGTTTTAGGTGCAGGTGCATCGGGCTTGATGTTAGCTGCTGAAGCAGGCAAACGTGGACGTTCAGTCGTCGTACTTGAAAAAGCCAATAAAGTCGGTAAAAAAATTCTGATGTCAGGTGGTGGTAAATGCAACTTCACCAATTTAGAAGTGGAGCCTTCCAACTATCTTTCAGAAAATCCTCATTTTGTGATTTCAGCCTTAACCCGTTATACCAATTGGGATTTTATTGGTTTGGTCTGTGAATATGGCATTGAATACGAAGAACGTAAACATGGTCAGCTCTTCACGTTGAAAGGCTCTAAAGAAATTCTTGAATTGTTACTTTCAGAATGTAGCAAATCAAAGCACGTTGAAATTCAAACACACTGCGAAGTTGAACAGGTAAAAAATAAAGCAGATTCAGGTTTTATTATTGAAACCAATCAAGGCACTTATCACTGTGAGTCGTTAGTGGTTGCCACTGGTGGTTTATCGATTCCAACATTAGGCGGTTCAGGTTTTGGCTATGAACTGGCAAAGCAGTTCGGACATCATGTATTTCCAACCCGTGCTGGTCTTGTTCCCTTTACTTTTTCGGATCAGTTTAAAGAAGTAACCACTCGCTTAAGTGGTAATGCATTAGATGTAACCTTGATCAACGATCGTCATCAATTTACTGAAGCACTTTTATTTACCCATCGCGGTTTAAGTGGTCCAAGCTCCTTGCAACTATCCAATTACTGGCATGTTGGAGAAAGTTTTAAAATAGACTTTTTCCCAAGCCAAGATTTATTGGATTTTTTCAAAGCCAAGAAAAAATTACAACCTAAAGTTCTACTCAGAACTTTACTGAATGAGTTCACTGCAAAAAGTATCATTGTTGAGTTACAGCAACTCATTTGGGCGGATCACAGTGAAACTGCGATTGGCAATATCAGTGATGCTCAACTTGAGCACATTGCAACACAACTACATGCTTATGCTGTAAAACCTTCAGGAACTGAGGGATATCGAACTGCAGAAGTGACTCTCGGTGGTGTAGATACCAGTGAGGTATCCTCCAAAACCATGGAAAGTAAAAAACAAAAAGGCTTGTACTTTATTGGAGAGGTTCTCGATGTAACAGGTCATCTTGGGGGATATAACTTCCAATGGGCGTGGTCATCAGCACAAGCCGCTGCTCAATTCGTCTAGAAAATTCAAATTGAGCAGATCATTTGATGAACTAAGAGTGATGCTCAGGAGAATTCGCTGCTTCAACAGAAGAGGATTGCGAGCTATTTGATGTTGATTTTTCTTTGCTCGTGCCAGACTTTGCGATTACGAATTTATATGCACTTGCCAAAAATCCTACGGTGATTCCAGCAATAATAATCGGTGCAAATACGCGGTTAGGCTTCTTCATTTAATTCTCCTATAGACTTTTTATTTATTGAAAAAACAAAACGACCACCCTGTTAAGAGTGGTCGAATTGATCAAAAAAATCAAAGATTATTTTTTCTATTCATCTGAATATGGAGATGAAGGAGGAGTTGGATTGTTATTGGTACTGATTGTAGGTTGATTTTGATGAATTGGATTTGGTTGCTTAGCTTCGGTTTTTGCTTTATCCAATAAATCTGTCAATAAACGTTCAGCAGGTTGACGACCGCCTAAACCAAATGCCAATGCAAAAGCAACTGCAACAGAACCCAACGTCAAACCAAATGCCAAGTTAACGATCGAATCGGCAATACCCATTGCTTTTAGACCCATCGCAATAACTAAGCCCATGATCAAAATGCGAACTAGATTACCTAACCAACGTGAGCTGTTGTATTCACCACGTTGCACGACATTCGCAACCACATTTGCAAGCCAAAAACCGATTACCAAGATCACAGCACCGAGTAAAATGTCTGCACCGAATTGGATAAACATGGCAATCAAGCCACTCACCTGTTCTAAACCTAAGCGATTCGCTGCTTCAGAAACAGCAAATAACATAGTAAAGAACACGATCAAATAGCCAACAATATCAGAAACACGTGTTTGTCCAAGAAAACGTTGTACATCAAGTTTCATCGGAACTTCGTCAACACCAGCACCAGATATTAATTCAGCGACCAAACGTCCAACGAATCTCGATACCACATAAGCCACGATTAAAATCAATCCAGCCGCGATAATTTGTGGAATTGCATGCATGATTTCATTCAACATCGCTGTTGCTGGTTGTGAAATTGCTTCAACACCCAATGCTTCAAATGCCACAATTAATGCTGTGATGATAATAATTGCAAATACAAATGAACCTAAGAACTTAGAAACACTTGAATTTTTAAATAATCCGATCTTTTCTGCTTGAGCCTGTAAACCTAAGCTATTGGTTAAGCCCTCAACAATACCACGAACGATTTTCGCTAAAATATAACCAACAAAAATGATTACGCCTGTAATGAATAGATTCGGTAAGAATGCAATTGCTTCATTTACCATATTCTGCACAGGAACAAGTAGCCCAGTTAAACCGAGAATAGATAAAACAATCGGCAAGAATAATAATAAAACTAACCAATAAAAGATCTCAGCAATATTACTGCTCAGTGAACTAACACCAACTTCACTACTTAACTTATCGTCTAACTGAGTTTTGGATAATACATTGGTCAAGCCTACACGCACCAAACGTGCAACAATCCAACCAATAAATCCGACCGCAACAGCAGCCAACAGATTTGGAATATAAGCCAGTACACGACCAACCATATTGCTAAATGGATCGCTTACACCACTAATATTTAAGACATTTAATGCACCAACAACGGCCAAAATCATCACAAACCAAAATACAAGTTTGGAAATAAGACTCTCTATATTGGGCGCTCTACCAGTCGCCGATGACAATTTATGATTGGTATCAAATTTTTGTAATAACTTTTTCACGCCTGCTGCAATCACTAGGGCAATAATCCAACCCACCAGTAGAATAACAATTGCGGCTAATATTGGCTGAAATTGATCCCAATAATACATTGCATCAAATCCCCCTCTTTGGGATGGATCACTAAAAATTTCATTCATGTCTTGTTATCCTTTTATGTGTTTTTTAAGTCAAATACAGCTACCCATACTCATTCTGTTAAGAGAAAATCACGAATGGATAGCTAAACCATAATTTTTGTTTAATTCTCAATCAACGAACAGCATCACTAATACAACAAAAATTACGCATAATTTTGCAAAAAAGCCCATTAGTTCACACCAATGAGCTCGTTAAATCGATTAGGTTTGGTCTAAGATAGATTGCTTACGCATTTAAAAGGACCGAGTGCAACTGTGACATGATCACTTGTGCAGTAGGTTTATTCGAATGGTCTGCAACCATAAAAATTAACAATGCTAGCAAGAACAGCCCTACGATAATGAGCATATAGACTGGTAATTTCCTTTTCCTTGCTATTTCTTCTTTACTGGCCACATGAGGCTGTGGCTTACTAAAATCATGCATCATAGTTTGCCCTCATCCTTTTATTGCTTAGACCTTTATATTAGCAATGGACTGTGTTGCATTGTGTGACAAAGCTTCGCACTATCGTTGTTTTGTTTGCATAACTCTACTTTTTATTATTTGCATTCTTGTATAAAATATAGGCGGTTTAGAAAATGATAAAAATAAGCTATAATCCTCTGTCACATTTCTGTTCTGTTTTTAATTACTGTATGTCCTATAGCCAACAAAGTGTTTCTCTAGATTTAGACACTGATGTCACACATCAATGTTTTTTACATCACACACGCGATGAACATTTGATTGGTATTATCGAGTTCAATAAACCAAGCTATATTTTAAAATGGGGTGATCTAGAATATTTCCGTCGACGTACTGAAGAATTCTCGGTTATGCCCTTACCCGATTGCATTAATGCAATGATTATCGATATTCGGAATGTACAACCATTTCTCGATAATGAAGTTCCGATTTTACCTTGGCGCTTACTTGAAGAAGATTGCCCAGTTCGACTTGTTGTTCCCCATGATCGCTTAGAGCACTACACTGGACTTTTTGAGCCCACATGGCTGAATACAGATGTTGATACCGCAATTCAAGAAATCCGCGAATTTATGGATATGTTTGTTCACTAATAACATATCCATGCGTACATATTACCAATAGTTCTCTACAGCAATATTTCCCTCACCACGACGATTCATCGTCAGTCCACGTTGTTTTAATGCATCCTTAGTATCTTCTACCATTTGTGGATTACCACATAACATCACATGGCTAGTAGCAGGATTGAGTGATAGGCCAACCACTTTTTCTAGCTCACCATTTTCAATCAAAACAGGTAAACGGTCATGTAAGGTTGCATTTGGATCACGGGTAATTATAGGTACAAATTTGAACCCTGTATGCCCTTCACCAAAGCTCTCAGCAATCTCTTGTATACGATCTACATAAGCCAGTTCAGCTGTAGATCTCACACTATATATAAGATGAATATGCTGATATTTCGTCCACGTTTCAAAATCTTGGAGCATAGATAAAAAGGGAGCCAATCCAGTACCTGTGGCTAATAACCATAAATCATGAGCTAAAGGCAATTGATAGCGAGCTAAAGTTAGATACCCATACGCAGTTTTGTCTAGATATAACTCATCATCGACTTCAAGATGTTGAAGGTTTGAAGTAAACGCACCATCAGGTACAACGATAGAAAAGAATTCCAGATTTTCATCAAAAGGTGAAGAAACGACTGAATATGCACGAACCACCAATTCACCATTTACCATCAACCCAATACGAGCAAATTGACCTGCTGTAAATTTAAAATGGGCGGGTCTCGTCATCGTGAAACTAAAAAGATTGTGAGCCCAACGATGTACAGATAAAACCTTTTCTACGGTAAATTTTTCAATTGACATGATTTGAACGTGGCACGAAACAGTATGCTCATGTTAGCATGATCGAATATTTGATGGATACTCAAAACATTAAGGCTATATAACATGCGAATGACCTTACGCCAATTGGCTGTTTTTGTGGCGGTCGCTCAGGAAGGAACCGTAACCAAAGCCAGTGATGCTGTTAGACTTACTCAAAGTGCAGCAAGTATGGCTTTAGCTGATTTAGAAGATGGTCTTGGTGCGCCATTGTTCGATCGACTCGGCAAGCGTTTACAGCTTAATGATTTGGGACGCTTTTTATTGCCACAAGCATTAGAAATATTAGGTCGCTGTGAATCTTTTGAGCAAGCAGCCAAAGGTGAATTACAAAGTATTGACCTTAGATTGGGAGCAACGCTTACAATCAGCGACTACTTAATGCCTGATTTAATGGCTGATTTCTTACAAAAACACCCACAAGCACACTTACAATTACAAGTGGGTAATACTCGTCAAATGATTGAAGCAGTCAATCAATTCCAACTGGATTTAGCTTTAATTGAAGGTTCTTGTCATTTGCCACAATTACAGTGTATTCACTGGCGTGATGATGAATTAGCCGTTTGCTGTGCACCTTCACATCCTCTTGCTCAAATTCAACGTGCACTAAGCCCTGCTGACTTTCTAAATGTTGAATGGATTTTACGTGAAGAAGGCTCTGGTACACGTGAAGTTTTTGACAATGCAATTTTACAAGATGTTCCTGATGCGAATATTCGTTTGACCTTAGGTCATAACGAAGCAATTTTAAAAATTGTAGCGGGTGGGCTTGGGATGTCCTGTGTATCAAGATTGGCGATTGAGCCTTTAGCTGAAAAAGGTCAATTGGTCATCCTTGACACACCGTTCTGGCAACTGACAAGACCACTTTATATGCTGGTACACCGCCAAAAATATCAGGGGCCAGGATTAAAAGCCTTTCTACAATTTTGTGAAGATCAGATTTAAATCTGATCTTTTTAATTTACCATCTCGAATCATTCTCACACGGTTCACCATCATTATCACCATCCATTTTGGTATTAGGACAATTGCGCACAAAGAACTCTGCTTCTTCACGTGATCTCATTTGCGAACAATGTTGGCGTCCATCACATTTAAATTGAGTCTGATTCGCTGTCGATTGTTGTGATTGGTTATTCATGACAGGAACAGATGTCGAGGCTTGCAGAGCGTTTTCTGTCTTTTGAGATAATTTAATTTCTGGCAGCTCACCCAAAGCATCTCGTTGCTGTTGCACAATTTTCTTCTGCTCTGCAATCAGCTGTGCTGTTTTTAATTCTTTTGATTCTGCATACGACTGATATTTTTTAAAAACTAATGCTCCTAAAATTGCAATCACAATCAAGCCAATAATCATAAAAGTCATACCTTTATGATTTGCATGTTTTTGCTGTGAGACCGATTTATTTTGAGTAGATGAGTTGTTGGCATAGTTTGGATAATCAATATATGCTTGTTTTTGATCAAAGCGCACAATATTTGCAGCTTTAAACTTTCCATTATTATCTTCAACGATCAAAAATTTTAGTTTTTCACCAATTTTAGGTTCACCAGATGCTTTTGGAAAATCTTTGATATGGAAGAAAACATCAGTTTGATGACCATCTACCTTAATAAAGCCAAAACCTCTTTCTGTATCGTATTTTTTTATTTTTCCTTCAACAAACATTTTGCACTCAATTTTTCATGTTTTGGTTATTCTAATAAAAAAGAGACCCTAAAGCCTCTTTTCTCATGATATTTCAATAAAAGATTACTGTAATGATCAACGTCTTAAGTTTGATAACAATTCATTAGTAATCGACTTATTGTGATCCATGATTATGTTTTTCTTAGTTTTAGCGGGGTTAGGATCAACACGCTCAATTTTAATTGCTTTATATTTACCTTGATTTTCTACAACTGAAAATTTCACTTTTTCATTGCGCTTAGGTTCACCTTCAGCTGCAGGGTAATCTGAGATATGAAAAAAGATATCTTCACCATTCGATGCAATAAAACCAAATCCTTTCTCAGGATTATATTGCTTAATTTTCCCGTGGTAGAGCTCTTGCTTCATGACATTTATCCTACTTTACGATGATGCTCATCATACTATATAGAAAATAAAAAAGAGACTTTCTATTTCCCCTTTCAAATCACAGAAATAAAAAGCCTCTTTTTATATTTAAAAATTAATCTTTTTGCACACTTCCAAAGATTTTATCGCCTGCATCACCCAAACCAGGCACGATATAACCTTCTTCATTCAGGCCTTGATCAATTGAAGCCGTATAAATACGAACATCAGGATGTGCAGCTTCAACTTTTGCAATCCCTTCAGGAGCAGCAACCAAAATCATCACTCGAATATCTTTACAGCCACTTGCTTTCAATACATCAATTGCAGCAATCAATGAATTACCCGTTGCAAGCATAGGATCAATAATCATCGCCAAACGATTAGCGACATCTGGCACTAGCTTTTTATAGTAAGTGCGAACTTCTAAAGTTGCTTCGTCACGTTCTAAACCTAAAACACTCACCTTTGCACTTGGAATCAGGTTAAGTACACCTTCTAGCATTCCAATTCCTGCACGAAGAATCGGAACAATCGTGATTTTTTTCCCTGCAATACGTTGAGTTGTTACTTTCCCTGCCCACCCATCAATTTCGTGATCCACAACAGATAAGTCTTTCGTTGCTTCATACGTCAATAGCATCGTAACTTCTTGCGCTAATTCACGGAAGTTCTTAGTACTAATGTCAGAGCGACGAAGTAAACCAAGTTTATGGCGAATAAGCGGATGACGAATTTCTTGAATCGACACGAGTAAGTACCTAGCTAATATAAATATTCGCTTATTATAAAGTGTTTTTTTACTATTCAATAAAAAAGCCCCCAGTTTTGGAGGCTTTTTTGTACAAATCAGATTATCGGATGATTACTGTTGCTGAGATAACATGAAATGTAATGGAGAAAGAATCTCTGATTTCAATGCTAAATTGATCATTGGATCTGGATAGATACCTAAGAACAATACCAACAATGCAGCACCTAGTACCATGATCCCACCAACTTTAGTTCCCCAATGCGCATCAGCATCAATACGAGGAGTATCTGGTGAAGTCATGTACATCACAACCATGACACGCAAATAGTAGTACAAACCGATACCACTACCCACAACGATCATTGCAGCTAAGAACCAGTGTTGAGTTGTTACTGCAGCCATAACCACAAGGAACTTACCAATAAAGCCCGCTGTTAATGGGATACCAGCTAGCGATAACATCATCACGGTTAATGTTGCAGTCAAAATCGGACGACGCCAGAACAAACCACGGTAGTCAGCAAGACTTTGTGCTTCATCCACGTTGTTATAAGGGCTCGACATTAACGTAACTGCACCAAACGCACCGATTGTTGTAAGTACATAAGTAATCACATAAACCGTCACGCTACCAAGGCTCGCATAAGTCATGCTAATTAAAGCAATTAACAAATAACCAAAGTGAGCAATCGATGAATAACCAAGAATACGTTTCAAGTTTACTTGACGAACTGCAAGTAAGTTACCTACTAAAATTGACAATACAGCAATAATTGTAAGAACTGTTACCAGCGATTCAACTAGGATTGCACCTGACGCCAATAAGTAACGTACAAACAAACCGATCGTTGCTACTTTCGCAGCTGTCGCCAAGAATGTTGCCATCGGTGCTGGAGCACCTGCATACACATCAGGTGTCCATTTGTGGAATGGAGCAAGTGACAGTTTAAACGCAACAGCAAAGATGATTAAGCCTAAGCCCAATAACACCATTGGTTGTTTAATTGCAGTGAATAACGCTTGTACAGAATCATAGAATGATAATGAACCCGTATAAGCATAAATATACGCCATACCCATTAACAACATTGCAGATGCCGTCGCTGAAAGCACAAGATATTTAATCCCTGCTTCCAAAGATTGGCTGCGCTGATGGGTATATGCCAACATACCATATACTGGAATTGACATTAATTCTAAGCTGATAAAGAACGAAGCATAATGAGAGCTAGCAACCATCAACATCGCACCAGCTACTGAACACAGTAGCAAGATGTACAACTCTTCGCGATTGTCTTTATATGTCTCAATATAAGCATGTGACAAAGTACAACATGCCAAAGCTGCGATCAAAATCATGAATTGATAGAGCATGGTAAATGGATCAACCATAAACATGCCCATCACGTTTACAGGTGCATAGTGACCTGTATACGCAGTGTATGCGATAAAAATTGCAGCGAGGTTAAGCCCCACAACTGAAGTTGTTGCGATTAAATTATGATTACGTTTAATCGAAATCAATAACATCACAACAATTGCAGTCAACGCCACAATCATCACAGGGACGAGTGGCATAAGTTCAGAAAAAGAAAGTGTGAAGTTCATGGTTTATTGCATCTCCACATGCTCAAGTTGAGTTGCTGTCTGCTGAACAGTTTCAACAACTTCTTGTACTGGCATATAACTATTTACTAACCATTGCATGCTTGAATGCGATACATCCAAGAATGTTTGTGGGTAAATACCTAACCAAACCAAACCGATCACACAGATCATCAAGATAGTAACTTCACGTGCTGATAAATCTTTTAATGGGCTTGTATAGTGCTGCTGTTGCTCTGGATTTGGTGTACCAAACAATGCTTTATGAATCAAAATCAAACCATAAAGACCAGCAAACACCAAGCTTACTGCCGCAATAATCGTGAATACAGGATAAGCTTTGAATGAACCCATCAAGATCAGGAATTCACCAATAAAGTTACCTAAACCTGGTACACCCACAAGTGCAGCTACAAAGAACATTAAGAAAAATGGAAGGTACTGCAACTGACCGCGTAAACCACCCATTAAGCGTAAATCACGTGTATGTAAACGCTCATAAACCTGACCAGACATGATAAATAATGCAGCAGATGATAAGCCATGTGCCAACATCATGATCATAAGACCTTGGAATGTCAGGATATTACCTGCGTAAATAGCAAGTAAGATGAAACCCATGTGCGAAATAGACGTATACGCAAGCAAACGTTTCATATCTGTTTGCTGGTACGCTAAGAATGCACCGTAGAAAATACCAATCAAACCAAGAATGATCGCAATATCAGCAAATTGTGCTGATGCTGCTGGGAAGAATGGGATAACGAAACGAAGTAAACCATAGGCTGCTGTTTTAATCAAAATACCAGCTAAGTCCACAGAACCTGCAGTTGGTGCTTGTGCATGCGCATCGGGTAACCAACCATGTAATGGGAACACAGGTAATTTCACAGCAAAACCGATGAAGAAACATAGCATAAATGCATAAGCAACTTCAGGCGGTAAGTGGTTCGCCACAGCCAATAAATAGTTGTAATCGAAGCCAATCATACCTGTCATCATGTATCCATAAACCACAAGGCCTAAGATACCGATCAACATAATCAAACCAGCAATTTGCGTGTATAAGAAGAACTTGGTTGCAGCATAAACACGTGAACGACCATTCGAGCCTTTATGACCCCATAACGCAATCAAGAAGTAGATTGGTACGAGCATCATCTCCCAGAAGAAGAAGAACAAGAATAAGTCAATCGCCAAGAATACACCGATAACACCACCTAAACTCCACAGGAGGTTTAAGTGGAAGAAACCAACATTCTTTTGGATCTCACCCCATGAACAGCCAACCGCAAGTACACCAAGTAATGCAGTCAGTAATACCATGAGTAAAGATAAACCATCCACTGCCAAGTGAATGCTAATGCCTAGTGTCTGAATCCAAGGTAAATGGAACTCAGCCGCCCAAGTTGGAACTTTACCACCCAGCTCGTAACTAAATGTACCACTTTGCCAAAGTGCAATGCCTAAACCAAAGGTAATAAGCATACCAATTAAGGCAATCCAACGCGGTAATTGTTGGTCGAATTTATCAACCAACCAACAAATAAAACCAGCAATGAAAGGAACTAAAATCAGTGCGGGTAAAATTAAATTGTTTTCCATTTTATTTCCCCACAACCTGAATCACGATCAAGATCATCAATAGCACCACTACACCGAGTGACATGCTTGATGCGTATTCACGTAATGAACCAGTTTGACGCGAACTAGTAAAGGTATTACCACCTTTCACAATCGCAGGTAATACTAGCCATAAACCATCAACTGGATCACGACCTAAGATTTTCGCAATCAATAAATAAGGTTTGACGAATACGATGTCATACAAAGCATCAAAACCAAATGCTGTACGGCAAATATGTGCTAAACCAGCGCCCAATGATGTTTGAGCAAATGATTTAACAGCACCATATGCAAAGGCAAATAGGAAGATACCTACTGCTAAACCAGCAAGTGCAATACCACTCGCCAAATGTTCTGCATGCACAACAGCTTCATGTAAAGCTTCAGGGATAACAAAACTTGGAATACTTGCAGCAGTCAATAAATTTGCAACTGGTGCTTGCAAGAAGTAACCAATTCCTGTTGATAACACAGCAAGAATCGCAAGTGGTGCCCAATATGTCACACCATGAATTGCATGAGCGTGAGTTTTTTCTTCACCGAAGAATACGACCCAAATTAGACGGAACGTATAAATAGAAGTTAAGAACGCGCCCGCTACACCAACCCAATACAATGTGTTGTAAAGTGGAATGTTTGCAATTGTAGACTGTGCATATACTGCACCTAAGATGGCATCTTTAGAGAAGAAACCAACAGTTACGATTGGAAGTGCAGCCAATGCACCACCACCGATGACGAAACACCAAAATACGAATGGAATCTTTTTACGCAATCCACCCATTTTGAAAATGTTTTGTTCGTGATGACATGCAAGAATTACTGCACCCGAAGAAAGGAACAATAATGCTTTGAAGAATGCATGAGCCAACATGTGGAACAAACCAGCTTGGTAAGCTTCAGCACCTACAGCCATAAACATATACCCTAACTGACTCATAGTTGAGTAAGCCAAGATACGTTTGATGTCGGTTTGAACTAACGCTGCAAAACCAGCCACAAGCAATGTCACAGCACCTGTAATCGAGATGAACTGCATCACTTCTGGTGCCATTTCCATCACAGAGAACATACGGCAGCATAAATATACACCTGCTGTAACCATTGTCGCAGCATGGATCAATGCAGATACTGGTGTCGGACCTGCCATCGCATCAGCTAACCATGTTTGTAATGGAATTTGCGCTGATTTACCTGCTGCACCCAAGAACAACATTAATGCTGTCCAAATTGACAATGATGAGCTTTGCGTCATTACAGTCGCTGCATTTTCAACGATGTACTGAGTATTCAAAGTACCAAATTGTTGATAAAGCAAGAACAATGCGATGAGTAAGAATACGTCACCCACACGTGTTACTGTAAATGCTTTGATTGCCGCCCAACCATTTGCAGGATTAGAGTAATAGAAACCAATCAGTAAGTAAGAGCACAGCCCCACGCCTTCCCAACCTAAGAACAATAATGCTAAGTTATCACCAAGTACCAACAACAACATGCTGGCAACGAATAGGTTGAAATAAGAGAAGAAACGCGCGTAATCTTCTTCACCACGCATGTACCATGATGCAAAGATATGAATCAGAAAACCTACACCTGTGATCATGCCCGTCATTAATAATGACAAGCCATCAAGATGTAAGCTAATTCCTGGCTCAAAACCGCCAACACTGAACCAAGTCCATAAATGTTGAACAAAAACGGTTTGACCACTGCTCGTAAAAGCAAGACCAGCAATTAAAGCAAATAGAGCAGATAAACCAACTGAACCAACACCAATAATGGCAGCTACATTTTCAGAAAGTTTATTGCGCCCTGCCGCTAAAAGGATAAAACCAATGAGCGGGAATAAAACGGTTAAATATAATGTACTCATCCGCGCATCTCACTAGCAGCATCAACATCCAAGTGATGGAAGCGATGATAAAACTGAAGGACGATCGCAAGACCGATACACGCCTCGGCAGCAGCAAGTGTCAAAATTAAAATAAACATCACTTGACCATCTGGCTGAGACCAAACGCTACCTGCTAGGACAAATGCTAATGCAGCAGCATTCATCATGATTTCAAGGCTCATTAGCATAAATAATAGGTTGCGACGCACCATTACACCGTAAAAACCCAGTGCAAAAAGGATGGTTGCGACAATCAAACCATGTTCTAAAGGGATGTGTCCCATTATTCTTTATCCTCTTCTGCACTTGGTTCACGTTTGCCTAAGTGATATGCAGCAACTAGGGCTGCAAGCAACAACATCGCGGCAACTTCTACCAATAATAGATAGTGAGTAAATAACGCTTGACCTACGGCTTTAGGACCTACGATTTCTAAGCCCATTGGTGCAGAAATCGTGGTGTATTCACCGTTTAACATCCAAACAAGTGTCAAACCTAAGATAAAACTCAACATTGCAGGATATGCCCATGCATCTGAGGTTAACCATTTACTTTCTTGTTCAACTGTTTCTTGACCTAGGTTGAGCATCATCACAACGAAGACAAACAAAACCATGATCGCGCCTGCATAGACAATGATTTCAAGTGCAGCCGCAAACGGTGCACCCACAATCATGAAAATACCAGCAACAGCGAGCAATGAAACAATCAAGCTTAATAACGCATGTACAGGGTTCGTGTTAGTTACAACACGAACTGTCGAAACAATGGCCACAAGTGCCATCAAATAAAATGGCCACATCATGGTAATAAGCTCCGTACATCAACTGGTGCACTTTCTTTTTGTGCTTGGCCTTTGTCTTTACCTGTTACAGCCATACCTGTTACACGGTAGAAGTTATAATCAGGATATTTACCAGGACCTGAGATGAGTAAGTTTTCTTTCTCATAAACCAAATCTTGACGAACGTATTCAGCAAGTTCGAAATCAGGCGTCATTTGAATAGCAGTTGTAGGACATGCTTCTTCACACATACCGCAGAAAATGCAACGTGAGAAGTTAATACGGAAAAATTCTGGATACCAACGCCCATCTTCTTTTTCCGCTTTTTGCAATGAAATACAGCCTACTGGACAAGCAACCGCACAAAGGTTACATGCTACGCAACGCTCTTCACCATCAGGATCACGCGTCAAGATAATACGACCACGAAAGCGTGGAGGTACAATTTGTTCAGCTGGTACTTCTGGATATAAAATCGTGTCACGTTTACGCGTGGCATGGCTAAACACCATCCACAACGAACGTACAATCGATCCAAATCCAGCTAGAATTTTATACATTTTGTACTCCCTGCTGTCCTAGGCCTGATTCATCAGAATCACAGCACCAGTCACTAACAAGTTGACCAACGCCAATGGCAAACAAACTTTCCAACCAAAATTCATGACTTGGTCATAACGTGGACGCATTAAAGAACCACGCGCCAAGACAAACATCATTACAAAGAATGCTGTTTTAATTACGAACCAGAAAACTGGTGGAACAAATGGAATTTCTAAGTTAAATGGAGCTAACCATCCACCGAAGAATAAAGTGACGATCAAAGCTGAGATTAATACCACGTTGACATACTCTGCAACGAAGAACATCCCCCACTTCATACCACCATATTCAACATGGTAACCTTCAGCTAACTCTTGTTCAGCTTCTGGTTGGTCAAATGGATGACGGTGAGTCACTGCTACACCTGCAACCACGAAGATCAAGAAACCAATGAATTGTGGAATGATGAACCACATATCACGTTGTGCTTCAACAATCTCACGAAGGTTAAATGATCCCGCAATCGCAACCACACCCATTAATGAGATACCCAAGAACACTTCATAAGAAATGGTTTGAGCAGCAGAACGAAGACCACCAAGCAATGAGTATTTGTTGTTAGATGCCCAACCACCAAATAACACTGCATAGACTGCGATACCCGCCATTGCCATAAAGAACAACAGACCGATGCTCATATCAGCAACGCCCAAATATGGACTTACTGGGATAACCATAAATGAAAGTACCGCAGTTGCCATTGCAACTGCTGGTGCTAGACGGAAAGTCAATTTATCAGCAAACTTTGGTGTCCAGTCTTCCTTAAACATAATCTTGAGCATGTCAGCTACGATCTGGAACATACCTCCAGGACCGACACGGTTAGGACCATAACGATCTTGCCACAATGCCAAGAGACGACGTTCGATAAATGACATCAATGCAGCGATAAGAACCACAACCAACAAGATCACGATCGCTTGAATCACTGAATAAGCGATTGGCCAATTATCAGCCCAAAGTGGCGTTTGACGTATAATTTCTTGATTCATGAATTACACTCCTACCGCCACAGACACAGGCTCAGCCAATGAAACTGTTGGTGCTAAACCAATTGGATAACCAATATAGCCTGTTGGTAAATATTCAATCACTTGTACAGGTAAGCTAATGCTTGTTTCGCCTGCTTGTACTGTAATACGTTGACCGTCTTGAACATTTAAACGTGTTGCATCTTGTTCACCAACAGCAAACATCGCTTCAGGAATACGAGATTCCATTGCAGGTGTTTTTATCGTAAATTCACCAGAACCAAAGATATGGTGCATTGGTACAAGACGGAAACTTTCAGGGTTCACAACAACAGCAGTTGGTGCCACATAGCTACGTGCAGGACGTTTAGCTAAACGATCAAATAAACGCACACCTGAATCACCGCCTTTTAAGTGACCACCCACTTCATCTTGGTATTTATTCCAAGCTTGTGGTGAGTTCCAACCTGCAGACCATGCGAAAGGTACTAGCGAAGAAGCTGTCTGATTACCGACATAACCTTCCATAGAGAATGTTAATGCTGAATCTAGATCAGTTGGCTGTTTAGGTTCATGAACAGATAATGGCGCGCGCATTGCTGTACGACCAGAATAACGACGTGGTTCACGCGCAATCTTCAAGCCATGGATACGATATCCTGCATCAGGTGCAACATCTTGAATGGCTTCAAGCACAGGAACATTCTTCACGATGTCATCAATCACATCATCAAGCAGTGTCCAATCTACAGCTTTGCCTTTGAGACCAGTCTCAACGGCATGTAACCAACGCCAAGATTCTTTGATTGCATATTCAGGCTTGTAATAGCTTGGGTCATACACTTGATAGAAACGTTGCGCACGACCTTCTTGGCTCACAACAGTACCATCACCCTCTGCAAAACTTGCAGCAGAAAGAACGATATCTGCTAGTTTCAGAGTTTCTGTTTCACTATGATCCAATACAATTACAGCCTCAGCTTTCTCAAGTGCAGCTTTGACTTGTGCAACTGGTAAACGACGAGTTAAGTCATTTTCAACCACAACAACAGCATCATACTCTTGAGCAAATGCCTGCTCTAAGCTTAAACCACCGAATAATGCTAGACCCATTGAGTTCACTTCAGGAACCGTCAAAGATAAACCAGCATTTTCACCAAGATTCTGTGCAACTTGTGCAGCAGCTTCCATAATCGCTGAGTCCTGCAAGCTTGTACCAGAGATAATCAATGGTTTTTTCGCCGCTTTTAAAGTGTCAGCAATCGTTTGTGCAAATGCTTTTGCGTCATCGTCAAGACCAGATACTGTTTCACCTTTTACAGCAGCAGCGACAGCAAAACCTAAACGTGCAATATCGTTTGGAGAAGCAACAACTTCACCTGTTGCAACATCTGCTAAACGCGTTTGTGTTGCAGCAAGAATATAAATCGGTGATTTTGCTTCTTGGCCAATACGTTGCACAGGCTCTGCTAACCAGTCAGGAGTACGCGTTTTCGCAGCCATTTCTTTCGCTTTATTTTTCGCAGCTTGGCGAACTGATAAAGCCATACGTGGTGCTGTCTGCGTTAAGTCTTCACCCAAGATTAGAACTGCATCATAGCTCTCAATTTCACGCATGTTCGGGTTATAGATACCCTGTGTTTGCATGATTGAAGCAGCTAACTCAACCAAGTTCTGCTCTTTTTGAGACATACCTGTTGAATAGTTGGCTTGACCAACAAGTTGGCGAAGTGCGTAGTTTGATTCCAAGCTTGCACGAGGAGAACCGATACCTAGAACTTTTTTACCTTTAAGCTGTGCAATTACTTGATCAAGTGCCTGATCAACACTCACAGTTGCAACAGTTTCACCGTTACGAAATTGAGGTTGGCGTGGACGATCTTCACGATTGACATAACCCGTACCAAAACGACCTTTATCGCAAAGGAAGTATTGGTTTACTGAACCATTAAAACGGTTTTCTACACGACGGATTTCACCATAACGCTCACCTGGAGAGATGTTACAGCCCGAAGAACAGCCATGACATACGCTAGGAGCATATTGCATATCCCATTTACGGTTATAACGTGCAGAGTGTGTTTTATCGGTAAATACACCAGTTGGGCAGACTTCAGTCAAGTTACCAGAGAATTCAGATTCTAAAGTACCTGATTCTGGACGACCGAAATACACACGTGATGCATTCGCATAAACACCAAAGTCGGTACCACCCGCATAGTCTTTATAGTAACGAACACAACGGTAACAAGCGATACAACGGTTCATTTCATGTGCAATAAAAGAACCTAACTCTTGGTTATGATGTGTACGTTTCGTAAAGCGATAGCGACGACGATCGTGCTGAGTCATGACCGTCATATCTTGTAAATGACAGTGACCACCTTCTTCACAGACTGGACAGTCATGTGGGTGATTCGTCATCAAGAATTCAACAATCGATGCACGAAACTCTGTTGCTTCTTTGTCTTCAATCGAAATGTAAGTATTGTCAGCGGCTGGTGTCATACAAGACATTACCAAACGCCCACGTGTGTCCTCAGGATTCGCGTATTGAGTTACCGCACATTGACGACAAGAACCAACAGAACCTAAGGATGGGTGCCAACAAAAATACGGGATATCGATGCCAAGGCTTAAACATGCTTGTAGCAAGTTCTCTGAGCCATTGACTTCATACGATTTTCCATCGACATGAATTGTAGCCATAGTCGAATTCCTTAAACCTGTTCTACATCGCGAGTAGCTGCGTGGGTTTTAACCTTTGCCTCAAACTCATGACGGAAATATTTTAATGCGCCCATCAGTGGCTCCATCGCACCTGGTGCGTGGGCACAGAAAGTCTTACCAATCCACAACTTTTTAGTGAGTTCAGATAGATGTTGAATATCTTCCATCTTACCTTCACCACTTTCGAGTGCTTTCAGTGCTTTAACAGCCCATGGCAAACCATCACGGCATGGCGTACACCAACCACACGATTCACGCGCAAAGAATTCTTCTAAATTACGGGTCGCTGAAACCATACATTGGGTTTCATCTACGACCATCAACAAACATGTTCCTAAACGTGAACCTGCCTTCATGATGCTTTCAGCATCCATTGGTAAGTCAATATGTTCAGCAGCTAAAAAGTCTGTTGATGCCCCACCCGGCAACCATGCTTTCAGTGTTAAACCATCACGCATACCACCTGCATGATCTTCAATCACTTCACGTGCAGTTGTACCAAATGGCAACTCCCAAAGACCAGGGAATTTCACCTTACCTGATGCACCGTAGATCTTCGTACCAGGGTCTTTAGACTTATGTGCAGAAAGGTTGATATACCATTCTGGACCACGCAACATAATCGCTGGCAAGTTATTGTAGGTTTCTACGTTGTTTACAATCGTTGGACGACCCCATGCACCCGCAACTTGTGGGAATGGTGGTTTAGTACGTGGATTGGCACGACGACCTTCAAGCGAGTTGATTAATGCAGTTTCTTCACCGCAGATATAACGACCTGCACCTGTATGAACATACATTTCGAAGTTCCAGCCACTACCTAGAATGTTTTCACCTAGATAACCTTTGGCACGAATTTGCTCTAATGCTTCATTCAAGTATTGAGCAGCTTCGATATATTCACCACGAATGAAGATATAACCATGAGTTGCCTCTAAGGTATAACCAGCAATCAACATACCTTCGATCAATTGATGTGGAAGTTTTTCCATCAACAAACGGTCTTTGAATGTTCCAGGTTCCATTTCATCAGCATTACAGATCAAATATCGTGGACCACCATCATTTGGTGCCATCAATGACCATTTAATTCCTGCTGGGAAACCTGCACCACCACGACCTTTAACCGTTGCAGCCTTAATGACGTCGAGTACATCTTTTGGAGGCATACTAAGTGCTTTTTTAAAGCCTGCATAACCCTCTAAAGCTTCGTATTCATCAGCATTGCGTACTGCATCTTGCTTACTCAAACGCCAAGTTAGCGGATGAGTTTCTGGGTTACCGTCGCCATAAATTGGTTTTGGTTCAGTATTCATACATACTTCTCCAATAACTGTTTAACTGATGATACATCCACTAAACCGTGAGTATCTTCATCAATCATTAACGTTGGACCTTTGTCACAATTGCCTAAACAGCAAATTGGAAGCAAGGTGAAACGACCATCTGCTGTAGTTTGTCCGTATTGAATGCCTAACTCACGCTGAAATGCTTCTGCTAAAGTTTCTGCACCCATTAAGAAGCAAGCAATTGAATCACATAATAAAATTACGTGACGACCTACAGGTTGACGATAAATACGGTTGTAGAACGTTGCTACACCCTCTAAATCAGCCACACTGATAGTCAGCAATTGTGCAATTGCATTCATTTGAGCGTCATCTACCCAACCATTACGGCGTTGTACACACTTTAAAGCATCCAAAGAAGCTGCGCGTGGATACGGATAGTGACCAATGTGATGTTCAATTTCATGGATTTCGTCAGCAGTCAAAATCCCTTCAACATTCACACGTGGTTTTTTATCAGTCAAAATCATCATAATCGTTTACCCCTAGCGATCCACGTCAGCCATAACTACGTCAATGGTCGCCAAATAAATGATCAAGTCAGATACTAAGCTGCCGTTAATAACAGAAGGCATTTGCTGTAAATGAGTGAATGTTGGCGTACGAATACGAGTACGGTAGCTCATAGTTGACTTATCAGAAGTGAGGTAATACGTACTCGCACCTTTCACTACTTCAGTCATGAATGAAGACTCACCTGCAGGCATAACAGGACCCCATGACACGCTCAAGAAGTGCGTAATCAAGGTTTCAATATCTTGTAATGTCTTATCTTTCGGTGGTGGAACTGCCAATGGATGATCCGCTTTATATGGACCAGAAGGCATATTATCCAAGCACTGTTGAATGATTTTTAGTGATTCAGTGATTTCACGGAAATGCACTAAAACACGCGCATATGCATCGCCTTCATACTCAACTGGAACATCAAAGTCGAAGTTCTCATAACCACTGTATGGACGATATTTACGGACATCAAAATCAATACCAGTTGCACGTAAACCAGTACCTGTCACACCCCAAGCTAACGCAGACTTAGCATCGTATTGCGCTACGTTACGCGTACGACCGATAAATACTGAGTTTTTAAGTGCAGCTGTGTAGTACTCATTCAAACGTTTCGGCATCCACTCTAGCAACTCTTTAACAAGTTTTTGCCAGTTGTTTGGAAGGTCATGCGCCGTACCACCGATACGGAACCATGCTGGATGCATACGGTAACCCGTGATTGCTTCAACAATGTCGTAAACTTTTTGACGGTCTGCGAACATATAGAATACTGGTGTCATACCACCGGCATCCTGAATCGCTGTACCACAAAATAATAAGTGGTTATTGATACGGAACAATTCGTTCAACATCACACGAATAACTTGCGCACGCTCAGGTACTTTAATCCCTGCAAGCTGCTCAACTGCCATTACATATGGCATGTTTTGCGCACAACCACCTAAGTAGTCAACACGATCCGTATAAGGAATGAATGAATGCCAAGTTTGACGTTCAGCCATCTTTTCCACACCACGGTGGTGATAACCGATATCAGGCACACAGTCTTTGACTTCTTCACCGTCCAACTGTAAAACCACACGGAAAGCACCATGTGCAGATGGATGGTTAGGACCTAAGTTGAGGAACATGAAGTCTTCATCAGCGTTACCGCGTTTTAGACCCCAGTCTTCTGGTACGAAACGTAAGTGTTCTTGTTCGAAATCTTGTTTCGCTTGATCTTGCATATATGGCGTATATTCTGTCGCACGCGCAGAATATTCTTTACGCAACGGATGACCTTCCCAATAAGTCGGCAACAAGATACGACGGAGCATTGGATGCCCTTCGAAATTGATCCCGAACATATCGTAAGCTTCACGTTCGTACCAGTTGGCATTTGGCCAAATGTTGGTTGCCGTTGGAATGTTTAAATCATTTTCATTCAACGCAACTTTGATACGGATATCACTATTACGCTCAAGCGATAATAGATGATAGAACACTGTGAAGTCAGATGGAGGCAACCCATCACGGTGAACACGTAAACGCTCATCAACCGCAGACAAGTCAAACAGCATCACATAAGGACGTTCCACTTTACGGAGGAACATGAGGACTTCTTGCACGCGTGCGCGCTCAACCCAGACAGTTGGAAACTCTTCACAAGTCGCCTGCACGTAGAAGTTCTCACCAAATTTGGTTTTGAGCTCTTCTACAATTGCAAATGCTGGGCGTGAATCAACCTGAGTTGATTCTGGCATAGCAATGTCAGTTTCAGCCATTGGCTTGGCTTCCTATTTAATACAAATTCTGTCAATTTCCACGATGACCATATCCAATAAGCGATATGTCAAAAACTCATCGTTTAAATTATTTAATTTCATCCATAGAGCGTAGGTTTTTCACCGCAATACGATCAGCATTTTTACGGTCACGTTCTGGCATCATCTTTGGCTTATAAACAGGCTGAAGATCATCACCAATAACCGCTGAAAGTGGACGGCGCTCTAGTTGAATTTGGTCTTGAAGTAACATCAATGCTTGGATTAATGCTTCTGGACGCGGTGGACAGCCTGGGATGTACACATCAACAGGAATAATCTTGTCTACACCTTGCACCACAGAATAGATGTCGTACATACCACCAGAGTTTGCACAAGCACCCATTGAAATCACCCATTTTGGCTCCAACATTTGTTCATACAAACGTTGAATTACAGGTGCCATTTTGACAAAGCACGTTCCTGCAACAATCATCAAATCCGCTTGACGAGGTGAAGCACGAATAACCTCTGCACCAAAACGTGATAAATCATGAACGCCTGTTAATGTAGTTGCATATTCAACGTAGCAGCATGATGTACCAAAGTTGAATGGCCACAAGGAGTTCTTACGCCCCCAGTTCACAGCTGTATGCAACACATCTTCAAGACGTGTCATCATCACACTTTTATTAACTTCTTCCTCTAATGGATCAGTTACGATCTGACGATCTTGCAATGGATATTGATCGGCATCTGGATTCGCACGGGTTAAAGTATATTTCATCCCGACTTACTCCTGTTTAAATGATGATGTAGTCGGTGTTTTAGATTTAACACGACCAGAAGACTGTGCTGGAATATGACCTGTAGGATCGACAACCAATTCTTCAATGTTATTGAATCGAGTGATCTCAGCAATATTCATATTTGGCGAACCAATTTTCATTGCTACACCTGCAGATTTACGACGATCTACTGGCGCCCAGTTCAACGCACCAACAGAAATGGCATAAATCAAGGCAATCAAGAGATCAACCACAAAAATCACAACCGTGGTAAATCCAAACCACCCTACTTCACGCACAGATGTAGACCACGCGTAGAGATAGAGAGCTTCAAGATCAAAAACAACAAAGAAAATGGCAACGAGATAGAATTTGGCTGACAAGCGAATACGAGCACCGCCCGCACCTACTACGCCTGATTCAAACTGCTCTTGCTTGGCACGCCCCCATGCTTTACCCCCAAGGAGTAAAGGGACTGTCAGCATAAAAACGCAAAGAAATGTAACGCCGATCACGAAAGCGATAATCGCCCAATCGTATGGAGTAATGGCACTCATGCGGGGATAACTCCTGGCAGGCCTATTTTTAACAAAGAATGTATGTATTGGCCTTCAAATACACCAAACACAAAATTAATCCCGCCAATTGTACCTGATTTCTAATTTCTCATGCTAGTTGAAGCGCTTTAGTCTTTTGGATGATTTTGTTCATAAATTTACTGATATATATAAGATCAGTGTTAATTCACCCTCAAAAATCGATTAATCAAATCACGCATAAGTTATTAATCATTTTTTTCTATATTTATGCGCCAAAAACATTCTTCTTTTACAAGCCATGCGCAAAAATATAACAACATGAACCAAATGATTGCATAAGCATAAATTTATGGTGAAATTTTAAACAAAATTTATATAATAGCGCCACTCAAAAGCCATCAGGAACAGCGTTAGAATGCCCTCACTTAAAGTCGCATCAAAATCTCTTTCGCTTTCCCAATTATTTCTATTGTTCAGTGCAGTTATCTTGTTCTGCTGTTTACTTGGCATCGCAACACGCCAACTTACATTTTTAGCTTCATTTTGGCCAGCTAACTCCGTTCTTTTAGGTATCCTGATTCGCTTCCCTCAAACACGCCACCCCATCAGTTTTATTGGCGCTATAGCAGGATATTTAATTGCAGATTCAATGCAAGATACCCCTTTTTTGCTGAATGTATGTTTAACCTCAGCCAATTTACTCTATGTCATCACCACATTAGCGCTCTATATTAGATTTCGGAATTACATTCGCTCATTACATCAAGGTTACTTTTATCTATTTTTATTTAGCTTTTGCTGTATTGGGGCTTTATCTAGTTCATTATTCGCAGCGATTTCACTCCCCTATTTTAATACTAGATTTGCTTTGGGTACGTTTTGGATCGATTTTGGCTATTGGTTTACGGCTGAAATCCAAAATGCCCTCTTACTTCTTCCTGCACTACTTAGTGCACCAAACTTTAAAGAGTTAAAACAACAATTTATAGAATTTAAAACTCAAACTGTTCAACAGAGTTTTCCGCTATTTGCAGTTCTTATTTCAATTGTGATTGCATATTACGATACAGGACCAGGTTCGCTACTTTACCCAATTGCACCCTTGATTTGGTGTGCGCTTGCTTATCGACATTTTTCTGTTGCGATCATTACTTCGATAACCTGTGCTTTTATCATTCATCATGTTTCAGAAAATTATTTACAACTGTATCCACATGAATATTTAAACAATACCATCTCTATTCGATTTGGCTTGATTATGATGACGATTGCACCTCTTACTGTGTCCAATATCAATATGGTAAGGTCAAAGCTCATTCAGGAATTACAACACATCATTGCACATGATGAGCTCACCTCTAGTTTAACTCGACGGCAATTCCTCCAGTCGGTACAACTCCTACATACTCAAGCTCAAAAAGCACAACAAACCACTGCATTTTTGATGCTCGATCTCGACCACTTTAAAAAAGTGAATGATACCTATGGTCATCAAATGGGAGACAAAGCACTGAAATATTGCGTACAGGTGATTCATTCATTACTCAGACCAAATGATTTACTTGGACGTTTAGGTGGTGAAGAATTCGCAATTTTTATGAGTGATATCGACCCTGATACAGCTTTTCAATATGCTGAAAATATACGTTTAGACATCAGTAAGATGCCTATTCCACTCAATGATCAGCAGCAGTTTTACATACAAGTCAGCATTGGGATCTGTTTGTGCACTCCTGAAAATCAACAATCTATTGATGCACTATTTAAACAGGCTGACGATGCGTTGTATCAAGCCAAACATCAAGGACGAAACCAAGTTGTGATATCGACATAATATGTTTCAATTCAGCTACATGCTTTAATTAAGTTTATACACTCTTGTCTTCATTCATCGGTATTCTAGAGTTATAAAACAAGGAGAAAAATATGCAGCTAGAATACACACATGACACAGACTATTTCTTTTTCTCACAACTCTTAATGCGTCATATCGAAACTTATATTCAAAAACATCCTGACGCAGACAATGCGATTTTTGACCTAAGAGATATTTATGAAGTTTTTAGAGAGGATTTTGCTGCGACCACTACAAATCTAGAAGGTATTCTAAATATTGCAGATACATATAAAGTCGAAACACTTGATGGAGATAAACCACTCATTCGAAACTATAAGATTGATGTAAAAAATAACTCTCTATTGATTGATTTTAATGCAGATGCATTACAGCGTTTAAAATCGGGGTATCCACTTATCGAACCAGATGCTTCTGTGCAAGAATAATTAATTGTGACAAAGAGAAACCTCAGATATCTGAGGTTTATTTTTTTGCAGGCTGTTTATAACGTTTTGCTGGCCATGTCATGATAAAACGCGCCCCACCGAGATTTGGGCTTTGATCGACTTGTATATCACCACCAAACCAATATGCGATACGGCTTACAATTGACAACCCCAATCCATAACCACCTGAGGCACGAGTACGACTATCATCTAAGCGTGCAAAAGCTTCGAAAATACGTGAGCGCTCTTGCTCTGGAATACCAGGACCATCATCTTCGACGCAGACATAAGCTTTACCATCTGCACGAACACCACCACTAATTCGCACTTTATTGTCACAATAGCGAACCGCATTCCCCACAAGATTTTGTACGACTCGATGTAAATAGCGTCTTTCAGCATCGACACGAAGCGCTAAAGGAGGTGCAATGAGTTCGATCTCTTTTTGTGTTTTCAGTGCTTCTGTTTCCATCGCCACTTGATCCAACACTTCAACTAGCACGACATCTTCAAAATCTAATGATGGTGTACCCTGCTCCAATTTGGCATAAGTCATAATCTCATCAATCAAGGTATTCAGCGCTTCAATGTCTTTATCAATCATATCCACTTGCTGAATCCGATAATTATAATCATCCTCTTCGGCAAGCATTTCCATCCCAAAGCGTATACGAGCAACAGGTGTGCGCAACTCATGAGAAACCGCACGCATCAACTCACGTTGTGCCTCGATTAAACGCTGAATATGATCGGACATATTGTTATAGCTGGATGCCAAGTTTGCCATTTCATCGCTTCCCTCGATCGGGACACGCAATGACAGATCACCAGATTTCATTTTGTTTAAGGCATGACGAACCTGACGAATCTTTCTTTCTAAAGGTAAAATCAATCCATATACGCCTAAACTCAACAAGAATAAGCTAAATAGAGTAATCCCTGCTGCAAGCTGGAATGGCATCCAATTGAACATTGGGACTGGACCTAAGACCAAAACTTGTGCTGGATGATTCGGCATCGGTGAAACAATCGAAATGGTTGTGCCTCGAACAGTCGCACTGTCCTTATACAACAGGACACTTTGATCTTGGCGTAAACGACCAATTTGCTCTGAATCGAGATTAATCTCACGAATATCTAAAATATCAATCGGATAATAGAAGTGCTTTTTAATTTTTTCTAAATATTCACGCTCTTGTCCCGGATAGAAAATTAAATAATCCAAGACAAATATAGGCAACGCCTTCATCTGACGTTCGCCAATTTTATCTACTTTAATATAGATAAAATGCTTCGGGTCATCTTTTAGACCAATAATAATATAACCAACCCCGTTGTTTGCATCGTAGCGCACAACAGACTTTTGCTCAGAAATTCGTCTTTTTTCAGTTCGAGATAATTCAACACGCGCAGCATCAACATAATAAATTGGAAGCTCTAACAAATCAGAAGCATCAGAAATCCAATCTAGCTTTTGCTGCTTGGCAGGCTGGCGAGATACCCCTTCACTAATTACGAATGAAATCCCATCCGTAAGTGATTCACGATATTCTTGCGCACGTTGGTAGTTAATGATTTGAACCAGCAAATAACAAAATGCGGCAACCACAACCACTAAAACGACCAAACCAGCATAGATACGCAAGAATATGCTGTTTTTGAGTACTCGACTTACCATAAGGTCAATAATTCCAAACTAATTAAAGTCCCTCCTGAGCAGTAAACTGCACAAGTCCCTTTTTTCAAGGGAGTCATCCCCCTTTCATGAAAAAGAGGGATTCGGAGGATTTAGACCCCGTTGGTTTCTTTTACAAATAAATAACCTTTACTACGTACTGTTTTAATACGTTTAGGGTTTTCTGGATCATCACCGATTTTTGGACGAATACGTGAAATACGCACATCGATCGAACGATCTTGTCCATCGTATTCAATACCACGTAAGCGCTCAAAGATGTCTTCACGCGATAAAATGCGCCCTGCATTAGATGCTAATAACCATAATAAGTCATATTCAGCGCTAGTGAAGTCTACTAATTCGCCATTTAAAGTGACTGAGCGACCACCATTATCAATCACAAGATCATCGAATTCGATACGTTGAGCAACTTCATCTTCTACTGTTTTGTCAGTACGACGTAAAAGTGCGCGAATACGAGCCAACAACACACGTGGCTGTACAGGTTTTGCGACATAATCGTCCGCACCCATTTCTAAACCAAGTACCTGATCCATATCTTCAGTACGCGCTGTCAACATCAAGATCGGTTGATGGTAATGTGGGCGAACTTCACGACAAACTGTTAAGCCATCTGCGCCTGGTAACATCACATCAAGTACAACTAAATCTGGTTGTTCGCTAATAATACGACGAATGGCGCGGTTACCATCTGTTTCAACACCAACTTCTAACCCATTACGGATTAAATACTCTTGTGTTAAACGCGCTAATCGTTCGTCATCTTCAACAATCAAAATCTTCGGTAACTTTTCTTCTTGGCTCATATGTTTGCCCCTACAATCAGAGAGAATCTATCTTTAAAAATCTGACAGATACATTGGTTTATGTTTTGCAATATACACACGTTTACATTGTAAACAAGTAGTCGTTCACCAAACTGATACACGGCAATATAGTTTTGTTATATTTTTATTAAAATTATGAATTTTAATATGTTTTTCTATTTTCAGCTCAGTTTAAGAACAGGATGAATTTTGAGTATAGATTTTGTACCAGTGTTAAACAATTTGTTTCTTAACTGACCGATACTGATTTAAGTGTTTGTTTTTTGAGTTATCCACAGAGTTATCTATAAGCCTTTTTAGACGGCTTTGTTATGCTATGTGCCTGTGAATTCAGCAGTTAAGACATGAAAAAAAATTTACTAAAATGTCAAGGATTGATCTGCTGTTAAAAATCCCGTATCTTGTGTTGAAAATAAACTTTAACCACTAAGTATTGTGTTTATCCCTCAAACATCGTGGCATACTTTTTGCTCGATTCAAACGGTCCATGAACATAAAAATAGATGATAATGGAGCTATGCTGACATGAGCATCATCACTTCTACTCCTGGCCAACTTCAGGTTATTAAGCGCACTGGCGAAATTGCGACTTTTAATGCTGAGAAAATCTCTGTTGCGATTGGGAAAGCATTTTTAGCTGTTGAAGGTCAACAAGGAGCAGACTCAAGTCGCATCCATGACCGTATTTCTCAACTTACTGAAATGGTAATGAACACGTTTAAACGTCGTTTACCATCTGGCGGTACGATTCACATCGAAGAAATTCAAGATCAAGTTGAATTGGCACTCATGCGTACAGGCGAGCAAAAAGTTGCTCGTGCTTATGTGATTTATCGTGAACAACGTGCAACTGCTCGTCAGCAAACAGGTGCAAATCACCATCCAACATTGCAAATCACCGATCACAATGGTCAGCTCCAACCGTTGGATTTAGGTGCGCTTACAGCAACGATTGAAACTGCAAGCGAAGGCTTGGAAGGAATTGACGTTCAAGCGATTGTCGATGAAACCGTTAAAAACCTTTATAACGGCGTAAAAGAAAGTGACATCGCAACAACGATGATGATGGCGACTCGTACGCGTATCGAACAAGAGCCAAATTATACTTATGTGACTGCACGTTTGTTATGTAATGAGCTTGTCGGCACTGGATTAGAATTCTTAGGTTTATCAACAGATACATCTGAGAATGATGCTTTAGAACCTTTCTTGAAGAAAGGGATCGAGCTTGATCTTTTATCTCCTGATCTTCTTAATTTTGACCTTGCTAAATTATCAGCAGCGATTCAACCTGAACGCTCAAATCAATTTACATATCTAGGCCTACAAACTTTATTCGATCGTTACTTCATTCATTCAAATGGCGTACGTTTTGAATTACCACAATTATTCTTTATGCGTGTTTCAATGGGTCTCGCACTCAATGAAGAAAATAAAGAAGAGCGTGCAATAGAGTTCTATAACTTATTATCTAGCTTCGATTACATGGCATCTACGCCAACGCTATTTAACTCAGGTACATTGCGCCCACAATTATCAAGCTGTTATTTAACAACAATTGGTGATGACCTATATGACATTTATGGTGCAATGCGTGACAACGCAATGCTTTCTAAATGGGCTGGTGGTTTAGGTAATGACTGGACACCTGTACGTGCTTTGAACTCATATATCAAAGGTACAAATGGTAAGTCTCAAGGTGTTGTTCCATTCCTTAAAGTAGCGAATGATACCGCAGTCGCTGTTAACCAAGGTGGTAAGCGTAAAGGTGCGGTTTGTGCGTACTTAGAAACTTGGCACTTAGATGTTGAAGAATTCCTAGAGTTACGTAAAAACACAGGTGATGATCGTCGTCGTACTCACGACATGAATACAGCGAACTGGGTTCCTGATTTATTCATGCAACGTGTATTTGAAGATGCTGAATGGACATTATTTACACCTTCAGAAACACCTGATCTACACGACCTAACAGGTGCTGAGTTTGCTGAACGTTATACGCATTACGAAGCAGTAGCAAAAGAACAAAACATGCTACACAAGAAAGTACGTGCCAAAGACTTATGGCGCAAAATGCTTTCGATGTTATTTGAAACAGGTCATCCGTGGATCACTTTCAAAGACGTATGTAACTTACGTTCACCACAACAACACGTTGGTGTAGTGCACTCATCAAACTTGTGTACTGAAATTACATTGAACACAAGCCAAGATGAAATCGCAGTTTGTAACTTGGGTTCGATTAACCTTGTACAACACGTTCAAGGTGGTGTGTTAGATCGTGAGAAATTAGCTCGCACGATTAAAACTGCGGTACGTATGCTCGATAACGTAATCGACATCAACTACTACGCTGTACCACAAGCGAAAAACTCGAACTTAAAGCACCGCCCTGTCGGTATGGGTATCATGGGCTTCCAAGATGCACTATATGAAATGGGCATTGCTTACGGTTCAGATGCAGCAGTTGATTTTGCTGATGAATCTATGGAAGTGATCAGTTACTACGCGATTCAAACATCAAGCGATCTTGCGCTTGAGCGTGGTGCTTATTCAACATTTAAAGGTTCATTGTGGGATCAAGGCATCCTACCAATCGACTCTTTAGAGTTAGTTGCTAAATCACGTCCTGAACGTATGTTCGAAGTTGATCGCACTCAACGTTTGGATTGGGATAGCTTACGTGCCAAAGTTCAAAAAGATGGTATGCGTAACTCAAATGTAATGGCGATTGCACCGACTGCAACGATTTCAAACATTTGTGGTGTGTCTCAGTCGATTGAGCCAACATTCCAAAACTTGTATGTGAAATCTAACCTTTCAGGTGAATTCACAGTGATCAACCCTTACCTTGTTCGTGCATTAAAAGAACGTGGTCTATGGGATACCGTGATGGTAAATGATCTGAAACACTTTGAAGGTTCAGTACAAAAGATTGCACGTATTCCTGAGGAATTGAAAGCAATCTTCGCGACAGCTTTTGAAGTGGAAACTCGTTGGATCGTTGATGCTGCATCACGTCGTCAAAAATGGATTGATCAAGCACAGTCGCTGAACCTTTACATCGCTGGTGCAAACGGTAAGAAACTTGACATTACCTATAAGATGGCATGGTTACGTGGTCTTAAAACGACTTATTACCTCCGTGCTTTGGGTGCGACTTCTGCTGAGAAATCAACAATCAATACGGGTGCATTAAACGCAGTTAAACCAGCATCAGTTGAGGCTCCTGTCGTTGCAGCTCAAGCGGTTGAAGAGAAGAAACCAGAAGTTCAAGTTGAAGAAGATGGTTTCACTACAGCAGCACCTGTACCAATGGCGTGTTCAATCGACAATCCAGATTGTGAAGCATGTCAGTAATTTAATCTAATAAAAACCCTTCTTTAATAGTAAGAAGGGTTTTAAAGATTAAAATATATTGAGGCAAAGAGAATGTTGAATATTAGTCATAACTATATGTTGGGATTAGCTGTTCTGATCTTTGCCTTTATTTTCTTTTATGTACCAATGGTTTATGCATTTTTAGCCATTCGTAAACAACAGCGTAAGCAAAATAAGTCTTAGGAATTACTGACGATAGTTCGTCAACAGCATAGATATTAATAAGACTTAATTTTGCTTACACAATATAAGCGTATAGTTAAAGACATCGTTGTTGAGAGATGTCTATTACGGCTACACACAACGAAGAGAGAACGAAAAATGTCTATCCTAAGTTGGGACGATTTTGAAGATGATTCGCAAAAACCGACTACACCTGAACACAAGTCTGCGTCCCTCGACTCGCAAAAAACGGTTAATACGCAGGTGGTATCTAATGCAGAGCAATCATCGCCGAGCATGGCAACTGCACAACCCGTTGGAGCCAGTGCCAACCGAGCAACAAATCCAACCGATTCGTTGGCTAGAGCATCTGCAGCCCTAGATCATTTGGATGTTGCGCCAGGCTTAGAAGAGCTTGAAATGGGTGCTCAGCGTGTACAAGTTGACGACAAAGCCATGATCAACTGTCGTGCGGATTTAAACCAACTTGTTCCATTCAAATATGAGTGGGCTTGGCAAAAATACTTGGACGGGTGTGCAAACCACTGGATGCCACAAGAAGTTAACATGAACCACGATATCGCACTTTGGAAGTCTGAAAATGGCTTAACCGAAGATGAGCGCACTATCGTTATGCGTTCTTTAGGTTTCTTCTCAACAGCAGATTCATTGGTTGCGAACAACTTGGTTTTGGCGATTTATCGTCATATTACAAACCCTGAATGCCGCCAATACATTTTGCGTCAAGCATTTGAAGAAGCGATTCACACGCATGCTTACCAATACTGTATCGAATCTTTAGGTATGGACGAAGGCGAAGTCTTCAACATGTACCGTGAGATTCCAAGTGTTGCACGTAAAGCATCATGGGGTCTGAAATATACTCAATCTTTGAGTGATCCTACATTCCACACAGGTACGCCTGAAAACGATCAACGTTTACTTCGTAACTTGATTGCATTCTACTGTGTATTAGAAGGTATTTTCTTCTACTGTGGTTTTACTCAAATCTTGAGTATGGGTCGTCGCAACAAGATGAATGGTGTTGCTGAGCAATTCCAATACATCCTACGTGATGAATCAATGCACTTGAATTTTGGTATCGATATGATCAACCAAATCAAGATTGAGAACCCTCACCTTTGGACTGCTGAATTCCAACAAGAAGTGATTCAAATGATTCTTGAAGGTACAATGCTTGAGATCGAATATGCACGTGACACTATGCCACGCGGTGTATTGGGCATGAATGCAAGCATGATGGAAGAATATTTGAAGTTCATCTGTAACCGTCGTTTATCGCAACTCGGTTTACCAGAGCAATTCGCTGGTGTAACAAACCCATTTGCATGGATGTCTGAGATGATGGACTTGCGTAAAGAGAAGAATTTCTTCGAGACGCGCGTAACAGATTACCAAACAGGTGGTGCTTTGAGCTGGTAAGTATTTGCTCACGTCACCCATATAAGAAAGCTGTCTCAAAGACGGCTTTTTTTATAGCTATTAAAATGCCAGTTTTTATCAAATAAAATTAAACAAAGTAAATATAATTTCTTTTTTAACAATAAGCTAAATAAACCACTATCCAAGTGATCTTGAATCTTACATTTTTAAACATTTGGTAAACAAAAACACTGCCTAAATTAAAGTAAAATTCACAAACTTTTTTCTCTCGCATCAGTAAGGCAACCCCTGCGCTGATGTGCATTTGCGCTCACTCATCATTTAAATCTTTTCTCTCTATATCATCCATATAGGGGGTCATTTAATTTTTAAGGTAAATTGAATGAAAAAATTTTGGAAGTACTTATTAGTACTACTTCTAGTACTCATAGTTATTGCAATTGCCTTTCTTTTTAGACCTGTTACGTCTAAGGCAATTAAAACGAAAAACGACGAACCTGTGGTTGATGTTGTACTTATCGGTGGCGGTATCATGAGTGCCACGCTCGGTACATATCTCAATGAGTTACAACCTGACTGGAACATCCGTATGTACGAACGTCTTGATGCAGTTGCTCAAGAAAGTTCAAACGGCTTTAACAATGCAGGTACTGGTCACTCTGGCTTTATGGAAATGAATTATACCGAAGAGAAAGACGGTAAAATGGACATTTCTAAAGCTGTCAAAGTTGCTGGTCAATTCGAAATTGCTAAACAGTTTTGGGCATATCAAGTTCAGAAAGGTGTGTTAAATACGCCAAATACCTTTATCAATCCTGTTCCACACATTGCATTTGTATGGGGCGATAATGTGAACTTCATGGAAAAGCGTTATGCAGCCATGATCCAAGATCCATTATTTGCTGGCATGAAAATGACAGAAAACCCATCTGAAATTAAGCAATGGGCACCATTAGTCATGAATGGTCGTGATCCACAGCAAAAAGTTGCTGCGACACGTATGGATGTGGGTTCGGATGTGAACTACGGGGCGATTACAACTCAATTGGTAAGCCATCTTGAGAAGAGCCCGAATTTCCAACTCAGAACGTCAACAGAAGTTACTGGTATTAGCCGTAATGATGACAACACTTGGTCAGTTGCATTCAAAGATTTAAAATCTGGTGAAACGAATCACGTCAAAACACGTTTTGTATTTATCGGTGCAGGCGGTGCTGCAATTAAGTTGTTGCAAATGACAGGGCTTCCAGAAGCACAACAATATGCAGGCTTCCCTGTGGGTGGTGAGTTCTTGGTGACTGATAATCCTGCGATTACAGCTCAACATACAGCAAAAGTATATGGTCGTGCAGATCTAGGTGCACCGCCAATGTCAGTTCCACATATTGATACACGTTATATTGATGGCAAAAAATATGTCTTATTTGGTCCATTTGCAACTTATTCAAACAAGTTCCTAAAACAAGGTTCACAGCTTGATTTGTTAGCATCAACCAATAAAAACAACGTATTGCCAATGGCAGCGATTGGTCTACAAAATGCTGATCTTGTCCAATATTTAGTAAGCCAAGTGTTGATGTCCGACGAAGACCGCTTCAACGAGTTGAAAAAATACTATCCAGAAGCAGATCCGAAAGACTGGCATTTACGTCAGGGTGGTCAACGTGTTCAGATCATTAAGAAAGAACCAGGTAAACCTGCGAAATTGCAATTCGGTACGGAAATCTTTGCATCACAAGATAAATCTGTAACTGCGTTGCTTGGTGCATCTCCTGGTGCTTCAACGTCTCCTTACATTATGCTCAACTTGCTTGAAAAAGCCTTCCCTGAGCAAACTAAAGGTGTTTGGAATACTAAACTGCATGAGATTGTACGTTCTTATGGTCAGGATTTATCAGAAAATCCTGCATTGTTGGATCAAGTGCGTCAGTATACGAGTTCAACTTTAGGTTTGAACTATACAACGCCTAAAAACTTGGTATCTACAAAACAAGTTGCAAAAGTCGAAGCTGCTGCACATTAAGCATGCTTAAACTGAAACAGAAAGGGATGAGTTTCGACTCTTCCCTTTTTTATTTTCTCATTTTTGAATTATGTCCACTGATTGTTCTCATTCTGCCTTTGCGGTATTTCGTTGTCGTGATTTTTCATTTTTAACGATAAATCAAGCTTGTTTGACATTTGCTGTGTTGATACAAGAAATCGTTATCGCCTTTCAACTGTATCAAATTACCAAGAATCCATTGATGCTTGGCTTGGTAGGTCTGATGGATTTTATTCCATTTTTAGTATTGTCTTTGTGGGGTGGTTATATTGCAGATCGTTTCAATCGTCAGCGGATTTTACAGCTTAGTTTTAGCCTAGCAATTCCATTATCAATCGCACTTTGGATTTGTTTTGATCTATTTGAGCATGATCATATCAATGCCAACATTCTACTGATTTCTACCTTCGGGATTTTATTCTTATTTGGATGTATTCGAGGAATTTACAGCCCTTGTTTTAATTCACTGCGCCCTTTTATTGTCCCAGAACATTTATATGCCCGTGCAGCCACTTGGACCAGCATGTGCTGGCAAGTATGTGGCATTCTAGCACCAGTCATTGGAGGATTAATGCTTGCACATTTGCGCTTATCTGTAGTGTTTAGCGTTATTACAAGCTTATTCCTCATAGGTAGCTTAGCTTTATGGGCTCTAACAAGTAGAACTTTTCCTGAGATGCAATCCGAGTCTGCCTTACTCAGTATCAAAGAAGCATTTCTCTATATTCGTAAAACTAAAATCATTTTTTGGGCAATGTTTCTTGATTTAAGTTCAGTATTTTTTGGAGGAGTAATTGCCCTACTGCCTATTTTTGCCAGTGATATTTTGCATGTCGGAGCAACAGGTTTTGGAATATTACGCTCGGCACCAGCCTTCGGTGCTTTATTGACTATGCTGATTTTGGTTCGATATCCCCCAAAATATCAGCCATGGAAAATCATGTTGCTCAGCCTTACTGGTTTTTCATTATGTACTTTGTTATTTGCTGTTACTAGATATTACTTTTTATCTGTCGTGTTTCTCATTATTATAGGTTCGTGTGATAGTGTTAACATTATTATCCGCCAAACTTTACTGCAACTCATTCCCCCACGAGACATGCTTGGTCGTATCGCAGCGATTAATGGCATCTTTGTGACATCAAGTAATGAGCTTGGTGCTTTGCACTCAACGCTAATGACACGTTTCCTCACGGTTGTGCCAGCAGTTCTGATTGGTGGCTCACTTTCTTTAGCTTGTGTTGTTTTAGCAAAATTTAAGACCAAAGACCTCATGCGGTTTCACTTTTAGCTTTGCTTGACTACGCTTTCAAATCGTTTATGTGTTATGAAACATTCTTTGCCCGCTTCTTCTGAGTCGTCTAAATTTATTATTTCTTCCATTTTTATATGGCTGACTTTGTTATGGTTACAAGCAACCTATATTGTGATTATTGGCGGCAATAGTTATCTGTTTTGGACAGCACTAGGTTTATTAGTACTCACCGCATTAAGTTTCCGTCCAAGTTCTTTAAAAAATAGAATTGCTCTTGTACTGACACTGGTATTACTGGGCAATTTAGTTTTCCACTCACTGTTCTGCACTTATTTAATCTTAGCTTTTTATTGTATTTTTTATTTATATTCAGGGCATTATAAATACAAAAGATTTATGAAACTCTTCTGCCTATTCTTCATTATGATTTTATTTGCACTATATCAAACGCAGTCTTTGCAAGAATTAAAAAGCCATTATGCTCCCTATGAAACAGGTGAAACATGGCAAAAATATGGTGCGCTATAAACCATAACATTTATGTTTGTTGTGGTTTTGATCAAATCATTTTTGTCTATATGTATCCATAAACTGAAGTGTATCCTGCAGAGTGAGCTGGGCAGGTTTGGTGTCCAACAGAAATTGATATTCATGAGCTGTAGGATCAGTTTTCTGGTCAAAATATCGTGATTTGGTTACTACACCAACTTTCTGCAATTGTTTTTCTAGTTGGCGAGCTTGTTGTTCAAATGAAGCGGTATTGCCATCTGTTAAATAAATTGTTGGAAGTGCTGCGTTTAGATATTCAGACACCACTAATCCTTTATCCTCAGTACGAGTAAGCCAGTCTTTGTCCTCTAAATATGCCCAACCAATACGTCCAAATGCAAATCGGGTAATCGCTGAGTTTGCCTGTAGAACCATATTTTTCAAATCATAAGGACCACAATACAATAAACCACCTCGGATGTCGGATGGATTTAAGGTTTCCTGAATATTGAGCAAGTCTGCATATTGAGGGTTGGATTGAGTGAGTAAAAATTGCAAAGCGATCTGTGCTCCAGCGGAGTCCCCTGCAATAAATATATTCGCCATATTTAAATTATGTTGTTTAGCAAAGCTCGTTTTTATATAACGAATGGCTTCCGAAACTTGGATGACAGGTTCAGGATATTTTGCGGTCGGCACAAGTTCATAATTGAGCACAAAGACAGAGTAACCTTGTGAGGCTAATTCAGTTGCATAAGCTTTCACTTCAAGCTTATCTCCACCGACAAATCCACCACCATGCACCCAAATTACTACGGGCTGATGAGCTAAAAGCACTTTAGTCTTGTAGAAGTCAAATGTATTTTTTTGAAACTTTGATGGGTAGGTTAAGTTTGTCGATACAATCACGTTCGGCTCTTGGTACTGAGCAGGTCGTGAATCTTTTGGAATGCTAAATAAACTGTGCTGCAATAACCAAATTGTCGGCTTAGGACTGAGAAACAATACAGATACAAAGATCACAACCATGAGAGCACAAAACATCATTATTTTTTTCATTTGAAGTTCCTTCTAGTCTCATATTTGCGAGTTATCAGTTTATAAAACATTGATTCTTCTCTGTTGGCTGTTCGATTATGATCATTCGAACTACAAGATCAGCCAACACTTAATAATAAAAAAATAAGCTAGATTATGAAGCAAATTATACTTTGTAAAATCTTCACGATTTAAAAAAAACCCCACAGAAATGTGAGGTCTTGTAATTAGTCTTGTGAGTCAGGATAAAGAGGACGATTCCCTGGACTAATTCGGTTGATATGTAAGAAAGTCATATGACGCTCATACTTATCTAAAATGTCATTAATGACCTGCTCTTTGGTATATCCAACCAAGTCATTGTCTTGAGAACCTTCATACAAGAATGTTTCCAAACGATAATAATATTGCTTACCACGTTTGCCTCGTTCACTAAATGTCGGAGCGATATAGCGTACAGGCCAAATTTGATAGACAAAATTATGCTCATCTTCAATGAAAATCGTTAAGTCTAGGTGATACAACTTATCGTGGTATTCAGATTCGCCTTGATTAACCTCAACGTTCATCCCTCGTTTAATCAGTTCATCAGCAACGGTTTGCACTGCAGGGCTACATACATTATCGAGCATACGCAATGTTTCATGGCTACCAGGATGATGCATGACACGTGAAAGGCGTTGTTTCCAATTTAGAATATCGACGTTGCCCACTACAGGTGCAGCATTTAAGCTACGACTAGCTTTACGATAATCTTCTAAACGGAGAGATTTATAGAGTCCAGCCATCACAAGCAGCATTACAAAGCTAAACGGTAATCCCATGATTACGGTTGCACTTTGTAAAGCAGTAATACCATTTGCCATCAACATCGCGATGGTCAATAAACCAATCGCAATCGCCCAAAACACACGTAACCAACGTGGCGCATCATTATCGACATTAGAAAACTTCGTGGTGAAGTTACCCAACACCAAAGCACCCGAGTCGGCAGAGGTCACATAGAACAGAAGCCCTGTAATGGTTGCTACACCAGCAACGAATCCAAACCACGGATACTGTGCCAATAAGTCATAAAACCCATGTGCAGGATCTGTCAAAACAGTTTGAGCCAAAGCTGTATTGCCATCAAAAATAACGTTGTATAAAGCACTGTTACCAAAGATTGATAACCATGTGATCGTGAATAGTAGAGGAATAATCAAAGTTCCACAGACAAACTCACGAATGGTACGACCACGTGAAATACGTGCCAAAAATAAACCTACGAATGGAGACCAAGCCACCCACCATGCCCAAAAGAATAATGTCCAACTATTCATCCACTCTTTCGGTTGTTCAAATGCAAAACTGTCTAAAGCTAAGCTTGGAAAGCGGCTGATATAGTCACCAAAATTTTGTACCAAGGCATTTAATAAGAACTCTGTATTCCCTAAAAACAGCACAAATAGCATTAAACCAATAGCGGCGTAAATATTGATTTCAGAAAGTACTTTAATGCCTTTATTGACACCTGCTGTTACCGAAATAATCGTCACAATCACAGCAACTAAAATCAGTCCAGATTGAACCCATAAACCTTCAGGCCAATCAAATAAAATATGCAAACCATAATTGATTTGAACAACTGCAATACCGCAAGTCGTTGCGATACCGAAAATCGTCCCAATCACGGCGGCGGTATCTACGGTATGACCAATCGGACCATCAATTTTTTTACCAAAAATCGGATAAAGCGCCGAACGAATGGTTAGAGGTAAGTTATAGCGATAACTAAAATATCCCAAAGCCATCCCGACTAAGGCATACATGCCCCAGCCTGTTAGACCATAATGAAATAAAGTCCATACCATCCCTTGACGAGCAGCTTCATAAGTTTGCCCCTCACCCACTGGTGGATTCATATAATGTGACAGTGGTTCAGCCACTGAGAAGAACATTAGATCTGTGCCGATACCTGCGGCGAACAGCATCGCCGACCAACTCAGCAGACTAAACTCAGGTTTGGAATGTTTAGGACCTAGCTTTATATCGCCATAACGAGAACAAGCGATAAAAACCACAAAGATTAGGTAAAGCGTTGCGGCAAGTAAGTAATACCAACTGAATTTATCACTCACCCAAGCCAGTACAACATTGAGCAAATGATTCGAAAAATCATTAAATAAAATCGTCGTCAGTGAAAATATTAAAATTATGAGCGCTGAAACATAAAAGACCACGCGATTTAACTGATCTTTTGTTTGAATAGATGAATCATCAACTGCTCTTGGATTATCTGTCACCATACAATCCTCAAGGAAAATTTAAATTTTGAAAGTTGTTTTTCTCAATAACTCGACCACGATTTATTGACGAAAACAACGAGAAGACACAGCATTTAAAAGATATTGAAAACAACACCAATCATTGCATAAGCTGCATTTTTGTAATTACCCGTGTGGATGCAAAGAAGCATTTTTAAGAGTAACTGAGCTTAGACCCAACCACTAAAAATTCATTCAATAAATCAACACTTTTGATACTTTAACAGGGATCTCCGATAACACAGTTAAGAGTTATGTAAAGCATCCTTGTTGCAAATACTATACTTTTAATTGATTGAACGTTCAATCAATTAAAAGTATCATGATGTTGTGTTATCATTTTCTGCATCCAGATTTTAATCTAACGCCTTAATAATTTTAGGCATTTATGGCAACTACACATGACCAAACGCAGAGTTAAACCTGAACACGAACGCCGTGAAGAGATCGTTAATGCCGCATTTGAAGTGATTTATGAAGTGGGTTTATCACAAACCACCATTTCACAAATTGCAAAAAAAGCGGAAGTCTCAACAGGTATCGTCAGCCATTATTTTGGTGATAAGCAAGGGTTAATGATCAACTGTATGCGAGAGATGCTCAAAAGATTGCATCTCACCTCTCTGCAATACAAAGCCAATACAGCAGATCAACAACCTGAAAACCAAATTAAGGCAATCATTGATTCAAACTTTGATAGTAGTCAGGTCAATAAAACCGCTATGCGCGTTTGGTTAGATTTTTGGTCAGCCAGTATGCATAGCCCAGAGCTTGCACGTTTACAACGCATTAATGATCGACGCTTGTATTCGAACTTAAAACATCACTTTTTAAAACTGATGCCAAGTGAAAGTGCAAGTATTGCTTCGAGTGGCTTAGCAGCACTGATCGATGGGTTATGGCTACGAGGTGGACTCGTGGGGAATGATCATTTCGATCGGCAGAATGCAAGACGAGTTGCCTATGACTATTTAGACATGCAACTTCAACTGGCTAAACCCTTATTTCAGGAGAGACAAAATGAATGATGTGCAAACTCATCCATTGTATATCCATGGTCAATATGTCAATGCCACGAGTGGTGTGAGTTTTGACAGTATCAATCCAGCCAATGGCAACGTAATTGCCCATATCCAACAAGCCTCTCAACAAGATATCGAAAAAGCTGTTCAAAGTGCTCAACAAGGTCAAAAAGTTTGGGCGGCAATGACAGCAGTTGAGCGTTCTCGTATTTTACGTCGAGCTGTAGATATTTTACGTGAACGCAATGATGAACTAGCAAAACTTGAAACCTTAGATACAGGTAAAGCTTATAGCGAAACATCGACTGTCGATATTGTGACAGGTGCTGATGTGCTCGAATATTACGCAGGTTTAGCGACAGCCATCCAAGGTGAACAAGTTCCATTACGCGCAAGTAGTTTTTTCTATACTCGCCGTGAACCTTTAGGGGTCGTTGCTGGAATAGGCGCTTGGAACTATCCGATTCAAATTGCTTTATGGAAATCCGCTCCTGCGCTCGCTGCGGGCAATGCCATGATTTTCAAACCAAGTGAAATCACTCCACTCACTGCATTTAAACTTGCTGAAATTTATACTGAAGCCGGCGTACCAAACGGCGTATTCAACGTTGTACAAGGTGCTGGTCGTGATATCGGTCAATGGCTGACAGAACATCCAGTTATTGAAAAAATTTCGTTTACTGGCGGTGTTGAAACTGGCAAAAAAGTGATGGCAAGCGCTGCTGCTTCAAGCTTAAAAGAAGTGACTATGGAACTTGGTGGTAAATCACCACTGATCATCTGTGAAGATGCAGATATGAATAAAGCTGCTGATATTGCGGTGATGGCAAACTTCTTTAGTTCTGGTCAAGTCTGTACCAATGGTACGCGTGTCTTTATTCCAGCATCATTAAAAACAGAATTTGAAAATGCAGTATTAGAACGTGTGCAACGTATTCGTATCGGCGACCCAATGAACGCAGATACCAACTTTGGCCCATTGACCAGTTTCCCGCATATGGAAAAAGTTCTTTCCTATATCAATGCAGGTAAACAACAAGGCGCCAAATTACTGATCGGTGGTGATCGAGCAACGGGTGAATTGGCTGACGGTGCATATGTATTACCGACAGTATTTACAGACTGTACTGATGATATGCGAATAGTGCAGGACGAAATTTTTGGTCCAGTCATGAGCATCTTGAGCTACCAAACTGAAGATGAAGTCATTCGTCGTGCCAATAACACCACTTTTGGTCTAGCAGCAGGTGTGGTGACACCAGACATTAACAAAGCACATCGCATTATTCACCAAATCGAAGCTGGTATTTGTTGGATCAATACTTGGGGCGAATCCCCTGCTGAGATGCCAGTCGGTGGTTATAAACAATCAGGTGTAGGTCGTGAAAATGGGATCTCAACCCTATCTCACTACACACGCATTAAATCCGTTCAAGTTGAGCTTGGTGATTACCAAAGCATTTTCTAAAAGCATTGCGCTTTATCTTATCTTGATCAACTGAGTCACATGTATTCAGTTGATCTTGCAACAAATAAAGGCAGATTATGAATAAGCAAGAATACGATTATATTATTATTGGTGCAGGCTCAGCAGGTAACGTCCTTGCTGCACGTTTAACTGAAGATGCAGATATCTCAGTATTATTATTAGAAGCAGGCGGTCCAGATTATCGGCTTGATTTCCGCACGCAAATGCCAGCCGCTTTGGCATTTCCACTACAAGGCCGTCGCTACAATTGGGCATATTTGACCGACCCTGAACCACATATGAACAATCGCCGTATGGAGTGTGGTCGTGGTAAAGGTTTAGGTGGCTCATCACTGATCAATGGTATGTGCTATATCCGTGGTAATGCGATGGATTTAGACCAATGGTCAACCCATAAAGGGCTTGAAGATTGGAGCTATGCGGATTGTTTGCCTTACTATAAAAAAGCAGAAACACGCGACATTGGTGCTAACGATTATCACGGCGGAGAAGGTCCTGTTTCAGTCACCACCCCAAAACAAGGCAATAATGAACTGTTTCATGCCATGATCGAAGCAGGTGTACAAGCAGGTTATCCACGTACAGATGATTTAAACGGTTTTCAGCAAGAAGGCTTCGGTCCGATGGATCGAACTGTGACACCGCAAGGGCGTCGTTCGAGTACAGCTCGCGGTTACTTAGATATGGCAAAAGGTCGACCAAATTTGACGATCGTCACCCATGCCATGACCAATAAAATCTTATTTAGTCATAAACAAGCAATTGGTGTCGAATACATTATTGGTTCAGATCAAGCCAACATGAAACAAGCACATGCCAAACGTGAAGTCTTGTTATGTGCAGGTGCAATTGCATCACCGCAAATTTTACAGCGCTCAGGTGTTGGACAAAGCACTTTCCTCAAATCGATGGATATTGAAGTCATTCAAGACTTACCTGGCGTGGGTGAAAACCTGCAAGATCATTTGGAAATGTATTTACAATACAAATGCAAAAAACCAGTTTCACTTTATCCAGCGTTGAAATGGTACAACCAACCTGCGATTGGCACAGAGTGGTTATTCCTCGGCAAAGGTATCGGTGCAAGTAACCAATTCGAAGCTGGTGGTTTTATTCGCTCATCTGATGAATTTGAATGGCCAAATATTCAATATCACTTCTTACCCGTTGCAATTAACTACAATGGTAGTAATGCCGTGAATGAGCATGGCTTTCAAGCCCATGTTGGTTCAATGCGTTCACCTTCACGGGGTCGGATCAAACTCAAATCCAAAGATCCATTTGAGCATCCAAGTATCTTGTTTAATTACATGTCCACCGAACAAGATTGGCGCGAATTCCGAGATGGGATTCGTATCACGCGTGAAATCATGCATCAACCTGCACTTGACCCTTATCGTGGCGAAGAAATCAGCCCAAGTATGCAGTTAAAAACCGATGCTGAACTAGACTCTTTTGTTCGAGAACATGCCGAGACAGCCTACCATCCATCATGCAGTTGCAAAATGGGTGAAGATGAAATGGCTGTTGTCGATGGTCAAGGTCGTGTTCACGGCGTACGCGGGCTACGTGTAATTGATGCCTCTATCATGCCAATCATTATCACAGGCAACTTAAATGCCACCACGATTATGATGGCAGAAAAAATTGCTGATCAAATTCGTGGGCAAAAATTACCACCTTCGCAAGCACCTTATTTCAAAGCAGGATCAAGCCCTGTTCGTCAAACACCTTTACGTCCATTTGCATAACCTAGTCCAGTTATGTTCAGCACCTTATGGCACTAAGGGGGTGCTGCCAACCATTAGGAAAATTCAAATGAAAAGAATTTTATTGCTACTCCCTTTGGGCTTCTTCTTGCACACTACTCATGCCACTGAAGCAAGCACAGCAATAGCATCACCTTTTAGCGCTAATCTAACACTCGCAAGTCAATATGTATCACGTGGTTTTCAACAAACTTGGGGCAAACCTGCAATTCAAGGTGGAATAGACTATAACCATGATAATGGTTTTTATGCTGGAACTTGGGCATCGACTGTGAGTGATCATTTTATTCGTGATGCATCAGTAGAGTGGGATGTTTATACGGGTTACAGCCGTAGTTTTGGAGATTTAACTCTAGGCACTAAAGTCGCTTACTACTATTATCCTGGCGCCAAAACTACAGCAGAAACAGGAAATACTCGCTTTGATTACGGTGAAATTATCCCAGAAATCAGCTATGGCCCATTAAGTGTTAAATATTCCATTACCTACACCCAAGATTACTTCGGGAATAACTCGGATACTTTAGGTATTGGTACTAATAAACATTCTCGTGGTTCAGGTTATCTTGATGTCAGTTGGCATCAACCTTTAGGGCAAGGCTGGTCGGCAGATGCGCACTATGGTCATCAGCGAATCAAAAACTTCTCTGATGCAAACTTTCAAGACATCAGCTTTGCCGTTAATAAAGAACTCCCCTACAACCTTTTGGGAAGTTTAAGTTACAGCAAAGCATGGGATAAAGATGATTACTACAAGCAATATAGCAATGGCAATCCTAATGCCAAAGTCTCAAATCCAATTGATTCCACTGTGGCTGTCTCACTGACAAAAAGTTTTTAATCCGCAAAATAAAAAAGCTGCAATCAATGCAGCTTTTTATTCAATATGGTTTAAGCATTGATCAACTGAATATCCGATCCTGCTCGTTTTGGATCGATCAGAATCTTGGCATGTTGCTCTGGATCGCGTAAGGCATCAAAGGCATTCCCTACACCTTCCAGACCAACCACACCCGTAATCAGCGGTGAGACATCAATTTTACCTTCAGCAATCATATGCAGGGTGTCACGAAACTCAAGTGGGGTGTATCCCAATACATATTGGATTTCCAATTCTTTATTGATTGCCAATGCAGGTTCGATCTTATCGCTTTGCATACAAACGCCAACACCCACAATACGTGAGAACAATGGCGCACCCTCCAAAATTTGCTGCATGATGCCAGCGACACCCACGCATTCAAAAATCACAGGACGTTTCGGTAATAGACCAAGCTTATCTCCCACGCGCATAGCATTTACCCATGGCAAAGAGAAAGTCTGAACTTTATCAAAAATACCCATCCCCATATTGATTGCTTCAGAAACATTGCCGAGTAGACCAAGCTCTTTCCAACTACTAAATGGAGATTGTTGTTTAGGATCAATCAAGACATCTGCACCACACAGTTCAGCGAGTCTACGACGATTTGGTGAAAAATCACTAGCAACTACCGTTTTAACTCCCGCGGCTTTGAGCATAATAATTACGCCTAAACCAACAGGACCACAGCCAATTACAATCGCTGGTTCATTTTTCTTAATCCGACTACGACGAACTGCATGTAAAGCAACAGCCATCGGTTCAGTTAACGCTGCGCTGTCTGCATCTAAGCCATTCGGCACTTCAAACATTAAACTTGATTGGACCAAGATTTGCTCAGCATAACCACCCGAAGCACTCGGTGATAGACCAGTTGGAACATAACCTTTTGGATCAACATTTAATAGCGGCATCGCACAAACTAGTGTGTCGGCTTTTAATTTACGGCGCGTTTTTGGACCATAATCTAACACTTTACCGCAGAACTCATGACCGAAAACCAGCTTATCTGAGGATTTTGCTACCCCATTAAACCCCACACGTGCTGCCAAATCATGCATATGATCACAGTGATGTTGCATGTGTAAATCAGAACCACAGATTCCACAACGTACCACTTCAAGTAACACCTGTCCTTTAGCAGGAACTAATTGAAGACTATCTTCAAGCTTCAATTCAGCGTTATGACAAACTAGAGATTTCATAGGATGCTTTCCTTATTGTTTTATTGCATGTGTTAACTGTTTTAATTTTTTCATTAAAACAGTTTAGCTCACTTATTTCATTTTTAATTTTGACATACAGCATTGTCAGAACATATGACTTAAAGATCAATATCCCTATCAAATAAGGTCAGCTTTATAAATCACTCGATAATGCAGTTTAAAAAATATTCAAACAAAATTTAAGGAATTGTAATGAGAATATAATCATTTACAATTAACATTAATTTACCAAACATTAAAAAATACCTACAACTAATCCATTTTTAAGGATCACTTAATGCGCTTTTTATTTATCGCCCCCCTATTAACCACACTCATGTTTACTGGCTGCGCCACGCTTAAACCGATGGAATTACAACCTGATTTTTGGCAACAATCGAATAAAAAGGTTGCAGTTGTTGTACATGAACTACCTAAATCAGCTGCGTACAAAGCAGGTAATCAAGGTCTACTAGACGTTGCGATTAACAATGCTATTTCAAATAAATTTGATAATTTTATTGAAAGCCTACAGTTCGAACCATATAGCGCATTAGCAGAAGACATTGAAAAAGAATTTGATCAACGTGGTTTCGATGCAACTGTTGTAAAGCTAGATCCAAAGAATATTCCTGCTTTAGAAAAAACTGCGGAACAGAAGAAAAATCCTGCTTTATTCCAAATGAATCTGGCAGCTGTACCTGATTTAAAAGATAAAGATCTTGTTTTCATCATTACGAGTAATCAAGTTGGTACTACTCGTTCTTATTATGGGTTTGTTCCAACTTCTGCCCCTCAAGGCTTATATGGTGGAATCGCACATCTTGTAGATGTGAAAACAAATGAAATTAAATGGTGGAAAACAGTGAATGTGGTTAAACCTGTAAGTGGTAAATGGGACCAACCACCATCTTATCCAAATGTTTCTCAAGCAGTCGATTTGGCTGTAGAAGCTTCGAAACAAGAATATAAAAAACAATTTTTCAATAAAGCAATTTCAGCTCCTGCTGTAGTTAATTAATTTATGAAGCAATTAAACAAACTATTTAGTTTCGTGGTTGCTATTTTGCTTACTCTAACCTCATCTGTTTATGCAGATGAGGTTCAGACTTTGGCTCAACCACCCATACAACTGACTCTAAAATCAAATCAAACAGAATTTAGTATTGATAGTAACAAGGCATCCCCTGTTCCAATTCCCATCCAAAACGTTCAAGGTGTAGATCCGATTATTGCTCTTACAGGTGTGATCGTTGGCTATATGGTTGCTGATAAGATGAGTTCAACGACCGAACAGGCTGAACAAAAGAAAAGAATCCCACGTTTATTAAAACTTTCAGAATCGATCAACCCCCATATTTTATTAAAGAATCAACTATCCACTGAGATCATCAAACAACCAAGATGGTCAGATGGCCATTCTTATCAACTGGAAATTGCGCCTGAATATCATTTGAGTTCGGAACTCAATACCATCAAAATGATTTTTAAATACCAATTAAAAGCATCGAAAAAAAATACAAAAAATGAAACAACCAAAGCTCAAGTGTACATTTTCCATAATCTTGCCAAAGACGCTGCACATACCGAAAAGCAAATGACTTGGGAAGATGTGGACGAGTCTCAGCTGAAGAACACCTTTCTAGACAGTGCAACTCTACTTAATGATGTATTTTCAAATATAGATGTCAATCAAGTACCTCAAACAGACTTTGTTATCGCAACAACGATTCATGATGAAAAAATACGAGGCTATATAATTAAACAACAGCAAGATTGGCTATGGTTACTCGACCAAAATAAAAATATTTATATTTTGAAACCTAAGCGTACTTTTGTACTTAATGCGGCTAGCACAAAGTAAAAATACGCAATAAACAATTGATTTTCATAATATCTCAATTTAGACAGCCCTCGTGCTGTCTTTTTTAAACGCTATATATTTAAGATTTCTCCTTCACTTCTTTTATTTAAAGGCAAAGTTAGTGCTTGCTTTTATTGGTGTCATTATGCCAATATATATTTACTGGCTTTAAGCCACCATAAAAGAGAAATTAAAAATGACGATCCAACTTATGACAGCTCAAGCGAATGTTCCCATCGAGTTTTTGCAGTTTTCAGGTGGCGAACGTCATATTCAACTACAACCAGAGTTATTGAACCAATTACAAGCACACGCTCAGATCACAGCCTCACTGAATCACAGTACAGATGTAATGGACTATCTATTACTAGAAAATGTGTTGTTAGAACAAGGCACTCGCTTTTCAGTGGAAATCCCTTATTTTCCTTACGCACGTCAAGATCGTATCTGTGCACAAGGTCAGGCTTTCTCACTGGATTTAATGACCAAGTTATTGAATAGCAATAGTGAAAAATTTGCAGGGCAACGTCAGAAAATTGTGGTGTGGGATTGTCATAGTCCAAAGACCATAGAGCTGTTACGCAAAAATACCAACTTCCAAGAGGTAATCAATATTGAACCGATTGAGATTATCCAGCAAAGCTCAACATTGATGCAGATCTTAAGCGCAGATAATACCGTGTTGATCTGTCCTGATGCAGGTGCAATACAACGCACACAAGCGATTGCGAATGGCATCAATTCGCAACGCCAACAGGCGATTGACATCATTCACTGTGAAAAACAACGTGATCCAAACACTGGAAAAATTAGAGCAATAGCGGTGAATAGCCCTGATTTGACAGGAAAAATAGCCGTGATCACCGATGATATTTGTGACGGTGGTGCAACCTTTATTGGTATTGCCAAACAACTACGCAGCCTAAACTGTCAAAGCATTATTTTGTATGTCACACACGGCATTTTTAGTAAGGGGCTGGCGGTATTTGATGGCTTGGTCGATCAGGTGTTTACCAGCAATAGCCTGCCACAAGCAGAAGCAAACAAACTCAACATTATCAATTTTCAAAATTAAGCTCTTATGCAAGAGGCCTATAAAATGAGTATTAAAATAAATCCACTCAATGCAATTGATTTCTACAAAGCCGATCACCGTCGTCAGTATCCAGTGGGGACTGAATACGTCTATGCTAACTTTACCCCTCGCTCATCACGTTTAGCCAAAATGCTGCCTGATTTTGACGACAAGATTGTGTTCTTTGGTCTTCAAGGCTTTATCAAACATTTTCTGATTGAAACCTGGAATGAGGGCTTCTTCAATCAACCTAAAGCCAAAATGGTCGCAGCCTATAAACGCCGTATGGACAACGCTTTAGGTGAAGGTGCGGTGCCTGTCGAGCACATCGAGGCCTTGCACGATCTTGGTTATTTACCATTGAAAATTAAAGCCTTGCCAGAAGGTAGCCGCGTCAATATCAAAGTGCCGGTATTAACCATCATCAATACTGATCCGAATTTCTTTTGGTTAACTAACTATATTGAAACCGTGCTCAGTGCCGAGCTATGGAAAAGCTGTACCACCGCTAGCATTGCCTATGAATACAAACGCTTGTTGACCCAATATGCAGAAAAAACAGGTGCACCTTTAGATTTTGTTGCTGTTCAAGGCCATGATTTTAGTAGTCGTGGGATGAGTGGGATCTATGATGCAGCCCAATCCGGCGTGGGGCACTTGACCAGTTTTATCGGTACCGATTCAGTTGCATCAATTGACTATGCTGAAGAATATTATAACGCCACTGGTGTAGTCGGTGTTTCAGTGCCTGCAACAGAACACAGTGTGATGTGTATGGGCAGTGAAGAAAGTGAAATCGAAACCTTTAGACGCCTGATCTGTGAGCTTTATCCTGCTGGGGTAGTCAGTATCGTGTCCGATACTTGGGATTTCTGGCGTGTGATTACCGAGTTTAGCGTGCAATTAAAATCAGAGATTCTAAATCGCCAACCAAATGCCCTCGGACTCGCCAAAGTGGTGTTTCGCCCTGACTCTGGTGATCCTGTGAAAATTATCTGTGGCGATCCTGAAGCAGAGCTAGATAGTCCCGCTTATAAAGGTGCAGTGCAATGTTTATGGGAAATTTTTGGCGGCACAGAAACAGCTCAAGGCTATAAAGTACTCAACGAGCGTGTTGGTTTAATCTATGGTGACTCGATTACTCTAGAACGTGCCCAAAATATCCTAAAAGGTTTAGAAACCAAAGGCTTTGCTTCGAATAATCTAGTCTTTGGTATCGGCAGCTATACCTATAACTATTTAACGCGTGACACCTTTGGTTTTGCCGTAAAAGCCACTTGGGGTCAAGTCAACGGCGTAGGTCGTGAGCTGTTTAAAGACCCTGTGACAGACTCAGGTGTTAAAAAATCAGCCAAAGGTTTATTAAGGGTTGAACAAACTAATAATGGCTTTGAGTTATTTGATCAACAAAGCATTGAACAGGAAAATATGGGGGTATTGCAAACAGTATTTGAAAATGGTCAATTATTAAGAGAATGCTCTCTTGACCAAATTCGGGAGAGATTGGTTTAGGCAAAACTTTCTATGATTAAAACACATCCAGTGATTAGAAACTCGGAAAAGTCATCCGCAACCTGAACAAGCCAAAGCGACTAAAGCTTTGGCGTAGTGCAAGATAAATGAAATGAATAGTTAAGCGCTTAAGCAAAGCTTTCGCCTTACGGTACGGCAAAGATTATCAATCTTTGCCGTACCTCAGATTTTGCCTACTTTTGCCAAAACATTTACGAAGCTTTAAACGCTTCTCAGGTCGAGCCTGAACAAACTTAAGAGATTAAAGCTTTAGTGAAGTGTAAGACATAGTGGCTTATCCTAAAATATGATGAGAACCCAATAAGACTCCGCTATGATGTTACTTTATTCCGATTTCTTAATATTTCTATGAGTAAGGAAACTATCCATACTTCCGAACAGGAATACCTTGCCCACTATCAAAAAACAGACTATGACACCCCACTGTTTACGGTTGATATGGCTATTTTTTCTGTGGCAAAAGGTCAATTACAAGTCTTAATGATTCAGCGCTCTAACTTTCCCGAAAAAGGAAAATGGGCGCTTCCAGGTGGTTTTATTGATTTAAAAACTGATCCAGATTTAATGGCAACAGCACATCGTAAACTACTTGAAAAAACAGGGATTCATTCTCCGTACCTTGAACAAGTTGAAACCATCGGCAATCAGCATCGTGATCCACGTGGTTGGTCGATCACATCACTTTATTTTGCACTGATTGATTTTAGTAAATTTGAAATTCAAAAGACTTCAACAACTGAAATGAGTAAATGGATTTCTATCGAAGAAGCCTTGCAACTAGAATTAGCTTTTGACCATCAGAAATTACTAAAATTAGCATTTGATCGCTTGTGCAATAAAACCCGCTATACCGCTCTCCCAGCTAGTCTCATGCCTGAATTATTTACCCTGACCGAATTACAAACAATCTATGAAATTATTTTAGGTCAAACCCTAGAAAAAAAATCATTTAGACGACGCATGCAGGAGGCGGGAGCAGTTGAGGAAACAGGGCAACAAAAAATTGTCGGTAAACGCCCTGCTCAATTATTTCGTTATGCACTAGATGATTTTAATTTCACCTTTCCGCGTATGTTGGAAACACCACGTAACTCAGATAATAAAGAAGAGAGCTAAGGCAAAACCTTAGCTCAAAATATCACTTCCAAGTTTCGCGAATCATGTCTACTGCTTTTTCAGCAATCATGATCGCAGGTGCGTTGGTATTACCATTTACCACTGTTGGCATAATCGACGCATCAATCACACGCAAGCCTTGAATACCATATACTTTCAGCTCAGGATCAACCACAGCCATCTCATCTACACCCATTTTGCAACTACCAACTGGGTGATACACCGTATCGACACGTTGGCGTAAAATCTCACGAATCTCATCATCAGATTGCACGTTTGCAGTAAACATATCTTCTTTAATTTTTTCACTCAAAGCAGGTGCTTGCATTAACTTTTGCGTGACTTTAAATCCATCAACCATATCTTGAAGGTCTTGCTCATCCTCAAGGAATTTAAAGTCAATTAATAGCGGATCATCCACGTTTTTGCCACTGAGTTTGACCGAACCACGCGCACGAGGATTGAGCAAACATACGTGGCATGAAATACCGTGTCCTGTATGCATGGTTCGAGCATGATTATCTACTACAGCAATGACGAAATGCAGTTGTAAATTCGGTTTATCTAACTCAGGACGGCTCTTTAAGAAACCACCACACTCTGCATAATTGGTCGTAATTAAGCCTCGACGCTCCTTACGATAACGCCCAATTTGTTTGATTAAATCTAAACTACCACCAACAGAAACACCGAAAGTTCCATCTATTTGTTTAGTCTTATAAGCAAAAATAAAGTCAGGGTGGTCATGTAGATTTTCACCAACTCCAGCTAAATCTTTAACCACAGGAATACCGTGTTTTTCTAATTCTTGACGAGGACCAATCCCCGAAAGCATCAAAACTTGTGGTGATTGGAAAGCCCCTGCAGAGAGTAAAACTTCTTTATTTGCACGAACAACTGTGACTTGTCCTTTATGCTTAAATTCCACGCCTACAGCACGACCATTTTCGATCACAATTCGCGATACCATCGCTTGTGTGATCACATGTAAATTTGGACGCTTACCGATATAAGGCAATAAATACCCACGTGCAGCACTCCAACGTTCACCATTCTTCTGGGTAACTTGGTAGACACCTACGCCTTCTTGCTCTGCGCCATTAAAATCATCATTCAGTGGATAGCCCACTTGTTTAGCTGCTTCAATAAAGGTTTTTTGGTATGGATTATCTGAATGTAGTTCACTTACATTGAGTGGACCATGCTGTCCATGATACTCATTTTTAATTCTTTCGTTATGTTCTGATTTTTTAAAATATGGTAACACTTCATCATAGGACCAACCGGTATTTCCTAAAGCTGCCCAATGATCATAATCATCACGATGCCCGCGAATATACACCATTGCATTGATCGCTGAACTCCCCCCTAAGCATTTACCACGTGGTTGATATCCTTTACGTCCATTTAAACCTTTTTGCGGTATGGTTTCTAGTGCCCAGTTATTCAGTTTCGTTGGGATGCTAATCACCGCAGCTGCTGGTGTATTCACTAACCAGCTATTGCCGTCCCCACCCGCTTCCAATAAACATACTGAAATATTTGGATTCTCCGAGAGTCTACCTGCAAGCACACTACCCGCCGAACCACCACCTATTACTACAAAGTCAAATGCTGTTTGTGTCATTGCTATCCCTGTTATTTTCATTCTTTCAAAATGCAAAAAGATTATGCTCAAATGCACATCTAAATATTGGTTTACTTGTCTAACAGACTTGATTATTCCTCATAAAAAGTAACTGGATATGGGGCAAAGTACAATAGCCAAATCTGGCAATAGGATTGAGTTAAATCATCAATTTCTACAGTCACTTATACAGTGGATTTCTTTTCTATTTGCTTTTGCTTTAAATGCTCAACATGCAAACGATTTGTCTTCCAAGAAGGCTCTAATACTTCTTTTTCAATTCGATATTTAATTCTTTTTAACTTCATCGGACTAATCACCTGTTGATCAAAACGTTTTACGTATTCAATCCAAGCTTTACTACGAAAGACATTTTCAGGCATATCTGTTTTAAATTCGCTTCGAGCTGTAAATACAACAATAGAATGTAAATACTGCGGATCAACAACATCACTTAAAACCATTTCCAATACTTTAATATGCTTATAGTTTTGGTGTAACGGATTCTGAAATTTATAACTTTTCTTATAAATTTTTTGTGTCCACTGCTTCTGGTGAGCATTTCCAAAAATCCATCCCGTATAGTTTTTAGTTTCAACGATGAAAACACCATAAGGACTTATTAAAATATGATCAATTTGAGTCGTCCCGTCTTTCTGATCAGGCAAAGTACAATTATTGAGCAATATATATTCAGCACTTAAATACTTAGCAACATGCTCAGAAACCATAAACTCACCAACTTTCCCCTTGAAATTCGGTGATTTGAGATATGTAACTACAGCAAGCATAAGAAGAATTAAAATAATATAAAAGAACATACTTCCCCATGAATATTTTATTTTTTAGAAATTAAAATCAACAGCATCAAATATACAATATATTTATCAAAATATTATTATAAAACTGAGTTAAGAACTAATTCATAATATTTTATTTGGTCGAACTTCTATATTCTCCAAATAGCATAATCAAACCACCAATAAAAATAAAAAGTAATCCAAATAATTTGAAAGCATCTATTTTCTTTATTTGCATCCCTAATAAACCACTATGATCAATTAAGGTAGCAAAAATCATTTGCCCTAAAAATATCCATAATAGTGTATTGGTTGCACCTATATGTGGAGCTGCCACAAACATACACAGAATATAAAGTGAACCCAAGAAACCTGGCAACCACATCCACCAAGATGTATTTTGATAAAATGGTGGTTTCACCGTTCCATCCATCCACAATGCAATAACAAGCGAAGCAATCGCACCGCCTATATAAAGAAAAAAGGTCGATTGTATTTGGCTTGCACCACTGCTATGACGAAAGGCATTAATGACTGCCAATTGTAATGGAACAACTAGCCCACCTAATATACTAATCAAAACATAATGAATATTTTGCATTCATTGACTCTCATTTTTAGGTTTCTAATTTTTATGAACAAATTTGATTGAGTAACTCTTACTCCAAACTATCTTATAAAAACAAATACCGCATCAAACATTCTATAGTTCAATTGTGACTAAAATGCTTTTGATTAAATAATGAAAGCTTGGAGATAGAAATAATTTCAGAAGAGTAAATAAGTTTTAGTTATTTAATTAAATAAGATATAAAAATACAGACGTAAAAAAACCGCTGATTAGCGGCATTTTATCTCATCTTTAAGATGATGGTCGGAGCAGTAGGATTCGAACCTACGACCCCCTGGTCCCAAACCAGGTGCACTACCAGGCTGTGCTATGCTCCGATTACTCTATAAAAGAGTGGGGTGAATGACGGGATTCGAACCCGCGACAACTGGAATCACAATCCAGGGCTCTACCAACTGAGCTACATCCACCATAACGTTTGGTTCTATGTACCAAGCTACCAACTAAATGGCGCGCCTGACAGGATTCGAACCTGTGACCATCCGCTTAGAAGGCGGATGCTCTATCCAACTGAGCTACAGGCGCATAACGATGATAATACTATCAAGCGATACTTCGCCGATCTTAAAATAATGTTTTTCAACATCTTTTAAATGGTCGGAGCAGTAGGATTCGAACCTACGACCCCCTGGTCCCAAACCAGGTGCACTACCAGGCTGTGCTATGCTCCGATTTATCTCAGCTTTTATTGTATCGCACATCGTGCGGTACGGTGTGCATTCTAGGCTTGACGTCGCATCACGTCAACACCTAGTTTTAAAAAAAATGATTTTTCCTTATCAAATGTATATTTAACAAGCATTTTAACGCTTTAGAGAAGCACTAAAGTTCAACATTCGATCGAGTGGTAATTTTGCGCGTTCAGCCAATGCTGGATCGACGTGTATTTCTTGATCAGCATGTTGTAACACGTGCAAAATACCATCCAACTCATTCATTGCCATCCAAGGACAATGTGCACACGAACGACATGTTGCACCCTCACCCGCCGTTGGCGCTTCGAATAATTCTTTATCTGGTGCTGCTTGCTGCATCTTATAGAAAATACCGCGATCAGTAGCTACGATCATTTGTTTATGCGGTAAAGTCTGCGCTGCTTTGATCAGTTGCGAAGTACTTCCCACTGCATCTGCAATATCTACTACAGATTCAGGCGATTCAGGATGAACTAAAACTGCTGCATCAGGATATAGTGCTTTCATTTGTGCAATACCACGTGCACGGAATTCTTCATGTACGATACACGCGCCATCCCACAACAACATATCAGCACCCGTTTTCTTTTGGATGTAACGTCCTAAATGCTGATCAGGTGCCCAAATAATTTTTTCACCCAAGCTATCAAGATGCTCAATAATCTCGACTGCACAGCTTGAAGTCACTACCCAGTCAGCACGTGCTTTCACAGCTGCAGAAGTATTGGCGTACACCACGACAGTATGATCGGGATGTTGATCACAGAATGCTGTAAACTCATCTACTGGACAACCCAAGTCCAAAGAACAGGTTGCATCAAGTGTAGGCATTAATACTGTCTTTTCAGGAGATAAAATTTTTGCTGTTTCTCCCATGAACTTTACCCCAGCAACTACGAGAGTTGATGCAGCATGATCACGACCAAAACGCGCCATTTCTAGAGAATCAGAAACACAACCACCTGTTAATTCTGCAAGCTCTTGAACATCAGGATCACAGTAGTAATGTGCAACAAGGACAGCATCACGCTTTTTAAGCTCAGCTGCAATTTGTGCGAACTTTTCTTGTTTCACTTCTGGGCTGAGGCTATGGTCCTTTGGCTCACCCAAACGATCTAAATGCGCCTGCACAATATTTTTGGCTTCGTTCGCAATTAAATTCGCATCATTCATAAAACGTCTTCTCTATCCTGCGTGCTTGCATCACAGCAAACATATAACGTGGGTATCTAGGGTGATCATTTGGGATGAATCACTTCGTCCACACATGAGTGATATAAAAAAAGCCCCACTGTGGAGGCTTTATTATAACGCATATTTACGAACGATAATCGGCATTAATTTTGACGTAGTCATAAGAAAAATCACAGGTATAAACTGTGTCTTTCGCTTCACCTCGTCCTAAATCAATACGAATCGTGATTTCTTTCTCAGCCATCACAGCAGCGCCTGCTTCTTCGGTATAGTCAGGATTCGCACCACCATCCAAGCAAATCTGTACATCACCTAACCACACTTGAACCTTACTGCTATCTAAGTTTGGAACACCTGCTTTACCAATCGCCATTACAATACGCCCCCAGTTTGGATCAGAAGCGAACAAAGCTGTTTTAATGAGTGGTGACTCAGCAACACTATAAGCAACATCACAACACTCTTGAGTATTGGCTCCGCCTTCCACCTGTACCGTAATGAATTTAGTTGCACCTTCACCATCACGAACAATCAATTGTGCTAAACGATTCATAATACGCGCAAGTACATCCAGCACTTGTTGGTAACGAGGGTCATCTTGTGATTCAATTTCCGCACCACCAGCTAGACCTGTTGCTACAAAAATACATGAGTCATTGGTTGAAGTGTCGCCATCGATTGTGATGCGGTTAAACGAATGTTCGACAGTCGTTTGTAACAGTTGCTGAACAACTACTTTTGATATTGGTGCATCTGTTGCAACAAAGCTCAACATGGTTGCCATGTTCGGGCGAATCATACCCGCACCTTTACTGATTCCAGTCATGGTGTATGTCACACCATCAAGCTCAAACTGTTCAGATGCACCTTTCGGAGTAGTATCTGTGGTCATAATGCCAGAAGCAGCTTCAGCCCAACGATCCGCATTTAAATCATTTAATGCAGGCTGAATACCTTGAACTAAACGCTCAATCGGAAGTTGCTCACCGATTACACCTGTTGAAAAAGGTAGAATCTGATTCGCTTGGACACCTGCTAATTCCGCTAATTTGGCACAAGTCGTTTCTGCATTTTTATAACCTACAGTTCCTGTTGCCGCATTTGCATTACCAGTGTTAATAATCAAATAACGTGGTGTATTTTCTGCCAAGTGTTTTTTACTAAGCAAAACTGGCGCAGCAGCAAATGCACTTTGAGTAAATACACCTGCAACATTTGAACCTTCAGCAAATTCAAAAATGACTAGATCTCGTCGATTTGGATAACGTACATACGCCTCAGTTGAGCCAATTTTTACACCCTGCACCACATGCATAAGTGGCATTGTTACGTCACCAACAGCCATTTTTAAACTTCCATTCAATTTGTTATGAAAAAGAAAATGAATACATACCCTATATATGAGACTCGGAAAGTTCATCTACAACCTACGTGGCATTTGTAATATCCCGTTTCTGCGATAGATAAAACAAATGCAGCAAGTGAACAGGTTTTGTAGATGACAATGCCTTTGATTACTTTGGGCGAAACCAAAGTAACTCGAACCGAAGGTTATTCCTAATATTGGATTACGCTAAGCAAAACACCGCCTCGCCAATAACTGAGTTACGGTTCAAGTCATAAAATATGTGGATTCATATCTGTTAAGTAGCTTATTCCAAAAAGCAATGAAAATCGAGTATTAACAATACAGATTATGGAATTTGACTTTGCTCTAAACTGAGTAAAATCTGCTTCTTATCCAACCCACCAGCGAAACCAACTAATGCCCCACCTGATCCAATCACTCGATGACACGGCGCAATAATCGAAATCGGGTTCTTACCATTCGCAGCACCCACTGCACGTACAGCTTTTTCATTACCAATCTGGAGTGCAATCTCTTTATAACTACGTGTTTCCCCGTAAGGAATCGTCAATAAAGCCTTCCAAACCTGCTGCTGAAAATCAGTGCCTTGAAAATCAAGAGGTAAATCAAATTGTTGGCGCTGCCCTACGAAGTATTCTTCTAATTGTTTTTTAACTCGCTGTAACATCGGATGTTGATGATCTTCTAAGGGCTTTGCTAAACGAACTCTTTTATGATCTTCATTATCCCACATGACTGCAACTAAAGCCTGATCATGTGCAACCAGTTTTAATGCACCTACAGGAGAATCCATATACATATAAACCAATTGCATTAAAAATTCCCCATAGGCTTTGTTCCATTCAGCTTACTCAATCCGATAAGATGCTGAATTTTCTTAATTTGAAGACAATTTCATTAAAATCAGACCAGATACGATCAACACTGCTGCAATCATTCGCATTGCGGTCATCGGCTCATTCAAAATGAGAATACCCACCACGAAAGAGCCAATTGCTCCAATCCCTGTCCACACCGTATATGCTGTACCTAAAGGAAGTGAACGCATTGAAATCGACAATAAAACAACACTTAAAATCATGAAAACAATAGTCACGATGCTTGGCGTTAGCTTTGTAAAACCTTCAGACATTTTCATAGAATATGCCCAAATAATTTCAAAAATACCCGCCAAGATTAAAATTGCCCAAGCCATTTTTAACAGTCTACTTTATCAATAGTCAGGTCGTCCCAACGTGATTCTTTGCAAGGAGGTCGTCCTCCTTAGTTGAACAGTTTACTGTAAAATGCGCAATTGTGTGAATTGTTGTGTATCTAGACAACTTAAATAATTGAAATAATTAAAATTGCTTAATACAACTATTACTGCCAAACGATACTTTCAACTTTCATGAGTTCACAAGCACCATTCCCCGTATCTTCTCGAGATAGAGAGCTTTTCCATCGCCAGCCATCTGAAGCCTGAATCTCAATCAATGAACCTTTTAAATAAACCAAATCATCTTTTTTTATCTTCTTCATTTGCGATGCAACAGAAGGATTTGCTGGGACTAAATGCATGTTGGCACTATGTGTTGCAATCTCTCTTAATGAAATAGGCGGCTCATTTTCAACTTTCCAATAATACCAACGATTACCTTGAGAAATATCAATGCGCTCATATACTTGCGGTTTCGCCATCTCTCCCCAACCGACAGCAATGTCGATCGGTGAAAATTCAGCTTCTCTTCCCCAATGATAATCTTCTTTGGATAAGACACGGAAAGAACCTTCATACTTTTCTAATTCGATGATTTGAACATTCTGTTGTGTCTTGAGTTGATCTAAATCAGGAACAGGTTTTAAAAAATTTGTCCAAATTAACCATGCAAATGCGACTGCTAATACCCAATACATCCATTTAGGCATCTCATTTATCCCTTTTGTTTCGTATCGCATTCATCCATTGATTTAAATGCTGAAATATAGTCTTCAAAAAAATCTGGAATTGGTAAAAATAATTATGCTTAGATGAATCTATAGATTCCTTTTGTATCGAATCCTTATGTAGATCAATCATGATCTGAATCGGTTCGTAATGCGACATGGTTTGTTGCAATTCCACCCCTAAATTCAAACACTCAAGTTTATAAGTTAGCTGAGATAAATCATCTCGATGGTACAACGTGAGGTGCTTACAATCTAAATCTATATGATGCTCGATTAATACTTCCGAGAAAGGAATTAATGCTTTTCTGATTCGTTGTACATCCTGATCATCTTTCATCAGAGGAATATAATAATAGCTCACCTGCATAGAACTATTATTGCTCCGCTGTGAATCTGAAAAAGACGATTGATTACTAATCTTTTCGAGGGAATCTGTTATTGCTGTTATTTGATTGTTTTGTTGTTCTAAAGCCATTTATACACCATCAATGACTCAAAAAAGATACTGCTAGTATAAACCAACAGTATCTCAGTAAAGTGACTTTTTAGACAAAGTATCAGAACTTTAGCGTTAATCCCGTAGCATATAACCAACCCTTTTCACTTTCAGAAGCAGCTTGCCATGGTGTTTGCTCCACACCTTTATGATAAGCATATGCTACATCTACAAAAGGCATAAGTTTTTTATTGATCTCATAACGCACTTGTACGCCCGTTTGTAGTTTAGATAACCCTGATTTCTTTGCATATTTTGATTCATCACTCAATACCACATCTGCATTCAAATAGGGTTGAGCAATTAACTTTTGTGTAAATAGCAAGTCTCGACTGGTTTCTAAACTCAACTGCCAACGCTGATCTTGTCCAGCAAAAACATAAGCTTCTGTTTCAAAGAAATATGGTGCTAAACCATGCAAACCGAATACAGCACTCCATTGATCTTGTTCTAGCTGATGTTCTGGTTGATATTGATAACGCACACCCGCCTGTATATCCCAAAAATCTGCAATATTTCTGCTATATAAAGTCATTGCTTCAGTTTCAGCTTTTTCCGATTCAGCCTTCTCAACATGGGCTTTGATAAAGATTTTATTTTCATCTGTACCCACCCATGTTTTTAACTCGGTGCTTACACTACCATTTCCATCTTCATCTACCGCCCAAGCATTTTCTAAACTGGTTGACTGGTATATTTGCCCGCCATGTTCGTTATGATGCCTATGCTCTGCATCTTGAACATCGCTTGAATATGCAAGTTTGGACTGTTCATGTTTCTGATGATCTGCCTTTGACGTTTCCATCACAACCATCTGTTGCTGTGAAGCTTGATTCATCTGCAACATTTGATTATGAGCTTCATGGGCATGGGCAAATCCTGCCAAAGAGGATGCAATACCACTCACCACGATCAACTGTGTATATCGTTTCATCTTCGAAGACTGCTTAATGATGTGCATGGCTTTCTCCTGTCGATGGTTGAACTGGTGAAGATGTTGGTTGAGTGGCTGTTTTTGCCTCATTGACATTCGCAACAATCAACTTACTCATCATTCCTGCACTCATGTGATAGAGCAAATGACAGTGAATCGCCCACTCTCCTAATTCATCAGCTGTCAGTAATGCAGTTACGGTTTTACCGGGTGGTACGATGACGGTATGCTTATTTGGCATATCGGCTGCGCTTTGTCCATTTTCTAGCTGCATAAACATGCCGTGTAAATGCATAGGATGTGCCATCATACTTTCATTGACAAACTTCAAACGAATTCGCTCACCGTACTGCACTTTCAATGGTTCAAAATCTTTATCACTGAATTTTTTACCATCAATTGTCCAAATATATCGTTCCATCGTCCCACCTAAACGAATCACGAGTTCTCTTTCTGCAGCACGCGTATCAGGCTGAGGAGTTAATGCTTTTAGATCGGTATATTGCAATGCTTTATGTCCAACAGGTGTGGATGCATTTGCCCAACCTTGAACAGCTTGTGGTTTATGTTGGTTTGTTACGGAAATAGATGATTGTTGCTTATCCGAATGATGATGCATCTGGCTCATATTCATGTCGGTATGAGATTTATGGTTCATATCTCTCATATCCATTTCACCATGCGCATTATGATTCATTGCCATCTTAGTCATCTGAGTATGTTGGCTATGATCCATTTTAGCCTTATCCATTTCAGCGTGCTGGCTATGATCCATTTTGCTCGTTTCATCTTGCGCATGCGCTCCATGTCCCATATCGTCCATGGTCAATAAAGCACGTGGACGCGCTGCCGGCATCGTCACGATCTGTTGTGCAGGCTTTATCTCATTTTGCAATGACGCGATTGCAAAACCAGAACGATCAATTGACTCTGCTTGGATTTGATAATGCGTTTGAGTTGGTTCAACAATTACATCATAAGTTTCTGCTGCACCAATTCTAAATTCATCGACTGGAACAGGTAGGACAGGCTGACCATCAGCACTGACAACCATCATTTTTAAATTAGGAATTCGCACATCAAAAAAAGACATCGCCGAAGCATTGATAAACCGTAAGCGAACTTTTTCTCCTGCTTTGAAAGCACCTGTCCAATTTTGTTGTGGTGTTTTCCCATTCACTAAAAAGGTATAGCCAGTGACATCCGATAAATCAGTTTTCAGCATGCGCATCTGATTCCACATCGAACGATCTTGCCATGTAGCTTTCAAACCTTGATCTTTCAGTTGTGACCAAACATCAGCGACTGTTTCACGTTGATTTTGATAGTACTCCGCTGATTTTTTTAGATTTGCCATGATCTTGTCACTTTTCGTTTCATGGAAATCAGAAAGCATCACAACATAATCACGTTCAGCATTCTCATGTTTAGCTACAGGCTGTTTTCCCTTGGGATAAATGACCAAAGGACCATATAAACCATCCTGTTCTTGACCTTTACTATGTGCGTGATACCAATAAGTTCCGTTTTGTCGTACTTTAAAACGATACTCAAAACTACCATTAGGCTTAATACCTTTAAAGCCATTGAAGCCTGGAACACCATCCATAAGCCCTGGTAAAAGTAAACCATGCCAATGTAGAGAGGTGTCTTGATCTTTAAGTTGATTATGGACATGAATGACTGCTTCATCCCCTTCTTCAAACTCCAGCAAAGGCGCAATAAATTTGCCATTCACTGTAATTCTTTGAACAGGTTTTCCTGTGACATTCACCATCTCTTGGTTGATATTAAGATGATACTCTTTGATTGCAGCCATGCTATAGGGCGCGAATAAGAGACCGAAACTCGCAATAACGCCAGCATATAATTTTGAAGACATGAAATAATCCTAATCTATTGATTCATCAAATTTCCCTAACTATAAGAAGTTAAGAAAAGACTGAGTGGCTGATAGATTAGGCTTTGGGAGGACGAAGAATTTCTTGCCAATATCCAGCTAAGTGTCGAGCTTGATATGCTGTTATTAGATGAATAGGTCGTTCAAAAACAGATAAAGCAGATAGTTCAGGTATATTTTGATCGAGTGTAAAACTCACCGTTTGACAATGTGATGTATGATTACAATCTTCACAATGTTGCTGATTTGGCACTTTTTGGTCATGACATTTAGTCATACTCGTCATGTCTTGATGTGCCATTTGCATTTGATGATGCTGTTCAATTTTCATTTGCATCTTGTGACACGGCATATCCTGAGTCGTTACAGTGGATTGCTCAGTATGAATTGCATGTACAGCTGCAACGGCGACATTACTCCCCCCGATGAAAAATATCATCAGGAACACAAACCACATATGTTTGTATCTTTTGAGATGTAGCACTGAATATTCCTATCCACAGATCAGAATCTTTATCTATATTAAGCATAAGTTGTTTCATAGTTATGCACAATCATGTTTATGTTCAAATTATGCAATATTCAACAACTTTAAACAGAGTGATGCTGTTTTATTCTACAATATCTGCAAAAATCACTCATGAGTAAAAATAGAGCAAAATAAATAATTTAGCGCACAAAAAAAGGACAAAAACTTGTCCTTTTTCGTTCAAACTGCTGTGAATATAAACAACTGAAATCATTTTGTTTATTTTAACAACATCTTATCCACTCGCTTATCAACATGGTTATCCACGTAGTTATAAACAAAGTTATCCACAGCCCAGTGTATATAATAGGTTAAATAGACTAAATTTGTTTTGCACCAACATTAGCCAACTCTGCACGCATTTGGTCGATCACTGTTTTGTAATCTGGTTGACCAAAAATTGCTGAACCAGCAACAAACATATCCGCCCCAGCTTCTGCAATTTCTCGAATATTTGCAGGTCCTACACCACCATCCACTTCTAAACGAATATCACGGCCACTTGCATCAATAATTTTGCGTGCTTGGCGAAGTTTTTCTAATGTCATCGGAATAAATTTCTGCCCACCAAAACCAGGGTTTACACTCATTAATAAAATTTGGTCTACTTTATCTAGAACATAATCAAGATAATGTAATGGTGTCGCAGGGTTAAAAACTAATCCTGCTTTTGCACCACCTGATTTAATCAACTGCAAAGAGCGATCAATATGATCTGTCGCTTCTGGGTGGAAAGTAATGATATCGGCACCCGCTTCTAAGAAGTCACCAATCATACGATCCACAGGAGAAACCATGAGGTGTACATCAATTGGTGCTTTGATACCGTAATTTTTTAATGCTTTACAAATACCTGCACCGAAGGTCAGATTCGGAACATAGTGATTATCCATCACATCAAAATGTACAACGTCTGCGCCTGCAGCTAGAACTTTTTCTACATCTTCACCTAAACGAGCAAAATCAGCAGATAAAATTGAAGGAGCAATGAGATAAGGCTTGGACATGGATTACCTGACAATGACGAAGGAATGATTCCGTGATTATAACAAATTCATACTGCTTAGGGCTGTTAGAAAGTGATTATTCGAGCATTGCAAACATGCAACACCACGTTGCAGAGTTACTATTTTTTTATCATTGGTTATTTGCTAAAGTAATTTTTGATACAAAAAATGAAGTCGTATGATGAAGAGTACTACACAGATTCAAACAGTCGAAGGTAAACGAATCGCTAAACGTTTGCTCAATCACTGGAAACATAAATTTGAAGTTGAAGAAACTGAAATCTATTCAAAAATTTTGATGCCTACTGCAACGGTGACACTCACAGCACAACAGGAATACTTAGAGGTTATCATTGAAAATCAACAAGATGATGTCGAGCGCCTAGAGCAAGTTGTAATAGATCATTTGAATCGAATGGCTCAGCAGGAATTCGCTGCCAATTGGACCCATCAAGAATAAGAAGCTCATAATGAGCTTCTTTCAAAGATTAAGCATTCTTTTCTAATTGAATAGCATGAAATTGCAAATGATCATCGATAAAGCTTTGAATAAAATAGTAACCATGATCATAGCCTTCATGCAAACGTAAAGTGATATGCTGACCAGACTCTAAACAAGCTTGTTTAAATTTTTCAGGATTTAACTGCGCAAAGAATTGGTCTTCTAAACCTTGATCAATCAGAATTTCTTCAAATTGAGCCCCCTTCTGCTGTACTAATGCAGTTGCATCGTGTTCTGCCCAACATTGTTGATCCTGTCCTAAATATTGACTAAATGCCTTTTCACCCCAAGGACAAATACTTGGTGCACAAATCGGTGCAAATGCCGAGACCGATCTAAAAAGTTCTGGGTACTTAAATGCTAATGTTAGGGCACCATGACCACCCATTGAGTGTCCAAAAACCCCAACCTGATTTTCAATGATTGGAAATTCTTGCAAAACATGAGCGTAGAGTTCATCAACAATGTATGACTCCATTTGATAATGCTCAGCCCAAGGTTGTTGAGTCGCATTAATATAAAAACCAGCACCCTGCCCAATATCCCAATGATCGCCTTGAGCAATATGCTCTCCACGTGGAGATGTATCCGGAGTAATCAAAATAAGACTTAATCTTGCTGCCATGCGTTGTGCATGTGCTTTTATTGCAAATGTTTCTTCACTACACGTAAGCCCTGCAAGATAAAAAAGCGCAGAACAAGGTTTGCCCTCTAAAGCAGCTGGTGGGAGATAAACACCAACGCGACTTGAGCCTTTGAGGTGTTGTGATTCAAGTTGATAAATCCTTTGTTCACCTTCAAAACAACGATTTTTTTGCAGTAGCTGCATGTTGATCATCCTGTGTTTTTGTAATGTCTGTTGTTGTAATATTTTGAGTAGGGAATAAATATGGTTCTAATTGCGGCAGCATGAGTTCCATATTACGACCAATTGACCATTGTGGTTCAGATGGCTCAAAACCTTGTGCAGTTTCCCACTGTGTCACCGTTTGTTTGGCTTGTTCAAAGGCTTTTTTCATTGAAGACTGTTCACGCATCGCCAAATCAAAAAAAGCTCGACCGAAATAAGTATAATCTGCTTCATTATTACAGCCAAAAGAAGTCTTATCCGCTGCTGATGCGGTAATAATCAATGTTTCTGGAGACTGTAATGCGGGAATAAAACTTCCAGAATAACATGCAGAGATTACAATCACTCGCCAACGAATACCTGACTTATCCAGAGTTTCACGTAACCATTTTGGATCGACCTGACCTAATTCAAGTGGTGCATTTTCTAGTTCAAAATGATTTTTTTCACCATGTGATGTCATATAAAGAAATAAAACATCACTATCACGATTCATCTGTTGACCTATACGGCGCAAAGCAAGCTCGATGCTTGTCTTTGAAGCTATGGGTACTTCTAAACGCGTGGCAGGGTTATTGACCAGCATGATAGAACGGTCGACAGTTCCAAAGCGTGTATCGAACTGCTCTTTTATACGCTCAACTTCAGATTTAAAAACATCCACATAACTATCACCTGCAACACCTAAAAAGTACCAGTGACTTTGGGCAATGTCGCCATATTGGATGTTATCTAATGCTTGTTGTAATAAATTGCTTTGAGCATAAAAGGCTTCCTCTGAAAAGCTTGGCGGAGTTTCTTCGACTTTCCAAATCGGTTGATCTTTCACCGATAATTGCCAAACCACCATCGTTGCAATCGTTGCGATAAAAACGAGAGCTCGCTCCCACCAAGGCCAATTCAGCGCACGTGAGAACACCCAAATTACGGCTAAACTTTGCCAAACAAATAAAGCCACAAAGAATGGTGGTAAAAAACCATTATAGATACTATCAGGAATGAAGTTTAGATATCCATTCGATCCTAAATACTGAATCAAGCACTGTAAGAGCAAAATATTGGTATCAAGAACCAACCAGAGTAAAGCAGGCACTAACATCAAACGTGCTTGGTTCATCCGTTGAGATAGAAAAATCCCGACAATCAAGGCAATGAACGGCCAAAGCGCATAGCCAATGAGACCTTGAGGGTTAAAATCACCTACTTGACCAGCTACTAACCAACTATACAACGAGTTTGTACAGCCACCTAAAATCCCCCAAAGTATCAGCTGGGTGATAGAGGGATGAACCACTTGTAATGAACGGCGGGACCCGAGGAACAACCACATTCCAGCAATTTGGTTACTTTTGAAATCATGCCAGATATTAATGGAGGGTTTGAGATCTATCATAGAATTCTTCGGGAGTATCTCTTTTTAAGCCTAAACTAAATAATATGCCAAACGTTATAGATTAAATGTCGCTTTTTCAAAATCGTTAATATATGCAACCGTAGTGTAAGCTTAGCAAGAATTTTTTAGCAATCATGCTTTTGAACTATATCACAAATTTTTACCGAGCATTGACCTAAGCCAAACAATCATCTGATAAAAAGACTCAAATTTAACCTTTTGGAAAATAAGCATCAAATCGACAAGCATCCCCTAACCATTGATGATCAGGATGTTGCTCAGCGAGATAAACTGCATGGCGTGGTCGTTTAACAATTACTCTTTTTGCAATTTTCTTAGCTAAATCGAGTAGTTGATCGCCCAAATCCATTTCACCATCTTCAGGTAATAACATATGCAACAACTGCATTTGTTTTTTGACTTGTGCCTGTTTTTTTATCGCTTGCTGATTTTGATCACGCTGGGGAAACATCGGATCAAGATAAACAACATCTAGATATTCACCTTTTTGTGCTAACTCATTTAAATAGCAATTTGAGTCTGCATGTATAAGTTGAATGCGCTGCATAGTGGCTTGTAAAAAGGGATCTCTTTCCGCTTGTACCTTAGCATATTCGAGTAATACAAATAAAATTGGATGTCGCTCAATTAAGCGTACATTGGCACCCAAATGTGCCATAAGCAAACTATCGTGTCCCAACCCTGCTGTAGCATCAATAAGTGTTGGTTTCTCTCCAAGTTGACATGCCCTCGCTATCATTTCTGATTTTAAACTTGCTCTTTTTAAACGAGGAATTTCAGCACACCAATCGGGCTGCATTTTCATGCCATTTGCACTGAGACTTAAACCATCTTCATCCAATACCAATGCCATATCAGGATTCAAACGTAAAAATCTTGAGTTAATTTTCTCTACAACATGACCCTCAAGTTTTACACCTAGTTCAGCAAAACGAGCTTGAAGTTGCTGAAATGAGTGTTCATATTCTGCTTGATACCAACATATCATTCGCATTACCAATGCACCCAACCTGTCCACCATGTTGCAAGGATAAATACCCCAAAACCGATACGATAATACGCAAATGCCGTAAAATCGTGTTTAGAAACATATCGAATCAAGGCACGTATCACGATCAAAGCAGAAATAAAAGCAACCACAATCCCAACTGCAAGTACCGCTAAATCATTACTATGTAAATCATTTCGCATTTTATACATATCGAGTAAACCTGCACCCATCAATACAGGAATACCTAAGAAAAATGAAAATTCAGCGGCAGCTTTACGTGATATCCCTAAAAATAAAGAACCAATTATCGTTGAACCCGATCGTGAGGTACCAGGGATCAAAGCAAAACATTGAATTAACCCAATCAACGTTGCTTGTTTAAAAGTCAAATCATCCACTTCTGAACTAACAACTAAATGCTGGCGTCTTTCCGCCCACAGAATAATAAAACCACCAACGATTAAAGCGATAGCAACAGTAATGGCATTAAATAAATAAGCTTTAACCACATCACCAAATGTTAATCCAATGATCACAATAGGAATTGAAGCAATAATTAAATTTAGGCTTAAACGGCGACCTTGCTCCTGACCTTTCATTGCTCCGATCAAAGCACCCCATAATTTGCCCCAATACTCATAAATGACTGCAGCAATCGCACCGATCTGAACTGCAACGGCAAACATATCTCTTTTTTCTACAGTCCAAAAATCTAGCAACTGTCCAGACAAAATAAGATGACCTGTACTTGAGATGGGTAAAAACTCTGTTATGCCCTCAACCAATCCCATTATGGCTGCTTTAAATAGCAATAAAAGATCCATAACTCACCTTAATTTGGTTTGCCCTGATCAGCAATTTTTTTCCATGCATCATCACGTAAATAAACTGGCAAGGCATGTTCTGCATCAACCCATTTTTGTTGAATTGCATAAACTCGTGCGATGGTTGCGATATCGTGCGCAGTTGCTTTGATATCAGCAACATTTTGATTTAAGGCTTCAGATTCATCTTCTTGCATAAATTCTATGAGAGTTGAACCTGAACCAATTGGTGTAAACTTACAGTATTCACTAGCACGTTCGTAAGCTAATAATTTTTCTTCATCGATTGCTTGCATAATACCAAACTGATCTAAGTTGTAATTCGCAATATACACTTCTTGCATTCGTGCATCTAAAACAGCAGAAACTTGTTTCAAACCGGTTAATCGATATGCTGCTTGAGCTAAAGCTTGTAAAGTAGAAACAGGTATAACAGGCAAATCATGCGACCATGCCAAAGCCTGTGCAACTGCAGCATTGATGCGCACACCGCTAAAAGAACCAGGACCTCGGCTAAATGCAATTGCTGTTAAATCAGAAAGTTGTGTCTGAGTCTGAATTAAAGCCTGCTCTATTAAAGGCAAAATGGTTTGAGTTTGTGCCTTTGTTCGCTCATCCAACTGAAAATAGAGTTCTTGTGTGTCATCAATTAGTGAAACTGAACACTGCTCATTTGCAGTTTCCAATGCAAGCAATTTCATGCAAAAACCTTGGTATAAAAGAGATGAAAAACGTCGAGTATCATACTCCACTCAGACATCATAGGCGAGCTGTTCTATTTTTATGGATACAAAAAAGCCAAGCATTCACTTGGCTGAGTTCATATCAATTGATCTAATGTGTTTTAGAAATTAAACGCTTCTAAATTTAGGAAGTTTTTAAAATGCTCAGCATAATGTAAGGCACTCATTCGTAGTTTAACCGCACCTTCATCATCTACAGTTTTAACTATTTTCCCAGGTGAACCCATTACGACTGAATTATCAGGGATCACTTTACCTTCTGGAATTAATGCATTCGCACCGATAATACAATTCTTACCAATCACAGCATTATTTAGAATCACCGCATTAATACCAATTAAAGAATTATCACCGATGGTACATCCATGTAACATCGCCTGATGGCCAATCGTAACGTATTCACCAATATTCAATTCAATACCAGCATCTGTGTGCAAAACTGCGTTCTCTTGAACATTCGAGTAATTACCGATTCGAATTAAACAGTTATCCGCCCTAACAACAGCACCAAACCAAACACTGACTTCACGTCCTAACTCTACTTGACCAATCACAGTTGCTGTCGGAGCAACCCAACCATCCCAAGGTTGTTGAAGTGCTTTAGGAGTAAATTCTTTATATTTGTACATCATTTTTTAAAACTCTACTTTTCAAAGTGAAATTAAAACTTAGCCAGACCAAAGTTAGGTGGATTAACTAGAAATGGCCATTTTTTTTGATAGCCTAAACCGTATTGGAATAATGAAACGAGCATTCTTGCGGTGAGACCCCACACGACTTCGCTTTCAACTTGCATACTTGGAAAATAGAGAGATTGACGGGCTAATCTAACTTCATAAGGTAAAGGAGGAGCATCGATCAACTGTTTTAATGGTACAAAGAAAATACGATCAATTTCTGAAGGCTGTGCAATAAGGTTTACTTCCGCAGGGATTAAGCCAACAATTGGTTTAACGGACAATCCACTCCGCGCTCTTTGAATCGGTAAATCACCCAATAATTTAACATCGAAAGGATTTAGTGCGGTTTCCTCTTGAGCCTCACGTAAAGCAACAACAATATTGCTTGTATCGCTAGGATCACGTTTACCACCAGGAAAAGATACCTCACCTGCATGTTGAGATAAATGAATTGAACGACGTGTCAATAAAACTCTAGGCTGAGTCTCCTGCGTAATTGCGATTAAGACTGCTGCATCAGCTTGTTGAATTCGTTTGGAAAATCGCAACCGTTGTTCTAATAGCTGTATTAACGATGCCTCTTCCATGCTACTCATCCCTCTTTGAATGCTTTTCTTATCCACCAACATCATAGCCGAAATTTTACTGAGGAACATAGCTGATCCTAATGCGAATTCATAAAAATTCAGTTATGCTGAGTTATCTCTAGGATTGATGATAATTATGAGCTTTTGTGTAGCGTGTGGACATCAAACTGAAGCAAAAATTCCATTAGGTGATCATAAAACACGTCTTGTATGTACAAATTGTGGCAATATTCATTATGAAAATCCCAAGGTTATTTGTGGTGCTTTAGCCCTATGGGATGACAAAGTTTTACTCTGTCGACGAGCAATTGAACCGCGCTATGGTTTATGGACTTTACCTGCTGGTTACATGGAGTTATTTGAAACCATGGAACAAGGTGCAGCTCGTGAAACACGTGAAGAAGCGGAAGCTGAAGTCGAAATAGAACAACTTTATTGTATGTACAATATTCCGCGTATTGGACAGATATACGTATTATTCAAAGCACATATTAAACAAGGTTTCTTTGGAGCAGGTGAGGAAAGTATTGAATGTCGTTTATTTGAAGAACATGAAATCCCATGGTCTGAACTCGCATTTCCAAGTGTTGAACAAACATTGAAACACTATTTTTCTGATCGTAAATCAGGAACATTCACAACTCATCTAGAAACGTTGGGTACTCGTTTAGACCATACAGGTTAAAAAAAAGACCGCTTAACGCGGTCTTTTTTATATTACGACTTAACTTTAATTGCCTTACATGCTGGGATAGATTGATCTGCAATCTTAATACTTACCGAACCAGAGAAACGTTTCGCTAATTCACGTTCTTCTGCTGTAGGAGCTACGTATTTATTTTTCTCCTCTGTGGTCAAATCATCATATAAACGATTATATACATCTACAAAATATGCATAAGTATTTGACCATGTCACTGTATTATTTGAGAAATTCGTTAAATTAATTCCCGTTACTTGACCTGCAAGAAGGTTATTGATATTGATTTTCGCCCCAGTGCCTGCAGTTACGTTCAAGCCAAACATTACTCCATTGATATTTCCAAACTTAGGATTAGACAATATCGCTCTCACACTGATTGATTTATCATTCGTTGAAAATAATGTCGCTCCCGTTGTACCAATTCGAAACTGTTTTTGATCATTACTATCTGTGATTGAACCATCACTATTCACTGTCTTCACGCTGCCACAAATACCAGACATATCTGTAGCTGTTGAATTCGCTTTGATATCTGTACGTATATCACCATTTTCATCAATGACAATTCCTAAATCGACTGGAGCGAGTTTTGCATCATTGTTAAATCTGAATGTTAAAGTGGCATACAAAGGAAAGATATATTGCTGATTTGAGGCAACATTATTTCTAGTTTTAAAAATATCTTTAGCTAAATAACTCGAAGGATTAATCTTAACAATATCAACAGTTCCATTATAGTTAGTACTTGATATAGACTGTTTCCATAAACCAAGATGAGTTGTATCAACGGTATCCGTATCTTTGGCTTTAATCAATTGTTTATAAAAGTTAGTTGTACCAGGTACAGTATTTCTATTGATTAGCTTACCTTGATATATCAATAAGTCTTCAGCTGAATTATTTTCTGAAATTTTAAAACGTAAAGGTTTATTCGTATTTACTTGCATATTGATCGGATCAAGCCAATCCTTTTGTGCATCTACTTGTAATTTAATTGGTTTTACCTTTGTAATCAAGGTAATTGGAGCAACAACTATCCCGTTTGTTATGGTTGCAGGTCCTTTCCATTGCTGACCATCACCAATCGTATATCCTTGTCGATCAGACAATAAGAAGAAAGCGCCCATTGAATGCAATAGATTGGTGTCTTTATCCACACATTTTGACGTTAAAGCATTATTACAACCAAAGAAACCATCTGGGCGGAAATTACTAACATTTGTGCCTTCTCCACCAGCTTTATAAACTGGTAAATCAGCTTGCCAAATACCAGTATTTACTAAATTTAAAAGTCTAATTAATAGAGTATAAGCTTGATCATCAGAAACTTTTGATACATCTAACCAGGGCTGTAAAAGCGTAATGTATTCACCAGACAATAATTCATTAATACCAATATCTTTAGTGACATTCACTAATAAATCTTTCTTCTCTTCAGTAAATTCTATCGGTTGTATATCTCCAACTACATTGTCATTTCTTTCAACGCCTAGACTGTGCATAATTCGAATCAGCGCAACAGCAACTCGAATAGTTTCATCATTTTTATCAAGAGAATTTGGCATCTTGCCAGTTAATGCCGTAGCGAAATCTATTACTCGAATATGTGGAAGAGTTGCTGTTTTTAACTTAGAAATCGTATCTAACTTAATCGTACCAAGGTTGATTTTTCGAGCTGAAGAACCTTGAATATAAAAACTTGCTTCATCCCCTAGCTTACATGCTCCAGTAACAATATTACCGTCTAATTTAGTCGCAAAATGATTGATTTTATCCGTACTACAATCAAAATTTATTCCAGAAACAGGATAATCAAGCACAAATTTCAGACAATCACTTGCTGACACGTCACAACTTGTATTAGATGTAACACCATCAACGCCTTGGTTTGGATCTTCATTTATTTTAGCACTTTCACCACCACAAGCTGTCATCATTGCAGCAATTATAGATAGGCTTAATGGTAATATCGTTTTTTTATTCATACTAAAATTCATCCTAATATTTACTGTATAACAGAGATTTTTATCTGTCCTTGATTTGAAAGCTCTTGTTCTGGTACATCAACTGCTGAGGCTAATGGTGTCATCATTACATAGTGTGCTGTTTCTGGGACACGCAATACACCTTGAATAGCAGCATGCTTGAATGTTGTTTCATGTACAGTTTCATTTTTGAAACCACTAACACCTTCTTGGATACAACCTTTTTTATCTAAGAAGATAACAAGTGGCCAATAATACACTGGTTTATTATTACTGGAGGCATAGGAATCAATCTGAATATATGTAATCGGATTGCCTAGTTCAACTAATTCGTATTCAAATTTCTCTTTTAGAGGTTTTCTTGGCCATAAACCAATATCTTTATTAAGACTAAGCTTTTTAATTGATTTTGTATAATTTTCAACAAAACAACGATCTTCTTCAAATGCTAATGCTAAGTCTTCTGGTGTTAATCTTACATAATTTGTAGAAAGTGTAATCGCTTTACTCGACTCCATTGGGCGACTCATTATGCGATCCAACATTGAGCGACTAACCCCTTTTTTACGCTCAATAGTTTCTAAACGTCCACTCCCATCAGGCATAGTATAAAAACGCTTTTTCCCTTCTAGATTAAATTCTTGGCCTTCTAAATATTCATTATTTACATATGACACACCATCTATACTGGTAAAACCATCTTTTTGCTGTGCAGATGTATTGGACTCTTTTTTCAGTTCTTTATTATTGATTGGAGTAACAACTTTTGAATCTTTTTCTTTTTGATTTATATCTTTAGTCTTTTGTTGTTTAGATTCTAATGTTTGAACAGATTTCAATTCTTGTGACAATGGAATCTCAATTGTCAGTGTCTTTTGGGACTCAACATTTTGCTCAACAATTGCTGGTTCAATCTTTTCTATTTTATGCCTATTACTTATGTCACTCTGGATATTTCTATTTTGAGAGTTAGACAGTTTTACTGGCGTTTCGACTTTATTTTCAATAATTTTATTGGGTAAGGTCGATTCTTTCTCAATATTTCTAACCTGAGATTGAAGTTGTTGTGAGGTGTCCTTTTTAGGCACAATCATTGGGCGTCCATCTGGGCCAATGATTGTATAAAACCCATCTGCATACACATTTTGTCCAGACACTATGCCAATACCAATCATTAGCATAGCGTATTTAGACATTTGAATATTTTTCTTAAGCATTACCATCTAGTTCTATAATTAATACCAAGTAAAGTGACTTTGGTATTTGTTTTAATATCTAAACCTGCGTACGGATTCAGTAAGATATTATCTACACCCGTTTTGTTCGCAAGGCTACTTGTATTGGCTGGAATATCGTCGCGACTACGTAAGAAACCAATAGATAAATCTAAATCTGTATCTTGATCAAAGCGATAGCCTACACCAAGCCCAAACAATTGTGCGTTGTTGATTGGAACCATTGTATTTCGCTTATCATCAGGAATTGAACTTGTCCGTGGTTCATAACCTATACGTAGTTTTAAACGATCCGTCGCAGAATATTCAAAACCAATCCCCCAACGCCACGAAGATTGGAATTTTAAAGGTAATGCTAATGAACGATCAGTAACATCGGCAGATAACAATTTTGCGACTTTTAATAATGAGATTTGTCGGTCAAATTCAAATTTAAATTTATCCCAAGCAGAGAAATCAGTCCAACCAATATCAAAGTTCATTTGTAAATCTGGGAAGATTTTATATTTTATCCCTGCTTTAAAATGCTGAGGATATTTAAAATCCATCGCAACAAGACCAGATTCGATATTAGGTACAAATCCTGGCAAACCCAAAATTGCAGCAAGAATTTGTCCTGTAGCTGAAGAGTTTAGTCCAGCGATTAGTTCTTGAGAAGCGTTCGCATTATTTATAAGGTACTTCCCTTTTAGACGCATTTTAGCCTCGCTTTGGTAAACCATACCAAAACTAAAATCATCTGTAGGTTCCCATAGTACACCTAAATTATAACTGGGACTCAAAGACTGTTCTAAGGATACATCTAAAGCGCCCAATTTATTAAATGGATTTAGGCCCTCTTGAGCATTACAAATACCAAATAACAGTAAGTCAGTAATAATATCGCCATTATCTTTAAATGGACCACACACCACTTCATCGACCATACGCAACACACCAATCATCTCATTGGGGAAACGTAAATCCGTCTTCATCGCAATCGCTTGATAAGACATACCAAAAGAGGCGCCAATCGCTAAGTGATCATTCACTTGATATCCAAATGAAGGAGAAAGATAGGTAATACGCTCTAAAGCGACTTGTTGCCCCATGAAATTACCAGGATTACCACTTTCGGCACCAAAGCCAGCTACAAGTGGAGCATAAACTGCTGTTGCATAGGTAACTTTAGAACCAGGAGGTTTATAGGCTATACCCGCTGTCGGAGCTGCTAAAGGTGCATTAGGACCAAGATCAACAATTTTTTTGAGCACTGGAACATAAATACTGGCATATTCCACATCACCAGAAACAGTGCCTTTAAAATCTGTACAGATTCCTGTATCAACTTCAGGTCCATCATTACAAACTAAAGGATCATCTGAATAGCCAAAAACGTTGTAACCTGCAGGTGCGGTAAAATCTCTTTTGATCGCAAAATTCGCAAGAATACCTTGTACGTCAGTTTGCAAACCATCGATTTTAGCGAGAGCAGCTGGGTTAAAATGAACGGCACTAATACCTGGTGGATCAGCGGTAACAGCATTTCCAAGTGACAAAGACCTAAGATCTACAGATAAGTCTTGACCCAATTGTGCATTAGTAAAACTCGAGAGTCCCGCGACTAGGATACCTATCGTTAAAGGACATAACTTAGGATATTTCACCATTGTGTCTCCTTAACGTAGTTTTTTACCAAAACCAATAATATCTAACGGGAATGAAAGTCCTAATGAAACATCTGGTGCATCTTCTGTTAAACCAATTCCAACAGTTCCATTCACAATTGTTTCTGGGGAAACACGTACACCTAAAGCAAAAGAAAGAGTGGAACTACTTTGATCAGCTGATTTAAAACTTTCACCTTCGCTAAAATAAAATTTAGCACCCGTATTAAAGCTTTGTTGGTAAGACATCGTTAGAGATACGTCGTAATTGAACGAGTAAGCAAAACCAAAAGCAAAACCACCACTTAAACCAGGGTCAAAACTTTCTAGGGTACGACTACCACGCAATTGGTTTAGACCTGTCTCTTTGAGACCATAATTGGCTGAAACTGATGTAAATAAAACAACTGGATCAATATATTTACGTGTACTAGCACCAACCCCTACAGAATAGTAGCCCTTACCTGTTGATAATTCATCAATTCCAATTTCATATGGACTATCACCCGTTTTGGTCGATAAACTACCAAATAAAACTAAAGGTAGTCGCCCTTGTTTAAGTGGAAAAGGTTCCCAACGTGCACCAAATGATAAATCCCCCAAGCCTGCTGCAGTTTCATCTTGTAGTAAGTCTTTTTTTGCGATGAATGGAACAGATGCTGATAAAGTTAAGTTATCTAGTAAGCCATATTGAACTGTAAAAGTATTGGTTAATGTATGGTTTGCATCTTCTTCAACACGAAGCCGAGCTAAAGTACTCGTACTATCATCAGTCGCTAAGTCAAGGCGACTATCGCGATAATAGGTATAGTCAATATCATAATAAGATGAGAAAACACCTTTTTTGATTAAAGAATACTGACGTTCATTTGAAGTGAATACTTCTTGTAAATTAGTTTCCTTAGTCGCATCACCTTCTTGCTTCTGCAAAGCATTTGCAGCTTCACTTGCATCATTTGCAGGAGTGGTAGATGTAGCTTCAGCTACAGCTGGTGTACTTTGTGTTGCCGACTCATTGATTTGAGTCTGTTCTACATTCGCAACTTCAGTTTGGTCTTCAGCATAAAGGGTCGTCGCTATAGCACTTAAACTTAATGCTAATACACTCACATTCATCCATTGATTGTTCATTATGACATCCTACATCTATTAAATTCTGAGATTATTTACGCTTATAGTACATACGCATGTATGTAGTGATCGGTTTATTGTAGTTCTCTGAGTTTGGATCAGCATCAAGTACCCTACGCATTGTAGAGGCTTTATCAGCAAGTTTCTCAAACTTTTGCGTAGGGAATTGAATTTCAGCCAAAGCATATCGATTGACTGTAGCATCATCTACGTGGCGCATATCTTCATCTTTTAACGCCAATAAGTCCTTTCGATATTGTCCAGGAACATCTACGATAAATAAGGTATTGTTATCCCATACTTCTCGAAATCGAGTTTCATCAAAACTTATATTTCCAAGAGCTGGATCTGCAACATACACACGCCCATCTTTATAAGCTTTATAAACAACAAAATGTTTAAATCCTGCATATGTTATTGGAACAATTGCTGGCTGCTTAAGTGCAATTAGATCTGAAAACTCACCGCGATATCCCCCACTATTTAGACCTAAAGCCGCAACAAATCTCTTCATATCAAGTAGGGAGAAACTTCTTCTTTCAATGATTCGTTGATATTCACCGTACTGAAGCAAGCCACTCATCGTTTGCTGTTCAGTTAGCTTTAAACCACCGTATCCATTTAAAAGTGTCGTCAATGCCGCCGAACCACAACTATAGTCATATGCTTGACGTACGATGCCTCGAAACTGATCTTCAACTGCTGGCTTTATAACAACCGCTTCTCGATGATTACGAGTAAATGAAGAATTCCTAGAATCCAAAGTTTCAGTATAATAAACTGTTCCTTCAGGTTTTTTTTCTATTTCAAAGGCTTGCGTTGTAAAGTAATACATCAATGCAGAGCCTAGAGCTATCTCTAACATAATTCTCTTTTCTTAACAGCGGCATGATTTGCCTTATTCATTTTATTCTTAGCGTCACTGACACTACTTCCCTGTGTGATGAAGATACCGTTTTTTATAAAAAAAAACAGCTTTTTTTTAGCTTTTTTTGATGAAATGTTATTTCTTTTACATATCTTCGTGTATTTCAAAGGAAATATGTAACGGCTTCACTTTCAAATAGAAAATTAATATCTAGATTAAAACCACTTTTCTTCAAAGATTAAAAAAAGCGCAATATATGCGCTTTTTTTAATCAACAAATCAACTTAGTGACCAGCGATTGTAATCGTAGTTTGGCCAAGTTTAAGACCTTGAACTTCTACATCACCAATTGAAGCATTTGTAGAACCAGTCGCAGCAGCACCTAAACGTACAGCTTTAACGTATACATCATTACCTGCTGTGCTGTTGTTCTTAATTTCTAAGCCAGTGCTTTTAACAGAGATGCCTAAATCAACATCGATATTACCACCACCAGCACCACGAACATGTAAACCATCAAGATAGATCTGACCACCACCAGCAGCATCGTTGATGCCTAGGTTAGTGATGTTAAGACCGCTTAAAGAAGACTTAACAAGAACCATAGCACCTTGAGGAGTAGCACCTAATTGTACGTTAGCAGCAACTTTGCCCATGTCCAAAGTTAAACCTGTAAGGATTTGATTCTCAGTTCCAGTAGTACCACGACGAATGTTAGCAGCAGTTAAATCAGGAGCAGCACCAGAAGCACCAACGCTGATTGCACCAACTTTAACTCGAAGTGCAGCAACATTAGCACCAATATTTAAGAATGCGCCACCAGCAGCTGTATCACCAGCATCAGTATCAATTTTTAAATTAAGTAAGTTAGTTGATGCAGTACCGTCAAAGTTATCAGCACCAGTGGTAGCTTGAAGACCTAAACCAGCGATATGAATTGCACCTGCAGTTGCTTTACCACCTAAGTTCACACCATTAAACGCAGCAGTTGCAGCTAGACCGTCGTTATCATGTACGTATAAACCTTCAACCAAGATACCTTTTGTAGTAGCTGGAGCGCTTCCCATAAAGGTAGCCAAGTCTGCATTTAGACCAGCACCAATACCAATATTGATACCATCTTGACCAGTAGCAGAGCTAAGTGCAGCATCATCCATCGCTTGCATAGCCATTGCATTTGCGCTAATCGCCATTGAAGAAACTAAAGCTAGTTTAGTAAACATTTTCATTGAGCACTCTCCCAAGAGCATTTATTTTTTGACTTACACTACTCTAAACTGTCCACTGTTGTTTTTTTCTTAAATGACAACTTGAACTTCCGATCCTTGAGTAGTTCGCTTAGCAAGTACTAAATTACCTGTTTGTTATTTTATGTTCAACTCCTGTTAACCGCTTTTTAGTAATAAACCGATAAACGGCATAAAAAATACACTACTGCATTACAACTCTTAGTCAGCAATAACATTGTGAATTATCTGTATATTTATAAGACCATTTTTTAAAAAACAAGTATACATTTCTCTCAGTTCTCCATTTATCTGAATGGATAAGATATTTACATAAATGTTAACAATGACACTTTTTGCCATTTTTATGCATTTAAATTACTGATAGTGACAATTTTTATGAGATGAATCACAAATACTGTTTAAATGATTTTCGAAGTACAACCTGTTTTTGAAAAATTCCGATGATTTCTTACTATTGTAGTACAATTATTTCTTATGATTTGCATGTGTTATTTTCAAGTTTATGAGCCAGTTTCAGCAAAAACTCAATATTTCATCTCTATCAGTCTCTGAAATTCTATTTCAGTTGAGAGAGTTAATTGGTTTGGTTTATTTGCATGATCAAAACTCACCTATTATTAGTTTTTTGCCAAAACATTATTTAATCTTCGAAAATTCAACACCACGACAGTTCACTCAACTTGAGTTAAACCAATACCATCAAATTACACATCCTTTATCGATCATTGATTTTGCTCAGTTTAGCAAAAATCCAATATCAACCATTGAATCCATTTCTTTTAAAGGTGGATACATCGGCTTTATAAGTTATGACTATTGTTCAAACTTATGCGTTAAAACTGCTATACGCTCTCAACCCACTCTTTTTTTAGGTGAATATTCAAGTTATCTTAAATATCATAATGGTGAATGGTATTTCTATGGCAATGAAAAAAATTCAGTAAAAACCTATAATTACATTCTATCCCTTTTGTCTGAAAATAAATCAGATCAAATTGAATCATTATCTTTACAGGAAAAATGTACACCTCGTTGGTCTAAAACCATGTATTTACAAGCATTTAGCAGAATTCAAGACTATATTAAAGCTGGTGATTGTTATCAAATAAATTTAACTCAAGAGTTTACAGCAAAAGCGAAAGGCTCCCTACTTAGTAAATCAAATGATTTTTGGCAATTAACTCATGCACCATATGCAGGCTATGTAAAAATTAATGAATTCGAACTTTTAAGTTGCTCACCAGAGCTATTCATTGAATTTGATAATAAAAATAAAATTAAAACTCGACCAATCAAAGGCACCATGCCAAGACACCAAGATCCTGAACAAGACCTTATTTCAAAAGAAAAGTTAACAAATTCAAAAAAAGATCAGGCTGAAAATGTGATGATTGTGGATTTACTAAGAAATGATTTAAGTGTGTATGCAGAAACTGGTTCAGTAAAAACAACAAAATTATTTGAAATTGAAAGTTTTAATCAAGTTCATCATATGGTGAGTGAAATCACCGCGACATTAAAAGAAGAAGTTAATCCGATGCAAATGTTGCTATCAGCACTTCCAGGAGGCTCAATCACAGGGGCACCAAAAATTCGAGCAATGCAAATTATCGATGAGCTTGAAGAATCTCCACGCGGTGCCTATTGCGGAAGTTTAGGATATTTTAATTACGATGGTACAGGTCGCTGGAATATTCTAATTCGTAGTATTCAAAAAAATCAGGACAATCTTTCGATTTGGGCTGGTGGTGGAATTACTATCGCATCTGATGCGGAAGCCGAATACCAAGAATGTTTTGATAAAGTTTCTGCCATGCTTGATCTACTCAATACATGGCAGAAATAAAATACACTACTTCAAAATTAACTTATCAGCATTTTTAATGTATCAACTAGGCGCTGATTTTGTTCATCAGTACCAATCGTAATACGCAAAAATTGATTAATTCTTGGTTTGTTGAAATAGCGAACAATAATACCTTGCTCACGCAATTTTTCTGCAAGTTGTGCTGCATCGTGTAGGGAGTGTGTAGCAAAAATAAAGTTTGCTTTTGAAGGCAAAACATTAAAACCTAGCTCAGTTAGGTTACCTACCAATTTTTCACGACTTGCAATGACTTTCTCACATTGTTCTTGAAAATAATCTTGATCTTCAAAAGATGCTACAGCTGCAGCAATTGCAAAACGGTCAATTGGGTATGAATTGAAACTATTTTTAACCGCTTCAAGTGCAGCAATCAAATGGGCTTGTGCAATGGCAAATCCAACACGCAAGCCTGCCAGTGAACGAGATTTGGAGGTTGTTTGACATACAACCAAATTCTCATAACGACTTATAAGTTCAACCGCTGATTCTGCTCCGAAATCTACATAAGCTTCATCAATGACTATCACACGATTTGGATTAGCTTTTAACAGTTGTTCAATTTTGTCCAAACCTAATGCAATACTCGTTGGTGCATTTGGATTGGTGATAATGATGCCACCATTTTCCTGTTCATAATCTGAAATATCTATTTCAAATTTTTCATTCAAAGGAATTTGCTTTGTTTGAACACCAAAAAATTGACTATAAACTGGATAAAAACTATAGGTTATATCTGGATATAGAATTGGTTCTTGCTGAATGAAAAATGCTTTAAAAATATGAGCAAGCACTTCATCAGAACCATTTCCTACGAAGACTTGGCTAACATCAACATTTTGTTGTTTAGCGATTGCTTGTTTTAAAGCCGTAGCATCTGGATCAGGATATAAACGAAGGGCATCAGCTTGATGAGCCAAAACAGCTTGCACTGCATCAACCACTTTTGGTGATGGTGGATAAGGATTTTCGTTTGTATTCAGTTTCAATAAATTCTGTATTTTTGGTTGTTCACCAGGTACGTAAGGCTCTAACTCACGAACCTCAGGACTCCAAAAACGCATTTGTTCAAGTGTAAATGCCATTTTATATACTCTCAAAACTCTCTAAAAAGGGACTTTATCAGCCCCCTATATTCGTGGGTTAGCTATTGATAACGATAACGAGCTGATCGAGCATGTGCATCGAGATTTTCTTCCACCGCCAATATATCTGCTGCTTTTGCTAAGGTTTTGACACCTTCTTTTGAGCACATAATTAAGCTTGAGCGTTTCTGAAAATCGTAAACACCAAGCGGTGAGGAAAAGCGAGCTGTACCAGATGTTGGTAGGACGTGATTAGGCCCCGCACAATAATCACCTATTGCTTCAGGAGTATAGCGCCCCATGAATATTGCGCCCGCATGACGTATTTCTTGACTCATCAACTCTGCATCATCTAGACATAACTCTAAATGCTCAGGAGCAACTTGGTTGATAAGATCAACTGCTTCTGCACGATTCTTCACAAGCACTAATGCGCCACGATTTTCAATAGAAGTTCGAGCAATATCTGCCTTTGGCAGTTCGTTCAAATGCTTTTCAATTGCAATTTCCACAGCATTTAAAAGATTCTCATCAGGTGTAATGAAAATTGATTGGGCCACAGTATCATGCTCTGCCTGAGACAATACATCCATTGCTAACCATTCAGCATTATTTTCACCTTCAGCATAAACAAGAATTTCTGAAGGACCTGCGATCATATCAATGCCCACTTGACCGAAAACTGCTCTTTTAGCTGCGGCAACAAAGCGATTACCTGGCCCAGTTATTTTATCAACCGCTGGTATTGTTTCAGTACCATAAGCCAATGCTGCAACAGCTTGTGCACCACCTATTGTAAAAACTCGGCTCACACCCGCTAAATATGCTGCTGCTAATACCAATGGATTAAGTTCACCATTGGGTGCAGGAACAACCATAATAATTTCAGGTACGCCAGCAACATGGGCTGGTAAAGCATTCATAAGTACAGAGGATGGATAAGAGGCTAAACCACCAGGCACATAGATCCCAACACGATCAAGTGGAGTGACTTTTTGACCTAATGTATTTCCCAAATCATCAACATAAGTCCACCCTTCTTGCTTCTGAGCTTGATGAAATGAACGAATTCGTTTTGCTGCTAACTCAAGTGCATCACGAGTTTCAATGGTTAAACCCTCAAAAGCGGATTTGAGTTGTTCTTGGCTGAGCTCTAAGTCTGAGAATTGATGCGCAGGATGTCGATCGAACTGTTGCGTTAACTTAAGTACATGCTGATCACCGTGTTGACGAACATCGGCAATAATTTGGTCTACGGTTTGTACTAATTGAGGATCATTTACAGTTTCAAATGCTAATAGTTCAGCAAATATCTGCTTAAAATTTTGATCCTGAGTCGATAAACGTCGCATCAATTTACCCACAAGGCGAAAAAGAGAAGAATAAGTTTACTCTTTTTCGAAGTCCTTGTGGGCATCATATCAACATCTATCACTCAGTTTTCATAGGAAATCACGTTTAACGTGATTGGACTGCTTGTTCAAGTTGAGTCAAAATTGGATTTAATAAAGCTTGTTTACGTTTAAAACTCGCTTTATTGACAATAAGACGCGAAGAAACTTTACAAATCTCTTCTAATGGCTCTAAACCATTGGCACGCAAAGTATTGCCCGTATCAACGACATCGACAATATAATCACCCAAGCCTACTAATGGCGCAAGCTCCATTGAACCATAGAGCTTAATCACATCAACTTGTTCACCTAAGCTCGCATAATATTGACGCGTCAAATTGACATACTTGGTCGCAATCTTCAAACGTCCTTTCGGGCGCTCCATTCCAACTTTGCCAGCAGTCATTAATTTACAATTGGCAATTTTCAGGTCAAGTAACTCATACACATGTTGAGCTCCATGTTCCATTAATACATCCTTACCCGCGACACCAAAATCTGCTGCACCGTTTTCCACATATGTTGGCACATCAGAAGCACGTAAAATCAAAATACGTACTTTCTTATGTGTGGTTGGGAAAATCAATTTACGAGATTTATCAGGATCTTCAAGTAAATTTATGCCTGCATTTTCAAGTAATGGCAATGTTTCTTTTAAGATACGACCTTTACTGAGTGCTAAAGTTAAACCATGATCAAAATTACCCATTACATCAAAATTCGGATCATCGTTTCTTAAGTCATTCATCCTTTTACTCGCTTAATCTGAGCGCCTAAACTTTGCAATTTTTCTTCAACATGTTCATAGCCACGATCTATATGGTAAATACGATCAATTAGTGTTTCACCTTCTGCAACTAAGGCTGCAAGCACTAGTGAAAATGAAGCACGTAAATCTGTAGCCATAACAGGTGCAGCTTGAAGTGTTTCCACACCAGTTACGATCGCATCATGGCCTTCTACCTGAATATTTGCACCCATGCGTGAAAGTTCAGGGACATGCATAAAGCGATTTTCAAAAATTGTTTCAGAAATTGTCGCAAAACCACGACCAATTGCATTCACGGCCATGATTTGAGCTTGCATGTCAGTCGGAAATTCCGGATGAGGCAATGTTCTAAAACTAACAGCTTTAGGACGTTTCCCTTGCATGTCTAGTTCAATCCAATCATCGCCACGAGTAACTTCCGCACCCATTTCCTCGAATTTATCTAATACAGCTTCTAATAATGCTGGATCTGTATGTGTCGTTTTGATACGACCACCAGTGATCGCTGCAGCAGCTAAATATGAACCAGTTTCGATACGATCCGCTACGACTGCGTATTCACAACCATGCAGACTTTCAACACCCGTTACTACCAAAGTGTCTGTATCAAGGCCTTCAATTTTTGCACCCATTTTAATTAGCATTTGGGCGAGGTCTGTAATCTCAGGCTCTCTAGCAGCATTACGAATTGTGGTAACACCATCTGCTAAAACAGCAGCCATCAAGATATTCTCTGTACCACCCACGGTCACCATATCAAAAACGACTTCACCGCCTTTTAATCGACCATCAACTGAAGCATGAACATATCCATTTTCAACTTCAATATGTGCACCTAACGCTTCCAAAGCTTTTAAATGCTGATCAACTGGACGTGAACCAATGGCACAACCACCTGGTAATGATACTTTTGCATTACCATAACGTGCTAATAATGGACCTAACACTAAAATTGAAGCACGCATTGTTTTCACAAGTTCGTATGGTGCAAATTGATTATCTAATGTTGATGCATCAGCACGAACCGTATCCCCTTCATAGGTCATGGTAATGCCAAGACCCGCTATTAATTTAACTAATGTATTTACGTCTTTTAAGTTTGGCACATTGGTTAAAGTAGTCGGAGAGTCCGCAAGAATCATTGCAGCGAGTAAAGGTAAAGCTGCATTTTTAGCACCAGAAATGCGTACTTCACCTTCGAGCTTAACACCGCCCGTAATTAAAAATTTATCCATTAATATTTAAGCTCCGAAAAGGCTTGCTTTACGCCATTCGTCTTTAGTCATTGCACGAATAGTAACTGCGTGAACTTCACCACTCGCGATATAAGAATTAAGAGGTGCATATACGGCTTGTTGACGTGTAAGAGTTCTCTTTCCTTCAAATTGATCATCTACAATACGAAGGTCGAATTTTCCAGCTTGTCCACTCACTGCTACTTCTGCTTCAGGGAAAGCTTCTTTTAAAATTTGCGTGAGCTGTTCACTATTCATTACAAGACCTCTTATACAGCCAATGGTGTAAAACCGCATATTTTACTATAACTTTTTCACATTATTCAGTAAGCAGTTTCTTTTTTTAAAAATAAAAAAAGAGGCTATCAAAATTAGCCTCTTTTTTAAAAGTAATTTAACTTAAAACAACCAACTCATGTTGGTAAGAACATTGCATTTTTCTATGTTTAGCAAGCTGTCTTTTTAATTTTTCTGTCAGTTTTTTTATTGAAGTATACATATCATCTGCTGTTGCTTGAGCAAACAGCTCAACCCCTGGTAAACGTATGATGGCCTCAGCTATATGATTGGCACTCCCCTTATGCGAACGCTTATCGATTTGATGATCTTTCGCTAATTTAATTTGCATACTGTTTACTTGATCAAGATGCTTAGTCATTTGACTAAACTTTTCTTTTATATTTTTTTCAATTGCTGGTGTAATGGTTAAATGGTGTCCACGAATTGTTATTTGCATAATTCTATCCCTCACCTTTTCTTAGGATTCAAGAAATAACTAAAACAAATTAATGCACATGAGTGGTTCAGTATCCATTAAATCATTTCAGTGATCTCTCTAGTGACTATTAAAAAAATTCATTATTTCGTCATAATGAGCTATTAGAATAGTCACACCTTAAATTTTAGATCAAGACTTTTCTTTCAGAAGATGAAGGAATATGTAACGATTCTCTATATTTTGCGACGGTTCTACGAGCAACCTCAATCCCTTCTTTTTTCAACATCTCTGCTATTGCATTATCTGACAAAGGCTTACGTGGATTCTCATTAGATACGAGCTTTTTAATCATGGCACGAATTGCAGTCGAAGATGCCTCCCCACCAGAAGTTGTTCCAACATGACTTGAAAAAAAGTATTTCAATTCAAATAACCCACGGGGTGTAAGCATATATTTATTGGTTGTCACACGAGATACTGTTGATTCATGTAGTTCAACTTCTTCTGCAACATCACGCAAAACTAAAGGCTTCATTGCTTCAGCACCTTGCTCAAGAAATGCTCGCTGATGTTCAACAATACAAGTCGCAACCTTCAATAATGTTTTATGACGCTCATCTATACTCTTAATGAAGTTCTTTGCTTCTAACATTTGATTGCGTAAATAAACATTATCGTCACTTTGATCTGCTCGACGAATCATATTGGAATAAAATGAATTAATCCGTAATTTAGGCATTACATCCGGATTTAATTGTACATTCCAATGCTGATCTTTCTTTGCGACAACGACATCAGGTACCTGATACTCTGATTCTTGTTGATCAAACTCCAACCCAGGATAAGGCTTTAAGGTTTTAAGTAACTCAATAGCATTAGTTAGTTGTTCTTTTGATAATCCAGTTTGTTTCAATAATTTATTTAAATCATTAGAAATCAGCAGTTCATAGTAATTTAAAAGCTGCTTTGCTTCGGCTAAAAAAGGTGTTTTATCTTTAATTGTTTCTAATTGAATTTGCAAACATTCAGCCAAACTTCTTGAGCCAACACCTATCGGCTCTAAACGTTGAATATGTTTTAAGACAACAATAACCTCATCTTCTTCAACATCTTCGTCGTTATCAACCTCTCGTAACAATTGATTCACAGCAATTAAAATATCTGTCAAATCAGCATCTAGAAATCCCTTATCATCCAAAGAGTCCACAATACAATAAGCAATCAGCTTATCTACCCTAGAAAAATGCAAAAGATTAACTTGTTCTAGAATATGTTCTTTTAAACTAAGGTGAATTTGTCTGTTATCTTCTCTCTCTTCATACTCTGGTGTAGCAAGTGCGGTGGATTGATGCGTATAAATATCATCCCACTCTGTATCTACAGGTAAATCATTAGGTAAATGATCTGCATTCAATTCAGATGTTAAATCTTTATTTTCATTAGCTTCAACGCTATTTAAACTTTCAATACTATTATTATCTTCAATTTTTTCGAGCAATGGATTACTATCAAGTTGAATCTGTATTTCTTGCTCCAACTCCAGACTAGATAGTTGTAAAAGTCGAATCGCCTGCTGCAATTGAGGAGTTAACGATAAATTATTCGCTACTTTCAACCCAACAGATAATTTCATAATCATTTCCTATATTAGAACAAGCAAAAAACATGCCTATAAAATTATTTATAACACAAAGAAACTTGAACAACTATAAGTAAACTTACTTTCCATCTATCCATATGCTCAAAAAACTAGCAAAAAAGATTTATATAAACTTTATTCGATATGTTACCTAATAAATTTAAAAAACCATGCAATAAAAAACACCCCTAACCGTTAGGTTAGGGGTGTTTAGATTTAAAAGCTGGCGATGACTTACTCTCACATGGCAAACGCCACACTACCATCAGCGCGAAGAGGTTTCACTTCTGAGTTCGGGAAGGGATCAGGTGGTTCACTCTTGCTATTGTCGCCAGCAAACTGTTGTGGTGTTTTCGGGTCTTATTCACATTAATTAATAATGTTTGCCTTACTTACGATCCAAAGAGTTATTAACGGATTAGATTATTGGGTCTGTATTGTAACTAGTTTGTACACTAAATCAAGTTGTGTATTGAATTTATCTTGAATACAACAACTGTTTGGGTGTTGTATAGTCAAGCCTCACGAGCAATTAGTATTGGTCAGCTTCACACGTCACCGTGCTTCCACACCCAACCTATCAACGTCCTAGTCTCGAACGGCTCTTTAGAGGAATAAATTCCTAGGGAAATCTTATCTTGAGGTAGGCTTCCCGCTTAGATGCTTTCAGCGGTTATCCCTTCCGAACATAGCTACCCGGCGATGCCACTGGCGTGACAACCGGTACACCAGAGGTTCGTCCACTCTGGTCCTCTCGTACTAGGAGCAGATCCTCTCAAATTTCCAGCGCCCACGGTAGATAGGGACCGAACTGTCTCACGACGTTCTAAACCCAGCTCGCGTACCTCTTTAAATGGCGAACAGCCATACCCCTTGGGACCTGCTTCAGCCCCAGGATGAGATGAGCCGACATCGAGGTGCCAAACACCGCCGTCGATATGAACTCTTGGGCGGTATCAGCCTGTTATCCCCAGAGTACCTTTTATCCGTTGAGCGATGGCCCTTCCATACAGAACCACCGGATCACTAAGACCTACTTTTCGTACCTGCTCGACTTGTGGGTCTCGCAGTTAAGCGCGCTTTTGCCTTTATACTCTACGCGTGATTTCCGACCACGCTGAGCGCACCTTCGTACTCCTCCGTTACTCTTTAGGAGGAGACCGCCCCAGTCAAACTACCCACCAGACATGGTCCTCGTCCCGGATTACGGGACAGAGTTAGAACCTCAACATTACCAGGGTGGTATTTCAAGGACGGCTCCATTGGAACTAGCGTTCCAACTTCAAAGCCTCCCACCTATCCTACACAAGTAAGGTCAAAGTTCAATGTCAAGCTGCAGTAAAGGTTCACGGGGTCTTTCCGTCTAGCCGCGGGTACACTGCATCTTCACAGCGATTTCGATTTCACTGAGCCTCTGCTGGAGACAGCGCCGCCATCATTATGCCATTCGTGCAGGTCGGAACTTACCCGACAAGGAATTTCGCTACCTTAGGACCGTTATAGTTACGGCCGCCGTTTACTGGGGCTTCGATCAAGAGCTTCGCTTACGCTAACCCCATCAATTAACCTTCCAGCACCGGGCAGGCATCACACCCTATACGTCCACTTTCGTGTTTGCAGAGTGCTATGTTTTTAATAAACAGTTGCAGCGGCCTGGTTTCTGCGGCTGCCAACCGCTCAGGGAGCAAGTCCCATCACCGTCAGCAGCGTACCTTCTCCCGAAGTTACGGTACCATTTTGCCTAGTTCCTTCAGCAGAGTTCTCTCAAGCGCTTTGGTCTACTCGACCTGACCACCTGTGTCGGTTTCGGGTACGATTCCTGTGTAACTGAAGCTTAGAGACTTTTCCTGGAAGCATGGTATCAGCCACTTCACTGTACAAGTACAGCTTGCTATCGACTCTCAGCATAGAGCACCCCGGATTTGCCTAAGATGCATGCCTACGGTCTTCCACCTGGACAACCAACGCCAGGCTGACTTAACCTTCTCCGTCCTCTCATCGCATTACACAGAAGTATTGGAATATTAACCAATTTCCCATCGACTACGCCTCTCGGCCTCGCCTTAGGGGTCGACTCACCCAGCCCCGATTAACGTTGGACTGGAACCCTTGGTCTTTCAGCGAACGGGTTTTTCACCCGTTTTGTCGTTACTCACGTCAGCATTCGCACTTCTGATACCTCCAGCATACTTCTCAATACACCTTCATCGGCTTACAGAACGCTCCCCTACCACTTGACTAATGTCAAATCCGCAGCTTCGGCACATAGTTTTAGCCCCGTTACATCTTCCGCGCAGGCCGACTCGACTAGTGAGCTATTACGCTTTCTTTAAAGGGTGGCTGCTTCTAAGCCAACCTCCTAGCTGTCTATGCCTTCCCACATCGTTTCCCACTTAACTATGATTTTGGGGCCTTAGCTGGCGGTCTGGATTGTTTTCCTCTTGACTACGGACGTTAGCACCCGCAGTCTGTCTCCCGGATAGTACTCATTGGTATTCGGAGTTTGCATCGGTTTGGTAAGTCGGGATGACCCCCTAGCCGAAACAGTGCTCTACCCCCAATGGTATTCGTCCGAGGCGCTACCTAAATAGCTTTCGGGGAGAACCAGCTATCACCAGGCTTGATTAGCCTTTCACCCCTATCCACAAGTCATCCCCTGGCTTTTCAACGACAGTGGGTTCGGTCCTCCAGTTAGTGTTACCCAACCTTCAACCTGCTCATGGATAGATCGCCTGGTTTCGGGTCTATACCCAGCAACTAAACGCCCTATTAAGACTCGATTTCTCTACGGCTCCCCTATTCGGTTAACCTCGCTACTGAATATAAGTCGCTGACCCATTATACAAAAGGTACGCAGTCACCGAACAAGTCGGCTCCCACTGCTTGTATGCATGCGGTTTCAGGATCTATTTCACTCCCCTCACAGGGGTTCTTTTTCGCCTTTCCCTCACGGTACTGGTTCACTATCGGTCAGTCAGGAGTATTTAGCCTTGGAGGATGGTCCCCCATATTCAGACAAGGTTTCACGTGCCTCGCCCTACTCGTCATCATTATGTGTGCCCTTTCGTGTACGGGAATATCACCCTCTACGTTCGCACTTCCCAGAGCGTTCCACTAAAACACACATAACTTAATGGGCTGCTCCCCGTTCGCTCGCCGCTACTAAGGGAATCTCAATTGATTTCTTTTCCTAAGGGTACTGAGATGTTTCACTTCCCCTCGTTCGCTTCATAAACCTATGTATTCAGTTTATGATACCCGCCTTATAGCGGGTGGGTTCCCCCATTCAGAAATCTCCGGATCAAAGGATATTTGCCGCCTCCCCGGAGCTTTTCGCAGGCTATCACGTCTTTCATCGCCTCTGACTGCCAAGGCATCCACCACATGCACTTAATTACTTGACTATACAACCCCAAACAGTCGTTAACACATACAAGTGAGTGTTATCGTTGCAAACTTAATTGCTACTGGTTTGTTGTCTGTGAATTTAATCACCATACAGCTTCAATCTAAATTCATATACCAAAACGCTTGATTCAGTGTTTTTGCTAGTTCTCAATATGTTTAAATCAATCGAATTACTTCGATCAACTTAAATTCTTGAGTGAACAATTTATTTCAGACTCAATTTTTCTAATCTGTTAATGATTAACTACCACCTCGTCGGTGCGTAGTAAACTGTGATAAATCACAGAGATTAATAAACCAAGATCAATTACTTAATCTTTTTATTCATTAAACTCTATAATCTATTTAGCTCAGAATTAAATATTTCATTTAATTCATGGTGGAGACTAGGAGAGTCGAACTCCTGACCTCCTGCGTGCAAAGCAGGCGCTCTACCAACTAAGCTAAGTCCCCAGCTTTAATCATAATGAACGACATATCTTTTCATCTAGCAGCTTGTGATTATTCATCACTTCGTCAGTAGTGGTGGGTCTGACAAGACTTGAACTTGTGACCCCCACGCTTATCAAGCGTGTGCTCTAACCAACTGAGCTACAGACCCTCAGATACATCTTCGAAGAACAACTTGTTGTGGATTCTTACCGGTCACCAATCTTTCGTTAAGGAGGTGATCCAGCCGCAGGTTCCCCCTACGGCTACCTTGTTACGACTTCACCCCAGTCATCGGCCACACCGTGGTAAGCGTCCTCCTTGCGGTTAGACTACCTACTTCTGGTGCAACAAACTCCCATGGTGTGACGGGCGGTGTGTACAAGGCCCGGGAACGTATTCACCGCGGCATTCTGATCCGCGATTACTAGCGATTCCGACTTCATGGAGTCGAGTTGCAGACTCCAATCCGGACTACGATCGGCTTTTTGAGATTAGCATCACATCGCTGTGTAGCAACCCTTTGTACCGACCATTGTAGCACGTGTGTAGCCCTGGCCGTAAGGGCCATGATGACTTGACGTCGTCCCCGCCTTCCTCCAGTTTGTCACTGGCAGTATCCTTAAAGTTCCCATCCGAAATGCTGGCAAGTAAGGAAAAGGGTTGCGCTCGTTGCGGGACTTAACCCAACATCTCACGACACGAGCTGACGACAGCCATGCAGCACCTGTATCTAGATTCCCGAAGGCACCAATCCATCTCTGGAAAGTTTCTAGTATGTCAAGGCCAGGTAAGGTTCTTCGCGTTGCATCGAATTAAACCACATGCTCCACCGCTTGTGCGGGCCCCCGTCAATTCATTTGAGTTTTAGTCTTGCGACCGTACTCCCCAGGCGGTCTACTTATCGCGTTAGCTGCGCCACTAAAGCCTCAAAGGCCCCAACGGCTAGTAGACATCGTTTACGGCATGGACTACCAGGGTATCTAATCCTGTTTGCTCCCCATGCTTTCGTACCTCAGCGTCAGTATTAGGCCAGATGGCTGCCTTCGCCATCGGTATTCCTCCAGATCTCTACGCATTTCACCGCTACACCTGGAATTCTACCATCCTCTCCCATACTCTAGCTTCCCAGTATCGAATGCAATTCCCAAGTTAAGCTCGGGGATTTCACATCCGACTTAAAAAGCCGCCTACGCACGCTTTACGCCCAGTAAATCCGATTAACGCTCGCACCCTCTGTATTACCGCGGCTGCTGGCACAGAGTTAGCCGGTGCTTATTCTGCGAGTAACGTCCACTATCCAAGAGTATTAGTCTCAGTAGCCTCCTCCTCGCTTAAAGTGCTTTACAACCATAAGGCCTTCTTCACACACGCGGCATGGCTGGATCAGGGTTCCCCCATTGTCCAATATTCCCCCACTGCTGCCTCCCGTAGGAGTCTGGGCCGTGTCTCAGTCCCAGTGTGGCGGATCATCCTCTCAGACCCGCTACAGATCGTCGCCTTGGTAGGCCTTTACCCCACCAACTAGCTAATCCGACTTAGGCTCATCTATTAGCGCAAGGTCCGAAGATCCCCTGCTTTCTCCCGTAGGACGTATGCGGTATTAGCATTCCTTTCGGAATGTTGTCCCCCACTAATAGGCAGATTCCTAAGCATTACTCACCCGTCCGCCGCTAAGATAAGGTGCAAGCACCTCATCTCCGCTCGACTTGCATGTGTTAAGCCTGCCGCCAGCGTTCAATCTGAGCCATGATCAAACTCTTCAGTTAAAATCATTTTGCACCTTAGTTAAGACAAGGTGCTAATTCTGGCTCATCAATTTTCTGACTAAAAATTCGCTCAAATAAACTTCGAGAAATTTCTACCATTCAATCAATGAAAATTATTTCGATCGATCAACCAGTAAAAATCCACACAAGTTGTTCTTCTATTCTCTTAATGATCTTCTCGATGATTCGTCATCATCAAGCTAGGTCGGCTATATTACTCTAAATTTCTTTAAAGTCAACAGGTAATTTAGATATTTTTAAAACTTATCAAACAACCCAAGAATCTAACCACTTTAGCCAAATCCTTGTTTCTCAACAAGTTTTTATCCGCATCACCGCCGATGGATGTGCATTCTACAGCATTCTCACACCAATGCAACACTCTTCAATAGGATTTTATTTCGAGTGAACATTTTTAAACCAAATTCACAATATTTCTTATATTTTTCGATCGAATTTGCTTTAATAATAGTAGAACAAATAAATTGTACTTACTTTATCTATGTTTTGCGTTTAATTAGCGCATTCATTTTAATGACTGTAATTTCGCTCTAACTGCGATTAAGGACTTATATGCATTACTCAAATTTTTTCTTGCTTGGGTTGTTAACTGCTGGAGCATTTAATACAGCAATAGCTCAAGATGTATCTGAGCAATCCCCAGTCGTAACTGAATCAATTGAAAACCAATTAAATACACAACAAAAAACATCAACTTTGCAAGCAATTAAAGATTTAAAAAAAATAACCAAGGATGATTTGAAGGTAAACGCTAATGCAGCGCAACCTGATGCGGTTAAAGATCCTCTACAACCATTAAATCGCCAAATCTTTGCCTTCAACGATACATTAGACCGATATGTACTTAAGCCAGTAGCTATCCAATACGTTGAAAAAGTACCAGAACCTGTACGAAGTCCTTACCGTCAATTTCGCAAAAACCTCGGTGAGCCGTGGAATGCCGTCAACCAACTTATACAAGGGCGCCCATCTCGCGCAGCAAAAACATTAGGACGCTTTACTTTAAATACTTTAACAACCTTAGGTTTTGCTGACCCAGCACGTCGTTTAGGATTACCAACCGAAGAGGAAAGCTTTGGTGTGACTTTAGGCTATTACGGCGTCCCGTCTGGTCCTTATGTAATGCTTCCTTTTTTCGGACCTAGTACTTTTCGTGATGGGTTTGGCTTAGCTATCGATCGTTATGGTCGCCCACAAAAATATATGCTCGACGACCAACAAGGAATTTATTGGTCTACAAATGTGTTACAAGCTATAGATGCTCGTGCTCAAGTTTTGGATATTGAAGAAAGCTTAAAAGGCGATAAATATGCAATGATTCGAGATTTCTATCTGCAAAGAAAGGCTTTCCAAATTGCTGAAAAACATGGTGACTCTGCAGATGTATCATTTGTTGAAGATACTGAAGATACTGAAGAATCTTCGGATAATCAGTAAATTCGCATTTTTATATTTATAGACATAAGTATTACTCTCTATTTTAAATGTGAGTAATACTATGTTTTCCATCATATTTCATCTATGATGAATTAAAAAATGATCATACAAAGGATCGGCTATTCATCTATGTATTTCATTCAACCATCGCGCTCAATACCTTGTTTAGATCAAGCTCTGAATGAGCTACCCAGTCTACAGATCATTCAAGCTGATGATTTAGACTTATATGATCAAACAATCATTGCAATTGCCGATGTACAGGACTTTTTGAAATATCAATGGAAGCTCCCAACGATCGTATTAGCATTTGAAGATGAAGGTGCTGCATTAGCCCAAGCTTGGGAAATGGGTGCTTTAGCCGGTTGGATTTGGAACAATTTACCCAAAAACCCAATACATGCTTTATTCAAAATTGATGCGCAATACAAACGAAATCAAGATAGCCGTGATCTTCCTTCAGCAGCAGCATTACAGAAACGTTTACTACCGAACCCAATAAGTCTACCCAATTATGAGGTTGAGTCTTTTTTTCAACCTTCGGCTTATTTATCAGGTGATTGGTATGATTATTGGAAACTCAATGAATATGAAGTGCTGTTTTATTTAGCTGATGTTTCAGGTCATGGTGTTACAAGTAGTTTACTAACCTCATGGATGGCAGCTTTCCATGGTCGTTCCAAGACACCTCGCCAGCTCATTCAAAAACTGAATGCAATGTTAGTTCAAGAGAATATTGAAAAACATATCACCATGGTGGCAGGTATTCTAAATCTACAAACTCATGAAATTACATGGTCTAGTGCAGGGCACTATCCACCTCCAATTATCTTTGAACCTAATCAAGCACCTCAAATTCTTACAACCAGTAGTTTCCCTTTGGGACTCACTGAGGATTTAGATGTTGAAGAACACATTTGTAAATTAAATCCTGACGCACGTTTTATTTTATGTTCAGATGGTGCTCTTGAACCCTTTGATGGTGGTTTGAATGATCAGTTCAACCAATTGGTTGATCATCTTCAGAATAATTCATTCCAAGCTCCTGAACATGTTGCAGATGACATCGCTATACTCAGCATATGCCGAATGAATTAATTTAATTATCAATAACTTAAAAACAAAGAACTATGCAACCACTTGTGTCTACCATATCACTATGGGATAATTTTATATCCTTTCTCTGAAAATGGCATTTATATGTCAACAGGTCATGTTGAATATGCAAGTTTGAACGGAACGCATATTTTCAAGCTTATTGGCGAAGTGCGTGCACATTCTTGTATAAGTCTAGACAAATTACTCAACAAAATTGAACAGCAGCAAAATGTTGTTGGTGCAATCGTTGATTTAACTGAAACAACGTTCATTGATAGTACTGTATTAGGTGTACTTGCAAAGTTGGGCTTAAAACTCAAACAAGTTCATCATATACAAGCAGTGATGCTGTCAACCAATCCAGATATTACCACCCTAGCCAATAGCATGGGGTTGGGTCAGGTCTTTGTGATTTTAAATTACTGTGGTGATCCTAATGTTTGTACGCTTGAGCTAACTGAAGAACATGTTACTCACAGCGCCATGCTCAACACTGTATTAGAAGCACATAAAACATTAATGCGTTTGAATGAAAACAATCAAAATATGTTTGAACCATTAGTGAAGCAATTGCAAAAAGAGCAAGATTGTCTAAATCTTGATACACACCAACAAAATGCTTAATTGATAACTAAGTCTGCACACTTATGACCTTACTTTCTGTTGCTCAAATGAATTCACAAGATGACATTGAATCTAATTTCCTTGTCATCGAGTCATTAATTCAACAAAGTAAGGCTCAGGGTGGCGAATTAATCGTTTTTCCTGAAAACTTTGTTTGTTTTGCTGCAGGAAAACAACGTGAAACTGCAAATCAATTTGAAACCATTCAGCAACGTTTAGAACAATTATCACACCGATATCAAATATGGATTATCGCTGGCACTTTACCGTGCCCTTTTCGCCCAGATGGATCAGTCATTACTGATGGACGCGTCAGAACCGTAAGCTTATGTATTAGTCCTGAAGGTACTGAGGCTCGTTATGACAAAATCCATTTGTTTGATGTTCAAGTGGGTGATGCTGTTGGTGGCTATCAAGAATCAAAATTCTTTGAACCAGGTGATCAAGTCGTTGTTGCAAAAACACCTTTTGGTCATATTGGCTTAATGGTTTGTTATGATCTTCGCTTTCCAGAACTCGCACTAACTTTACGCCAACAAGGTGCAAACATTTTATCTGCTCCTGCTGCTTTTACTTACACAACAGGTCAAATGCACTGGCAATTGTTACTACAAGCACGAGCTATGGACAGTCAATGTTTTGTATTAGGTGCTGCACAACAGGGTTGGCATGGTGAAAAACGTCAAACATGGGGTCATTCGGGTATAACCAATAGTCGTGGACAACTTTTACAAATAATCGACTACGAAGGGCATGGTTTAATTAGCGCTGATTTCGATCAAGCTGAACAAGAAAATATTCGCTTATCTATGCCACTTATGCAGCATCGAAAAATAATTGCCTACTAAGTCTCACTTTAATTATTAAAATTTTAGTTTTTGAATTTTTGGTCACGCTTTATCTCCCCTCCACACCTAGGTTCATGATTTAATAAACATAATTTAGGATAGTCAAACAAACCATAATATTTATGTAGTTTGATTATTGTAAAATTCTCTCTTAACACCAATTAAGCTGTATCCATGTTTAGACTTTTTTCTATTTTGTTGATTTTAGGGGCAACTACATTCATTAATGTGGTACCAAGTTATGCTAATGCTGTTGAAGTAACAAATGACATGCAGCACTTACCTACACCATCAAATTTATCATTTAATAGTTTTGGTCTTTGGATTATTGGTTGGGGGACTGGTGCTGAAGGTGCTCGACAAAGACTAGATAACATCCAGCGTGAAGATGTGGTGATCATCAAACAGAAAGGTGTTACTCAAGATATGATTAAAGCTTGGCATAGTTTTTATGAACAACAATCTCAAAATGATATAAATAATCCAACCGCACGTTTTAGAGCAAAATTGATGAAAAAAATCATCGAGCTTTGGTAGATTTTCTGCATCTATTTGATAGATAGATACTCTTTTCAATTTGATATTTTATCTTTTACTTCTTTACCAAAGCCGTCATTAAATTTACCGTTTTCTCCTTTGCTTTCATCATCCATTTATGCAGGATTGAATAATACCAAACTTTGTCAGCTAGGATTATTCAATATGTCATTAGAAAAAGTAGTTTATCGAGCAAAAGCTAAAGCAACAGGTGGTCGTGATGGTCGTGCGACATCTTCTGATGGTGTTTTAGATGTTAAATTAGGCGTACCTAAAGAAATGGGCGGTGCTGGTGGTGAAGTGACCAATCCAGAACAACTTTTTGCAGCAGGCTATTCAGCATGTTTTTTAGGTGCCATGAAGTTTGTAGCAAACCGAGATAAATTAAAGATTACTCCAGATGCTTATATTGAGGGTGAAGTTGGTATTGGCCCGATTCCAAATGGCTTCGGTATTGAAGTGACTTTGAATATTTATTTAATCGGTATGGATCAAACTGAGGCTGAGGAACTTGTAGCAGCAGCACACATCGTATGTCCGTATTCAAATGCAACACGCAACAATATTGATGTGAATTTCAATATAGTAACAAATTGATATATAAAATAAAAAAACAGCATGATTGATCATGCTGTTTTTCATTAAGAATAGAAAATTATTCTTCAGCTGCTTCGTTTGTAACACGTAGCACTTCTTCTAAAGTGGTTTTACCAGCCAAGACTTTTAATAAGCCATCATCACGAATCGATGCGGCATGACGGCGAGCATGATTTTCCAACTCATATTCGGCTGCATTACCATGAATTAATCGACGCATCGACTCATCGACTGGCACAATTTCATAAATCGCTGTTCGCCCACTAAAACCAACATGTGAACATTTCTCGCAACCATGTGGTTCTGGTAATTCCATGTGTTCATCTACCTTGAGATGCTGAAATACCTGTCGTTCAAAATCATCTGCTTTTCGCCAAGTTACGCAATGTGGACATAATGTTCGAACTAAACGCTGTGCAATTACACCAATCAATGAACTTGAAAGCAAGAATGGTTCAATCCCCATATCTTTTAAACGAGTTACCGCACCAATTGCAGTATTGGTATGTAACGTAGATAAAACGAGGTGACCTGTTAGTGAAGCTTGTACCGCAATTTCTGCCGTTTCAAGATCGCGAATCTCACCCACCATAACAACATCAGGATCTTGACGCAGCATAGCCTTAAGCGCACGAGCAAATGTCATATCAACTTTCGTATTGACCTGTGTCTGCCCAATCCCTTCTAGTTGGTATTCAATTGGATCTTCGGCCGTCAAAATATTGCGCGTATTATCATTCAAGTCAGATAATGCTGCATATAAGGTTGTCGTTTTACCTGAACCCGTTGGACCAGTGACCAAAATGATGCCATGTGGACGATGAACCAATTGAGTTAAACGTTCATAATCATTTTGCATCAAGCCAAGGTGTGTCATGTTCAAACGACCCGCCTGCTTATCAAGTAAACGCATCACCACGCGCTCACCATGAGATGACGGTAAAGTAGAAACACGAACATCGACCTCACGTCCTGCTAAACGCAAAGAAATACGACCATCTTGTGGAATACGCTTTTCAGCAATGTCCAACTTTGCCATAACTTTAATACGTGAGACCAGCAAAGGAGCTAATTCACGGCGTGGTTGAACAATTTCTCGTAATTGACCATCTACACGTAAACGAACAGACAACTTTTTTTCAAATGCTTCAATATGAATATCAGATGCACCGACACGAATCGCTTCGGATAACAACGCATTAATCAGACGAACAATAGGTGCATCATCTTCTTGATCCATCAAATCTTCAGCTTCAGGCACCTGATCAGCCAAACTTAATAAATCAGGATGATCCTCTAAACCAGCGGCAACTTGCTGAGATTCGCCTGTATCACCTGCATAACTGGAACTGAGTAGTGCATGAAACTCTTGATCTGTACACAATTGATCATGCGCAGCTTTCCCCAAAATTCGACGTGCTTCTTGTAATGCAATTCGCGCTGTATCCTTGCGTCGTACAATAAAAACTTGATCGCCTTCATAGCGCAATAAAACGCCATGCCTTTTGGCGAAACTATATGGAATTTGTATTTGTTTAAGTATTTGCATCACAATTTATAATGATGAAAGGAAGAGTTGAGTGTACTCTAAGGAGATTACAGCGTGAAGTCTGTTTAGCATACTCACAAAGGAATTTTGCACCTTGTCTCAAAATAATCCATATAAAGCACCTCACTCTGACACATTGAGATGGTGGGGTGAACAACAATTTGAAATTCAACAAGCCAAAGCTTGGCAATTTGGTTCACTGCTCTTTCGCCTAACGAGAGGCATTAAAGAATGGCGTTTAGAATATCATCGACCGCAATGTCAGCATGATTACGAGCAACAATGGCATGTTTTGTCTGATACAGAATTTGCAATGCCTCAACCTGCAAAAATTGAACGCTATATGTTTCATAAAACTAATAGCTCATTTCATTTAATGCCACGTTTGGCAGATCGCTCTGTTGTTATTAAACCTGTTGATCCGATTTATATTCCTGCTGGTCAACGAGGAACGCTGTATATCAGCACTCCGTTATGGATTGCAGGCTTAGTAGATGGTTTAAGTGAACCTTTGTTTGATATTCCTGTGATTCAGCCGAAAGACACATGGTTTGGTAAAGATCCTCAGCATGGTGAAATTTGTTATGCAACATCTGTAGATGGACGAACTGACCTAAATCTATTAAAGCCACGTGCCTTTAGAGCTGTTACACCTATCGAGTTTCATAACACAAGTCAGCATCAACTGCGATTTGATCGTATGAATGTTCCTGTTCCTGCCCTTCCTTTATTTTATAGTGAAGGCACAGGTCGTCTCTGGACGTCTCAAATCAAGGTGTATTATGAGGGTTCAGAACATCCTGCACGTATTCGTATTGAAAACAAAACACCAACTCAGGCAGGTGAAGTCATTTACGTACATCCTCCACGTGCGCCTGGAAGCAACTTATTTAATATGTTTGATTCATTCTTTTAAGGAGTTGCTATGGCTGATACCAATATTCCAAAAGATGTCGCATCTAGCTTCACCAGCATATTTACCAATATTAATTTTGAAAGACTAAGTGAAATTGCTGTAGCCCTAATTTTATGTTTAATCGGCTTTGTAATTGCACGTCTAGTTTCTAATACCTTTATCCGCACCATTGGTAGTCGGTTTAACGCACATCAACGATTATTATGGCGAAGAGGTATTTTTTACTTTATTTTCCTACTCTTCATCATGACCAGTTTAAGAGAAGCTGGATTTAAACTCAGTGTCTTCTTGGGCGCAGCAGGGATACTAACTGTTGCTCTAGGTTTCGCTTCTCAAACCTCAGCTACAAACTTAATCAGCGGGCTCTTCTTAATCGGTGAAGGTTCTTTTGAAGTCGGCGATACAATACAGATTACGTTGATTCGAGGACAAACCATTGAAGGTGAAGTGATCTCTATCGATCTTTTATCGGTCAAACTTCTGACGCTCGACAATGTTTACATTCGGCTTCCAAATGAGCAGCTCATTCGCACCCCTGTCATGAATTTATCCAAATACCCGATACGGCGTATTCCGATTACCTTAGCAATTAATTTTCACGAAGACATTATTAAAGTAAGACAGGTACTATTAGATGTTGCATCTAAATATCCACTGGTTATGGATGATCCTAAACCAACCGTAACAGTAACTGCATTTCGTGAATCCTCAATTGAGCTGTTGTTTGCGGTATGGTGTCGTCAGGAAAATGCATTAAAAGTCCGAGATGAAATGCAAGAAAGGGTTCGTAATGGTTTCCTTGAAAATGAAATTGAGATCCCTGTACCTAAAATGGGTTTAATTGATCGCCCCATCCCTTTAGAGGATGATGAGGTCGATCAATATGCCCATCAAAAAGAGCTCAAAAAAGAAGATAAAGTTAGATAGATGAAGATTCTTTAGACTGTTCTTGGGCAGGTGGTAAAGGTGCAAGATATGCAATTACAAGCATGACTGCACCTGAACCAATAAACGAAATAACACGTGTCAAAGTACCACTTTGCGATAAATCTAATAACAATAACTTAAACACAACGATCCCCAACAACGCAGCCCCAACAAACCAAATTTGTCGAATATGACGACGGCTTGAAAAGGTCATAAGAATAAAAGCTAAAATCACCCATAATAAGGTCAAACTTAGTTGTACATTGCCATTCCGCCAGATTTCTATCCCCCATAATGGTGTTCCAACATAATGATGCATAGCGCGTACAACGATGCTACTTAATACAAGTAAACCGACTAAAATCGTTGAGACTTTGAATCCCCATTCTACTGAATGCTCATCGTCAAAATGATGATGATATATTACCCAGATCAAACCAATAAACATTAGTAAAGAGAGAAAATCAGTTAAGTTAAATAAAGGAAGCACATAAAAATGAGTTGCAGAATATGAATCTAAACAAATTAAAATTAACCAAAATAAGGTTAGCCCCCACACTGGTTGTTGATCCAATAAAAGCATATTTTTTGATAAAAATAACCAGCCAGCGTATATTGCAGGAAAAACAGCCAATGCAATAACAGCAATATTGGGAAAAAGTGTAATACCAATACCCGCTAAACTTAACCAAAGCAAAGCAGACCAGATCAAACAATATAGCGATGAAGAAAAAGATCTCATCTTGATGAGCAAAATAGTCAGTGCAAGTGTAGTCGTCAGGGCGCTAAATTGGCTCAGAGGTGTAAACCAGTCACCTGTGGAGTAAACATTCTCCGCAAAACTTACGCTATAACTTAAGAAAAGTAATCCACTGATCAAGATAAGTTGTACATTAACCCATTCGATTTTGGACTTAAGCTGCACCATAAAACCAAATAACAGCAACAATACGGCTGCGATTGCCAAATAAGGATTCATGCCTTGATTTTGCCAATGCATAAACTCTATCGCAGCAATTGATCCTGCATACATGCCAAGTGCTAAAAAAATACCGCTTAGCATCCACGCACTAAAATATTTTTCGACCTCTTGATAGTGCAATAAATAGAAAGCTGATATGAATTGCGCAAGTGCAAAAATCACTGTACTCAAAATTGGGAAGTCATCATTTGACCAAACTTGGAAAATAAGTGCCACAGAACTCAATAGCACTAAGGCAACCCCGATATATCGACTAAGACGATAACGCTCGGTCACCCCCCAAACGATCAATGCTGTTCCTTGAATGACCCAACCTGTTGATGTCCAATGTGCTCCTTTTGCCAATGGAAATATCAAAGCCGTAAATACCACTGCAAGAATAAAGAAGCTTTTAGCCAAAATAGAAAGCTGCGGATGCCTTTGTTTAATCCAAATATTTAAAGCACCATAAATAATCGCAAGTGCAACTGCACCCCAAGTCAGTGCTTGAGTAGAGTTGTGCATCAGATAAGCATGTAGAGAGAAACCCAATACAGGAACACTAAAAATCAAACCTACATCTAAAATTGGTTGTAATCGCTGTTCCTTTTGATTCGCTTTATTCTCTATTGATAAATTCTCATCACGTACCCGCAGCATCAATTGGCTATAACGAATACTTAGCCAAATAAACAAACCGATATGCAACCATAAAATTATATCTAAGGTGTCGAACTGTTGAGTCTCTCCATAAAGCCCAATCATAGCCCCGCCAATAAAGAGCGTGGCAAAAAAGGCAATCTGATGCAGAATTTTCCAAGGTTGAATAAAGTTAACGGCTGCAACAGCAAGGTTAATCACAAAATAATAGCCAAATAAGAAAATCACGTCAGGATGTGATTGAGGTATGACAAGTGGTGCGATATAAGCCATCGTCAGCGCTAGCATGGCCAAATATAATGCCTGTTGTTTTAAACTCAGATAAACAGTGACTGATAATAAAATTACAAAGAATAAACTGGCTGTTTTTAAACTCGCAATCACTGCAAAGTGATGTGAGAAAATTAATGTGAGGAACACAATAGCAAGACCGACGCCCTGCAAAGCAACAGCAAATAGCTGATTTTTTCGTTTCAGCCAGTAACCTGCGATTGTGATCACAGTACCTGTAAGGGCAATAAAACTAAGCTTTACACCTAAACTTAACTGCCAATGCTCACTTGCGAAACGTAATAATAATACGACGCCAACCATCAATACAGCGACAGCAATTCGTAAAATCGGATTGCCATGAATCATCCATTGCAAGATAGGTTGCCACCATGCAGTTTGAGATGATGTCGATAATTGCTTCTGAGATGGCTGAGTTAATGAGTATTCGTTTGATGATGAAGATTCTGCTTGCATCCATGTAGCTGGATGTTGTACCTGACTTTCATAGACAGAATGATTAGGTGTTGATAATTGATTAGCTTGGTTGATATGAGCAGAAACACTATTTAAATCATTTTGGACGACTGTTTTTCCATATTGTTCTAAATGCAATAACCGCGTTTGAAAGCTACTGATCGTCTGAATAAGACAAAGTAACAACACTAACAATGCCCCACCTGCCAACCACATCCATGTATTTGCATAGGCAAAAAGTGCGACTAATGCAGCACTATAAATCACGATCTTCTGAGCACCAATTGTAGCTGATTGAGCAAAATAACTTGGAGCATCATATTCAAGTTGACGTAATCGAGTGTGAATTTCTGAAAGAATGTGCACAATAGCAACAGTTAAACCAATCGCAGAAGCAACAATAGTGCCTTGCCATTTAAATGCAATCGCTGATGCTAGTAATACTGTCAGCACAACTAAAACAATCACGATTCCCTGTTTATCTTTTTTATACATAGACTTATATCAATGATTACAGCTTTATTAATCGTATCTTACTTGATCAGTCTATAAACCGTCATTTTTACATACAAATAACTGCAATTTTTAAACGACATAGATCGTCATCATCGTTCTGCCTAACAAGGACATGGACTGCTTTTTCACGTAAAATAGCTCTCAGTTCATAATAAGGATTTGCGCAATGCCACCTTTTGTCTTGGTTGACGGGTCTTATTTTCTATTTCGTGCTTTTCACGCTTTACCGCCATTAACGACGTCTACTGGCCTACATACTAATGCAATTCGTGGTGCTATTTCAGCGATTCAGAAATTAATGCGTCGTACCCAGCCAACACATATGGCTGTTATTTTTGATACTCCAGAACCAACTTTCCGCCATAAATTATCACCCATATATAAAGGTGATCGTCCAAGCATGCCGGAGGAGTTATCTGAACAAATTCCTTATTTACATGCCCTAATCAAAGCTCTTGGCATCCCGTTATATAGCCTTCCTGGCGCAGAGGCGGATGATATTATTGGGACCTTAACAAAACGAGCATTATCAGAAGGTCATCATGTCTTAATCTCGACAGGTGATAAGGATATGGCTCAACTTGTTAATCCACATGTCAAACTTGAAGATAGTTTTAAAGAACGTGTACTTGATGAGGCGGGTGTATTAGAGAAATTTGGCGTACACCCTCATCAAATTATTGATTATCTTACGCTTATGGGCGATGCATCCGATGGTATCATGGGTGTTCCAGGAGTAGGTGCAAAGACTGCGGCAAAACTATTAACAGAATATGGTTCACTCAATAATATTATTGCGAACGTGGATCAACTCAAAGGTAAACTCAGTCAGAATATCAAAGATAATTTAGACAATATTAAAATTGACCACCAATTGGCAAGTATCGTCTGTGACCTCGATCTCGCTTTAGATTGGCATGATCTAAAATTAAGTCAACCGAACACCGAACAACTTCGTCATTTATACACAGAACTTGAGTTCCGTAACCAATTACAATCTTTGGATCATCCTAATAATCCAAATACGCCTGTCTATCAACAGACCTCTCAAAGTATTGTCAAAGCTGAACAAAAAACTGAATCTATAGCGATAGAAGATCATGCAAATCTTTCAAGCCAAGATGATCAATTAGGTGAAGCGACTTATCATACTGTACTAGAGCAAGCTGACTGGGAGCTATTGTTGCAACGTATGCAACAAGCGGATCACTTTGCAATTGATACAGAAACCACCAACTTAGACTATCGAGTGGCTGAACTCGTTGGATTCTCGATCGCATTTGATGCCAATGAAGCCTACTATGTTCCTCTAGCTCATGATTATGAAGGCGCTCCTGAACAACTCAGTCGGGAACAAGTTTTAGCACAAATCAAACCAATTTTAGAAAATGAGCAAGTCAAGAAAATTGGTCATCATTTAAAATATGATGCTCATATCTTTGCCAATCACGGTATCACAATCCAAGGCTGGTACTTCGATACCATGCTAGCTTCCTATGTTTTGAATGCTGCTGCAACTCGTCATGGCATGGATGATGTAGCACGTGTTTATCTTAGCCACCTGACAACTACTTTCGAACAAATTGCAGGTAAAGGCGCTAAGCAAAAAACCTTTAATCAAATTGAACTCGAAGTTGCAGCACATTATGCAGCAGAGGATGCACACGTCACTTATCGTTTGTATGAAGTACTTTCTTCAAAACTAAAAAGCCATCCTGAACTTGTTAATATTCTCCACAATATTGAGATGCCTGTTGCACGAGTACTAACAGGCATGGAAGAAGATGGAATCAAGCTCGATCATAAATTCTTAGATCAGCTCAGTGTAGAATTCTCCGACACCATGCAAACATTAGAGAATCAAGCAACTGAGCTTGCAGGTGAAACGTTTAATATTGCCTCGCCTAAACAGGTCGGAGAGGTTCTATTTGATAAGTTGGGAATTAAAGGCGGTAAGAAAACTGCCACGGGACAATACAGCACCAGTGAAAGTATTCTTGAAAAAATCGAACATCCTTTAGCGGAAGTGATTTTAGAACATCGCGGCTTGGCAAAACTCAAAAATACATATACTGATCGATTAGTTGAGCAATCACATGATGCAACCCATCGTGTACATACTAGCTATCATCAAGCTTTAACTGCGACAGGGCGTTTATCTTCTACTGACCCTAATCTGCAAAACATCCCGATTCGTACACCAATTGGTCGCCAAATTCGTAAAGCATTTATCGCTCCCGAAGGTCGTGTCCTACTTGCAGCCGACTATTCACAAATTGAACTACGCTTAATGGCTCATTTTTCTCAAGATGATGCTTTAGTACACGCTTTTCAACAAGGTCAGGATGTTCATCGTCGTACTGCCGCTGAAGTATTGGGAATCGCTATCGAAGACGTAACCAATGATCAACGTCGCCAAGCTAAAGCGGTTAACTTCGGGCTACTTTACGGTATGTCTGAGTTTGGCTTAACCCGCCAACTTGGTTTCACTCGTGAAGAATCACGTAGCTACATCGCACGTTATTTCCAACGTTATCCTGGTGTATTGGATTATATGGAACGTACACGTCAGATTGCTCGTGAGCAAGGTTTTGTAGAAACCATTTTAGGTCGTCGTCTATACACACCAGATATTTTGGCAACAAATAAAATGATCAAGCAAGCAGCTGAACGAGCAGCGATTAATGCCCCCTTACAAGGAAGCGCAGCAGATATCATTAAACTTGCAATGATTGCCGTTGATAAAATTTTGCCTAAAGATCAAGCTAAACTTTTACTGCAAGTGCACGATGAATTGGTTTTTGAAGCTGATGTGTCAATTGCAGATGAACTTTCAAAACAAATTGCTGATGTGATGCAGTCTGTATTAGAAATTTCCGTACCTTTTGTGGTGGAAGTTGGACAAGGTCTAAACTGGGATGCCGCACACTAATTTGTAGGCATAAAAAAAGGATTGTTTTGACACAATCCTTTTTTTATTTTCAAACCAATCAAAGACCAGTCAACAGAACTTTTGCGGCTTCATTCATCAAAATCTCAGCAATATACAACGCCAAGAAAGCCAAAATTGGTGACAAATCAATCATCCCCATATTTGGTAGTAAACGACGGAAAGGCGCAAGTAAAGGTTCTGCGAGCTCCTGAATAACTTCGATATATGGTGAGCGTGACTGTGTAAACATCACCACCCAACTCAAAATAATCGTTGCAAAAATCAAGTAGCGACAGAAACGAATAAAATCCTGAATCATCGTCACGAATGTCGTAATTACAAGATAGACAGCACTATGGGGCATCTGCCCTGATAGATACATCAACCCGAAAATTTTCAACAAATAAAGCACAATCAATAAAGCAATTGCCGCTAAATTGACGCGCCCTTTGCCTACAGTTGGCAAACTACGGCTTAGGATATCTACAATTTTGGTCGCTTTAACAGTTGAAAGTACAACTGGGTTATAAGGGCTAACCGCTGCCAATTGCATTAAAAAACGGAAAAAGACCAATAAAATTGCGACATTGATCAAAACACCAAAAATTAGCGCAGAACTTGCACCCATACTTGTCTTATCCTACTTAAACTGATTTAGTCTTTTCACTTAACTCTTGTGCAAGCTCTTGACTACGTTTCTGAGCTGCCGCAAGCGCTGCTTGAATATTTTGTGAAATCTGCGCACGATCAAATACCTCTAATGCAGCTTGAGTCGTACCATTTGGAGATGTCACATTTTTACGCAATTCTGATGGTGAGTTAGAGCTGGTAATTGCCATTTGGGCTGCACCCAATGCTGTTTGCAACGTTAGTGCTGTTGCAACTTTCTCATCTAAGCCCAAATTCTTTCCTGCTCGAATCATACTTTCCATTAGATAGAAAAAATATGCAGGTCCCGAACCTGATACCGCTGTTACAGCATCAATTTGAGCTTCGCTATCGACCCAAATCGTCAAACCTGTTGCAGCTAAAATTTGACTCGTTAACTCACGATCTTGAGCATTAACAGCCTCTGAAGCATAGATACCGTGCGCACCTGTTTGTACTAAAGCAGGTGTATTTGGCATTACACGCACAATACGCTGGCTTCCACCAATCAGCTCTGAAATTGTTTGAATTTCTGCGCCTGCAATAATGGAAATAACCAGTTTATCGGATAGCAAACCTTTTAAAGGTTGTAAAACCGTAGCTAACACTTGAGGCTTAACAGCCAGTACGACCACATCTGCATTTTGAATTGCTTCAACATTGTCCGTGGTCGTTTGAATTCCTTTTTCTTCTAATATTTGACGAATTTGTTCTACTGGATCTGAAACTGTAATTCGTGTTGTTGGCAGCCCACGGGAAAGTAATCCTCCGATCAAGGCCTGAGCCATGTTACCGCCGCCAATAAAACAGATGTTTTGATTCAATGCTGTCGCCATTTCCTACTCGTCATTTGAAAAAGATTGAGGAGAATTTTCTCGACAATCTGAAACTAAACTTGGTTGCCACCCCCCCTGCTCGATATAGTCAGATTGAGCCAACCAAAACCCTTTAGGGCTAAAAACCCCAAGCATAACATTTTCCACGACTAATATTTGAATTGTATGACGGAACCAAGGCAAAATCTGTGCATCTTGAATCGCTTTTTTCAGTGGCCAATGCCCGATTCGCCCGTAAAGATGAATTTTTTCACCACCTTGACGTTTAATCAATTTTAAATCTTTATTTAATAATTGTTTGGAAAGACCTATATCTCGCGTCAATATTTTGAACTTACCTGAAGCAGTTTGAATCATTTGTTCCAAGTTGTAAGATTGATTCATAATAGGTTGAATAGGAAAAAGCTTTTCTGCGTACAGCTCTGCATGAGTTAGACGATACAATTTTTTCTGGTAGCGGACATAATAATAAGAATTAATATGTAAAGTTGCTTGTGCATCAGGCTTAGCAAAAATCACTTCATCTTGAAGGCGTTTGACCATGTCATAACTTGGGCGGTATTGATCTTTGCCTTTTATCCAAGCGGACAACAATTGACGTTTGCGTGCATCCGATAATTCCAACAGGCGAGTTAAATCCAGCTCATTCTCAGTTGCACATAATTTCCAATCACTTTGCAGCACATCATCTAAAATTTCTGTGGCATCTTGCATCAGATAACTCGTTCGTGACACAGCTGATTGCATTTTTGGGAAGCGCTTTTCTAATACAGGCCATAACTCTTCACGACACCATGCCCGATCATAATGAGTATCATGATTTGTTGGATCGACAACATAGTCAAAACCAATTTGTTTAGTCCACTCCTCAATTTGCTGTCGGCTGAGCTCTAAAAAAGGTCGCCATATCGTCAAATCTTTTCGCACATCATATGCTTGCATGGCGGATAAACCATTAACACCTGCACCTGAAAATAAACGCAATAGTAGAGTTTCAGCTTGGTCTTGTTGGTGATGAGCTAACACCAAGATTTCATGGCTTTTTAAATGCTTTGTATAGGCTTGATAACGTGCATGACGTGCTTGCTGCTCAAGATTTCCTGCATCGACATGTACTTTTTGGATCACACAAGGAATGTTTAATTGTTCAGATTGTTTCTGAACTAAACATCCCCACTCCGTACTGCTCGATTGCAACTGATGATCAACATAAATTGAACGGGTTTGACTTGGGAAAATTTCGGACATTAGATACAACAACAGCATGGAATCCATGCCGCCGCTGCACCCAATTAAGAATTGAGTATCTTTAGAAAAATGCTGTGTTTGTGCTAAGACGCGATGCCTAAATTGCTGCTGCCAAACTTCATTAAACGTTGATAACGTGCTTCGCATCGTGCTTGAGCATCCATCTGTTGCAATTCTTCTAAGGCTTGTTTGAGTACATCTTTCAAATCATGCATGACTTTCTCAGGTTGCAAATGTGCCCCCTCACCTTCATCCACAACATACTCCACAATTCCAATCGCTTTCAATTTGTCAGCAGTCAGAGCTAAGGCTTCACTCGCTTGCGCTGCTTTATCAGCAGTTTTCCATAAAATAGAAGCACAACCTTCTGGTGAAATCACAGAATAAATACTGTGTGAAAGCATAATTACTCGATCTGCCACACCTATACCTAGCGCACCACCTGAACCACCTTCACCAAGTACAGTCGCAATCACTGGCACTTTCAAACTAGAAAGCTGAGCCAAACTGGTTGCAATCGCTTCTGCTTGTCCACGCTCTTCTGCACCAACACCTGGATAGGCACCCATGGTATCGACAAAAGTAAATACAGGTAAATTAAAACGCTCAGCCATATCTAGCAAACGTTGTGATTTACGATAGCCTTCTGGGTTACACATACCAAAGTTATGTTGTAACTTTTCACGCGTACTACGTCCACGATGTTGACCAACTACCATTACGGGTTGTCCGTCAAAACGAGCAAGACCACCGATCATGGCACCATCATCACCATACAAACGGTCACCGTGAAGTGCATCAAATTCAGTAAAGATTTCACTAACATAATCTAGAAATTGCGGGCGTTCAGGATGTCGCGCAATTTGAACCGTAGCCCAAGCCTTGGACTGAGTCGCTTTATTTTTCATAAGTCGTAGATAATCCCTAACAAGGATGTATTGTTAATCAACAAAATTGTCTGACTGAATATTTAACTCAATGTCCCAATTCTTAAACTGCACTTGCTCATCATGCAAATCAGCAACCAATAAAGGCCATTGTTTAGCATCGCCAGAAACGCTGAGTTGCCATTGTTGACCATTTACAACACTCAGTTCAATGGCAGGAAGCATCTGATCACTACGACTATGGTTCAGCAAAACAGCGAGGCGTAATAGCAAACACAAATAAAGTAAATGGCTGCCACCCACCTTCATTACATCATTTTTTGCATCTGCACGTAATTTACGGCGATGGTGCGATACAAGATGAGAGAGGTGATTTTGATCGATTTGAGAGAAACCGGGGATATCAGAATGCTGCAATAAATATGCACCATGACGATGATAACCACCATGACTAATCGCTAATCCAATTTCATGTAAATAAGCTGCACGACGTAGTAAGTCACTGTCTTCAGTCGTTAAATTTAAAGCACCTGCTACGCCATCAAACAATTGTTGCGCGGTATTCACTACACGTTCGGCTTGTTTAGGATCAGCGTTGTAACGTCCCATTAATGCTTGCACACTACGGTCACGAATATCTTCATGTTTAAATCGACCTAACAGGTCATACATCACACCTTCACGTAATGCACCGTCAGAATATGCCAATTTATCAATATTCATCACTTCAAAAATAGCGTACAAAATTGCTAGACCAGCTGGCAAAACTGCTCGACGATCTTCGCGTAGTCCCTCAAAATCAATTTCAGAGACATGTTTGAATTTTAACAAACGATCTTTTAACTTATATAAGCCTTCACGGGTCAAATTTTCTTGCTCATCACTTAAACCTAGATTCACAGAAATCTGGCGACAAGCTTTAATCGTCCCGCTGGAACCAACTACTGTATCCCAGCCTTCTGATTTATAAGTATTTGCGATTGCAGAGAGCTCTTTACGCGCAGCAACTACCGCTTTATCAAAGGCTTTTGTTGAAATCTCACCATCTGCAAAATATGCCTTACTAAAGGCAACGCAACCCATTTGCAACGATTCAGTATGCAAAGGCTCAAACTCTTCACCAATAATAAATTCTGTTGAACCACCACCGATGTCAACGACTAAACGTCTGCCACCATTTGCCATGGTATGAGAAACACCTAAATAAATTAGACGAGCCTCTTCACGACCAGCAATAATCTCAATTGGCTTTGGTAAAATTTCAGCAGCTTTTTGAATAAACTCGTGACCATTTTTAGCTTGTCGTAACGCATTGGTTGCCACAATTCTTAAACGATTAGGTTGAACAGAACTTAAACGCCCAACGAATCGAGCTAGACAAGCCAAACCACGCTGTTGCGCAGCTTCAGTTAAATTTTTATTTTCATCGAGTCCAGCGGCCAACTGAACCTTTTCTGACATTGAAGCAACTTTCTTAACCTCTCCGTGATCTACACGAGCAATTGCCAAATGGAAACTATTCGATCCCATATCAATCGCAGCAAGTAATTCTTCATCAATCAGAAAATCAGACATTCTTCATATAAACCCATGCTCAATTCACGCATTAGAGTAATTCACATGCTTAGAATTTTAAAGTCATTTTAAGCAATAAAAGCAGCAGATTTTCTCTTTTTAACACATAAATGATTGTATAAGTCGATAGTGAACATCGTGAGCATCCATTGGACTTTTCATTTTGATACTTGAATAATGGCAACAAACCCTTACATTGAATAAAGTAGCAATGTAATATTCATCGTGAAGATGATTGAATTCGCACTTTATTTCTAAATTTTGGAGCAACCTTATGTCTGCGACTATTGTTAATACAACTGATGAAAACTTCCAAGCAGATGTTTTAGATGCTGAAACTCCTGTACTTGTAGACTTTTGGGCTGGTTGGTGTGCACCTTGTAAAGCAATTGCACCTGTCCTAGAAGACCTTTCTAACGAATATGCAGGTAAAGTAAAAATCGTTAAAGTCGACGTAACTGCATGTGAAGAAACAGCTGTGAAATACAATATCCGTAATATTCCAGCTCTATTAATGTTCAAAAATGGTGAAGTTGTTGCTCAACAAGTTGGCGCAGCTCCTCGCTCAAAACTCGCTGCATTTATCGATCAAAACGTCTAACTTTATTTAGATTGAACCCGACTTGAAATACGTTATTAGTCTAATAGCGTATTTCCTCGTATAAATTGACATTTTTCTTGATTTAACCTATATTACTGGATCAAGAAGCTTTGAATGGAATCTACTTCATCGCGCTTCTTACAAGACACAAACATAAGATCGCCGCTCGGCAATAACAATTGTTTTCACATTTCTCTCTGAAACAATGAACCAGACTACTGAATTGTGGTTGTGTAAATACAATTACATCAGCACGTATGTATGCGGTCGATTTTTTATTCTTTCCCTAACATTATCCTCCACTTATTCCATTCTGTCTGACCACTTATGAACTTAACTGAACTCAAGAAAAAACCCATTGGCGAACTCATTAAAATTGCGGAGTTTATGGGCCTTGAAGGCATGGCACGTAACCGTAAACAAGATATTATTTTTGCCATTTTAAAGCGCCATGCCATGAATGGCGAAGAAATCTTTGGTGATGGTGTTCTTGAAATCCTTTCTGATGGCTTTGGTTTCCTTCGCTCAGCCGCTGGTTCATATTTAGCTGGACCAGATGATATTTATGTGAGCCCATCACAAATCCGTCGTTTCAACCTTCGCACTGGTGATACCATTACAGGTACAATTCGCCCACCTAAAGAAGGTGAACGTTATTTTGCTTTATTAAAAGTAAATCAAATTAACTACGACACACCAGAAAACTCGCGTAATAAGATTTTATTCGAAAACCTCACCCCATTGTTCCCAACTGAACAACTCGTTATGGAACTAGGCAATGGTACAACTGAAGATCTCACTGCACGTGTAGTAGATTTAGTAGCACCAATTGGTAAAGGTCAACGTTCAATCATTGTTGCACCGCCTAAAGCGGGTAAAACAATGTTATTACAAAACATTGCTCAATCAATCGTCCGTAATAATCCAGAAGTATTTCTGATTGTTCTTCTTATTGACGAACGTCCCGAAGAAGTAACGGAAATGGAACGTACAGTACGTGGTGAAGTGGTTGCCTCGACCTTCGATGAAGCACCAGCTCGTCACGTACAAGTTGCTGAAATGGTGATTGAAAAAGCAAAACGTCTAGTTGAGCATAAAAAGGATGTTGTGATTCTGCTTGACTCAATTACTCGTCTTGCACGTGCTTACAATACTGTTATTCCTTCATCTGGTAAGGTACTTACAGGTGGTGTAGATGCTCATGCATTAGAACGTCCAAAACGTTTCTTTGGTGCTGCACGTAATATCGAAGAAGGTGGTTCACTTACGATTATTTCGACTGCTTTAATCGAAACAGGTAGTAAGATGGATGATGTGATTTACGAAGAATTCAAAGGTACAGGTAACCAAGAGATTACGCTTGATCGCCGTATCGCTGAGAAACGTGTATTCCCTGCAATGAACATCAAGAAATCAGGTACTCGTCGCGAAGAGCGCTTAATGGGTGAAGAAAACTTACGTAAAGTCTGGATTCTACGCAAATTATTACATCCAATGGATGAGCTTGCCGCAATGGAATTTTTATTAGATCGAATGAAAGAAACCAAGACGAATGATGATTTCTTTGATCAAATGAAACGCAAAGCATCAACATAACGGCAACATAATAAAGCCACCTCAATGGTGGCTTTTTTTAATTGGTTGACAAGATTACATATTTTTTACATTTAAATTGCATTCCTCAATAAAAATACAAGCAATTGATTTTACTAAAAATAACTAAATACAATCTCAGAAAACAAACAACAAACCAATCAAAAAACAATTATCAATAGTTATTTTCTATCAAAAATTAGCCAATTTTTGTCAAATTTTGTCGTTTTGTTGGACAGAACAGTAGTAATTCATGATTTGCTTTGATAGGATAGCCACAGACCAGTTAGGCTGCTCCCTGCGTTGTTACCTAAAAGCGTTTAGGAATATTAAAAGCACAAACAGACTAGCTAAGGTTTTTTTTAATCTCACAATTTTATGAGAGTGATGCCATGTTATTCAAAAAATTTGCTGTTGTTGCTGCTATCGCTACTACTTTAGCTTTCGTTGGTTGCTCTAAGAAAGAAGAAGCTGCTACTGATGCAAACGCTGCTGCTTCTGAAGCTGTAGCTGCTGCTTCTGAAGCTACTGTTGCTGCTTCTGAAGCTACTGTTGCTGCTTCTGAAGCTGTTGTTGCTGCTTCTGACGTTGCTGCTTCTGACGTTGCTGCTTCTGCTGCTCAATAATCTATATTATAGATTATAAAAAGAGAACCTTACGGTTCTCTTTTTTTATGCCTGATACTTTTATGTTTAATTTTAAATAAATTACGCATAAAAAAGCAGATCAATCGATCTGCTCATTTCCAACACGTTGTCTAAATTTCTGACCCGCTCTAAACGTCACTACACGACGAGCAGAAATTGGAATTTCTTCGCCAGTCTTAGGATTTCGCCCAGGGCGTTCACGTTTATCACGCAATTCAAAATTACCGAATCCAGAAAGTTTGACTTGTTCACCCGCAATTAAGGCTTGGCTTATTTCATCAAAAAATAGCTCAACCATTTGCTTTGCTTCTCGGCGATTTAAGCTAGTAAGCTCACTTAAATGGTCCGCCATCTCTGCTTTTGTTAATGCTGTCATGAGGCCCTCAATGTCGCTTGGTAAGTGTCTTCCAACACTTGAATAATGTTATCCATACCAGATTTGATCTCAGCATCTTCAAGCGTACGAGTCGGATGCTGCCATAACAAAGCAAATGCTAATGAGCGCTTGCCCTGTTCAACCCCTTGCCCCGTATACACATCAAATAACCAAGTTGAGTCAAGTAACTCACCACCTGTTTGTTTGATTAACTGCTGAATATCTCTTACCTCAATCTTATCAGAGATTAAAAGCGCAATATCACGTCTAACCGATGGAAAACGTGATAATTCTGTAAAATTAGATACATAAGATTGCAAAACAGCCTGTTGATCCAATTCCGCAACCCAAGTAATGCCCAAATCAAGTGCATTTTCTAATGATGGATGCAAACGCCCTAAATATCCAATTGACTTGCCATCAACCAATACTTCAGCAGATTGACCAGGATGCAACCATTCTCTTTCGGTACGAATATAATCAACATTCACACGCCCAGCAGCTAAAATCTCTTCTACTTCACCTTTAAAGTCAAAAAAGTCCATCGCTTGCGGCTTGATATGCCAAGACTCAGGAGTCCGCGAGCCCACCGCAATCAATGCCAGTGTTGGAATCTGTTTAAGATCATGAATATCTTTTGCATTTTGATAATCAAAACGCAAACCTAATTCGAAGAAGCGTACACGTTGCTGTTGGCGGTTCAAATTATATTGAACACAAGGAATCAAGCTAGATAATAAAGTACTACGCATTGCCGCTAAATCACTAGAAATCGGATTAGCAAGCATTAAAGGTTGTACATTTGGATTTAACTGTTTTTCCAATTTTGCATCAGCAAAACTAAAACTAATCGCTTCTTGATAACCTAAAGTTGCAACAGTTTGACGAAGCTGCGCGACTTCGAAACGATCCTGATATTTTTCTAATTTCACATCAATTTTTGGCAAACTGATTTGAATGTTGTCATAACCGTGAATACGTGCAACTTCTTCAATCAGGTCTTGATAGATTGCCATATCATAACGATGTGATGGTGGAACAACACTCCACTCACCTTCAGCTTTAGTTTCCACCATACAACCCAAACGAGCTAATGCATCAGCAATAAACTCACCAGCAACTTCATAACCCAGCAACTGATCGACTTGTGATTGCTTCAGTGGAATTGCTTCTCGTTTTGGTAATAACTCAGCTTGCTCTGCTACTGTAATTGGGCCAAACTCTCCACCAGCAAAAGCCTGAATAAGCTCAGAAGCACGGTGCATTGCAATCATTGGTAACTCGAAGTCGACACCACGCTCATAACGTTGAGATGAGTCAGTATGCAAGCCAAAACGACGCGCACGACCAGCAATTGCTAAAGGTGCGAAGAAAGCACTTTCAAGGAAGATATCCTGCGTATCGTCTGTAACTGAGGAATCCAAGCCCCCCATAATTCCAGCGATTGCCAAAACTTTTTGCTGATCAGCAATGACCATAATGTCATCTTGTAATTCAACTTCTTGATCGTTGAGCAAGAGCAATTTTTCTTGAGGCTGTGCTTGGCGAACTTGAATTGTTCCTTCAATTTTTGCTAAATCAAAGGCATGCATCGGCTGACCCAACTCCAGCAATACATAGTTGGTCACATCAACCAAAATACTATGTGTGCGAATCCCTGAACGAGCGAGTGCTTGCTCCATCCATTCAGGTGTTTTAGCTTTAACATTTACATTTTTTACGATACGACCTAAATAGCGCGGTGTACCTTCAGTTGTGATATTAACGATTTTCTCATCAGCAATTGTTGCTGCTATTGATTGAATCTTAGGCTCATTTACATTCAATTGATTGATGACTGCAATTTCACGTGCAATACCACGAATACTAAAACAGTCACCACGGTTTGGCGTGATACTGATGTCAATCACATTGTCATCAAGTTTTAAATATTCACGAATATTCATGCCAACAGGTGCATCAGCAGAAAGCTCTAACAAACCATCAATCTTGTCTTCTAAATCAATTTCAGAAGCACCACATAGCATGCCTTGTGATTCAATACCACGAAGCTTGCCTTTCTTAATTTTGAAATCACCTGGTAGTACTGCACCGATAGTTGCAACAGGTGCCTTCATTCCTACACTGACATTTGGTGCACCACAAACAATTTGTAATGGATCACCAGAGCCAATATTTACCGTCGTAACACGTAAGCGATCTGCATCTGGGTGTTGTTCAACAGTGAGTACTTCTCCAATGACAACACCTGTAAATGGCTTTGCCACAGGTGCAAGTTCATCGACTTCCAGACCAAGCATGGTCAATTGATCAGAAAGGGTTTCGCTATCAATCGCTGGGTTCACCCATGTGCGTAACCAATTTTCACTAATTTTCATCTGTATAAACCTTATTTAATCCTGAAAAACTGTTAGGCAAACTGGCGTAAAAAACGCACATCATTTTGGTAGAACATACGTAAGTCATTGATGCCATAACGCAACATTGCAAAACGCTCTACCCCTAAACCAAAAGCAAAACCTTTGTATTTATCAGGATCAATACCAGAAGCACGAAGTACATTTGGATGTACCATGCCACAACCTAAAACTTCCAACCAACGACCGCGTTCATCCATAATATCCACCTCAGCACTTGGTTCAGTGAATGGGAAGTAAGATGGACGGAAACGCACTTTTAAATCTTTTTCGAAAAATTCATTCAGAAGATTAATCAATAGACCTTTTAGCTCAGCAAAGCTGGTGTTTTCAGCAACGTACAAACCTTCGATCTGATGGAACATCGGCGAATGCGTTTGATCCGAGTCACAACGATATACACGACCAGGACACACGATGCGAATTGGCGGCTGACTTGTCTCCATGGTACGAATTTGTACACCCGAGGTATGAGTACGAAGTAAATGCGTTGCATCGAAATAGAAAGTATCATGCATCGCGCGTGCTGGATGATGACCTGGAATATTTAAGGCTTCAAAGTTGTGATAATCATCTTCAACTTCTGGGCCATGTGCAACCTGAAAGCCTGCTTTGGTAAAGAATTGACAAATACGTTCCTGAACTTGAGTCACAGGATGGATGCTTCCCATACGCTGACCGCGACCAGGCAAAGTGATATCAATCGTTTCGCTTGCTAATTTTTTTGCCAACTCAGCTTGTTGTAGTGTCTGCTGACGTTCAGTCAAAGCAGCATTGATAGCTTCACGAACAGCATGAATCGCAGCACCTTGTACTTTGCGCTCTTCAGGATCCATTTTTCCTAATGCTTTAGACTGCTCTGCAAGCTGGCTTTTTTTCCCTGTAAATTGCACACGAACTTGGTCGAGTGCGGCAAGGTCTTGAGCCGCTGCAATGGCAGCAAGCGCTTCAGTGGTCAGGGCTTCCAGTGACATAGTAACTCTCAAAGCAACAAATTATAGAAATATAATAAAACGCTATAGTTTATCAGCTTTTTACCTAGTTTATGAAGATAAAGGACTGTTTAAATAGAGTACTTTTTAGCGTTAAACTTTATGCCCAAATGGACAACAAATACCCGTGGTGCAATAAATTTTCGCAAAAAAATAATCAATATCTGAATAAAATGTATAAGATACGAGTATCGTCAATGAGAAACAATAACGATGGCGCTTGATCAAATCTGGAAACAACAACTTACACTTGTTAGCTATGGCAATGAATTTCTTGCAGGAAATCTGAACTTTAATCGCTGGATCGAACATCCTATTTTCAGAAAAAACTGCTTAATCTTCAGAGATCTACTATCACAACATTTGCTGGCACAACATTTCCAAATTTGGCTTGAGGGTTTGAAAAAACAAGGGGTCAAAAAACTAAGCTTACATCTTTCTAGTATTCTCAACGACGAACAAAATCCGAATCCTAATGTCGAACTTCTACCATTTGCACATTTTATTGTAAGTCATCAAGCCAATAAAAAAACCGCTTGGATTTGCGGACATGAACTCGCTGAATGGTTTAACACTGATCAGGAATTTGAAACACCTTTTTCTCAAAAAAACACAATAAGAGAAGAGACATTTTGGCGCTATGAATTAAATGATAAATACGCTAAAAAAATCGATACTGATTTACAGAAAATCAATTGGAACGATGTCTCAAAATTTTTAGAGCGCGAATTATTCAATAGCAAATATGCGGAATACTTTTTAGAACCTGAACAACAAGATTTCCCATTTTATGGCTACGAAATAGATCATAATCAGCCTGATGAAACACTTTTAGCGTTGATCCCAACAGATTATCCAGCTGATTGTGCTCATCAATTATTACATCGAACACAAGCACTTATCGACCACTTAGAAGAACAAAAAAAGCACCCTTATACAGATTCTGGTGAACTCATTAGCCCTGAAGAACAAATCAATCTTCGTAATTTTTCACAGAAGGCTGAGGATTTATTCGCTAAATTAATCGTCAAAACAGCAAATCATTATCAGACGGCTCAACTTACCATGGATGAACCAGAGATCATCGACCGAACTATGGAAATCCCACAACAATTCAATGAAGCTCATCCACACAAGGTTGGAACTTCTAGCGTGATTAAATTAATTATTCTCACAGTCATTATTTGTTTGGTTGCTTATTATTTTGGGCTTTAATAAAAGCGTACAGCTTTTAATTATATTAAATTTCCCATTGATAAATTAGCTCCGTTATTCCTTCGCCGAACTCTGGAAGTTCGGCTTCTCCAATCAATTCAGCTCCAATCTTTTCATAAAAGAAACGACTAGGGTTCTTATTAAAAACCTCTAAACGAATAAACTGATATCTTTTCTGAACAACATAGTCGTACAAGCATTGAAACATTTCACGCCCAATACCTTGTTTTTGGATTTCCTGCAAAAGATAAAAAGCGCGAATTTCAGCTACATTATTTTCAGGATTTAAATATCCATCTAAAAAGCCCTTTATTTTTTGATCTTCAATATACACTAACAATTGATGGTCTAAACTTCTTGTGAGTGCTTGCCATAATATCAATTTTTCCTGTACATCTAATTGATCTAATATTTCTTGATTAAGAATACTTGAGTAAGTTTCTTTCCAACACAGCACGTGAATCTCAGCGATTTTAGCTGCATCTCCAAAGTTAGCTATGCGTATTTGACCTTTTCGATTGCTTTGCAATTCAACCTCCACAAAAAATTTGTTTAGCTAAGTGTTGATCACCAAACTTGCATATGAATGTTAAAGAAGCAAAAACTGTGCAAAGGCGAACTGATTATTAAGATAATTTTTCTAAATTTAAAAAAATTTAGCCATAAAAAATAGAGTTTTCACAATTTAAATCAAATACTTAAATTTAGAAATTTAAGCTACTTAGAGCAATGATTTACGGGTATAAAAAATAAATTATGGATGCTCCTATTCTTTTAGGAGATTTTATTGATCTCTCATTATTATCTATTACTAAATCCTAAAACCATAAAAAAGACCGCTAAAAAGCGGCCTTCTTTTGAATCTCTAAGCTTACGCAGCTAATGCGCCTTTAGCTTTTTCAGCTAAAGCAGCAAATGCTACTGCATCATGCATAGCGATGTCAGCTAATACGCGACGGTCGATGATCACTTGAGCTTTTTTCAAGCCATCGATCATACGGCTGTAAGACAAACCGTTTTGACGAGCACCAGCATTGATACGCGCAATCCATAAAGCACGGAATTGACGTTTCTTTTGACGGCGGTCACGGTAAGCGTATTGACCAGCTTTGATTACCGCTTGGAACGCTACGCGGTAAACGCGTGAACGAGCACCATAGTAACCTTTAGCGCGAGCAAGAATTTTTTTGTGACGACGATGAGCCACTACACCACGTTTTACACGAGCCATTTATAATCTCCTTAGATGTATGGGCACATAGCACGAACTGATGCAACGTCACTTACGTGAACCATTACACAACCGCGCAATTGACGGATACGCTTAGCAGATTTTTTGGTCAAAATGTGGCGCTTGAATGCTTGTTTGCGCTTGAAACCGTTTGCAGTCGCTTTGAAGCGTTTAGCTGCACCACGGCGAGTTTTTAACTTAGCCATAGTAACCTCTTTTAGGCACCTGTTCGGCGCGTTTGCACTATTGCAAATCGACCTGCAGGTAAGGAAGGCAGCATAATATAACATCTGCGAATAAAACAAAAGTAAAATGCTCATTTTTTGAGTAAGAGCAAGACTTTTACTCAAACGAAATTTTCCATCATTAATTCTCAAAATACGAGAAATTTACATTAATTACTTGCTTATAATAGCTTCAATTCCATCATAAACACTCGAAATGAATACACAACAAGATGCTTTTGCTGCATTGCGCTATCGAGATTTCTCTATCGTTACTTTGAATCAATTCTGCTTAACACTGGCAATTCTGATTCAAGAAATTATCGTTGCTTATTCACTGTATCAAATCACACGTGATCCACTCACATTAGGTTTTATCGGTTTAGCTGAAGCCATTCCATTTATTGCGCTTTCCTTATGGGGGGGTTATTTTGCAGATAAGCTCAATAAACAAACCATTATGAAGGTCTGTTTATTTTTTGCAGCACCATTGCCAATCGTGCTCTGGGCACTCTTCCATTTATATGGTTTAGAAAAGATTAGTGTCTCAACTTTGTCATGGGGAATTTACGCAGTCATTTTTGCATTAGGAACAATCCGAGGTTTCTACAACCCCTCAGCAACCTCTCTCAAACCATTTCTTATTCCACGTGAACTTTATGCGAATGGTGCAACATGGACGACGATTGGTTGGCAAAGTGGCGTGATTATCGGTCCAATGTTGGGTGGATTTATGCTGGCATTTCTTGGGCGAGAGACCAGCTTGTTCACAGTCACAGGCTTGTTAGCAACTTGTTTTATTCTGATTACCCAACTTCAAAAAAGAACTTTTCCAAAAATGGAAACTGAGAACGTTCTTCAAAGTCTGACAGACGGTTTTCGCTTTATTTGGAAAACCAAAATTGTCTTATGGGCCATATCATTAGATCTTATTTCAGTATTATTTGGAGGGGTAATTGCACTTCTGCCTATATTTGCTGAGGATATTTTAAAGGTTGGTCCAGAAGGATTGGGATATTTACGTGCTGCTCCATCAATTGGTGCGTTGTTAACAATGTTGGTTTTAACCAAATTTCCACCAACGCATCATGCTTGGCGAAATATGTTATTCGCTGTTGCTGGTTTTGGTATTTTTACTATTCTATTTGCATACTCAAATAACATTTGGCTATCTCTGTTTGCACTGGCAATGACGGGTGCATGTGATAGTGTTTCTGTTGTTGTTCGTCAAACCGTCTTACAGATTTTCCCGCCTGAGAATATGCGAGGTCGTGTTGCTGCGGTTAATGGCATGTTCGTTTCTTCAAGCAATGAACTCGGCGCTTTTGAATCTGGTTTAGCCGCTAAGTATATGGGAACCATAACTGCAACCATTTTTGGCGGATGTATGACACTTGCTGTGGTGACTTATTGTTGGTTCAAAACCAGTGATTTATTTAAAGTCGATATCACCAAAGGTTCGGATCATTAGAACACTTAGGGAAAGCCTGTAAGCTTTCCCTCCCCTCAGAAAACACCTAGATATAAAGCATATAATGTTAAATAACGCCCACCTTTGGCAATCGTAACGATCAGCAAAAAGCGCCAAAAGTTTTCTTTCATCAATCCTGCAATTAAAGTGATCGGATCTCCAACGACAGGTGTCCAGCTTAATAATAAAGAATAGAAACCATATTTATGATAAATCTGTTGTGCTTGTACTAAACGTTGTTCAGAAACAGGAAACCATTTTTTATCTTTAAAATGTTCAATTTTCAGCCCTAACCACCAGTTCACACATGAGCCTAATACATTGCCTACAGTCGCAACTAAAATCAAATAAAATGGATTAGAAAGCCCCTGCACCAGTAAAGTCATTAAGACTGCCTCTGACTGTAGAGGCAGTAATGTCGCTGCGCCAAAAGCAGAAATAAATAATAAAAGATAAGAGATCACGAAACTTTTGGCTCTGATTTAGATCGGACAATATAACTTAGGCTTGAATATAAAAATGGAACAATAAAAGCAATCCAAAATGCGGCATCAGATTTAATCATTTTCTGTAATATTGTTAATTGTATCTCACCCTCTGAAACAGCATTCCAATCAATCAACAGTGTGAGATCAACATAAAAAAGTAAGATAAGGTATAAAGCGAAAATGCCTCCACAAATACCTGTATGAAAAACAGAATGCTTTTCTTTGACTTGTAAAAGTGCAAATAGTGAAGCAAAAACAAAGCCTGTGCTTAAGATTAAAACAAGGACCATCAATTCAAAGTTATCTATCGCTAAAAAATAGCGCATTAGACTGCAACTCACTGCTACTACGATCAGTAATCCCATGAGAAGAGCCCAATGCTTAATATAATCATTAAACGCGGTAGTAATAATAAAGTTAAACTTTGATCGATAATGCTTTTTGAATAGCAGGACGTGCGGTCAAACGTTCAATATAGTCTTGAACATATGGATAATCCTCAAGCTGTATGCCTTGCCAATCGTAACGCAACGCCCACGGCAGGATAGCCATATCCGCAATAGAGTATTCACCAGCTACAAACTTTTGACCAATTAATTGTTTATTGAGCACACCATACAGACGTTTAGTTTCATTCACATAGCGCTCTATCGCATAAGGAATACGTTCAGGTGCAAATTTACTAAAATGATGATTCTGACCCAGCATCGGACCGAAACCACCCATTTGCCACATCAACCATTGCTCAACTTCAACACGTTCTTGTTCATCAGTTGGATAAAACAAACCTGTTTTACGACCTAAATATTGTAGAATTGCACCTGATTCAAATACTGAAATAGGTTCTCCACGCGGTCCATTTTGATCGACTATTGCAGGAATTTTATTATTTGGAGATATCCTAAGAAAATCGGGTTGAAACTGATCGTTTTCTAAAATATTAATCGGGAAAATCTGATAATCGAGTTTCATTTCTTCTAAAGCAATCGTTATTTTGTGCCCATTGGGAGTTCCCCAATAATATAAGTCAATCATTTATGTTGCCCTATTCATCGTTATTCTGACTGTTGTTGCGTTATAGCACAGTTCATAGTTATTGATCAGCAGCCTAGCACGAAAAGAAACAATAAAAAGTCTATGCAAAGAGTGATTTAAAAAATTGTGTCTGATTTTTCCAAGAATGCTTTTGCTTTTTCTCCAACAAATTTGCGACCAGCATTATTGCCATTAATCCACTCATCTACACTAAACAAATCAAACAACCCTACTTTCACTAAGGTTGGAATCGCTAAAGTAAGCTCATCTTCCACATCACCACGCGCACCCATGTTATACAAATGAATATTATGTAGCATTGTTGCGACAGTGCCTGTTTGTACACGACTACCATCCCTCAATCTGACTTGAGGTAGAGCTTCGCCTTCTTGCACGACTTTTTGATTAATTTCCGATAACTCATCAGTCCCATTGATAGTTGACATATATCCTCGCTTATCAATAATTCACTTTTCAACTAATTTTACAATATTGTACCTTTTATCATATTTGCTAGTTTTTTAATTTTTTCTATTAAGCAAGAAATTTTAGGCATAAAAAAGCACCGCCTATTGCGGTGCTTTTTTTAGAAAAATTACTTTTTCTTTTTCGGACCAAGTAACATGCCCATCTGACGACCTTCCATCTTCGGAGCTTGTTCTACTACACCAAACTCCGCAACGTCAGCTTCAATCTTTTGCAATTGAGCTAGACCAAGTTGCTGATGCGCCATCTCACGACCACGGAAACGTAAGGTAATTTTCACTTTATTTCCTTCTTCAAGGAAACGTAAAATTGCGCGCAATTTTACCTGATAATCACCTACATCCGTTGCTGGACGTAACTTGATTTCTTTCACTTGCACTTGATGCTGTTTTTTCTTCGCATCTTTTTGCTTTTGTTTCAAATCAAACAAGTGCTTGTTGTAGTCCATGATTTTACAAACAGGCGGTTCTGCATTAGCAACAATCTCAACAAGGTCAAGATTTGCTTCTTCAGCAGCACGTAATGCTTCAGTTAATGAAACGACACCTTTTTGTTCTCCATCTGCAGCAACAAGGCGTACTTCTTTTGCACGGATCTCGTCGTTAATCGCAGGACGGTTACTTTTAGCACCTTGTTGTTGGTTACGGTCAGGCTGTTTAATCTTTATTACTCCACAATGTACCGGCCACGTTCGGCTACGGCAGATTTCACTAGATCAATGAATGCATCCACTGACATAGTACCTAAATTTTTTCCTGAGCGAGTACGGACATTGACAGTTCCCTCTTCAACTTCTCGGTCACCAAGAACCAGAAGATAAGGAATACGCTCTAGGGTACGCTCACGAATCTTAAATCCGATTTTTTCATTTCTCAAGTCAGAAATAGCACGAAGACCATTTTCTTTGAGTTTTGCAACGACTTGCTCACTCGCCTCAGCTTGAGAATCAGTAATGTTCATAACACAAGCTTGAACTGGGGCAAGCCAAGGTGGCATGAAACCAGCGTAATGTTCAATTAGTATACCAATAAAACGCTCAAAACTACCAAGTATTGCACGATGCAGCATGACTGGTTGATCACGTTCGTTTTCTTCCGTCACATATGAAGCATCTAAACGAATAGGTAAATTGAAGTCACATTGGATTGTACCGCATTGCCACACACGACCTAAGCAATCTTTTAATGAAAATTCAATCTTCGGACCATAGAATGCACCTTCACCAGGTTGTAAGTCCCAAGCCAAGCCAGCATCATCTAAAGCATCAGCAAGAGATTTTTCTGCTAAATCCCAAAGCGCATCATCACCTACACGCTTTTCAGGACGTGTTGAAAGTTTCATTTGCACTTCTTCAAAGCCGAAGTCTTTATAAACATCTAAAGTCAGTTTAATAAAGTCTGCAACCTCTTTACCAATTTGCTCTTTGGTACAGAAAATATGTGCATCATCTTGGGTAAAGCCACGAACACGCATAATTCCGTGTAATGAACCAGATGGTTCGTTACGATGACATGAACCAAACTCCGCTAAACGGATTGGTAAATCACGGTATGATTTTAAGCCTTGATTGAACACTTGTACGTGACAAGGACAGTTCATCGGCTTTACTGCATAGCTACGACTTTCTGAATGAGTCGTAAACATGTTTTCAGCATAGTTCGCTGCATGTCCTGATTTCTCCCACAAAGTGAAATCAACAATTTGTGGTGTTTTAATTTCTTGGTAACCATTGTCTTGCTGAACTTTACGCATGTATTGCTCAAGCACTTGGTAGATTGTCCAACCATTCGCATGCCAGAACACCATACCAGGTGCTTCTTCTTGCATGTGGAATAAGTCCAAAGCTTTACCAATTTTACGATGGTCACGTTTTTCAGCTTCTTCAATACGTTTGATATAAGCTGCTAACTGTTTTTTATCAGCCCAAGCCGTACCATAGATACGTTGTAGCTGTTCATTCTTCGCATCACCACGCCAGTATGCACCAGAGATTTTAGTGAGTTTGAATGATTTTAAAAATTTAGTGTTTGGTACGTGCGGACCACGACACATATCCAAATAATCCTGATGGTAGTACAAGCCCATTTGTGTTTCATTTGGCATGTCTGCAATCAAGCGTAATTTGTATTCTTCACCGCGTGCTGTAAATTCTGCAATCACTTCATCACGTGGTGTCATTTTTTTGATGACATCATAGTCTTGATCGATGAGCTTTTTCATACGCTCTTCGATCGCCGCCATATCATCCAAAGTAAATGGGCGTGGCATCCAGATATCGTAATAGAAACCTTCTTCGATCACTGGGCCGATAACCATTTTCGCCTCAGGGAACAATTGCTTAACCGCATGTCCTACCAAGTGCGCACATGAGTGACGAATGATCTCTAGACCTTCTTCATCTTTCGGGGTAATAATCTGAACTGTCGCATCTTCTGTGATTAAATCACAAGCATCCACCAAACGATCATTGATACGGCCAGCAACTGTATTTTTTGCAAGACCTGGACCAATGCTTTGAGCAAGTTCCATCACGGAAATCGGATGATCAAATTGCTTTTGATCACCATTTGGTAAAGTAATGATTGGCATAATAAAATCCTTAAGGAGTGATGCCCTATACGAAGGAGCATATCACCGCGAGATTATGTATTGAGGAGGAATCCTCAAAAGATAAAAAACGGCGGATAAAAAAGTATTCAAGATTTTACACAGGTTTAGATAAGGATGAAACCTTTGATTCAGAAAAACCAAAATCATTCAGGCAACACTTCAGACTAAAGCCTAAATGAATTCCGTTTAACAACACACTATGTTGTTATAGATATATGAAAATAACAGAAATGGAGTACAGACACATGGTGAGTGCATATGATGAATTACCAAGAACCCCTGCAAATTTTGTCGCATTATCTCCTTTACGCTATTTAGAACGTGCTGCGTATATTTACCCTCATCAAGCAGCAATTATTCATGGTGCTCGTCAAATCACTTGGCAGCAAACCTATCAACGCTGTCGCCAGTTTGCACATCAACTCAGAAATCTAGGTATTCAAAAAAACGATACCGTTTCGGTACTGTTACCAAATGTCCCTGCAATGATCGAAGCTCATTTTGCAGTACCAATGGCAGGTGCTGTACTCAATACGTTGAATACTCGCTTGGATGCAAAAACTATTGCTTTCATGCTCACGCATGCGGAATCAAAAGTACTGCTTGTCGACCCTGAATTTAAAACCCTTGCAGAAGAAGCATTAACACTGATCAATCAAGATATTATTGTGATTGATGTATTTGATGAGGAATATGATGCTGAACAAATCGCACTTGGGCAGTACGAATATGAATCTTGGTTAGCTCAAGGTGATCCTGAATTTGAATGGTTACTCCCACAAGATGAATGGGATGCCATTAGTCTGAATTATACTTCTGGAACTACTGGCAATCCGAAAGGCGTGGTTTATCACCATCGTGGTGCTTACCTCAATGCGGCAAGTAATATCTTGGCCTGCGGTATGAAACCTCGTGCTGTTTATCTGTGGACATTACCGCTCTTCCATTGTAATGGTTGGTGTTTTGCTTGGTCTATTGCTGCTAGTGGCGGTACGAATATCTGTTTACGTCGTGTCGACCCTGCTCTGATCTTCAAATATATTTCTGAACACAAAGTCGATTATTTCTGCGGTGCCCCTATTGTGCTGTCTATGCTCATCAATGCCCCAGTAGATCAACGCACATCATTTGATCATCATGTCGAAGTGATGGTGGCTGGCGCAGCGCCTCCCGTTGCCATTATTGAAGGGATGCGAAATATAGGTATCAATGTCAATCATGTCTATGGTTTGACTGAAACTTACGGCCCGTCTGCCTTATGTGCTGCACAAGCAGGTTGGAGTGATTTATCTATCCAAGAGCAAGCTCAATTACATTCACGTCAAGGCGTTCCGTATCCATTACAAGACAGTATGCGTGTACTAGATCCTGAAACCATGCAGCCTGTACCCAATGATGGTGAAACCATGGGTGAGATTATGTTCCGTGGCAATATCGTGATGAAAGGTTATCTTAAAAACCCACAAGCCACCGAAGAGGCATTTAAAGGCGGTTGGTTCCATACAGGTGATTTAGCCGTATGTCATCCTGATGGATATGCGAAAATTACTGATCGCTCCAAAGATATTATTATTTCAGGTGGCGAAAATATCTCATCACTTGAAGTCGAAGATGTTCTTTATCGCCATCCAGCCGTTTTAACTGCTGCAGTCGTTGCAAAACCTGATCCACGCTGGCAAGAAGTTCCCTGTGCTTTTATTGAATTAAAGCAAGGTATCTCAGCTTCAGCAGAAGATATTATTCTGCATTGCCAGAAGGAACTGGCGCGCTTTAAGGTTCCGAAAGATGTGGTGATTACTGAGATTCCAAAAACATCAACAGGCAAATTACAAAAATTTATTTTAAGAGAATGGGCAAAAGAACGCGCGACAGGTGAGTTTGGAAACTAACTCTAAAATAAAAAAAGAAGTTTCATTTGAAACTTCTTTTTTGAATTAACCTTGATCCGATAACAGAGCGACTTGCTGGACATAATTCACAAATTTACGTTTTGATGCCTCAAGTTCTTCTTCACTTACTTGCTGCTTAATATCACGATGAATACGCAGAACATGTTGGCGTAAAGTGTGTCGTTCAGAGGCATTAAAAACCTTACTAAATTCATTGATGATTGGGTCACCTTGATCAATCATACGATCAACCCAACGCATCAATTGCATTTGCTTTTTAGCGCCTTGTTGAGGGGTAAGATAAGACAAAATGGTACTTTCATCTTCATTACGCAAGAGTTTACCGATTCGCTGAAACTGGCGACGACGTGCTTCAAAAGAGCTAATCTTTTGCACTTCAAGCAACGCATCAATCAAACGCTCATCAACAGGAAGTTTTTGAATCTGTTTTACATTTAATTGAGCCAATTGCTCACCTAAAGCTGCCATACGTTGCACAGCTTTTTTCTGTTCGGTTCTACTCGCACGTCCCTCTAATGATTCAAAATCCTCATCGGTATAACGCTGGGTACCACGTGCCACTATTACTCTGCCTCATAAAATTTTGCTGCGAACAGCGTTTGAATTTCTTCCAGTGCTTTATCTTCATCAGCACCGTCTATCACTAATCTTAAAGTCGTGCCTTTACCTGCACCTAACATCAACAATGACATAATATTCTTTGCATCAACCAATTTATCGCCTTTCCCAATTTGAATAGAAGAGCGAAACTTTGTGGTGACTTCGATGAGTTTACCAGAAGCACGTGCATGTAAGCCGAGTTTATTAATTACATCAATCGTTGTGTCTATCATGACCAGTGCTTCATTTCTCTATGTAAAATTTGGACAGCCCATTTTGCCTCAAGAGCCTTTTTGAGTCTATCCACAATATAAACGGAACGATGTTGCCCACCAGTACAACCCACGGATATGGTCATGTAATGGCGATGCCCTTCAGCAAAGGCAGGCAACCACTTTTCAAGAAAAGCATAAATATCAGCAAACATCTCATTGGTTTGCTGATTACTTTCTAAAAATTGACGGACTGGCTCATCTAAGCCAGACAGACGGCGTAATTCTAAATCCCAATGCGGGTTTGGTAAATGTCTTACGTCAAATACATAATCAGCATCTAAAGGAATTCCGTGCTTATAACCAAAAGATTGCAAGATCACAATCAAATTATCTGACTGACCTAATTTTGACAGTAAGATATGTTTTAAATCATGAACACTTTTATCTGTGGTATCAATATGCACTGTAGAGCGAAATTGTATCGGAATAAGCAGTTGCTTTTCTTCTTGGATACATTGCAACAGACTATTAAAACGGCTCGCTAAAGGATGTGGTCGTCGTGATGCACTGAAACGCGCTATCAAATCTTGATCTTGAGTCGTCAGATAAATAACATCAACCGAACCATGTCTTTTTAACTGCTCAAAGACATGATCAAACTCTTGCATATCTGCACGAGTGCTTCGGATATCAACACCTAAGGCAAGTTGCTCCAAATTATTCTCATGATCTAGTTTTGCCACAATCTCAGGCAATAATGCCAAAGGTAAGTTATCTATACAATAATAGCCGAGATCTTCAAGCACTTGTAACGCTGAAGATTTCCCTGAGCCTGACTGACCTGTAACGATAAGAATACGCTTCATGGCATTTTGCCCTTTTATTGTTTTATGTTTTATATTCGACTTGTAAATTATCAATCAATCGTGTCGAGCCAAGTTTTGCAGCAACAAACAGAACTAAGTTTTGAGTAAACTGTTCAATTGGCTGTAAATTTGGCTGTCGAGCCTCGACATAATCTACAACAAAACCTGCTTGAGTCAACTGATCCGAGATTGTGGCCAAAACCGCTGACAAGGCTTTACCCTCATGGAGATCTCGCTCAGCTTGTTTCAATAACTGATAAATCTTCGGTGCTGTTGCACGTTGCTCTTCAGCTAAATAACCATTACGAGAGCTTAAAGCCAAACCATCTTGAGCGCGAACAATTGGCACCCCAATCACTTCAAGTGGAATATTCAGGTCTTGAACTAATTGACGGATAACAGCAAGTTGCTGATAGTCTTTTTGCCCGAAAAATGCATAATCTGGCTGAACAATGTTAAATAATTTTGTCACGACAACCGCAACACCATCAAAATGTCCTGGGCGTGATTTACCACATAAATCGTCAGTAATCTGACCAACACTAATGTTAGTTAAACGTGGCTGTGAACCATACATTTGCTCAACAGAAGGCGCAAAAATAATATCGCAACCAACATCAGCCAATAAACGACTGTCTTGTTCTAGTGTACGCGGATAACTATCAAAATCTTCTCCAGCTCCAAACTGGATTGGATTAACAAAAATACTTACGACAACGACATCGCAAATCTTCTTTGCCTCACGAACTAAGGTCAAATGACCTTCATGCAAATTCCCCATGGTTGGTACGAAACCAATCATTTTTTTTGCAGCACGCGCAGGTGAAAGAGACGCAGTTAAGCCTTGAATTGTTGTTTCTGTTTTCATGAATTACAGCTCAACTTGGAAAGTATGTTCTTTAGCTGGGAAAGACTGATCTTGTACAGCAGCATGATAAGCTTTAAAAGCATCTAGGATTGCTGTTTCACCTGATTGTTCTTTCATAAAATTACGGACGAAACGTGCAACACGCCCAAATGTTAGCCCAAGCATATCCTGTACAACCAACACTTGACCATCGGTTTGATTACCTGCACCAATCCCAATCACAGGTGTGTTTGGAAATAATTCAGCAATTTCTTTACCGAGTTGTGCAGGTACGCATTCAAGCAATAAAACTGCTGCGCCAGCATCAACTACAGCTTGGCAGTCTGCAATCAATTGATCAGCTGCTTCACGTGTTCTCGCCTGTAGTTTATAACCGCCAAAAACATGTACAGACTGAGGTGTTAAACCCAAATGTACACAAACAGGAATACCATTACGTGTAAGCACTTGAACCAATTCACTTAACCATGCACCACCTTCGATCTTGACCATCTGCGCGCCAACTTGCATCACAGCTTTTGCACTTTTCAAACCATCTTCAAGTGTCGCATAACTCATAAATGGCAAATCAGTCATGATCAAAGCATGCGAATTACCGCGACGAACAGCAGCAGTATGGTAAGCCATATCTTCTACTGTTACAGGAAGGGTTGAGTCCCGTCCTTGTATCGCCATTCCGAGAGAATCACCGATTAAAATCGTATCGATTTCAGCCAGTTCCATTGCTTTAGCCATACTTGCATCGTAACAAGTTAGACATGAAAACTTGCGTCCTTCGGCTTTAAACTTTCTTAAGTCACTTAGACTAATCATGATGGTGTCCTCTACAGGCATTTCCAGAACAGACAAATCTTAAGCATTTGCCCAAGATTGATCTGCGATTACAGTCAAATTTGCTTGCTGTAAAAGTTCTAAATCTCTTAAAGAATGACCATTTATTTGTAAATGATCATCTAAATCTAATAATGGAATCACGACAAAATCACGCTCCAACACACCAACATGTGGCACGGTCAAACGCTCATTGTGTATCTGCTCTTGTCCATAAATCAGTAAATCCAGATCAAGAGTCCGCTCTCCCCAATGACGTAAACGAATACGTCCAGCATCTTTCTCAAACTGTTGCAATTGATCAAGCAAATCTAGTGGCGACAATTCTGTATCTAACTGAACCACAGCATTCAGATAATGAGGCTGATCTTGCGGTCCCATCGGTGGACTTTGATATAGTTTAGAGACTTGAACAGTACCCAAACTTGATAATTTCAAAACTGCTTCTGCAAGAATGTGTTTTGAGTCACCTAAGTTTGAACCTAAACCAATATAAGTACGAATCGTCATTGCGTCGGTCCAAAAACAACTTCTGCTAAATCACGTTTTACACGTTTACGTTTCAAAATCGGATGATCAGCATGAATTAAATTTGAATCAGTTGAAGCTTTCTCAATAAAACGATTGACCGAATCATCTGTTCTAACACGCTCTTTTTTAGCACGTCGATTTTTAGGTTCAGGTACATTCACCAAAGGTTCGATTTCAGTAGTCTTTGCATCATCAACTTCAGCAAGCTTACGTCTTGATTTTGTACGTTGGCGATTATATTGACGAATGACCGCTTCTTTTTGATCAATTGACATCTCTTGGTAGTTTTCCCACCAAACACCCATACCCTCTGTGCTTGTGTCACCAGACTTCTCACGAAGCAATAAGAAATCAAATCCTGCGCGAAAACGTGCATGACCTGCTAGGGCTTCTATTTGTTGCGGTTTTGGATTGAGCAAACGTGTCTGCATTTCCCAAACTTCACGAATAAAAGTTTCAGCAAAACGAGGAATAATAGTTCGAGTCGCTTGACGTTTTAAAACATCCAAACCTGCTTGTGCACGAGCCTCTGCAGGAACCATCCCTTTATTTAAATAAAAATCACATCGCTCTAAAAAAGGTTTCCATAACAATACCGCATAGAAAAATGCAGGATTAATGGTTTTGCCAATTTGAATACGCTGATCTGTATTTCTAGCTGCACGCTCAATAAAAGCAGTGATGTTCGGTGGAATTTCAGCAAACAATTGCTTCCAAACACCAAACTCAATCAACATCGGTAGAACACGGTTCAGGTGTCCCATCGTAAATAATTTTTGAGATTCATCATATAAACGATGCGGTGAGACATCACGCAACAATTGCGTCATCTCAGGATTAAATACATCTAAGATCGAAGAATCAATTTGAAAATTTAATTTTGCAGCAAAACGCAAGGCACGTAGCATTCTTACAGGATCTTCTTCGAAACGCTGTGCTGGCTCCCCAAGAAATCGTAATGTACGTGTTTTAATGTCATCAACTGCATGACAAAAATCTAGAACGATGGCTTTACGTGGTTGATAATATAAAGTGTTAATTGAGAAATCACGGCGAGCAAAGTCCTGCTCAATCGTTCCCCAGTTATTATCTCGTAAGATCATACCAGAAGCACTGGTTACTGCTTTTTTAGGCGGTGCGCGAAAGGTCGCAACTTCAATTAATTCTCGACCAGAATAAACATGTGCAAGCTCAAATCGTCGACCAATAATACGGCAACGTCGACCAAAAACCTCTTTAACTTGAGCTGGTGTAGCATTGGTAACTGCGTCAAAATCCTTAGGATTAAGACCAAGCATCATATCGCGAACACCACCACCGACGATATAAGCTTCATAACCTGCTTTAGTGAGGCTATCAATTACATCAAGAATTGAAGGTGGTAGTTGAGTTGTGGACAAACCACATTTTGACGCGCGCAAAGTTTGCAAAAGACACTGTCTCCTACGTCAGGACGTAAATAACATTTTGTCGCTAATCATAGCTCTAACACACACAAAGGGCAATTTATTCTGTTGAAGTTTCAACAGATCAATTGCTCAGATTAGCGACTTTTCCCTATTGAATCTTAAAGTATGAGCTTTGCTTTATTCTTCTCAAGCAGTTTTGGCCCGATTCCTTTTACATTCATTAATTCATCTATTGTTTTAAAACCACCCTTCTTTTGGCGGTATTCAATGATTGCTTGAGCTTTTTTCTGTCCCACTCCATTCAAAGTTTGTAACTGTTCTAGATTTGCCTGATTCAAACTAATTTTATCTGACTGAATATTTACAGAAGATGAAAGTTGTTTGGTGTTTTGCTGACTAGGTCTTGATAAATAGTAACTATTGTTGGGCTGTTTAGCTAACTGCTGGTCACGCGCTTGCTGTTGAGCTTTCCACTTTTCATAAGATTGATCAAATTGCTGCGCATAACCACTTGTATAACACCCAACCCATAGTAAAATCAGTATAAATAGATTATGTCTGCTGCGTGGCTGCGACAAAATCATGTGTTTTCCCCTCAGTTTTTAATTGTCGTTTTGCTTGCTCCCAGAGTTCATCCATTTCTGCCAAACTCATTTCTTGCAAGTCTTTATTTTGTCGTTGTGCTTGTTGTTCAATATAAGCAAAGCGGCTTCTAAATTTATAAATTGTTGCCAACAATGCCATCTCACTCGACTGCCCAAGTTTACGACCAACGTTGATCAAAGAAAATAGGCAGTCTCCGAATTCTTCTTGTATTTCATCATTTTTTTGATTTCTAATTGCTTGTTGCAACTCTCCCAACTCTTCTTCTAATTTCGCATAAGCATCAGCCACCGTTTCAAAATCAAAACCAAGTTGTGCTGCTTTCTTTTGAACCTCTTGTGCTTGAACCAAGGCTGGAGCATGTTTGATTTCATCTAATCTAGATACACTTTTATCTTTTTTTTCTTGTTGCTTAATTTGCTTCCACAATTCACTTACTTGGTCTGAACTCAAATCTTTAAACTGATCTGCTTGGAAAACATGTGGATGACGACGTATCAACTTTTCACTGATTGCAACTACCACATCGTTAAAATCAAATGCCCCTTTCTCACTAAACATTTGTGATTGAAACACCACTTGCAACAGCAAATCACCCAATTCATTTCGAATCTCATCAATATTGCCCTCACGTATGGCAGCTTCGACCTCATAAGCCTCTTCAATTGCATAACGAGTTAAACTTTCAGGTGTTTGTTGTTGATCCCATGGACATTTTTGTCTTAATTCCTGCATGATCTCTAATAATTTTTCCATGATGATCTCCTCAAACCTAAACCGCTAAATTGTTGCAGCATAAAGCCGCTTGTGCGTAATATACACCCACTCAAGAAATATCAATATAAAGGACAGCAATGCAAGCTAGTGTTTTTATCAGTGGTGCTGCACAAGGAATTGGTGCTGAAATCGCACGTTTATTCCATAAGAATGGCTATAAAGTTGGAATTTATGACATTAACCAAGAACTTGCTGAGAAATTAGCCACTGAGTTAGGTGAGAATGCTAAGGCTGGTTACCTCGATGTCAGCAATTACCGTCAATGGCAAATCGCTTTACAAGAGTTTAGAAACTGGGCTGGTGAACTCAATATTTTAGTCAATAATGCGGGAATTTTGTATTCTGGGCCATTTGAAAAAACAGATATCCAATCACACCATCGCACCATTGATATCAATGTCAAAGGCGTTATAAATGGCTGTCATACGGCTTTAAATCATTTGCAACAGGCAAAATTTGCTCGTGTTATCAATTTATCCTCTGCTTCAGCAATTTATGGTCAAGCAGATTTAGCCTCATATTCCGCAAGTAAGTTTGCCGTTCGTGGTTTAACTGAAGCATTAGATGTCGAATGGCAAAAGTACAATATTCGTGTACTTGATGTCATGCCTTTATTCGTTCAAACCAATATGGTGAAGAATATGGATGCAGGTAGTATTCAAAATATCGGCGTTGATTTAACCCCTGCTGATGTTGCCAAACAAGTATTACATTTGGCACAACAAAAAGATCATGCTTTAATTCCGACACATACGCCTGTAGGCATCAAAACCAAACTGATGTATCAATTGTCGAGTATTAGCCCACAATTTTTAAATCGACTCACCAATATTTTCTTATCGAAGCGCTAATACAAAAAAAGCTGCATTTACATGCAGCTTTTTATTAATTTAGCTTCCTTGAACCAAACGCCTAGCGCTAATAATCCCTGGTTGTTGCTCCAAACGAGCTAATAACCGAGACAATTGCGCCAAACCTTTAACTTCAATCAAGAGTTTCATATTGGCGATACCATCTGCCTCAGAAATCGTATTGACCTGACGAATATTAATTTGGTCTGAGAAAATCACCTGTGTGAGATCTTTCAGTAAACCACGGCGATCATACGCTTCCACCACGATTTGAACACTCTGTCCTCGTGTTGGCTGCATTTCCCAATCCGCCTCAACCGCTCTTTCAGGCTCTTGAGTCGTCATACGAATATAATCAGGACAAGCCACTTTATGGATACTTACACCACGATTTAAAGTGATATAACCACCAATTGACTCACCATGAACAGGTTGACAGCACTGTGCAATATGCAATTCTACGTTATCCAAACCATCAATCAAAATCCCATGCGCAGATAAAGTATGGCTTGCACGTGGATTCAATGCTGGTTTCAGCACTAATTCAGGCTCATCTTGATCTAGATGCATTTGACGATTAACTTGATTAATCAATGCATGTAGACTGATATCACCACTCACCAAAGCCACTAAAATATCATCACCAGATTTCAAATTGAAATGTGATGAATAATCTTTTAGATCAATACTCTTTGGATGAATCGCTAAACGCGCCAACTCTTTATTGAGTAACTCACGTCCAACTTCAATATTTTTACTACGATCTTGCTGTCTAAACCAGTGACGTAACTTATCTCTTGCTCGAGCGGTTTTAATATAACCTAAAGAATTCACCAACCAATCACGATTAGGTTCACGATCTTTCTTCGTTAAAATTTCAACTTGCTCACCTGTTTTCAAGGTATAGGTAAGAGGAACATAACGCTGGTTAACACGTGCGGCATAACACTTGTTACCGACTTCAGTATGCACATGGTACGCAAAATCTAAAACTGTCGAACCACGGGGTAATTCTTTAATATCCCCATCACGACTAAACACATAAATCTTTTCAAAATTTTCAAAATCTTGAATATGATCAATACCATTAGACTCATCATCTTCGGCATGTGGTGTGGTTTCAGTACGTTCTTGGTAATGTTCAAGCACTGCACGTAAAGAGTGTAAGCGATCATTAAATGAATGATCGGTATTCTTTGCCCCTTCTTTATAGTTAAAGTGCGAACATACGCCTAACTCTGCCTCATTGTGCATTTCAAACGTACGGATTTGTACTTCAAGCGATTTATTCTCAGCAATCACAGCCGTATGCAAAGAGCGATAGCCATTTGCCTTAGGGTTGGTTACATAATCATCAAACTGATTTGGAATATGACGCCACAACTGATGCACAATACCCAAAGCGTGATAGCAGTCAGGAACTCCCTTAACTAAAACTCGAACAGCACGAATATCATATAACTGATCAAAGCTAAGGTTCTTGCTTTTCATTTTGCGATAAATCGAATAAATGTGTTTTACTCGACCACTAATTTCAGCTTGGATATCATGCTCTGCCAATTCAGTTTTGAGTTTATCAATCACGAATTGGATATATTGTTCGCGCTCTAAACGCTTTTCATTCAACAAAGAAGCAATTTCTTTGTATCGCTCTGGCGCTAAATATCGGAATGCAAGATCTTCAAGTTCCCACTTGAGTTGAGCAATCCCTAGACGATGCGCTAAAGGAGAATAAATCGTTAGAATTTCTCGTGCGACACGCTCTTGACGCTCTTTACTTGCCGTCGCCAATTCACGTAAGGCATAAGTACGCTCAGCAAGCTTAATCAGTACAACACGAACGTCTTCCGTCACAGAGATCAGCATTTTATAAATGCCACTCAGGTGTTCGCGCTGATTATTATTAAAATGATCTTCTAAACGTTTATTTTTTTCGATCAACTCAGAGAGCTTACCCATTGCAAGCGTACCTTTTACAAGGCTCAACACTTGCTCTCCAAATTGTTGTTGAATATCTTCTAAAGTAATCAGACCTTCACGTACACTACGATATAAGACAGCTGCCGAAAGCGTATCTTCATCAACATGTAAGTGTGCCAAAATATCCGCCATACCAATACCTGTACTAAAGGTATTGCTACGATGATTCACCGTTGTTTCTAACTCTTTTTCTAAGGTAAGTTGCGCAACTTTTTGTAGTTGCTTTAACTCTGCCCCACCCAAGATATCGCGCACTCGATCTAACCATGAGACTAGACCACTTTGCGCTTCAGCGGCATGTTCTACAGTCGTTTCCTCTGACAACTCGTGAAGTCGTCCAGGTAACTGCTCACGTACTGTGACCATACCATTCTCCTCTGGATATGTAACTCATTTTCTAATCGTTTATCTCTTGGGTCTTTTCAAGCTGTTCAATTTTTTCAAATAAGGCAATTGACTCAACATGTTCAGTATGGGTAAACATGTCCATCACTGCCGCTTTTTTAAGTTGATAGCCATATTGTGCCAGTACACCTGCATCCCTTGCCAGTGTCGAAGGATTACATGAAACATAAACGATTCTTTTCGCTCCAAAATTAGGTACGTATTGCATAACCTCATAAGCGCCTGATCGTGGAGGATCAATTAATAATGCATCAAATCCTTGCTTTGCCCAAGAATGATGCGAAAAGTCTTTTGTTAAATCTTGTGAAAAGAAGCTGGCTTGAGTCAAATAATTTGCTTGCGCATTTTCAGTTGCTCGTTCAACCATCTCATCACTTGCTTCAACACCGATGACTCGACCCGTTTCACCCACACAGCGTGCTAAAGGTAAAGAGAAATTACCTAACCCACAAAACAGATCAAGTACTCGCTCACCCTCTTTCAAATTAAGCAATTCACATGCCAACTGAACCATACGCGCATTCACATGGCTATTCACTTGAGTAAAATCTAAAGGCGAAAATGCAAACTTCACCTTAAAATCCTCAAGACTATAATGTAAACGCATAGGTGCATGTTCATCGTCAACTCGATGCAAACTGTCTATACCTTTTGGTTGAAAGTATAACTGCCATCCCTTGAGTAACGTAAATTGACGCAATTGGTTGACATCCGACACATTTAATTCATCCAAGTGACGAATTAATAACGCGACCTCATCATCACCCATCGCCAATTCTATATGACCAATGTGGGCTTTGCCTGTTAGACTTTCGAGTAAAGTTTTTAGTTCTACCAACGAATCTGACAGAACCTGATCTAAGACCTTACATTGCTGTATATCAGTCAAATGGTTGCTATGATGTTCTCGAAACCCCATCACTAGTCGATTTTGTTTTGGAATATATCGCACGCCAATGCGAGCACGGCGACGATAATCTGTTTTGACCGAACGAATTGGAGCTAACCATTCTTCTGGTTGTAAACCGGCAAAATGTTCTAAATGTGACTTCAATACATTTTGCTTTAACACTATCTGTTGATCTGGATGAATATGTTGCAAACTACATCCACCACACACACCAAAATGCGCGCACACAGGTGCAACTCGTTGCTCCGAAGCATCACTTTCTAGTGTGATCATTTCCGCTTCTTCTAAACGTGTGGTTTGGTTGGTAATTTTTGCTTTTACTGTCTCACCCACCAGAGCATAACGAATAAACACTTTCTTACCATGCTTTTCTTTAGGATGGTCAGGATGCGTTCCATAGTGCGCTATACCACGCCCTTCGTGTGAAAAAGCTTCAATATCGAAGGTGTAAATCGGATAGTGAACGGGACGTTTTTTTGCTTTGTGCTTCAAAAGATCAACCTAATTTTTTTGCGCAAACGTATCTGCGGTGAATACAGTATATTGCGATGTCTGCTGCCATACCTGTAAAAATTCTGTCTGTTGCGTTTGAGTTTGTAAATAATCAATTGTTGATTGAATCAACTGTTGATGATCAAGTTGATTTAATTGACCTTTCAACAATAACCAACGCAAATAAACCAACCATGTATTTAAGACATCGCCTTCGCAATAACTGGTCAGTTTCAACCACTGTGCCGAGCGCACATACTCTGGTACATGATAACCTGATTCACCACGCTTGCCTGGGAAGCCAAGTAAACAGGCAATATCATCAAGCTTCTGGAAATTGCGACCATTAAACATCGCCATCACATCCATCAAATCTACATGACGCTGGTGATAACGATTTTGGTAGTTATTATACCGCTTCTGATTATCAATTTCGCCTTGATCAAATAAACTTGGAGCAGATAAACCATGATACATCGCCCTAAATAAAATAACGGGCAAGTCAAACTGCGAACCATTCCAACTGATCAACGTAGGCTGTTTTTTATCAAAAATTGATAAAAATTTAGTTAACATTTCTGCTTCAGAGTTATTTTCCTGACTAAATGAAAAAAGTCGAAACCCTTTTTCATCAATCCATAATCCTGAAATACAAACGATCTCATGTAATGGAAGTCGCTGAAAATCCATACCAGATTCTTGACGACGAATTTTTGTAAGCGCTTGCTCCACATCATGATCAGGTAAATCTAAATGATAAAGATGGGCCCCTGCCTTTAGATCGGTGAGTGTTTCAATATCAAAAACTAAAATTGGAAAACGTAAGTTCATCGGAATCTCGCTCAATCCCTCCCAACCTCTCCTTTACAAAGAGAGGGGCTAGGCGGAGATTTTAATCTTGTACGGAGAATAATCCCGTTGATAAGTAACGATCACCGCGATCACAGATAATACATACAATCACTGCGTCAGGATTTTCTTCTGCGATTTTGATAGATGCCCACACTGCACCACCCGATGATGTACCAGCACTGATACCTTCATGGCGAGCGAGCTTACGCATAGTTCGCTCAGCTTCAATTTGTGGAATATCTATAATACGATCAACTCGACTACGATCAAAAATAGTTGGTAAGTACTCTTCTGGCCAACGACGGATTCCAGCAATACTTGAACCATCAGACGGCTGTAGGCCTACAATTTGAATATCAGGATTTTGTTCTTTTAAATATTTGGAAACACCCATGATGGTACCCGTAGTTCCCATTGAGCTTACAAAATGGGTGATTTTCCCACCTGTTTGTTTCCAAATTTCAGGACCTGTCGTGAGATAATGTGCTTCCACGTTATCTGGATTACCAAACTGGTTCAACACCAAGCCCTTCCCTTCAGCTTGCATTTGCATCGCGAGATCACGAGCACCTTCCATACCTTGTTTCTGAGTCACCTCAATTAACTCAGCACCATACGCAGACATTGCGTCTTTACGCTCTTGGCTCATATTGTTTGGCATGATCAGTTTCATTTTATAGCCGCGCATTGCCGCAACCATCGCAAGTGCAATACCTGTGTTTCCACTGGTTGCCTCAATCAAAGTATCACCAGGCTTAATTTGTCCACGCTTTTCAGCTTGGATAATCATGTTATAAGCAGGACGGTCTTTCACTGATCCAGCAGGATTATTGCCTTCTAATTTTGCTAATACCGTGGCTTGAGTATGACTCGCTAAACGCTGTAAACGCACCAAGGGGCTTTTACCGACATAATAATCCAGTAAAAATTCTTCTGCTAAAAAATCAGTTTGCGTATTCGTCATGATCGACACCGATATTAAGGTGGCGACTATTGTATGAAAAAAACCAAAATACTGCACCTTTTCAATATGCTTTTTATTGGCTGGTAAATGCCTCGCTTTTCTCAAAGCATGATAAGATGTTTCGCAGAATGATAAATCTGACCGCACTATGTCAAATTTCAATAAAACCCTATCAAAGCGTTTACGGCTGAATCATGCTTACGGACAGTTGATCGCACTGATTTTAGTGCCGATTGCGGTATTGACCAGCGTTGGAATTCTTTGGGTCTTATCAGAAACGACGAACTCAGCAAAACAACAACAACGTTCAGATGCTTCTGCAATCTTAGCTCGATATCATCAAACTGCCGCAGATTTACTGCGACTGGTGCAAGAACGTCCTGATCAATATTATCGTGCTCAAAACATCATGCAAAAGATGTTTAATGAGAAGAACTTACAACGAGCCGTTTTGATTGATAGTCAAGGACAAACCTATCTTAGCGTCGGCTATCAAAACAATCGTTTCTGGCCAACTTTCCCAAATAACAGTAATTTTTTTGGACCAATACAACACAATCACAACAGCATTTACGGTACAAAAATTAAAAGTGATGCTACCAATCCAGTTTGGTTGATGGTTGAGCTCGATAATCACCCTTTAGAACTGGCTCGCTATAAGATTTTATTATCACTAGTCGTAACAGGTCTGATCACCTTACTCATCCTATTGTTCTGCTTAAATGTATTTTCACGACGTTGGTTAGCTCCACTGTATGAAATACGGATGCAAATGCAACGTTTAAATGCAGATACATTAGATCAACATATTGTAGTGAACAGTACTGGTGAGCTACGTTTATTGCAGCGAGATATTGCCAACGTTGTTAAACGCCTACACTTCAGTTTCTTGGAACTTAAAGAACATACTGAACAGACAGAAGAAGATTTACGCCGCACCTTAGATACCTTAGAAGTCCAAAACATTACCTATCGTCAGGCACGTGACCAAGCAATTTCATCAAATCAATCAAAATCTGTTTTCCTTGCCAATATCAGCCATGAGCTGAGAACACCACTAAATAGTATTGATGGTTTTATTCATTTATTACTCCGCCAACAAAATTTGAGTAATGAACAAAACCTTTATCTTCAGACTATACGCAAGTCATCTGCACATCTATTGGCACTCATTAATGACGTACTAGATTTTTCTAAAATTGATGCAGGAAAACTAGAACTCGAAACTGCACCTTTTGACCTAGAAGAAGCTATTTTTGATGTTATGGATATGCTTTCGCCTTTGGCTGCACAAAAGCATATCAACATGGCGTTCTACTATGCTGAAAATATCCCACAACACGTTGTAGGCGATGCATTACGCTTTAAGCAAATTCTGACCAACCTCATCTCAAATGCAATTAAATTCACCCCCGATGGTGAAATCATCGTGCGCGTTCGAATGGAGGATGATGAAATTGGTCAATGTTTACTACATTTCAGTGTTCAAGATAGCGGGATTGGTCTAAGTGGGACCGATCGTAAAAAATTATTTGAATCATTCTCGCAAGGTGATGCATCCGTTACACGCCAATTTGGTGGTACAGGTCTTGGGTTAGCAATTTCCAAACAATTAGTACACTTAATGCATGGTCATATCGGCTTCGAGGACAATCAAGAACGCGCACCGACAGAAAAAGGATCAACCTTTTGGTTCACGGCGCTGTTTAAAGTTGAAGAGCAAGATGAATATGTTGAGCATCCACACTTTGAGCACTTGCAAGTGGTGTCTTATCTCGCCCACCCTGCAACAGCAAGTGTTTTACGTTCATATTTAGAAAACTATCATGTCTCACATATTGAAACCCAATCAATTCTGGATCTATTCAGTCGCTTAAATCATTTAAGCCAACAAGATAATACATGGTTGATCGTTGATCACAGTGGCGATACAGAAGCATTGCTCAAAGAAATCCGTCAACGTTATAGCGGCAATTTAGCTGTGTACGGATATCAAATGAGCCTAGAACCAAATATGCTCAATGATTACCGCGCTCGACCACTTTATCAGCCTTTGAGTCGTCGTGAACTTGTACAGCTCCTGAGCAACCAACCGATCTTCGAACAAGAGCCTGAAGACTTTAATGGTCAAGGGTTGCATGTTTTAGCCGTTGATGACCACTTGCCAAACCTCATCGTTCTTGAAGCCTTACTTGGTGAGTTAAATGTCACCACAACCAAAGCATTGAGTGGTCAAAAAGCTATTGACCTGATTCAAGAACGCATCGAGCAAAAACTTCCGCCTTTTGATCTTGTGTTCATGGACATTCAAATGCCTGTGATGTCAGGGATAGATACCACGAGAGCGATTCGCTCATTAGAATCAACCTTAGATTCAGGTATGCAGCTCCCAATCATTGCTCTTACAGCACACGCTTTAGCGGATGAAAAACAAAAGCTACTCAAAGTGGGTATGAATGATTACGTCACTAAACCTATTCAAATGGAACAAATCATTCAAATCCTTACCCATTGGACAAAGAATAATTTTAGTTCTCAAACTCAAGTGAACGAGCAAAAACGTCCTGTTGAATCGATTGACCCGCAAATTCTAAATTGGCAACAAAGCATTCAACTTGCCGCGAATAAAGAAGATCTCGCTCAAGACCTACTCAACATGTTAGTCGATAGCTTTGATACTGAACTAGCAGAAATGCAGCAGTTAATCGAACTTGAAGATTTCCCTCAGCTGGAACATGTCTTGCACCGCTTATATGGTGCAACACGTTATGTTGGCACACCTAACCTGCAACGTGTTTCTGGTGAATTTGAGCAATTTGTTTCGACACTGCGCAAGGAGCGTAGAAAAGCGGATGATGCATTTATTCGTGAAACAAATCATCGCTTTAATGAACTTAACATGGCAATCGAACAAGTCAAGCTAGCTGCTAATCTGGTTTTACACTCTCATGACATTTAGCGTGACTGTTGTGTCATGTTTCCACTCTGGGACTCATGCTATGCTGACTTATCGCACACAATAAGAGTTAAGCAAATGTCGCTTTTACGTATTGAGAAAAACAACGGAATTGCAACGGTTTATCTAAACCGTCCAGACAAACGTAATGCAATGAGTTTTGCATTATTAAAAGAGCTTGTTTCCACTGCAAAAAAAATCGAAAAAGATCGTTCGATTCGTTGTGTCATTTTGACAGGTGAAGCACATGTCTTCAGTGCTGGAATTGACTTATCCGACCTGAACAATCCAAAAAATACGGCATTTGCAGCGTGGGAACTGATCAAACCAGGGCAAAGCTTATTCCAAAAAGCATTTCTTATTTGGCAAAATATTCCGATCCCTGTCATTGCTGCGATTGAGGGATATTGTTTTGGTGCAGGAATGCAGCTCGCTCTTGCCGCAGATATTCGAATTGCAACACCTAACACCCAAATGTCTATTATGGAAAGTCGTTGGGGATTAGTACCAGACATGGGCTTAACACGTTCATTAAAAGGTCTGATCGGTGTTGATTTAGCGAAAGAACTCACACTCACTGCACGTATCTTTGATGCAGAATATGCAAAAAATATCGGTTTAGTGACTCATCTTGATCAAGATCCTTTAGCAAAAGCACATGTGATTGCTCAAGAAATGCTGCAACGCTCACCAGATGCATTAATGGCAGCAAAACGAGTGCTCGACGCCATGGAGCACCAACCAGAAAAAGCATTACGCCTTGAAAAATTATGGCAACTCAAACTGTTATTAGGTAAAAATAGTGCCCTCGCTCGTAAGAAAGATAAGAACCCCGAAGTTCAATTCTTACCTCGTCAATACAAGTAATTATGATCTGAGTATTTTCACATGCATGTTAATCAGCAAACACCAATCGCATTCTTAGGAATGGGGTTAATGGGAACGCGTATGGCAATCCGATTACTCCAAGCAGGCTATAAAGTCGCTGTTTGGAATCGAAGTCCACATGCATGTGATTCAATTATTCAACAAGGTGCGATTGCACTCGACTTAGAACAAATAAATGAATATCCCGTTATTCTAATCTGTTTGGCTGATGACTCTGCAGTCGAAAATGTTTTCAGCAAAATTCAACCTCATTTAGCCGCAGGACAGATTCTTGTCGATTTCTCAAGCTTGTCTGTGTCAGCAACACAAAATTTAGCTCGGGCTGCTCAAGAAAAAAACCTAACATGGATTGACTCACCCGTTTCAGGTGGGACTGCAGGCGCTGAACAAGGGACACTGGTCATCTTTGCAGGTGGAGATGAACAAACCATCCAGCAACTTGCTCCGATATATCAAGTATTATCACAACGTGTTACGCGCATGGGGGCATCTGGCACTGGTCAAGCAACAAAAATATGTAATCAATTAATCGTTGCTGCAAATAGCACCTTGATTGCAGAAGCTGTCGCTTTAGCAGACCAAGCTGGTGTTGACACCCAACTACTTGCCCCTGCTCTTGCAGGCGGTTTCGCCGACTCCAAACCATTTCAAATACTTGCACCACGAATGGCAACTCATACATTCGAACCTGTGCAATGGAAAGTGCAAACTTTATCAAAAGATTTAAATAATGCGCTAAAACTAGCTCAAACTTTTAACTTAACAATACCTGTTGCACAAAAAGCTCTATTACAGTTACAAGCTCACCAAGAAAATGGCTTTGCTGAGAAGGATTTAGCGACTATCATTCAATATATAGAACAATAAAGTATTAATTCAAGGAGATTGAACATGAGCCGACTTGCAGTCAATTTATCCATGATTTTTACTGAAGTACCTTTGATAGAACGATTCGAACTCGCTCGAAATCATGGTTTTCAACATGTTGAAATTCAATTTCCATACGAATTAGACATCCTAGACATTCAAACTCAGCTTGAACAACATGGGTTATCACTTTGCTTAATTAACGTTCCAGCTGGGGATCTTATGCAAGGTGGTGATGGTCTTGCAGGGGTGCCAGGTCAGGAAATCGCTTTTCATCACGCACTTGAATTAGCCATCAAATATGCAAAAGCACTCAAGGTACCAAGTGTCAATATTTTGGCAGGTAAGCAACCTTTGGATGCAGACCTTTTACCTTGCCTAAACACGTTATCAAGCAACTTAAAACTTGCCTGCCATATGCTGACAGAACAAGGTATTACTCCTGTATTTGAAATGATTAACGGGACCGACATGCCCCGCTTTCTCGTTCAAAATATTGCTCAAGCCCAAGAAATGTTAGAAGCAGTGAACCACCCTGCTCTTAAAATGCAATACGATTGCTATCATATGGCAATGATGGGGGAAGATGTTCTAGCAGGATTGCAGGAAAATATTGATCTTATTGGACATATTCAATTCGCAGATTGTCCACATCGACATGAACCCGATACAGGTAGTATTGTCTACAAGCCTATTTTCGATTGGTTACTTCAGAGTGACTACGAAGGCTACATTGGGGCTGAATATAGACCAAAAGACCAATCAGATCAATCATTTGGATGGAAAAAAAAGTACTTCTCCAATGATGTGAATACATAAACTGTTACGGCTAAAATTTGAATTTTTTAGAGAAAAACGGTATATTTGACAATGAGCAATTGTCAGGAAAATATACCCTCTATGAATTTAGAACCATCGCCCAGCGCTTCTAATTCTCACGACCTAAAAATCCAACCATCTAATAAAGATGTACAAGCTTGTCTAAAAGTTGTACATGAAGCCCTTGCAGATGTAAAAGCCAAAGATATTTTAGAACTTGATGTAAGTTCAATCAGTAATGTTGCCGATGCAATTGTAATTGCAAGCGGTACTTCTACTCGTCATGTTAAAGCCCTTGCTGATAATGTTGCTGATGAAGCACGTAAAGCAGGTTTCCGCCCACTCGGCGTCGAAGGCGAACGAGATGCTGAATGGATCCTTATCGATCTAGGTTATGTCGTTGTACATGTAATGTTACCTACTGCCCGTAAGTTTTATGATCTCGAAAGCCTATGGCGCACTCCTGAATCAGTAGCTTAAAGCTCAAAAAAAGCGACCTTAGTAGGTCGCTTTTTTATACCTACAATAATGATGCGAGATTCACTTCAGTATAATTCTGTTTGATTTCTTGCCGTATTGCAGCATAAAGCTGATCTGCTTTAATCGGACCGTAAAAATCACAATAAATCGCATATAACATCGTTAACATATCAGCATAATGTTGCTGTGAAATTTGCTTTAATGACTCCCGCTCTGCACCCAGAAGATAAAAATATCCAGCAAGTAATCGATGCTTCTTCATGCTTTTCTGTATTTCTTCCACAAACTCCAGATAATCATCTCGTATCACACCCTTTAATACAGCCATCACGAAATCATAAAACACCAGAAAAAGCGCATTATGATTTTCATTAATTTGAATACTTGGCTGCGTGGTGGATACTTTTTTATCCTTTACTTTAAGATGTTGCTGCTTCTCTAATATTGAGATTTCGTATAGAACTTGACGCAACATTTCTTTGCGCTGCAAACGCAATTCATCATTTGAACAAATTTCACTGAGAAATCGATTCAAAACAAATGATGGCTGATGCCCATATTCACGCTCCCAGTAACTTAAAGCACGCTGCAAAACAGACTCAGGTAAAAACTGAGATAAGCCTTTTTCGATTGCTAATCTTTTTTGCTCAATCGTTAATTCAGCCATAAATACAGCTCCTATTAATGACGATGCGTAATATTGTCAGCATCAAAGGTTAAATCCCTTTGAAACTCTGGGTATGAAAGCTCCGCGTGCTCGGTATAATCCAGGCCTCGTTGTTCATGTTGCTGAGACACTCTCAAACCTCCAAGAACTTTGTCCATAATCTTAAATACCAGCAATGCCAAACCAAATCCCCAAACGAATGCAGCAAAAATTCCTATGATCTGAACATACATCACATTTGCATCAAAAAGATTAGTTTCCAAAAATGCGCCAGCAGCCAATGTACCCCAAGCACCACATACGCCATGAACCGCAACTGCATCTACAACATCATCTAACTGCATTTTGACAAGAAGTTGTGGCACAAAGCTAATCAATATGCCTGCGCCAACACCTGTCATAATTGCGAAAATTGGAGACATCGTGGCACAACCAGCAGTGATCGCGACCAACCCTGCCAGCGAAGCATTAATAGTATTGCGTATTAATACAGCTTTAGATCGGATCAATGCCAAAATCATATAAGTTGAAGCTGCTGCACATGCTGCTAAATGTGTATTCAACGCAATACGACCAATACTGACATTTGCTGAAACAGTTGAAGCAGCATTAAAACCAAACCAAGCAAACCACAAAATAAACCCACCTAGCGCAACTAGAGGTAAATTATGTCCAGCTAAAAAATGGCTTTGTCCTTTACGCCCAAATCGCCCTAAACGAGGACCAAGTACAATAATCCCTGCAAGAGCCACCCAACCACCGATAGAATGCACAACTGTAGAACCTGCAAAATCAATAAAGCCCATTGCTTTGAGCCAACCATCTCCTCCAAACAAACCACCCCACGCCCAACTGCCAAAAACTGGATAAATCACACCACTCACAAAAATGGCACTTACCACATAGGCAACAAAATGGATACGCTCTGCCATTGCTCCACTCGCAATGGTTGTAGCCGTCGCAGCAAACATCATTTGGAAGAAAAGTAAGTTCCAATGCCAATCATCCATCTGATTTGGCATAAAATGGCTCAATCCAATCCATCCCGATTGATTTAAGCCAAACATTAATCCAAATCCAAACAACCAAAATACTAAGCCCCCGATACAGGTATCCATATAGTTCTTCATCAGTACATTGACCGTATTTTTACTACGCACTGATCCACTTTCGATCAATGCAAATCCTGCCTGCATGAAAAACACCAAGATCCCCCCAATAACCACCCAAACACTATCGAGTGAAATACGAATTTCTTGAATATTCGGTGCTGTTGACGCGGATACTGATGTTGAGAGAAATATTAAAAATGTAGAAATCAAAATTATATTTTTCATTAAATTCCCCTTTAAAGATCATTCAATCCAATGCAAGGAGAATGCCAAGATAAACATATATTTCTTTTTATATTTTCAAGTATTTATATTTATTCAATGTAAAAAAATAAAAACTTAGATATGCCATAGATATCTTGTAGAAATCACCTTGAATATCAGTCTCTTCATTGACAAATACGTATCTCAAATAAATATGAATCATCTTACGCACAAAATTGACATGACAAATTGTCAAAATTAAAGCAATATAACAATGCTTTAAAGTTTTAGAAATATAAGTATTGCTGGAGCATAGGAATGAAAATTTTAATTACAGGTGCGAATACTGGGATTGGTTTCGCTACCGCTGAACAACTTGTGAAAAATGAACAACATGTCATTTTGGCTTGTCGTAACCCTCTAAAGGCACAGGCTGCACTTAAAAAGTTACGTGCACTAGACCAAGGGCAAGTGGATTTTATTTCTTTAGATTTAAATAGCCTAGAACATACACGAAAAGCAGCGGATGAAATTGCGGATCGTTATGGTGATTTAGATGTATTAATTAATAATGCAGGATTGTTTGCTAAGACCAAACAACTCACTCAAGATGGCTTTGAACAACAATTTGGTGTGAATTATCTCGGTCACTTCTTGTTTACCCAAAAGCTTCTCCCAGTTTTAGAAAAAGCACCTAAAGCTCGCATCATCCACCTTGCTTCAATTGCACATTGGGCAGGTTCAATCAAACCTAATAAATTTCGCGCAGAAGGTTTTTACAATCCGCTGTTTTATTATGGGCAATCTAAGTTAGCGAATCTTTTATTCAGTAATGCTTTAGCTGAACGTATGGCGAATAGCACCATTACCAATAATGCTTTGCATCCAGGTGGCGTTGCATCAGACATCTATCGCGAACTACCAAAGCCTGTTTATGAAGTTATGAAAATCGGTTTAGTCCCCACTTCTGTTCCTGCTAAGTTAATTACAGATATGGCTATTGCAGATCATTGGGCAAATCGTAATGGTGAATATGTCAGTGCACATATGCCAGACTGGAAATCACCACACGCAAAAAATCAACAACTCGCTCGTGAACTATATGATCAATCCATGGATCTTGTAGAAAGTTTTCTTTAATTGATGAGAACGAAATAAAAAAGCCACCCAAGGGTGGCTTTCTCAATCCTGATGAGGTCAGATTAGTGACCACCACCATTGATTGCTTTCGTCATATCTTCAACAACTTTCTTCGCATCACCGAAGATCATCATTGTTTTTTCATTGTAGAACAAGTCATTGTCTAAGCCAGCATAACCTGTTGCCATAGAACGTTTGATCACCATGATTGTACGAGCTTTGTGAGCTTCAAGAATCGGCATACCATAGATTGGTGAACTTGGATCATCTTTCGCTGCAGGGTTAACTACGTCGTTCGCACCGATTACAAGCACTACATCAGTTGCTGGGAAGTCTGAGTTGATCTCATCCATCTCTAAGATGTCTTCATACGCAACATCAGCTTCAGCAAGTAATACGTTCATGTGACCAGGCATACGACCAGCAACAGGGTGAATCGCAAAACGTACTGTTACACCTTGTTCTTTTAAGATTTCACATAATTCTTTAACTGCATTCTGTGCACGACCTTGCGCCATACCATAACCTGGTACAATCACAACGCTGTCAGCATTTGACATCAAGAAACCTGCGTCATCTGCTGAACCAGAACGATAGTTACGTTGAACTTGTTCGCCTTTGTCCGCTGTAGCAACTGCTGCACCACCCATCGCACCACCAAACAATACGTTGATGATTGAACGGTTCATCGCCTTACACATGATGTAAGAAAGAATCGCACCAGAAGAACCTACAAGTGAACCAGCAACGATTAACATATTGTTTTCTAGTGTGAAACCAATACCAGCTGCAGCCCAACCAGAGAATGAGTTAAGAAGCGATACCACAACTGGCATATCACCGCCACCAACTGGCGCAATCCAAACCCAACCAAATGCAAGTGCAAGTGCTGTCATCGCCCAGAAAGCAGTCATGTTATTCGTCAAGAAGAACATAATGCCTGCCGCAAGCATTGCAGCAAAGATAAGCGCTTGAACAGGTTTAACCCATGCACCAGAAATCGTTTTTGCCCATTTCTTAGCAGCTAATTTACCGTAAGCAAATACTGATGCTGTAAATGTAATCGCACCAACGAAACAACCCACAAACAATTCAAATAAATGAACTTTGCTCATATGAGCATGCTGTACGCCAGCAGCAGTTAAAGCAGCTTCATTTTCAGCAAATAATGCTGTTAATTGATTGTTGTGTAAAATCGCAGCAATCGCAATTAATACCGCAGCCAAACCAACCAATGAGTGCATTAAAGCAACTGTTTCAGGCATTTGAGTCATCGGAACAGTTCGCGCACGAGCGATACCAACCACACCACCAAGTACCATCGCACCAACGATCATCCAAACAACTGGATGTTCTGCAACAAAGAATGTTGTCACTACAGCAATCGCCATAGCGATCATGCCGTAACGGTTACCTGCGATTGCAGTTTTAGGACCTGACAAACCACGCAAAGTTAAGATAAAAAGGACGGCACCAATCAGGTAGAACCAATCCGCATAGTCTCGAATAAATTCCATCTATTAGCCCTCTTTTTTCTTTTGCTTCGGCTTGAACATTTCAAGCATACGAGCAGTTACAGCGAAGCCACCAAAAATGTTGATACTTGCCAAGAACACAGCAATCGCACCTAAGATGCTCACAACGTTTACGCTTTGGAAAGCTACATTTGCTTCAACACCAATCACAGGCATACCCACGGTTTGGATCATTGCCCCAACGATAATGATTGAAGACAATGCGTTCGTTACAGCCATAAGTGGTGTATGTAACGCAGGTGTTACTCCCCAAACTACGTAGTAACCTACGAAGATGGCAAGGACGAAAATTGTAATCGTTTCAACCATGAGAACTCTCCTTAACCGCGCTTGAGCAGTACTTGACCGCCATGAGTCACGAGTAACGCTTTTTGGATTTCATCTTCTTGATTGATCGCAAAGTTTTTGTCTTTGTCGAATAATGTTTCAAGGAAGTTGAAAACGTTACGTGCATACAATGCAGATGCTTCTGTTGCAACTGTGCCTGGAATATTTGGGATACCCAAAATTTTCACGCCATTTTCAGTAACAACAGTCTCGCCTTCTTTAGAACCTTCAACGTTACCACCAGTTTCAACAGCCATATCTAAGATGACAGAACCTGGTTTCATTTTGGCAACAGTTTCAGCTTTGATCAGACGTGGAGCATTACGACCTGGAATCAATGCAGTCGTGATTACGATGTCAGCATTTGATACAGCTTTATCTACAATCGCAGCTTGATCTTTGATGTATTGCTCACCAGGCTGCCAACCGTATCCGCTTTTCGCAGCTTCAGCAGCACGTTGTTTTTCTTCATCGGACATTGGTACGTCTAACCATTTACCGCCTAAAGACTCAACCTGCTCTTTTGCTGTTGGACGTAAGTCTGTTGCTTCTACAACTGCACCTAAACGTTTTGCAGTCGCAATGGCTTGAAGACCTGCAACACCAACACCCATGATCACAACACGTGCAGGTTTTACGGTACCCGCAGCAGTCATTAACATTGGGAACATACGTTGATATTCAGCCGCTGCTAACAATACAGATTTATAACCTGCCAAGTTTGCTTGTGAAGAAAGTACATCCATATTTTGTGCACGTGAAAGTGTACGTGGAAGTAACTCTAATGCAAAAGCAGACACTTGCTGAGTAGCAAACTGGTCTAATTCTGGATTGCGGTAAGGGTCAAACATTGCTACTACAGTAGTGTTAGCCGCAAGCTTTTGAATCTCGTCACCTTTCGGAGCACGTACTTTCAAAATAATTTGGCTACCTGTATATGCATCGTCCGTAATGGTTGCGCCAACTTGTTCATAAGCACTGTCAATATACGCAGCTTTAACACCAGCACCACGTTCAATGACAACGCTATGACCTGCGTTAATCAACTTCTTTACTGTCTCAGGTGTAGCAGCTACACGACTTTCACCGACGACAGTTTCGGTTGGGATTCCGATCTGCATGAGCGTTCCTCAAGCTAGTTTTTCTTAAGTAAACATCGCTTATAGCAATGTTTCCCCCAGGAGTATTCTTTGTAGAATTTTGGATTCTAATGGAAGTTTTTTAAAATTCCACCCAATATTTATTTAATAAATACCTATATTTTGAACTGATGATTCATATTTGCATTTAAACCTTGTATGCTCAGCATGTTTGTCTTCCCGTTAAGCAACGATTCAAATTTATACAAACAAAATAATTCGATTTGATTATTATCAATACAGCTCAATTCTTGCCTAAGCTTTTATTGATATAAAAGCCTGTATAGCGATATCTCATAAATAAACTAAAACCCGCTCTCACTATCTCTGATACATAAAGATCTCAGATCGTCTCTGAATGATTCGATTTGCTTATGTACGTATCAATTGATTAGGTCAATTTGCATCTTAATCATGCATTTAATGATAAGGATTGGCTTCTTTAAAAGTTTTACTGGTTTTAAATGCGACTTTTCTATCAATTTATCTGATAACAACAGCTTATTTCACTTTCACTTGATTCATTTTTCTTAAGATTGGGTTGATCTCACTACGCAAAAAAAGATTGGAAAACTAAAAAAGAAATGTAAAAAGTTTAAATGGCATTTTCTCAAGTGATATTTATAGGAGATTGTCTTACTAAAAGCACCATATTGCACAATTTTAGTGCAAAAGTAGACATTATGTTGAAATATCAATGTCATCTTGATCCATCAAAAACAAAATTTTTTGAAAATGTACTCCCATTGCTTCTTCAGCAAGACAATCGTCAGGGTTTCGTAAAGGACATTGTTCCAGAGATAAGCACCCACATCCAATACATTGATCTAACTGCTGTCGCAATTGGAGTAACATCATAATTTGTTGATCCAGTTGTCCTTGCCACTGTTGAGACATGATTTGCCAATCTTTTTTTGTCGCACTGCGATGTTTAGGTAAAGTTTCGAAGGTTTGCTTGATTTGTTGTAATGATATTCCAACTTGCTGCGCTGTTTTAATAATAGCAATACGCCTCAGCATTGCCCTTTGATAACGACGCTGATTACCTGTCGTTCGTATCCCCCCAATTAATTCTTTTTCCTCATAAAAGCGAATGGCTGGAACACTTACACCGCTTCGTTTTGCAAGCTCACCTATCGTTAGCCAACTTGGAGATTGTTGTCTTTTCAAAATCTGCTTGACCTCTAGTTAACTTGAGCTTTGATACTAACATTTTTAGAATTTCTACGAACGGTTTAGTCATGAAAGATTCAGATTCTCTCGCATTCAAACTCATTAATCCAAATGGGCTGTATGATCCTAGCCTAAATGGATATAGTCACATTGCTGTCGTTCAGCCTAATATGAAGATCATTCATATCTCAGGGCAAGGCGGAGAAAATAATAAAGGTGAACTTTCATATAATTTTGACCAACAGGTACAACAAGTCTTTTATAATATTCAAACAGCACTCAATTCAGTACAAGCACAGCTCAAAGATATTGCTGTTTTGCGCGTGTTAATTGTCAATCACAATGCTGAAAAGCTACATTTGCTCACACAGACTATCCAACACTTTTGGAAAAATGCTGCATTTCCTGCATGTACGCTCATTCCCGTGCCGTGTTTAGCGTTGGAAGGTATGCAAATTGAAATCGAAGCAACTGCATATACTGTGTAAACCAGTTTAAGAGAACATTATGCCTAACACTCAAGATATTAGTGAAAATAAAGCCTTACTCTGGTTTATGGCGGCTGCATGCGGTCTATGTGCCGGTGCAAACTATTATAGTCAACCACTGATCCACTCCATACAACAGTATTTCTCTGTTAGTCAGAGCCAAGCTGCTCTTACAGTTACCTTTGCCCAAGTTTCTTATGCTCTCGGTTTACTTTTTATTGTCCCTATGGGCGATGTGGTGAATAAAACCAAATTTATTCCACTCTTAATGAGCTTATGTGCAGCGGGATTGTTTATCAGTGCGTTCTCTGTGAACTTACCGATGCTTTGGGTCGGTACCATTATGGCTGGATTATTTTCTGTAGCAGCACAAGTATTGATACCGTTGGCAACGATGACTGTTCAACCTGAGAAAACAGGTGAAGTTGTAGGCTTTTTAATGAGTGGACTACTGGTCGGTATTCTTTTGTCGACTAGCCTAGCTGGCTTATTCTCAAACTTGTTTCATTGGAAGGTGATTTATATCGTCAGTGGAATTTTGATGCTGTTTCTTGCCTTTGCACTTAAAAGCCGTCTGCCATACGTCATGAAGATGAAACTAAATTATGGACAAGTATTTGTTTCAATGGGGCAACTCTTAAAACAAGAAAAACGTTTAGTGCTGAGAGCACTGACAGGTGGTTTTGCTTTTGCAGCAGTGAGTATCTTGTACTCAACGATTGCTTTACTACTTAGCTCTGCACATCAATTACCTGATTTATTTATTGGTATGGTGACTTTAGTTGGTATTTTTGGTGCTTTATCAACCCAATATATTGGTAAATATGCGGATCAGGGATTTACCAATCAACTCACTTGGATGGGTTGTGGTTTGTTTATCTTAAGTTGGATATTTTTTTATTTTGGTCAACTCTATTTATTTAGCTATATCTTGGGTTTTGCACTGATTCAGTTGGCGCTTGCATTGGTCCACACGAGCAATCAAAGCATAATCTTTCGCTTACGCCCTGATGCAAAATCACGTATTAATGCCATTTATATGACTGCTTATTTTACCGGTGGCGCGTGCGGTTCTGCTTTAGGAATTTTTGCATGGAACCATGGTGGTTGGACGATGACCTGCTTTGCAGGTATTGGCTTAGTGCTAGCATGTATGATCTTTAGCTTATTAGATTTACTACTCACTCGAAAAAACACTGCAATGCATCAACTTTAGATAAACCAATATTTAGATTTCTCAAGGATGAGGATGATTGGTGAATTTTTCGTAAAACTCGTATAATGCTGCCCTTTCTTTTCTTGTCCACATCCGAGAATATTTTATGCAACCACTTGAATCATTAAAGCCACGTATTTCCGTTGCCCCGATGATGGATAGGATCTATTTATACAAATAACCATATTATTACAAATACTTATTAGCCATAATTATCCGCAGGGTTGCAATATGGTTTCAATATCTGGTTTACAGCAAAAATTGAAATCATAAGAAAAAAGTTCATCTGAAGAATTAGATTGTGAAATTCGAACTCAATACAGTACTATCCAGTAGATTCTACTGTTTGTGCCAAAGACTGTATCGAAGTTATCGTTTAAAGTCTCTAAAAGATACTTTAGATTTGAAAATTGAGGCTTTTTCCATTTGCTTCTCATTCGGTGTTATTTGCTCACACATTAAAGGAATTAAGGGTAATCCCCCCTAAAAATAAAAGGATGCAACTGGTCCTAGCAATGTTAATTATTTCAGTCACATTTAAGTTTTAGGACTTGCTATGCTTCGTACATATTCAAGTGCACCCATTAATCTACGATTGGTCTCAAACGTATCAATAAATCTGATAGAAAAATTCTTATCTATAAGAGATAAAGTTTTTTGTATCTCCGGTGCAATACCATCTACCACGTTCCAAAAAGGATGTACAATGATAAATGCTTCAGGGTTTACTGAATCATGATTATGCAAAACAACTGGCAGCTGTAAGGGACCATAAAAAACAATTTTTCGCTTATTCGGATCTAAACGATAGATATCTTGCGCAGCCTGTCTCGCAATTTCAGGCCAATCTTTAATCTCTGGATATCGCTCAAAATTTCCGTCCAAGCCAACCCTGTACTGAGGGTCAAATAAACATCTTAGGAAACTAAGACCTAATCGCCAATCTAAAAGACCATGATAGCCTCTGTTACCATAACGTTGAATACAACGATAACAAGAACGACTACATTCTTTTCTATGCTTTTCATCTAAGAAAGATGCAACGATAGGGTCTTCAACATCATTTAGCATTGAGTTTATTAATTCCACAATAAGTGGTTCGCTCTTCCCTATTTCGGTTAATCTTCTACAGAAACCTGCTCCATTTACTAATGTATCAGCGATTTGCAATATAGGCTTACCATCTCTTAATCGTGGTTCTAATGGTTCAAATTCTTCTGGCGCAATATCTAACGCTAGAGCTGATCTTTGTACCAATAAATGAGTAGCACTAATCGCTGCAGCCCGTAAATTTGTTCCAGATCTCTGTCTAGGACCAATCCGATCCATAGATAAACCATTAGCAATCTTCAACATACCTAAACTGATAGCATCAGTACGTTTCCTTGAGAATAATTTAACTCGCTGCACTTCTCGCCCATCAGATGGTTCAATCCAATGCTCACGGCTACGTGCTTTATCATTAAGAATAGCTTGGTTAGGCAGACTATCGATTTTTATGTTTTTTCGATCTTGGCAATATATTCGGCTTTGTGTTCTAGTAACCATTTCATAGCTCTCATGCTCACCAACCAAGTTCAGTGATCCACGATTACGTCGTATAACATATGCCTCACTCCCGCTAGCTAAAGAAAGGTTCGTACCGTTAACATTCACCATCCTCATAGGTTCAATAATTGACCCTGTTTCGCGGCGGATTAATGGTCGTGACGGTTCAGTTCCATCGGAGACTTTCGGCTGAAAATCCGTTCTGAATGCTGCTGGAGAATAGTAAGTATCGAAGTGATCCTTTGGTATTAAATTTTTACAATCTTCACAATTTAAACTACTAGTTTGTTGCGAAGAAATTTTAATTGCACCACAAGATGGGCAATCAGCGATTTCAACCTTATCAGTCCACCATTGTTCTCTAGGTTCAGGAATGATTTTTGTTCCACTCTTTGTTGGCTGAATAAAGCCAAGTTGATCAGTAAAACCTATGCTCTCATGTATGCGTTTATCTCGAACAAGACTTTGACCTGGTGCAAATTCGTAAATAGCCATATCTATTTCTCGATCAACCAAATCCCACTCTGCATCTTTTTGTCCAGTTGGTTTCATACCAAGATACATCGGTCTAACCCTAGTAGGCATACCAAACATAGGTAAAAGTCCACTCTCGGCCAAAAATTGTGCCAACCCGATTTCTCTACTGTTACCCTCATTCGCCAATATACTTATTTCTTTGATCAGTTGATCTACTTGCAACTTCTCTAAAAGTAATTCAGCACGCCCAGCGATACCTTCACCTAATGTTCGTGCAAGTTTTTCAGGGACATCGTGTGTTTTGATTAATGTAGATTCGAGTCTTTTCAACCAATTGCCGGACTCACTATAGAATTCCTTGGTAGGAATAAACTCACCATGAATATCAGATGCAGTATGATCACCCGGATAGTTGCTTCCATCTTCCTCTCTTAACTGATTAAAAGCTGCTGTTAACCATGCCTTACGCAACAAACGTAAACTAATATCTATGTGGTCTACCGTGAGGAATGGTGGCGGGGGGGCATCACCAGTGATTGCCTCTGGATGCCGGAAATAGTGCATATCGTGACTACGACCACGGCAAAGTGTCATAGCCAATGAAAATGCCTGTTTACGTCGACCCGCACGTCCTACTCGCTGTTGGTAGTTGAATCGTTGTGGAGGCATGTTTGCTTGGTACACAGCTTGTAAAGCTCCGATATCAATCCCCACTTCCATAGTTGTCGTTACAGAAAGCACATCAATTTCTTCTGCTTTTCGTTTCAGGCTGTTATGTTCTGAATCAATCAGAATTCCCCTAAACCTGCGAAGACGTTCAGCAGGAGAGCCAGTTTGCCCTGTTAATTCTTCACAACGTAATCTGAAAGTTGTTTGCTCTTCAGCAAGTGCTTTATCAAGACGTTTAGAAATATAATTACGTTGTCGCAGGTCTGCTGCGGTACTATTAGGCATCTGCGGCAAGAGTGTATGACAGCGTGTACAAATGCCTGTACCGCGATGCAAGTGAGCCCGACCACAAGTGACACACTCATAAGCTGGGGCATCTGGCTTAACTAGCTGAATATAGAGACGCTCAATGCGGATTATTCCTCCTTGATGTTTTAATTCAGCAATCTCTTGTAAAATCTTGGTCATAGCATTCGCATCAATACCAGATGCTTTCATAAAACTTTTAACTCTACGACTGCTTACAGAATGCCCATCCACCCACTCTTTAATGTTACCTTCTCTAACCCACTTATTAGCTAGTACTCTATAATTATCAGCAAGTACGCGCAAAATTGCATCAAGTGTATCCGTATTGCTTAATTTACTTGGCGTAAAACAAGGATAACCAATACCTGTTTCCTCTAAAGCAAAGTAATTACGGGCAAATAATACATCTTCAACTAATGACCTTTGAGCTTCTGCTACTTCTTTTTTTGCATCAGTGATCTTTAAGCTATCAATGTCATCATTCCAATATATGGCATCTTGTTGAACTTTGAACAGATCTGGCCATTCATAATCGAGAATACGTTTAACCCCTGTCTCATCTGTAGGATGAACACCAATATCGGCCATACCCGCAAGCAGACGCTCGGCTTTAAAACCTCTCTTGACCCCTTTCTCATCAGATTCCAAGATCGTTTCTAATGCGATACGATCTGAATTCCCCCGTTTTTGAATTTGTCTGATTAAGGCATTTAATTCATCAAAACGATCGTAGTCTCCTTGATCCTCTGCTTCAGTCCGTTTATGTTTGAGAGTTTCTAAGTCTTCGGTTGGCTGGTGATTTTTTAAAGCATCAACTAAAATTCTACGGCGAGTATCGTTATGATGATGTCGCTCTATATCTATAGCTGTTTTAGCTGCATCCTGTCTACTGTCGGAGAATGAAACAACTTTAGGGGCATTACCCGCACGCTTGAGAAGTTCAAGAACCTCAGTAGCTAACAACTGGGATGTTTTTGCAAATCCAGTACGGAAGCTACGAATTGGAGATCGGCGATACTGTTCGCTACGATGAAAATAATCTGCACCACACGCTGGACAACAATTAGGTGCTGCTGTACGAGTGCGTCTCTTCTCTTTTTCAGAACCGTTGATAAGTGAAAACACTCGTCCAGGAATTAACTCATGAGCACTCCCTTGTGAATTCCCTGGTCGCAATTGCCCATTATGTGGGTCAAGCCACATAGGAACCCAACTTTCTTTATCATTGTCACCTTGCCTTGCTTCTTGTGCAGATGGCCAAAAAAGCACAAATTCCTCATGACTTAAATCTTCAATTCCTGTTCCTGTACCAAATTCTGGAAGGTGCTCAAGATCCTGGGTTTGGGGCAGAATTTCTAGAGCTGGATTGGGACTGTTCTGAAAACTTCGGCCACGCAGACCACCAATAAACTCCGAATTACACCCCTCACATAAAAATAGTTCAAATATCCTTTGTATGCCTTTGGAAGTCTGCACGTGACTTGTACCGCTCTCGACAGATACTCCCTCATAAACAAGCTTTCCTTCTTGTATCAAGGGACTAGCAAATAAACCTTCAAGACTTCTTAAAAACAAATGTTCTCTGAAAGCAATCGCCTCAGAACCAATCCCGTCACCTAAACCACGAAGAATTGTCAAACCTCTTACAGCATTTTCTGCTGAAGGATCACCGAAAACTTTTTTAGCTATTGTCGATAGTGATCTTGCTTTAATACTTCCATCATCGGCAGTACAACCGAAAGTAAGCCTTGCTGAAGCTTCGTTGACTAGATCACTTAATGTAAAATTATGAGCTAAACCTAAGGCTATAGCGCAAAAAGATAGCCGATTATCCAATTCACTATTTTGACCCAATTGGTAATCTAATTGTCCGAGATAACGTCCATCAGGCACAAGGTAGTTAACTAAAGCTATAAATGGATTTGGCTCGACATAATCATTGGTAGCAGGCTGTGGTATTTTTGCTTGCCCACACACTACAGCTGAAGCCCAGTCTTCTGGCTGCTTTGCACCTTGACTCTCAGTGTTAGCGTATGTGCCAAAAGGACCAAAAAAGTCATACAGATAATTCAAACTATGTACACGTTCTGAACCCTCAAGCGGTAATGAAGCACTTGAGGCTAAAATGCGAAGTTTATGGCGATATTCAGAACGATCTAGCCCAAGTTTATTTATCAAAGTTCGGATCAGAGCCGCCATTTCTGTCCCTGTAGAACCCCGTATTAAGTGAAGTTCATCCAATACAAGGAAGAAGTAAGCATCAGGATCAGTTTCCAACCATTTTCTCGTCTGATCAAAAATCCTAGCATCTACTTCACGGGACAGCATCGCATTCAACATAGAAATGTTTGTAATGAGAAGATCCGGAGGGGTTTCCTGCATATCCCAACGAGTGATTAACTCAGCACCATCAGGTGATGGAAATAGATAACGAGTCGGATCAGAATGCTGATTCTGCTGATCATAAATCCGAGCTTTTTCTTGGTCCTCTGCAATACTACGCAGCGTCGCTTTAGTTCTATCCAGACGACTTTTTGCTCTATTTTTTTCTTGCTGATCTGAACGCCGTGGATGGGCCAGATAACCTGGAACTGGACTTGCACTAGTATAGCGGCCAAAGAAAATTCGATTTCCATTGGCACGTTGATCAAGCACATTGATTGCTTCAGGTGAGTCCAGCATCTTACGTAGACGCACCATTTGATCTTCCACGAGTGCATTCATCGGGTAAAGTAAAAGTGCGCGTACTGCTTTAGGCCGATCAGATGCCTCTCCTTTACGATGTAAATGAAAGCCACCATCTTCACGCCACCACTGTGATTTCAAATAATCGGTAGATGGAGCAGACCATCGTGTCGCTTCCGCAGTAATCTCTGCCAAAATTGGCAGCAAGAAAGATTCAGTTTTACCTGAGCCAGTCCCTGAGGTAACAATCCCTGGCTTTCCAGGGGTGATCCCATGCTTAAGCATTTCAATTTGATGAGCATATGGGATAAACAGCCCGTTACGTGATAACTCACCTTCAGCTGGTTTACCCGGGAACAAACCAGAAAATGTCATTTCAATAATGGCTTGTCGTTCTTCACGTTTAAATTTGCTAAGAGGGTTGTCCTCACGATCTTCAAGGCATTCTTCTAGTCTTATTTTGGCTGGCTGGTAACGTAAAATTGGCTCGATAAAAGGCTGGGGCATTAAGGTCCCCGGCTGTCGTAACAAATTCTGCCGTGCTTTACTTAGATCCTCACGGCGCAACCGATATACCGTATCCAAGTAAGAAAGGTAGAGATCTAAGATATCGTTATATGCACCGATTGGATCCAACATATTATTTTTTCCTTACAACTATTTCTCTAATAAACCTTTAAGCCATTTTTGACCATTTTCACGCAAGGTTGAATATTTTCTTATCCTGTCGCTTATTGAAGCTCTTTCCCCAACAAATAAACTCTCAGCAAGATATAACCTTATTTCTGTTTCCAAAGCATGTGGAGAAAGTTTACGGTCTTCCATTTCATATCTGTATTCATCCATATCCAGATCTATGCAAGACCCTGACTCTTGTAAATTCAATCGTGTTAACTGTTTTTCATTTTCAGTCACTTGCTGTACTAAGTCTTTGGAACGAATGCTAGTAAACTCAGGAACAAGAGGAATACTAAAATTAGGCAAATCTAACCACAAGCGATCAATATCTAAAAAATTGTTCGCAACAGTTGCAACAATTAAAAGATTTTTAGGTCTATTTGAGCTATATAAAACACCTACAAGGCTAGGTAACCATAAATCCATCGCTGTACGCTGAATACCATCTAACCAGACAAGATAATATTGCTCTGGATTTTGAAGTGCTAGAGACCAAGCTCTCGAAAAACCTGTACTCATACCCCGAGATGGCTGAGCCCACAAGTCATCAAGATTAAGAATGTTTGGACCAAGCGGCTCTCTAAAAAATACACCTCCGGCAATTACTTGGGCATATTTTGGTATCATAATTTCAGCTGATTGCTGCGGTAATATGGTTAAAGCACCTGAGCGGACAGAAACATCTAGGAGTTTCATATCTTCAGTTGTAATACCCGTTTTTCTAGCCTGATTTTCGAGCCTTACTGGAAATTCAAGATTATCTATCGATGATATATTTTGAGGTTCAATACCTCGAGACCACGGTGGGATACTGGTATCAGCAGGCGAAATTAATTTACCTGAGTCTTGCAGTGCTTTTTGGAAACGTTTTAAAAGCTCTACCCCTTCTCTGGAGTCCAAATCCTCAATATCACCAAGAATTTGGTTCAGTTGGTTAATTTCATAAACGAGTTGGCGATTTAGATTGGAAACATGTTCTTGTAACTTACTAGAGGTTGCTTTTAGTCCCGTTAACTTTTCTTCTCCTTGCTTAATTTCAACATCCAGTATTTCTCGCTGATCATTAAGCTCCTTTAGTTCACTTTCAATTTTCTGTCTAATAACAGGTTTCATTTCATCGTAATATTTATCACGAACTAATAATTTTAATTTCTCTAACTCTTGACGGACTGATCGCGTTTCAAAAAGTGTATTAGCGATCAGCTCAGGAGCACCTAACGTACGATGAACTCGTTTACTGTAAGCTAACATCCAATCTTTTATAGAGTCCCAGTCATCATTTTCCTCTGTAATCTCTAACGCACGGTTAAGTATAGAAATAATTTCTTCACGTTTAGATTTAGATAGATCAATCTTGTCATATTGTTTTACTTTGTTCAAAACATCACTAAGTAATTCTTGATCTAGTTTCCATGTTATTTCACCAATGAATTCCCCAACTGTATCCTGAGGAATTTCTAGGAATTGTCCATTAAAAGTATCACCGTCAAAAATAGCTTTATTAAAAGCATAAATTTCTATTGTTCCAGGTGAGGCAACGTAACGACCATGGATAGGATGTGGCTTAACCTTTACCACCGTACATTGTGTATCAGATAAGGCAACAATAACTTCATCAGTGTAGGGAGCTATCCTGGCCAATCCAAATTCAATTAATTTGTAACGAATTTGCTCCATCGTCATTGATCTATAATCGATGACTAGGTTGGGGCTAAAAGCATCCTTAACGATATAATGATCTTGACCATCATCAACTTGCTTTGGATTCGTTTCAGTTGTAATTGCAATCAGTTGGTTCTCTTCAACCCATGCAAGTGATGGAGCAAATACTTTACCTACTGCAGGCAAGTCATCGATTAAACTTTGCTTCTTCCATGCACCATTTACAGTCTTAGCAATACAATGAATCCGGGTGTACGGTTTAGGTTTGTAATCTGCCTGACCTAAATAAAATGTTTCTAACATAGTAAATTTAATTCCCGTATATAAAATGACTTAATCTCATACCACGATGACGCTGTTTTGCGATTTTCATTACTTGATTGTTGGATTTGCTTTTTTTATGACCTTGAATCGCGCAAGCAAAGACTTTTTCTAAAACCGCAAGCTGCTGTTCATTCACACCATAGTGATAGGAATAAGATTGATCACAAGTCAGACAAGGCCCAGATTGAATTCCCGTGGAACGCCGTAACCACTGAGCAACTGGCAAAGGAAGATACCCACCTGCTCCTTGACGTTCCAAACATCTATCACGATAAATGAAAAGTGGATTATTGGTTCTTCTAGCATATTCAAGTAATGCCACAATCCGTTGAGTTGAAATAAAAGTGGTGCTTCCTTCTTCTATTCGAAAAACATCTCGGTCATCTTCTCGTACTAATCTGGAAAGAGTCGGTCCTTTTGGTTTTTGTTGAAGTTCGGATACAAATAAACCTGGGTCGGCTTTCCATACGCCAGCTAATTTACGCCCCATCTCTGTTCTGTTTTCTAGCGGCCAACAATTAGGAGCTGTTTTTATTTCTGGTATTTTGGCTCTTAGAAATGGCCAACCGAGTATTTCAGCAAGCTCCCACAACCCTGTTCCGATCAAACCAATCACAGGCGCAGCAAAAGGTAATGCAGAATTAACGTGAATATTAACCCCTACCCTTTGTGCTTCGATCCTTAAGAAATCAAATTCCGCTGCAGCAATTGCACCTTCCACTATAGCTGTATTTTCACCTGTAATAACAATACGAGGGGGTAACACACGCCAAACTCGACCGCGCCAACTTCGTTTAATATCTTGCTCTAACCAACCTGCTTCTTCTAACGAACGCAGTACATCCCAAACCAAATATTTCAGTTTTGAGTCAGTTGGCAATACTGTTCGCAAAATTCCTATGATTTCACTTTCTGATCTTGGCGCACCCGCACGAGCATAAATAGCTTCAAGAGCATCAGATAACTGATTAGGAAAGATGCCTGAAGATGATGTAACGATTTCACTATTTGTTAACGGAACCCCATCTTCATAAGAAAGCTCTACTGCAGCTTCATAACGGTCTGATCTTTCAGGCCATTTAGAAACCAACGGCGCATTTTTAAAAAACCGTACTAATTTAAAACAAGTATTATTTTTTAATTTCCATTCTATTCGCCATTCGCCATCGATTTTAATTAGTTCTATTATATTGATGATATTACCCACAGCTTGGAGTTTAAGCGGTGGTGATATGGATAGCTTTGCGTCTTTCTCAATATATATATTAGGGAGATATCCCGGTCGAGAAAGCCATTTCCCTCTCCCAAGCGGAATACCGCCTTCGATTCTTAACTCAGTATTTTGATGATTCGAGTCAGAAATTCCCTTTCCAGCAGTAATCTGTAATGCTGAACTAAATGACATTGTTTCTGAGCAATACCATCTATGCCCCAGCTTCAATGATTTCTTAAAATTTTTTACGATTTTTTCAGAGCAACTTAAAATAATAGCTTTTTGCTTTTCTTTTGGTTTTCTATCATCTTGCGTCCATAGTCCGCCATAGCTTTCACACAAAATAATACAGCCAGAATCTAAAAGCTTTTTAATTTGAGGAGGTGTTCTATATTCTGTGAGTAATTGACTAAACGTACCATGCCAAAAAGGATTTTCTAACTCTGCGCGTCGATTACCTCGTGACATAAAAACGTCTTCTAATTCCTCACCATCCCAACCGCCAAAACTCACTGATATGGACCACAACAATGTAGAATGCTTAGGTTCTTCTCGAGAAATTTCAACTAGAATATTTTCGATAAGCTGCCAAAAATGATGTGTTTCTATAGATTGATTATTACCATAGCATCGGATTAAATCAGCTAAGTCATCACGCATGCGTTCAGGAAGACGATATGACGAACCCTTTAAATAATTCAATAAAATATTTTGATTATCTAATGCCTTATCGGGCAATTCTTTGAGAATTTTTTTTAGATAAGCACGATCTTTTCTAGAAGGATATGCTAATTTTGCTGCATAACCAATTAAAGTCCAGCTACCTGGTTCAGGAAGGACTATTTCTCGATATAAATCACCTTTTTTATTAACCCAAATAGCTAAAGCTTTCCATAAGCTATTTACACCATCGACTTTTTGCTCTGCTCCTTTACCATCATCTAACAATGCTCCCAAGCGTTCTCTATATTGTTTACTATCGCCTGCGTTGGTTGTGGTAGCAGCAACTACACAAGAAAGAACAAGTAAATGAAAGTTGTTATATGCGTAAAGACCACTACTCTCATGAATTTTTGTTCCTAATATTTTTTGCACATAACTTCTTGAAAATAATGCCATAAAGGCTTTTAACACCACCTCATCAGAACAATCCACTGCATCAACTGCTGCAGCCAGGCCAGCTGGAGTGACATCTAATGAAGTAAGTTTTGTACTGCCATATGGTCCATCAGCTCTTAGGTAATGATTCTGAAGACGTTGCACCCAATCATTAACGCTTAAATTACGGAGTATTGACTCCTCAGTTTGCTGCACAAATCTACCTATTTATAAAAACTATTTAGTAAATTAATTTTTTTAATCCAATGATCTTAAAGGAAATAAAAAATATTTGAAATCCTACTTTTATACTAAAAAATGATTCGCCATACCATCCAATTGCTTCTTAATTTTTTCCCAATCAGGCATCACTTGGCTCATAAGTTGATAAAACCGCTCACTATGGTTATGTTCAGCCAAATGACAGAGTTCGTGCAATATCACATAGTCAATACATTGAGTTGGTGCTTTAACCAGATAAGGATTTAAAACAAGTGTTCCTTGAGGTGAACAGCTTCCCCATTGTGTTTGCATTTTCAAAACCCGAAATTTAGGTATTTCATTAATCCATAGGGTTCTATCCAAGACATGATTTAGACGCTTAAAAAATATACTCTTCGCTTTAGCCTTATACCAACTATCTAGCACTTCTTTAATATGTTCAGTATCCCTTCGGTTCACAGATACTTCAAATTTTCCACGTAATAACTTCACACTCGGAACATCATGACTTTCTATAATTTTCAATAAATACTGTTTACCTAGGTAGTAATGACTTTCTCCACTGACGTACAAGCGTGGCGTAATAAATTCTTTCTGTTGCCGAAAGTCACGGAGCTGCTGATAAACCCATCGACTACGTTTCTGTATCGCTTTTAGTACATCATGATCAGTCGCGATTTCAGGAGCATGCACTACAACTCGGCAATCAGGATGCACCTTAATTAATATTTTGTTCGCCTCTCCAGAACGCGGTACTCTTTCATAGGATATTGTTTCATCCCCATAAACGAAACTAAATGGTCGAGTGCTGATAGCGTCTTTACCCACCATTCAGTCCTACCCGCGTGATTTGTACAATCATTTCTACAATTTTTTTGGCTTGATCCATACCACTCCCAATGGATTTACATTCACGGAACATCTGAGGTAATAGTTTTTTACGGATATCCGCTTCAATATTTTGTGGATTAATTGAGTTTTCAGCCACAGAGCTCATCACAGAACAATCAACCTCGAAAGCAAGTTCAATCCACTTATCTTGATTCTCTTGATCTGTTATCGAGAATGCTTCAGGTAATAGTTTCTTAAAGACACCGAAATAAGCTTGAGCATGCTTATTGCCACTGAACACATCAGGAATTTCATCTAAACGACGAGCTTCAACTTGTTCTTCGAACTCTCTAAACAGCATGTGTTGCTTCAATGGGTGATCAAACTCTTTCTCAGCCTCTTCAATAACTTGACGTAACAGCTTAGAGAAAGCCTCCTGAGCATAGGGATCATCACGCAATTGCTGCTCAATCATCTTCGTTACACGAGTTTTGATGATATCCGTTTCATTACGTGTTTTCTCTTCACTCCAATCTTCAGGCTGAGCTATTTTACCCATCTTGCCGACTTCATAAACTCCATCAGGGTCTTTTACCTCAATACCCACAACATGTTTATCAAGAAGTTTTTTGACTTGCTCAGCATACTGATCATAGTCAATCGTCTCTCCAGCATCTCGTTTCACAATATGACGCAAGCTTGTAAATAGTTTGACTGTTTCTTTGTAGTGCTGACGATCTGCATCAGAAAAGCTTTTATCTTCAAAGAAGGTTGCTGACTGCAACGCAACTTTTAAACAACTGGCAAATTCTGTAAGTGCTTCATAAAAATCATCACGAACTTTCAAGTGAATATCGACTAACTCACCCTCACGTTCTTCAATGCGTGGGACTAAAACTTGGCGCAACTGCTCTGGATCATTTTTATTTTTGACATCAGCAAAAATTGCCCAAAGTGCTTTATACAAACGAGGTAAACGTTTGTATTCAGAGCTCATTTGCGTATATAAGCCTGTAAGATCATTGATATCATAGCCACCTTGGGTACGGGCAGCGAGATCTTGATAATCAAGAATCGTAGCGTCCAATTCTTTTAAAATACCTCGATAGTCGATCAATAAACCAAACTTTTTCATTGGATGAAGTCGGTTTACACGCGCAATTGCTTGAATCAGATTGTGCTGTTTTAAATTTTTATCAATATAAAGAACAGCATTTTTAGGTTCATCAAAACCTGTTAAGAGTTTATCCACCACTATCAGTAATTTCAGCGAATCATCTTTTTCAAAACGCTCAATTACTTGTTTGGTATAAGTTTGCTCATCCTGAGTGCCGACATTGTCTTTCCACCATTGGGTCACTTCAGGGGTAGTCGATTCATCAACATCAGTATTTCCTTCACGACTATCAGGTGGGCTCATCACCACAGCAGACTCAAACAAGCCTGCTTCATCCAAGTACTTTTTATACTTAATCGCTGAAGCCTTGCTATCGCAAGCAAGCTGTCCTTTTAAACCATCATCAATATTTTTCACAAAGTGATTGGCAATATCTAACGCAATCAGGCGAATACGATCATCCGCAGTATAAATTTCACCTTTTCTCGCAAATTTACGTTTTAAATCTGCTTTTTGCTGATCATTTAAACCTTCTGTTATCCGTTCAAACCACGTATCAATCGCTCGTTCATTGACATCTAAATCAGGAATTCGTTCTTCATAGAGCAAAGGCGTTACGGTTTTATCTTCTACCGCTCTTTGCATCGTATACGCATGAACAATAGGACCAAACTTGTTAACGGTCTTTTCATCTTTAAGTAATGGCGTACCTGTAAATGCCACGAATGCCGCATTTGGCAGTGCGAGTTTCATACGCACATGGTTTTCACCACCTTGGCTTCGATGCCCTTCATCAATCAAGACAATGAAGTCAGAACTTGTGTTAACACATTCAGGAAGTTTGGTTGCAGAGTTAAATTTCTGAATCAAAGAGAACATGATTCGCTCTGTACCCTTACCAATTTGTTCAGCCAAGCGTTTGCCTGAAGTCGCCATGGCATTTTGCTTGTCTTTTTTTCCTGCCAGTTCACCACCTGATACAAAGGTTTTACTCAGTTGATCTTCTAAATCGACACGGTCAGTGACAACCAAGATACGGCATTGTTTTAAAGCCTCATGCAAGATCAAAGCTTTACTAAGAAAGACCATGGTAAAAGATTTACCTGAGCCCGTTGTATGCCAAATGACACCACCTTCGCGTCCACCTTTGCTGTTCTTCGTACTAATACGCTCAATGAGGCGTTTGATACCAAAGATTTGCTGATAACGGGCAACAATTTTTCCTGCTTTCTTATCGAAAAGCGTATATAGGCGAACCATTTCGAGTAGTCGTTCAGGCTTTAATAGACTAATCAGCAGTTGATCTTGACCTGTAACAGCTAAGTCTCCACCTGCAATTAGGTTTTCATACCAATTTAAGTCATCGACTGGACGATAAGAAAATAGGCTCTGTTTTTGTGAAGCAGTTAATTTATTATTTTTAAGCGCATACATCTCTGCATCAGAAATATCTTCTTCTCGCCACGCTGCCCAAAACTTAGCAGGGGTATTACATGTGCCGTAACGCCCTTCATGTCCATTTATAGAAAGTAGTAGTTGGCTATATGCAAACAGATGTGGAATTTCATCAGGTCGCTGATTACGAAGCGTCTGAGAAATGCCTTCATTAATCGTTGGACCTTTCTTAGCCTGACTATCAGGGCGTTTTGCTTCAATTACCCCTAAAGGAATACCATTTACAAAGCAAATGATATCGGGTCTTCGTGTATCTACACCACCTGAGCGTGTGACAGCAAATTCTTCAGTATATGAAAAGTCGTTGTTATGAATGTTATGCCAATCAATCAATGGAATCGTAGGGCTAACCTTTTTTCCATTCACAAATTCGGTGACAGGAATGCCATAGAATAAGTGGTTATACATTTTTTCGTTGGCAGTCAGTAGCCCTTCATTCAAAGCAGGACTACAGATTTCGGCAATTAAGTTATCAACTGATTTTGGCGATAATGAATATTCTTGACCAGCAAATGGAAAAGTACGCTTAGAGAGCTCTTTACGTAAAATTTGACGCAAGACAACTTGGTCTTGTTTACCATCACGGGCAACAAGTGCCTGTGATGGCGGTAAAAACGACCACCCCAAATTTGTTAACAATGTTAAAGCGGGGATCTTAGCACTGTATTCTTCTTGAAACTTAATTGAGAGACCGTTCATACCTAACCAAAATTTTTAAAATAAAACTGCGAAACATGCACTAAGATTTGCTTTATAAATAAAGCAAATAGTCATAACAATTACGACAACCAAGAATACATAAAAGCTCAAAGGTACTTTATCCCGAAAAAACCTAAATTTCTTCTGCTCATCAACCCATTCAATTTGATGCTGCCAAAAGAATTTATAGTGTGCATACCAATCACTGAACAATATTTGCTTACTCAGACCTACTGAATAATACTGACTTTCTAACTGCTGATATTCACTAATCAAATTTGTTAAATCATCAGAATCACTTTTACTTTGAACTGAGTAATATAAAGCTCTAAGCTGATTATAAATTTTAGTCAGCTCAACACCTGCCTTTTCATAATCACTTTTTTTTGCATCATACATACTGACATAGAGACCAACCACGCCAAGCACAGTGAAAGATGCTGAAAGAAAGTTTGTTGAAAGCTCCTTGAATGCTAAAGAATAAATACCGAAAGCAATTGATATAAAACTAATCCATCCTGGGGATTTTTCAACAAGATCATAAGTAGCAAAGTGTTTTTTCGCTCCAAATCCTACGTTATAGCCAGTTTCAGCGATACATTTAAGAAAATCAGATCGATTCATATTTAATCCTCAATTGGCACATAAATGCGATCACGAGCTACAACCACACCATTTTGAATGATGTAGCACTCCACTAGATGTTCACCATTAAAACTTGAATATTCATCAATGCGTTCTTTTCCATCATCCAACACAATTTGACCACGAATACAATTACGTCTTTTCGCTTCTTCACCTCTATTCAGCACTTTCCACTTCACAGAATAGTTCTGTAAATTTTTTGGTGTTGTATTTTCTTCAATATAAAAACTTAAACCACGTCCATGATTTAACTTTTTCTTTCTACGTTTAAATCCTCTTAGCCAATCAATCGTTTGACCATCTTGAGTAACTTTAGACTCAATTTTTAGCTTATATCGAATATCAATTGGATATTGATCCTCAATAAACTGCTCTGTATGTTCATAACGCATATCTTCAATGCGTATCGACATTTCTGCTTGTTTACTTGGTGTTTTAGGAAACTGTCGTCCATAAATCATTCGCCACTTACTATAAGCTTTATCGTCAGTACCTAAATCAATAGCCTCTAAACATAAATCATAAGCATCTTGTGCAGCATCTTGGAATTTAGCTTTAACTTTAACATCCTGATTACTGCCTAAAGCTTGATAATGATCACGATCAGGTTGATCAGCTAAAAATTTAAAAAAATCTCGGCTTAACCAGTCATAATACATATAGCTTTTATCATCATAGTAAGTCGTAGATTTCATGAAGTTATAGGCAAGTGTATCAATCAGTAAGCCCCCCATTGAGACACCATGCTTATTTTTCCAAGCTCTAGCCATCTTGCATAAACGACGCAAATTTCGATTTTTTGCATTATTCATATTTTGCATTTCATCAAGTTCAGCTTGCGGTTTTGTAATCTTCCAACTACCGCCATTTTTAGTATCTGGATATTTATATGATCCATCCTCTTGCTTAAATACAGGCTGTACCTCTACATGAAAGTTCGTATATTGGACACATACGACTAATCGATCTACAAACACAGTGGTTCGAGGATAACGTGCAAGAATTGCATCTTTTGTATCCTTTAATAACTTTGATTGACCTCCATTTTTATAATCCTCCCATTTTGAAGATGGCATGATGTACAACATGTCTAAATCTGAAATACCTTTAATCGCAGTCCATCTGCCATAGGAACCAACTTGTAATTGATTTGATGTTTTTGATTCGGTATCACGAAACTTTTTGTTCAACGCACATGTTATCTCTTGATAACGCAACGTGATTTGTTCTTCATTCGCAACCTTAATATTGCTTAAAAAGTCTTGAAACATTTGGGAAATTGACATTACAGCCCTCAAATTTTAATTGTTGATAAAGTATTAAAAACGTCCTTGTTTCTAACAATACATTTAATATTTTGTGACGCCAAACATGATCAATCAGCGCCAAATTTCACTTTTGCATTAGCTTTTATTGAGCTTAAAACTCAACTGATAACGATAAAACTCAATATTCTGAGCCACACTCAAAGCACGACGAATTCTTAAGTCATCTTCTAGTGCAATGATGACCCCTTTTACTTGCTGATCTGCCTCAGCCAACTCATCTTTGACATAGCCCATATAACGTTGAATCTGCCCCATCACACGATCACTAGCACGACCACGTTTTAGCTCAACAACAAGCAATGTCTTCTTATCCTTACTGATTGCCAAGATATCGATAGGACCTGTATCAGATGGATACTGCTGACCGACCAATTGACCTTCTTCGGTATAGATGTCGTATGTTGCACCCAACTCGGTTTTAGACCAGTTCTCTACCAAGAAATGCTCCAGATGCTTTTCTAAAGCAAAAGCTGTTGGGTCTTCGACCACTTCATCAGGTTCGAGATGCTCAACTGTTTCTTTACCATCAATAAGCGTTTTAAGCTCTGCTGCATACTTGGTTAGATTGCAAACTGTACCTGCCGCTGATGAGTTCTTTAGCTCTTGAGACATCAGTTCTCTAGGTAGAGTCTGTTCAAACCATTCGACTTTTCTGCGATGGCTTAACTCACCTGAAGGCACGTAGTAATAGTCTGATATGACTTTACCCACCAAATAATGACCATCCCCACGAGGTGTAAGGATGATGTCTCCCTGTTTAATCCCTTTAGAAAGCGTATGTAACATGCCACATGCTAAACCTGCCGAAATCTTAGTTTTGTCAGGTAGAGCATTGAGATACACAGGAATAAAACGATGATTAAACTCACGCCAATCATCAGGTAAGTCATGTGTTAAGTCTTGGTCAATGTTCCAGTTGGCGGCTATAAAGCCGCCTTCTAGAAACTCTTGAGCAAATACAGACTTTGCACCCGCCATAATGCGGTAATAGCTAGGTGTTATTTGCATCATTAAGCAGCCACCTTGACACGTTTTTTACCTGTCAAAAGTTGTTGCATGAGTGCTTTTTTCTCTTTCTTAAGACAAACGATTTTTCCTTGTAAAACATTCATCTCCTTCTCTACGATAGAAAGGAACTTAGCAATTTTCTTTTGCTCTTGAACCCTTACTGGTATTTGAACTTCAATATCTTTCAGATCAGATCCATAAAGATGAATGATAGTTATCCCTTGAGCACGAGAAGCAATCTCATATTTTTTAATATGAGTTAAAAGATATGCTATAAATTCTGAAGAAATTTCCCCTTTAGGTCTAAGAATATTTATATCCCCCCCCAGAAGAATATTCTCTTCAAGTAATGCTGTTGCATTTGCTAAATCTATGCCACTCGTAGTTGTTGAACTAGGTATTAAAATATCCCCTTTCATTGATAATGTAGCTTCAGAACTATCAGTTTTGCTTACGATCTCATCAATTACCTCTGAATATTTAGTATATAACTCACCATATAAAATACATTTGTTCTGCCCAGTTTCAGAAATACTATCTTTGGATAACCCTTTACCTTTTTTGAAGAAGAATAGTGAATCCAAGCTTAATGTTTGCCATTCATCACTAAACTCAACCCCATTCTCATCAAGCAAACGCTTTTTACCCATCAGCAATTGTTGCATTAATGCTTTTTTCTGCTGTTGGCTATTTTCAAGCAGTTTCTCAGTAGCCAAAATCGCTTGATCCCAAGTTGAAAGGATTTGGGCGATTTTTTCTTGCTCAAAATAAGGAGGTACAAGTACAGGAATAGATTTGACTATTGATCCACTCAAATTTTCCTGACTACCACTATTCGACATATCTCGAATATTTTCATATTGGTATATTAAAAATTGGTAGTAGTAATCTACGCAATAATCCGAAGATAGAATAATTGCAGCACAAGCCTGATTCGTAGAAGCTTCAATCCCTAACTTCGCAACTTGCCCTCTAGTCTTACCTTGTCCATACATTGCCATTAAAATGGTATTTATTGGAAATAGCTTGGCAGAAGAATTAGTTAAACCTTCTTTAGTGATTTTTTCAGCACTATCTAAAATAGTTTTGAACTGTACTTCAGCCGTTGTTACCCATGGAATATCACCATTCCAATATGCCTGTTCTTTTCTGCTTGGAGTACCTCCAGAGGATACGGTTGCAATATCGCCTATAGTCTTAATTTCCCATTCTTTAGGCACCATAACCCAACTCCTCTAAATACTTGGCCATCTGAATTTCAAGCTCAGCAAGTTGAGTCTTTAACTGCTCACGCTCAGCACGTACAGCAACTAAATCAATCTCAGCTTCTTCTTCAAACGTATCCACATAACGAGGAATATTCAGGTTGTAATCGTTGTCTTTTACTTCCTGCAAAGTCGCCAGATACGCATACTTATCAACGCTTTTACGAGCACGATAGGTTGCAATAATCTTGGCAATATTCTCTTCAGTTAAGTTATTTTGGTTTTTACCTGACTTAAACTCACGGCTTGCATCAATAAACAAAACCGAATCATCAGACTTTTGCTTTTTGAAAATTAGAATCGCAGCAGGAATACCCGTACCGTAGAACAGCTTTTCAGGTAAACCAATCACCGCATCTAATAAGTTTTCATTAATCAACTTCTCACGAATCTTCCCTTCAGATGAGCCACGGAATAACACGCCATGTGGAACCACAACGCCCATACGACCCGTAACAGGTTTTAGCGTCTCAATCATGTGCGAGATAAAAGCATAATCACCTTTGGTCTTTGGCGGTAAACCACGACGGAAACGATCAAACTTATCATTTTCAGCTTGCTCATAACCCCACTTGTCTAATGAGAATGGTGGGTTTGCAGTCACAATATCAAACAGCATCAAGTCGCCATTTTGATCCAATAATTTTGGATTACGAATGGTATCGCCCCACTCAATTTTGTGGTTATCTTCACCATGCAAGAACATGTTCATCTTGGCTAATGACCACGTTGAACCAATCGCTTCTTGCCCATACAACGCATATTCTTTGCTGTTGTGATTACTGACGACTTTACGGCCACACTTCATTAACAGTGAACCAGAACCACAGGCAGGGTCACAAATGCTGTCGCCTTTTTGTGGATCAAGTAACTCAGCAATTAAGTCAGATACTTCAGGTGGCGTATAGAATTCACCTGCCTTTTGACCACCACTTGCAGCAAAGTTTTTGATTAAAAATTCATAACCGTTACCAATCACATCAAGCGAACCAATACGGCTTGGTTTTAGATCTAAATCCTTAGAGGCAAAGACTTCAAGTAAATCTTTCAGAATCGTATTCTTTTGCTTTTCTTCACCTAATTTATCTGTATTAAATGAGATATCTTGGAATACACTTTTGCCTGCATCTTTTAGTTTTGTACCATTCGCTTCTTCAAGTGCATGTAAAGCCATATCGATACGCTCACCATTACCTGGTTCATAGCGACGCTCGTATAAACTATAGAAACTAGACTCACGAGGTAATACAAAACGCTCGCTTTTCATCAGTTCTTCAATCAGTTCTGGCTCATCACCATGTTCTTTTTTATAGTTATCATAGTGGTCTTGCCATACATCAGAAATGTACTTTAAGAACAACATTGTCAAAATAAAGTCTTTATACGTGTCTGCGCTAATCGTGCCACGGAATACATCACATGCAGACCAAAGAGCTTTATTGACTGTATCTTGATTAATTTGAGTAACCATTATTTATTTCCTTTGAGCAGTTGTTGGAACATGCCCATCATCATTTGTTCACGATTTTTAAGTAATTGTTGGGTCAAGATCTGCTCTTGCTCCCAAATACGGTTTAATTCGATTATGCGTTGCTGAATGTCCAAGCTAGGGACTTCAACCTCAAACTGGCTGACTGTGGATACGCTTAGCATCGGCATCTTAGAACCCTGACTTTCTTTGCGTAACTCGTATTGCACATGAGGTTGATTCAAGTACCAACATAAGTATTCAGGTAATACATTTTGATTTGGCATCAAAATCAAAAATTGACTGCTCACAATGAGTGGTCGTGCTTTTGATTGATCGTGATGACCTACAAAATAATGTGCTTTGAGATACTCTCCACGACAGGGCAATAATACAGAGTCAGGCGATACGATTGCGTTATCCTTACCCTGCCAATCAATTTGCGGTAAAGCATCAGCAAAAAGCGTATAGCCACATGTATCCGTTGAAATGTTGCGAATATCTTTGATCTGCAATACATGCGCATTGCCTGAATCAACTTCTTCAATCTTTTCACGGAATGTAAAACCTGTGCGAATCTCTGCAAGATCGCTCAGTTTTACTACGTTCTTTAAATTAGACATAAATATTACTCTTAAAGCGATTGAGCCATCCTTGGCTCAGGCAATTATGTTGCGCTACTTAAATTCTTCCGCAACCAATTAGTCACTTGACTATTGGTATCAAAATTAAGTTTGTGCCAAGCTGCTTCTCCATTAAGCCTCGTAACTAGTAGGCCATCATCACTATCTATTACGGAGCGCAATTCATCTCTAATCTGTACAGCAGTTTTTGCTGTAACCACTATCCAACAAGATTCTAAGGGATGACACCAATCATCATAAGACTTAATTTTTTGATAGAGCGCATCATAATTACGTTGTTTACGCAGGTCATAATTGATCTGATATACTTTCATTGTTCGATTCCTTAATGGTTCACGTCGTTAATAAGTTGAGAACATGGCGGCAGGCTGCAACCTGTCGCCAAATCCAATCCTGAACAATCACAGATTTAATACAGTAGAACACCTATGACTAATCATTGATTTAAGATTAGCCTGTGATTTCTGACATGTCAAGAATAATTTATACAGTAGATCATCTATGATAAAAATTATTACACTATCTATATAATCATTAGAATACTTTTTTCCCCTATAGTTTCACTAGCTAGAAAAAAGCATGAAGCGTCATATAGTGACGCTCCTCATACTACGCGAATGTTGATATCAAATAATTTTAGATTTATTTTGTCTTTGCTTTCTGTACTGTTGCTTTCGTCTTCTAGAGTTATGCTTCCAGCTTTTTGCAACTTTATAGACATAAGCAGGTAGATCATCCCTTTCATCAGGCAAGCCCGTACCTCGTGCAACACGTAGTTTTAAAGGATAGTTCTTATATTCAATCAAATGAAGAAAATAAAAACTACGCTCTTGAAGTGTACTGAACTTTTTATGATACACATTTCTCAGATGAGGGTATCGTTCTCGTATACCGTCATTAGGGTGAGTATTTTCAGGTTGTAGGTACTGAAATTTCAGCTTTTTCATATTGCCTCCCAGGTCACATTACCTAGAAGGGGTCCTCTGCGTAGTAGTTCATTGTTTTAAACCTTTAATTTATCGTTGATCCATTGTTTTTAACGAATTCTCTAAGCTGCCAATCCTTCTCTTTATTTAAAATAATAACTGATGGTCGTATCTTTATGATCTCCCCAGCCTGTCGAGATATCCGTCAATTCAACACCATTTTTCTGGTAACTTTTTACTCGGTATAAATAAGTACGTGGTGGAGAAACTTCATTGGTTCGTACTTTCTCAATCAGAATGAAAGTCTTGTCATCCAACCATCTTACTCTTAATGGTAATGGATCTTGGCATTGCCCTATTTCTGCATACATTGCAGCATCTTTTCCATTCTTGGAAAAGGACAAGCCTGCACATTCTACATCGGGTAAATCTAAGACCAGTCGTTTACCAACTAAGCTTTCTTTTACGCCTGCACTTGCCAAGGTTGAAAGACCTAAACATAATCCTGCAAATATTAATTTTTTCATTTGAATAGACTCTTAATTTAGTTGTTAAAACACATTGTCAATAAAGCCACACTGTAAGATGTGTTGTGATGGATTTACTGGATTGTCATAAAGGCTAATAAAAGCAATCATGTCATTGGGATCAGATACATCTAGTTTATAGGGCTGGCTATAGATATAAATTTGTTTGGGGGTATAGACCTTTTGATTGTGGAAGACTTCTCCATCAAAAACCTTTAAATGTGGATATTGTTGGAAGACTTTGTGGGTCTTGCTTCTGTTTTGATCATCATGCATTGAAGCTTTATCCCACTGCTGTTTAAAGCTTTTTAATTGTTGTCCGCTATAGTGACTAAATTGAATATTTAATCCATCCTCAATCTTTTGTTTGGTGGTATTGATATCATCAGCACGATAGATTGCAGTTCTTGCCCCTGCAACACTGACGTGTACTAAGGTTTCAATTCTTTTGATGGGATTGCTTTTGCTGTTGGGTAAATAAACTTCTGTTTCAGGACAATCTTCACAGAAATTTTCATCATCAGGATCATTGATGACGCTGCTCTTTTGTTTGCGGTACTGCTGTTGAAATTGTTGCTGTAATGAGGTGATTCCAGATGGCCATTTCATTTCATTGCCCATCAAGGCTAAGTGGTTACTCAAGGATTGTTCTTTCTTGGCCCAATCCAGACAAGTTAAGCCCTGCTCTAAGGTGAATGGCTTAGATGTAGACAGGGGTTGAGCCGTCACAGTCTGCATGATCAACAATGTCATACTGCTGATCAGTAATGGTTTAAATCTAAATTTCATTTTAATAATCCTCACATCTCCTACGGGCTTTGGCTACCCGCAAGAAGTGCTCGTGTAAAATACTTATTTATTTTTAATCGATTAACATCAGTTATTGATAATGATCCGCTGATAGTAGCTGACGGATTTCACTTGCCATTTGTGGACTACGCCAAGGAAATAGTACTTTTAGGCTGTAATTCGGTTTGAATGGATCTCGTGTACCGATATTGACTTGAAACTCTCGTTTCATCGGTGTGCGATGAACCTGTTGATTGACATGCGTTCCCATCATTGGATTGCTGATCACAGTGGTCGTGGTTCTAAAGTTATCTTCAACTAAGTTGTAGTGTCCAACGGAGGTGATGTAATCAAAGGGATATTTCACGAGGCGTTGATCAGGCTGATCAAACAGGATAATGGTTTTATCTTGGCTATTAATCCAGACACCACGGTTTTGGTAGTTAAAAGTTTCTCCTTGACGCTTCAGTTGTTCAGTCATCCCGTCAAAGTAGGTATTTCCATATTCATAAAGGTAGTAAAGGATCACAAACCAGAACAGGTCAAAGCCAAAGAAGATGTAACCGAAAGCACCAAAAGAGAAGATTTTGGCAACGATGAGAAAGATCACGATGGGTAAGACCACACATTTTATAAAGAGCTTGGATTTTTGTGGACGGTGTTCAATGGGTATGATTTTGGGTTTGCTTAATTCAGTCATGGTTGTTTTCCGCATGTTCAATGCAATGCACAATCACCAGCAGATATAAAAAGGTTTATTTTTTATAGGCGTGACTTAGCCATCCACCGTTGGATTGTTCTTATAAAAATATTGTTTGAATACAGACGAATAATAATAAATTAGCCGTATCGCCCTCGTTGCAAAGCACAACAAGGTTGAACATGGGGTGAAACACAAATTAGAAAAAATTGGTACAGCATGAGAAGCTCCTTGTGTTAAGAAGTTCTACCGATTACTGTCAAATAATGGTGGCAGAACGAGAGCGGGTTGACAGACTGGAACACAAGAATCCAGCACGTCCGAAGACGTCCCCCTCCCGTTCCACCGCAGAGGGGCACGAGGGGATAAACACTAAAAGACAAGTCCTTTAATGCTCTTGTGTTGGACGGTCTGTCAAAACCGACTGGCAATGTAGGCCAGCGAGCCCATATTAATTTTATCCAGCGCTTTAGTCAATTTTACAAAGCACTAAAATCTATACAATTAGATTCGCCAAATGTAATCGCATTAAGTCTTTGATTTTTCCCATAGGGTCAAATTCGTCCGATCGATAGGCTCATTTTGCTTTGATGGATGAGGCTAAAATGGACTGTTGTTCTCTATTAAAATAAAACAATAAAATAAAGAATTAAATCAGGCGCAGTTCAGCTTTTACATTCAACGCATTGAGATGAATCAATGCCTAATGAGCTGTTAATGAGAAGAATGTATTGGCTCAGGCTGATTTAAAGCGATCAAACTGAAGCTCACGCACCTTCAGAAATAGCCTATTAAATGGGATAGAATAAATAATCAGCAAAGCTCAGCGGGTCGCTTGGATGAACTCAGCCAGTACAACAATGGTTTTAGCAGAAGCCGTCTTGAAAACCGCGAATTTACTTGGTCTTAGCAATACTCAACTGGCTGCTGTGATGGGTCTCGATCTCGCTTCGATGAACCAAATCGAACTCTCAGCTGTATTAGAACCCGCATCTGCACAAGGTGAAACTGGATTATTACTGATTCGCCTTTATCAAAGCTTATCAACACTCACGGGCGGTGATTCTGAATGGATTGATTATTTTATGAATGCATTCAATACCGCAACCGATGGTATCCCGATTCAGCAAATTCAAACCAGAGAAGGCTTAGAGAAAGTCTTAATGGTTGTTGAAGCCCTGAACAATCGATGATTTATTTAACTCATTCTTTTAGCGAATCAGCCTCGATTTGATGGATTAGAAATTCTGATCATCATTTTCATCACTTCTTTTAAAAACACATCAAACATTAAAGTTTGTGCTCAATACGCCACTATAAACATGGTTCACACCCAATTTTCTAGCCGTCAGAAATTTAAAATATCTTCAGAAGAATCAATCAATTATTTAATGTTAAGATATGTAAAAATATCCAATCACTGCATTGACAGCTCAAGCGATACCCAGTTAATCTAATTGTACACAGCAAAATCTGTGTACAGGCGTGAGAACCTGTTATATTCTACAAGCGCAAAACAATGTCGCTTATGCGGCTATTTTTTTGTCTACTGTTTAGCAGTCGTTATGGCAGCTTGACAGGGCAGCTTTATGCTGGCCGTACCTTGTAGAACGGTATTCTCACCCCTGTTTTGCTGCCACCATTACCGTGAGAAGTAATGGGGGTAAGTATTAAACTTATCTACAAGGAAACGACTATGAACGCAATTCTTCATGGTGCAAATACGTGCACATCTAAACAACAAGCCTCTCAATTGATTGTTGAACTGGGCAAATCAATTTCAAATCCTCAGCGTCAAACACTCGCCAATCTTTATATTGCTGTTGATACTGCAAACTCCCTGCTCAACGAGCTTGAACAAGCCCATCGAATCATTCGTCAATGCATGCATGAAATGACTGATGAACAAATTCTTGAAGTCGCAAAGCTCAATCAAAATAACAATTTATCGTCGCTCTGGGCATTTCGTACACATCAACGTCACAAGATGATTGAACGTGCACAACGTGTGCTACGTGGGGCGAATCATGTCCAAGACCAATAAGAATAATCACCTCCTGATTTCTGGAGACTATCCTCTGATTGCTTCGCCAACGCTTGCAAAAGCGTTTGGCGTGGCTGCCGCCAATTTTTTACAGAAGCTGCATTACTTTTTAGAAAATAACGAAGGAAAAACCTTTAATGGAAAAAAATATTGGTTCCATAGTTATGAACAGTGGCAAAGCACGCTTGGCGTGTACAGCATCTCAACAATCAAACGAATTGTTGCAAAGTTAAAGCGAGCTGGGATTCTTGTGATTGAAAAGTTAGCACAAAATAAATGGCTGCAAACCAATTTCTATACGATTAACTATAAGAAACTCAAACAATTCATCAAAGTCGACAGTCAACAAGATCATCAGGCTAAAGTGAAATCACCCATTTCTGCTCCAGTCGCTGCACCCAGCTTGCAGAAGCCAGCACCAGCACATACTATTCAACCGAGTGCACTAATTAATTCGATTCAACAGGCATTTCAAAATATCAAGGTTAGATCAAATAGATTTGAACCAACATTAAAAGTGGCAAAAGAATCCCGTATACGCTCCGACTTTGTCACGCGTGAATCTTATTCAGTAGAAGGATTAAGCCAACCACTCCACCCTGCGGCATCCAAGGAAATATTAAAAAATATGGATATGGACTACCGCTGCTTTTATCAAGCACTGAGGCAACAACGAGTAGATATTGCTTATGATGATCAGCGTATTCAACAACTGTTAAAGTATCAGAAGCGAATTCTTCAACATATTGTATATATCAAACAAAATTTTTCAGGACATGAGCGTTATCAATGGCATACGCTTGAACAATTACAGATGGAAAACTATTTTGAGAAATAGGTCAAATTGCACTAAGACCAATTCAGTTGATCCGTCCATAGAAAGTATATAGACAGATCAACTGATTTAATTAAAGGTTGAAGAAGGAATAATACATTCCATCGAGCTTGCTTGTGAGCCGTCATCATCTTTGGTTCATTAATGAGGATATTAGAAGTCAAAATCAAATTTTTTAGATTGATCAAGTTGTGGCTTATTCTGGTTTTCCTGTTCACGTTTTTTAGCCAACGCTAGCTCATACTCTTTTTTATAAAGTTCATACAGATTATTTTGACGAATTTCCCGAATGTTCTTTCTATATTCTGCTACCTTGTTTTGATCTTCAGGATCAGTGCTATAGAGTAATGACCTTGGAATTTGTGGGACTGTTTTTAAATTGGTTCCATGTTTTTTATTATAATCTTCATTAGATAAGCACGATACTGCACTGCTCACTTCGATTTCCATACCATGAATTTCTATAATTTTTGTGGGTGCATATTTTTCTAAAAATTCATTTATTATTTTTTCAGTTTGTGTTCGGTAGTGAAATAATATATTACGACCAAATCCAAGCACATCCGCAGTAATTTTTAATGCACCTCCTTTTTCAGGATTTTTTTGACGATATTGCTTAAAGAACTGCTCTGGGGAACGTTGAATATTATCCAACATACTTTTTTCTGAAAATAATAAATGTAAATGTGGCTGTTCTGACTGTCCATCGAGCGCAGCCACATGATTATGAATTGCGATTGTAGATGGCATTTTATATTGACCACAAAACTCATGCATTAATCTTTCAGACAACTCTATACGGCGATTTTTATCCAGTTCTTTTGGCAAAGCGATTGTAATATGTGATGAGGTTCGTCTAGTCTCACTTGTATATTGATCTGCTGCATACCAAAACTTTTCAGGATTATTTTCAGACCAAATCGGCATATTATAGGATGCACAATATTCAAGTTCTTCAATGTCACTTTTATGCTTAGAAAAATATAAAGTACGAGTAATATAGTGATATGCACTTTTTGATAGTCGACACTTTGAATCACCATCACTCAATTTTATTTGACTATCACCTTTAACGTTGTGACTTAAATGAAAATAATACATTTTTATTTCCGATATTAATTTAACTGGAATATCGGATCCTACAAAATTTTAAAAATTCATGCTTCGTTTCGTGAAGAAAAATGAAAAAAAATATTTTTCAATTAAAACGAATGAGCAACTTCACTCCCATAATTTAAATTTATATAATAAAAACAATAACTTAGTTGTGTGTTTTATTTGTATGTAGTAACAGTAAATCTAAAACATAAGTAACGCATAAATTATATAATAATCAATTGCTTAAAACTAAAAGTGCTGCGCAGCACGAGGTGAAGTGTCTTTTAAAGAGAGCGAAGCGAAATTTAAAAGACACGGAAACGAGATATAAAAATCTTTTTTGCATTCGCAAAAAAGATTTTTTATCTGTCCCACCATTAACAGCCAAAAATTAACAGTTAAAACTAACAGAAGAGTATTTTTTTTGAAAAACTCAACATATGACGATTTTTTTTAAGACTCTGTGATATACCAACATTTTCTTAAATGCAGATGGTTTAAAAATGGCTAGAACTAGATTAACAGTAGATGAAATGATTTTAAGTGTTGAAAAGCACTTAAAACAGATAGCAAGACGCACTCATTCAGATGAGTTAATACTACAATTGATTCGATCAAAAACTGCAAATCAATTTACAGAAGAAGACATTAAAAATTTGAGGAATAAATATCATAAAGTTTTAGAATTAAATAGATTAGAAGAAGTAATGGACACTATCTGCTCAATCAAAAAAAGTGATCGCTCTGATATTGAAAAAGACATTGTTGATTTTAGTGGATATGAAGACCCTTTCTCTCAGACTGATGAAAGATTAAAAATAGCCTTAAGGATGCTAAAAAACTACAATCGAAGAGTTCCTGATTTAATAAAACAAAAAGCACATGATGAAATCAAAAATTCATTTCATAGTTCTTACAGACAAGTAAAACAAAAGATAAAAGATCGAAAGCAAGAGAATCATGAGAAATTTTTTCTTGGAAGTGTGCTTATATCATTTTTTAAATCACAAAATATTGAAATGAATTATCTTGAGAATACACTTAAAATGATAGAGCTTTATCAAATAAAAAATTATTTTAGAAAAGAGCTGTTTTTAGAATCAGAAATCAAAGAATTTAAATTTTCAGAGCAAGGTAGAAGCTTTAACGACAAGAAAAATGTTATTTTGTCTGACCCAAAAAATCCTTTTTATAACAAATCCATAGATTAAAAGAAAAAGTAGTATACGTTAGCTCATTTAAAATAAATGAGCTAAGTAGCTAACGTTGTTATCATCTATAACTAACAAAAGATTATTTACTGATATAATAGACCTCTTGCGTAAGTAAGTTTTTTAATCATTTGGACTTGATGTAATACCTTATATATAAAAGTTGTTATTTCTCAAATTTTGACTAATAAAAGAAATCTAATAAAAAATAAGTCATTTTCTTGATTTTTTAAACATATCTCATCTTTTTTTTTATTTATTTGATAAATTCAACTCAGATCTTATTTTATCAGAGCAGATTAATGAATAGTTTAAATTCAGAATTCACTTTATATTCAATGCTGACAATGCGTTATCAAGCACCTGTTGTTCAACTTGAAATTATTTTGAAAGACTATTTTCCTCATATGAATAAGCAAAGTGCGAACAAGCGTGCATCTCGTCAAGATTTACCTTTTCCAGTTTTCAAAGCAGATAGTTCGCAAAAATCGCCATATCTTGTTGATTTACAGTTATTTGCAATTTACCTTTACAATCAAAGTCAAATATCAGCGAAAGATTGGAGCAATTTGCATGAGTAATCATCATGCAAGTTTCTTTTATTTGAGACTAGACATTGCTAATTCTGCATTCTGTATTGCTTCCTTGAAATCGAGTCTGCTATTTCTACGTCTGATTTGCACATAACGCTCCAGACTTGACCAACTTTCATGTAGTGTATGTTGTTGTAGTTGCGGGATGGTCAAACCATTTTCCGCTAATCTAGTCGCTCCTTCATGCCTTAAATCATGAAAACGGAGGTCTTCAATACCTAGCATCTTCAATCCTTGTTGCCAGCGAGTCGCAAAAGATTTATGGTTGATCGGGATAAGCAAGTCTATGTCCCCTCCCAATTTCAGCATCCGCTCCCGAACATCAGGTTTCATCAACTCATCAATTAAGATTTGTGTATTTTCATCAATGACAAAGAATTTATCATTTCCTTTTCTACCGTTCGGATTTTTAAGATCTCTTACCAACCATTCTTTATGTTTTTTATCATAGTCACTCAGTTTCAACCGTGAAATTTCAGCTTCACGACGACAACTATAAATAGCAAACCAAAAAATCAGATGTACAGGAATCGCTGTACGTCTTTGTTTCCATTTCTTATAAAAATAATTCGTTAATATCTGCAATTCCTCAGATGTGGCTAATCTACTACGCTTTACGGATTTTGTAATAATGCGTGCATCTCGCAGCCCAGCCATTGCCTTATCTAATTCGCTAATATCAACTTTTTCACCCCACGTTTGTTCTGCATATTTCAATACAGATTTGATATATTGTAAATCTTGTAATGCTGTACTTGCCTTGATTGGCAAAGCGTCAATTTCCGGAACACCTTTTTTCCTAAGCAATGTATGTGCACTATAATCTTGTCTTTTTAAGTCCTTTAGTTTTATTTTTCCAATCGGCCAGTTACATAAAAATCGTAATCCCATGCGTTTAGAGCGTCCAAAGCTAGCGACTTCCTCAAGGTATTTTTCCATTGCTTCAGCCAAGGTCAGATTTGATTTGATCTGGGACTTTTTATTCTGATGTAATAATTCTGGATTTGTCTCCAATTCCACTTCACGTTTTTTTAACCAAGCTTCTGCAAGTGATTTTTTACTAAATGTTCTGGATTCGGTATAATTTACGTCTTCCCGACGAATCTGTAGCAAAGCTCGATAGCGAATCTCACCTGTGGATGTAACACGCTTAGTTATTGTACTCATTTCTATTGCAACCTTGGAAATTGAAACCATCGCATGGTTGCAATATGGTTGCATTGATAGCTAAAAATTGCAACCATATGCTAAAATACACCACTATATCCATCTTAAGGAACCAACACAAATGACTGAAATCAATAATAATATAGACAAACAAAAAGATTTCAGGATATCCGTAGCCCCGATGATGGATTGGACAACAAAAGATTATCGTTTCTTTGCTCGTTTATTTAATCCCAATGTAGTGCTTTACACTGAGATGGTGACCACAGGTGCAATTATTTATGGCGGTGCAAATCGTCATTTGGATTTTAATCAGCAAGAACACCCAATCGTATTACAGCTGGGTGGTTCAAATCCACAGGAGCTAGCAACTTGTACTAAAATGGCTGAAGATTGGGGATATAACGAAGTCAATCTAAATGTCGGCTGTCCGAGTGATCGTGTTCAAAATAATAAAATTGGTGCCTGTCTAATGGCAGAACCAAATCTAGTTGCAGAATGCATTCACAGTATGCAAAAAGCCGTCTCAATTCCTGTCACGGTAAAACATCGTATTGGAATTGATGATATGCAGTCTTATGAAGAAATGCTGCACTTCGTCGATACTGTAGCAGCTACAGGATGTACGCATTTTATCGTGCATGCACGCATTGCGATCTTGCAAGGTTTGTCACCCAAAGAAAATCGTGAAGTTCCGCCTCTGCGTTACGAGGACGTGTATCGTCTCAAGTTAGAACGCCCGCACCTCACTATTGAAATCAATGGTGGCATCAAAACTTTTGAAGAAACCAAACAACACTTACAACATGTCGATGGTGTAATGATTGGTCGCGAGGCATATCACAACCCTTATTTACTGGCTGAGTTGGGACAACTTTGGAATTTGGATGCACCCGATCGTTTTGACATCATGCAACAGATGATGCCTTATATTCATCAACGTGTTGCTGAAGGTGCTCCTCTTTCTATTATCACTCGCCATATTTTAGGATTATTTCAAAATCTTCCTGGTGCGCGTAAGTGGCGCCAATCTCTCAGTGGTGGTAATGCAAAGACCATAGCTGATATCGAAAATGCGATTCAAAATATTCAAGCAGCAATGCAAAGAACTGAAGATTATCTTCGAGAGCATCAAGTTTGATTGATGCTCAAAAACGCCAACTTCATCACACTAAGAAATATCATTTTACAAATATTAAAATTTAAATTTTCGCTTTTATAAACTACTTAAAATTAAGAAAATCTTCATTAAGTTTTTCTCGTAAGTTCATTATCAACGGCTTAAATTGTTATATTATTACATTACATTTTAGTCTTTTTGAGATTTATCGCTTACTATGTGCCGCGTACAGATTCTGGCACACGTTCAGTTGTTTTGAAAATGCGGTAGAGATTTACAATGATTTATGATGTTCCCTCAGTTGACCACAGCATGATGCACCCACCTGCCCAACAGTTGGTCATCCCTTATCGAGAAATGCCAAAACCAGCATCAATACACACAATTGATGTCGACAAATTTTCTCAAAAGCTCACCAAACGAGCATCTTATCGAAGTTCATCTCAATGTGCTAAATTCGTTAGAATTGCATTGCAATCCGCAGGAGCTAAAATTGTTCAACATCCTGTCGCAGCATCGGATTGGGGACGTACTCTTCAACAAATTGGCTATCAAAAAATCAAACCAGAGTTTAACAACCCACAACCTGGCGATATCTATATTATCCATCGCACTAAAAAACATCGTTATGGACATATTGCAGGCTTTACGGGTTCACAATGGGTCTCAGACTTCAAGCAAACCAGTTATGATGTTTATAAAGACCCTAACGTGACTTATAGCTATTACCGTTTAGCACCGCAGTACCCACAAGTTTAAATTTTAGGGCTTTCCTAAGCCCTCATCTTATCAAGTTTTTTCAGTACTTCAGCCACAGCAACCATTGCAAAACTCGATGTTACTACAACCGCCGAACCATAACCGCCACAGCGCAATCCTGAGCCTGGATTAAACAAAGCACCGCTTTGTCCAGGCGCAAGATGAGGGCTCTGCCCGAGTGACGTAGGACAGACATCAGCGCTTGAAAACGGATTGTCGATAGAATAGACGCAAGTTATTCCAAATTTTTCTTTTGGCTTTTTGCAAATACCTTTTGAACGAAGTTGAGCACGTAACTTAGCAAGCATTGGATCTTGTTCTGTTTTCGATAAGTCTGCAACGCGTATTTTAAGTGGATCAAGCTTACCACCAGCTCCACCAGACACGATTAACGGAATCTTGTTAAAACGACAATGTAGCATTAACGCCAGCTTGGCTTTGACATCATCAATACAATCTAAAATGATATCAGGAACGGGATCTAGAACATCTTTGACATTCTCAGGTGTCAAATAGTCATCAATTACATTCACCTTAATACGTGGATTGATCTGTCTACAACGCTCAGCCATGACTTCGATTTTTTCTTGTCCTAAAGTAGAAGTCATCGCGGGCAGTTGACGATTGATATTTGATGCAGCAACGACATCCATATCCACTAAAGTTAGCTCACCAATTCCTGAACGAGCGAGAGCTTCCACTGCCCAACTGCCTACACCACCTATACCAATCACCATGATATGACTGGTTTCATAATGACTAAATGAACTTTCTCCATAAATTTTAGCCACACCTGCGAAACGGCGGTCATATTCATCATTTTGGAGATCAGTCATCGTAAAAAATTCTACAGCTAAGAGTTAAGTAGCTATTTTAGCGTGTTTATCCAAATTTAGGCTACATTGATGATACTTGTGCATGCTGTCGACGACTCAAACCAATCAAGACTAAAAGCACAACAAAGGTGAGTGAAAGCGCCAATAAATTTGCATTATTCCATCCCAGACTAGTGAGGATTGGTGCAGGTAAAAAAGCACCTAAAGTGGCGAATAATGCAATCACCGTTTCATTGATTCCTTGAACACGATGCTTTTGTTTTTCTTCCAATCCCGCCAATAACGTCGAAGCACCAGAATAAGCAAAGTTCCACCCCACACCTAAAATAATCAAAGCGATATTAATAAAGATACCTGCTTGCCCCATCATCGGTATAAATGCAGACAACATTAATAAAATAAAACCCGTATAAATAATCGTATGGGTTCCCCAACGTTGAATTAGCTTTGACACAAAAAATGATGGGACAAACATCGCCAAAACATGCAACTGAATTGAAATTGATGCGTAATGAAAAGAGTGATGTTCTTTTAAATGCAAAGACGACATAATCATCATCACATTCATAATATAGTATGCAAATGCTCCACTAATAATCGCAGCAACAACTAGATGCTTTGACATTTTTACTCGATTCAGCGATTCAACCTTTGGCTGTGGAGTTTGTTGTAATTTATGTTTTGAATTCCATATATACAAAATCGGCGATAACAACAAAGCCAATCCGCAGAAGATCAAATAAATTGCTGTGAAATCTGGCAATCCCTTCACTTTCTGAAATTGAATGGCTAATACAGGTGCTATTACAGCTGCCACTACACCACCTGAAATCACCAATGCAGTCGCTTTAGGGATTAATTCAGATGACAAACGATCAGATGCGGCAAAACGATAAAAGCTCGCTGTAGATAGAAAAAGCCCAAGCGAAAAATGTGTAAGACACAGCAGCCAAAAATCTTGTTTTAATAAAGCTTGATATCCCAAAAAACCAGCGGCAAATAAGCAGAGTACACCAAACTGAAATACTACATGGCGCCCCCATCGTTTCATCAGAAATGAAAAAATAAAGGTTGTTAATAGCATCGCCAAAAATTGCAAACCATAAGGAACTGTCGCTAAAGCCTGCGTAGGTGCAAGCTTTAAACCGACGATAGCAGAAACCGTAACCGACAATACTGCGGCAATTAGATTGAATGCTTGTGCAATGAGTAGGTAATACACATATTTAGGTAACTGATTCAACGCTATCGTTCCATGAGATTTAACTCAGATACCATACTGCTAAAACATTTAAACTTAAATAAAAAGATGAAAATCTAATTTTCATCTTTTTATTGATTCATAATCCATTTGAAATTAAGCAGCAATTAAATTTCGAAGCACGTAATGTAAAATACCACCTGCTTTGAAATACTCCACTTCATTTAAGGTATCAATACGACATAACACTTTAAATTGGTCTTGGCGACCATCTTCGCGCATCACACTCACATCTAAAGTTTGATGGGGTTGAATATCATCAGATAAACCATGAATAGAAATTACTTCACGTCCCGTCAGATTTAGAGTTTGACGAGTCTGCCCACCAACAAACTGTAACGGCAACACCCCCATACCAACTAAATTCGAACGATGGATACGCTCAAAACTTTCGGCTATCACCGCTTTAATCCCAAGAAGATTAGTTCCTTTTGCAGCCCAATCACGAGATGAACCTGTACCGTACTCTTTACCTGCAATAATCACTAATGGCGTTTTATCCTGCTGATAACGCATCGATGCATCATAAATTGCCAATTTCTCATTGCTTGGGATATAAATCGTATTTCCTCCTTCCTCACCACCGAGCATTTCATTTTTGATACGGATATTGGCAAATGTACCTCGCATCATCACTTCATGATTACCGCGTCGTGAACCATAAGAGTTAAAGTCTTTTGCATCTACGCCCTGCTCTTGCAAATAGCGTCCAGCTGGACTGTCTTTTTTAATATTCCCCGCTGGTGATATGTGATCAGTCGTCACCGAATCGCCAAGTACAGCCAAAATCCGTGCTTGCTCAATATTGGTAATTTTTGGTGGAGCTTGGCTAATCGTTTCAAAGAATGGTGGATGGCGAATATAAGTCGAGTCACTTTGCCATGCATAGGTTTGACTTTGTGGAATTTGAATCGCCTGCCATGTTTCATCTCCATCAAATACTGCTGCATATTCTTTATGGAACATGTCAGTGTTTACTTTTTGCAGCACCTGATCAATTTCTGCCTGACTTGGCCAAATGTCTTTTAAGTAAATATCTTCGCCATTGTTACCTTGCCCAATCGGTTGAGTGATGAGATCAGTACGGATATTTCCTGCTAAACCATAAGCAACAACCAAAGGTGGTGATGCAAGCCAATTGGTTTTGACTAAAGGATGTACCCGCCCTTCAAAATTTCGATTACCAGAAAGCACAGAAGCGACATTTAAATCCTGACATTGAATGACCTCCTCAACAGCTTCAGGCAAAGGCCCAGAGTTTCCAATACATGTGGTGCAGCCATAACCCACTAAGTTATAGCCAAGCTGATCCAAGTACGGCGTTAATCCAGCCGCAGCTAAGTAATCTGTGACCACTTTAGAACCGGGTGCAAGTGAGCTTTTTACCCATGGTTTACGCTGTAAGCCTTTTTCTACAGCTTTCTTTGCTAATAAACCTGCGGCAAGCATCACGCTTGGATTGGATGTATTGGTACAAGAAGTAATTGCAGAAATCACCACATCACCATGATTTAACTGAAAGCTTTGACCATCCAATGTGCAAGTTGGACTGTCATGAGGTAGATTGGCTTGTTTAGCGGCAACCGCAGTTCCACCACCGCCTTCATTTTCTAAGTTTTCTTTTGCTTCTTTGGCTGGCTTTAACGTGAGTTCCATCAGCGCATTAAAGGTTTTTGGAACATCTGAAAGTAAAACTCGATCTTGAGGTCGTTTCGGACCCGCCAAACTCGCTTGTACCGTACTCATATCGAGACTTAAGGTATCTGTAAAAATCGGTTCATCACCTGCATTTCTCCACAAACCTTGTTCTTTGCTATAAGCTTCAACCAAGTCAATACGATCTTGTTGACGACCTGTCAGTGCCAAATAACCGAGTGTGACCTCGTCTATTGGAAAGAAACCACAAGTTGCACCATATTCAGGTGCCATATTGGCAATCGTCGCTCGGTCAGCTAAAGGTAAATCAGCTAGACCATCTCCATAAAATTCGACAAACTTTCCAACGACGCCCTTTTGACGCAACATTTGAGTAATGGTCAGCACTAAATCTGTAGCAGTGATTCCTTCATTTAGCTTACCAGTCAATTTAAATCCAATCACTTCTGGAATTAACATTGACACGGGTTGTCCTAACATTGCAGCTTCAGCTTCAATACCACCCACACCCCATCCCAAAACACCTAAACCATTAATCATCGTGGTATGAGAGTCTGTTCCAACCAAGGTATCAGGAAAGGCAAATGTCTCACCATCATCGTCACCTAACCAAACCGCTTGAGCCAAATACTCCAAATTGACTTGGTGACAGATACCTGTACCCGGTGGGACGACGCTGAAATTGTTAAATGCAGATTGCCCCCAACGAAGGAATTGATAACGCTCACCGTTACGCTGCATCTCGATTTCAACATTTTCCGCAAAGGCATTTTCATCTGCAAAATGATCGACCATCACGGAGTGGTCAATTACCAAATCCACAGGAGATAAAGGATTAATTCGATTTGGGTCACCGCCTGCTTGTGCCATTGCAGCTCGCATCGCGGCTAAGTCAACCACAGCAGGTACGCCTGTAAAATCTTGCATCAGTACACGCGCTGGACGATATTGAATTTCTTGCTCTGAAGATTTTGTTTTTTGCCAATCTACTAGAGCTTGTATATGCTCCACTTTTACACTTTTTTGATCTTCAAATCGCAATAAATTTTCCAGTAAAACCTTGAGGGATTTCGGTAATCTATCGATATTACCAAGCGTTTGAGCGGCATTAGACAAACTAAAAATTTGATAAGATTTGGAAGCGACAGTTAAGGTTTTTAATGCATTAAAACTATTGATTTGGCTATATCTGGCCATTAGGTTACCCTCCCAGCATTGGCGAGTTTGATTATTATCAAGTTGTCTATTTAATGTACCCTTGTTTTAAAATGCTTATGTTCCCTTTTAGTTATCTTATTATTGGGAATGCTTTCTTATTCTTCTAAAAATCCAGATGTAGAGCGACCAAAGAGTTTTTCCACAATTGTTGTGCCAGTGTTTCTTTCGATAGTCCAAGCGTTTGTGCCAAACTCTCTAACACATAAGGCAAATTCACAGGTGTGTTTCGAGTACGCTGTTCTGTCGAGGTTTGACAGCATAGCGGTGTCATATCTGGACAATCGGTTTCAATCACCAAATGTTCGGCACCTATCGCCTGCACAACTTGATGTAATTTTTTTGCATTCGGATTAGTAATTTGCCCAGTTATACCAATTTTAAAACCGAGTTTGATCAGCGCTTTGGCTTCCTCAACGCCACCACTAAAAGCATGGGCTATACCACCTAATTTGAATTTTTGTGCTTTTAAAATAGCTAGGCTTTCCGCGTGGGCTTTGCGGATATGCAATAACACTGGTTTTTGATAGTGAGTTGCCAACTCAAGTTGAGCATTAAAATAGTCTTGTTGCTTGGCAAACAATTCAGGTTGTTTATGTTCTTTTAAAAAAGTATCTAAACCAATTTCCCCGACTGCAACACAGTCATATTGTTGTAGGACCTGTTCGAGTCGATGTAGATGGGATGACTGATGCTGTTCAATATAAAATGGATGTAAGCCTGGAGCTAAATAGGATTGCGGGACATTTTCCCACGCTTTTAATTGTTGGTGAGTTTGAATAAGTTCATCAAACCGAGATTCAATAAAACCAATTAGTACTAAAGCTTCGACCCCAACCTGCTTTGCCTGAATAGCCAGTTGTTGCCGATCATGATCAAAATCGGCAACATCAAAATGGGTATGAGTATCGAAAAGTTGCATTAAGACGTACTTTTGTCCGTTGCGACGACAGTAGAAGCCGCTGGCGTCTCAACTTTTGGCAAATACTCAGGTTTCAATACACCCTGTAATTGATCAAAAGGAATCACCAAACGTGGCAGCCCGACCACATAAGGACCAATTTCATATTCTCCATATTGCAAGATCAAACCCTGCTCACCCAAAAAGTAATTGTCTGTTACTTGGAATGGCCATGCCTGTTCATATTCATCAGCTGTATTGGCAAGTTTTGAATCAATCACCCATGTTTTAAACGCATCATGTGCAAGCTTATCAAGTTTTGCTTTTTGCTTAGGTAGAAGCAAATCATTGAGCTGAACTTGTTTTTGGTTTTTCAAATCAAAATTATAGTAACGTTGAGCAGTAGAACCATGTGCACCACCCAAGTAACTACTACTGTTCAAAACTACAGTTGCCAATGTGCCTTTGGACTGCAAAATCTTAGGTTTAATCATCAAACTAATTTGATGGCTACTACTTAATGCTTTCAATTCTTCATCGATTTTAATAAAAGCATTTGCATATTGCTGAGCTTGAACATCTAAATGATTGGTTTGCTCACTGCCTTGCGCTGTAGATGAAGCCTGATCTGCATCAACGATTTCTAACATTTTGCTGAGTTGATCTAAAATTTCTTGATCAAGTAATTGGTCTATAAATGGAAAATTACTTTGCAGGCGTTCAACCGTAAAATCTGGACATGTGTTGCCGTTACATTCAGGCAAAGTCACCGCTAGTTTTACCGTTTCACCACGTAGAACAGGCTCTGAGGTCTGATTCACAACTGGATCTTGTGGCTTATCTTCTGGCTCTTTAGGTTCTGATTTTGGTTGACATGCTGCAAGTAAAACAGCACATGCAAGAATGCTATATTGAAAAACTTTTTTCATCTAAAACCTACAAGCATTGTTATGACACAAGAGAATTTAAATGCTATCGAACTTATGCCAAATTCGCCATAAGTACATGCAATTTCTATACGAAAATCAGTGCTGAGTATTTAACAACTGCTAAAACATTTGCTGATATATTTCAGGCTGTAACATCTGTTTACTTTGTTCTGTCGTTAAATAAATATCAAGCTGTGGCGCATCTTTACTGATTTGATTCGCTCGGTAATGCAAACCAATCCCCTCGCCATCAAAGAACCAATCTGATTGACCCCAGTATAATTTTTTAGGGATTTGTTTTTTAACTTCATCAGACTGCTTTTCAATCCATTTTTGATAATGAGTTTGAACGATTTCATTCATCGCATTCTGCTGATTTTTTTGAATCACATCGAGGACGGTTAAATTCTTCTGCAACTTACGGTCAGCGACAAAAAAGTAATAACGATCTTTGACCGCAATATCTTCCTGTTTAGTATCCACCCCAATCTGTAGCAGTACATATTGATTACGTTGCGAAGCAATACGCGTATTCATGCGCAATTCATAGGCTTTATTTTTAGAATATTTTTCCTGCCACTCATCTGACTTTTTAACATAGGCATTAATCGCCTGCTGCAATGTCAAATTCTGATTTTGTTCAATTTGTTGCTGGATGACGTTGGCTTGATTTTTTGCAATCCATGTATTTAGCCATTCATCTTGCGTTTTTATCGTTTGAATATCGAGATCAATACAATTCTTCTTTTCACAGAAAGGCAATGCATACTCAGCCTTTGCTTCCTTCATATTTAAATAAGGTAAAACTTCTGCTTTTTCTAAATTTGTAGTTTGTTGTTCAGTCTTGTCTGCTGATTCAGCTTCATTCTTTTTGGGGTGATCACATGCCGTTAAAGCCATCACACTAACAATCAAACTAGCGCCAAGAAATGGTTTTAAAATATTCATATCGTTCATCCCTTTATTTTTTTAATTCCTCCCTTTTTAAAGAGAGAAGTATCACAAACTCAAATCTATAAGACTTGTGACAAAGTCCCTCTTATCGAAAGAGGGACTTAGAAAGGCTTTTAGTGTTCACGTGTGTTACGGAACTGGATATCAGGCCAACGCTCTTGCATTAACTGTAAATTAACACGGCTTGGTGCAAGATAAGTTAAATGACCACCACCATCTACTGATAATTGATCATGCGCTTTTTTCTTAAATTCATTGAGAATCTTTTCATCATCACAATGAATCCAACGCACGGTATGAACACTTACAGGCTCATAAATACAGTCAACTTTATATTCTTCTTTCAATCGGTATGCGACCACATCAAACTGTAGTACCCCAACTGCACCAACAATCAGATCGTTACTGATTTGTGGCATGAACACCTGAGTCGCCCCTTCTTCAGACAACTCTTTCAAACCTTTCTGCAATTGCTTAGATTTTAAAGGATCACGTAAACGAACACGGCGGAACATTTCTGGTGCAAAGTGTGGAATACCCGTGAAATGAAGTTTTTCACCGCTGGTAAAGGTATCACCGATCTGGATGGTACCGTGGTTATGCAAACCGATAATATCACCAGGCCAAGCTTCTTCAAGATGCTCACGCTCGCCTGCAAGAAAAGTTAATGCATCACTAATACGTACATCTTTACCTATACGCACATGATTCATTTTTAAACCTTTTTCATATTTACCTGAACAAATACGCATAAAGGCAATACGGTCACGGTGTTTCGGATCCATATTGGCTTGGATTTTAAATACAAAGCCTGTAAATCCCTCTTCGTTGGCATCTACAGTTCGCTCTTGAGTTGGATGCGCTTTAGGTTCTGGTGCCCAATTGATAAATGCATCAAGCACATGATCAACAGCAAAGTTACCTAATGCTGTACCAAAAAGTACTGGCGTTTGTTTACCTTGTAAGAATAATTCACGATCCAGTGGCTCATTTGCCATTTGAACCAATTCGAGCGATTCCTCGAAAGAAGCCCACGCCAACTCACCAACTTTCTCACGAATGTCTGCATGATCATAACCATCACGTACTTCAATGTCCGTAATAGTTGAACCGAAACCAGCTTTATAGACATACAATTTGTTTTCAAGCAAATTGTAAACTCCAGCAAAGTCACGTCCCATACCTAAAGGCCATGTAATCGGTACACAACGAATATTGAGGACATTTTCAATTTCATCCAGTAACTCTAACGGCTCGCGGATTTCGCGGTCCATTTTGTTCACAAATGAAATGATCGGTGTATCGCGCATACGACACACTTCCATCAATTTAATGGTTCGTTCTTCGACACCTTTTGCACCATCGATCACCATGAGTGCTGAGTCAACTGCGGTCAAAGTACGATATGTATCTTCTGAGAAGTCTTCGTGCCCTGGTGTATCCAGTAAGTTAATCGTATGGTTTTTATAAGGGAACTGCATCACAGACGTGGTAATCGAGATTCCACGTTCTTTTTCCATTTCCATCCAGTCAGATGTCGCTGAACGGTCTGACTTACGGCTTTTTACCATACCCGCAACCTGAATGGCTTTACCCCATAACAACAGTTTCTCAGTCATGGTGGTCTTACCCGCATCGGGGTGGGAAATGATCGCAAATGTGCGTCGTTGGGCAACTTGTGCCGCTAATTCATCTTTAAAACTCATGAGAAAAATCTTCAATATGTACACAGTTATGTACACATTGCTTAATATGTACCTTAACTGAAAAAGTGAGAATTCAAAATTGGCGCAATTGTAGCAGATTTAGAAGACTTGTTTATTGATTGTTGATAGGTCTTGTTTTATCCACAAGTTCGATTGTTTTTTAGACATAAAGGTTTATCAACTGTATTTCAGTTAACGAATCAAGTTCAATATTAATTCCCTTAAACATTGAGTGAGAGCAACTCAATTCAAAATGGGCTATTTTAAGATTGATATAAAACTGGTTACTATACGTGCATATTTATGGATAACTGCAATAATTTCTTATCTCTATACGAGTCAAAACATGTCACAACAAGATTATGAAAATGGACTAAAAGTTCGCACTGAAGTTATGGGTGAAAGCTTTGTCAAACGTGCTCAAGACAACACTGTTCCTTTTACTCAACCACTCCAAGATTGGATTAATGAACATGCTTGGGGATCAACTTGGCAACGTGAAGGTGTATTGCCACGTAAATATCGCTCATTGGTCACCATTGCATTTTTAACTGCACTCAAAAGCCCAACTGAGCTAAAAGGTCATATTCGTGGTGCTTTAAACAATGGGGCGAGTGTTGAAGAGATACAAGAAGTCTTATTGCATAGCCTTCCATACTGTGGCGCTCCAGCGACGCAAGAGGCATTTCGTGCTGCGCTTGAAGTGATCAACGAATATCAATCTAACACTTAAGATTCATATCGTTTAATCTCGCTCTCACAAGAATGCCGAATAACCCAGATTCGGCATTTTTATATCCTAAATCCCACTAAATTACGTCCAATATCAATCAAATACGCCTCCAATTTCATTAATAAACTTTTTGCCATCACCTTTAGGGTCTGAACTTATTAACATGTTCGAAATGATGCCGAATATTTTAGATGAAATGGAGTACAACATTGAGCAAGAAAATAGAACCCCATCATGATGGTATACAATTTCCAATTCAATCAGGAAAAAAAACTCCGAGCACCACTCACACAGCAAAACAAATTCTAAAAGCCGCACTACAAAGTGTAAATTCCCCTTATGTTTTACAACTAAATAATGAGAAGAACTGGAGAAAAAATTATCCAATTTATTTCCATGAATTAGTTAAAACGGGTATTGAATCTGTCAATAATCCCCTTCCCATCGCTCAAAAAGGATTAGACAAAGCCAAAGAGTTATTCACTTTCAATCGAGCAGAACAAAGTCATACTTTATCTGATGCAATGATCAAGATTAAGGATCAACCCTTTGAGCAGTTCATCTTGAAAGGTAAAGGCGATGCGACGATAAAACCGTGGTTTATCCCTTATCAAGGTCAGAAATTACAAGGTGACGCTTTACTACAACAAATCGATCTTTGGGAGCAGCAAAAGGTCATTGAGCCAACGCATGCCAAAGCTCTACGCTTACTCAATCAACATCCTGAATGGTTTGATTTATCTAATCGCACCATGGTGTTGTTTGGTGCAGGTTCTGAAGCTGGACCATTAAGTTGGTTAGCAAAATGGCGCGCCAATATTGTTGCTATTGATTTACCTCAACCCAAAATTTGGGAAAAAATTACAAAAGTCATAGAACAAGGTAATGCAACGCTTATCGCTCCACAACACACGAACGCAAATGGAACACAACAACTCGGGGCGAATTTACTTACTCAAACTCCAGAAATTGCAAATTGGTTAAATAGCTTTGAACAAAGCTTAGATTTAGCTGGGATCGCCTATTTAGATGGCGAAAAACATGTACGTGTTTCCATAGCAATGATTAGTATCATGGAGCAAGTGAGCCAACATAAGCCTGATAGCAGTATTATGTTTATGCTGACACCTACAGATATTTATGCGATTCCCAAAACAGTAGTGAATTCCATTCAATCTCGTATAAAACAGCGTCCTGTAGCCGAAAAAATTCTGACTAAGTCTATTCACAAAATTTCGTTGTCTAACTTTTTTAAGCCGAATTTCAATCAGTTGATTGAATGTGATAATGGTCAGCAATATGGTATTTCAGATTGTATGGTGATTGAACAAGGGCCAAACTATGCCTTGGCCAAACGATTACAGCAATGGTTTGCAATTACTACACGAGCTCGTGGTCAGAAAACGGTGATTAATATTGCTCCATCCACTACAACTCACTCTGTCGTAAAGAATCCTATCCTCAAAGCTGCTTTTTCTGGTGCTGATTTATTTAAAGTTGAGACTTTTAGCCCTGAAACCACCAATGCAATTATGGCCGCCTTATGGGTTCATGATTTAAACAATCCAGAAAGTGCAACCAATCCTAAAAAAGTATTGGATCATCCACTTGATCTCATCATGGAAAATGCTAATCACGGTGGTTTATGGCATGTTCCATATCTTGCTAGAACAGCATTACCATTTGCAGCAGCTTACGGTTGGGTGAGAGAAAAGTTTTAACTCATAAACGAATGCATTAAATTTAAAAAAAAAGAACCGCTCAATTAAAATGAGCGGTTCTTTTTAAATATTCATCACATCACAAACATCGAGTAAAGTTGATTTTACAAACTTCTCTGGTTCACACGTTTAGACAATTCTTCAGCTGATTCTTTGCGTTCAGAATAACGATCTGTCAAATACTTGCTTTGTCCTTGTGTAAGAAGTGTAAATTTATAAAGCTCTTCCATCACATCAACAATTCGATCGTAATATGCAGAAGGTTTCATACGCCCATCTTCTTCAAACTCTAAAAATGCTTTTGGAATAGAAGATTGGTTCGGTATGGTAATCATCCGCATCCAACGACCAAGTATGCGCATTTGATTCACACTGTTAAATGACTGTGATCCACCACTGACCTGCATCAGAGCAAGTGTTTTACCTTGCGTTGCACGAATCGCACCACCCGCGAGAGGAATCCAATCAATTTGTGACTTAAAGATTGAACTCATCGAACCGTGGCGTTCAGGTGAACACCAAACCATACCTTCAGCCCAAGCCAATAATTCATGTAGCTCTTTCACTTTCGGATGTTCAGTATCTGCATCTTCTGGCAGAGGCAATCCTTTAGGATGAAAAATTTTAACCTCAGCACCAAATTGCTCTAAGATTCTCCCTGCTTCCATCACAGCTAAGCGACTGTAAGAACGCTCACGATTAGAACCATACAACAATAAAATTCTTGGAGCATGGTCTAACGCTTTTGCCTGTACTTTCTCTAAAGTAGGCTGATCAAGCAGACTCATATCAACATTTGGAAGACTCATCACCATTACACCGATTTAAAATACTTTTTTCTTAACCACAAGGACACACTAACTAAAGCAATCAATACAGGAACTTCAACCAAAGGACCAATCACCGTAGTGAACGCCACTGGCGAAGCTAAACCAAATGTTGCAATAGCAACAGCTAACGCCAATTCAAAATTGTTGCCTGCTGCAGTAAACGAAATTGCAGTCGTTTTAGGATAGTCATTGCCCATCCATTTGCTCATAAAGAAGCTAATGAAGAACATCACCACAAAGTAAATCGTCAGAGGGATTGCAATACGGATTACATCCAAAGGTAAGCTCACAACATCACTACCTTTCAAACTAAACATCGCGACAATTGTGAAAAGTAAAGCAAGCAGACTCAAAGGACTAATTTTTGGTAAAAAAACAGTTTGATACCAATCTAAGCCTTTAGCTCGGACGAGAATCAATCGTGTCATAAAACCAAGAAAAAATGGAATCCCAAGATAAACCAATACCGCATGCGTAATGGTCCAGAAGTCAACATTAATGACTTGTCCTGCAATGCCAAAATACGGTGGCAAGAAAGTTAGAAATAACCACGCATAAGTACTGAAGAATAGAATTTGGAAGATACTATTAAATGCAACAAGTGCTGCTACATATTGGTTATCACCACAGGCTAAACCATTCCAAACTAAAACCATTGCAATACAACGTGCCAAACCGATCAAAATCAGTCCAGTCATGTATTCAGGATAATTATGTAAAAACACAATTGCGAGTACAAACATTAATACTGGAGCAATCAACCAGTTTTGCACCAAAGATAAAGTTAAAGTTTTTTTATCTTTGAACACTTCTGGTAAAGCAGCATAATCCACTTTTGCCAAAGGTGGATACATCATCAAAATCAAACCAATCGCGATAGGAATATTGACCGAGTCGACACTCATTTTATCGAGCGTTACTGAAGCCTGAGGGATAAATACACCGATGGCTATTCCTAGTGCCATGGCAATAAAAATCCAAAGCGTAAGATTACGATCTAGAAAAGATAACCTTTGTTGAGCCATGATGTTCTCATTCAATCTCAGAAATTTTATTGATCGCAGCAATTAACTCTGGACGAGTCATACTCTCAGTATCCATTGCAAATAAAGCATCTAAACGGCGATTGATATGATCAACAGTCACTTGGAATGCTTTTAATTTATCTTCTTTCGGCAAGTCTAAATGCGATGGATCTGCTAAACCCCAATGTGCTTTGATCGCTCCGCCTAAATATAGAGGACAAGCTTCTTGTGCTGCAGAATCACATACGGTAATTACCACATCAGGTTGATATTGTTCACAGTCATCAATCGTTTTGCTCCACAAACCCTCAGTTGATAGATTTAAGCTTTCTAAAGTCTCGATCGTCAAAGGATGAACTTGGCCAGATGGCTTACTTCCTGCACTATATGCTTTCCAACCTGCTGGTGCACGATGATTAAATAACACCTCTGACAAAATGCTACGGCAACTATTTCCAGTACATAAAAATAGAAATTTCATATTCAAATTACTCACAATAACTTTTTAGAGATAAAGTCGATAAATCCTGACTAGTTGATGATGAACCGTTGACTAAAAGAGCCAAAATATCATGGCACCATATCGGCAGTTCTGGATTGATGCTGTAATACACCCACTGACTTTGTCTTCGATCTTGTAGTAAGCCAGATGACCTTAATAAGGCTAAATGTCTCGAAATTTTTGGTTGGCTCAAGTTTAATTTTTCAGTCAAATCACAAACACATAGTTCTTTATTTTCCGCCACCAAAATGACAATACTGAGACGTGTTTCATCAGACAAACACTTAAAGAAATTCACTCGATCCATTTCCAACCTCAAATACTGAATTATTATTTAATTAACACGCTGACCATTTTCATCAATCACCTGTTCACCATCCTCTTTGGAAAAAGCACCTTGTTGTGCAACAGGTAAAATATCCAGTACCAACTCCGATGGTCTGCATAAACGAGTACCCTGACTCGTCACAACAAAAGGACGATTAATTAAAATAGGATGTTCAAGCATAAATTCGATTAATTCATGATCTGTCCAAGTCTCACGATCCAAATCAAGTTCACTATAAGGATCAACATTCGTACGGATCGCAGCCCTTACAGACAAACCAGCATCACTAATCAATTGAATAAGTTCAGATTTTGAAGGAGGGTTCAGTAAATATTCAATCACGATAGGTTCAATACCCGTATTGCGAATTAATCCGAGTGTATTTCGAGATGTCCCACATGCAGGGTTGTGATAAATCGTAATTTGTTGTTGAGTAGACATAATGAGTAAAAACATTTTGAATTAATGATAGTGACTTTATATATGAATATTCATATATACGCAATACCATATATTAAGATTGATAAGCTCACTTACGTATACGCCCCAACTGCCTAAATAAGTATTTTTGAGCAATTTACGACCATGCAATATTCGAAATTGATCATTTTCAAAAATAAGTTAAGCAGATGAGTCAGTGAGCAAATGCTTTTTTTCTTCTAATATGCCGCTACACAGTTGCAACCGTAGAGTTCTTGCACGATGACTCAATTGCCTAAAGTTAAAGATACCTTTGTTAACTCTAAAACAACCCAATCCATCTTAAAAACGCGTGCGGGTAAACAAGCTGCACAAGTTTTTTCAAATGCGGCGGATCGTTTCTTGAGAGGACATCAACTGGCATTGTCAGGAAAGACACCTTTTGAAGTCGTTTATGAACGTGAAATTATTAGTTTACGGTTTTACAAGGCAGATGTAGAAACAGGTGAAAATAAACACCGTGTACCTCTCGTCATTATCCCCCCATTAGCAGCCAATACCCTAGTGTTCGATTTGTTTCCTGATCGTAGTTTAATTCGTTATTTTCAAAGCCAAGGTTTTGATGTGTATATGATTGACTGGGGCACACCAAGCCGTAGACAAGCCAAATACAATTTCGGCACCTATATCAAAATCTTTATGCCCGACTTTATCAACAAAATTCGTGAACATAGCGGGCAACAGCAACTATCATTATATGGCTGGAGCCTAGGTGGAGCGATCTCACTTTGCTACACGTCATTATTCAAAGATAAAAATATTAAGAATTTAATGATTTTGGCATCACCGATTAATACCCATCAATCAGGTTATATTGGTAAGCTCTATCAAAAGTTAAACACACCAGCGCAATGGGTGCGAACCAATACCAATTTCCGAATCCGTCAAATTCCTAGCCGCTATTTTCATATTCACGGTTGGCAAAATACGCTCGGATTTAAGCTCACAGATCCTGTGGGTAATTTTAAAAATTATTGGCAATTACTGAAAAATTTGAACGATCGACAGTTTGTCATTAATCACGCAACTTCAAGTTCGTTTGTTGACAATATGCTCGCCTATCCTGGGGGGGTAATGCGCGATATCATTTTGCGCTTTTGGATCGATAACGAACTTTCGACTGGTGTGGTTCAATTTGGCGATCAAACCGCTTATTTTAAAGATATCGATTGTTCTGTTTTAGCGATTGGCGGTGATACTGATATTATCGTCACAGCTGAAGCGGTCAAACCATTAATGGATTTAATCAGCAGTCAAGATAAGCAATTCGAGATTGTTTCAGGAGGGCATATGGGGTTGGTTTCAGGTAGCCAAGCACCTCTACATGTTTGGCCTGTGATTACTAACTGGCTCATTCCACGCTCTGAATAAAGCAAATAAGATTGTCAAATATTGAGTCTATGCTCAATGTTTGACAACTCATCAAATCTGCTTAACGCAGTCGTTTAAGCAAAGTTATGAGTTCGGTTTAATACTAGATTCTCAACATTTACAGGACGACCTAACAGATATCCCTGCAATTGATTGCATCCAAGATGTGTCAAAATATCCGCTTGCTCCTGCGTTTCAACCCCTTCCGCAGTCACAACCAATTCTAATTTCGCAGCCAAGTGAATAATACTTTCTAAGATCGCTTCTTCTTTCGAATTAGGCTGTAAATCAATTAAAAAACCGCGGTCAATTTTAAGCTCATCGATTGGTAAATCTTTTAAATAAAGAAAACTCGAATAACCTGTACCAAAATCATCAATTGCAATTCGAATCCCTAACTTTCTCAACCGCTCTAATGTACGAATACTCGATTCGATATGATGCATCGCAGTTGACTCTGTGATTTCTAAAATGAGATGTTCAGGTTGAATTTGATATTTATCTAAGAGCTTTTCTAATACACAAAACAGTTTTTTATTTTCAAATTGCAAAGCCGAAAGATTGACTGCGATCGGATAAAAAGGACTATTACTCTGTTCCCATTTTTGAATCTGCTGGCAAGCTTGCTCAAGTGCCCAATACCCCATTGGAATGATCAAACCAGTCTTCTCAGCTCCCTCTATAAACATTTGCGGAGTTAACAATCCTAAAGTTGGATGCTTCCAACGAATCAGAGCCTCTACTCCACAGATTTCATAATTGACCGTAAATTTCGGTTGATAAAATAAGATAAACTGTTGTTCATCAACAGCTTTATAAAGATCATTAATTAATTTGGATTGACTGCGAACATCTTGTTGATCACTCGCAGAATGGAAAATAGTAAAGGTATTACGTCCTTGATCTTTAGATGCCAACATCGCGACATCTGCATTGATCAAAAGATCTTGAACATTCGTACCGTGCTCAGGATAAATCGCAATGCCCAAACTGGCTGAAATATTTATCTCTTTATTTGCAATTGAATAACTTTCTTGAATGGCATGTAGAACTTTCTCTGCTAACTCTATCGCCTCATTTGCATCAGTATGCTCTGAGATTAAAACAAACTCATCACCACCAATTCTAAACAGCTTTTGATTTTGGCCGAGTTTCTGATGTAATCGATTAGCCATTTGGATTAATAACTGATCACCAATATGGTGTCCAAAAGCATCATTAACAGACTTAAAGCGATCTAAATCAATATATAAAAATGCAGCTTTTTGTTCTTTTAAACGATGATGACTAAAAATTACTTCAGCATAATCTGTTAAAGATAAGCGATTTGGCAGTTTAGTTAAGGAATCATGTGAAGATTGGTTGGCTAACTCGCGATTGATTTTTGTTAATTGTTGGTTGCGCTCCTCTAGTCTCGCTTCTAAAACTGCAACGGCGAAACCAGCAACAAAGACTAAACTCGTAATAAAAATAATCGTAAATAACAGCACACTTTGGTCAGTTTGAGCAGCACTTAAGATCATCGCTACCCGTTCATCAAATAATGTCGCAGCCATTCCAGTATAATGCATTCCCACAATACTAAATGCCATCAATAAAGCGATAGTCAGTTTCAAAACTGTACGATGGGTAGTCGCTGTCTTATATTTAAAAATAAACCAAAAACTTAATGCAGAACCCAAAATTGCAATCAAGATCGAACTAATGACCAAAAGTGGATCATAGTGTAGTTGATGATCGGTAAATGAGAGTGCAAGCATTCCCGTGTAGTGCATTCCTGAAATGCCTAAGCCCATAAACACAGCACCTAAAACCAATCGCGGTAAAGGTAATGTAGGTCGAGTTGTTAACCACACAGCAAATATAGAAGCCACTGCACCAACTAAATAAGACAATGCAGTCAAACTAAGATCAAAGTGATAGCCTTCTGGCAAATGGCTAGCCAGCATTCCCACAAAATGCATTGCCCATATCGCTAATCCTAAGATTAGACCACTTGCAATCAAAATACTTTTTTCAAATTTTTTATAAGCAGGTTTGAAAACAAGTTCTTCCATCGAAACTGCTGCATAGCAAGTTGCTATTGCAACCAGAATGGAAACGATGACCAATGTGCTATCGTAATCAACGTGTACCATAAAGGACTTCCATGATTATTCAGTACTTTTTTTTATTTTCTGAGCAAATTGCTCAAAATCCGAACGATCCTTCACACTCAAAAAAGATATAAATTTCGCATTCATAAACTTTCCTTAACAATAACATCATCTAGCACAAGGTCAAGTCTTTTTCACTTTATAAATCAATAGAATAAAAACATATATTCATTTCAAACCAATGAAAATTCTTGTTTTTTTACTGCAATTTTCAAACCACATTGCAGATTCAATTGAACTAAGCACTTTGATGTTAATTTTTTTGATTATGAGATACTAAAAGCTGAACCGTCGTACATTTCAATTTTAAAAACAATCAACAATTATAAAAGACACACTCACCTTTAATAAATGCTTTAAACATATATATAGTATGCCTTTTTATCATGCTGTTTGTTATAACTCTGTTATTAAAAAAGACTAAGAATATGAAGTTTTTTATACCGAAAGCAAATAAGTGACTACACTCCTTATCAGGTAATTTATTTTTTATACTCTCAGTAACATCTTAAAAATTCTTACTTCCATACGAGCCGCGAGAATTAACTCAACGACCTAAACTGCAAAATTAGGCTATCATCACAAGATACAGCACTTTAAGTGATGCAATAAAAAAGCCCTTGTATAAACAAGGGCTCTTCAAAGATTAAACTAAAAAAATTAGTTTTTCTCTTTATCAACGATTTTGTTCGCTTGAATCCAAGGCATCATCGCACGTAATTTAGCACCCGTTACTTCAATACCATGTGCTGCATTTTGACGACGACGAGCAGTCATAGATGGGTAGTTCAACGCACCTTCTTGGATGAACATTTTCGCATATTCACCAGATTGGATACGTTTCAATGCATTACGCATTGCTTCACGTGACTGTTCGTTGATTACTTCAACACCAGTTACGTATTCACCGTATTCAGCATTGTTAGATACTGAATAGTTCATGTCAGCGATACCGCCTTCGAACATCAAATCAACGATCAATTTAAGCTCATGCAAGCATTCGAAGTAAGCCATTTCTGGTGCATAACCAGCTTCAACTAAAGTTTCGAAGCCCATTTTAACCAATTCAACAGCACCACCACAAAGAACTGCTTGCTCACCGAATAAATCAGTTTCAGTTTCTTCACGGAATGAAGTTTCGATGATACCTGTACGACCACCACCTACGCCTGAAGCATAAGAAAGTGCAACGTTACGAGCATTACCAGAAGCATCTTGGTGAATCGCGATAAGATCAGGAACACCCGAACCACGTTGGAATTCTGAACGTACAGTGTGACCAGGTGCTTTTGGAGCAACCATGATTACGTCTAAATCTTTACGTGGAACAACTTGGTTATAAAGAACAGAGAAACCATGAGCAAATGCTAAAGTTGCACCTTCTTTGATGTTTGGTTCAATTACATCACGATAAAGTTGAGCTTGGAACTCATCTGGAGTCAAGATCATAACTAAGTCAGCTTGAGCAACAGCTGCTGGCACTTCAGAAACTTTAAGACCTGAATTTTCAGCTTTTTTCCAAGATGCTGAACCAGCACGTAAACCAACAGTTACGTCTACGCCAGAGTCTTTCAAGTTAAGTGCGTGAGCATGACCTTGTGAACCATAACCAATAATTGCAACTTTCTTGCCTTGGATGATTGATAAGTCACAGTCTTTATCGTAAAAAATTTGCATCTGTTTTCTCCGCTAAAATTTTTGTCATTTCCCTTGTTATACAAGGATAGATCCTTTGAAACTTCCCAATTCTTCCATTTCTATATGCAGAATTGGGGAAGCGTTAAATACTTAAAACTTTTTCACCACGTGCGATGCCTGACACACCAGAACGTACAACTTCTAGAATCGTATTCTCAGCAAGTGCATCAATAAAACCATCGATCTTATCAGTCGTACCAGCAATTTGAATCGTATAAGTCGTCGGTGTTACGTCAACGATTTGAGCACGGAAAATATCAGCTGTACGCTTAATTTCCGCACGAGCTGCACCTAAAGCTTTCACTTTAATCAACATAAGCTCGCGCTCAATATGTGCGCCTTCTGACAAATCAACCACCTTAACCACTTCAACTAATTTATTCAGTTGTTTTGTGATCTGCTCAATTTTGTGATCATCACCATAAGTTGTCAGCGTCAAACGAGATAAAGTTTCATCTTCAGTTGGAGCAACGTTTAAAGTCTCAATGTTGTAACCACGTTGAGAGAATAAACCGACCAAACGAGAAAGCGCGCCTGCTTCATTTTCTACAAGTACAGAGATAATGTGTCTCATGCCGTGCGCTCCCCTTTACCTAACCACATATCTTTCATCGACTGGCCTGCAATAAGCATTGGATACACATGCTCAGTACGGTCAACCATGACATTAATGAACACACATTTATCATTAATCGCCATCGCTTCTGCAAGCTTAGATTCAAGCTCATCTGCGTGGTCAATTTGAATACCAACGTGACCGTAAGCTTCCATTAACTTGGCAAAGTCAGGTAATGAGTCAACGTATGAACTTGAATGACGTCCTTCATAGTTCATATCTTGCCATTGTTTAACCATGCCTAGAGCTTGGTTATTTAAGCAAAGAATTTTCACATTTAAGCCATACTGCTTACATGTTGATAACTCTTGGATACACATCTGAATCGATGCTTCACCAGTAATACAAACCACTTGCTGATCTGGGAAAGCAAGTTTAGCTGCCATCGCATATGGTAAACCAACACCCATGGTACCTAGACCACCAGAGTTGATCCATTGACGTGGACGCTTATACGTATAATACAAAGCACCAAACATTTGATGTTGACCCACGTCAGACGTGATAATCGCTTCACCATTTGTAACTTTGCACAAAGCTTTAACCACTTGCTGTGGTTTCATTGAACCATCAGTTGGTGTTTCATATTTCAAACCGTGGACTTTGCGCCACTCATTGATTTGTGACCACCATTCAGCAATAGCTTCTGGGTTTGGCTTTGACACATTCATTTGTTTCAACTGAGCCAACATTTCTTGAAGGACAGGCTCAACAGCACCCACAATCGGGATATGTGCCATAATCGTCTTCGAAATTGTTGCTGGGTCAATATCAATATGAATGACTTTAGCATTTTGACAGAACTTAGCTGGGTTATTGGTTACACGGTCATCAAAACGCGCACCAATTGCCAAAATGACATCTGCATTGTGCATCGTCATATTTGCTTCATAAGTTCCATGCATACCCAACATACCCACAAATTGTGGATCATCGCCAGGGAAAGCACCTAAACCCATTAAAGTATTTGTTACTGGGTAGCCAAGTAAATGCGCAAGTTCTGTTAATAATTCAGAAGCATTACCTTGAACAACACCACCACCAGTATAAATAACTGGGCGTTTAGCAGTAATTAATTCATCAATTGCTTTACGAATCTGACCTGAATGTCCACGTGAAGGCGGTTGATAAGAGCGCATTTTCACTTTTTCTGGATATTCGTAAGCAAATTTCTCTGCTGGGTTGGTCGCATCTTTAGGAATATCAACAACAACTGGACCTGGACGACCAGATGAAGCGATATAGAATGCTTTTTTGATAATTGCTGGAATTTCACTAGCATGACGCACTTGGAAACTATGTTTTACAATTGGACGAGAAATACCAACCATATCTGTTTCTTGGAATGCATCTTCTCCAATTAAATGAGTCGCAACTTGACCAGACAAAATCACCATTGGGATTGAGTCCATATATGCCGTTGCAATTGGAGTAACTGTGTTTGTTGCACCAGGTCCTGAAGTGACGAGCACCACACCTGTTTTACCCGTTACGCGTGAGTATGCATCTGCCATATGACCAGCAGCTTGCTCATGACGTACAAGGTAATGATTAATTTTGTCTTGTTGAAATAGCGCGTCATAGATATGTAAAACTGCGCCGCCTGGATAACCAAAAACATGCTCTACGCCTTCGTCCGCAAGCGCACGAACGAGCATTTCACCACCAGATAAAAGTTCCAACGTGATTCACCCTAGTGTTTGCACAATTTATGGGAGACATAAACTGTGTTCATTCATTAACTTTATGCACTTTTTATAAGTGTGCGTATTCTACTCGTTTTTGCTGCAATAGGAAAAATTTTCTGACTCATCAGCCGTATAAGCTGTTATTACATCTCGAATCAAAATATGTTGGGATAAACATATTTCAAAAAATCATTCTCTCGGCTAGAAAGAATGTCCATTGCAAGCCATGACATTTATCCGAAGGGTGATCAAATAAACGCATATAAAACTAAAGCATGCATTTTTGTTGCTTTCATATACAAAGTCAATAACAAAGAAAAGGTTTTTTAAGAATATTTTTTAGCTGTTGCTTTTTTAAGCACTATTCACGCATTTTTTGAATGTTGCACCACCCCATTTATCAAATAACTATTTTCTTTTTCAGTAAAAATAGGCATTGTTATTCACGCATAAAAGCACTTTGATCGAATGTAGACAAAATTCTCTTGGGGAGATCAAATATGACATCAAATCATTTAAAAACAAGCTTATATACTTTAGCAGCGACAGTTATGCTTCTAAGTTCTAGTCAAAACCATGCACAGCAATATTACAAATGGGTCGACGCTAGTGGCTCCACTCATTACACAGCCACTCCACCTCCAAAAGGTGCAAAACGTTTAGATAAAGTCACAACCTATGGTAGCCACAACTACAGTTCCAGCAATCCAACTAGTACAACAACACAAGCAACTCAAACGCCACAAAGCGATATAAATCAACAAAACAATTCATCGACTACGAATATGCCTACCGATAATTCTAAGCCTGTTCCAACAGTAGAAGCACCAAATGTATCTTCGAATTCAGGTGTAAAAGTTCAGCCAAAACTTTAAATAATAAAATTCGATTAAGGTGATGAAATAAGACATCACCTTAATTCATCTATAAAACGACTAATCTTATTTCCCTATGAAAAACATCTTTCATCTAGTCATAGTAATATTTAGTGCACCAAACGAAAAAGTGAAGTAGCTAATCAAAGAAGACGGAGAAATTAACCAATCCAAGAACATCAAATCGATAAAAGCACTAAAATAGAACCACTGATACTCAATAGCCAGAAGATAAAATCTTGCTCTAAAAACTGACATTCGCCCCTATTTTGCGCTATGCTGTGCGGCAATCTTAACTTTAATTTTTGTTGTATCGCATATCCCTATGACGACTTCTCACATTGACTCCGAATATCAAGCAAGTGCCATTGAGCCTCAAGTTCAACAAGACTGGGACAATCGCAAAGTTTTTAAAGTTGCAGACACTGTAGAGGGCAAACATCGCTATATCCTGTCGATGTTCCCTTACCCAAGTGGCAAACTGCATATGGGGCATGTGCGTAACTACACCATTGGTGACGTGATCAGCCGTTTTTACCGTCTAAAAGGTGAAACGGTATTACAACCAATGGGTTGGGATGCATTTGGTTTACCTGCTGAAAATGCAGCGATCGCTCATCAAGTTGCACCAGCAAAATGGACATTTGAAAATATCGCATATATGCGTGACCAATTAAAAAAATTGGGTTTGTCTGTGGACTGGGATCGTGAATTTGCAACCTGTACACCAGAATACTATCACTGGGAACAATGGTTATTCGTTCAGCTTTATAAAAAAGGTTTGATTTATCGTAAGCTCTCAACAGTAAACTGGGACCCAGTTGACCAAACTGTTTTAGCAAACGAACAAGTTGAAAATGGTCGTGGCTGGCGCTCTGGTGCATTGGTAGAAAAACGCGATATTCCAATGTATTACTTCCGCATCACAGACTATGCACAAGAATTATTAGATGATTTAGACACCTTGCAAGATGGTTGGCCACAACAAGTGTTGACCATGCAACGCAATTGGATCGGCCGCTCTACGGGTATGGAAATCACTTTCCCTTCTGCAAATACAGAAATTTATGCAGATGGCTTAACCGTTTACACAACACGTGCTGATACCTTAATGGGTGTGACTTATGTTGCTGTTGCAGCAGAGCACCCTCTTGCGCTTAAAGCAGCGGAAAACAATCCTGAATTGGCTGCATTTATCGAAGAATGTCGTATGGGATCAGTGGCTGAAGCTGATTTAGCGACTGCCGAAAAGAAAGGCATGGCAACAGGTTTATTCGTAAAACATCCTGTAACTGGTGATGAACTTCCTGTTTGGATCGCAAACTACGTATTAATGTCATACGGTTCGGGTGCTGTGATGGCTGTGCCAGCACATGACGAACGTGATTTTGAATTTGCCAACAAGTTTAATTTACCAATCAAACAAGTGATCGATGCCAAAGGTGCTGATGATGCAGACTACTCTGCAACTGAATGGCAAGAATGGTATGGCTCTAAAGAAGGTAAACTCGTAAATTCAGGCGACTTCGACGGTTTAGATTTCCAAGCCGCGTTTGATGCTTTCCTTGCAAAATTAGAACCACAGAACTTAGCAAATGCTAAGGTTCAATTCCGTTTACGTGACTGGGGGGTATCTCGTCAACGTTACTGGGGTTGTCCAATTCCAATGATTAACTGTAACACTTGTGGTCAAGTCCCAGTGCCAGAAGATCAATTGCCAGTGGTATTACCAACTGATGTGGTTCCAGATGGTTCTGGTAACCCATTAAATAAAATGCCTGAATTCTATGAAACTAAATGTCCTTGCTGTGATGGCGATGCACGCCGTGAAACAGATACCTTGGATACTTTCGTAGAATCATCTTGGTACTATGCGCGCTATGCATCTCCTGACTTTACAGGTGGTATGGTAAAACCAGAAGCTGCTCAAAACTGGCTCCCTGTAAACCAATACATCGGTGGTGTTGAGCATGCAATTCTGCATTTACTTTATGCACGCTTCTTCCACAAATTAATGCGTGATGAAGGTGTAGTACAAGGTAACGAACCATTTACCAACTTGCTTACTCAAGGCATGGTGTTAGCTGATACCTTCTATCGTGAAGCTGAGAATGGTAAGAAGACTTGGTTTAATCCTGCTGACATCGAATTAGAACGTGATGAGAAAGGTCGTATTCTTTCTGCAAAATACTCAGGTGATGGTCAAGAAGTTATCATCGGCGGACAAGAGAAAATGTCTAAGTCGAAAAACAACGGGATCGACCCACAAGCAATTATTGATCAGTACGGTGCAGATACAGCACGTGTATTCATGATGTTTGCTGCACCACCAGATCAATCTTTAGAATGGTCAGATGCAGGTGTCGAAGGTGCGAACCGCTTCTTAAAACGCGTATGGCGTTTAGCTGCTGGTTTCTTGGAAACAGGCAACCAAACAACGACGATTGATACTGCGAACTTGTCTAAAGATGCACAAGATTTACGTCGCAAAACGCATGAAACCATCCAAAAAGTGGGTGATGACATCGAACGTCGCCATGCATTCAATACTGCGATTGCAGCATTGATGGAGTTGCTGAATGCAACTAACAAGTTTGAAGCAAAAGATGATAATGATGCTGCTGTAGCACGCGAAGCAATTACCACTTTGTTAACCTTACTTGCTCCATTTGCACCGCATCTCAGTCAAACTTTATTGACTCAGTTTGGTATCGACTTAACAGCTGCTGCCTTCCCGCAAGTGGATGAATCAGCATTAACACGTAATACACAAACGATTGTTGTACAAGTGAATGGTAAACTCCGTGGTAAGTTAGATGTCGCTGTCGATATTTCAAAAGATGATTTATTGGCTTTAGCAAAAGCTTTACCAGAAGTTCAACAATTCTTAACTGGACCAACCAAGAAAGAAATTGTTGTACCAAATAAACTTGTGAATTTAGTGGTTTAATTTTCTGTTTAAACTCCCTCTCCTAGTGGGAGAGTGAACTTTATCGAAACAAAACCTCATCAAAGCCCGCTGTCATTCAACGGGCTTTGATTCTAAAATGTGGCCAAATTATCAAGATTAAATCTTCCATATTTGCTGGAAGATCATAAGGACAAAGCATGCATATAGCTCAACGTTTCGCTGCGATTGTTTTAACATTAGGCCTAAGTGCAGGCTTAGCCAGTTGCGGTTTCCATTTGAAAGGAAGTAATCCAACGGCAACGCCTTTGGTATATAACAAATTAAATCTTGTTTTACCTGACAATACCGATGAGCTTGAAAATCGTCTGAGCATTTACTTGAGTGCAACAGGTGTACAACTGAGCAATGCGAACGATGCTTATGTACTGCGCATTTTAGACTACACGCCTCGCCGTCAATTATTGAATGGAAAATTAACTGAAGTCTTGCTTCGTCTAACTGTGACTTTCCAAATTGAAGATCGTCAAGGCAATAAAATTACTGAACCTCGCACATTAACTGCATCACGTAGTTATCAATATGATGTCGCAACGGTCAACACCGACAATCAACAAGAAGCTTATTTAAATAAGATTGTAATTGATGATGTGGCTCAACAGATTACACGTCAAATTGCAGCAAATCGTTTACCGAAAGCACAGTCGTAATCGCAATTTATGAAATTAGATTATGTTCAAGCTTTAAAACGTGTAAATGAAGCCCGTGGTGCATGGATCATCCATGGGCAAGAGCCTTTGCTAGAACAAAATCTACTCGATACATTTCGTAAAGCGTGGCAACAACAAGAAGTTGAACGTCAACGCTATGATATTAGCAGTGTGAATGACTGGAAAAATGTCTTTAATGCATTGAATAGCCTGTCATTATTTTCTCAACAACTCGCAATTGAAGTCCATGGCAATATCAAACCCGATGCCAATGGGCTAAAACAGCTCAAAAGTTATATTCAGCACAATGAACATAACTTATTACTTATCGTATTACCGAAACAAGATAGTAGTAGTTTAAAGTCCGCTTTCTTTCAGGTGGTTGAAGCAAATGGTGTTGTAGTTCCCTTAACAGCAACCTATCCACAAGACCGACAACGTATATTAAGTATTGAAGCCGATAAACTCGGAATCCAATTGAATAATGATGCATGGCAATGGCTGATGCAGCATCATGAACATAACCTACTGGCAGCCAAAAACAGTTTAATGCGTGTTGCGGATACCTTTCCCGATATCAAACAAATCCAGATTGAACAACTCTACGCTTGTTTACAAGATCAATCACGCTATACCACCTATGATTTAAGTGATGCATTATTAACAGGAAATTTAGCTCAATCCGTTAAAATCTATCAGTATCTTCTTGCTGCTGGCGAACCAGATAGCTTGATCTTATGGACACTCAGCAAAGAAATGCGTCTACTCATGCAACTTTTTGAGCAGCCACAGAATGCATTGCAATTAGGGATTTGGAAAACTAAAGTTTCGCTTTATCAGCAAGCATTACGCCGCTTAAACCCTCGTCAGTTTTTAAAATGGCCTGAACTTTTATTAGCAATTGATGCTGCAATTAAAGGAATGTCTAAAGAAAACTCAGAACATCTGATGCTTCAAGCAATCAGTGAACTGTGTGGTACAACTTTATTTCCAAGCTTTTCTTAAAGATAAATAAAAAAGGATGACTTTATGTCATTGGATTTAACCACAATCCAGAAAGAACAAATCAAAGATATACTTTCGCGTGCTGATGCTCTTATTATCAGCGCAGGTGCTGGCATGGGTGTTGACTCTGGGCTACCTGATTTTCGTGGTAATCACGGTATGTGGCAAGCCTATCCTGAACTAGGCAAACAACGAATTGATTTTACAGAAATCGCCAATCCAGCCGCTTTTCATCGCCATCCACGTTTAGCTTGGGGCTTTTACGGACATCGTTTAGCACTCTATCGTGAGACTCAACCCCATATAGGTTTTGAATTACTCAATCAATTGGCAGAGAAATTAGCACTACCTTATTTTATATTCACTTCTAACGTCGACGGGCAATTTCAAAAGGCAGGCTTTAGTCCAAAGCAGATTTATGAATGTCATGGTTCAATTCATCATTTACAATGCTTAGCTAGTTGTACTTCAGAAATTTGGTCAGCAGATGACATCTCGCCTGAAATCGACCATCTAAATTGCCAATGGTTAGATGACCTCCCTCACTGTAAACATTGTGGCGGTTTGGCACGTCCTAATATCTTAATGTTTGATGACTACGAGTGGATTGCTCAGCGACAAACACAGCAACGAAATCGTTTAGAATCCTTTATAAATCAATATAAACAACCACTTGTTATAGAGATTGGTGCAGGTACAGCTATTCCAACAGTACGCTATTTCAGTGAACGATTTGCGCCCTCTCTGATTCGTATTAATCCTCGTGATTATGCTTTACCCAAAACAGGTGGAATCGCTCTTGCCATGAATGCTGCACATGGTATTCAAATAATATATGACATTTCCACGACATAGCATCACAGTCAAATAGTAAATAATTCTCATTCTAGATTAAAAATATCCACGCTTTATCCTTATTTCACTTTTATACTAAGTTTATTTTCTTCATTTTGACCTCGTGACCATGCCAAAAACAAGCTCTAAAAAAACTCAACCTCGCAAAATAATATTGATCGCTCTCGGTGTATTGATCATCGCAGCACTAGGTTGGATGTTCTTTAAACCTAAAGCCGAAGCTCCACAATATATTAGTGCTGAAGTTTCGCGTGGCGATATTGAAGATTCTGTTTTAGCGACAGGTGTATTGGAAGCCACCAAAATGGTGAGTGTGGGTGCACAGGTTTCAGGTCAAGTGAAAAAAATGTACGTGCAATTGGGTGATCAAGTTAAACAAGGTCAGTTGATTGCTCAGATTGATTCGATTCGTCAAGAAAATGATTTAAAAACGGCTGAAGCAAGTATTAAAAATCAACAAGCCCAGCTTGCCGTTCAACAAGCCAATTTGGCAAAAGTTGAAGCTGAATACAAACGCCAACAAGCGATGTATAGCCAAGATGCAACATCACGTGCAGAACTTGAAACAGCATTAGCAAACTATAAAACAGCTCAGGCACAAATAGCTGCGATTAATGCTCAAATTGAACAATCTCGCTTAACTCTAGCAACAGCGAAAGAAGACCTCGGATATACCCGTATTGTTGCACCTATGAATGGAACTATCGTGGCAATCGTGACTGAAGAAGGTCAAACGGTAAATGCGAATCAAACGGCTCCAACTATTGTAAAACTTGCAACTCTCGACACGATGACCATTAAAGCTCAGATTTCAGAAGCAGATGTGATGAAAGTTGAGAAAGGTCAAACCGTTTATTTCACCACCTTAGGAAATAGCGAGAAAAAACATTATGCGACTTTGCGTCAAGTAGAGCCTGCTCCAGATTCAATCAATACTGAAACTACGAGCACGAACTCTTCTTCATCAAGCTCTGCGGTCTATTACAACGCGCTTTTTGACGTACCAAATGAAGATGGCAAACTGCGCATTGATATGACTGCTCAAGTCTATATTGTGTTGGCTGAAGCTAAAAATACATTAACAATCCCAGCAGCTGCGATTCAAGCAAAACGATCTAATACGAAAAATACTGCCAAGACCCCAGTCGATAAAACTGAGAGTAATACCAATAATGAGGTTCAGCGTCCAAAACGTTTGGAGTTAACAGCTCAAGAACAGAATCTAATTACTCAAGGAAAAGCATCAACAGGAATGGTTCGTGTTTTACAGGCTGATGGTAGCGCTCAACCACAACAAGTGTTGATCGGACTCAATAACCGTGTAACGGCGCAAGTATTGAAAGGACTCAAACAAGGTGACCAAGTTGTGATTGCAGATGCTTCTGACAACTCAAATGAAGCAGCAAAACGCAGTAACCAACGTGCAATGAGAATGTAATATGACTCAAAATCAAACGCATTCGTCACAGCCGCTACTTGAAGTCAGCAACCTGACTCGGGAATTCCCTGCAGGTGAAGGTACAGTCCAAATCCTCAAAGGCATTGATTTAAAAATTTATGCGGGTGAATTGGTTGCCATTGTTGGGCAATCTGGATCAGGTAAATCCACACTCATGAATATTTTAGGGTGTTTAGACAAACCTAGTTCAGGTAGTTATTTGGTCAACGGACGTGAAACACGTCAACTTGAACCTGATGAACTTGCCCAATTACGCCGAGAATATTTTGGTTTTATTTTCCAGCGTTATCACTTACTCGGTGATTTGAGTGCATCTGGTAACGTTGAAGTCCCTGCAATTTATGCAGGTGTCGATAGTCATCTTCGTCAGGAACGTTCGGCTGAATTGCTCTCTGAACTTGGCTTAGAGGAGCGTCTACATCATCGTCCAAGTCAACTTTCAGGTGGTCAACAGCAACGCGTTTCGATCGCACGTGCATTAATGAACGGCGGTGACGTGATTCTTGCCGATGAGCCAACAGGAGCATTGGATAAGAATAGCGGTATTGAAGTCATGCGTATTTTGCGTGAACTCAATGCTAAAGGTCATACCATCATCTTAGTGACACATGATCTCAATGTAGCAAAAAATGCGACCCGTATTATTGAAATCAGTGATGGTAATATTATTTCAGATCGTGCTAATACACCTGAAAATGATGATCCTGATTTAGAACGTCAGACACTACAACGCTCACCGCAAAAGAAAACCTCAGCTTGGCGATCTTTCTTTGATCGCTTAGGCGAAGCATTCCGTATGGCATTGCTGGCGATGAATGCCCATCGAATGCGTACCTTTTTGACCATGCTCGGGATTATTATCGGAATTGCATCTGTAGTTTCAGTGGTTGCATTGGGTAATGGGTCTCAGAAGCAAATTCTTGAAAATATTAGCAGTCTCGGTACGAATACCATTACTGTGTACCAAGGACGAGGATTCGGTGATAACTCACGAGCCTCACAAACCAAAACACTTGTACCTGCGGATGCAGATGCACTTTCAGAACAACCTTATGTTGATGGAGTCAGTCCTTCTGTTAATACAAGTGTGACCTTACGTTTTAAAGAAACTGAAGCATCTGCAACCGTCAATGGTGTAAGTTCGGATTTCTTCTATGTGCGCGGTATGACTTTTAAATCGGGGCAACCTTTTGATAAAGGCAGTGTGACCCAACGCGCACAGGATGTGGTCATTGATACGAATACCGAGAAAACCTTTTTCTCTGATGGTACTAATCCAGTCGGTCAAGTGATCTTATTGGGCAGTGTACCGAGTCGAGTGATTGGTGTCATAGATGCGCAACAAGGTTTCATGGGTAGTTCCGACAGCTTGAATGTATATCTTCCCTATTCAACGGTAATGAGTCGAATGCTTGGTCAGTCTAATGTGCGTAGCATCATCGTGCGAATCAAGGATGAATATCCAAGTAGTGCTGCTGAAAATGCAATCCTGACCTTACTTGAACAACGTCATGGTGCTCAGGATGTGTTTACCCAAAACTCCGATAGTATTCGTGAAACGATCGAGCAAACCACAGCCACGATGACATTGTTAATTTCAGCAATTGCTGTCATTTCACTGGTCGTGGGTGGTATTGGGGTCATGAATATTATGTTGGTTTCAGTCACCGAACGTACCCAAGAAATTGGTGTCCGAATGGCGGTGGGTGCTCGACAAAGTGATATTTTGCAGCAGTTCTTGATCGAAGCGATTTTGGTTTGCTTACTGGGGGGCGTGCTAGGTGTATTGCTTTCACTTGGGATTGGACAAATTATCGGACACTTTGCCAAAGGCATTATTGAGATGAGCTATTCAACGACATCCATTGTTGCAGCCTTTGTATGTTCGAGTCTGATTGGTATCGTTTTTGGTTTCTTACCAGCACGAAATGCGGCGCAACTCGATCCAGTTGCAGCACTAGCAAGAGAATAAGGAATTTGAGTATGTCTTTTCATTTTAAAAAATTAGGATTAGCACTGGCACTCACAGGTTCTTTAGCTGGCTGCTCTGCTGTTGTTAAAACATCATACAACTCGCCATCCGTACAAGTTCCTCAACAGTTCCAATATGATGTGCAAAAGAATAAAAATGTAAATCTGAGCGATCAATGGTGGACACTCTTTAATGATGCTCAGCTCAATCAGTTGGTTGAACAAGTTCTCGCTAAAAACAGTGATCTTATTGTTGCTGGTATCACACTGAAACAAGCCCGCTTACAAGCTGGCTTGGCTGAAAACCAACAAGGCATTCGTACCAGTTCAAGTGTGTCAACAGGTCATAACTATGATCTACGCTCAGGAAATGGCACTGATCGTGGTTTATCGACCAGTGTGGGTGTCAGTTATGAGTTAGATTTATTTGGTAAACTTGCCAATCAAACAGAAGCCAGTCGTTGGGAAGCTCTTGCAAGCGCACAGGACTTACAAGCAACCGCACAAAGTTTAGTTGCCACCACAGCCAAACTATATTGGCAATTGGGTTATTTAAATGAGCGATATAACACCATCCAACAGAATTTAGCCTCTACACAGAAAATTTATGAATTAGTGCAATCACAATACAAAGCAGGTGCGGTTTCAGGTTTAGATTTAACTCAAGCAGAACAATCGGTTCAAAGCCAAAAAGCCAGTTTGAGTCAGATTGAACAACAACGTGTAGAAACACGTACAGCCATTGCAGTATTGCTACATATGCCTGTACAGCAACTGAGTATTCAAGAACCGAAACAGCTCCCAAGAAATGCTCTGCCGAATATCGCTGTGGGGCTACCTGCGGATATTTTGTCGCGTCGCCCAGATTTACAAGCTTCAGAATTACGTCTACGTAAAACACTATCGAATAAGGATGCAACCAAAGCCAGTTACTACCCTTCGATTAATCTCACAGGTAATTTAGGTGCTTCGAGTACATCGCTGACACAACTTTTGAAGAATCCTGCACTCACTTTAGGTGCGAGTTTAAGCCTACCCTTTCTTCAATATAATGATATGAAGAAAGATATTGCGATTAGTGATCTTGAATATGAGAAAGCAATTACTCAATATCGCCAAACGCTATACCAAGCATTCGCTGATGTAGAAAATGCCTTGTCGAATCGAACTCAACTGGATCAACAGGTGCAATTGCAACAACGCAATCTTGAATTAGCAGATAAAACTGAGCGACTCACTGAAGTGCGTTATCGCAATGGTGCAATCGCCTTAAAGAACTTACTAGATGCGCAAGAGACTACACGTAATGCACGACTCAGCTTAGTTGAAACCAAGCAGAGTCAATACAATGCTTATGTGACCTTAATGCAAGCACTAGGTGGAAGTCCTGTGAAAGAACTACCTGAGTAATAACACACGAGTTGCTATTGTTTACTCACTTACAGTTTTTGGCTCATTTTTAATGAGCTAATAAGTTTAATTAATTTTGGATTGTTTTATATTGATACAAATATCAATTTTTTATATATTGACCAAAACACATTCAAATAAAATCCAATTATTTATATGTAATTTTTACTTTAGTAATACTACAGATGAATAGTATTACCATAACTAAAAATCTCTAAATCTATAAGGTGAATATAGTGGGACAACATGACACTCAGCAAGTGTGTTTAAACGGACATCAGATTACTGACAGTTACTACCGTTCACCAGAGTTCCGTAGAAAATTTTGCCCTCAGTGCGGAGCACAAACCATATATAAATGTGCTAGTTGCAACCATGAAATAAAAGGAGATTATCATGTCGAAGGTGTTTTCGCCGTAGGCTTCAAAACACCCGTTCCTAGCCATTGTGAAAATTGTGGCTCTACGTTCCCTTGGACGTCAGCCAAATTAAAGTTAGCAAAAAAACATACAGAGAAATCAGAAATTGATTATTTTAGCCTTGTTGAACTAATTTGTTCACGTTTTCACCTAGTAGCAAAACAATTGAAAACACGCCACAGTGATCGAGAAAGTTTACACATCAATGACGAATATGATGCTCAGGACTTACTCCACTCCCTTCTACATATTTACTTCGATGATATTAGACCAGAGGAGTGGACTCCGAGCTATGCAGGTGGGTGTTCACGTGTAGACTTTTTACTGAAAGATGAAAAAATTATCATAGAAGTTAAGAAGACAAGACAAACTCTCAAAGCAAAAAATGTTGGAGAAGAATTAATAATTGACTCTCAGCGCTATAGAACACATCCGGACTGCAAAAAACTTTTATGCTTTATATATGACCCAGATGGCTGGATTTCAAATCCTCGTGGGCTTGAAAATGATCTCAATAAAAAGGATGATGACTTCGAGATCAAAGTGCTAATTGTTCCCAAAGGACATTGATTTTAACTGAATCACTTAATAACTAAGGTTAAATAACAAAGCTTTGATCTTAATATTCAATGAATCAAACCAACACTCTCAATACTGGCGCCTAAAATCTAATAAAAGTCAGAATTCATCTTGAAATAACTTTTAGGTTAGGCACTCTTCTGATTCAACAATATTACTTAACATGGCAATATAGTTTTTTTAAAATTTAGGTTTCTTATAATAAACAAAGCCGCTATAAAGCGGCTTTATCTAATAATTTAGATCTATCTAATTATTCATCATCCATCATTGACTGGCTCATACCGACAGTATTGAAACCACCATCAACATAAAGGATTTCACCTGTAATACCTGAAGCCCACGGTGAGCAAAGGAATAATGCTGCATTACCCACTTCTTCAATCGTTACATTACGTTGTAATGGAGCGATTTTTTCATTGGCATCCAACATTTTACGGAATGATTTGATACCAGAAGCAGCCAATGTACGGATTGGACCCGCAGAGATCGCATTCACACGAATCCCCTCTTTACCCAAGCTTAGTGCTAAATAACGAACACCCGCTTCTAAAGACGCTTTAGCCATACCCATCACGTTATAATTTGGCATCACACGCTCAGAACCTTGATAAGTCAAAGTCAATAAACAACCTTGACGTGCTTGTAATAAAGGCTTTGCAGCACGCGCCATCGCAACAAAGCTATACGCGCTAATGTCATGTGCGATTTTGAAACCATCACGATCTGTCACATCTGTGAAGTCACCATCTAATGTATGTGCTGGTGCAAAACCGATTGAATGCACAACACCATCTAAACCGTCCCAATGTTTTGCTAACTCAGCAAATGCACCATCAATTTCTGCATCAACAGCCACATCACAAGGGAAAACTAAGCTCGAACCAAACTGTGCTGCAAAATCATCAACACGTTTTTTCAACTTTTCATTTGGATAAGTAAACGCAAGCTCCGCACCTTCACGATGTAATGCAGCAGCGATACCGTATGCAATTGATAATTTGCTTGCAATACCAGCGATTAAAAAACGTTTACCAGCTAAAAGTCCTTGTGACATCTTATTCTCACTCGAAAAATTTTCACCACATCATGCCAACATTCCTTATTTTTCGGAATTGCATAATCCATCTTTTTTACAAACTTGCATAAAAAAATCGCCCTCAGATGAAGGCGATTTTCTTTTTAAGATAATAATTCGTTAGTCATCACCTTGGATCAGACTCAACAAACGCATAAATGAGTAATACATCCATACCAAAGTTGCTAACAGTGCAATTGCACACAACCATTCAAATGCTTTCGGAGCACGTTGTGCTGCTGCACTTTCAATTAAATCAAAATCTAAAATTAAGTTCAGTGAAGCAATTACAGCAACAAAAGCTGCAAAACCGATACCTAACCAGTTACTTTCAAAGATATAAGGAATACTTGAACTAAATGCCAAACTCATGATGATCTGAACGACAAATACCAAAGCTATTGCAATAGATGCTGAGATCACCACTGCTTTGAATTTCTCAGTTGCACGAATGATTTGGAATTTATATAAACCAAATAGAACTAATGTGGTCACAAATGTTGCAAGTAAAGCTTGTAACGGAACACCTGGAAATTTCAGTTGGAAAATAAAAGAAATACCACCTAAAAATGCACCTTCAAATAAAGCATATGGAATTGCTAAAGCAGGTGCTGTATTGGATTTAAATGTTGTAATCAAAGCTAGAACAAAACTGCCAATTGCCCCGACGATTGCCGCTGCATATGCAATCGAAAGATTTGCTGTGAATGCACAATAGAAAAATAGAGCCATTCCGAGAACCGCTGCGATCACAGTCAAAAGAACCGATTTTTGAATCGCTCCTTGAATGGTCATGGGCTCAGCCAAGTCACTATAGGTTTCAACACGAGTTAAAATTGGATTATTACTTTGCATGTATACGCTCTTTTTATAGTTAGCAATAAAAGGACAAGTTTAAGCGATTTCTTTATTCTGCCCAATATTTTTTTACATTCATTAAAAAAAGGAGCCGAAGCTCCTTTTATATTTCAATGGCATCCTTATAAAAGATAAGCCATGAGTTATTTATTCATAATAAAAAAATATTCACGGTAATATTTTAATTCAGCAATTGAATCACGAATATCGTCCATCGCCAAATGTGAGGCATTTTTCTTTAAGCCACTCATAATTTCAGGTCTCCAGCGTTTCGCCAACTCTTTGACTGAAGATACGTCTAAATTACGATAATGGAAGAACTGTTCAAGTTCAGGCATCAGGCGGTGTAAGAAACGGCGATCTTGGCAAATTGAGTTACCACACATTGGTGATGATTTTGGATTCACCCATTTTTTTAAGAACTCAAGTGTTTGCTGTTCTGCATCTTGCGCAGACAATTTGCTACGGCGTACACGTTCAATTAAACCTGATTGACCATGTTGCTTGGTATTCCATTCATCCATTGCGTTTAGAATCAAATCTGATTGATGAACCGCTAAAACAGGACCTTCAGCAAGAATATTAAGATTATCATCAGTAATAATTGTTGCGATTTCAATAATCTTATCGTTATCCGTATCCAGACCTGTCATTTCTAGGTCGATCCAAATTAATCGTGTATCTGGGGTACTGCTCATAGATCGTGATTCTAAAGTGCTTAAAAACATCAATAGTAGCAAATTAATTACTTCTTGGCTGTAATTCTATAGTGGCTTCATGCTATTTTTGCGGTCTTAAATGTATGGATTTTTTGGGACATGAATGGCTTTAATTCGTAAACGTCGCTTAACCGAACAACAGCAACGTCGTATTGAGAAACAGCACAAATCTCGTCAAGACGACATTGACACATCACAAGATTTGGATGGGCTAGTTGTTCAGCATTATGGTCGTCAACTCGAAGTACAAGCACTCTCCGTACCTGATCAACATCCAGAAAAACCTGAGGTTCAAGATGGTGAGCCTGAACCTTTCTGGAAACCAATTGAATTGGATAGTGTTTGGCGTTGCCATACTCGTACCAATCTCGAATTATTGGTCACTGGTGATCGCGTCAAATGGCAAGCAGATCCAAATACAGGTTTAGGAATCATTACTGCGATCTATCCTAGACAATCTCTACTGTCTCGCCCTGACCGCTATCATAAGGTTAAGCCTGTGGCAGCAAACATCAGTCTGATTGTGATTGTATTTGCACCATTGCCAGAACCTGCACCAACATTGATTGATCGTTATTTGGTTGCCTGTGCTGATGCCAATATTCCTGCATTATTGGTACTCAACAAATCAGACTTACTCACTGAAAATGATCCTATTCTAAATTTACTCAGTGAATATGAAGCATTGGGTTATGAAACCATGATCTGCCAATCACAAGGTGATTTGACTGAACTTGCTCAACGCTTGGACAAGGAAACTGTGGCTTTTGTAGGGCAATCAGGTGTGGGTAAAAGCTCATTGATCAATACCATCGTCCCAAATGCAGCACAGAAAACCAATGTAATCTCAGAAAACTCAGCCCTTGGTCAACACACCACGACTTCAACACGTCTGATTAAATTTGGATCAAACGGCGCATTGATTGATTCTCCTGGGATTCGTGAGTTTGGACTATGGCATCTAAATTTAGAAAAAGTTCGCACAGGTTTTCCTGAAATTGAATCACATCTTGGTCTCTGCCAATTCCGTAATTGCACGCATACGCATGAGAAAAATTGTGCATTGAAACAAGCAGTTGATCAAGGCGAAATCTTACAGCGCCGTCTTGACAGTTATTTACGCCTCATTGATGAAATTCAAGAAGCACAACAAAAAAGTTAACTTTTCTCGATCATTCCCCCTTGAACTAAGGATTTTGATCACCATAGAGATACGTTATACTCAGGATCAATTTTGATTTTAACTTTAGGTGACTTGTGGAACGCTGGTTAGAGTTTATGGGGAATCACCCCTTCTTATTTGGTGCGCTCGGCGTATTGATCGTGTTGTTCTTTGTTTTAGAAGGACAACGTAATGGTCGTAAAATTTCACCGCAATCACTCGGTATTTTGGTTAAAGCAAAAAATGCCATGCTGATTGACCTTCGTGATGCTAAAGATTTCCGTGATGGTCACATCAGCGGTAGCCGTAACATTCCATATAGCCAAATCACAAGTCATGTAGATGAATTAAAAGCAAGTGATCGTCCATTGGTATTTATCTGTAACTTAGGTCAAGTTGCGGGTGCAGCATTGCAAAAAGTTGCGCATGCAGATAGCTATCGTCTAGATGGTGGTATCAGCAACTGGAAAGCTCAAGGCTTACCCTTAGTTAAAAGTAAAACCAAAGCTTAAGGAGCAATAAGATGACAACTCCAAACGTCACAATTTACTCAACGCTGTCTTGCCCATACTGTGTACGTGCAAAACAATTACTTGAGCGTAAAGGCGTTGCTTTTAAAGAAATTAATCTTTCAAATGAAGCACCTGAAGTTCGTATTGAGTTAATGCAACGTACTAACCACCGTACAGTGCCTCAAATTTTTATCAAAGACCAATTCATTGGCGGTTTTGATCAACTTTATGCTTTAGAGCGTGAAGGTAAACTCGACCAATTATTAGCTTAACTTTAAGGAAAAACAATGAGCGAAGAACAAGTTCAACCACAACTTGCATTAGAACGTATTTATACTAAAGATATTTCTTTTGAGGTTCCTGGCGCGCAAGTATTTACAAAACAATGGCAACCAGAACTCAATATCAATTTATCTTCTGCTGCAGAAAAAATTGACCCAAATCATTACGAAGTATCATTAAAAGTTGTAGTTCAAGCAACAAATGAAAATGAAACGGCGTTTATCGTTGATGTAACTCAATCAGGTATCTTCTTGGTTGATAACGTTGAAGAAGACCGTCTTCCATATATCTTAGGTGCTTACTGCCCAAATATCTTGTTCCCGTTCTTACGTGAATCGGTAAATGATTTAGTAACAAAGGGTAGCTTCCCACAATTGTTACTTACACCAATTAACTTTGATGCAGAATTTGAAGCAAACATGCAACGCTTACAAGCGGATGCAGATGCTCAAGGTCAAGCATAATCGTTATTGCGATAGCTGTAAAAAAGGACTGAATATCAGTCCTTTTTTATTACTCAACAATCGTTCTAAAGGTAAGATTAATCCGTGGTGTAAATATTTTTTTGGTTGGCGGTAAACGATGTAACCAATATGTCTGTGTCGTATCTTTCATAACTAATAAACTACCATGTTCTAAAAACACATCAATTTTTTCTTTGGTTTGTTTATGCTTAAACGCAAATTTACGTTCCGCTCCAAAGCTTAAAGAAGCAATTGCACCATTTTTGATGAGATCGATTTCATCATCACTGTGCCAAGCCATTCCCTCTTCTCCAGAATGGTAAAGATTGAGCAAGCAAGAATTGAATGTTTCACCTGTTAATTTTTCGACTAAGGCTTTTAACTCAATCAGTTCTATAGTCCAAGGCAAAGCATATTTATTAATGTTGGAATACGTATATTCGAAGCCTCGATCACCATACCAAGCGACTTTTCTTTTAGTTATAATTTTTCGACCAAAAATAATCGCCTGATCGTTTTCCCATGCAATATTCTTCATAAGCATTTCGAAATAGTGATCTGCTTCTAAACTAATTAAAACTTTACCATAATAATGAACAGTCCCCTCGTAGGGTAAATAGTTCACTGTTGGATCTGCTTCAATATCAAATAATTGCATGAGTTTGCGAACCCTCCCAACCAATAATCGCTGTTTTACGAACTGTTCCCCACTCATATCCACCGATAGCACCAGTCGACTGAATCACGCGATGGCAAGGGATTAAAAATGCAATCGGGTTATTACCAATTGCTGTTCCAACAGCACGAGCTGCTTTGGGATGATCAATCATTTGGGCAAGTTGTCCATAAGTCGAAAGTTGACCCATTGGAATTTTGAGTAAGCTCTGCCAAACTTTTAATTGAAAGGGTGTGCCCTTGAGATGTAATTTAATCATCGGAAGTTGTTCCCAATCCTGACGAAAAAACTTCAGTGCAGCTTCTTGAAACGCGTCAACTTGTTCAATATACATTGCATGAGGAAATTGCTCTTTTAAATGTGCTAATGCTTCAGCTGTATTTTCTACAAATCGAAGTGTACAAATGCCTTTCTGAGTAGATGCAATCAACACCTGACCAAATGGTGTTTCAGAAAACTGATAATGAATCGTTAAATGCTGCCCACCATATTTATACTCAGCAGGTGTCATACCCTCTATTTGAATAAAAAGATCATGTAGTCGACTGGTACTCGATAATCCTGTAGCAAATGTTGCATCAAATACGCTGCCCTGCTGTTGCTTCAGAACCTTCTTTGCATGTTCAATGCTGATATATTGTAAAAATTTCTTCGGACTGGTACCCGCCCACTCAGTAAACAAGCGCTGAAAATGTGCCGGACTAAGATGAATATGTGCTGCTATTTCATCAAGCTGCGGCTGCCTTTGAAAATTATTCTGTATATAAGCAATCGCTTCTGCAATACGCTGATAATGTTGTTGTGAGGACATAGGATTAGCTCTCATCATGCATCGTTTCACTGTATCAATTTAGAAATTTGATGAAAATCCGAATCATGCTCAGTTTATGTTCTCATTCAATATAAATGAATGCGCATAAAAAAACTGCACGTTTAATACGTACAGTTTTATCACTAAACTACTGGCTCGACTTAACAATACATGCTTAGAGTTATTGATCTAAATCCCAATAAATTAATGCATATAATGCTTATGACCTTGATCACGTAAATCTGCAATTTTCTTCGCTTGTTTTTTTGCTTCGTCTAACTTACCTGCTTGAACAAGTACTTTTGCTTTATCAATTTCCACAATAATTTGCTCAAATAACGCTGTTGAAGTCGGAACTTTTTCAGCTGAATGTGAGGCCAACTTATACTGTTTTGAATGGACTGCTGCTGCACGCATATTATTTAAAGCAGCTGTTGCCGCCTGTGGATTTTCAGCCTGATTGAATGCTTTATAGTTTTTACCGAGTACTTTCATATCATCAGATAAACCACCAGCAAAAACTGGGCTACTCAAACTAAAACATGACAACATAAGTGCAGTGGCTAAAGTTTTTTTAATCATCAGGATGTCCTATCAAAACTGTGGCTATAATTGAATTCACGTACAGACTGACATCGCACACAGTTGTGCTTGTAGGTCAGATGACGACGTAAGTTTAGAATACATAAAAAATGCAACGATTTCGTTGCATTTTAATTAAAAGTAAAATGGTTTTATTTACGACTTCTGTAGTAAAGCATCATGTATTGCTTCTACCAACTGTTGCGAAATCTCTTGCTTTGACGCTTTCTCTAACTCACGCTTTTCCATATGGTATGACTGAGCGAAAAATACTGTCATTGCATTTTCATCGGAAGCGAAACCAATATCAGGTCGAGACACATCATTACATGCAATCATGTCTAGTTTTTTAGCAACCAATTTACCTGCTGCATATTCTTCGACATTTTGCGTCTCAGCGGCAAAGCCCACCATAAATGGACGCTGTTGTTGCTGTGCAATGGTCGCTACGATATCTGGATTCTTAACCAATGAAACTGCAAGTTCATCTCCAGACTTTTTAATTTTATGTTCCGCAACTTCAGCAACTCGATAATCAGCAACAGCGGCAGTTGCAATAAAAATATCACAACCTTCTTTGAGCTGACTCATACTAACATCAAGCATTTGCATAGCAGATTTCACATTAATTCTATCAACACCATTTGGTGTATCTAAACTGACAGGACCTGCAACTAAAGTGACTTTTGCACCAGCCGCATAACATGCTGCTGCCAAAGAAAAGCCCATTTTTCCTGTACTGTGATTAGAAATATAACGGACAGGATCAATTGCTTCACGCGTTGGACCCGCAGTGATAGTGACACGCTTGCCAGCGAGTAAACCAAATTTCTCAGCAATTGCACGCTGCGCTTTATGAAAATAAGCGGCTACTTGTTTGGCTAAATCTTCAGGTTCAGGCATACGACCTAGACCAACATCTCCACAAGCTTGTTCACCAGCATCAGGCATAATGACATGCACACCATCTTCAACCAGAGTTTGTAGATTGCGTTGCGTTGCTTTTGCTGCCCACATTTGTTGGTTCATAGCAGGTGCAACCCAAACAGGTGCTTTCGTCGCTAAATATAATGTACTAAGCAAATCATCTGCCAAACCATTGGCAAATTTCGCAATCGTGTCACAACTTGCTGGAGCGACTAACACTAAATCAGCCCATCGCGCCAACTCGATGTGTCCCATACCTGCTTCTGCTTCAGGGTTGAGTAGCTCAGTATGTACAGGATTCCCTGACAAGGCTTGAAATGTTAAAGGTGTGATAAATGCTTGTGCGCCATGTGTCATGACCACGCGGACATCGAAACCAAAATCTTTTAAACGGCGTACTAAAATGGCACTTTTATAGGCAGCAATACCACCCGTAACCGCTAATATAATGTTTTTATGTGGAATTACACTTAGATCGAAGCTCACAAACAGGGTACCTTTCTGTTGCAGTGGCGCTCACAATATCATTAAATATCGCCATACCCAAGTGATGCACTTGGAAAAATTATCATCATAAAAAAATTATGTGAATAAAAATGAATCAATCTATAAAACAATCCATTAAAGCATGGCCAGAACAAGAACGACCAAGAGAACGTTTACTCTCGCAAGGACCTCAAAGTTTATCGGATGCTGAACTACTAGCGATTTTTCTCCGCTCTGGTTCAAAACAACACTCAGCTGTTGAACTTTCTCGTATCCTGATTCAGCATTTTGGAGGATTGAACCCAATTTTTGATGCTTCGTTAGAAGACTTGTCCCAATTTAATGGCATCGCGTCAACCAAATATGCGCAACTCATTGCAGTCAAAGAATTAGGACGACGTTATTTGAATAACTATTTTCATCAACAACGACTATGTTTAGATCATTCTTCTTTGGTTTTGGATTATCTACGTTATGAACTTCTAGGTGAAAAACAAGAAGTGTTTGCTGTTCTGTGTTTAGATACAGAATTGAGGAAGCTTCATTTCAAAAAACTATTTTACGGTTCGCAGCATTCATGTAGCGTTTCATTGAATCAGACCCTACGCTACGCAATTCAACAACAGGCCTGTCAAATCGTCGTTGCACACAACCATCCGTACGGAATAGCCCAACCGTCAAATGAAGACATCTACTTTACTCAACAACTCAAACAAGCTTGTAAATTGGTTGAAATTCATTTGATTGATCACTTTATTATTTCACCTGACGGCTATTTTTCTTTTACTGAACAACAACTACTCAACCCTATTAAAATCAAGCAATCTGATCTTGACAAAGCGCCCATCTAACATGAACATCAACAGATAAAATTAATGATTCAAATAACATGATTGTCCGCGACCAGCCTAGCATTTTTAAAGTTTTATTCTCATGGCGCGGGACGATTTTACCCAAAATTTTACCCTCTTTAGGTTTTGTGATGTTGATCTCTGCAATTATTGGCGGAGTTGAATATATTGACCTGTATCGTTTTCCTGAAATTCCATTGGTTGGTTTTACATTGATCGGCGTTGTACTGTCGATTTTCTTAGGTTTCAAAAATACGGCGTGTTATGACCGTTGGTGGGAAGCACGTAAACTTTGGGGTGTTTTAATTGCGACTTCACGTCATTTTGATCGAGATTGTCGAGTGTTGGCACAAGCTAGACGTGAAAGAATCATTCAAAATGTGATTGTTTTTGCGAATGTGCTGCGTGATCGATTACGCCACCAAACAGCCAACCCAACTGAACTGACCGAAACCAGCGGTTTGAGTCAGCAAGCTTTGAATCAGCTTTACCAACAACATAATGCTCCGCAATACACACTAAGTCTAATTCAATGGGAATTACTGCAAGCGCTGAAAGACGGTGAAATTTCCGATGTCATTTATACACAAATGAACCGTCATGTCGCAGCTTTAAGTGAGATGCAAACAGGTTGTGATCGTATTGCCAATACCCCTATTCCTTTTGCTTATTCGGTCTTATTGAACCGAACTGTTTATTTTTTCTGTTTTATGTTGCCATTTAGCTTAGGTTCTTTACTTGGTTTAGTCACACCGCTCTTAGTCGGAATTTTAGCTTATACCTTTTTGGGACTTGATGCGCTGAGCACAGAAATTGAAGAACCTTTTGGAACGCAAAGCAATGACTTACCTTTAGATGCGATGGTGCGTTCAATTGAAATTGAACTGTTAAGCACGCTGGGCAGACCTACTCCACCGCCCATACAGGCACATGATCACAACTTATTGTAAGGTAGAATTATTGGAAACGATCCCAAATTCCAATTTGCCCTTCTTTTACTCGTGGCGTATTACCCAGTTTAATCCACGGCATATTTTCCCCGTGAAAATCACTGCCTATCGAAACGGCTAAATCAAACTGCTGAATCATTCGATCAACCATTTGACGTGTCGAAACAGGTTCTATACTTGGAGGTAATTCAACTGCATCTCCTCCCGCCTCGGCAAATAATTCAATCAAATAACGGATATTCGTCGCAGACAGGTCATAACGTGTCGGATGCGCCAATACAGCCAAGCCTTGACTGGCATGAATTACATCAATCGTTTCCTTTAAACCAATTCCATCAAATTTTACGAAAGCCTTTTTTCCTTCTTTTAGGAAACGGTCAAATGCCTGCTGTGGACGACTAACGATATTTTTCTCTACCAATGTTTTAGCGATATGTGTTCGGGTCACACGATCTGCTTGCCCATCAACCTTCGCAATTACATCTGGATAAATATCAAAATCAATACATTTCTCTAATAAGTCACAGATGACCTTAGCTCGTTCAGCACGGACTTTTTTCTGATTTTCAAGCATAGCTTGGATCGGTGTTTCATCTTGCATATTCAGCGCCACGATATGCACACCATAGCTTTTTTTCGTGTTTGGTCTTGACCACTGACTCGATATTTCAACACCAGAAATAATCTGAATATCATGATCTTGAGCATACTTTCGTGCAGAGCTTAAACCATCCATAGTGTCATGGTCAGTTACAGCCAACATATGGATTTTCAAATCGACAGCAGCCTGTACCAGTTGCTCAGGAGAGAACGTACCATCAGAAATGTGAGTATGAGTATGTAAATCGACACCGAACATGGTTTGTATTATGCTATCTGACCTATTTCATCATCGTACTGTAACATGAAAGCGTTGCTCGACTACCTTCCGCTGATTATCTTCTTCTACTTTTATAAAACGACCGATCCTAAAGATAGTCAACATCCCCTTCTCCAATTGGTGGGTAGCGCAGGAAATACTGATCAAAATCATATTCTTGTTGCAACATGTGCGCTTCTTATTTCAACCTTAGTGGTTTATGGCTGTTTGTTCTTTTTCCAAAAATTCAAACTGGAAAAAATGCAATGGTTTATTGTGGTGATGTCCATTATTTTTGGAGGAATCACTTTAATTTTCAGTGATGTAACTTACATTAAAATGAAAGCTGTAATCATCAATATTGGAATAGGTATCGGGTTCTTAGTCACACCTTTATTCAATAAAGAACGGATGCCAATTATCCAAAAATTATTAGGTTCGTTACTTGAGTTAAGTCCTCAAGGTTGGATGCGTTTAAACTGGGCTTGGTGTGGGCAATTCTTCTTATTAGCCTCACTACATTTTTTCTTCGGTTTTATCTTTATGCAAGGCAAATATTGGGGCGAATTCACCGCATTTGGCGATATTATCGTTTCTATCAGTTACCTTGCTGTTATACTGTTTTGCTTAAGAAAGCATTTTAAAACCACAGACTAAATTTAAAGTTATTGAGCTACAGCTATGCCCTATTTTGTGCTGACTTGTACTGATCGTGAAGGTACTCTAGAAAAACGTTTAGCAACACGACCTCAACATTTAGAACGCTTACAAAAATTAGATGATGAAGGTCGTCTGATCGCAGCGGGCGCTCATCCTAAAGACCCAAACAATCCTCAAGCAGGATTCTTAGGTAGCACGATTATTGTCGAATTTGATAGTCGTGAAGCTCTCGATGCATGGATCCAAGATGAACCGTTCTTAAAAGAAGGGATATATGCTGATATCGAAGTGAAATTGTTCAACAAAGCTTTTCCAAAAGGGTAAATCATGCAAGTTTCAGTGAGAAGCTTTTTCGCTTTATGTTTACTCAGTTCAACGACTTGGGCTGTTGAACCAATAACGCCATCAGCACCAACAGCGGCTGCACCTACAACCCCCATTACTACACCTGCAACTGTACAACCTAAACCTGCAACAGCAACAACAGGCGGCTCCACAAACAATACAACAACGGCTACAGCGCCTAAGCCGTTGACTGCGGAACAAATTGCAAAAGCCAAACAACAACAAGATGCAAAAGTCAAAGCCATGATTCAAGATCAAGCAACACGCTTGAAACAACTTGAACATGCAAATCTGCAAGCTCTGTCTCAAAACCAAGAATTGCAATTAAAAAATGATAACTTGACTGTACAAGTCCAAGTTCTGCAAAGTGAACGCAGTGCTCAGATGTTTTTATATGGCGCTATGACGATTGCTGTCGGGGTAATTTTAGGTTTCTTTATCGCAAGTTATGTCTACACCAAACGTCGTCGTCAGTGGTAAATATCAATCTTCATGTCACAAACATTAAAACTTCAAACAGCTGAATTAGATTGGGAACTTGTTGATGGTATCGAAGTTCCCATATCTAAACAATTTGGCGACGTGTATTTTTCTAAAGATAACGGTTTACTCGAAACACGCCATGTGTTTTTAAATGGAAATGATCTTAGTACACGATTATCAGAACTCTGTGACTTTCAGTATTTCTGTGTAGGTGAAACGGGTTTTGGTACAGGACTCAATATTCTTACCCTTTGGCAACTTTGGCAAAGTGTTCGCCCAGATAATCACAGTCATTTACATGTCATCAGTGTTGAAAAATTCCCTCTCAGTAAAGCTGATCTCATACGTGCGCTTAGTGTTTGGGATGAGCTTAAACCTCTTGCAGATAAACTAGTACAACAATACCCATTACCGATCGCAGGTTGTCATCGCCTGAGTTTTCCCGAAGAGCGATTTAGCATCGATCTATGGCTCGGTGATGCGCAGGACATTTTCCCAAGTATCCCAAAAACACAATCCGTCAATGCTTGGTTTCTCGATGGGTTTGCGCCTTCATGTAACCCCGATATGTGGCAAGAAAATGTATTAAATCATATTGTGCGCTTATCCGAGTACGGAACGACCTTTGCATCCTTCAGCGTTGCAGGTGTTCTTAAACGCGGACTAAAACAACACGGGATCCAAATCAGCCGACCTAGAGGCTTTGGTCACAAACGAGAAATGTTAAAAGCCATTTGGCTAGACTGCTCAGATCAGGAAAATCCAAAGGCTGAGCCGCTCCAAGAGCTTTCAGCAACATTACCTGAAACAACGCAACTAAAGCAGCGACAAATTGCCATTATCGGCGCTGGAATAGCAGGTTTGACCACCGCATGGGCATTTGCTCAACGTGGACATCAAGTGATGATTTACGAGCAAAATGAACCACTTTCAGGTGCTTCTGGTAATCCTCTTGCGTTACTCAATCCTAAGCTGTGTCCAATTGATCAAGCTCATGAACATTTAATGACTCTAAGCTGGCAGCATGCTTTAAACTTTTATTCACGATTTAAAGCATTCCGTGCAATCCAAGTAGAACAGATCGCAATAAAAAATGCCGATGAGCTACTTGGACTAGAACAACAATATCCTAAATCAGTTTTCGGGACAGCTCGTTCTTCTACCAATCAAACACTCGAAACCCACTATCCAAGTTTGATATTGCAGCAAGCTGGTGCAGTTTCTCCTCATGTATTGCGTGATGAGATTTTAAAACATCCAAATATCAGCATAAAAAAAGCCAAAGTTTCTCGTCTTAAATCAAAATCAACGCAAACAGAAATTTGGCAAGATGAGGACTTAATTTCGGTAGCAGATCACGTCATCGTATGTTGTGCAAAACAAAGTGCTGCCTTATTTGAAAACTATCCTGTATTGAAGCCTATTCGAGGGCAGGTCAGTTGGGTAAATAACACCATACAGCCTTTGGTCTTGGATCAGGCTTATAGCTATGGTGGTTATTGTATGCAGTTAGATGACTCTCAATTGATTTTAGGTGCATCCTTCTACCCTAACCGTGACGATAGTGATGTTCTTGCTGAAGACCATGTGCATAACTACGAACTTATGCACAGTATCTTCCCACAATATGCTGAACAACTTCCATCGATCGACATGTGGCATGGTCGTGCTTCTATTCGGGCGCAGAGTTCAGACTATTTTCCTTTGGTTGGGAAAATGGAATCAAACACTGAAATTTATACTTTTGCAGGTTTAGGTTCTAAAGGATTTTTATTTGCACCATTATGCAGTGAGATTTTAGCTGCATTAGTATTGGGTGAGCTTTGTCCAGCTCCACAATCTTTACTAAGTAAATTGAATCCGTTACGTTTCCAAAAAAAAGTAAAAATGAAGAAACCGTATTATTCGAAGCAAATGTAGTTTTTATATTTTAAATCGAGAATTTGATTTATTTTTGAGTTTGCCAAAACACAAATGTATTTTGGCAAACTTTTTTCATTTACACACCTTCTACAAGAGGTAAACCAGCATCACGTGCTGCACGAGTACCTCCCATCAAAACGACGTATTCACGTGAACTATCTAGACCTTCTAAAAGTTCGGCTGCTCGTGGTGCTTTACTGCCACCACCACATAAAATGTAAATCGGCTGATCCGCTGCAACTTGAGTCAAACTATCCGCAGTTAATTCAGCAATAGGACGATTTACTGCCCCTTTGACATGAGCCTCTGAATACGCTTTGGTATCTCGGACATCCCAAATGATCGCGTCCTCTGGGAACTCAAATGTTGTAATTTCTTGTTTACGGATCATTGCGCACTCCTTTGATGTAAACAACACTTGGCAAATGAAGAAAACACCCTTAGCATCTCAAATATTCTTTCCCTTTGTAAAGGTCTAACCATGCCTTCTTTTGATATTGTTTCTGAATTAGAGTTATTTGAAGTCAATCATGCGGTACAAAACACGCAAAAAGAGATTGGTACACGTTTCGACTTTCGTGGACAAGACGTTTCGATCGAGTTAAATGAGAAAAATAAAGAGATTAAAATCTCGACTGAAAGTGATTTCCAATGTGAACAAGTCTATACCATGCTTGAAAATCATTTCTATAAACGTAAGGTTGATGTACAAGCGCTTGATCCACAAAAAGCCACTGCATCAGGTAAACATGTAGTACAAGTGGTCAAACTCAAAGATGGACTTGACTCAGATACTGCAAAAAAAATTAATAAAGCCATTAAAGAAAGTGGTATCAAAGCGCAATCTTCTATCCAAGGGGACAAAATCCGCGTCACTGATAAAAAACGTGATACGTTGCAACAAGTCATGAATTTTTTACGTGAACAACAATTTGGTCTGCCACTGCAATTTAATAATTTCAAAGACTAAGCAATAGGCTCGCTATGGCAAAAGATAACCGTCTTTATACGTTAGTTAAAACCACTTCTAAATTCCCTAAAGGTATCCGTAGTACCTTATGGAGCAAAGCATTTGGTCGTGTTGTTCCGATGGTAGGAACAGCGAACATACGCTATTTAGAAGTAGATAAAGATCATGTGACTGTTCGCATTGAAAACCAACGTAATATGCAAAATCATATTAAGGGTGTACACGCGGCAGCTATGGCTTTATTGGCTGAGACAGCAACTGGATTTTTAACAGGTTTACATGTACCTGATGATCGCATTTTATTGATCAAATCTTTACATGTAGATTATTTAAAAGTCGCACAAGGCGGTTTAACTGCAACTGCAACATTATCGGCTGATCAACAAAAGTTCATTGCAAATAATGAAAAAGGCGAGCTACTGATTCCTGTTACGGTCATTGATGATTCAGCAAATGAACCGATCCAATGCCAAATGCTTTGGGCTTGGTTACCCAAACGTAAAAAATAATAACTGATCTAAACTTCTTTTAGATAGTTACTCAGCCCAAGATACAAATACCGTTTTGTTTCTTGGGCTTTATATTATGAAAAAAATTTACTTTATTCCCATCATATTTTTGACGACTATCATTACTGCTTGTTCTTCTATTCCATCGAATACGACTCATCTTAACAGCTCGAACCAAACTCTCTCCGATGAGCTATCAGAACAAAATAAGAAAATTGTCGTGGACTTTTATGAAGGTGTTTTTTTGAAACACCAAGTTAAAGCATATGCTGATCGCTATATTGGCGACCAATATATTCAACATAATCCGAATGTTCCCGATGGCAAAGCGCCTTTTGTAAACTTCTTTACGGAGAAATTTAGCAATAATCCAGCAGCAAAAAATGTAATTAAAAAAGCGATTGCTGAAAAAAACCTAGTTGTTCTACATGTTCATTCAACTGAAAATGATACAGATCGGGGACGAGCGATTATTGATATTTTCCGTGTTGAAAATGGGAAAATTGTCGAGCATTGGGATGTGATTCAAAACATCCCAGAGCAAAGTAAAAACAGTAATACCATGTTCTAGCTATAAAGGTATAACCCAAATAAATTTGGGTTATACCTTTATGAATGAGAAATTGATGTTTCAATAATAGAAATAAGTTGCTGCAGATATTTAGCATCGACTTCATCAAACTGATTGAGTTCATCACTATCAATATCTAGTACACCAACACATTCCTTATTTTGCATAATCGGCAATACGATTTCTGATTTAGACGCTGAGCTACATGCAATATGTCCTGGAAACAACTCAACATCAGGAACGATAATAACTTGTTGTTGTTGCCATGCTGTACCACATACACCACGACCTTTCGCTATACGAGTACAGGCAATTGGTCCCTGAAATGGACCTAACACCAATTCATTTTGCTTAACCAAATAAAAACCAACCCATAACCAACCAAATTGCTGATTCAGTGCAGCACAAATATTTGCAAGATTAGCAATCAGGTCAGGCTCACCCTCAACAATTGCTTTAATCTGAGGGATAATACTTTGATATTGTTCGGCTTTATCGCCTTGTTGCAAAATGAGCTCTTCAGCCATGCTTGAATCCTAACGAGATAACTCCCTAATCGTATCAAGCAAATACGCTTAAACCGATAGTGTTGCTGTAAATTTCTGTCTAACTTCTTCTGAAATTTGACGTTTATTACCCTTTACATCGACCGCAACAAAGGTAAACACCCCTTCAGTAATTCGTACTGGTTCACGCGAATCATCATGACTGTTCCATACTTCAATTTGTACTTGAACCGAAGTATTACCAACTTTCAAGATTTTTGTATAGCAACTAATCACATTTCCAACTTTCACAGGGACTAAAAAAGTCATCTGATTAATTGCAATCGTTGCACAACGACCTTTACTGAAGCGCTCGACGTGAATTGCACCAGCCAAATCCATTTGAGATACAATCCATCCACCAAAAACATCACCACTCCAGTTAGTATCAGCAGGCATTGCAATCGTTTGCAAAGAAAGCGTGCCTTCGGGATGGTTCAAACGCTCAGTCATATCAAATATCTCTTGATGTTACTTCAAATGTTGCTCTAGCCATTGCTGAAGTTCAGGCGCACGTAATGCTCCGCTCACTCGAGCAATTTCAGTTGTTTTGTTCATCAGCACTAGAGTTGGAATACTACGTACGTTAAATGCTGCACTCAATCTTGGATTTGCTTCTGTATCAATCTTTGCAAAAATCACATATGGATTTTGGGTTGCAACTTGAGCAAAATGTGGAGCCATCATTTTGCATGGGCCACACCATTCTGCCCACAAATCAATCAATACAGGTAAATCAGTATTAGAAATAAAATTACTGAAATTTTGTTCATTCAATTCAATAGGTTGTTGTGGCAATAATGACTGATGGCATTTACCACAACTTGGATGTGTACTTAATTTCTCTTCTGGTACACGATTTTTTGCACCACATGAACTACAGACTATAATCATTTACATCACTCCAATATGTTGATGCAAAAATTCTAATTGGGTTGTGACTGCTTTTTCAAACCATGAACCATGATAAATATCAAAATGTTTAATATCCCACTCATGATACGTGACAAATGGCGCAATATTGGTCGCTGCTTCACGACTAGACTGAATTGGAATTAAAGTGTCATTTTTAGCAGCAATGAATAAAACAGGAATATTAATTTTTCTTACAAATTGGATTGGGCGATAACGCATTAAATTAAAAAATACACGTGCTGGAACTTCACCACTCCAATAATAATCAGGATTCACTATTGAATGATATCCAAAGTAGCTATCAGATGTAGGTAAAAAACAAAGCTTGTATTGATCAACAACAGGCAGTGTTTTAGGTGCAAGCCCCATTTTTGAGCCCATATAATCCTGACTTGATCGCTTTAATGCTTCAGGATAGCGTTGCAAAGGATAAAGTTTCGCTGTTTCAGCACCATCAACATACGGAACTTGAACCATGATTGCCTGAATGTTTTTTAGGTCTGTCGCTAAACTTAAAGCATAACCGCCGCTTAATGAGGTTCCCCACAAGATAATACGTCTACTATCAATATATTTACAATTTGATGCATACTGAACTATGGTTTTCCAATCATCTAATTGAGCACTTAAAGAGATCAACTCTCGAGGTTTCCCAGTACTCCCGCCCCAATAACGATAATCAAATAAAATAACAGCATAACCCGCTTGTGCAAAACGCTGCGCATACTGAATTAATTTAAACTGACGTAATCCAGCAAAACCATGCGCCATAATAATAACGGCTGGTTTTATGTTGGATTTCGGTAGATAAAAATCAGCAGCAATCGTTTCATCACCACTAGGAACATACAACGGCTCAACTGTATAGGTGTGCATGCGCGCTCCATTGCGTTATCTTTTGCTTATCATCATGTATTTACTATAGACATTTAAACTCAAGATCAAGCTTAATGCTATGATAGAGCATAAAATGTTTTGTTTATTTTTGGAGTGACAAGATGTCAGAAAATGTTGGTTTTGCAGGTCAAATTGGTCCTGAACATGTTGAGCAAGTCGTCGAAAAAGGCTTCAAATCAATCATCAATAACCGTCCTGATATGGAAGGTGGGCCAGAACAACCTACTAGCGCTCAAATAGAAGAAGCAGCACGTTCAGCAGGTCTTGATTATGTATATCAACCAGTCGTATCAGGTCAAATGACTGAGTTAGATGTTCGTACTTTTGCTAATCATTTTAATGAATTACCAAAACCAGTTTTAATGTTCTGCCGTACAGGTAATCGTTCAAATAACTTATATCAATTAGCTAAACAAATGGATTTATTGGATGATTAAATCTTAAATTACTGGCAAATAAAAAACGGCTCGAAAGCCGTTTTTTATTTAAATATAAATTATTGACCATCTAAACAATTTGAAGAGACACCATATGGACTTGTCAAGTTTGGTGCAATTCCATTCGCTATATCAACATCACTTGCTAAATAGCTGAGAGAAAAACTAGTTGAGCCACTAATCGATTTACCACTCACAATTGAATCCGCTAACAACTGTACAGTTAAATAGCCTGCATAAATTTTAGGATACTGAATTTTTAAATCAAAACGACCATTTGCATCAGTTGTGTATTTATTATCTGTAGCTGGTGTGCCTTCAGAATTAATAAACGATACAACTTGTACAGTTTGCCCTTCTTTTACAGGTTTTAATTGATTAACTTGCTTACCATCGCTGTTAACAATAATTGATGGTGTAACACATTGAGTAATTTCAGCAGGTAGATATTTATCAGCCTTACCATCTAACGGAGTATTGGTGTCAAAGAATCCATAGAATCCTTTATTGTAAGTTAAAGCATTTACACCCATCACTACATCTTGGTTTGGTAGAGGTTTACCATCTACATCCGTCACTTGCACAGAAACATTTTGATAATAATAAACGCCACCACCAGAGTTCTCAATTTGAGTTGGATTATATGCAACGGTAATCGCACCGACAGGTTTAGGAACAATAGAATTTACGATATCTAGTTTGTAAGTATAGACTTTTGTTGACTGACCAAAATTCACTTCAAATACTAAATCATCAGCTATGAACTGTTCTGCAGTATAGCTAGAAGCTCTTTGTGCTTCCGTAAACGATAATCTATAAGTAATTTTTCCATTTGCATCAGTTTGTGATGCGTTAGGAGTAAATTTAACACAATTTAAAGCAGAGTTCTTTACTTTTAAAGAAATAGCTTGATTCGCTAAAGTAGCACCATTTGCATCTACCGCAGTCAATGTTACTGTGGTTTGATCTCCACGAACATTTAAAGATGTTTTAGTTGCATCAAATAATACAATACTCGTAGTATCAGAACCAGTAGTTGTATCTGCACCCGTAACAGCGATTGTTTGTTCTTGACTTAATTTACCATCGTTTGTTGAAACAACGATTTTAAAACCATTCTTAATTAAATCAGACAAGGTTGTAGATGTAGCAGGTGTTTTTAAAACAAAAACAGCATTTCCTGATTCATCCGTTTGTTGCTTAGAAAGCCCTGTATTGATGACATTATCAGTTGGGTCTATGATTGATAGTGTAACTGGTGCATCAGCAACACCACCTTTATTAGTATCTAAGGCACGAACCGTTACTATTAACTGACCGTTTGTCGCTGCAATTGCTAATTTATCTAATTCAATCTTCAAACCAGTTGCTGTAACTGTAGAGGGGTTACGACTTCACCACCAGACTCACCACTGGAATCATTATCAGTTGATCCATAATACCCCCACTAACACCATAACTTGATAATAAAACAGATATCGTAATCGCAGAAAGTTTTAACGTTAGTTGCTTTTTATTCCTTAACATCCCATTTCCCCTATGTTCATTTTGATTGTAATTTTCTTTATTATTAGGAAAATATAGGTAATGAAGCCATATTATAGTTTTGGTTTAAATAAAATTTAATTTTGAACCAATATTTAATTTCTGAGCGAATTTAAAACGATATTTTTTTAATCGGAGAATTTGTAAATCTAACTAACCATTGTCGTAGAGCTTCGCCAGCGATTGCTTTTAAGCTATCCGTCATCAGAGACATGCCTAAAAGGAATAAACCGATACCACCTAGCAACTGGATAATTACATTCAATGCTGAATTCCTTTTTATAATTATGAATTTAAATCAATCATAAATTGAAGTAGGGATAAAACAATTGAGATTTTGTAGATTGCTTTTAAATTTTCTTTTTTGCAATAAAAAACACCCCTAACCGTCAGGTTAGGGGTATTTAGATTTAAAAGCTGGCGATGACTTACTCTCACATGGCAAACGCCACACTACCATCAGCGCGAAGAGGTTTCACTTCTGAGTTCGGGAAGGGATCAGGTGGTTCACTCTTGCTATTGTCGCCAGCAAACTGTTGTGGTGTTTTCGGGTCTTATTCACATTAATTAATAATGTTTGCCTTACTTACGATCCAAAGAGTTATTAACGGATTAGATTATTGGGTCTGTATTGTAACTAGTTTGTACACTAAATCAAGTTGTGTATTGAATTTATCTTGAATACAACAACTGTTTGGGTGTTGTATAGTCAAGCCTCACGAGCAATTAGTATTGGTCAGCTTCACACGTCACCGTGCTTCCACACCCAACCTATCAACGTCCTAGTCTCGAACGGCTCTTTAGAGGAATAAATTCCTAGGGAAATCTTATCTTGAGGTAGGCTTCCCGCTTAGATGCTTTCAGCGGTTATCCCTTCCGAACATAGCTACCCGGCGATGCCACTGGCGTGACAACCGGTACACCAGAGGTTCGTCCACTCTGGTCCTCTCGTACTAGGAGCAGATCCTCTCAAATTTCCAGCGCCCACGGTAGATAGGGACCGAACTGTCTCACGACGTTCTAAACCCAGCTCGCGTACCTCTTTAAATGGCGAACAGCCATACCCTTGGGACCTGCTTCAGCCCCAGGATGAGATGAGCCGACATCGAGGTGCCAAACACCGCCGTCGATATGAACTCTTGGGCGGTATCAGCCTGTTATCCCCAGAGTACCTTTTATCCGTTGAGCGATGGCCCTTCCATACAGAACCACCGGATCACTAAGACCTACTTTCGTACCTGCTCGACTTGTGGGTCTCGCAGTTAAGCGCGCTTTTGCCTTTATACTCTACGCGTGATTTCCGACCACGCTGAGCGCACCTTCGTACTCCTCCGTTACTCTTTAGGAGGAGACCGCCCCAGTCAAACTACCCACCAGACATGGTCCTCGTCCCGGATTACGGGACAGAGTTAGAACCTCAACATTACCAGGGGTGGTATTTCAAGGACGGCTCCATTGGAACTAGCGTTCCAACTTCAAAGCCTCCCACCTATCCTACACAAGTAAGGTCAAAGTTCAATGTCAAGCTGCAGTAAAGGTTCACGGGGTCTTTCCGTCTAGCCGCGGGTACACTGCATCTTCACAGCGATTTCGATTTCACTGAGCCTCTGCTGGAGACAGCGCCGCCATCATTATGCCATTCGTGCAGGTCGGAACTTACCCGACAAGGAATTTCGCTACCTTAGGACCGTTATAGTTACGGCCGCCGTTTACTGGGGCTTCGATCAAGAGCTTCGCTTACGCTAACCCCATCAATTAACCTTCCAGCACCGGGCAGGCATCACACCCTATACGTCCACTTTCGTGTTTGCAGAGTGCTATGTTTTTAATAAACAGTTGCAGCGGCCTGGTTTCTGCGGCTGCCAACCGCTCAGGGAGCAAGTCCCATCACCGTCAGCAGCGTACCTTCTCCCGAAGTTACGGTACCATTTTGCCTAGTTCCTTCAGCAGAGTTCTCTCAAGCGCTTTGGTCTACTCGACCTGACCACCTGTGTCGGTTTCGGGTACGATTCCTGTGTAACTGAAGCTTAGAGACTTTTCCTGGAAGCATGGTATCAGCCACTTCACTGTACAAGTACAGCTTGCTATCGACTCTCAGCATAGAGCACCCCGGATTTGCCTAAGATGCATGCCTACGGTCTTCCACCTGGACAACCAACGCCAGGCTGACTTAACCTTCTCCGTCCTCTCATCGCATTACACAGAAGTATTGGAATATTAACCAATTTCCCATCGACTACGCCTCTCGGCCTCGCCTTAGGGGGTCGACTCACCCAGCCCCGATTAACGTTGGACTGGAACCCTTGGTCTTTCAGCGAACGGGTTTTTCACCCGTTTTGTCGTTACTCACGTCAGCATTCGCACTTCTGATACCTCCAGCATACTTCTCAATACACCTTCATCGGCTTACAGAACGCTCCCCTACCACTTGACTAATGTCAAATCCGCAGCTTCGGCACATAGTTTTAGCCCCGTTACATCTTCCGCGCAGGCCGACTCGACTAGTGAGCTATTACGCTTTCTTTAAAGGGTGGCTGCTTCTAAGCCAACCTCCTAGCTGTCTATGCCTTCCCACATCGTTTCCCACTTAACTATGATTTTGGGGCCTTAGCTGGCGGTCTGGATTGTTTTCCTCTTGACTACGGACGTTAGCACCCGCAGTCTGTCTCCCGGATAGTACTCATTGGTATTCGGAGTTTGCATCGGTTTGGTAAGTCGGGATGACCCCCTAGCCGAAACAGTGCTCTACCCCCAATGGTATTCGTCCGAGGCGCTACCTAAATAGCTTTCGGGGAGAACCAGCTATCACCAGGCTTGATTAGCCTTTCACCCCTATCCACAAGTCATCCCCTGGCTTTTCAACGACAGTGGGTTCGGTCCTCCAGTTAGTGTTACCCAACCTTCAACCTGCTCATGGATAGATCGCCTGGTTTCGGGTCTATACCCAGCAACTAAACGCCCTATTAAGACTCGATTTCTCTACGGCTCCCCTATTCGGTTAACCTCGCTACTGAATATAAGTCGCTGACCCATTATACAAAAGGTACGCAGTCACCGAACAAGTCGGCTCCCACTGCTTGTATGCATGCGGTTTCAGGATCTATTTCACTCCCCTCACAGGGGTTCTTTTCGCCTTTCCCTCACGGTACTGGTTCACTATCGGTCAGTCAGGAGTATTTAGCCTTGGAGGATGGTCCCCCCATATTCAGACAAGGTTTCACGTGCCTCGCCCTACTCGTCATCATTATGTGTGCCCTTTCGTGTACGGGAATATCACCCTCTACGTTCGCACTTCCCAGAGCGTTCCACTAAAACACACATAACTTAATGGGCTGCTCCCCGTTCGCTCGCCGCTACTAAGGGAATCTCAATTGATTTCTTTTCCTAAGGGTACTGAGATGTTTCACTTCCCCTCGTTCGCTTCATAAACCTATGTATTCAGTTTATGATACCCGCCTTATAGCGGGTGGGTTCCCCCATTCAGAAATCTCCGGATCAAAGGATATTTGCCGCCTCCCCGGAGCTTTTCGCAGGCTATCACGTCTTTCATCGCCTCTGACTGCCAAGGCATCCACCACATGCACTTAATTACTTGACTATACAACCCCAAACAGTCGTTAACACATACAAGTGAGTGTTATCGTTGCAAACTTAATTGCTACTGGTTTGTTGTCTGTGAATTTAATCACCATACAGCTTCAATCTAAATTCATATACCAAAACGCTTGATTCAGTGTTTTTGCTAGTTCTCAATATGTTTAAATCAATCGAATTACTTCGATCAACTTAAATTCTTGAGTGAACAATTTATTTCAGACTCAATTTTTCTAATCTGTTAATGATTAACTACCACCTCGTCGGTGCGTAGTAAACTGTGATAAATCACAGAGATTAATAAACCAAGATCAATTACTTAATCTTTTTATTCATTAAACTCTATAATCTATTTAGCTCAGAATTAAATATTTCATTTAATTCATGGTGGAGACTAGGAGAGTCGAACTCCTGACCTCCTGCGTGCAAAGCAGGCGCTCTACCAACTAAGCTAAGTCCCCAGCTTTAATCATAATGAACGACATATCTTTTCATCTAGCAGCTTGTGATTATTCATCACTTCGTCAGTAGTGGTGGGTCTGACAAGACTTGAACTTGTGACCCCACGCTTATCAAGCGTGTGCTCTAACCAACTGAGCTACAGACCCTCAGATACATCTTCGAAGAACAACTTGTTGTGGATTCTTACCGGTCACCAATCTTTCGTTAAGGAGGTGATCCAGCCGCAGGTTCCCCTACGGCTACCTTGTTACGACTTCACCCCAGTCATCGGCCACACCGTGGTAAGCGTCCTCCTTGCGGTTAGACTACCTACTTCTGGTGCAACAAACTCCCATGGTGTGACGGGCGGTGTGTACAAGGCCCGGGAACGTATTCACCGCGGCATTCTGATCCGCGATTACTAGCGATTCCGACTTCATGGAGTCGAGTTGCAGACTCCAATCCGGACTACGATCGGCTTTTTGAGATTAGCATCACATCGCTGTGTAGCAACCCTTTGTACCGACCATTGTAGCACGTGTGTAGCCCTGGCCGTAAGGGCCATGATGACTTGACGTCGTCCCCGCCTTCCTCCAGTTTGTCACTGGCAGTATCCTTAAAGTTCCCATCCGAAATGCTGGCAAGTAAGGAAAAGGGTTGCGCTCGTTGCGGGACTTAACCCAACATCTCACGACACGAGCTGACGACAGCCATGCAGCACCTGTATCTAGATTCCCGAAGGCACCAATCCATCTCTGGAAAGTTTCTAGTATGTCAAGGCCAGGTAAGGTTCTTCGCGTTGCATCGAATTAAACCACATGCTCCACCGCTTGTGCGGGCCCCCGTCAATTCATTTGAGTTTTAGTCTTGCGACCGTACTCCCCAGGCGGTCTACTTATCGCGTTAGCTGCGCCACTAAAGCCTCAAAGGCCCCAACGGCTAGTAGACATCGTTTACGGCATGGACTACCAGGGTATCTAATCCTGTTTGCTCCCCATGCTTTCGTACCTCAGCGTCAGTATTAGGCCAGATGGCTGCCTTCGCCATCGGTATTCCTCCAGATCTCTACGCATTTCACCGCTACACCTGGAATTCTACCATCCTCTCCCATACTCTAGCTTCCCAGTATCGAATGCAATTCCCAAGTTAAGCTCGGGGATTTCACATCCGACTTAAAAAGCCGCCTACGCACGCTTTACGCCCAGTAAATCCGATTAACGCTCGCACCCTCTGTATTACCGCGGCTGCTGGCACAGAGTTAGCCGGTGCTTATTCTGCGAGTAACGTCCACTATCCAAGAGTATTAGTCTCAGTAGCCTCCTCCTCGCTTAAAGTGCTTTACAACCATAAGGCCTTCTTCACACACGCGGCATGGCTGGATCAGGGTTCCCCCCCTTGTCCAATATTCCCCACTGCTGCCTCCCGTAGGAGTCTGGGCCGTGTCTCAGTCCCAGTGTGGCGGATCATCCTCTCAGACCCGCTACAGATCGTCGCCTTGGTAGGCCTTTACCCCACCAACTAGCTAATCCGACTTAGGCTCATCTATTAGCGCAAGGTCCGAAGATCCCCTGCTTTCTCCCGTAGGACGTATGCGGTATTAGCATTCCTTTCGGAATGTTGTCCCCCACTAATAGGCAGATTCCTAAGCATTACTCACCCGTCCGCCGCTAAGATAAGGTGCAAGCACCTCATCTCCGCTCGACTTGCATGTGTTAAGCCTGCCGCCAGCGTTCAATCTGAGCCATGATCAAACTCTTCAGTTAAAATCATTTTGCACCTTAGTTAAGACAAGGTGCTAATTCTGGCTCATCAATTTTCTGACTAAAAATTCGCTCAAATAAACTTCGAGAAATTTCTACCATTCAATCAATGAAAATTATTTCGATCGATCAACCAGTAAAAATCCACACAAGTTGTTCTTCTATTCTCTTAATGATCTTCTCGATGATTCGTCATCATCAAGCTAGGTCGGCTATATTACTCTAAATTTCTTTAAAGTCAACAGGTAATTTAGATATTTTTAAAACTTATCAAACAACCCAAGAATCTAACCACTTTAGCCAAATCCTTGTTTCTCAACAAGTTTTTATCCGCATCACCGCCGATGGATGTGCATTCTACAGCATTTCTAAACGCTTGCAATACCTTTCCAAAAAAAAACTTATTCAACAGAACACTTTTTAGACTGAATAGTAATTTTTTATCATTTAGATTTAGTATTAAGAACTTTTTTTAAACAATTAACTCCAGTAGAATGTGCCTCTTGGTTCACATTTTTGGTTTTTTTTGATTGAAAGTACGGTTTTTGCATGCAACGGCTCAATTTATATTGCTTATAGTTTCAATAACTATAGGTCAGCTCAGTTACGCCCTTTCAAATCATACCTTTTATGAACTGACGTTAACTATATTAAGTTATACTAAATGGCCGAACACATCTAAACCCGTGATTTGTGTTTTAGATAATCCAGAAGCAGCCAATCAATTTCAAACGAGTATTAAGCTGCTCACTTACGACTATCAGGTTCAATCTGTTAATACAAAAGAATTTTCTAGAACAGAATGTCATGTGGCGTATTTTTCAAATACCTCACCTCAACAACAACAATCTTTAATTCAGTCTTATCCATCTCGCTATTTACTTTCACTTAGTAACAATAATCCTGCTTGTGAAATAGGCAGTATTTTTTGTCTTTACAATAGAAAATCATTTCCTACGTTTAAAGTTAATTTGGATGCATTAAGTTATTCCAAGGTTCACATCGACCCTCGAGTCTTAATCTTGGCGAAGAACACGGAGTAGTTAAAGTGATTTCAAATTTATATCAATCTACTTCATTACATGCATTATTCCGTAAATCTCAATTTACTATTTTTGCTATTACTTTTGTGATTTGCTCATGTACTTTCGCTACGATTTCTATGTTTACAATGGAAACCTACGCCAAACAAAATCTGCAGTTGTTAAGCCAAACGGTTATTGAACGGATTCAACCAGCAGTCGTGTTTAAGGATAAAGGGGCAATTGATCAAATTTTAAAGGATTACACAACCGAACACGCCATACGTAGTATTCATGTTTATGATCCACAACAACAATTGTTAGCAGAAAGTACAAAAAAAATAGCCAGTACGTCTTTTTTACAAAAAATGTTGGATGAATGGTTCCTGCATGATCCAATTAAACTGATGATTTTCCACCACCAAAAGAAGGTCGGAGAATTGGTTCTTTATGGTAGCTCAGAAAATATTGTTCACTTTTTAAAGACAATTATTATTGGTTTAGCCATTTCAATGTTTTTTATTGTGATTGCATTACTTTGGTCAGTCAATTTAACTTATCGTCAAATTATGCAAGCAATCAAACCACTTACACATATTGCTCAGCTCGTCAGTGATCAAAAAGCTTATAACTTAAGATTTCCTAATAATCACATTAAAGAATTCCAAAATTTGAACAATGTATTTAATGAGCTATTAGAGGAAATTCAAATTTGGAATACAAACTTACAGAAAGAAAATAGGCAGTTGTCCTTCAAAGCTCATCATGATCAACTTACGACACTGCCTAATCGTCATTTTTTCTATGAAGAATTATTGAATATCTTTGAAAATCCAAGTTATAGAGAAAATTCTGCTTTAATTTTTATTGATAACAATAAGTTTAAAGTGATCAATGATCGTTATGGGCACTTAGCAGGTGATGCTGTTTTAAGAGAAATGGCTCTACGTTTAAAACAATCTGTCAGACAAGAAGATTTTATTGCTCGCTTAGGTGGTGATGAGTTTGCGATTATTTTGCATTCAATTCATCACGCTGATCATCTCGAAGCGATTGCTGAAGGTTTACTCGCAAGTTGTAAGGAACCTTTAGATTTTAACGGTGAAATTATTCACTTTGGTTTTAGCTTAGGTATCGCTTTCTCCCAGTATGCAGAGAATCCAGAAGATTTGGTAATGCAAGCAGATCAAGCGATGTATAAAGCTAAAAATTTAATCCCTCATTGGTTTTTATATAAACCAGAAATTTAGGACATGTTATGCGCGCTCAAACCATTAAAATTTCATTTATAGCGTTACTCTGCCTAACATTGGCTGGCTGCTTGAGTTTTGGTCCATTGAAGTATCGTCAGGTCAAAATGTTAAAAAAAGAAGGCTTTGTGCTGACAGAAGAAGGCTGGAGCTTAGGATTACCTGAACGATTACTTTTTGATTTTAATAAATCAGATATTAAACCTGAGAATGGCAAAGAAATTGTTCGCTTGGCTAAACAACTTAACAAGTATGATCTACAAAAACTCAAAATCGTGGGTCATACAGATGATATTGGAAACCCTGAATACAATCAGAAGCTTTCTGAAGAGCGAGCTCAAAGTGTTGCAGGCATTTTCTTGAACGAAGGCTTTAAGCAAACAAATTTAAATGTGATTGGTCGTGGTTCAAATCAACCTTTCGTACCTAACACATCAGATGAAAATCGAGCTAGTAATCGTCGTGTAGCGATTATTATTATTCCTTAAATTAAAACTTACTGAGAAAAGCCAACTGTAATGTTGGCTTTTTTATTTTAGCTCAATGATATCTATTGTAGGTGGAACTCGGAATCGAAATGGTACACCAACCATACCTGTACCTACGGTCACAAATACATCAGCATGTTCGTGGGTATAAAATCCCTTTTTATGCCCTAAAATCGAGACTCGCTTCATAATATAATTAGTAATCCACGGCAACTCAATTTGCCCACCATGAGTATGCCCAGAAACCATCAAAGGTCTTGTAGGCAATTCTGGAACCATATCTACGGTATCAGGGTTATGAGACAGTATTAGCCATGGTTTATCCTGTGGTAATTCAGGCATGTATCGCATGTTCGCTTTACCAGCCCAGAGATCTCCAACACCGATCAATCGAAACTCGTCAAACTCAACAATCTTCCCCTCTATATCTATAACATTATTGTGTTCTAATGCTTGTTTCAACAACGCTTGAATCGGTGGACCAGGATATTGCTCATCATGATTACCGGGTACTGAATAAACTGGCGCATGGATTTCACGCAAAATTGCTAACTCTTGAACCAATCTATTTTCAGGCTCATAAGTCCAATCACCTGCAACGACAACAAGGTCTGGTTGTTGCTGATTCAGTTTTTTGACGATGGTTTTTAATTGGCGTTCATGTCCTGAAAATAATCCAACATGCATATCGGCAACCACTGCCAATTTTATTGGTCTAGTAAACTCTCGGTCTGGATGTAAACGATATTGATGATGCTTCACTTGAACAATATGAGGTTCAATAAATCGAGCGTAAATTAACAAACTACTCAATAAAAATACGAAAGTACTTTGGTGCAAACTATAATAGTCAGACCAACCTGCATATAAGCTAAAAAACCATAGTGGAATTAACAAATAGGATAAATAAAACGCTAATAAATGAATAAACGCTTTAAAAGGATGTATGGTTTCAGTCCGAGATTGATGAATCCAAGCTTGAATCAATCCCCAAAGTGCTAGAAGTGCAAAAATAGCATAGAAAATAATAATAACTGTATCTGAACTATACATTACAGACTTCATCAACCTCACCCAAGGACAGCATGCTTATATTTATCTTTTTTGATGAAATGCTATACTCAAGCACAACATTTAATCAGTAATAATTATGACGCAATTTTCTCAGATAAATAGTCAGCATACACATATAAGTACAACTACTTACAATAAAACTATGCTTGCGATTTATTGCAGTATTGCGATCGGTGTTAGTGGCTGTAGCACCTTACCTGAACATAAAACCTTGCCTACAGCTTCAGTTGCCGTAGAACCTATTGACACTTCAGAAACCACTTTAGCTCAAATCATCGAGCCTTTACAGCAACAAAACCCAAATTTGACTGGGTATCATGTTCTTTTTGAACCTTTAGAAGCATTGGCGGCTCGTCTAAGTTTAATTGATAAAGCTGAAAAAACTTTAGATCTTCAATATTATATTTGGGATAATGACAAAGTCGGTGCACTCGCCTTACATGCACTGATTCGAGCAGCGGATCGCGGCGTCAAAGTACGCTTATTGATTGATGATAATAATGCCAAACAAACTGAAGGGATTTTCCTCGCCTTAGCACAGCATCCTAATATTCAAGTTAAATTATTTAATCCATATCGTTTTCGCAAATATCGTGCCTTAGATATGATTTTTGACTTAAAACGTATTAACCGTCGGATGCACAATAAGAGCTTTATTACAGACCATCAGGTTGCCTTGATCGGTGGTCGGAATATGACAAATCAGTACTACAATGTTAGTGATAGTTATCAGTTCTCTGATGTTGATGTCATGCTTTTCGGTACGGCAGTCAATGATATTTCCCAATCTTTTGATGATTACTGGAATCATGAATATGCTTATGATGTTAGAGAAATCGTCAATCCCAAATCACATCGCTTGAGCTACGAAAGTTTAAAACAACAATTAGATGATCACTATAAAAAATCAACGGTGCAGAATTATCTTGATTTAACCAGCGAATCCACCGCGATCACGTCACTAATGAATCGCGAGATTGCATTAGACTGGGTTAAAGCTGAAGTAGTAAAAGACTCTCCCGACAAAGTGAAATCAAAAGCAAAAAAGCATGAACATTTAAACTTTCAGCTGATCAATCACCTAGAAAAACCTGAAAAAAATATCGACTTGATCTCTGCTTATTTCGTTCCAGAAAAAAAGGGTGCGAAAACATTAGGCGACTTAGCGCAAAGTGGTGTCAAGGTTAGAGTTCTAACGAACTCTTTTAAAGCCAATGATGTCGCTGTAGTACACGCTTTTTATGGTAAGTATCGTCAGAGATTGCTTGAAGACGGCGTTCAACTTTATGAATTTGTGCCAGCTTTAGACAAAGAAGATTTGGATAAGCATACCGATGATTTGGCAAAAAAAGCCAAGGTCAATATGAAAGGTTTAAGCCGTTCAAGTTTACATGCCAAACTGATGGCTTTAGATGAAAAACAGGTATTTATTGGCTCCTTTAATTTCGATCCACGCTCAGCTTATCTCAATACAGAAATCGGAGTTTTATTAAATAGCCCACCTCTAGCCCAAGCTGTTCATAACACGATGGATCAAAACTTAAGCAAGTATGCATATAAATTAGTGTTAGATGCCAACAAAAAAATTAATTGGCAACGTCAAACCAATGAAGGCATGATTAATCACACCAAAGAGCCTCGAATGAAATGGTGGCAGAAAGCTGGTGTAAAATTCCTGTCATGGCTACCTATAGAAGGCTTTATGTAACATCGCTGTCAGGCATCACTTTTAATACCTTACGATGTAACTCAGCAAGTCCCTCTCTCATCTTTTGATCAACTTCTTTGGTCAGTGTATCGACTGTATGCCCAGTTACAGGAATTGCAGGTAAAGTTAGTAAGTGAGCCGTGACTTGAGGCATTTCCAAAACTCTTTGTACATGCTCTGCAAAAGACATTTCACCAATAAAAGGTGCGATCATGTCCAATTCACCTTGTTGGTTGACATAGCAAATCACGCAAATCTGCACAGGACGCTGAGCTTCAATCGCTGCCCCCAATAATCGACCATGAACTTTTTTGACTTTACGACCATCTGTCGTGGTGGCTTCTGGGAAAAAAAGAACAGGAATATCTTTTTTCAAAAACTCAGTGATCTGTTCTTTAATTCGGAGAGAATCACCTGAACCACGTTTAATAAAAAGTGTTCCACCGCCCTTTGCAAGATTGCCTAAAATTGGCCATTTCTCAACTTCAGCTTTTGCCAAAAAGAAAATGCGAGCACCTGAACCAAGCACCGCTACATCTAACCATGAGATATGATTGCTCACCCAAAGCGCTGGCTCACGAGGAATAGTTCCATGAACTTGTACCTCAATATTGAAAACCTCGCATAAACGTCGACAAAAATACTGTACATAACGTGTGTTAACAGGGTTATTAGGATCTTTATATAAGCCGTGACGATAAATGAGATAAAAACCTTCACCAATCGTTTCTAAGCCCGAAGCCAATTTTCTACTGTATAAACTAAATTTTGATAACAAATTTAAAGGTGTACCAGTAACTGCTGCTGTTTCTTGAGTCATAAATCACTAAAACCGTATGCAAGTCTGCATGTTATTAACTTGTTATATCACGCAAATATCTTTGGATAAAAGTTTCATTGATGACAAAAAGCGAACGTGGAGATAATTTTTTTCAATTTTAAATGAATAAATAGATTGATTATCATAAGTAAATCGAAATAACTGATCAAGAGGTAAGATTATGACTCCCGAAATGAGCACTCACCACGAAGACATTAAAATTTCTTATAGATACGCTCTTAAAATGTTTCTAGGTTGGTCAATTCTATATATGGGCACCCTGATTGGTTTTATTGAGCTATTACGTCGCAATCTCTTATAAACAGTCTAACTTTTTGCCCTTTCGTTGAAGTTTATTCTAGAATAGGAGTTCAATACCTAGGATAAGATACAGCGTGGAAAATATTACACAGCGACAAAGTGGTGAGCGAGCAGTTTTAGTTAGTATCTCTGTTCAAATGCTCGATGACCTTGATGCTGAAGAGTTCCAATTGCTCGCACAATCCGCAGGTGCAGAAATTCTTGAACATATTTCTGTACAAAGAAATAAACCAGATCCTAAATTCTTTATTGGTTCTGGTAAGGTAGATGAAATTGCTGAATTGGTACAAGAATTAGAAGCTGAGTTAGTCATTTTTGACCATTCGCTCTCTCCTGCTCAAGAACGGAATTTGGAACGCATCCTGAAATGTCGTGTAATTGATCGCACTGGACTTATTTTAGATATTTTCGCCTTACGTGCCCGTACACATGAAGGTAAACTTCAAGTTGAACTTGCACAACTCAAACACTTATCCACTCGCTTAATTCGCGGTTTCACTGGGAATTTAGAACAACAAAAAGGTGGTATTGGTCTTCGAGGTCCAGGTGAATCACAATTAGAAACAGATCGTCGCCTGATTCGTGTTCGAATTACTCAACTCAAAGACAAGTTAGTTAAAGTACAACAAACTCGATTACAAGGTCGTGCAGCACGTCAGAAAGCGGCGATACCGACCATTTCTTTAGTCGGTTATACCAATGCTGGAAAATCGACTTTATTTAACATCTTGGCAAAAAGTGATGTCTATGCAGCAGATCAATTATTTGCAACCTTAGACCCAACTTTAAGACGTTTGGAATGGGATGGTATCGGTACCGTTGTTTTAGCTGATACAGTTGGTTTTGTCCGCAATCTTCAACACGACTTAGTTGAATCTTTCAAAGCAACCTTAGAAGAAACTTTAGAAGCAACATTGCTATTACATGTTATTGATAGCAGTAGCCCTAATATGGATGAACAAATTGAAGCCGTTGAAAGCGTGTTAAAAGAAATCGGAGCAGATGCCCCTATTTTGCATGTCTATAATAAAATTGATCTCAGCGGTGATGCAGCAAAAATCATTTATAAAGCACCTGATGTTCCAGATCGAGTTTATGTCTCAGCTCATTCAGGACAAGGACTTGAATTATTGAGTCAAGCTGTTCAACAATGCCTTATGGGACAGTTACAACACTTCGATTTAGTTCTTAAACCTGCCTACGGTAAACTACGCACTCAGCTATACACTCTGAATGTTATTCAATCTGAACATTATGATGAACAAGGTAATTTACAGTTAACCGTGTGTATGGCACCAAATAAACTTGAGCAGCTGATTAAACAGGCTCATTTGCCATTCGATGAAATTCTGGGACAAAAAGCGACTCTTTTCCAACGACCATTGGAAGAGTTCGAGCTAAATGACACCACCATATCGCATTAACAGCGACCTTGAGAATATAGATACGAGTTTAAGAGAAATGAAAGATATAGATTGGACAGCTTGGTTTTGCACGATCCTGTTAATTATTGTGTTTCGTGAAGGTGCTGTTGCAATTACCAAAGTCTTTCACCATCCTGAATTAGGTAATTTAGTAGGTCTTATAGGTTTATTGGTCACATTATTAATATGGAGACGTTTCAGAAAAATCTCGAATCGTCTCATTGATACCAATAACAAGATTATGAAAGAGAGTGCTTTCGCCTTTCTTCCTATTTGTGCTGGTTCATTGATTATGTTGGTACATTTGGGCAAAGAAATTCCAATGTTTTTGTTTGTATTAACCCTCAGTACTTTATTGCCATTGTGGATTTACGCAAAAATGGCAAAACGCTGGTTATAGGAGTCTCTAAATATGTTCATGATTATTTATGGCTTTATAATCACGTTAGTTAGCTATCTGATCGCCAAACCACTGAATAAACGTATGCCACAAATTCCACTGATTGTCTTTGCGATGTTTATCGTGATTGGTTTTCTGGCTGTCCTAGGAATCCCCTACGAGCAATACATGAAAAGTGTAAATGATGTTTTTAATCATTTACTAGGTTATGTCACCGTTGCATTAGCAATTCCATTGGCTGCAATGCGCTATGACGATTTACCCCTCAAGTCTATGCTCGGTATTTTATGTTTTGCCAGTATCAGTGCGGTCGCTTTACCAATGGGACTTGCATATCTTTTGCATATGTCTGAACCGACAATTTTGGCTTTTGCAACTCGTGCAGTCACCACGCCTATCGCATTAAATATTGCAACCTTACTGCATGCTCCTTTAATGATGGTGACCTTGATTGTAATTTTATCTGGCGTGATTGGTGCTGCATTTTCTCCATGGATTCTGAAGCATATTCATGACGAGCGTGCATCAGGTTTGGCTTTAGGTTTAGCTGCACATGCAATTGGTACAGCACAAGCTTGGCAACGTGGTCCTGTCACTGGACGCTATGCTGCTTTTGGTATGGCTGTAAACGGAGTATTTACAGCGATTTGGCTGCCTACATTTATCTTGTCTTTATCTTAAAATTTGCCGCAAATATCACATAAAGATTGAACTAGTTGTCACAAATCCTACATAATGGAATATCAAACGTTAAAAGGATTTTTAATGATGGGCAAACAACTTATAGGTGCATTATTTTTATCAGTGATCAGCAGTTTTTCATTTGCAAATGACATTACAGGAATTTGGCAAAGTATAGATGACAAAACTGGCGCACCTAAAGCATTGATTGAAATTCGTGAAGAAGCGAATGGCACATATTCAGGAAAAGTCATCAAAATTACGCCTCGTGCAGGATATACACCAAAGGAAACTTGTGTAAATTGTCCAGCGCCATATACCAACAAACCTATTTTAGGTATGGATGTGGTAACAGGCTTAAAGCATGGTGAGGGTTTGAACTATACCAATGGTCGTATTCTTGATCCAAATACGGGCAAGATTTACAGTATGAAAGCGAAATTAAGTTCAAATGGAAAACGATTACACTTACGTGGATACCTCGGTGTTTCTGCTCTTGGTCGTAATCAAATTTGGATCCGCAATGATTAAATCTTGAAGAATATCGAGCATCTACTCCCATATTACAACTTATTTAAGACTACGGTTCAGTACTAAAAAAGCCTCATTAATGATCATTTAATCATCATGAGGCTTTTTTATTTCTAGTAAAAAATCATTGAAATTTCAAATATTAAAATAATTCACAATTGTAAAATAATGATTGAATCTATTGTTAGTAATCCGAAATAATAGCTAAACAACAATCATGGCTGAGAGGCTCAAACATGTATAAAAAAGGTATTACATTTTTCATTTTATTTAGTCTTAGCCATTTCGCTTTTGCTCAAGATATTACGGGGATCTGGCAAAGTGTGGATGATCTTACGGGAGCACCCAAAGGACAAGTTGAAATTACTCAAGAGGCAAATGGTACTTTCACAGGCAAAATCATAAAAATCACGCCTCGTACAGGTTACACACCGAAAGAATTATGTACTGGTTGCCCAGCACCTTATACAAATAAGCCGATATTGGGATTAAATGTCATTACCAAACTCAAGCACAAAAAAGAGAGTACTTATACAGGTGGAAAGATTTTAGACCCTAATAGCGGAAGAATGTATAGCTTGACAGCAAAACTCAGCTCAAATGGACAACGTTTACATTTACGTGGTTATGTCGGAGTATCAGTATTGGGCCGCAGCCAGATATGGATTCGGGTAAATAATAAAGCTGCCGAGTAATACAAAAGAAGCCCTGATGATCAGGGCTTCTTTCTATGACATTTAAAGATTATCGACCTTGCAATTTTGCATAATCCAATAAAACATTTGCAGCTTCAGTAATAAAAGTTTCTTCCTCAGGTAGCGATGGGCGAAGATGAGCTTTCATTTTTGCACGTGACTCAACCAAAGCATCTATTGAAGCTTGATAACTTTCCCAATTTGCATAAGGAGCCTGTCCAGTCGCTTTACGACGTTGGTTTTCTGCATCTAAAGTTTGCTTCTCAAGATCTATCAATTCAGCTCGACGTTGATCAATATCCAATACTACTTTCTTTTGATCAGCCGTTTTTTGTGAAATTGCTTTACGCTCTTCTAAATACTTAAACTGCGGATCAAGTGCTACACGTTGCTGAGATAACTGAGTTAACTTCACTGTATACGGTTGGACTGAACCTTCACGTTTAAATGGCGCAGTAGGAATGGTATCCCACTTTAAGGCATTCTTAGCTTTACGCTCACCAAATTCATCATTATAAATATCGACCAATTTAATATCAGGAATCACGCCTTTATTTTGAGTACTTCCACCTGTAACGCGATAAAATTTACGCTGTGTTAAGGTCGCCTGACCATGTGCCAAAGAATCTAATTGAACTTGGGCTGTACCTTTACCTGTGGTAGTACTGCCAATAATGATACCGCGCTCATAATCTTGGATCGCTGCAGAGTAAATTTCACTTGCAGATGCAGATGCTAAGTTAACAAGAACTGCCATAGGCCCTGCATAAATTTGCTCACCCCCATCGGTATCTTCAAAGACATTCACATTACCGTTGCCATCTCTGATTTGTACCACTGGTCCAGATTTAATCACTTGTCCAAGCATACGAGCAACTTCTTCTAAAGAACCACCTGGATCATTACGCAGATCGACCAACACACCTTCCACTTTTTGTGCTTTTAATAATTCAAATGCTTTTGCAGTATCTTCAGACACAGAGCGATATTCAGCACCCGCTCGACGTGAACGATAATCAAAATAGAATGATGGAATTTCTATGATACCAAAGACATGCTTTTTGCCATCTCGATTGATTTCAACGGTACGTGAACGAACACCTGCATCTTCTTCTTGGATGACATCACGCACTAAAGTAACGTTACGAGCCTGACTCATAGATGCGCCTGGACCAAGTAAGCGCACAACGACTTTTGTTCCACGTTTACCACGAATCAGACCAACAATCTCTGAACTCGGCCAACCAATGACATCAACCATTTTTTCGCCATCTTGGGCTACGCCAATAATACGATCGCCTGATTTGACTTGACCAGATTTACTTGCTGGTCCACCTTCTACGATGGTTTCAATTTTAGTGTAATCTTCATTGCCTCGTTCAGGACGAATCGACACACCAATACCTTCCAACTGCAAAGTTGTTTGACGATTCAACTCCATTGCATCAATTGGTGGATAGTAATTACTATGTGGATCATAGGTCGCCAACATCGCATTTAGAGTTTTATCTAAAACATCATCACTTTTTACACGACCTATTCTTTCTAACTGACGTGTATAACGCTTAGTGAGTGTTTGAACTGGCGTGAGGTCTTCTGGACCCGTCAAATCTTGACCATTGGCGAGAGAAGGATTTGCCTTTAGTGCCTTTTGCTTCGCTTGCTCTTCTTCTTTGCTGATCGTCAAATTGATCAACTGTGAAACTAGCATTTTCTGCCAATGATTTTGTTGCTCTGCCGATGTTTTGAAATACGGCGCTTTTTCACGATCAATTTCAAGATAAACATCTTTTTGATTTAAGTTTTGTGGCTTCTTCAACTCTGCCAACATGTACTCATAAAACTGCTTTAAACGTTCACGATATTGAGCATGAATGGCATATGGTCCAGTCAAGTTCCCAGCTTTTAAAGCACTACCAAAACTTGAACCATATTTATTTTTATAGTCTTCAACTTCACTGCTTAAAAATAAAGAATGATCTGGATCTAAACTATCCAAATACATATCCAAAATACGATTAGATGTTGCCGCATCTAAACGCATATTTAAATAATGTTGGCGATCAACGAGTGTTGCTAACTGGCGTGCGACTAATGCTTGTTCTTGTGAAGGTTTAATTACCGTCGAAACGACTGGCGACTCTGTCGCTGCAAATGCCTCATTTACAGTATGAGAGAAAAATAATCCACCAGTCGCTATTGCAACTGCACACGCTATCATTTGAAGTTTCATAAAATTTTGGTACTTCCTTGGATATGGCAATTATTACACGCTGATCGAATCGAGATGAACATATTTCATTCGTTTTTAACCAATGTGTCTACTTATCGGCTGTGTTAAATAAATGACCAACAAGTATTTATCATCAATATCATGTAGTTTTATCATATTCTGTACTGACAAAATGTAGCAAATCATTGCACAATTTATCTATCGTTTTTTACATCAAAATTCAAACGGAATCTATATGATCGGCGCATTGATGCTAGATATTGCTGGCACAGAACTTACACAAGAAGATATTGAACTATTACAAGCACCGCAAGTCGGTGGAATGATTTTATTTGCTCGAAATATTGAATCACCTCAACAAGTACGTGCTTTAACCGATCATATGCGACAAGTTCGCCCTGACATTTTGATTGCTGTAGATCAAGAAGGTGGACGCGTTCAACGTTTAAGACAAGGTTTCACTTTACTTCCTGCAATGGGAAGACTTGGTGAACGTTACTCAGACCAGCCAGAACAAGCCGTTACTTTGGCTGAGCAATGTGGTTGGTTGATGGCAACTGAAGTACTGGCTGTAGGTATTGACTTCAGTTTCGCACCTGTACTGGATCTAAATGACATTAGTGATGTGATTGGTGATCGTAGTTTTGCTAAAAATATGCAAGATATCGTACCTCTTGCAGCTGCCTTTATGCGTGGTATGAAAAAAGCAGGCATGGCAACTACAGGCAAACACTTCCCTGGTCACGGCTCAGTCAAAGCCGATTCGCATGTAGCAGCTGCAATTGATAGTCGCTCATATCAAGAAATTTATGACAAAGATATGCAAAGCTTTATTCAGCTTATGCCTGAATTAGATGCTCTTATGCCTGCACATGTGATTTATGATCAAGTTGATCCGAATCCAGCAGGCTTTTCTCCATTTTGGTTACAACAGATTTTACGCCAAGAACTAAAATTTGATGGTGTACTATTCTCTGATGACTTAAGCATGCAAGCCGCATGTGTTGCAGGTGGTGCAGATGCGCGTATTCAAGCAGCATTAAATGCAGGTTGTGACATGGGGTTAGTGTGTAATGACCGTGCAGCTGCATGTATCGCTTTAGATGGTATTGGAACATTGGCTTTACCAAATCAACAACGTTTAGAACGTATGCGCGGTAAAATTCCAAATATCGAAGTGGGTACTACACTCGTGTTAGATGAAAATTGGAACAACGTCAGAAAAGTCATTGAAGAGTTTAAGAATTCGTTTTAACTTGCGATAAATAAAAGATGATTTAACTCATCATCTGATTGACCTGTTCAGGATTGAATGGGTCAACATCCTCGCGCAAATAGGTTGTGCATGGAAATAGAATAAAATTAAGAATTGAGTCTAGGACAGATGACACAACAACTTTCAAAACATCGCCACATTTCATTTACTGCGCACTATACGGGATACATTTGGTATCAAATGGGGATTTCTCATCCTGTCTTTGCTACGGCGAAAGGAAAAACACTGGCTGTGCTTGTACATCCAATCGAAAGCTGGGCTGAGAAATATGTTGGTGGCAGTATGCGCACAACGTTGAAACAACGCCATACGATGCTTGATCAGCATTTAGAAGATCTTATTCAAAAGTATCCAGACCTTCAGGTGCTTGAAATTGCGTGTGGATTATCACCACGTGGATGGTGGTTTAGACAGCACCACCCTAGCATTTGTTATCGTGAATTAGATTTGCCTGATATGGCAGCCACCAAACAAGCGGCACTACAACAAATTGAAACCGATGCAGATGATGTACTTTCTGTTGATTTATTTACCGAAGCTTTTGCTTCTGCTTTTACCGTTTTTGATCCTCATCGCCCCTTGGTTGTGATCAGTGAAGGTTTAATCAACTATTTTGAAAAACCATTGCTACAACAACTCATTCAAGCTATTGCCAATTATGGTCGTGATTTTAAACAATTACATTATCTCACTGACCTTTATCCCGAACCCACCCAAAATAAACTAGCTACAATTATTTGGAATAGCAGCAGATTACTGAAATGGATGTCGAGAAGCGCTTTTAGCTTTCATTTCAAAACACCAAAAGAAGTTGAACATTTTTTCCACGAAGCAGGTTTTCATCAAGTTATCGTACAACAGCCTAAACAATTTTTTGAAAATGTAACGTTGGAAAACTCAGAACAACATTTAGGTGATCTTGTATGGATGATTAAAGCATCAAATTCTTAAAATAAAAAAGTGGTCATATAGACCACTTGTTTTTTCACAATAATTAAGCTTGTTTCTGACGTTCAATAAATCGAAGCAAACGATCTGCAACTTCAAAATTACCATGTTTAAATAAAATACGTAATCCTTGCTCAGTTGCATCAAAGATTAAGCATTCGATTTTAAAATCGCCCTCTTCATCAGATAAATGCAATGCAAGATCACGTGGATGTTGCTTCACAAACTCTAACTGCTCAAGTTGTTCCAACTTTAAGTAAACACCAAAGAAAGTAATATCAACAATTTCTACTGGCGCTTCTGTCACATCATGGCGATGTGATAACTTAGAATGGGGATTGAGTACAGGAATACGCTCTTCACCACGACGCTCAATTTTTTTCATTTGATCACGTGTCATAGTGATAATTCCATCAAGGTTATCGATGGATTCACCCTTTAAAAAGGACGTAAACAAATTCATAGTTTCTTTGCGACGCTGCAATTGAGGCACATGATCAGCATTTGCAATTAAAGCAAATTCCATGTTCTCACACTGAAGCGCAAAATCAGCATTTTCGTGAGGCAAAGTAAAACTATCGTACTGTCCTGCAGCTACCAAAGTTTTACACTGAGGTACAGGTACATCACTTAAGCGCAACAAACGATTGCAGTTGATTTCATAACGCTCACGCTCTGTCGCGGTAAAATCCGCCATCTGTCTAAAGAACAAGCGCTTAGCTGTCGGAGACATCCGCGTTTTATCAAGCTTAGCATGATTTACAAGGTACAAAATCACCGCCTGACCAAACTCCTCCATGCGGTCTTCTCGCATGAGGTGAAGTGATTCTTCAAGTAGCATACGCCAGCTTTTACGGGTCTTTTGCATCACACCCATCAATACCATACGGTCAACCAATTCCGGTCGTTGATAGGCAAATGATGATGCGACAACCGAACCCAATGACATTCCCATCACGGAAACTTTCTCAATTCCGACGATATCAAGCCATTGACCGAGCATCTTAGACAAATCTGGTAATTCTAAAATTCCAGCTGACTCACCTGTATCAACATTGCGAATCTGCTGATTTGCACCCATTGACGGTAAGTCGATTAAAATAACAGGCCCACTCTCAAAGAGTTGCTCAACACAATACTTATAAGAGTTAAAGTTTTGAAATGCGCCCCCGACAATTACAATTGGCGTATTGTTGATCGTTTTAGGATCTGCAATTGCCATATATTCAATTTTCCAACCATCTATCCATGTTGTACGCGCTGGTTGTTTAAAACTGTTTTTATTGTAAATGTCGAAAAAACCAAAACCTGTATAGGTATGATTTAAATCCGAGTCCATTTGGATAATGGAATTCATATCCTTCCTCCATCCTTGTTTATTTTTCTGCTGCAAGAGTCTCATTTTTGGCGATTTCTACTTGCAAATTAACAAATTTATAAAATTTGTATTACATTTATCCTCTACATTTTTCATTCTATACAAATGCACGTTTTATACGCAATCATTTCCTTCACCACTCGTCCTGTTTAAAGCAATAATCTTTTGCAAAATATTTTACCAAAGGTTTATATTTAACATGTGCATCTCATTTATATAAGAAAAATTGCGCTAATTAACAATTTATAATTTCTTGAATTATGAGTTCAGGCTATTCATTGTTCTTCATTTGACTGTTACTATCATTATAAATACATGCAATCGTTAAAATGCTATGCAAGATTCTATTGAAAACTATATGCAACAGGTTGGTACTCAGGCACGTCGTGCCTCTCGAGTTTTAACTAGTGCATCCACTCATTTGAAAAATCATGCACTGTCTGCTATTTACACGGCTTTGGAAAATAACCAAGCGCAAATTTTAGCAGCCAATCAAATTGATATGGAAAATGGGCGCCAACGCCAATTAGATAATGCGCTTTTAGATCGCTTGGAATTAACCCCTGCTCGTTTTAAAGGGATGTTACAAGGATTAAAAGATGTCATTGCTTTGGTCGATCCTATTGGTGAAATCACAGATCTTGCTTATCGCCCCTCAGGGATTCAACTCGGAAAAATGCGTGTACCGCTCGGTGTAATTGGAATGATTTATGAATCACGTCCAAACGTAACACTTGAAGCAGCATCATTAGCTTTAAAATCGGGAAATGCCATTATTTTACGTGGCGGTTCTGAAGCACTTGAATCCAATAAAGCGATTGCAACAGCAATTCAACATGGTTTACAGGTTTCAGGGTTACCTGAACATGCAGTTCAAGTTATTGAAACATCTGATCGTGCTGCAGTTGGTCATTTGATCACAATGACTGAGTTTGTTGATGTGATTGTGCCACGTGGTGGTAAAAGCCTCATCGAACGAATTAGCAATGAAGCTCGCATTCCTGTCATTAAGCACTTAGATGGCAATTGCCATGTATTTGTTGAAGCTCAAGCAGATTTACAAAAAGCATTACCAATTGCATTAAATGCCAAAACACATCGTTATGGTGTGTGTAATGCGATGGAAACACTTTTGGTTGATGAAGTGATCGCAGAAGAATTCTTACCGAGTATTGCTGAACTTTACGCAGAAAAACAAGTTGAACTACGCGGTTGCCCTGAAACTCAACGTATTCTTGGCGATTCAGTAAAAACGGCGACTGAAGAAGACTGGTACACAGAATACTTGGGGCCAATCTTGGCGATTAAAGTTGTCAGTGGCATGGATGAAGCGATTGATCACATCAATAAATATGGTTCACATCACACTGATGCCATCATCACTGAAAATTTCAGTTTAGCGCGTGAGTTCCTTGCACGAGTAGACTCAAGCTCAGTCATGATCAATGCTTCGACTCGTTTTGCAGATGGTTTTGAGTATGGTCTCGGTGCCGAAATTGGTATTTCAACCGATAAAATTCATGCACGTGGTCCAGTTGGCTTAGAAGGCTTAACATCACAAAAATGGATTGTATTTGGTGATGGTCAAATTCGCCAATAAGATAATCCTAGAATAGAACGATCAAACACGATAAAGCATCATTTTGATCTTTATCGTGTTTTTATACAAAAGATACGCTTAAAACAAACAAATCAATTAAAAGAACATTTTAATTTACAGACTATACTGATCAGATTCAATTATAAATCAGTTGTATAGGCTAAAGTCTATCTTCGCCTAAGTTACAACCCATGTTAAAACATTGCGCTTGATTCCACTGCCCCATGCGTTGCAGCAAGATCAAAGTGTTCGTCATAAAATTTAAAATCAGTTAGGTGTTCAAACGTGGCTAAATCTGTACTTGTAATTAACTGTGGTTCATCGTCGATCAAATATGCGCTTGTTTCAGAACGTCGTGAAGATCGTATTTATGGCTTGGCAGAAAACTTAGGCTCTGCTGATGCGCGTATTAAGGGGGTAACGGTCGGTGGAGAACCGCTTGAATTATCAATTCCACATGCAGACCATGCCAAAGCGTTGGAAACTTTGTTAGCTCGTTTAGCAAATTATAATCCTCAAGCAATTGGACATCGTGTGGTTCATGGTGGAAATCTAACGAAAGCTGAACTTTTAACACCTGAAATCGTGAAGCGTATTGAAGCTGCCACACCTCTTGCACCTCTACACAATCCTGCGCATTTGATAGGAATCGAAGCAACCATGCGCTTATTCCCAGAATTACCGCAAGTTGCTGTTTTCGATACTGCATTCCACCAAACGATGCCTGAACGTGCATATCGTTATGCATTGCCACAAAATTTATATACTGAACATCAAGTACGTCGTTATGGCTTCCATGGAACTAGCCATGCCTATGTCACTGAACGTGCCAGCGAACTTGCAGGTGCCAAAAATCAAGGCGGCTGGCTCAGCGCTCACCTAGGTAATGGTAGTTCTACTTGTGCAGTTTGGAATGGTCAAAGCCTTGATACCTCTATGGGTATGACACCATTAGAAGGTGTTGTTATGGGTACACGTAGTGGAGATGTTGATCCAAGCTTACATTTATTTTTAGCTAGTAACTTAGGGTGGGATATTCAAAAGATCGACACCATGCTAAACAAAGAAAGTGGTTTACTTGGTTTATCAGGCTTATCCAATGATATGCGTACCCTCGTGGAAGCTTCTGAAAATGGTCATGAAGGTGCGACTCTAGCAATCGAAGTGTTCTGTTATCGCTTAGCAAAATCTCTGTCAGCTTTAAGTTGCGGTCTACCACGTTTAAATGGTTTAGTATTTACGGGTGGGATCGGTGAAAACTCAGCTTACGTACGTGAAAAAACGTTGGGATATTTACCACACTTCGGCTTACAGTTTAGTCAAGACAAAAACAATGCCCTAGCACGTGGTACTGAAGGACGAATTGATGCTGGAACAGGTCCTCAAATTTGGGTTGTTCCAACCGATGAAGAAGGGCGTATTGCCAAAGAAACGCGTCAAGTCATTGAACAGACTGCTTAAATCACAAAACAGTTAGACAAAAATTAAGGTCATTATGAATACAATTTTATTGATCCCTACAGGTGAAGGTGTTGGTTTAACATCTGCATGCTTAGGTATGATTTACGCATTGGATTGCAAAGGGATTAACGCAGGGTTTCTAAAACCTTTTTCACAAATTGCAGATACCACCATTGACCGTACTACTACGCTGTATAGTCACCTTTTTCAACATAAGTCAGTTGAACCGATTATTTATGAAAAGTTAACTCAACTGATTGCTTTGGGTGAAACTGACGAATTACTCGAAGAAGCAGTTGCCTTACATCGTCAAATCGCTGCAAATCATGATGTCATTATTGTTGAAGGACTTGTTCCAAATGGTCAGGATCATTTTGCTAGTGAAATCAATGCCGCACTTGCACAAGCGCTAGATGCACAAGTCGTATTAGTCAGTACAGCTGATCTTGCAGACCCACGCAAAACAGCTGAAAAAGTTGATGCACATCTACGTCAATTTGGTGGTGCTGCATCAGCACGTACTACAGGTGTGCTCTTTATGCGCACCAAAGGACTTCCTGAAGGCACGGCTGAGATTCCTGTTACACTCGACCCAAGCTTACGTTTAGATGAAAAAATTGCAGAATTCTCAAAAGAACTGCAACGTTATAATCGTTTTATGGGCACAGATGACTTACCGATTATTGGTTTAGTCCCTTTTAGCAACATTCTTAGTGTTCCACGCAGTTTAGATATTGCATCTGTGGTTGATGGGACTTGGTTACATGAGGGCGAAGCGAAGCAACGTCGAATTCTCCATACTAGCCTGATTGCTTCAGATATCGAAGCCGAATTGCAAAAATTCGTTGCTGGTGAGCTGATCATCAGTGCAGCACAGCGAACTGACACTTTACTTGCAGCCAGTGTCGCAACTAGCAACGGGATTCCTTTAGCTGGATTAGTTTTAACAGAACAATCGGCCCCAGCGAATAATGTTCTAGAGTTCTGCCAAGGTGCCATAAAACAAGGCTTACCTATTTTACACACACCTTTAGATACGCTAGAAACAGCTCAGCGCTTACACCATTTTGGTAATGAAATCCCAGTCGATGATACTGAGCGTGCTGAACAAGTAACTCGCTTTGTTTCTAGTCATATTGATAATAACTGGCTTGATCAACACACTCAGAATAATCTACATCCGCGATTATCCCCTTCCGCATTCCGCTATGAGTTGGTACAAAAATCGATTGCAGCCAAGAAGCGTATCGTTCTACCTGAAGGTGATGAACCACGTACTGTTCAAGCTGCTGCAATTTGTCAATCTCGCGGAATCGCGCACTGTATTTTGCTTGCAAAACCAGAATCAGTTGCTGAGGTTGCAAAAGCACGTGGCATTCAACTACCAAGTGATTTAGAAATTATTGACCCTGACAGCATTCGTGACCAATATATTGAACCGATGGTTGAATTGCGTAAAGGTAAGCTTGATGCACTACAAGCTAAAGCTCAACTGCAAGACACTGTGGTTCTCGGTACGATGATGCTAGCACTTGATCAGGTTGATGGTTTAGTTTCAGGTGCCATTCATACAACGGCCAATACTGTACGTCCAGCATTTCAATTAATAAAAACTGCACCAAATTACTCATTGGTTTCATCAATATTTTTCATGCTATTGCCTGATGAAGTTTACGTATACGGTGACTGTGCAATTAATCCTGATCCAAACGCTGAACAGCTTGCAGAGATTGCGATTCAATCGGCTGATTCTGCAAAAGCTTTTGGTCTCGATCCTCGTATTGCAATGATCAGTTATTCAACAGGAACTTCGGGGACTGGTGCGGATGTGGAAAAAGTTGCAGAAGCGACTAAAATTGCAAAACAACGCCGCCCTGATTTATTGATTGATGGTCCTTTACAATACGATGCAGCATCCGTTGAAAGTGTCGGACGCCAAAAAGCACCTGACTCACAAGTAGCTGGTCGCGCCAACGTATTTATCTTCCCTGACCTCAATACAGGCAATACCACCTACAAAGCGGTGCAACGTGCTGCCAATGTTGTAAGTGTCGGCCCGATGCTACAAGGCTTAAACAAGCCCGTAAATGATTTGTCTCGTGGTGCTTTGGTGGATGATATTGTGTTTACCATTGCCTTGACTGCGATTCAGGCAAAACAACAAGACTAGTCTGATCTCTTTACAATAAAGAAAGAGCCATCACTTGATCAAAGTTGATGGCTTTTTTATGTTCTTGGTTATGAAGTTTTAATTGCTCTGAATCGTGGCACTTTGATAAAGAAAATCGCATTACCACATAAAATGAGAATCACACCAATCACAGCATTTAACTGCCAGTGATAACCTTCCCATATAGTCGATATAACCAACGCCACCAAAGGAAATAACAAGGTGCTATATGCAGCTTTCCCCGCTCCAATTCGACCAACCAAATAAAAGTAAGCCGTAAAGCCAATCACTGAACCAAAAATCGCTAAATACAGCAATGCGCTAACCGAACTCCCTGACATGCTCGGAAAAAAGTTGTCATGCTTAAACCATGAAATTAAAGCCATTAGCATAGAACCATACAACATGGCATAAGCATTAGTCGTAAAAATATCCAATCCATGCTTTTGATGGCGCGTACTAATCATGTTGCCTAGAGAAAAACCATAAGTCCCTAAAATACACAGTCCAATACCAATCAAGGTATTGCTATTCAAGGTTGTACCCACGACATCGTGCCAAAACAAAGCGATGATCCCAAACATACCAAATAATGCAGCAGGATAAAAACGTGACGATATTTGCTGAGCAAAAAATAGTTTGGCGTTGATCGTGTTGAAAATCACAGCCATCGAAAAGATCACAGCTTCCAAGCCACTACTAATGTATTGCACCGCATAATAGAAACAGACAAAGTTAAATCCAAAAATACAGCATGCCTGCAACATGCAAAATAAATGATCGTGAGTTGCCAGTTTTTGCAACTTGCGACTCATCACAACAAAAGCGAACAAGACAATTGCTGAAATAAAAAATCGCCAAAACACCGCAACTGTGGTCGATATTTCACTTTGCTGTTGCAGTGTAATTGCAATCCATGTCGTCCCCCAGATCACCACAACCAAAGCATATAACAATGCATTCATAGCTTTTTAACCAAACTTAATACCACACTGTAAAGTTTGCATCTTTGCAGCATTTCATTTCTTTCATTTTCTTGTGATGATTGTCATTTACTTGCGTTTTTTAATGTTCGTTATATTCAGATGACAACTAAGGCTGAACGTCCTACACTTAATACAATCATACTTAACACTTTGTATAGAAGATGAAATATCAGATTCTAGATCAATTACAGCAACACAAAGCTCAATTGCTTGACTCAGTTGAATTGGGTTCAGGTATGCAATTGGCCATGTGGGAAAATAATCAAGATCGCGTCAATGTCTGTAGCAATCACCATACTTTAAGTATGTATATTCACGGTGGTTATCAAAGTTATCAAAAGACACCTCAAGGTTGGCACAATGGCGGTGGGCCTGACCGTATATGCCTCATGCCCCAAGATTATGAGTCGACATGGGACTTGCGTGATCCGCTAACTTTTGTTCATCTTTACTACACAGAACAACATCTAAAACGTGTAGCAGAACAAGTTTGGGATAAAGAACCTAGCCAAATTATTTTAAATCCACAAATCTTCGTCGCCGATCCCCAAATCTCAATGATCTATCGGCATTTTTTACTCAATGCTGAATGGGAAAACCGCGAAAATCATTTACAGATGAGTACAGCAACTACGCTATTGCTTAATCATCTCATCAAGAATTATAGTCATGCACACTGGCAAGCACCTGTCGTAAAAGGTGGGCTTTCACCATATGTGCTCAAACAAGTTTTGCAATGGATTGATCAACATTTGCATTTAAGTTTGACGCTCACGGATTTAGCCGAACAAGCGCAATTAAGTGAATATCATTTTGCGCATATGTTCAAACAATCCATGAAAATGCCACCACACCAATACGTCATGCAACGTCGACTTGAGTTAGCCCACCAAGCTCTACATGTAACCAAATTAAATTTAACTGAAATTTCAATGCGATATGGCTTTAGCTCGAGCAGTCATTTTAGCCATCGTTTTAAAAAACATTTTGGATATGCACCTTCACAGATGCGAAAAAAACTAAGCTAATCTTTGAAGTTTCACATATTTTAAAATCTACTTTTGTATATAGACCTTTAGCCAAAAGTCGTTTAAAACTCCCACAATCCAAGCTTTTTGTCATATAATTTAGCCCGCCAGCTTATCGCCCGCTCAAGAGAATTTTGATATGACAACGATCATCAAACAAGATGACTTGATTACATCAATCAAGGATGCCCTCCAGTTTATTTCTTACTATCACCCTCAAGACTTCATCCAAGCGATGAGCCGTGCTTATGATCGTGAAGAAAACAAAGCTGCAAAAGATGCAATTGCTCAAATCCTCATCAACTCACGTATGTGTGCTGAAGGTCATCGACCAATCTGTCAAGATACAGGGATCGTCAACGTTTTCCTTGAAGTCGGCTTAGATGTTAAATTTGATTTGACCATGAGCTTAGACGATGCAGTGAACGAAGGTGTACGCCAAGGTTACTTAGAAAACTCAAACGTACTTCGTGCTTCAGTGCTTGCTGATCCAGCTTTTGGTCGTAAAAACACCAAAGACAATACACCTGCTGTCATCCACTACAAACTCGTACCTGGTAATAAAGTTGATATTACCGTTGCGGCTAAAGGTGGCGGTTCAGAAAATAAATCTAAACTTGCGATGCTAAACCCATCTGATTCAATCGTAGATTGGGTACTTAAAACTGTACCAACGATGGGTGCAGGCTGGTGTCCACCAGGTATGCTTGGTATTGGTATCGGTGGTACTGCTGAAAAAGCCATGATGCTTGCAAAAGAAGCACTCATGGAAGAAATCAACATGGACGAATTACTTCGTCGTGGCCCACAAAGCAAGATGGAAGAACTCCGTATTGAGATCTTCGAAAAAGTAAATGCACTGGGTATTGGTGCTCAAGGTCTTGGTGGTTTGACGACTGTTCTTGATATTAAAATCAAGGATTACCCATGTCACGCTGCGGGTAAACCAGTTGGTATGATTCCGAACTGTGCTGCCACACGCCACGCACACTTCCAGTTAGATGGTACAGGTGTAGCACACATCCAAGCACCTAAACTTGAAGACTACCCTGCTGTAACTTGGGATTCATCTCAATCAAAACGTGTGAATCTTGATACCATTACACAAGAAGAAATGAACTCTTGGAAACCAGGCGATACATTACTTCTTAACGGTACAATTTATACAGGTCGTGATGCTGCACATAAGCGCATGGTCGACATGTTAAATAATGGTGAAGAACTTCCAGTCGACTTAAAAGGTAAATTCATTTACTACGTTGGTCCTGTTGATCCTGTTCGTGATGAAGTCGTTGGTCCTGCTGGTCCTACAACTGCAACGCGTATGGATAAATTTACGCGTCAAGTCTTAGAAGCAACTGGCTTGTTCGGCATGATCGGTAAAGCTGATCGTGGTCCAGCGGCTGTTGAAGCAATCAAAGACAATAAAGCAACTTACTTAATGGCTGTGGGTGGCGCTGCTTACCTCGTTTCTAAAGCTGTACGTGAAGCTGAAGTTGTTGCATTTGCTGACCTAGGTATGGAAGCAATCTACAAGTTTGTGGTTGAAGATATGCCTGTTTCTGTTGCCGTTGATGTGAATGGTACGTCTATCCACGCAACTGCTCCAAAAATCTGGCAAGCAAAAATTGGTAAGATTCCAGTTGTAGATGCTGCGGCACAATAATCCGCTCATCAAAAAAATAGCCGAATCACTGCATTCGGCTATTTTTTTGGACGATCAATCTGCTAAATTTGCACCATAAATTTCAAAGTAAGTAAATTCATTATGTTTATTTATATGAGTAAAATAATTTTAGGATTAATTCTTATACTAGTTTTTCAGTCTAGTATGGCATCGCCAGCAAAAATGGAATCTGTGAAAGAATTATTACAACTTCTTAATATCAAGAATACAATTCAAATAGAATTAAACGAGTTACAACCTTCTATTGATCGTAATGCCGAAAGATTATTACTAAAGCAATTAAATAAAGAAAAACTTTCTACCGTTGAGGAACATTTAGCCGTAGTCCAGATTGGACAAGTATTCAGAAACACAACTGAGCAATTTTTTCAAAGTCCAGCAACAATGGAGCAAATTGAAAATATTTATGCACAAAATCTAACTCAAGAAGAAATATTATTTTATATACATTTTCTCAAAACGCCTGAAGGCTTTAATATTCACAAAAAGTTAAGCAAAGTAAATCCACAAGTACTCAAATATCTAAACCTTATGAATCGTCAAGAATGGATGAATTATATGCAACTAGAGCAATTTCAAGAGAAAATCAATAAAATCATTGAACCTCTCGTAGAGAAGTAAGAAAGAGCATAGCTCTTTCTTTTCTTATATCAAATTACCAAGTCAAAGGGTTCCAAAGTTTAAATGGTTTAACCAAGTGAACCTCTGACTTTTGATCATATTTAGCAGGTTTTAACTCCTGAGGCTTAGAACGAACTTTACCTGAAGCATCTTGCGCAAAAAAATTATAACTAGATGATTTTAAGCGAGTAAATGCAATTTCTTGACGTGCCACTTTCTCTGGCATGGACATAAATGGACCTGTTGGTTCACTTCTTGGTAACTTATTCTCTTCATCATATTTGATGAAATAAGTTTGAGCTGCATCAACTGTAAAATCTAAATATTTCGGTTTTTGAAAATGCAAACCTGCTAGAGGACGACTTACACTTAAGCGATAAGTTCCAGCTGGTAATTCCAACCAATAATAATGATTATGTAATAAACTTGGAATGCGATGACCATTGATAAATAGATTAGCAGCAGCAATTTCTTGACGATTCCAGCGAGTATCTGGACGATATAAATAGACTACCGCGGCTTGCTCATTTTGTGGCTTGATAGGAGCGTAATATTGACCTAGTTTTTGGTTTACCCATCCACCGACAGTAAACCCCCCTACATGATATTGATCAAATAAACCTGGTTTCTTATCTGTATCGACAGGAGGTAAAGTTGCTGTTAAGACGGCTGGATTTTCTTCAACTGCTTTATGGCTTTGACAGCCCGCCAAAATCCCTACACAACATAATGACAATATTAAATAACGCATGACATCCCTCAAGGCGTTTTCTTGGATTTATTTTTAACAGCGCAAAACTATGCGGATTATTCAATTTTTAAGATTAACACCTCACCGTTCAATTGCAAATAAAAAAAGCATGAAAAGCTAAGCCTTTCATGCTTTTTTAGATGAATGTGAATTAAGCAGATTTTGAATCTACAACTTTCAAATCTTTCTTCTCAATCAATTCAGCCGCTGTCGTTTGTGGTAAACGCTCTGGCTTATATGTCGGTTTAGCTGTTCCATTAATCACAGCCTCATCAACAATAACCGTGCCGACATCTTTGCGACTTGGTAAATCATACATTGTTTCAAGTAGTACATTTTCCAAGATAGAACGTAGACCACGTGCGCCAGTATTACGCTCAAGGGCTTTCTTCGCCACTGCTCGTAATGCAGACTCATCAAATACAAGGTCAACATCTTCCATCGTGAATAAATACTGATATTGGCGAGTTAATGCATTTTTTGGTTCAGTCAAAATCTGCATCAATGCTTCTTCATCCAACTCATCAAGCGTTGCAATCACTGGCAAACGACCGATAAATTCAGGAATTAAACCAAATTTCACCAAATCTGTTGCTTCAACTTGACGGAATAACTCAGAGACTTTTTTACTGTCATCTTTATTTTTCACATCAGCTGTGAAACCGATACCGCCTTTTTCCTGACGTTGCTGTACAATTTTTTCCAAACCTGAGAATGCGCCACCGCAAATAAATAATATATTTGAAGTATCGATTTGGATAAACTCTTGTTGAGGATGCTTACGCCCTCCTTGTGGAGGAATCGAAGCCACTGTACCTTCAATCATTTTTAATAATGCTTGTTGTACACCCTCACCCGAAACATCGCGAGTAATCGATGGATTCTCAGACTTACGCGTGATCTTGTCGATTTCATCAATATAGATAATGCCTTTTTGAGCTTTCTCTACATCATAATCTGCCTTTTGCAGCAATTTTTGCACGATATTTTCAACATCTTCACCCACGTAACCCGCTTCGGTAAGTGTTGTCGCATCCGCCATAGCAAAAGGGACATCAAGTAAACGTGCAAGTGTTTGAGCAAGTAAAGTCTTACCAGAACCTGTTGGTCCAATTAATAAAATATTACTCTTAGCAATTTCGATGTCTTGATGTGCATGATGTGTTTGCCCAACTTTCAAACGCTTATAGTGGTTATACACCGCAACAGATAACGTTTTCTTCGCAAGATCCTGCCCAATGACATATTGATCAAGCGCTGCACGTATTTCATGTGGCTTTGGCAGTGCTTTGGTTGCCCAATCACCCGCTTCAACCTGTTGACTTGTTTGAACTAAGTCTAAGCAGACATCTACACATTCATTACAAATATATGCGTCCTCACCTGCAATCAGTTTCCCGACTTCAGACTGCGTTTTACCGCAAAATGAACAATGTTTTTGTCCTTGAGGATGTTCGGACATATTTACTCCAATCTTGAATCTTAAAAATTACGGACGCTTACTAAGGACTTGATCAACCAAACCATACTGTTTTGCAGCTTCAGCCGTCATGAAATTATCACGATCAGTATCACGAGCAACTGTCTCGTAATCCTGTCCGCTATGTTGCGCCATTAAACGATTTAAACGCTCTTTAATAAACAAAATCTCACGTGCATGGATTTCAATATCAGATGCTTGTCCACGGAAACCACCTAATGGTTGATGGATCATCACACGTGCATTTTCCAAGCAATAACGTTTACCTTTTGCACCAGCATTCAAAAGGAATGCACCCATAGAGGCAGCTTGCCCCATACAGTATGTCACAACATCGGGCTTAATAAACTGCATGGTATCGTAAATTGCCATACCTGCCGTTACTGAACCACCTGGAGAGTTAATATAAAGGTGAATATCTTTTTCTGGGTTTTCTGCTTCTAAAAATAACATCTGCGCGACGATTAAATTCGCCATGTTATCTTCAACTTCACCTGTCAAGAAAATAACACGCTCACGTAACAAACGTGAGTAAATATCAAAAGAACGCTCACCACGAGATGATTGTTCAACGACAACAGGAACTAAAGCATTTTCAATTGTTGGAACATACATATGTTTACTTATTCCTAAATTATTGTGACTCGATCTATGCCAACAATATGAGGGATAATCGCTGAAATTGCAAAAGGTTCAATCTGAAATATTCGAATATTTAGACTAAAATCTGGCATTTTTTAGACAAATTAACACATTCATAACACATATAAAAAAAGGCGCATTACGCGCCTTTCTTTTCAACTTTTAAAAGATTAGCCACGGCGAGCTTGTTGTTCTTTTAATAAGTCTTCGTAACTTACAGCCACATCATTTACTTTAGCAGCAGCCAAGATGTGATCAACAACTTGGTCTTCTAACACAACTGCTTCGATTTGAGCACGTTGTTGTTTGTCATTTTTGAAGTATTCAATAACTTCTGTTGGATCTTCATAAGAAGAAGCCATGTCATTGATATAAGCATCAACACGTGCTTGGTCAACTTCAAGCTTAGCGTCAGCTAATACTTTGCTTACCAATACACCAAGCTTCACTGATTTTTCAGCTTGTTCTTTGAACAATTCGTCTGGAAGCATGCTACTGTCAAATGCGCCTGCACCTTGAGCACCAAACTGTTGAGTGAACTGTTGGATCATTTGTTGACGTTGACGATCAATTTCTTGAGCAACCATTGATGCTGGAACTTCGATTTCATTCGCAGCTACAAGCGCATCAAACGCAGCTTGTTTAACTTGGTTGCGAAGACCGTTACGAACTTCACGTTCCATGTTTTTACGAACGTCAGCTTTTAACTTGTCTAAGCCTTCTTCTTCAGTTAAACCAAAGATTTTTAAGAATTCAGCATCAATCTCTGGAAGCTTTTGTTTTTCAACAAGTTTCACAGTGATTTTAAACTGAGCTGCTTTACCTGCTAAGTTTTCAGCTTGGTAGTCTTCAGGGAAAGTTACATCAATAACTTTCTCTTCGCCTTTCTTCATGCCAACGATACCGTCTTCAAAGCCAGGAATCATACGACCTGAACCAAGAACAAGTTTAAAGTCTTCAGCTGCACCGCCTTCAAACTTCTCACCATCAACAGTACCTTCGAAATCGAAAGTCACTTGCATGTCTTTTTTCGCCATGCCTTTGGTTTCAGTCCAAGAAGCACGTTGCTTTTGTAAGTTTTCAATCATTACATCAACGTCTGCATCGTTGATTTCAGATGATTTACGATCAATCTCTAAGTCAGCAAAAGATTTAACTTCTACTTCTGGATACACTTCTACAGTCGCTTCATAAACTAAAGCGTCATCTTTGTTTTCAACTTTTTCAATGTTCGGCATGCCTACAGCATTGATTTTTTCTTGTTGAATTGCTTCGAATACTGTATCGCGAATAAGGTCATTCACAACTTCTTGATAGATGCTCGCACCATATTCACGGCGAACAACATTTAAAGGCACTTTACCTGGACGGAAGCCGTTGATCTTCACAGTTTTGGCAGTGCGTTTTAAGCGAGCTTCAAATTGCTCGTTAACACGGCTCGTCGGTACAGAAACATTTAAACGACGGGCAACGCCCGAAACCGCTTCAGTCGTTACTTGCATGGCTTCCTCGATATATAGTTAGTAGTAACAATTTTTAAAGTGCCACATTATATGACAACTTTGCTGATATACAAAATTCGACAAGCATTCTAGCAGTAAAAGTTGATCTGAACATATCAGCAAGTCATCCACGATTTATTATTTTTCATAGTTTATGAATAAACTCGGTTGTTCTTGGGTAATTTCATGAAGAATTCTATTAGATCAATATGCTTAATTTTCACCCGATCAATTACAACACAATCTTACATTTCGCTACACTATTCTATTTCTTTTTCCAAATTTATATGATCTAAGCATCGTTAAATCCAATCGAGAAAAATTGCATATAATAATAAGAATAATTATTATTTGCATGAATTTTAAGGTTTACATGGATACGATATGTCTTCTTTTATCAGAACACGTAAGAAGTTTGTTTCATCTGCGATTGCATCATCTCTTTCTATGATTGCAACTGCAGCAATCGCGCAAGATAAAGAAAATGTGGTTCAACTCCCAACGATTCATGCAGAAGCAACTGCTGAACAATTAAAAGTTGATGTATCTGCAAACAAGAAATATGTTGCGCCATTAAAAGACACACCAAAGACAGTGTCTGTCTTATCTCAAAAGTTATTGAAAGAAACAAATTCAAATACTTTATTAGAAGCTCTTCGTAATGAGCCTGGTATCACACTAGGTGCTGGTGAAGGCGGCATTCCGTATACAGATATTCCTTATATTCGTGGTTATAACGGACAAAGCGCGATCTATGTAGATGGTGTGCGCAACTCAACAACTCAAACACGTGATATGTTTGCGATTGAACAAGTCGAAGTAACTAAAGGCTCAAGCTCTGCTTTAACTGGCGGAAGTGGTGTTGGTGGCAGTATCAACATGATTCCAAAAGTTGCGCATGAAGGTGATGAATATCAAGGAAGTGTTGCAGGCGGCACAGATAACTATAAGCATATCGTACTTGACGCAAACAAAGACTTTGGTAATGGAATCGCGGGTCGTGTTATTGCGATGGGTCATGAAAATGAGAAACCAGGACAGCACAATGGTGCAGAATACGCTCGTGTTGGTATTGCACCTAGCCTAGCTTTCGGTTTAGGAACTGAAAATCGTGCGACCTTAAGTTACTACTTTATCAAAAGTAATGATGAGCCAGATTCAGGCATTCCATTTAACAACCCTAACAATCCACCTCCAGGCTCGATCAAAGCTGATGGTCGCCCAGCAAATGTAAAACAAGGTTCTTACTATGGCTGGAAGGATCGTGATTTTGATAAGCGTGAAAACCACATTGGCTCATTGAAGCTTGAACATGATTTTAATGATGACTTAACAGTTTCAAACACTGCAACATATAGCCATTCTAAAGCAAGCTATATGTATACAAATCCAGATGATTCAAAAAGCAATATCTACAAAGGTAAAGTCTACCGTCGTGCAACACAAACCATTCGTGACACCGATGCATTTACCGACCAACTTTCTTTAGCTGGGAAATTCAAAACTGGAGCAATAGCACATAGCTTCAATGTTGGTGCTGAATATAATCGCGAAGAAACTAATCGCGGTAACTACAATATTAGTTATCCTGGATATACAGGTACAACGACTGCTGGTTTGAATGATAAATGTAATGATAACAATGGCTGGTGCACGGATTTAAATAATCCAAACGCGAATGATCCATGGTTAGGCACACTCACACCAAATACTAAACAGACTACAATGACCAATGAAACAGTATCTGTATATGCATTAGACAGTATTGAATTCAACAAATATTGGTTATTAAATCTTGGCGTGCGTTGGGATCAATTTGATACTGAATTAAAATATAACAAAGATGTAACAGCTCGTGGTGTGACAACGCCAGCAGGTACTGTGTATTCAAATGATACAGACTACTTCTCTTATCAAGCAGGTGTAGTATTCCGCCCAACAGAGCATGGTAGTATCTATGCAAGTTTCGCAACTGCTGCCAACCCTGTAGGTATCGATCCTGATCTTGATTCACTTAGTGCTTCAAATAAAGATTTAGAACCTGAAAAGGCTCGTACATTTGAGATCGGAACAAAATGGAGCCTTTGGAACAATCGTGCCAATGCGACAGCTGCAATCTTCCGTACTGAGAAGCAAAATACACGTATTAATATAGATGCGAATACAGTAACTAATGCTGGTGAAAGTAAAGTTGATGGTTTTGAACTTGCTTTGACAGGTCACATTACTGATAAATGGGAAATGGCACTTGGCTATAGCTACTTAGATAGTGAATTAACCAAAGCAGCTTATAACTTAGTTGCTCAAGAAGGTCGCCCTCTTCCATTCGTTGCTAAACAGAGTGCTAACTTGTGGAGTACATACCAAGTACTTCCAAAATTAACACTTGGTGCAGGCGTTCAATATCGCGATCAAGTTTTTGCGAATACCAATCCAAACACAGCCACCACTTCAACGAAAATTTTACCAACGTTTACTATCTACAATGCGATGGCAAAGTATGATGTAAACAAGAATGTAAACTTACAGTTGAATGTAAATAACATTTCAGATAAGCGTTATTTTACAAGTGCTCATGCTTCACACTATGCAAACGAAGGTGATGGCCGCAACGCAGTTCTTGCGATCAACTTTAAGTACTAAATCCCTTAAAAAAATTAGGGTATTTACTTAAACTCATCTAAAATAGCCTCTCTATGAGGCTATTTTTTATAATAATCAATTGAAAGGGATATGCTCAGTGATCCATCACATTCCGAATGTTTTGACAAAAGAACAAGTCGCCGAATTCCGTAAATTAATGGAAGCAGCAGATTGGGTCGGTGGAAAAATTACAGCAGGCACACTCTCAGCATCCGTAAAACGTAATCAACAACTTTCAGAGAGTGACCCTTTAACCCACCAACTTAGTGCACTTGTGATGGATGCAATTTGGAAAAATCCAACTTTCCAAGCAGCTGCACTCCCCAAGCAAATGATTCCACCTTTGTTTAATCGCTACGATGAACACGAAAGTTTTGGTTTTCATGTCGATAATTCAATTCGTTTAGTGAGAGGGACTCATCAACAACTTCGCACAGATTTATCGTGTACTTTATTTTTGAGTGAACCTGAAGAATATGATGGTGGTGATCTCGTTATTGAGGATACTTATGGCTACCATGAAGTGAAATTACCAGCAGGTGATGTCGTACTCTACCCTTCAACAAGCTTGCATGAAGTCAGTAGTATTACGCGTGGTACCCGATTTGCTTCATTTTTTTGGGTACAAAGTTTGATTAGAGATGATCAAAAGCGTCATATGCTCTTTAATTTGGATGAAAGTATTCGTCAACTTCGCATAGATCATGGTGATGCATATCCAGAAGTAATGAAACTCACCAATATTTATCACAATCTCATTCGTATGTGGTCAGAACTCTGACCACTTCATTTTTCGCCATGCTGAATAAATTCTATAATTTTTATTAAAAAATAGACTTATTTAGAAAAAATATCCCACTCAACTATCAATTCTTGCAAAAAACAGGAAAACATTTTCCACAATTAAGAGCTAGAATGCTGTTATAGACCTTTGCAGCCAGCTTATTTTCACCTAGACTGATTTTTATTAGATGATTAATATAGCTGCAAAACCGAATCATAATTTTGAATGGTTGATGATGAAAATAAATTACGGCTTTACCCATCCGTCGAATATAAACCATCTTGCTGCTCTCCTGATGCTGCGCCTCGCGCGCGTATAAATTTTATTGCCTAAGTTTGAAGGCATTCGATCCAAATATTCTCTTTTAATTTATTCGTATAGACACCATATATATTTATAGTACGTTGCATTTATAAAAATCCGCGACCCCTGCTATGACAAGGAGTTACCTCATGATGTTGGCTGACCCAAGCAAAAAATACCGCCGTATGTATCAACGAGTGGATTTACCAGATCGTCAATGGCCGAATAACGAAATCAACCAAGCACCGATTTGGATGAGTACCGACCTTCGTGATGGTAACCAAGCGATTTTTGAACCAATGAATATGGATCAAAAATTAAAGATGTTCAAAATGTTAGTCAAAATCGGCTTTAAACATATTGAAATTGGTTTCCCATCTGCATCTCAAATTGATTTCGATTTTACCCGTATGTTAATCGAAGAAAATTTGATTCCTGATGATGTTTATATCGAAGTCTTGGTTCAAGCTCGTGATCATTTGATTGAGCGTACTTTCGAGTCATTGATTGGTGCTAAACGTGCAATTGTGCATATCTATAACTCGAACTCTCCGACTTTCCGTCAAAAAGTTTTGAATGTAGACGTAAATGGTGCTAAACAACTTGCGATTAATGCTGCGAATAAAGTGAAAGAATATGCAGCACAATATCCTGAAACAGAATGGATTTTCCAATATAGCCCTGAATGTTTCTCAGCAACAGAATTAGAAGTTGCCAAGGATGTTTGTGATGCGGTTACTGAAATTTGGGAAGCATCTCCAACCAATAAAGTGATTTTGAACTTGCCTGCAACAGTTGAAGTTTCAACACCAAATGTTTATGCAGATCAAATTGAGTGGATGCACCGTAACTTGCAACGTCGTGATGGCGTAATTATCTCAGTTCACTGTCACAATGACCGTGGTTGTGGTATTGCTGCATCTGAATTAGCCATTATGGCAGGTGCTGACCGTGTTGAGGGTTGTGTGTTTGGAAATGGCGAACGTACGGGTAATGTCGATGTTGCAGCAATTGCCTTGAACATGTATACCCAAGGTGTTGCACCAAATTTAGATTTCTCGAACATCAACGAAATCATTGCAACTGTTGAAGAATGTACAGGCTTACCTGTTCACCCTCGTCATCCATATGCAGGTGATTTAGTCTTCACAGCTTTCTCTGGTTCTCACCAAGATGCGATCAAAAAAGGCTTTGAGTTCCAGAAAAACGAAGAAATTTGGGATATGCCTTATTTACCAATCGATCCTAAAGATTTAGGTCGTGACTATGACGCTGTTATTCGTGTAAATAGTCAATCAGGTAAAGGTGGTATCGCTTACTTATTAGAATCAAACTATAACGTTGCATTGCCACGTCGTGTTCAGATTGAATTTAGTCAAATTGTTCAACAACATACTGATGAGAATGGTACTGAAATCAGTGCACACGAGATCTGGACATTGTTTGAGAAAACTTATGTCGATATCAAAAACCATCACTACCAAACTAAACATTATCAATTATCAGACATCAATGGCACACAAATCATTGAGTTAGATATTGAAATTGAAGGTGAAATTCAACGCCTACGTGGTGAAGGTAACGGTCCAATCTCAGCAATGTTAAATGCTTTACAGTTGCCGATTGACGTTGTGAACTATGAAGAACGTAGTATTAGTTCAGGTGCAAATGCCAAAGCCCTTGCATTGATTGAACTTCAAGTCAAAGGTACAGGTAAGAGTGCATTTGGTGCAGGTGTACACGACAACATCGTAACCTCTTCAATCGATGCGATTATTGCATGTACAAACCGTTTGATCGAACAAGGTGTATTAACAACTGATCAAGTGGTTGCTGCCGCAGTCTAAGCTTATGTTGTAATAACAGAAAAAATGGCTTTTGAAAGGATACCTGAATTGGTATCCTTTTCATTATTGATAAAAGATTTATACAGGCGAATTATTCCAGTGTCTTTTCCATCGGATTCAGTGGGTTTAGTCACACCACAAAAGTTTCAGTTCGAACAACCTCTTGAACTTGAATGCGGGCGTATTCTGCCCCGTTTTGATTTAATGGTTGAAACCTATGGAACACTCAATGCAGATAAGTCGAATGCCATTTTAATTTGTCATGCATTGTCAGGTCATCATCATGCCGCAGGCTATCATCATGAAGATGATAAAAAGGCGGGCTGGTGGGACAGTTGTATTGGACCTGGAAAAGCGATTGATACAAATCATTTTTTTGTCGTTTCTTTAAATAATATCGGTGGCTGTAATGGTTCTACAGGACCAACTTCACCAAATCCAGAAAATGAAAACCGTCCTTATGGTCCTGATTTCCCACTAGTTACAGTTCGTGACTGGGTAAAAACTCAAGCCATGCTATCTGATCGTCTTGGTATTGATATTTGGTATGCGGTGATTGGTGGCTCCTTAGGTGGAATGCAAGCATTACAATGGTCATTGGATTATCCTGACCGCTTACAAAAGTGTGCCATCATTGCCAGTGCACCTAAACTTTCTGCACAAAATATTGCCTTTAATGAAGTTGCTCGCCAATCAATTCTATCCGATCCAGACTTCCATCATGGTCGTTATCTTGAACATGACAGTTATCCAAAACGCGGTTTGATTTTGGCTCGTATGGTTGGTCATATTACTTATCTGTCTGAAGAAGCGATGAAACAGAAATTTGGTCGTGATCTCAAATCAGGCAAATTTATGTACGGCTTTGATGTCGAATTCCAAGTTGAAAGTTATTTACGTTATCAAGGCGAACAATTTAGTCGCAATTTTGATGCAAATACTTACTTGATTATGACCAAAGCCTTGGATTATTTTGATCCATCTCGTGAGTATGAACATTCATTGACTAAAGCAATGAGCAAGCCTAAATGCAAATTTTTGGTGATTTCATTTACTACAGATTGGCGTTTTAGCCCGAGTCGCTCACAAGAATTGGTTGATGCTTTGATTGATAATCATAAACCTGTCAGCTATTTAGATATCGATGCTGAACAAGGGCATGACTCGTTCTTATTCCCAATCCCGCTTTATGTCAAAACACTTCGAGCATTTTTAGGTGGAGAACAACAGTTGCAATCGACACCGCAGGAGCTTCACTAATGCGTATAGATCAACGACTCGCCGAAAAATGGATTAGCCCTAATTCTAGCGTACTAGACTTGGGTTGTGGTGATGGCGAACTGTTGGCTCATATGAGCAAACAGCACAATATTCGTGCTTATGGCTTAGAAATTGATCAAGAAAAGATTGCAATTGCCATCAGTCGAGGGTTAAATATTATCCAACAGGATTTAAACTTGGGTTTAAGCCGTTTTGCCGACCAGTCGTTTGACTCTGTGGTTATGGCACAAGCTTTGCAAGCTGTAGATGCGCCCGATGTATTACTTCGTGATATGGTGCGTGTCGGAAAACAGGCAATTATTACTTTTCCAAACTTTGCGTATTGGAAGACTCGTTCTTTTCTTGCATTGAAAGGAAAAATGCCTGTTTCTGAAGCTTTACCCTATATGTGGTATAACACCCCAAATATTCATTTATGTACTTTCCGTGATTTCGAAGCCTTATGTGCAGAAAACGGAATTAAAATTATTAATCGACTTGCCGTTAATGGTGACCAACAAGGTAGTGTGCTGAGTAAGCATATGCCGAACCTATTTGGTGAAGTCGCAATTTATCGAGTGAGCGCTCTATGAAAAAGACATTAATCAGCACGTTTTTATTTGGCATAGTCAGCTTTCAAGCGCATGCAGACTATGTTGCTCAACCACAGTCAGTAGCAACACAAGCAGCTAGATACTCTGTGATGAGTATTGGCGAGTTACAAAGCGCTGCAAAAGCTGGTCAAGCTGGTGCGCAGTTTTATCTAGCTACACGCTATCAATATGGTAAAGATGTCGCTAAAGACGAGAAACAAGCTTTTGCATTATTTAAGGCTGCTGCCGATCAAGGTATCTCTGCGGCTCAACTGAATGTTGGTCGTATGTATGCAGATGGCATTGGCACAAAGAAAGATGAAGTATTGGCTCGCAAATATTTCGAAAAAGCAGCAAGTAACGGCGACAATCGTGCAAGCTTCAATCTTGCCATGATGGAAGAGCAAAAGAAAAACTACGTAGGTGCGTATCAGTGGTATGAGCTTTCAACACGTGATGGCATGCTCGATACTAAAGTGATTAGTCTTTCTGAAGGTAAGAAAACAGCTTTGGCTGCAAACTTAACTCAAGAGCAAATCCGTACCGCACGTGACCGTGCTGATAAATGGATTCAAGCGCAATAATCTTGCTTAGAGCTATTGAGTGATTTTAAAAACCGACTTGTAAGAGTCGGTTTTTTATTATATTGATAGCATTCATATTTAATTAAGTTTATTCAATGAGCGATATAGAAAAGGCGATATTCAAAGCAAAACTAGAATTGGAAACAATAACACTAGAAGAAATCCAAAGGTGGGCAATTGAGACATTAGAAAAAGATTCATCGAATGATTTAGCTTTAGAAATATGCTTTCTATCAACACCTGAGCAGATTAAAGATTATTTTAAACAAGTATCCAAAATAATTTTTGATTTAAATCTAACCAAAAATATGATTCAGACATTATTAGAGGAGTATCTCTCAAAAAAAGTAAATTTAACCCAAACACAAAGTGATTTTTATCCATTTTTTTATAAACTTTTTTGTTTTGCTCAGCAATTAAAAAATGAAGAACTGTATGATTTATTAAATTATTATGATGACCAATTTGATCCTTCATTAGAAAGATATAATCAAACTGAACCAGAAGCTGTCTTTCAGGAACTATTGGCTGATTTAGAAACCTTTTGTTCAGAGACATCACACCAAGAATCAAGTAATAATTCTTGACTATCCTCTTTATGCAAAAAGCCCTAAAATTCCACTCAATCTGAGCTGATCTAAAATATATATGTCTACTCCATCATGGCTTAATCAAGGCAGCCTTGTGCTTGCAAGCAATAACAAAGGTAAAATTGCTGAATTTGATCATCTATTTCAACAACTCAATCTACCCGTCGAAATCATTCCTCAAGGTAAACTCAATATCGAAGATGCGATTGAAGATGGTTTAAGCTTTGTTGAAAATGCAATTATTAAAGCTCGCCATGCATCTAAACTTTCAGGCAAACCTGCTATTGCAGATGACTCGGGTTTATGTGTGCCAATCTTAGGGGGAGCACCAGGCATTTACTCAGCGCGATATGCTGGCGAACATGGTAACGATGCTGCCAACAACCAAAAACTTTTAGCTGACCTCGCACATTTCCGCAAAGATGGCGAAGTGATTGAAGGCATGTTTGTTTGCGTACTTGCATTGGTCACCCATGCCGAGGATCCACTACCACAAATCTTTCAAGGTATTTGGAAAGGTGAAATTTTAGAAACTGCTCGCGGAGAAAATGGATTTGGTTATGATCCCCTCTTTTGGGTAGCTGAACGTAACTGTTCAAGTGCTGAACTCAGCAAAGAAGAAAAAAGTAAAATCAGTCATCGTGGCAAAGCGATGCAGCTCTTCAAAGCTAGCTTAATATAAATCGCACTGCGTGCTCTAGTTGATAAAAACTAGAGCTCTTTTAGATAAAATAAAAATCAAACACGCTGAATTTAGAATAACAAAAACCTTGTGTTAAACCTTGATTACAAACCAAAAAGTAAAATTACCTATTCAACTATTTAAAGCTATTTATCCCTCTGTCGCAAAATTGCAATATAAGTGTCACATATTTGTCATGCCAAGCTGTTGAGATATATACAAAGTTTGTATAGGAATAAAATTATGGCTGGTTTATCAATTTGGCACGTACTCATTTTCGCAATCGTAGTTATTTTACTTTTCGGTACATCAAAGCTTAAAAACTTAGGTAAAGATGTCGGTGGTGCAGTTAAAGATTTCAAAAAATCAATGAAAGATGACGAAGCGACAGCATCTCTAAATGAACCCCGTACGATTGATGCACAAGTAAAAAATACTGAAAGCTCAATCAAAAGTTAAGCGAGCAACAATATGTTAGATGTTGGAATGTCCGAACTTTTGGTGTTCGGCATTATTGCTTTACTTGTGCTTGGACCAGATAAATTACCTCAAGCAGCTCGCTTTGTCGGGAAATGGTATGGCAAAGTGAAGCGCCTTGTCAGTAATGTGCAAAACGATATTGATCGTGAATTACGCCTATCTGAATTACGCGAGCAGATGCAGCAAGAAATGCAACGTATTGCTGAACTAGAACAAAAAATGCAAGCTCAAATGTCTGAGCTCGAACAACAAAAACGAGAAATGTTTGTTCAACCAAGTAAACAAGAACAAACAACAGATAACATTAGTTATCCTACTTATCACTATGTGAAAGAGCATTCTTCATTTGTATATGTGGAAAAAAATATTCAAAAGGCTCAGACCACTATTTTTACTGCACCAGATCATCAACCTGAATTTAAGGTGGCCGTATGAGTACATCCTCTCATTCTCAGTTACCTGCTCAATCGATTGAAGAATCAAAACAAAAGATTGAACTTGAAGAAATGCCGATTACCAAGCATTTAATGATCTTGCGTCAGCATTTATTCAAGATCGTTGGAATTTTATTACTCTTATTCTTTTGTTTATTACCATTTGCAAATCGCACCTATCAGTTACTTTCTGAACCTTTGCGAGCTCAGCTTCCTGTTAGCTCATCAATGATCGCAACAGATGTGACTGCAACATTCATGGCGCCCTTTAAGCTGAACTTTTTTGTTGCACTGATGTTAGCAATGCCTTTTATTATTTATCAGATTTGGGCATTTGCTAAACCTGCATTATATGAACGGGAAAAGACACTTGCTCTTCCGTTATTACTAAGCAGTATTTTTCTATTTTATGCAGGAATTGCCTTTGCATATTTTGTTGCATTACCTTCGATTTTACATTTTTTCATCAGTGTTTCACCTGAAACTGTAGCGCCAATGACAGATATCAATAGCTATCTAGCGTTCTGTTTAAAGCTATTCCTCGTATTTGGTTTAACCTTTGAGATTCCAGTGATTACACTACTTTTGATTCTGATTGGAGTCGTGAGTACACAAAGTCTGATTGAGAAACGAAGATTTATCATTGTTGGATGTTTTTTCGTAGCAATGTTTGTTACACCGCCTGATGCTATTTCTATGATCATGTTAGCCGTTCCGATGTGGTTATTGTTTGAGATTGGATTATTTTTTGGCAAGATTATCGAAAAAAGAAAAACAACTTGATTACTTAGTTCTTATAACTACAAACAGGCTTCTCGCCTGTTTTTTTAATTTTATTACTTTAATTTTTAATTGATTTTTCACAAAGCTGTCACACAAGTGTCAAGGCTTCGTCACATTTAAACATTAAGTTTATTGGGGGAAAACTTTTAGAACAACTGTTATATTTTTTAGGAAAAATTCCATGACCGAGCTATCGCCATATCATGAAGATCAAGAGTTGGATAACAACACATCGGATAATATTCATTTCCGTGACATTTTAGAACAGCACATTAGCCGCCGTAGTCTCATCACTAAAACTGCGAGTGGTGCTGTTGCATTAACTTTAGCATCGACATTAACTGGCTGTAACGACGACGATAATAATTCGAGCAATAACGGTGGAACACCGCCAACACCTGTTGATCCAAATAAAAAACCAGAAAAATTAAACTTCTCTCCTGTTGCTAAAAATTTAAATGACATCGTAACAGTGCCTGAAGGTTATGAAGCAACTGTACTTTATGCTTTAGGGGATTCAATCAATCCGACATATGGTGCTTGGGATGATAACAACATTCCTTCTGGTCCAAGTTTTCAATTCCGTTCTGGTGATTGTCATGATGGTATGCACTATTTCGGCATGAATTCAACAACACAACGTTTTGATGAAAGTGTTTCAGATCGTGGTTTATTAGTCATGAACCATGAATATATCAATCCAACATTCTTGCACCCTAAAGGTCCAACGAAAGTTGATGGTCGTCGACCTGAGGATGAAGTTATTCGTGAAGTGAATGCTCACGGTGTTTCGGTGATCGAAATCAAAAAAGACAAAACTTCACAAAAAGTAGAAGTTGTTAAAAACTCAGTTTTTAACCGTCGTATTACAGGCTCTACAGTGATGGACTTGGCAGGTGCTGCTGCAGGCTCAACTCTTCTAGCTACTGCCTATTCTCCAGCAGCTCGCCAAACTCGCGGTACACATAATAACTGCGGTAATGGTTATACACCTTGGGGAACATACCTAACGACTGAAGAAAACTTTATTGGTTACTTTGCTCGTAGTGCGACAGATGACACTTTGCGTCGTCCAGAAGAAATTATTGCACTTAAACGCTATGGTTTAAAAGCGGGTTCAAGTTCTCGTTATGGTTGGGAAACTGCTGTTGGCAGTGTCGAGTCTCAAGACTTATATGATCGTTGGTCAGCTGATGTGAAAGCTACTACAGCAGCCGAAGATTACCGTAATGGTCCTAATACATTTGGTTGGATGGTAGAAATTGATCCGTTTGATGGTCGCCAAAATCCTGTAAAACGTACTTCATTAGGTCGTTTTGCTCATGAAGATAGTGCTTGCCGTGCAATCGCAGGACAACCATTAGCATTCTATATGGGTGACGACTCTCGTGGAGAATATATCTACAAATTCGTTTCAGATGCAAAATGGGATGCCAAAGATATCAACGGTGGCTATGCTGCTGGTGATAAATACATGAATGCAGGTAAACTTTATGTTGCCAAATTCAATAATGACGGTACGGGTCAATGGATCGAATTAGCTTTTGGTAAGAATGGTTTGAACCAAAGTAATTCAGTCTATCCATTTAGCTCACAAGCTGATGTTGTGACTTTTGCTCGTTTAGCAGCTGATGCTGTAGGCGCAACAAAAATGGATCGTCCAGAATGGTGTACGGTAAATCCAGAGAATGGTGAAGTCTACGTTACATTGACCAATAACTCGAACCGTGGTTCAAATTATCCAACAGATGCGGCGAACCCTCGCAGTTATGAAGACTTATATAACAATACAAAAACTCAAAAAGGCAATGTAAACGGTCATATTATTCGTTTCCGTGAAACTGCTGACTTAACTACTGCTGAAAGTTTCAAATGGGATATCTATCTATTTGGTGCTGAAGCATCTATGGCTGCAAACATCAACCTTTCAGGTTTGACAGATAATAATGATCTTTCAAGCCCAGATGGTATGTGGTTTGACCCTCGTGGTGTTCTTTGGATTCAGACAGATGACGGCGCATACACTGACGTAACGAACTGTATGATGCTAGCTGCACTTCCAGGTCAGATTGGTGATGGAGCTAAAGCAACGACTTCAAATGGTACTGAAACCTTAGTTGGTAAGAAAGTAACAGATGAAACCTTGCGTCGTTTCCTTGTTGGACCTAAAGAATGTGAAATCACGGGTATTGCGATGACACCTGATTACAAAGCAATCTTTATTAATGTTCAGCATCCAGGTGAAGACTCTGCAGACTATGCATCTCCTTCAAGTAACTGGCCAGCAACTCAAACGAACCCAAGCAACAAAACTGCACGTCCACGTTCAGCGACTGTTGTGATCACTCGTAAAGATGGTGGTGTGATTGCAGGCTAAACCCTAAAATCACCCCAAAAGAGCCTATCTACAATGATAGGCTCTTTTTTATTTTACTAATGGAATAGTTAATTCGATGAAATTTCCTTGCTGTTCACCTTGTTGTGTTTTTTCAATCCATTGCCACTGGTCTGTTGTCATTCTTAAAAAATTGGAACATCGTGTGCCATATATCGGACTTTGAATAAAAGTCGAAGAAAGTAACTCTTCCATTTCTTTACTAATCCCCGTATCGGGTAATAGATCTGGGATAATTTTCCGCTCATCTTCCAAAATATCCCATGCAGCATAATTTAGATCATGTTGAGGAATGTGAGTCTGCTGTAACATCGGCAAAAATTCTTGGGTAAACCGCTTACGCAAATGCTTCGTTTTCTCCCAGTCCTCTGACATTAGCCCATTTGAAACGACATATACACCATTTGCCAAAACCTGTGGTGCTTCTCCCCGATTACTCATGTAAACAGCTTGTTCTCTATCCCCGACAAACAGGTTAAATCCTGCATAATCCTGTTGTTTGCCTTCCAATTGTTGAGCAAAACGTATAGGTGCTAAATCACTTTCTAAAAAATCTTGAATGAGTTTGCCACGTGAAGGTTCGTAATGATTTTGATCTCGTCCATTACGAAAATTAGTCACAATCGCCCAGCGACCTGAAGCTGTGACCCCCATCCATGATCCACCCGATTGCAAATCTTTGCCTGCTATGATCGAACTCTGCTCCCATGAATGCAGCATTGCGCTCGGTCGATGGTAAAATTCATCTCGATTTGAAAGTAAACAAAGTGGCATGTCTTCAAGCACATGCCATGCAAAAGCAACAATACACATTATTTTGTTCTCACATCTTTACACATTGAATGTACAACATTTTTCAGATCATTCCGCTACAATCTGCTCAAAACTTAATTTCAAATTCAAAATTGAGGAACAGCAATGCTGACCTATCCAAATATAGATCCAGTTGCATTGAGTTTAGGACCTGTCAAAGTACATTGGTATGGACTTATGTACCTATTGGCATTTCTTTTTGCATGGGGACTCGCCTCCTATCGTGCCAAACAACGTGATGGCTGGACAGGAGATATGATTTCCGACCTTGTGTTCTACGGTGCATTAGGTGTAGTGCTCGGCGGACGCGTCGGTTACGTCTTATTTTATGAGTTTGGGAAATTTCTGGAAAATCCACTTTGGTTATTCCAAGTGTGGACAGGCGGTATGAGTTTCCATGGTGGTTTCCTTGGTGTCATTATTGCCATGTTATTTTGGTGCAAAAAATATCAAAAGACTTGGTTCGAGACTTTAGATTTTATCGCCCCATGCGTACCGACAGGCTTGATGTTTGGTCGTTTCGGGAATTTTATTGGTGGTGAACTTTATGGTCGCCAAGTTCAAGATCCGAACTATGCATTTGGTATGATTTTCCCAACTGACCCTTTAGGTTTGGTTCGTCATCCATCGCAAATCTATCAAGCAATCTGTGAAGGTCTGATTCTATTTATCGTCTTATGGTGGTTTAGCTCTAAACCACGCCCTCGCATGGCAGTATCTGCTTTGTTCTTGGTTGGTTATGGAGTCGCTCGTTTCTTTATGGAATTCTTCCGTCAACCCGATGCAGACCAAGGTTTTATCTTATTCGGCTGGATGACCAAAGGACAGATTCTCAGCTTCCCAATGATCATCATTGGACTCTGGATGATTTGGTATGCTTACCGTAAAAATATCTATGATTGGCAGCTTAAAAAATAATTAAAGGGAGCAAATGCTCCCTTTTTATTAACTTTGAAAACTTATAATTGAACCGATAATGCCTTGACCACTTCACCTAAACGCTTACCTTGAGCTTCACACAAGAGTTTTTCATCTTGGCTTAAACTCTGATCATGACGCGGCCCACTAACATGACTCGCCCCATAAGGTGTTCCACCTGTTTTGGTATTTGATAATGCAGGGATTGAGTTAGGTAGACCTAAAATGATCATGCCGTGATGAAACAAAGGAGGCAGCATGGTTAGTAATGTACTTTCCTGTCCACCATGCATCGAACCAGAAGAGGTGAATACACAGACAGGTTTATTATGTAATGCCCCATTCAACCACAAGCTGGTCGTTTGATCCCAAAAATATTTCATTTCACTCGCCATATTTCCAAAACGAGTTGGTGAACCAAGCGCCAAACCAGAACAGTGGGTTAAATCATCTAAAGTACAATAGATGTCGCCTTCACTAGGGATACTTGCTTCCGCTTGAGTCACAACAGTCGCAAGATTGGGGACTGTTCTGATACGAGCCGTAACGCCAGTTGCTTCTACACCATCAGCAATCAAATGTGCCATTTGTTTGGTTGAACCATATTTACTGTAATAAAGTACAAGAACGTAAGGTTGCATCGCTTTCAAGTATTTTGTTAAAAAGAACACTATACGACATTTTTTATACTTTTCGCGGTAGTAATTCCTATGTATGCATAGGATTTGATTAAAAATAATTAGGATAGAACCCATGATCTTAGACCGTTATCTAAAAAACCGAGCGTTTTTAGAGAAAACATGGTTTCAATTTATTGTATTTGTGTTACGACGTTTTGAGGCTGACCGATGCCGAGAGCAAGCTGGATCACTTACCTATACGACCCTTTTTGCTGTTGTTCCGATGTTGACAGTTTTTTTAGTCATCATCTCCTCCATCAAAGCATTAGAGCCAGCAAGACAACAGTTACAACAACTGATCTATAGTAATTTTTTACCTAAAAGCACAATCGCCTTTGACAAAGCCCTGAATGCATTTACTGAAAAATCCAGTAATTTGACTGTGATTGGTGTGTTGTTTTTATTTGTGACCACAGTCTTAATGCTGACTTCGATTGAAACAGTATTTAATCGCATTTGGCGTGTCAAAGAAACACGAACTGGTCTTGTCGGCTTTATGCGCTATTGGACAATCATTTCATTAGGTCCAATTGTGCTGGGAAGTGCGTTTGTACTTTCTTCAACTGTCGCATCAATGAATGTTTTAAGTAATAACTTCGCGGGTTATCAGCTTGATGGTGCGTTAATTTTATGGCTCATTTCCTTTATTTTGACCATTGTCGGATTCTTCATTTTATATTGGACGATCCCCAATCGGACGGTACCAATTTTTTCAGCTGTGATTGCGGCATGTTTCAGCGCGACCGTTTTTGAAATTTTAAAACGTTTATTTGGCTGGATCATGAGTAATTTCACCAGCTATGAAATCGTTTATGGTGCTTTTGCAGCAGTTCCTATTTTTCTACTTTGGATCTATCTGTCTTGGAATATCATTTTATTGGGTGTAGAAGTGAGTTATGCACTCACCGCCTTTCATTCTGGTAAAGAAAAAAAGCGCCATCCAATTTTGATGTTATTGGATATTTTAGAATTGTTTTACCGTAAGCAACAAATCGGTGAAAGTGTTAGCGAACAAGAGCTACTCAATATTATTGGTCGTGGTGAGCTTGGTCGTTTACCCTCTTACATCCTTCAGCTTGAAAAGCAAAATCTGATTAAACGCACCGATACGGACGAATATGTTCTGGTACGAAATCTAGCACAAGTCGATTTTTGGAGCTTTTTTACAGCTCTACCGTATCCATTGCCATTACGCCATGATGTTGCCAATATTCATGAAGACGATGAATGGATTGAACGCCTTGGGCCATCGCTAGTGGAAAGTAATGACTACTTAGCAGCAAAACTTTCCATCCCACTTTCAACTATTTTTGAACAGAAATAATTGAATAGACCTCTTCGGAGGTCTTTTTATTTCCTCAACCACCCCTGCAAACTCACAACTAAAATTCCAAGTAATACCAATGCCGTCCCAAAAATGAAATTTGCTTCTATATTCTCATCTAACAGCCATACGCCAAATATGATTCCAAACAAAGGAGTGAGAAATGAAAATACTCCCAGTCGAGAGGCTAAATAATTTCGTAATAACCAAAACCATGCTAAAAAACTAGCAAAAGATACGATCAAAGTATGAAAAGCTAAACTCCCTATTACTAATGGTGTCCACTGTACAACTGCTTGCCCCATGAAAAATGCTAAACCTAGCAACAGAATAAAGCTACCAGCCAACTGATAAAATAAAGTTTGGGTGACTGCAGCTTGTGCCAAAGAGGATAAACGTACCGTAACTGTAGTGGCCGCCCAGGCAATTGCCGCAGCTAAGGCGTATAAATCTCCCCATAACATCTGTTGCTGAAATGTATTTACCCCTATCTGTTGCGGACGAATAAAAGTCACCACAATACCGATAAAAGCGATACCAATGCCAGTCCATTGCAATAACGTTAGGCGCTCAGATGGTAACTTCCAATGTAAACCTAGCGCCACAAAGATAGGGGCTGTATAAAGCAAAACAACTGCATGCGAAGCAGAAGTCAACTGGAGTGCTTGTGCGAGTAAAAAGAATTCTAGAGAAAATAGAACAGCGACTAATGCTCCAGCTTTCACGTTCTTGGGATTCATTAATTGACTTTTTTGATCAAGCAACACCAACGGCAATAAAAGTAATGCTGCTAACCCAGATCGCAAAGCAATTTGCATCAAAGGACTAATGTCTGAAGCTGCCATTTTTAAAATAACTTGCTGTAGCCCCCAAACCATACACAACACGATCATTAGACTTGAGGCTGTCTGATCTAAGGCCTTACGCTCGTCCATAGCAAGCTCCATATACACGATATTGAACCACTATAAGACTGTCGTATTTTAATGATATAGTGAAAAAAAGACAAAATATGTGTGTTTTCAGGCAATTCTTTCTATGAAAAAATCAGCACAGCGAGTTCAAGATTTTCAGGAACTCCCTGCATATAACGAAATACCTGAACTTCTGTGGCTCAGCATACGCGATGCACCTGCTGCAACGGTTTATCCTCAACATGTGCATGCTTGGGGAGAGTTTATCTATGCTTTTGATGGTGTTTTAGAAGTAAATATTGATCAGATACATTATCTCACTCCACCACCGTATGGGATTTGGTTACCGCCACATACTCAACATAGTGGTGTGAATCGAAATGATGTAACGCATTGTACCCTTTATGTTCATGAATCACTTTGTGAAAAAATGCCTCAACGGGCAGGAATTTTACTGACCGCACCACTGGTGCCAGCACTACTTGAACATATACAAAAACATGCTTTTAAAGATCACGATCCGGAATATTTGCGAATATTGCATGTTCTACTTGATACCTTAACCCATGCCGAAATCATCGGGAGTTATTTACCCAGTACAGAGCACCCTGCTTTAGCTCAAATATTAAATCACCTACATTTACATCCTGCTGACAACAGCACTCTAGCTGAGCTGGCAGCGATGATAAATATGACTGAAAGAACATTGGCGAGACATTGTCAAAAAGAACTCGGGATGTCCTTGCACGAATGGCGACAACGTTTAAAGGTGATGAAAGCGATGTCTTTATTAAATCAAGGTTACACGATTGAAAGTATTGCTCTAGACTTAGGTTATGCAAGTTCATCAGCCTTTATTTATATGTTTAAACGTTGGATGAATTACACTCCTGATCAGTTTAGAAAATACTATCAAGGACGCTAAATTTATTCCAAACCAAACCGATTTAGTCGTTCAAGTTCATATGGCGCATCTTCAGCAGGATAACGCAACTGAGCCTTAGCTTGCTGTTTAGCTAAAGACCAAACAATACTTTCCCCTGCTGGCAAAATATTTGTTTTTAATCGATATATCGGATCTTGGTAAGCAGTTTCACTATCTATAAATTGCCACTGATGCAGCTTAAATGCCTCGACTACATCATTGAGAAATGCTGCATTGATTGCATTTACGTGAAGTAGCAATACATGCTTTGGAGAATACCCAACAGTCTGTATCGCCAATTGATCATAATAATTTGCTCGATCCAATAAATGATCAATATAAGCATTCTTTAATTTTTCAAGCTCAGCTGTTTGTCCATTTTTAGTATAAGAAAGATATTTTAAATTATAAAACCAGTCACTAGCATCAATACTCACAGCACCTGATTGATAACCCTGCTGTTGTAAATAATGCGCAACTCCATCTCTTTTTTCTATGGTATTGCCTTCTTTCAAAAACGGATACCGATATCTAGGAACCCAACCAGTCAATGGTTTAAATACTTGTTCGGCTCTGAAAATTTGATCAATATACTGCTGCGTTGTGACCTGTTCCTTATTTAAATTGGAATGCAATTCACTGTGGTTACCGATTTTATGCTCTTGCTTTCCCCATGCGGCAACCAAACTCAAGCCTTTATAATCACCGATTTTAATTACACTTGGATAAACAATACTTCGTATATGATTTTGTTTAAGTTGTTCTAGAATTCTTTGATTAATTTGTTGGGCATTCGGATTTAGATCAGGATTGACCCCATCATCAAAACTTAAAGCAAGCTGCTTGCTATGACTGATAGTTGTGATCAATAAGATCACAAGGAAAAAACACATTTTCATTTTATTTTTCATTCTGTATATAAAAAATGGCATTAATTCATTCAAATCAATGCCATAAGATCATGCATTATGCATTAACAAAAGTATCCCAATCATACTCACCAGTCTGAGTAATCAATTTCATTGTCAATTTATCATGGGGTTTCAATGCCCCTACACCTGCTGGAGTACCTGTCATAATCACATCACCAGTTTGTAAACTAAATGATTGATTGATCTCAACTAACAAAGCACCGATATCAAATAGCATATCGCGACTAAATCCATGTTGACGTTCAACTCCATTGATCATCAGAATAAGTTCTAGCTCTTGCAAATCGCCAATTTCATCAATCTCAATCCATTCCGCAAGCAAGCAAGCGCCATCAAATGCTTTTGCTCGCTCCCAAGGCTGCCCTTTTTCTTTTAAATCACTTTGCAGATCACGAAGAGTCAAATCCAAACCTAAAGTAATTGCACCTACGGCTTCTAATGCCTTTGAGATGTCTGTTTCTTTCGAAAGTGGATGTGCAATTTGTACGCAAATTTCACATTCGTAGTGACACTCACCCAATGCTTTATTCCAATCAATTCCTTTTTCTAAGGAACCTAAACTACTTGGAGGCTTCATGAATAAAATCGGGCGATCTGGAATAGCATTTCCTAATTCTTTTGCATGTTCTGCATAATTTCGACCCACACAAACAATTTTTGAAGGATGTGTACTCATGAAAGCTCCTTGCTTTTATAACCGATGAAAAATTTATTTTTTAAAGCTATTTTCAAACTTATTTTGATCAATAGAATCTGTAAATGCGCGTTTAGGCACAATAACAACAGTATGGTTTTTTAACTCCAACATATACGTCAGCTTTCCAATCGCAAAAGATTGAACCTCTGTGTATTGTACTGTTTGCTTTTTCCCTGCTGCGTAAAGCTCAAATTGGTCTTGATATAAATCAATTCCCTGTTCACTTTTGCCAAACTGGTAACGAACAAATTGTCGTTTAAACAGCAATGGTAATAACCAATAACGCATTAACCCTTGCATAAGCAAGAAAAAAACACCCAATGCAACATAATAACGACCAACACCCGTTAAACCTAAATAGAATCCCCATAGAATCACTGCAATACTAATCACTGGTGTCAGAAAACGAGTGATCGTTTTCTTGCCAAAAGTCACTAAAGCAAAACCATCTTGAGACTCTTCTAAATTGAGATAATAACGCAGCGATAGTGTTGGACGTTGTTCAGACATTTCTTATTTCTTACATTTGAAAGACGTGCCCTATTAGAACATAAATTAATTTTGGCAAACTATCACTGTTGTTTTTTTTGCTATGAACTTTGCAACAGATTCAGTTTTTGGATTTGTAAACTTATATGCAAATTACATAAATTTTAGACACAAAAAAACCGCTGTTAAGCGGTTAATTCTTCAAATTGGTGCGCTCAGAGAGATTCGAACTCCCGACCCCTTAGTTCGTAGCCAAGTGCTCTATCCAGCTGAGCTATGAGCGCATATTTGATAGGGGGCATTATACGCACTTTTTTCATATTGATAAGCGTTTTTTCATCTTATCGTCGTCAAATGGTGATAGATTCGCCTATCAATCTTAAATTCAAATAAAAACACATTGCTAAAAACCTTAACGCCTAAATATTTAAATACAATTTTCAGACGAATAGCAATAAATTGTGACCAGCATCACATTTCTGTCCTATTGGTAAAAATGGTCAGCATAAACATATGATATTCATAATATATAAACAAATATAATCATTAATATTGAATTTTATTAGCCTAGCTGATTATTTTTTAAAAACCATAAATCATTGAATAAAATGACTATTTACACACTTTTATAGATTTATTACTCAACATTGACAAAGAAAACGACAAACATAACACTAAAAAAGATTAATGTGATATTAATCACAAAAACAATATCATCGATCAAAAAATATTCGAAATGGAATCATTTTAATAATATATAGGTACCCTTATGCACTTTAAAAGTCTTCTATCGCCAATTCAAAGCATTACCTCAGATTCGTTTGATGGTAATTTTGCGGTGTCACCAGCAGGTAGCTTAACGCAAGTTCCTTACTCACTTACATCTCAATTTCTTGCCATGCAAAGCATAAGCAGCATGGTGAGTAGCATTACCAGCAATATCAACACGAATTCATTTAGTTCAGTTACGAATATTCTAGGAGGCTTTAATCCCGTCACAACCTTTACCAGTAGTTTTGACGATCTATCGAGCAGTGCTGGGAATTATAAAAGTCTAGTAAGCATTCCATTCAAAGTTGTACCCAATATGAGTGGTGGTGTTCCGAACCTTCCAAGTAGCAATCCTTTAGATGCACCAATTAATATTGTTGGAAACGTCAAAAATGCTGCTGTAACGCAACAATTTGTTGAGCAATCGAGTAGTACAATTACAAATACTTTCAGCTCTAGCCAATCAACTACATTTACCACTGTTACCAACACTGTCCAAACAATCACAAGTAGTAGCAACAGCGGCTCTTTTAGTTTTTTAAGCAACACGATTAATCAATCAATGAATGGTGATGTTCTTAGCCAATTCAATAATAGCAATGATTTAATCAATTACTTTAAAGGACAGATTAATCCTAGTTCCGTGTTCTCTATCACTAATTTCATGGGGGGATTAAATGGTGGTTTCAATGATGGAACTGGAAGTTCAAATGGGAATATCAATACCAGTCTTGGTGTACTTAGCGGAGCGTTAACTGGTGGACCAGATGGTGCTGGTGGTGGCATAGGAGGTAATTTAGGAGGCTTTAATTTTGGCTTTAATGGTAGCTATCCTTTTAATACCATCACAAATGCTATTTATAATTTTACTGGCGGTCTCACGAATCCAGCCACACCTATTACAAACATTATTAATAATTTCACAGGTGGAACGAATCCAACGCAAACATTAACTAATATTGTCTCTGGTTTAACAGATGTAAATGGCAATCCAACTGAAACTATAACAACAGTTATCAATAGCTTTACAGGTGGAAATAACCCAGCAGTTGAAACGATTCAGGGTGGAATTGATCAACTACAAGAACTAGAAAGCTTTAAGACTGAAATTATTAATTCAGGCATCAATACTTTAGCCAATACAGCAATTGATACGATTCACCAATCTGAAAGCCCTATTGCGGATGGCGCAAGTTTAGGCACACTCACTTTTGAAACTTCTCGCGATACTGTGAATGGTTCTTTAGAAACCGTCTCTGATTTTGTAGGAGGTGATTTTGATGGTGCGATGGATTCTGCTACGGGTGTGATTGATACCTTAATTACCAATGGTTCGACTGCGACTGAGATTGTTCAACATATCGGTGAAGATCTTGGCAATTTAGGTGATTTGGCTGATGGTTCTCCACTTGAAATGGTGACTGATGCAATCGAAGGTTTCACCGGTGGTGATTTAGGTGATAACCCTGTAACAGGTGTGATTGATACCATCACTGGCGGTACTGACGGTTCTCCATTTGAAATGGTCACTGATGCAATCGAAGGATTCACTGGTGGTGACTTAGGTGATAACCCTGTGACTGGCGTGATTGATACTATCACTGGCGGTACGGATGGTTCGCCTCTTGAAATGGTCACTGATGCGATCGAAGGATTCACGGGTGGTGATCTTGGTGATAACCCTGTAACAGGTGTGATTGATACCATCACTGGCGGTACTGATGGTTCACCTCTTGAAATGGTCACTGATGTGATCGAAGGATTCACCGGTGGTGATCTTGGTGACAACCCTGTAACTGGCGTGATTGATACCATCACTGGTGGTACTGACGGTTCGCCTCTTGAAATGGTGACTGATGCAATCGAAGGTTTCACGGGTGGTGATCTTGGTGATAACCCTCTAACTGGCGTGATTGATACCATCACGGGCGGTACTGACGGTTCTCCATTTGAAATGGTCACTGATGCAATCGAAGGATTCACTGGTGGTGATCTTGGTGATAACCCTGTAACAGGTGTGATTGATACCATCACGGGCGGTACTGACGGTTCTCCTCTTGAAATGGTGACTGATGCAATCGAAGGTTTCACCGGTGGTGATTTAAGTGATAACCCTGTAACAGGTATTGTTCAACAAGGTATTGATGTAGTTCAGGGCGTTGAAAGCTTAAAAACTGAAATCATCAATACAGGTATTGATACTGTTGCTGGCACGATCATTGGTGCATTCCCTGAGTCTGAACATCCTGTTGGTGATTTAGCTGATCTAGGTACGCTTACTTTTGAAACTTCTCGCGATACTGTGAATGGTTCTTTAGAAACGATCTCTGATCTCGCTGGCGCTGATTTTGATGGTGCGATGGATTCTGCTACAGGTGTGATTGATACATTAATTACCAATGGTTCGACTGCGACTGAGATTGTTCAACATATCGGTGAAGATCTTGGCAATTTAGGTGATCTAGCTGATGGTTCTCCACTTGAAATGGTGACTGATGCGATCGAAGGTTTCACGGGTGGTGATCTTGGTGATAACCCTGTAACAGGTGTGATTGATACCATCACGGGCGGTACTGACGGTTCTCCTCTTGAAATGGTGACTGATGCAATCGAAGGATTCACAGGTGGTGATTTAGGTGATAACCCTGTAACTGGCGTCATTGATACTATCACTGGCGGTACTGATGGTTCTCCTCTTGAAGTGGTGACTGATGCGATCGAAGGTTTTACGGGTGGTGATTTAGGTGATAACCCTGTAACAGGTGTGATTGATACCATCACGGGCGGTACGGATGGTTCTCCTCTTGAAATGGTCACTGATGTGATCGAAGGATTCACCGGTGGTGATTTAGGTGATAACCCTGTAACAGGCGTGATTGATACCATCACTGGTGGTACTGACGGTTCGCCTCTTGAAATGGTGACTGATGCAATCGAAGGTTTCACGGGTGGTGATCTTGGTGATAACCCTGTGACTGGCGTGATTGATACCATCACTGGTGGTACTGACGGTTCTCCTCTTGAAATGGTGACTGATGCGATCGAAGGTTTCACCGGTGGTGATTTAAGTGATAACCCTGTAACAGGTATTGTTCAACAAGGTATTGATGTAGTTCAGGGCGTTGAAAGCTTAAAAACTGAAATCATCAATACAGGTATTGATACTGTTGCTGGCACGATCATTGGTGCATTCCCTGAGTCTGAACATCCTGTTGGTGATTTAGCTGATCTAGGTACGCTTACTTTTGAAACTTCTCGCGATACTGTGAATGGTTCTTTAGAAACGATCTCTGATCTCGCTGGCGCTGATTTTGATGGTGCGATGGATTCTGCTACAGGTGTGATTGATACCTTAATTACCAATGGTTCGACTGCGACTGAGATTGTTCAACATATCGGTGAAGATCTTGGCAATTTAGGTGATCTAGCTGATGGTTCTCCACTTGAAATGGTGACTGATGCGATCGAAGGTTTCACGGGTGGTGATCTTGGTGATAACCCTGTAACAGGTGTGATTGATACCATCACGGGCGGTACTGACGGTTCGCCTCTTGAAATGGTGACTGATGCGATCGAAGGTTTCACCGGTGGTGATTTAAGTGATAACCCTGTAACAGGTATTGTTCAACAAGGTATTGATGTAGTTCAGGGCGTTGAAAGCTTAAAAACTGAAATCATCAATACAGGTATTGATACTGTTGCTGGCACGATCATTGGTGCATTCCCTGAGTCTGAACATCCTGTTGGTGATTTAGCTGATCTAGGTACGCTTACTTTTGAAACTTCTCGCGATACTGTGAATGGTTCTTTAGAAACGATCTCTGATCTCGCTGGCGCTGATTTTGATGGTGCGATGGATGCTGCTACAGGTGTGATCGATACCTTAATTACCAATGGTTCGACTGCGACTGAGATTGTTCAACATATCGGTGAAGATCTTGGCAATTTAGGTGATCTTGCTGATGGTTCTCCTCTTGAAATGGTGACTGATGCAATCGAAGGATTCACGGGTGGTGATCTTGGTGACAACCCTGTGACTGGTGTGATTGATACCATCACTGGCGGTACTGATGGTTCGCCTCTTGAAATGGTGACTGATGCGATCGAAGGATTCACTGGTGGTGATCTTGGTGATAACCCTGTAACAGGCGTGATTGATACCATCACTGGCGGTACTGATGGTTCTCCACTTGAAATGGTGACTGATGCAATCGAAGGTTTCACTGGTGGTGATTTAGGTGATAACCCTGTAACTAGCGTGATTGATACCATCACTGGCGGTACTGATGGTTCTCCTCTTGAAATGGTGACTGATGCAATCGAAGGTTTCACAGGTGGTGATTTAGGTGATAACCCTGTTACTGGCGTGATTGATACCATCACAGGCGGTACTGACGGTTCTCCGCTTGAAATGGTCACTGATGCAATCGAAGGTTTCACGGGTGGTGACTTAGGTGACAACCCTGTAACAGGTATTGTTCAACAAGGTATTGATGTGGTTCAGGGCGTTGAAAGCTTAAAAACTGAAATCATCAATACAGGTATTGATACTGTTGCTGGCACGATCATTGGTGCATTCCCTGAGTCTGAACATCCTGTTGGTGATTTAGCTGATCTAGGTACGCTTACTTTTGAAACTTCTCGCGATACTGTGAATGGTTCTTTAGAAACGATCTCTGATCTCGCTGGCGCTGATTTTGATGGTGCGATGGATTCTGCTACAGGTGTGATCGATACCTTAATTACCAATGGTTCGACTGCGACTGAGATTGTTCAACATATCGGTGAAGATCTTGGCAATTTAGGTGATCTTGCTGATGGTTCTCCTCTTGAAATGGTGACTGATGCAATCGAAGGATTCATGGGTGGTGATCTTGGTGACAACCCTGTGACTGGTGTGATTGATACCATCACTGGCGGTACTGATGGTTCGCCTCTTGAAATGGTGACTGATGCGATCGAAGGTTTCACCGGTGGTGACTTAGATGACAACCCTGTAACAGGTGTGATTGATACCATCACGGGCGGTACTGATGGTTCGCCTCTTGAAATGGTGACTGATGCAATCGAAGGTTTCACAGGTGGTGACTTAGATGACAACCCTGTGACTGGCGTGATTGATACTATTACTGGCGGTACTGATGGTTCTCCTCTTGAAATGGTGACTGATGCAATCGAAGGTTTCACAGGTGGTGATTTAGGTGATAACCCTGTTACTGGCGTGATTGATACCATCACGGGCGGTACTGACGGTTCTCCGCTTGAAATGGTCACTGATGCAATCGAAGGTTTCACGGGTGGTGACTTAGGTGACAACCCTGTAACAGGTATTGTTCAACAAGGTATTGATGTGGTTCAGGGCGTTGAAAGCTTAAAAACTGAAATCATCAATACAGGTATTGATACTGTTGCTGGCACGATCATTGGTGCATTCCCTGAGTCTGAACATCCTGTTGGTGATTTAGCTGATCTAGGTACGCTTACTTTTGAAACTTCTCGCGATACTGTGAATGGTTCTTTAGAAACGATCTCTGATCTCGCTGGCGCTGATTTTGATAGTGCGATGGATTCTGCTACAGGTGTGATCGATACCTTAATTACCAATGGTTCGACTGCGACTGAGATTGTTCAACATATCGGTGAAGATCTTGGCAATTTAGGTGATCTTGCTGATGGTTCTCCTCTTGAAATGGTGACTGATGCAATCGAAGGATTCACGGGTGGTGATCTTGGTGACAACCCTGTGACTGGCGTGATTGATACTATCACGGGCGGTACGGACGGTTCTCCGCTTGAAATGGTCACTGATGCAATCGAAGGTTTCACAGGTGGTGATCTTGGTGATAACCCTGTAACAGGTGTGATTGATACCATCACTGGTGGTACTGATGGTTCGCCTCTTGAAATGGTGACTGATGCAATCGAAGGTTTCACAGGTGGTGATCTTGGTGATAACCCTGTAACTGGCGTCATTGATACTATCACTGGCGGTACTGATGGTTCGCCTCTTGAAATGGTCACTGATGCGATCGAAGGTTTCACCGGTGGTGATCTTGGTGATAACCCTGTAACAGGTATTGTTCAACAAGGTATTGATGTGGTTCAGGGCGTTGAAAGCTTAAAAACTGAAATCATCAATACAGGTATTGATACTGTTGCTGGCACGATCATTGGTGCATTCCCTGAGTCTGAACATCCTGTTGGTGATTTAGCTGATCTAGGTACGCTTACTTTTGAAACTTCTCGCGATACTGTGAATGGTTCTTTAGAAACGATCTCTGATCTCGCTGGCGCTGATTTTGATGGTGCGATGGATTCTGCTACAGGTGTGATTGATACCTTAATTACCAATGGTTCGACTGCGACTGAGATTATTCAACATATCGGTGAAGATCTTGGCAATTTAGGTGACCTTGCTGATGGTTCGCCTCTTGAAATGGTGACTGATGCGATCGAAGGTTTCACAGGTGGTAACTTAGGTGACAACCCTGTAACAGGTGTGATTGATACCATCACTGGTGGTACTGATGGTTCTCCTCTTGAAATGGTGACTGATGCAATCGAAGGATTCACAGGTGGTGACTTAGGTGATAACCCTGTGACTGGCGTGATTGATACCATCACGGGCGGTACTGATGGTTCTCCTCTTGAAGTGGTCACTGATGCGATCGAAGGTTTCACGGGTGGTGATTTAGGTGATAACCCTGTTACTGGCGTGATTGATACCATCACTGGTGGTACTGATGGTTCGCCTCTTGAAATGGTGACTGATGCGATCGAAGGTTTCACGGGTGGTGATTTAGGTGATAACCCTGTGACTGGCGTGATTGATACCATCACTGGTGGTACTGATGGTTCGCCTCTTGAAATGGTGACTGATGCGATCGAAGGTTTCACGGGTGGTGATTTAGGTGATAACCCTGTAACAGGTGTGATTGATACCATCACTGGTGGTACTGATGGTTCGCCTCTTGAAATGGTGACTGATGCGATCGAAGGTTTCACCGGTGGTGATTTAGGTGATAACCCTGTAACAGGTGTGATTGATACCATCACGGGCGGTACTGATGGTTCGCCTCTTGAAATGGTGACTGATGCGATCGAAGGTTTCACAGGTGGTGACTTAGGTGATAACCCTGTTACTGGCGTGATTGATACCATCACTGGTGGTACTGACGGTTCTCCTCTTGAAATGGTGACTGATGCGATCGAAGGTTTCACAGGTGGTGACTTAGGTGATAACCCTGTAACAGCTGTGATTGATACTATCACGGGCGGTACGGACGGTTCTCCGCTTGAAATGGTCACTGATGCAATCGAAGGGTTCACAGGTGGTGACTTAGGTGATAACCCTGTAACAGGTATTGTTCAACAAGGTATTGATGTAGTTCAGGGCGTTGAAAGCTTAAAAACTGAAATCATCAATACAGGTATTGATACTGTTGCTGGCACGATCATTGGTGCACTCCCTGAGTCTGAACATCCTGTTGGTGATTTAGCTGATCTAGGTACGCTTACTTTTGAAACTTCTCGCGATACTGTGAATGGTTCTTTAGAAACGATCTCTGATCTCGCTGGCGCTGATTTTGATGGTGCGATGGATTCTGCTACAGGTGTGATTGATACCTTAATTACCAATGGTTCGACTGCGACTGAGATTGTTCAACATATCGGTGAAGATCTTGGCAATTTAGGTGATTTGGCTGATGGTTCTCCACTTGAAATGGTGACTGATGCAATCGAAGGTTTCACGGGTGGTGATTTAGGTGATAACCCTGTGACTGGTGTGATTGATACCATCACGGGCGGTACTGATGGTTCGCCTCTTGAAATGGTGACTGATGCAATCGAAGGTTTCACCGGTGGTGATCTTGGTGATAACCCTGTAACAGGTATTGTTCAACAAGGTATTGATGTGGTTCAGGGCGTTGAAAGCTTAAAAACTGAAATCATCAATACAGGTATTGATACTGTTGCTGGCACGATCATTGGTGCATTCCCTGAGTCTGAACATCCTGTTGGTGATTTAGCTGATCTAGGTACGCTTACTTTTGAAACTTCTCGCGATACTGTGAATGGTTCTTTAGAAACGATCTCTGATCTCGCTGGCGCTGATTTTGATGGTGCGATGGATTCTGCTACAGGTGTGATTGATACCTTAATTACCAATGGTTCGACTGCGACTGAGATTATTCAACATATCGGTGAAGATCTTGGCAATTTAGGTGACCTTGCTGATGGTTCGCCTCTTGAAATGGTGACTGATGCGATCGAAGGTTTCACAGGTGGTGACTTAGGTGATAACCCTGTTACTGGCGTGATTGATACCATCACTGGTGGTACTGACGGTTCTCCTCTTGAAATGGTGACTGATGCGATCGAAGGTTTCACAGGTGGTGACTTAGGTGATAACCCTGTTACTGGCGTGATTGATACCATCGCTGGTGGTACTGATGGTTCGCCTCTTGAAATGGTGACTGATGCGATCGAAGGTTTCACCGGTGGTGATCTTGGTGATAACCCTGTAACAGGTATTGTTCAACAAGGTATTGATGTGGTTCAGGGCGTTGAAAGCTTAAAAACTGAAATCATCAATACAGGTATTGATACTGTTGCTGGCACGATCATTGGTGCATTCCCTGAGTCTGAACATCCTGTTGGTGATTTAGCTGATCTAGGTACGCTTACTTTTGAAACTTCTCGCGATACTGTGAATGGTTCTTTAGAAACGATCTCTGATCTCGCTGGCGCTGATTTTGATGGTGCGATGGATTCTGCTACAGGTGTGATTGATACATTAATTACCAATGGTTCGACTGCGACTGAGATTGTTCAACATATCGGTGAAGATCTTGGCAATTTAGGTGATCTAGCTGATGGTTCTCCACTTGAAATGGTGACTGATGCGATCGAAGGTTTCACGGGTGGTGATCTTGGTGATAACCCTGTAACAGGTGTGATTGATACCATCACGGGCGGTACTGACGGTTCTCCTCTTGAAATGGTGACTGATGCAATCGAAGGATTCACAGGTGGTGATTTAGGTGATAACCCTGTAACTGGCGTCATTGATACTATCACTGGCGGTACTGATGGTTCTCCTCTTGAAGTGGTGACTGATGCGATCGAAGGTTTTACGGGTGGTGATTTAGGTGATAACCCTGTAACAGGTGTGATTGATACCATCACGGGCGGTACGGATGGTTCTCCTCTTGAAATGGTCACTGATGTGATCGAAGGATTCACCGGTGGTGATCTTGGTGACAACCCTGTAACTGGCGTGATTGATACCATCACTGGTGGTACTGACGGTTCGCCTCTTGAAATGGTGACTGATGCAATCGAAGGTTTCACGGGTGGTGATCTTGGTGATAACCCTGTGACTGGCGTGATTGATACCATCACTGGCGGTACTGATGGTTCTCCTCTTGAAATGGTGACTGATGCGATCGAAGGTTTCACGGGTGGTGATTTAGGTGATAACCCTGTGACTGGCGTGATTGATACCATCACTGGTGGTACTGACGGTTCGCCTCTTGAAATGGTGACTGATGCAATCGAAGGATTCACAGGTGGTGATCTTGGTGATAACCCTGTAACTGGTGTGATTGATACCATCACTGGTGGTACTGATGGTTCTCCTCTTGAAATGATCACAGAAACTGTAAGTGAATTTACAAACACTGATGAATCATTGAGCACGATTACAGATTTACTGGGTAGCATCACAGGTGATTTGAATGGTGGAGCATTAGGTGAGATCACAAATCTTACAGAAACAATCAGTGGAAGCCTGAACGGTGATTCTCTAGATCCAATCACAGGTGCGATTGACGGATTCTGTAGTGATATTGGTTTTGATCTTAATAGTGAAAGTATTATTCTCGGAGTATCAGAACCAACACAAACGATTATCAGTAGTGGTAACTCTGTAATTGATAGTGTTCAAGAAAGTTCTACTGCGATATTTAGCGATAGTACGTTTGAAAGTATTAGTAGCTTGATTAGCTTAAGTGTTGAAAGTGGTGATGATTGTGGTTGTGATGGCGGTGTTGATAGTATCTTGACTGCAATCACAGGTTCGACATCTATACTTACTTCAGTTACGGATACAAGTACTTCAACTGCACCATTAACTGAAACTGTGACTCCACAAACATCGTTAACTAATTTATCAGACAATCTCTTCCATTCATTAAGCTTATTCTAAAAGCTTAAATTGAAAACAAAGGCCGCTATCATTAGCGGCCTTTGCTATTTAAATATACTGTAAAATAAATATCTTCAAAATTTGGGCACAAAAAAACCGCGATTAAGCGGTTAATTATTTAAGTTGGTGCGCTCAGAGAGATTCGAACTCCCGACCCCTTAGTTCGTAGCCAAGTGCTCTATCCAGCTGAGCTATGAGCGCATTACTTATGTGCCTATTTCGGCATGTGTTACTTTAATCTTTACTTGGTGCGCTCAGAGAGATTCGAACTCCCGACCCCTTAGTTCGTAGCCAAGTGCTCTATCCAGCTGAGCTATGAGCGCCTTAAGTAAAGTGGCGGTGAGAGAGGGATTCGAACCCTCGATACAGTTACCCGTATGCATCCTTAGCAGGGATGTGGTTTCAGCCACTCACCCATCTCACCGTAACACGAGCGCAATAATACAAACTAAAACCACATTACACAAGGGATGATCCTGTTTTTTTCATCTTTTTTAAATCAATCAAATATTTTTTAAACAATTTCTGTATTTTTTCAGCATTTTTTCGTCCAACGCTTGTTAAGATAGTCTTCTCTTTATTTATTTAGATCATTTACATAAACAGAATCTTGCAATCTTTGACGTGCAGTCCAAGTTTGGATGACTTATGCTAAAGTGATCTGCCAGATGTGAAATGGAACGATATGACTAATAATTGGGTTGATCCCGAAGCAAAAGCAGAAGCTGAACGTTACGATAATCCTATTCCTAGCCGAACTCTTATTTTAACTACATTAGAACAATTACAAACTGCAAAATCTCATGCGGAACTTGTTGATCATTTCAACCTACCAGATCAAAAAAGTATTGATGCGTTAAATCATCGCTTAAGCGCAATGGTACGTGATGGTCAGCTCATGAAGGATGGTTTTAAATATCAACCTGCAACAGATTTACCAACACACGAAGCAACGGTTTATATTAATAGTAAAGGTTTAGGTACAGCGAATATTGCTGGACACGATGATGTGCTATTACCTGAACGTGAATTAAGACTCGTTTTTAACGGCGATCGCGTTAAAGTACGTCAGACTTCAGTTGATCGCAAAGGTAAACCTTGGGGTTTTATTACTGAAGTTGTACAACGTCGTGTCAAACAGATTATTGGTAAAGTCGCTGAGCATGAAGGTGAATACTTTATTCAACCGAGTAATCCAAATCAGCACCAACCGATTACTTTAGAAAAAGAATTAATTGAGCATGCCAATGCCAAAGTTGGCGATATGCTACGTGTTGCGATTGATGACTACCCGACCCGTGAAGAATTGGCAACAGGTCATGTCGTTCAATCCATGGCAGATAAAGCGGATACAGAGATTATCATTCCGCAGACTATTTTAGAATTTGGCTTGCCTTATGAGTTTCCTGAAGCAGTAATCAAAGAAGCTGAAAGCTTTAAAGAACCTTCTGAACAAGATATTAAAGGTCGTGTTGATTTACGTGACTTACCATTAGTTACTATTGATGGTGAAGATGCACGAGACTTTGATGATGCTGTCTATGCTGAAAAACGTTCAGGTGGTGGTTATCGTGTGGTTGTTGCGATTGCTGACGTAAGCCATTACGTTCGTTTAGATTCACCTTTAAATGAAGAAGCAGAAGAACGCGGTACCTCAGTTTATTTCCCACACTTTGTCTTGCCGATGCTTCCTGAAGCATTATCAAATGGTTTGTGTTCTTTAAATCCACATGTAGATCGTCTATGTATGGTCTGTGACTTAAAGTTATCTCGTGCTGGAAAAGTGACAGGTTATGAATTCTATCCTGCGGTAATGCATTCTAAAGCGCGTCTGACTTACACACAGGTTGGTCGATATTTTGAGGGCGTAACAGATGCTATCCCTGAAGATAAAACTATTCATAAATCACTAAATACTCTTTTCCAGCTTTATCAGACCCTCAAAGAGTTACGTGCTAAGCGTCATGCGATGGAATTTGAAACCATCGAAACCTACATGACTTTTGATGAGTTAGGTGGAATCAAAGAAATCCTGCCTCGCTCACGTAATGATGCGCATAAGCTCATTGAAGAATGTATGTTATTAGCCAATGTCGCTGCTGCGGAATATGCTTTAGAACATGACATCCCAATGCTCTACCGTGTACATGAGGCTCCTGAGTTTTCACGTATCCAGAAAGTTCGTGATTTCGTAAAATTACTTGGTTTACCATTCCCAGAACAACCTACTCAGGCTGATTATCAACGTGTTATTGAAGCGACCAAAGATCGCCTAGATGCGCCAAGCATTCATGCTGTGTTATTACGCTCAATGATGCAAGCGTATTACGGTGCAAAGAATTCTGGGCATTACGGTTTAGCATATGAAGCCTATACGCACTTTACTTCACCAATTCGTCGTTACCCTGACTTATTATTGCATCGTGCGATTAAAGCCTATTTAGGTAAAAAGGTTTACCCTCTTTCAGGTGCAGCACTAGATGATGCGGGTGAGCATTTCTCACAAACTGAACGTCGTGCTGATGAAGCATCACGCAGTGTCACGACCTGGTTAAAATGCCACTATATGCAACAGCATTTAGGTGATGAATTTGTCGGCATCATCAGTGCAGTAACAGAATTTGGCTTATTTGTTACCTTAAAAGACCTCTATGTAGATGGCATGATTCATGTCAGCCAATTGGGTGAAGATTTCTTCCTCTATGATCAAGCTAGCCAAAGTCTAATTGGTCAGAATCGTGGACAGTCATTTAGCCTCGGTGATGAAGTAAAAATTAAAGTGGCTGGTGTGAATTTGGAAGAACGTAAAATCGACTTCCAATTGGTACAACAACTCACTCATTTAGGTCGTGTGATTCGTCAAAAAGCACCGCGTACAACATCAACTCGAGCAGCCACTACAGAAGAAGTTTTTGGCAAGGCACCAACGGCATCCAAAGTAAGTGAAGATGGTGAAAAGCCTGTGCGTAAGAAAAAGGATAAGAACAAACCAAGTTCTTATACTAAAAAACCTGCTAAAAAAGCTTCGACTAAGCCCGAAAATAAAGAAAAGGCAAAGAAAAAAATAAAAAAGAAAAAGTCGAATGCAAAAGCAAAGAGTGAATAACTCATAAAATAAGAGAGCTTCGGCTCTCTTTCTGTTTTAGAGTTTCAGCTTTTCTTAAATTAAGTTCTATCAAAAAACACGAGTACTCCCCAAAAGCCCAATAAGACAAGATACCAAATCTGCCCTACCAATTCTTTCCCACCAAAAGTACTCAGTATTTCAAAAGTGAGTCCAGATGCAAACAATGCTAACAGCCCAAATACCGCCAGCATGATTGCCCAATCTCCCAAGCCATATAAACGTTGTGGTTTTTCACCACTTTTCTTACGTTTAAACCAGCTTAGGAATAATTTATAGTAGACATAGAGTGCCCCAGCACCACACACAAGAAAGAACAACGTCGAAGCTGGACTATTGGCAGATGGACTTCCAATCCCCCTAGAGCCTACATATACCGCATTGTTTACCGTAGCGCTGGAGTGAGCAGAAACACACAAAGTTAAGAAAAAAACACTGATACTTTTTAATCTCATGATTAGGTTTAACCTATCTAGTTACGCATCGCGCTACAAAAAATTCTTCGTTAGATTTTCTTTGATCATGAGTTTAGTAAGAAATCGGTTTTCATCAAGACATTTACACTGAAGATAAAATTTCTTTTAAATTATAATTGCTTATAAAAATTTTCAGCCACCATCCTAAACCACATACAGGCGTTTATAAATAAAAAATGAATCTAGATATAAGAGATGAAGCATAGTTACACTTGATTTCTCCCTCGCTAAGCCCTACATCTATAACTATGTTTAAAGATGAATATGGCAAAAATACAATGACACTACAGCAAGCGACACTCCCCACTCCCCAGTTTGATCAAATTCAACTTGCAGAATTAAAACAACAGATTGAACAGACTATTCAAAATGGTCAAAACTTCTTAAATCAACTCAATGAAGTTCCACAAGCTCCTGAAGACCAACTGGCAACTTTGGCGGAAGTCGATCAGCTTGAAAATAATATGAGTGAATCATGGGGAATTTTGTCACACCTCAATGCAGTCATGAACAATGCCGAAACCCGTGAGGTTTACCAGTCATTGTTACCAAGCCTAAGCGAATATTACACTCAGCTTGGACAGCACACGGCGTTGTATCAAACTTATCAACATATTCATGATAGTGCAGTATTTCAAACGCTGAGCGAAGCACAACAAAGTGCAATTAAACTCGCTTTACGTGATTTCAAACTATCAGGCGTTGCTCTTGAAGGCGAAGCCAAAAAACGTTATGCGGAAATCTCAGCACGTTTATCACAACTGTCTTCAGATTTCTCTAACCACGTACTTGATGCAACACAAGCCTACTTCAAACCATTAACCGAGGAACAGCTCAAAGGCCTACCACAAAGTAGTGTTGAATTATTAAAGCAATACGGCCAACAACGTGAGCTTGAGCAAGCCGTTGCCACACTCGACTTCCCTGCTTATTTTGCGATTATGACCTATGCCGATGATCGAGAACTTAGAGAGGAACTCTACAAAGCCTACGTGACTCGTGCCTCAGAACAATCAGAAAAAACTGAATTCGATAATACCCCTGTGATGGAAGAAATTCTGAGCTTGCGTCAAGAAATGGCTCAACTGCTTGGCTTCAATAATTTTGCTGAATATTCATTGGCTAGCAAAATGGCACCTGATGTTGATACCGTCGATAAGTTTTTGGTCGACTTGGCAGAACATGCCCGCACACCAGCCCTTGCTGAAATCGCTGAACTGAAAGCAATTGCACAACAAGATGGTGTTGAAGAATTAAAACCATGGGATGCAACCTACTATTCTGAAAAATTGAAACAACAACAATTCAATTTGTCTCAAGAAGCGCTTAAACCGTATTTCCCAGCACCCAAAGTTGTGGATGGTTTATTCCAAATCGTTCAACGTCTTTATGGTATTCAAATCATCGAGCGCCATGCTCCTGTATGGCAGAATGATGTTCGTTATTTTGAAATTGAAGATCAAGGTCAAGTCGTTGGTGGTTTCTACTTCGACCTTTATGCGCGTAATGGCAAACGTGGTGGCGCATGGATGAGTGGTTTCCGTTCTCGTGTGCAAACTGCGAATGGTCTACAAAAACCAATTTGTTATATGGTGTGTAACTTTACCCCACCGATTGGCGATCAGCCTGCTCTATTGACTCATGATGAAGTGATTACGCTATTTCATGAATTTGGTCATGGCTTACATCACATGCTGACCGAAGTGGATAATATCTCAGTTGCAGGTACGCATGGTGTAGCATGGGATGCCGTTGAATTACCAAGCCAGTTCATGGAATTTTGGGCTTGGGATAATGAAAGTTTAGATGTACTCAGTGAACATACTGAAACTAAGCAAACTTTACCGCAAGAATTGCTATCAGCGTTATTGAATGCACGTTTCTTCCAGTCAGGTATGCAAACTCTGCGTCAGATTGAATTCGCTCTGTTTGACTTAACCATTCACCGTCAAACACCCGCTTTAAACAGCGAGCAAATCCAAACTACATTAGATGACATTCGTGCTAAATTTGCGGTTGTTCCTACTGTTCCTTATAACCGTTTCCAACACAGCTTTAGTCATATTTTCGCTGGCGGTTATGCAGCAGGTTATTATTCTTATAAATGGGCGGAAGTTTTGGCGAGCGACGCCTTCGATCGTTTCGAAAATGAAGGTATTTTTAACACCGAGACTGGAAAAGAATTTAGAAAGTTTATTCTAGCAGTTGGCGGAAAAGTTACAGCACTTGATGCGTTTCGCAATTTCCGAAAAAGAGAACCAAAAATAGATGCATTATTACGTCATCAAGGTTGGACGAATACGCATAAAACCGCTTAAACTACGTCATTATTGTTCACAGGATGTAATTAACTGACATGAAAAGACAGTTCATCGCGGGTGCTAAATGCCCAAAATGTGGAGCCTTAGATCGTGTGGTTAAGATCATCTCTGTGGATGACGAATGGATTGAATGTATCGAATGTGCTTATAGTGAACAGCGTCCTACTCACGTAGAACCAGCTGAACCCGCTGAGCCAGATGAAATTGGGGTGATACAATTCAAGCCTCGTCATTTTGACTAGAAAGGTTAAAAAATGATGTCCTCGTATCAAAATGAAAACTCTAAATTATTATGGATGATCATCGGTGGAATCAGTATCGTCGTGGTACTGATTTTTGCAGTACAGTGGTTTCTATCTCAAAAAAATCATGAAGCAACTGTTACACCAACAGTACCAACGATTAGCAAAGCTACGCCCTCAGCACGTCCAGTCGAAACGACTGAAACTGTACAAGCTGCAAGCGAAGTTACTGCACCTATCCAACTAGTTGAAGAGTCAATTATCAAAGATCCAATTCCCGCAAATGACACTTTAGCCAAAGAAGAAATTGCTAAACTGGATGATATTCATCAACAACTTAAAGATCAGCAAAATGAGCTAAAGCAACAACATACTGATGTTGATACTTTAGTAAAACTGAAAGAAGATCAAATTAAGCTTCTCGAAGCTCAACTTGCAGCACAAAATAAATCATAAATAAATAAGGCTTTAACATGGGTTATAGCCTTAATGTCTTCGATGATTTGTTGGCCATGCTTGATTTAGTTCATCCCTTAATGTGAGGTCTTAACCTCTCTACTTTATATAATTCAATCGAAAATAATAATCGTACATTTCTTTAAAGGCAGCAGAGGCTTAGAATACAAGCTGCATCCTTGCACTCACAATGATTATGACGCTGAATCAACCTAATCGTAAGCTCTTCTTAGCGATTAGCTGCCTGACCATCTCGGCTTTTCTTTTCTCCATCATGGGCATCTGCATCAGATACGCATCTCAAACTGTAGATAATTACACGATTGTTTTTTTCCGTAATTTCGTTGGGCTGATACTTTTCCTACCATTGATTATGAAACAAGGTGCAAGCTTTGTTAAAACAGAAAAATTGTGGATGCATACTTGGCGAAGTCTGGTTGGGCTTGCGGCAATGTATGGTTTTTTCTATGCGATTGCACATTTGAAATTGTCCAATGCCATGGTATTTACGTATTCCTCACCTATTTTTATTCCACTGATTGCTTGGCTATTTTTAAAAGAACGTATTACTAAAGCAATGTTAATAGCAGCTGCATTAGGATTCTTAGGCGTATTTTGTGTTGCAAAACCTGATCAAGGATTGTGGAATTGGGTGTCTGCGATAGGGATAGCATCTAGCCTACTTGCATCAATGGCGTTTGTAACCGTAAGAGCACTAACCAAAACTGAACCTCCAGAACGTATCGTGTTTTATTTTTGCTTGATCGGCTCCTTACTTTCAGCCATACCGATGTTTTGGGTTTGGCGACCATATGCTTTGAAAGAACTTTTTTTTCTTATTGCAGCAGGAATACTTGCGAATGTAAGCCAAATTTTTATGTCTCATGCTTATCGCCTTGCTCCAGCTGGACAGATAGCACCAGTCAACTATATGGCGATCATTTTTGCGGGTGTTTGGGGCTTCTTTCTATGGCAAGAAACACCTGATTTTTATAGTTTATTCGGTTTTGGATTAATATTACTGGCAATTATTTTATGTAGTCCTTTGAGTCAAAGGCAAAGAAAAAGTCTCTAATAAAGCACAAATAAAAAAGCACCCGAAGGTGCTTTTTTAGGAGATAAGAGTTAGTGTTTATACCAACCAAACATTTGGAAAATGTATGGTGCGTAAGTTACCAACACTAAAGATGAGAACAATACGATAATAGGTAATAACCAACGCTCATATCGGAAGTAGAAACTTGTATATTTCTCTTTCGCTTCCTTATCAGCTGCCGTAACCTCTTCATCACCGACGGAGAGTCGCGTCAACAAATGGTTCAGCGCAACAGGCGGTGTCACATAACCAAACTCAAATGCAACCAATACGATCATCCAGAAGTGAATTGGATGGATACCATTCTCGTAAGCCACTGGAGCAATGGTTGCAGCAACAAGAATTACCGCACCGAATGGATCGGTTGTCATACCAATAATTGCTAGTAAAAGCGCAATAAATGCCAGTGAAATATAGATATTACCCAAGTGTGTAGGCAATAACTCAACCACTTCTGCACGTTCGATTAGACCACCAACACTTGCAGACAGAGCCATCAACAAGATTAATGCACCAATATGTCCTACAGTTTCTGATGTTGCAAAACGTAAAGCCCCACCAAAACCAAAGCCTTTGCTGCCATGTGGATCATGAGACTTTAAGAACTCTGACTTTTTCTCATGCTCACGAACTAAAGCTTCGTGCTTTGGATCTGTAACTGGTACTGGATGTTTAGCCGCAAATAATTTGTCGAACAAAATCATCGCGATCAATACCAATGGAAGAATCATTGGTGCTGTAAATTCATTGATTGATGTATCTAGAGCAAGCTTATAGAACATCACCACGGCGAAACCAATGATCACATAAGGAATCACAGGAATACACGCGCGTAACATACCAGGTACAGCAACTTTCGGTGAATTCACACGGAATTTTTCTTCAGCAAGAATCAATGAAACGCCTAAGAAAATAAATGCGGTTAACCAGAAGACATAAATACCGTGATCAAATAACTCTGTTGAAGTCACATGACGACTATCAAGCATCGAAATCAAAATCACAAGTAAACAAGGACGGATCACTACACCTAGCGAACCTGACATTGCCGATACCGCTAAGGCATATTGACGACGTGCACCAGAGTTCCAAACCTCTTTATAGATGATCGCACCAGCTGCAATAACGAAAATACCAGAAGCACCTGTATATGCTGTTGGAATCGCTGCTGCAATCAAGATTAACCAAGTTAAAGTTTCTGGAGCCAAGTTCCATGGACGTAAAATATTCAGGAACAAATCCATGACACGCGTTTGGGTCAGTAACATACCTGCCCAAATGAACAATGCTAGGTTTAAGAAAATCCCTGAGAATTCAACCAAAATACCGAGGTAAATACCTTGCCCCATTGGATAATCCATGAAGAAGGTAAAAACAATACCTGTCACAAGTGACATATAGGCATATAAAGGTACGCTTAAGAATGCTAAACCAACATTTCCTTTTTCTTGAGCATTTTTAGGGACCAAGAATAATTGGAATACACTGATAATGGTCATGACTACGAATAAAATAATCCATAACCATGAAATCGCCATCGTTTTAGCTGTAACTTCAACACCAGAATTGAGTAAGGACTGATATTGGCTCCAAACAGAAGCACTTAATAATCCATTACCTAAGATCATCAAAGTTGAGTAAACACGATAGTCAATTTTGCTTTTTGGCGCACGTAAACCAATATGGTGGTAGCGCAAAGATGCTGTAATCGACGTAAACAAGACCATAACTAATAAAAGAACAGTCTGGTTTTCCGATCCAACCTTAAAGATACCGAAGAAAGATGTTTCAACTTGACGATATGTACGAATGCTTGGATGTGCTTCCAAATGCTTCATAGCTTTATCGTAAAATTGATATTTCTCTTCACACTGTTGTTGCGCACCCATTAAAGATGCACGAACATCTGCTTCAGAAGCAGCACCAAACATGCTTGCAAACTCATCTGCAGCATTTGCTTTCATTTGCGCTTGAACTTGTGCTTCGATGTCAGGATGTCGATCACAAGAAGGTTTTTCAGGTTCAGCTCGTAAATACGAGTACTGCATGCCTGTAGTTTGATCACCGTAAAGACGCTCACCCATGCGGAGCATCTGACCGTGAATCATTTCGCCAGTACCAATAAGCAAAGTCATTAGCAACAAAGCAAGAATGATAAATGTAGATATCCAATCATTCCAGATATAACCCAAACGAGCTAATCCAGACTTTTTGTCTTGATCATTTTGCATGTGTATTCCAGTTTATTTTTTCTCAACATCCATCCAAAGATGTTGAATCATGCGTGTCCTTGGTTGATAGATAAATGAATTACCCTCTTCGGAACCAATCCCTTTTTAAACCGCCTAAATTTGCAGCAAACTTTTCTAAAAAATAATGACTGCAATCACTTTTTTGTGAGTTTTTTTTATCAATGTAAACAATGAATAATTTTAACTCTTGTAAGTATATTAAATAAAAAACCACTTAAATGGTATTAAAGCATACTGCCTTACTCAGATTTGCAAAACACTTCACAAAAATATTTAAAACGATTAACTATCTCAAATTTATTCAAATTTCTTATTTAGAGAAAATTGATGAGCTATTTCTAGAAATAAAAAAAGCACCCGAAGGTGCTTTTTTGGTTATTGATTTAGTTATACCAACCAAATAATTTAAAGAAATAAGGAACGTAAGCAATAATTAAGATTGCAGGTCCCATCACCAATAAAGGCAATATCCAACGTTCATATCGATAGTAGAAAGACAAATGACGTACTTCTGCATCTGCTTCAGCCACTTCCGCATCACCAATCGATTGTCGAGCCAAGAGATGGTTTAACGCTACTGGAGGTGTGACATAACCCAACTCAAAACCAATAAGTGCAATCATCCAGAAGTGAACAGGATCAATACCATATTGATATGCAACAGGTGCGACTGTAGCCGTGATCAAAATCACAGCACCAAATGGATCCATGATCATACCTACAAAGATCATCAACAATACAATCAGTGTAATCACCACAAATAGACTATTGATGTTTTGCGGGAAGGTTTCCATGATATGAATCTGTTCAAGAAAACCACCGACGCTTACTGAAAGTGCCATCAGAATCACAAGTGCACCAATATGCCCAACTGTTTCACTCGAAGAGGCATGCAATGCTTTAGCAAAGGAGATATTACGCTCTGGTTTGCGTGGATCATCTTCTGGATTGATTTTTGGTGCAGGTTGACTACCATCCGCAGGCAATGTGTAGCTATTCAAAGTACTGTCCCAATGACCAACTGGTGCCAACGGTGCAGGTTCTTTACGTAACTTATCAAACAATACCATCATCAATAGAATCACAGGCATCATCACTGGTGCAGTAAATTCATTGAGATCAGTTGCTAATGCATGTTTGTAGAATAGCCAAATCAGAACAAAGATCACGATATATGGTGATACAGGTACAAATGCACGTAATGATTTAGGCAATGCAATTTTGAATGGTGCGATACGGAATTTCTGCTCAGCAAACAGCAATGCAACGACCAAAAATAACGTTGAGGTCAATAGGAATGTGTACATCCCGTATTTATAAAGCAAATCGGTTGTTACTTCTTTGTTCAGCGAAGCCACCACAACGATCAATAAACACGGACGTAGAACAACACCCATTGAACCCGATAGTGCCGTTGCAGCTAAAGCAAACTGGCGACGACCACCCGCGTTCCACACTTCTTTATAAATAATTGCACCCGCAGCAATAACGAAAATACCAGATGCACCTGTATAGGCTGTTGGTAATGCCGCTGCTATTAGGATTAACCACGTTAGAGTCTCTGGAGCCAAATTCCAAGGACGTAAAATATTGAGGAATAAATCAACAATACGTGTTTGCTTGAGCAACATACCTGCCCAAATAAACAATGCTAGATTTAAGAAAATATTAGAGAATTCAACTAGCTGTCCCAGATAAATACCTTGCCCCATTGGATAATCCATGAAGAAAGTAAATGCAACCCCTGTGATAATTGCCATATAGGCATACAAAGGAACGCTGAGGAAAGCTAAACCGACACTTCCACCTTCACGAGTTGGGGTTGGAGATTTTATCAATTGGAACAAGCTAATCAGTGTCAGAACACCAAACAAAATCATCCATAACCAATAAATCACATTCATTTCGGGGGTGATTGGAACACCCGAATTCATAACCGATTTATATTGGCTAATCACAGATGAAGTGAGTAAAGCATTACCCAGCAACATTGCAATACTGTAAACACGGAAATCAATTTTGGTAGCAGGACTACGCAAGCCAATATGATGTGTTTTTAAAGATGCAGTAATTGCAGCGAATACAACCATGATGACGAGAAATAACGCACGGTTCTCTGTACCAAATTTAAAGATACCAAAGAAACTTGTTTCAATTGTACGATAAGTACGAACGCCAGGATTGGCTTCGATATGTTTCATCGCCTTATCGTAGAATTGGTATTTCTCATCACATTGTTGTTGAGCTGCTATCAGCGAAGCTCGAACATCCGATTCAGATGCCACACCAAACATACTCGCAAACTCATCAGCAGCGTTGATTTTCATCTGCTCTTGAACTTGTGCATCTATATTTGGATTTCTGTCACAGGTCGGCTTTTCAGGTTCAGCCCGTAGAAATGAATATTGCATTCCTGTATCAGGATCACCATAAAGACGCTCCCCCATACGTAAAAGCTGACCATGAATCATCTCTCCTGTTCCAATGACTAGTGTCATTAGAAGCAAAAAAAGTATGACAAAAGTCGAAACCCACTCTGTCCATATATGGCTAAGCAGACCTAATCCAGATTTTTTCTCTTGATCATGTTGCATGTCTATTCCACTTTATTGTTCTCAACATCCATCCAAAGATGTTGAATCATGCGATGTATATGGTTGATAGAGAAATAACACCCTCTTGATAACCAATCCCTATTTAAACCGTCTAAGTTGTTGATAAGTTTGTATGAAAGTGACTTAATGTTTTTATTTCTTAATCCTTTTTAATAGCAAATAACCAAGTCCACAAAATACACCTCCAATTGCTCCAATCAAATGTGCTTCTGTTAGTACAGGACTTCCTATTAATTGTGCTGTACCTGTTTGACCAAAGGTATTTTCCCAAACAAGTTTGGCAAATATGAGCACTAAAACTAAAATTGCGAATGTTCTTTCCTTTGGATATTTTAGATAAACCAAACTTACCGCTGTATAAAGACCATGCAATACGCCTGATAAACCTGCATAAGCTTCAATATAAGGAAAGTAAAAATAAAAAATGAGGCTGATAAATGGTGGTAACAGTAATAACAACCAAACTAGATGTCTATTACGCGCATGTGGAAAAATAAAAGGTAAACAAGCAAATGCAAGCATATTCAAAAAGAAATGCATCCATCCAACATGTACCCAATGGGCTGTCCATAAACGCCAGACTTCGACCAGTACACTAGGCTTCCAATAGATGAAATGATCAGCAAAAACTTGCAGACTTGCAGAGATCGAAATACATACTGCGATCAATATGACTTTCCGTATCCATATTTGATCTTTCATTTACGTACCCCCTCTTTTAAAACGAACCTTTTACATTCAACATTAATCAGTAATGTACTTAAATAATGTAAAAGGTCGTTTAATCTAGGTTACTGAGCTGGGGTCTCTTCTGCAGGAGCAGATGCACCATCCCCACCACCATCAAATAGCTCATCTAATTCTGAAGAACTTTCTTGTTTATCATCCCAGAATGTTGATAGACCTTCATCGGTAGCACGTATGCCAGTATTTTCTGTCCAGTAACGATCCGCAATTCCACGAACCATTAGACCTGCCATTTTGTCAATTAATCTAAATTGAGGGTTTGCAGGTTTATCTTCCCCTGTTGCAGCAGCATATGAACGGAATGCATCTCTAAGTTTTGCATCATCACCACTTGCTTGTGCAGCAACAGCATAAAGTGCATGTGCTAAGCGAACACCTTTTTTCTCACCAATTTGCATCGATTCTTTCATCGTTGCATAAGGTTCAGGTTTACCATCACCAGCACCTGGTAATAATGTCCAAATCACAGCACGAGTCGCCATTGGAGCGCCCCAGAACTTTTCATTATCTAGACATGCCATACCACGTTCTACAATACCCGCAATATCTTTCGGTACATTGATTGCACCACCAGAGTTAATATCATTGGTCATCGCTTGTAGACCATTCACCATACCCAATAAATATACGGTTTGATCTAAATCATTACGCATAGTTGGACATGAATCGCCTAATTTATACTTATATTTAGTTTCCCAACGATTTGCGAAAAGCTTGTAGCTTGCATATTGACGTTCTGCTGCGATACCAGCCCAACGTTTTTGCTCAATACGAGCATCTTGAGCTTCAGTCACTTGACCCGCTTTAGAAGCACGCAAATAACGTAATTCAGCCTCAAGCGCTTGATTTTCGGCACAAATACCCGCGGCAGTATACAATAAAACAGCCATTCGAGTCGGGTCGGCACCCATATCTTTGGTTGACATAATTGCAGGAGTTAATGCATTTCCTGAATTACATACCATTTCAGCATCTTCCATTGCTAAAATTGGTGGTACGATATGTTTTTCACTGAATCCTAACGCGACATTTGCACCAGTTTTAATGACATATGAACACCCTGATAACATTGAAGTTGTAACCAAAGCAACCGCCACACCCTGTCCAATTTTGTGGAGTTTAGACATTCTTCCTGTCCTCTAATTAATTTGTTTTTCCTTTTAGATGTACCTTATCAGATGCAATACTTGAATTAAAGAGTAATTGCTCTAATTTTAACGTGGACATTTTGACACAAGTCACAGAAAAGAGAATTGACAGAGAATTGAAGATCTAAAAATTTCAGGCAAAAAAAAGTAGCATTGCGACGGTTCAGCACATGCTACTTATTAACTGGTTAAAACGTGAAACTCTTTTATATTTTAGTTTTGTTGCAAATAATCCTTGAGTAATGTTCCAGCTCTTCCTATAACAATCGCCATAACGACTGCAATTACTAGAAACATCCACATTGAAATCTCCATAGAGACCTCCTACACTTTTTGTATCTACTTTTGATAGATACTAGATCGACGTTCGACATCAGCATTCACGGGATTGTGATATATTGATGACACCTTCAATCTCTTTCTCTTGGTCACTGCAACATTACGTTGACGTGATTCAAGAAGTTCCCTGAGTAAAGTTCCTGCTCTTCCTATTACAATTGCAAAAACGATTGCAATCACCAGAAACGACCATGTTGGAATTTCCATCATTTTAGGACCTCCACCACACTTTACGTTGGTGTTTGTACTTTAGCGAAAAGGTAGCGATCTTGATGCTCAGATTGTCTGACAATCATCATTTTCATTATTTTTTAGAGTATTTAATCTAACAATTGTTTTTAAAGTTGAGTAAAAAACACTATCTAAATGATTTATATTAAATTAATTAAATTATACAAATGTAGAGTTGTCTAACAATTATGCAAGTTTTGAGAGTAATTTCAGCATTTTCCATTGATTTAAAGACAATTGATCCCACCAAATTACACATATTTTTGATTCAATATTAGAAAAATACAGCACAATATATAAATGATGATCAACAATTTTGAGTAATTTTCCTTGCTCAATATTAGGCACGGCTCCATCAAAACGAATCGACCAATCATCGTCACAGAGATACTCAATTTGATTTATTTTCGGTTTGTTTAATGCCGACCAGCCCGCCCATCCCATAATCAACAAGCACACTAACCATAAAAAAGCTGACAATAATTGATAAAGCAGGATATTGATTCCCAAAAAACAAAACAGCTGCAATCCTAGCGAAAATCGACTAGATTGCAGCTCAAAAATACGTTTAGCCGTGTACATATTTTTTTAATTTTAAAATAAACGCTTTTAACTCTTCACGTGGTGGCTCACCCACTTCCATGAACCAATCCAACAAATCAGGATCTTCTTGATCCACCAACTCTGCAAATAATGCTTTTTCTGTTGGGTCTGCAGTCAAATAATATTGTTTAACATAAGGGTCAAAGTACACATCAATTTCTTTTAACCCACGACGTGCACGATAAATCACCTTGCGCTCTTCCAGTGTCATTTCATCAGACATTACTTATTCCACTTGCAACAAAGACAGCATAGTGTACCTGATCCAGTTTTATCTGCGCATAGATTTTTATAAGGTGACCAAATACATCAATCAAAATGAGCATTGATCACATTGTTGAATAATTCAGCTTTCTTGTATCTTCATGATGATCATTTAATCCAATGAACTAGGGAAAAAATAACAAATGCAATCAGGTGCAATTCGTCCAATTCCAAACATGCTTCCACGTAAACTTTTTACTCCAGACCATGAAGCATTCCGTGAAACTGTTCGTAAGTTCTACGAAAAAGAAGTTGTTCCAAATATCGAAAAGTATGAGAAACAGCAGCATGTAGATCGCGATTTATGGAACAAAGCAGGTGCGCTAGGTTTGTTATGCACAACGATGCCTGAAGAATATGGTGGCTCAGGTGTGGATCGACTCTATAGTATGATTCTGATTGAAGAACAAGCATATGCGATGGACTCAAGCACAGGTTTTTCTTTGCATTCAGATATCGTTGCTAATTACATTAATAATTTTGGTAATGAAGATCAGAAGCAAAAATGGTTGCCAAAAATGGCATCAGGCGAAACGGTTACGGCTATTGCTATGACAGAACCAGGTACAGGTTCAGATTTGCAAGCTGTTCGTACGACGGCTGTACTTGATGGTGATGAATACGTTATCAATGGTTCTAAAATTTTCATTACCAATGGCTATCTTTGCGACATGGCAATTGTTGTTTGTAAAACAGGTAACAGCGACAAAGGTTCAGCCAATCTTTCATTAATTATTGTCGAAGCTGATCGTGCAGGTTTTAGTAAAGGTAAACCTTTAAACAAAATTGGTATGAAAGGACAAGATACATGCGAACTTTTCTTTGACAACGTCCGCGTACCAAAAGAAAATTTACTAGGTATGGAAGGCATGGGCTTTATCATGCTCATGAAAGAATTAGCATGGGAACGTATGTTAGTTGCGATTATTTGCCAAGCAGGTGCTGAGGCAGCTTTTGCACATACAGTTCAATATACTAAAGACCGTAAAGCATTTGGAAAACCAATTGGGACTTTCCAAAATACTCGCTTTAAGCTAGCTGAACTAAGAACTGAAATTGATTTCTGTCGTACCTATTTAGATCGTTGCATGGAATTACAGTTAGAAGAAAGTCTAGGTGTCGATGCTGCTGCGGCAGCCAAATACAAAATTTCTGACATGTTCTCTAAAGTTGTAGATGAATGCTTACAATTGCATGGCGGATACGGTTATATGCTTGAATACCCAATCGCACGTGCCTACATCGACAACCGTGCAAACCGTATTTATGCTGGAACCAATGAAATCATGAAAGAGCTGATTTCTCGCACCCTATAATAAGATCTAAAGGGATAGCACTATCGATAATGCTATCCCTTTTTAAATCACTTCTGTTGTGTTTTTTCTGAGTCTTGCGCATTCATACGCATCATGATTTTCTTTATAGTGGCATGTTCAGCATGTTGTTGCATCGTAGTATTCAGTGCTGCTCGAGCATCTTGTGTTGTGAAATGAGCAATCTCGCCACCAATACCACTTGCTTTCTTCGCCCAAGCCTTTCCCTCAGCGGATTCATAGAATTTCAACGCTGCTTCTAATTCTTTTTGATTAAAAGTTTCCACATAACGTTGAACAATAAACTGCTTTCGTTTTTCGCTATTCAAATTCTTGCTCAAATCAACATAAAACTGCTCAGGAATATCTTTAGGCAGTCGCATACGAATTTGCTCGATAATCATTTTATCAGTGTTCTGTAATCCCTGTTCAGTTCCGTCCATGGATACCAGCTTCTGTGCAACGGTCTCTTTCTTTTTAATATCTTCTGCAAAAGCCACTGTGCTTAACATTAAAGTTATTAAAAGCAAGCCTATCCTCATGATTTCTTCCTTGATCGTTATTTAAATTTTGAATCAATATACTCGAATTCTTAACAGAAATTAAAATTTAGAAATAAAAAAACCTATGTATTAACATAGGTTTTTTTTATCAAACAAAAAATTTATGAAACTAATTTAGGCTTACGATCCGCTTGCTCACCACGTTTATGGAATTGCAATACGCCATCGTTAAACTTAGCATCTTTTAGATCTTTACGATCTGCAAGATAGTTATTGGTAATTTTCCAAGGCGCTTGCTTACCTTGTTTTGGCATAACATCTGCTGCACGTGCGATATAACCAGAAGACAATTTACCCATAATAGTATCCTGTTCAAACTGACTTGGGTCAGCATGAGCAATCACTTCATCATAGCCATTCTTATCCATATGATTAATCAAGCGGCAAATATAATCAGCTGCGATATCAACTTTTAATGTCCAAGAAGCATTGATATAACCAATAATCATAGCCATATTCGGCACATCACTCACCATCACACCTTGATACAACATGTGTTTAGAGGTATTAAGTGGCTTACCATCGATTGAACCTTGCACACCACCCAAGATTTGGATCTCTAAACCAGTTGCTGAGATCACAATATCTGCTTCTAAGTGTTTACCAGATTTTAACTGAATACCATTTGCGGTGAATTTTTCAATTTGATCTGTTTCAATACTTGCTTGACCTTCACGTAAAGCTTTGAATAAATCACCATCAGGAACAACACACAAACGCTGATCCCATGGGTTATAGCTTGGAGTAAAGTGTTTCATATCCACTTTACCTTTTAACTGTAACTCGATTCCTTTCAATAGCAAACGACGAACAGTTTTAGGATGCTTTTGTGCTAATGCATAAATTGCACGTTGCATGCCGATGTTACGAGCACGAGTAAATTTATATGCTGTTTCTTCAGACATAAATCGACGTGTCTTTTCATAAATAAAGTCAATTGAAGGCACTGTTGCAATATATGTTGGTGAACGTTGCAACATGGTTACATGACCTGCCCCACCTTTTACCATCGAAGGAACAAGTGTAATGGCAGTTGCACCACTACCGATAATTACAACTTTTTTGCCTTTATAATCTAAATTCTCAGGCCAATGTTGTGGATGGATAAATTGCCCTTTAAATTTATCTTGATCTTGGAATTGTGGTGCATAACCTTGGTCATAATTATAGTAACCAGTACATCCCATCACAAAATTAGCTGACCAAGTCTGCTTCTTCTTGTTGTTGTCTTCAATTTCAACCAACCACTTTTTCTTAGCAGAATCATAGTTTGCAGAAAGTACACGATGACCAAAGTGAATTTTCTCTTTTAATTTATTTTCAGAGATAACTTCACCTAAATAACCTTTAATTTCAGGACCGCTTGCTAAAACTTTTTCTTTTGCCCATGGTTTAAAGTTAAAACCAAAAGTAGACATGTCTGAATCCGAACGAATACCAGGATAACGGAATAAATCCCAAGTCCCACCAAAGCTATCACGACGCTCTAAAATTTCAAATTGGCGTTGCGGACAGTTCTTAGAAAGATGCACAGCTAACCCAATCCCAGAGATACCTGCACCAATAATTAATACATCAACTTGCTTTTCCATTTTTTTTATACCCTGTATAAACCATGTCTTTATTAAAGCACAAATTTGACAATACACAATGTCAAGTTTAGTCATTCATCGGTTTTTTTATATCAGTTCGGGACATTTTGAAAAAAAAGAGGGTAAAAAAATCCTGAGATTTTTGCTTGGATTTGCTATTTTCGGAAACTCGAAATTAAGAACACATCCTTAGTTTATTATAAAAAACTAAGTTAACTAATTAATATTTATAGAACATAAAATAAATTAAGCACATCAAATGTAGAGACAATTTATAATTAAATTTTAATGTAAATAGGAAGCTTTAATAGCTCATATACATTGTTTTACAAGCGAATAATCCTATAAACAAACCGTGAAGACAGTGTGTAGCATTGATGCCGAATTTATTTGCTAAAATCATACCAGCTCAATCTGCTGCAGGAATTACATTAGGGTTAGATTTCAGCACTTTTAAAGCAGTTTCAGATTTTCAAATCATTCATGATTATGAAGAATCAGACAACTTATCTTATGAGCAAAATAAATGACTAGTTTTATACCGAAATTTGCTACAGACAAGTGGACATTCTATTCGTGAAATATGTTGCTATTGGAATAAGAGCATTACGCTAACATTCAGCGCAAAGACAAAAAGACTAGAATTCATCTATGTAGACGAAGTATATCAAGGAAAATTATTAGGTTTGTTAGGAATAGGAGATCGGTTAGATTCAGTCAAAGTACAAAATAACTTTCATTTTGAAGGTTATAGACATTATCTTGAATATACAGAAGATAGCAGCCTTACCTTGCTGGAGAAATTATTCCTACTGAGATAGTAACAAACTACAAAATAGAGTACTCAGAAGGATATTCAGACCAAATAATTCAAGGTTTCTTGATCTACTTGCCGCCAATCGAAAGAAATGATCTAAACATAATTGCTTAACTTAATGCTCCTTCAATACATTTGAATACAAGATCCAGAACCTTAAACAATAAAAAAGGTCGGTTATTACACCGACCTTTTTTGGAACAACTGACTGTTCTACACTTAGAAGTATTATTTTACTTCACGGTCAACGAGTTCAACGTAAGCCATCGGTGCAGCATCACCTGCACGGAAGCCCGCTTTAAGAACACGTAGATAACCGCCGTTACGCTCTTTGTAACGAGGGCCAAGAACGGTAAATAATTTACCAACAGTTGCTGCAGAACGAGTACGAGCAAACGCTAAACGACGGTTTGCTACTGTATCGTTTTTAGCTAAAGTGATTAAAGGCTCAGCAACGCGGCGAAGTTCTTTCGCTTTAGGCAAAGTTGTTTTAATTAACTCATGCTCAACTAAAGCATTTGTTAAGTTTTGGAACAACGCCTTACGGTGGCTGCTTGTACGGCCTAATTTCACACCACTATTACGATGACGCATGGTGATAGTCCTACTTAATTAACGGCTACGATAGGCAAAACGGTCATCCATACGGAGACTAGCAGGTGGCCAGTTCTCTAAACGCATGCCGAGTTGTAAACCTTTCGATGCCAAAACATCTTTGATCTCAGTTAACGATTTTTTACCTAAGTTAGGAGTTTTTAACAACTCAACTTCAGTACGTTGAACAAGATCACCAATGTAGTAAATATTTTCTGCCTTCAAACAGTTAGCAGAACGAACAGTTAGCTCGAGATCATCTACTGGACGAAGCAAAATTGGATCAACTTCTTCGCGAGGTTCTTGAGCAACTGGAGTTTGATCTTTCTGAAGATCAACAAAAATTGCAATTTGTTGTTGCAAGATTGTTGCCGCTTTGCGGATTGCTTCTTCTGGATCAACAGTACCGTTTGTTTCAAGATCGATCACTAGCTTGTCAAGATCAGTACGTTGTTCTACACGCGCGTTTTCAACGGTATAAGAAACACGTTTAATCGGGCTATATGAAGCATCTAATTGTAAACGACCTACAGGGCGAGTTTCGCCTTCTGGGAAGCGTGAATCAGAAGTTTCGTAGCCACGACCTTGAGCAACTTTAAGGCGCATTTTTAATGAACCGCTAGAACTCAAAGTACCAATTAAATGATCAGGGTTAACCACTTCAACATTATGAGGTAAACGAAGGTCAGCTGCTGTTACGTCACCTGCACCTTGCTTCTCTAATGTTAAATATGCTTCGTTTTGATCGAACAGCTTAATAGACAATCCTTTTAGGTTCAGCAAGAGCTCGACGATGTCCTGCTGCAAGCCTTCTAAAGTACTGTACTCGTGCTCGACACCTTCTATTTCTACTTCAACCACAGCAGCGCCAGGTAAAGAAGACAATAGAATGCGACGTAAAGCATTACCTAGAGTATGACCAAAGCCACGCTCTAAAGGTTCCAGAATCACTTTTGCCGAGGTCCCGCTCACCGCTTCGACCTTGATCGCTTGCGGAGTTAGAAACTCGTTTGCAGTACGCGTCATTTATTGCTACCTCAAGGATTATTTAGAATACAATTCTACAATCAAGCTTTCGTTGATTTCAGCAGGTAAATCAGAACGATCTGGAGCAGCTTTGAACGTACCTTCTAACTTAGAATGGTCAACTTCCATCCAAGCAGGGATACCACGTTGAGCAGCTAATTCAATCGCGTTTTTAATACGCAATTGTTGTTTAGCGCCTTCATGCACTGCAATTACATCGCCCGCTTTAACTTGAATAGACGCAATGTTTACACGACGACCATTTAAAGTAATAGAACGGTGACTTACTAACTGACGAGCTTCTGCACGTGTAGAACCAAAACCCATGCGATAAACTACGTTATCAAGACGGCTTTCAAGCAATTTCAACAAGTTTTCACCTGTTGCGCCTTTAACACGAGCTGCTTCTTTATAGTAATTACTAAATTGACGCTCTAACACACCGTACATACGACGTACTTTTTGTTTTTCACGTAATTGTAGTGAGTACTCAGATTGCTTTCCACCGCGTGCCTGACCATGTTGACCAGGTGCTTTGTTAGCTTTTTTTGTTTTGACGTCAAATGGTTTAACGCCAGATTTAAGTTGCAGGTCTGTCCCTTCGCGGCGAGAGAGTTTGCATTTTGGACCAATATAACGAGCCATGAATGTTTCTCCTTACACGCGACGTTTTTTAGGTGGACGGCAACCGTTGTGAGGAATTGGAGTCACATCGGTAATGCTGTTAATCTTATAACCCACTGCGCCTAATGCACGAACCGCAGACTCACGACCTGGACCAGGACCTTTTACAAGGACGTCTAGGTTTTTCAAACCGTAATCTAAAGCTGCTTTACCAGCAACTTCAGCAGCTACCTGAGCAGCGAACGGAGTTGATTTACGTGAACCACGGAAGCCTTGTCCACCTGAGGTAGCCCAAGCCAATGCATTACCTTGACGATCGGTAATCGTTACAATGGTGTTATTAAAAGACGCGTGAATGTGTGCAACACCTTCAGAGACGGTACGAGTGACCTTCTTGCGTGTGCGAGTATCTTTAGCCATCTTTTAGCTTCCAGAAATCTTACTTTTTAATCGGTTTGCGCGGACCTTTACGGGTACGTGCGTTAGTTTTGGTGCGTTGTCCGCGAACAGGCAAGCTGCGACGATGACGAAGACCGCGGTAGCAGCCTAAATCCATTAAACGTTTAATGTTCATGGAAATTTCGCGACGTAAATCACCTTCGGTCGGAACCTTAGCAACTTCTGCACGAATCGCATCAAGCTGAGCATCATCTAATTCACGAATTTTTGTAGTCTCAGTGATACCTACAGCAGCTAAGATATTCTTAGCAGTGTGGCGACCGATACCAAAAATATACGTGAGAGAGATAACAGCATGCTTGTTATCCGGAATGTTTACACCGGCAATACGAGCCATTCAATTTTCTCCAAAAAGGCAGTCAAGATAATCAACCGCCCCACAAAAATCTTGAGGGGCGGATAATAACCTAATTAGCCTACTGAAATCAACAGGTCTTAATTAAATTAACCTTGACGCTGCTTATGACGAGGTTCTGCGCTACAAATCACGCGAATAACCCCATTACGACGGATAACTTTACAGCTACCACAGATTTTCTTTACAGAAGCTTGTACTTTCATGATGAAACCTCTAAGTGCGCTTATCCCTGAGGATGAGCAGTCGTTTTTCTCATTAACGTTTGATTATCATATTGATGCGAAGTTAGATGCGCTTGAAGTTGCGCCATAAAATCCATCACTACAACAACTACAATAAGCAATGATGTTCCACCCAAATGGAATGGAATACCAAATGAACTTTGTAAAACCATTGGCATTAAGCACACAACGGTGATGTAGATTGCACCAATAAACGTCAAACGGTTAAGGATATGATCTAAATAACGAGCCGTTTGCTCACCTGGGCGGATACCAGGCACATACGCTCCGCTACGTTTCAAATTCTCTGAAACTTCTTTCGGGCTAAAAACAAGCGCGGTATAGAAATAACAGAAGAAAATAATTAACGCACCAAAGAGCATTAAATATAACGGCTGTCCAGGCGATAACACCAATGCCAAGTCTTGCAGACTACGCTTAATAATCCCTGCATTAGGATCAGCACTACCTAACCATTGACCCAAACTCGCTGGAAATAATAACAATGAGCTTGCGAAAATTGCTGGGATTACACCTGCCATATTAATTTTCAATGGCAAATGTGTTTGCTGAGCAGTAAATACACGACGCCCTTGCTGCTTTTGAGCATAGTTCACTGGAATACGACGTTGTGCTTTTTCAATAAACACAATCGCAGCTAAAACTGCTAAAGATAATAATCCAAATACAGCTAAACCAATTAAACTACCTTGACCATTTTGCACTGTTGTAAATGACTGAATTACCAAGTTTGGTAAACCTGCCACAATACCTGCGAAAATGATCATTGAGATACCATTACCGACACCACGTTCAGTAATTTGCTCCCCCAACCACATCAAGAACATTGTTCCAGCAACCAATGAGGTTACCGCTGGAACATAAAATGCCAATCCCGAAGTCAAAGTAATACCCTGACTAATGAGACCAGCACACATCCCTACCCCTTGCACTAGTGCAAGGAATAAAGTTCCGTAACGTGTATATTGATTAATCTTGCGTTTGCCTTGCTCGCCTTCTTTTTTCAAAGCCTCTAACGAAGGGATCACTGTCGACATTAACTGCACGATAATCGAAGCAGAAATATACGGCATGATACCTAACGCTAGAATCGACATGCGTTCTAATGCACCGCCAGAAAACATGTTAAATAAACCTAAGAAGGTACCTTCATTAGCTTTAAAAAAGCGTGCCAGCGCTACATTATCAATACCCGGCAACGGAATATGCGCTCCTAGTCGAAAGACCAATAACGCGCCAATTAAAAACATTAATCGGCGGATAATTTCACGATATTTCACATGAAACGGCTGGCCTTTCATCATGTTAACATGACCAGTAGAACTAGGAGTCATAGACACTCGAGATTACTCCTCGACTTTACCGCCAGCAGCTTCAACAGCAGCTTTAGCGCCTTTAGTCAACGCAACACCTTGTACAGTGAACGCGCGAGTGATTTCACCAGAAAGCACGATGCGAGCACGAATTTGGTCACGACGAACAACATTCGCAGCTTTTAAAGTTTCAAGGCTAACAATGTCGCCTTCCACTTTATTCAACTCAGACAAACGCACTTCAGCAGTTTTCAAAGCGATTTGGCTAGTGAAACCGAATTTAGGTAAACGACGATATAATGCAGTTTGACCGCCTTCAAAGCCTGGACGAGTACCACCACTTTTACGTGAGTTTTGACCCTTGATACCACGACCACCAGTTTTACCAACGCCAGAACCGATACCACGGCCTAAACGACGGTGTTCACGCTTTGCACCTTCAGCAGGTGAAAGTTCATTTAAACGCAGAGTCATGGCTTATTCCTCTACACTAACCATATAGTAAACTTTGTTGATCATACCACGGTTAGAAGGCGTATCTTGCACTTCTACAGTATGACCAATACGACGCAGACCTAAACCTTGTAGGCAAAGTTTATGATTTTTTAAACGATGCGAAGAAGATTTAGTCTGGGTAACTTTAATCGTTTTCATGATTGATTACCCTTGAATTTGTTCTACTGAAAGACCACGTTTCGCAGCGACTTTCTCAGGAGAAGTCATATCACGCAAACCTTTGAAAGTAGCGTTTACTACGTTAGCAGCATTAGTAGAGCCATAACATTTAGCAAGTACGTTATGTACACCTGCAGCTTCTAAAACGGCACGCATAGCACCACCAGCAATTACGCCAGTACCTTCAGAAGCAGGTTGCATGTATACACGGCTTGCACCATGACGAGCATTCACAGGGTGTTGTAAAGTAGTACCAGCAAGGTCTACAGTAATCATGTTGCGACGAGCAGCTTCAAGTGCTTTAGAAATAGCAGCTGGAACTTCACGTGCTTTACCACGACCAAAACCTACACGACCATTACCATCGCCCACAACAGTTAATGCTGTGAAAGAGAAGATACGACCACCTTTAACAACCTTGGCTACACGATCAACGGCAACCAGCTTTTCAACGAGACCTTCGTTTTGTTCAACTTTCGCCATGATTAGAACTCCAAGCCGCCTTCACGAGCAGCATCAGCCAAGGCTTTGATACGACCATGATATTTAAAACCAGAACGGTCAAATGCAACTTTAGTAACACCAGCTGCTTTAGCACGTTCTGCGATCAAAGCACCTACTTTAGTAGCCGCTTCAACGTTACCAGTAGTACCACTACGTAAAGATGCATCTAAAGTTGAAGCTTGCGCTAAAACTTTGCCACCATCTGCTGAAATAACCTGAGCATAGATGTGACGCGGAGTGCGGTTTACACACAAACGAGTCGCACCCAATGCACGGATGTGCAAGCGTGTGCTTTTCGCACGACGCAAACGGGTTTGTTTCTTTTCGTTCATAAGAACCTCGCGCCTTATTTCTTCTTAGCTTCTTTACGAAGAATAACTTCATCCGAATAACGAACACCTTTACCTTTATATGGTTCAGGAGAACGGTATGCACGGATTTCCGCTGCCACTTGACCTAACAACTGCTTGTTTGCTGATTTCAAAATGATTTCAGTTGCAGTTGGAGTTTCCGCTGTTACACCTTCAGGTAAAGCGTAGTCAATCGGGTGTGAATAACCTAATGCTAGGTTAACAACAGTACCTTTAACAGCAGCTTTGTAACCTACACCAACAAGTTGTAGTTTACGTTCGAAGCCTTCACTAACACCTTTTACAAGGTTGTTCAATACAGCGCGAGCAGTACCAGCTTGCATCCAAGCATCTTTCGATTCTTTTACTGGAGCAAGTTGAAGTTTACCTTCTTCCTGTTTTAGCTCGACCAGCGCATGCAGGTTGAAAGACAATGTACCTTTGCTGCCTTTCACTTCGACCTGCCGGCCGTTCTGAGTAACTGTTACACCATTAGGTACAGTTACTGGGGCTTTAGCCACACGAGACATGAGGAATCACCTATTAAGAAACAAAAGCAATAACTTCACCACCAACACCCGCAGCACGTGCAGCGCGATCAGTCATGATGCCTTTGCTTGTAGAAACAATTGCAATACCCAAACCTTGCTTAACGCTAGGAAGTTTATCTTTACCACGGTATTGACGTAGACCTGGACGGCTTACGCGCTTAACCGTTTCGATAACTGGTTTGCCTTCGAAATATTTTAGCGTAATAGTCAAAGTAGATTTTGCATCTTCTTGAGCAACTTCTACATTTGAAATATAACCTTCTTGTTGAAGAACGTTTGCAATTGCAACTTTCAACTTAGAAGAAGGCATAGAAACAACTTGTTTCTTCGCCATTTGTGCGTTACGAACACGTGTTAACATGTCGGCAACGGTATCTTGCATACTCATTTAGTCGCTCCTTACCAGCTTGCCTTAACAACGCCTGGTACATCACCCTGCATTACTGTGTCACGTAATTTGTTACGGCTTAAACCGAACTTACGGAAGTAACCATGAGGACGACCAGTTAAACCACAGCGGTTACGAAGACGTACTGGAGATGCATTACGTGGCAATGCTTGTAACTTTAACATCGCTTCGAAACGTTCTTCGTCACTTGCGTTTACATTTGCAATCGTTGCTTTTAATTCAGCACGTTTTGCAGCGTATTTAGCAACTGTCTTTTCGCGTTTCAATTCGCGATTAATCATACCTTTCTTAGCCATATCGACCTCTTATTTGAACGGGAAGCCGAATGCACGCATAAGCGCACGGCCTTCGTCATCGCTACGAGCAGTTGTCGTAATTGTGATATCTAAACCACGAATACGATCAATCTTGTCAAAATCGATTTCAGGGAAAACGATTTGCTCTTTTAAACCCATAGAGTAGTTACCACGACCATCAAATGATTTTGAAGAAAAACCACGGAAGTCACGGATACGAGGAATCGCGATAGAGATCAAACGGTCCAAGAATTCGTACATTTGGTCGCCACGTAAAGTAACTTTACAACCAATTGGCCAACCATCACGGATTTTGAAACCAGCGATTGATTTACGAGCAAGTGTCACAACTGGTTTTTGACCAGCAATGAGTTGCATATCAGCAACAGCACCGTCTAATAATTTCTTATCAGTTGCAGCTGCGCCTACACCCATGTTAAGAGTGATTTTTGTGATGCGTGGAATTTCCATCACATTCTTAATGCCAAGTTCTTCTTTTAACTTTGCTTTAAGTTCGTCATTGTAACGTGCTTTAAGTCTGGCCATTGCCTTTTCAACCTATTACTTCGCTGCCGCCACTGATTCACCATTTGATTTATAAACACGAGTTTTCGTGCCATCAATCACTTGGTAACCAACACGGTCAGCCTTTTGGGTTGTAGCATTAAAAATTGCCACGTTAGAGATATGAAGCGTCGCCTCTTGAGTAACGATACCGCCTTCAGCGCCTGTTACACGGTTTGGCTTTTGATGCTTCTTCACCAAGTTAAGGCCTTCGACCTTAACTCGATCTTCAGAAACAGACAAAACAACACCTTGTTTGCCTTTTTCTTTACCTGCGATCACAATTACTTGATCGCCTTTTTTAATCTTAGCCATGATTGCCTCTTATAGAACTTCAGGAGCCAATGAAATGATTTTCATGAACTGTTCAGTACGAAGTTCACGAGTCACTGGTCCGAAGATACGAGTAGCAATCGGAGCTTTGTTGTTATTCAAAATAACAGCTGCGTTATCGTCGAAACGAATAACTGAACCATCTGGACGACGGATGCCGAATTTTGTACGAACAACTACAGCATTCATCACGTCACCTTTTTTAACACGTGCGCGTGGGATTGCTTCTTTTACAGTAACTTTAATAATGTCGCCAACAGAAGCATAACGACGATGTGAACCACCTAGTACTTTAATACATTGTACGCGGCGTGCACCACTGTTGTCTGCTACGTCGAGCATACTTTCGGTTTGAATCATTGCCCTACTCCAAAACCGAGCATCACCGGTCACAATTTCGAAAGGCTCAAAGAGTACTCGAAATTGTCCGATGATGCAACAAGAACGTCTAATTACTCAGCAGCAGCTTCAACTACTTCCACTAAAGTCCAAGCTTTAGTTTTAGAAATTGGGCGGCTTTCTTTGATGGTTACCAAGTCGCCTAATTTAGCAACATTGTTCTCATCATGAGCGTGTAATTTAGTTGAACGGCGGATTGATTTGCCATACAACGGGTGTTGAACGCGGCGTTCAATAAGCACAACAATAGATTTGTCCATTTTATCGCTTACGACTTTGCCGGTTAACGTGCGGACTGTTTTTTCACTCATTGTCCGTTCCCCTGTTTTTCGGTAAGGAGTGTCTTGATACGAGCAATTGTCTTACGAGCAATTTGCACTTCGTGCGATTTGCCCAACTGACCAGTTGCTTTCGCCATACGAAGACGGAATTGGTTAAGCTGTTGCTCATCAAGCATCGCTTTCAACTCTTCTACCGATTTTTCACGTAGATCTTTAGTTTTCATTACATTACCGTCCGAGTCACGATAGTGGTTTTAAACGGAAGTTTAGCAGCAGCTAAAGCAAAAGCTTCACGCGCTAATTCATCGTTCACACCTTCAATTTCGTACAGGATCTTACCTGGCTGAATCTGGCAAACCCAGTATTCCACGCTACCCTTACCTTTACCCATACGAACTTCTAATGGTTTTTCGGTAATTGGTTTATCCGGGAACACACGGATGAAGATTTTACCACCACGCTTAATACGACGGCTAATGGTACGACGGCAAGCTTCGATTTGACGCGCAGTCATACGACCACGTTCAGTCGCTTTAATCGCAATCGAACCAAATGATACTGTACTACCACGATGCGCTAGACCAGTGTTACGGCCTTTGTGCACTTTACGGAATTTGGTACGTTTAGGTTGCAACATGGATTATTCTCCCTTGTCAGCAGCACGGTCACCGCGACGACCACGACGCTCTTGACCTTCACCACGACCACGACCACGTTTAGCTGGACGCTCTTCAGCAGGAGCAGGGTTCATGACTTGTTTCATGCCACCTAAGATCTCGCCACGGAAAATCCAAACTTTAACACCGATCGTACCGTAAGTTGTTTCAGCACGCATAGTTGCATAGTCGATATCAGCACGAAGAGTATGCAAAGGAACACGACCTTCACGATACCATTCAGTACGAGCAATCTCTGCACCACCTAAACGGCCAGAAACTTCAACTTTGATACCTTTCGCACCAGCACGCATAGTGTTTTGAACCGCACGCTTCATAGCACGACGGAACATTACACGCTTTTCTAATTGAGAAGCGATTGCTTCAGCAACTAAACGAGCATCTAAGTCTGGGCGATCAATTTCGTTGATGCTAACTTGCGCTGGAACACCCATAATGTTGGTGAGTTCGCGCTGTAATTTCTCAATATCTTCGCCTTTTTTACCGATAACGATACCAGGACGAGCAGTGCTAATAGTTACTTTAGCAGCGCCTGTAGGACGTTCGATAAGAATATTGCTTACCATCGCATTCTTAAGTTTTTTAGTTAAAAACTCACGAACTTGAAGATCTTTAAGCAAGTATTCAGCATATTGTTTCGGACTCGCATACCAGTTAGCGTTATGGCGTTTCACAACACCTAGGCGGATACCGATTGGATGAACCTTCTGACCCATATCAAACCCCTACCTTAACGGTGATGTGACAAGTACGCTTTGTAATACGATCCGCACGGCCTTTAGCACGTGGCAAAATACGTTTAAGGCTCATACCTTCATCAACGTAAATCGTAGTTACTTTAAGATCGTCAACATCTAAGCTGTTGTTGTGTTCAGCATTTGCAATTGCAGATTCAAGCGCTTTTTTAACAAGCACAGCTGCTTTTTTGTTGCTGAAGTTCAAAATATCTAGCGCGCGCGCAACCGATTTACCACGGATCAAATCAGCAACTAAACGTGCTTTTTGTGCCGAGATAGCGGCACCGCGTAATTTTGCAGTTACTTCCATCATAGCACCTATTAACGTTTAGACTTCTTATCAACACCGTGACCACGATAGGTACGAGTTGGTGCGAATTCACCAAGCTTATGACCAACCATATGCTCAGTAACAATTACCGGAACATGGTTACGACCATTGTGAACAGAAATTGTTAAACCAACAAAATCTGGAAGGATCATTGAACGACGTGACCAAGTCTTGATCGGCTTACGGTTGTTAGCTGCAATTGCTGCTTCAACTTTAGCGAACAAGTGTGCGTCGACGAATGGACCTTTTTTTAATGAACGAGGCATTATTCAGATTCCTTTACTTGACGCGACGGTCGCGAATAATCATCTTAGTCGTACGCTTATTGGTACGTGTCTTGTACCCTTTAGCTTTTTGACCCCATGGGCTTACAGGTTGAATACCTTTGCTACGCCCTTCACCACCACCGTGTGGATGGTCAACCGGGTTCATCGCCATACCACGAACAGTAGGACGAACACCGCGCCAGCGTGAAGCACCAGCTTTACCCAATGAACGAAGGTTGCTTTCTTGGTTAGAAACTTCACCAATTACAGCACGACATTCAACGTGGATTTTACGCATTTCACCAGAACGTAAACGAACGATTGCGTAAGAACCATCACGACCTAACAACTGAACTGAAGTACCAGCAGAACGTGCTAATTGAGCACCTTTACCGATTTTAAGTTCAACGTTGTGAAGTGTAGAACCGATAGGCATATTACGAAGCGGTAAGCAGTTACCTGGACGAATTGGAGCATCGTTACCAGATTGTACTTTATCGCCAGCACGCAAACCTTTAGGTGCGATGATGTAACGACGCTCACCGTCAGCATACAAAACTAATGCAATGTGTGCAGTACGGTTAGGATCGTATTCAATACGCTCTACAGTCGCTGGAATACCATCTTTGTTACGTTTAAAGTCAACGAGACGATAGTGTTGTTTGTGTCCACCACCAACGTGACGAGTCGTAATGTGACCGTTGTTGTTACGACCACCAGTACGTTTTTTAGCTTCAACCAACGGTGCATAAGGTGCGCCTTTGTGAAGATGGTCATGAACCACTTTCTCTACAAAGCGACGTCCTGGAGACGTTGGCTTACATTTTTGAATCGGCATAATTTTCGTCCTTACTCCGCTGCGTTTTCAGCGGTATCGCCCAAGTCAGCCATTTCTACATCTTGGCCAGCTTTCAGGGTGACGTATGCTTTTTTAACATCAGAACGACGTCCCAATGTACGACCAAAGCGTTTTGTTTTACCTTTAGTGATCGTTGTATTTACTTTCACAACTTCAACACCAAAGAGCTGCTCAACTGCTTTCTTGATTTCAAGTTTGTTTGCATTTAATGCAACTTTAAATACTTGAACACCAGCAGTATCACCTAAAACTTGTGCTTTTTCTGAGAATACTGGTCCTTGTAGGACTTGATATAAACGTTCGTTGTTCATCCGAGTTCTACCTCAATTTTCTTAGCAGCAGCTACAGACATGACAACTTTATCGAATGCGATCAAGCTAACAGGATCAATTGCAGTTGCGTCCACCACATCTACATGTGGAAGGTTGCGCGCTGCAAGATACAAGTTCTCATCTACAGCATCTGTAACGATCAATGCACGAGTTGCATTTAAGTCGTTAAGTTTTGCAAGCAATTCTTTAGTTTTTGGAGCCGCAACAGCAAACTCTTCAACTAATACAAGACGATCTTGGCGAACAAGTTCAGCTAAGATACATTGCATTGCACCGCGGTACATTTTGCGGTTAACTTTTTGAGACCAATCTTGTGGACGAGCAGCAAAAGTTTTACCACCACCTACCCAGATTGGGCTACGAATAGAACCAGCACGAGCGCGACCAGTACCTTTTTGACGGAATGGCTTTTTACCACCGCCAGAAACATCTGCACGTGATTTGTGAGCACGAGTACCTTGACGACCACCAGCTAAGTAAGCTGTAACAACTTGGTGTACAAGAGCTTCGTTAAATTCACGTCCGAAAGCAACTTCAGACAATTCAACAGCAGAGCCGGAAACAGTTTTTAAATTCACAGTATTTCCCCTCAGGCCTTGATGGTAGGACGCACGATAACGTCGCCGCCAGTTGAACCAGGAATAGCACCCTTAACAACTAAAACTGAACGTTCAGCGTCAATAGATACAATTTCAAGACCTTGAACTGTTACGCGTTCATCACCTAAGTGACCAGCCATTTTCTTGCCTTTGAACACGCGACCAGGTGTTTGGTTTTGACCTGTAGAACCTAAAACACGGTGAGATACAGAGTTACCATGTGTAGCATCTTGCGTACGGAAGTTCCAACGCTTAACACCACCTTGGAAGCCTTTACCTTTAGACTGACCAGTTACGTCAACAATTTGACCAACTGTGAACAAGTCAACACCGATAGAACCACCAACTTCACGACCTTCAAGCTCAGCTTCAGTAACACGGAACTCTTTAACTAAACGACCAGCAGCAACACCAGCTTTCGCAAAGTGACCTTTCTGAGCGCTAGTTACGCGCGATTCGCGACGTTCACCAGTAGTTACTTGAATTGCTTGATAACCATCAGTTTCAAGTGTTTTGATTTGCGTAATGCGGTTTGGATCGACTTCGATAACTGTAACAGGTACAGATACACCAGCATCTGTAAAGATGCGAGTCATACCACATTTGCGACCGACTAAACCAATAGCCATGTGCATAAACCTCTAAAAAAGCGGCTTAATTAACTTAGAGTTAATTAACCGAAAGCCTTAACCCAAAGCGATCTGAACATCAACACCAGCAGCAAGATCTAACTTCATCAATGCATCAACAGTTTTATCTGTAGGTTGAACGATGTCGATCAAACGCTTATAAGTGCGGATTTCGTACTGATCACGAGCGTCTTTATTGACGTGTGGTGAAGTAAGAACGTTGAAGCGTTCGATGCGAGTAGGCATCGGAATTGGACCACACACTTGTGCGCCAGTACGCTTAGCGGTTTCTACGATCTCTTGAGCAGATTGATCAATCAGACGATGATCAAAAGACTTCAAACGGATACGAATTCTCTGGTTAGACATACCAGTAAACTCCAAGCCAAATATATAAAGAATCACCCATGACGCACCTCACCTTTTGGCAAGTGTCAAGGGCAGTGAAAATCACTATGGTCGTGATCGATGCCACGACTGTAATGCGTTAACTACTTTCTTCGTAGAAAACGCCCTCCATTTGAGGGTCGCCCATTATAGCGATTGTTTAAGTCTTATGCAATTCTTCTTTTATTTTTTACCGTTAAAAAATCAATTTAAGCGCTTACAACATATTCAATTGCTTGATTAAGCAAATCGTTGCCTTGTTGAAATTTATTTTGGTTTGTTTTTTTGAGCTCAGCGATTGATTGAACAAATTCCCCATTAAACACAGCCATGTCTTCTTCATTTTCAATCAACAATTGCAATGCATGTGGCGTCATTTCGGGATGAAACTGAAAACCTAAAACATTACGACCGATTTGATAAAGTTGATTTCTACATACCTCATTTTCTGCTAAACGGATACCACCTCTAGGTATTTCAAAGGTCTCACTATGCCATTGCATAATGTTAATTTTCTCTGGAATTTGAAAACAATTTTCAGGTATGTGTGAAGCTCGACCAACATCCATCCACCCCAACTCTTGATATTGATTACGGCTAACCGCAGCACCAAGTGCATTTGCAATTAGCTGCCCACCGAGACATAAGCCTATAGCAGGCTTTCCCGCTGCCAAATAACGACGTAACCATCTTTTTTCCAATTTTAACCATGGGTAATTTGCCTCATCATTCACACTCATCGTCCCACCCATGATAATTAACAAATCCACCTCATCTACATGTGGCAATGCTTCCAATTCCAATGGCAGGTCGACGGGCAAAGCAAAAAACTCTGTTGCCGTGATTTTTGCTTTATGTGCTTTCAAGAAATTGTAACAACTACCAAAACCTTCACCTGCGATGTGCTGAAAATAATGCACTCTTAAATGCGACTTCATGCGCTAAAACCTATTATCGTTAGAATGATATTAAGTCTTAGCAAAAATAAAGCCAGTTTCATTCAATCTATTTGATCTGTAACGATTGTGTACAAAACACCTGAACAACTAGCAGAATTGTGGTTTTTCTCTTAACCTAAATCCATCTATTGATTTGATTTAGCACCATGACTAAGCAACAAAATGCACAAACCAACCTTATTCACGCACCAAGAAAAGCCCCTCAATATATAGAAACTATTCAACCTCCCCTATATCGTGCATCTACCATTATTTTTAAAAGCACATCGCACCTTTTTGATCGTCATTGGACAGATCCCTATGACTATAGCTACGGCACACATGGCACGCCAACAACATTTACGCTAGGCGATAACATCGCGCAAATTGAAGGCGGTTTGTTTAGCTTACTTGCACCGAGTGGTTTATCTGCGATCAATTTAGTCAACAGTACTCTTTTAAATTCAGGCGATGAGGTATGGGTTGCAGATAATATTTATGGTCCAAATTTAGAGCACCTCAACAACCTTCAAACACGTTATGGCATTCAAGTTAAAGTTTATAACCCAATTGATATTGATAGTTTCACACCTTCAGAAAAAGCGAAGTTAATTTGGCTGGAAGCTGCTGGTTCTGTAAGTTTAGAATTTCCTGATTTAAAAAAACTAGTCAAAAAAGCCAAGCAATTTAATCTCCTCACCGCCCTGGATAACACTTGGGGGGCTGGTCTGGCATTTAATGCATTTGATTTTTCTGATGAACACCTATCGGTTGATGTAACAGTACACGCTCTTACCAAATATCCAAGTGGTGGTGGAGACATCCTCATGGGCTCGGTTGTAACACGCGATCAACATTTACATCATAAACTTTATCGCATGCATGCAATCCAAGGCATATCTGTTTCAGGTGATGATACTGCGCAAATTCAACGTAGTTTGGCGCATATGTCGCTGCGTTATGAACAGCAATCTCAAAGCACACTAAGATTATTAGACTGGCTAAAACAACAGCCTCAATTTATTCAAGTTTTACACCCAAGTCTTTCTGATTCAGCTGGACATCAATTTTGGAAAGAGGTTTGCACCACAGGCAAGAGTGCTGGCTTGGCAAGTGTAATCTTTGATTCAAGATATAATATGAATTCAGTGCGTAGATTTTGCGATAACTTAAGACTATTCAAACTTGGTTTTAGTTGGGGTGGCCCTGTAAGTTTAGTGATGCTCTATGATTTAAAACAGATGCGTGCATTGGAAAATACACATTTACAACAAGGTTTATTGGTTCGTTTCTGTATAGGACTAGAAGATCCTGCGGATTTAATTCAAGATATTCAAAACGCATTAAAACAACTGGAATGACTCTTATAATAGGTGAAGAATGAGTACACCCATCGTAATTGCAAAAAAAACCACAGATACAACACAAGATATTGTTCTACATTCTCAATTTGCTAACCGCCATGGTCTGATTGCTGGTGCAACCGGTACAGGAAAAACAGTAACTCTAAAAGTACTTGCTGAGAGTTTTTCTCGTATCGGCGTCCCTGTTTTTCTAGCAGATGCGAAAGGTGATGTTTCAAGCCTAGCCAAAGCTGGTTCAAGCAGCCCCAGATTTGATGAACGCATTAAAAGTCTGCATCTGGATTCTGTTCCATTTGCAGCTTCACCTGTTATTTTCTGGGATCTATTTGGCCAACAAGGACATCCTATTCGAACCACAATTTCTGAAATAGGTCCTTTATTATTAGCGCAGATGCTAAATTTAAACGATACACAAGAAGGTGTATTGTCCGCAGTATTTAGAATCGCAGATGATCAAGGGCTTCTGCTCATCGACTTTAAAGATCTAAAGGCGATGCTAACTTATGTCAGTGAAAATGCTACTGAACTGAAAAATGAGTATGGCAATCTCTCTCCTGCCAGTATTGGTGCGATACAACGCAATCTGCTTGCGTTAGCAGATCAAGGTGGAGATCAGTTTTTTGGTGAACCAAGTTTGAATATTCTAGATTTTATTCAAACAGATACTCAAGGTCATGGTTATATCAACCTTCTCGCTGCAGATAAGTTGATGAATACCCCAAAACTTTATGCAACATTCTTGCTTTGGATGCTCTCAGAATTATTTGAGCAACTACCCGAAGTTGGCGATATGGATAAGCCTAAACTTGTATTCTTCTTTGATGAAGCACATTTATTGTTTTCCAATGCTAGCCCATCTTTGCAAGAGAAAATTGAACAAGTGGTTCGTTTAATTCGCTCGAAGGGTGTAGGAATTTACTTTATCACTCAAAACCCACTTGATTTACCAGAAAGTGTTCTAGGTCAACTCGGAAATCGAGTACAACATGCTTTACGTGCTTTTACACCTAAAGACCAAAAAGCGGTCAAAACCGCAGCCGACACTTTCCGAACCAATCCTGATTTTAAGGTTGATCAAGCAATTACCGAACTAGCTGTAGGTGAGGCTTTGATTAGTTGTTTGGATGAACAAGGCACCCCTCAGATTGTTGAGCGTGGTTGGGTGATGCCCCCTTACTCCTCTTTTAGCCCAATCACTCCTGAAGAACGACAGGTCATGATGGGACAAAGTATTGTTGCTGGGGTTTATGATCAAGCAGTAGATCGTGACAGCGCTTACGAACTTCTACAGAAAAAAGTATTACAACAATCTCAGCAAAAGCAAGCTGACGAACTTGCTAAGCAGCAAGTAAAAGAACAAGAAACCCTCGCAAAGCAACAAGCAAAAGAACAAGAGCGATTTGCTAAAGAGCAACAAAAAGCGGCAGAAAAAGCACAACGTGATCGTGAAAAGCTCACACAAGACATTGTCGGTACATTTGCAAAAAGTGCTGCCCGAAGCTTAGGTGGTAGCACTGGACAAAAAATAGTGCGTGGATTACTCGGCTCATTATTCGGAAAATAAAAAAATCTCAAAAATAAGGGATAATTAATTATCCCTTATTTTTTTTATGGTTTTTATTATAAGATGTATTGCAAATACATTTTATAAGATGTATTTTAAATATATCTTATAAAATGATAGTCCAGAGAGATCACTCATGACTCCACAGCAAATTGAACTCGTAAAAGCAACTGTTCCTGTCTTACGTGAAAATGGTGTCGCATTAACAGGTTATTTCTATAATCGTATGTTAGGAAATAATCCTGCGCTCAAAGAAACCTTTAACATGGGTCATCAACGCAGTGGTGCTCAAGCTCAAGCACTCGCAGGAGCTGTTTTAGCGTACGCAGAAAATATTGAAAATCCATCTGTGCTTTTGCCTGTGGTGGAACTGATCGCTCATAAACATGTCAGTCTCAATATCCAAGCACCTGATTACAGTATTGTGGGTGAAAATTTATTACATTCGATCAGTGAAGTACTGAATATCTCAATGGAAGATCCCTTGATTGCGGCATGGGCTGCCGCTTATGGACAACTAGCAGATTTGTTTATCAGCACTGAAAAAGCGATCTACGACCAACATCAACAAACTAAAGGCAGTTGGTTAGGGTGGCGTAATTTTAAAATCGCTAAAAAAGTGATTGAAAGTGACGAAATTACGTCGTTTTATTTAGCACCTGTCGATGGCGGTGATTTACCAAACTACGAAGCTGGCCAATATATTTCAGTACGTGTTTTTGTCCCAGAACTCAATTTGAGACAACCTCGTCAATACACTTTATCAACAAGCCCACAAGCAGATTATTTGCGTATTTCAGTAAAACGTGAAGATGCGAAAGGTGAGCTTGCTGAAGGCTGGGTATCAAATACATTACATAGTTTAGCGGAAGGTTCTGAAATCGAAGTTTCTGCTCCTACAGGTAACTTTTATCTGATAGATAGTAAGAAACGTAATGTATTTATCAGTGGTGGTGTAGGTTTAACCCCAATGATTGCTATGCTGAATCAATTGGTTACTTTAGATATGCCACAACCTGTAACGTTTATACATGCATGTCGTAGCAGTCAAGTTCATGCTATGAAACAACATATTCATGATCTTAAAGCTAAATTCCCTCGTCTAAGCACATTTACGACATATGAATTTCCGCATGATGGGGATGTATTAGGCGTGGATTATGAAGCAGCCGGTCGTTTAGATTTAGCGTCTATGGATGCAGCACTATTGCCAACAACTGCTGATTATTATTTATGTGGTCCGATGCCATTTATGGCTGAACAACACAAAGCACTTGTTGCACGAGGCATTCCTGCTGAAAATATTCATAGCGAAGCATTTGGCACAGGTGGTGTAAAACTTAGCTAATTAATGCTGCGTTTTGTATAAGGCTAGCCTATGATAGACTAGCCTTTTCTATTTATCGCAATAGATTGAGTGAAACAATGCAACTCAATAAATTTACAGATTATGCACTCAGAATCCTGATGTATGTCGCCCGTCCGAGCGAGATACCTTACACTATTGCTGATATTGCAAAAGATTTGCATGTTTCACAAAACCACCTCGTTAAAATTGTACATTTCATGGGTAAACAACAATGGATTGTTACTACACGAGGCAAAGGCGGTGGAATTCGATTAAATCCGTCAGCACGGACACTTCGACTTGGTGAAATTGTCCGTGTTTTACAAGGTCATCAGCAAATTGTGGAATGCAATACCCCCCCTTGTGTCTTGCGCTCTCAATGTGGTCTGAAAGGTATTCTTGATCAAGCACTTGAAAGCTTTTATCAAAGCTTAGATCAATATACTTTGGGTGAAGTGGTTCAACACGGCATACTCCCATCTTCCACTCGATCAGATATTACATTCTTAGAACTGGTTCAAAAAGCTTAGATTTAGGATGAAGATTCGCACGAATCCAATACATCCTTTATAATGCTTATTGCTATTCAAATTCAAAAGTAAGCTTCTATGCACCGTAGTGAAAAATCGAAAGACACCAAAGCTAGACTCGCACCTAAAGAAAAAATCAGTTATGAGAAAAAGACTGATCCTGCATTAACCGCTTATGCAGTACAGTCTTTGAATTGGTTACGCCAAGCTGAATTTTTAATGAGTGCACCAAAACTTGCTTTGTGCGTTGAAGATACAGGCTATGAGATTGCATTTGCAGGTCGTTCAAATGCGGGAAAATCTAGTGCAATTAATGCCTTAACCAATAAAAAGCAATTGGCACGTGCTTCAAAAAGACCAGGTCGTACCCAAATGATCAACTTTTTTAGCTTGGGTAATCCTGATCAACGTTTGGTAGACTTACCTGGTTATGGCTATGCCGCTGTACCAGAAGCAATGAAAATTGTTTGGCAAAAAGAACTAGAAAATTATTTGATTCATCGCAAAAGCTTACAAGGCTTAGTTTTATTGATGGATATCCGCCATCCTTTACAACACTTTGATCTAATGATGTTGGAATGGGCGCATTCTCGTCATTTGTTTGTTCATATTCTTCTCACTAAAGCGGATAAACTGAATCGAGGTCCAGCAAATAAAACCTTGCTCGACGTTAAACAACAATTGAAAAAAATGAAGCTCGACTTCTCAATACAACTATTCTCTTCTCTTAACCGTATTGGTCTAGAGGAGTTAGCGAGTGTAATGGGTGGTCGTTTAAATTACACACTTGATCAAACGGTGGAATTTGACCTCGATCAAATCCCAGAAGCATCAGAAACTGACGATAAAGAATAAATTATGCATTTCATGCAACTTGATGCATAAAATAATTTTTAATTGTCCTGAATTGCTAAACACAAACACTAGGTAGTTTTCATATACTGCTTAGTGTTGGTTCATTGCACTATCGATTAGGACTAAAGATGAAATTACTATCATTTGTGAAGAACAAAGTTCTTGGTTCTTCGATTGACTATAAAATTCTCCCTCGAAAAGTAAAATTTGATTGGGAAAAAACCCCTGTAGATTGGATTCCAAATCAACCTTTTGCTAGCTATTTTATTAACGAAATTAATAATATTTTGCCTGCTGGTGAGTTCTGGTTTTGTCGTTTGTACAACAAAGTACTTCCTGAAATCACTGATGAAAAATTAAAAGAAGATGTACAAGCTTTTATTCGTCAAGAAGCGATGCATGCTGTTGCTCATACCTCTGCGAATAAAGAATATCTCAGCCAACGCAACATCGATATTCAACGCAACTTAGACATCATGGATTTCTTATTTACCAAAGCTTTAGCTGATAAGCCTTTTGGTAAAGAAGTTCCTAAAATATTAGATCATCAATGGGATTTATTCCGTCTAGGTGTGATTGCAACCGTTGAGCACATGACGTGTGTTCTTGGTAAATACGCACTCTACAACAAACGTTGGGAAGAACTTGGGGCTGATCCTGAGATGATCGATTTAATTAAATGGCATGGTTCTGAAGAAATCGAACACCGTACCGTAGCATTTGATCTTTATCGTCATTTAGGTGGTAGCTATATTGCACGTTACTACCTCAGCGTTGCGGTAATCGTTCTGGTACTTGGTTTGTGGGTAGATGGTGCTGCTCACATCATGAGCCAAGATCCTCGTTTTGCAGATAAAAAACCAAGTATATTCAAACCTTGGATATGGTTGGAATGGTATAAGATTGGTCGTAAAGACAATCAAATTCTTCCAAATCCAATCTGGTTAGTATCACAACAAATTGATTATTTGATGCCTTGGTATGATCCTGTGAAAGAAGGAAGTACCCAAGATGCTGTGAATTATTTAAATAATTCACCTGCTGCTAAGCGTGCACTACAACATGCTGCATAAGTGAAGAGAAAGAAAAAGCAGGAGTTTTCTCCTGCTTTTTTTATGTCCGTACAACTCGATTAACTTGGCTCTATTTCCGTTTGCTTTGCATAACGATCGACAACCACACTGATCATCATATCTCCCTGTACATTAACTACAGTTCGAACGGTATCCAGCAAACGATCTATCGGCAGTAAAATTGCAATCGCTTCCGCAGGTAAACCGACTGATTGCAACACCATTATCATCGTTACCATGCCTGCACTTGGAATTCCCGGCGCACCTAATGATGCAATCATTGCGGTGAGACAGACGATAAACTGTTGGGTTAGGGTTAAATCCAAACCCATCAAATTGGCAATAAAAAGTGCAGCTGCAGCCTCATAAAGTGCTGTACCGTCCATATTTAACTGCGTACCCAAAGGAATTACAAAGCCTGCCGTTTGCGGCCTTACCCCTAAATTCTCTTGTGCGCAACGCATACTCAGTGGCATGGTCGCAGAACTAGAGCTTGTTGCAAATGCCGTCACCAATGCAGCTCGCGCACCTCTGAAGAACGTCAGAGGATTCATTTTTCCAAAAATCCAAAGCAGTGTAGGCAAAACTACTAAACCATGAAAAATCGTTGTTCCAGTCACCACAAATGCAAACTCAGCAAGACGACTTAATACAGATAAATCCTCAGTCGCAATCAACTTCGCCAATAATGCAAAAATCCCAAGCGGCGCGAGTTTCATTACCCAACTGACAAGCATCATCATCATTTCAAAGAATTGTTGGCTGAGTTGACGAACTGTATTAAAACGCTCACCACCTTTAACGAGAGCAACGCCTAAGAAAAGTGCAAAAACCACAACAGCGAGTACATTCCCTTCACTAAATGCTTTAAAAGGATTGATTAAGGTATTTTGAATAAAATTGGTAAGAAAACTAGAAGGTGTAAGCGTATCAGGCGTTTGATGATTTTGCATTGCTGACTGAAAAAGTGTGATATCAACGCCCTTACCAACATCAAAAAGATGTGCACAGCCAATTCCTAAGATCAGTGCAAGCGTTGTAGTGGTCACACAACTCAAGGCGGTAATCTTCCAAACTCGACCGAACTCACCTCCAGCTTGTAAATTTGAAACCCCTACAACGATAGAACTAAATATCAAAGGGATCAGCAACATCTTTAACAAACCAATAAAAATGCTACTTAAAATACCTAAAACATATAAAGTTGTTTGAGCAAAATCAGCCTGAGGATAGCTAGTCAATAAAAGTCCTAACCCTACTCCCGCGATAGCTGCAATTAAAATTTGGGTATTTAAATTCATTGTGAGTATTAAAAATGAATGCAGTACAGCTACTATGGCACGCTCAAATCTAAGAATCGAGCAATTTTTTGTCACAAGCTTATGACAAAAAAGCCATCATAATGATGGCTTTAATACGATTTCATGCAGAATAATTTCACATTATTGCGTTTCTATTTCTCTGAGCCGAATCAAACCTTCTTGTACTGTACTACAGACTAATTGTCCGTTTTGCCACATTTTTCCAAAGTTCAAGCCACGAGAACTTGCACTAATCGTTGCCTCCATGTCATACAACATCCAATCATCTGCACGCAGAGGTCGATGGAAATAAATCGTATGATCAATACTGGCACATTGTAGATTTGGGGAAATCCAAGACAGACCATGAGGACGCAATGCTGTTGTCATCAAGGTAAAGTCAGAATAAAACGCAACAATCGCTTGATGAAGTGAAATTTCATCAATGTTCGATGGGATTCGATCATGAGTACGAATATAGTGTGCGTAAAAAGGAGCTTCCGGCTGAGGTTGAAACGGATTCATAGGCTGAATCGGTTTAATTTCAACATGACGTTCACGCATAAAGCTGGCGCGAACATTTTCAGGCACGAAATTCAACATACTTTCTTTTAGTTCTTTTTCTGATTTCAGTGCTTCTGGAGCAGGATATTCAGGCTCTTTATGTTGATAGTTCAAACCTTCTTCAGGATTGGCAAAAGATACCATCGCAGAAAAAATTGTACGCCCATGTTGAATTGCTCGCACTTGACGACTTGCAAAACTTTTTCCATCACGCAATGGATCAACTTCATAAATAATGGGTGCATTTACATCTCCACCATATAAGAAGTAAGCATGCAACGAATGTGCAGGACGATCAGTAGTATACGAAGCAGCTCTTAATGCTTGACCAAGAACCTGTCCACCGAATACTCGTTTACCAACCAAATTGCGGCTGTTACCCCGAAAGATATGATCTTCTATTCTTTCTAAGGTCAAAAGTTCAACGAGTTCTTGAGTCAAAGCATTCATGTAATAACCTTCCAACATCAATCAGGAGAGATCAACGAATTGTTATATTAGTTGATGATTTTGATTGTGCCACAAATTCCAATAAAGATGCTCAGGATAAAATGATTTGTCCGTCACATTAATCCTTATTTATAACCGCTAAAAATACGATTTTTAACGATAAAATCTACCAAATACGCTATATTTTGTCAGAAAATAGCATATCGTTTTATGTAAGAATATCGCAGAATGTCGTGTTCATCATGGCTATATGTCAGGATTATTATTTAGGAGTCTGTAATGTCCAAGACTGGATTTGGTCAAATGTATCGTCAACTTTCGAGTAAGTTACTTGACCTTGTGGTTACCCCACATGTTCTTGGTGAAGTTCCTACAGAATCCACCAAAACAGAGCAGAATACAACCGATTCAAATAAAATTGTATGCTATGTTTTACAAAACTATTCACGTAGTAATGCACTTGTTGTCGATGGTGAAACCCGTCGCCTTCATCTGAAACCTGCACTAGATCCATTGAGTTTTGGATCATATCAGGAAAAGAACTCAGTCTTATTCCTTCATCATAACGAAAATAATTACTTTAATACTCAAACTTTTCCTAGCAAACTTTTACATCTTATTGAAGCACTCGAAAAACATCCTGAAACTGAAATAGAACTCGTGCCTGTTACGGTATTATGGGGACGTGCGCCTGATAAAGAAGATTCTTGGTTCAAATTACTATTTTCAGATACTTGGGCAACACCAGGTACTGTTAAACAACTTATGAATATCGGCTTACATGGTCGCCAGTCTTATTTGGAATTCCATGAGCCTCAATCATTGAGAGAATTGGTAGATTATGCCAAGACCAACCACCCAAATCTCTCTCCTGCGACTTATATCGCTAGCTCATTAGATACTTATTTAGATCAACAACGTGAAGTTGTTTTGGGCCCTGACTTGTCGGATCGTCGTAACGTCATGCAGTCAGTGGTCAAATCTCGTGATGTTCAAGATGCAATCCGTCGTGAAAGTATTCAACACAAAATCAGTATGCTCGAAGCTGAACGACGTGCTATCGGATACGTTAATGAAATCGTATCAGACTACTCAGCTTCAGCTGTTCGTTTTGCTGATATGGCATTAACGCGTTTGTGGACACAACTTTATGACGGTGTCGAAGTTCATAACTTCAGTACAGTTCGTGAACTCGCAAAAGACTATGAAATCATTTACACACCGTGTCACCGCAGTCATATCGACTACTTATTATTGTCATACGTGATTTATAAACGCGGCTTGATGATTCCGTATATTGCTGCTGGCGACAACCTCAATCTTCCATTTGTAGGTCAATTACTTCGTGGTGGTGGTGCATTCTTTATTCGTCGTTCTTTCCGCGGTAATGCACTATATACATCTGTATTTAAAGAATATCTTTACAGTATTTTGTCGCGCAATACCCCGATTGAATACTTTATTGAAGGTGGACGCTCACGAACGGGGCGCTTATTGCCACCTAAAACAGGTATGTTAGCCATGACGATTCATGGTCATCTACGTGGACGTGCCAAACCAATTGTATTCGTACCAACCTATATCGGTTACGAACGCTTAATGGAAGGTTCAACTTACGTTGGCGAGATGCAAGGTAAGCCTAAAGAAGCAGAATCTATTTTTGGTATCGTAAAAACCTTACGCAAAATCGAACGTATTTTTGGTAAGGTACATGTGAATTTTGGTGAGCCTGTTTTCTTAGATGATATTTTGAAGCAGCATCAAGCAGACAATATCCAAATCGAGAAAAATGATGCACCTATTCCAGCTGAAATTTCGAAAGTTGTTTCTAGCTCAGCAAATCTAATCTTAGAAAATATTAACCGTGCAGTTGTCATTAACCCTGTTTCATTATTATCTCTGATTTTGTTGGCAACGCCGAAGCATACGCTTGATGAAGAAATTTGTGCTAAGCAGCTTGATATTTATCGTGATTTAGCGACTCAACATCCTTACGATGAACGCACTCAAGTGACTTCATTATCAGGCAAAGAAATTATTGCCTATGGCTTGAAATTAAAACTGATCAAACGTGTTCACCATGTGCTTGGTGATATTATCGCGATCGAAGACAATCAAGCGGTATTGTTGACTTACTTCCGTAACAACATTTTGCATGCCTTTGTTTTACCTTCACTTGTTGCATCTTTAGTGGAACACAATGGAAAGATCAATAAATTAGATTTAAGTAATGTAATTCGCACTTTGTATCCATTCTTAAAAGCTGAATTGTTTATGAAGTGGCAAGCTTCTGAATTGCAACAACACATCGACAGCTATGTAAATGCTTTGGTTCAAATTGGGTTAATTTTCCAAGACCATGACGGTAATTTATTTAGCCCTACGCCAAACAGTGAAGAGCACCAAAAATTACTGACCTTGGCAATGCCAGTAAAACAAAGTCTTGAACGTTATTATATGACGTTGGCACTGATCACACAGCGAGGCTCAGGCAACATCTCAACCAAACAAGTTGAGGAGTTAAGCCACTTATTAGGTCAGCGCTTATCGGTGTTATATGAATTCAATTCGCCAGAATTCTTTGATAAGGCACTATTCCAAAGCTTTATTAAAGTTCTGACTCAGCAAAACTATATTCGCAACAACGAGCAAGGCTTCATCGAATATGATGATAACTTTAGTGAAATGGCTGCAGGTGCTCAATTGGTTCTAGATGAAACCACTTTACAGATGCTGCAACATATTACTACGTTTAGTGATGAAGAATTAGCTACTGCTTTGGAAGCAATGGCTTCTCAACAAGCGAAACGTCGTCTAAAGCGTAAGAAAGCATAATCTCAACGTTCATCTCGAAACAAAAAAGCCAAATCTTAGATTTGGCTTTTTATTTGCGTCATTTGCGACATTCAAGATATTTTGGATCATCGATACATCGAAGTCGTTTAATCAATTCTACAAAAAAAGCATCGTAGTATCCTTGTTCAACATAACGATTACGGATTTTCACAACCAATGCTTCATAACCTTGTTTCTCAAAGTCTGAAATATCCGCCCAGTAATAAGCAGGCAAGTGATTTTCCCATTGAATCGCCTGTGCGGCTAATACATTACTATTTTTGACAAACCATGTACGAACATGATGCCCAAAATTTGCAGGATATGATTTTGGTTTAATCACAATATTCATTGCAAAATAAGCAACTGGGAAATTCACAACCTGTGTTGCTTCACCAAACTCTTTCTTGAGATTGTAAGGCAAAATTCCATAAGCAGGCGCTGCTAGAATATCAATCTTATGTTGTTTAAATAAATCTATTGCATTTGAAAAATCAACATAAGTCGCTTTAGCAGCGACACTTTGAACTAAAGCTTGTTGTGGTGGGTTATCTTCTAGAATCCCTATGCGCTTGTTTTTGAGTTGGGATACTTTACTGATCTGTTGAGTATTCATGATCATATATGCCGTTCCGATCGGAATCATACCAACCACTTCATACTTCGAACTGATCATTCTTTTTTCAACATTCGAATTATTCATCAGTTGCAAAAACATTCGTGCAACACGATTATTCGAAATTAAGCCAATTCCACCAGTGCTTCCCATAAATGAGTTGTAGCGGTAGGTATTAAAGTTTGATGCGACTAAACCTGTACATTTATTTTGCTCAAAAGCCTGAATCGCATCTTTTTCAATTTTAAAATAACTGAATTTTAATTGAACTTGGCTTTGCATGGCATGCAAACGTATATCTTGCAGACGACGGCTGATATCGCCTTTGGAACTCAAAGGCTCAAACACACACCAAACCTGCTCACCAGCCCAGCTTGTTGTTCCCATAAATAACAGCAAAATTAAATAAATTATTTTTCTCATATACAACCTTCAACGCCTCACTGCAAACCACGTGCAAACTTAGGCAGTTCCTTAACGGAATGTGTTGGTAAGTATCTATCAAGATTCATACCAACTCTTCAATCATGATCGCAGTTTAATCTAATTATTTTTCATTACTATGTACGAACAGCGCAGCTTCATAGTCATTAAAGCAAATCAAATGGTCAAATTCAAAACCAGTTTTAGCGATTCGAGTCGCATAAATACGCTTTCCAGTGTGCTGTTCAGACTCCAATTTCAATGGTTTCAAACCTAATTTTTGCTGAAACCAAAGCAAAATTTCATGCATCGCTATAGGTCTATTATTACTGAGAATATAACTTGATTCAGGACTTCCCAAAGTCGCCAAAAAAGCTAAAAATCGAGCTAAATCATTTATATGAATACGATTACTAAAGTGAATCGTCGGATAGCTCTGTGTACGCTGGGCAAGCTTTTTTAAACGCTCAACGGATACACCATAAATACCTGTTGGACGAACAATCACAGCCTGTTGTGGATAGTAGGATTGCCATAATAACTCCATTTTTCGTAATAGCTCTCCTTGTTCATCTATTGGACGTATATCAGACTCATCATCCACAAGCTCTCCTGAGTTTTCACCATAAACGCGTGTTGAAGAGACGATAATGATCCGTTTGACAGGATGATGTTGTAAAGCTTTAGCAATTGGTTCCACACTATCGACATAGATATGTTGATAAGCATCAATTCCACTTTCACTTGGTGAAAGAATCACATATACCACATCGATTGGTTCAAATTCACTTAAATCAAGATGATGGGCATCTTGAATATGGTGTGTTGCGTAATGATCTGTTTTTTCAGTACGGCTAATTGTGCTAATGTGGTGGCCTTGCTCAAATAAGTGTTTAGCGACACGCTGAGATGTTTTACCATAACCAATAAATAAAATATGCATACCGATCCTTGACCAAAAAATGACTTCAGTCCAGCAATTACAAGGCGTTGGTGCTGCCGCAGCAAGCCTACTAGAAAAGCTCCATATTTTTAGCACGGATGATCTACTGTTTCATCTTCCGCGTGACTATGAAGATCGTAGCACTATTATTCCAATGAATCAGCTGGTTGTTGGACGTAGTTATTTGCTTGAGGGGGAAGTTAAATCTATTGATTTCCCACCAGGAAAAAAGAAATCCTTTGCTGCGTTGCTACAAGATGATTTTGGCAAAGTCACCTTACGTTTTTATCATATTTATAAAGGTTTAACGGATCGTATAAAACCGGGCGCACGTTTAAGAATCTTTGGTGAAGTCCGTGTCGGTGCACGAGGCTTAGAACTTTATCATCCCGAAATACAAGTCATTCAACAACATACCGCATTACCCAAAACTCAGTTAACAGCGATATATCCAAGCACGGAAGGTCTAACACAACCTAAGTTGCGTGAATATGTTCGCCAAGCACTAGAACATCATAGCGATGCTTTACCTGAATTACTGCCCGCCAAATACAGTAATGGCTACGAATTAAAAGAAGCTCTGCACTATATTCACGAACCACCGATTGATGCCAATATGGTACAACTCAATCAAGGCTCACATCCTGCACAGCAACGATTGATTTTTGAAGAACTGGTCGCGCATCAAATCAGCTTACTTACACGTCGTGCTTATATTCGACAAATAGCAGCACCTCGCTTTAGCAGCAGCAAAGTTTTAGCAAAGAGCCTTTTAGATGCTCTGCCTTTCCAGATGACTAATGCACAAAAAAGAGTTTCTAAAGAAATTCTACATGATCTGAAGCAAGATCAACCCATGCTGCGCTTAGTTCAAGGAGATGTGGGTGCAGGTAAGACATTGGTTGCAGCCGTTGCAGCATGCCATGCTTTAGAAGCTGAATGGCAAGTGGCACTGATGGCACCCACCGAAATCTTGGCTGAACAACACTATTTAAATTTCAAACGTTGGTTTGAGCCTTTAGGCATAAAAGTAGCTTGGCTCTCAGGTAAACAAAAAGGTAAAGCACGAACTTTAGCAGAGCAGGAAATTAAAGAAGGTCACTCACAACTCGTTGTCGGAACGCATGCCCTATTCCAAGACAATGTAGAATTCTCGAAGTTAGGCTTAGTGATTATTGATGAACAACACCGCTTTGGGGTAGATCAACGACTTGCATTACGTAATAAAGGCGTTGATCAATTTACACCACATCAACTAGTGATGACAGCGACCCCTATTCCACGCACACTCGCAATGAGTGCTTATGGTGATTTAGATACCTCAATCATTGACGAGCTACCACCTGGACGAACCCCGATTCAAACTGTCACGATTCCTCTTGATCGTCGAGAAGAGGTCTTACAACGTATCGCCAGTAACTGTCGTGAAGGTAAACAAGCCTACTGGGTTTGCACTTTAGTTGAACAATCTGAAACCTTGGATGCCCAAGCAGCAGAAGCAACTTTTCAAGAAATTAAAGAACGCTTCTCTGATCTAAATGTGGGATTAGTACACGGCAAAATGAAAGCTGATGAAAAGCAAGCTGTCATGCAATCCTTTAAAGACAACCAGTCACAACTTTTGATTGCCACCACCGTGATTGAAGTGGGTGTCGATGTGCCCAATGCATCCATTATGGTGATTGAAAATGCGGAACGACTTGGACTTTCTCAATTACATCAGTTACGTGGTCGAGTTGGTCGCGGTGCAACAGCTAGTTTTTGTGCTCTACTCTACAAAACGCCACTATCACAAAATGGACAAGAACGTCTTTCCATCTTGCGTGAAAGCAACGATGGCTTTGTGATCGCTGAAAAAGATTTGGAAATACGTGGTCCAGGTGAATTACTAGGTACCAAGCAAACTGGTGATATGGGGTTTCGTGTCGCACGCTTAGAACGTGATGACCATTTGCTCACCCAAGCACATTATGTTGCTGAACAATTACTCAAAGATTATCCACAACATGCTGAAGGACTATTAAAACGCTGGCTACCTGAAGCACCTCGATACGCTTATGTTTAAATTATTGAGCCGAGGAGCACAACAAGTTGCTGATTATTTCACAGCATGTCACTTATGCGATATTGGTGTCAGAGCACAATATGGTGTTTGTCAAAGTTGCTGGCAACAATTACCATGGTTAAAACATAAAATCGAACGACATCAGCAAGATATACTTATTGCCTGTCATTATGAATATCCGATCAGCCAACTCATTCAACAATTTAAATACGAGCAACAGTTACATCATCTTCGATTACTTAGCGGACTATTACTGGAACTTAAGCTGCCAAAAGTACATGCCATCGTACCAATGCCTATTTCAAATGATCGACTGATGGAAAGAGGTTTCAATCAATCACTTTTAATCGCTAAGGAACTGAGCAAAGTATTGAATATTCCAGTATGGCAGCCCGTGCAACGACTAGCCCAACATTCTCAAAAAGGTTTAAGCCGCTTAGAGCGACTGGAAAATATAGAAGATCAATTTGTCGCTAAAACACATCTTCAATTGATTTATAGAAAAGTGCTGATTATTGATGATGTCGTGACCACAGGCAGCTCTATCAATGCCCTCAGTCAAGTATTAAAACAGTTGGGGTGCCAACATATATACTCAGCCTGTTTAGCCGCTGGTGGTGTTAAACAGGCAAATCATGATGTTATTGCTTAAGACACCAAGGAATGACAACCTCGGTAGTTAATGGTGCAAGCAAAATAGACTCTTCATGCAAATCAATCCATTTCATTTCCGCGATTTCAGCCGCAATTTCAGGTTGTTGATGGAGTTCGACAACAAACAGATGGCTAATTAATTGATGATCAGGTTCATTTGCTGTTGCTGTCTCATATCGCCCCAAATACTGCTTGATGTCACAAGTAGACCCAATCTCTTCTAAAATTTCGCGCTGAATTGCTATTTCAGGCGCTTCATTGGGTTCAAGCTTTCCGCCAACTTGCATAAACACACGCGTGTTCTTTTTTCTTACCAATAACAACTCATTTTTGTCATTCATGATAACGGCAGCAGCGACAGTGATTGTTTTCAAAGGTTATCCTCAAGCTTGAATTTCATTGCGAGACGTCCATTTCGGAACTGCGGGTTGATATTTCTGAAATGCCGCTAAAATATCATGAATATTATCAGACACAATCAAGGTATCTACAAATCGAGCTTGGCTAAAACCATGCTCAACTGAAGCTTGTAACATTTTAATCAGATCATCATAAAAGCCATTAATATTTAAAAATGCACAAGGCTTTTGGTGAATCCCTAATTGATTCCATGTCCACTGCTCGAAAATTTCTTCCAAAGTCCCTGCACCGCCAGGTAATGCAATAAAACCATCTGCCAATTCAGCCATCTTGGTTTTTCGTTCATGCATATCTTTCACAACATATAGTTCGCTAAGTTCAGCATGCGCAAGCTCACGATCAACCAAAGCTTCAGGAATAACACCAATCACTTTGCCACCTGCTTCAAGCGCACTATTGGCAACCACACCCATTAAGCCAGAACGACCACCACCATAAACAAGGGTCAAACCTTGTTCAGCAATTATTTGACCTGTTGCTTGAGTGATTTGTTCATAAACCACATCATTACCGAGAGAAGAACCGCAAAAAACACATATAGAATTCATACAATTAAAACCGTTTTATATAACTGTCATGCTGATAAAGTAGGCTATGAAACAAGATTTTTGACAAAATAGCGTTTAGGCAAGTGTTTTTAGTTCAATCCTTGTCTAAAATACACGCTGACTTTCATAAACTGCGCGAGGAAAAAAGACATGCTTGAAGCCTTTTATGCCACAGAGCGCGGTAGTCTAGAAGATGCAACGATCAATGGGAGTTTTGATCTGCATCCTGAATTAGTTTGGATTGATTTAATCGCTCCATCACAAGAAGAACAACAATGGGTACTTGATGCTTATGAGCGCAACTTACCTACTCTCAAATCACTTGAAGACATTTCCTCATCCGCACGATTTTACCGTGATGATGATGGTATTTTGCATATCAGCACATATTTTTTAACAAAGAATAAAAATTATCAGGTAGATGGTGATACTGACGACTCATCACATATGCTTGCAATGGTACAAACCGTCGCATTTATTTTGCATAAAGACCGTTTATTTACCATGCGTGGTGAGAAGCTCGTCGCTTTCCGTGCATTCCGTGCCCGCGCGCGTCGCAATGACTATGATATGGACTATAAAGATCCGACGTGGATCTTATTGGGGTTACTAGAAGCAAAGCTTGATGAACTTGCGGATATCTTAGAAGATATCCACAAAGACTTAGAAAGATACTCCACAGAAGTACTCAATAATCATCATCGTGAAAAGATCTTAGATCTAGATGACATGATTACACGCCTAGCACAACAAGAAGATATGCTTGGAAAAGCACAATTATGTTTGATTGATTTGCGTCGAGTTCTTACCTTTTTATCTCGCCCGCGTGCATTAGGCAGTCATATCTATGATGCAGATATTCGAGAATTAAGCGAGGATGTACGCTCACTAGTCGAGCACGATGCTTTCTTATTCCAAAAAGTACGATTCTTACTCGATACCACTTCTGGGTTCATTAACACTGAACAGAATGACACGATTCGTCGATTCTCTATTTTACCAAGTATGCTTGCACCACCTATGCTGATTGCAAGTATTTATGGGATGAATACAGATGAATTACCATTTGCTCACGGAAGTTTAAGCTTTCTCGTCGTCGCTGGCATATTAATGGCTTTCTTAGTACTACCAATGGTCTACTTCAGATGGAAGAAATGGATATAAAATGAAAGGGTTATTCCTTTGTATAGGCATAACTCTTTCGATACCCACAACTTTTGCCTGCGCACCGCTTTCCCCAAATGATGTGTTTATTGCCCGCGTTAAGTCTGTTCAGAAGATCAATTCAATTAATCATACTAAATTCAAATTACAGCATCCTGACTTTGTATTTAAGAATTTGTTATCTAAAATCATTTCACCAAGACCTAAAGAATGGATGAGTGACTTTCCAGTTAAAACGATAAAAACGAATGACTTAATTATGGGCTTAGCATACCCATCAAATCATAATGCACCCCAGAAATATCAAATTGTCTCTTTAGCATTATTAGATTGCAAAGAAAATACCATATCGATTGATCTTCCTATTGCACCATTTACCGCATGGAATAGAAGAATTAAAGGCTGTAATAATGAATCATCTATCAGATTACTAGATGGTTTTTTTAGAACATGACGAAAGCTTTTATTTAAAAAAACTACATCAAAAATATCCAACTTGCGAAGCTCTTTTTTCAGCTTATCCCAAATAATACCAATAAAAAAGAGAGCTAAAATAGCTCTCTTTTTGTAATCTACAAAATCAATTAAATTAACTTTAAGTCATCTTGTAGATGGCAAGCTTGGATGATCTTTAACATCTTTTCAGAAACATTTTTAAAATGTAATCCTTTACTCTCTGGAGTTTGACGTAACCATTGCACCAAAACAGCCAAAGATAAAGTATTACCATTTTCAAGCTGAGCAAGGTCAACAACTAAAGGAAAACTTTGATGTTGCTGAATATATGCTAAACCTGATTGATAAACTTGCTCTGCATTTTCAAAATCAATCGTCTTAGGAACGACGAGTTGTTGGTCGATATATTGAATCACCCGTCACCTACTTATTTTTTATTTACAGCTGCATCAGCATCTGGTTTAAAGGTCGCAATCGCTTTATCAATATTTCCACCATTACGCTGAACTGTAGCAGCAAACTGGTTACGGAATTGTAAGCCTAGATCAATACCAGAAACATTGATATTACGCACTTTCCATTGATCCCCTTTGTCCGTTAATTGGAATGACACAGGGATCTTCTCACCATTATGCATAAAGTCTAAAGTCACCACAGGATTTTTGCTGTTAGTCGACTTAAACGGACGCATTGTATAACTTTCATTAGTATATTTCGCGAAAGCACCGCCGTAGTTTTCGATAATCACTTCACGGAAGTTTTTCTCAAACTGAGCACGTTGTGCAGCATTCGTGTATTGGTTATTTGCATAAGTACCCAATACGATACGAGTAAATGCTTGCGAATCTACATATGGATCAAGATTTTGACGGATAATCGTTCTGACCAAAGCTGGATTGTTTTGCAACTTCGGTTTATCAGCTTTCAAACGAGTAATTAAGCCATCTGCAACACGTTTTACGAAATCAGGTGGGGTCTCTTTTGGCGCTGCAAAAGCGGCACTCGCAAGCATTGTCGATAATACGCTTGCTGTCAGTGTCTGTTTCAATAATGTATTCACTTCAATCTCCTAACCTGAATTACTCAACAAACGAAGGTTCTGCATCATCCGTAGCAGGTTGAGAAGCTGAACTTTCTGTTGATGAGCTTGATGTGGATTTACCCGCACCGCCAGTAATAAATTTACTGATTAAATCTTCTAAATCCATTGTGCCTTGAGTGTTTGAAACGACGTCACCACGTTTCAAGTAGTTGACTCCACCACCTGGTACGACTTTCAAATATTTTTCACCCAATAAGCCATTGGTTGCTACCATTATATAAGCATCTTCGTCCAGACTCGTGATGGAGGTCATGTTACCAATCAGTTGCTGTTCCATTTCTTTTTGTTTCGCAGCATCAGCTTGTTGATAATCGGAGCTATAGCGTAATTCTTCAAGTGCATTCTTCTGCACTTCTTTTAACTGCTCAGCATTAAAGCTCGTTAACTTACCATCCAATTCGAATTTCACAGTCGCTAAACGTGTGATTGGGTCTAATGTAATAGATTCAACACGACCAATCGTTACACCACTCATCGTAACTTTTGCACGTGGTTTTAAACCATTCACATTGTCAAACTGCGCTGTCATGCTGTAGCTATCACGTAAATTTGTGCCAACTAAACCACTGACTTTCATTGCAAGAAAAAATAGAGCGATACCGAAGATAATGACAAAAATACCTACGGCCAGCTCACTAGTACGTGATTTCATTAAATCCCTCCGAACATGACCGCAGTCAACACGAAATCAAAACCTAATACACAAAGTGAAGAATACACGACCGTTCTCGTCATCGACGTCGCAATACCTTCTGGAGTTGGATCGCAGGCATAACCTTGATATACCGCTACCCATGTACAAATCAATGCGAACACTACGCTTTTGATAATGCCATTAACAACATCATGTCCAAATTGCACACTACTTTGCATTCCACCCCAAAATGAACCTTCGTCCACTCCGAGGAAATCAACGCCAACTAATTTTCCACCGACAATACCAATTGCAGCAAAAATGACAGTCAGCATCGGTAAACTTACAATACCTGCCCATAAACGTGGTGAAACGATTTGCTTTAACGGATCAACACCAATCATTTCCATACTGGCAAGCTGTTCGCTCTGTTTCATCGAACCGATTTCAGCAGTAAGTGCCGAACCAGCACGTCCTGCAAATAATAATGCGGCGACTACAGGTGCAAGCTCACGAAGTAATGTCAAAGACACCATCGTCCCTAACATTGCTTCACTACCGACATTCACCAAAATCGAATAGCCTTGTAAACCCAGTACCAAACCAATGAATAAACCAGAGACAGAGATAATCAATAATGACATCACTCCGACACGGTACATTTGGTAGATAAAACGCTGAAATCCGCCTTTGGATGGCATTGAAAATAAAATCTGAATCAACATTAGTGACGCTGCACCAATGCCTTTCACCCGCTCAATAACGAGTCTACCTAACCAGGCAATCGTATTCATGGACGAACCTCGTTATCTAAATAAGCTTGATGAGTAAATTGATATTCGACAGGTCCTTCAGCTGAACCTGTTAAAAATTGGCGCACAAATGGTGAAGCATGATTTTCTAATTGTTCAGGTGTACCTTCACCCTGAATTATACCTTCAGCAACAACATAAATATAATCAGCAATCGATAAGGTCTCTGCCACATCGTGCGATACGATAATCGTTGTTAAATCTAATGCTTCACGTAAAGAACGAATTAATCGAGTTAAAACACCTTTCACAATCGGGTCTTGCCCAGCAAAAGGTTCATCATACATAATCAATTCTGGATCAAGTGCAATCGCACGTGCTAAAGCAACACGACGATTCATGCCTCCAGAAAGTTCTGATGGCATTAATTGTTCTGCACCGCGTAAACCAACAGATTCAAGCTTTAAGGCAACAAGTTCTGCAATGATATGTTCAGGTAACTTCGTATGAGCTCGTATCGGAAATGCAACATTTTCATATACCGACATATCAGTAAACAGCGCACCACTTTGAAATAACATTCCCATACGCGCACGAGCAGTAAATAGCTCAGAACGAGACATCGCAGCTATATTTTTACCATCGAGTAAAACCTCACCCCGATCAGGAGTTAATTGTCCACCAATGAGTCTTAATAGTGTTGTCTTGCCTGTACCTGATGGCCCCATGATTGCAGTAATCTGACCACGTCGAATTTTGAGACAAACATCATCATAAATGACACGTTCCCCTCGATTAAAGCTCAAGTGTTTAACTTCAATTAAGGCTTCAGTATCGCGAGGAGTTTTATTATTCATAAGGGCATTCATTCCTGCACTTTTTATGCACGCATACTATACACTGAAAGATTAAGCACTTGTTTTTATTTTGATAAGGGATGTATCAAGATTATTTAATTTATGTAGTTATTCTTAGACGCGGATTCACTTGCAACATGCATCGTATTATTGGCATTAAAACTATCAGAATTGTTTTCATCAAATAATGCATATGCAAAGAATAATCCATTACATAACATGAGAATGACAAATAGACACGGTAGCCCTTCATTGCAAACGAAAGACCATGCTTGAGCAACAAAACTGTTATTTTGCTTAACCTTATTCATTTTTTATATAAAATTTGAACTAGAACACATTTTTTCCGATTCTACATGAATATCAAGCAATAAAAAAGCCAGTTTTTCAACTGGCTTCTTCATTTTATCGGTTTTTAACGACTAGAAATCGTTTTTACGACGACGGTCGCCACCGAAAGTTTCTTCACGTGTACCGCGTACTGGACGATCTTCACCAAATTTACGCTTAGGACGGTCTTCACCACCGAATGTACGTTTTGGACGATCTTCACCACCAAAGCTACGCTTTGGACGGTCACCGAAGCCACCTTCACGTTGAGGTGCTGGACGATCACCAAAATCACGTTTTGGACGATCACCGAAGCTACCTTCACGACGTGGTTTATAATCTACGCGATTACCACGGTTGTCATCATTCGAGTCAAAACGTGGTTTATCGTTGAAGCCACCTTCACGACGTGGACGATCAGAATTGAATTCACGACGTGGGCGATCTTCACCACCAAATGTACGCTTTGGACGATCATCAAAACCACCTTCGCGGCGTGGACGATCAGAATTGAATTCGCGACGTGGACGATCTTCACCACCAAATGATGGACGTTCACCACGTGGTTTATCATCAAAGTTACGACGTGGACGGTCTTCAAAACCACCTTCACGACGTGGGCGATCAGAATTGAATTCGCGACGTGGACGATCTTCACCACCAAATGATGGACGTTCACCACGTGGTTTATCATCGAAGCTACGACGTGGACGATCATCACCACCTTCACGACGTTTGAAATTGCTTTCGCCTTCAAAACGACGACCGCCACCAAAACCACCACGACCACGACCGCCGCCATCACGACCACCGCGACCACGACCGCCGCCATCACGACCTGAACGTGCAGGAGGTGGAGATGGCTCTAAACCTTCAATTTCAGACACATTTAAACGTGCATCTAAATAATCTTCTAAAGCACGGATTTTGCCACGCTCACGATAAGTCGCAAGTGTAATCGCTTGACCTGTACGACCCGCACGACCTGTACGACCAATACGGTGCACATAGTCTTCATTTTTCATCGGTAAACCGAAGTTAATTACGTGAGAAATGGTTGGTACGTCTAAACCACGTGCCGCAACATCAGTTGCAACTAAGATTTTTGCACGACCTTCACGAATACTACGTAAACGACGGTTACGAACTGTTTGTGGCATAGCACCATGCAACGCAACTACAGAGTGACCTGCTTCAGCTAACTCTTCAGCAAGCATGTCTGTATCTTCTTGCGTGCTTGCAAATACAACAGCTTGATCTACTGACTCGTCAGATAACCAGTGTGTAAGTAATTTTTTCTTATGCTCAAAACCATCAGTCCAATGTAAAGTTTGAGTTACATCAGTATTAGTACTATGGCCTGTTTCGATTGCGATACGTTGTGGATCATTCATCATACGTTCAGCAAGACGAATAATACGATCAGCAAAAGTAGCAGAGAACATTAATGTTTGATTACGGTTTGCAGCTAACTCACCAATTGCTTCTAGATCTTCAGAGAAACCTAGATCAAGCATACGGTCAGCTTCATCGACGATTAAAGATTCAACTTTATCAAGTTTCAATTGACGACGATTAACCAAGTCAAGTAAACGACCTGGAGTAGCAACAATAACTTGCGCGCCTTTAAGCTGTTGAATTTGCTTACCAAAAGGCATACCACCCATAATTGCTGCAATACGAACACCTTTCATATGACGTACAAAAGCAATCGCATCTTGGCTTACTTGTTGAGCCAATTCACGCGTTGGGCATAAAACTAAAATGCTTGGTTGGGTAATCGCTTTCATGCGCTCTTTAAATGGCACGAAAGTTTCTTGACCAGTTAAAGCATTTAATGTTGGGAGTAAAAATGCTGCTGTCTTACCAGAACCAGTCTGGCTAGAAACTAATAGATCTTTTCCTTCTAACGCAGCTGGAATCGCTTGTTCTTGCACAGGAGTTGGACTAGTAAAACCTAAACCTTCTAGGGCTTGTTGTAAGGTTTCGTGCAAAGAAAATTCGGCAAAAGTTTTGCTCATAGAGAGTTTCACCCTAATGGGTGCTCCATTTTAATAAATACAAAAAAATAGACATCGGCAAAAAGCGGCAAAGCGACTCAAGCTGAAAATATATGAAATTCAGCGGCAATCCGAATAACGACGATGTGGACTAACGCACGCTTGATTACTGCCTCAACCTGAAGAATCGCTAAGCGATTTGGGCGCAAGATGTGGTCCTCTCTATGGACAGCGTGCGCATAATATGAATAGAACTGAATGTTCAGGTAATGAACTGGAATTTAAGTGCGTGGGCGGATTATAGCAGAATAATTTTAAAAGTCACCCTTTTTAATAGGTTTTTCTACTGGATTACCTTTATTATTTGTATCTGACCGATTAAAGAAGATGAAATTATAAAAATAACTCCTTCATTATTATCAGATCATAATAAAAAACCCTCAAATTATTGAGGGTTTTTTAATCTAAAATTTATTTTGCAGCTTCGCTCCATGCTGGAACTACCGCTTGCATTAGTGGTTTTAACATTTTCATTGAGCAAGCAATGACTTGACCATTTTCCATTGAATCATTACCACCACGAGCATCCACAACCACACCGCCCGCTTCTTTAACAATTAACTCGCCTGCAGCGATATCCCATGGTTTTAAACCTAATTCAAAGAAACCATCAAAACGACCCGCAGCAACATATGCCAAATCTAAAGCTGCTGAACCTGCACGACGAATTTGAGCGCCAGATTTTGTGACTGCCAATAACGAAGCAAAGTGTTGCTCTGCATAAGAAACAATTTCACCATTACGCTTCGCGCGATAAGGATGACCGACTGCTAGGAATGTTTTATCTAAAGTATCTTTGACATTTGCACGAATACGACGTTGATTCATCACTGCACCGCGACCACGACTAGCTGAAAATAACTCATCACGTACTGGATCATAAATCACACCGTGTTGTGTCACGCCTTTGTGTTGTACAGCGATAGAAATACAAAAGTGAGGGAAACCATTGATAAAGTTTTGAGTACCATCTAAAGGATCAATCACCCAACACCAATCAGCGTCGTGACCTTTACCTTCTTGCATACCAAACTCTTCACCTAGGAAGCTATGATTTTTATAGCTTTTGCGAAGTGTATCTATTGTAAGTTGTTCCAAATAACGATCAACACGTGTTACTGGACCATCAATGCCTTTTTCTTCAACTTGTAAATCGAGTTTATGACGATTTTGATGTGCCTTTAAAAGCTCTTGACCAACTGTTTGAGCCGCACGCGCAGCCATAACCACCATAGGTTCCATTGAACACCCACTACAAATTTGAAGATTTTGACAAAGAATAATGCATAAAAGCCCTTACATTCTATCAAATATAAGGGCTTTTAGGGGAAAAATGTTTACGAAAAATTATTTCTGTTTTTATCTAAAACCAAGCACGTTCAATTGAAGCTAAAATCCCATGCGCATCCAAACCACAATCGGCGAGCATTTGTTGATGTGTAGCTTGATGTAAAAACTCATCTGGCAAACCCAAATTGAGGATTGGCTTTACGATTTTTGCTTGTGCGAGGAATTCATTTACTGCACTTCCCGCACCTGCCATCACGGCATGTTCTTCAACAGTTACGAAAAGCTGAGTTCGTTTAGCAAGTGTACGTATCATTTGTTCATCTAGTGGCTTCACAAAACGCATATTTACCACACGCACACCTATTGCATGCTTATTCGCAAATTGTTGCGCTGCTTCGACTGAAGCTGCCACTCGACTCCCGAAAGCCAAAATACTGATCTGCTGATCTGCATCCAAATTAAATTCTGCAACGATTTCAGCTTTACCAATTTCTAAAGCAGTCATTTGTTGTTGAATTTCTACACCTGTTCCAGCCCCACGCGGGTAACGAACTGCTGTTGGACCTTTATAATGATATGCAGTGTGTAGCATTTGACGACATTCATTTTCGTCTTTTGGCGCCATAATCACCATATTAGGTACAGTACGCATATAGGCATAATCGTATGCACCTGCATGCGTTGGACCATCTTCGCCAACCAAACCAGCACGATCAATACCAAAGGTGACATCTAAATTTTGCAATGCCACATCATGAATCAACTGATCGTAGCCACGTTGCAAGAAGGTTGAATAAATCGCGACAACAGGCTTTAAACCTTCACACGCCATACCCGCTGCTAAAGTGACTGCATGCTGTTCAGCAATCGCAACATCAAAAAAGCGTTCAGGGTATTGCTGTGCAAACTTCACCATCCCAGAACCTTCACACATTGCAGGTGTGATCGCTAATAAACGTGCATCTTGTGCAGCTTCGTCACATAACCACTGTCCAAATACATCTGAATATTTAGGTGGTGATTTTTTAACTGGTGCTGAAGCAGTAGGTGTAATCTTAGTAATGGCATGATAGGTAATCGGATCTGCTTCTGCTGGAGCGAAACCTTTACCTTTTTTAGTGTAAACGTGGACTAATCGAGGACCTTTGCGTTTTTTTAATGCGTGGAAGACTTGAGCAAGTTGTTCAACATTGTGCCCATCAAAGGGTCCGAAATAGTCAAAACCAATCGCTTTAAATAAGTTATCAGCTGCATCTGTTGCAGATTGATGCAAACGCGAATTGTATGTCCATTTTGGATGTGGCTGAACATAAGCTTCGCCCTGTTCATTTACATTGACCAATTGACCCGTTTCCCAAATCGCAGCGAGATGTTTTGCAAAACCACCCGTGCTGCATGAGATCGACATATCATTATCGTTCAATACCACGATTAGATCAGCATCATGTGCAACAGCATCATTCATGGCTTCAAAAGCCATCCCTGCCGTCATTGCACCATCACCGATAATCGCAACAACTTCGCACGGCTTTTGTTGATAACGACGAGCCAGTGCCATCCCTAATCCAGCAGAAATTGCTGTTGAAGAATGTCCTACACCGAAAGTATCAAAATCAGATTCATCACGTGCTGGAAATGCAGCTAAACCACCTTTACTACGAATTGTGGTAATACGTTCTCGACGTCCAGTCAGGACTTTGTGTGGATATGCTTGATGCCCTACATCCCAAACTAAACGATCATCTGGTGTATTGAAACAGTAGTGCAAAGCAACTGTCAGTTCAATCACACCTAAATTTGCGCCAAAGTGACCACCACTTTGTCCTGCTGCATACAAAATATATTGACGCAACTCATCTGCCACTTGAGGGAGTTGGCTTTGCTCGAGCTGACGTAATTGCTCAGGATGATCGATTTCATCCAACAATGGCGTAACAGGGCGTTGAGTTGGAATTTCGGTATACAACATAATGTGGCAAAGCCTTTTTAAGCCTGGCAAATCCGAAGCTGGGTTAAATGGGGGTGATCATACAATTAAACATGATGCACCTTCAATCAGCCACATGTGCGAATGATGTAGTGCTGAACATTCTCTTGCATACATTTACAGTATAGCCATCAGATTATCCTGAATTATGTCACTGTTTATCAACTATTATTATGTGCTTTGTATGAAAAAGAAAAACTTGTGTGAAAAATCAGACATTCTAATTCACGCAATCTTCACACATTAGGCTATACTTTGACAGTTTTTCTGATAATGGTGAATAAATCTGTGCCGATTGAATTTATTGCAACATCAAAGCTACCAACTGCTTTCGGTGACTTCAATATTTCCGTGTTTCAAGACCCAAAGACGGGTGAAGAACATGTGGCGCTTTCTAAAGGTTTAGAAACTCCACCAAATACTCCTGTTTTAGTTCGTATTCACTCAGAGTGTCTTACGGGCGACGCTTTTGCCTCACTGAAATGTGACTGTGGTCCTCAACTGCAAGCAACCCAACGTTTGATCAATGAAGCAGGTCAAGGTGTCATCCTTTATTTACGTCAAGAAGGTCGTGGCATTGGATTGACCAATAAAATCCGAGCTTATGCACTCCAAGATCAAGGGCATGATACGGTTGACGCTAACCTTCTGTTGAATCTTCCTGCTGATGCACGTCGTTATGATATGTGCAGTATTATGCTCGATCATCTCCAAGTCAAAGAGGTTAAGTTGATTACTAACAATCCTCTAAAACTTAAAGCACTGACCGATCTTGGTATTAATGTTGTTGAACGTGTACCACTTACTGTTGGAAAAAATCCGTTCAATGAGCAATATTTAAAGACCAAACGTGAGCGTATGGATCATCTCTATCAAAAAGATGACTTCTGATTCACGTTCTTAAACGTTTAAAAATAAAGCAATCAAGGGATTTTTAATCAGAATGATTAAAAATCCCTTATTTTTTTTATGGTTTTATGTTTTGATGTTACTAATACATAGATCACCTCAAGAGGATCATCATGCAGCATCCAACTTCAGCTGATATTCAACGTGTCCGTGAATTTTTACTTGATCTACAAGCACGAATTTGCGCAGGTTTAGAGCAACAGGAACGTGCAGGCGGTGGAACCGCTGAGTTTATCATTGATGATTGGGAAAGAACCGAAGGCGGTGGTGGTCGCTCTCGAGTTCTACAAAATGGTGAAGTAATCGAAAAAGGTGGGGTGATGTTTTCCCACATTAACATCAGCAAACTACCTGCTTCAGCGACAGAACGGCATCCACAGATTGCTGGTGCAAAAGCACAAGCCTTGGGCGTTTCATTAGTCATTCATCCTAAAAATCCTAATATTCCAACCTCACATGCTAATGTTCGTTTATTTGTAGCCGAACCTGAAGGTCAAGATCCTGTGTGGTGGTTTGGTGGTGGCTTCGATCTGACACCTTTTTACCCAGATGATCAAGATATTCAAAATTGGCATCAAACCGCTTATGACTTATGCAAGCCTTTTGGTGAAAATGTTTATGCAGAACATAAACAATGGTGTGATGATTATTTTTATTTAAAGCATCGTGATGAACAACGCGGCGTAGGTGGGCTGTTCTTTGATGATCTCAATCAGTGGGATTTCGAAACTTGTTTTAAATATATGCAAGCCGTTGGAAATGGATACTTAGAGGCGATCTTACCTATTTTTGAAAAGCATCGTGAGCAACCCTATACAGAAGCGCAACGTGAGTTCCAACTTTATCGTCGTGGGCGTTATGTAGAATATAATTTGGTTTATGACCGTGGCACTTTGTTCGGCTTACAAACTGGTGGGCGTATTGAGTCAATTCTAGTAAGTTTACCGAATCTAGCAGGTTGGTCGTATCGTCCAGAATGGGACGCTGACTCGTCAGAGAAACGACTTACAGATTATTATTTAAAACCAAGAGATTGGTTAGGTTTAACAAAATAATCCCTACTTTACATCCCTGTTTTTATAAATCAGGGATGTATTTTATTTGTACATTCATTTAAGTTCTAAATATAAAGATCTCAGTGTTCTTGATAGGGTTATGAATTAAATCTGATCTAAAATTTTGCATTAAAGACTTACTCAAACTTTGAGGCTGTTTGATCAAAGTAATCAATAACTGTAAAAATTGTCCGTGTGACAATCACTACGATGATTAATATTTGCAATGCTTTCGGCATGTCGAATGAGAAAGATACTCATAATATAATTTGTATAAACCTCAGCGAAATTCAGTCTTATCTGAACATGTTCTGAAAATTAAATCAGCCTGTCATATGGTGCGAGATGTAAATCAATATTGCGGCACACCATGTATCTTTAATAAACTTTGACCACCGCAATCAAGCTGATGACTCATGACCAAACAATTTGCTGTTATTGGAAATCCAATTGAACAATCCCGCTCACCAGAATTGCATCATGCTTTTGCAGCAAAAACTGGCGTTGATTTGAATTATAAAAAAATTCTTGCTCCGCTAGATGGTTTCGAGTCCGCAGTTAAAGCGTTCTTCGATCAAAACGGTGTTGGCATGAATGTCACTGTTCCATTTAAAGAGCAGGCTTTTGCGTTATGTGACCAACTCACTGAACGTGCCAAGATTGCCAAAGCAGTCAATACTTTATGGATGCAAGACGGTCAACTATATGGTGATAATACCGATGGGCAAGGTTTAGTTGCGGCAATACAAGCTTTGAATTGGAACTTAGCAAATAGCCGTATTTTAATTTTGGGTGCGGGTGGCGCAACACGCGGTGTGATTTATCCTCTGGTTCAAGCTGGTGCAAAACAAATCGTGATTGCCAACCGTACATTAGCCCGTGCAGAACAATTAGTTGAAGATTTAAAAACGGCTGTGCCCGATACTAAACTACATGCAATCTGCCTAGATCAACTGACAGGTGAGTTTGACATCGTCATTAATGCGACTTCGGCAAGTTTAACGGGTGAAGCTTTGCAATTACCTCAAACACTTATTTTTCATCACGCCTACGAAATGGCATACGGAAAACCATCAAGTTTCCTTGATCAAGCCCTTATTAGACAAGTCCCCTCTACAGATGGATTCGGCATGCTAGTGGGGCAAGCGATTGAAGCTTTCTCTATTTGGAATGGCGTGAAACCTGAATTAAAAGATTTCTTATAAATCAAACCATAAAAAAGAACCTGCATGATGCAGGTTCTTTTTTAACTGAATTATTTTGTGCTTATCATTTTCTGATAAACATCTTTGAAGATTTCATAATCAATAAATTCATTATGTTCAATTTTCAATGCCTTCAATGATTTATCAGAAAGCTGATTTTTACGTGCGTCTATATATACTTGCCCCAGCACATTCGCTGTTTGCTCCAATAAGATTTTTTCTTCGCTCGAAATACCATTGGTTTGTTCAAACTGGATTTGATATTGTTTCGCAAACAATTGCTGTGGTTGCTTATATTGAGCTTTTAGCTTTTTCCATTGCTGACGGTCTTGGTCACCACGCATTGCATCTGTGACTAAACGATTTACGGCTTGACCCAACTTATCATCAAACTGATCTTCTTGCTCCAAATGGTGTTTTTTCTGTAAGCTTTCGATCTGTTTCAGAGCCTTACCTTCAGGACTATATACCTCTTCATCTGAGAACCAATAAGCATAGACACTTGCGACTTCTTGTAACTCTTGAGAAGTGTAACGTTTCGCAAGACTTGAATTACTCTCAACCAATTTAGCAATGAACACCGCTTTGTAGGTTTGTTCATATGACTGTGTAGCATCGTAACGCTGCTCAGCAATTACTTTGAGCTGATCATCCAAAGATAATGTATAAGGCTGTGCTGAGCGCTCTTGAATGCCTGTTTGACCTAATTTTTCAGAGAAACTGCCGATCGCTTGTTCAAGGATAGAACCCTTACTTGCTTCCGCCCATGTTTTAGCTTGCTTTAACTGAGCTTGATCAATCGGGGTTGCTTTACCGTAATTTGTCACCAGCATATCTGCTTTGATATTAAAGCTCGACTTCAGCTCAGGCAGTGCATAATTTAAGTCATAATCAAGTTTGACTGCACGCCCTTGTGCATCCAAGCCAACATCCATCACGAAAGGATTACGCTTTTCAACGGGTGGTAATGCTTTTTGAATGTCTGCTTGATGCTTCAGCCAAAGTGCTTTAAAGCCCTGATCATCAATAAATTGATTTTGATCGTATTGAACAAACTCTTTTTCAACTGCGACCAATTTTTCAATATAAGACAAGAAACCTGATGGCGTTTTCTGCTCACCCAAAACATCAACATCGTACATGGTTTGACAATACTGAATATCACCAAAATTTGTTTTGGCAGTATTTTGTAATGCTGTACATTGCTCGCCTGTTAGCACTTGTTCTGTCGCGGTGGCAGACTCTGCAACGGCATCAGCCTCTTCTGTGATATCTTCAGCTTCTTGAGCCACATCCTCTGCTGCGACTTTGGTTGCATCTGCCTCTTCAGTATATTCATCCTCTGGCTCTTCTACTCCAAAGTGTTGATTCACTAAACGATACAACTCTTGGCTCACCACACTCGCATCATCAGCTGCTGCCTTTGAATTTAATAAAGTGCCACTTTGTTCAGCCTTTGAAGCAGTGTCTGTTTTGTCTTGCTCTGAAATCAATTTTTCAAGATTTTGCTCATCAAATTTCAAAATACTTTGCATTAAGTATTTTTCATTCACTTTGCTATAGAGATTCGCTTGCAGAACCAGCTCTTCAATTGTGGTTTTTAAACGAATTTTCTCTACCACACCCGCAGCTTGATCAGCAGAACTCACCGACAAAGCTTGAATACTGTTTGGATCAGCTAAACGATAGTAAATAGCACTCGATGCTTTGATATATTCTGCAAATTTCTTGTAATCGACTTGTTTAAACAAGCCTTGGTATTTTGAAAAATCTAAATACGCTAAATTGTTCTGATTTTCTTTATTCACCAAGTACGGCATCAATGCAAAATAATTGATGTAGAACTTGTAGTTATTTAAATCCAAAACCATCGGAACTTTTGCTTGAACCAATAAGGTTGGCTTTTCATAACGAGCAGTGAGGTTAAACGAGCCCATCTTTTGACGATAATGCACAGATCCATCATACTCAAATTGCATATCATTTAAGATGTTAGCCATTACTCGAGCAAATTTATCAAACTTGCTATTGCCCAAACCTTTCGGTTGCTCTGCCAAAGCTTTATATAGTGCTTGTTTTTGTTTTGCATCCAAATTGACTTTTTGCTCGCGCAGATATTGATCAACCTTTTGTTTCAAAGCAGCATCTAAAACATCTTTCTGTTGATCTGCTTCAGTTTTATGCTGATCAAGGTCAACATGAATATTAAATTTCCCCCGATAGTCGTAGCTCGGATATTCGTACATCGCATTGATGCTATTTATTGCTTTTTGCTCTAAACTAGAAGAGCTTGAATTGGTTTTAATGACATGCTGAGAACAACCTGAAATACTAAGACCAAACAAACATAATGTTAAATATTTTAAACGCATAGCTTTATCAAACACCTTTATATCGTTATATTTTCAATTACTAAATGGATCATTTTCATATTCAAAACGAGTCTAAAACTTTAGCAGAAAATTGAATTTTCAACTAAGTGTTTTTAGCCTTAATTAGCTTTTCTGACAGTCTTTTCCACAGTGTTTATCAATGTATTTTTATCACCACTGTGAATAATCAAAGTACTGATACAGATAATCCACAACGATTCAAATACAGGATTAAGATTATGCCAGCTTATAAAGCCCCGCTCCGTGATATTCGCTTCTTAATGAATGAAGTGTTCGATTATCCAGCACATTACCAAACTTTGACAAGTGGTCAAAATGCTGATGCTGATACAGTTGACATGATTCTTGAAGGTGCGGCTGATTACTGCGAAAACGTACTTTCTCCAATCAACCAGTCTGGCGACGAAGAAGGTTGTACTTTTAACAACGGCGAAGTAACTACTCCTAAAGGCTTCAAAGAAGCATACGACCAATTCGTAATGGGTGGTTGGCAAGGTCTTTCTTATCCAGAAGAATTTGGTGGCCAAGGCTTACCAATGTCTTTAAACCTTATCAAATCAGAAATGATGGGTACTGCGAACTGGTCGTTCACAATGTATCCTGGTTTAAGTACAGGTTGTATGAACACGATCATGCAATTCGGTACTGATGAGCAAAAAAATACATATATGCCTAAACTCGTTGAAGGTACTTGGTCTGGCACAATGTGCTTAACTGAGCCTCAATGTGGTACTGACTTAGGTCAAGTAAAAACTAAAGCAGAAGCTGCTGCTGACGGTACTTACAAAATCTCTGGTACTAAAATCTTCATCTCTGCAGGTGAGCACGATTTAACAGAGAATATCATCCACATCGTACTTGCGCGTCTTCCAGATTCACCTGCTGGTACTCGTGGTATTTCGTTATTCATCGTACCTAAGTTCATCCCAACTGCTGATGGCGGTGTAGGTGAGCGTAACACGGTTTCTTGTGGTTCGATCGAACACAAAATGGGTATCCGTGCTTCTGCAACTGCTGTATTGAACTTTGATAACGCAACTGGTTACTTAATCGGCGAAATCAACAAAGGTTTACATGCAATGTTTACCTTCATGAACACTGCACGTATTGGTACAGCTGTTCAAGGTATCGCACACGCTGAACTTTCTTTCCAAGGTGCTTTACCTTATGCGAAAGACCGTATGTCTATGCGTGCACTTTCTGGTAAAAAAGAGCCAGAGCGTGTTGCTGATGCGATCATTCACCACGCAGATGTTCGCCGCATGCTTTTAACTCAAAAAGCTGTAGCTGAAGGCGGTCGTGCAATGATTTATCACGCTGCAAAACTTGCTGACAAAATGACTGATGCTCTTGTAAACGGCGACCAAGCTGCTTATGAAGCTGCTGATGACAAATTAGGCTTCTATACGCCAATTCTTAAAGGTTTCTTGACTGAATTAGGTTTGGAAGCTGCAAACCATGGTATCCAAGTATATGGCGGTCATGGTTTCATCAAAGAATGGGGCATGGAACAAATCGCACGTGATGCACGTATCTCAACATTGTATGAAGGTACAACGGGTATCCAAGCACTTGACTTATTAGGTCGTAAAGTTCTTTTAAGCTCAAAAGGTAAAGTCGTTCGTGACTATACTGCTGAAATCTTAAAATTCTGTGCTGCACATGCTCGCAACAAGTATTTACGTCGCTTCGCTTGGGACTTAACTAAGCTTTGCGCTCAATGGAATACATTAACTGTTCGCATCATGCTTGCAGCGCGTAAAGACCGTGACATCGTATCTTCTGCTTCTGCTGATTTCTTGATGTTCTCTGGTTATGTAATGATGGCTTACTTCTGGGCTCAACAAGCTGTAATCGCTTCTGAAAAATTAGAAGCTGGTAACGGCGCTGAAACTCCAGAATTCTATAAAGCAAAAATCAAAGTTGCAGATTTCTACTTTGACCGTTTATTGCCACGTGCTCAAGGTCATGCAGAATCAATGGTATCGACTTCTCGTACATTGACTTCTCTTGCACCAGAACACTTCAGCTTCGATTACTAATCGAAACTGCATAAAAAAGAGCGCTTAAGCGCTCTTTTTTATATTTAAATCCATCATGATTTTACTTTTTCAAAAACATAGGCTTTCTTAGGAAACGGATATTCGTTAAAAAACTTCCGATTTTGTCCGTGATCACCATTCCAAATCTTGTCTAAATTCATCACCAAATCTTGATTCGCATTAATTTGATAGTACAAATTCACATCCGCTGCATCACAACGAATCATGATTTCATTTTGATCTTTATGAACATGCCAATGAACCTGCTTACAGGTCTGTTCAATTTTGGCAATATTCTGTGATGAATCAGTGCCCAAACGTCCAAAGCTGGTATTGGTCCAAAATACAGATCCATCATCTAGTAAATTAATAATATATTCGGCTTCGTTTTCATTGTTCACACATCCAGCAAAAGGATCAGAACATGGAATACGCGCATGATAACGCCCCGCATAGATCAAATCTTGCGGTGATGGTTTTTCCATATGTTTCGATACGACATGAGGAATGGTTGCCTGACCTGCTACCTCAGTTAAAGCAACACCTTCACTGGTAACCGCTTGATCATCTGCAAGCACAGTCGATACAGCCACCCCAACAGGTTTAGGCTGGGTTTGACTGTGTGATATCGCTGGTTCAGGATGATGACCATCACACGCCGTCAAACCTAAAAGCAATAGAGTTCCTACACTGAGGGGCTGTAAGAATAACCGAAACTGCATATTCATCATTCTCTAACATCAACATCGTTCATTTTATTCAAGACCTCTCCACCCCGTGTAAATCTTAAAGAACAGGATATACATTTACACATCTACAGAAGGAATAGAAATAAAGTAACGATGAGTCTGAAATCGCAGGTTGCTATCGCAAGATGCGTTAAGTCGGTGCATTTTAGGCGATAGTGTCGGTTTTTCCATCAATTCTTTACATACCGTAACTATTCTCTCGCTTACAGAAACTTTAAAAAAATGAATTTGACCCTATCTCTAATATAACAACAGCACATTATCTCAATTTTTTGATTTTTCCCTGTTGTTTCATTTATTTAAGGAGAAAAACTCGATGGCCAATTCTGGTTTATATCGCTCAAACCAACAAAGCATGATCGCTGGTGTAATGGGCGGTATTGCGGAACGTTTTGGTTGGAATGCGAATTTACTACGTTTAATCTTTGTGATTATTTCAATTATGAGCGCCGCTTTCCCTGGTATTTTGGTGTATTTAATTATGTGGTTAGTCATTCCAAAAAGACAGGCGAATCGAGTTGAGCACGTACAAGGTTACAACCAACCTGTTAAAACAGTGTATGAAGATCAAGGAATCAAACGCTAATCTTATTTTTTAGTTTGGTCGCTACGGTTGGATTTACCCCTATACAACCGTAGCTTTTTTTTGCTCAAAATACTGAAGATTGTTGTTTAATTTGCTGATGCAAGGCCGCAATCATATCAGCCCGACTAATAATTCCAATTAAACGCAGCTCTTCGACCACAGGAATATAATTAAAAGATTTTTCAACAAAATAAGGTACAAGATCTTGAATCGGTTGTAATGGATCAACTTTCACAACTCGACGACTCATAATCTGTTTCACATAATGTTGCCAAGAATTTCGCGGATCAGTGGCTCCTTTGAACCACTCAACAACTTCGTACAATGCCAGAGTTCCAACTAATTGATCTTGATCATTCACAACAGGCAGACTCATTAAATTAACCGATTTAAACTTGTCCAAAGCCTGATGAATATCGTCATTCTCATATAATTTAATTACATCTCGACTCATAATGTCCTGACATACGAACGAATGATTTAATCGCTCATTCGCATGCTCTTGTGCTTCTAAAATAATTTTCTCTAAATCGTATTGGCTGATATCCAATAGTTCAGTGTGTTGCTCTAAGGCATATTCGATATCTTTGGGTTGAATCGATACTTTTTGAGTAGGTGTTGGGTCTTTGGAGCGTTCATTCAGATGAGGCATAGTCGGATAATTTCGCCCAATCAGTCGATTAAAAAACACTGCAAAAACAAGTAATAAAACTGAGTTGAGTAATACAGGGTAAAGGATAAAATGAAAGCCGAGCTTATGTACAGCCTCTCCACCCAGAACCGCAGTAATAGCAACAGCACCACTTGGTGGATGTAATGAATCTGTGGTCATCATCATAAAGATAGCCAATCCAACAGCCACACTAAATGCTGTGGTTAAATCAGGTAAAAGCTGGGTACACGCCACCCCAATAAATCCAGCTAAAGTATTACCAACCACCACATTCCAAGGTTGGGCTAATGGACTATTTGGAACTGCAAACAATAAAACGGAAGATGCACCCATCGGCGCGATATACCAGACATTCATCCCGCCCAATACATACCAACTAATCAAAGAAGAAATCGCCAAACCACACAGTGCGCCAAAGCCTGAGAACAGACGTTCTTTCACTGGAAGAACTTTATAATTAGGTTTTAGTAAATTTATCCAGTCTAATTGGGTCAAGTTCACAATGCACCTTGCTGGTTGGATGTTTTGATTTTCGAACGAAGCAAGTATACGCGCAAAGCCAAATAAGGTGTATTCAAGTTACATCTTAAAGATATGAGATAATCTGATAATCTATTATTCAAGTAATTTTTACCAAATATTATAAATTAACCAACACCGATGATTGATCAATTTATTACTGTGCTAGAGAACTGTTTTGTATAAAACTGAGTTTTTAACACTGCTGCTGTGTGCATTAGCAGCATTACTACATGGTCTGAGTGGTTTCGGATTTCCGATGATCAGTACAGCAGCATTGTCTCTGTTTCACCCTCTACAGACTGCCGTCGCGATGGTACTTATTCCTTGTATTATCATGAATCTAAGTGTGTTAGGGACGCATGAAAAAGCCCCGATATCCCTATTATATTATGTAAAAAATTACTGGAGTCTTATCGGCAGTAGCCTGATTGGAAGCCTTTTTGGCGTAATGCTACTGCTTTATATTGATGAAAGTTATCTCAAGCTGTTATTAGGGATGGTCATTTGGCTCTATGTATTAGATCAATTTAGATCGCAACCTTTGCACCTACGTCGCTCAATTAAAAACATGCTCATATTTGGGTTGCTTGCAGGTGTGATCGGAGGCGCAACCAATGCGATGGCTCCATTTTTGATGATGTACTTGTTAAGTACACAGCATAGTAAAAATGATATCGTGATGATTACCAACATTAGCTTTCTTGCCAGCAAATTAATCCAGCTCTCGATACTCTACCCAACGCTTTTGACCTTTGATCAGGCACAAATATATCTATTGTGTTCAATTACGATTTTTTCATTATTTTTTATTTATCTTGGTTCTAAGATCAGAATTCATATTTCCCAACAAAAATTCAAACGCCTTATTTTAGTCATTTTGACTGTACTCGGTACCAATGCACTGTGGCAGGGAATCAACATGATTTAAAAAGATTTTACATAGATGGCAGAACTTAATATTTACTTCTAGTTCTTTGAGACTTTATGGTTATTCAGTTGTATACGCTATCGCAACTAGAACAACTCAAATAAGGATATTTTATGAATGTTCCTCACCTCGAAACACCCACTAATGCCATGCCCAAAGGTTTAATCCGTGGCTGGGTGATTATTGCAATTGCAGCACTGCTGTCTTTCGGTTTATATGAAATTTTGCCTTATGACCAAAATGCCAATAAAGGTCTAAGTCTGTTGTTATTTATCGGTATTTTGTGGCTGACTGAAGCTATTCACATCACCATCACGGCGTTGCTAGTCCCTGTGCTCGCGGTTCTCGTAGGTATGCCGAGTGTGGGAGGAGATGGTGAGATTGAAGCCATTTCTACCACTAAAGCACTGAGTACTTTTGCTGATCCTACGATTTTCCTATTTTTTGGTGGTTTTGCCTTGGCAACTGCATTGCATGTGCAAAAACTTGATCGAAAAATTGCCATGTGGATTATTGCAATGTCTAGAGGGCATCTGGGAGTAGCTGTTTTAGCCATCTGTTTGGTCACAGCCGTTTTGTCGATGTGGATTTCGAATACTGCTACAGCGGCTATGATGCTTCCACTTGCATTGGGTTTGCTTTCACATTTTGATGCGCAAAAAGAACGTAAAACTTTCGTATTTATCCTCTTAGGTATTGCTTATTCAGCAAGTATTGGCGGCTTAGGTACTTTAGTTGGCTCACCACCCAATGCGATTGCAGCGAAAGCATTAGGCTATGATTTTGCAGACTGGATGAAAGTCGGTTTGCCTATGATGCTGATTATTTTCCCTGCGATGTTATTTAGTTTGTATATCGTGCTCAGACCTAAACTTAATCATCGTGTGGAATTCAGAACAGAAACTATCCCTTGGAACCGTGATCGTATTCTAACCATGTTAGTTTTCGCTATCACCGCATTGGCATGGATTTTTGGTAAAAGCGTCAGCGAACAGTTTGGAATTACTCAACCTGATACATGGATTGCAGTACTCGCCGCCTGTATGGTCGTGATCTTAGGAATCGCCACTTGGAAAGATATTGCAGACAATACGGACTGGGGCGTATTAATGCTATTCGGTGGTGGCTTAACTTTAAGTGCCGTTTTAAAAGACTCTGGTTCTTCTTTGGTACTTGGGCAAACTCTGGCAAATGCATTTGGTGATGCCTCACCATTCCTAGTCATCGTGATTGTAGCTGCATTTATTATTTTCTTAACTGAATTTACCAGTAATACAGCCTCAGCTGCTCTGCTGGTTCCAGTATTTGCAGCAATCGCTGATCAAATGGGAATTCCAAAAGAAATTCTTGTGGTTGTCATCGGAATCGGGGCTTCATGTGCGTTTATGCTCCCTGTAGCAACACCACCGAATGCGATTGTATTTGGTACGGGGCATATTCAACAAAGTGAAATGATGCGAATTGGCTTTATCCTCAATATTTTATGTATCGCACTGGTTTCAATATTTGTTTACTGGTTTTTCCTCTAAATACAAAAAAGCGCTACGGCGCTTTTTTTATCGCTTTAAATAAGAGAGAAGATCAAACGTATTTCTCATTCAAATATCGCCAATAACGTTTAGGCAAATATTGCACATGCAATTTCACATTCTGACGTTCTTTAATATTGATACTATTGAAATAATCTTTCCAAAGCTGATCATATAATTCTTCTTGTTCATCTAATTCTAATTGAAAGTTTTGACTGGCCCCATTTTCAATATTACGGTCAATCTGATGAGCATCTAAAGACACCTCATGAATCTCGTGTAAGTCATAATACAATCCATATTTTCGTTGTTCGTCATAAATCAACCAACGTTGATCTTGATAACGACGCTTAAAATGCGGCTGTATCAAAGGTAATACATTAAAATCAGGTCGAACTAAACTTAAAAATAAACCATCTGTGGTTTTCTTAAACCGCACAAAAGCTTCCATACGATGCTTTTCGCGCCCGACCTTTTTTGTCCATTGCGAAATCGCTAGAACACTAGGATGCGAATAATTCTTCTCAACTGAATGTTGGTGTCGAAAGACATAGATACAGTAATTAAATAAATGCTGATAAGCATCCAAAGATTCAGATAAATAGGCAAAATAAAATTGTCTCAAAGATGAATGCGACAATTTCTGCTTTAAGGCTGACCAAACACGTGCTGCATGTTGCTCGTGATTTGGAATTTCAACTACCGTGGCAAATAAACCATGCTGTGCGCCTTGGTTTAAACACAATTGCACGTGGAATTCTTTAAATTGAAAAGCACGAAATACGCAGTTGAGTAAACCGACCATAGAGCCATCAAAATAGTAATAAACCACACCATCACTGAGCATGTTTAGAATCCTAAACTCAGCTGAGGTGACAGTTGTTTCACGTACTTGGATGAACCCTGCGTTAATATTTGCTGACGAATATCAGTCGTAGAAAGTTCCTTTTGAAATCGTGGACTGTCTTCACAACGAATAAAAAACTTGGCACGTGAATACGCCACACCGAGTTGTTTCAGTAAATCAGTATGTATCTTGCCAAAACGACGCGCTTGCACGATTTTCTTAGCAGACTTTACTCCGATGCCTGGTACACGAAGGATCATGCGATAGTCAGCACGATTTAAATCCACTGGAAACTGCTCAGGATGACGCAACGCCCAACTCAGTTTGGGATCTACATCCAAATCTAAATGTGGGTGTTTTTCATTGACGATTTCATTGACTTCAAAACCATAAAAACGCATCAACCAATCACTTTGATAAAGCCGATTTTCCCTTAATAAAGGTGGCGCCGAACCGACCGCTGGTAAATAGTTATTTTCTGTGTTGATTGGAATATAACCTGAGAAATACACCCGTTTGAGTTTAAATTCTTTGTAATGTCGATCTGCCATTACAAGTACGTCTTGATCGGTTTCTTGATGTGCGCCAACCACCATTTGTGTGGTCTGTCCTGCGGGTACATATTTTGGAACATGCTTAATAATTTGACGTTCATCTTTGAGTTGAATTAGTCGATCACGCACTAAGCCTAAGTCTTTTTGTACTTCTTGATGTGATTTTTCAGGAGCAAACGCTTTTAATCCGATCTCAGTTGGCATTTCTAAATTGATGCTCATACGGTCAGCATAAAGCCCTGCTTCATGAATCAGTTCAGGTGATGCACCTGGAATAGTTTTGAGATGAATATAGCCATTAAAATTTTCTTCTAGACGTAGTTTTTTCACCACTTGAAGCATCCGCTCCATTGTATAGTCTGCGGATTTAAAAATACCTGAGCTCAGGAATAATCCCTCTATATAATTACGACGATAAAAATTAATAGTCAGATCAACCACTTCTTGTACGGTAAATGCAGCACGTTTGACATCATTAGAACGGCGTGACACACAATAAGCACAATCAAAAATACAGACATTACTGAACAAGATTTTCAGCAAAGAAACACAGCGTCCATCTTCGGTATAGCTATGGCAAATCCCTGCCCGACTGGCATCACCTAAACCTTTGTCTTTATTTTTACGGTCACTACCACTAGAGGAACAGGACACATCATATTTAGCTGCGTCCGCAAGAATTTGTAATTTTTCACGAATGCGATCAGACATAGCAAACACCTCAGTGACAACATCATTTCAAAGCTAACATTTCATGATTTGAAAATTAAGATTGTTAAAGATGTTATGCGTCATGAGGTGACGTTTATGTGAATGGTCTCCCATTCAGGACTTTGCCAACTGGGAAAATATGCCTGCTATTGGGTACGTTTTGAATTAACTCGAAAATTAAACAAAAGCGTTTAAATAATTTATTATCAGAACTTGTCGCTGAAACGTTTGAATCCTTTGCACTGCACCCGAAAATCCTTATACTTAACCACAATTTTTGTTTGATTCCAGTGGATGCACCATGAGTCGTGCTATATCGCATATTGATACATTTCAGGGCTTAATTCTTGCCCTACAAAACTATTGGGCGGAGCAAGGCTGCGTCGTATTACAACCATATGATATGGAAATGGGTGCAGGGACATTCCACACTGCAACTTTCTTACGCGCATTAGGTCCAGAAACTTGGAACGCGGCTTATGTTCAACCTTCACGCCGTCCGAAAGATGGTCGTTATGGTGAGAACCCAAACCGCTTACAACACTATTATCAGTTCCAAGTAGTGCTTAAGCCAAACCCAGACAATATCCAACAACTTTATCTTGATTCATTAAAAGCGATCGGCATCGATACACTGACTCACGATATTCGCTTCGTAGAAGACAACTGGGAATCTCCAACACTAGGCGCTTGGGGCTTAGGTTGGGAAGTTTGGTTAAATGGTATGGAAGTGACTCAGTTCACTTACTTCCAGCAAGTCGGTGGTGTTGAATGCTACCCTGTTACTGGTGAAATCACATACGGTTTAGAACGTCTTGCAATGTACCTTCAAGGTGTAGACTCAGTTTACGATCTTGTTTGGACCAAAGGTCAATTCGGTACAGTCACTTACGGTGATGTATTCCATCAAAATGAAGTGGAACAATCGACCTATAACTTCGAATATGCGCCAGTCGATAAATTATTTGAATTATTCGATTTCTATGAAGCTGAAGCAGCTCGTTTAATGGATGCTGAACTTCCACTTCCTGCTTATGAGCAAGTGATTAAAGCATCGCATAGCTTTAACTTATTAGATGCGCGTGGTGCGATTTCTGTAACTGAGCGTCAACGTTATATTTTACGTGTTCGTACCTTAGCGCGTTCAATCGCTCAAAGTTATGTGGCTGCGCGTGCGAAACTCGGTTTCCCAATGGCAGAACCACATTTACGTGATGAAGTATTAGCGCAGTTAAAAGCACAAGTTGAAGCAGAAGCAGCCCAAGCTGAAAAAGCGAAGGAGAATAAATAATGACAAAGCATACTGTTTTATTCGAACTTGGCTGTGAAGAACTTCCACCAAAAAGCTTAAAAACTTTACGTGATGCTTTAAAAGCTGAAACGGAAAAAGGCTTAAAAGATGCAGGCTTAAATTTTGCTGCGATCGAAGCTTATGCTGCGCCACGTCGTTTAGCACTCAAAATTGTTGATATCGATGCTGCTCAAGCAGACACACAAAAACGTTTTGACGGCCCTGCTGTTCAAGCCGCTTATGATGCAGAAGGCAAACCAACTAAAGCACTTGAAGGCTTTATGCGTGGTCAAGGCATCACGGTTGATCAGCTTTCGACGTTCCAAGCAGGCAAAGTTGAAAAAGTTTGCTTTTTGAAAGATGTGAAAGGTCAAAGCCTAGATGCTTTACTGCCACAAATTTTACAAACTGCATTAGACAACTTACCAATCGCAAAACGTATGCGTTCAGCAGCAAGTCGTACTGAATTCGTACGCCCTGTAAAATGGGTTGTTTTACTAAAAGATGATCAAGTGGTTGAAGCAACTATTCAAGATCATAAAGCAGGGAATGTGACTTATGGTCATCGTTTCCATGCACCTGAAGCCGTGACTTTGGCGCATGCAAATGACTACCTTGCTGCTTTAGAAAAAGCTTATGTGGTTGCGAACTTTGAAAAGCGTCAAGCAACCATTCAAGATCAAGTGAAAAAGTTAGCTGATGAAGTTAATGCAACTGCGATTGTCCCAGCAGACTTACTTGATGAAGTCACAAGCCTCGTTGAATGGCCAGTTGCATTACGTGCAACTTTTGAAGAGCGTTATTTAGCTGTTCCTCAAGAAGCATTGATTACCACAATGCAGGACAACCAAAAGTATTTCTGTTTGATCAATGCTGAAGGTAAATTACAGCCTTACTTCATTACTATTTCAAATATTGAGTCGAAAGATCCGATTCAAATTATTGAAGGGAATGAAAAAGTTGTACGCCCTCGTTTGTCGGATGCAGAATTCTTCTTCCTACAAGATCAAAAGCAACCGCTTGCATCTCGTAAAGAAAAACTCGCAAATATGGTATTCCAAGCACAATTGGGTACGCTTTGGAATAAATCAGAACGTATTGCTAAATTAGCTGTAGCATTGTCACCGATTACAGGTGCAAATGCAGCCGATGCTGAAAAAGCAGCGTTACTCGCTAAATGTGATTTGACCTCTGAACTTGTGGGTGAATTCCCTGAACTTCAAGGGATTGCAGGAACTTATTATGCTCGCCTTGAAGGTGAGAATCATGAAGTTGCTGAAGCTTTAGGTGAGCAATACTTACCTAAGTTTGCGGGTGATGTATTACCACAAACCAAGACAGGTACAACGATTGCGCTTGCAGATCGTTTAGATACGCTTGTTGGTATTTTTGGTATTGGTCAAGCGCCAACAGGTTCGAAAGACCCATTTGCATTACGTCGTTCTGCAATCGGTATCTTACGTTTGATCATTGAAAATGAACTCGATGTGACGATTGAAGAACTGGTTAATTTTGCGCTCCAAGGTTATGGCGATGTGGTTAAAGATCATGACAAGACGCGTGCGGATGCCGTTGCGTTCCTTGAAGGTCGTTACCGTGCTAAATATGAAGATCAAGGCGTAGCGGTTGATGTGATTCAAGCCGTTCAAGCACTTGCTCCAAAATCTCCTCTTGATTTTGATAAGCGCGTGACTGCGGTGAATCATTTCCGTACTTTGCCAGAAGCGGCTGCATTGGCTGCGGCTAATAAGCGTGTTGCTAATATTCTTGCCAAAGAAGCAACGCCTGAAGGTGCTGTGGTTGAAGCGAATCTGGTTGAAGCTGCTGAAAAAGCACTTTATGCAGAGTTATCAGCTTTAACACCAGTGGTTCAACCTTTGCTAGCTGCACGTAACTATACAGAAGCTCTTTCTAAGCTTGCTGCGCTTCGTGCACCAATTGATGCCTTCTTTGAAGGTGTAATGGTTATGGCTGATGATGCAGAGTTAAAAGCCAACCGCTTACGTTTATTGGCTCAGTTGCGTGATTTATTTACAGCAATTGCAGATGTAAGTGTATTGCAGGGTTAAGCATTTATAATTCTTGATCTTTTAAATAAACCCCACTATATAATATTTAGTGGGGTTTATTTTTATAGGCAATAATCATACAAACTTTATTGCAAATTGCCATTCTGTGATTTATCTGAATATATTACTGATACTTAACGCCGTGCTCTGGGGCAAACAGAAGCGTAGGTTTATCCCTAGCAGCACTTTGTTATGGCTATACAAGCCCATGTTTTTTACCCCAAGCCATTGTCCGCGATTTTGCTAAGGGCTTTTGCTTTATGCTTTGCTCTAAGTAAGCTTTAGCTTCCGACCGATTGCCCTGATGCAATGATATGCCTGCTGCAATAAAGGGAATCTTTTTCTTAGCCTCTAGTTTTAAATTTTCTAAATCTGCCATTTTAGCCAACCAAGGCAGGCATAGAGATTCAACACTTGATGCCAGCTCAGCCGCCATATTGTTTGTATCTACGCTATCATCAACCGACCACCAAGTATCCCTATTGTCACTAGAAAGCAAGCCTATTCGCTCTCTGGCTGTGCAATCATATTCTTTAGGCATCCCCTTAACAGGAAGCGCATCTGTTATTGCCGAAATAGCGGGAAAATACACGCCTACATTGACGGTAAACTGCCCCTCTGCTCCTGCATTAAACTGACTCGCTTGAACATTGATCAAATCAATTCGGTCTTCATGCTCACGATAGAAATTCCGAGCTTTTTTCTTAAACCCGTGCTCTTTTAAAAGCGGAGCAAGACCCAAGTTAACTATTTCGTCGATTTTCTTTGATATTTCACTCATTGCTCGAAGGGGACATAACGCAGAGTTAACGGCACGCGCCGTTGTAATAGCTAAAGCAGCCGACCTGAATCGCGTAGCCCGTTGAACGACGGATTAGGTAGCGGCGGCTATAGCACATACACCTCAATAAGATACGGTTCAGCCACTAAAAGATAGGCGGCATCTGGTGTAAGGGTGGCGACAAACCAATCACCCGAAAGGGTTTGAAAGGAGATCTTGTCCTCATTTGAACCTGCGCGAATTAAAACAGCCTGGAAGTCACGCTTGGGGTCGAAATTGTAGCTTACCGAGCGCCCCCCTTGGTTCAGGATGGGCTCCCTGTCAGATACTCCAAAATATCCCGGATGCCCTGCCTCAAAGGAATATGGGTTTTCATCCGTAACTTCTACGGATGGTGAGGGGTTAAGAGAAATCTTAAACACCTCATCGTAATCGAAGACGTAGAAGACGCCATCTTCTGGAAGCGTAAAGCCCCTGATTCGTTCAGAGATGCAGGGAAGTTGAATCTTTTGCATGTAAAGCCACCTAAGGTAGAGCTAACCGGCGCTGCGTGGCTTTATCGCGCAACGTCCAGCGACCGAAGTGAGCGAGGTTGAGCGCCATGTTAGGTTTCTGGTAAGAAGATGTTTCTACCAAAGAGACTATTGAACTCTCCTTCAATGGCCTTTAGCTTGGACGAAACCTCTACAAGCAAGTCTCGGTAGTAATTGGCTTTGAAGTAACCTGGATCGCCAAGAAGTTCTCCGATCTTCTCCTTAAACAAGCCTATGCCAATCGGCGGTTCTGAAAGGTACTGCGGGATGATTCTTCCGATATCCATAATCTGCACAAGCAGAACAAATGGCGCGTACTTGGTCTGTAGCTTTCGCACCTGAGTTTGCGCCTCAGAATCCAGAGTTGCGACGATGCGCTCTCTGAAGGAGTTAATTGGTTCAACATACTGATGTGCAGAGTCTGCTGCTGAAGCGGCAGCGACACAAAAGTATCGCCGCCACCAAACATTGAAGTAGCGTTCTTGCAATGCTTGATAGGTGAGTCCGGTTATGTTGGTGTGACGTGTGTACTCTTCTGCTCCGGACTGAAGACCATGCTGGGACACGATATAACCTATGTTTGCCCCTGTCTCTTGCATGACAGTGGTGAACGCGTGCACAACAGTCTTTGGAATCGCCGAACCCCAGTTCTTACACTCAACAATATAGGTAATGTTGTCGACACTCTTCTCGTCAGTGGCGAAGACATCTACAACGACGTGCCCACGAGGCGTTGGCAGTTCAACCTCTACTTTTGCGGAAAGTCCGATGTCATTGAAGAGTCGGCACACGCCCGCTTGTAGTGCTCGCCAATCAGTTGGGTATGGGTCGTCGATCATAGAAACCTAACTACTCTTATGCGGCAGAAGTGACATATAAGGTTCCAAATCCTGCCTCATAAGATACCTATTATGATTAAAAATAAAACGTGAAAATATTGATTTTACTGAATTAAAACTATCATGGGGAAAACAGGGCGTCAACGATCATAAAATGCCAGATTACCCCTAATCTTCTTGATTTGATGAAGCAGTGAATACACTACAAAAATATGTGCTATCGAACAGAATAGGCATAATATTTACGCACTGTATCAATTTCACATCACCTACATTCTTTTCTTGAACTTGACGATAAGCTATAAAACTTGAATTGCAACATTATTGCCAAAAGGATAAAAGATGATGAAAAAAGTACCTGTACTGTGTTTAACGACTGCACTGATCGCATCGTCTTCTCTCTGGGCAGCCGAAACAAATACAACTACGACGAATACAAACACGACAACAGCTGAAAAAACACTTCCTTATGGTGATAATCCTAGCCTAGGTCGAGTATTGCTGTATAAAACAGGCAAAGGGCTACAAAACTTAGGTGATTCAATTCAAGGTGCATCTGAAAACACCTCACAAAAAATGAGTGAGAGATGGAAAAACACCAAAGAATATACCGCTGAGCAATCAGAAATCGTTCAGGAACAAACACAAAAAGCCAAACAATTTACCGCTAAAAAATGGCAAGACACAAAAGATGCCGTGGTGGGTACTAATGATGGAAATGTTCCTATTGAGCGTGCTGAACTCAGCCAACCGTCATCGAATTAAAAATAAAATACCTCTAATCAAAAGTTAGAGGTTTTTTAATAATTAAATAGATTTAAGCTGTTTCAGTTTCGGACTTAACTTGATGATCAATCAGATATTCATTTAAATTAAAACGGCTGAGTTGCTGGCGCATCTTAAACGTCGTCCACGGCCATACCGTACTATTGCGCCCGTTCCGATCAATGAAATAACTCTGACAACCACCCTTGTTCCAAACCGTGGTTTGTAAAGCCTCTTGTACGCGTTGATTAAACTCAGCCATACGCACAGGATCGGGTTCTATGGTTTTGATATTTTTTTGAATCGCTTGTTTCAACGCATCCATAATATAAGCGAGCTGCGCTTCGATAATGATGAAAGCCGAAGAACTCACCGCAATATTCGGTCCAAACATCAAAAAGCCATTCGGGCAATCTGCCACCATCGTTCCCATATAACCTTCTGGACTGCCCTGCCATACATCAGACATGCTTTGTCCATAACGGTTATAGACACGCTGAGCAATTGGTGGTTCAGCTACTTCGAAACCTGTACCAAGAATGATCACATCAGCCTCAAAGGTTGAGCCATCACTGGCAATCAACTGCTTGCCTTTGACTTCGCTTAACGCCCCTGCGACAACATTGACATTGTCTTGGGCTAAGGCTGGATACCATTCATTAGATTGCAAAATGCGTTTACAGCCGATCACATAATTTGGCGTCACTTTAGCGCGTAACTCAGGGTCTTTGATGCCCTGTTTAATATGAAATTCAGCAATACGCTGTACTTGCCGCATCGCAGCATTGCTTTGTAAGCCACCATTTAAGGTTTCAAAGATGCCATAGACCGAACCTCGCATTACTGACTGAGTGACAGGGACATATTTAAATAAAGTTTGAATGGCACTTGGCAATGGCATATCAGATTTTGGTAATACCCAATGCGGTGTACGTTGAAATACAGTAAGTTCTTTGACCAAAGGCTGAATCTGCGGTACAAACTGAATTGCGGAAGCACCAGTTCCAATCACCGCAACTCGCTTTCCAGTCAAATCGATATCATGTCGCCAACGTGATGAATGGAAAATCTCACCTTTAAAATTTTTCAGCCCTTTTACATTCGGAATCACAGGTTCATGCATTGGCCCACATGCCATGATCGCAAATTGTGAATGTAATTCACCTTGATTGGTTTTAATAATCCAGCACTGTTTAGCATCCGACCACGTTGCAGCTAAGGCTTCATGATTGAAATGCACATGCGGTAAAACTTGGTATTTCTGCGCCGTATTTTGCAGATATTGTTTGATTTCCGCTTGTCCCGCGAACACCCGACTCCATGTAGGATTCGGTTCAAAAGAATATGAATACAATGCCGATGGCACATCACAGGCACATCCCGGATAGGTATTTTCACGCCATACACCACCGAGTTCATTGGCTTTTTCGAGCAAGATAAAATCATGAATACCCGCTTGTTTGAGTTTAATCGCAGCACCTAAACCTGCAAAACCACCACCGATCACAATCACTCGATAAAATGGCACAGTCTTCGACTTGGTATTCATGACTCGTTTCTCCTTATTTTATTCCGCCCACAACATGGCACAAAGATTTTTGAGGGTCATTATCCTGACTGACCTTTCTGATAAGTCGTTTTGATACAATTTGCCAGCTATAAACATTATGATTGAGCTGAAATATCAAGTATTAAATATTACAGAGTTCCCTCAAATCCTTGGTTGAACTTCACCGAGGAAAACGACAAACTGAAATTATTTACAATAACTGGGATTCGCAGATGGGCTCAATACAATTAAAAGGCACTTTATTTTCAATCATTAGCTGTATAAGTTTGACTGCATGTTCAATTTCCCCATCATCGACATCAACAACCACTACATTAGAAAAAATAACGAATATCGAGGCAACACCTTCAACAAAGGTCAATACAGCTCAACTGATTAAACAACCACAAAATTGTCTTATTGAATTCAAAGGTCAGTTTGAGGGTGGACAAGCTGTGGAGCACTGGATTTTTAACCAACAAGGTCTAATCGCTGCACAATCCACAACTACAGAGTATGCGGATCAAGCGCAAGCTGCTAGTCAAAAGCAAACGTCTTTTGACATTCAAAACCCTGAAACTCAAGAAAATTTTAAAAAATTAAAAAGTAATTTCAATGAGAAAAAACTTGCTAAATGCATATAACCATTATTAAAAACGCGTTGTATAGTCAAAACTATGCAACGCGTTATGGCACTCTAAACGTATCTTTTGGATCAATTTAAACTATAAAAAATTAATCTCAGTTTGCTATTAGACCACTGGTTGCAGCCAACAGATCTATGCGTGGGAATACTAAACCTGTACGAGTATCTGTAACTGATTTACCCGTTACTCTCAAACGATTCACCGTTTGATCAATGGTTTCAGTTGGACTCACACCATTAGCACGTAATAATGCAATTGCTCCTGCAACATGTGGTGCAGCTTGTGAGGTTCCACCTTGCGTATAACCACCCGCTGTAATCATTGCCCCTGGTGCAAGTAAAGTTACAAGCGAACCACCATTACTAAAGCAAGTCACTTTATCTGCAGCTGTGGTTGGATCAGAGCACTTCAACGGATTACCCCAAGATGCACTGCCGATATTACTGTCATAAACAGCACCTACACGTACAGCACCCGCAACACATGCAGGCGAAGAGATACCATCGGCAAATGCGTCATTTCCTGATGCAACGACAGGTACGACACCTGCTGCACGTGCATTAGCAAATGCTGTGCTATAGCTACTATTACTACATTCGGAAGTATATTTCACACCGGGTACGCCCAAACTGAGATTCACCGATTTGATGTTGTATGCCTGTGCGTTATTCACTGTCCAGTTCAATCCCGCCAAGATATCACTATCATAAGCCGTACTGCCCCACTGTCCATTTACTCGAACACGGCGAAAGGTATCAATACCAATAATTTTGGTTTTGGTCGCGACTTTAGACACGATGCCTGAGACATTACTACCATGACCATTATCATCTAAACTGCCATCATCAGGTGCGGTATCAAAGGCATACACTACACGGCAAGTCGAAGATGGTGTATTTACTGCCGTACAGCCAAAGTCAGCATGTTTATAATTTACCCCTGTATCAATCACGGCAACACTTGAGCCTTCACCTGTAAAACCATTACTAACGGTTTGAGGTTGATTAATCAGTGGCAAGCTCTCCATGGTAGTCGTGGTGTTTTTGCGATTTGGATATACCCCTTTGACAGTAGGATCATTGAGCACTTTCGCAAGGGTTTCTTTATTTTGAATACGATAAAGCCCCAAAGGTAAGCCATTAAATTCTCTTAAAGTTTGGAAACCAGCTTCTTTGGAGAACTTTTCTTTTAATCGGGCTTTTCCTTCTGCAATGCTATTTCGCTTTTCTATTCCAAGAGGTGCGTTGGCGACATTGAGGTCATATTCAATTAATAAGTCATTTGACTCATTGTTCAGTAAAGCATTCAGGTCAATTTTGCCTTTGGCGACTTTATTTAGCGCAGCAGAACTTAATTGTTGCTTTAACTGTGAGGGATTCAGTGATGCAGCAGATGTTGCAGCACTAGAAAAAACACATACACTCAAAAATAAAACTGTTTTTTTATTCACGCTTAATCTCCAGTGTTCTTGGGTAAAGAACATCTCTTTTTCCAATCTGCTTGGGTAAAGCACATCAGATTATTTAAAGTTTTTTGATTTGATTTGCTGGATCAGTTTCTGGATCTATCGGTTGGATCGAAGGATCACTTTTTGTGTCATAAAATGGAACCTCCTCCTTTGTTTTTGTCGGTTGATCTAATAAGGTTGCTGTAGTAACAGCTTTGCGGTTGTTCTCCTCTTGCGTTAAAGGTTTCGGAACAGGCTCTAAATGTTCATCCGTCATTTGATGAATGTAGAGATCATCAGATGATGTAAGCGGATCATCGGGCTGGAAATACAACACGATCACACCTAAGCCAATCAATAAAAGTAAAAAAGCCGCTATCATTTTCATTCATTTTCTCCAGTGCTTATTTACTGGCGGATACGAGATTTAAGATTCATTTAAATATCCAATCCCAAAATTAAAACTAATTTTCACGTTAAATTTCACATTTAAAATTAAGTAACCCCTATTACATCGTGATGGGTAAATAGCTAAGAAACTTCATAAACCTCTATAAGCTATTGCACCTGATTGTTTAGTCAAAGTTTAAAAACAGATAATCAATTCAGCCAAACACCACATAAATAAATATTAAAAATTTTCACTTTTATACCAAGCAATAAAAATGCCAAACTTAAAACTGACATAAATTAAGCGTAATTTGCCTATTGATTTAATGCGTAGACTTTAATTCAGTGACGAAAAAGTTGACGTTGGTGTATTTTATTTTTAATTTATGTTGATTAAAAATCATTTATAAAGATATATTTTTCAAATACTTAATCAATTAGAGCATCTTCACAATTTATCCCTACAGTGTTTCGCAGATGTAATGTGCTTGTAACGATTTGCTGAAATCCATAGCTTTCTCTCATTTGCTCGATATGATTCATTTGCGTTCATGAAGTGCCCCAACATGGCACATCTTTAAAGGAAATCGCAATGAAGAAAATGATCAAAACAGCTATCGTGACAACAACTATTCTCGCTTCTGCTTCTGTTTTTGCACAAAATGTAGGGGTAAATGCGAATGGATCTGCTCAAGTTAATGTTCAATCTGGTGGATTGGTAAAAGGCATTACAGGTGCAGTTGCTAACACAGCACAAGGCGTTGGTCATGCAGCACAACATGTTGGTCATACGGCCGTCAACACAGGTGTGAATGCATCTCAGAAAACTGTGGGTACTGCTGCAAATATAGGATCAAAAGTGATTCATACCACGGGTACTGCCGTGAAAAATACGAAAGATTATGCTGTAGAGAAAGCCGTAGATGGTCGAACATTTGCTGCTGACAAAACGGCGGATGTGAAAAAACGTATTGCGGACAAGCAAGCAGCTTCTAAGGCGCTAAGCTTAGAAGCTCAAACCAATGCAAAAGCGCAGCTGAATAATAAAACAGCAGCGGTAGATGCCAAAACAGGCTTAAATGCAGATAAGAAAAATCTGCAAGCAGGCACTAACGTGGGTGTAAAAGTTTTAGGTGTAAATGCCAATGTAAACACCGATGCTAAAGTCGGCATTAATTAATTACTCAATACCCATCTAATAAATAAAAAGCCCTTAGCAATGTAAGGGCTTTTTTTGTTTAACAGAGTTGTAATCGACTCTGCTCAGCAGAATGACTCTCAATAAAATGCGTCAGACCATCATCTTCACAACTTAAAGTCTGTTGCTTATAACTAAGATTATAAAAATCTGGATATTGTTTAAATATCAGTGGTGATTGATCTAGAGGTAAAGCATCACCAAACTTGATCAGTTTATGAATCCCCCGATCATTCATGGTCAAGAAATAATATTCATCGTTTAAATTTAACTCAACTAGCGCATTCGGCTTTAAGTGCAAAGGCACAAGGTATTGTGAATTTTCCTGAATATGTTCTGCACTATAGCTTTCAAGTTTTAAACTAACCAAGTTAAAAACCAAGAATTGGTTTTGTGGGGTACAGACGTTGGCTGCTGCTGTTTGAATTTGTTGAACAAAATGTGCATGCGCACCTAATTTATGTAAATTCTGCTCAGTTCCCTGTTGCAATTTAAACAACTGCTGAACGAGTTTTTGTTTCATTACAGCATCAAAATATCGTTCATCAAGTGCAAAGTCATTGTTTTCTAAAATCTTTAACAATGCTTGTTGATGCTTCGATAAGGCAGCATCCAAAACATGACGATAGTAGAACTTACTTTGTTTTTTCACTTCACGCACACGACGATAAAAATACGTCAGCTCAAACGGCTTTTCTACAAAATCATGTAACAGTTGCGAGCTTGCCAATACCGAAAGTGCTTCATGTGCTGTAAAGGGCAAATGAATAACATCCATCTGTGGCAACAAAGGTTTTATTTTTAAGAAATGCTCTTTATCTTCAGCAAAATAGGGATCATAGACAAGAATATACTCTCGAGATGCGTCGACCTCATCCGCCTGAATCTGCATATTTTGATGAATAGATGCATCAAAAAATTCTGCATAACGACGATCTTCGACAACTTCTGGATCAATCGAAAATTGTGGAACAAATGCCACAATTTTTTGCATATTCAACAAGTTTGAGTATTTTATTGCGGCATAGCCACCCATTGAACCGCCATAGCCCACTCGCTTTTCAAACTGTTCAAGAATCGGCTGAATCTGTTGTTGCATCTGCAACATGCTGGTTTTAGGAAACCATGTTTTTAATTTCGGCATTATGCCGATGACATTGTATTCATATTTAATTAATGATTTTTCAGCATTGATGGACATTCCTTTGGCTCGACTAATCAAATCGCCAAAAGAAACCACTAATGTGTCGCTTGAACCTTTCAAAAAAATAACGCGAATATGTTCATCTTCAAATATTATTTGCTTATCCATGCTCACACTGAAAAGTTGATCCTAGGTTGGTATCAAAAAGTCACCAAATCATGACTTTGCCAAACCCAAATTGCGGAGTATCTTATTTTATAGAGATAGAACAGATTAAAAAGCGCAAAAAATGACACAATCCCTGCATCCTTCGGCGCAAAAAGGCTTCAGTTTAGGTGCTGAACTTTACCAACAGGTTCGTCCCAATTATCCACAAGAAATAGTGGTTTGGCTGCAAGATCGTCTCAAAATAGGTGAAAGTTCAACTGTTATAGACCTAGGTTCTGGGACTGGCAAATTCTTACCTTACCTGATTCAAACAGGTGCCAAAGTGCTGGCTGTTGAGCCTGTAAATGAGATGTTAAAGCAGCTCCAACAAAGCTACCCAGATATAGAAAGCTTTCAATCATCAGCAGATTCACTCCCCTTCAAAAATGCTTCTATTGATCGTGTTATTTGTGCGCAATCATTTCATTGGTTTGCAAATCAACTCAGCCTTTCTGATATTCATCGAGTCCTCAAACCATCAGGTCATCTAGGATTAATTTGGAATCAAAGAGACATCAATGTTGATTGGGTTCAAGCTTTAGCAGATGAAATAGCACCTTTTGAAGGAGATACTCCACGTTATCATAGTGGGCGTTGGAAAGAAGTTTTCGATGATCAGGATTTATTCAAATTAAATAGTTTGCAGACCTTTCAACTGATACATTCTGGTACGGTAGAACAGGTAGTCATCAAACGCTTATTGTCCACCAGTTTTATTGCAGCGATGCCCTATCCTGAACAACAACAGTTCAAAGCGAAATTTGAACAAATTGTATTTGATTTTACGGGACGATCTCCGCAAGATCAGATAGATTTCCCTTATATCACCTATGCCTATCACTTTCAGAAAATATCAAATTAATCAGGGATGAATATGTCCATGCCAACCGTTAAAACCACTTATGTCCTTGCAGCATTGTTTAGTTCAGTCCTTTTTCTCACAGGCTGTAACAAAGACAAAGAACCTACAGCAACAACTGAAAATCAAACCAGCTCTAGTCAAGATGCGATTGGTCAATTGAATCAAACACCGATCAAGCAATTTCCTGCAACTGCAGATGATGCGCATGATATTGCTGTGTTGGATGACTATGATCGTCGCTTTACTGAGATGACTGATAGCATGGAAATCGAACTTGCCAAAATGAAGCAAGAAAATACGTTGACACCAGAGTTTGAAGCACAACGCCAAAAAGACAATGTGAACTCTGCACTCACAATGCTTAAAGATTTAGATCTAAAAACTGAACAAGGACGCTATATTCAAGGTTTGTTATATGATTATTGGGAAAGCCAAGCAAAGGCGCTACAAAATGCGACAGACACCAATCAGCAAGTTAATCAGTTAAATGAATATTTACATGCACAAAGTCAACTCCATCATTGGAGAAGTTCACAAACTTCTGAGACAAAAATGTAGAAGGAATAGTATTCCTATCAACTTAATGAACCTATGAATAAATATTATGTTGGGAGCATGAAATAACTATATCCGCCGAATTCAAAGGAAAAGCCATCTAAGTTGAAAGACTTAGAGGGCTATTTATTGAGTTTTAATTAAATAGCGAAAAAAGGTGTAAAAATACATTAGATACAGAAATTAAAATCGGTAATAAAAACTCTTTTTATAAACTTAAAAAACGCAAGAATTCAAAAATGCGTTGGTCACCTCCTAATTTAAACATTGCTACAATAATTGTTGATGCTCAAAATTTCTTAAACCTATGTGAAAATTAATTATGAATATAAATATTAAAAAACTTCTTGAGCAAGTATTTCCACCCTTTGAATTAAAGGCTAATCGTTCTCTACTTGAGTGTGATTTTTATGACACTCATTATCGATATTTTGACCAAATTGATGATGATTATCTATCTGAAATAGGAATATCAGCAGAAGGCTTACTTCTTGAATATAGCTTTGATTGGCCTAAATTTTATTTGAAAGTTGGATTGGAAGCTGCTCGTTCACGTAGTAGACCTCATGAACAAATCAAAACATGGAGAGATGTAAGTTATGAATACTTATACTACTTTGGACAAGACTGTAGTTATTTAAGCTCAGAGGGTTTTAAATTCTTTTTACCAGCCGCATTTTATTATTTCCTATTAACCGATGAAAATAAAGCTTACATGGATTGGTTTATTTTTAGATTGAACTCACAATGGCAAATAGATCAATATATTTTTAATGACGACCAAAAAACGTTTATTCTCTCATTTGTAAACGATCATTATAATAGACATGTTTCCTCTGCACTTCACTTTTAATAAAACCATCGCCCAAAATCCATCTCCCCGATAATTCTCAGCTTGGGAGCCTATCCATTTTTTTCCCTTCTTTCCTCTAGGCGATTTTTTCAATATCTCGGATTGATATTGGCAGATTTAGAGTCCATTTAAGCTACAAAAATGAGATCAAGGATCTCTATTCGTGTAGCTTATGTATTAAAGTGCGTTAAATCTTCTGCTTTTCAATCCATTGAATCGAATTCACTCGAAATAACTCACATGCACCATCGCCAATATCTGTAGATGATAGCGAAGACTTCCATACTAAGTCTTTATCACGGACTTCAACCAGTTCACCTTTTAACTGGACCAAATCACCACGTTTCACTTGTTTAATTTGTTTGGCAATTTCAGGATTGGCAGGAATGATGTGCATGTTCGATACCATTTGCATGGCTTGATCCGCAGGCACAGGAAGTTTATCCATTTTCCAATTCAAATAGCGGTCATATTGACTGACTGAAATATTACGTGCGATTTCAGGATGCGCGAACAATCCCCAACTGACAGCATAATCAATCGGTGAAAACTTGGCTTGCTCATCATCTTGATAAACTTTAGATCCTAAAATACGAAAATTACCGTAGAAAGGTTGCAATACCGAAATCGATTGGTCTTTCACTTGAGGGGATAAACCTTTCGCAATATTGTATTCCACTCCACTGGCAGAAGCATGTGCCTGACCCAGTGCAGCCACCATGCATAAACTCATCCATAGACGCTTTTTCATGGCTTTTACTTCCTCAAAAATATGACTGATAGCAAATAAACTCGTTTGAGCTTTCATAGTATGCTTAGACCATGAGAATAGTTGCTTTTTTTGGTAACAATCAAATAATCTTTAGTCATATTTTTGTGCAGTGTTTAGGGTCTGTTGACATTTCACATCTAGCTGCGACAGCCCCCCATTAAATCTACGAATGGATTCTCTATGATTTATCAATTTTATCAACGCCGAATCTTTCCGCATTTACTCAATCAAGTCATGCAAACGGGCAGTTTGATGGATAAACGACGCGAATTACTCATTCCGATCGAAGGTGAAATTCTCGAAATTGGTTTTGGTACAGGTCTCAACATTCCATTTTATGGCAATGTAGATACCCTGTATGCGCTTGAGCCGAATCCAGATATTTATCATTTGGCGATTGAGCGTGTTCAGAATGCACCTTTCCACGTGAAACACGTTCAATCCAGTGCTGAGAAACTACCATTTGCTGATGCATCGCTAGACCATATTATTTCGACATGGACGCTGTGTAGTATCCCCAAACTGGAACAGGCATTAGCTGAAATCTATCGTGTGCTTAAACCTACAGGAACATTTCATCTCGTTGAGCATGTCAAACATCCAGAATCGGTAAAAATGCAATCGTTACAAACCTTACTGACTCCGATTCAGAAGCGCATTGGAGATGGTTGCCATTTAAATCGGGATATCGAACGTAGCCTAGCACAAGCAAAATTCAAATTTATTGAAAAGCAATATTTTGATGCTGAGGGGATTCCTGCGATCGCACAAAAGATGCTACTTGCACGAGTGCAAAAGATTTTGTTGAATCCTTGAACTAATCATCAAAGTCGATCCGTAAAGTTTCGAAACGGACTCGACCTTCTCGAACAGCTTGAGCAATCGCCTGTTGTCCTTTGCTCAAGCGCGCACCACCACTTTTGATATCTAATAAAATCACTTCAATATCTTCTGCATCACCATCACCGTCACGAAAATCGGTATAGCCATCAAACACCACATAATCGACAGGATCACCGAGAAATTTGGCATCACTAGGTAAATATTGAAACTCAGGTAAGATCGGGGCAAATTGCTCAGCCATTTTTCCTTTTAAGACTGCACGACTGGTATTCACACTACGCTTTTGAGCATCTAATAATGCCTGTTTATGCTCTAGTTCCAATTCAGCAATATATTTCTCATATTCAGCTTGAATACGACCATTGCGGCTATTTGATAAAATGAGAGTGGTAATCACAACACCTATACAACCACCAATCAACATCGCAAGCCAAACCGACATAAGTCATTCCTTTTTCAATAACGCTGCTATTTAACTGCAACATTAAACTTTTGTCATGTGTAACACACTCTGTTCAAAAAGATGCTAAGGTATAGTGGAATACAAAACACACGTTAAAAAATCTAATTTCATGAAGACAATATTAATCGCAAATCAAAAAGGCGGCTGTGGTAAAACAATGACGGCGATTACGCTCGCCACTGCGCTCTCACAAAAAGGTTATAAAGTCGCTCTCGCAGATGCAGATAATCAAAAATCATCCTTACAATGGCTCAAACAACGCCCCGACTCTGTCACTAATATTCAAAGTCTCGATTGGCGACATGAGAAATCAATCGGCGAAGCTCCCAAAAATCTCGATTATTTAATTATTGATGCGCCTGGCGCTTTATCTGGTGAACATGCTGAACAATTGGTGAGCGAAGCACATGCGATTGTGACACCATTACAACCTTCATTTTTCGATATTGATAGTACACGCCGTTTTCTCAAACATCTTCACGAGATTAAACGTATTCGTAAGGGAAAAGTACAAATCTTATTGGTCGCAAATCGAGTCAAACCGAATAGCGCAAGCTCTAAAGATATCCAAGATTTCTTTAACAAGATTGAACAAGAACCTGTGGCATGGATATCGGAGAGAAGTGCTTATGGAACATTAGCCATGCAGGGTTTAAGTGTTTTTGATAAACCACAAAAAAACTTTGTCAGTATCCAACATCAATGGCAACCAGTTTTAAACCAATTGGTCGATGACCCGAGCGAATGGTTCTAAACACTGTATCTAAAGCTAATCTTTTGATCTTTAATGCTGAAATCCTATAGTGAAAATTTCACTCAGGGTATTTTTCAGTTAATATGGTTTCAATTATCTTTTGGCACTAGAGAAAACCATGGTGCAACAATACGCTCCAACACTACAACGCGTTTTGCTGTTTGGATTGTTTTTTGTTTTATTGTTTTTGGGCTTTAGTATTCTTAAATACTTTATTGTCCCTGTTCTTTGGGCGGCTATTATCGCCTATATGACATGGCCTGTTTATTTATGGGTACAACGTCGTTTTTTTGGTGAGAACCGCCCTACACTGAACGCTACTATTATGATTACACTTGTAATTTTAGTGATTGGTATCCCATTCATTTTTGCGATTTTCATGCTGCAACTCGAAGGTCGTAATTTATATTTTAATCTACAAAAACAATTATTTTCAGGACACATTCAAGTCCCAGATTTCATTCGGAACCTCCCTATCATTGGCAAAGACATCAGTCGTACAGTCAATGAATTAAGTGCTGATCCGAATAGTATTACCAAAAATGTCGCTGAATGGATTCAAGGTCATCTCAGCTACGGTCGTTTTGTCTTGAGCGAGATTAGTCGTAACCTCGTCAAACTTACGTTTGCCATTATGACCTTGTTCTTCTTTTATCGGGATGGTCAGCTGATTCTGTCACAAGTGAGTCGCGCACTTGAAATGGTGATTGGTCCTCGTGTGCATCATTATCTTGAAACGATTTCAGAAACAACACGTGCAGTCGTTTACGGTGTAGGTTTAACCGCTGTAGCTCAAGCAATTTTGGCAGGTCTAAGCTATTTTGTAGCTGATGTACCCAACCCAATGTTGTTGACTATGGTGACATTTATCTTGGCATTGATTCCTTTTGGAACTCCAATTTCGTATCTCAGCGTCGGTTTATGGTTATTTGCTCAAGGTCAAACAGTTGAAGCAATCGGTGTTGTGTTATGGGGCTTATTAGTCGTCAGCAGCTCAGATAATGTGATTCGACCACTCGTGATTTCAGGAGCAACAAAAATCCCATTCATCTTAATCATGTTTGGTGTATTGGGTGGTATTGCCAGCTTTGGATTGGTCGGCTTATTTATTGGTCCAGTGATTTTGGCAATCTTATTAGCGATTTGGCGCGAATGGCTACATGAAAATGTTCAAGAACCTATTACTGCGATCGAAGCGCCACCAGAAACTAAATCCTAAATGCGATTTTGACCATTTATCTTGTCATACAGAATCTAGCTTGCGCGTTATCCCAGACTTTGTTTGAATCAATCAAATAAAGACAAAATAGATAAGGATAATTCGCAATGCTTTCAACCTTAAAACGGTATACAGTTTTTAGTGCAATCATGATGAGTATCAGCGCATGCTCATCAATTCCCTTAGACAATAATGCCGCAAAAATTCAGAAACAGCCCACTAGCTACGACCATAAATATTTAATCCCAATCCATCAGGTAAGCGCCGATGGTATAGGTGCTTCGATTGGCACAGTATCCTTCCAAGAAAGTCCAAGTGGTCTGATCATCACCCCTGCATTGTGGAAACTTCCATCGGGTGAACATGGTTTTCATATTCACGAGAAGCCGTCATGTGAAGCTGCAATGAAAGATGGAAAAATGGGTGCAGCACTGGCAGCGGGCAGTCATTACAATCCTGACAATATTGCCCATCACGGCACGCCAGAAAATGGTCATTTAGGTGATCTACCTGCACTCACTGTCAATGAAAAAGGCTTTGCAACCCAAGCCGTTATCGCACCTCGATTAAAGCTCTCCGATATTCAGGGACGTGCGATTATGATTCATGCAGGTGGGGATAATTATTCTGACACACCTAAACCCCTTGGTGGAGGTGGTGAAAGAATTGCTTGTGGTGTGATCAAATAAAGATTGTGGGTATCTCAAAAGATATCCACAATTTAGGATTTTATTCACTTAATTTATCTATAAAGATGAATATAAATAAAAGATGAGCACGAATTTTGCTTAGTTTTATTAAATGAAAAATCAACAAAAATGGGTTGAAAAATTGACTCAATATCTTGATCAGCACATTATTTTAGCTACGCAATATGGCTATATGATGATGAATCAACACATAGCAGAATATAGTCGTGAATAGTCTTTATCATCTTTTTAATCGATTCCGATCAAACTCGATTCTACTGTATTGCCTACAAATTTTGATTGTGTTGACAGGCACTACATTGGTGTTGCACGGATTGGGACTAGGTCAATTCATTGTTCCTGTTACATTAGGCGCAATTGCGGCTGCCCTCACAGACTTCGATGATCGTCTGAGTATTCGGCTACGCAATTTGGTCTATGTCTGTGTGCTGTTCTTTAGTGTTAGTACCATTTTAGAATTTTTAGCACCTTATAAATTTTGGTTTATCGTTTACCTTAGCCTATCCAGTGCAGCACTGATTCTCATGGGTGCTTTAGGTCAACGTTATGCGACGATTTCATTTGGTACGATTCTCCTTTCGATTTACACCATGTTTGGTCTAGGAGAATATGCAAATTGGTATCAACAACCGAGTTATTTTGTCATCGGTGCTGTGTGGTACGGATTGACCTCGATCTTATTTTTTATGATTCGACCAACCCTACCCTTACAGGAGAAGATTTCAACGATTTTCAAAGAAATGGGTGAGCTGCTACAGAGCAAAGCCAAACTGTTTGATCCTGATAATGTCGACAATGTCGAAACACTGTTGTTTGAACTCTCACAAAAAAATGCCCAAGTGGTGAATAGTCTAAATCAAGCAAAACAATCCTTACTTTCTCGACTTAAATCCTCACGCATCAATAACAGCAGCATCTATTGGCTAAACTTATATTATTTTGCGCAAGATATTCATGAACAAGTCACCTCCAATTATTTGCACTATGAAAAAATTCATCAGAACTTTAGCCGTAGCGATTTAATTTTTCGTATTCAAAAAAATATGTTTCTACAAGCAACTGCCTGCAAAAAACTGAGTCAGGCTTTGCTACATAAAAGTACTTATCAAAATACTCCACTCGCTGATGCTGCGCTTGCTCAATTGGAAGAATCCATGCAAGACTGGATTGCTCAACATCCAAATAATCTTGAAGTGAAAAACCTAGAACTGATTCTGAATAACTTAAAAAGTATTCATGAACAATTTGCTCAACTGCAATTTCCACAAAACATCGAAATACGATCAACACAGCATCAACAAGCTCATCTCAACTTACTAGATGAGGATATTCAGGGCTTTCAGGATTTATTATTAAAACTAAAACAGCATCTAAGTCCTCAGTCTGCATTATTTCGTCATGCAATTCGCTTAGCCATCGTATTTGCCGTAGGTTATGCCGTGTCCTTGATGCCTTTTGCAAAAAATGGCTATTGGATTTTATTGACCAGTTTGTTCGTTTGTCAGATCACTTACTTTGCCACTAAAAGTCGCTTAAAACTTAGAACGATAGGTACGTTGTTGGGTGTGCTTTTAGGTGTACCCGTTCTTTATTTTGTACCTAGCATCGAAGGTCAATTGGTTATTACTGTAATTTGCGGAGTATATTTTTTCTATTTGCGTCAGAAAAAATATGCACTCGCAACAGTGATGGCAACGCTAATGGTGTTGTTAATTTTCAATTTAAAAGGCGCAGGTTTCAGCATTATTTTACCGCGTATCATTGACACGTTGATCGGCTGTGCAATCGCATGGCTAGCTGTTAACTTCATATGGCCAGATTGGAATTTCCGAAATATTCCTGAAAATATCCGCAAAAGCAGTCAAGCAACGCTCAATTATTTGCATGCAGTCGTCCAGCAATATCATCAAGGTCGCTCCAACGATCTTGAGTATCGAAAAGCTCGTCGTGCCGCCCATAATGCTCAGATTGAATTATCTAATATGATTTCTAGTCTGAGTACAGAACCTGAACCAAACCAAGAACTCATTCACTATGCATTTCGCTATTTGGTCTATAGCCATAGTCAGTTGAGTTATGTATCCGCACTGGGTCATCAACGTGAGCAAATTCAAGATCAAGATATTTTGAAGTTATTAGACCAGAGTGAAATATTACTCAATCAAACATTGATCGAAAGGCAAGCGCTTCCAGAAAAGTACATCGAAGAGATGTTTAGCGAAATTGATCGTTTAAATTCAATGACTCAAGTCTCAGAACAACAGCAACTATTGTTCAAACAAATGACGCTATTGCTTGAGACTCTGCCCGAATTGGTGATGCTAAAAAATAAACTACTTGAACTAGAAATTAAGTAGCGCGTTTAGCTCAACGCTAGTTAATGAATGCCTTGTTGCAGCCTTGTTTGCATATATTGTTTAAGTACCATTCGAGGTATGCCAAACCAAAAAGCTATCAAGGCAAAACTCGTCAATACAAATGCCCAAATATGAAAATAGGTATATAGCAGACGAACCACCTCAATAATTGAGAAGAAGCTCACCATCATCAATATTGAAACCGCAGCTGCAACCATTCCTTTCGATACTTCAGAAGACATCAATGCGAAACGATAAATCACTGAAAAGCTAATTCCCTCACCAAAACTAATTAAGGTCATCCCGATCAGCAAACAAGGCACTAAATAGGTTTGCCAAATCACACCGAGCATCAAAAATAAAGTACCTACTAGCATAATCGGCAAACCCATTAAAATGGTTTTACCAAGTGCGTAACGATCCATAATTTTGATCAGAACGATATTGCCTGCAATCAAACCAAAAAACACAGGAAACTGCGCCAAGCCATATTGCACACTACTCAGCTTTAACTCATCCACGAGAATAATCGGTGACAAAGCAATCCACAGCATCAGTGGCATTCCTACAATAGGTAATGCAACACTTAAACCTAAAAACTGGCGATTACTAAATACTTGTTTGAAATCATCCCAAATATAACGAAAGGGTTGTTTCGCTTGTTTACGACTTTCTTGCGAGGCTGGCATAAATTTATTTAAGCCGAACCAACTGAGAAAAGAAATAAAAGCAATCGCCACAAAGCCCCAGTGCCATGACACATAATCAATCAGGAACGCGCCTAATACAGGTCCAAGCAAAGGCGCAAGCAAGGAGATATTTGCCATCAATGCCATGACTTTAATCGCATCACGCTCTTCAAAAGTTTCTTGAATTGCCGCATATCCAACTGCTGATATCACACTTAAACCAATACCCTGCAAGAAGCGCAAGGTCAGGAATTGTTGAATATTATGGGTCAATAAAATCAACAAACAGCAAATCGTAAAAAAAGCTACACCGGCCAATAAGACTTTCTTACGTCCAAGCCGATCTGAAAGTGGTCCCAGTAACCAAGCGACACTAGCACCACCCAATAAATAAAATGACATTGAAGATGGTGCCCAAGTTGCGCTAACTGCAAATTGCTCTGTGATCGCCAACATCGCTGGCTGAATCAAGTCATTACCGATATAAACTGAAAACTCAAATAGCACTAAAGCCAATGGAAGCATGAGCGTTATACGGTTTAACGTCATGCTTTGATTATTCGTCATCATGTTTTATTCACAAAAATAACCAATTCGTGTGCCGTCTATTTCTCTGAAAAAAAGAAAATAGATTCCGCACCACATCATTTTATGGTTTTGATTTAAATTAAATTTTGATTTCCATGCAGTGAGAGCGCATGTAAAAGTGTGAAAACACCGTATTCACAAGGTGTATTTAGAATAACAATTTATTTACGTGAGATTGGTAAAAAGTTTTACCTATTGGAAAAATTTACAAGTGCAACTTTAGCACTTTTTAAAAATGACCGCAATTTAAGCAAAGCAAATCAATTGTGTGGATATGTGAATAACCAAAAAGTTATCCACAATTCTGCTCAACTTTCACACGACCTTAAAAGATAACTCACCATTTAAGGACATAGTTCAAACTGGAAAGTCTTGGTATTCCCTCCTCGAGCACATTGATAGCTTTGTTTTTTATTCACCACTTTCCAAGTCTCTTGATCACGTTTTAACTGATATTCAGTGCGAATAGCCGCTACCGAATCATCTAACTGCGCTTGCTCTACGGTAATCTCAGCATCTGTAGGATTTTCCGCACTATTAAATTGCTGATCAATTTTGAGATTAGTTTCATCATGAAACAAATTGGGTTGGTCAAGTAGTACTGCATGCATCGCTGTACTTTTTTGCACAGCAGCTTGTTGTTGCGATTGAGCAATCGGTTGATTACATGCAGTCAAAAAAATTCCACATCCTAAAATGATCCAAAGTTTATGCATTTTGTAGTCTTCCGATTTGCATTATTCTTTTATGCTACTATGCAAAAATGAACTGTCGAATAACAAAATGTATGCGACATATGAGAGATTTGTTGTATTTATCAATGCTTTGATAACAATTGTGATCCTCAAAATAAAACAAACCCATAACATCAATATCAGAAATTTTTAGGCATACACACATGTCAGATTTAGCAAAAAAGTTAACTCTAATTTTAATCATAAGCAGTTCAGTAATTGCTTGTTCAAAAAAGGAAGAAGCGCCTTCAGGTGAGGCTGCAATGGCCACTGAAAGTGTTGCCGCAGCGCAAGATACATCTCAAAGTCAGATTGCAAAAAATCCTGAGCAATTACTCAGTGATCAGCAAAGCGCCCTAGAACAAAGCCGACAATTAGTAAAAACAGCTCAACTGCAATTTGAAGTCAAAGATGTTCAAAAAACGACGGCTATACTTGAACAGCAACTCCTCAAACAAAATGGCTATATTGAAGAAAAACAAGTGAATTATCAGGTTAGTGATAGTTCGCAGCGCGAACGTCTCGATGGTCATATAGATGTTTATGAAAAAATCATCCCTACCGTACAACTTACGATTCGTGTTCCAAATGAACAAGTTACTGCCTTTTTGAATAGCCTGTTGCCTTTGATGTTGAACTTTAATAATCAAAGCTATGAAGCTAAGCGATATGAACTGAAACTGTTAGAAGAAAAACTTAATACAGCAAATCAAAGCCCTAGCACATCGAATACAGTCAATAATCAACTTCAACAATTGACTCAACTTGAGGTCAAAGATCGTTTGACTTACAGCACAATACGCATCGAATATTTTCAACAAGCACAAGTTCGCAAAACTCAAGATTTAAACATTCATCGTATTGCACATCTCGATAGCGAACCTTTAATGACTCGGATAGCCGATGCATTCAAAATTGGGCTTTCTTATTTTAAAGAAACTATTTTGTGGTTGATCCAATTCTGGGCATTTTTCCTTGTAATTGTTGCAGTTTGGTTTATTCGTAAAGCCTATAAATCTAGAAAACAAAACAGCTAATTATTGATTTTTGATCAATAGTATTTTGCTTATTTGCGCATTTTTACTCATGAATAGATTCACTAAAATGCACTCAAGTTTTAGAAATCTATTTTTGAGTTTCATTTTATGAGCAATATTTTAATTATTAATGGCGCGAAACAATTCGCTCACTCAAATGGTGAATTGAATGACACCCTGACTGACTTTTCAGAATCATATTTAAAAGCTTTAGGTCATACACTGCAAGTGACTCGTACCGACAGTGACTATGACATCCAAGCAGAAATTGAAAAATATTTATGGGCAGATGTGGTGATCTATCAAATGCCAGGTTGGTGGATGGGTGCACCATGGACGATGAAAAAATATATTGATGATGTATTTACGATTGGTCATGGTTCCCTCTATGCAAGCGATGGACGTAGCCGTTCTGATGCTTCTAAAAAGTATGGTTCAGGTGGCTTGATTCAAGGTAAAAAATACATGTTGTCGTTGACATGGAACGCACCAATGGAAGCGTTCACTGATCCTGACCAATTCTTTCACGGCGTGGGTGTAGATGGCGTGTATTTACCTTTTCATAAAGCCAATCAATTCTTGGGTATGGAATCATTACCTACATTTATTGTGAATGATGTAATCAAAATGCCTGATGTCCCAAGCTACATCGAAGCTTATAAAGCACATTTAGATCAGCTTTTTGCGACTGCCCATTAAGAGAGAAATACTATGTTGACAATTATTGCAGAAATTCAGACACATGCAGGTGCAGAACACCGCCAAGCAGTCTTAGATGCATTCCAAAAAATCATTCCAACTGTATTGGCAGAAGAAGGTTGTCACGGTTATGCCCCATTGATTGATCATCTACCAGCGATTGCGATGCAGACGCAAGATGAAAATAGCATTGTGATGTTAGAACAATGGGAAAGTACCGCTCATCTTGAAGCACATATGCAAACGGCACATATGCTGAAGCATTTTGAAGCGACCAAAGCGCATGTGGCTGATGTGAAAGTGCGTATTTTAGAAGCTAGCTTTTAAAAACCTCTAATCAATTGATGGTCTTAGAGGAAAAAGGAAAGAATAGTTTTCTTTTCAGTGTCCTACCGTGATGCATCCTATATAACCTATAGGCTTACGTTACTTTTTTAAAAAGTAACCAAAAACCTCTTCACCCACAAAACCTGTTCACTACTGGGATATATTTACTTATTTTGCAAAAACAATATATTACCAATAGCACGCAGGTTGTGGATGACATTTAGCACAAGCAGATTAATGTATAAATTCAGAGGAAATGCTTTTTATTTCCCCCTGTTAAATAGCAAAAGACTTTTTTTACTGATAATAATGCTGCTTCAAATGGCGACTATATTCCGTTAAATAACGTTCTAAACCCTCTCGACGATCAGCTTTTTGCATTTCTTTAGCAGCCAATTGCTCTATTTTGGTTTCCAATAAATTCAAAATTGCTGCTTGTTCCGCTTCAGGAAGTTGGGCTTTTTCTTTCTGCTGTTTTTTAATTTCCAAATAATCTTCTGCCCAATAACGTAATGGATCGTGCTCAGAGACTTGTGCAAATAAATCGGTAATCAATAATTCAGGCATGACTTCTTGAGTTGCTAACTCTGCCGACATCAAACCACGGATCGAATAAAACACTTTCTTATAAGTAAAATTATCCGCAGTTTGCATCACTTTCATACCGCCTTTCGCCAGCGATAAGTAGTGGTGATATAGCGCACTATAGTCGATTCGCTCAATCAGTCCATCGCGAAAGCTTTGCCATTCTGGAAAAGCATTAAAATAAACAATATGTGCTCTGACCCATTCCAATACCGTTGGGTTACTTTTTGCCAAAAGTCCAAACATTTTATCGAGATCATATGAAACGAAGTCAAAATCCCCATCCATGATTTCGATTAGATCACGGTACTTTTTATAATCAAAATATTGCTTTTTACTCGGCAAATGAAAACCACGTACATCATAGTCGCTGTCTGGGCTAGCCATACCCCATAAACGACTACCACTTTCGATATAAAATAATGGTATGTCTTGGCGTTGTTGGAAAAGTTTTTCGATTTCGTGATGGATGTTCATTTGTATTACTTCATCATTTAAAAATTTATACTTGCGAGAGACAATACTGTTTTTTACTGTACTCATTAATTTGATTTAAAAAAATATCGTTTGATAAAATCAATTTCTACTCAATATAACAAATAGGATCATGCATGCAACTGACTTATGCAGGACAGGTTTTCTTGGTGGTGGTTGCGATCTTGTGTGTTTGGTCTTTTGTTCTGACAAAGTTTTGGCTAAAACGTTTAGCCAAAAATCGTGACAGCAGTAAGTTTGAATTTTCTTATTTATTTGTTGTTGTGTTTAGCGTCAGCTCCTTATTTTTCCCTTTTACCTATTGGGTTTCACAAGCTATATATAGCTTAGCAACCAAACCGAGCTATGATGCCAAAATCGTGAGTTATAGCTCTGAATGGGTTGATACTGAACGTACCGATTCAAATGGTAGAAAATACAGAACACAAACTTTAATGCATACCGCTCAGGTGCAATTTAAAGACCAACACAATAAAACTATCACCATAGATAATTCAATCCGCTCTGGTAATACTCCTATTATCGGTGATCATCTGACTGTCGTTTATAAAGATGGCGATCATAATGCTCAGGAAAAGAGTTGGCGGAGCATGCTGCTCTTTGCTGCTGCTTTATTTATGTTGTTTATATTGGGTTTTATCTTGTTGATGATCATTGCCTATGGGATGAATCGAGAGATGAAACCGTATAAGGCGTTTGCAAGCTTTTTAATTTTTAGAGTAACGCTCACATTTGGCACAATGGCAATGTTTGCTATGTTGTCTTACGCAGTTTTTGCTTATTTCTTTTTAGGTAATCCGCGTGATTTACCTGTGTGGGTCGTTGCGATTTGTGGCTTCTTTGCACTCTGCCTTTTACCGCTGATTTACCATATTTTGACAGGTTGGAAAGCGTACAAGAGATAATTTTTTATTGCCGCTTATTCTTTAATTGTTGTTATATACGCTGTCCCTACACTTTTACCTTGAAAATCCGATACCGAATAATTTTTCATCAAAATAATTTCATCTAGAATTTGTCCAAATACAATTTCACAGACCACAAACTCATTCAGAATTTTCTTTTCTTCATCTTTCAGATATAGGCGCATTATATGAGTTGAATCTTCTATTTTCATAAACAAGATCATACTGATATATAAATCATTATTCTTGTTATGAAAATCAATGTAGTCACCAGCAATGTCTTTACAATGCAAGCAAATATATCCCCGACAAATCTTTTGTTTTTCTATCATTTATTCTTTCCTAATAATAAAAAAAGCGCATCTTACGATACGCTTTTAGCAGAGATTCTTTTATTTAATCAAGCATTAAAGATCAAATAATTTTCCTGGGTTCATAATCCCATTCGGGTCAAATGCCAATTTTAATGCTTTCATATATTCAATTTCTTCAGGCGAACGTGAATATTCTAAATATGGTTTCTTGGTCATACCCACACCATGTTCGGCAGAGATCGAACCATCATATTTTTTCACAGTCTCAAACACATATTTATTCACAACCTGACACTTCGCAAAGAATTCGTCTTTAGTTAGGTTTTCAGGTTTTAAAATATTTAAGTGCAAGTTACCGTCACCAATATGACCGAACCAGCAGATTTCAAAGTCTGGATAGTTTTGTGAAACGATCGCATCAATTTCTGAGATAAACGCAGGGACATGCGAAATTAACACTGAAATATCATTCTTATAAGGAATATACGGTGCAATCGATTCCGAAATATCTTCACGTAAACGCCATAAGCTCTGTGCTTGTTCTAAGCTTTGACTCATTACGCCATCAATCACCCAACCTTGTTCCATACAATGCTCAAAAATCTGCATTGCTTTGTCCATAATCGGCTCATACGGCGCTTCAAATTCAAGTAATACATAGAATGGGCAAGTTGTTTCAAATGGACGTTGTACATGACCACGATCCAACACTTTTTGCATTGCCACTTCACCAAAGAACTCGAATGCGGTTAAGTCGATTTCTTTTTGGAAAGCATGTAATACAGGCATCACCGCTTCAAAGTCAGGCGTACCCAATACCATGACTTGTAGGTTTTGTGGTTGACGCTCAAGTTTAATTTCAGCTTCAGTAATGAGACCTAATGTACCTTCACCACCGATAAATAAATGCTGTAAGGCATAACCTGTCGCATTTTTAATCATGCCTTTGTTTAAACGTAAAATGTCACCTTTACCAGTCACAACCGTTAAACCAAGCACCCAGTTACGTGTCATGCCGTATTTGATAACTTTAATACCGCCTGCATTGGTTCCGATATTTCCACCAATTTGACTAGAACCAGCTGAAGCGAAGTCCACTGGATAATACATCCCTTGTTCTTCTGCAAAATTCTGCAACTGCTCAGTCACGACACCTGCTTGGACACGAACCATACGATCCGCTGGCAAGAATTCCAAGATTTGATTCATCTTATCAAAGCTAATCACGATCTCGCCATTGTTCGCTACCGCACCAGCCGATAAACCTGTGCGACCACCTGATGGCGTGATTGCCACTTTAAAACGGTTCGCCAGTTTTACAATCTCTTGAACTTGTTCAGTGCTTGATGGAAAAACGATGACTGATGGGTTCGGATCAAAGTGTTTAGTATGATCTCGTCCCCAATTTTCCAAGCTATCGGCATCAGTTTTAATACGGTTTTCACCCACGATTGCCGTTAAGAGGGTCAATAACTCGGGTGTTAAAGCGACTGGAGCATTCATCGTTTTCAGGCCTAGTAAGAAAGAGATATAGGACTTCTGGATGATCCTGAGTGTATTTCAAGGGCTTGAAAACAAAGGATTCAAAACATCCAAAATATAGAAACGCTAGCGAACTATCAAACTGTCTACACAACGAGTTCGAGCTTCGTATTCCTTTATTTTACATGTAAGCAAGCGAGGGATAAAGCACAGGATAAACATCTCGTCATAACAAAATGTGTATATGAACTAAAATTCATTCGAAACTGAAAAAATCTCAACAATTATGCTGAGCTAATTTTAAACGAAATATCTATAACACAAAGCTCTATGCTATGATACCGCAACTAAATTTTGGCCTTTGTAGCGGAGCCGTAATGAGCCAACATCTATCACTACCTAAAGACAAAATCCGTTTCCTTTTGCTTGAAGGTGTGCATCAAAATGCCATCGATACATTAAACGCTGCGGGTTATACCAACATCGATTATCACAAAACTGCGCTTGAAGGCGAAGCTTTGAAAGAAGCGGTCAAAGATGCGCACTTTATTGGTATTCGTTCGCGTACTCAATTGACTGAAGAAATCTTTGAAGCAGCGAATAAATTGATTGCGGTAGGTTGTTTCTGTATTGGTACTAACCAAGTTGATTTAAAAGCAGCAATGTCTCGTGGTATTCCTGTTTTCAATGCACCGTATTCGAATACGCGTTCTGTAGCAGAATTGGTTCTTGCTGAAGCAATTTTATTACTTCGTCGTGTACCTGAAAAATCAAAAGATACGCATGCAGGTGGTTGGAACAAATCGGCTGTTGGTTCATACGAAACTCGTGGTAAAACATTAGGTATCGTAGGTTACGGTTCTATCGGCTCTCAACTTTCAGTTTTAGCTGAAAGCTTAGGTATGAAAGTTTGCTATTATGATGCGGTAACTAAATTACCGTTAGGTAATGCACGCCAAGTCGGTTCTTTGGATGAGCTTTTAGAAACTGCTGATGTGGTTTCTTTACACGTTCCTGATGTTCCTTCTACGCGTAACTTCTTCAAGAAAGAACAGTTTGCGAAAATGAAGCCTGGTTCAATCTTCATCAATGCTGCACGTGGTACATGTGTAATTATCGAAGATTTAGCTGATGCGATTAAATCTGGTCACATCGCTGGTGCTGCAGTAGACGTATTCCCGAAAGAGCCAAAAGCAAATGGTGAAGAATTCCAATCTCCACTTCGCGGCTTAGACAACGTGATTTTGACACCGCACGTGGGTGGTTCTACGATGGAAGCACAAGCAAACATCGGTTTAGAAGTTGCTGAAAAATTCGTTGCGTATTCAGATAAAGGTATGACACTTTCTGCGGTGAACTTCCCAGAAATCGCATTACCACTTTCTGATGGTCAACATCGTTTACTTCACATCCACAAAAACGTTCCTGGTGTATTGTCTAAGATCAATACATTGTTCGCTGAACAAGGAATCAATATCTCTGGTCAATCTTTAATGACTAAAGGTGATATCGGTTACTTGGTAATGGATGTTGATGCTTCTGCATCTCAAGAAGCTTTGGATACTCTACATAATGTAGAAGGTACAATCCGAGTACGTGTATTGTTCTAATTTAGACAATTCACTCAAAAGCCACGGCACTTGCTGTGGCTTTTTTATTAGTGATTGAATTATTATGTGAATATTAAACCAATTGTTCTAATAATAAGTGTCCCAATGCTAAAAACACCTGTGCACGCTCTCCTCCTCTTAATGATCGCCATGTTATGTGTACAAGGTAGCGGTTCTTTAGCCAAAATTTTATTTCAAAGTTTTCCAGTATTGACCGTATCCGCAATGCGCTTATGTTTTGGTGCGATCATTTTGACAATTATTTTTAAAATTTGGACCATCAATTTTAAAGCTGTTCGTTGGAAAGCCATTCTCAGCTACGGTATGGCGCTAGCAGGAATGAATGCTCTCTTTTATTTATCACTGGAGCGCTTACCTCTAGGCTTGGCTGTTGCTTTTGAATTTATTGGACCTTTGAGCGTAGCACTTTATCATGCTCGCCAAAAATACGATTTCATTTGGGTGGGATGTGCCATTTTAGGCTTGATTCTACTTTTCCCGCTACAGCAAGCTCAGCAAGGACTGGATCTAGTCGGTGTCTTTTTTGCCGTCAGTGCGGGTGCCTGTTGGGCACTTTATATTATTGCGGGACAGAAGCCTTCTGGCATTTCAGGCAATCATACTGTCTGTTTGGGAATGAGTATCGGCATGCTATGTTTATTACCTTTCGCCATCTTTTCAGGGGCGCTTGATCGTGTCATTGAATTGCCAAATATCTACTATTTTATTGGACTGGCAATCTTAGCAAGTGCATTGCCCTTTACTTTAGAAATGATCGCATTAAGAAGCCTAACTCCTTTAAGTTTTGGAACACTCATGAGTCTTGAACCTGCCGTAGCTGCATTATCAGGATTTATTTTTCTGGGTGAGACTTTGTTGTGGAATCAATGGCTTGCGCTTGGCACGATTATCATCGCATCGATCGGTTGTACATTTACCACTCAACATGCTCGACAGCAAAAAGTGAATAAATAAAATGAAAGCGTTCCATCACGATGTACTGTCTTCATCTTATAATCAAACCACCTATCTTGTAGGTATTTTTTACTTTGCTTTTGTAGATCTTCCATGAAAAATATCCAGTTGGTCGCGGTGCTGTACATGGTTCTTTCCATGGTGTCTTATCAAATCAGCGCTTCATTTGCCAAACAACTTATTGCAACACTTGATCCACTGACCGTCACGATTCTACGACTCTGTTTTGCAACGATTTTGGTTGCGATCATGTTCCGCTCATGGAAAGTATTATCTAAGCTAAAGTATTTAAAATGGCGTGATTTATTACTTTATAGTGCATCCTTAGGTTGTATGAATATTCTGTTTTATACATCTTTAGGCAAACTGCCTCAAGGGATTGCTGTAGGCCTAGAATTCATTGGTCCTTTAGGATTAGCATTACTATCAATCAAACAGCGCAGTGATTATATTTGGGTGGTTTTTGCTATCTTAGGAATCGCATTAATGGTTCCTTGGCACGATGCGAACTCGGAAAATTTCTCCTACTTTGGAGCTGCTTGCGCTTTAAGTGCTGGACTCTTTTGGGCCTTGTATATTTATTTTGGGCATCGCGTGGTACAACAAAATATTGGGATGCATGCGCTTACTATTGCGATTGGTTTGTCTGCACTGACCTTATTACCATTCGGACTTTGGAACAACACGCCTGCCTTAATCGATACGCAATATTGGGGCAAAGCCCTAGTGATTGCAGTATTAGCCACCGCCATTCCCTATGCGCTTGATTTGATGGCATTGAAACGGTTAAGCAAACTCAGTTATGGAACACTGACGAGTCTTGCACCTGCTTTAGCAGCATTAGCAGGACTCTTCATACTGCATGAGCAGATTAGTTTGATTCAATGGATCGCTCTTCTTTGTATCATGATCGCATCAATTGGAGTGACCTTACGTGGTGAAAAATCACAACCACAATAAGAACACTCCTTAATATTAAAATAGCGAAAAATTAGGCATCTGAACGTTTATATTTTTTATATTCAGCTAGATATTTCTTACCTAATTTTTCCTTTTCACTATCTGCCAAAATTTTTCCTGCTTGTTGGAAAAACTTATGTTCCTCTTCTTTTAAATGATGATGCACCTTTTCACTTAATTGTTTTGCTGTCGCTAACCAACTTGGATTGCTCATGTCGGTTTCTTCTAATTTTTCTACCAATTCATCCATTTCATGATGTTCAGCCAATGCATGCCGAGTAATATCTAAACCCACATCATCAAACATCAATGGAATATACAAATAACGATCTTCAGCAACTGAGTGGGCATATAATTCATTTTTGAGCAAATCAAAAAGTTCTTTACGCTCATCACTCGATCCACTGGTGGTAATTAATTGATTTGCTAAACTACGTTGTTGTTCATGACTTTCTCGAAGTGCTTCAAATATATTCATTTTTACCTCTAAGATTGGCGAACAACCACAGTACGAGATAGTAGTTATCTTGTTACTGCGGTTTTTGGCTAAACTTCCATCTTAGAAAGTGTTGATTTTTTAGACAGCATCATTTAGGTATGTTTTTGTTGTGAAACTTTATCTTTTGGTTCAAACAGTAACTATCATTTGATAACCCAATCGACAAATCAAAATACTCACCAAAATTAAAAACAATACTCGAATAAATCCACTTCCATATTTTAGAGCAAGGCGTACACCCAACAATGAACCAGCAATATTTGCTAGTGCCATCATTAAACCCAATGCAAATAACACATGACCTGTTGGTATAAAGAAGCTTAATGCCGCTAGATTCGTCATGAAATTGCCAATTTTGGATAGTGCAGAAGCATGCAAGAAATCAACTTGCAAAAAACGAATGAAAAAGAAAATAAAGAAGCTGCCTGTTCCAGGTCCAAAGATTCCATCATAAAAACCAATTGCTAAACTACCTACCGCAGCAAAGATCAACAGTTTAGGAGTAATACGTTGATCCACATGAACTTGCCCAAACTGCTTTTTCATAAAAGTATAAATCGCAATCACGACCAGCATGACCAATACAAAAGGTCTTAGAATATGAGTGGGGATCATGGAGACACAAGCAGCTCCAGCGAAAGAACTTATGAATGCAAAGATGGCAATCACAAGTAAAAGTTTCCAGTTTAATTTGACCCGCCTAGCAAAAGAAAATGCCGCCGATGCTGTACCACAAATTGAAGCAAGCTTATTGGTACCAAATATTGTTGCAGGTGAGGTATTTGGCAGTGCCCCCATTAGAGCAGGGATTTGTATGAGTCCACCGCCACCTACTGCTGCATCAATTGTTCCTGCACAAAAAGCAAAAAAGATTAAACTCAGAATGAGTTCCCACTCCATGAGTTATATCCTTATAAATTCAATAAACGTTTTGGCACCAATCGTTTTTTATCTGTAATTTCAGCTAAGCCCAAACAACGATCACCATTAAACACTAACACTTCCGCTGCCGCCTCGTGATCGATATTACTTTCTTGTCCATTACCAAAATATTTTTCGCGTCCCTCAGGAAGCTGTACACGAGGGAAATGCTCAACGGGTGCATAGACAGGTAGCAATAAAGCATCCCGTTGTTCAAGTGACAAACTTTCCAAATATTCAATGGTATAATTTGGATCAATCTCAAAATGTCCCGTTTGAACACGGTGTAATTTTGTCAAATGTCCGCCACAGCCCAAAGCCTCACCAATATCCTCCCCCAACACACGGATATAAGTTCCTTTTGAACAAGTCACATCCAGAGTTAAGCTATCTTCGGTAAAACTCACTAATCGTAGCTCAAAAATCGTAACGGGACGTGCTTCGCGCTCAATCTCAATTCCTTGACGCGCAAGTTCATACAAAGGGCGACCTTCTCGCTTCAACGCTGAGTACATGGGTGGAACTTGCTGAATATCCCCACGGAATTTTGTTAATACCTGCTCAATACTTTCTTCAGTCAGTTGCGGCACTGCTCGTTGCTGTAAAACTTCACCTTCAACATCACCTGTCGCAGTCGTTTCACCCAACTTTACCGTGGTCTGATAACGCTTTGTAGAATCAAGCAAGTAATGTGAAAATTTGGTCGCTTCCCCCAAACAAATTGGAAGTAAACCTGTCGCCAATGGGTCTAAAGCACCTGTGTGTCCCGCCTTTTGTGCATTAAACAGACGGCGAACTTTCTGAAGTGCTGAGTTTGAACTCAAACCAAGTGGTTTATTCAATAAAAAAACACCACTTAAATGGCGATAAGAACTTTTTTTCATATACGAAAAATCAAAATCTTAAAAAATCATTTTATCAAAACTATTCATCGGATTTTCAAAAATTAGTCGCTGAAAAAAACAACAAATATGATAGATTTATTTTCGTTTTCGAACCAATAAGCAAATGGATGATGCTTAAATGAATAAAACCAAAACAAATATACTGAAATTTTGTACTATTTTGATCATTTCATTGGTTTTCATGATCATCCTTTATTGGCTATATCCTAAAAGCCAACTCGCCAACAGCAAACCAATTGATCAATCTGTCAGCAGTGCTTCTAACTCAAGAAATCAGCCCACTGTCTTAAATCAGAATGATGAAATTTCAAAGCTTAAAAGCTTAAGTCAAAATGATACTGAGATTAATTGTGAGCTGCTATTCGATGCCTCCCAACAATTAATCATCAATGAAAAAACTCGTAATTGCTTTGAATATTTCATTTCTCAGTATGGTGAAAATGAGATCACGACAATTCAAGGACGCTTCCAGTTGTTTGTTACGCAGCATTTTAAAATTGAGCAGCAACAACAAATCTTAGAATTATGGTCACGCTATTTAAATTATCGTGAAGCACTGAGTCAACTTCAGCTTCATGAAGCTCCACAAGACAACTATCAATATTTCCAAGCTGTTTTTAACTCTATGCAGGATCTAAAGCAAAAGATCTTTTCGAAACGAGAAATCGAGGGATTATTTGGCGCAGAGGATGTTTACCAACAATATACTTTAGATCGAATGCAGATTTTAGAAAACGATACTCTCGATTCGATAGCAAAGGCTCAACGCTTACAACAACGCTTTGAACAACTCCCCTTAGAATGGCAGGACAATCTAAAGAGCTTAACGCAACTCGAAAATCTTGCTGCTCTCACTCAACAAATTAAAGATAGAAATGGCTCTGCTCAAGAGCTTCGTGAAATGCGTCAAAACCTAGTAGGCGCTGCGGCAACTGAACGTTTAGAAGCGCTTGATCAACAGAGATCAACGTGGAAACAACGTGTGCTGTCCTATCTGAACGCTCGAAAAATAATTGTGGATAGTAATCTCAGCACTGTTGCTAAGGATCAAGCAATTCAAAAACTTAAACAACAGAATTTTCAATCATCTCAAGAACAACAACGCTTACATACATTTGAAGAAATCTATGACCAAGGAGGAGTATTACCATTTAGCCAATAAAAACTAGACATTGAAAATGCTATTCCGCACGGATGCAATGTCTTGTTCATTAAGAACTTTAGACCCTAATCAAAATAAAAATTGAGAGAAATACTATGCCAAATGTTTTTCGTTGCATTGCCACAGCTTTGTTGGCAATCAGCGCAACTACGAGTTATGCATCAAATGCAACTCAAGTTCAACCAAGTTATGTCATATCCAATTATGCAAAGACAAAATATCCCGTGGTTTTTGTGCATGGCGTAGCTGGATTTTCACGCGTAGGAACTGATCCTTTAGGTGTTGACTATTGGCATCAGATCTTGCCTGATTTAGCACGAAATGGAGCGAATGTATGGACAACTCGACTGTCACCATTCAATTCTAATGAAATTCGAGGAGAGCAACTCATACAACAAGTTGAAGATATCCTCGCGATTACGGGACAATCGAAAGTCAATTTAATTGGACACAGCCAAGGTGGACCAACGATTCGTTATGTTGCTGGAATTATGCCTAATCAAGTTGCTTCACTGACCAGTATCAGTGGCACACATAAGGGCTCTCCAGTTGCTAGCTTGATCATGAATGTCAATGGGACGGTACTCGGAGATATTGGTTCTGCAATCGTGAACTTTTTCTCTGGTGCTATTACTTGGTCACAAGGACTTGATCCGAAAAGTTATCCTCATGATGCAATGGCAGCAGGACGAAGTATTTCAGTTGAAGGCTCTACAGCATTTAATACTCGTTTTCCAATGGGTGTACCCACAAGCTCTTGTGGTGAAGGAAGTTATCAAGATAAAGGAATTTATATGTATTCTTTTTCGGGTACACAGGCATTAACTAATCTTCTCGACCCTCTTGATCCTTTATTCATTAGTACCAGTCCAATTGTAAATCTTATGGGAGACAATGATGGCATGGTTAGTCGATGTAGTGCAAAATTCGGTCGCACTGTCCGTGACAATTTACCTTGGAATCATGCGGATGAAGTCAATCAGGTTTTAGGTCTACGCTCTATATTGGCACCAAACCCTACAGATATATATCGCCAACATGTGAACCGTCTAAAACTACAAGGACTCTAAGTTTTAGGCATAAAAAAAATGCGCCTAAAGGCGCATTTTTTTGCTTTACAACAAAGTTAAAATTAACCTTGTTTACGAGCTGGTAACTTTTCACGAATACGTGCAGCTTTACCAGACAACTCGCGTAGGTAGTAAAGTTTAGCACGACGAACGTCACCACGACGTTTCACTTCGATTTTAGCAACGATTGGAGAGTGAGTTTGGAAAACACGCTCAACACCAACACCGCTAGAAATTTTACGAACTGTGAAAGCAGAGTTCAAACCACGATTTTTCTTCGCGATTACAACACCTTCAAATGCTTGAAGACGCTCACGGTCACCCTCTTTTACTTTTACTTGAACGATAACAGTGTCACCAGGAGCAAAAGCAGGGATATCAGTTTTTAACTGTGCATTTTCAACAGCTTGAACTAAAGGATGTTTACCACTCATTGTGGAATCTCCAATATGTGCGGGAGAGAAGAGGTCTCTTACACCGCTGAGGATAGAGGCTAAAGCGCATATCTCTCGTTTAACTTTCCCTTTAAAGCAAAATTGCCCTAAAGAGCCTATTTTTCAACTTAAACTAAGTTTAAGTAGCAACTCGAAGCAATGCTTCTCGTCTGGAACAAAGATAAATCATACTTATGAACCACATATCTAAAGCATATTTAGATTTGCATTTATCCTTGTGAATTTTTTAACCATTTTATTTGCTGCTTAGTCAATTCTACTTTTTCAACCAACTCTGGTCGTCGATCTAAAGTACGCTGATAACGCTGCAAAAAACGCCATTTTTCGATATTGGCATGATGTCCTGATTTAAGTACCTCAGGCACATCCAACCCTTCAAAATGGTCAGGTTTTGTATATTGCGGACAGTCTAATAAACCATCCACAAAAGAATCTTGGATCGCTGATTGCTCGTCAGACATGACATTCGGCAAACGGCGAATAATACTATCAAGCAACACCATCGCAGGTAGTTCACCACCAGATAAAACGTAATCCCCAATTGACCACTCTTGATCAACATAATGCTGGATTAAGCGTTCATCTACACCTTCATAACGACCACATAATACAATCAATCCATCATAATCAACGAATTGTTGTACTGCTTGTTCATTTAAGGTTTTGCCTTGCGGTGACATATACACCACTGGCGCTTGAACACAGCCTGCTTGCATCGCAAGTTGTTTAGCATGGGTAATTGCTTTTGCCAAAGGCTCAGCCATCATAACCATACCAGGACCACCACCGAAAGGACGCTCATCCACTCGTTTGTAGTTGCCCTCTGCAAAATCTCTTGGATTTATGCAAGTGACTTGCACAATATCTTTTTTTGTAGCTCTTCCGCTAATGCCATATGCCGTAATTGCTTCAAACATTTCAGGAAATAATGTGATGACTGCAAAAAACATCGCAGACTCCTCTATTCCTGCTGCGTTACAATCCATTGAGGATTAGTAATCTACGCCCCAATTAACGTAAATACGACCAGCTTCAAGATCAACACGTTGTACCACATCTTTATGCCAAGGAATCATTCGTTCTTCAGCATCAACACTGTCAGCAGTCGCTTTGACTACCATGACATCATTGGCACCTGTCTCAAATAATTCAAAGATTTGACCAAGATTTACTTCTTGCTCATCATCACTAAGACCTAATACTGTTAGACCTTTAAGATCTGACCAGTAATATTCATCTACATCAGCTTTAGGAAGCTGAGATTTGGCAATCCAGATATTTGCACCGACTAAGTTTTCTGCACCTGTGCGATCATTCACACCTTTTAATGCAACAACCAAGCCTTTGCCATGAGGTTTCCAACGTTTTACATCTATTGTTTGCCAACCTGCCTTAGTCTCGATGTACCAAGGAAGGTAGTCAAACATATTACTCATAGGTTCAGTATTTGAATAAACCCAGAGCCACCCATTCAATCCATACGCTGAACGTAACTGTCCAATCTGAATTCGATCTTCGGGAACATTCTGTATTGATGTCATGGGTTATCTACTACCCTTAAGCAGTAGCTGCAGCTTTCTTAGCTTGAGCAGCTAAAGAAGCAACACGTTCTGAAGGTTGAGCACCTTGAGCAACCCAGTGAGCAAAGCGATCAGCGTCTAAACGAACTTTTTCAGCTTTACCTTGTGCAGTTGGGTTAAAGAAACCAATACGTTCGATGAAACGACCATCACGTGCATTACGGCTATCAGTAACGATGATTTGGTAGAATGGACGTTTTTTTGCACCACCGCGCGCTAAACGAATAACAACCATGAGAACAACCTTATAGTTTTTACGGATTATCCCTGCGTCGACCACCGACAGCATTTCAAACCCCTTTAATAGAGGGCGACATTCTACGTTATATTTGAGGTGAAATAAAGCTTAAATTTAAGTTATCCACAGTTTTGAATTTGGTTATTGTTTTAGATCAGATAAATCGTTTCAAAGAACTTGAACTGTGTCCAATTCAAGTTCTTATTTACATTACTACCATGTGGTACAAGTATCACTCGATGTTGGGGCATCCTTACCATCATACCAGCATTTTATATTCTGATAATTCAAAGTAATCGCTCCTGTACCCGTTTGGCTCGTACCAGTTTTTGGTGTAGCAGTTAATGTCCAAGCTTCGGAACTTAATGCGCCACTCGTTAGTGGAGATAAAGTCACATCATAAAGCGCCTGTCCCTGTAAAGGATAAGCACTTGCAATACCTAGATCTGTTTTCTTTGCATTCTTTACTTTAAAGTTCGCAATTTTATAACGCTGTATTTTTGCTCCAAGATCAATCAATGTACTCTGCATTTCGACACGTTTGGTTTTACGAACATGATTCTGATAAGAAGGATATGCGATCGCAGCTAAAACACCAATAATTGCAACAACAATCATAACCTCAATAAGTGTAAAGCCCGTATTGGATTTTACCATGGCTCCTCTCCCGTACCACATCCTGTCGAGACTACATTCGCAGCTGTTTTATTTTTACAACGTAAGCCAGTACTCGTCATTAGAAAGTTATAGTTTTGAGCATCAGAAGTTATTCCATATAAAACCCAAGAACGTCCTGAGGCATCAGTAGCTGAAAGTAATTTACCATTACCTGAGCCTTTGGCTGCTGTAGTAGTAGTAGCAGCATCCTTTAGATCAAAGCTATAAGTTCGAGGTGCAACAACACCTTGAGTAGATAGATCGAAGCCCTTGTAACTAAAATTACGTGCTTTATGACGCTCTAGTAGCACAGAGATACGTTGCATTTCTTGCTGCATTTGAGCAGCAAGCGCACGTCGAGCATAAGATTGATATGAGGGTATTGCGATGGCAGCTATGATCGCAATAATTATAAGAACTACCATCAATTCAATCAGGGTGAAACCATCATTTTTGTTCATGTTTCACCTATCGTTCATACCAGCGTTGAGCAATTAACTTTACTCTAGTTGCGTAGGTATCATTCAAATTATTCGTTGTTAATGTTCCACCGACTAAACGTGTCGTACCATCACCAGGACTAGCAATAGTGTGATTTTGTATACCGGGACCATGATCGTCACTATAATTATTCTCTGTCCGCGTTGAATATTCAGATGCAGAGCATTGACCGAAAGGCATACAGAAAACTTGGACTTTACTTACACCTTGTACACCACCACCACATTCACCAGTTAATCCTAAACGACTAGAGTCATAACTACTCACATATAAATCATAATCAATAGCTGTTGGTGAGAAAAAAATCTTTTCCTGCTGAATCTTAGTTCCTCCACGTAACTTGTAATACCAGCCTGCAGAACTCGCATATGGCGCAATAGGTGCTGACATTTGTGTGGTAGTTTGCTGAAATCGATTACTGATCGTAATCTCATTTAGTGCTAGCAAGCTATTACTATTACCGACCGAAGTGTCATTCGTATTCATTGTAATCGCAGTATATAAATCTGCTCGAGTAACATCTTTATCATAGATTGTATAAAGTGCATCGTAATTTCGACCAGAATCATATCCTGCAAGTGGATGACTTAAGTTACCACTACCGATTGAAATTGCTGCAAATAAATTTCCACTCGCATTATCATCAAAAATCGCAAATGACGGTGCAGAATAAAAGCGAGGGCTTTTTCCATTTGACTCATGCATATTAAGAATACGAGTTGAACGAGTTGCAAATGCTCCACTAGTACTAGCATTATTATTTAGATCAACACGGAAAACTTGACCGCCTAAATCACCAAAATATAGATGATCAACTAATCCATCATTATTACGATCAGCAGTTTTAATTTCACTCACAACGCTATATTTCATATTGCTATCTTTCAGTGCAATAATGCCTGAATTAGTTAAAGAGTTTGTCGTTGCATCAACGTTACTGCTAGCCCACCACAATAAATCACCGGCATCATCACCATCAGCACTAAACATATAAACACCAGCACCAACACCGTTAGTTTGGTCATAGGTATCGCTTTCGTAACCAGCGTTATTGGCTTTGCTACCTATGCCATTTGTACCTCCAGCATCATAGCCTCCTCCAACAAACATCACTAACTTACGACTACCTTGCCATTTAACCCATGCTAGTTTTGGTTTAGACCAACTTTCTCCCATATAACTCAGAGGACCTGTAGTTGCAGCATCTGGATTTATATGAAATTTTAGTCGTGGATCATTCATATTCTTCAGATCAAGCGCATAGTAACTACGCCCACCCATACGCAAGCCACCATAAACCATCTGTTTGCCCTGTAACGTTGCCGAACCAGTAGTGACTTTACCAGTACCAACAGTTAAAGTGCCGTCAGCTTTTGGCACATACTCAGTGTACGCGACCCAAGGTGCATCAATACCATAAAATAAATTCGCCGTTCCACCTGTACTTTGATCTGGTGTTAAAAATGCTTTGCTTTGACGATCTATCATTTCATTAGGTACAAAGGCAAAAACTTCCTTACCACCGCCATTACTTGTGGTGTAGTCATCTGCTTTTACTACATGTAAAATGCCCTGAACACTGCCAAATAAAACATAATCCTCTCGACCACTTGTTACAAATTCGCTGGCTTCTTCGTCATAAGTCATTTTACCTTCGTTTGAAAGTAGTAATGGTGAGGAATGCATGACTGCACCTAACTGACGTAAATCCAGTAAAGTCAAAAGGTCAGATCGTTTTTGATCATTAGTAGCCCAATCACTACGATTAACTCGCCTTAAGGTCGAACCATTAGTCGCAACACCAGTACTGCTGTCAATCACACGATTAGTGAGTAGTTTACGATTTTCAACTGTGACACTATCGATCACAGAAGTACTCAATGGTAATTGTGACTTCGCCCCACCCATACGTGCGTATAATTCACTACCCCATACTGTCTCATCAGCCTCTGCAATAGTTTCATCTGAACTCACATTTGGAGCCCAATAATCATGTGTGCCAGTAATTAAACGCCCCAAACTATCTGTTACTGCCTCTTTCTCCTCAGCAGCACCAATCACTGTACTATTTTTACCGACTAACCGTCCTAGACTATTAACATGATACTTTTTCATATTTCCCACCCACAAACTACTGCCTTCAGTAGTGACTTGCAATGGTGTAGGTTTGAACTGAGCAAAATAAGCATTACTCTGTACTAAGACAGGATTAAGTGGGTCTTGCGGAATAGTTGGTGCGCCGGTAGTCATAAATGGAATATTTGCATCACCCACTTCTTCAATGAATCGCTTTATCGTACTAGCTAAAGGATGATCCTCATCTACTGTTATATAGCCGCCCCCCCCTTTAACACCAGAAATAGCCGCATCTCTTTTAGCATTGTACAAAACCCTTTGATCAGGAGTAGCTGCTGCTAATATTTCAGCAGCCACTTGTTGAATCATAGCCTCTGTAGTTAACTTAGGATCGTACTCAGAAAGATCTGGGGAGAAAGCAAAATCAGTACCAAAACTTACCACCACCGATTTAACTGGAACGGCTATCCTAGCTTTACTAGCGGCCAACAGGTCTGCCGCATTCCCTATACACTGCCAACTTCTATCAACACTTGAACTACCAGAATCTGAACATTGAGATGATGTTAAATTGAATCCAGTCTGCATCACTCTATTAATTTGTGTAGCAGCACTCTCTCCTTTAGTAGAATGATTACCATACATAAGATCATCATCTGGAATACCAGAAGTCAATGAAAATATTCCATAACCAGAACACTGATCAGAATGTAAATCAGTTCCATCCGAATTAGTTAATAAACTATATACTGATGAACCGTAACTCTGAGCTACCCGAACATTTCGTTCACCAGCATTTGTTCTAGAAATACGTAAACCAGCCACGATTTGGCTTAATTCATCACGTCCATTTATACAACCGGAGTATGGAGCTGTATCGCAAATCGCACCAGTAGTAGGATTATACCAGGCCAATGGTACTGGTCTCTTTATGACAGCACTACCATCGGCAGGAGATGCAGTATGTTTTGGAAAAAATGAAAAACCTATAGAAACTCCCGAACCCAAATTAACATCATTTATTACATCCAAAACGCCACGTTTCAACATAGTTAAACGGCTGTAACAATGATATTCATCTGCAGTTACTAAATCACAAAAGGTCTCTATTGCACGTCTTCTAGGAGAAGTTTCAGCATTTTCTTTAGAAATTTTACAGTAAGAAGTGTTGTAGGTATAACCTGCCCGAGTTTGCGTGCCAGTAAAGTATTTTTTGTTACCTTCAGCATTATTTGTAGTTGGGGTACAATTCAGACCTGGACCAAAATCATTTTCAATTGTGCTGGGGCCAGTTGTCCCACTTGGCTCTCCAGACATATATGTTGAATTATCCAAATTCAACATTACACGAGCTTTACCATCTGCCGCATTTGGTGCCTTATAAATTTCGATATCACTCGCATTATTTGCACTCACACATAACATTAAGGTTGTTAACATGGAGAGTTTAAATGCCATTATTTTTACTGTAGTTTTCATAATCTAATCCCTCAACATTAAGTCCTATCAAACGCTTGTGTTAAGTTATATTCTGTAACTTGAGTGTTAACAGGCACACCTAAGTCATGCAAACATTCCGATACACTTTTATTCATTCCCGTAGCTGGTGTTACTCCATTAGGAATTACAACTTGATTCATATGATTTGAAAAACAAGCATTAATATCCTCATCAGAAGCCGAACTCATGGCTGGAACAATCGATGTAGCTATAACTAGAATTTTTTCAGATTTATCAATTTTAGCTGACTCAGGATCAGTTCCCCTTTGCATATGCTCAAATGCTTGATCCACTCCAACTACATTATTACTGTTTGTGTTTACTTTAATTGAAACTTGAGTCATTACAGCTTTACGACCACTAGTAAAAAAATTAATACTATTATCTAATTTACAATATCCATCCAAGCCCAGTTCAGCATTATTTGGAGATGTTCCAGAAACCCATTGCATAAAACTTGCACGGGAAATATTATAAAAACTTGTTGCTGCTCCTCTATAACAGAACACCAACTCTTTACCCTTGTTAGCATCTGCTTTAACCAACCCGAATAACCCATCGTAGGCATTATTTCTTTCAACAAGAGCTGGATTCTCAACATTAAAAATTGCTGCATCAGAGTTCTGGAGTAGCAGTTGTTGTGCTTGGCTATTTGTTGCGATATTTAAAGCAGTTAAACTACCACGTATAGCCATAGTTCCAACGACGGTCATGACAAGTAATAGAATTAATACAATGATTAGCGTTGCCCCACTTTGCATTCTTCTCATTATTCACGCTCCCCAAGCGCATTGCGCAACGCAATAGTCTGAGATACTACCTGACGGATATATTTCGGATTGCTCGGTGGTTTCACTTTTACAGTTTGATCAAGAACCTGAAACTGTTGATCCGCCCTAACTGCCGACTCAGCCCCTACAGATTGCGTTGAACGTACCAAAACCCCCAATTGGATAGACAGAATACGTGGACGCGGGGCTGTCATTGCCATATAGTCTTTTATTGATACATATTGATATGTTGTGCTAGCAGGTGTACTCGCTGCTGCAGCAATATCCTTTTGCACCCCGAGCAGTACACGAAAATGATCCACCCTTTTCATAATAATTTCACTTCCCCCAGCTGTAGTACCATAGTTAGAAATAGTAGTGGGCGCATTAATTGGATAATAACCAGCGTCACAAGCTAATGCTAAAGGAGGAAGTTCAGTACTTACGCTATTACCATCTACTCTTAAAAAGTACCGTTGGACATACATACGCAATCCAGCGGATTTTGAATAACGGATCTCATTGCCCTCACAATCGAAACCTCCAACATATTCATCATCTGTTTCATCAGTGGGCGTAGATTTTGTATCGATAGTATATTGTGGCAAATATTGAATCACCAACTGATCACTAGTCAGAGCCGTACCTGAACTATCTTCTACATTTGAAGCTCCAGTCCATTGAGGGCTTGTTCCAACTGTAACACCCGGGCGACCACTACTCTGGGAAAGTAGAGTGCTATTAACTACAATCGTAGTAGGAAGTGTAGGTTTTTTTTCGTTAGGAATAACAGTAGTATTCGTCACTACATCTACTGAAGCATTTGATGTAAGTACAACACCACCATATAAAGTTTGATCACTAATTGCAGCAGTTTTAGTATTGAGATTAGTAAGACGTATATCTTTGGTCATATAATTTAAACCAAAATTGGCGTTATCTTGTAATTCTGCAACACCTTGTTGCATAGCCACGCTACGCTGTCCAGTCAAAAAAAGTAAAATTGCCGAAGCAACCACAATCAGTCCTAACGTTAATGAAATCATTAACTCGATCAATGTAAAACCTAATTGCTTATTATTCATTCTAATAGGTCTCCATAATCACACAGGTCGATGCTGGGTTATAAGCTGTTCCATACGTACAATCTCCCGAACCAGCTGGATCGCTTGCAGCATTATTTGTAGCACTTGTATCCCCCCAAGCCACATAAATACAATTACGACCATCATTATTTCCAGAGCAAGGAAGCATATTTATAGTCATCCCTAAACTTGATGCTTTATTTACAACTTGACTCACATCAAAGTCAGCTAGAGCGGATGCAGAACATACGTTTGTAATACAGTTCGTAGCAAAAGTTTCTTGATTCGAGGCTGTTTCAATTTGGTTCTTATAGATCGCGGCTGCATTACGATTGGCACGAATTCTTTCCGCTAAATCTCGAGCCACATTTATTGCCTGTACCCTATTAATTGCTTCTGAAGTCGCTTCGACTGCCCTATATTGCAAAGCAACAAAACCTAAAATCCCCACGGCCAGTATCACCAGAGCAACTAAAATTTCAATTAAACCCACACCTTTTTGCTTTGATATAATTTTCATGAGCATGTCCCTTCAACAACTTGCTGAATTGTCCCCATTTTTGAAATACTTACTGTTTTAGACAAAGAACCTGATGTTTTTTCACACACTATGAATGAGCTATTCGTTGATGCCCAATCTTTAACTAAACCTGTTGGAAGGAAAATAATACTCGTGGGTGACCCTGGTTTTAAAACAGCATCACCGCTTGGCGTCCAATTCAAATCTGCATCAACAATAGATGCAATAAAACCCACTTTTATCTCTTTGCGGTCAAGGGCCGCCTTCACACGTGCTTCAGTTAGTACATGAACCAACTCATTAGTACTTTTATTTAGGTTTTGTTTTACTAGGAGCTGACTCATCGATGGCGCAGCTATCATTGCAATAATTGCAACAACCGCTATGGTCACAATCAGCTCGATTAATGTAAACCCTTGATCTGTTCGCACTGCCTTGTACCGTTAGTTAGAATTCTATACTTTAAATATTAAACTTATCTCATACAGAACCAATACAAAGTAGATAAGGAACATAAAAAAACGGATGGAGTGCAATCCATCCGTTTCAAGTTCACATTTTCTTAATAAAATTAGGCTTGTATCACCTGAATACGCAACTCTTTTGGTAGACTAAATGTGATATTTTCTTCTCTCCCTTCCAACTCTTTTGGTGGAGTTGCACCCCAATCTTGCAAACGCTGAATCACTTGCTTAATTAAAATTTCTGGTGCAGAAGCACCTGCCGTCACCCCAATCTTAGTTTTAGCTTCAAACCATTGCTTTTCGAGTTGATCAGCATTATCCACTAAGTAAGCTGATTTCCCCATGCGCTCAGCCAATTCTCTTAAACGATTTGAATTAGACGAATTTGGAGAACCAACAACTAAAACGACATCACATTGAGCTGCTAAATCTCGAACTGCATCTTGACGATTTTGAGTTGCATAACAGATATCATCCTTACGCGGCCCCATAATCATCGGATATTTTTTTCTTAGAGCATCAATAACTTTCGCTGTATCGTCGATTGAAAGCGTTGTTTGGGTTACAAAAGCAACTTTTTCAGGATGTTTGACAACTAACGCTTCCACATCATCTTCATCTTCAACGAGATAAATCTCTCCACCTTTAGATTTATCATATTGCCCCATCGTGCCTTCTACTTCTGGGTGTCCTTCATGCCCGATTAGAATAGCTTCAGTGCCTTCACGAGCATATTTAGTCACTTCGATATGGACTTTGGTCACCAATGGGCAAGTAGCATCGAATACTTTTAAACCTCGACGTTCTGCTTCTTGTTGTACGGCTTTTGATACACCATGAGCACTAAAAATTACGATTGAATCGTCAGGAACTTGATCCAGCTCATCAACAAACACAGCACCTCTTTGACGTAAATCATCGACTACAAATTTATTGTGAACGACCTCATGTCGTACATAAATCGGTGGATTAAAACATTCTAATGCACGATTGACGATCGCTATAGCACGGTCAACACCAGCACAAAAACCTCTTGGATTGGCCAACACGATTTCCATAACAACCTCTCTCATCATCTGAATATTTATGCCAAGCTATTTCGTTTAGCGGCACGCTACACTACAATAGCCAAGATATTTTATCATATCAGGAAAAATATCATGTCGGGTCTATTGTTTGTCGTTTCTGCGGCATCAGGAACAGGCAAAACATCTCTCGTAAAAGCCCTACTCGATCGAGTCAGCAATCTACACGTTTCTGTCTCACATACTACACGCGGACAGCGTCCTGGTGAACTTGATGGTGTTCACTATCATTTTACTGATACTGAAACATTTTTAGGGCAAGTAGAACAAGGTGGTTTTATTGAGTACGCTGAAGTATTTGGTAATTATTACGGCACATCTCAAGCAAAAGTAAAAGAACAATTACAACAAGGTCATGATGTTTTACTCGAAATTGACTGGCAAGGTGCGGAACAAGTTCGTCGTCTTTTTCCTGAATCAAAACAAATTTTTATTCTCCCGCCAACCCAGTATGACCTAAGACAACGTCTTTCAAATCGTGGTACGGATTCAGTCGATGTGATTGAACATCGCCTCAGTTGTGCAGTTGAAGATATGCGCCATTTCGCTAGTTTTGACTATGTCATTATCAATGATGATTTCAACAAAGCTGTGCATGATCTCGAAGCAATTATTACGGCAAATCGTTTAGTCACTTTGCAACAAAGCAGTCGACACCAAAAGTTGATTGAAAACTTGATTACACTCAATCGCGAATAACTTGAGTCTTGAGCAAAAGCCTTTTATACTATTTAGTCTTTTCAAATGTAATGTTCAAACGAGACAACTTATGGCACGTGTAACCGTTGAAGATTGTTTAGACCATGTAGATAACCGCTTCGAGTTGGTACTGGTAGCGAGTAAACGTGCACGTCAATTAGCACGTCAAGGCATGGAACCAACTGTTGAGTGGGATAATGACAAGCCAACAGTCGTTGCATTACGTGAAATTGCGATTGGTCATGTAACAAAAGACATCTTAAAACAACGCGAACAAGACTACCAAACATCAAACCTTGATATGGTATTGTCTACAAATTCTTTGAATTTAGAAGGATTTACATTTTAAGTAAATCTGCTCGCATAAAGAAGCCCAATGTGAAGACACTGGGCTTTTTTGTTTATTGAAAATTTGGATTCAAATTGATAAAAGCAATCGGTTTAATTGAAAAAAAATTATATTTTTTCCAATGAACAAATTGACAAGTTTATCAATATGCTTTTCATTAGAAGCTAAGCAATTCAATATCGAAATTTAAGTTATATAGGTGTTTTTTATGCCAGGCGAAGAGGTCAGCCAAGCCAAGCAACAACTCAAAGTCATCATTGAAGCCTATCTCAAAGATAGAGAAATTCAGTGTGTGCTTGCTGCCTGTGATTTTGCCGATTTAGCGCATAGTGGTATCACTCGAAAAAGTGGTGAACCTTATGTACTGCATCCTATAGCTGTAAGTTGCATACTTGCACATATGCGCTTGGATGCCGATACTTTGATGGCAGCCTTATTACATGACGTTATTGAAGATACCGAATTTACTAAAGATGAAATCGGGCAAAAATTCGGAATAGTTGTCGCCGAATTAGTCGATGGTGTAACAAAACTAAGCCACTCAAGTGATAAAGAATATAACAAAGCTGCTTCTTTCCGAAAAATTCTGCAAGCAACCTTACAAGATCCTCGTGTCATTATTATTAAATTAGCTGATCGTTATCACAATATGACGACCTTGGATGCTTTACGCCCCGATAAAAGAGCACGTATTGCACAAGAAACTTTTGATATTTTCGTACCGATGGCACGTTTGGTTGGTATGAATGAGATGGCTGATAACTTGGAACATCTCTGTTATCAAAATCTTGATCTTGATATGTTTAACGACGTACAAGCAGCCCTACTTGCAACAAAACCAAAGCGCTGTGAATATCAAACAGTATGGGAACAAAAACTAACTGATTTATTAAAGACATACGACTTAAAAGGCCGTATTAAAAAGAAAAACAATAATATTGAATTGCTACGCCATTTTGTAAAAAATGAAATAGACTTAAATGAATTAAGCCACAGCCATGCCTTTGAAATTATTTTAAACAGCATTGCTGATTGTGATCGCTTAGTCGATGCACTCAAAGAGAACTTTCAAGTTTTACAATACAAAGATCATATCCGACGCCCACTCCCAGGTGGCAACCAATCGTTAATGATCAAATTAAAAGGTGAGAAAACCACACTTTCGCTCACCATACAAACCGAACTTATGCGTAAAGCCGCTCGATTTGGTGTGGTTCTAGGTGAGAATGCGCCTCAAGCTTGTCGTTCAGCCATTCAAGCCTCTATGCAGAACTTGAACACCCTCATTGATGGAGAATGCGCAAAAACCACTTTTAGTGATTTGCTTGATTATTTACATCAAGAAAAAATTTGGGTCTACACACCTCACGGACAGTTACATGAACTACCACAGGGCGCAACTGTTGTAGATTTTGCCTATTCTGCCAGCTTATTTTTAGGCAATCATGCTGTGGGTGCAAAGGTTGATGGCGAAATTCGTCCTTTATCGACACCTTTACACAGTGGACAGGTTGTTGAAATCATTACTGATGTCCTCGCCACCCCGAACCCAGATTGGCTGAGTTTTATTAATACGCAAAAAGCTCGACGAGCTCTACAAAATATGCTGCGCGAGCAAGATATAGATGAACAACGTCTTGTTGGTCAACAAGCTCTTAATCGTGCATTAAAACTCTTCCATCGCTCAATTGACGATCTCTCTCAAACGGATTGGATTAATGTATTGGAGTGGCGTCATTTAAGTAGCAAAGATACCTTATTTGAGCAAATTGCAGTGGGCGACTTATTGCCTCAACTTGTTGCGAATCATTTATTTGCGCAAGATCATCATACACAGCACCAAGCAACATCAGACCGTTTGATCTCAGGCACAGAAGGTGTCGATGTCAAATATGCACACTGTTGTAATCCTGTTCTCGGTGATCCAATTCAAGGGCATTTATCTCGAAGAGGATTAATCGTCCATCGTTCACGCTGTCGTAATTTACTACATGAGCAGCATCTTCATCCTGAAAATATTATGCCCCTACATTGGCAAGCTGAAGAAGTTGATGATGTTCGTTTTAGCGCCTATCTATGCATTCATATGATGATGAATGATGAACAAATTTCTGATCTGATCTACCAGTGCCGAAAAGCTAAAACTGGCGTAGAAATGGTCGAATCACAAGATCATAAAACTTACGTCAATATAGTCGTCAGTAACCGTAATCAGATCGCTCAAATTATCCGTGATTTACGAATGCATTTTGGATTCCCACGAATAGAACGCCTCAATATGCCAATTGTGCAAACTGAAATTGCCAAAGCATAAAATCTAACGTTTATCCTCACTAGCAGATATAAATCATGACAATAATCGACTGCGACTCCGCAGTCGTAGACAGTTTCGTGGGCGATCTTTTGTGTTAAAGTCACATTGTTTTATGATAAAAACGACATAGGAGAGCTTAATGTCACGTCAAGTAATTCATACTGAACATGCGCCAGCTGCGATCGGAACGTATTCTCAAGCAATTTTAGTCGGTAATACGCTTTACCTTTCAGGCCAAATTGGCTTAGACCCTTATAGTATGGAACTTGTGGATGGAATCGAAGCTCAAATTCGTAGAGTATTTGACAACCTAAAAGCTGTATGTACGGCAGCGGGCGGAAGCTTAGCAGATATCGCAAAACTGAATATTTTCCTTACAGATTTATCTCATTTCCAACTTGTGAATCAAATCATGGGCGAATACTTTGCACAACCTTACCCTGCTCGTGCAGCATTGGGGGTTGCTAGCCTCCCAAAAGGTGCATTGGTTGAAATGGATGGCATCGTTATTATTAACCAATAATCTATAAAAAAAATTAAATACTTAATTAATAAATTGCATTTTTAATTGGTCATCAATCTCGAGAGGAATTCCGTGTATAACTCAGATTTCCTCTCAAATGATCTTTTTTTATTCAAATTCTCAATAAGAATATATTCACTATTAGAATGAAATTCATTGACAAACGATAATAATTATCAATAATATCAATTATCGCATTAATATTTGTGGATCACTCCCATGTATGTTTGTTTATGCCGTGGAATCACAGACCAAGATATCAAAGACGCTGTTGCAAATGGCGCTGAAAGCTATCGTGAAATTCGTGATTTACTCGACTTAGGCACTTGTTGTGGTCGCTGTGTTCCTGAAGCTCGTTCAATTATCAATGAAGAACTCGCTGAAATTGCAGCACGTATTTCTGTCGCTGCATAACTCCTTTCAAATATTTTAATAATAACCCTGCTTTAATACCACTATTAAAATTAACTCTTTCTTTAACCTTCTCTATGCAAATGAGACTCACATCATCTGCTTTTGATTGTGATTTTCATTTGCCGTTCAATAAATTACTCGCGCCAAATCCATTTGTTGATTAATATAATCTAAATTGCCTTAGCTATTAGGGCATTACTGGATGTTTACGGAGTAAGTGCAATGAAAGGCAATCGTGAAGTCATTAATCAATTGAATCAGGTGCTTTATCACCATTTAACTGCGATCAACCAATATTTTTTACACTCGCGTATGTTCAATGATTGGGGAATTGAAAAATTAGGTTCAGCTGAATACAAAGAATCTATTCGCCAAATGAAACATGCTGATAAGATTATTGAACGCATCTTGTTTCTTGAAGGTTTACCAAATCTGCAACACTTAGGCAAACTTTACATCGGACAGCACACAGAAGAAGTCCTAAATTGCGACATTCGCAAAGTTAAAGAAAATATTGAAGCACTCAAGCAAGCTGTAGAGCTATCAGAAACGCAACAAGACTATGTAACACGTGATTTAGTTCAAGAAATTCTAGAGAAAGAAGAAGAATACTGGGATTGGTTAGATACTCAATTAGATCTTATTGAAAATGTTGGCATTGAAAACTATATTCAAAGCCAACTTTAAAACATATAAAAAAAGAGCGACTTAATGTCGCTCTTTTTTATCATTTAGACTATTGATTTAACTCAATAATGTCAGCCAAACTCACATCTTTTTTATACAAACGATTAAGTATGTAAAGGTATTTTTCAGCTTCCTTATTTTGCTGATTGTAGACCAATACTTGTGCAAATTTCTTCAAGTTATACGGTGTCGCCTTATTCTTCACCATCTCAGCAAATTCACTTAACTGCGCTTCAGAAAACCTTGTTTTAGGATCTAAGGCTATCCAATCTAAACGCTTCTGAAATTGTGTTAATAATAAAATTCTTGAGCTACCCAATATTTCTTCGGTAGGTTGTTTACCTTTAAAGATAAGGCGACTGTTATCCTGAAACAGTTTGTAATCCCGCCAGATCAACAAAAGAACAATGACACTGATCAACCATACACAACGCACGACATTTTTTTGAATGGTAATACCTTTTAATTGCGGTGTTTGTGCTTGAATAAGCCCCAGTAAGAAACCCATTGGCAACAGAAAATACGCATAACGCTGCGGGAACTCCAACATAGCATGAATCAAAATCGCACAAACCATCATAATCGCGATAATTGAGGTACTATCTTTTGCCGTCTTGTTTAACCATAACAACCATAGAGATAAATATCCAATAATCAAAACACCAAGCGGAACACCACTCCAAATTAAAAGATCAAGGACAATGTTGTGGGCGCTATTAAACCAAACTTGAACAGTATTAAATTCAATACTCTCGACTACAGCGATACTTGTTTGATTCCAGCCATAACCAAACCATGGACGCTCTGCAATCGCATACAGAATTTGCATCCACATGCCTAACCTTTCATGTCCTGAACCAGCTCTTTGAACAATAGAAGCGGTATGGGTCACTCCCGTATCCAAATAAGAAGTCATAAATTGTGTCAGATATGGCAGTAAATAGCCCGCAATCACAAAATATAATGCAGTCCATAGAAGCAATTTTGGAAAGTTGAAGCGCGGATTATTTTTATGTTGTTTATAAATCCAATAAAAAAAGAAAAATATACAAACAATCCATGCTGTTCTTGATTGAGTCAATGCAATTGTAAATAGTAAGATTAGAGAGGAAGGAATAAGTAACCATAGAGATACTTTTCTTTTCTCATATAGATAAAGCCCACCCATCAATGCCATCACCAAAAAGGTCGATAGATTATTAGGTTGTCCAAAATTAGCGTAAGGGCGGTTCCCTCTTAACCCCATGATTCCATAAAGATAAGATTCTAGATTTAACCATTGAACGACCGCCATAAAGCTACTCAGCAATCCAGCAATTAAAAAAACTAAGCTAAAGCCAATCATAATCTTTTCACGATTTTCAGCCTGTAAAGATAAGTTATATCCACATAACATCATCAGCCAAAATGTAAAAAGATAGGCAAAAGTTAGGAAGGCAACACTAAAATCTACTATTAATCCAAAACAGAACTGAAGTAGCGGCAATAAAACAATGCTCGACATCAGGAACTGAGGGCATGGTATTTTGATCTCTTTTGTTAGAAACAAAGTCATGACAGCAAAGGCTGCACCAAAACTTGCAAGCTCACTTGAGAAAGTTACCCAAGGATATGTATGAAAGGGCGATAGCCAAGCAAAGCTAAAGAATAAGCTAGCTATAAAAAAGCAAATAGATTGCATAATCGACAGAAAAAAGAAGTTCGGTTGTATTATACAATGATCAGCACAACCAAGAGTATCGCTAGATTAGTGAGATTAAACCCTAACAACATACAGTTCATAGATATTTCATTTAAACATCAACAATTTACACAAAAACACTTACTGGTTATATAATCAACTTTAAATGTAGAATTCATTCTACCAAAATAATTTATTTAAGAATAAAATCACTTGTTTCTTAATTTTAGCAATTAAATACACACCTACCATTTTCAATAATATACATATAAATCCCTATCATTTTTATTAAGATTCAACTTTTCAGAACACCATTTATTACGCATTAGTATATTCTTGAGCTTCATATTATTTATTGGAGAATATCTAAATCATCTAAGTTTTCTTCTTGATTATACAATTTCTTTAAAATAATAAGCTGCTCATTGGCATTGTGAATTTTTCCATTATACTTCAATATCTGAGCATATTTCTTTAGATTATATTGAGTTGCCTCATTTTTTACCATATACCCTATTTTATTTAATTCGTGATCAGATAATTTTGTTCTGGGGCTCATTTCTATCCATTCTAAATTTTTTTGGAATTTTGTTAAAAATAGAACTCTGTTACTACCTAAAAAAGCAATATTTGCTGATTCATATCTAAAAATAAATTGGCTATTTTTTTGAAGAAACTTACAATCCCTCCAAACCAAGAGCAGCAAAACAACAAAGATAAATAAAACACAGCAAAATATTCGTTTATTTATAGTAATAAATTTTAAATTAGATTTTTGAGCTTGAACAATCCCTAATAAAAAACCTGTAGGCAGCAAGAAATATGCATAACGCTGCGGAAATTCAAACATAGCATGTATTATTACTGCAGAAGTCATTAAAATTGCAATTACAGAGATTATATCATTGGTATTCTTATTCAACCAAAATAACCATACAGCAATGCTCATAATAATAAATAAGCCTATTGGTATACCATTCCAAACCAAAATATCAAGTAGGATATTATGTGAGCTATTAAACCAAATTTGAACTGTATTAAAATGAATACTTTCAACCACTGCCACACTTGTCTGATTCCACCCATAACCAAACCATGGTCGCTCAATAATTGCATGTAAAATTTGCAACCACATTCCAATTCGCTCATGTCCAGAGCTAGCTCGTTCTAGAATTGAAACAGTGTGAGTTATACTCCCAAAAAAATTATGCATAATCCATTTTGAAATGCTCGGCAATAAATAGCTAGCTAAGATAAAATACCCTCCTACCCAAAAGAATAATTTATTAAAACTCAAACTTAACGGTTTTTTATATAAAAGATAGGCAATGATAAAAATAAAAACTAACCAGGAAGTTCGGGATTGAGTTAATGCAATACCAATTAATATAATAACACTACAGATAATAAGCTTCTTAACAGGTATATTTGTTGTTTCATACAAATACAGACCACCCAATAAGCCAATTATTAAAAATGTGGCTAAGTTATTAGGTTGTCCAAAGTTTGCATAAGGGCGGTTTCCATTTAATTGCATGATACCATATGCATAAAACTCTAAATTCAACCATTGGAGTATAGCCATAAGACTACTAATTATTGCTACTTTAAATACTAAATTACTAAATCCGAACATTAATAATTCACGCTGTTTGGGCAGTAAAGCGAGGTTAAATCCAGCTATAATCATTAACCAAAAACCCAACAGATAAATTAGTGCTAAAAATGCAATGCTAAAATCATCAATAACCCCCATGAACCATTGTACAACAGGGACTATTACAATAAATAACATCCACAATTGTATTTTAGGAATCTTTATATCTTGAAATAGCATTGCTATAAGTAAAATTATACCTGCTATAAAGCTTAAAAACTCACTTGAAAAAGTTGACCAAGGATAGCTATATGGTGGAATTAGCCAAGCAAAACCAAGTAGGATACCAGAAAAAAAAATAGGAAATATTGCATAGTTTATAGCCAAAGTTCCAACAAATTTGTTCATAAGATCACTCTTATAATTAAGGATTATTTCCAAGGACGCAGGTCAACCACCTCAATAACACTACCTTTTTCCTTATTAATTAACACTGTCATATCAACAATATTGGATTTTAATGGAACATATGCATTGGCTTCAGGAAATTTTATTAGAATTTCTTTAACTGTATTCTTATCATTATATTGCTCTAATAAACTTAAACTTTGCGCCTTATTTTGCATCGTTTTTTTCACCTTATTTATTGCAATATATCTTTCAGGATTCTGCGCAATGGAAACCCCTTCAGTAACCTCTTTAAATAAATCATTATTACGAGTTGCTCTATCTTTAGAAAATTCAACTCCAACAAATTTCGGTTTAAACCAAGATTTTCTTCTATATTCCTGAGGAATATTATCAATATTATCGACTACTAAATCATTCGCACGAACCAGTTCAAAGCGGTCAACATTATATACAATCCAGACAGGCCTACCCTGCTCAATACTATAAACACCGTAAATTAATGCAGAAATTTGAATAAAAATAATCATACTCAAATCTATTTTTAAGTTTTTTTTATCCTCTTTGTATATCAATAACGACAATAATGGACCAATAATAATATCAATTGTAATTAGCATTACAAAAACTTCTGTTAGTCCAACTGCTTTTCCTAGTGGTGTTGGATACCAAATTAAAAAGACCACCCCGACTATAATCAAAGCAATTAATAATGAAATTATAAGATGTGAAAGAAAAAATTTAATTCGCTTAGACACATTAACTCCATTTAAAAAGTCTTAACTTTAATATCATAAAGTTTTCATTAATAAAAAAGAGTGCCTTAGCACTCCTTTTATAAGCCGATCTTATAAATTAACGACATTCAGCTGGTGCATATTTAGCTAATAATGTAGGCGCAACAGTTGGAGCAATAGGAGATGCAGCTTTTCCAGCAGCATAGCATGTCCAAACAATATTACCGCCTGCTGGTGGTGTACCTTGAACTAAAGCTACCGGTGTTGCTGCACTTGCTGCACTATTAGCAGTTGGAACTAAAACTAGAGTCCCGTTACCAGCTGCTGCAGTTGTCGTGATTGTAATTTGACCAGTAGCTGGTGCAATTGAAATTGAAGACAAGTTTGGAGTTGCTTGTGGTGGAGTCCAACCGCTCGCAAAAGCCTTAGCATTTGCTGCATTTTCAGCTACAGCTAATTTAGCAGAAGAAGCTACTGCCAATCCTTCTGATACGCGAGCACGAACAGTATAATCTTGGTAAGCAGGAATCGCTACAGCAGCCAAGATACCGATGATTGCTACAACGATCATTAATTCAATAAGAGTAAAACCCTTTTGCATTGATTTCATAACATTTCTCCAATGTATAAATTTTTATAAGCTTTTATTAGCTACTTGTATTCAGCATGTTCTATGCCAGTCCTTAGCTTATCGAATTTTAGCTTAAAAAAACAGAGACTTAAAACATTATTCAGCACGGACAAAAGTCCATCTTTTTTGACAAAAAGAAATAATAATTGACAAAATATGTCACCATTTTGCAAGTCTGAGACCCTACCTAAGGAATTTTTACTGTTTTTTTAGTGATTTTCGCAATTAAAGGAGAATTTAATCACATAGTTTTACTTATCTTTTTTTCTAAAAAATGATGAATAAATAGACCATTTATCGGAAGATAAACGGTCTAATCGAAATAGATTGAATTGATTTTTGATAAAACAGCTTAATAAAGGCTCAATTTAAAATATGTGGTTCATTTGGAAGCTCATTGTTCACTTCATTTTTATTGTTTTTACCATAAAAATCATCAAGCACTGAACCAATCTGCTCCACTCCATGTTTAACAGCACCTTGATATTGTTTCGCAGTCAAAAAGCTGATCATTTCCTGACAGATTTGAGTCCAGATATGTGTTTGTGTTGCGTACTTCAAACCACGATCAATCAAAATCTCAACTTTACGCTCACACAAATTTAAATAAAGCAGCACACCACTATTCAACTCGGTATCCCACACACCTAATTCTGCAAAGAGTTGCTGCGCACGTAAACGTGTATTTTGGTAATAAGCTTGTGAACAAGGTATATGACCTTCAATTACCACCTGAATTTCGCCTACATGACCTTTTTCTGCTTGCTGTACTGCTCTAGCGATCTCTTGTCGATCTTGTTTATTAAAATACCGATGTGCCGATGAAACGTAAAAAAAATGCTTTAACCAGCGTTTTGCACTAGGTTGTACAGATTCATCTAGCTTTGGTTGCGTAATAATTTCTGTTGTATCTGTTTTAGTTACCATGATCCTGAGGCACCTCCCCCTCCAAAGCTACCGCCACCACCGCTATAGCCACCACCACTACCGCCAAATCCTCCACCTCCGCCTCCGCGTCCTCCACCAGACAAGAAAGCTTGAAAAATCAGTTGAGCAAGTGATGTGATTAATAAAAAGAAAATACCTACACCAAGCAGCAAACTCATAAGGATACCAGCACCATTTACTAAACCTGCAACTGTTGCAGCAAAAGCAGCAGTAGATGCACTTAATCGTTTACCGACAATGAACGATCCTATGACACCCGCAATTAAAATAAATAGCCCCATCATAAGCGTATTATCTTTCGCTTGTTGTGCTTGGATTGCCTGCTCATGTCGCTCTTTGAGCTCTTGAGCAGATTGTTGAGCGATCTCTGGATCAAGATTAACGATACGGGTAAGCTCATCCAAACCTGACGAAATCCCTTGTGCATATTGACCTTGTTTAAAATAAGGCGTGATCTGATTTCGAATTATTCGACTCAATACCACATCAGGTAATACACCCTCCAAGCCATAACCTGTCAATATTTGAATTTTACGATCGTTGATCGCAATCGCCATCAATAAACCATTATCACGCTTGGCAGAACCTAATTGCCATTTTTCGCCTGTACGCAAAGCAAAGTCAAAAATGGCTTCTTGTCCTGTCGTTGGCACAATGATTACACCGATTTGTGCTTTGCCTTGTTGATATAAACTCAGAATTTTTTGGTTAAGTTGCTGTATTTCAGCCTGACTCAACACCTTAGCTTGATCAATAACAGGTTGATTTAAAGTCGGTAAACCTCGAATTGATTCACCATCCTCCATATCATTGGCAACTTTTGGCAATACGGGTGCTTGTGTTGACTGCGATGATGTAGAGGTATTTTTCTGCTGATCTTGAATGATTTTTCCAGCAACAATCACATCACTGTGATCTGTTGCGGTTGCAACCTCCGCCCAAACGGTATGCTGACAACAAAGCAGCGCAAAAAGAATAATAAGAATATATTTAATTTTTTGCGTTGGTTTTATCAACATACCTTACTCCTTATCGATCTAACTAATTTCAGATCTTAATTAAATGAAACTGTCGGAGCTTGCTGTGCGGATTGTTCTGCTTTGAAGTTCTCTTTGGTTTTCATTCCAATAACTTTTGCAGTCATTACCTGTGGGAACTGACGTACATAAGCATTGTAATCTTGAACAGTCGTGATATAGCGATTGCGAGCCACGGCTATACGATTTTCAGTACCTTCCAATTGGGCTTGTAGATCACGAAATTGTTCGTTGGCTTTTAGGTCGGGATAATTTTCAGAAACAGCAATTAGACGAGACAATGCACCCGTTAATTGACTCTGTGCTTGCTGGTATTTCTCAAATAAAACCGGATCTTCTAAAACTTCTTTATCAACTTTTAAACCCGCAACATTCGAGCGTGCTTGAGTCACCTCTGTGAGCACTTGTTCCTCATGTTTGGCATAGCCTTTCACGACATTAACAAGATTTGGAACTAAATCAGCACGACGTTGATATTGGTTTTGTACTTCTGACCATGAAGCACTCACAGCTTCATCTTTCACTTGCAACGTATTATAACCACAACCCGTGAATAACAATGTGCTTGCCAATACGGTTGCCAAAGCGGTGTGTTTGATCATTTTCATAAAAATTTATCCTCAAGTTTTTCTTTATATTTTTGCGATAATTCATTGTAGTGAGATTTTTTGCTATCTGTGTAACATTTATTTAAGTTGATTTATTTTTAGATTAAATAATAAAAAGCACTACTCAATTCGCTTGAAGTAATGCTTTGCAATACGAGGAGAATTATGCTGTCAGCCTAATTAACTGTAAATTTTAGACGCGGTTTGCTCTTGAAAACTGATCATTCCATATTCGTCAGCCATACGTGCTTTCCAGTAGTTTACCAATTTCGTATAGTCGTGCTTTGCAGGATGGAAATCTGTTTGATAATACGATAAGTATTCAGGAATAAGCTGAATTAACATTTTTCCAAGTAAATAGATTCCAAATAGATTACCACTGACTTTCGGTAAGCTTTTCCATTTATCTTGCCAAACTAAACGTGAGGTTGCATAGAACGTCAAACTTGCAAAACCAGTGGTTACACTTCGCATTAATAAACGACGAATACGATCATCGCCATAGACCTCTTGATAGACATCAAAGGCAACAGAGCGATGTTCAATTTCTTCAATTGCATGCCACACCCATAATTTCATTGCATCATCATCTAAGGTACTTAATATTTCTGGATGTTTGAGAATGTAACCGCCTAACATCGCAGTAAAATGTTCAAATGCACAAGTTAAAGCGAGCTGTAATTTTGGATGAATGTTTCGTAGTGCATCATCACGCTTTGCCAGCCACGCTTGAAAACGATCAAGGTTATAATCCTCTTTACGCCATGCATCATTGAACTCAGTATGGGCTTTAGAATGCATAGCTTCTTGTCCAATAAATGCAGCAATTTGTGCTTGTAACTGAGGATCTTTAACTTTATCTCGTACGTTCCGCACACTGTTCACAAAATATTGTTCACCAATTGGAAAAGTGGATGATAACGCAGTTAAAAGATGCGACATTAACGGAGAATTAGCAAAATAGTGTCGTTGAATTTTTTTAGGATTAAATTGCAAACGACGCACTGTAATTCCCAAAGCTTTGGGACGATTTAAATAGCCTTTCTCTGAATTTGCATTTGCAAGTGCCATCTTGAGTTCCTGCACATTTTATATACTGACTTTGAGTATTGCGCTGCAGGATAGTCAAGCATAGGGCAAAATAGCTTATACGATTTGCCAAAACTACCAAAAAGATAAGGTGAAAATAGTAGAGCCTGCATAATGCAGGCTCTACTTAGACGTTTTTACAATATTTTCTGGATTAAACACCAAGGTAATCTAAAATACCCTCGGCAGCTTGACGGCCTTCCCAGATAGCAGTTACAACAAGATCAGAACCACGCACCATGTCTCCGCCTGCGAAGATTTTTGGATTAGAGGTCTGGAACTTGAACTCTTGCTGTTCAGCTGCCACTACACGACCTGAACCATCTAAGCTCACATTCGCAGAACCAAACCAATCCGCAGGACTTGGACGGAAACCGAAAGCAAGCAATACTGCATCAGCTGGTAAAACTTCTTCAGAACCAGGAATTGGCTCGGGGCTACGACGACCACGGCTATCAGGCTCACCCATCTGTGTAGTCACCACTTTAACACCAGTCACTTTGCCATTCTCGCCCACAATCTCGATCGGTTGGCGATTGAATAGGAATTTTACACCCTCTTCATAGGCATTTTTCACTTCGCGCGCAGAACCCGGCATGTTGCTTTCGTCACGACGGTAAGCACATGTCACATCATGTGCACCTTGGCGTAATGAAGTACGGTTACAGTCCATCGCAGTATCACCACCACCCAGAACAATCACCTTTTTGCCATCTACACTGATGTATTCGCTTGGATCTTTTTCCCAGCCTTGGCAACGATTTACATTCGCAATTAAGAAATCTAATGCATCGTAAACACCATCAAGATCTTCACCAGGGAAACCACCTTTCATATAAGTGTATGTTCCCATACCCATGAATACTGCATCGTATTCAGCAAGCAACTGTTCAATCGTTACATCGACACCAATTTCAGTATTCAAACGGAACTCAATGCCCATCCCCGTGAAGATTTCACGACGACGTTTCATCACATCTTTTTCCATTTTAAATTCTGGAATACCGAATGTTAGTAGACCACCAATTTCAGGACGTTTATCAAATACAACTGGTTTTACACCACCGCGCGCAAGAATATCTGCACAACCTAAGCCTGCTGGACCTGCACCAATAATTGCAACTTTTTTATTCGTCCATTTAACGCCAGACATATCTGGGCGCCAGCCTAAAGCAAAGGCAGTATCGTTGATATATTTTTCAGCATTACCAATCGTTACTGCACCAAAGCCGTCATTTAAAGTACAAGCACCTTCGCATAAACGGTCTTGTGGACATACACGACCACAAACTTCTGGCAATGTATTGGTCTGGTGGCAAAGTTCAGCTGCTTGAAAAATTTGACCTTCAGCAATCAGTTTTAACCAGTTTGGAATGTAGTTATGTACAGGACATTTCCATTCACAATATGGGTTACCACATCCTAAACAACGATGAGTCTGGTTTGCAGCCACTTCCGCTGTAAAAGGTTTATAAATTTCCACAAACTCTGCTTTGCGGACAGTAATATCTTTTTTCTCTGGATCTTGACGTGGTACATCCAGAAATTGAAAGTCATTATTGAGGCGTTCTGCCATGTCTCTCTCCGTGGGTAGGCGCAGCGATGTCTCTCATCTCTGCACCTGCCTATGTCTTTGCAGTCGTGGAATTATTGTGGATCAGCTTGGGTTGTTTTCAAAAGCGTTTGCAAATTAGCAGCTTTTGGTTTTACAAGCCAGAACTTACGACTATAGAAGTCGAACTCATTACGGATTTTATATGCCCAAGCACTACCTGTTTCTTTGATATGTTCATCAAGGATACGCAGTAGATTTTCTTTGTGATCTTCCATCGACTCGGTAGAGATACGATTTAGGTCAATCAGCTCATGGTTGTAGTAGTCTACAAAGTCATTATCAAGGTCAAGTACATAAGCGAAACCGCCTGTCATACCCGCACCAAAGTTATGACCAACTTTACCTAAGACAGTTACCACACCACCTGTCATATATTCACAGCAGTGATCGCCAGCACCTTCAATTACCGCAAAAGCACCTGAGTTACGAACAGCGAAACGCTCACCTGCAGTACCAGCAGCAAATAACTTACCGCCAGTCGCACCATACAAACAAGTGTTACCGATGATTGCAGTATTTTGTGTTTGGAACGGTGAACCTTTTGGTGGGAAGATCGAAACACGACCACCCGCCATGCCTTTACCAACGTAATCGTTCGCATCACCTTCAAGTTTGATATGCAGACCACCTGCGTTCCAAACACCAAGTGACTGACCAGCTGTACCAACAAGATTCATCACAACTGGGCTGTTTTCCATCCCTAAGTTGCCGTAGCGACGTGCGATCTCACCTGAAATACGTGCGCCAATTGAACGATCACAGTTACCAACAGTGAAATTAAATGAACCACCTGTACCTGCTTCAATCGCTGGTAGCATTTCAGCAACCATTTTCTCAGCCAATACACCTTTATCAAATGGCGCATTACCTTGAACTTGGCAATACTGAGCTTTACCTTCAGCAGATGGATGTGAAGTCAATAAAGCGCTGAGATCAAGATGAGCATGCTTTTCAGTTTCACCTGGTAAAACTTCAAGCAAATCAACGCGACCAATCAAATCTTTAAGTGATGCAACACCTAGAGCAGCTAACCATTCACGTGTTTCTTCTGCAATAAACTTGAAGAAGTTAATCAACATTTCTGGTTCGCCAATATAGTGTTCTTGACGTAAATGATCTTGCTGAGTTGCAACACCAGTTGCACAGTTATTCAAGTGGCAAATACGAAGATATTTACAACCTAATGCGATCATTGGTGTAGAACCGAAACCAAAGCTTTCAGCACCTAAAATTGCTGCTTTGATTACATCCAGACCTGTTTTTAAACCACCATCAGTTTGTACACGCACCTTACCACGCAAATCATTTACACGAAGTGCTTGATGCGCTTCACTTAAACCTAATTCCCAAGGCGAACCTGCATGGTGAATTGATGAAAGTGGAGATGCCGCTGTACCACCGTCATAACCTGAAATGGTAATGAAGTCAGCATAAGCTTTTGCAACACCTGCAGCAATGGTTCCAACACCTGGCTCAGATACCAGTTTTACCGATACCATTGCTTGAGGGTTTACTTGCTTCAAGTCAAAGATCAACTGAGACAAATCTTCAATTGAGTAAATATCGTGGTGTGGCGGTGGTGAAATCAAAGTCACACCTGGTACCGAGTAACGTAAACGTGCAATTAAGCCATTCACTTTACCACCTGGTAACTGACCACCCTCACCTGGTTTTGCACCTTGTGCCACTTTAATCTGCAAAACTTCAGCAGAAGTTAAGTACGCTGGTGTTACACCAAAACGACCTGATGCAATTTGTTTGATTTTCGAGTTACGAATCGTGCCGTAACGCGCTGGGTCTTCACCGCCCTCACCTGAGTTCGAACGACCACCAATTGTATTCATTGCGATTGCAATTGCTTCGTGTGCTTCTGGAGATAATGCACCCAAAGACATACCAGCAGAGTCGAAACGAGGAAGGATATCTTCAATGCTTTCAACTTGATCAAGCGCAATTGAATTTGTGGTTTTTAATTTGAATAAGTCACGAATCGTTGCAACAGGGCGGTTATTCACCAACTCTGCATATTCTTTAAAGTCTTGGTATTGACCTGAGCGAACAGCCTTGTGAAGTGAGTTAATCACGTCTGGGTTGAATGCATGGTACTCTTTACCAAATACAAATTTAAGTAAACCACCTTGATCAATCGGCTTACGGTTCTGCCAAGCAGTTGTTGCCAATTTTTTCTGATCGTTTTCTAAATCTGCAAATGTTGCACCTTGAATACGGCTTGGTACACCAAGGAAACACTTATCCACGACTTCAGAAGATAAACCTACCGCTTCGAATAATTGACCACCGCGATAAGAAGCAACTGTCGAAATACCCATTTTAGAAAGAACTTTCAATAAGCCTTTCTCAATACCTTTACGGAAGTTTGCTTGTGCGTGGATTGGATCACCCAATAACTCGCCTTTAGCAACTAGGTCATTGATTACATCATAAGCCAAGTAAGGGTAAACTGCTGTAGCACCAAAGCCGAGCAATACAGCAAATTGATGTGGATCACGGGCAAAACCTGTCTCAACTAAAATGTTTGCATCTGTACGCAAACCAGTTTTAATTAAGTGATGATGTACGGCACCTGTTGCCAATGCTGAATTCGCAGGTAAGAAGCCTTCACGGAAGTTCTTATCTGTTAATACGATCAGTGTTTTTCCATCACGAACAGCTTGAGCAGCTTCTTCACAAATACGAGCAATTGCCGCTTGTAAACCCTCAGCTTCAGCGTAGTTCAAATCAATATCAACAACGCCATAACCTTCGCGCTCTTTTTCCACATCACGAAGCTGCTGCATTTTTGAGTTTGACAATACAGGGCTTGAAATAATGATGCGGTCAGCGTGCTCTGGACCTTGTTCAAATACGTTTTGCTCACGACCTAAGCAAGTTTCCAATGACATCACAATCGATTCACGTAATGGATCGATTGGTGGATTGGTTACTTGAGCAAACTGTTGACGGAAATAATCAGACACATGACGCACCTGACGAGACAATACCGCCATTGGCGTATCATCGCCCATCGAACCAACAGCTTCTTGACCACTTTCTGCGATAGGACGTAACAATTGATCACGCTCTTCAAATGTCACCATAAACATTTTTTGAGCTGCTTTTAATGCATCGCCAGTTAAACCTTGATCAACTAATTGTTCTTCAAGTTGTGGGTTCGCTTGCAAACGGATTGCGTGATCACGCAACCATTCACGGTATGGACGCATGTTTTTAAGATGGTTACTAACATCTTTAGTATCGAGAACTTTACCTGTCAGTGTATCTACAACAAGGATTTGACCAGGACCTACACGGCCTTTAGATACCACATCTTCTGGTTCATAACCCCATACACCGATCTCAGATGCAAGTGTGATGTAATCATTTTTAGTGATCACCCAACGTGCCGGACGCAAACCATTACGGTCAAGCATACAGATTGCATGGCGACCATCTTGAATAACCAAACCTGCTGGACCATCCCAAGCTTCCATATGCTTAGAGTTGAACTCATAGAAAGCACGTAAGTCAGCATCTAAGGTTTCAACGTTTTGCCAAGCTGGTGGAACTAACATACGTAGTGCACGGAATAAATCCATACCACCACCAACTAAGATTTCAAGCATATTATCTAAGCTTGAAGAATCCGAGCCAGTACGGTTAACGATTGGATTTAATTCAGTTAAGCCTGGAAGTAATGGGTTTTCAAACTTTGGAGTACGCGCCAAAGCCCAGTTACGGTTTGCAGTAATGGTATTAATTTCACCATTGTGTGCAAGATAACGGAAAGGCTGAGCCAATGGCCAACGCGGTAATGTATTGGTTGAGAAGCGTTGATGGAATACAACGATATGTGATTTTAGACGCTCATCTGCCAAATCAGTGTAGAAGTCAGCAATAGCAGCAGGCATCATCAAGCCTTTATAGCTAATCACTGTTGTGGCTAAAGTAGTCACATAAAATAAAGGATCATTTTGTAATTGTTGTTCAGCACGACGACGCGCTAAAAAGAGTTTACGATTAAACTCAACTTCAGTGACACCCATAGGGCAGTTCACTAAAATTTGTTCAAATGCTGGAAGTGATTGCAACGCAATTTCACCTAGAGCATCATTATTTGTCGGCACAACACGCCATGCTGCAACGGTAAGACCTTCAGCTGTAATTTCTTTGTTCAGAATATTTTTGGCATTTTGAGCTAAAGCAGGGTCAATATTTAAAAATACAGTACCCGCAGCAAAAATCTCAGTAAGATTAGTACCTAACTTCTGAGCTTCGTCACGAAAGAACTGTTTCGGCATAGCCAACAGCAATCCGCACCCATCTCCCGTCTTACCATCTGCGGCAATACCACCACGGTGCGTCATGCAACTTAAACTGTGAATTGCGGTTTCCACAAGATGATGACTTGAATCACCCTTCATATGGGCAATCAAACCAAAACCACAGTTATCCTTAAACTCATCAGGTTGATATAAACCTTGAGCGGGAGCTACAGTATTAGGCGATGGCATGTGCATAGCGTACCCTTCTTTCAACATGGCTCTTTCGAGCAACAAACAATCAATTCATTTTCTGCGATATTGCCGATCAACTCATATAAAGTTCAATGCTTCGCGAAAACATTTTTTCTGGCGGATTTGCAATATACGCTGTTCCGCTAGGACATTCAGCGCATTTCACCATATAAAGTGTTTTTAGTTATTACACCTTCACACTTCTTTGTAAAGCACAAAAACTTTACATTTCACCAAAATAATGAATCATTTAGCACTAAAAAGAGCAATGAGCAGATAAATTAGCACCACAACGATGCAAAAAATATGCCATAAAATTATAAATTTACTAAATCATTAAAAAAGTTAAAATAACTAAAAATTATAAAGATATAAGACGTTTCCTTTTAGAACAAAATTGCACCAAAAAAAAGCTTAATGCAACAATTTTGAACTATTTTGCACTATTTTAATGCAATGTCAATTAAACGGATCCGTTACTTCTCTTCTAGAAGAATCTGAATTTTCTCTTATTTTTTCAGGAGTTGAGCTATTATTTTGTTGATTAGACTGACTTTGTCTAACGTTAACCACATTACCCTGTGCATCGCGCTGAGTCACAGTTGTTGTCACAGTTGTTGAAGTATTCACACTCTGACTTAAAGCTGTATTTGATGAACCCTTCACCTGCTGCCCACTCATCAACAAAGTTTCATCTATTTTAGGTAATGCTGCTGGCTTCAATCGCACTTCAAATAACTGATTCGAGGCTGACTTTAACTCATCTGAGCCTAAATCATTTACATAAGATGTATAAGCAGATAATTGCTGAATGGTCGGATGTATTGACTTTGGTAAAACTAAATTAAGTTGGGAAAATTGACGTTTAGCTTCTTCAGCGTTTGGGAAAAGACCATATGCCAATACATATTGTTCAACCTGTTGATCGCCACTCAAACGAAAATAACTAAATTTATTCCGATCTGCACGACTCAACAAAAAGTTTTTAACAATTGCCTCATCCGAACTACGAAAAATTTCAACAACCCATTGACGTTGATTTTCACTGATAAATTTTGTTCCACGGAATTCAGGTGCATGTTCATTCGACACAACAACACGAGTTGTCAGATCTAGTGGTTTAACCTCATTCGTTAATGCACCTAAATTCGTAGTCGCTGTTACTTTTTCGGACTTTATTTCAACCTGTGCTTCATTTTTAGAAGGGTGATCCACCTCAACAAGTGCATCACGATCCGTTACAGCCCAAAATATCAGTGCAGCCACCAAACAAGCAATTGAGAAAAAAAGCCAGCTATACTGTTGAATATTTTGCCAAATTGATCGTGACACAGCTATATTACCCTAATTTTAATTACGCGCTTTGGTTTGCAAGAATTGCTTGTTTCATCAACTCAACATCAAAATCCTTAGTGATCACTGCTCGTCCAAGTTGTTTCAACAAAACCAAACGCAATTGACCATTCAAAACTTTCTTATCATGTGCCATATAAGCTAAGAATTCTTCAAGAGGAATTTTTGGACATGATATCGGTAAACGAGCACGTTGAATGATTTTTTTTGTACGCTCAAGATCTCTCTTTGAGATCCAACCCAAACGTTCAGACAAATCAGCAGCCATCACCATACCCGTAGCAACAGCTTCTCCATGCAACCAAACACCGTAACCTAAATAAGACTCTATTGCATGCCCAAATGTATGTCCTAAATTCAACAAAGCTCGCTCACCTTGCTCTTTCTCATCATTTGCAACAATTCTAGCCTTATGAGCACAAGAGCGATAAACTGCTTCAGCTAACAGGTTAGCATCTCGAGCAATCAACCCATCCATGTTCTCTTCGAGCCAAGTTAAAAAATCAAGATCACCAAGTAAGGCATATTTAATCACTTCTGCCAATCCCGCCGACAACTCTCGATCAGGCAAAGTTTCTAACTGCGCCATATCCGCAAGTACAACTTGAGGTTGTTGAAATGCACCCAGCATATTTTTGCCCAGTGGATGATTAATTCCTGTTTTACCCCCAACACTCGAGTCAACTTGAGATAGTAAAGTTGTAGGAACTTGCACGAAATTTACACCACGTTGAAAACAAGCGGATGCAAAACCAGCCATATCACCTACAACACCACCACCTAAGGCAAGCACTGTACAATCTCGATTAAAACCTGCTTCTAATAAAGCATTAAAAATCAGATTCAAATGCTCAATATCTTTATACTGCTCACCATCAGGTAAGATACAAGTTGCAACTTGTTTATCTAATTGCTCTAAAGCTTTACCATAATGCTCCGCGTATAAAGGTGCGACAGTTGTGTTAGATACCAACATCACTTGTCGTCCGTGCAGATAAGGTTCAAGTAATCTCTTGGGATCTAAATGATTACCAATAAAAATCGGATACCGACGATCCCCCAACTCTACATGTAACGTCTGCATAGCATTAACCACTAAATAAATTACTTGACTTGTTTAGATAAAATTAACTGAAGAATTCTTTGAGCTAAATCTCTTGCTGCACCTTGATTTGTTTCAATAATATAATGAGCAACTTCGCGATAGAGTGGATCTCTCGCCTCTAGCAATTCTCTAAGTTTCTTTTCAGGATTTTCAACTTGAAGTAATGGACGATTTTTATCACGATAGGTACGCTGCAGTTGAAGTTCTACAGGCGTATAAAGATAAACAACTATTCCTCGCTGATGAAGGAATTGACGATTTTCTGCTTGAGTAACTGCACCACCACCTGTTGCTAGAACTAATGATGAACGAGAAGTTAAGTCATTTAATACATTTGTCTCGCGTAAACGAAATCCCACTTCACCTTCTTTTTCAAATATCCATGGAATGGTAGCGCCTGTTTTACGTTCGATTTCATGATCACTATCAATAAAATCACGACCTAACAATTCTGCTAAATGCCGACCAACTGTTGTTTTACCTGCCCCCATTGGCCCTACCAAATAAATATTTGGTAGGGATTCAAACGCTTTGCTTGGCAACGCGCCACCTATATTCATTGCGACTATTGAAAATATATTAATGATTTCTTGTCAAAGTGTCATTAACAATTCTCGGCGTAACAAAAATAAGCAACTCGCGTTTATTGTCTTGTTTAGACTCTCTACGGAATAATTTCCCAACATAAGGCAAATCACCCAAGAATGGAACTTTGGTCTGAGAATTAATATTTTCTTGCTCAAAAATTCCACCAAGAACAACAGTTTCACCATTATCAACCACAACATTGGTATCAATCGTATTTTTATTAATCGTCAACTGCCCTGTAGGTGTTGGCGTTCCTGGTGAATCTTTAGTGATGTTTAATTTCATCATCACCTTACCTTCAGGAGTGATACTCGGTGTAACATCCAAACTTAAGGTCGCATCAATAAATTCAGTTTTTGGAACCGCATTAGCTCCACCACCCGTAGAAGATGAATAAGGAATTTGAGTTCCTGATTCAATTTTTGCAGCTTGCTTATCAGCAGTTAGAACTTTCGGAGTCGAAATCACCTCACCATAACCATCAGCTTGAACTGCTGACAACTCTAGGTCCAACATAAAGTCTGAAAGACTAATTAAACCAAAAGCAATACGACTTGCTCCAGGGGTTACAGCACCTAAATTCACATTTAAGTTATCTGGACGTTCAATATCATATTTCCAACCACCTGTTTCACTGTCCTCACTTGGTTCCCGTAAATTCCATAAAGTTGTATCACTACCACCAACTAGCAAGTCATTATTCGATGCTACTCCTTTAGATAAAATCCCCCACTTCACCCCCATTTCCTTAGTAAAGTCAGTACTCGCACGCACAATACGCGCTTCAATCATCACCTGTTTAACCGATACATCAAGTAAATCGATCATTTTACGGATCTGATCAATTTTCTGAGAAGTATCATTTACAATCAATGTGTTAGTCCGAGGGTCAATCGAAACAGTTCCACGTGGACTCAATAAACTCCCCACACTATCCCCTAAAAGATCATTAACTCCCTGATTACGATTACCACTACCTGAGCCATTTTTACCTTGAGTGATGAGTTTCTCTATATCTGCTGCTTTCGCATAACTCAATTGAATATATTCTGTCTGCAAAGGTGAAAGTTTCACACTTTGAGCGATTGCCTTCGCTTCATCTTCTTCCGCTTTGATCAACTCCGTAACTGGTGCAATCCAAATTACATTTCCATTACGACGCTTATCTAGATTTTTTGTTTTTAAAACAATGTCAAGAGCTTGATCCCAAGGAACATCTTTAAGACGTAGCGTAATATTTCCTTGTACAGTATCAGCAGCAACCATGTTAATTCCCGTAAAATCCGCTAACAACTGCAAAACACGACGAACCTCGATATCTTGGAAATCTAATGAAATTTTATTTCCAGTATAACTTTGTGGTTTAGCTTTATTCGGTGACTTATCTTCTGGTCTTTTTAAACTAATTGTAAGTTTGTTCTCTGCCTGATAAGCCATGTACTCATAGCTACCTGCAGATTGAATAGTAACAACCCCATTTCCTTTGTCGTTATAAGCATCAATACTTGCTACTGGGGTCGCAAAATCATTAGTATTTAAACGACGGGCCAAGTGAGTTGGGATTTTATTTCCAATAGTGCGAACAACAATTTTACTCCCCTGTTGCTGTACATCTACTGGTGTATTACCTCCCAATAAATCAATAACAACTAACCCCTCACCTTGATTTCCTCTTTGAAAACCAATATTGGAAACACCTTGTTGAACTTGTCGAGTAGCAACCGTAGGATTACTGATTAATGTTGGTTTTGCAGAATTTATTTTTAAAACAAAAGTATTACCTTCAACACGGGTTGTGAAAGCACCCGAGTCTTTTAAATTCACGATTAAACGAGCACGCTGATCATCTGCAGCTACATTAATGGAACTTGCCTCATTGGTTAAAACAGGAATAGATGTTTGCTTTAAGTTCTGCTGAGCCTTATCAAAATCTAAAATTAAACGAGCAGGCTGCTCAAGTTGATAGGCCTGTGGTTGAGGAGGCAAACCATTAAACATGACTCTGATTTCAGTACCCTGATCACCCAAGTTCATCGGCACAATATTTGTAATACCCACCTGTGCCGAAGCTACTTGCGAAATAGCAATTGCAACCGCAGCCATAGAAAATTGACGGAATGCATGATTCATGGTCTTCGCTTCCCCAAATAAAGAATCTTTAATCTGTTTTTTCATTTTTATTCCCTTAATTTTATGGTGCCATACCAATTAGAACGAGTGTTCTTGGTCTCTCCACATAACCATCACGCCCATCTGGTACAATTTCCACCAAATCAATTTGAGTCGGACTAATTTTTACCACTCGACCTTGATTCATTCCTAAGTAGTTTCCAACCTGCACCCGCTCAATTTGTCGGTCCGGGGTCTGAATCAGCGCTATCGTTTCATTGGTTTTACCACGCATGCTACCCTTCATATTTAGGGATTCCAACGCATAACTTTCCAGTGGTTGTGGTTGACGATTGAAATTTGGATAAACACGTTTACCCGCCATTATTTTCAACTCAGCCGCCAATGAGCTTGGCATAAATGGACTTTTCAATTGATGTGCTGAATAGTTAAATAATGGTACAGGGCTAAATACCGGTGCTGGCTCAATAGGTAAAGCAGGTTCGTTCCGAATTTCAGCCATTTTTTGGTTTACAGCGTCAATTTTTGAATCACATCCAACCAAAACAAGCCCAGCCATAAAACTAAACAATAATTTATAATTATTCATTAGTTAGTTCCTCCTTGACTAGGTGGATTATTCTGAGGAGGTACCGCCGCTCCAACCTCAGTATTTGCTGCATCATCAGCACCCACATAACGGTAGGTTTTTGCCTTAACGGAGTAATTCACAACAGGAATATCTGACTTCTTCGTCGTATCTTGTGATGCTTCAACCGTGAAATCGTGTAAAGTTACAATTCGAGGCAATGCCGCAATGCCTGTAGCAAATGCTCCAAATGCATGATAATCGCCAGTTGCTTCTATACTAATCGGTTGTTCAATAAAGAATTCTTGCTTAACCTCATTTTCCAAGCGAATGTTTTTAAACTTCAACCCCGAATTTACACCTGTCAAGTTAATATCTTCAACCAAACTTGGAATCTCAGTTTCTTTCGGCAATTGTTCTAGTTGCTGATTAAAATTAGCTTCCATTTCTTGTAACTGAGCTTGGTAACGCTGCAAATTACGCAATTTAGAGTCTTTCTCTCTAAATTCATTCAATAAACTTTGCTCTTTAGCCTCCTCATTAGCAATACGCTCAAGTTGAGATTTAATAACAACAAAGTAACCAAGCGCTAAAACAGCTAAAAAAACAAAAATCCAACATGTCACTTTTACAGATAGCGGCCAGCTACCGTAATTATTCATATCAAGCGTATTAAATTGCTGAAAGAATTGCTCTACTGTCATTTTCTTTTTCTTTACAGCAACATCTTGGTTGAGTTCATTTAATTCTTCTTGACTCATTGTGCTGCCCCCACTGTTCCTGATGCGACCGTTTCTGCTAATGGGTCAGCTTCAACTGTTGTACCTATTTCACCAAGATCAACAGTTACAACAAAACTTCCATAGTTTTCTTCAATACGAGGTATAAGCGAGCTGACAGTTTTGTCTTTTTTCTCTTCAGCCGCTAAAAAGGAATTCATAAAAGCGTTGCGATACCAAGGTGATGCTTCAAGATTTCTCAGTAATTCAGCTACTGTGTTTGGACTTTCAGCTTTACCTTCAATCGTGAACTTATCTCCCGTACGTGTAAATTTAGTCAAATACATAGTTGGCGGAGTTACTCGCACCAATTCATCGATTAAACGTACAGCAACAGGTCTTTGACCTTGCAATCCTTGAATGAGTTTCATCCGTTCAATAATTGCATTACGTCGCTCTTGCAAGCCATCTAAGGATTTTAATTGAGCATCAAGATTTTGATTTGTGCTCACAATCAGTTGGTTCGCTTGTTCTTGATCATTTAATTTGTAATCAAGATAACCCCATCCTGCCAAAACTGATGCCACACCTAATGCAGCAACCCCTACACAGTATGCAATAAATTGTTTCTTTCGTTGTTCTCTTAGCTCATCACGCCAAGGGAGTAAGTTAATCTTTGCCATTAATCAAAACTCCTCAATGCTAATCCACATGCCACCATCAATGATGAGGCATCATTTTCTATTTTTTTGATATCGATTTGGGGAGAAAAGCCCATTTGTAAAAATGGGTTGGCAATCGTTACTCGATAACCTAGCTTTTGTTGCAATAGTTTAGCTAGACCTGGAATATTGGCATTACCACCTGCTAACAGGATGTGGTCAATTTCATTAAATTGAGACGATGAGAAAAAGAATTGCAGCGAACGTGCGGCTTGTTGCACAACTGCATCAAGAAACGGTTCTAAAACTTCAGTATCGTAATCATCTGGCAAACTTCTTTCTTTTTTAGCTCGACCAGCTTCTTCAAAAGATAAACCATAGCGATTTTGAACGTCTTGAGTAAGTTGTTTTCCACCAAATACTTGCTCACGAGTATAGATAATTTTACCTTTTTGCATGACCGATAACGTCGTCATGGTATGCCCAATATCTAGAATACCCACTGTATTCGCACCCATAGGTAGCGTATCAGCGAATACACTAAAAGCACGTTCCATCGCATAACTTTCGACTTCAGCAATCTTTGCCTTTAGACCTGCTAGCTCAAGAACTTCAACACGTGAATCGACATTCTCAGTACGCGTAGCGACTAATAACACATTGACACGATTAGGATTTGCCAATCGATCAGCTAAGACTTCAAAGTCCAAACTAACTTCATCTAATGGGAATGGAATATATTGCTCTGCATCCATACGAATTTGAACTTCCCGTTCATCATCCGTCATGTCAGCATCCATCTCGATGATCTTATTAATGACCATCGAAGTAGGCACGGCAATAGCCACATTGGTAGTGTGAGGGTTTGCAAGATTAACAACTCGTTCAAGCGCGTCGCCAACTGCTTCTGGGTTTAAAATGCTTTTCTCAACCACACTATTTTCAGGTAGTGGCATCAATGCATAACTTTCAACCCAATATCGACCGTTCTTAACAGAGAGTTCCAATAACTTAACAGTTGTCGAACTAATATCGACACCCACTAACCCCTTATTTGGTTTACGATATAACCTGAGCACAGTACTTTCCTATTTATTTTTTTATCCCCAAAAATACAACACACTAATTTGTTTTGGTCTTTAATTTATACGGATACAATATCTCATCTAACAATCCGTATGTCTAAAGGATATACTGACCACAATTAGTTTGCCATTCGCTCTTATTAAAACTTACTTATTATGAAAAAGCTATCCAGTTCTGGCATTGTTCGCCCATTTTTTTTGATGCTTATTATTATCTTAGTCTCACTTCCAATGGGTTTTTATGGCATGTATCTCTATCTAGCACCCTCTTTGCCAGATATGAGCTCTCTTAAAAAAGCGCCATTATTGAAGCCATTACAGGTGTATACAGCTGATAATAAGTTAATTGCAGAATATGGTGGGAAGCTATCCATTCCAGTTCAATATGAGCAAATCCCCCCTACATTTATCCATGCTTTTTTAGCAGCGGAAGACTCCTCTTTCTTCGAACATAATGGCATCAGTTTCAAAGGTTTAGGACGAGCACTCACTGAATCAATTACAGGTTCTGACGTGCAAACTGGTGGCTCAACAATCACTATGCAGGTTGCGAAGAACTATTATTTAAGCCCAGAAAGGACACTTAAGCGTAAGCTTACCGAAGTATTTTTAGCACGAAAAATAGAGCAAAATCTAACCAAACAAGAAATCTTAAGTTCATATGTAAATAAGATATTTTTAGGTAAAAATGCCTATGGAATTGCTGCGGCAGCCAGAATTTATTACAACAAAAATTTAGATCAACTTAGTACCGCTCAAATGGCGATGATTGCTGGTTTACCTAAGGCACCATCGAAATACAATCCAGTCGTAAATCCTGAACGTGCTTTAGAGCGTCGTAACTGGATTTTAGGTCGAATGTTACAGCTAGGTTACATCAATCAATCACAGTATCAAAAAGCAGTTGCTGAACCGATCAATCTCAATATGATTGATCGCTCTGTGAGCAATATTCATCCTTACGTCGGTGAAATGGTTCGTTCTGAACTCGTAGAACATTTTGGTGAACAAGCGATTGATTCTGGTTATAAAGTTTACACAACGATTGATAGCAACAAACAAAAATTCGCCGAACAATCCATTCAAGATGGTTTAGAGGCATATGATCGACGACATGGCTGGCGTGGTCCTGAAGATCACGACAAACCACTTAATCAATTTATGGCATATGCAAATACTTTTCCAGCGCAAGTAACTAAAGTAAATACCAATTCATTTGAAGCTTTGATGCAAGATGGCTCGACTGTCACCGTAAATTGGTCAGGCATGTCATGGGCACGTCCTTATCGCAATGCGAATAGCGTTGGTGGTGCGCCTTCTCGCGCATCCCAAATTGTGAAGGTAAAGGACATTATCCGCTTACGTCCTAATGAAGACAAATCAGCCTGGTCACTGGTCCAAGTTCCAAAAGTTCAAGGGCAATTAATCGCTTTAAACCCAAATGATGGCTCAATTGAAGCAGTTGTTGGCGGATATAATTTTTATCAATCGAAATTTAACCGTGCTGTGCAAGGCTGGAGACAACCTGGTTCGACCATTAAACCTTTTGTTTATGCACTCGCTTTAGAACGAGGTATGACACCCTATAGCATGGTAAATGATAGCCCGATCCGTATTGGGAAATGGTCACCAAAGAACTCTGATGGACGCTATCTTGGGATGATCCCTCTACGTCGTGCGCTTTACCTTTCTCGAAATACGGTCTCGGTTCGTTTATTGCAAAATGTAGGAATTGAACGAGCTAGACAGCTGTTTATGGACTTTGGTTTAGAAGAAGAACAGATTCCTCGCAACTACACAATTGCCTTAGGTACACCGCAGGTATTACCAATTCAAATGGCTACTGGTTATGCCACTTTTGCAAATGGTGGGTATCGAATTCAACCACATTTCATCAAACGTATTGAAGATGCAACAGGTAAAGTTATTTATGAGGCAAAACCTGAATATGCCTGCATCCCATGTATCAACAATCCAAATGCTTATGCAGAACAACAAGCTGCAGAAGAAGCTAAAACCAAAGAGATCACCAATGAATCTTTAGATGATGCACTCGCAGCTTCAGATGCACAAACAACGACTTCTGCAGTCGACACTAAAACCAATAGCGATTATCGTCAAGCTCAACGTATACTAAAATCAAGTTCAGCATATGATATGGCAAATATCTTACGCGATGTAATTCAACATGGTACGGGTCGTGCAGCGCTTAAAATTGGTCGTGATGATTTAGGCGGTAAAACAGGTACAACCAATGATGCAAAAGATGCTTGGTTCGCAGGTTTTAATGGAAAGTTAGTTGCGGTAGCTTGGGTTGGTTTTGATCAGCCACGCACATTAGGACGTAGAGAATACGGTGGCGTTGCAGCCCTACCAATTTGGACAACATTCATGGCAAATGCACTCAAAGACACACCATCGTCATGGGTACATTTAGATAAAAATGCTAAAGATCCAATTTCACGAGATAAACTACAGATCCAATCAACTGAAGATAAAAAAGAGTATCGCGCCGCTCCACCATTGGCTCGACCATTGTATCGCCCAGAACCAGCACCACAAACACGCTCTGTTGAGAATGATTTTTCTGATTTACCAGGAACAAATGCTTCAGGTGAAGAACAAATTATTGTTCCAGCAAATAGACAACCACCTCCAATGAATAATGATTCACAAAACCCCGCGCCTAAAAAGGAAAGGGATGGAATTGAAAACCTAATTAATCAAATACAATAATTCATTCGAAGCCATCAATTTGATGGCTTCTTTCTTTTCTGAAATAAATAAATCTGAAAAGCAGCCGTAACCTCAAATTCATTTTGCTGTTCTAATTGTGCTCTACGCTCAGGATTTGCCTTATAAGCATAAGGAGTCATCGCAATAAGATTCTTCAAATCTTGTTGTTCCAATCGCAGTGACGCTTCTATAACCTGTGCTTGCTTTAAATCAAATTCATCATTTAACTGATCGACGAATTTTTGTGGTTCATGCAAATTCACTTGTTCAAATAATGCTTCTCGCAATGCAAACAAGTGCTTCGGTGCAGGCGTTACTACAATCAAATATCCTTCTGGTTTTAATACCCGCCCAATTTCACTTTGCGGGATGGGACTAAAAAGACTGCTACAAACATCAATTACAGAGTCCCTCACTGGCAATGTAGCACCTGTGCCAACAACCCATGTGACTTTATTATTCAGTTTTGCAGCTCGTTGTACTGCTGTTTTTGCAATATCAACACCGATACAGACTTTTGCACAACCTTGCATTGCACTTGTGTAATAGCCTTCACCACACCCAATATCCAAAATAGAACTGGGCTGCAATGTTTGTAGCAACTCAACAACAGCGTTTTGAAGAGGTGCATAAAAACCTTTTTGCAAGAATTCACGTCTAGCCAAAACTGATTCTGCTGTATCCCCTGGGCTTTTACTATGTTTATGCTGTACCACATGCAAATTGACATAGCCTTGCTTAGCAACATCATAATGATGTCCATTTTCACATCGCCATGAGTTTTCAACCAAATCCAATGAGTGTCGACAGACAGGACACATCAGCAAACTCATTTATTTTCTCCAAAAAAAAAGCCGGTATCCACCAGCTTTTTTGTGAATTTTCGCTTAACGTAATTTTAACGTCATTAAACCTAGCACAACGAGGAAAATCGTAATAATCCAGAAACGGATAACAACTTGCGTTTCTTTCCAACCTTGCTTTTCATAATGATGGTGTAAAGGTGCCATCAAGAACACACGCTTATTCCGCATGCGTAAGGATCCGATTTGCAAGAAAACTGAAACAGCTTCCATTACGAAAACACCACCCATAATAGCAAAAACAATTTCTTGTCTAACCATCACAGCGATTGTACCCAACATTGCACCTAGTGCTAATGCTCCTACATCACCCATAAAGACTTGTGCAGGGTGTGCATTATACCAAAGGAAAGCTAAGCCAGCACCGATCATTGCTGAACAGATCACCACGAGCTCTGAAGTATATTTTACATACGGAATATGCAAATAATTGGCAAAACGAATGTCACCAGACAAATAAGCAAACACGCCTAAACCTGCAGCAACCATAACAACTGGCATAATCGCTAATCCATCTAATCCATCAGTTAGATTAACTGCATTCGACGCTCCATTGATGACCAAATAAGTAAATACAATGAATGCTAATCCAAAAGGAACAACTGAAAGCGGAATTGAAAGATTCTTAAAAAACGGAATAAGCAAATCCAGCATATTTGCTGTATGCACAACACTATCTTGTTGCTTTGCAATAACATACAACGCAACACCTGCTCCTAAAGATGCAACCGAAGTCCAAAAGAACTTCTTACGAGCAGGCAAACCAGCGTTATCTTTATAACGGATTTTAATCCAGTCATCAGCCCAACCAACAGCACCAAAGACAACCATGACACCTAGGACAATCCAAACATAAGGATTTGAAAGATCAGCCCACAATAGCGTACTGATCCCAATTGAAAGCAGAATCAGGATTCCCCCCATCGTTGGCGTACCCATTTTTTTAGCATGGTTTTCTGGAGCAAACGAGCTAACAGCCTGACCATATTTCAAAGCTTGTAGCTTGCGTATCATGATTGGTCCTAAAACCAAACCAATCATAAGCGCAGTTAACACGCTCAATAACGAGCGTAATGTTAAATAACGAACAACCTGAAATGAGCTGTTATAGCCCGCCAGTTGCTCAAATAACCATAACAACATTTAGATTTTCTCCATCAAATCAGCCATCAACGTTTCCATGTGGGTAAAACGAGACCCTTTAAAGAGGAAACTCATTGACTGGGGTTGATGTGTTTGAATTAACTGAATTAAAAATGGTAAAGCTTCTGCTTGTGTCGCAAAGGCGTGTAATTTTTCTGAGTGGGATGAACCTTGTAACGCGGCATTTGCATATTCACCCACTACAACAATTTGATCCAAGGCTAAAGCAGCTAAATCGAGACCTAAATCATGATGCTCTTGCCAACTACTATCACCTAACTCACCGATATCACCCATGACCATGACCTTGAGGCCTTGTTGTTGCAAAAGCACTTGGGCAGCAGCACGCATTGAAGTAGGATTCGCATTATAAGTGTCATCGATGAACAAATGGTTTTGATGTTGAATAAAATTCAAGCGCCCTTTCGCACCCTGAGCCTGTTCCAAGCCCTCTACGATATCATCTAGTTCGATACCAATTGCCAAAGCAAAGGCTGTAGCTGCCGTTGCATTTTGAACATTATGCTCACCAGCAAAAGGTAAATTAACTACACGCTGACCTTGTGGGGTATGTAAATTAAATCGAACAGATTGAGGCTTTAATTCGATCTCAGTCGCGTAAACATCACCACCTTGACCAAAGCTTAAATTTGAGTGTGCTTGAGCACTATTTCTAATGTCGGCAGTAAAATCATCAGCAGCAGGAACGATCGCCACTCCTTGAGGTAAAATGTGCGCATAGATCTCAGATTTAGCACGACAGATTCCTTCACGCCCTCCAAATTCACCTAAATGTGCAGTACCAATGTTTAGGATTCCTGCGACATGAGGTTGAACCAAATTAGACGTATAATCAATCTCACCTTGGTGACTGGCACCTAATTCCATTACCGCGTATTGATGTTCTTTACGCAATTCAAGCAACATCATTGGGACACCCAAATCGTTATTTAAATTGCCACGTGTAATCAACGTCGGTGCTAAACGAGAGAGAATACTCCCGAGCATTTCCTTAGTTGTTGTCTTACCACTACTTCCAGTCAATGCAATCACTTTCAGATGTGCATTTTGTTTACGACGATAGGCTCCTAGATCACCTAAGGCTAAACGTGTATCTTTAACAACCAATTGCGCAATATCAACATCTATGGGACGTTCTACAATCGCAATTTGACAGCCTTGAGTCGCAACCTGAGCCACAAAATCATGAGCATCAAAACGCTCACCTTTCAGCGCAAGAAATACATCACCAACTTCTGCATGACGTGAATCCGTCAAAATCCGCTTTATTGCACCTTGAGAAATATTGCCATGAAGCCATTCACCTTGAGTTGCTTCTTGTAATTGTTCTGGAGTCCAAGGCTCTAATGGAACTGTACTGGTCGTGGAGGTATGCATAATATTCCCTATTGCGCAGGATAAGCTGAATCTAAAACATGTGATTGTGCAGCGATTGCTGACTGTACTTCAACCACATCATCAAACCAATGTCTTACACCATCGATTTCTTGATAATTTTCATGTCCTTTCCCCGCAATCACAACAATATCGCCTGCCTGTGCTTGCTTGACCACAAATTTAATTGCCTCACGGCGATCATGAATTTCATCTATTTGATGACCATCAAAATCAACACCATGCTTCATATCAGCAAAAATTTGTTCTGGATTTTCAGTTCGAGGATTATCTGAAGTCAGTACTACTGGATTGGCATGATCAAGGGCTGCCTGTGTCATCAGTGGACGCTTCCCTCGATCTCGGTCTCCACCACAACCAAAAACAGCCCAAAGTTGACCTGTGACGTGCCGTTTCAAAGTGGTCAACACTTGAATCAAAGCATCAGGTGTATGCGCATAATCCACCACAAATAAACGTTCATGGTCTTGGATCACCTGCATACGACCAGGTGCGCCTTTTAGTTCGGGTACAAATTTCACTAAGTCAGCAAGATCAAAACCTGCATACTCCGCAGCAATTAAGCTAGCTAAAAGATTTTCAACATTGAACTGACCCAGCAGTGGACTATTTATCGCATAACTTCCTACAGGGCTGATCAGCGTGAAACTTGCCCCACTCAGACGATACTGTAAATCAGCAATATGATAATCAGCAGAAGTTTGAGTTAAAGAATAAGTTAGAATTTTAGGTTGTGAAGGGTTATTTTTTGCTGCTTTTAACATAATAGAAGCATATTGATCATCTAGATTAATCACGACCGCTTTTAAAGTAGCAAATTTAAATAACAATGCTTTAGCTTCGGCATAAGCCTCTAAAGTGCCATGGTAATCCAAATGATCTCGACTCAAATTACTGTATACCGCAATTTCGATATCACAACCATTTAAACGACCTTGCTCTAGACCATGAGAACTCGCTTCAAGCGCAACAAATTTGGCACCTTGCTGCGCATAATCATGTAATGCAGTTTGCAACTGTAAGGCATCCAAGGTCGTATGTGTTGATGGTGTGAGATTAGGTAAAATCCCATTACCCGTCGTCCCCATGACGGCACAACCCAAACCTTGAGAACTAATTAACTCAGCCACCAAACGTGAAATTGTTGTTTTGCCATTTGTTCCCGTTACAGCAACTCCCCGTAATGCTTGTACAGGCTCACACTCTTGTAGATATTGCTTTTGCCATTCACCCATCAAGTAACGTACTTGAGGACACACCCACTCATTCTTTAAGCCTAAAGCACTTTCGCTAATCACAGCCAACGCACCTGAATCTAGAGCTTTTTGGGCAAACTCAATGGTCTTTTCAGGTTGGCTATAGCTATTTAGTGCGATAAAGATCTGCCCAGAGGCTACCTTGCGGCTATCCAAACAAAAGCCATTGAATGGCTGTGAAACCCAAACCGTATCGATATTAACTGGGTGTATCTGCTGAAAAGTAATCGACATAATCTACCTACGGATTGGATTTTGAGGAGTATCAAGAGGTTTATCTAAAGGAACGTTTAATAAGCGCAATGACTCTTGCATGATTCGAGCAAAAACAGGAGCAGCAACAAGACCACCATAATAGCGTCCCTGTGGATTCTCAACGACAATAATCATAGCAAGCCGAGGATCACTGACTGGTGCAACACCTGCAAACAAGGCACGATATTCATTATTGGAATAGCCTTTACGGTCTGCACGTAATTTATGTGCTGTACCTGTTTTACCGCCAACACGATATCCTGGAATGTTGGCTTGTAATGCAGTACCACCTGGCATCGTCACCTGCTCTAACATCAACAAAACTTGATCTGCAATTTTAGGATCAAGCACCTGTTTTCCTTCAGGTGCTTTGTCTAATTTACGCAGACTGAGTGGCATTTCAACCCCATGATTTGCCAACATTGCATAGCCTTGAGCTAACTGCAAAATAGTCGCATTCAACCCGTAACCATAGGCCATAGTTCCTAATTGAGAAGGATTTAATTTATCTCCAGAATAAAGTAAACCTGCACTCTCACCAGGGAATTTAACGTCGGAACGATGACCAAATCCAACACGACGGAAAAATGAAGGCAGAGCGTCTTTAGGCAGAGATAGCGCTAATTTTGCGGAACCAACGTTAGAAGATTTAACAATAATACCTGTCAGTGTTAAAGCACCATAATTATGGGTATCACGAATGGTATGCCAACCTAAACGCATGGTTCCCGGCGCAGTATTTACAATCGTATTTGGTGTGTATTTACCACTTTCTAATGCTGCGGCAACAGTAAAAGGTTTCATCGTTGAACCTGGTTCGAACATATCGATCGCACCCCGGTTACGCATCGCATCTTTATTGGCTAAACCATTTTTATCATTCGGGTTATAAGACGGCCAACTGGTCATTGCCAAGATTTCACCCGTTTTTACATCTACAGCGATTGCCGTCGCAGAACGTGCATTATTGGCAACACCTGCTGCAGTCAATTCACGGTACATGATGTACTGTAGGCGAGAGTCGATGCTTAGTGTGATATTTTCACCTGACTCAACTTCTTTGATAACTTCTGAAACTTTTAAGCGATTACCTTTTTTATCACGGATGATTTTCTGCTCACCGTCCATTCCAGATAATTGCTTATTCAATTGCATCTCTAAACCTTCAATCCCTTTACCTTCACTATTGGTTAAACCAATAATTTGCGCATTGGGTTGAGGTTGTGGATAGTAACGCTTATAACTTTTCTCAGCATAAACACCCTGAAAGTTACGTTTAACAATTAAATCAGCTTGTTGAGGCGGAATTTCTTTTTGTAAAACTAAATAGCGTGAACGAGGTCGATCATTCATCTGCTTTCTTAAATCTTTACGATCAATACCAACAGCGTCTGCTAATTCATCTAAATTTAAGTTTTTATCAGGCAGCTGGCGCTTGAGTTTACGATTAGTTGGGTCCTTTTGGAGTTCAGCTGTAATTTCATCATAAAGATGCTTCGCCTCCCAATAATCACGTGGATCAATCACAATTTTCATGATGGGTGTGCTAATCGCCAAAGGCACACCATGACGATCACTAATTACACCTCGCATTGCTTCTAGACGTTCAGTCCGCAAAATATTGGCATTGGCTTTATTTTGTAAAAAGTCTTTATTAACGACCTGCACATAAAATGCACGCGCAACCAAGACAACAAAGCACAGTAGCACCGTTCCCCAAAGCAGGTAAAAGCGCCACATATCCAAAGATAAAGTTGGCTTTTCTGAGATAGACTGCTGTTTTTTACGTATTGGTTTACTTCGCTTATCTGCCATACAGCATGCCTTATTTATCTTGCTTTGTAGTCATAGGTAAAGAAATCACAACGGTTTGCGCAGCTGGAGGTGAAAACATACGCAATTGCGTTACTGCACGTGAACCAATCTGTGCAGTTGCACCAAAGGTTTGTTGCTCGATCAGCAAACGCCCCCATTCAGCATTTAAATCGTCTCTTTCACGCATATAAGCACTCAGGTCACGATAATCATGTCGATATTCAAACACCTGAAATACCACCATCATGGCGCTGATAAATACTGATGCAACTAACACCGCATAAACAACAACTTTTTTTAGACCTTTTTTGGTGTTCGATACAACTTCGTCATCATTTTTGTTGTTCATTGTTAGCCTTTCTTTTCTAAGCGCTCTGCCACGCGCAACCAAGCACTACGCGAACGAGGATTTGCTTTTACTTCTGCTTCACTCGCACGAATACGAGAAACCTTCTTCAAACGACGGGTATCAATCTGAGCTTGAGGCATGCCCCAGCCCGTATCCTCCGCTAAAGTAGATTCTTTTTGGATAAACTGCTTAATTAAGCGGTCTTCTAAAGAATGGAAGCTAATCACAGCCAACTGTCCTTTAGGTTTGAGTAATTCTACAGCTTGCGGCAAAAATATCTCAATATCTTCTAGTTCTTTGTTAATTGCGATACGGATTGCCTGAAAAGTCCGTGTTGCAGGATGCTTATGCTTCTCCCATTTAGGATGCGCAGTTTTCACCAATTCGGCTAATTGTGCAGTAGTTGTAAGCTCATCTGCTTGTTTAATCGCTTTAGCAATACGGCGGCTATAACGCTCTTCACCATATTGATAAATAATATTCGCTAATTTTTCTTCTTCAATTTCTAGTAACCACTCGGCTGCTGTAGGACCTTTTGAATTATCCATACGCATATCCAATGGTCCATTTTGCATAAAACTGAAGCCACGCTCTGCTTGATCTAACTGAGGAGAAGAGACTCCAAGATCTGCCATAACGCCATCGACTTCAGTAATCCCAATATTTGCTAATTCAGATTGAAGATCAGCAAAACTGGCATGAATAATTTTAAAACGTGGATCTTCTTGTTCTAATTGCGCAGCAACTTCTAGCGCTTGAGGATCTTTATCAAATGCATAAACTCGTGCATTTTGATCTAATTTAGAAAGCAAAAGTTTAGTATGACCACCTCGACCGAACGTGGCATCAACATAAATGCCAGTATCGCGACCTGCCAATACGCCATCAACGGTTTCATGAAGTAAGACAGAAATATGCGACATAAGAAATGAATCAACAGCTAAAAATGTAACTGCACATTATCACCTTGTTTTATGCCAGTACCAAACGACTTTTTGTAGAGAATTCTTAACTTTCCATAGATAAAACCGTTTTCTTGTCATTTTTCATCCAATAAAAAAGCAAATACACGACATATTTGCTTTTCACGACTAACTAGAGAGCTGATATAACTTTATTGAGCTAAGGTTTCTCAGCATAAATCTGATCAAAAATCGCCCCATTCACAAAATGAGTTTTTTGTGCCTTTGCCCACCCTCCAAAGACATCCTGAATATTAAATAATTTGATCTTTGGAAACTGTTTTGCATATTTCGTAGCAACCTGTGGATTTCTCGGGCGGAAATAATGTTTTGCAGCTAACTCTTGTCCTAGGGGTGAATAAAGGAAATTGAGATATCCACGCGCTAAATTACGATTACCATCCTTTTCCACCGTTTTATCAACGATCGCAACTGAAGGTTCCGCCAAGATCGAAATAGATGGATAAACAATTTCGAATTTGTCTTTGCCTAACCCTTGTGTCGCTAAAAGTGCTTCATTTTCCCATGATAACAATACATCTCCAATTCCACGCTCTGCGAAGGTTGTTAATGAGCCTCGAGCACCAGAGTCTAAAACTTTGACATTTTGATAAAGTTTTTTTACCAACTCGCGAGCTTTGGCATCATTTCCATTCGGCTGTTTTAAAGCATATCCCCAAGCAGATAAATAAATCCAACGTGGAGCACCACCAGTTTTAGGATTTGGAGTGATGATTTCAACTCCTTCTCGGGTCAAATCATTCCAATCACGAATATTTTTGGGATTACCTTTTCGGACTAAAAAAACGACAGTTGAGGTATAAGGTGCAGAATTATTTTTAAACTGTTTCTGCCAATCTTTTCGAATTAATCCTGCATTCGCAATCTCATCGATATCATTAGCTAATGCCAAAGTTACAACATCGGCCTGTAAGCCATCAATCACAGAGCGTGCTTGCTTGCCCGATCCGCCATGTGATTGCTTAAATTCGACTTCCTGCCCTGTTTTACTTTTCCAGTATTTACCAAAAGCTTGATTATATTCTTGATAAAATTCACGTGTTGGATCATAAGACACATTCAAGAAAGAAGTTGCTGCGTGGGCACTCCCCCATAATCCAAATATCAATGCAACTGATGTGAATGCACGCTTCATATTTATAACAACCTTATTTTTACTATTTATAGCACTATATTTTAATAAATATATTTTACAATCAATCGGTTATAATGTTTTCTTCTTTATTATTCAGTTTTTAATCTAAATTATTTTGATCTATACATTTAGATGATGAATCGTATTAGCTTATTTAAAATTGAACGTTCTTCACGTTTTCTACATATTTGCTTGCTAAATTTGACTTGCACACAAACTAGCCACAAGGCTATAAATATTGAGTAGAAATTTACTGGAAGTTTATCTTTTTTGTAAAAAGTGTGACGTAGTTCTACTTTTTTATTAAGATTTATGTTTGAATCGTATCATTAAAGCAATAGTATAGTTGTTTAGTTAGTCTTGTAGACTCGGAAGTAATAAGGGGATGTTAGCAATGCGAGCATTAAAATTGAAAAAAACGATGTGCTTAAGCCTATTTTTAGCTTGTTCAGTACAAATGGGACACGCTGCTGCTATCAAAGAAAGCAACAACATAAAAACTGTAGACAAATCTTCTTCTTTAATTGTCAAAGCACTGGATCAGCAAAAACGTAATACATCAATGATCCCGTCGAGCAATGATGAACTTAAAATGTTGAATACGATTCGTACAACACCAACGCAAAACTTCTTTGCTACACAGCACGAACGTTTTTCACGATTTGTTCAAACCATTTTCCAACCGCATAATTCTTAATTCTTTAAATATGTAACCCCTAACATGTTTAAATGCGCCTAGTCATTCCGTGACTAGGCTTTTTCGTTATAATAGTTTCAATTCTAATTTTAAATTCGATCACTTATGAAAGTCCGTACTCGTATTGCTCCCTCTCCTACTGGTTTCCCTCATGTAGGAACTGCATATATCGCTCTCTTTAACCTATGCTTTGCGAAACAGCATGGCGGCGAGTTTATTTTACGCATCGAAGATACGGATCAACTTCGTTCAACTCCAGAATCTGAAAAAATGATTTTAGATTCTTTACGTTGGCTTGGACTTAACTGGTCAGAAGGTCCTGATGTTGGTGGACCACATGCACCGTATCGCCAATCAGAACGTATGGGTATCTACAAACAATACGCACTTGAATTAGTGGAAAAAGGCCATGCTTTTTACTGTTTTGCGACAGCAGAAGAACTCGACCAAATGCGTGCTGAACAACAAGCACGTGGTGAAACACCTAAATATGATGGACGTGGCTTAAAATTAACTCAAGAAGAAGTACAACGTCGTCTTGCAGCTGGTGAACCTCATGTCATTCGCATGAAAGTTCCAGAAGAGGGTGTCTGTAAAATCAATGATCTATTACGTGGTGAAGTTGAAATTCCTTGGGCACAAGTAGACATGCAAGTGCTATTGAAAACTGATGGCTTACCAACCTACCACCTTGCAAATGTTGTTGATGACCATTTAATGGAAATCACTCACGTTTTACGTGGTGAAGAATGGCTACCATCTGCACCTAAGCACCAATTGCTTTACAAATACTTTGGTTGGGACATGCCAACGCTTTGTCACATGCCTTTACTTCGCAATCCAGATAAGTCAAAGCTCTCTAAACGTAAAAATCCAACATCTATCAACTACTATCGTGACATTGGTGTATTGCCAGAGGCGTTGCTCAACTATTTAGGGCGCATGGGTTGGTCTATGCCTGACGAACGCGAAGTCTTTACTCTACAAGATATGATTGAAAACTTTGATGTGCAGCGTGTTTCACTTGGTGGACCAATTTTTGATGTAGAAAAACTCAATTGGCTTAATGGTCAATGGATCAAATCATTAACACCAGGACAACTCCTCGATCGTTTGATGATGTGGAAGTCTGATCGCCAAACACTTGAAGATATTGCAGCGGCGATTCAGCCACGTATTAATCTTTTGTCTGAAGCTGTTAATTGGGCAGGTTTCTATTTCAACCATATGCCTCAAATCAACAAAGAGCAGTTTGAAAGCAAGAAATTGACAGAAGAACAAGTTCGTCAAAGCCTGCAATTTGCGATTTGGCGCTTAGAAAGCCAGTTCACATGGAACAATGAAACTGTCAGTCAAATTTTGATGGATTTGGCAAATCAAATGGAAATCAAACTACGTGATTTCATGCCTGCTTTCTTTATCGCAATAGCAGGTTCAACAAGTTCTACTCCTGTGATGCAAGCGATGGTGACTTTGGGTCCAGATTTAACTTTTGCTCGACTACGCCATGCTCTAGAGATCGTAGGTGCGCCTAGCAAGAAAGAACTGAAAGTGTGGGAAAAGTTAAATGAATCACTAAAATTGCCGAAAAATGATGCAAATAGTGAGACTTAAGTCCGTTAATCATTGACGTGTGAGCGTAATCCACCTAATATTGCGCTCACACAAACTGGGGTCATAGCTCAGTTGGTAGAGCGCTACAATGGCATTGTAGAGGTCAGCAGTTCGATCCTGCTTGGCTCCACCAAACATTTTGTGTTGCCTCATCTGTCCCTATCGTCTAGAGGCCTAGGACATCGCCCTTTCACGGCGGTAACCGGGGTTCGAATCCCCGTAGGGACGCCAAATTCTTTTATCTAATAATTATATTTTTCTCTCAATCTTTCTCTTAATCAGATTGCACATTTCATAATTTTCCATAAAATAGCCGCTTCTCTATGCGTGGACAAATTGTCGTATGCAATCTTCCAACTCAAATTCGAATTCAGAATCAAAAACATTAAAACGTTCGATGAGCACGCGCCATTTAGTCATGCTATCTCTTGGCGGTGCAATTGGTACGGGCTTGTTTTTGGGTTCTGGTGAAGTAATCGCTCAAACTGGACCAATAGGTGCAATTATCGCCTACGTTTTGGGTGGATTGATCGCCTATATGGTGATGTTGTGCTTAGGTGAACTTGCAGTACACATGCCTGTCGCAGGATCATTTGGCGCATACGCTCAAAAATATATCGGTCCAGGCACAGGCTATATGATCTCATGGGTCTACTGGCTGACATGGACAGCAACATTAGGCACAGAATTTACTGCCGCAGCACTACTCATGCAAGAATGGTTTCCTCATATTTCTATGTGGATATGGACGATTATCTTTGCCGTAACTATTTTTGGACTCAACATTAGTTCAACACGCATTTTTGCTGAATCAGAATTTTGGCTAGCTTTAGTAAAAGTTGTTACAGTAATTGCCTTTATTCTTCTTGGTCTGCTGGCAATCTTTGGTTTAATCCCATTTAAAGGTTCTGAATCAGCACCTTTATTTCACAACTTAACTGCTCATGGTTGGTTCCCAGAAGGTCTTTTACCAATTTTCACCACGATGTTAATTGTGAATTTTGCCTTTTCAGGTACAGAACTGATCGGTGTCGCTGCTGGTGAAACAAAAGATCCTGCGGTGAATGTACCTAAAGCTATTAATGCGGCAATTTGGCGTCTGCTAATTTTCTTTGTTGGTACAATTATTGTGATCAGCGCATTATTACCATTCCAAATTGCAGGATTGGGTGGTGAAGGCGTCAGTAGCAGTCCTTTTGTTACCGTATTCAACTATATTGGCATTCCTTACGCAGATGACATTATTCGATTTGTCATTATCACTGCCCTTCTTTCTGCAGCAAACTCAGGTTTGTATGCAGCCTCTCGTATGATGTGGTCTTTGTCTGATCAACGTCAATTACCGAGAGTTTTTTCTAAACTGTCTAAAAGTGGCACGCCAATTATTGCACTTATCGTGACGATGTTTGGTGCTCTACCAGGATTATTATCTGAACATTTTGCACCTGAAACGATCTTTAAAAATCTACTTGGAATCGCTGCATTTACGATGGTGATCGTGTGGATGAGTATCTGCTGGAGTCAATTTAATTTTAGACGCCAATGGTATAAAGCTGGATACACAGCAAAAGATTTAAAATTTGCTGCCCCTCTCTATCCTATCGTTCCTATTTTAGGTTTTGTGTTCTGTTTCATTACTGGTTTAAGTATGGCAGCAGATCCTGAAATGCAGGCGGGCTTTATTGGCTGTCTATTATTCATTGCGGCATGTTACTTAAGTCACTATGTCTTTTATCGTGATCAAAAATAAGACGGCAAACAAAAATGCAGCTTAAATAAGCTGCATTTTTTATTTAGGTATAAAAATCATCATCTAAATCGCATTTTATCTCTTAAATCCTTATTTTTGATTATTTATTCCACAATGCGCTTTATTTTTAAACATTCATTTATTTTTTTTAATTTTTCTTTAGAAAAGTGTTTGACACCCCACCTAATTCACCCTAATATACGCCCACCTCTGAAACGTCCCTATCGTCTAGAGGCCTAGGACATCGCCCTTTCACGGCGGTAACCGGGGTTCGAATCCCCGTAGGGACGCCAATATTTGTTATTGTTTTCAGATGTATGCCTCATATAAGTCCCTATCGTCTAGAGGCCTAGGACATCGCCCTTTCACGGCGGTAACCGGGGTTCGAATCCCCGTAGGGACGCCAAATTCTAAAAAGCCACTGCATTGACAGTGGCTTTTTTCTTATTCGCTTCCAATCCCAACTTGTACTTCTAAACGACCTGATTGTACGCGCAAGCCTCGAATCTCGAATTGATCTACTAATTGCTGAACCAACTCCCGACTTTCTTGCAAAATGTTTAATCCCGGTAAAATACTAAAGTCAGTCAAACTCAATAATTTATCGACCATCCATGAACGGTTATTAATGAAATCAATAAATCCAGCTTCTTCAAGATCGATATACCACAAGCGATGCCCCTCTTTTTGAATACCAGGTATATCGCGAACCAAGTGATTAATCAGAAATGGAATCGGTAGGGAGTTAATCAGCTCAAAACTCACGTTGCCGACACGACGTGTTGCCCAATTCGTTAAAGTTCCACCATGACGAACTTGCAAATCAAGATGTTCATCGACCTGACGCAAGCGTAAATATTTTTCTTGTCCTATCCGACACTCTAAAACATTGAATTCAAGCGACAGACGATACAAAAAACGACGATAGTGCCCATCCAGTTCGATATGAAAACGATCATTACCGCATTCGATTTTGATATCGTCGATTTCGGTACGATCAATGCGTTTACGAATTTGATTATTGAGCAACATTTCAGGTAAATAAAGCGTTAAGCTACTTTTGCCTAAAGATGCTCTAGCCATCGCCAATGCAACCTGACGAGCAGCTTCACTGGTTTCCGAAACCATGTCTCGCACAGTATTGCGTACACCTTCCACACCACGTTTCGTATGATGTGTAACATGATCCAATGCATCTAATGCCGCATCCGCCACACCTGCGATATTTCGCGAGGTATCACTAGCAAATTCAACTGCATCTTGTGCATGTTGTAATGTCTTATTGATTAGCCGACGTGATAAAGATGGTTTCGCAGTCACTTCATTGTCTGCAGGCATAATATCAAACATCGCCTTTTTATCATCTTGTCGATTCAAGATGCTCTCCCTCTTCCCTTTTTACTGGCTCAATACGAATGAGCTGCGATCTGCTTTCTGAACTTATTAGACGTTTTTAAGTAGATTAGCATGCTATCTAGAGCAATTTGCGTATTTTTGTTGCACAGAAATAAATAATCCTGATCAACATTTAGCCCTAGATGGCGTCTAAATTCTACTCCTCATCTTTATGAACGATATTCAATTCATCCTGATCGATCTGCTGTTTCTGCTGATCCAATAAAGCCTTATATTGTGCAAGCTCCTGTTGTATCGTGGCTATTTTGCTTGGAATGTCGTTATCGCTAAATGATCGACATTCTCTTAAAGCAACCCATGCCGCTTGTATGTTTTCAAAATCATTTGTTTTCTCAAGCTTTACTTGCATCCATTCCATCAATCTTTGTGCTCGACTCTGTCGCTCAAATTGGTAAGCAAACAGCGCACTCCACAAAGCTTGCTCAATCTGTTGTTTCAACAATGTTTGTTGTATTTGCTCAAAGAGCTTCAATTGCTGATCGTAATATACTGTGAGGATGTGCTCATAAAACCAATGTGCAAATTGAACCATCTCATCTACAATTTTCTCACGTTGCACAAACAGCTGCTCTCGATCAGGATGTTGCTTATTCAAACGGAACTCACCGAAATATGCATTGGTCCCTTGATCTAAAATAAGTTGAATATCTGCTAAATCAAGCAGCTCTCCTAGACGACGTGTTGAAGAAGCCAATTGTTCGAGCAGCTGTAGTCGAGAAAAAGGATCAGATAATGTCTCGATTGATGCAGGATCGGCTTCCATCTCTAACCAAAATTTAGTCAATAATCTTGTATCATGATTTAAATAGTGCTGAAACTGCTCTTCTCCAATCCATCGTCTGAAGGATTGTTGCAGCGTAGCAGTCAGCTCTAAACTCATTATAATTTGATCTGTACTGAGCAATTGGGGTGCACTGGCTATCACATCTTTACTCAAAGGAATATTTAAGTCTTTTACTCCAAAAATTCCTCCTAAAGTTTTACCCAATGAGTTTAAACCACGCCCAACATCTGCAAATACACTGGTTTCTGCACTTCGTGATTCCAAGATCGCAGATGGTAGTAACTTCGAAATTGATTGGTCTAATATTTTGTTGTAACTCTTTTGATCTATTGGTTTTTCAAATCGACACAACAAATCAATCGCATGCTCAACATCGCTAATACCTTTTTTGTACTCAGACTGGTTTCGATGAATGAGACACTCGATGTAACTATAAAAAGCAACTTCATTACGTTGTGTTGATTGTTGTGCTGCCCATTCATACAATTCGATCGCCTTTGAATATTCGGCGGCTCCAGCATATGATTTAGCTAATGCTGTAGCGTGCTGAACTGTAGGATATTGCTGGTAAAAATATCTCAATAAATCCAATTTTGGCTGTTGATCTAAACATTGATCCAATTGCCTTAAATAATGATTAATTTGTTGCTGATTAGGTTGAGTCACTAAAAAATTAAGCTGATACTCTAGACATTGTTCATACCAAGCATGTTTTCGGGCATGAAACTCATAGGCAGGGATAAATTCGTTCTCGATCAACTGAATGAGTTGACGTGTATACAGGACATCTTCCTCAGTCTCTGAATGAAACTTCCATTGCTTGGGCAAAGACATCTTAAATAAGCGCAGCAAAAAGTTAGCACTCAGATCTGGACTCTCCATACTCACCAACATCAATTTATCTTGAGTGGAAAGATGCTCTTTACCTTTTTGAATGCGTGATAAACGTAATTTTAGAATTTGAGTCGGTAACATACGTATTCTTCGAATGACTATTCGGTAACTCTTCAACTCAAATTAGCATGGCTGAATACTGCTTAGCGAATAGCTTTAGACGAAGTGCAAAATATATCAATCAAATTATCCAAACTGCTCTAGAATTGGCATACCTACAACTGAATCAGTAAATAAAACAATTTCATAGCCACAACATTTTAGCTTTTACACAATTTTCGCTAAAATAAGCAAAACCCTATAGGATAAATCTATGCAATACCGTTGCCCTAAATGTCAAAGCGTGAAAATTATGCCTGTCAGTCAGGGTGCAAATAGCCCTCGTCCCAATGTACCTAAAAGCTTAGTATTATTAGTTCCAGCGATCTTTATTTTACTGATCCTTGTCTTAATTAGCATTGGTATGTGGATTTTTGGAAATGGTGCAGGACAAGGCTTACAAATTGCGACAGTTGCTGTATTTGCTGTGTGTGTAATTGCAGGTGTTCTATTTTGGCGTGATCTTCCAGATTTTAAAATTTCAATGCAAGCCTTTATGCAAGCGCAAAAGCATTGGAAATGTCGTGATTGTAACCACGAATGGCAGAATTAATTTAAAAAATAGAAAAGTTCACATCAGCTCAATGCTGATGTGAATGTTCTTGTTCGGCATGTTGATGCGTATGCTGGCAGTTCATTTCAGCATCATCTTCAATTTGTAATGTCACCTCAGCTATACCATGTTCATGTGCCAACATTTCAGTCGCAGCTTGATGTAATTGCTTACGATCAGCATTTGGTGCAAATAAATGTACGGTCAGATGAATATTCTTTGAGGTAATCGCCCAAACCTTAAGTTGATGAATACTCTCAACACCCTGTAACGCCAATAAGTCATTACGCAGTTTTTCAATATCCACTTCTTCAGGTACACCTTCAAGGAGAATATTGATACTTTGACGAAGCAAAATCCAAGTTCTTGGTAACACCCAAAACCCAATTGCAACGGCAATAATCGTATCAACCCAATACCAATTGGTGTAGTAAATAATGACCGCACCAATGATCACACCAACTGAGCCAAGTGCATCACTTAACACTTCCAAATAAGCGCCTTTCATATTCAAACTTTCGGCTGCACTCGACATCAAAATCTTCATGGAAATAAGATTAATGACAAGACCCAAAGACGCAACGATAAGCATACCTACACTCTGAATCTCAGGAGGTTGTGTAAATCGTTGATAAGCTTCGTAAAGGATATAGATTGCAACAAAAAATAGCATGGAAGCATTAAATAACGCCGCCAAGATTTCAAAACGCTGATAACCAAATGTGCGTTTATTATCTGCTGGACGTTTAGCGATTTTAATCGCAGCCAAAGCAATCGCGAGTGCTGCCGCATCAGTAAACATATGCGCTGCATCGGACAGCAATGCCAAACTTTGTGTAATTAAACCTGCAATAACTTCGACGATTAAAAATGTTGTTGTCAGCACCAACGCAATCGTCAATTTTTTTGCGTTGCCTTCAGTAACTACAGCATGACTATGATCATGCCCTTGATGTCCACTCATGTTGGACTCCTTATCATTATCGGCGTAAAACCCATAGGGGTTTTACAAGTCAGCCAAAGTTGAAATGCTTTGGCTGGTTTAGTTTCTTCTTAATAAAATGCTTTACTAAGAAGATAACATAAATAGATTAAATGGTGCTTTCCTGACTTTTGCTGGATTTCGTCTCATTCATCCAACGATAAACGATTGGTAAAATGAGCAAGGTCAGTAAAGTTGATGAAATAATCCCACCAATCACCACAGTTGCTAAAGGACGTTGCACCTCTGCACCAGTACCAGTCGCAATTGCCATTGGAATAAAGCCAAGCGAAGCAACAAAAGCCGTCATTAATACAGGACGTAATCTTAAGATTGCTCCCTGCCATGTGGCTTTATGCACATCAAACTGCTCACGAAGTTCTTTAATAAAACTCAGCATCACAAGACCATTCAATACAGCGACACCTGACAGTGCGATGAATCCCACACCTGCCGACATTGACAGTGGAATATCTCGAAGCCAAAGTGCAACCAAACCACCAGACAATGCGAATGGCACGCCGCTAAAGACCAATAAACTTTCTTTAAAGTTATGGAACACAGCCATCAATAAAACAAAGATGGTAATTAACGCGAGTGGAATCACGATCTGCATACGTGCTGCAGCAGAAGCCAAATTCTCAAACTGCCCACCATATTCCAACCAATATCCCGCAGGTAGAGGTTGTTGTTTAAGGGTTGCTTGTAACTCTTGGACAAATGAACCCAAATCACGCCCTTCCACATTGGCAGTCACAATGACACGACGTTTACCATTTTCACGTCCGACCTGATTCATACCTGAAATGGTTTCCACCTTGGCAATATCTTGCAACTGAATCAAACCACCATTAGGCAATTGGATAGGTAGTTGAGCTAGGCTTTGTGCTGTACGTTGACTATCAGGTAAACGGATTTCAAAATCAAAACGGCGGTCACCTTGTAAAATCTGACCGACATTCTGACCACCGACACTCGCTGCAACAACATCTTGAATCGATTTCACAGATAAGCCATATTGCGCTGCAAGTGCATGATTGATATCTACATTTAACACAGGTAAACCACTAGTTTGTTCAACTTTGACCGCTGTTGCACCTGAGATCTTTTGTACTTTCTGAGCAATTGCTTGTGCTTGTGTATTGAGCACCTCCATATCATCGCCAAAAACTTTGATACCGACATCACTTCGTACACCCGAAATCAACTCATTAAAACGAAGCTCAATCGGTTGTGAAAACTCACTGTTGTTGCCTGGAATATTTTCAAGAAATGCCTGCATCCGTGTCCGTAACTCATCAATTGTTTCCTTTGGATTTTCCCACTGATCTCGTGGTTTTAATAAAATCACCGCATCGGAAATATTGGGTGGCATTACATCCGTTGCAACTTCAGCAGTACCTGTTCGAGCAAAAACAGCTTTAACTTCTGAGAAATTCTTTAAGATTAGTTTTTCAGTATTTTCCTGCATTCTTAAAGATTGTTCCAAACCTGTACTTGGAGAACGCATTTGCTGTAAAGCAAAATCCCCTTCACTCAATTGTGGCGCAAACTCACTACCAATTTGCGTGGTCAATACACCAGTCAAAACTAAAATACTCACCGCTAAAGTCACTACCACCATCTTAAATTGATATGCCCAATCTAGGATTTGTTGATATTTTCTTTTCAGCGCTTGCATCCAACGAGATTCTTTTTCTTTCACCTCACCTGTGATAAATAAAGCCACAGCCGCTGGAACAAAAGTCACCGATAAGATCATGGCGCCAAGCAATGCCATCACCACGGTCATCGCCATTGGATGGAACATTTTTGCTTCTACACCTGTTAGTGCAAAAATCGGCAAGTACACAACAATAATAATCGCCTGTCCAAACAGTAACGGCTTACGTGCTTGTTTGGCTGCAAGGAATACTTCTTTAAAGCGCTCACGACGTGTTAATAATCGACCTGCATGATGTTGTGCTTCTGCGAGCCGTCGAATACAGTTTTCGACAATCACCACTGCACCATCGACAATAATCCCGAAGTCCAATGCGCCTAGACTCATCAAATTGGCACTAATATTTTGCTCAGCCATTCCTGTTAAGGTAAACAACATCGAAAGCGGAATGACACAGGCCGTAATTAAAGCCGCACGGAAATTACCTAAGAAAACAAAGAGAATCACGATGACGAGGATCGCACCTTCAACTAAGTTCTTTTGAACAGTTTTAATGGCTTTATTGACTAAACTGGTACGATCATAAACCGTTTCAATTTCAACCCCTTTGGGTAAAGTCGGCTGAATTTCTTGAATTTTTGCATCTACCGCTTGGGCAACGGTACGACTGTTTTCTCCCATCATCATCATGGCGATACCTAATACCGTTTCTTCGCCATTGTAGGTTGCAGCGCCCGTACGTAAATCATGTCCAATCGCAACTGTTGCAATATCGGCTACACGTATGGGTAAACCATTTTTGACACTTACGGTAATATTTTGGATATCTTCAACAGTGCTCAACATGCCTGGAACACGGACAGTAAGCTGCTGACCATTTTCCTCAATAAATCCCGCACCACGGTTTTCATTATTTTCCTGTAGAGCTGTTTGAAACTCTGTCAGTGAAATTTGAAGCTGCTGCAAACGTTTTAAATCAGGAGAAACGATATAGGTTTTGTTGTAACCACCAATACTATTGATTTCAGCAACACCTTTCACTCGCTGCAATTGCGGACGCACAATCCAGTCTTGGATCTCGCGCAAATCCATAGCAGTATATGGCGTACCATCTTCTTTTTTGGCATCAGGTTTAGCTTTAATCACCCACTGGTAAATTTCGCCCAAGCCCGTAGAAACAGGTGACATGAGTGGATCAACTGCATCTGGCAACTGCCCATCGGCTTCTTGCAAACGTTGATTAATTAACTGTCTCGCCCAGTAAATATCAGTGCCATCTTTGAAAATAATAGTGACTTGCGATAAACCATAACGTGAAATTGAACGAGTTTGCTCTAAGTTTGGAATCCCTGCCATGGCGGTTTCAATCGGATAAGTAATCCGCTGTTCGACTTCGAGAGCTGTATAACCATTGGCTTGGGTATTAATTTGCACTTGGGTATTGGTAATATCTGGCACTGCATCAATCGGCAGTTTTTGATAACTCCATACCCCAACCGCAATCCACGTCATCACAAACAACATGACCCAAATCGCATTACGGATCGCAAATTGAATAATGCGATCAAATAAGCCCTCTGGCTTCGGCAATTGAGAGGAATTAGTGTCCATGCGCAGCCTCTCCTTTCTCAAGCTCTGATTTCAGCAAGAAGCTTCCTTCAGCCACATAAGATTGACCTGCTGTTAAACCTTGGGTAATTTCAACCCATTGTCCATCTTGGGTACGCTGTCCAACTTGCACAGGTACTGCAACAAAATCAAAGCCTTTGTTTTGATTTGCTTTTGCAACAAAAACGGTATCTTTACCTTCAACCTGTTGAATCGCCTGTGCATTGACGCGGATAGCCGACTGTTTTGAGCCTGCTTGTAGCTCTACATTCACCATCAAATTTGGACGTAATTCGGCTGCATTTGACAATACTTTAGCACGTACTTGTAAACGCCCTGTTTGTGCATCGGCTTCAGTCGTAAGACTTTGCACTTGTGCGTTAAATTGATTGCCCGTTTGCAAAGATTTGAAGCGAATTTGTTGATTTGGCTGAACATTAACGTTCGCCACCGTTGGCATAACAAATTCCAACCAAAGTTGATCGAGTTGATCAATAGTGAACAACTGATCTGCAAGTTGGACATTTTCCCCAATCACAATATCTTTATTACTGATCACACCATTAATCGGTGCTGTCAAAGTGTAACGACCACTAGAATTCGAACCTGCACCAAAAGCTGTTAAACGTGAGCGAGCGGCTTGCACCTGAATTTGCGCTTGGCGATAAGCATTATAAGCACGCTGATAATCTTGTTTTGCAGAAATTCCCTGCGACCACAAACTGCGTTCACGTTCATAATCTTGTTTTGCCAAATCCAAATTTGTCTGCGCAATTTGTAAATTGGCTTGTTGATCGACTAAATCGGGTACCAACAAATTTGCTAGAGCTTGACCACGCTTGACTTGCTGGCCCAATTCAACATACACAGACTCCACTCGCCCTGCAAAACTCGGCGAAACGTGTGCTTGTCGATCCGTATTGACCATTATCTTTGCTGGAAAGGTCTGAACTTGATTGACTGCACCCAAAGCAACTTGAGCAAGTTTGACGTTTTGCTGTTGCATTTGCTCATTGGTCAGAGTGAGTTTTTCCTCGTCTTCCGCCTGCTCTTTTTCACCTTCAGCACCTTCTTTTTCATTTTCTTGATGGGCATGCTCTTGCTCTGCATTCTCTGTGGTTTCAGCTTTTGAACCCCATAACACAGCTCCAGCAAGTATTCCTGTGACAACAATAATGATGCTAATCCAAACCCATTGAGAACGTGTTTTTAATGTGTTGCCCATGTTTATTCTCCTAATTGGTTTGGAAATGAATTACTTTGTTGCCAAACACGTTGATTCAATTGCATCAGTGCATCTTTGGCTGTGATTTGCTCGACAGGAAGACCCATACGCGCACTTTGAACTTCTACACTCAACTGCCATGCTTGTTTAAGGAGTTGTACTTTACGCAAGCGAACATCTTGTAATTGGGTGGTCGCTTGCTGCACGTCAGTCACAGCAAATTTACCAAGACGAAAACCTTCTAAGGTTTTTTGCTGAACTTGAGTTGCCAAGGGCACCTGCTGATCATTCAGTTGTTTAAATTGCATGTGTAAGCCACGTAATTCTGCAAGGCGAACATCGATATCCATCTGATTTTGTTGACGGTAGAAACGCTGTTGCTGTTGAATCAGTGTTTGTTTAGCCTCTGCAATCTGAATACCGTATTTTTGTGGATTAAAAATATTAAGAGGAATCTCAACGCCTAAACGAATTTGATTTTCAGTGTTTTGATCTGCTGATCGAGTCCGATTCACCCCTAAGGTCATAATCGGCTGAGGACGAGATTTTGCTTTGAGCTGCTCGATATTGGCTTGTTGACGTTGCGTTTCTAATTGCAAACTTCGCTCAAACAAATTCTCAATGTTTTGTTCATCAGTCTTCACAGCTGTGGCTCTTGCCCAAAGCTCATTGACAGTTGGTGCAATCATAAATTGATTCGCATCACTGCCCCAGAAACTGGCTAATTGTTTCTGTGCGACTTGCAGCTGTAAATCAGCCTGCTGAAAAATACGCTGATTCTCTAAATGAGCCATACGCACACGTTCGACATCAACTTGAGCAATACTACCGGCCTGATAGCGTTTTAAAGTGGCATCTAAATTTTGCTGACTCACTTGCAACTGTTCTGCGATCAATGACTTTTCTAATTGGAATAACGCCACTTGCGACCATGCGTATTGCACAATCAAATCAAGCTCTGCATTGTAACGTTGCTGTTCTAAATCAACTTGAGTTGCCGAAAGTTGAGCGACTTTCTGTGCTGCGCGACGCTGACCAAAAAGATCCAAAGGTTGTGAAACACCAATTGCGAGCTCTTGATCTTTATTACTTTGTAAGCCTGTTTGTTCCACTGAAATACTTGGATTGGCCCATAAAGCACTTTGTTTGAGCTGTGCACTCGCCATCTGTTGTTGTGTTTGCCAACTCGACTGATTCGCTTGATAGCTACGAATCTGTTCAAGGATCTGATCAAAACTAGCATTTCTTTGCATAGCACGATTGGGTGACTGATTGGCATCCAACAATGACTCTGCTTGCACAGATTGATTAGAAATCACCATTGCCAGTGTTAGCAAAAGAACTGAACATTTTGATGAAAATGCATAAGCACTTGGTTTTAGTGCATACGACCTATGCGTATTACTACGCTGATTAAAACTGGAAGACATAATGAAGCCCCGCAAATAAAGGAAAATTGCGGTGGGCTATTTTTCGGCTACCCCACCTATAGCGGGGCAAAAAGCGGCGGTGGGTTTAATCTAGATAAATGCGGGGATTGGTAGGAATTCGACCAAATATAATTTTGCTTGAATTCTTTGACTCTAAGCAAAGGTTCATCAAGCTGTTGCTGTGCTTCAATCATCACAACATGAAAACAGGATGGCAAATGATCATGGTGATCCTGTAAATTCAAAGACATCGGTAAATCAGAGGCTTCCTGATCGGAAACCACTGAATAATGAGTCGATGCAATAGAACTTTCTGGAACATGATGACCAAAGTGCGTAACCACGCTGCTATTTGTCGTATTGATATTTTCATGTCCACAATACGCAGCCGCCACGTTCCAAAGACTTTGAAACATGAACAAACTGAGCAAGACGGTAATAAAAATACTAGAACGCTGCAAAGGTTACTCTTTTAGATAAAAATTGCACAGATGAACTATAGCAAGTAAGGTCAGTGTAATAAAATTACATTTCGGTCAGTTTAAATAAAAACCAACATTGCTGACCTTTAACTACTTAGTTCGACCGTATTCATGTTCAATCTTATTTTTGTTGAGCACTTAACTGCTCACCATGATTGACTTGCTTGTTTTTCGTTTCCTTTTGCGCTTGTAAATTCTTTTCCAAGAACATCAAGCCACCATCAGCGTGCGCTGTACCAGCAAAAAGACAGAAAACTAAGACACATAACTTTAGATTAACTTTAGATAACATAATTCAGACCCTATTCAAAAAATTCATCAATTATTGGAAAAACGCCAATAACCAAATCAGATAAACAGCCCTAGTTTGAGTAAGCTCTGAAGCTTAGATAACTCGTACCAAGACCAAAATAAAACTAAAAAACAGTTGCTTAAAACCACCTAAAAATAGATGGGATCACACCTAAAAGCCGAAGCTTTTCAAATAATTGAACCAGTGCCGCAATCCAAAAGAACCAGACTACATGCACCAAGAAAATCCGAAAATGTTTAGGCGAAATCTGATAGCATTCAGGTTCTGTATACTTTTTAAAACTCGGAATAAACCGAGGAATGCGATCCATATACGCTAAATACTTCATCCCATATTTCTTGCTCAAAAATTTTTCTTCTTGACTAATCACATAGTGGTAATAAATCAGAAAATAAACAGTGAATATCAATGGGAATAAAAATGTTTCAGTTAAAAACATGATCCCGACACCACCTAAATAACTAAATAGATATAATGGATTGCGACATAATGAATATGGACCCTCCATTACCAATTTATTATTTTTATACCCTGAAATATAAATGCTGCACCAAATCCTCCCCATTGCTCCAACACCTACAAATAACCACCCCATCAACCATAAAAAATACCCGATTAATGAAGCATGAAAATGCCATTTGCTTAAACTTAATGCAACTATTATTAGGAGGAAAAAACCGATAAATCTTGAACTTAGCGTTCTAATTTTAGATGAAAGCAAATAACTCATAAATAAATACCTCCAAAAATCAAATATTTTGATTTTTTAAAAGATATATTATTCACTTGATATTTGAATGCATTTAAAACAACAACCCTAATAGCATTATCAAATAAACCATTTGGTAAATACCTATCATATACAAAGTGATATTTACCATTGTAATAATCAACTAAAAACAACGAATAAACTAAATTCAATGAAGGTTTCTTTAATATAAAGAAAATCCCACCCATATATTTAGAGTATTTTTTACATAAATAATTAAGCATAATATAACCCTTTGAAATAGACCTATTTCTGGTGGGTTATTTTTCGGCTACCCCACCTATAGCAGGGTAAAGACAGGAGGTGGGTCTGAAATGAACAAATCAGGGGATTGATAGAAGTTTAGCCAAGTATATTTTTGTTTTAATTCATATATTTGAGATAAAATATATTCAACATCATTTTGTTGATTGAACACGGCAAGCTGAAAACACGAAGGTAAATGATCGTGATGATTGACTGTCAAAACTGGATCAGAATCTTGTTCAGTGATTGCAAAAGCATCTTGATTCTTTGAAGATTTGTCAATGTCGTGATGACCAAAATGAGTCGTTATAGTAAGTGGTTCTATCGTCTGTTCATGTGGGCAATACGCAGCCGCCACGTTCCAAATACTTTGGAATATGAATAAGCTAAGTAAGACGGTCATAAATATACTAGAACGACGCACTTTTATATCAAATGTTCAAATAATATGTAGACTATATCAAGTAAGCTTGATGTAATAAAATTACATTACACAAAAGCTAATATTTTTAATTTAGTCTTAAACTATCTAGGCTCTCCAATCCTATAAACAATAAAATTATTATGCATATCAATCCTGATCACTTTTTAGAAACTTCACTTGGTCGAGTTTTTACGCCTGAACGAAATCAAACAGCATGGGAAAAATGTTTTAATGTTCTAAAACATGAAATTCTTTTCAATCCCAAAATACAAAAAATTTATGTTCTCATCGGTGCCCAAGCTGCTGGAAAAAGTTCGTGGGCGGAAAACAAAATCAAAAATGAACCGAATAACATTGTCTTTGATGCAATCTTAGTCCAGAAAATGGAAAGAGCATCTATTATTAGAATTGCCAATCAGCATAATATTGAATGTATAGCAGTTATGTTTAGAACACCCTTATCTGTTTGCCTTGAGCGAAATAGTAAAAGAAACCCTGATACAAAAGTGGATGAACAAGCTCTCAAGAATGTTTTTGCAGCGCTTGAAGCTCCCTCACTAGATGAAGGATTTAGAAATATTATTTTAGTATGAATAAAAAACCAGCCCTGAGGCTGGTTTTTTATTAGCAGAAATTAACCGCTAATTTTTTTGTATTTGGTACGTTTTTGAGCCGCATCTTCACCTAAACGTGACTGACGGTATGCTTCATATTCTGCATAGTTACCAGTATAGAATTCTGGTTGTTCGTTTTCAAACGACAAGATATGCGTTGCAATACGGTCAAGGAACCAACGGTCATGCGATACTACCATTACCGTACCAGGGAATACCAAAATAGCATCCTCTAGTGCACGTAAAGTTTCGATATCCAAATCGTTTGATGGCTCATCCAGTAGGATTACGTTAGCGCCCATTTGAAGGATCTTGGCAAGTTGTAAACGGTTACGTTCACCACCAGATAATTCACCTACGCGTTTTTGCTGATCTTGACCTTTAAAGTTAAAGCGACCGATATATGCACGTGATGCAATTTCGTAATCACCAATTTTTAAGATATCTAAACCACCAGAAACCTCTTCCCAAACAGTTTTATTGTTGTCTAGGGTGTCACGGATCTGACCAACATAAGCCACTTTAACTGAATCACCTAATGTCACAGTACCTGTATCAGGTTGCTGCTCACCAGTCATCATACGGAATAACGTCGTCTTACCTGCACCGTTTGGACCAACGATACCAACAATCGCTGTAGGCGGTACAGTAAAGCTTAAGTTCTCGTACAATACGCGACCATCAAACGATTTACTGATACCTTCAACTTCAACAACCTTATTACCTAGACGTGGACCAGGTGGAATGTAGATTTCAGACGTTTCATTACGCTGTTGGAATTCTTTAGAGTTAAGCTCTTCAAAACGTTCCATACGCGCTTTGTTTTTCTTTTGCTGACCTTTCGCATTTGAACGAACCCATTCAAGTTCTTTTTTCAATGCTTTAGCAAAAGATTCTTCTTGTTTCTGTTCTTGCTCTAAACGCGCATTCTTTTGCTCTAACCAAGAAGAATAGTTACCTTGATAAGGAATACCATGTCCACGGTCAAGTTCAAGAATCCATTCAGCCACGTTATCTAAGAAATAACGGTCATGCGTAATCGCAACGATAGTACCAGGGAAATCTTTTAAGAAACGCTCTAACCAAGTAACTGATTCAGCATCCAAATGGTTTGTTGGTTCATCTAGAAGCAACATGTCTGGCTTAGAAAGCAATAAACGACACAATGCTACACGACGGCGCTCACCACCTGAGAGTTTAGTAACATCAGCATCCCAAGCAGGAAGATTTAATGCGTCAGCAGCAATTTCAAGTTGATTATTGAGATTATGGGCATCCCAAGCATGAATAATTGATTCTAACTTTTCTTGCTCTTTTGCAAGTGCATCAAAATCTGCATCAGGGTCAGCGTATTCAGCAAAAACTTGATCAAGACGTTCTAGAGCATCAAGTGCCTCACGTACGCCATCTTCAACGTTTCCGCGAACATCTTTAGTAGGATCAAGTGGCGGTTCTTGTTCTAAGTAACCGATTTTGATTCCAGGTTGTGCACGAGCTTCACCAGAGAAATCTTTATCTACGCCCGCCATAATACGGAGCAAGGTAGACTTACCTGCACCGTTTAAACCAAGCACACCAATTTTTGCACCTGGGAAAAATGATAAAGAGATGTCTTTTAAGATTTCGCGCTTAGGCGGAACCATCTTCGACACTCGGTTCATCGTATAAATATATTGGGCCACGCAGGACTCCTCAATTGAAAAACCAATACATCGCAAAAAGCGAAAAATAATCGCACGTATTATACGCTGAAAACCCAATCAACATGAAGTTAAGTTAGATTTTGTTTGTGCCAATTAAAAGCATTTTCTTTTTCAAGACATTACGCCATTTGATTAAAAACACACACCAAGTCTTATGCAGCCACATCTTGCTATAGATATGAATAAAAACGCTATAAATCGCATAATTTATGCACCATTTTGGATAAGTTTTAGGCTACACTCGCTGATTATTTAACTCACGAAGATGATGTAATCATGACATACAAAGATGAAACTTTAGCCATTCATGCGGGATATTCACCAGAAGCAACCACCAAAGCAGTGGCTGTTCCAATTTATCAAACAACATCTTATGCCTTTGATAACACTCAACATGGTGCCGATTTATTTGATTTAAAAGTTCAAGGCAATATTTATACTCGAATCATGAATCCCACCACAGCAGTACTTGAGCAACGTATCGCTGCACTGGAAGGCGGGATTGGCGCTTTGGCACTAGCATCAGGAATGGCTGCAATTACCTATTCGATTCAAACGATTGCTGAAGCTGGAGATAATATTGCATCCGTATCTACTTTATACGGTGGTACTTACAACTTATTTGCTCATACTCTGCCTAAGCAAGGCATCGAAGTTCGTTTTTTTGATTATCAAAACCCAGAAGCACTACGTTCAATCATTGACGACAAAACTAAGTTAGTTTTCGTTGAATCGATTGGTAATCCACTTGGTAATATTATTGACCTCGAAGCAATTGCCAAAATCGCCCATGAATATGGTGTACCTGTCATTGTTGATAACACAGTGGCAACACCTGCTCTACTCAAACCATTTGAGTTTGGTGCCGATATCGTAATTCATTCACTCACTAAATATATCGGTGGTCATGGCAACAGCATTGGCGGCATTATTGTGGATAGTGGGAAATTCCCTTGGGGTAAATATCCTGAACGTTTTAAAACTTTAAATACTCCTGATCCAAGCTACCACGGCGTGAACTATGTCGAAGTATTAGGTGAAGCCGCCTATATCGCACGTGCGCGGGTCGTTCCATTACGTAATACTGGCGCTGCAATTAGCCCACTCAGTGTATTTTTGATTTTACAAGGATTAGAAACCCTAAACCTACGTATGGAACGTCATACCGAAAATGCCCTGAAAGTTGCCGAATATCTGAAACAACATCCAAAAGTAAAATGGGTGAACTATGCAGGTCTTAGTGACCACCCACAGCATAAATTGGCACAAAAATACGTGAAAGGTAAACCTTCAGCGATCCTTTCCTTTGGAGTTCAAGATGGTCGTGAAGGAGGAACTCGTTTTATTGATGCATTACAGTTGTTTACTCGTCTCGTAAACATTGGTGATGCAAAGAGTTTGGCATGCCATCCAGCAACTACAACTCATCGCCAATTGAATGCAGAAGAACTTCAATCTGCAGGCGTGAGTGAAGATCTCGTTCGTTTATCTGTTGGTATTGAGCATATTGATGATCTGATTGCCGACCTCGAACAAGCTCTTGCACACGTATAATTTATAAGCAAAAGAAGAAGCCCCATAATTGGGGCTTATTTTTTATACAAAAACCATTAAATATTCGTTCTTTTTCAAGTATTACAATATCTTGTTTTAGAGTTTTTACTCTAAAAAAATTATTATATTTCAAACATTTAAACTAGACAAACCTAAAATATCGGTTAATATTACACCAAAATAAAGTGCAGTGTTTAATCGCAATAAGAACGCATTGCAAACAACAGCTTGATTAATGTAGGTAACGTACATGAACGCAAAACTCAAAAAACTTTTTAATCAAAAAGTCGACGGTAAAACAATCATTGTCACTGGTGCTTCAAGTGGTATTGGTTTAACGGTTTCAAAACACCTCGCTCAAGCTGGTGCGCATGTCTTATTGCTCGCTCGTACCAAAGAAACTTTGGATGAAGTAAAAGCAGAGATCGAAGCAAACGGAGGAAAAGCATCGGTATTTCCGTGTGATTTAAATGACATGGAATCAATTGATGCGGTTTCGAAAGAAATCCTTGCCTCAGTTGATCATATTGATATTCTGATTAACAATGCAGGCCGCTCAATTCGTCGTGCTGTGCATGAGTCGATTGATCGTTTCCATGATTTTGAACGTACTATGCAACTGAATTATTTTGGCGCAGTTCGTTTAGTACTCAATGTATTACCGCACATGATGCAACGTAAAGATGGTCAAATCATCAATATCAGCTCAATCGGTGTACTTGCCAATGCAACTCGCTTCTCAGCTTATGTTGCGTCTAAAGCTGCATTAGATGCTTTCAGCCGTTGTTTATCTGCTGAAGTGCATTCTCATAAAATTGCAATTACTTCGATTTATATGCCTTTAGTCCGTACGCCAATGATTGCACCGACTAAGATCTATAAATATGTACCGACTCTTTCACCTGAAGAAGCAGCTGACCTAATTGCTTATGCTATCGTGAAACGTCCGAAGAAAATTGCGACACACTTGGGTCGACTAGCTTCAATCACCTATGCAATTGCACCTGATATCAACAATATCTTGATGTCGATTGGCTTTAATTTATTCCCTAGCTCGACAGCATCAGTGGGTAAGCAAGAGAAATTAAATCTAATCCAACGTGCGTATGCGCGCTTATTTCCAGGCGAACACTGGTAATCTGCGATAATTTGAAAAGCCTCCTCTACGGAGGCTTTTTTATGTACAAAAATACAATGTGTATAAATCCAGACTTATCCACAGGGTGTTGATTATCTAAGCAGATTTCGGCTGTTGTCCGACCCAACGACTGGTTTTTTCTAAAGCCAATTTCAAATCGGTTTCGTGTATATTCCACTTTTGAATCAGTTGAGTCAATAAAGTCGTATTCAGTGGCTCAGTTCGAATAAAATCTAACATTTCCTTAGACATCTCTAACTTCTGAGCCAGCCATTTCCATTTTAGTATCACTCTTAAGACAGCTAAAGGCACATAGCGGGTAGGTGCTTGCTGATTAACTTGTGTAGCGATGATATTAAACATCTCAGCTAAAACAAAACGTTGTTGATGAGCTACCAACAGCTCACGTTGGGCTAAACTGTTCTCGGTTGCAGCAAGTGCCATGACTTTCACCAAGTAATCTACTGTCACCAGTGGCAAATAATGTTGAGGTGTGGCAGGTATTGCACCCATTTTTTTCCGCTTTAATAAATCCACCATTTGGGCAATCGGTTGATTGTCAGGAATTTCTCCCGTAAGCGCATCGCCCACTACAGTTGCTGGATGAATGATTGTCCAATCAATCTTTAATTCTTCTGCCAATCTCATCCATGCATAATGAGCTTCAATTTTGGATGCCTCATACGCACCCAATTGTTGATAAACCCTATTCCAATCAGTGGTTTCAGGTTGATCGAGACAAATTCCCGCTTGTTGTAAATGCGAGTGAATAGTCAACATGTACCCTGAAACGTGGGTGGCACGTTCTAATTTGCAGTATTTATTCAGACTTGAAAGTAAATTCAGTGCCCCTTCAACATTAACCTTGCGCGCATGTCGCATACTTAAATCCCAAGCAAACAATGCACTACTGTTGTACAAAGTATTCACTTGCTGCAATTGTTCCCAAGTGCTGCTCTCTATGCCCAAATCAACTTGCGTCACATCACCTTGCACACACTGAAAACGCTCTAAATTTATATTTCGATTTCTCAGCCAATCTTCGAGCTGTCTTTGCTGCTGAGCTTTATTACGGAGCAATGCAAAAACTTGATGTCCTTGTTGTAACAATTCGGCAATCAAAAACCGCCCAACAAATCCTGTAGCACCAGCAACAAATGCGACTTGTAAAGATTGCTCTACTTTTAAAGTTGTTTGTTTCATTTGAATGACTCTTTTTTGTCGTTGTAGGAATAGGCTAAAGGATGGAGTACACTCAAAGGTCAAGGGTATTTTTATAAAAACTCAAAAATAAAAAGGTCTTATTATGTTGATTGGACAATTATCTAAACATAGCGAATTAAGTAAGGATACTATTCGTTTTTATGAGAAAATGGCGCTTATACAATCAGTTACTTGCGCTAATGGCTACAAAGACTATCCAGAGCAAACTTTGCAACAACTATTATTAATTCGAACGGCAAAAAATTTGGGATTCTCACTCAATGAAATTAAACAAATTTTAGAAATGACCTCAGAACAAGAAATACCTGCGCATCAAATGCAAAATATCTTTCAAGAAAAACTCGCGGCGATAGATGAAAAAATCTTTCAACTCCAACAAATTCGAAACATGCTGAGCCAATTCACTCAAGGTGAACCGTGTCCTTTGCGAAGGGATTGTTCTATTCCACAATTAAAGTAATTGTTTTTTAAAAAATTACTATTTAATCGTCACTATATTCTTACTGCTAAAGCCTTCTAGAACTCTCAGGTCTTTCTCACCATCTAAAAACACAGTCATAAAAAGCATACAAAATAGTGTCATTTTCATGCTTTTTTAGCGGTATATAACAAACGGTAAAGATTCAGTAACAGAATCTTGCTTAGTGTAGAAAGGATCAGATATGAGTCAGACATATAGCAAGGAAGAAAGAACGAGCCGCATTAAAGGCATCGTTGGTGCAGCGTCAGGGAATTTAGTGGAATGGTTTGATTTTTATATCTACGCCGTTTTTGCTGCTTATTTTACTCATGCATTAACCGCTCCAGATATGGAACCCACGACCAAAGCCATTTATGTGTGGGGGGTGTTTGCAGCGAGTTTCTTTATGCGTCCAATTGGTAGCTGGTTGTTTGGACGAATTGCTGATCGGCATGGTCGTAAAAAATCGATGGTGATCTCGATTTGCCTGATGGCACTCAGCTCATTTCTTTTTGCTGCCCTACCAACCTATGATCAAGTCGGTATGCTCGCTCCATTTTTATTACTGATGGTTCGCTTATTACAGGGGTTATCTGTAGGTGGTGAATATGGTGCAGTTGCCACCTATATGAGTGAACTGGGTTTAAAAGGTCAGCGTGGTTTTTTTGCTTCTTTTCAATACGTCACCTTATCAGGAGGCCAACTACTAGCAAGCTTACTTGGGGTCATCTTACTGGGCTTCATGACCGAACAACAATTAAATGATGGGGGATGGCGTATTCCCTTCGTGATTGGTGGTGTCGCTGCATTACTTTCATTAGCTGCACGTAGCCGTTTAGAAGAAACCTTATCAAATGAAGATGCTGAACGTGAAGAATCGGGAAGCTTAATTGCACTATTAAAGCAACATTGGAAAACTTTCTTATTGGTGGTGGGTTATACCTCAGCAGGTTCACTGACATTTTATGTAGTGACTGTATATTCAAAGACCTACCTAACCAATATTGGCATGGATGGTAAAACAGTGGGGTTTATCATGACCACTGCTTTATTTGTTTTTATGATCGCTCAACCTTTTTTTGGAATGTTGTCTGATCGAATTGGCCGTCGTGCCTCTATGCTCGCTTTTAGTCTATTGAGTGCTATTTTCATCTATCCCGTGATGGTAACAGGAATGCGTAGTTTTGCAGACTCGCCTGTGATTATTACCTTATTGCTCATTTTCTTGATGATGTTGTTGAGCTTCTACACTTCAATTAGTGGTTTGGTCAAAGCAGAAATGTTCCCGCCTCATGTACGCGCATTAGGTGTTGGTTTCTCCTATGCGGTGGGTAATGCACTATTTGGTGGTTCTGCACCTTCTGTTGCACTGTTATTCAAAGATGCAGGCATTGAAAATACATTCTTCGTATATGTCATTATCATGTTGATCATTTGTTTCTTCTGTAGTTGGGCATTACCGAAAAAACCTGAATATTTAGAACATGACCACTGATAAAATTTAATCATTTAAATCAACCACTTTTGTTCTACTAAAAGTGGTTTTTTATTTTTATTGATCAAGATAAGGATTAAATTTAACTAAATATTTAAACCCACTTTGTACCACCATCGCAGTACGTGATTTCGGACGAGCTCGAGCTTCATGTTGGGTGAATTCAATCATATGTTGATTAAAATCTAAACGTGGATATTGTTGATTTAACTGTGTTCTGAATGTAGTAGAGAACTCAAAACCACGGCTGCCTATCACATCACAACTGGCTGCTTGTTGTAGTAAATGAGCTTCTACACCATCCTCAAGCGCCACGAATGGATTCATATGCATACTGATCGCATCAAATAATTGATCAGCACGTGGTATTTGCCAACCACGTTGTATTGACCAATCTTTGGCTGCATAAGCGCCCTGTCCCGCAAAGCAGCGACAGTTTGCATGGTGTTGGTAATGCTGCTCAGTCATTCCCAAATCATGCAACAAACATGAAACTGCTAATAACTCCTCATCAGTTTTTAGCTTTTGAAGCTTGGAAAATGCAACGGCGTAATACCAAGTCCTCAAACAATGATTTTGTAAAGCAATTGAGCTACAGGACTGCATCTTTTCAATTGCGTGTTTGATCTCGACACTATCAGGCAAATGCAAATCATCTATCTGTAATATTTTTGGTGCTTTCATCAAACTACCTGCAAATGCATACATTTTTACACTTTGCTGGAGTACAGGCAGCAAACTATGACTTAACAATCTCATACGATCTGTTAAGGATAAATCACCTGAAGTTTGAACCATCCATACCTGTCGACCGATTTGCATTTGACCCACCAATAAAATTAGAGTAATTACTCTAATTTTTATAAGTATTCTGTTTAGATGTCAACTCAGGATAATAAACATTCCAGAAATCAACTAATTCAACCAAAATACCAAACCATAAAAGCATGCCAAACTTAATATAATCGTTAACAAGGTATGACGAACTACATAAGCAATCAAAATCGTCAAAATCGTGGCGAGAAAATAAGGATTGAGTAAACTCTCACGAAATGCACCATGCTCATCCATAAACACGATTGGGGTGGCAATTGCAGTCAATAAACATGGAGCAGAATACTGCAAAGATTGTTGAAACCATTTCGGCAGTCGCAAAGGAAGATTAGGTTCAAGCAATATATAGCGATTCATAAATACAACTAATGCCAGAATAATCAGGATAAACCAAGTCATACTTTACGCTCCCGAAAATTCTGTAAGCAAGTCGCAGCAAACATCCCGATCACTCCAGCCATGATTGCTGCACTTTTAATCCCTAGACTTAAAAAAACCACAGTTAATGTGACCGAAATAAGAACCCCAACCAAAGTATTTAAGTTTTTAATAAATGGAACCACGATTGCAATAAAAGTTGCCACGATCGAAAAATCGAGATGGTATTGATCTAAATTAGGGACTGCAGAAGCAAGGAATACACCACAAGCGCTAAACAGTACCCAACACAAATAAAAACAAAGTCCAGCACCAAGTAGATAATGAATATAATGTTGTTGCTTTTTAACGCTCACCGCGAACAATTCATCCGTCAGCAAAAAACCCAGCATCAAACGATTTTTTAAGGGTTGTTTGGAGATATCTTCTCGCAAGTACAAAGCATATAAATAATGCTGTGTAGTAATCAGAAAAACTGAAATAATGATCGTTAACGCAGGTGTACCCGCCATCACAAGTCCCAAGGTCATCAACTGTGCTGCACCCGCAAAGACAAGTGCAGACATTGCTATGGCTTGCATGGTTGTAAGGCCTGCTTGAATCGCCATCGAACCTGCCAACAAGCCCCAAGGTAATACGGCAAAACACAATGGAAGTATTTTGATCACTCCATTTAAAAATGCCCGTGATTCGGTCATCGAGGTATGATCTATGTTTTCAGCTATCATCTACATCACAATCATTGATTAAAAACCCAATGACTATGCCAAATCTAGATCATCCAAGCTTGTATAAAATTGCTGTTTTTTTATTTGAGATAAGCAATATAACCGCCTGGCGTAATACCAAACGTTTGACGAAAATGCCGACTAAAATGACTTTGATCTGAGAAACCACATTGCTGTGAAACTTCTGATAAGTTCAAACCCTGTCTCAATAATTTTTGTGATTTCTGTAATCGCGCTTGGATCAACCACGCATGTGGTGAGAGTCCAACATGCTTTTTAAATTGACGTAAAAAATGCCACTGGCTCAGATTCGCCATTTCAGCCAATTCGATGAGTGAAAACTCTTGCTCAGGCATACTCGCCATTAATTCTTTAATATTTAAAATACGCTTTTTTGCATTACTGAGGTCAGCGGCATGCTGTTTTGTTTGGCTATATTTTGAGATTAGCCAAGCAATCGTCGATAAGAACAAGGTTTGTTTGAGCAAGGTATTGCTCGGTTGTTCTAACAAATCAAATAGTAATCGTAATTGCTGTGCCAAACCTTCGTCATGCAACACGGCTTCTCTAAACCACGGTGCTGTGCCATGAATAGTCGTGAGATCACGCGTCAGTTCATGGAAAATTTCTGGAGTTGGATAAATTGCTCGATAACGCCAGCCCGTTTCTACCGCAGATGAGCCAGTATGTACTTCATCAGCATTCACCAAAATAATATCGCCTTGCGGTGCGACATGATTGCCCCCTGTACGATAAAAACGTTGCGCACCCTCTTCAATCACACCGATACAAAATCCTTCATGAACATGTCGCGAGAACTCCTGTTGAAAGTAACTGGCTTTCAACATTTCTAAACCACCCAATTCTTCAAGGTGTAAATAATCGACTTGTTCTCGAGGTCTGCGCGACATCACGACCTCCTAAGGCATGTATGCATCATTTCAGGTTAACGCGATTTAGATAGATTTATAGAACAAAATTGCTTTTTTTACCGCATAATTCTTATCAAAACTTTAGGATTCAAGATGAAACTCCAAGAGGATATATTTATCTGATAATTCAAAACAAATTATTTCTGTCATACCTATTGGATTTCTTTCATCAATTGTTTCTTTAATTTCCCAACCTATTTTAGGAATATCCATCATATTTAATCGTTCTTTTAATTGCTCTATATCATTCATATCTTCTTCAGAATGTTTAAGATCAGCAACGATACTGGAAATTAGTTGTTTAATTTCAATATCACCCACACATTGAGTATTAAGAGAACCTAGCCATGTAGGAATATCTACTCGTTTTTCCCAAGATAATTCTGTTATAAGATGTGATGTAAAAGGATTATTCAAAAAAGCTTTTAAAAGAAAGTGATCAATACCATTAGAATTGATTTTAGAATCTATTACACACCATATATGACTACATTGACATGTAAGCATTGCAACATCATAGTCTAGTTTTGGTTTCCCCCCTTTTATCTTTTCATTTAAATCAAGTAGTTTATTTAAATCAAAATTTATCACTTCTTCTACTCCATTTTTTATAAAACTCAATAATGAGAGTATTTACTATAAAAAATTAAATACCAATCTCGATAAATTTTATTGAGTTTAGAATCCAACATTCTGATTGCTATCATCTTATACGGAATCTTAATTTAATTATGAAGATTGATCTAAATTCAAATCTCAAAATAAAAGCCTCCGAAGAGGCTTTTATTTATTTGATCAGTTACTTAGAACCTTTGATCCCTGCTTGTAATAACAAAGCACCTAAACCACCGATTTTTTGCTCTTGTGGTTTTTCAGTTTTTGGCTTGTTATTTTGCGGACGCTTAAAGTCACCCTCTTTACGTGGAGGACGTTGACCTTGAGGCTTACGTTCTGAACGCTCAGTACGCTCTTGCTGTGGGCGCTGCTGCTGACGTGGTGCTTTAGCAGGTGCAGAACCTTCTGCACGCATACTCAAGTTCACACGATTACGTTCAACATCAACTTGCATCACACGAACTTGCACGATCTGACCTGGTTTCACAACTTTGTGTGGGTCAGAAACGAATTCATTTGCAAGTTCAGAGATATGCACTAAACCATCTTGGTGTACACCTACGTCCACGAATGCACCGAAGTTGGTTACATTGGTTACAACGCCTTCAAGCTGCATCCCCTCTGTGAGTTGTGCAACTTCGGTAATGTCTTCACGGAACTTCGCTGTGCGGAACTCTGGACGAGGATCACGACCTGGTTTTTCCAATTCTGCTAAAACGTCTTGAATCGTCGGCAAACCGAATTTGTCATCGACAAATTCCTCTGCTTTTACTTGGCGAATAATTTCTGTATTACCAATGATGTCTTTTACAGTTGTTGCTTTTGCGGCAACAATTTTCTCAACCAAGCCATAACTTTCTGGGTGAACAGCAGATGCATCTAATGGCTCAGAACCATCTTGAACACGTAAGAAACCAGCTGATTGTTCAAAAGTACGCTCGCCTAAACGTGGAACTTTCTTCAATGCTTGACGATTATCAAAACGTCCATTTTCTTTACGGTATTCAACGATTTGCTGTGCAATCGCTTTGTTTAAACCTGCAATATAAGCCAAGATCGCTGGAGATGCTGTATTGACATCCACACCCACCGCGTTCACACAGTCTTCAACAACTGCATCTAGTGTTTTTGCTAAACCTGTTTGGTTTACATCGTGTTGGTACTGACCTACACCAATTGATTTTGGATCAATTTTTACAAGCTCTGCTAACGGATCTTGTAAACGACGAGCGATTGAAACCGCACCACGAATAGATACATCAAGTTCTGGAAGTTCTTGTGCAGCCAATTCACTTGCAGAATAAACAGATGCGCCTGCTTCACTCACAGTGATACGTGTTAATTTCAGATCCGTATTTGCCGCCATCATTTCAGCAACAACTGCTTCTGTTTCACGGCTTGCTGTTCCATTACCAATCGCAATAAGTTCCACGTGGAACTCTCTGCACAAACGCGCAAGCTCCGCAATCGAACCTTCTTTATCTTCTTTCGGTGCAAATGGATAGATTGTGCTGTGTGCAAGGACATCACCAGCTTCACTAATCACTGCCAGTTTTACCCCTGTACGAATACCAGGATCAACACCTAAAGTAACACGTCCACCTGCTGGTGCAGATAGAAGTAAATGACGCAAGTTCTCCGCAAATACATCCATTGCTTCAGCTTCAGCAGATAGACGCTTATCTGTTAGTAATGAGTGTTCAATCTGTGGACGAATCTTACCTAACCAGAATAATTTTGCAGTTTGCTTTAAATAATCTTGACGACTCTGTGGTTGTACTTGGTCTAAGTTGTACTCAGTTTCAATACGCGCCAATGGTGCATCATCTTCACCATCCACTTTTAAACCTAATACATTTTCTTGACGACCACGTAGCATCGCTAACAACCGGTGTGAAGGAACTTTGTTTAAGTTTTCAGAGAACTCAAAGTAATCACGGAATTTCTTACCAACTTCTTTTTTCTCTTCAGATGCCACAGCACTCTTTAGCACAGCAGTTTTAGAAAAAGTTTGTTTTAATTCAGTGGTTAACGCAATATTTTGCGCCCAATCATCAATTAAAATATGCTGAATCGCATCCAACTGACTTTCAAGATCTGGGTAATCTTCATGGCTGAAGCCTGATAATGCTTCTGTAGGATCAACTTGTTCAGCAAAAATCTTTTCTGCGATCGGCCCTAAACCCGCTTCTTTCGCTTTGAAAGATTTGCTTGTGCGTTTTGGACGATACGGCGCATAAATTTCTTCTAATGCATTCTTGGTTTCAGCCGCATTTACACGTGCAAGTAAATCATCACTTAACTTATCTTGTTCTTGTAAAGATTGAATCACTTTCTCACGACGTTCGTACAAATCACGTAGGTAAGCCAAACGTGTGTCGAGTTGACGCAATTGAGTATCGTCTAAGCCTTGCGTGACTTCTTTACGGTAACGTGCAATAAAGGGAACACTGGCGCCTTCATCAATTAAACGAATAGCAGCTTCTACTTGGTTTGGACGTACGGCAAGTTCATTTGCCAACTGCTGAACTAAGTCAGTCATCGTGATTGATTCCACAAGGGTTAATTCTAAAAGCACTGATTATAAAGTCCACGGCTATAAAATCCACCATTGTTTTTTTGAAAATTTTACGAGTAGATTATGCAAATTGATCAATGTTTCTAAAATCCCAAGATTTTTTCAGCTAAATATTGAAAAATAGATTGATTGTCGTAATTTTACCTGTATATGTTTGGTATCTATCTCTTGATTTTATTGGCAATATTTGTTGCTTTATAACATAGCCAAACCTGTGCAATGAATCGTATACTGCCTGACATTGCATAATTACGATGACAATAAACGATAAAGGAGCACATCATGAGTTTAGTTGTACCTGCTGAATCGACGGAAACCGTACACCATGAGACGGACCGAGTCGAACGCATTTTAGTGGTCGATGACGATGTGCGTTTGCGTACGCTTTTGCAACGATTTTTAGAAGATAAAGGTTTTGTAGTCAAAACTGCTCATGACGCGACACAAATGGATCGTTTATTACAACGTGAATTGTTTTCGTTGATCGTTCTTGATTTCATGCTTCCTGTCGAAGATGGCTTAAGTATTTGTCGCAGATTACGCCAATCTAATATTGATACTCCAATTATCATGTTGACGGCACGTGGAAGTGACTCTGATCGCATTGCAGGTTTGGAAGCTGGCGCAGACGATTATTTACCGAAACCATTTAACCCAAATGAACTTTTAGCTCGTATTCGTGCTGTATTACGTCGCCAAGTGCGTGAAGTACCAGGTGCACCGAGCCAACAAGTTGAAGTTGTTAGCTTTGGACCATGGTCTTTAGATCTTTCAACTCGTACACTTACTCGTGAAGGTCAAGTCGTGACTTTGACGACTGGTGAATTCGCTGTATTAAAAGCACTGGTTCAACATCCACGTGAACCTTTGACCCGCGATAAATTGATGAATTTAGCACGTGGTCGTGAATGGGGTGCAATGGAACGTTCGATTGATGTTCAAGTGTCTCGTTTACGCCGTTTAATCGAAGACAACCCTGCCCGCGCTCGCTATATTCAAACCGTTTGGGGTGTAGGCTATGTTTTTGTTCCAGATGGTGCTGAGTAAGTTCAGGAATTTCAACGTTGAAACTGGAACCCATTGACCCTCAAGCTTTTACTGAGTTTGTATCTTACTCTGAACGACCACGTACCAAGTGGGAACGTTTCTTAGATAAGATCAAACCACGTTCCGCTGCGATGCGTACCACTATTTTGGTACTATTCACCGTATTCTTCAGCTTATTTATGTCTTTGTGGTTCTTCTGGCGAACTTTGTATTTGCCAGAGTTACAACAACACGCACGCTATCTCGCTATTGAATTAGAGCTGGTCAATAATCCTGATATTCGAATTTTGCATCGTGATACAGAGGTCGATATTGATACGTGGTTAAAAAACCGTATTGGTATCGAATACATCACTGATCCGAAAGAATTTCCAAAGATTGAAGACAAATTTCTAGCTGAATTATTTACTGATGAAATCGAAGCCAAACTTGCCAAAGAGTTAGGTGTTGATAACGTCACCGTTTATTTTAAATTTAAACCGATTCCACGTATCTGGATTCAAACACCAGAGATGAATGGTAACTGGGTGCGTGAACCACTAAAAACCTATACCAATTACAGTGTTGAACTGATTGCAACATGGTTATTTGGTGTACCGATCTTATCTTCAATTATTATTCTAACCTTAGTTCGCCAAATGAATCGTCCATTGCGTCGATTACAAAATGCCGCCAATAGTTATAGTAAAACAGGTAAAGCACCTTATTTAGATACTAATCACGGACCTTTAGAAATTCGTCAGGTCAACCAAGCTTTTAATCATATGGTTTATACGCTTGAACAAACTGAGCGAGACCGCCAAATTATGTTGGCTGGGATTTCTCACGATTTGCGTACACCATTGACGCGTATTCGTCTCACTGCAGAAATGCTACCTGATGAATTCTTTCGTGAAGGTCTAATTTATGATGTTGATGATATGGATGCGATTCTTAACCAATTCATTTCGTACATGCGTGATGGATCGGATGAAGAACTTACTGATACCAATATCAACACGTTGCTGCAAGAACTCGTCATTCAATTCAAACCATTAGATATACGTTTTGAAATGCAGGATTTACCTATTATTCCTGCTCGTAGTCTCTCTTTAAAGCGTCTGATCGCCAATTTAATCAATAATGCGAAACGCTATGGTGCCGAACCGATTGAACTTTCTGCAAGCCATGTAGACGAACACATCCTCATCACTGTTGCTGATCATGGTGAAGGCATTCCACCCGATCAAGTTGAAGAACTCATGCAACCCTTTGTACGTGGTAATTCAGCGCGCACTGTTCAAGGTAGCGGACTTGGCCTTGCAATCGTAAAACGTATTGTGGATATTCATCAGGGTAAAATTAGCATTCGCAATCGTGAGCAAGGTGGTTTAGAAGTTGTGATCTCTTTACCAATCGTGACTCCTCATATTGAAGAGACTGAGAAAAATACGATTAGCAAGATTAAACAAACACTTAGTGAACACTTCTAATTCAATACGAGACCAATCAAAAATGTCTCGTATTTTTGCTCGCAAATCATCTTCTATTTCACATATTAGACCTTAGCCGTAGTCCAATTCCCTTTTGCTTTTTTAGCGCTAAAATCCATATCTAATGAAAAAGCAATATTGAGAATGGATGATGTCTTTAAGTCGTATTCGCCTTGCGTCTCTACACGACAAAGTGATGAGTGCAGAACAGGCTGCTCGCTTTATTGAAAATGATATGACGGTTGGTATGAGCGGATTTACTCGTGCAGGAGAAGCGAAAGCCGTTCCTCAAGCACTGGTTGAACAAGCCAAAAAAAATCCGTTAAAAATCACGTTAATTACTGGTGCAAGTCTCGGAAATGACTTAGACAAACAACTGACGGAAGCAGGTGTACTTGCGCGCCGCATGCCATTCCAAGTTGACAATACCTTACGTCGTGCAATTAATAACGGCGAAGTGATGTTTATTGACCAACATTTATCTGAAACCGTTGAACAAATGCGTAATCAGCAGCTCAAACGTCCAGATGTAGCTGTGATTGAAGCGGTCGCTATCACTGAAGATGGTCACATTGTTCCAACAACATCAGTTGGTAACTCGGCAAGCTTTGCAATTTTCGCGGAAAAAGTGATTGTAGAAATCAACACATCACTCAGCGAAAACTTTGAAGGCTTACACGATATTTACATCCCAACCTATCGTCCAACGCGTACACCACTGCCTTTAACTCAAGTGGATGATCGTATCGGCTCGACTGCGATTCCAATCGATCCTGCAAAAATCGTCGGCATCGTGTTCAACGATACAGCTGACTCACCTTCAACAGTGACAGCGCCAGATGATGAGACTCAAGGCATTGCAAATCATTTGATTGCATTTTTTGAGAAAGAAGTTGCTGCTGGTCGTTTAGCGAAAAACTTAGGTCCTTTACAAGCGGGTATTGGTTCTATTGCAAACGCTGTTCTCACAGGTTTGAAAGATTCAAACTTCGAAGATCTTGTGATGTACTCTGAAGTACTTCAAGACTGTACGTTTGAGTTGATCGATGCAGGTAAAATGAAGTTTGCTTCTGGTAGCTCAATTACACTTTCAGCTCAGTGTGGCGAGCGTGTATTTGGCAATCTAGAGCACTACAAAGATAAATTAGTCTTACGTCCACAAGAAATTTCAAATCACCCTGAAATTGTGCGTCGCTTAGGTATTATTGGGATCAACACTGCCCTTGAATTTGATATTTATGGCAATGTGAACTCAACTCACGTTTGTGGTACCAAGATGATGAATGGTATTGGTGGATCAGGTGATTTCGCACGTAATGCGCACTTGGCAATCTTTGTCACCAAGTCAATCGCAAAAGGTGGTGATATTTCTTCGATCGTGCCGATGGTGAGCCATGTTGATCACTGTGAACATGATGTTGATATTCTGGTGACAGAACAAGGCTTGGCTGACCTTCGTGGTTTAGCGCCGCGTGAGCGTGCACGTGTGATTATCGATAATTGTGTACACCCACTCTACCAAGCTGCATTAAACGATTATTTTGATCGTTCATGTGAGCGTGGTGGACATACACCTCATATTCTTCGTGAAGCATTGTCATGGCATGCAAACTTTGAAGAAACAGGTCATATGCTATCGAACGGTTCTTTAGCTAAAACAGCTTAAATTTCCCTTGTAGCAAATAAAAGGCTGAATCTGTTGATTCAGCCTTTTTCTATTTAGAACTTCACACCGTAAGATATACCTAAGATATGTTGATCCATTTCTAGATTTGCCTCACCCCCACCAAATGCTGTCGGGATCGATTGATTGCCTTTTACGGTTTCGTTTAAACCATAGGTATAGGCAACACTTAACTCTTGCGCTCGATCAATATCCCACGTCGCGCCTAGACTAATATGATCTTTAATCACACCTGGTGCTAGAATATTTAAGAAAGTCTGATCTTGTGGGATAGGCTGATCATTATGGCTATAACCAGCACGCACTGTGAGTTGTGGATTGACTTGATAGCTTGCTCCCAACTTATAGACGTTAATATCTTTCCAGCCGAAACCCTGTCCCTTTTCTGATCCGAAAGTATTCCCTTGCATCACTGAAGCTAAACTAAAAGGATTACCGACTGAATCTACATCCGAATAATTGATTCGCTGTACATCCGCTAATACAGTCAAAGCAGGAGTTAGCTTGAAGCTCGCTCCAATCCCATAACTCTCAGGAACATCAAAATCACCCGATTCAGCAAATAAACCGCGATACTTATCAAATTTATCTGCATCAATTTTTGACGCATAGTTTGCTCCGACAGTAACGACATCATTTAATTTCGCACTCCAGCCCACTCGTACTCCAATCCCTGTAGCAGAGTCTTTACCTTTATTGCTTAGATTTTTTCCATCATTTGAAAATGGGGCAAAACCAGAAATTCCTTTCGCTTCAAAACGTTGATAAAGAAAATTTGTCGCAATCCCGATTGATTGATTTTCACTATAACGCCATGCAACCGTTGGAGAGACAAATACCTGAGATAAATCAACACCCGCTTCGCCTGTATTACCAAATGCGGCATAAGGATTGCGTTTATAGGTCGTATTCATACCACCATTGCCATAAATCGCTAAGCCTAAAGCAACGCTATCATTTACTTTCTTATTGATCGCAAATTCAGGCAGTACAAAGTATTCACGACCATTACCGCTGTATTGTCCATTGGCACCGGCTAAGTTCCCCTCAATCGCAGCAGAGCGTTTAGGATTAAATAGGGTCGCACCAACATCTACTCGGCTATCAATCCAGCTCAAACCTGATGGATTACTCGCTATAGTGAGCGCATCGTTAAATGCAGCGATAGAGGCACCAGCTTGACCTTGGGCTTTCACGCCATAACCATGCATAAAATAGCCCGTTGTCGCAGATGCGTGCTGTGCTATACCCGATAAAAGAACAACTGGAAGAGCTACCCCGATAAACTTTTGCATAACTTATCTTCAACAAAAATAATATATTCTCAAGTATATTGTTTTTCTTTTATTCATATAACTAAGTAAAATTGAGATGCATATTCTTTTTATTCATAAAGAGTTTTTAATATAGAACTTAGAAAGACTTAAATATGAATTACGCATAATTTAACCCATAAAAAAACCCCAAACATTAGTTTGGGGTTTTTGAATATGGTGGCGTGACCCAGGATCGAACTGGGGACACACGGATTTTCAATCCGTTGCTCTACCTACTGAGCTATCGCGCCAATGGCGTGTATTAAGCCGTATCTACAGCAAATAGTCAACAATTATCCTGAGCTTTTGATTTGATTGCCCATTTTTCAGGCAAAAAAGTCCAGATAAAAAAAATCCCTGATGGGATCAGGGATTGAAATTTCGAATCTATGGTGGCGTGACCCAGGATCGAACTGGGGACACACGGATTTTCAATCCGTTGCTCTACCTACTGAGCTATCGCGCCAAAGTGGGCGTATTAAACAATGTTTGTCAAAATCCGTCAAGTTAATTTAAGGATTTTTAGATTAAGTGTTTAATTTAACTCCAATTAGACCCCATATTTAGCTCGCGATTAGATTTTTCCAAGATGTGATAGACAACGATGAATCGCGCCACATCCAGGTTCAAACTGTTTTACGCCCTGCTCTTCTTCGATACGGCAAACTTCCTCAACGAGGCGTTCTGCCACACCGCGACCGCGATTGGATGGATGTACAACAATATATTCCAAAACACGGCTTTCACCTTGTCCTGTGACCCAGATTGCACCTATAATTTTGGTGTTAAATTCAGCGGTATAAACTGTGGTATATTGCTGTAGATCTTGTTCAAGTTGCTGCATTGCATCTTGCCCATCACCAAACTCTGGACTGGTGTCATAAAGTCGCTCTAGCTGGGTACGAATTCCTAGATTTTCTAGTGAACTGTAAGCATGTACGGTAATAGGCATTGATTAACCCTCCTGAGCAAACTATGATGCTGTCACTTTTTCGTCACAGCGAAACTTTGGTTTTTAATTCAATCATTTTTGACGTTTTTTGAGGAACGTGTCCATGACGCAACGTATCAGTGAAGTGGTAAGAAATACCAACGAAACAAAAATTCGAGTTCGTCTCAATCTCGATGGTACTGGTCAAGGCACACTCAACACTGGAGTTCCATTTTTAGACCATATGATTGATCAAATCAAGCGCCATGGTCTATTTGATATCGATATTCATTGCGATGGTGACTTGGAAATCGATGATCACCATACCGTCGAAGACTGTGGAATCACCTTGGGACAAGCCTTTGCGCAAGCTTTAGGCGATAAAAAGGGCTTACGTCGTTACGGTCATTTTTATGCACCACTCGATGAAGCACTTTCGCGTGTTGTCGTTGATCTCTCTGGTCGTCCAGGCTTGTTTATGGATATTCCATTCACACGTGCCCGTATCGGAACATTCGATGTCGATTTATTTTCAGAATTTTTCCAAGGTTTTGTCAACCATGCGTTGATGACCTTACATATCGACAATTTAAAAGGCAAAAATAGCCATCACCAGATCGAAAGTGTATTCAAAGCTTTGGCACGTGCTTTACGTATGGCGTGTGAGGTTGATCCTCGTGCCGAAGGCATGATTGCATCAACGAAAGGTAGCTTGTAATGACGCGTATTGCTTTACTTGATTATGGCATGGGCAACTTACACTCAGCTGCCAAAGCGCTAGAGCATGTAGGTGCAACAGTTGATGTGACTAACGATCCTAAGCTGATTGCCCAAGCGGATAAAATCGTGTTCCCAGGCGTTGGTGCCATGCGTGACTGTATGCAAGGTATGCATGAGGCAGGAATTGATGAAGTCGTTCGTCAAGCGGCTTTTAATAAACCTGTACTCGCGATTTGTGTTGGCATGCAAGCATTGCTACAAAGCTCTGAAGAGAATGGTGGCGTAGAAGCTTTGGGTATTTTTGAGGGTGTAGTCAAACACTTCCCTGAAATTCCGAATTTAAAAGTTCCGCACATGGGTTGGAACCAAGTACATCAACTTGATCCAAGTCATCCAATGTGGAACAACATCGAGCAAGATGCTCGTTTTTATTTCGTACATAGCTACTATGTCGAACCAAAAGATTCTACAGTTACAGCGGCAACTTGTGATTATGGTGTGAACTTCTGTACCGCGATTCACAAAGACAATTTATTCGCGACCCAATTCCATCCAGAGAAAAGTCATACTGCTGGTTTACAGTTATTAAAAAACTTTGTGGAATGGAAAATCTAAGCATTTGAACAAGTTTAGTTCCTGATAATAAAGCCAATTTTAAATTGGCTTTATTTTTTTAATTGCCTTATCTATTTATTTCTCATTATTTTTTGCATATCATGCAAACGCTTTAAATAAAAATCAAACAACAGATAATTTCAAAATTAAATTTAAAAATCAGAGACTACAGGAAAATAATATGTCTTCTCAGCTTCAAACAAATGATTCAGGTTTTAGTGCAAATGGGCGTTTTGGCAGACTCTCTTACTTAGGCTGGAATATGTTACTCGTGGTCTTCGTATTCATTTTGGGTATTATCGCAGCGTTTTTTGTTCCAGCTTTGAGTCCTTCAACGACAAGTTCATCGATGTATGTATTTGGTGGACTCTTTATCATTGTTTATATTGCAATGATCTACTTCAGCTTTATTTTCTCAATCCGCCGTTTACATGATCGAAATCAAACAGGTTGGTTGTCATTAGTGATGATTATTCCACTCATCAACTTCTTATTTTTTATTTACTTGAGTTGTGCAAAGGGTGATGAAAATGCAAATAATTATGGCTCACCTCGTATTACTCAAGCTTGGGAAAAAGTATTAGCTTGGATATACATTATTATCCTTCCACTCTGCATTTTAGCCATGGCATCGTCCGCAGTTACTGCTTACCAAAACTATATTCAAAAAAGCCAACAGCTCCAGATGGAACAAATGAATAGATATGCAGAATAAACCAAGTCTATTTTTCAAAGCCAAGTGGGAAAACTTGGCTTTTTCAATTGATCAAAACGGTTTAAGCTGAGTGAAACGATTTGAGCTCATTTCATGGAAATGCAACAACAAACTGCGCTTTTAAGCAAAGAACAAATACGCACCTTCCCTGCATTTCAAAACTTAAATCCAGATCGAATTTATGTCATCCAAACACTTGATCAGTGTTTACAAGTTGAAGCTGAGCTTAAATCTGTTCAAGTGTTCGGCTTTGACACAGAATCCAAACCAACCTTCAAAGTCGGTGAAAAATCAACAGGCCCTCACCTTATCCAGTTGTCTAGCTTGGAAAATGCTTATCTTTTTCAGGTGAATCCAGAAATATTGGCTTTCTTAAAACCTATTTTAGAAAATGAACAACAACTCAAAGTTGGTTTTGGTTTAAAAAATGATGCCAGTGGTTTTAGACGCAAAGGGATTGATCCAAACGGTCTGATTGATTTAGCAAAATGCTTTTCAAATTTTGGATATAACACCCAAGTCGGTGTACAAACGGCAATTGCTTTGTTATTTCAGCGTTATTTTCCTAAAAGTAAAAAAATTAGCACTTCTAACTGGTCGACTAAGGCCCTGAGCCAACAGCAAATCAATTATGCTGCGGCAGATGCTTATGCCGCGCGTATTATTTTTGAATATCTCTACCAGCATCAAAGTTTCACGTCACCACTTCAACAACAAATCGAAAGAATACTCACAGGTTCTCAATCCAAGACTTAGAGATTGATCAATACTTTGTTAATATGTAGCCAATTTTAATTTACGATGAAGCTAGGAGCGAAAGCATGCTAATCATCCCTGCAATTGACCTGAAAGATGGTAAATGTGTACGTTTAAAACAAGGACGCATGGAAGACGATACTGTTTTCTCTGATGATCCTGTGGCAACTGCACAACATTGGGTTGATGAAGGCGCACGTCGTTTACATTTAGTTGATTTAAATGGTGCTTTCGCTGGTACGCCAATTCACAAACCAGTGGTTGAAGCTATTGCGCGAGCACAACCTGAATTACCAATCCAAATTGGTGGTGGCATCCGTTCACTTGAAACCATCGAGCACTACTTAGATGCTGGCGTATCGTTTGTCATTATCGGTACCAAAGCAGTCAAAGAACCTGAATTTGTTGAAGAAGCATGTAAACAATTTGCAGGTCGTATTATCGTTGGTATCGATGCGATCAATGGCATGGTTGCAACTGACGGTTGGGCAAATGTCACTGATGTCAAAGCGACTGATCTTGCTAAACGTTTCGCTGACGCTGGTGTATCTAGCATCGTCTACACTGATATTGCACGTGATGGCATGATGCAAGGTGTCAACGTTGAGCAAACTGTTCACTTAGCTCAATATTCAGGATTACCTGTTATTGCATCTGGTGGTGTCACCAATCTTGATGATGTACGCAACTTAAAAGGTCAATCTGGCATTTTAGGTGCAATCACAGGTCGAGCAATTTATGAGGGCACTTTAAGCCTTCGTGAAGCTCAACTTTTACTGGATGAACAATCACTTTAATTGTGTTTAGCTCTAGCGATTTGAATAATGGCTAGAGCTTTTGGACTTTAAACGCCAAATCTTACAATCAATTCGTTCTAAAGAATGAATGGTATTCATTTCAAGCTATATAAGTTGAATGAAGCCAATTAAATCATGATTGATAAGTATGGAACACATACTAAACATCAGTTTGATGCAATTTAGTTCAACAGACTAACGCCATTAAGCATAAAAAAGCCAAACTTTCGTGTTTGGCTTTTTTAGATCAATAAATTACATTTCGAATAAAGCGAAGTATGTCAGTACCTTGATTGCTATAGCAATAAGGAACAGAACTATCAAATAAAAACGATGTACCCGTTGCAACTAAATGTGTTCCAGAAGCAAATTCTAGACTCAGTTCACCTTCAATGACATAGATCAACTCCTGCCACCCTTGTTGATCAGGTTCAGCAACATAAGTCTCTCCAGCAGCCAATGTCCATGTCCATAATTCGACTTGAGTACGTGCAGGGATGGATGCATGTAAAGTTGCCTGACTCTCAAGATGAGTGCCTTGCCATGCCAAAGTCTTAACGACCGCAGAATCCACAAGCTCTGGTGCTGTCACAAGTTGCTTGAAATTCACATCTAAAGCATTTGCAATCGCATCCAGCTTGGTCAGACTAATATTCACCATTCCTGTTTCTATAGATGCGATGGTACGTCGGCTGACTCCAGCCCGCTCTGCCAACTCTTGCTGACTTAATTGATGCTGGTTTCGATAAAAACGAATATTCTGCCCTACATATTGCAATACCGCATCAGGATGATTCATGCAGTTTCACTCTCATTTGATTGTGCGCAATATATTGCACAAATGCATAAATTAATGCAACATGTGCAGTATATTGCACGTAGATTTGGAATTTGGTTTTGACAGCTTTCTCGCAATCGCCTAGAGCAGCACAATTTGCATTGATTTTTATCACCATGATTTGGGGTGGGACTTTTCTAGCCGTGCAATATGCACTCAACTTTAGTACACCGATGTTTTTCGTCGGTTGCCGTTTTGCAGTTGCTGCAGGTGTGATTTTCCTACTTTCATTAAAATCCATGTCGGGTTTAACGCTCAAAGAAACTCTGGCTGGAACTGCCATCGGCATCATGATTGCGATTGGTTATGGTACACAAACGATTGGTCTACAAAGTATTTTAAGTAGCGAATCGGCTTTTCTTACTGCGCTTTATGTTCCTTTAGTACCTATTCTCATGTGGGTTATTTTTCAAAAATCACCTTCACTCATGACATGGATCGGCTCAGCATTAGCATTTACAGGCTTAGTCCTACTGACAGGAAATGGTTTTTCCAATATCACGCTCTCTTATGGACAAGTACTTACCCTGATCTGTGCTTTGGTGATTGCATTAGAGATTATTTTGATTGGTTATTTTGCAGGACGAGTAAATTTACGACGCGTGACTGTGATTCAACTTATGGTTGCCGCCTTACTCTCTTTCGCCAGTATGCCTTTAGTTGGTGAACATCAGCTACCAGCATTTTCATGGCCTCTCCTATTAATCGCAACTGGATTGGGGCTCGCCAGTGCTTTAATTCAGTTTGTCATGAACTGGGCACAAAGCATGGTTGATCCAAGTCGTGCAGCGATCATTTATGCAGGTGAACCTGTTTGGGCAGGTCTGATTGGAAGAATTGCAGGTGAGCGTTTGCCCTTACTCGCATTATTTGGCGGATTACTGGTGGTATTGGGTGTTTTAGTGAGTGAGCTCAAACTCAAAATACTCAACTCTCCTCAAAACAATAAAGATGCTTAGCTTACTTTTCTTTTATTGGCGGCTCATTCTTCTTCAGTAGCATCTGAGGTTGATAATATTCAACGATTGGCATTGGATCATAGAAGGGATGTAATAAAGCTTTCCATTCTTGATAAGCAGCAGACTTTCTAAACCCTTCTGTGTGATCTTCAATATGATCCCAAAATATCATCAGAATATAGCGATGATCATCTTGAACATTTTTGATCAACTGTACGGCATTTAATCCCACCATCGGATAAATAATAGCTTTGGCTTTTTGAAATGCTGCCTCAAATGCCTGACTTTGATTAGGTTTAATTGTTAAATGCACATGCTCAATAATCATAATCCAACCTGTTTAAATGATTTTTACTAAAAACAGCATCACTTCCATCACAACCACTATATTTAAAATGGCATTTTTGCAATACACGTTTGGATGCATGATTATTTTGATCGACATAAGCCTCTATATTATATATGGCATATTGTTGATTTAAATAGGTTTCAAGCCATTTTAAGGCTTGAGTTGCATAACCTTTATTCCAGAAATCCTTAAAAATGATATAGCCAACGTAAGCAGTTTGCTTATGAGGGAAAATGGTAGCTTGCAGCGTACCAATCGGTTGCTGTTGACTTGTGTCATCAAAAACCACCCAATTTACCCAGACTTCTTCGAGTGTGCCTGAACCTTTGGCGAGTTGCCTAAACCGTTGTCTTAATCCTTCTCGCTCAGGATATTTCACGTCAGGAATAAAACGATATAGATCATCATCAAGCGTATATGAATAAATGAGATCTGCATGCTCAACAGTCAAAGGTTCATAATATAAACGCATCAAATAACTACCAATTCTTCAGGTTCAACACCTCAATTCATTGATACATAGGTTTATTGTCATTGAGAGCAATCAAGCCTCGTATTGCACGATATACAATCCAAACCCAAGCAGCGAAAATCACCGCTACACAGAAAACCGTTCCTGATAATGCGACACCCGCAAAGGCATTCGGATTATCGCCTGTAAAAAACAAGAAGAAGAATGGAATAAAGGCAATGATATTCCAAGCGAGATACCACCAAAATGTCCGAATCTGCCAAGTAAAATGACTTTCAAAAATAGAGCCTCTTACATCGCTACGTTTTACATAGTTAATAATTAAGGCAATCACTGCCAATAATCCACCTGTAAAAATCGCAATGATATAAAGTACGTAAAGGACCAAAGTCAAAGTACGGTTCGGGTCTTGATCAACGGAATAATTCATTTTATTTATCTCCAGAAACGAACTCCCTCAATAGAACACATTGAGTGGAGAAATTAACCAACATATCAATAATATATGGAAGACTATGGTACAGAAATAAATCTTACGAAACGGTTGTTTTTGTGTTTTATGTCTCAGTTTTTGTTGTGCTAACCAACCTGCACACCATCCTCCAAGCGAATCCACGATATGTAAGGTTTGCTCAGGAATACGGCGATTCCCCAATTGTGCCGCCTCTTTGTCTTGAGCATATAGCCAATAACTCAAGACATTCATCAAACTTACGAACAATAAAGTATAAGGTGGTAATAATTTACTAAAGCTCGCGATGCCCATGAATACAATATAAATCACAATGCCAATTTGCATCGCTGTCCAACGTTTAGCAGACTTTGCATCTAAAGGTTTAGGCTTATGTTCAAATACTTGGGCTGCTTTTAGATAACTGACTTGCTGAGCACGATAACGACCACGCTCATCTAAGATCACCAAGTACTCCAAAGCACAACCTATAATAGGTCGAGGACCTGTGCGAGCAAAGTCCTTGATGTGTAAAAAGACCCGATCTTTGTGCTTATCATTCGGTTGAATAAAACCATAGCCTTTATCATCAAACCATTCTACTAAACGACCTTGGTCTCGCATGCTTTTTCCTTAAGCTTGAACTTTTTGTAAACGATCTTGCAGCATCATCCGCATTTCCATCGGGTCTTTTTGTGAAATGTCTTCACCGGTACGACCCTGTTCCGCATTTTTTTGTGCAACTTGGAGACGCATACTCCAGAAACGACATGCAGCCATTGCCAAGAAAATATTTAAACACGCTAACTCATCAGCTGTGAGTTGACGAATGCTTTGATACGCTGCAAGGAAAGCTTCTGCCTTGGCTTGGTCTAAATGAGCCTTTGGATAAGCTGTACAGAAATCATTGATACTAATCGCAACATCAAATAAAAACTCATCTTGATTTAACTCATAAAAATCAAGAATCCCTCGTAATTGATCACCTTCAAATAACGTATTGTCTCTAAATAGATCAGAATGAATAAAACCGACAGGACGATCAGGATATTGCTGTGTAATTTTGGCAAATTGCTGAAAAACTTGATCCAATAGGGATTGATCATCGTCATTCATATTGGGTCTAAGTTGCTCTGCTACATCTGACCAATACTGATGATTACGATTAAAATCACGCTTTAAAGGAAAATCTTTCAACGCCACATGAATTTTTGCTTGAGCCTGAGCAATCGCTTGGATTTGTAATAATGTTGCTTCTTCTGGATGTTCACCCATCAAGCGTGGGGCGATTTGTGCAGGTTTATCTGCGATGCTATGAATGGCTTGACCATGATGCTTCAATGGTACAGCAACGGCAACCCCAGCCTCTCCCAAACAGTCTAGTACGGGAACAAGCTCACCAGCTCCTTCAGCATCAAGCTCTTCAAAAACAGTAAGAACGTAATGTTTTTGAGTTTGATCCACCAAAAAATAGTTGGTGTTTTGAATACCGCCTTGGATTGGAATCAGGTCAATCACTGCCAAACCATAAGGTTCAGCAAAAGCTTGAACATCTTCTAAACTCAACGGGGTATAAACCGACATGGAAAACCTGCAAAAAATAGCTGTGAAGTTTGATAGAATACCCTTTCCCTCCATGAAGGTGTAGCACCAGAGTCGGTCTCCTTTCTCTATTGGCGATTTTTTGGAAAATTTTATGCTCGCAAAACGTATTATCCCTTGCTTAGATGTTGATAATGGTCGAGTCGTCAAAGGCGTTCAATTCCTTGATATTCGTGATGCAGGTGATCCTGTCGAAGTTGCACGTCGTTATAACGAACAAGGTGCCGATGAAATTACCTTTTTAGATATTACTGCTACCCATCATGGACGCGATACGACTTACCGTACTGTTGAGCGCATGGCTGAGAGTGTCTTTGTCCCTTTAACCGTAGGCGGTGGTGTACGTAAAGTCGAAGATATCCGTTTACTTCTCAATGCCGGTGCAGACAAAGTCAGTATCAACTCGGCAGCGGTGTTCAACCCTGAATTTGTTCAAGAAGCATCCCAACGTTTTGGTGCTCAATGTATCGTGGTTGCAATTGATGCGAAAAAAACTGGCGAAAATAAGTGGGAAATTTTTACCCACGGTGGACGTAAGCCAACAGGTATTGATGCAATAGAATGGGCTGTCAAAATGGCAGACTTTGGTGCAGGTGAATTACTGATTACCAGTATGGATGCCGATGGAACCAAAGCAGGCTATGACATCGCTTTAATGCGTCAAATCAATGATCGTGTCACGATTCCAACGATTGCTTCAGGTGGTGTAGGAAATTTACAACATTTGGCAGATGGTATTTTGAAAGGTGGCGCAGATGCTGTACTTGCCGCTTCCATTTTCCACTTTGGTCAACATACTATTCCTGAAGCGAAAAAATATTTAGCTGAGCAAGGCATTGAAATGCGCCTTTAAGCAATAAAAAATAGCTAGATCCAAACCTCTCAATGTGATTACTTGAGAGGTTTTTTATTCGGCAAATTTTAGTCAAAAAAATACCTTGCTCAGCAAGGTATATGAAATGCGTTTATACAACGCTAGAGGGTAAACGAAAAACAATAAATTTGGATAAATATCAAGCAACAAAAAGGCTTGGGCTAAATTAGCGAGATATTCAGCAAAAATATTGACATTAAAAACCAATTTTATTGACAATTCACGACAGAAGCACACGACCAGCATCATGTTTTGTCAAAATACCCTCTTCACGCTTTATCAAGATGCAACCGATACTTTTTCGATCTCTTCTGTCTGAGCAGCGGTCACCAATTTTGGTTTCTGCTCTACCCATTTTGCAGGAAATACTGATTCAATCGCTTCAGTTAATATCTTCGAAATCGGTGCAGGTAAAGGCAGACCCAATGGATTAGCTTCTTTCAAATCTGCTGAAGACACCACACGCGTCCCCATCACATAATCAAACCAAGGACGAGTAACACACCAATTTGCATCTTGGTTCGAGTTCATGTGGTGATCATAGTGCCACGGGATCGTGCGCTTCGCCCAATCAGGCTCAAGATGGGCACGGCGATGAACATAATAATAATTCCCCGCACTATAAATCGCTGCAAGTGCCATGCCTTTTGAAAAAGGATAGAACACAACACTTGCCACACCTGCGGCTACAGCAAGTGACATTAACTCATTACGCGTACGCCAGTGATCAATGCCTTCCACATAACATTCATCCGAGAAATCTTGTTTACGTACTTCACGATGATGCGCCCAATGCGACTCCATGCTTTTAGGTACAGGACTATAACGAGGTTGCCCAGGACGATGCACACCATGCAAAACGTATTTATGTGCGAACCATTCAAATGCATTTGCAACCGCTAAACCTGCGATAAAACCCTTGATCATTTTGATCTCCTAAACTGTGCTTCTTTTTATTTAAGATATAAATTTTTGTAGGCGAAGTATTGACGATACGATATATTAATATTGACAAAACACGACAATAAGAGGAACAGACAGGATGTCTCAACTCAAGAATTATACAGGATCAGTTTACGGTGGCTTGGGGCATTTACTGACGACTTATTGTGAAGCTAAAGATCTAGCTTTACCTGAACAATTACAAAAAATTCAAAACCTTGAACGCTTTGATTATGTCATTTGGCGGGATCTACTTGAAGAGTTGAATCAACTACATCCAAAAATCGGTTTAGGATTAGAAATTGCGGAATACGTCCAACCTAAGCATTTAGGGATTATTGCTTACTTAGCCTTATCTTGTGAAAGTCTTGGTGAAGCTTTAGCACGCTATCATGATTTTCATCGACTTATTTATGATGGAAGTCCTTTAATTGTTGAATTTAATCAACCCTATGCATCTATTCGTTGGGAAGCACCTGAACTACACCCCACTCAACTGACAGACGAAATTGCAATAGCACTGATGGTGCAATTCCTTAAACTGTTTATGTCAGGGGAAATGATCCATTTACACGAAGTTCATTTTGTGAATCCTGCACCTAAAAACCTCACGGTGTATGAACAGTATTTCCACTGCAAAGTTCGTTTTGATCAACCTAAGACTCAGCTTTTACTCCCGATTACTGAAGCATTCAAACCACTAAAAACAGGTGATCACACCCTGCAACAATTGTTATTGCAACAAGCTCAGGCACTATTAGATAAACTACCGAATTCAACACAATTAGATCAGCGTTTACAACATGCAATTTTAACGGGCTTACAGAAGAATCAATATCAGATTGATTTTATCGCTGAGAAATTGGGACTTTCTGTACGACAATTACAGCGTCATTTACAACAGCAAAACACAACCTTTCAGGAGCGTGTCCAACAAGTCCGCTTTATGTTGGCTACAGAATACTTAAAAGATCCGCACCTGAGTTTGCAAGAAATCTCTTTACTACTTTGCTACTCAGAACAAAGCGCTTTTCAACGTGCTTTTAAACTTTGGACAGGACAAACTCCTCAACAATGGCGAAAACACAACACAACTTACAGTTCTTTATAAAAACGCTTAATGTTCTCACCATTTTACAATTGATCACTAATTAAACAATCTTTATACAAGATTCAGTGACCTATGCTTATAAATTCACATTAATTTCACAGGCACAATAATTAACCATCCATCCAATGGGTGCTTTTATTCTTATAATTAATTTGGTGATAACAATGAACAAATATTTAGCAGAATTTCTCGGAACGTTTTGGTTGGTGTTTGGCGGTTGTGGAAGTGCCGTACTTGCCGCCGCATTTCCAGAACTCGGAATTGGTTTTCTAGGAGTGGCTTTCGCTTTTGGCCTTACTGTCTTAACAGGCGCTTATGCATTTGGACATATTTCTGGCGCTCATTTTAACCCTGCAGTAAGTGTCGGTTTATGGGTGGGTGGTCGTCTTGATGCCAAAGATCTCGCTCCCTATATTATTTCTCAGGTTGTGGGTGCAACTTTTGCAGCGCTGATTCTTTATATGATTGTACAAGGACAAGCCGGCTTTGCAGGCACAGGTGGATTCGCAACCAATGGTTATGGAGAGTTATCGCCAAATCACTTTTCTCTAGCTTCAGCGTTCTTAATTGAAGTCGTTCTAACAGCCGTCTTTTTAATTATTATTTTATTATCAACTCATCAAAATGCTCCAGCAGGTTTTGCACCGATTGCAATTGGTTTAACCCTCACCGTAATTCATTTAATCAGTATTCCTGTAACGAATACATCTGTGAATCCTGCACGTAGTACGGGTGTGGCTTTCTTTGCAGAAACTGCGGCACTTGGTCAATTATGGTTATTTTGGATTGCACCAATTGTAGGTGCAGTTATTGGTGCTCTCATATACAAAGTGGTTGCTACACCCCGAAATTAAATGATCACTCCATAAAAAAACAGCCACTATATGGCTGTTTTTTTATTGGATTATAAAAATGGATTCTCTATTTCCTGCTCTGGCTTTCGCTCGATCTGTGCAGGTAATTCTTCTTTTTCTAAAGCGATCACCACATCATTGATCAATTGCTGTAAAGCTTTAGCCGCTTTTAATCCCACTTGATCTTTTGTAATCTGCAAATTACCGTACAAACTGACGCAGTCCACTTGGTTTTCAAGCGTCAAATCATAAATCGAAGATGATTCATTTCCAGTTTCAAATGGTTTAAACATTTTCTACTCACTTTATTATTGTCGAGCTATATTCTGAATCTAAATCAATTTACGGCCAAGATCGATTCGATTATCGCAACAATTGTAAGAAATACTGCACAAGTGCATCGACCAATTGTTTAATTAAAGCTTGTTTAGTTTCTTCATCAATTTGCGGAAGACTACTCTGTGAAGTTTGGCTTTCACCCGAACTAAACTGTTTTTGCTGTGCCTGTATCGCTTCTGTAGTCGCTTCTTCAGCACATTGACTTTGACCATCCCAATGCGAATAGCTGATTTCTTTATTGGCTTTTACCTGTTGAGCCGATAATGGTAAATGATAAATATTGCGTTTTTGTTGTTCGGTCAGTTGTGGAAATAAATTAATCCCTAATTTTTCTTCTAGATAACAAACGCTCACCACCTCGACCTGTTCAGAATTATTATTTGGTGCGTAATAAGCCCCAATGATTCCTTGTTTAGGTAAGTACACAGCTTTATAAACCGCAGTCGGGACAATCACACCGCTACCGATTGTTTTGAGTCGTTTTCCTTCAAAAACTGGACCTGTTACAACATATGCATCTTTATGATGTTTGGTCACAACTGCACGGACAGCCTCTTCAAGTTTTCGCCAAACTTCCTGATTGTTTTTAGGTGCTTGAGGCACCATGTTGGCTAAAGAAAAACTATCATATTGTGCAGCAGTATTGTTCATATCTGCATTGGGTGCCATATGCCCACGATCATATCCTGAACCACGATAGTCCGATAGCAATGCTCGATGAGCCATTTCTACACGTGTTTCTTCATGGAAATTATCTTCGCGTTTAATTTTTATACTTAATCGATCAGGGCTTAAATACTCGGCTGACCATAGTGGTGTTTTTGAAACACCTGAATACATGACATTAAAATCATTAAAACATAAGGCATAGCTATGTTTGGTTAAGCTTTCCTTATTGAGCAATGGAGGAACTTCACGATAAAACTGATTAAGACACGCTCCACTACTTGATTGTAATGGAATAAATTTAGAAATCTTTTCACTACCAAAGGCTATCGCAAAGCTTCCTGTTGCGATCAACGCGAGCAGCACTTTTCCAGTATTTTTGCTCAAAAAAGTAGTTTGTGATTTACCTTTTCTCGTTGTTTTCTTTGCCATGACTACATCAAAACCTTTAAGAATGCGAAGCTTAACAACTCAAAAGCTTGATGTATATTGCGTTCCGAGCATGAACGACAATTTATGTCGCAAAACTGTACAATTGATCAGCAGACAATAAAAAAGGCACGCGAACGTGCCTTTTTTAAAACCAGTTCTTAAATTTCGATTTGACTACCTAACTCGACGACACGGTTAGTCGGAATTTGATAAAAATCACTAACAGGGCTGGTATTCCGTTGCATTGAGATAAATAAGCGTTCACGCCACGGAGACATTCCATCACCAACACTGTGCACGATACGATCACGTGAAATGAAGAAACTAATCTGCATCAAGTCATATTCAAATTCTAATTGCTCATATGCTTGCATTAATGCACGTGGAACATTTGGCTCATCTTTAAATCCATAGAAGATTTTAATGCGATAGAAATGCTCATTTAGTGTTTCGACTTGAACCCGCTCCTCTTGAGGAACAAAAGGAACATCCTCAATCACAACCGTGACTAGAATATTTCGCTCATGCAATACTTTGTTGTGCTTAATATTATGCAACATCGCATGAGGTACAACATTCGGCGTACCTGTCAAAAATACTGCATCGCCAGGCACACGATGGACATTATCCCCCAGACTTCGGACGAATAAATCCAAAGATAAAGTATCGTGTTCAAGTTTAGCAAAGGTCAACTCTCGACCACGCTTCCAAGTCATTAAAATCATGACCGCGATACTACCGATGAGTAAAGGAACCCAACCACCAGAGAACATTTTTAATGAAGCAGCAGCAACGAGTACAGATTCCAAAAAGAAAAATGGAATAATTAAAAGCAATACTTTAGGCAGACTCCATTTCCATGCATAGAAAATAAAGATCGCAACCAGAATGGTGTCACACAACATCGTTAAGGTCACAGCTAAACCATAAGCACTTGCAAGGTTTGAGCTGGTCTTAAAGATTAAGATTAAAATTACAATCGCGACGAGAAGCAACCAATTCAGGAATGGGACATAAATCTGACCTTCTTCTGAATCTGATGTATGTTTAATACTTAAACGTGGCAGATATCCCAATTGAATCGCCTGACGTGCAAGGGAAAACACCCCTGAAATGACCGCTTGTGATGCAATCACCGCTGCCATAGTTGCCAAGATAATCATTGGATATAAGGCCCAACTCGGCACCAATAAATAAAATGGATTTTCGATCGCAGCAGGGTTACGAAGTAGCAACGCACCTTGACCCGCGTAATTTAGCACCAAGCATGGTAAAACGACGGTGAACCAACCAAAGCGGATTGGACGAGGACCAAAATGTCCCATATCCGCATATAAAGCCTCACCACCTGTCACGGTAAGGACTACAGCTCCCATAATGAAAAAGGACTGTAAAGGATGAGTAAAAATAAATTGAATTGCCCAATGCGGACTCACCATACCCAAAACCACAGGTGTCTGTATGACACTGACAATTCCGAGAATACCTAATGACAAAAACCAAAGTAAGGTAATTGGACCAAAAAATTTCCCGACAAAAGCTGTTCCATGTTTTTGCATCAAAAACAAGGTCGTAACGATCACAATTGCAATCGGTACAATAAAAGGATCGAGTACATCTGTTGCGATGGATAAGCCTTCCACTGCGGAAAGTACTGAAATCGCAGGTGTGATAATGCCATCACCAAAAAAGAGTGATGCGCCAATAAACCCAATTGCAATCAAGTAAATTTTTTTAGTATCTGATATTTTGGCTTTGCGCAAATTCAAGGCCAGTAAAGCCATGATTCCACCTTCACCATTATTGTCTGCTCGCATAACAATAGCGATGTATTTGATACTAATAATGAGCATCAAACACCAGAAGATAATGGACAGGATCCCTAATACATTTTCAGGCTGAATCCCGAGTCCATGTGCAGCATGAAATGACTCTTTCAATGCATACAGTGGACTTGTTCCAATGTCTCCAAAGACTACCCCTAGTGCTGCTAATGCCGTGGCTGGCAACGCTGCTTTTTTTGCAGTACTTTGCATATATTGTCTTCAATATAAAACGTGACTTAACGCAATATTATCATTAGACAAGAAGTTTTTCTGCAAATCTGTTTCGCTACAACTTGGCAGCCTGCTTTTTTTTAGTTACTATCGCACCCCATTGGTGAGGTGTCCGAGTGGCTGAAGGAGCACGCCTGGAAAGTGTGTAAACGTTTATAGCGTTTCGAGGGTTCGAATCCCTCTCTCACCGCCAAATTTAGTTTCTATGATGTCTCATAGAGTTCTAAAAGCTTAAATCTAAAGGGTTTAAGCTTTTTTTATTGCCTTATGTTTTCCAATATATCCTATTAAATCCTGAGTTAGTTGCGATACGAATTGAGATAGAGTAATTCATATAAATTTTATTCCTTAATTTTTTATACAAATCCCAGACGATTCAGAGTACATCAAGTCGCAAAATAACCATAAAAAAAGCCACCTCTTGGGGATGAGATGGCAAAACCAAAAAGTATGTATTTTTATTCAAGATAAATATTGATACTTCAACAAATCAGTCGTATCTGTGGCTTTAATTTTTCGAAATGTTGTCCAATAACTCAGGCTCTAACATAAAAAACTCTCGCCCAAAGTGCTCAACATCCATTTCCGCAAGATTAATTTGATATTCAATCTCACCATTTAAAAATGATTGAGAAGTTTGAATCATTTTCCCCCAACCCAATTCTCGCTCACAGTGTGTCAATAAAAAGTGATATACCTTCGCATCATTGATCTTCAATACAAAAGCAGTATCAGATAATTGAAGAATTGAGACATTTTCGGAATATTGCACATCAATCATGAACTATCCCTAATTTAAATGCAGAAATGCTTAATTCATATCAATACATAGAAAGCAAAAAAAATTCAATGGAAAAATGATTTTTTATATATTTGTTATATATTTAGTTTTAATTTTTGACACAAAAAAACCACATTTCTCGTGTTATGGCATAAAGTGTCACTCCTAATATTTATAAATATTTTCTAGGGCATCCCTCTCATATAGTTCTGAATCGGGGCAAGTACTTTTGCAGTTTTAGCAGCTCTTCCTATACTTCTCACTTTCAAACAAGCAAAAATTGATCAAAATTTGATATAAAAATTTTTAGTGGGGATAAATCGAATTATTTGCTCATTTTTTCGCTTGTTTTTTTCTACGGATTATCTATAATTCTCGCCACGTTGCCGGCATAGCTCAGTTGGTAGAGCAACTGACTTGTAATCAGTAGGTCCACAGTTCGAATCCGTGTGCCGGCACCATTTTCTACTTTTTCTTCCTCATCATTTTCTCAAAATGCAAAAGCTCTGGATTTAACATATCCCACTGATTTGCATGACTCACAAAAATTTCTGCTTGCGGTTGATACAAATTTGGATCATCCAAAGTTCCTGCACGAATCGAAATCATATCTGGTACTATTTCTGGTAACCCAAACATTTGCGAGCCACATGTCGGGCAAAATGCACGTCGAATTGGCTTCCCAGATGCACCAAATGATTCAAAATAATGAAGTTCACCCTGAATATTGAGTTCTGATTGATGAAAAAATGCAATCGGCGCATATGCAGCACCTGTTGCTTTCTGACAATCTCGACAATGACAATTAAATTGATAATGTGGCTCTACACTAGCTTGATAACTGACCGCACCACATAAGCATGATCCTGAATATAAGACTGGCATATTATTTTCACTTTTTGACTGCACTCACCTGAATATACCGCACCAATCCATCATGGTAGAGCTTTGCACACAACTTGGCAGTCATCTCAATCTTAAGTTGAGCAAAATCAAACTGTTTTTTTATTGCGGTTTTATTTTTTATAAAATTTGAAAAACCGTTTAAAACGGGTTCTGAAAAATCTTGAATAATGATGTCATCTAGACCATTTTCTAGCAAGTTTAGACGCAATTTTGACTCTGTTTGGAGGTTTAAATCATTAACATCCGCAGCCTTTAATAAATAACGGTATTGTTGCTTTTGGAGTTGAGAACAGTTTTGCCAACGGTCAGACCACATTAAATAATGAAAAGCAATTCGTCCTTTTGAATTTAAAACTGATGATGCTGATCGAAGAAATGAATTCAAATCACTGTGATAAGCGGCATCCAAACACAGCACCACATCAAATGAATTTAAAATAACGGGTTGCTGTAAATCTAAAAAGGATTGGCAATAAATTTCAACCTGCGGTAACTCATGTTGAATTCGTTTGACACATTCAGCTTGCAGCTCCACTGCACTGAGTTGACGAACATGATACTGCTCAATCCAATGCAATAAACTTGCACCTTGCCCACATCCGAGATCTAAAACAAGATCGGAGCCTTTAAGCTGAACCGTCTCAGCGATTTGATCTGCTAGCGTTTGACATGCTAAGGGATAATCCTGTTGCTGTTGCTGTTGCCAATATCCTAAATTACTCCAAGCAAGCCTAGATTCATCACCAAGTCGTTTTGCATCTATGGCATATTTATGCCCGATCAGGCTTTCAATCCATGCTTGCTTGAAGCGCTTCATATTTAGTAACCGAGTTCAGGTGCAACTTTAACTTGTGGTTTAAGTCCAACAAATGGAACTGGGGCACCTAAAATTTCTGCAATATGCATCGCAGAAGTCACTGCTGATTCTAAAATTGGCAAGCCATCACATGACCAAGAACCACAATAAAATACCTTGCGATTCTGTTGTAGATGACGTTGTTGAATCTCTTTATTCAAAGCAACAGTTTCTAAATCAACCACTGCTCGTGTCAATTTAACCTTAGAAATAATTTTCTTTGGATCGATGTCAATGACTGGACACCAAGTTTGGAACACTGCATTTTTTCCCACTAAAGATGGTTCAACTGCATTAATCCAAACTGTAAATTGTTGGCGGGTAAATTTACGATCCATCATATAGCTCAATACAGCCCAATCTTTACGACGTGCTGGCATGACGACAGGATCGGTATGAATCACCAAATCACCATCTTCAAATCTGAACTTTTTCAATATGTCGATGTCATCAGCAAATTGAGGCTGCTTTAAGAAATTCTCAATCACAGGTGTCGGCGTTGCAATCACAACACGGTCAAAAGCTTTGCTTTCACCTTGTCCATTGTCGACCAATACTTTATCGCCGTGCTCTTCAACCTTCTGAACGGGCGCACCACTATGAATTTCAATCCCTTCGATTAAACGATTCACCAAAGCAGGTGTTCCACCTTTCATTCGTAGTAGTGCTTCGCCTTCCGTCAATTGACGTACAAATTCAAGTAATGGTTTAGCTGGCCATTCACCAATGGTTTTAGGATGGCATGTACAAATGGTGTACAGTACTGGCATCACCGTACCATGCCAAAATACTTCTTCAATATGATATTGATTCATGAATTCAGCTAAGGTGATGTCTTGATTATCTGATTTGAAAAATTGATTAACCGCAGTTTTGAGTTGCAACATCCCTTTTACGAGACGCCAGCCATATTGCTGAATGCCTTTGCGGTTATTAATAATCGGAAAGTTACCAATTCGACTGCGCGAAGTGGTCAACCATGTGTCTGTTTTGTCTTCAAACAACCAACTACACGCCATAAACGTGCGCACTGGAAATGTTTCTATTCCTAAGTGACTGGCTAAACTTAAAGTATTCTTCCAAAGTTTAGGATTCATCACGCGTAAGGGTGCATCAATAATACCACCATCGAATTCGATACTGTGGCTGTCCATACCTCGTCCAGCGAGTGCTTCGAATATGGTTACTTTGTGCCCTGCATCATGTAGGATTCTGGCGGCAGCGAGTCCTGCCATTCCACTGCCAATAATTGCAATATCCAAAATTTTTGTCCCATCAGTTGATGATTTTTCTTGATTATGACTGATAGTTAACCCAAATGCCGTATTAAAAAATACCAGATTCAGCATTTAAGCCATACTTTTGTCGTAATAATGTCTTCATGTATTGTTACATTTTAGCACAGCTGATTTTTTAATCGTAAGCTTATGAATAAATTAATTTTATTGTTAAATGAATAATAAAAATATACAGATCGTTCTTTATTTTTCCATTTTTCACGCTGATCCCCCTTTGCAAGTCACAAAAATGGGGCTATTCTGATTACACAACAATGAAAACTGAGTCACATAATAAACTGCATAATTATAAGTGACATAACATTAAAATAATCAATAGAGGAACCTTATAGCCGAAAGCCCATAACGTCAAAGGAGTTATGGGCTTTCTTATATGAATCAATGTTTGGTTAAACTTAATTCATTATTCCAAACTTACCACGATTAAAATCATTAATTGCATCAACGATTTCCGCCTTGTTGTTCATTACAAATGGACCATACCCTTCGATTGGTTCATTCAAAGGTTGACCAGTTAAGATCAAGAATTTACTGTTCTGAGTTGCTTGAACGGCAAAATCAATCTCTTCACGGCTTAACACGACTAAACTTGGAGAATCAATGGTTTGATCACTCAATACAACCTGACCTGACAACAACACAAATAATGTGGTGTGTCCTTCAGGCACATAGAACGTATGGCTTTGACCTTCGATCAATTGACCATCCCAAACATTGACTGGACTAAATGTTGTTGCTGCACCTGCAAGGTCTTGGTATTCGCCCGCAATCACACGTAACTCGCTGCCCACATCATCTAATGCGATTTTCTGAATCTTGCTAGATTCAATCGCTTGATACTTTGCAGGTGTCATTTTTGAGTGTGCAGGTAAATTGACCCATAGTTGCACCATTTCAAACAAACCACCTTGCTGGGCAAAATCAGGAGAATGAAACTCTTGATGCAGAATTCCACCGCCAGCAGTCATCCACTGTACATCACCAGTTTTGATCGTACCGCCGCCACCTGCTGAGTCTTTGTGTGTCACTTCACCCTGATAAGCTATTGTTACAGTTTCGAATCCACGGTGTGGATGTGTACCCACGCCATGCTGAGCTGTAGTTGGTTCAAAGCGATAAGGTGCTGCGTAGTCCAACAGTAAAAAAGGACTGATTGTTTGCCCTAAGCGATCATAAGAAAATAAGTTGTACACTGGGAAACCATCACCCACCCAATGCATATGTTTATTTTGATAAATACCTGTAATCGTTTTCATCTTTTTACTCCTAAAGTGTAGAAGTTGCGATCTTGATGATTATTCTACGCCTCACAGAGACAGACTTATAGGCACAGGACAGCAACACATTATTTCATAAATAGGACAAATAACTTGGTCACAGAGTATAAATTAGGATGAGACTTAAATAATCCTATTTATAGTATTGTTTGTCTCATTTTTCAGACTTCTGAACCTAGAAAATTTCCAATAGCATAATTTTAATTTCAAGCTTCAATCGAAGCCTTTATTTCAAAATCAACCTAAAACAACTTGAGGATAAAATCATGAGCCAAGACTATATTCGTTTAGATAAGAATAATGCGGCTGTGTTATTGGTCGATCATCAAACAGGCTTATTGTCATTAGTTCGCGATATCGATCCTGACAAATTTAAAAATAATGTGTTGGCACTTGCAGATGCTGCGAAATATTTTAATTTACCGACAATCCTAACAACAAGTTTTGAAAATGGTCCAAATGGTCCCCTCGTTCCTGAACTTAAAGAAATGTTCCCCGATGCGCCTTATATTGCGCGTCCAGGTCAGATTAATGCATGGGACAATGAAGACTTCGTTAAAGCGGTTAAAGCAACTGGCAAAAAACAATTGATTATTGCGGGTGTTGTGACTGAAGTTTGTGTGGCTTTCCCAACACTATCAGCACTTGCTGAAGAATTTGAAGTTTTTGTAATTACCGATGCTTCAGGTACATTTAATGAGTTGACTCGTGATGCGGCATGGGATCGTATGTCTAAAGCGGGTGCTCAATTAATGACATGGTTTGGTATGGCGTGTGAGTTACATCGTGACTGGCGTAATGATATTGAAGGATTGGGAACATTATTCTCAAACCACATTCCAGATTATCGTAATTTGATCAACAGCTATAATCAAAACACTAATCAAAAATAATTGACCTGCCCCATCAGTTGAGAATAGTTCATGCTATTCTCAACTGAATAGTTATAGGATTTGATCTGCCTTGATGAACTCATTTGATGATTATTATTATTTCTATCTAGTGGTAAAACATGGTGGGTTTAGTGCTGCAAGTGAAGCAGAAAATATCAGTAAATCAAAGCTCAGCCGCCGTATCATTGACCTAGAAAATAAATTTAATGTCAGCCTCATTCAGCGTACAACTCGACATTTTAAAGTGACCGAATTAGGTCAAGAATTTTATGAAGAGTGCTGTAAAGTCATCACTCAAGTTGAGTGTGCGGAAAATGTCTTACTCAAACAAAAAAGCGAGCCACAAGGCTTAGTTAAAATTAGCTGTCCGCCGTTAATGATGCATTTCCAAATTCGCAAAATCCTCAATCAATTTTTAAAAACCTATCCTAAAGTAGAAATATCACTTGAGCTTACTAGTCGACGAGTGGATATTTTACATGATGATATTGATCTCGCGATTCGAACCAATTTTGAACCAAATGAAGATTCTAATTTAATTGTTCGAGATGTCATTAAAACAGATCATTGTCTAGTTGCCTCCCCTGAGTTACTCCAAGGTCGCAGTATCAACCATTTTTCTGATCTTAAAGATTATCCAAGCATTAGCTTAGGCACCCAAAAAGCAAATTATATTTGGCATTTTTGCAATACTCGCACAGGGGAAACGATGGATGTTCCCTATCAACCGCGAATCAAGAGTAATGATTTGGCCGGTGTGTATTATGCTGTAGCAGATGGTTTAGGTATCGCTGACCTACCATTTTTAACTGTGGAATCCGACATTCGCAAAGGTAAACTGATTCATTTGATGCCTGAATGGAAATCTAATATTGGCACCTTGCAATTGGTCTATGTATCTCGAAAAGGACAACGCCTTGTCGTCGAACGCCTGATCGAAACCTTGATTGAACATTTAAGACGTTTGCCTGAGAGCCACAAAGGTTATCTTTCAGCTTAATCAAAAAAAACGGTCATGAATGGGCATGACCGTTTTATCGAACACGTTTGAGTGTTCAGTTATCCAAGATTTACTCAGATAAATCCACACAGAGGTATTTCATTTCGAGATATTCCTCAATGCCGAATTTTGAACCTTCACGACCTAAGCCTGATTGTTTAACTCCACCAAATGGCGCAACTTCATTTGAAATTGCTCCTGTGTTAATTCCAACCATGCCATATTCAAGTGCCTCACCAACACGCCATTGACGAGCTGCGCTTTGAGTAAACACATAAGCGGCCAAACCAAATTCCGTATCATTTGCCATGGCTACGGCTTCGTCTTCAGTTTTGAAACGGAATAACGGCGCCAGTGGACCAAAGGTCTCTTCTTTAGATACTCTCATGTCTTGAGTGACGTTGGTCAGTACCGTCGGTTCAAAGAAAGTGCCACCGAGTGCTGAACGCTGACCACCAATACGTATTGTCGCGCCTTTTGCAGTCGCATCAGCAATATGTGACTGGACTTTGGCAATCGCATCTTCATCAATCAATGGACCTTGCGTTGATGTTTCCTGACGACCATCACCGACTTGCAGCTTAGCCACAGCTTCGACTAACCGATCTGCCAAAGCATCGTAGATACCATCTTGTACATAAATTCGATTCGCACATACGCAAGTTTGACCACTATTGCGATATTTACTCGCCATAATGCCCTGAACGGCTTGATCGAGATTGGCATCATCAAACACCAACACAGGTGCATTACCACCCAATTCGAGCGATAACTTCTTAATCGTCGGCGCACATTGCTGCATTAAAATGCGCCCCACTTGGGTTGAACCTGTAAAGCTCAACTTACGTACAATATCGCTCTCGCACAGTGTTTTGCCAACTTCAATCGCATCACCACTGATATTTAACAAGATATCGGCAGGCAAACCTGCTTTGAGAGCTAACACTTCCAGTGCATATGCAGTCAAAGGTGTTTGTTCAGCAGGTTTGACCAACATCGAACAACCCGCCGCAATTGCTGGTGCAGCTTTACGTGTGATCATCGCCGCAGGGAAATTCCACGGCGTTATCGCAGCAGTCACCCCGATAGCTTGTTTAATGACAAGTAAACGTTGATTTGGCAATGTTGGCGTTAACACTTCACCATCAATACGACGAGCTTGCTCAGCAAACCAACGGATGAATGAAGCGGCATAACCAATTTCACCACGAGCTTCAGCCAACGGTTTACCTTGTTCGGCAGTTAAAATCTGTGCAAGATTTTCTTTATGCTCAAGCATCAACTGATACCATGCCAAAAGCACATCGGCACGAACTAAAGCAGTTTGCTTTTTCCATGCAGCTTGGGCTTGGGCTGAACGCTGAATCGCGGCTTCAACACCAGCACGGTCATAACTTTTCACCCATGCCAGTGTTTCACCTGTCGCAGCATCTTTCACTTCGATATCGTTATGAGCCGCAGGTGCAGCTAATGAAATATCGGGGTGCTGTAATAAATACTGCAAATTGTTTTGAATCATGCAGATTGCTCCACTGCTTGTGCACTGTCTGCTGTTAATGCTGCAAAACCTTGTTTTAAAATATCGAGACCTTGACGGAATTGCTCAGCAGGAATGGTTAACGGATATAGGAAACGAATGACATTACCGTATTTACCACAAGTGAGAATCAATAAACCATGTTCCATTGCATAACTTTGTACTGCTTTTGCTTGTTCAGCTGTTTCTAGCTCGGCAGCGACCATTGAACCCAAAGCACGAATTTGTGTAACAACATCGCCTGAAGTTTCTTGAATTTCTTTTAAAACAGTAACCAACTCTGTACCTAGCTCATTGGCACGATCACATAAGTTTTCTTCTTCGATTGCATCAATCACCGCATGAGCAGCAGCAACTGCAATTGGGCTACCTGCATAGGTGCCACCCAAACCGCCTGGGTTTGGTGCATCCATCACTTCTGCACGTCCCACTACACCTGAGATTGGGAAACCACCACCCAAGCTTTTCGCCATCGTAATCAAATCTGCTTTGGTTTCATAATGATTCATGGCAAATAATTTGCCTGTGCGCGCAAAACCAGATTGCACTTCATCAGCGACCAATAAAATACCGTGCTTATCACACAAAGCACGTAAGCGTTTTAAGAATTCGGTAGGTACAACGTTGAAACCGCCTTCACCTTGTACAGGTTCAAGCACAATTGCCGCGACGTCATGTGGGGCAATATCTTCGCTAAAAATATCTTCAACACTTTCAATCGCTGCTGCAACTGAAATACCTTTTTCTGGCACAGGATAACGCGCATGGAATACACCTGCTGGCATCACACCAAAGTCACGTTTATATGGTGCTGTTTTACCTGTCATTGCCATAGTCATAAATGAGCGACCATGGAAACCATTACCAAAAGTAATGATGCCGTGACGACCTGTATATGAACGTGCAATCTTCACTGCATTTTCAACTGCTTCTGCACCTGTAGTGAAAAATGCTGTTTTCGCTGCACCTGCGATCGGCGCGCGCTGATTAATGCGTTCAGCCAAAGCAACATAACTTTCATAAGGTGTCACTTGATAAGCCGTATGGGTAAATTTAGTCAGTTGCTCTGTGACAGCCGCGATCACTTTCGGATGACGATGGCCTGTATTGAGTACTGCAATACCACCCGCAAAATCGATATATTGCTTGCCTTCCTTGTCCCAAATGGTTGCATTTTCAGCTTTTTCTGCATACCACTGACACATCACACCGACACCACGTGGCGTTGCTTGCTGTTTGCGTGTATTCAGTGCAGAATGTTGAGTATCCATTTTATTCCCTCATATCTCATCATCAGTTACAGCTTTGGTCGTACATCCTAGGGGTCGATTTTTAGGATGCGATACAATGACTGCCTATAGCTGTAATTTCGCTCGTCTCAAGGCAAGAGACGAGAGCCATTTTTAAACTGTAGGAGAGAGCCAATTGCGTAGTTTACTTGGAGATCATTTGCTGCAAAGGCTCCAACAAGACACGGAGGGAAAACTACATCAACGCCTTTTTCGATGTCTACGTGGTGCAATCATAGAAGGCGTCATTCAACCGATGACGCGCTTACCTGCGTCACGTGATTTAGCCAGTGAAATTCATGTCTCTCGAAACACTGTGCTGAGTGCTTATGAGCAGTTACAAGCAGAAGGATATTTAGAAGCACGTACAGGACATGGAACTTGGGTCGCAGAAAAACTCCCTGAAAGTTTCTTAAACACTAAAAATAAAAAGAAAAAACCTGAACTCCCTACTATCCAAAGTTCATATGTACTATCACAACGTGGCTCAAACTTATTGGGCTATGCTGCTGCATCACCACATCAATGGGGAGCTTTTGTACCTGGGGCACCTGATGTCACTGAGTTTCCACATCATATTTTTAGTCGGATTCAAGCACGTTTAAGTCGTGAACCTGATGTGAATCGCCTGATTTATAGCAATGCTGGGGGATGTATTGAACTTCGGAGTGCTTTGGCAGATTACTTAAAAGTCGCCCGCTCCGTGCAATGTGATGCAGATCAAATCATTATCACCGAAGGCATTCATCAAGCGATTGACTTAGTTTCTCGTGCGCTGAGTGACATTGGTGATCGTGTTTGGATTGAAGATCCTGCATATTGGGGAATGCGTAACACTCTCAGGATCAATGGCTTGGATATTCAACCTATGCCCGTCGATGCAGAAGGTATTATTCCTGAAAACAATCCAACTCAACCGCCTAAACTGATCTTTGTTACCCCTTCTCATCAATACCCTTTAGGCTCTCATCTCAGTGTAAATCGACGTAAAGAATTGATTCAAATTGCTCGTCAACACAACAGTTGGATCGTAGAAGATGATTATGACAGTGAATTTAGATTCTCAGGACACCCTTATCCCTCTTTGCAGGGTTTAGAAAATAATGCCCCTGTGCTCTACATGGGTACCTTCAGTAAAACCATTTATCCATCACTCAGAATTGGATATCTCGTTGTACCTAAACCCTTGTTCTCATCTTTAAGAATCGTGGCAGCAGAACTATATCGTGGTGGGCATTTACTTGAACAAAAAGCACTCGCTGAATTTATTCGTGAAGGTCATTATGAAGCGCACATTCGACGTATGCGCCTACTGTATGGCAAACGCCGGGATTATCTGGTCAGTTTGATCAAACGCTATCTAGGTACTGAATTTCTACATGAATATGATGAAGCCGCAGGCTTACATTTGGTCCTCAAATTACCAAATGATTGCGATGATGTCGCGATTACCAGTAAAGCCCTAGAACGAGGCGTGAAAGTTCGCCCTTTGTCTCAATATTACATGCAATCACATGCTCTCGCTGAACGTGGACTGTTGATGGGCTTCGCCTGTGTTAATGAAAAAGATATGGTGATGGCTTTTGGTGTGTTATTGCAATGCTTACGAGAAGCAGGTGTTCCCACGCTCAATTGATGTTGTTTTACGATTGTCGCATCTAAAAAAAAGAGCCTCATGATTTGAGGCTCTTTTTACTTTTAAACGAACTTAGACCAATTTTTCTTCATGCACTTGGCTCAGGTGAGATGCTCGACGCTCTTCACCCCAACGCAATTTTTGCGAGACAAAACCAAAGAACACGATAATGCCAAAGAGCGCTGTGGTGTAAATGACTTCTTTAAAATAGGTTCCCTCTATTAACATGGTGAGAATTGCACCGATAATGGCAAATATCACGAGATAAGTGATATAAGGGAATAACCACATTTTAAATTCAATTTTTGTGCCCTCTGCTTCAAGCTTTTTACGCATACGAAGCTGAGAATAAGCAATGGTTAAATACACATATAGTGTTGCTGCACCTGTAGTTAACATGAAAAAGTCATATACATTCATACTTTCGGTAGCCGTTAAAATCACAGCAATTACCGAGAAAAAGCATGACACAATCACCCCAACCCAAGGACTGCTCTTACTATTTACAGAACCAAAACTTTTCGGTGCATCACCACGTTTTGATAATGAAAATAGCATACGTGAACAGGTATACAATGCTGAGTTAAAACAGCTACATACTGAAGTCAGCACCACGAAATTCACGATATGACGTGCTTCTGGAATACCGAGTGCCGTTAAAGTTACACTATAAGTTCCCCAAGTTGAGTCTTTTAATAACTCGTTATTATGTGGAATCAAACAAACCGCGACAAACATTGAACCGACGTAAAATAATACAATTCGCCAAACCACTGAATTTGAGGCTTTACGAATTTCTTTCGATGGATTTTCTGATTCAGCCGCTGCAACCGTGACAATTTCAGCTCCAATATAGGCAAACATAACTCCAAGTAATGCCGTAATCACTGACGATGCGCCATTTGGCATAAAACCTTGAGCGGTTAGATTACTGACCCCAGAAGCAGACGCATCACCCCACGGCCATAAATGCATGATCGCTAAGCTACCGATCACCAAAAACACCACGATCGCAATGACTTTGATCAAAGCAAACCAAAACTCAAACTCACCATAGTTTTTGACGTTTTGTAAGTTGACTGCAACTAATCCGCCGATGACCAAGACCATATAAGCCCAAATCGGGATAAAGGGGAACCAACTATTCAGAATTTTACCTGCGACATAGGCTTCCCACCCCATCAACATCGCCAAGGTACACCAATACAACCATCCGATTGAAAAGCCTGCCCATCGACCAATTGCACGGTCAGCATAAGTTGAAAATGAACCGCTGTCTGGGTTTAACACCGCCATTTCACCCAACATACGCATGATGAACCAAACCAGTAAACCACCTAAGGCATAGGTTAGAAAGACCACTGGTCCTGTGTTGTAAATAATACTGCCTGAACCGACAAATAAAGAACCACCGATCACACCTGCAATTGAAATCATCGTGAGGTGGCGTGACTGTAGCCCATGTTTTAGACCTTGGGAGAGATTGGCTTCAGAACCATTTTGATGTGCTGCCATATCATTTTCCTTAATATATTGAAGGTATTAGTGGCTTTTGGCATCACATACACCATGCCGCAAATACCTCCTAAAAACTGTGTCGTTCAACCTATTCCGTCCAGAATGGAATAAGGATTAAAAACGACGCTTCCGCATGCATACTTTCTATGGCTTTAATTTGTCGTTTCGGCTCTTAAGAAACGAGAGCCATTTTTAGAATAACAGAGAGAGCCAATTGTAAAAATAATGCTCAATCTCGGAGAGTTTTTTAAACAAAATTGAAAGGAAACATCATCAAATTAAAAAATACAACCTAAAATTAATTAAAATAAATCAGTCATTTAATATATCAACCCCTTCTTTAAAATCCTTTCTAAAAATAAAATCTGAATCGAAATATAAATTTGTCTAGACCCCAAACTTCGATTCAGCTCCATTTAAACTTGGCTTCTAGTTTCAATAAATCTCCATAAAAAAACCTCTTTTCGGATCAGGAAAAGAGGTTTTTTATTTCATTTAACCGATTAGAACGGTAAATCATCATCTAAGTCAGCTGGAGCCGCAGCAGGTTGAGGTGCGGCTTTTGGTGTATTAAAACCATTACCTGCTTGCGGACTGCCTGCATAATTGCCCTGATTTCCACCACCAAAACCGCCACCTTGACCATAACCATTTTGGTTGTTGTTATAGCCTGTGTTTTGGTAGCCACCGCCTTGATTGTTGTTAAAACGCGGTTGGTTAAAATCATTACCCGCTTGATGCTCACCACCTTGCTGACGAGAATCGAGCATTTGCATTTGGTCACCACGAATTTCGGTGCTGTAACGCTCTTGACCATTTTGGTCTGTCCATTGGCGCGTACGCAATGAACCTTCGATATAAACTTTCGAACCTTTACGTAAGTATTGCTGTGCAATTTCACCTAGACGGTTATGCAATACGATACGATGCCATTCTGTTTGTTCTTTTCGTTCGCCTGTATTTTTATCTGTCCACGATTCACTTGTTGCAATCGAAAATTGTGTCAGTGATCCACCATTTGGAAAGGTTTTTGTCTCAGGATCTTTACCCAAAGTACCGACTAAAATAACTTTATTCACACCACGCATTAGCTTGTCTACGTCCTATCTATTTCTATGTTTTACTTTATAAGAGTTATGCTTAAATGGCTACCTCTTTACCCAACAAGTGCGTTAAATCTTGTCGCGCAGCATCATCTAGATGTTGTTTATCGACCTTAATATAAGCAACTTGTTGCTCAGACATCACCACGACTTCTTCAATACCACGAATTGCCAGTAATTTTGAAGACCATTCATCTGTTTGTTGCGCTTCAGGTAGTCGAAGCACGATTGAAGACAAATATCTTGGTTGAGACAACCCAAAACTAACCAGCAGCCATAGTATAGCAATCCCCGTTAACACACTCCAGCCAAGCGCCGTATTCTGTAACATCAAAAGCTGACCGCCTAATGTTCCACCAAAAAAAGCACCTAAAAACTGACTACTTGCATTGACACCCATCGCAGTGGCTTTGGACTGAATCGGAGCGACCTTCGATAACCAAGAAGGCAATAAAGCTTCCATAACATTGAAGGCAATAAAGAAAATTCCTAAGCCTGTTAGCAACACATATTTCGATTCATAACCAAAAATGAGAATTAACAAGCCCCCAATAATACCTGCGATTGCAGATAGAAAAATCCCACGCATCTTGCGGTACTTTTCCGCAATGATGATGCTCGGAAATGCAAAAAACAAACTCACCAATAACAAGGGCAAGTAAATCAAACCATGTTTTGCTAAAGGAATTTGTGCGTAGTCGATTAATTGCGAAGGGATGTAAATAAACATTGCAGTGAGCAATAAATGCAATGAGAACACTGACACATGCAAGCGATTTAGATCGCCCATTTGAATCACTTGTTTTAGTTGAGCCCAATAACCTTGTTGAAAATTTCGATGATGGCGAGTGACTTTTGGCACCAATAACAACATTAAGATCGCAGCTAATCCCATGATGGTCGTGACAAAAAATAAACCTGAGATTCCGACTAAACTCGTCAGCCACGGCCCTAAACTAAATGCCACCACAAAAGACAAGCCAATACTCATACCCATGGCTGCCATTGCTTTCGTTCGTTGCTCTTCACGGGTTACATCTGCCAACAATGCCATCACAACTGCCGAAACAGCACCTGCACCCGCAATCGCACGACCGATGATTACACCATAGATCGTCTCGGAAAACCCTGCTATCGCACCGCCAATCGCAAACAATAGCAGTCCGAGAACAACCAGTGGCTTACGACTAAAACGATCTGCCAACAAGCTAAAAGGAATCTGTAAGATCGCCTGCGTTAAGCCATACACCCCGACAGCTAAACCGATCAAAGCAGGTGTTGCGTATTGATATGATTGCCCTGCAACTGAAAAAACAGGAATAATCATGAACAAGCCCAACATGCGTAAGGCAAAAATGCTACTTAAGGCAAAGGTTGAACGACGTTCTAAAGCATTCATCATTGACTAGACACTAAAACTGGCTCAAAGGATTATAAGCTATTCCTTTTAAAGCGTTGAAAAAATAACAATCGAATAAATAAAAAAGGGACGTTACCGTCCCTTTAAAAGATCTTAAGTGATCAAACTGAAACTAATCTTAAGAGCTCAGCTTCTGTCGTTTACTGTATTGGATCGAGGCAATTACCGCCCAAACAATAAATGCGACACCGATCAAACCAGTCACCACTTCAGGTACATGTAAACCTGTACCACTAGCAATCATAATGAATGCCAATGCACCAATCGCATAGTGCGCACCATGTTCAAGGAAGATGTAAGCATCTAAAGTGCCTTTCTCAACCAGATAGATCGTCATCGAACGGACGAAGATCGCACCAATCGCAAGACCCAACATAATGATCACAACATCACTGGTAATCGCAAATGCGCCAATAACACCATCAAAACTGAACGATGCATCTAGGACTTCAAGATATAAGAAACCACCAAAACCTGCTTTGACAACACCTGATGCAGCCCCATTACCATCATGCATTACGGCATTACCGTGTTCATCAATTTCAGGTTCACCACCCAATAAATGACTGAGAACTTGCACACCGATATAAACCACAATCCCCCAGATTCCAGCCATCGTCACTACCAGACGTTTGCTTTCCTCAACATTCGCCGCCATGATTAACATCGCAACCAAAGCAATGAAAACAGACATCGCAGGAACACTTGCAAGATGTGAGAGTTTAGATTCGATCCAACGGAACCAATGAGTTTCCTTTTCATCGTCGAAGAAGAAATTCAAGAACACCATCAATAAGAAAGTACCACCAAAGGCTGCAATTTCTGCATGATGTTCCATCAAACGAGCTGAATAAGACTTCGGATCGTTAAGTGCCAATTTCACGACTTCCATCATGCCCATATCTGCTGTGACAGCAACAATCACGACAGGAAAAACCAAGCGCATACCAAATACGGCAATTAAAATACCCACCGTTAAGAAGATCATTTTCCAGAAATGATCCCAATTACGGAGTACTGATGCGTTGACCACGGCGTTATCAAAAGAGAGAGAGACTTCCATCACTGCCAAAATTGCAGTAATAGTTAATGCTTTCAGCATTGTTGCAATACCTGCTTCTGGGCCATGCGTATAGCCCCAGTAAGCAGATAGTGCTAAACACACTACTGTAAAGAAAATTGAGAAACGAAAATGCTTCATGAGCAACCTTTTATTCGAAATCGTTTGGGTAGAAAAATGTGACTATTGTAGGCGAGTTTTGACCGAAAGACAGAAAAGATTGTTGGACTTATTTTGAGATCAAATACAATCAAAGCTAAGTTCTGATATAGTTTGAATAAAATCTTAGACTTATTGTTTTTACAGGTTCAATTTATGACTTTTTCTCAGGATGTCTGGCAGCGCAACATCGACCTTTATCAAAAAATCCTCGCACTTCCATTCAACCAAGAACTTGCAGCAGGAACATTGGACCCTCAAGTCTTTTGTCATTATGTGATTCAAGATGCACATTATCTATTGGCTTATGGTCGTGCGCTCGCAGTTGCTGCTGCTAAAGCTTATGAAGCGGATGATGTGATTCAATTTTCTGAAGCTGCAAAAATTGCAATCATCGTTGAACGTAGTCTGCACAGTGATTTCATGCAAGAGTTTTCCATCAGCAAAACTGAGTTTGAAAATACCCCGCTCACCCTTGCCTGTCATCACTACACATCTTTTCTAACGGCTACAGCTTGGTCAGAAAGTTATCCTGTGATTTTAGCGGCATTGCTTCCATGTTTTTGGATTTATGCAGAAGTCGGGAAATCAATTATTCACCAATCCGCTGACAAAAACCGTTACCAAGCATGGATTGATACCTATGCAGGTGAAGAATTTAATACAGCGGTAAGTAATGTGATTGCAACGATTGATAAAGTAGCAGCGCGTTGCGATGAAGATACTTTAGCAAAAATGCACGCAGCATATACGATGGGTGCAAAGCTAGAGTGGTTATTTTGGGATAGCGCTTATCAGCAACGCCAATGGTTAGGGCTAGATCACGCTTAATCCTATAAATAATTAAACACGACATTCTCTTAGACATAAAAAAGCCCCATAAAGGGGCTTAGTCGTATATCGTATCGTCCGATATACTGTATGAGGCTCATCTCAAACTGGCTGCATTAAAACACAAATCAGATCGAGTGAATACCTTTATTACTTAAAAAAAGTTAACGGCAATTAAGGCGATCAATGCGGGTACAGATTGGATATAAATAATTTTTTTGCTCGCCGTCAAACCACCATAAATACCTGCAATCAATACACAACCTAAAAAGAAATTCGCCAAAGCCACCGCATAGGTTTCAGGTGCAATTAACGACCAGAATAAGCCTGCTGCAAGAAAACCATTATAAAGACCTTGGTTTTGCGCTAAAACTTTGGTGAGCTGGGCTTTTTCAGGAGTATTCGCAAATGCTTTTAAACCTGCTGGTTTATCCCATAAAAACATTTCCAATACTAAGATATAAACATGCAAGACAGCAATTAGTCCTACGAGCAGTTGTCCGATCATCTCATTTTCCTTTTTATTGTATGACTCAATATCAGTAGACCAGCCTCACGACTGGTCATGCAATTTTCAAAATTAAGCTTTTAACAACACTTTACCCTGACGTGCTCCCTGAGTCGCTTTCAGTGCAGCAGTTTTAATGTCATCAAAACTGAAAACGCCTTCTACAGGTAGAACCAGTTTTTTCTGGGTCGCAAGTGTAAGTAGCTCAACAAATAATGCCTTTTTACGCTCTGCTGGCATTTCTTTATTGACTATACTTGCCCAAAAGCCTTTCACTGTAGCCTGTTTGAAAATCAAATCACCCGATGAAATCTGCATGGTTTCACCCGTCATGCTGCCAAATGAAACTAATAAGCTATTTTCACTCAGTAGATTCAGCATTTCACCACTCGCCGCTCCACCAATTGAATCCACGCCTGCAATTAATGGCTGATCAGCATGAATGGCTTTCACTTGTTGCTTCCAATCCGCCTGATCAGTCGCAACTACATGTTGAATACCTAAAGCCCGCATTTCAGCAATCGCATCGGTACGACGCACGAGATTAATCACTTGCAAACCACGCGCTTGAGCGATCATGGCAACGGTTTTACCCACCGCACCATTCGCTGTGTTCTGAATCAGCCATTGACCTGCTTGAACATTTACAAAGTCCAATAACATCAATGCACTAATCGGCATACCAATCAATTGAGCTGCTGTTTCATCATCAATCGCATCATTTAAAGGAATGATACTTTGCGCAGGGGCAATAAAATATTCTGCCCAACTGCCATGTACGCCAGCAACTGCAACCCGTTGCCCCAATTTACTTTCATCGACACCTTCACCTACAGCATCGACGATACCTACCGCTTCACTGCCACCAATTGCAGGTAAAGTTGGCTTATAGCCATAACTTCCCCTCACCGTCCATACATCATGATTATGGATTGGAGACATAATGGTCTTGATACGCACTTCACCTGCTTTAGGCTCTGGTTGAGGCATATCCGCTACTTCTAAAACATCTACGGGTTCGCCAAATTGATGATGGATAATACTTTGCATGATTTATTCCTGTATCGGTTGTAACAGCTGTTTCGTGGTTTCCAAAGCGAGATGCAATGGTGCTTTGTCTTGTGCCAATTTGGTCATCAATGCTGCACCTAACCAAAGCTGATACATCACTTGAGCTGTTTTAAATGGGTCAAGATGTGTTGGAATCGAACCTTGCTGCTGCCCTTCTTGTAATAGCAGCGCTATGCGTTGCGTGAGTCGATACACACCTAAATTCAAAATCTGTCGCATGTCTTCTGATAAATCAGAGACTTCAGCAGCGAGTTTCACAATTAAGCAGTTTTCTGCCCAACTGCCGTAAATTGGATCGTCAATCCACGCCTGCCACAATGCCATCAAACGTGCATAAGCACTTTGTTCAGTGTGCTGCCACAGCTGCTCGACACGTACTTTATAGTCAGCCATGTACTGTTCTAATAAAGCACAACCAAAGGCCTCTTTAGACGCAAAATAGTGATAGAACGAACCTTTGGGTACGTCACAGGCTTTCAAAATTTCTTGTAAGCCAACCCCAAGAAAACCTTTATGCAATACCAATTCAAAACTGGTATCCAAGATGTGTTTTCGGGTTGCTTCACTTTTCATTGATCGTTTCATGTTCATACTATAAATAAATATTAGACCAGTCATCTAGTAAAGTTATGTATTTTTATTTAGCAACAGCTTTACAGTAGTAAAATGAGAAAAGGAATGATAAAAATACAACTCGGTTTGAGACTGATCATGTTTGAAAAAGTGGTCTGACCGTCACAATTTGTCGTTTTAAATATTTTTATACCACTTGAACAATTTTAAGGCGCTATCATATAAGACCTGTTAAACAGCACGATGCTGCTCTGCAATTATTTTAAATTGATTGGTACTGAACTTTCTCTCAAGACATTCAAATTAAATAATTGATGATGCACCCCATCAATGTTCAACGTCTTTTGATCTTCTATTGCATATTATTGAGATGTTTTCATGAGCCAAAGTCATATCCGTATTCGAGGCGCACGTACCCATAATTTAAAGAATGTGTCACTCGATATTCCACGTGACAAATTTGTGGTGATCACAGGGCTTTCAGGTTCAGGGAAATCATCGTTGGCATTTGATACCTTATATGCTGAGGGTCAGCGTCGTTATGTTGAATCACTTTCAGCTTATGCACGACAATTCCTTTCGCAAATGGAAAAACCTGAAGTTGATTCAATCGAAGGTTTATCCCCTGCGATCGCGATCGAGCAAAAATCAACGAGTCATAACCCGCGTTCAACTGTCGGAACAATTACCGAAATTTATGACTATTTACGACTGCTCTATGCGCGTGTGGGTACACCCTACTGTCCAGAACATGACCTACCGATGGTCGCACAAACCGTTTCGGAAATGGTCGATGCAGTAAAATCGCTTGAAGAAGGTACGGCACTGATGTTGCTCGCACCTGTGGTTCGTGAGCGCAAAGGCGAATACAGTAACTTATTTGAACAATTACAAAGCCAAGGCTTTGTGCGTGCGCGTGTCGATGGCGAAATTATTGATATTGATACCCCACCTGAATTAGACAAAAAGAAAAAACATACCATCGAAGTCGTCGTCGACCGTTTCAAAGTACGCGATGATCTTGGCAATCGAATTGCTGAATCCTTTGAAACTGCCTTACGTTTAGGTGGCGATATTGCAATTTTATCGTGGATGAATGGCGAACACCCAGAACGTGTCTTTTCAGCGAAACACTCTTGTCCTGAATGTGACCGTGCGGTTGCTGAACTCGAGCCTCGTTTGTTCTCATTTAACAATCCTTTTGGTGCTTGCCCTGTCTGCGATGGTTTAGGGACGCGTAGTCATTTCAGCGCCGACAAACTTATTCCAAACCCAGAAGTATCGATCAGCCAAGGTGCAATTCGTGGTTGGGACAGACAGCGTCCGTATTACTATACGATGCTTCAAAAAGTCGCAGATCATTTTGATATTCCACTCGATACCCCGTGGAATCAACTGGATAAAGAGACACAAAAGAAATTCTTACAAGGTACAGGCAAAGAAAAAATCGACCTCAGTTATATTGATGAACGTGGTCGTAAACATAATCGTGTGCAACCTTTTGAAGGAATCTTGCCACATTTGGAACGTCGCTATCGTGAAACGGAATCGAATTATGTCCGAGATGACTTAGCCCAATACTTATCTAATGCCGCTTGTGATGCCTGTGGTGGTTCTCGTCTCAATGAAATCTCGCGTCATGTTCGTGTTAAAGACAAAACCATTGCTGAAATCACCAAGATGTCGATTGGTGATGCAGAAAGTTATTATCAAGACCTCAATCTTGAAGGGGCTAAAGGCGAAATCGCCGATAAAATTTTTAAAGAAATTCGTGAGCGTTTACACTTTTTGGTGAGTGTTGGACTCAATTATTTAAGCTTAGCACGCTCGGCTGAAACCCTTTCAGGGGGTGAGGCACAACGTATTCGTCTCGCTTCGCAAATCGGTGCAGGCTTGATGGGTGTGATGTATGTGCTTGATGAACCATCGATTGGTCTACACCAACGTGATAATGATCGCTTATTACAAACGCTCATTCGTTTACGTGATTTGGGCAACACCGTGCTAGTCGTTGAGCATGATGAAGATGCGATTCGCGCTGCGGACCATATCATTGATATCGGACCAGGTGCAGGGATTCACGGTGGTGCGATCATTGCTGAAGGAACTTATGACGAATTGGCGAACCATGCCGATTCGCTTACAGGTCAGTATCTTTCAGGCAAATTAAAAATTGCAGTGCCAAAACAACGTACCCAATCACCACGTCCTGATGAAGTGATTAAGCTTTCAGGCGCAAGCGGACATAATCTGAAGAATGTTGATTTAACCATTCCCTTAGGCATTATGACCTGTGTCACTGGCGTTTCAGGTTCAGGAAAGTCAACCTTAATTAATCGAACTTTATTGCCTTTAGCAGCCACTCAACTCAATGGTGCAACCACTCTTACCGCAGAAAAGTTTGATTCAATTGATGGTTTACAGCATTTGGATAAGGTGGTTGATATTGACCAAAGTCCAATTGGTCGTACACCACGTTCGAACCCTGCTACCTACACGGGGTTATTTACCCCAATTCGTGAGTTATTTGCGCAAACCCCTGAAGCCAAAGCACGTGGTTATAGCGCAGGTCGTTTCTCATTTAACGTAAAAGGCGGGCGCTGTGAGGCATGTGAAGGCGATGGCATGATCAAGGTCGCGATGCATTTCCTGCCTGATATGTATGTGCCTTGTGATGCCTGTCATGGCAAGCGTTATAATCGTGAAACACTGGAAGTAGGCTATAAAGGTAAGAATATTTCTGATGTGTTAGAAATGACGGTAGAAGATGCAGCCGAATTCTTTAGTGCAATTCCTGTGATTCATCGTCGTCTAGAAACACTGACTCAAGTAGGACTGGGTTATATTCGTTTGGGACAGGCAGCAACAACCCTTTCAGGTGGTGAAGCTCAACGCGTGAAATTAGCGCGTGAGTTAGCAAAACGTGATACGGGTAAAACCTTATATATCCTAGATGAGCCAACCACTGGTTTACATTTCCATGATATTGCCAAGTTACTCGATATCTTGCATGAGCTACGTAATAAGGGTAATACCATCGTTGTGATTGAGCATAATTTAGATGTGATCAAAACTGCCGATTGGGTGATTGATCTTGGCCCTGAAGGTGGTTCTGGTGGTGGTCAAATTATCGCTGAAGGCACACCTGAGCAAGTTGCTGAAGTTGAGATTTCACACACAGGTAAGTTCTTAAAACCGATGCTTAAATAAGATACAACTTATTGTATTTTAATGATAAAACGGTGATCAATTCACCGTTTTTTATTTAATGGACAAAATTATTTATCCCTCCACCACATTCTTCCCTTTAGCCTTCGCTCTTAACATCGATTGATCCGCATTTTCTAGCAGTTCAAGCCAGCTTTCTGCTCCGACAGCAACTCCAATACTTACCGATACTTGGATGGATTCATCTAAACTCGAAACCTCTATAAACTGACTAGCGATTTCAGTACGAATACTTTCCGCAATATGCTTAGCTGCATCTAACTGAATATTTTCAATAACCACTAAAAACTCATCACCACCATAACGCACAATCAGATCAGATGCCCTTACGTTATGCTTCAATTGATCCGCGATCATTGTAATCACCTGATCACCCACAATATGACCATACTGATCATTGACCAACTTAAAGTTATCAATATCAATCACGATCACACCTGTTTTAGAAAAGGCATTTGGGCGACTTTCCAAAACCCGAATGTATTCATCCAAAGCTAAGCGATTCGCTACACCAGTCAGCACATCGGAGTTCGCAATTTTCTTCAACTGAGACTCCATCATGTCTCGTTGTTTTAACATCGCTTTTAAACGATCGATCGCTTCGAATAATGAAGCAAATTCCTGTTTTGATGCTTTCGTATGCAGGTCTTCATAGGATGTGTTAGATAAGCGTAAGATCATTTGCCGAGCCCTAATTAAAGGCATAAATACCTTCCGCTTGGTATAAATCATAATAAATAGAGCAGTCAGCAATGAAAGACTGGTCATACACAATGTAAAAATCAGTTGTTGTTTCGCTTTTCTATTTTGCTCATATGCTACTTGGATACTGCTATCCAAAATATAATTTTGTAGATCCATCACCGTAATAAATTTATCTACAATTTGCTCCGTGAGTTGCGTTCCTGTAAGTGAATATGTTTGTTTCTTCGCACTCTCATCTAATAATCTTGAGATCAGTGGTAATCCCTGATCAAGAAACTCCGTTTTTACACGTCGATGTAAACGATAATATTCTGTAGTTTTGGTTTGTTCAGGCTGAATCGTATCAACCAAAGACCATAGATATCTGGCTTGATGTTGAGTTTGTAATGATCGAGCACGATTAATATCTGATATCGTTTGCTTAAACGTCACAGGTGCCATGATATTAGATGCTACGCGACCCGCTTGATCACGCATATCCGTTAAAACAACAATAGAAATAAAGTAATTTGACATCTTACTGTCTTTACTTTTTGCTTCTAGCATCAAAGCACTCAGATATTCACGTGTCTTATCCCATGCAGCGAACATGGAAGCTATCGCATGATCTAATTCTGCTGCATTACGTTGTTTTGGAGGGATCAGAGCATAGTCATCAACGACTTTTCGTGACTGTGCTAATTGAGTTTTTAAATCAGAATTTAAAGCCGTCGCGATAGAGTTAAAACCAGCTTGATGAAGTGTTGTAATCGCCTCATCAATTTGCTGATCGACAACCAGTCTAAATTCTTTCAACTCCTTTTGATGTTGCTGAAGCTCATCAGGCGTACTCGACATGAGCTTATTGGCAGGCGCTCGCTCTCTTGAAATCTTATTGGCTGTTTTTACTAAGGCCCGCAAACTTGTGATTTCTGATAATACTTGTTGAGTTTTTATATAATCTTGATAACTATGAATTATTAATGGAATAGAAATGTATAAGATCGAAAAAATAATCACGACCATGCAAGAAAATAGACGAAGGCTAATCTGCTCTGAACGTAATTTAACACGTTTCAAACTACGTTCCATGAAGACATCCTGCTCTTTTCAAAAATTCATCCTATTTGATTTCTTGAGAATATTAATCTTACCTTAATTTTAATTTGCGCTGATATGATTCCAATTAATTTTGAGACTTTTATAATCAAAGAATAATATGCAACTTTTTAAATTTCATTTTATTAAAATAACACTTTAAAATAATTAAACTAGTTTAGTTTTAACAATACTCTGGTGTATTTACAAGTATTTATAAAAAATGAATAGTCTCTTTATCATTCGACACAGCAAAAAAATTTTAAGCTATTGATTTAATTAAAAAACAAATAATCGAAAAAACAAATTCTGAAGATAAATATTATCAATTTCCCTAATTAAGTAAAAAGAGACACAATCAATTTAGATAAGAAATTAAGCAATTTGATACAAATTCCTCAAGGATGTTTCTCCCAATGATCAAACATCCTTCTTCTCATACCCAACCCACCTCATAGGGTTGGGTCTTTTTTATTATTAATTTACTAAAAAACCATCAAAACCAAAAACTAAAGCAGAATATAAACACCACGGAAAAATAATATATACCCCAGATAATCTAGTTATTAACCATGTGGTATATGTTATTAATTATCAATATAAATTTATACCAAATGCAATCGAAGCGCTTTCAACATCTTGAATATCGGTCATTGAGATATTGCTATTTTAATATTATTTTTAAAAACTAACTGCATGTGGTTTTTTTAATATTGTCATACTTTGTCTTACAACATGATGTCTGAAGCTGATTAAACAGTTGATCGAACAGCTATTTCATAGATTTATAAATAATTTTTTATTTGAACAACTTATAAATCAAATTTCCTACACTAAAAAATTGATAAAAAAAAGCTCAGCCTTGGGGAAAGCCGAGCTAGTAAAATCAGATGCTTTTAAACATCGAATACTCAAGAAAATGTTATGAGATAGAATGCTAAACAAATATCTCTTGGGCGCAATTATGTGAACTAAGTCTCCAAATGTAAAGTCGATTAAATAGATCAGGATTCTTTTTTTGATCGTTTTTTGGAATAACAAAACAACACTGTTCAATTAAATATTCTATTAAATAGCAAACCTTGCCCCGAACTACTGTTAAAAAATATGATTTATCATTCCAATTTGTAAAAAAAATAGATTTTGAACACACTTTTTCCAGCCAATTATGACAGTTTTAAGAAACCAATAATTGATAAATTAGATTAATACAATCGTATTTATCAATTAAAATGGTAAATTATGAACCCATCATAATATGTGTTTCGATTCACTATTTTGAATCTATCTATTTGTAAGATATAAACTTCAATATAGGTTGACAACACTACACACAATTGTATGTATTTTGATCAGCAACTGAGTGCACTATGATCGTTCATCGGGTTCTCAGATTTATTACATTGACATCATATTTTGTTACAATACAATGACTCAACTTTATTCACTACTGTTAAAGCTGGAAATTATTATGAAAAAACTCGGTTTAGCCACTGCTTTAGTATTAGCCATGACCGGTGCTCACGCTTACCAATTCGAAATACAAGGTCAGTCTGAAGCTCTAGATTCTAACGATGAAAACAGAGATTTTAATAATTACACTGTTGGCGGACAAGCAACTTACTACTTCAAAAATGTAGATGCTTCTAAAGGTCCTTTAGCTGAAGCAGCTTTTGTTAACCAAGCTTCTAACGTATCTCTAGGTTATAACTTTGCTAATCTTGACGAAGTTAAATCTCAAAACGTAGGTGTTAAAGCTGAAGCTTATGTACCAACTCCATATACACCAGCGTATGCAAGCTTAAGCTATAGCGCGACTGACAATGACGGTAAATATGGTCTTAATGATGACCGTGGTCAGCGTTGGGCTGTTGAATTTGGTTCGGTAATCGCTCCTAACTTCCTTGTTGCTGTAGGTTATACGAACGTTGTTGAACAAACATCTTTGGATACTTTCAAAATCTTAAATAAAGGTTTTGGTAAAGCAGTTGGTGAAACAGCGACTATCGCTGATGACCAAGATGCAATCACTGCTCGTACTAAATACGTTGGTGCTATCGATGGTACTCCAATGTCAATCGGTTTCGAAACAGGTATCGTTTATGGTGAAGACACTGCATACGAGTTAAAAACTGATTTGTATTTAAACTCTCAACTTAGCGCTGGCGTTTCTTACGCTGAATCTAGCTTTGCTGGTTCACCAGACTCAGCTTGGGGCGTGAACGTAAATTACTTCATCACTCCAGCGATCGCTGTTGGTGCAAGCTACTTAAATGCTAATGCTGTTGGTTCTGATGCAGATATGCAAACTGTTGGCTTAAACGCTAAAGTACGCTTCTAATGCAGTCATAGATGTTCTAATTAAGCATCTATGCATAAAAAACCCAGTTCATATGAACTGGGTTTTTTATTGTCTTTAAGCATTTGAATAACCGAATGAGTTATTCAACTTGTTAATTACATCTTTTTATCTTCGATATTTAATGCACTAATCGCAAGTACTGCCTGCGTACGGTTTTGTACGCCTAATTTGCGGAAAATTGCTGTCACATGCGCCTTAATCGTCGCCTCTGATACATCTAGCTCATAAGCAATTTGTTTATTCAACAAGCCTTCAGCAACCATCATCAACACACGAAACTGTTGTGGTGTGAGTGATTGTAAACGTTCTGCCAAAGCCGTTTCATCGGCAGCGCGAGGATCAAAACCTGAATGTGTTGGTAGATTTGGAGGTAACCAAATCTCACCTTCCAAAACATGTTTAATAGCTTCACCAATATGACTTGGATGAGATGATTTTGGAATATAACCCATCGCACCATGTGCAATCGCACGCTGAATGATGGAGGTTTCTTCATGTGCAGAAACAACAATGATAGGAATTGCAGGATATTGCGCTCTCACATATACCAACGCAGAAAAACCAGAGGCACCTGGTAGATTTAAATCCAACAAAACTAAATCTGGCTCTGCACCATGTTCTAAGCGTTCATAAAATTCATCAACATCCGCAGTTTCCTGAATTTGTGCCTGCGGAATGCTATAACGAACCGCTTGAATCAAAGCGTGTCTAAATAACGGATGGTCGTCTACAATTAAAATATTCATAAGCGCTTTACGCAATCTGCAAGTACGTCACTGTACGGTGTTTATTCAAATCTAATCTATCTTAGCCTATTTTTGAAATAAACTGTTGTAAGAGCATCAAAACTTATTTATTTCGCAAATATGAAAAATAAATCAGATAATGATATAACTCACACAACCTAGATCATTCCCAAACTACTATACCGAAATAGCGAATAGAAACAGAGCATTAAATTCATTTAATTTGCTTCAAAACGTGATTTTTCAACTTATATTTAAAACAGATAAGCTTGCAGCATTTCCTTATTTTACAGTCGACACGAGCTATAGATAAATAAATAGCAATTCCTTATTGCTGATTTAGGCGTTTATCCATGTCACATCAAAATAACCTTTCTACTCCCTTAAATATTGTTGCGGTCTCAGGTGGCTTAAATAGCCCATCAAAAACAGAAAGCTTGGTACAAGCAATTTTGGATGAACTTGCGGAGGCAACTCAGATCAATGTGCATTTTATTAAACTCAGTGAGATAGGTCCTTTATTAGGAGGTGCCATCTATCGAAATCAGTTACCACAACGTGTCCAAGATGATTTAGCTGCAGTTGAAGCTGCTGATGCATTGATCGTGGGAACACCTGTTTACCGTGCTTCATTTACAGGGTTGTTTAAACACTTTTTTGATTTCGTAGAGCAAACCGCTTTAGTTGATGTACCTGTTTTGTTGGCTGCATCAGGAGGAAGCGACCGCCATGCTTTGGTACTAGAACATCAATTACGCCCGTTATTTAGCTTTTTCCAAGCACAAACCTTACCTATCGGGGTTTATGCAACTGATCGTGACTTTACCCCAGAATATACTGTTAAAAGTGAACAATTGGCGGATCGAGTCACCTTGGCTGTAGCACGAGCCCTGCCTATTTTGGAATGGGCACCCGCCAAAGGCAAACGTGCCGAAGTTATCAAAGCAAAAACTGAACAGGCCAATCAGAATCTCGGCATTAATAAACAAATTGAACAAGCCGAAGTTCTCCCATCAGCTGCTGTCCCTGATTTAGATGCTGCGGAATCACGTTTACATCAGAAATCTAATAAAAATTTAACTCAGGTTGCATAAGTGACCTGAGGGAGGGAAATCTATGTCTTTGCAATCATCAGAAATTAAGTTTGCATATTGGGTTCCAAATGTAAGTGGTGGCTTAGTGGTCAGTACAATTGAACAACGTACTGACTGGAGCTATGACTACAACATTCGTTTGGCGCAAACAGCAGAAAAAAATGGTTTCGAATATGCACTCACTCAAATCCGTTTTACTGCGGGCTATGGTGCAGAAAATCAGCATGAATCGGTGAGCTTTAGTCACGCTTTGTTGGCAAAAACAGAGAAGCTCAAAGTGATTGCGGCGATTTTGCCAGGGCCGTGGAAACCAGCACTTGCAGCAAAGCAATTGGCAACGATTGATTATTTAACTCAAGGTCGTATTGCCATTAATGTGGTCAGTGGATGGTTCCGTGGAGAATTTGATGCAATCGGTGAACCTTGGCCTGAGCATGATGAACGATATATCCGTTCTGAAGAGTTTATTCGTACCCTTAAAGGCATTTGGACTACAGATAATTATAGTTTTGAAGGTAAATATTACCAATTTCAAAACTATACGCTAAAACCAAAGCCAGCACAGAAACCCTATATCGAAGTCTTTCAAGGTGGTAGTTCACGCGCCGCACGAGACATGGCAGCTCGTGTTTCTGATTGGTATTTTACCAATGGGAATAGCGTTGCAGAGATTAAGAAACAGATTGATGATGTCCGTGCCAAAGCAAAACTCGAAAATCGCCATGTGAAAATCGGAGTGAATGCTTTTATTATTGCACGTGATACGGAGCAAGAAGCTCAAGCCGTGCTGAATGAAATCATCGCTAAGGCAAATGTCGAAGCAGTCAATGCATTTGGTGATGCAACGCGTGAAGCAGGTGCAGCAGCACCAGAACAAGAAGGAAATTGGGCTAAATCAACCTTTGATGATCTCGTGCAATACAACGATGGTTTTAAAACTAACTTGATCGGTACACCACAGCAGATAGCTGAACGAATCGTGGATTTAAAAAACGTAGGCGTCGATCTCATCCTGTCAGGCTTTCTGCATTTCATTGAAGAGGTTGAGTATTTCGGTGAAAACGTTCTACCTTTGGTTCGACAAATCGAACAGCAGCAATTACAACACTTGCAAGTACCTGCCAAATCAGCTTGACACACTGTGATATAAGAAGAAAAAGAAAGAGTAAAAAACCTTTTCCTCAAGACTCGGCTTGGGGATTTTTATTTTAGTGAAGCTCTATTTCTCGCATCACAGTTTCAACTGAATAGCGACTCCACTGCGATAATTTCTCTATAAACTGATTTAATTGGGATGGATTAAAATGACTCACAATCATGTAGCAGCCATTTCCTAAGGTTTTAAAACATTCATCAATCTGCGGATATTGCTTGACCAGTTGCTCAATCTCTGTAAAAGCCTGTTGTTCATTTAAGAACAGTTGAATGAATTGTTTATATTCATAACCTATCGTGATGGTGTAATTCCTAATAATACCCGCATCCATCAGTTGTGCGATTCGAGCACCTACAGCTTGCCCTGTACGATGCACGTGTTGCCCGATCTGCTTATGAGTCAGACGTGAATCTTGTTTGAGTAACGCAATAATTTTTAAATCAATTGGATCAAGTTCAATATTCATTTTTCATTACGAAAGAAAATAGGATTCAAAGCTTTCATCAGACTATAGCTGATTTTTCATCATCTCCCTAAGCTTGTTTTATCTCCTATTGGGACATTTAAAATGAAACAAGCACTACTCATTATCGACGTTCAAAATGATTATTTTAAAGATGGCAAAATGGAATTAGTGAATCCAGAGCATGCTTTAGAAAAAATTAATCAATTAGAACATTACTTTAATCAAAACAATTTACCGATTATTTATGTTCAACATATCAACCCTGCATCTGCGGGCTTTTTCCTTGAAAATACGCTGGGTGTTGAATTACATCCTAAACTCTTACTTAGCAACTCATCACTCGTTGTACAAAAGCATTTTCCGAATAGTTTCTTGGAAACAAATCTTCAATCAGTGCTTCAAAAGCTTCAGATCGAACAACTGGTGATTACAGGCATGATGACGCATATGTGTATAGATTCAGGTACACGTGCCGCATGTGAGCTTGGCTATCAACCAATATTAATTGCCGATGCAACAGCAACTCGTGATCTAGAATATAAAGACTCCATCATCAAAGCATCGGATGTACAGTCAGCGTTTTTATCAGCTCTGAATGTTTTTGCAAAAGTACAAGATACCTCTGATTTCCTTAACAATCAGTAAGCAGGAAAATAAAAAAGAGCGTTCAGATGAACGCTCTTTCCAGATATTTTAAATTCAACGATTTGGATAAACCGTTGCAATCAGATTTTCCACCACTGCTGGCTCAGCCAATGTTGAAGTATCTCCTAAGCTATCTAACTCATTAGCCGCGATCTTACGCAAGATACGACGCATGATCTTACCTGAGCGTGTTTTGGGTAAAGCAGGCGCCCAATGCAAAGCATCTGGTGTCGCCACAGGACCAAGTACTTTACGTACCCAATCCACGAGCTCCTTACGAAGTTCTTCAGATTCTGCAACATCAGCCTGCAAAGTGACAAAAGTACAAATTCCTTGTCCTTTAATATCATGTGGCATACCAACGACCGCCGCTTCAGCGACTGCCTCATGCGCAACTAGCGCACTTTCAATTTCTGCTGTTCCCAAACGGTGTCCTGAAACATTCAGCACATCATCTACACGTCCAGTAATCCAGTAATAGCCATCAGCATCACGGCGTGCACCATCTCCTGTGAAATAGCAGTTTTTAAAAGTTGAGAAATAAGCTTCGATAAAACGCTGCGGGTCACCCCAAATCGTACGCATTTGACCTGGCCAAGAATCTTTAATCACAAGATTCCCTTCTGCTGCACCCTCTAACTCTTTGCCTTCACCATCAACTAAAGCAGGTTGCACACCAAACAATGGACGTGTAGCAGAGCCTGGTTTGAGTGCAGTTGCACCTGGTAATGGTGAAATTAGAATACCACCTGTTTCAGTTTGCCACCATGTATCGACAATTGGGCAACGACCTTCACCGACTACTTCGTGATACCAGTTCCATGCTTCAGGGTTAATTGGTTCACCCACCGAACCAAGCAAACGTAAACTGCTGCGATCACTTTCACGGACATAGGCATCACCTTCACGCATCATCGCGCGAATCGCAGTTGGTGCAGTATATAAAATGGTAACGTTATGTTTATCAATTACATGCCCGATACGTGCCCATGTTGGGTATTGAGGAATTCCTTCAAACATTACTGTGGTGGTTGCATTGCTTAATGGACCATACAACAAATAGCTATGTCCTGTAATCCAACCCACATCAGCAGTACACCAGTACACATCATCTTCTTTTAGATCAAAGACTTCTCTAAATGTGGTGTTCACATAAACTAAATAACCACCCGTGGTATGTAATACCCCTTTTGGTTTGCCTGTAGAACCTGAGGTATAGAGAATGAATAGAGGATCTTCCGCTTTCATCGGTTCAGGTGGGCAATGCTCATCCACTTCCATGATGGCAAGGTGGTACCAAACGTCACGATCATCATTGAATTGAATTGGGTTTCCAGTACGATGAACCACGATTACATGTTCAACACTTTCTGTCCCTTTGATTTGCAAAGCAGCATCTACATTCTCTTTCAATGGAATAAGCTTGCCACCGCGCATGCCAGCATCTGCAGTAATCACTAATTTTGCTTGGCTATCTTCAATACGACTCGCCAATGAGTCGGGTGAGAAACCACCAAACACTACACAATGGACTGCCCCAATACGTGCACAAGCCAACATCGCAATTGCTGCTTCAGGCACCATTGGCATATATAAAACGACACGATCACCCTTCACGATGCCCTGCTTTTTCAATACATTAGCGAAGCGGCATACTTCGTCATGTAACTCAGCAAAAGAAATAATTTTATGACGTGATGGATGATCACCTTCCCAAATAATGGCAGGCTTTAAAGGGTTGGTTTTTAGATGGCGATCCAAACAGTTTGCGGAGACGTTCAACTCCCCATCTGCAAACCATTCGATCTTGAAATTGTCCTGTTGAAAACTAGTATTTTTCACTTGGGTAAAAGGCTTGATCCAATCGACCTTTTTCGCTTCTTCAGCCCAGAATGCATCTGGCTGCTCGATAGAGTACTGATAACGTTTGAAATAGTCTGTTTCCGAGATTTTTGCCGTTTCTTTAAATTTCTCTGGCACTGGGTAGATTTCTTTCATAGCTCACTTCCTTGGTTTTTTATTTCATACCTTAGATATACTCATCTAGCATTGGTATGTTTTGTTTTCTCTTGCAGTATGGTCACCATTAACAAGAGCAAACAATTCGGCTTTGGTCGTAGGACTGTTATTGTTTTACAACCAATTTTATTTCAAAAATTTACTCAAAATAATTTAAAATTTAACAGCTTGTCTATGCTTTTTCTTTTTAAAATAAGTGAATATTTTGATCATTATGCATAGATTTAAAGATTAAATAATCAAAAAAATAGGTATCTGTAATGTTTGACTCTTCATCCACTGGTCGTAATGCTTTAGTAAAAGATAATCCACTGTCACCTAAAGGACGTTTTAATCGTCTAAGTTATTTGGGTTGGTATGGGTTACTGACCATCGTTTATCTCGCCACCTTCATTTGTATTATTGTCTTTGCAGGTCAATTGAGCATCAACAGTGTCAATGTAAATGATCCTATCATGCCTGCATTTTCAGGCATTGCGGTACTCGCACTAGTGATTTCATGGTTTCTCGCTTTTTATTTTCAAATCGTTTTTCTTATTCGACGTTTACATGATTTGAATAAAACAGGTTGGTTAAGCTTGTTATTACTGGTGCCATTTATCCAATTAGTTTTCACTCTCTATGTATTACTTGCAGCAGGAACACCTCACCGAAACGATTATGGGGATGTTCGCCCATCAAGAACTTGGGAAAAATTACTCGCTTGGATCATGATTCTCCTCAGTCTATTTATGATTTTCGGCATGTTTATTTTTGCTTATTATTTCGCAAGTCCTGATTTTTGGGATGCGCCGACACAGATGATTCAAAACACAACCGAATATTTCTAAATCGACATCAATCGCTACTGTTAACGAATTTTTCATGCGTGCTGACGATAAATTTATTATGATTGCGTTCCTCATCACACCCAACTTTGCGAAATAGAGATTTTCTTGTGGCAAATGAACAACCGACATTGACTGATGTCGCAAAAGATACTGGCGAATTGATTCACCAAGCAGGTGCCAAAACAACGCAAACTGTATTGGCACACACTGAAAAATATCAAGATGCATATACGACCATCGATAAGATCATGGACAGTTTCTGGGAACGTGTTCCTTATATTTGTATTGCCTTGGTCGTTTTTATCATTTTCTGGTTACTGACCAAACTATTTAAATTGTTTATTCGTAAAACCTTGGAAAATCGAACTTACACGCGTCAAAATTTGGTGTTGGTATTAAACCGTGTCGGAAGTACCTTTATTATTTTCTTTGGTTTTCTAATCGCACTTGTGATCGCAATTCCAGGTTTTACACCGAGTCAATTGATTGGTGCTCTTGGAATTGGTTCGGTAGCAATTGGTTTTGCCTTTAAAGATATTTTCCAAAACTTACTGTCAGGAATCTTAATCTTGCTCAGTGAACCTTTCCGTATCGGTGACGATATCGTAGTCAATGGTTTGGAAGGAAATGTTGAAGATATCCAAATTCGTGCAACATTTTTACGCTCTCCCGATGGTCGTCGCATCGTGATTCCAAACGCGACGGTATATACCAGCGCTGTTATTGTGAACAGTGCGTATCAACGTCGCCGCTGCGAGTTTGTTGTAGGAATTGGGTATGAAGATGACATGCAAAAGGCTAAGAAAATTATTCTGGATATCCTGAATAATAATATGACTGTACTCAGTCAGCCTGCTTTTTCTGTAAATGTCACTGCTTTGGCGGATTTCTCAATTAATTTAACCGTGCGTTGGTGGGTCAACACCACCGAGACATCGACCTCTGCATCGATCAGTGAAATTCAAGAATTGGTTGTTACGGCTTTTGATGAGAAAGGGATTTCGATTCCTTACCCTGTGCAAGAAGTCAAAGTCTATCGCGGTGATCAATCAGATAACACCGAAAATTTAGACAAACAAACGACCTAAGATATTCGATACCGCTGTTTCAGTTCGCAAAATTCGGTTGCCTAGACTCATTGCTTGGCAACCATTTTTTTTGAGTAACTCAATTTCGTACGGTATAAACCCACCCTCTGGCCCTACAATTAAATTACAGCCATGAGCTATCGCATGGGGCATCGATTGTTCTGCATAAGGATGTGCGACATAAGCAGGTCTTTGCTCTGAGATCAAAGTCGGTAAGACATCTTCAACAAAAGGTTTAAACCGTTTGTAGAGTTGAATTTCAGGAACAATCGTATCGCCAGCTTGCTCTAAGCCGAGTGTCACATAATCATCGAGCTGTTGCAGAAAAGGACTTTGCCAATAACTTTTATCAACCCGATAGCTATGAATCAAACTTATGCGCTCCACACCCAGCGTCACCGCATCCATAATCATCCGTCGCAACACTTTGGGGCGAGGTAAGGCTAAGATCAAATGCACAGGGAGTTTATTCGACACACTTTCTGTTTGAATGGGTCTTAGCATAATCTGCTGTGCTGTAATACTCTGCACCTCAGTGAGATAACGCTGACCATCACGAACGCCTACCTTTAAAGTATCTCCAGCCTTTAATTGAAGATGTTGATTCAAGTGCTTGATTTGACGTTGATCCTCGATTGACCAAATATCACTTGAGCAATCTTGGTTAGCGTTCAGTAAAACGATATTCATGAAGCAGTTCGTTGCGCTAAATAATGGTCAATTAATTGAATATGTTTTTGCAATGAGCCTTTATTGCGTTGTAACACCAATTCAGCTTGATGAATCAATCGCTGGCTTTGCTCTGGATGATTTAGGCAACTCATCAGATTTTGTATAACTAGTTCAGCATTTTCAGCAACAAAGATCCCTTGTTCCGTCACAAACTCATCGACAATCGTTTGAAAATTAAAATAGCGAGGGCCAATCACAGTGGGTACATCTAAAACCATTGGTTCTAAGATATTGTGCCCACCTCCTGGCTCATTGAGTGAACCACCAACAAAACATGCCTGACTTAATGCATACCATAACCACATCTCACCCATACTATCTGCAAGATATACCTGTGTATCCGCTGTAATCTCTTGTTTAAGACTACGCCGCTGCGTATTTAAATTCAGGGTTTGGCAGATCTTATGTACCTCATCAAAACGCTCTGGATGACGTGGTACAACGATACACAACAAATGAGGGTTTGAATTTAAATGTGGCTGTAACTGTTTAAGTAACTGTTCTTCTTCAGGTGCATGTGTGCTGGCTAAAGTAATTATTTGGCGTTTCTCTAACTGCCATTCCTGTTTTAACTGTTCAGCTTGCTCAATAAAGGAGGTTGGAGCACTAATATCAAATTTAATATTTCCAACAACCTGACTTTTGGCTTTCTCTAATCCTAAATCCACATAGCGTTGCTGTGTCGCTTGATCTTGCGCCAACATCCAGGTTAATTGTTGCAACATGGCTTGGGTAAGTCGACTCACCTTGGCATAGCCTTTGGCGGATTTTTCGGAAAGACGTGCATTAAGCAAAATACATGGAATCTGTTGCTGTTTCGCTTGGGCAATTAAATTTGGCCAAATCTCAGTTTCAACTAAAGCGAGTAGCTTCGGCTGATACAAATCAAAAAATTGCTTGAGTAATGGTTTTTGATCAACAGGCAAATATACAGCTTGAAATAACGCTAAGTAGGGTGCTTTAAGAAAAAGTGATTTGGCACGGGCTTGTCCCGTTTTTGTGGTATTGGTCACTAAGACAGGATGACCTAATTTTAAATAATGCTCGATAAGAGGTTGTGCAGCATTGGTTTCACCTACAGAAACCACATGGAACCAGATCGTATGCAGGTTTTTTGGCGTTTGAAATGGTCCAAAACGCTCAAGGCATTCTTGTTGAAAGAGCTCTTCGCTTTCAGCACGTTGTTTTATTTTCCAGCGGTATAAAGGCTTGAGACAAGCCAATAAAATGTTATACCAAAATGGTGTTTGTTGTGCTGCGATTTCCTGCGCCATCCTAGACCATATATTTCGATTTGATTTCAGCACATTATGCGGAATTTCAAAAAAAAACTCATGCCATTTTGGTAAATGACATGAGTAATTCTAAAAACAACTTAAGCTTCGAGTTGTTCAAAAACAGGATAATCCGTATAACCTTCGGCACTCGGACCATACAAGGTATCGAATTGAACCTGATTAAGCGGTAGATCATTTTCCAAACGCTCGAATAAATCAGGATTTGCGATATATGCTAAACCAAATGCAACTGCATCCGCTTGTTCAGTCGCTAAAATACGTTTGGCTGAATCTGGCGTTAATTTTTCGTTGGCAATCCAAGCACCTTTGAATTTAGGACGCAACTTTGGTTGTAAACTATCTTCAGCTTCATACTCGCGAGTAAAGATAAACGCAACATTACGCTGATCCAATTGCTCAACGACATAACCAAAAGTTGCTAATGGATTATCATCACCCATATCATGAGAATCAGCACGTGGCGCTAAATGTACACCGACACGACCTGCACCCCATACTTCAATAAATGCATCAACGACTTGCAACAACAAACGTGCACGGTTCTCAATTGAACCACCGTATTCATCTTCACGAGTATTGGTTTTACTTTGCAAGAATTGATCGATTAGATATCCATTGGCAGCATGCAGCTCAACACCATCAAAACCTGCAGCCTTTGCAAGTTCAGCAGCGTGTTTATACTCAGCTACAATTTCTTGAATTTCTTCGTGCGATAAAGCTCTAGGTGTCACAAACGGGCGTTTCGGACGAAGTAAACTCACTTCCCCTGCTGGCTGGATTGCACTTGGTGCGACAGGTGTATCACCATCCAATAAGTCTGGATGTGAAATACGTCCTACATGCCATAACTGAACGACAATTTTTGAACCTTGCGCATGCACGGCTTTTACGATTTTATTCCAAGCTTGCGCTTGTTCTTGTGACCATAAACCTGGGGTATTGGCATAACCTACCGCTTTCGGGCTAATCACAGTCGCTTCAGTAATAATCAGACCTGCATTAGCACGTTGTTGGTAATATTCAACCATCAGATCATTTGGGATACGTTGTTCACCGCTACGTGCTCTTGTTAACGGTGCTAAAACCAAACGGTTCTTGATTGTAAAGTCACCGACTTGCAATGCAGAATTTAACTCAGCCATAATCGCCTCAACTTACACTTGTTACTTTAAAGTGTTTGTTTTAAATGTTCGATGTATTGCTGAATCAAAGCTTCATTACGCGTAAAATATGACCATTGCCCATATTTCTCAACCTTAATCAAACCTGCTTGCTGTAATACAGACAGATGATTTGACATGGTCGATTGAGCAACCTTTCCTAAACGTTCGATGTGTCCTGCACATACGCCGCGTTCAAAACTGCCACCACATTCTTGTACAGGTAAAAATTGCTCAGGCTCTTTTAGCCATTGCAAAATCTGTCGACGCAACGGATTGGCTAAGGCTTTGCTTATAACATCAATATCCATAGACTCACCACGTTTCTCAACAGGCAAAGCTTTGTTCAGCATCTCAACCCAGTATATCGAATTTTATAAATATTAATATCTATTTTTTTCGATATTAATATCATATTTTTTCGATTAAGGGTCGAGAGCTGAACGAGATTGCCGTTTTTATTGGATAAAACTTACAGACCTTGTTTTAAACTCGCTTCAATAAACTTGTCTAAATCCCCATCAAGCACTGCTTTTGTATTGGAGTTTTCGACACCTGTGCGCAAGTCTTTAATACGTGAGTCATCAAGTACATAAGAGCGAATCTGACTTCCCCAGCCAATATCCGATTTAGAATCTTCGAGCGCCTGAGCTGCTTCGTTGCGCTTGCTCATTTCTAACTCATAGAGTTTGGCACGTAGTTGTTTCCACGCATGGTCACGGTTGGCATGTTGTGAACGTTGGTTCTGACATGCAACCACAATACCTGTTGGCGCGTGAGTCAGACGAACAGCTGAGTCAGTTTTGTTAATATGCTGACCACCCGCGCCTGATGCACGATAGGTATCCGTACGGACATCTGATGGATTGATATCAATTTCGATATTGTCATCAATCTCTGGTGAAACGAATACGGCAGAGAATGAAGTGTGACGGTTATTATTACTATCGAATGGAGATTTACGAACTAAACGGTGTACACCACTTTCTGTACGTAACCAACCATAAGCAAATTCACCATCAACTCGAATCGTCGCTGATTTAATACCCGCCACGTCACCATCAGAAACTTCCATCAGTTCTGCTTTGAAACCATGACGCTCGATCCAACGCATATACATACGTAATAACATCGAAGCCCAGTCTTGTGCCTCTGTACCACCCGAACCAGATTGGATTTCAAGGAAGCATGGGTTTGGATCCATCGGATTACTAAACATACGACGGAATTCGAGGTTCCCAAGAGCTTGTTCAGCGCTATCCAATTCTGCTTGCACATCTTCAAGTAAGCTTTCATCATCGGCTTCAACAGCCAGATCAAGCATCGCTTTTGCATCATCTAGCTGTTCTGCAAGACGATCAAATACACCTAAAGTATTTTCTAAACTGCCCTTTTCTTTTGCAATTGCTTGCGCACGACTTTGGTCATTCCAAATCGCAGGGTCTTCTAATTCTCTTAAAACTTCTTCTAAACGCTCTGCTTTTAGATCGTAGTCAAAGATACCCCCGTAGTGTTTGGCTACGATCAGATAAATCTTTCAATTGGATTAAATACGGATTGATTTCCACGCGTCTGTTCTCACAAATTTTCACCTAACCTAATATTTTAACATAAGTGCTTTATGCGACACAGCCATAACCTTTTAAAGTGTTTTTCTTATAGATTTACTACTTTTTTATCAGAAATACTGAAACAAAATAATCGTACTTTGAAACATCTAGCGACAAGATTGTCGCTTAAATACACGAAAATTACCTAAACACACAATCTCTCCTAAGTTTTAATAAATCAAAACATTATTAAATATTAAATATAAATCAATATCTTATATTTTAAATTTTACACAAAAATTACATTCGTACAGTTTGATTACTTTCCTTTGATTGACCCGCTAAAGTTTTTAACTAGACTGAGAGTTGTAACAAAACATGTAATTAACATTCAATTGGTTCATTATCTCAAAGGGGAGTAGCCATGAAAAAATTAGCAATTGCATCAGCACTTTTATCTGCTTTGGCAGTAACAGGTACTGCACATGCGTATCAAGCTGAAGTCGGTGGTTCATATACTTATACAGATTGGGATCAGTTCGATAGTACACATAGTTTTGGTGTAGATGGGACTTATTACTTTAATCCAGTCCAAACACGTAATGCACCCCTTGCTGAAGCAGCGTTCTTGAACCGCTCTAGTAATGTAAATGCAAAAGTGAATTATGCCGACAATGACGGTGTGAAGAACTCACAATACGGTGTTGGTGTTGAATACTTCGTTCCGAACAGTGACTTTTACTTAAGCGGTAATTTAGGTCGTGACGAACTTGAAGTAGACAACCTGCCAATCGATCAAAAAGTAACAACTTATAGTGCTGAGGTAGGTTATTTACCAGCACCAGGTTTATTACTTGCACTTGGTGTTAAAGGATACGATGAGAAAGATGGTAAAGATGGCGCTGACCCAACAGTTCGTGCTAAATACGTCACTCAGGTTGGAGCGAATGACGTTAACCTAGAAGCTTATGGTGCATTTGGTGATTTAGACGAGTACGGTGTTAAAGGTGACTTCTATCTCGACAAAACCTTAAGTGTCGGTGCAGATTATTACAACAATGACCTCACAAAACGTGATGAATGGGGTATTTCTGCGAAGAAATTCCTAAATCAACAAGTAAGTTTAGAAGGTCGTGTTGGTTTTGGTGATGACTACAATACCTATGGTATCCGTGGTGCATATCGCTTCTAAATAAGAAAGTGACTAAACATCACTTCATACGAAAATACAAAAGCCCTGCTCTTTAAGATCAGGGCTTTTTTTAATTTCTTAGATAAAAGTACATAGAAAAAGAATTAAGTCTCAAACCAATGGGCCGAAAAAAATATCAATAAAATTTTACTGTTCATTTAAGCATTATTGACGTGTTTTCAAATATCACTACACTACATCGCGCAATAACTTATTAATAGCACGTATTATTTTAACAAGGGGTCAGGTTTTTATGAAAAAATTAAGTCTTATTACTGCACTATTAACATCTTGCATCGGTGTAAATGCAAATGCATACCAAACTCAGCTCATGGGTGCTTATGAATATACATATATTAAAGACAGCGAAATGGATAGCCATCGCGTTAACACCGCAAGTGTAAACGGTAAATATTATTTTAACCCAGTTCAAACACGTAATGCTCCACTAGCGGAAGCGGCATTCTTAGATAAAACATCAAACATTGGCTTAGGTTATACCTATGCAGAAGAATCAGGTATTTATTCTTTTGTGAATTTTGGCGGAATACCGCAAATAAACGTAGATTTCAAACAAGAGTTCAACTCTATCGGTCTTAATGGTGAATTTTATATTCCCAACACGCAATTCTATATCTCAGGAAGTCTGCATAGAACCGACATAGAAGCGATTGCAAAGAGCTATAACGAGTCTTACAAATTTGCGAGTGATGATGGCAATGGTTATTCGGCTGAACTAGGCTTTCTTCCAACACATGGGATGCTACTTGCCGTAGGTGTCGCAGATTTATCGAAAAGTTTTGATCCTATTCAAGCTGCTCAATATGGCTTTATCACAACTTATTCAAATGCAGTCGCTATCACAGGCGAAGAAGATGAAGACACCGCGATTACGCTTCGTGCTAAGTATGTTTCACCTATTGCAGGTTATTACACCAATTTTGAAGCTCAGAGCTATATAGGTGATGAGACAACATATCGTTTAGCTGCTGATCTCTATCTAGACCCAACACTCAGTGTCGGAATTGCATTTGCAGATTCAACCGCTGAAGATGCAGATACCATTTTCAGCATTCGTGCGCAAAAATTCTTTACCCCAACATTTGCTGTGGGTATTGGTTATACAGGGATCGACGGCGCGAACTCGTATGGAATTAACGGCACATTCCGCTACTAATCTTTCTAAAAACCGCTCAAGTTTGAGCGGTTTTTTATTGTTTTAAATGCACAACCTGTAATTGTAGACTGACATTTCCATTAAAAACATTACGCTCCAAGGTATAGACCAAATCAACAAAACCCTGCATTGGATTAAACTCAAAACGGTCAACCGCATTAAATGCAATTGCATCAATCGACTGTGTACCAAGTGAAAGTTTTAACTTGAGATGCTGATCTTTCAACCAGCGATAATCAATGACTTTGAATGTTCCTTGAAATTGTGGAAATGGAAATTTTTGTCCCCATGGCCCCATTTGTTCAATCCAATCCACTGTAGATAGATCTAAAGCGTTCTCAGGCAACTCACCATCTGTCCAAATCGTTGCATGAAACAATTCAGCATCCATTTCAGCAATTGTCTGAATAAATAGCTGTTTGAACTCATTAAAATGTGCTTTTTTGAGCGTCAAACCCGCTGCCGCTGCATGCCCACCAAAATGGGTCACAAGATGCGGATATTGCTCTGCGACATGTTCAATCATATCGCGGATATGAATCCCATCAATAGAACGTGCAGATCCCTTAATATGAATACCATCTTCATCGGGAGCAAAAACTAAACTCGGACGATGAAACTGCTCCTTTAAACGTCCAGCGACAATCCCAATTACACCTTGATGCCACTGTTCGTCATACATCACAATAGCGGGCGGAATTTGATCTGTTTCAAGTTGAACGTTTTGCAAAGCAATTAATGCTTGTTGCTTCATTTCAGTTTCAACTTGGCGTCGCTCAACATTTAACTGATTGAGTTGCTGTGCCAGTGGATAAGCTGTTGCCATATCCTCCGCGAGTAAGCATTCGATCCCAATTCTCATACTTTCCATACGACCAGCAGCATTGATTCTCGGTCCTAAGACGAAACCCAAATCTTGTGCTCGCAAAGTTGAAGCCTCTCGACCTGCGACGTCAAGTAGCGCGAGAATACCTGCCCGACATTGGTTTTGCTGAATACGTTTTAGACCTGCATCAATCAAAATACGATTGTTATAATCCAAACTTGCAACATCTGCATAAGTACCTAAAGCAACCAAATCTAAGTATTGAGCCACTTTGCTAGTACTTTTATTTTGCTGACTACGGTGACTTGCCAATTTTGCTAAGACATAGAAAGCAACACCAACTCCCGCCAGTGACTTACTCGAAAAGTCACAATTCAACTGATTAGGATTAACCACAGCTTCCGCACTAGGTGTTGGCTTAGTGGTCAGGTGATGATCTGTAATGATCACCTGCATCCCAAGTGCTTGAGCGACCTCAACACCTGCATGGCTTGAAATGCCATTATCAACGGTAATCAATAAATCTGGGCGATAAGTCTGGGCTGCTAACTCTGCAATCTTAGGTGTTAAACCATAACCATATTTAAATCGATCAGGAACAAGATACTCAACTTTTGCTCCCATCTCTCGAAGTACGAGAACCATCAAAGCCGTACTGGTTGCACCATCAGCATCATAATCTCCCACAATCACGATTTGTAATTGATGGTCAATTGCTTGATCAATGATTTCTACAGCTCGATCCAAATCTTTTAGATTGGGTGCAAGCAGATGTTTAAGCTTCAGTTCTAACTCTTGCTCTGAGGCAACACCACGTCGTGCCAAAATCTCGGCAATAAACGTTGGCACGCCCTGAAACTGTTCAGGGCGTGTGAGTAATGGTCTTTCTAAAATTTGAATTTTTGTCATTTATGGCATCAAACGTTGAACTACCCAAACCTGATCAGTTCTTTCATAACTCAAACGATCATGTAAACGATTTGGTCGACCTTGCCAAAACTCATAATAATCTGCTTCTAAACGATAACCGCCCCAAAATACAGGTTTAGCAAGCTCTTCTTGATCGCCCACTTGCTGCTGCAAGTCCTCAAAACGAGACTGTAATGCTTCACGATCAGCAATCACACCACTTTGAGGTGTACTGATATGTGCTGCAATCTGACTGTCACGTGGGCGTTTATGGTAATAGTCGGTTGACTCCTGTTCAGAAATCTTAGTCACCTTTCCACTAATCCGCACTTGTCGTTCCAAACTCGGCCAATAAAACAATAACTCAGCGTATGGATTTTCCGCGAGATCCAAACCTTTTTGACTATCGTAATTGGTGTAGAAATCGTATCCGTTTTCAGTCGCTCCACGGAGTAAAACCGTACGAACATGTGGTCGACCTAGTCGATTAGCTGTTGCTAACGACATTGCATACGGTTCATGCAAATTTGCAGCTAAGGCATGATTAAACCAGTTTAAAAATTGAAGATGAGGATCATGACTGATTTGAGACTCATGCAACTCACCTTGCTCATAGCTTAAACGTAGTTCACTCAAATCTTTAATAACATCGTTCATTCTTGTCACCTTTTAAGCAGCTTGTGCTTGAGCTCGGACCGCTTCTGCTAAGTGATTTGCCAAGGCTTCAACTTCTTCCAATTGATCACCTTCCACCATGACACGAATCACAGGCTCTGTACCTGATTTACGAATCAAAATACGTCCACGACCTTCAAGTTGTTTTTCGGCTTTATCAAATTCAGCGACTAAGGCTGGGATAGAATATGGGTCGAGCATTTGCTGCAAACGAACATTCACCAACACTTGAGGGAATAAAACAAAATCTTCAACCAATTCATGCAAAGCTTTACTTTGCTCTACCATGACAGTGAGCACTTGCAATGCAGCAATAATGGCATCGCCTGTCGTACTCTTATCAAGGGTCAAGATATGACCAGATGGCTCACCACCAATCACCCAATTATTTTCTTCAAGTGCCTGTAATACATAACGGTCACCGACTTTAGCTCGTACAAAATTGACATTTGCTTTTGCTAAAGCCAACTCAAGTGCCATATTACTCATCACTGTACCCACAATACCTGCAGGTTTATGACTTGCTTGAGTCGCCAGAATATACAGGATATGGTCACCATCAACCAATTGACCGTGTTTATCAACCATCACGACACGATCTGCATCACCATCAAAAGCAATACCTAGATCTGCTTGTTGCTCTACAACGGCTTTCTGCAATAGTTCAGGATGCGTTGAGCCACAGTTTTCATTGATGTTTAAACCATCTGGCTCATTAAATAATGGAATCACCTTCGCACCCAACTCACGGAATACAGAAGGTCCAACGCTGTAGGCTGCACCATTTGCACAATCGACAACAATTTTTAGATTTCGTAAGTCGAAATGATATGGGAAAGTTGATTTACAGAACTCGATATAACGACCATTGGCATCTTTGACACGAACGCTTTTACCTAAATTAGCCGTATCTTCAATGATCAAATCTTTTTCTAATTCTTGATTGATTTCTTCTTGCAAAGAATCTGGTAACTTTTTGCCCTCACTTGAAAAGAATTTAATTCCATTATCAAAATAAGGATTATGTGAAGCAGAGATCACAATACCCGCATGGGCATGGAGTGCACGTGTTAAATGCGCAATCGCAGGTGTAGGCAATGGACCTAGTAAGTGAACATACACTCCTGCTGCATTCAAACCTGCTTGCAAAGCGGCTTCCAAAATATAGCCCGATAATCGCGTATCTTTCCCCAATACAACAATCGGTTTATTTTTGGGACTGTTTCGTTTCAACACCTTGCCCGCAGCAAAACCTAATTTTAATGCAAACTCAGGAGTAATGGGCATTTGTCCAAACTTGCCACGAATTCCATCAGTTCCAAAATAGCTCATCTTCTACTCACTTTCTTATCTTTTATATGACCTTTGGTCATAGCTTTTTTACCCGTTTCACTTTACACCAAAACGAAAAAACCGTCAGCGAACTGACGGTTTTTCTATCGGTAAAATTACGAAAAATCAACCAACACGATAGTTCGGCGCTTCTTTTGTAATCGTAACGTCATGCACATGTGATTCAGACATACCTGCTGAAGTAATTTTCACAAATTTTGCATTTTGGCGAAGATCTTCAATTATAGATGAACCTGTATAACCCATAGAAGAACGTAAACCGCCCATCATTTGGTGTACGATGTTACCCATAGGACCTTTATAAGGAACACGACCTTCAATACCTTCTGGTACTAATTTTTCTGCACCCGCTTTAGAGTCTTGGAAATAACGGTCAGCAGAGCCAGTTGCTCCAGCCATTGCACCCAATGAACCCATACCGCGATAAGCTTTGTAGTAACGACCTTGGAAGAATTCAACCTCACCAGGTGCTTCTTCAGTACCCGCAAGTAGTGAACCAACCATAATTGTGCTTGCGCCTGCACCAATTGCTTTTGCCATATCGCCAGAGAAACGAATACCACCATCCGCAATTAATGGAATTTGGTCTTTCAATGCACTTGCAACACTGTCAATTGCAGAGATCTGCGGCATACCAATACCAGCAACGATACGTGTTGTACAGATCGAACCTGGACCAATACCAACTTTAACAGCATCAGCACCCGCATCAAGTAACGCCAATGCAGCATCACCTGTTGCAATATTTCCACCAATCACTTGAACTTGTGGATAGTTTGCTTTAACCCAACGTACACGCTCAATCACACCAGCTGAGTGACCATGTGCAGTATCAACGACGATCGCATCAACACCCGCATCAACTAAAGCTTCAACACGGCTAGGTGTTTCAGCACCTGTACCAACTGCTGCACCAACGCGTAAACGACCAAGGTCATCTTTACAACTGTTTGGATAGCTTTCCGCTTTACGGAAGTCAGTCACCGTAATTAAGCCTTTGAGTTCATTGTTTTCGCCAACAGCTAAGACTTTTTCAATACGGTGCTTTTGCAACAAAGCTTGGATATTTTCTTTCGACTCACCTTCACGAACAGTCACTAGACGGTCTTGACCCGTCATGATGTTGCTCACTGGTTGTTCAAGATTGGTTTCAAAACGAGTATCACGACCTGTGACGATACCCACAACTTTGCCATCTTTTACAACAGGTACACCGCTAATATTATTGGCTTGAGTAATTGCAATAAGTTCACGAACTGTCGTTTCAGGAGTTACTGTGATTGGGTCTTTCACCATTCCAGCTTCGAATTTTTTTACACGGCGTACTTCCGCAGCTTGTGCGGCAATATCCATGTTTTTATGCAAAATACCGATACCGCCATTTTGCGCCATCGCAATCGCCATACGTGATTCAGTCACGGTATCCATTGCAGCAGAAACAAGAGGGATATTAAGTTGAATTCCGCGAGTTAAACGTGTCTTTAAGGAGACATCTTTTGGGAGAACAGTTGAGTAGGCAGGAAGTAATAAGACATCATCGAAGGTTAACGCTTCTTGAACGATGGTCAGCATAACAATCTCACTGGTAAATTCCGTGAGCTATTATAAACAAATTTCAGGGTGATTTTCATTTTCTATGATGAAAATTATTTGAGAAAAGCAGTTGATCGATATATCAACTGCTTCAAAAACTCAATTTAAGCTATCGCAATCAACAGACTTGATCATAATCTTCATTATTTTCTGAGTCTTGTTGTTCAATATCTATCAATGGAATCAGATTGTATTTCAGCCGTGCTTTATTACATTGTTCATCCGCAATTTTCACTTCTTTACAAGTTGTGCTTCGAGCATGATATATCGAACAACTCACACGCGTTCCAACCTCACCTTCAAGAGCAATGCATTTAGGCTGTGATTGGTTGGTTCCCTTCATACAAGAATAAATAGCTGTGAGTGGCTCAACCATTGTTTCAGGGATATATTCAGCTTCAGCCCAATAAAATGAAACTCGGTAATTCGCGCAGCATGCACCACAAGTCATGCATGCATCTGGCGTTGCAATTTGAGACAACATTTTTTTAAAATTCTCGTTATCAAAACCAATTCCTTTGCAACGAGAATCCTAAAAAAAGTCATTCTGAAAAACAATATTGCCTATAATTTTTTTATGCAATCATGCGTCGATTTTGCTAAATCACCTACATCCAAATTAGGTTGTTGGGCAGCTAAATACGTATTCGTTCATCAGATCAACACCGCATTCAAGTGTTTCAATCCAATCAAGAAATTGATTGATCATTGCTTTACCGACAAATGCCGTACCATGCTGTGGAACGATCATATCAATATCCATTTGACGAACCATATTGACCCATAAACGTATCACTTTGTTGGAACACATATAGCGTTGGTGAAAGCCTTTCATTTTTTTAATATGCGCTTCAAAGTCAACAATCGGCAGACTGGCATCTTCAACAATTGATGCGCCCATATCACCTGAGAAAAGAATCTTTGCAGTTGGGTCATAAAACTGAAAATTCCCGACGGAATGTAAGAAATGCGCAGGAACTGCAATAATCGCCGACTTTCCTAAAGGAATAACTTGACCTGTATCAGGGAGTTCAATCAAACGCTCTTCCCAATTACCTTTCATTCGATCACTCATAAAAGCAGAATTGAGATGGGGTAAGAAACGTGCCCATAGCTTAGATGCAACGACTTTAGCATCGGTATAGACCAACCAACGTGGCATCGAAGTGATAATGTCAGGATCTTGATGCGAAGCCATCACATAATCTAGATTCTTCAATTTGGTATAGCGATTAAGCTCCATCGTGAGCGGGACATAAGTCAAATCACCACCTGGATCTAAGACGGCTGCACGATCATGATCAATAATTAAAAACTGGTTGGCTTGAATTCCCTCACCTTTTACCAAACTGGTAAAACTAATACATTTATGCTGACCATTATCGAATAATATCTGTGATGTTGTCCTTTCAAAGCTCATAGCAACCCCAAAAAAAAATCTTTAAATATGAATTATTTTAATTCCATAATAAAATAATGGGATTAAGTTCATGTTTCAATCGAATGTTGGATATTTATCGTAATTTTTAAAAAATTCTTTTTCGATTTATTTATTGGATTTAGCACGCCCAAGCTATAAAATATAATAATTCTCATTAGCATCTTTATTGATCTACCCTTTCTTGGAACTTTCTATGCTCTTTACGCGCCCCACTTTACTTGCAACCTTTATTTTGAGCCATATAACAAGCGCTGCTTATGCAACTGAAGATCAAAGCAATATCCTTCCAACAATTTCCATCAAAGCTCAACAAGATAAAAACAATGATTATGTGGCGACACAAGCAACATCCACTTTGAAATCAAATGCCCCATTATTTAAAACAGCACAGTCTGTTACGGTGATTACCCAAGAACAATTACAACAAAAACAAGCTCAAACTTTGGCTGAAGCCCTAAATGGTGTTGCAGGGGTCGTCTCAGGGCAACTCGGAAGACGGGGTTGGGATGATTTTATTATTCGTGGGCAAACTTCGTCTGATCAGGTCTTTATTGATGGGTTACGTCAAGGTCAAAGTACCTTTGTTGCTACTGAAGTTTCAGGTATGGATCAAGTTCAAATTTTAAAAGGACCTGCATCGGTTAACTTTGGTTTAGTTCAACCCGGTGGCATGGTGAACATGGTCACCAAACGCCCACAAGCCGAGAGCTTTTACCGCAGCGCTTTCACCTACGGCTCTCATCAACTCAAGCAAGCAACATTCGATATCAACTACAGTCCAAATGAAAGTGAGAAAGGTGCTTTTCGCTTAAATGGTCGCATCTCTGATCAAAATGATCCGACTGACTTTGTTTATTTTAAAAACTACTATATCTCACCTTCTTATAATTTTGATTTAGGCGATAAAACCGATTTATCAGTAATTGCCAGCTATCAACATCGTGAATATCTACGACAACAAGGTTTACCAGTCTTAGGTACATTATTAAATAATCCAAATGGCACATTGAATTCCAAACTATTGATTAGTGAACCATCACATGGCGCTTATGAGGCCGATGTCTATCGTGTAGGTTATAATTTCGTGCATCGTTTTGAAAATGACTGGCAATTTAAACAAAACTTTGCAGTACAAAAAACAGAAATGCTTGGACTCGCAGTATTTGCTGCAACAGGTAAAAACTTTTGGGCAAAAAATGAAGAAGGTAAAATTGATTACACCACGATCCAACGACAAGGGCGTTATCAAGATGTCGATAACTTAAATTTTTCTATCGATAATCAGCTGCAAAAAACATTAAATTTCGGCAATACCTCACACGAAATCACAGTGGGAGTTGATGCCATACAAGAAAAAAGTGATTACATCAATAATCGTTGTACAGTGGGTAATTTGAATCTCTATAAACCTGAATACAATACCAAGGTGACTTGCCCAGATATACCGACCAACCATGATATCAATCGCCTCCGATATACAGGATTATATCTTCGTGATCGAATCGAATTGAATGATCAGCTGGTTTTGAATCTCGCGGGGCGACATGACTGGACTGAAACAACCACTCAAAATTTAGTTAAAAATACCGAAACAACCCAATCTGAGAATGCATTTACAGGTAATGCCTCTTTGCTTTACAGCATCAATGAAATCGCTGCACCTTATGTGAGTTATGCAACCTCATTCTTACCTGTAAGTGGTACGGATTTCTATGACAATGCCTTTAAACCCGAGAAAGGCAAGCAAATTGAAGTAGGTCTAAAACTACAAAGTCCAGATCAACGCATTCAAGGCAGTATCGCTTGGTTTAATTTACGTCGCCAAAATGTTTCCGTGACTGATCCAATCAACACAGGTTTTAAAGTACAACGTGGCGAACAGCTGACACGTGGAATCGAAACGGAGCTTGCAGCTCATTTATTTGATCAACTCAAAATTACTGCTGCTTATACCTACACGCCGGATGCAGAAATAAGTAAAGATACTCAGGCTGAGAATATCGGATTGACGATAGATAATGTTCCAGAGCACAGTTATAGCTTGTCTACACGCTATCGTTTTGAACCTAGTTCAAATTTAGGTTGGTATGTAGGCGCTGGCGTTCGCGGTGAAAGTAAAAAAAGTGTCAATGGTTTAACGGTCGATCTTCCAAGCTATACCTTGTTTGATACTGAGGCAGGTTATGATGCCGAACACTGGGGTGCTCAACTGGCAATCCGCAATATGTTTGATAAAGATTATTATGCTGGTGCGCTCAACGAGAACTTGGTTACTTTAGGCAATCCACGCCAAATTAATTTTACAGTGAAGTTTAATTATTAATTTTCTCTCGACATAAAAAATGCACCTGCTCAACAACAGGTGCATGTTTGAATAAGATTAAGCAAAATAATAATGCTGAACTAAGGTTGAAATACCTACCACCAAGAAAATCGCTGCACCGATTTTATGGATTAAAGAGATTGGTAATTTATCAGCCAACTTATTACCAATAAATACTGCTGGGGCATTTGCAAGCATCATCCCAACAGTGGTACCACACATGACCCAAAATACGCTGTCAAAACGTGCAGCTAATGCAACAGTTGCAATTTGGGTTTTATCACCGATTTCGGCCAAGAAAAATAGAATAAAGGTCGCGCCAAATACTCCAAATCTCTGCCATTTATTGATGCTTTCTGTTTCATCACCAAGTTCATCAGGGATCAACATCCAGATCGCCATCCCGATAAAACCAAGTGCAAGTATCCAAATCAAAATTTCAGGACTGAGAACTGTAGTAATCCATTGACCAAAAACAGCAGAAATACCGTGGTTAATCGTGGTTGCTAATAAAATTGCGATGAGGATTGGAACAGGTTTTCGGAAACGTGCTGCTAACAATAAAGCGAGCAATTGTGTCTTATCACCCATTTCAGCAAGGGCAACGATCGAAGTAGAGATGAGAAATTCATACATAATTGAATGCTCTGGCTAGCAATATATACCGATGATCTACCCCTCCTGCTAGCCAAAATCAATTAGATTGATGCAGAGTGATAAATCAAAGGTCTTGCCAACAAAAGCACAGCTAAATAGCTGTTCTTGGTTCTTTGCTATGATGACCATGTTCTGTTGAACAATTATGTTGATCATCACCTCTTTACTTTGCGTAAAGAGCGGCTACTCCCCAATGAAGTGTATTTATTCTATCAAAGAACTTTATTGTTTTGAATCTTTAAGTCCAAAATTTTTGGTAACTCCACATTAACAATCGAACCAGACCTAATAGCAGAGCTAAATAAACACTTATACCAAGAAAACCAAAACCACCCCAGCCACTGCTCGTATTTAAATTTTGTGCCTGATATTCCATCGCCATCACAATGGTTGCGACTAATAATTCAATCCCCATCACAATATAAAGCACCCACTCTGATGGAAAATGCAGAAAGCTCACCCATAATCCCATAAGCACAGAAACTACCAGCAATAATGGCAACATGACTCTATAAATCGCAAACATTTCTCCACCTCAAATTCAGTGCTTGATTCCCTCATTGCTCATTTTCAAATTGATAGCAAATAAAGTAGCTTTTTTCTATATTCAATAAAAAGAAAACCCCGCCTGAGCGAGGTATTCTTAAATCAATTATTCGTTAGAGCAATAAACTACGAATATCTTTTAATAGCTTGGTCAATTTATTGGTAAAGCGTGCCGCATCAGCCCCATTAATAACTCGATGATCATATGACAACGATAATGGCAACATTAAACGTGGATCAAAATCTTTACCATTCCATACAGGTTGCATGGTTGCTGGAGAGATACCCAAAATTGCGACTTGAGGCCAATTCACTAAAGGCGTAAATGCAGTTCCACCGATACTACCTAAACTCGTAATGGTAAAGTTGGCACCTTGCAAATCTTTCGGTGATAACTTACGATCACGGGCTTTTTGACTGAGTTCAGCCAGTTCCATCGCGATTTGCTTAATGGATTTTTGGTCAGGATTACGTAGCACAGGAACTGTTAAACCATCAGGTGTAGCGACTGCGATACCCATATGAATTTCGTTACGCAACAACACTGACTTTTGATCATCTGCCAAATGACCCGCGAAATAAGGTTCTTCTTTTAACAAGTGAGCAACCGCTTTCGCGATGAACGCTAAAATAGTTAAACTAATTCCTTGTTTTTTGAACCCATCTTTCAGTTCGCCACGCCATGCTTCAAGCTCTGTAATATCAGCCAAGTCAAACTGCGTTACTTGTGGGATGAAGTTATTCAATGACAATTGCGGAACAGAGACCTGTTGCAAACGTGTCATTGCTTTTACTTCGCCACCACCGAAGGCAGTGAAATCAGGTAATGATGGCAAGCCTGAAGCGACAGGTGCAGCCTGTGTACTAGGAGCAGCTTGTGGTGCAGTTAAACGCGTTTTTACATAAGCAAAAACATCGTCTTTCATCACACGACCGTGTTCGCCAGAGGCTTTCACTTGACCAAGGACTACTCCGAGTTCACGCGCCAATTTACGTACCGCTGGACCCGCATAAACTTTGGCATTGTCAGCTTCTTGCTCTTTGGTCAGCTTCTCAGCTTGCGCTGGCGCACTCGTTGCTGCTGTCGCTACCGCCTGTGGTTTTGTTGGTGCAGCTTCAGTAGCAGTTGGTTGCTTTGCAGCTGGTTGAGTTTTTGGTGCTACTTGAGCAGCGGCCTGACCACTCACCTCTATCGTTGCCAAAGCCATGCCTTGACGAACTTCTTGATTGGCTGACACATGGATTGCTCTCACAATCCCCGCAACCGAGCTTGGAACTTCAACAGATGCCTTATCTGACTCAACCACGCATAAGCTTTGTTGAGCTTCAACGTGATCACCAACATTGACCAAAATTTCTGAAACAAGTGCTTTTTCTACACCTAGATCAGGTACTTCAATTTCAACATTACCTGTTGAGCTATTAGTTGCAGCTGAGGCTTCTGTAGTTGCTACTGTTTGAGCTGGAGCTACTTGCGGTTCAGATGGTACTACAGCACTCGCGGTCTTGACCTGAATCAATACCACTCCTTCCTTAATGCTGTCGCCTTCTTTGATTTGAATCGCTTCAACTACGCCTGCAACTGAACTCGGAACTTCGACCGTTGCCTTATCTGACTCAACAACGACAATACTTTGTTCAGCTTCAATTTCATCGCCAACTTTTACAAGAACTTCGGCAACCAAAGCTTTTTCAACACCAATATCTGGAACTTTTACATCCACAACTTGCGTCGAAGTTGCAGATTGGTTAACGACAGGTGCAGATGGAGTTTCAATCTGTTCAGATTGAGTTTCTACCTTCGGAGTTTCAACTTGAGCTGTTTCAACAACACGACTCTCAGTTGCTTGAGATTCCGCTTCCAGTTCAACTAAAGCAACACCTTCAGTAACTTCATCACCTTGCTTAACCAAAATACTTTTCACGATCCCTGCAGCAGTACTTGGAACTTCTACTGTCGCTTTATCAGACTCTAGAACTAGAAGGCTATCTTCTACAGCGACTCGATCACCTACTTTTACCAAAATTTCGGCGACCAAAGCTTTATCAACGCCAATATCAGGTGCTTGGATTTGCATGATTAGTTCCCCTCACCTGTTTGGTTTTCGTGATATTCAGCCACAGCTTGCACTTGCGGGTGCGCCTGTGGTGCCCATGCAACTGGACGATCTGTATCCAACTCAAATGATGAGATTGCGTCTTTTACTAAACGGTTTTCCACTTCACCTTCATCGGCTAATTTTTTCAAAGTCGCAACCACGATATGTGCCGCATCAACTCCGAAATAGCTACGCAAATTAGCACGAGTATCTGAGCGACCATAACCATCTGTCCCCAAAGTGACATATGGGCGATTGTCTGGTAAATATGCTCGGATTTGCTCACTATAAACGCGCATGTGATCCGTAGCTGAAACTACAATACCGTCAGTATCACGTAATTGCTGAGATACCCAAGATTCTTTTGCTGTCTCAGTCAATGGATGTAAACGATTATATTCGTCACATGCCATACCATCACGTGCTAGCTCGTTGAAACTCGTCACACTCCAGACATTTGAATGAATCTGATATTCATCACGAAGGATTTTTGCTGCTTTGATCACTTCACGTAAAATGACACCTGAGCCTAATAGTTGAACCGTTGCTTGCTCATCTTTCTGCAACAAATACATACCACGCTTAATGCCTTCTTCTGCACCTTCGGGCATTTCAGGATGCTCGTAGTTTTCGTTCATCACTGTTAAATAATAGAACACACGCTCTTGATCTTGATACATGCGTTTCAAGCCGTCATGCACAATCACCGCAAGTTCATAACCAAAACAAGGATCATAAGAAACACAGTTTGGAATCGTACCTGCCAAGATATGAGAATGACCATCTTGGTGTTGTAGACCTTCACCATTTAAGGTGGTACGTCCAGCAGTTGCACCCAACAAGAAGCCTTGCGCTTGTGCATCACCTGCCGCCCATGCAATATCCCCAATACGTTGGAAACCAAACATTGAGTAATACATGTACATCGGAATCATTGGTAAGTTATTGGTTGAATAACTAGTCCCTAACGCAGCCCAAGCACTCATCGCACCAGCTTCGTTAATCCCTTCTTGCAACATATGACCATCTTTCGCTTCACGATAATTCATGAGCTGCTCATTGTCTTCAGGGGTATATTTTTGTCCGTGTGCGGCATAAATCCCGAGTTGACGGAACATACCTTCCAAGCCGAATGTACGAGCTTCATCTGGAACGATTGGGACAACATGATCTTTGATAGCTTTTTCTTTTAACAAAGCTGAGATCAAACGTACCATCAACATCGTCGTTGATTGCTCTTTTCCACCGCTGCCTTTTAATACGGCATCAAAAACTGACAGTTCAGGTATTGGCAAAGAAGTACTTTCCTTACGACGTGCAGGTAGGTAACCACCTAACGCTTCACGACGTGCTTTCATGTACTTCATTTCTGGAGAGTTTTCACTTGGACGGTAGAATGGAAGCTCTTCTAACTTATCATCTGTAAATGGCAAGTTAAAACGGTCACGCACATATTTCAAAGAGTCGATCTGCATTTTTTTGATTTGGTGAGTTTTGTTCACCGCTTCAATTTCTTCAGACAAGCCATAACCTTTAACCGTTTTTGCAAGAATAACGGTTGGTTGACCTTTGGCTTTCATTGCTTCTGCGTAAGCAGCAAAAACTTTGTATGGGTCATGACCACCACGGTTCAGATTATCGATATCTTCATCGCTTAAGTCTTTTACCAGCTCTGCAGCTTCTGGGTACTTGCCAAAGAATTTCTCACGCGTATACGCACCACCTTTCACTTGATAGCGTTGGTACTCACCATCAACTGTTTCTTCCATGACCGCTTTTAAAGCGCCTGAAGTATCTTGAGCAAGTAGTGGATCCCAATGACGACCCCAAACTACTTTAATGACACGCCAGCCTGCACCACGGAATAAAGATTCTAATTCTTGAATAATTTTCCCGTTACCACGTACAGGACCATCGAGGCGCTGTAAATTACAATTCACGACCCAAATCAGGTTATCAAGCTTTTCACGCCCCGCAAGTGAAATTGCACCAGTACTTTCTGGCTCATCCATCTCACCATCGCCAAGATATGCCCAGACTTTACGATTCTCTTCTTTGATCAAACCACGATTCATCAAGTACTTTTGAATATGAGCTTGATAAATTGACATGATTGGACCAAGACCCATCGATACGGTAGGGAATTGCCAATAGTCAGGCATCAAATATGGATGAGGGTAACTTGGGAGACCATTACCACCCACTTCACGACGGAAATTATTAAGTTGCTCTTCATTCAAACGTCCTTCCAAGAAAGAACGCGCATAAATACCAGGTGCACAGTGACCTTGGTAGTAAATCATGTCGCCACCAAAATTATCAGAGGCAGCGCGGAAGAAATGGTTAAAACCAACATCATATAACGTCGCAGAAGATGCGAAACTTGCAAGGTGACCACCTAAGTCATCACCTGTTTTGTTTGCACGTAAAACCATTGCAAGTGCATTCCAACGAATCAAGGCACGAATACGTCGCTCCATGTCTTGATCGCCTGGCATTGCTGGTTGTTCTTCAACTGAGATCGTGTTGAGATAAGGTGTATTTAAGCGTTGGATCGGCACATGTTTTGCAATCGCACGTTGATATAGTTTTTCTAGTAAGAAAGCAGCACGTTCTGTGCCCATGTGTTGTAATACTGAATCAAATGCTTCTTGCCATTCCTGGGTTTCTTGCGCGTCAGAGTCGCCATAAAACGCCATACAATTCACCTTTTCCCTTAAGTTATTTTGACGTTCTATTTTTATCATGTTTTGGCTTCATAAAGGTATCGCCCCAAATGAATACAAAATGCCTTAATATTTTCTCACTAAATAGTCATTGACCTAAATAAAACAAAAGACATAAAAAATCGCCAATAATGGCGATTTTCTCAGAATTAATATACAAATGTTATACAAATGACTTAAGGCAGCATCGCTAAGTATGTTGATGGATTTTTACGCTGACCATCTTTAACAACTTCAAAATGTAAATGCGGACCAGTACAACGACCAGTACAACCTACATTTGCAATGTGTTCACCTGCACTCACTCGATCACCAGCATTTACGATTAAACGCGAAGCATGAGCGTAGCGTGTGATATATCCATTGCCATGATCAATTTCAACGTATTGACCATAACCTGAACCCCAACCAGATTTTGTTACAACGCCAGGACCGGTTGCATAAATCGGAGTTCCAGATGGTGCTGAAAGATCAATACCTGAATGGTGACGAGTAGAACCGAGTAAAGTACGAGTTCCCCAAGATGAACTTACACGCCCTTCTTCCAACGGATGGCTCACTAACCAAGAATAACCCGTATTTGATGAAAATGATGATGTAGATTTTTCTTTTGGAGTAGAAATTGCCGAACGGCCATATTTCTTTTCAATCATTGCGTTGTTTAGTTCAATCGTCTTTTCACGCAACTGAACAGATACATTTGAAACTGCTGGTAGATCTATATCATCTGGATGATTATAAGAACCTTGAGCAAGTGTTTTTGATAATTCTTCTAAACGGTCATCACCCGTAGTTTGAGTGATATTTTGATAATCTGCAAAGGCAACCGATGCTGCAGAAGCAGCTAATGAAAATGCGAGTAAAATACGACGCGTATGATGCATAAAAAACCTCTTGAAACCGTCCTTACTAAAGTTCCTTTATCATCTCTTCCTTGAAATCAGCTGAAGTGAACGCTTAAGATGAACATCTAACCTCGTGGGAAGTTAAAATGTCTGAACCTACAAACGTCTTTCAACAGAAAGGACAACACATAAAAACAGGAAACTTAACGTTTCTGACTACGCAAGTCACACAATGGAAACAACTTACGAAAATTATTCAACCATTATTGCCCCAACCAGAACAATGGCAGGTTGTTTGTTATCAACATGGCGTTTTGACCATAACAGGTGAAAATCAAGCAATGATTAGTCAGCTCAGTTATTTACAAAGTCACTATGTTGCGCAGTTAGCTCAGCTTGAAGGTCTCAGAGATTTAAGAAAAATCCAAGTCCGTTTAAGAAATAAGACCGTGGTTTCTCAACAAGTCTCTCCCCCGCCTCAAGCACTTTCTTCAGAGACAAAGGAGCTATTACGCAGTGCCGCTGAATATGTGAGCGACCCTAAGCTTAGCCAAGCTTTACTACGTTTGGCAAGCAATAAAAAGTAAAGTACCGATATTGACGATCGAAACACTCAATATAACAATGAGAATCACATCACAATTTTAATTGTTATAATATAACGTACACAATATAAGACAATGACTTAAGTCACACTTACATACGGAATAGGACATTCATTCTCGTTAATAAATGTTACAATTTCATAGCTGCTTGGATCGTTTTGAACATTGCGAAGAAGCTGATTATTCAGAGCGTGTCCTGACTTATAGCCATCAAATTTCGCAATAATTTGATGCCCTAATAGATATAAATCACCTACTGCGTCTAAAATCTTATGGCGAACAAACTCATCGGCGAAGCGCAGCCCTTCTTCATTGACCACACCTGTATCATCAACACCAATCGCATTTTCCAAACTTGCACCTAATGCAAGATTGTTGGCTTTTAAATAATCCAAATCTTTCATGAAACCAAAAGTTCGGGCTTCGCTAACTTCATAGACAAAGGTTTCTGTAGAGAAGTCGATACTGACAGATTGATATTCTTTTGCGAAGGCGGGATGGTCAAAATCGATCGTAAAATTAAGTTGAAAACCTGAATGAGGGGTGAAAATAGCACGCTTATCTTCAAGCAATGCTTCTACAGGTTTTAAAATTCGGATAAATTTCTTCGGTGCATTTTGCTCTGCGAGCTCACCTTGCATAAGAAGATAGATAAATGGACCAGCACTACCGTCCATGATTGGCACTTCGGATGCAGACACTTCAACGATGAGGTTATCAATCCCCAATCCTGCAATCGCACTCATCACATGCTCAATCGTTCCGACTTTAATGTCTTCTCGAACGAGATTGGAGCACATAAAGGCTTCTTGGATAAGTAAAGCATTTGCTGGAATATCAACTGGCGGATTTAAATCAATACGGCGAAAGACAATACCTCCATCAATATGGTGTGGAACAAAATTAATCAGCACCTTTTGACCACTGTGCAGACCAATACCGCTCGCTTTCACCACACGTTTCAAAGTACGTTGTTTCACCATGCCACGCCAACTTCATTTGCAAAAACCGATATAACTTAGCATATTTTGCCATTTTAAAAAAATAAAAAAGGGGACAATTACTGTCCCCCTTTAGCTAAACATATGATTTTGTTATTTACGCTGTTGATTTTTCAGATAGTCCTGAATGCTCATCGGCGAAGAACGCGGGGTTGAACTTGGTGCGTTCGCTACTGGTGATTCAGCATTTGTACGCTTACTAATTGCAGGTACATCATCTTCATCAACTGATTGTTGGGCTGTATGTGCTGTGGCATGATGCGTTGTCGTAACGCGCTTCTTCGCCTCAACTTCGCTCGCATTACGAGTCAGACCAGTTGCAATTACAGTCACACGAAGTTCATCACGTGCATCAGGATCAAATACCGTACCGTAGAAGATTTCACCTTCGTCCAAATCAACAATTTGATTGACCACATCGGTAATAATTTCTGTTTCACGTAACGTAATATCATCACCACCAGTAATATTGATCAATACACCTTTGGCGTTAATAATATTCACGTTATCGAGTAATGGGCTACGGATTGCTTGTTCAGCTGCTTGGCGAGCACGGTCTTCACCACGCCCCAAACCAGCACCCATCATTGCATAACCACGTGTGCTCATCGCAGTTTTTAAGTCAGCAAAGTCTAGGTTAATGTGACCACGATTTACCACTAAGTCAAAAATACTGCGAACAGCATTTAACAATACATCGTCTGCCTTTTTATAGGCATCTTTCATTGAGATGTCACCATACACGCTGAGTAAGCGTTGATTTGGGATAATAATCAACGAATCTACATGTGCTTCAAGTGCATCAATACCTTTTTCAGCTGATTTTTGACGACGACGACCTTCAAAATTAAAAGGGGTTGTCACAACACCAACGGTCAAAATACCCATTTCTTTAGCTACTTCGGCAACCACAGGTGCTGCACCTGTACCTGTACCACCGCCCATACCTGCGGTGACAAAAACCATGTCCGTGCCTTCGAGATGTTGACGAATCACTTCACGGCTTTCTTCAGCAGCAATCTGACCAACCTCTGGATTTGCACCTGCACCTAAACCACGAGTACTTTGCTCACCCAGCTGGATCTTGAATGGAGCATTCATGCTATCTAGGGCTTGTTTATCCGTGTTTGCACAAACAAACTTTACGCCTTTGATGTCTGACTGCACCATGTGTTGAACAGCGTTACCGCCACCACCACCCACGCCAAATACTGTGAAACGGGCTTGACCGTTGCCATCGTCTAGTTCATCTTCTATAAATTCAAATGAGGCCATGACCTTTAGATTTCCTAATATATAAATGGCAGTTACTTCAGCCCGTTACTGCCTTGATTTTTAAAACTACTGATGCCTAGGATGCTGTTCAATATTACTCAGCTTGTCAAGTCCAGTGACTTACTATTACAACTTCCTAACAATTTTTCCCCAAAATACCTACAAGTTAGAAAATCGCCTTAAGCTTGCTATTGAGTGCATTCCAACCATTTGCGACACGATCCATAAAACTCCGATCATTCGCTTCTTCAGGTTCTTCAACAGCATCTTGTAAGTCACTTTGGCTAAACATCAACAACCCTGCCGCTGTCGCATACATTGAACGACGCAATGCAGGTAAGTGCTGATCTTCAGCATAAACTTGCAAAGGCGGATTACCCAAGTGTGCAGATACACCAAGCATACGACGTGCCAAATTCACCATTCCTTCAATTTGACAAGCATCACCTGTGAGTACAACACCATGATATAAACCATGTATTGCACCACTATGCTCTAACTCTTCACGGATAGATGTAAAGATTTCTTCGTAACGTGCAATTACAATTTCTGCAAGCTCAATACGACTGATGGTTTGCGTACCATCAATACCTTGAACTTGAATCATATGGTCTGGTTTGACCACACTGATATCGACACAACCATGTAAAATTTTGATGCGTTCGGCTTCTTCAGTTGTAGTCTGTAAAACTGCTGCAATATCACGTGTCACATTTTCACCGCCACGCGGTAAAGTACGTGCTAATGCCAAACGTCCATCCAAATAAACTGCAATATTGGTAATACCTGCACCAATATCAACTAAACAAACACCATATTCTTTTTCATCTTTCAGCAAGCTCGATTCAGCTGTTGCAAGGCAAGATACCACCATTTTCTCAACACCAATGTTCGCACCTTTCATCGCGCGATCAAGGTTTTGCATGGTGCTGATCGGCATCATCATCAACTGATAGTGTCCTGTCATGCTATGTGCTGACATATTCACAGGATTTTGTACCCATTCAGCAGAGTCACCTAACTCAAAGCCTAAAGGCACAGCACTTGCCAAATAATAATCAGGGGTCACATGGCTCGCTTTAGCCAACTCTAACGCTCTAACTACTTCATTTGTCGTAATAATATGATCATGATTTGCGACAGGAGTGCGACCTGAAGCATAAAAACTTTGTAATTCAGTACTTGGTATCGACACCCACGCGCTATGAATACGACATTCCGCCATATCTTCTGCTTCGGATACTGCATTTTTAATGGCAGCAATCACCTTGTCTAAGCTGACAATCTTGCCTTTAACCATACCTCGGTTGCGAGCAGTTGCCATGCCAATCACTTGGATTTTATCCGGTGCATGGATCTTACCAATCAAAACTGAGACTTTATGAGTCCCAATATCAATCGCAACAACTGAGGGAACAGCTTCACTCATTACTTCAATACCATATCTTTTGTTGTTTATACGGGCAAAACTGCCTGTTATTTTCAAGCCACGTATTATGGCTTTGCCTGAATTGCACCCGCAAGGTTTGTGTCATCAATCGTTACAACTAATTGACCATTGACAATCTTTGGCGGCATTGCATTTTTCCACTGAATGGCCAAGCCATTTCGGTAACGTAAATCAATCGCCGAGATTTTTGACCATACAGGTTTTAAATCCGTTTGTGCCAATTGGCTCAAGCGTTGTAACTTATTCATGGTTTGATCTTGGTCAACAATAATACGTAAACCTGAATCAAACTGCATGAACCATGTCATACGCTCAGTTAAATAAAGCTCTTTTAACCGCAAATTTGCAGGATAAAACAACTGATTAATTTCATTATAGCGACGCATCATCATTTTGGATTGGCTGACTGGACCATGCAAAAGCGGCAAGTTTGGATGTACCTTTGGTACAGCTTCGCTAAAGACATCACCATTATCACTGAGCAAGCGCCCTGTTCCCCAACGTGCAATCGCATGTCGCGGCATCACCCGCACACGAATTGCATTTGGCCAAGCTCGTGATACTACCACCCGATCAACCCATGTGACTTGTAACGCCTGATCACGAATTAATTCTAAATCTGAAGTGAAATAATTATCTTTAATTATAGGATTGAGATGTTGAACCAACTGTTGGTTCTCAACTTCTGATTGAGTACCCACCACCTGCAATTGTGCAACAGTTGCATCTGTCATAACTTTATATAAGCCATAAAGACCAACTGCAAGCACGGCAAATGCAACAACAAGAAGCAGCCAACCACCCGCGTTCACCATTTTTTGTTTAGGCGAAGGCGGTTTCTCATGAATAGAGCTGATGGCAGGTCGTGTTTTACGACGCATTGATGCAGGAAGTTGAGCCATGAATAATTAAGCCGACTTTGCTAAAGTTTGCTCTAAAATTGCTAGGCAAAGCTCATCAAAACTATAACCGACCGCTTGTGCAGCTTTAGGTACAAGCGAGTGGCTGGTCATACCAGGTACAGTATTTACCTCTAACAACCAGAAATTACCTTGCTCATCTTGCATCGCATCAATACGTCCCCAACCTTCTGCACCTACTGCTTGAAATGCACGTAAGCATAGAGCTTGCAAAGACTTTTCTTCAGTTTCACTCAAACCACACGGAATGCCATATTGCACATCATTGCGTTGGTACTTCGCTTCGTAGTCATAAAATGCGACATCAGCTGGGGGTTGCAAACGAATAACTGGCAACGGTTGACCATTCAGGAAAGAAATCGTGAATTCACGACCCGTAATCCATTTTTCAGCCATGACCACTGCATCATGTTGAGTCGCTTTCTCGATTGCCGCAGCAAAATCTTCTGCTTTTTCAACTTTACTCATCCCGACACTCGAACCTTCATGTACAGGCTTGATGATCACAGGCAAACCTAGATCTGCTATAACTGAGTTCAAATCAGAATCTTTTGTGATAATGCGATATGGAGCTGTTGGCAAATCACTTCCTTGCCAAATTTGCTTAGTTTTTACTTTATCCATACCAATCGCAGAGCCTTGAACGCCCGTTCCTGTATATGGAATATTTAACCACTCAAGCACACCTTGAATTTGTCCGTCTTCACCACCACGACCGTGCAATACAATAAATGCACGATCATAGGCAACAAGCTCAGTTACGCTTTTTTCTTGTGGATCAAATGCTTCTGCTTGTACACCTGAACGCAATAAAGCCTCTAATACAGCTTGACCACTGTCTAATGACACAGCACGCTCAGCCGACTTCCCACCAAATAACACAGCAACTTTGCCGAATTTTGCAGCATTTGACACGTTTATATCCTTAAAACTTTTCTAAATTCTCTAAATCTTCCCGCCCTCTCTTTATGAAAGAGGGAAACTTCGCTCTTTGTTAAAAGAAGGTTGGGAGGAATTTTCTAAAACTATTGGGCATACAAGCGATGCTGAGCCAATTCTACCGAAATTGCACCGACGTTACCCGCACCTTGTGTTAATAACAGGTCATTCGCTTGTAACACTTTTTGCAAAACGTTTGGTAAATTTCCTTCAACAGGATCAACTAAAATCGGCTCAACCTGACCGCGCAAACGAATACTACGCGCAAGAGCACGGCTGTCTGCACCCACAATCGGCTTTTCACCCGCTGGATAAACTTCTAACAATAAAAGTTGATCAACTTGCGAAAGAACATCCACGAAGTCATCAAAGCAATCACGAGTACGACTAAAACGATGTGGTTGGAACATCATGACTAAACGGCGATCTGGATGACTGGCACGCGCTGCTTTAATCGTTGCTTCAACTTCTTTTGGATGATGACCATAATCATCAACGAGTTTAACAGTGCCTTCACCAACTTCAAATTCACCTTGAACTTGGAAACGACGACCAACACCGCTAAAGCCTTCTAAAGCTCGACAAATCGCACCATCAGAAACACCTTCATCTGTCGCAACACCAATCGCCGCAAGTGCATTTAGGACATTGTGTAAACCTGGTTGGTTAATCGTGACACGTAATGGCTCACGATCTTTACGCAATACAGTGAAATGTGAGCGCATACCATCTTGTTCAACGTCAACGGCACGTACATCATTATCTTCATTAAAACCATAGGTCAGTACTGGACGCCCAACACGCGGTAAAATTTCGCGAATATTGGCATCATCACCACATACCACAGCCAAGCCATAGAACGGCAAGTTATGTAGGAATTGAATAAAGGTATCTTTTAATTTATCGAAACTACCTTCATAAGTGTCCATATGATCGGCATCGATGTTGGTCACAATCGCGGCCATTGGCTGCAAATATAAGAATGAAGCATCTGACTCATCCGCTTCTGCCACGATAAAACGGCTTTCACCCAGTGCCGCATTTACCCCTGTACTATTCAGCAATCCACCAATCACATATGTCGGGTCAAGATTTTCTTCCGCCAACATCGTTGTTAATAAACTAGTCGTTGTGGTTTTACCATGAGTACCTGCAACTGCAATACCATGACGATAACGCATCAACTCACCAAGCATTTCAGCACGACGTACAATCGGTGTACGTTGTTCAATCGCGGCTTTAATCTCTGGATTTTCAGGATCAATCGCTGTTGAAACAACAAGAACGTTGGCATTTTTAATATTGTCAGCGCTATGTCCAATAAAGACTTTAACGCCATTCGCTTCGAGTTGCGCTGTAGTTTTTGAGGCTTTAATGTCTGAACCCGAAATTTTATAACCTTGGTTGGCTAATACCTCTGCGATACCGCACATCCCCGCACCACCAATACCAACAAAGTGGATGTTTTTAATACGGCGCATTTCAGGCACTTTGATTAGCTTTTTGGCTTGGTTTGGATTTGTAGGTGACATAGATGGACTCGAATTACAATTTTTTAATCAGATCAACCACATGCTGTGTAGCATTTGGTTGTGCTTGTTGACGTGCTTTAACTGCCATTTCAGAAAGTAACTGACGATTGATCAAGCTACTTAGCAGTTTATCCAACACATCAGGTGTCATTTCTGCTTGCTGACAAATCTTAGCCGCACCAACATTTGCTAAAAACTTCGCATTTGCAGTTTGGTGATCATCTACAGCGATCGGTAGTGGAACAAAAACAGCAGCAACTCCTGCTGTCGCAACCTCTGTGACGGTTAACGCACCCGCACGACAGATAATCAAATCTGCTTCACTATACGCCTTTGCCATATCATGAATGAATGGCTGAACATCAACTTTTAGTTTCGCTGGCGCATCTTGATAACGCTCAAGCGTGACATCCTGTTGGTTCTGACCACATTGATGGAATACATTGAGAGGCGCATTTATTTTTTTCAATGCTGCGGGTAAGCGCTCATTCAACGCTTGTGCCCCCAATGACCCTCCCACAATCAAGATGCTAATCGGTTGATGCTCCTGCTCTCGGGTTTGATAACGCCAAGAAGGATTCAAAATCGAACTAATTTCCGCACGTACAGGATTGCCTGTGGTGACGACTTTATCACTGTTTGGGAAAGTATTTGGAAATGCCTGACACACGGTTTTGGCAATACGAGCCAATTGGGTGTTGGTAAATCCTGCAATCGCATTTTGCTCATGAATTAATACAGGAATACCAAGTAAACGTGCAGCTAAACCACCTGGCCCTGCGACATAACCACCAAAGCCTGCAACTGCATCAACTTTCAACTGTTTCATGTAGCGCATAGCGCTTAAGGTCGCTTTTAAGATTTTAAAAGGTGCGCTGAGTTTACGGACTAAACCATTACCGCGTACACCTTGAATATCAATTTGATAGATTGGAATATTTTGATCTTTGAGTAAGCGATTTTCCATACCCGATGGTGTGGCTAACCAAGAGACTTGGCAACCTTCTTGTTGAAGTTGTTTCGCAACTGCAAGTGCTGGAAAGACATGTCCACCTGTACCAGCGGCCATCATCATGACATGTTTGGGTTTGTTCTGTGGCGAATTGGTCACGGTCTAATTCTTCAACTCAAAAAAGAAGGTTATCGTCTATTGTTTTCGGGAGTTATTTTAATCCTAAAGCTTCATTCACGAAAAGCGAATTTCACCTGTTTACAACAGAAAGCGTAGCTTTTTTCAATTGTTTGCTAAAAACATGGTTCTGTCGACATCTAAATGCCCATTCGTATGTTAATTTTCGCAAAAAACAAATGGGCATTTGGGTCAAAATATAACAGCTCGATTAATTTGAACGACCTGCTTCTAAGACATTAAATAGATCGTCTGCAATCGATGTTCCAAATTGTGCATCAATCTCGCGGATACAGGTTGGGCTCGTGACATTAATCTCTGTCACATAATTACCAATCACATCAAGACCGACAAAAACTAAGCCTTTTTCACGCAGGAAAGGACCCACTTTTGCTGCGATCATTTTATCATTTTCAGTGAGTGGACGCGCCTGACCTAGACCACCCGCAGCCAAGTTACCACGCACTTCGCCATTTTGTGGAATACGTGCCAAACAATACGGTACAGGTTCACCGTTCACCATCAAAATACGCTTATCTCCTTCGACGATTTCAGGAATATAACGTTGCGCCATGATTGGACGTGTTCCCATTTCGGTGAGCATTTCTAGAGTTGAACCGATATTTACGCCGTCTTGATATAAACGGAAAATCCCCATTCCACCCATTCCATCGAGTGGTTTTACGATCACATCGCCATGTTCTTTAATAAATTCACGAATCAGGCTTTGTTGCGAAGTCACTAAAGTGGGCACTTGAAGTTCTGGGAATTGAGTTGCAAACAATTTTTCATTGCAGTCGCGTAGGGATTGAGGTTTGTTAATAATCCAAGCGCCTTCACGTTCTGCTTGTTCCAAAATATAAGTGGTATAGACAAAATTCATGTCAAATGGTGGGTCTTTGCGCATCAACACCACATCGTAGTCAGCCAATGACTCTTTGCGCTTGTCACCCAACTCATAATAATGATCATAATCTTCAAAGACTTTAAGCGGTGCAATCAGACCAAATGCTTTACCTTGATCAATATATAAATCGTGTTGTAATGCATAACCCAATTCATGCCCGCGACGACTTGCCGCCCATAACATTGCCATCGTGGAATCTTTCTTAAGATTTACCGTTTCGATTGGGTCCATCACTACAAGTACACGCATAATTTGACGCTCGTATTTTTAATCTTGGCAAAAAGTATAGCGAAGTTTAGTGATGATGTTTAAACAAGTTATGTAATTCTTAAATCTAAAAAATTCTAATTTATTCAGATCACTAGATTCGATTTATTTAAATAGACGATTTTCTGAGTGATAAAAATTATAAAATTACTGGCAAATGATTTCATTGCCAGTAATTCGTGCAGCATTCGCTTTCAGCATCAAATTAAGCCAAAAGTTTCTGAATATCTTTGCCAATTTTTTCAGGTTTGGTCGTTGGAGAATAACGTTTAATCACTTCGCCATTTTGATTAATCAAAAACTTGGTGAAATTCCATTTGATGCTTTCACTACCTAAAATACCTTTGGCTTCTGAGGTGAGGTATTTATAAATCGGATGTGCATTTGAACCATTCACATCGACTTTGGCAAACATAGGAAATGACACACCATAGTTGCGCTGACAGAAGTTGCCAATTTCTTCATTGCTTGATGGGTCTTGGTTTGCAAACTGATTACATGGAAAACCTAAAATCACCAAACCTTGTTGTTGATAGTCTTGATATAGCTTCTCAAGCCCTTCAAATTGTGGGGTTAAGCCACATTGACTTGCAGTGTTCACTACCAATAAAACTTTGCCTTGATAGTCTGCAAGGTTCTTTTGCTCACCTTCTAAAAGTTCAGCCTGAAAATCATAAATTGTGGTCATACAACATCTCGCTCTGATTCAATCCATCTTATTTGCTTAATAGCTTTGTCTATTTGTTCAGCTATGCGAATTAATATTGCACACAATTATCTTGTATGCAAGTCAATTATGCGCAATATACTTTTCCTGCTAACCAAACTATACTGTGAGCTAGCAAAGGTGACCTTGAGGAGTAAAGCATGACTGAATTTTCTTACTTGGATAATCAAGTGTGTTTTGCTATGTATTCCGCGACCAACGCAATGATTCGTCAATATCGTCCCTTACTTCAGGAATACGACCTAACCTATCCTCAATTTATCGTACTGTTGGCTTTGTATGAAAAGGACAATGTGACGTTGTCTGAAATTGGACAAAAGACCTTTTTTGATTCAGGCACGCTGACGCCAATTATTAAAAAACTTGAAGAAAAGCAATTTTTAAAGCGCATTGCGGTAAAAGAAGATGAGCGTATGAAGAAGGTAATCTTGCTGGAAAAAGCACTTGCTGCAAAAGATGAAATTACCTTAATTCCTTTTAAACTTGCCTGCTCTTTGGGTGTTGATCCGAATGATTTGGTGGCAATTCATAATCTATGCCATCGTTTTTTAAAGGGTTTAGAGGATTCTAAACTCGAAAGTTTGAGTGAATAAATGCAGCAAGCTATTGTTGGATTTCATCTCGATGACGAAGGATATTTTGTAGCTGATCTCGCTTGTGGTCATACGCAGCATGTGCGCCATGACCCACCGTGGCAAAATCGCCCTTGGGTGTTGACGGAGCAAGGGCGTAAGGAAAAGTTAGGGGTGATGTTGGAATGTAAGAAGTGTGATGAACTGAGATTTGTGTAACGCCGACTACGTTAAATGTCGAGATATGAACCACATTAAGCTTTACAACAAATATTTTTCTTATTCAGAATTAATCACAGCCAAACTCTATCATTACTTTAAGACCAACTTTGTATAACCCTATGGTTTTTATATATTTAAAACAGCACTCAATAAATTAAAACACAATTCTATGATTATGAACCTAAATAACCCATTCACAGATAATCAATATTATTATAATAAATTCAATTATTTATACATATCAATAAGAATAATAAATATATATATAAGTTAATCTTATTTTTTAGTGTATACTCGGCTTAACTAGAAAAAAGTTTTGTCTCGGTAAATCTTCTTGCAGTATCGTAGTTTTAGTAATAATCCTTCGTTTTTTAGATTTTAAGTTTCATTATTTATTATTTTCAAAGTTACAATATTTTAAATAAACCATTAAAAATCAATAGGATATACTATGTCAAACTCAAATACTGTTAAAGGTACTGTAAAGTGGTTCAATGAGACTAAAGGCTTTGGTTTTATTCAACAAGAATCAGGTCCCGATGTTTTTGCTCATTTCAGCGAGATATCGAATTCAGGATTTAAAACCTTATTTGAAGGTCAAATGGTTGAATTCAGTATAGCTCAAGGTCAAAAAGGACCAAATGCTGTAAATATTACAGCCCTCTAATAAATAAAAGATTATAAAAAGTACCGACACGTACTTTTTATAATTTAAAACTTGTTTTTTTAGATCAAAATTAAAAAAGGATATCAATTGTTAGAAACACATGATTTGATTGCAAAATCTCCAAATGGTACTGAAATTATAGTTTCATTAATTCCTATAAATAAAATGCAAAGTACGCGTCAAGGTTTTAAAAAAATTGAAGTTGGCAAAAAAGTCCTTTTACAATCAGGTATTGAAGTTGATTTAAACTTAGATGGTCGTACCTTTTACACATCTTTAAATCAATTATTTAAATTTAATCAAAAGGTTATTTGAATAAAATTAAAAAATTGTTTTTTAATTATTTCTAAGAATTTTATAAAGGTGAATAGATGTTAAAGCAAAGTATCAGCGTAAAAGATCAATTTGGTGTTAAGCACTTTATTCAAGCGACCGTAAATAATAACTTCGAAAACACCCAGTTATTTTCTGATATAAAACACATTACAGTTGAAGGTGAAAACATAAGACCCAGTCTTGAAATGTTTTTTCAAAGTAACCTAAGCGGAAAAATTTTCGAGATAGTATAAATATTTAGAATTATTGAAAATTATCTTATTTAAATGAAATACTGAGTAAGTAGAAACCCGATATAAAGTCGGTTTTCAAAACTAAAAAAGGAAGCTTTTGCTTCCTTTTCTCTTTTACTTAAAACTTAGATACCATACTTCTCACGATAAGCCTGCATATTGGCTAAAGCTTCTTTCTCGCCTTTTGCATCTAAATAATCCATCAAATCTTTCATGGTAATCAATGCATGTACTGGAATTTCTAGTTCTTTTTGTACTTCCTGAATCGCAGAAAGCTCACCTTGACCACGTTCCTGACGATCTAAGGCAACCAATACCCCTGCAATCGTTGCACCAGCATTTTTTAAGATAGTCACAACTTCACGAATCGCAGTCCCCGCAGTGATCACATCATCAATGATCCAAACTTTTTGACCTGCAACCGATGCACCAACCAACACCCCTCCTTCACCATGATCTTTGGCTTCTTTACGGTTAAAACCCCAAGGAACGCTCTTTCCATGTACTTGAGACAACGCAACCGCAGTTGCTGCTACAAAAGGAATGCCTTTGTACGCAGGACCAAAAATCACACCGACATTGTCACACTGAACCAATTTATCTGCATAGCCTTGTGCTAAAAGAGAGAGTGCTTCACCATCATTTAACAAACCTGCGTTAAAGAAATAAGGACTGACACGACCTGATTTTAAGGTAAACTCACCAAATTTAAGCACACCACGTGATAATGCGAGTTCAATAAAAGCTTGCGGATTAAATGACACAGGCGTTGTCATAAGGTGCTCCAAATTCATCAATTGAGGTTAAACATACGCATGATACCAAAGGATAGCTATCCAAGTGATGTAAAAATTCTTCGAGTCGTCTCAATTAACGTAAATGGGCTACGTTCATCAGTGACCAAAGGTCTACTTGAATGGTTAGAACAGTCCGATGCGGATGTCGTATGTATGCAAGAAAGCCGCATCACCCATGAACAATGGACTGATAAATTCAAACCTGAGGGTTGGTATACGCACTTATTTCCTGCTGAACGTGCAGGCTATGCAGGTACAGCAATTTATAGCCGTTTGCCATTTATTACGGTGAAAAATGGACTTGGCTTTGAACTTGCTGACTCTCAAGGGCGTTTTATCACGGCGGAGTTTGATTTAGGACTGTCACATCCTGTTCATATTGCTTCTCTATACTTACCATCAGGTTCAAGTGGTGAAGATGCACAAGCACGTAAAGATTTATTTTTACTAGAATACGCCAAGATTTTAAAACAATGGCGAGATGAAAATAAATCGATCATCGTGTGTGGTGACTACAATATCGTGCATAAACGTATTGATATTAAAAACTGGTCAGGCAATCAAAAATCATCAGGCTGCTTACCACATGAACGAGCATGGCTTGATCACATTTATGATGATTTGGGCTATGTGGATACTTTCCGTGAAGTCCGCCAAGAAGCAGAATTATATTCATGGTGGTCAAATCGCGGTCAAGCTCGTGCGAAAAATGTCGGTTGGCGCATCGACTATCAAGCTTGCTCTCCAGACTGGAAAGCACGTACAGCGAATGCATGGGTCTATAAAGAACAATGGTTTAGCGACCATGCTCCTGTGATTATCGACTACAAAATAAACGAATAAGTGAACAAGTGTTCACTTTGACCGCTTCTTTAGCTTACATATCGTGTCGTTTTTTGTGTATTTTTATTTATCCCCTGTAACGGCATTATAGCACCACGGCACAGGGAAGCGGTCAGGATGACCAGAAGGGATAGGACGCCGTAGGAAGATAAAATAAACTTAATTTAAGTTTATTTGCAAGGATGAGACATTGGACGTTGAAATGAGACCCGCATGATCAGGATGATTAGATGCGGGTTTTCTCTTTTTTAGATATTCGATTTTTTCTTGACGCTGTCTTTAGCTTTTATGCTCAATATATAAGAACAATTTAATCAATCACCCATCTTTTAGAAATCTCTCAATCAACTTTATAAACAATATCGATTGGCAACTGAGTCAGTTTTTACGTTAGGCTTTCGAATAAATCTTTTAATCACTCAATACGGTTTTTCAGTATGTTTAAAATTTACGGTATTAAAAATTGCAATTCGATGAAAAAAGCTTTCGATGCTTTAACTGCCAAAGGAATTGCTTACGAATTTCATGATTATAAAAAACTAGGCATTGATGCTGAAACTTTAACAGTTTGGCTGAAAGAGATTGGCGCAGACAAAGTATTAAATAAAAAAGGCACCACATGGCGCAAACTCAGCGAAGCGGAACAAAATCATGCGACTAGTAACGAATCAAATCTGATTGAAACATTGATCGCACAACCGAGCTTGATTAAACGCCCAGTTTTACAAACTCCTCAAGGTTATATGATCGGTTTTGATGAAGCGGCTTATGCAAATTTATCGGCTTAAAATAAGCAAACAATAAAAAACCGAGTGGATTTACACTCGGTTTTTTTATATCGAATTCGGTTTAGTTGGTACGAATCCAAGTTTGGTTACGACCTAATGCTGCAACGCCGATGTAGCCACGTAATTTAAGCTTTTTACCACCATCGATGATTTCAGCTTTCAATTTATAAGTTTTACCATTTTTAGGATCAATGATAGAACCGCCATCATAATTTGTACCGCCTGCATTTTTAAGACCGTGAACAATTGTCACGCCTTTAAGCGGTTTATTTTTAAAAGTACCTTCACATTTAGTGCAGGCATTTTCCTGACCAGCAACTAAATATTTTTGAATTGATGCATTGAGCGTACCGTCTTTTTGCTCTGTAAACTTCACAATCGCTTTCGGTTGTTTAGTTTCATCATCAATCGTTTGCCAAACACTACCGTTAAGCGCATCTGCCGCATTGGCAAAAGTTGTTAAACCGAGCAATCCAAATGCTAAAGCAATTTTCTTCATTTTTGTAATATCCTTAAGGGGGTCTTTTCAAGACCAAGAGTATTGAGAACTTCAATCGATATTGCAATTCTTGATTATGACTATTTGGTATAACCTCAGGAGTTCAAGAACTCTACTTATTATTATACTGACCTAACAATATGGAAAAATTATGAAATTTGGTACTGTTTGGAAATATTATTTTACTGAATCGTTACTAAAAGCGACTATTCGCACGCCGAGTCAGTTTAATTTAGCACCGAATGCGTTACGACCTGTTTTAGATCAACTTTGTCGCTTGTTTCCTCAGAATCCAACAGTACAAATTCGACCACTACGTTTGGCTGGTGTTCGCGGTGAAGAAATCAAAGCTCAAGCTTCTGCAACCCAACTGATCTTTCATATTCATGGGGGTGCCTTTTTCTTAGGTAGCCTAAACACACATCGTGCGTTAATGACTGACATCTCAGCTCGTACTCAAATGCAGGTGATCCATGTAGATTATCCACTCGCACCTGAACATCCATTCCCAGAGGCGATTGATGCAATTTTTGATGTATACCAAGCACTACTGGTACAAGGAATTAAACCCAAAGATATTATTGTCTCTGGCGACTCGTGTGGGGCTAACCTTGCATTGGCGCTTTGCTTACGCTTGAAGCAACAGCCTGAACTGATGCCAAGTGGTATGATTTTAATGTCACCATATTTAGATCTGACACTCACCAGTGAATCATTACGTTTCAATCAGAAGCATGATGCTTTACTTTCGATTGAAGCATTACAAGCAGGAATCAATCATTATTTGAAGGATGGGATTCAAGCGGATGATCCTCGCGTATCTCCTTTATTTGATGATCTAAAAGGTTTACCACCAACGTTGGTTCAAGTCGGCTCTAAGGAAATCCTATTGGATGATTCAAAACGCTTTAGAGAAAAGGCGGAAAAAGCCAATGTCAAAGTGAACTTCAAACTTTACACAGGCATGTGGCATAACTTCCAAATGTTTAATGCATGGTTCCCTGAAGCGAAACAAGCACTAGCGGATATTGCTGAGTTTGCTCATTCCTTAGATCAAAATTAACTCATTTCCTCCAAATGAAAAAAATGGTCAGCAATGGCTGACCATTGTCACTCTTAATTTATTTTTGTCATAATAATTAAAATTTGATCGATTATTTAGATAATCAAACCTTTTTCCAAAAAATTTTCCCTTGCGATTTAACATTAAAAACCGAGAGCTAGACTTTTTTCTCAATCTAAAGATGCTATTGTAATTTCAATAATCGTTTTTCAATTTTTTTGATGACAAATTTACACTTATAACCGTTCTTAGGAATCTCATTGCATAAAGGATGCATGTCAATGATGAAGGTTCATTTTAAGAGTTTAGCAAAACGAGAAAAATGGAATTTCTCACAACTTTGGGAGCATGAACCGCTTATCAATTGGGACATGCTGAAAAAAAGTATTTTGTTGCTAATACTCGCTGCACTGATGAGCTTGTTTGGAATTTTGTGGGACAGTTTTGTCTTGCTGAATCCTAGTACATGGCAATGGGTGAATTTACCACTTGTTCGCTCAAAACTACTCACCAACTTGATCATGCTGATCGTTTTTCTCAGCTTGATTATTCCTTGTTATTTTTACAAAGATCGAGTGTGGGTTCAGGAAATTATTCCTATTTTGAGTGTACAGATTTTTACGGTATTGCTTTGCCATACAGGCTATCTGATCGGCAGTTTTAGCCCTGCGACCATGGTGACATACGCCAGTGTAGTCGGTGTCGGTCTCATCTTGTTTGATCGTCGTATGATCTACTGCGCATTGATTCCCGCGACTATTGCTCTGCTCTTTTGTAATTTCCTCAGTATGTATGGCATCCTTCAGTATGCGCCAATCTTTAATCCTGAGATCTTAAATCAAGCGGAAATGCACCCTTTCTGGGTTGGCAGTATGTTCTTCTTCCTGCTCCCAATTCTATTGGCTTGTTTGTATTTATTTGAAATTTTACTGCAACAGTGGCGTACTCGTGAAACTGCCATTCAAGCTCTGAGCCGACTCGATCCTTTAACCAATGTCATGAATCGTAGAAGCATTAGTAATCAGCTAGAGAAGCTCAATCAACAAGCCGATCAGTTGTATTCTGTGATTTTGCTCGACCTTGATCATTTCAAAAATATTAATGATCATTTTGGACATAGTTTAGGGGACGAAGTATTAGTAAATGTCGCGAAATGCTTAACTGAAAATCTACGTGATCAAGACATGATTGGTCGCTTTGGGGGCGAGGAATTTATTATTTTGCTTCCCAACACCAGTACAACACAAGCAAAAAGCATTGCTGAACGTTGTCGAATTGCGATTTCACAATTAAGTTTTATTTCTGAAGATCATCAAGAATTTTCGGTTAGTGCTAGTTTTGGAATTAGCAGCTCACAAAATGCCAGTGAGTCACACTTAATTATTAGTCAAGCTGACCAAGCATTGTATGCAGTCAAAGCAAATGGGCGTAACCAAGTCAAAGTATTTAGTGAGCTGGTGGGTTGATTAATAAAAGAGGGAAATTCCCTCTTTTACTTTTTGTCTATTTCTTTAAATATTCATCTCGAGTCTGACGATATGGCTCATCAAATGGTACAAACATTTGCTCTTGTTTTGCTTCCGCAATCCACTGTTGAACCGATGGTAAAGACAAAATCTTGTCTATATAGCTTTTGCCTGATGCTGAAATAGGTAAGTCAAAACATTCAAAACGCATCACCACTGGTGCATAAAATGCATCGGCAATACTAAACTCACCACACAAAAACTGATCTTCGCGTGGTCGCTCTGACCAAATTTGATCAATACGTGCGACTTCATTACGCAGTTGCTCATGCTCAGCCCAAAGCTGTTTTCCAATATGGGATAAATCCGCTTCAACATTCATCGGACAAAGATTGCGTAAATTCTGATAACCACTATGCATTTCTGCACTTATACAACGTGCGCGGGCACGTAACTTTTTATCTTGAGGTAATAAATTTTTATCAGGATGTTGTTCAGCAATATATTCTGCAATCGCCAGACTATCCCAAACAATAATATCCCCATCAACTAAAGCAGGTACTTTTCCTGTTGGATTAAGTTTTAGAATTTCAGTTTTGAACTGGCTATCAGGCTCAAAACTATCAAACTGAATCCAATGTTCTTGGAACGCAATACCCGCCTGTTTTAACAAAATCCACGGACGCATCGACCATGTGGAGTAATTTTTATTTCCGATGAACAGTTGATAACTCATAATGATTTCTCTTTTAATGCAGCGAGTTGTTGTATTAGTTCAGATTTCTGGAATGCACCCGTCAAACGTAAAGCACGTATTTCTTTCTTTTGTTGATCTAAGAATAAATAAGTTGGCGGACCTAATATGTCCCATTGATTGAGTAAGTTCTGATGCGATAGATCATACTGACTGAGGTCAAGTTTGATCAAATAATAAGGAGCCAAAGCATGTTGAACCTCTGCATCTTTTAAAATCCGATGCTCAATCGGTTGGCATGCCACACACCAGTCTGCATACACATCAACCACGATCATTTGATCTTTCGGCGCAGTTGCAAGAAGCTGTTCAAACTCATCTGCTGTTCGTGCAATATGCCAAGTAGCAAGTTGATCAGCTTGTTGCGTTGTCAAATTCTGTACATGCTGATATTGATTAAATGCCAAAAAAGGAACAACAACCAACAACAATAATGCGTATAGCCATTTTAATTGGCTCGTCTTCACAAAGAGTCGATACGCTGCAAAAACAATAAATCCAAGACCTAATAATAGACTGAGAATCTGCATCGCCAATTCAGGTAGAAGTGGTCGAATAAAATACAAGCTTAGCGCCAACATCAAAAAAGCAAAAATCACCTTGATTTGATGCATCCATTCTCCCGCTTTAGGAAGTGCTTTTGCACCAAGTACACTCGCCAAAAGCAAAGGTATACCCATCCCAAATCCGAGCGTAAACAAGAGTAATGCACCTTGCCATTGATTTTGGGTCTGTGAAATAAACAGTAGCGTTCCAGCAAGTGGAGCAGTCATACATGGACCAACCAGCAAAGCTGAAATCATCCCCATCACACTTGCGCCAATCAAGGTGCCACCTTGTTGAACCGATTGCATTCGATCAAGATGATTGACCCATTTTTGTGGCAGTTTAATTTCAAATAAACCAAATAAATTGAGTGCAAAAACCACAAACAATAAACTAAAGGCAATTAATGTCGCTGGCTGTTGAAGCCACCGTTGAAAGTTCAACCCTGCAGCTGATGCGATTAATCCCAGTACCGCATATACCATCGCCATGCTGATCACAAAGGTCAATGCAATCATCCATGCTTTAACACCTTTATGTTCACGCACGATCAATGATGTCAAAATAGGCAACATCGGCAATGAACATGGCGTGAATGCCAGTAAAATCCCTAATCCTAAGAATAAAGCCAAACTATAAGCTAAAGAATGTTGTTCTAATGTGCTCGACCATTTCTGATCTTGGGCCATAACAGTATTGTTGCTGTCTACCGTTGATTGGTCTTGTGGAGTTTCACTTAATACCGCGTTATTTGTATTCGCTGCCTGAGCAGATCGAGCAACATCTAAAAAACGCTTTTGAGAGTTTGCAGTGGTATTTTGCATACTCACCAAACCATCAATATCGGTTTGAAAGTCAATCGTTTGAGGTGGGTAACAAATTCGATCTTTGGCACAACCCTGCCATGTGACACGGTAGTGCTGCGATGCTAGTGTCGGAATATTGAATTCAACTTGCTGATAATAAACTTGGCTATGACCATAGTTTTCATCATATTGCTCAACGGCTTTGGGCAAATCCAACGCAACAGCTTGATTGCCTTGCTGAACTTCAAATTTATGTTGATATAAATAATAGTTTGGCTGAATTTCCCAACGTAGTCGTGCTTGATCGGTTTGCGTCGATTCAACTGAAAATGTAAATGCCTCTTCAGGGCTTAATAATTGTGCTGCTGAATTTTCTTGGGCGTAGGTTAAAGACCCACATAACAGCAATAATGTACCCAAAAAGTATTGGATCAGCGAGACACTAGCCTCACCCCGAACATTCATTTTCATATCATCTCTCTATGTTCTCTCAAATGCCCGATTTCTTGAATGGCAGTTCAACATAGAGCATTTGAGAGATCATCTATCAGAATAAAACGGATACGCCTAAACCACCGTTATAACTTCTCACATCACCATCTAAATCAACACCCACACTTGCATCAAGCTGTGCACGATCATTGATGGCATAAACCAGACCAGTCCCTAAACCATATTGATAATCTTGGCTCTCTGCTTTGCGATAAATAAACTCAGAATATCCTGATAATTTACCTGCAATTTTATAATCAATGGTTGGAATCGCTGTCACTGCCCAATTACTATTTTGTGCTTCATAACGCATGGTAATTGAAGTACCGATTAAATCACTGAAGTCATAGGCAACAGCTGAAGTTAAGCTATAAATATCATCATGTGCTGTGAATTCATCGTTACCCGTTGCAATAATCGCTTCAGCTAACACCGCCATCGATAAACGATCATCTTTCAGATCAATCGCTTTCTTTAAACCAATACTGACATCGCCTAAACCATCAGTTTCAGTTTTAAATCCAGCTCGCTTATGTTGTTGCCATACTGGACCTTGCCAACCCAATTGCAGTTCTAGACCATTAGCTAAACCTGTACGCAACAACATATCGCCATTTAGGGTTAAAGTTTTATCTTTTACACCTTCAATATTTTGTTCTTGGTAACTTACTGTTGGTAAGCCCTGTTCCCAAGCAAGTTGACCAACAGGTGTAATCCCTGTTCCTATCCCTGCACCAGGACGATCAAATGAAAATTCTGCCGCAAAAGTCGTGCTTGCTAGCATTGACGCAGCCACAAAAGTTAAAGCATTAAGCTTCTTCATGATGAACCCCTTTTCCTTGTTTTCGCTAAACTTATGCTGTTAGCTCTTTTGACATTTTGGCGCCATGCTGACGCAATAATTCGAGTGTCTCGCGCTCTTCTTTCAGCGATTCTGACCAATCAATTTCATCAAAATCACAATCAAAGAATAATTGGCTAATCGAAGATAAAATCGTTAGTCCTTCTTCATCACGTGTATTTGGATCAACTTTTTCATCTAGTAAACGCTGTACCACAGGGACACATGCCGAGCTTGCAGCGTCCCAAAGCGGACCATAAAATTCTTCAGCATCCCACAAATGTAGATTTGCTTTGGCTTGAATTAATGCGTCTAAAATAGCAAGATAAACGTGAAGTTCTTGTTGTTTTTCATCTTCACTTAATGGCTTGCCAGCTTCATAAGCCTCACAAATTTTTTCCCACCACGCAAACAAACCATCACAAAGAACTGAAACAGGTGGCCCTTTTTCTGGATCAATAAAGTTTGGGTCAAGTCCTTCAGCAAGTAATGCTTGCACTTGGTCTAAATCGAGTTGTTGTATGGCTTGCACCAAGGCCTGTTGCTGATTGCTTAACATGACCAATTCTCACAAAGTATTTAATTCGCCTATTATGCCGAATATCCCGTCGGGATTTTATAAAACGATCTAAAAATCATGTATAAATTTGATACAGGCATAAAAAAAGCCCAATACTGGGCTTTTTTCAAACGCGCTCACTACGCCTCATCATCTACTTTTATATCATCATCGACATCAACATATTCTGGTAAAGCTCCACGATGGTGGTCTTTTTTCTCATATAAATGTTCCAAACTACGTTGTAATTTATCAATCGCACCATGAATAGATGCATCGATATTTGCAGCTTTGTGTGTCACAGCTACAGGTTTCATACCTGCTGGACGGGCTTCGATCATACAGCGTTTGTCATGATCTCCCGTTTTTTCCCCATTTTCATCACTAATATGAACCGAAAAATGTGTAATACGTTCGCTATAACGTTGAAATTCTTGTGTAAGCTCTGCACGGATATAACTAATTAAACGTTCGCTACCATGGATGTTTTTATCTGTACGGATTTCAATATTCATAAATATCTTCCTCTCTTCTATATTGAGACGGTTCTACGAAGCTTTTTATTCAGCACACTTTGAGCATGCATTCATTCAGTGCAGTTGTATATTCTGATTATGTAAATGCTTGTCGTCTCCTTGCTTCACATCAGTTGTGTTTCAGTTATTTAGAAGATCTTCTATAATTCCAATATCTGTCTTTCATCAGAAATATGCAAGCTGATTTTTGACATTTTTATTAAAACTTGATCAAAAAGATTCTCTTACCGAATCTTATCTTTAGCAGACCTTTTACCGTATACAATTCTTTTGAGCATTTGGTCAAATTTGGCTTTATTTTTGCTTCATAACTTGTATGCTTTACACGCCTTTTGTGGGGGAGATTTTTTAAATGCAATTGAAGCAACTTGCGGCTACATCTTTATTGTTATCTACAGCAGTTTTCGCTCAAGCGAAACCAATTTGGCAGGATTTCAGCCTAACGGGTTTATACGGCGAAAACTATGAAGTGGTTGATGAAAAACAAACAACTTTAACAGTTGAATATGCGGCAAAAGTAAAATATGCCGATGTGTTCTTCTTTATGGATCGTATGCGTGGTAGCGACGATCATAAAAGCACTTATTTCGAGCTTTCTCCACGCTTGAGCTTGGGTGAGGTTTCAGGTCAGAAACTTGCTTTTGGTCCGATTAAAGATGTGTTGATCTCAACGACTTGGGAAAGTAACAATGATGACTTTTCTAGTTTTGATAACTTCTTATACGGCGTAGGTTTCGATCTTGCAATTCCTTATTTCCAATATGCAAATGTCAATTTCTACCGTGCAAACAATGAAAATACAGCAGATGATTATCAAATGACTATCGCTTATGCGGTTCCATTTAAAGTATCTAGCGAAGATTTCTTAGTTGATGGTTTCCTTGACTGGTCTACAGCAGAAAAAGACCATGCGAGTGAACTTAACTGGACAACCCAATATAAATGGAATGTAGGTAAACACATTTCACCTGAAACACGTTTATATTTGGGCGTAGAACATTCTGTTTGGAATAACAAGTTTGGTATCAAAGGCAGCGACGAAAATAATGTCAGTGCTTTAGTGAAATACCATTTCTAAACGGTTTTGACTGATCAAAACAGCAAGGAATTCCTTGCTGTTTTTTTTTAGATCGCGCATATTGAAATAGATGAATTTTCTTTTATTTTGTTATGTCTCACGATCTTATACTTGCAACGCACACACTACAAAACTCTTATCAAATTCGTTTTGCAACTACTGATGATCTTGAGCAGATTCTCACCATTTATAATCATGAAATCATCACGGGCACAGCCAACTGGAATGATCAAGCCGTTACTTTAGTGCAATATCAACAGCGCTTTCTGGAGATGCAACAACAGCAATTTCCTATGATTGTCGTTGAAGATCAATCATTGAGAAAAATTGCGGGTTATGCCTATTACTCTGCCTTTCGTAGTATTACAGGCTATCGGCACAGTATTGAACATTCTGTTTTTATTGATCCGAATTATGCTCGTCAGGGTTTAGGTAAAGCCCTCATGCAACAACTGATTCATCTTGCGACTCAACAGCATATGCATGTCATGGTGGCAGCGATTGATAGCGAAAATACGGGTTCAATCGTATTACATCAACAACTGGGTTTTATTCAAACTGGTTATATGCCACAAGTGGGACAAAAGTTTGGCAAATGGCGTGATTTAGTTTTAATGCAGCTACAATTGAGTCGTTCATAAACAGAACAATTTCATCTCTACTATGCATATGTAGTTGGTTAGAATAAAAACATCTCATTTACAAAATAATTTAAAACATGAAAATTTCACAACTCGCTTTAATCATTACATGTGCTTCAGCAACAACCGTTAGTTTTGCAGAAACGTCTTTTGAGCAAGAATTACAGCAAGGCTGTGCCAAAGTAAAACAATACGCTCTAAATGGGAAAAAGCTCTACGACCAAAAGCAATATGCCAAAGCAGTGAAACAATTTGAAGATCAAGCCGCATGGGCACATTTCTGCCAAATGAATGCTGAAGAAAGCGGTATTAAAGTGACTGATCGAGAGATTGAAATAGCCAATAATAATGTCGGGTTGAGTTATGCAAAATTAGGTAAACCACAATGGGCAAGAGTATGGTTTTTAAGAGATGAAGATTCAAAAATCAGTCTATACAATTTAAAACAGCTTCCTAAACCACAGATCACGAAAGACCTACAAGGCACTTATGTAAGAGCCAACGGTTTCGGACAATGGGATTACATCACGGTCAAGAAACAACAAAATAAATATCTAATTAATTTTGAAGGTTATTATTTTGGCATTCGTGGTCTTATTTATGGTCCCAATTTAGGTGAATTTGATACCACAATGCCGATCACTGCAAAGCAAGCCAACTATCATTATGAGGACTGCCAGATTAAGCTTCAATTTACGAATGATACAAATAATGGTCAAAAAATTGAGGTGAAACAAAATAGTGGCGAGTCTGGATGTGGTTTTGGGCATAACGTCTATGCGGGCGGCACGTTCTATAAGGTTGAAGGTAAATAAATCTAGTACCAACCATTTAATTTACTAAATTATATTTACCCACCATTCACTATTGTGACAGGCGACATGGATGTCGCCATGTTCGACTGCCTTGCGCTGCTTCCAAAGCCATGCTTTAGAATTGCTCAGGATGTACCGTCAGTCGAACAAAAGATTTTTGTTACTTTTGATCTTTCAAAAGTAAGATATATCACTAAGGTAGATTACTTAGAAAACAGCTAAAAAATCGTTAGTTGAAGAATATTAAATCGCCACCAACTCCCTTATCCCTTTTGCTGGCATTTCAGCACCTTGCCCATGTGCGATCACTTGACCACGCGCCATCACCGTATAGTTATCTGCCAATTCTTCAGCGAAGTCATAAAACTGTTCCACCAAAACGATCGCCATTTCCCCTTGACCTGCTAATTTACGAATCACCCGACCAATGTCTTTGATGATCGAGGGCTGAATTCCCTCAGTCGGTTCATCCAAAATCAAGACTCTTGGCTCCGAAGCCAACGCTCTCGCAATCGCGAGCTGTTGCTGTTGACCACCTGACAAATCTCCACCACGGCGATGCTTCATTTCATCCAAGACAGGAAAAATTTCGTAGAGATGACTCGGTACTTTTCGAGTTTTCGCACCTGAAAATTTCGCCATACCAATTAAGATATTTTCCTCTACGGTTAAAGTTGAAAAAATATCTCGTCCTTGCGGCACGTAAGCCAATCCTGCACGTACTCGTTGCTCAGGGGACATTTTGGCAATATCTTTGCCATCTAGCAAAATCTGTCCTGATTTAATCGGGAGAATCCCCATCAAGCATTTCAGCAACGTGGTTTTACCAACGCCATTCCGTCCTAAAACAACACTGCATTCCCCTACAGGCGCTTGAAAAGACACGTCACGCAGAATATGACTACCACCATAAAACTGGTTAATTTCTTTCACTTCTAACATGGCAGTCTCCTAGCGTCCCAAATACTTTTCAATCACATCTTCATTGGCTTGTACCTCTGCCAATGTGCCCTCTGCCAAAATTGCGCCTTGCGCCAATACCGTAACTTTCTCGCTGATGGTGTCAATAAAGCTCATGTCGTGCTCCACGACCACCAGCGTATGATTTTTTTTCAATTCCAAACACAATTCAGCAGTGCGTTCTGTTTCCGCATCGGTCATACCCGCCACAGGCTCATCCAATAAAATCAGCTTTGGACGTTGCATCAATAACATACCGATTTCTAACCACTGCTTTTGACCATGAGATAATAATCCTGCGGGCTTTTTTACAAATTCCTTTAAGCGAATTTGCTCTAAACTTTCCTCCAGTGCTAACTGTGCTTCTGGATCAAGCCGGCTAAACAAACTTTTTTTCACTCGCTTATCTCGTGGTGCAGCGAGCAGTAAATTTTCCATCACAGTGAAATTTTCAAATACCGTTGGTTTTTGAAATTTGCGCCCAATCCCTGCTTCCGCAATTTCCTCGGTACTCATTTTGGCAAGATCATAGTTTTGACCAAAAAAAGCAGTGCCCGTGGTTGGACGCGTTTTCCCTGTAATCACATCCATTAGTGTGGTTTTCCCCGCACCATTTGGTCCAATGATGCAGCGTAATTCACCTTCAGCGATATACAGTGATAAATCATTTAACGCACGAAACGAATCAAACCACACACTAACTTTTTCTAAATACAAGGCAATCCCATGACTAAAGTCTGCGCCCTCAGTTTTGGCGCGTCCATAACCCTCGCCGAGTTGACCGCCATGTTGAGCAGAGTCTACGAATAAATCACTCATTTAATTGCTCTCCTTTTTAAAACGGTCAAATAAACCAATCACACCTTTCGGTAAGAAAATCGTCACCACGATAAATAAAGCACCTAAGATCAATAACCATGCTTCTGGTGCTGCTACTGTGAAATAAGTCTTCACAGAATTGATTAAAACTGCACCAAGAATCGGTCCAATCAATGTGCCACGACCACCTGCGGCAACCCACACTGCCATTTCAATCGAGTTGACTGGATTCATTTCACTTGGGTTAATAATGCCAACCTGTGGCACATACAACGCCCCTGCGATACCTGCAATCACTGCCGATAGCACCCATGCTGAAAGCTTGTACCACAGTGTGCGATAGCCCAAATATTGCAAACGGTTTTCACTGTCACGAATCGCGCCAAGCACTCGACCATAAGGACGATTCATCAGTTGACGTAAGCCGATAAAACATAGCATTAACACCAAAGCAGTGACAAAACATAAAGTGGCACGCATCGGCGCTGAAGTGATATCAAAACCGAGTAAGGTTTTAAAACCCGTGAAGCCATTATTTCCCCCAAAACCTGTCTCATTGCGGAAGAATAATAAGGCTGCGGCAAAAGTCATAGCTTGGGTAATAATTGAGAAATACACACCCTTGATTTTTGAGCGGAAAGCAAAGAAACCAAAAATAAACGCAACTAAGGCAGGCACAGATAAAACCAAGATCATCGCCCAAGCAAAATGCTCAGTCCCCACCCAATACCAAGGGAGTTCTGTCCAACTGAGGAAGCGCATGAAATCAGGTAAGCCATCACCTGCGGATTCGCGCATCAAGTACATGCCAAAGGCATAACCACCCAAGGCGAAATACAAACCATGCCCCAAGCTTAAAATCCCTGCATAGCCCCACACTAAATCCAGTGCCAACGCGACCAAAGCCAAGCACATGATTTTGCCAATTAACGTAATCCAATACGCTGACAGATAAAATGCCGAATCAGGGGATAACAGATGTAACCAAGGTAAGCTCAATAACACGGCAAAACAAATGGCAATCGCAATTGCGCTATACGGTTTATCTGCAAATAAAGAAGTGATTTTCATTGGCTTACTCCACGAAACGACCTTTGATGGCAAACAAACCTTGTGGACGCTTTTGGATAAACAAAATCACAAGAACCAAGAGAATAATTTTTGCTAAAACCGCACCTAAACCAATCTCTAAAACTGTACCGCTAATCCCTAAACCTAAGGCTGCAAGTACTGCACCCCACACTTGCCCCACGCCGCCAACCACAACGACAAGGAAGGCATCAATGATGTAGTTTTGTCCGAGGTCAGGTCCCACGTTACCCACTTGTGCTAGCGCACAACCCGCCAATCCAGCTAAGCCAGAACCTAAGCCAAATGCCATCATGTCAATACGTGCAGATCGAATGCCCACGGCACGCGCCATTTGACGGTTTTGTGTCACAGCACGAACAAATAATCCGAAACGGGTTTTGTTCAATAAGAAAACTAGAAGCAGTAAGACCGCCACAGTAAAACCAATAATCGCAATACGGTTATATGGCAACATCAGGCTTGGCGTCAGGGCAATACCACCACTGAGCCATGCGACATTCGACACTTCAACGTTCTGTGCGCCAAAGATCATCCGAACCGATTGCATCAAGATTAAACTCACACCAAAGGTTGCCAATAATGTTTCCAATTGGCGACCATAGAGCGGGCGAATCACAGTACGTTCAATCAACATGCCAATCAGCGCACTCACCAAAAATGCAGCAGGAATCGCAGCCAATAAATACCAATCGACTAAGCCTGCAAAGTGCGTTTTAAAAAAACTCTGAATGACGTAAGTGGTATAAGCACCGATCATAATGAGTTCACCATGTGCCATATTGATGACACCAAGCAAACCATATGTGATCGCAAGACCAAGCGCTGCTAAAAGTAAAATACTAGCGGTACTGAGACCCGAAAATACATGCCCTGACCATTCACTGATTTGAATACGCGTTTTAATTTTATTTTGTGCTTCAACTAAAGCTGCTTTCAATGCGGGATTATTTTGTGGTTGTTCTAAACTTTGATTGATTAATGCCAATACATCTGGACGATTTGAATCCGCCAAAACTTTTACTGCTTCGATCTTGGTGAATTCATCTGAACTATTAAAATCTAAACGAGCTTTCAGTTGCGCTAAACGGGCTTTAACACCTTCACTTTTTTCGTTGAGATAGAGTTGTTTGATCGTTGCGACATCAAGCTCATCCAAGTTATTTTCTAAAATATCAACAGCGGCTAAACGTTGTGATGCATCATCAGAATTCAATTTAACTTTGGCTTGTCCAAAGTTCAGTGCCTTACGCAAGGTATTGACCAAAGTCACTTGAGACAAGTCTGAAGGCCAAGTTTCGATCACTTGTAGTTGTGGGTAACTTAATAATTTTTCATCGTTTTTTAGAATATAAGTATGACCTGAACTATCGGTATATAACTCATTTTGATCAATATATGCCACCAACTGATCGAGTTGCTCAATACTGGCTGGCCATTGATTCAACATGGTACGGCGAGTAGCAAAGTCAGATTTAACAAAAGTTTGGATGGCATCCTGAGAAGTTGTAGACGTCACAGTTGTTGGTGAAGTAACTTCTGCCCATGCAGGATTAAACATGATCTGTGCCATGATGCAGAGCATTGCCAAAACATAGTGTTTCGCCATAAGACTCCCCTTATATTTTCTATTTAAACCAATCAATCAGAAATAAAACTAAGAAAAACCTGCTGCCGAAACAGCAGGTTGCATAGGAAAATTATTTAGGAATGTATGGGCTCCAAGGCTCAGCTTTGATGGTTTGAGGCGTTTTATAAACCACATCAAATTGCCCATCACCACGAATTTGCCCAATCATCACAGGCTTATGTAAATGGTGATTGGTTTCATCCATTTTGAGGGTATAACCCGATGGTGCTGCAAAAGTTTGACCTGCCATTGCATCACGAACTTTATCAACCTCTGTAGAACCTGCTTTTTCGACCGCTTGTTTCCACATATTGATACCAACATAAGTCGCTTCCATCGGATCGTTGGTCACAACTTTATCGGCATTTGGAAGTTTGTACTCCACGGCATATTGCTTGAATTTATTCACAAACTCGGTGTTTTTCGGATTTTTAACTGACATGAAATAGTTCCATGCCGCTAAATGACCCACCAATGGTTTGGTATCAATACCACGTAACTCTTCTTCACCAACGGAGAATGCCATGACTGGAATATCAGCCGCTTTAATACCTTGGTTACCAAGCTCACGATAGAAAGGTACGTTAGAGTCACCATTGATGGTCGAAATCACCGCAGTCTTTTTGCCTGCAGAGAATTTCTTAATATTGGAAACAATCGTTTGATAATTACTATGACCAAACGGTGTGTATTCTTCCATGATGTCTGCATCGGCAATGCCTTTAGACTTCAAGAATGCCCGTAAGATTTTATTGGTCGTACGTGGGTAGACGTAATCTGTACCAAGTAAAACGAAACGTTGTGCTTTACCGCCCTCTTCTCCCATCAAATACTCAACTGCAGGAATCGCTTGTTGATTCGGCGCTGCACCTGTATAGAAAATATTTTTTGATTGTTCCTGACCTTCATATTGCACTGGATAGAACAGTAAACCATTCAACTCTTCAACCACAGGAAGAACCGACTTACGTGATACTGATGTCCAGCAACCGAAAATAACAGCGACTTTGTCCTGAGTAATTAACTGGCGAGCTTTCTCAGCAAATAACGGCCAATCTGATGCTGGATCAACGATAACAGGTTCTAATTTTTTACCGAGTACACCACCATTGGCATTGATTTCATTAATAGTCATCAATGCTGTATCTTTCAAGGAAGTTTCAGAAATCGCCATAGTGCCTGAAAGGGAATGCAGAATCCCCACTTTAATGGTGTCGCCACTTTCTGCTGGTGCTGTTTTTGCTTCAGTTTTTGTTTGTTCTGCTTTCTCTGCTGGTTTTGAGCAACCGACCAGTCCTACCCCCATCATCGCTGCCATAAGTACAGACATCGACATCAATTTATTTTGCATCTTTGTTCTCCACAGGTTGATCTTCTGATTTTTACTGAATGGAGTTATTCAATATCTGTGCCAACACAACAAGATATTGTTTTATAATAAAATTAATTCAAACCAGTAGAAAAAAATCCAATCTTGTATACAACATTGCATACAAAAAATACATGCTGAACTAAAATGAAGCACAATTAGGCAAAATAGAAAACTGATACCTTGCTCAGATAAAGAATATTTAACTTTTTGATCCAGAAGATTCAAAAATCAGATTGTTTTAACGAATCCAAGTAGCATTTCGGTATTTAAAACATAAAGCACACATGGTGACAGCTAAGCTATACGACCCAATTAAAGCAATCCAAAAACCATCAATACCCAATGGAGTAATTTCAAAGAGCCACCAATCCATTCCCCAATATGCCAATAGCTGTCCACCACTTAAACCAAAGATCAACAATGAAGTGCTATAAATCATGCTTGGCACAATCGTTATGCCCCAACAGCGTAATACCGTTGCAAAAATACATAACATTGCATCTGCTAAATGAAACAAGATTCCGAGGATAAAGAGGGAGGTCGTGATTTGAATAACTGCTAAGTCTTGGGTAAATAGAGAAATGAACTCATCTCGAATAAGCAGTAATACACTGCATAAAGTGACGGCAAAAATAAAGATAAGCAGAAAGGCCTTTTTTGACCAAAGCAAAGCAACTTGTTTCTGTTGAGCGCCAATTTTTTCAGATAACATCAAACTGAATGCAACAGAAAATGCGGCAGGTAAAATATATAGCATGGAACAAATACTAGCGACCACCTGATGCGAGGCAATCACAATACTACCAAGTGGTAATGCTAGAATCGAAATTGCCATAAAAGCAATCACATCAATCACGATCATCAATGCGGTAGGTATTCCAATTCGAAGAAAACGGCACAACAATTCATAACTAAAGGAAAAGCGACTCAGATCAAGTTTAAAAACAGCTTTGCCACGTATATAACCGTATAACAATATCAACATCACACTATCCCCAAGCAATGTCGAAAATACGGCGCCATAGACACCCCAAGGTGCAATATCAAAGTACGCTACACCGTTGATCAAAGCATAGGACAGAGGCAACTTAATCAATAAAAAAATTACGCCTATATAAGTTGCGATAATTGGACGATCAAGAACCTGTATTTGTATGGTTAAGATACGGCAACATAGCCGAACCACTAGATCGACTGAAAAAATCATCAAACAATTTTTAACCAATAACAGGACGGTATCTGATGCTTGAAAAAAGGTTAATAAATGCTCGGTATTATTGATCAAAACAATCGCAACAATACTAAACACAGCTGCGATTAATACCGCCAAGCTTACGATATTGGTTAATTTCTGCTGATTAATTTCCCTCCCTTTTTCTTCTGCGAGGATTTGAAACATTCCTTGTAGTAATCCGTAGCCCACCACAAAAACAATCATATAAACTGAGAGAGAAACCGATAAAGCCGTTAAATGCACATGGCTATAGTGAGATAAAAATGCGGTATCAATGACACCATTCATAATAAAAATCGTATTACTAAACAGAATTGGGAAAAAAATACTTAAAAAACGCTTCATTCTATTTTCACTATTATCATTTAAGAATTTGATATATTTGAATTTTAAAATCTTAGAAACAAACAAGCTATTTTGATCAATACGCTTCAGATGCTAAATAAAATTTTACCAAGAGATAAAAAGCAAATAGCATTCCATGTTTGTTTTTCTGCTTATGAATTTACATTTTTTAAAAAGATATAAAAAAGCCCAGATCAACTGGGCTATGCAAAAATCGATTCAAATCAAACCACAATATCCGCCAAATTACCTTTCTGCTCTAACCAATGCTTACGATCACTCGAACGTTTTTTTGCAAGCAATTTATCCAATAACCCACCCTGCGGTAAAAAGCGCATTATTCAAATTCAAATGTGCGGCTTCTTTAAATGTTTTCCAACACGTTATATTAGATTGTATTAGACCAATAACCAGTAATTAATGCGCTCATAATTTCCTGATGATTGTAACTATAATCAGGCTCATCCAACAAAAATTGTAAATAATCTGCAACAACTGCACGCTGTTCAGCATTAAATAAGCAAAATTTTCTTTCTCTGTCATCACCTAGATGTATCAATGTAAAAGTGAGATCATGTAAATAATCACCATTTAAACTTGCCAATAAAAATGCAGGTAAATGAAACAGCATACCCTGAGCATCGAAGAAAGTTGGACTGCTGTTACAGCGATTCAAGTCATTAATGGAGATATTCTGCCAATTTAATTTTTCATCTTTGGCACGATAAGCCTGACATTGTGCATGACTTGCGTAATCATCTATTCCTTGCGCTTCATATAAACCAATACCCTCTTGCAAGGTGACCCCGGCAAAAGCACTCTCGATCTTTTGTCTAAGCTGATTCAACTGCTGCCAGCGTGGTAATAATCCCTCAGCTTCTGCGACAGTAATGGGATCATAGCCTCTGCGACGCATTTCCTGAATATCATCAGGCGAGAGATATTGTTTCATCAAACCACAATATCCGCCAAATTACCTTTTTGCTCTAACCAGTGTTTACGATCAGCCGCTCGTTTTTTCGCGAGTAACTTGTCTAACAAACCTGCAGTTAAATGTGCATCATCTAAATCTAGTTGCACCAAACGACGTGTATTTGGATCCATGGTGGTTTCACGTAATTGACTGGCATTCATTTCACCCAGACCTTTAAATCGAGTGATTTGAGGATTTTTATTACCTTTTACTTTTTTCAGAATTGCCTCTAGCTCATCATCATCTAGGGCATAGTGCACATCTTTGCCAATATCAATACGATAAAGCGGTGGCATCGCGACAAATAAATGACCGTCCTCAACTAATGCTGGAAAATGTTTCACAAACAATGCACAGAGTAAAGTTGCGATATGTAGACCATCTGAGTCCGCATCGGCAAGGATACAGATTTTGCCATAACGTAGTTCAGACAAATCATCACTACCTGGATCAACACCAATCGCAATCGCAATGTCATGGACTTCCTGAGATGCTAAGACCTCATCCGAAGATACTTCCCATGTATTTAGGATTTTTCCACGAATCGGCATAATCGCTTGGAAGTTTTTGTCACGCGCTTGTTTTGCACTTCCACCTGCCGAATCCCCTTCGACAATAAACAGCTCACTGTCTTCACGTGTTAAACCAACACAATCTGCTAATTTACCAGGTAATGCTGGACCAGCCACGATCTTCTTTCGTTCAACTTTCTTAGCTGCTTTTAAACGACGACCTGCTTTGGCAATTGCCATTTCAGCTAATTGTGTCGCGATCTCGGCATGTTGGTTTAACCATAATGCAAACGCATCTTTAGCAATATTGAGCACAATATTTGATGCTTCACGGCTCGATAGTCGTTCTTTAGTTTGTCCTGAAAATTGAGGCTCTTGAAATTTTAAAGATAGGATGAAATTCACACCATCCCAAACATCTTCTGCGGAAAGTTTCATATTACGCGGTAATAAATTACGTAATTCACAGAATTCACGTAATGCCTCAGTCACTCCTGAACGTAATCCATTGACATGCGTACCGCCTTGCGCGGTTGGAATCAAATTGACGTAACTTTCCTGAATCTGTTCACCACCTTCAACATTCCAGCAAATCGCAAATTCACACGCTGCGCGGTCGGCTTGTCCACTACTGACAAAGGCAGGATCAGGTAAAATTTCACGCTCTTCAAGCTCATCCATCAAATAGTCAACCAGACCATTTTCAAATTGCCATTCGATTTTTTCATTATTGATTTTATCGTCATAAATAATTTTTAAGCCTGCGGCTAACACGGCTTTGGCTTTTAAATTATGTTTCAGTGCTTTTAATGCGAACTTAGGACTATCAAAATATTTTGCTTCTGGCCAGAAACGAACGGTTGTTCCTGTCGCACGTTTCGCCACCTTACCTTCTAATACAGATAAAGGTGCTACAGGCTCACCTTGCTCAAATGCCATCTGATACAAGTTACCCTGACGCTGTACTACCACTTCAACCCGTGTAGATAAAGCATTAACCACAGAAATACCAACACCGTGCAAACCACCTGAAAACTGATAGTTATCAGTACTGAACTTACCACCTGCATGTAGCTTGGTCAGAATGATTTCGATACCACTTTGACCGTACTCTGGATGGATATCGACAGGCATACCTCGACCATTGTCTTCAACTGACAACGAACCATCCTCATAGACCGTCACACAAATTTGGTCAGCATGTCCTGCCAGCGCCTCATCGACAGCATTATCAATCACCTCTTGCGCCAAATGGTTTGGGCGTGAGGTATCTGTATACATCCCTGGACGACGACGAACAGGATCTAAACCAGAAAGAACTTCGAGGGATTGTGCCGTGTATTGTGTCACTTGATCTGACTTCCTTTTTATATGCCTGCCGACAAAAATTCGAGTACTAAGGGTAATTTGTCTTTGAAATCATCCATTGCATGATTACCACCCACATCCGTTAATATCAATGCAGATGGATGTAGGGCACTATAATAGCGTTGTGCCTGACGATAATCCAAGACTTCATCATCTTGTTGCAACAGCACGAGAATTTTATCAGCCTGTTCTGGTTTCGTATCAGCAATTGATTGTAATTGCTGCAATTGATCGTGATCAAGCGTCCATGATTCAGTGACTTTGAGTGGGATTTGCTCAATACCAAACAATTCTTGAAAGAGTTGCCATGGTTGCATAGCAGGATTGATCAGTACAGCAGGACAATCATATTTGGCGACAAAATATGTCGCATAGAATCCACCCAAACTGCTACCGACCAAGACAACTTGATCGAGTGGTAAACTTTCGATTAAATTAGAAACGTATTTTAAGACCACTTCAGGTGGTTGATTCAAATCGGGCAAATGCACGTGAATATGATCGTGATTTGCACAATATTGATACAGCTCTTGCCCTTTTTTTGACAGTGGGCTGCTTCTAAAACCATGTAAATAGATAATTTGCATATGCACCAAATTAGACAAGCGCTTGACTTATTGTGAAATAAATCACATTATTTTGCGTAATGATTAAACATATAACAATATAAATTACATTTAAGCTCGATATTGTCTGACACAAAAAACGATACTGAATTCCATTCATCAGTATTCTAAAAAAATTAGTTCTGAAAGACATAAGATGTAAGAGTTTGTTGTAGTTTATCTAAACAATGTTAAGTTAATAACTTCAAACCTTCGGTATATATATCAAGGATAGGGAAAAATAATATGCCAAGTTTAACACCTCTGCATGAAACCTACTGCAAATGGGACAGTACGCCCCCAAGTCAGGCAGATGTTTTGGAAGGTTTGGCACAATTAGTGAGCACAAGTTTGAGTGGTGTTCATGAACTGGTGCAATTAATTCAAACTGAAGTGTTAAGGACTACGCTCGGTTTAAGTGCACAAAAAGCCAAAAAATTACAGAAACATCCACAATTACAGAAATTCTATCAATTTTCATATGATGCTATTCAAAAATATGGGAGTAGCTTTCTTGCTCCTAGTCTGCGTCATATCGTTGAAAAATTTCCAGTTCTACACGATAAACCATTAACGCCAAGCCTTCATTTTGTTGTAGGGGCATTGAATGGGATTTTTGGGGATTTCTTCCTAAAACAACATAACCCAATGGCATTACCGATGGTGTTATATGATCACTATGGATCATTACAGCAAGGTGAACTTACTGGGCGTATCGTAATACTCACACATGGTTTATGTATGAACCATTTGAGTTGGTCAAATCATCGTTATGGCGGAATCGGTGAGCGTTTACTTGCTCAGCGCGACAATAACACGATGCTGTATTTAAATTACAATACAGGTCGTCGAATCTCAGCAAATGGTCGAAGTTTTGCCAACGTATTAGAAGATTTGATCCAGAGAAACCCTCGTATTACCAGTATCGATTTGATCGGACATAGTATGGGTGGACTGGTTTCACGTAGTGCGCTTTTCTATGGCAAACAAAATCTACATCAATGGGTACATATGGTAGAAAATCTCGTATGTATCGGTTCCCCACATCACGGTGCCGTACTGGAACGATTTGGTTTTGTCTTACAAGACAAATTAGGGGCATTCCCTTTTATCAGCCTGATTGGTCAATTAGTAAATGTACGCAGTAATGGGATACTCGATCTACGTTATGGTAGTGTTCGTGATGATGACTGGGAACATAATGATGCGCGTATCGGCTTCGCGGACGACAATCGTAAACCTGCACCATTACCATCTCATATCAACACATTCCTGATTGCTGGAACATTAGAATTTGAGAAAGTTAAAAATAAAGCACTTAAAGTGATAGGTGATTATCTCGTCAGTGTTAAAAGTGCTCTTGGTGAACATCCGAACCCTCGTTTTCAGCTTAAATTACCAGATACACATAAAGCTGTTTTCTATGGTTTGAATCATTTTGAAATTCAATACCATTCGAGTGTTGCTGAGCAAATCACAAGATGGCTTTATCCAGAAGTTGGGGAAGTCGTTGAAGAAGGTGTTCAAACACATATGATTAATGTACCCAACAATTATACCTTTGATGATTTAGAAGGGATTGTTGAGACATAAAAGTAAAAAAAGCTCAGCTGTATAGCTGAGCTTTTTTTAGATTTTTGAGATTAAATATTCAGATTAATTTTGCTTAACTGTAATTCTAATCATAAAATTCACTGTATCTTAGGTAAAAAAAATCTAAATTTAGAGCATTACTCCTCATAATCGCTGCAATCAATTTTATTGTTTTTCAAATTTTCATCAGTTGTATAGCTAATTTTAAAATTTAAATTCAATAAATCTTCTTTTCTAAAAACCTTAGGAACAATATTCCAAACATTTTTTCCATTAGTGACAAAAACTAAATTAAATTCTGGTACTTTATTATTATTAGTATCAATTTGATACTCTACAGAAAATTCGTCTTTTTTCTTACCAACAATATTATATATACGTGGTTCATTTAATTTTTTATCACAAGCCTGATATATATATCTTGTTTTTCAAAATCTTAATTATACTTTCATCACAATAACAACCACCTACTTCTAACTCTTTTATAATACCATCTTGATACTTAAATGGTTTTATTAAGCTCCGTTCCAAGCTATCAAAATTTAAATATGACTTTCTTAAATCTTTAATTTTTGAATTATTAAAATCACTTAGACATTTATAGTTTTCATAATTTGCTTCTTTTCCATTAAAATCACATTTTAAATTTCTATTTTTCAACCAAGAGCGTTGAGTATCAACAAGATACTTAACTTCGTTTTTATTATCACCAATATAGCTTTTTATATCAAAATATGTACTATTCAGTTCATGCTCACTATTTTTATAAACTGTTTTCTCATCTAATCGTTGTGGCTTATACTCTGCAGCATTTGAGCAAGCACTCAAACCAAAGACTAATAGCACACTAAGAAAGTTAGAATTAATGCCTTGCATCGTACGTTCCTTTAACAAACAATTGATATTCACTATTACGTCTTTTAGTTAAACCGAGATCTGGAATTTTTTCCCATTTACGGTAATTTTATTTATATCTAACATTTCTTTAGGCCCATCTTTATAATTACTTTGATTAATTAACTTACATAGATTTAGGGCTTTACTAGCAATATTACCGATATTGAATGCTAACGACACTAAAGCATCAAACTCATATTGATACAGAGGAACTTTAGTTGCTTTTTAGACTTTATTTCACAAATATTCGAGCTATTGATTTTAATTAATTTATTTTAAATTATATGGTTGTGAAATATTTGTGCAACAAAGACATTTCAACCTTATGGTGCATTAGAGTTGCGTATTTCCAACACTTCATTACAAACTTTTTGATCAGAATAAATAAAAATTCGTTGGCTTCCATTTTCTAATAATACTGCATCTTCATCAGTACCAAAGGCATTTTTGGAGATGTCACATTTATAAGATGTAAGCTTAAAGCTCTGTACAGTTTTACATTTTGGTTCATCTGTAGTTTCATCAAAACCATACCATTCTGTAATATTCTTATCAGAACATGAGATTTTCGGACTATCATTACTCTCAAATTCTCTTTTAGTTACCTTTGACTCACTTATAGCTAATAGAGGTTTTTCTCTATCCTCTATGCGTATTACATTGTGTTCGCTATTTAAACCAACTTGTGATTTGTTCTGATTTTTATCACTACATGCAATTAAAGCACTGGTAAAGACCAAGCATGACAGGGAAATTATTTTGTTATTCATTATTTACCTCAAAAAACCAACAAGTTTAAAAAAATCAATCAATATCTTTCTTTAAAAAAATAAGAATACATTCCACCTCTATCATCATTTTAAATAATATTCTTACTACCCTTTTTCTTTTCATAGATAGCTTACACATAGTTTTGACTTCATATTTATTAAGCAAGTCTTCATTAAAATAGCATAATATAAAAACCAGAATAAGACATTAGCACATTCACTTTATTTTGTGAATCTGCATAAAACCCTCATTACATTCTAGAGTTGAACCTTTTAAATCTTCACATTTAATTTTATTATCTTTTGTCAACTTAAATTTAAAACCATTATTAATTTTATACCCAGGTTTAAATTCTTTAGATAACACACCCCAAATAGCAGGATTGTTTTGTTCATATATCGAATTTATAGTATACATATTTAAAAAATCATTCATAGTAATTTTTTTTATATAATTTTGATCTAAAAGATTATAATCATATTTTCCATTTTTATTGCTAGAAACACTTGTATTATTTAGCCTTACAATAGCAATTTCTTTTGTTTTTTTATTAAAAATATAAAACTTCTTTATAATATAAAAATCGCCTCTTAATACATTTTCCGTGTATTGAGAAAAACCAATAAAATTATTATCTGAAAAATATGGTGAAACAATATATCTATTCAAACCAGATATTTTATTTTTATCCAAAGTATATATATTTCTTCCTTCCTTCAGAAGAATACTATAAGAATGAGTATCTTTATCACTAGAATTCAAAGAGATTTCTTTAGTTTGAATTTCGTAATCTTTATCTATTTTTACAGATTGACCAAGTTCATTAATACTTTTATACTCTTGAGAAATAATACTATTTGAATCATCATATAAAATAATATTTTTTGCCTGAGAAAGGTTTGGTAGTAATAGGGCTAATGTTAAAAATATTTTACTTGAATTCATATTTAATCTCATCGCTTTTCTTTAGTTGGAGGTAATGGGTTGTTAAGCAAAGGGTATGGATCAAAACGACCAACTAATCCTCTACCATCTTGATCCTTTGTTGGTAATGATTTATTACCTTTACCATGGTCTTTCAAATACCAAACTTCAAAATGTAAATGGCTGCCTAATTCAACTGTGGGCATTATATGTGCGTTTCCACTACATCCAGTTTTTCCTAATGGAGTTCCAGCCTCAATCCATGCTTCATCACTCTCAAAACTATTAATTTGGCTCAAATGGGCATAAAAAAACCAAACAAATATTATATTTGGATAATGCTTTCGTATGTAAAGTTTTTGTTTCTCGGGTAAATCATCTACTTTTACTTGCAATGTAATAGTTGCCCCAAAACTACTATCTCCCTTAGCATTAAAATCTCTATTAATGGCATATAAAGTTCCTGAAGCAACAGCCCTTATCTCGTCTCCAACTTTTGCTTCCAAATCAATACCTTGATGTGCTCTTTTCCCACCATTTCGAACCATACCGAAAGTACAAGATTTCGCGACCGCGGCATATTTTCCAGCTGATCTCATTCTGTTTACTTTTAATGGATCAAACCAAACATTTGCACCACCAATCTTTGGTTCTTGTTTTGGTTCTTGTTTTGGTTCTTGTTTTGGTTCTTGTTTTGGTTCTTGTTTTGGTTCTTGTTTTGGTTCTTGTTTTGGTTCTTGTTTAGAGTTTAAAACTTTCTTTTCTATATCCACCATATTAGATTCATGTAATCCATTTGTATTCAACATAAATTCTAAAGTATGAACTTTTGTATCAATCAGATTTTCATACATCCAAATTTTATATGCTTGAATATAGTTATTATTACCTTGCTTTAAATATTTAGCTTGAACTTTTTTACTTACATTAGCTTCAAAGTTAGTCTTAGCAGTATCTTTATCAATACTGTTTCTCATGATCAAATATGCACTTCCAGGAGATTCATGATGACAAAAATATATAAGCTTACTCATTTCTAATGGATTTAGATTATCAACCCCACTAGTAGCTAAACCATTATTCTTTAATCTACGCTTTAATCCCTCTAAATTTTTTTTTGCAGATAAAGCTATCGTATCAATTGATAATCCAGCATCAGTTCTTAGCGAGTTTATCCAGCTGATATCTTTGCTATTCAGCTTAACTATAGGTTGTTGTAATTTTTTCTTTTTCTGTTCTTCAGTACGCTGATCATCAGAAAGTGTATAGCTTCTCCAACGACCGCTTCCAACAAGTACTTTATATCCTTTTTTCTTAATTATATATTGATTAAGTTTACCTATTTTATCTGTCGCTAGTTCCAACCAAGTGGGGGTAAAAAATTGGCCTAGACCAACTCCTGTTCCTTGTGGATTTACTGCATTTGGATCCCACTTATTTTCAATTTTTCCTCCACCCGTTTCGATACAAATAAGAGCTGCTATTGTTGCTGCACTTATGCCATATTTTTTTTCAGCATCAAGAATATCTTTTCTATAAATTTCATTTGCAACAACTAGTCTCAAGTTTCCTTCAATTCCAACCTTAGCAATAGCATGTGTTTTTTCTCCTCCTTCAGTTCTAACCGATTTATCAATTGTTTCAGGTAAATTAACTTGTGGTAGTTTTTGTTTTTGTGAATTCCCACTAACTGAAATATTCTCTCCCGTAGCAATTAAAACTCCTTTTTGATTTTTTAGCTCATTATTATCTTGACTTATTACAGACATTGGAGTCGATTTTTCATTTTTTTCCTTTAATAACTCTTTATTTTTATTTTTTAAATCAATTTTAACATCTTTTACTTTTTGATTCTCAGCACCCTCTTTATAACCATATACACCTGTTGATTTCATCATTCTAGAAGTTAAAACTAATTTCTTTTTTCCTAATGGCAATTTTTTATGATCAGCAATTAAATAAAAACCTTTTAAGTTACTTTTAAAATATACTTTTACTCCCTTTGTGTGATCTTTAATAGTAATCACAGGGGAATTTCCATTTAGTATTTTAACTTCTTTTTTTAAACCATCATATTCCAGATTTAATGTGGCAGTATTAATTGGATTAAATGCTAAATCCAATAATCGAATAGTTAGGAATGTATCAATCTCTTCTTGAGGTGGATATAGGTATATTTTTTGCCCAATACTTATATTATGGATTAATCGTCCAGTTAAGTTATTCCAATCGGCTAAATTCTTTAAAGGAATACCATAATGCTTTGATATACCCCAAAGTGTTTCCCCTTTTGCAACATTATGAACTTTCTTATTCATTTATTTATACCTATTAAAACTTAATCAAGCTGTGAACCATGTTCACCTGGCTCCAGAATCGTATCGTTACTATTCTCTTCATCGACTTCATCATCATAAAAAGAGCTAGACCATTGATCAAAACCTAAATATGTTGAATAATTTTTAGCATCTTCACTTTCTAATAATGGAGTTAAACCATTTTTATCAGTTACCCCTTCCCATAGCATATGTTTTTCTAAGTCATCAAACACTATAACCTTAGCTTCAGGAATTGCTTCTCCAAATATTGAAGTAAATAAAAATTTAATTGCAGATGGCCCAATTTTTGGCAGTTCAGGAACCTCATAAGAAACCTTAGCCCCACTAGCAAACAAATGCTGCCCAGCCTTACTCTCAAACTTACCGCCTGTTGTTGAAAATACGCCATCCGCATTAATTTTGAGTTGTGACCCACCTGCTGTTAATACAATCTCTTTTGGGCTGGTAATTTCGATTTTTTCTTCAGTAGAAATGAGCTTGATGACCTTCTTCGCAATTGCTTCAATCGCATCATCTTGGGCTTGTAATTCTAGCTTTCCTTTTGCTGCGTAGGCTCTAAAACCTTTTTGTGCTGCAAACAAACTAATCTTGTCCTGTGCATGCCCGATAATATTTTTTTGCGCACTCAGGTTAATTGAACCGCTGGCACTCTCAGCTATATCCTGAGAAGCCTGCAAAATAATATTTTCAGGTGTGGTTAACGCAATTCCATTAGGGGATGCCAACAACATTAGCGCTTGTCTGAAAATCTTGCCTTGCTCTTGTTGTTTAGTATCGGAACTGCTTTCTAAGCCTTGTGTATAACCTTCCATGAAACCTTGTAAAGAGTTCAATGCTTTAGATGGCGTTATTTCTAACTTACTGCCTTTACTAAATGTTCCGCAGCTACTCATCAGCTCAAAATCGTTAATGTCGACATTGGCTAAGACTTTTCCAACTTCTTTAATGCCATCAAACGGGTTCTGCTCTATCCGATCTTTAATACTAGCAAGTTTGCCTTTGACAATATCAGCGCCATGCTCTTCTACGTTTTCGATGAATTCTTTTAAATTCTCAATCGCATCTTTGCTATCGCTGAAAAATGCATTAAATTCTTCTACTGCAGTTTTAGCATCACCACCTAAAGCACCAATATCTTCAATAAATCCACCGCAATCCTTTAAGGCATGGATTGGATCAAGACTCACTCCTTCCTTAAACAGATTTAATGTATTCTCAAGTGCTTGTCCTTTTGTTTTTAGTTCTAAAGACTGGATAAATTTGGGTAAGCGATTAATCACGTTCAAAGCATCAGTTTGTTGCTTGGCTGCAACTTCACTGAGCATTTTCATGCTTTCATAACCTTGTGACAGCAAAGATTGTGCTTGAGCAGCTTCTAGATGATCTGCAATCGCCTGTTCTTGAGCATAAGTACTAATCAACATGCCTTTACCAGCACGTACAGCCCCCCAAGCATCAGTTCTCAGTTCGAAACCTTCACCGCGACCACTGCTGGTTTCCTGAATTTTAGGATGACTTAAATTACCTAAGTTCAGTTGAGTTGCTGCATGGCTACTTTGCAACTGTGTACTGATTTGTCCTTTTGTATCATCGAAACGTAACTGATTAAAACCACTACCATTGACTTCTTGACTACGGATACCACTGAGTTTTTTAGTATCTGGAAGCTGCCCTTTGACATCAAATTTGGTTGGAGAACGTTGCGCTTCATGGATTCGTCCTGTCACAAAGGGACGATCAATATTGCCATCAAAAAAATCAATAACGACAACTTCACCGATACGAGGTAAGAAGCGAGCTCCATACCCCTCTCCCGCCCAAGGTGTTAACACATCGATCCATGCTGAATCGGTATCATTGTTATTACTGCCCGCACCGCCATCATGTCCATGATCATCACTACGGGTAAACAGAAAGCGAACCTTAATACGCCCCCATTCATCTACATATATAGTTTCCCCTTCTGGTCCAACAACTTTAGCGCGTTGTGGATAGGCGATTGGGCGATGCTGTAGAGGATCATATTCTGGTGTAATTTTGATTTGACGGCGAATTAATGTCAGTTCATTTGCCTGCCGCTCAGCCTCTTCATCTTCCAGTGCATGCCAACGACTTTGTTTTAATAATTGGCGTACCTGTTGCTGTAAATCTTTCGGTAAATTATTTTGGTTGTAGAACGTTTTAGCAATAATCAAGAACTCTTGATCTACGACGTCATGCTGATTAATTTCTGGATGATCAATAAGGTTGAACCAATATCCTACTTGGCTGTCACGCACAGAACTATAAGCTTTAAAAAACTTGGCCTGAAAAGCATACATATCATTTAATATTTGATTTTGCTTTTCTAATTGGCTGTTACCTGAAGCTGTAGCTTGATCTTCACCTTTTAAATCCTGCATCCATGCTGGACTTACATGCCATGCTTGTTCAAGACCTAAACTGACTGAGTCAAAACTTGTGGAATGACTATGTGTGGTGATGACTGAACCAGCGCCTTCGTCTTGTGCTAAAGCATCAGGCTGCCAACGTTGCAAATGAACAGCAGTGGGTTGCAAACTTCGCACCGCGACAAAACCTGTAATACTGTCTTGGTATTCGGTTGCACTACTTCGATGATAGCGAATACTGCGTCGAGCTAAGGCTTGATATTGACTATTATCATCAATCAATCGTAACTTTTGTGATTGAATCGGTATGGAAAAATGCGGAACAAAAAGCTCTGCTTCATCAATGAGCCAACTAATCCCTTCACTACGCCATAGGCGTGTAAGAAAATCATAATCAGATTCATTATGCTGCATCACAAATGGACGCACATCATAACTTTGCTTTAGTCCATTCAGATCAAGACTCAAACTTGCAGCAAATAATGGGCTTTTTTCTTGCCATTCTTTGAATAAAACTTCTGTAACTTCAACGATTGTTTTATTCATAAAAACACGACTATTACGGCGTTTATGCCATAAGTTTGTCGCATCATTCAGAGTCAGTTTATATAGAGTTAAGGCACCATCACTTTGTCCATAGCACGCTTCAGTTACTATGCCAGTCATACGGAACAACTGTCCTGAATCTGTGACTTGATCCACAGCCAGTTGAACACCGATAAATTGTTTTAATGCAATATGAGCATTGGTAGAGAGGCAAATTAATTCCGCATGTAAGCCATCATTCAGTTGATGCTTTCCCTCGATACGCTGTAAAAAAACTTGGTTATTTAATTCTTCATTAGAAAATTGTACGTGTATTGCACGTTTTTGTGCATTTAGCCCTATTTTTTCTAATACATTAGATATATTAAAAAGCATTTTTTTATAATCATAGGATAAAGAAACGGCTGCACTTTATAAAAAACAGACCTATCTGTCTATAATTATGTTTTATTTTTAGCAAATCTTTACATTTCGCTTATCAATAAAAAAAGAGCCTATAAATTTCGGCTCTTTTTATTCAGAATGGTAGTTTAAGCTTTAGTAGAATCATATTTTCTAAACAACTGCCACAAACAAATCAGCAGAATAAAACTAAAATATACCAAAGACCAAACAGGTAACGACTGACCTAAAAAAGTCCAATCGATCAAGGCGCATTCACCAGAACCTGTTAGCACTTGCTGTAAAACCGTTTTCATCGGCAAAGCTTCTACCAAATAATCCAAACCAGGGCCACAACTTGGCACTTGATCAGGTGGTAGATTCTGCAACCAAACATGTCGTGCAGCAACACCCGCAGACCAACCAATTGATAAGGTCGCTAATAATGCATAAAAACGCTTGAATCCATTCGAAATCGGATTATGAATAAACGCAATCAATGCGATAAATCCCATACCGATCAAACCAATACGTTGGAAAACACAAAGTGGACATGGCTCTAATCCTTGTACGTGTTCTAAATACAAGGCAAATGAGATACCAATAATACTGGTCAGAACAAGTAAAGCACTGACCAAACGGTAATTCCAACGCATGGGAAATCCTCTAAAAAATTTTTAACGGTATTTTGCAAGATATTGGCTAAAACTCATGTCGTTATCTTGTTCAAGTTCAGCCTGTTTTTGCAACGAAGTTTGTGCTAGCTCATCAAAATACTGTTTTCTTTCTTGGTTTAATACATGCTGATCATAATATTGCACATGTTGCTGGGCCATAACGCTACCAAAACTCCATGTACCACCATACTTCAAGGTATCTTCAATGACATGTGCTGAAAGCGTATTTTCAACATGTGCTAAGCGTTGTTGCATCACAACAATTGCGTCTTGATACAACTGTGTTTGATTCGCTTGATCGAGTAAAGTCGCACATTGCTGAATAGTTGCCAAATGCTGCTGTGCCCAAGCTTGAAAATTCATTGTGTTCTCATCAAGCTCAATCTTTACATCAGCTGCACGACCTCGATTCACAACCTCTGTTTGATTGCGATCAATCTGTTCTTGTTCATCTGCAAACAACTCTGGACTATCACTCAGTAAACAATATAAAGCTAGACTTTCAAGAAAACCTGCAGCGATCTCATCAATACCGATTGAACTATACGGATTCACGTCAACAGCACGAAGTTCGACATAACCAACACCACGATTTTTCAACGCTTGTGATGGCGTTTCACCGGCCTGAGGAACTTGTTTTGGACGGACCAAACTATAGTATTCATTTTCGATCTGAAGCACATGATCATTAATTTGGATAGGTTCACCAGACTCATCGTCTAAGCCCAACGCACTAAACTCTGGATAAGGTGTATGAACTGCTTTCTGCAATCCATCCAAATAGTCATGCAGATCGTTATAATGAATGCCTAATTCTTTCTGTGCTGAGTTTTGGTATCCCAAACGCCCCATACGTAAAGCCGTAGCCTCTGGTAAATACAAAGTGCCTTTAACCAAAGGTTGTAAATGATGTTCACGACCTGTCAGGAAACAACGACAAACGGATGGACTCGCTCCTAATAAATACATCACCAAAGGAGTTAAACGAATAAAATTACGAATTAAGCCAAAATAACGATGGCTACGATAATCTTGAGCACTGAGTTGTTTTAATTCTTGATCGCTCTCTTGCTGTTGTAACTCAGCAAACAATTGATCAGGGAAAGATAAATTATAATGCACCCCTGAAATCGTCTGCATACGGCGACCATAACGCACACCTAAACCACGGCGATAAAGCGTTTTAAAACGACCAATATTCGAGGTTCCGTACTGTGCTAATTGGATATTCTCTTCATTATCATCCAACATACATGGCATCGACAGTGGCCATAAGCGCTCACCTTCTTCTAGGTGTTGATGCACCACGGTGTGAATATCTCGCAACTCATCTAATGCCGCTGTAATAGTAGATTGAGGAGTGGTAATAAACTCCATCAATGCTTCTGAATAATCCGTTGTAATATGAGGGTGCGTGAGTGCAGACCCTAAAGCTTTTGGATGATTTTTTTGTGATAAAAATCCATTGCTTTGCATTCTTAAACTTTCACGTTCTATGCCGCGTAACATCCCCTTCAATAGCGAAGCATCTACCCATGTTGGAATCACAGAGGAAGAAAATGTGTTGGGTTGATTCATAATTTATATGCTCGCTTATTCAAGATCGGCCAACAAGATAAGTGTTAGCGACTTCGTTATTCTGCCAATTATAACGACAATTGTGATCTAGTCATCTGATTTAATTTGGCAATTTTTATCACAATCTTGTTACATAAGACACGCTGAATTTGTGATTTTATTAAAATAATCGATCTTTCATTTGGCACTTCTTCATGCAAGCACAAGACATTCTCGACTTTTGGTTTGATCCGAATCATCGTTCACTTTGGTTCGCGAAAAGTGATGCTTTTGACGATAAAATTCGCGAGCAATTTCAAATAATTCACCAGCAAGCAATCCAAGCAGAACTTTGGTCTTGGCGCAAAATACCAGAAGGTCGTTTGGCTGAAATCATTGTACTCGATCAATTCTCTCGTAATATCTACCGTGACCAAGCACAAGCATTTGCTTATGACAGTTTGGCATTGGCACTGGCACAGGAAGCGATTAGCTTACAACTTGATGCGCAATTGAGTCCTGAACAACGTTCTTTCTTATATATGCCATTTATGCACAGTGAATCTAAATTGATGCATGAATATGCGCTCAAACTTTTTCAACGCTTGGGTAATGAAATCAATCTGAGTTTTGAAAAGAAACATAAGATCATTATTGATCGTTTTGGCCGCTATCCACATCGAAATGAAATTTTAGGTAGAACATCAACGGCAGAAGAGTTGGAATTTTTAACCCAACCCAACAGTAGCTTTTAAGTCAGTTTTACAGACATTGAAATAGGAATTGCATATGAAAACTGTATTGAAATGCACCCCTCTCCTTGTCGCATTGGCATTTACAGGGTGCGCGACCATTCCACAACAACCCAAAACCTTTGACCAACTTGGTCAATTCACCGCTTATCCATTAAATAGCAAAACGTATCGTATTGGTTTTCAAGCAGGTCCAAATCTAAGTTATGGTACAGCTGAAGAAATTACCTTATTAAAAGCTGCTCAAACAACACTCAAAAATGGATACCGTTATTTTACGGTTGTGGATGACCCAAGTAATGCACGGAATAAAGCACCGCGTCAGGCTGTGATTTATCCATCGCCTAGCTATTATCCTTATGGCTACTATCGTCGCCATCCAGGCTTTTGGCCCGATCCATTCTATGATATGCCACAAGTGGTCAATATTGATCCAATCCAAGTGTCGTATACTATCGAGTGTTTCAAGACTCAAGATCAATCTCCAAATGCTTTTGACGCGCAAATGATTTTGCAATCATTAGGATCAAAGTACGGATTGAGTCCATCAGGAGATGTGTTACAGCCCGCTGTGCCCACTCAAAACAAAAAGTGAATAAAGGATGACTAAATGAATTCAGTCGAAGAAATCCACGTACCTAGCCTCCAGAGAAGTAAATACTTCGCCACGATGGCACTGATTATTGCGGTAGTGTCATGGATTGGCTTAATGGTCGCGGCGCATTTTTTTCCTGAATACAAATGGATCATCCATATATTTATGCTTGGTGCAGAAGCAGGTGTGGTTGGTGGTTTAGCAGACTGGTATGCGGTTACAGTATTATTTCGTAATCCTTTCGGCAAAATGCCTTTACCGAAATTACTCCGTGACCACACGGAAATTATTCCACGTAATAAAGCCCGTATTGCCGAATCGATGGGTCGCTTCGTCCAAGAAAACTTTTTATCACCGCAAATCGTAGAACGTAGTCTCAAAAATGCAGACATGAGTTTGGCAATTGGTGAATGGTTAGCGAGTCCTAAAAATAATACGCAAGTGGTGCAGATGATTCAGCACACAGTGCCTAGAATTTTTGAATTTGTCAGCCAAGATCAAATTGCTCACTTTGTACAGAACAATAGTGTGCAATGGGTTCGTAGCACCAAAATCAACAAACTTGCCAGTGAAATGTTACGTGCTGTTTTAGATAATGATTTCCACCAAGATGTATTGCAACGTGGGCTTGATCTAGCACATGAATGGATGGTGTCTCATCCTGAAGAAGCACGAGACCTATCTCGTAAATTATTCCAAGAATTAGGCGTATGGAAACTAGCAAAAGGTGCGAGCTGGATTGGGATTGATGTACAACAACGGACGATTGATTCACTGATCGAAAAAGTTGAATCGATGTTAGCTAACCCTGATCACCCATGGCGCCAAGATATTGAAGCCACAACACATACACTAATGTTACAACTTGCTGATAACGATAGCGAAGCCAGTCTACGTCTAAATAGTGGCAAGGATGCTTTGCTCGATAGTCCTCAGGTGCTCAATTTTATTAGTGGTGCCATCGCGATCCTGTGTGATGCAATTAAAACGGATTTAATGCAAGAAGATTCAGGTATCGCGACGAATTTAAGAACTGCGATTCAACAGCTTGGTATAAGCTTGATTCAAAATGAAAAAGTTCGTGAAGTTTTGAATGAAAAAATGGTCGGCTTAGCAACCAACTTCAGTGAGCAATATAGCGATAAAATTATTCGTTATATCAGTGAGCGCATCCATGAGTGGGATTCTCGAGAAATGATCGCCAAAATCGAAAGCGAAGTGGGCGGCGATTTACATATGATCCGTGTGAATGGTGTGATTGTCGGCGCATTTATTGGTTTAGCGCTTGGTGTCATTCGTGCAATTGTTGAAAACGTTTTATAAACGATAGAGCCATATACGGTAGAGTCTTTCGACTTTGCCGTCTTTTGCCCTAAGCACCCTGTGATTAGGGCTCATCCATCTTCCCAACAAAAACACATAAAGAGAAGGGTCTCTTTTCCTGTCATTCATCAGCAAACCAACTGCTTACTTTCTTGATAATAGCGTGCCAAAGCTTCGGTATCTTGTTTTAAAAAGGCAGTTAAGTACGCTTTTACTTGAACCAATGACAGATGGCTAAAATGAATTCGCTCTTTTGCCTGAAACTGCACTAAACCAAAGATTTGTTTTTTAGCAACGACCACCGGAATATCTGTTTTTACCGTGAAGCTCAACTCTTGAGATGAGGCATAGGGATTTAAAACGATTTCGATGGTGTGTTCTGTATTACCATCTGTAATGGTAAAAGTCGGGCTTGCACCGTCGAGCTGCAACCAACGATTGAGTTGTTGTTTCCAACCCATTCTGTCAAATCGAGTTAATACCCCAATGGTATTTAATGCTCCACATTGTTCTACATCATTTAAATCAAGATGATGCGGATAGCGTATTTTTAGATCGAAATTGTCCATTGCTTAATGTCCTATTTCACAATTATTCGTATTTATTTTAATCTCTCGATATAAATTATATCGCTTAAATAATTAAATTAAAACACCATATGTAATTGAAAAATAATAATTTATTAGACAAATTTAACTAAAAAATGACCAATTCTGTCACTATTGTTTTTATTAAGACACTATTCCACTATTTCTCTTGATATTTAGCACATTATTGAAGCAAGGAAGCGACGCAAATCTCTATTCGCACCAGTTGCGACGATTTGGATATCTCATCCTTTTACCGATACAATCAACTCAAAACAAAACGTAAATTAGGTTAATCACCATGCTGCAACTTCAGTCAAAACTTCCAAGTCAAGGTGTGACCATTTTTAGTGTAATGACTGAACTCGCTCACAGGCTCAATGCCTTGAACCTATCACAAGGTTTTCCTGATTTTCCTGCCCCACACGCTCTGTTAGAAGCACTTAGCCAAGCAACATTAAATGGCTATAACCAATACCCAGCAGGAGATGGTGTATTGGCTCTGCGCGAACAGTTAGCACAACAATTTCTGCAACGTGATCAATTAAATTGCGACCCCATCACCGAAGTTACCATTACACCTGGTGCAACCATTGCCATTTTCTGTGCAATCCAAGCCTGTATCCACGCAGGTGATGAAGTTATTATTTTTGATCCAAGCTATGACAGTTATGCACCTGCGGTACAACTCGCAGGTGGTAAGTCGATTCATATTCATTTGGAAGCACCTTCATTTCAGGTAGATTGGCAAAGGGTTCAAGACAGCATCACTGCCAAAACTCGCATGATTATTGTCAATACACCACATAATCCTACAGGAGCAATTTGGTCAGAGCAGGACTGGCAACAACTGATTCAACTTATTGAAGATAAAAATATTGTTGTATTGTCTGATGAAGTTTATGAACATCTGGTCTTTGATGGGCAAAAACATTTTAGTGCTCTAAGTTTTCCCGAACTGCGTGAACGTAGTTATGTCATTGGTTCTTTCGGAAAGACCTATCATGTCACGGGTTGGAAAACAGGATATTGTGTTGCTGCACCAGAATTAATGCGTCTATTTCGACAGATTTATCAGTACGCAAATTTTTGTGGTACTACACCATGCCAAATCGCACTGGCTAATTATATGCAGCAGCATCCTGAGCATATTCAAGAACTTCCTCATTTCTACCAAGCAAAACGTGATCGTTTTAATGCTCAAATCCGAGACTCACGTTTTAAATTTCTACCATCTCAGGGAACCTATTTCCAAAACCTCGACTATAGTGAGATTCGACCTGATCTGAATGATGTGGAGATGTGCCAATTCCTTGCAGAGCAACACAAAATTGTCGCTATCCCAATTTCTGTCTTTTATCAGCAAGCCCCTGAATCGCTCAGACTCATTCGATTTTGTTTTGCTAAAACAGATATAACCTTGCAACGTGCGGGAGAAATCCTCGTACAGTGTTGATCAACAAAACATAAACCGAACTCAACCCAAGCTCGTGCTGCATATGTTATTTTGAAGAGATGATTTGCGTTTCCAATAGACGCGTAAAGGAGTTTAAATGACGCCACGCCAAACGTTGGTGATGCAACCCAATCTCTGGAAAACCTTTTTTGTTTTTCTTGTCCCGCTAATCGCCACAAATATTTTGCAGAATCTTTCGGGTACGATTAATACGATTTTTGTCGGTCAGATGATGGGCGTGGATGCAATTGCAGCCGTTTCTGTGTTTTTCCCTATCCTGTTTTTCCTCTTGGCGTTTGTGATTGGAATTTCAGCAGGCACTACCGTATTAGTTGGGCAAGCATGGGGAGCACAAAATCTTGAAAAGGTGCGCTGTGTTATCGGCTCAACATTATTTATTACCCTGATCGGTGGCACCTTGATTGCCATTTTAGGGCTGGTATTTGCTGAGCAGATTTTAAATGTGTTGGGCACCGATCCTAAAGTCATGCATCTATCATTACCCTACGTTCAATGGATGCTAGTGGGTAGTCCGTTATTATTTGTTTATATTATTTATACCTCGATTTTACGGGGTGTTGGCGATAGCGTGACACCGCTAATTGCCTTGAGTTTAACCAGTTTAATTGGCTTGGTGGTTACACCTGTTTTATTAAAAGGCTATTTTGGTTTTCCTGAATTAGGCATTATCGCACCTGCAGTTGCCACCATCATGGGTTATGCGGCTGTACTCATTTTTCTAGCTTTCTACTTAAATTATAAAAATCATCCTCTTAAAATTGATCGACAACTGATTCGAAGTATTCGTCACGATCCAAATTTAAGTAAATTAATTTTAAAACTGGGTATTCCGACAGGCGTACAAATGGTCACGACGTCTTTGGCTGGCTTAGTGATTATTGGCTTAGTTAATCGTTATGGCGCACACGCAACTGCCGCATATGGCGCAGTCAATCAAGTTCTGAATTACATTCAATTTCCAGCTATGTCGATCTCCATAGCAGCATCAATCTTTGCAGCGCAAGCAATTGGGGCTGGAAAGTCCGACTTATTGGCTAAAGTGACACGGACTGCCTTAGGCATGAATATCTTGTTTACAGGAACACTCATCACTTTGGCTTATCTATTTTCTAAGTATTTAATGGCGCTTTTTATCACCGATCACAGTGTGGTGGTATTAGGGCAACAGCTATTATTTATTGTGCTATGGTCAATTTTGTTTTTTGGTGCAAGTGCTATCTTTGCTTCAATCATGCGTGCCAGTGGTACAGTCAATGTCCCAATGATGATCAATATTTTGACCATCCTTCTGATCGAAGTGCCTTGTGCTTATTGGTTTAGTTCTATGTGGGGCTTAAATGGTATTTGGACGGCTTACGCGCTCGCCTTTGTATGTCTATGTATTTTTCAAGCAAGTTATTATCAATTTGTCTGGAAAAAACGTGATATTAAACGACTCATCTAATAAATAAAAAAGCCATTCAAATCTGAATGGCTTTTTGATCAAGCATATAAAGCTTAAAGCATCTTAGTTGCAAAAGCTGCAATACGTTGATAGCCCGTAGGGAATAGACGTTGGAAAGAATCTACAATTCGAGCATCTGTTCCAATCAACAAACGGCGTTTATCTTTTAATACCGCATTTAAAATTTGACGTGCAGCTTCTTCTGGTGGTGTACGCAAGAATTTATCAAACTGCTTGATTGATTTGCCTGGATCCATACCTAGGCTCTTTAAGCTGTCGTTCATCTTTGCAGCTTTGGCAATATTGGTACGAATACCACCTGGGTGTACGCAAAGTGAACTTACACCACTCTTTTCAATATCAAGTTCTTGGCGTAATGACTCTGTGAAACCGCGTACCGCAAATTTTGTTGCGTTATAAGCAGATTGAGTTGGTTGTGATGTTAAACCAAAAATACTTGAGATATTGATGATGTGACCATCTTTAGTTTGTTTGATGAATGGAAGGAATTCTTTAGTTCCATAGACCACACCCCAGAAGTTAATTCCGACGATCCACTCTAAATCTTCGTAGCTTGCACCTTCAACGGTAGAACCCAATGCAACTCCTGCATTGTTAAAGATCATATTGACACAACCATGATCTTGAACTGTTTCTTGTGCCCATTGTTTTACCGCTTCGCGATCAGAAACATCAAGCACTTTGGTTGTAACTGTAATTGGATTATCTTTCACAAGCTCAACAGTTTGTGCCAAGCCTTTTTCATTGATATCGCTCAATGACAAGTGACATCCTTGTTTAGCCAATAAAACTGCCAGTTGTTGTCCAATCCCAGAACCTGCACCTGTGATCGCTGCGACTTTATTTTTAAAATTTTTCATTGCCTATCCTTTGTATTGCGAATGAATTGCACACATTTGAGTAGATCATGTGCAGTTTGAGTTATAACCAATATAATTTTGACAATACATATTGTCAATATAGTACAATATCACTTTAAGACAAATGGCAAGAATCAACATATTGCTTGTCATATTAGGTCTATTTACATTTCATGACCTAAGATCTTGGAACGAGACAAAGCATATTGTGTGGAATTTAGTTATGCTAGAGCCGCATAAAGAATCGACAATTGGTAAAAAATGTTATTGTCGAGAGTGTTAGGGCTAAGATGTTTCCACAAACTTCGTTATAAAATTTAACAAGGGGAATAATTTTGTCTACCTTTTGCAAGTTGTGGTATGGATGGTCATCTTCATGATTTTTGATCTGAAATGACAGTAATTCAATGCAAACTCGTCCGAGCCACACGATTTAAAGATTTTTTAGGGAACGGTTTTTCTAATGACGACTCAAGATCAGGCGACACGTAAAAAAAAGAATGTTGACGCGAAAGAACGCCAATTTAAAGGGCTGTCTTTGAGTGAGCGTAAAGAAGCGCGCCGAGAGAAACTGATTGAGGCGGGTATCGCCACTTACGGGACACAAGGTTTTTTCTCTGTCACTGTGAAAGATGTCTGTAATGAGGCAAAACTTACTGAACGCTATTTCTATGAATCTTTTAAGAAAAGTGAAGAATTATTCCAAACCGTTTTCTTAAAAATGATTGGAAAAATGCAAACTTGCTTGACCCAAGCGGTCATCATGGCTGCCCCTGAACCTAAAAACATGGTGACTGCGGGTTTATCTGCATTGCTCACTGCAATTAAAGATGATCCGCGTATGGCACGTATCATCTATATTGATGCCATGCTCGTTCAAGACTTACATAATCAAGCCACTATTCAAGAAACATTGACGCAATTTGACCGTATTATTCAGGCTTTCGTCATGATCACGATGCCGAATGCCCCTCAAGGCAATGATGAAGTGTCGTTAATGGCTACAGGGCTGAATGGATACGTGACTCATATTATTATTCGTTGGGTCTCTGAAGGCTTCAAACAACCACTTGATGAAGTTCTTGCAGCCTGCTGTGCCGTGTTTTTATCCTTTATCGAAACCACATCACAAAAAAATTAAAATCCTTTTACAGTTTTGTTACAAAGCATATACTTAAATGATGATCCGATTAAACGAATGAATTCATTTGATTTATTAATCAGCAACCTGTCATCATTTGGTCATTGCTCTGCCCCACAATTGTCACAATTTATTGCTAAATTCGACTTTATTAACTCTTTTGCAATGATATTGTCATAATTAATCTTTGTAATAAGCCTGTCATAACAACAAAACGGTTCACCGTTACAGATATTAAGGGTATTGCGCTGTGAAAGATGACTATATTTTAATTGTCGATGATGAACTACCGATCCGCGAAATGATCCATACATCTTTGGATATGGCAGGCTTCCAATGTTTGCAAGCGGAAGATGCTAAACAAGCGCATCAGATTATTGTTGACCAGCGTCCTGCTCTTATTTTGCTGGATTGGATGCTACCGGGTGGTGTGAGTGGTGTCGATTTGTGCCGTCGCCTAAAACGCGATGAAAACTTAGCAGAAATTCCTGTGATCATGTTGACTGCACGCGGTGAAGAAGACCATAAAGTTCAAGGTCTTGATGCTGGTGCTGATGACTACATGACCAAACCATTTTCGACGCGTGAACTGGTTTCACGTATTAAAGCCGTGTTACGTCGTGCCAATGCGCTAAGCGGTGAAAAAGTTATTGATGCCAATGGCTTAATGCTTGATCCTGTCAGCCAGCGTGTGAGTTTTGGAAACAGTATCCTCGAGATGGGGCCGACTGAATATCGTTTGCTTGCTTTCTTTATGACTCACCCTGAACGTGCATATACACGTGCTCAATTACTTGACCAAGTTTGGGGCGGCAATGTATATATCGAAGACCGTACTATTGATGTACATATTCGTCGTTTGCGCAAAGTGTTAGAACCCTTTGGTGTTGATCGTTTTGTTCAAACGGTACGTGGCACTGGTTATCGTTTTTCTACACGAGCTGACTTAGCAGCAGGTTAAAACCCTTTATGTATGAACCTTATCCCGTCCCTGAACTGGCACGTGAGCACCAACAATTTCGTTACAGCAGTTTGTGGACGTTTGCAAAACAAGATTTAAGACTATTGATGTTTTTCTTATTGATTGCAAGCTTAATTGGATTTGGGGTTGGATACTTTTGGAGCTGTATCTTTGTTGCCTTTGTTGTTTTCTTCCTTTTGCAGCTCCGCTCGCTTTATCTAGTCAATGATTGGATTTCAAATCGTCCCTACGATATGCCACCTAATTTAAATGGCATTTGGGGCGCACTATTATTTAATGTCTACCGCGCACAACGCCAAGAACGAATCGTACAAGCTGAGATGGTGGGATTAATAGATCGTGCTCAGTCATCATTAGTTGCATTAGCTGAAGCGGTGGTTTTAATCGATGATCAGCATCAGATTGAATGGTGGAATCCTGCTGCTGAAAAGTTATTGGGAATTAATCCTTTAGATCGTGGTCGCAATTTACTCTCTATTTTGCGTCAACCCAATTTCATTGAATATTTCAAAAATAGTGATCAAGCGCCAGATGGAATTCGTCTTCAAGCACAGATGGACGAAGAGCGTTATGTACAAGTTAAAATCACACGTTTTGGTGGGGAAAGCCGTCTCTTGGTTGCACATGACATTACTCGTATGCATAACCTTGAACAGATGCGTAAAGATTTCGTGGATAATATTTCCCACGAGCTACGCACGCCACTGACGGTATTGAGCGGATACCTTGAAACCTTTACCGATCAAGATGATATTACCCCACGTTGGAAACGTGCATTTACCCAGATGCAGTCGCAAACCAAGCGTATGAATGCTTTGGTCAATGATTTATTACTATTATCCAATTTAGAGAATAATAAAAAAGTCGCTAAAAATCAGATTATTGATATGGCAAATCTGATGAATCAATTATTTGATGATGCACGTGCCTACAATCTCGACTATGGTCATACACTCAACTTAGATATTGATAGCCACTGTGATCTGATTGGTTCAGACATGGAAATTGCTAGTGCTTTCAGCAACTTAATTACCAATGCCATTAAATACACACCCAAAGGTGGAATTATTACCATTGGTTGGCACGAAGATGGTGATCATGCCTATTTTTCTGTTCAAGACAATGGTATTGGGATCAACCCTAAACACCTCCCTCGTCTCACGGAGCGTTTTTATCGGGTTGATAGCGCTCGCAGTCGTCAAACTGGCGGCACAGGTCTAGGTCTAGCGATCGTTAAGCATGTGCTGATGCAGCATGGTGCGCATCTCGAAATCACCTCTAAAGAAAATGAAGGCTCTACATTTACAGCCGTGTTCCCGAAAGAACGCCTTTACCATATGATCTAAAATAATTACAGGGAACTGCCAAGTTCCCTGATTTATGATGTTTTTCTATACTTTTAAATAATATAATAAGTTGTTGTTTCATTTCGCTATTTCTACACTTCATCTCGATGTAAAAACGACTTATGATTATTTCTTTAATTCGCAGCTTTGCGTTACTCCTCGGACTCAGTACTGCTTTTCATATTCAAGCAAGCCCTTTTGATCCTTTAATTGGTACATGGAAAGTTGTCGATGAACGCACTGGTTCTTATGTGTCAGATATTGTGATTCGACGCAATTCTAAAACAGAACAATACAGTGCTGTCATCGTCAAAATGTATCCCTCCGCTAAAGAGGTCGCTCCGACTACTTGCACAAAATGTACAGGTGCGTTGAAAGATCAACCTATCGTCGGTATGGAAGTATTAACTAAGCTCAAAAAACTCAATCAAGATGAGGAATTTGGTCAAGGTGTCTGGATCAACCCTTATGATGGTCATAAATACAGTATTCAAGGACGTTTAAGCAAAACTGGTAAAATGCTAAATATCAGTGCCAAACATCCAAATAATAATAGCTTTCGTGCTATGACATGGATTCGCTTATAAAAATATACATCGCTTAATATCATAGATAAAAACATGGGGGCTTTTATAAGTCCCCATTTTTATATGCAATCATGATTGCGTGAATTGGCTTTGATTTAAATTAAAGCTTAGTCGTTGAAGGCAATGGTTTAGTTTCAAGCAAGTGACTGGGTAAACCAAATAAATGATCAAAAAAGTAGTTATAAACAAAGGTATAGCATGGAATGATGATCATCAAACTAAAATCTAATAAGAAAGCTTTAACTAAACTGATTTGCATCCACCAAGCAATCAATGGAATCAAAATAGTGACTAAGACCACTTGAAAACCGATAGCATGGGCGATACGTCTAAAAATGGTTCGTGTCTTAGAATGCTGTCGTTTTTCCCACCATTCAAAGGCATAGTTGTAAAAGAAATTTACGCTGACAGCGATCACCGCAATTAATAATGACAAAGGTCCAGTGTGGCTGATCGTTGAGCCTGAAAGTACAGCCAAAATCATCGCACAAATCAAAAAACTGAGCACTTCATAGAAAAATACATAGGTCACTCTTCTTTTCATTCCTTGCATGACAGCACCTCAAAATCAACAAAAGGTGGATTTTACGTGCTCTTTCTGATAAAAAAAGTTAATCGTGATCAGTTTTTCTGACAAGCAAGGCAGAGATAAATATGAATAGTGAACAGCTGGAATTAATTCTTGAAGTGATTGATCGAGGCAATTTCTCTGCTGCAGCACGTGCTTTAAATCGAGTTCCTTCGGCTGTGAGTATGGCCATTGCGAATTTAGAAGCAGAATTGAATTTAAAATTATTTGAACGTAGCAAAAATTATTTAGAGCCTACCGAGATTGCCCTATCTATTGAACCGCATGCACGATTAATTGTGACCAAATTGCGTCAACTTGAAATGCATCTCACCGAGCTTTCTATGGGATTGGAAACAAATCTTAAAATTGGCGTTGCGGCTGATATTAATCAAAAAATTGTATTGGCAGGCATCGAAGATTTAACGCATCGCTATCCGCTGTTAAATATCGAAATGCACTGCGCAGCACAGCAAGAACTCAAAGCACGCCTTAGAAATAATGAAATCGATCTGTATGTTGCTTATAGTTCATCTACGATTGATACCAATGAACGCTTCCGCTTATTGAGTGTTGAAAAATTTGTTGCTGCGATTTCCCCTAAAGAAGCACAACAGCTTCGGGCACAACATAAAAATGAACTGACGATGTTATCTGAGCTTCGACAAATTATTGTGGCAAGTAAAAATTATCCTCTCCCCGACCCTCGTATTTTGGTCTCAGATGCCTACTGGCATACGGATAATTTATCGATGGCAATTGGGATGGTGGAGCAAGGACTCGGCTGGGGTAATTTTCCGTTGTCTATCGTCCATGAGCATTTTGCTAAACAAAGTTTGGTTCGTTTGGAGTTTAGTGATACCACCAACGGACTAGATATGCCAATCCATGCGATTTGGCCTAGTTATAAACCTCTCACTAAAATACTTCAATTGCTGATAGAACTTTGGGCAAAACAACAGCTTTAAAGAAAAAGAAAAAAGCCCGACATCCTGTCGGGCTTTTTCGTATTCCTTTCACTAGATACAACTCCTGTCATATCTCACATCCTGATGCTCAAACTTATTATTATTGTTTTATGTTTTGGAACTTCCTGTTCCTGATGAATTCATATTAGGGAATTTAACTTAGGCTGAAAATGGGACATTGACGTTAATCGGTGTAGGAAATGGCTTACAGAATTAGTTTTATACTTGGCAAGAAATATCAAACATGCTTAAAAAGCAGCTAACTCTTGTCTAAGTCGGCTGCTTTTTTAGGAACACGAAAAATACACAAGCATTTGATTTAATATATTTTTCGCATAACAACCATTATATTAAGTGGGTTGAGATTTAAAGAAAGATTCCATCATTATTAATTAAAAATAAAAGATATTGATATAAAATCAATAATCTTTTATTTATATCAACTACATATGCGAACATTTAACATAAAAGACTTAGTTGCCAAACATGCAATAATTTTTAGTTCTTCAGATTCTGAAATATCTATCCATATTTTTATGGAACCATTTATCTACCAAGATGATCTTGTAAGTCCAATAATTCGTTTAGATGATATTGACTTACCATCAACAAAACTTTGCAATTTAGTTAATAAATCTTTGACTTTTACTCAAGGTGATTTAAGTGGTTCTATATATTTAGGTGGGGCGCATCACCCTGTAGATGTAACAGGTTTGAGTTTTTTTCTAAGCAGGCAAAATAAGTTAACTGTTCTAGTTAAAGGTCTTTACGACTTTGAGTATGAGGGGTTAAATGGTGTAGCTAATGAGGCATTTGTATTGAATACATTGCTTAGTAGTTGTGATGTTAATGAAGGCTAGCGAAATAAATGGAAATTTTGAACGTTTTTTAACCCATCTTATCGGCTAAAAGTGACAAAAGTGCTTAAAAAGCAGCCGACATGTTTCTGTGTCGGCTTTTTGTTGTTTTTAGGGTGGTAGAAAATTTTTAAGTTTTTGATTTTAAATAAATAATAAAGATTGATTTCGCATAAGCGCCATTATGTTAAATGGACTCAATATTTTAAAAGTTTTCTTTTATACTAAATGAAAATTTATGATATTTAACTCAATTTATGAATCCAACAATAGATACAATTTTAAGAAAAGTAGATAGCTTAAAGCTTACTCAAGATTTTTTCTTTATGATGAATAAAACTATTCACTTAAGGTATGCGACGGTTTATGAAACAGATAAGAAAGAATTCAAAAATCTAGGAAATGCTGAAGATATATTTCAAGAAATACATAATCTTATGGATAATTATGAATTAGATAATGGTATTTACAGTTATTATTCTATTGATAAAAAAGTAATACTTCATACTGGCTACAATCCTGAATTATTTTGGGATGATGCAATGGAATTGATCTTATATCAAACTTATGATGTGATTCCATCTGAGGAAGACCGTAAAATTCAATTACAGAAAAGCCTTCAAAAAGAAAAAATAAAGCAGACCCTAGTATATGCTTGCCATCTTAATTTAGTAGATCAGATAGATTTTTTACTCTCAAAGAAAATAAGTAAAAGTGAATTAAATAGAAATCTTAAAGGTGTAGGAACACCTTTAGGATTAAGTATTGAAGCGAATAATATTAAATTAGCAAAGAAGCTATTAGAGTTAGGTGCAGACCCAAAGAAAAAATCATTTGTATACACACCACTTGAATTGGCGTTTATATATTCAGATGAAATGGTTTTTTATTTTTTCGATCATTTTAAAGAATATTTTATTAAGACAGTAACACAACAGGGCTTAGCTATTGCTGGACTCAATCAGAATGCTGAAATTTATAAATTACTGATAGATTTAGGTTGTGACCCATTAGGTAAAGATCCAATTTTCCAAATGCCACATGTTTTCGTAGATTATAATAATTTATACGGATTGCAGTTCTTAGCTGAATATGGAATAGATATGAAACATAAAAATAAATACAAGGAAACAGCATTTGAAAGAGCACAGAAACAAGGGAAAACTGAACTAATAAAGTACCTAGAAGCTTTTAATTAGTTTCCCTAAAATTAACATAATACGCCTTATGCGAAATACGTAAAACAAAAAGCCCCTATCGATAGGGGCTTTTTATAATTATATAGATTAAATCGAATGTCCTAAACGCTCACCCATCACCACAGTCGAGTTCGCTTTAAACTGCTCTTCCCATACCATTTTATCTTTTTCAAATAAAACCACCGCAGTAGAACCTAAGTAGAAACGACCTAACTCAGCACCTTTATCTAACTGCATTTGATGATGCTGTAATTCAACTTTACCTGAAGGTTTTACCTTACCTGTCGCAACAGTTTCAATCCCAGCCACAATCATCGCACCAACTAAAACCACCGCCATACGACCAAGTTCTGTATCAAACAAACATACCATACGCTCATTACGCGCAAACAAACCTGGTACATTTTCAGCAGTCGTTTGATTAACTGAGAACAACTCACCTGGAATGTATAAAGTTTCAGTCAATGTACCTGCAAATGGCATATGTACACGGTGATAATCTTTTGGTGATAAATAAACTGTTGCAAACTGACCATCTACAAATGGCTTTGCAAGTTGCGGATCACCAATCAATTTCTCTACAGAAAAACTTTGACCTTTGGCTTGGAAAATATCACCTGCCTCAATCTTACCCAGCTGAGAAATTGCACCATCCGCAGGACAAACAATACTATCTGCACGCTCGTCCACACCGCGTACACCTTCCTTCAATGCACGAGTGAAGAACTCATTAAATGATTTATATTGATTCGGATTAGTCTGCTCAGCAATGCTCATGTCAATGCCGTATTTCGCTTTGAATGCCTGAATCACAGCAGTTTTTACCAAAACATTTTCACTGGCTGCCACTTTGCCGATAACACGGCTCAGTTGATGTTGAGGTACTAAGTTTTGTGCTTTGATAAAAAGTTGTTTTTTTAGTTCTGCTGAAAAACTCAAGATGGTGACTCCCCTGAAATAATAGGACTATCGAGGCGATTGCCCCATTCACTCCACGCACCATCGTAGGCTCTCACTTGCCAATTGAGTAATTTTGCCAAGATATACGCCAAGCCCGAACGGTGATGTGACTGACAATACACCACCACAGGTTGTTGTAAATTAAAGCCTAATTGTTCCAAACGTTGTTGAGTGCGTTCAAGTGGGTGTAATTTTAGATGATTTTCACGGTTTAGGGCAGTACTCCATTCAAAATGCAACGCATTTGGGATGTGACCACCGCGTCGCGCAGCAAGACGTAAACCCGTATATTCATCTATGGTACGGCAGTCCCAAAGTTGAATATTCTTATGATTGACTGCATTGAGGAGTTCATCATATTCAATACGATGCTGTTGTACCGCCTGCTCATCAATAGCAACTAACTCTGCAACAGGTTTGTATGGTTCAACTTCAGACGTGGTTGGTAAACCTGCACCTAACCAGCCGTGAATACCACCATTAATCAAACTGGTACGTGTGAAACCTAAGCAGTGTAAATTCCAAATCAAACGCCCTGCCCAAGCACCACCCTCGTCGTCATAAACCACTACATGATGTTGCGGTGAAATATTTAATTTCTCAATCAAGGTTTTTAAACCATCGACATCTGGCAATACACCATTCGCTTGTTCATTCTGCGCAACTAAATATTTAGGTTGCAAATGAATGGCATGTGGAATGTGCAGTTGCTCATAAACCGAAGCTCGGCTTAGATCGATCACTCGAATCAACTCATGACCCAAGTATGGTACAAGTTGTTCAGGTTCAATCAATAAACCTAATTTAAAATCTGTGTCAGTCATTGTTATGGTGTCTTGTAATTACAGCATTGCATCAAATTTTAGCATAGCTCACTTTTTATCTTTGTCTGATTTTTCATATTCATTTAGCAGAAAACAAGATATAGGAAAAAACCCAACGATTTTAGATTTAAAGCATAAAATTTGCTGACAATTGCGAAAGTTAAGCCATATAAACCTGTCGAAAAAATTTACTGGTGCAGAGGCGGCATCCATGCCGTCTCTGTGACTGCCTTGCGCTGCTTCCAAAGCGTTGCTTTGAAATTGCTGAGGATGTGCCGTCAGTTCAACAAAAGATTTTTGCTACTTTGGATCTTTCAAAAGTAAAGAGTACCTATTACAGATCTCTCATAACATTTGAGCGATTCCACAGCCGTACCAAATTTTGAGTATGAAAGAATAACTAGGCCTCTTCAATCTCAAACACCTGACGCAAATACGCCAAAAACGTTTCATTATCACTCATGGTCTTGCCTGAGCTATCAGAAATTTTTGCTACCGATTGCCCATTACATTCCACCAGTTTTAAAACAATATTAAGCGGTGTCTGTCCCATGTCATTGGTGAGATTAGTTCCAATACCAAAACTAACCTGAAAGCGATCTTTAAAATATTGATGCAATAACCATGCTTTCTCTAAATTTAAACCATCACTAAAAGTTAACATTTTGGTCTTGGTATCTATTTTTAATTTGCGATAGTGCGCATAGGCTTTATCACCCCATTCATAAGGATCACCACTATCATGGCGCAAACCATCAAATAATTTGGCAAAATACAGATCAAAATCTCGCAGGAAAGCATCCATCCCAACCACATCGGTCAAAGCGATACCCAAATCCCCTCGATACTCTTGTACCCACGCTTCTAAAGCCGCTTTTTGGAAATTACGTAACCGAACATCCAATGCCTGAAAAGCCTGTAAAAACTCATGTGCCATGGTTCCGATCGGGCTAATGCCTAATTCTTTCGCTAACAGCACATTGCTGGTGCCACGAAAAACTTTGGGTGCAGCTGAGTGAAAGGCTTGAACTACATGTTTTTGCCATTCAAAACTGTAACGTCGTCGTGTTCCAAAATCTGAGACCAAGAATGGAGGATCATTTTCTTGCTGTTGCTGAGCATAATCTTGTAGTTGAACTAGCTTCTGCTGTAAACGGCGCTCGCCTTCTACAAAAACGTCATCATTACGGATGCGTTGGAAATACAGCTCATTGACGATAGCTAAAACGAAAATCTCAAACATCATGGCTTGTACCATTGGACCTTCGATTCGAATATCGAGCCGACCTGCCTCATCCATACTGGCTTGGATAAAACGACGTTTAAGTTGAAATAACTCTAAGTAATCAACAAAATCACTTTTAATAAAACGCAAGGAACGTAAATACTGTAACTCATCATCGGTGAAGCGCAGCTCACACAACAAATCAAGTTGATGGTTCAAATCATCCAAAATCTCAACTAGCGGATAAACCGTGTCATCTAAATTGCGGCAACGAAATAAATAAACACTGTGAGTTTGCGGAAACTGATGTAGCACGACTTGCAACATCGTGAATTTATACAAGTCCGTGTCGAGTAAAGATCGAATAATGGCAGGCATAAAGGATGGTTTTAACCAATTTTTATTAGATATCTGTTGTTATACAACCAAACGCTGAAGATTGAATAGTAGACTTTTGCTGCACGACTCATTTTTATCCTTTTGCTCTGCTAAAATTGCGCATCTCCTATCATCCAATTTTTAAAGTTATGCGTGCATTAATTCAGCGAGTTCTTGAAGCAAAAGTGGTTGTGGACGGACAAACCACGGGCGAGATTGAAAAAGGCTTATTGGTTTTTCTAGGCTTAGGGAAAGACGATACTTTAGAAAAGGGTCAGAAACTGATCGATAAGATTCTCAAATATCGAATCTTTGACGATGAAAATGGCAAGATGGGGTGGAATGTGAGTCAGGCCAGTGGCGGTATTTTATTGGTATCTCAATTTACGCTCATGGCACAAACTCAAAAAGGGTTACGACCAGACTTTGGACCTGCGATGCCACCTTCAGATGCCAAAGCACTCTATGAGCAATTGGTTGAATACGCACAACTGCAATTTGAAAATGTACAAACAGGTATTTTTGCTGCGGATATGAAAGTACATTTGGTGAATGATGGACCTGTGACTTTTAACCTTGAGATTGAATAACTTTAAGCAATAAAAAACTCCCATCTAGGGAGTTTTTCTCAGGCTTGTTATTTACCTGTTTTTTCTTTAATAAACGCACGTGCTTGGCGAATTTTTTCTTTTACAGGTTTTGGTACTTTAGGTGGAAGCAATTTCGCTGCTTGGTTGAACCAAACCAATAAGCTAAAGTCACCTTCCATTTTAATGCTACCGTCTTGCATACCTGTCATGAATGCTGTTGGGTCGCCTTTTACTAAAGTTTTTACGCCTTGCTCACTTGAAGCAAATTGCAAAATAAAATCCGCTTTTTCAGGATTGCCCGCAACTGTATCGATCTTACCGTGATTGACAATAATCTGACGTGCCATACCCAAGTCTGTACCAATTTGAATACGAAATTCACGATCATGAACTAACTCAATAAACTTAGGGCTAGTACGTGCCAATTGCTTCATACGCAACGCCAAACCTGCCACCAACAAATCCAGTGGATCTGTACTTACATCAACGATAGGTAACTTAACCACAGGTAGAGAAGAAAGCTTCATGACAATTATGCCCACAGTATAATGATGAAAATTAAGACAACCCGTATCCTAGCACAATTGTGAAGAACTCTGTAAAAGCTTTGTTTCAGAAAGTGAATGTAAAAAAGGCGTGCTGAGCACGCCTTTGATGTGATTAGAATTATTATGTATTTATCGACTAGAACATTGTTGTTGGTCATCCTTATAAACAGGCGTGTGTTCAATATACTGGCGATTTGCCAGTTGTTTTTGTGCTTGTTTGTCTTCACGTAAAAGAATAAATGTCACCGTCACCATCGCAAGGCTGAGCGCTGTCAGATAACTATAAGCGACAGACATTTCGAACATGGTTTGCACACCAAAGCGTACCACTTCGAGCAGTCCCCAACTAATCATACCCGCCAACATAAAACCTAACCAACGACGATAAGGAGAGAAGAAAACAGCAATAATTGCGACAGCGATCAAGCCAAATCCAACCCACATGGTGAAATTCGCTGCTTCCATAGAAACCTCCGTCTTTAAAAGGATGTCTGAATCAACGTTCAGACCTTATATTGTTCTGTAATCTCTAACAGTACTTCGTGTTGCATTAACGTCTTTATGCATTATGGAGCGTTTTTTTTAGAAAAAAAGAGCTTAAAATTAACGATACGACACAAGATGTCGCAACATGCTTTTGTAATTACATTTTTTAAAAATCAAAATTCTGAAATTTCTATATAGCATCAATTACTGAGTGTCATTACAAAAAAATACGCTTAATTTTGACCTCAAAAAAACTTTTTTCTGAATTTTTTAATTGTAGGTTTTCTATACATTTAGACATAAATATGACGAAGTGATGACAGCCAATAAAATCAATAAAGCCACATGATCTGTGGCTTTATTTGATGGCTCAGATCTACATTTATCTATGCTCGATTGAGGTCTTTATCATGCATACCTAAAAGATAAAGCACGCCATCTAAACCCACACTCGAAATTGCCTGATTGGCATTTTGACGAACTAGAGGTTTCGCACGGAATGCCACACCTAGCCCAGCGATTGACAGCATTGGTAAATCATTTGCACCATCACCAACAGCCATCGCCTGCTCTAGTGAGATACCCATTTTATCAGCCAACTGGCGTAACAGCTCTGCCTTACGCGCACCATCAACAATCGCACCTTTCACTTCACCAGTGACAAGCCCATCTTGCACATCCAAAATATTGGCATGCACTTCATCAATGCCAAGTTTAACTTGTAAATACTCTGCAAAATATTGGAAGCCACCTGAAAGAATTGCTGTCTTATAACCCAAGGCTTTCAACGTTGAAATTAAGCGCTCTGCACCTTCTGTCACAGTTAGACGCTCAGCAATTTTAGGCAGAACAGATGCATCTAAGCCTTTTAACAACGCAACACGCGCACGGAAACTTTGTTGGAAATCAAGCTCACCTTGCATTGCACGTTCTGTAATTTCAGCAACTTGCTCACCTACACCCGCTTCTAAAGCAAGCTCATCAATTACTTCTTGCTCAATCAATGTAGAGTCCATATCAAAGCAAACCAAGCGACGATTACGGCGATAAGCATTATCTTCTTGTACGGCAACGTCGATGTTTAATTCACCTGATAAACTCAAACAAGCAGCACGCATTGCTTGTGCATCCAGCATTTGTCCACTTAATCCGAACTGAACGCAAGCGCGTCGTGGGAACTGACTTTGTTCTTCTAGTTCTAAACGTCCTGATAAACGTGTTACCGTTTCTATGTTAAACCCTTGACCCGAAACAATTTGAGTCACAGCTTGCAAATGTGCAGCGGTCAGTTCAGGTGCAAGAGCTGTCACGATATAGCGTGTACGTCCGCCCTCACTCACCCATTGGTCATATTCTGCGTTGCTGATTGGTTTAAATCGCACAGTTAAGCCAATATCATGTGCTAAAATCAGAATCTCTTTCATTGCTAATGCTGTTGCAGTCTCGTTATCTGATGCAACAACGATCCCAAGGGTCAGTTGATTGTGAATAACCGCCTGACCGACATCGAGTATTTGCAAAGAATGTACGGAGAGTACCTGCATTAATCGAGTAAACTGATTCGGTTGATCTGGTCCTAAAAAGGATATAAGAATGATTTCTCGCATGAATTGACTCGTGTTAGAGCGACAACTATTGTAAGAATCATAACATAACCCATGAATCTATTTGCCTTGGAAGTTTAACTTGAATGCGCCTCGCCAAGGGCTATTTGCTAGCCTACTGATCGTTAGTTTTGCCTTGCATACCTTTTTATTGGTGATTGCAACGACTCATCAACTCAATGAAAACCGCGCCAGCCAAGGACAACTGATGACCAGTCAGTTAGTGGCAGATACTCTTTCTGAAATGGAACCCGCCAATACTGTTTCTTTAGCATTGGTTGCTAATCGCTATGCGACCAATCCAAGTGTTGCTTCAATCCGCATTTTGGATGCTAACAAACAAGTGTTAGCAACTAGCGGTATGGCTAAAACTCGTCAAGGCGAAGTATTTGTCCGTGATGCCTTACAGAATGAGAAGAAGGTGGGAACAGTCGAAATAACGCTGATACAACCAAGTATTGGTGAAATTTTGCGCACACAGTGGTTGGCGATTCTATTGTCTCTCTTGATTCATGGATTAATTTGGTTAGGCTACCGTGCTATTGCACGCCCAACGCGAACCGAATATCTTGCTCGTATCAATCAAGAAAATCATCTCAAGCATGAAATTCAACGTTTAACTCAAGCTTTGGCATTAGAAAAACAAAATACCGTTACTTTGGTCGCTCAAGCACAACAACAAGCAAAAGTACAACCCAAAACGCGAGTTGAGAAGGTCAGCACTGAAACACCTCAAGTTGATCAGCATACATTGGCGCTTAACATCCAGTTTTATGATCCAAAACAACTTTTAAATAGTGTTAACCAATCCGTTTCATTGCCTTACTTTAAGCTATGTCAGTTATTTTTGGATAAAAGTATTGATCTATGTGCTAAACATTATCAAATTGATCCATTTAAAATTTGTGTTGAACAAGAGTTTAATGCTGAAGGGGCAACCTTAAGTACTCAGTCAGATCAAACACATGCTTTAGAATGTCTTATGATGATTGGTGCTGTTTTCCAACTGCTCGCAGAAGTACTGTATAAACGTTATCGCGAAGACAAACGCTTTGCCTTGCAAACGCGTGGTTCTGTTGCTAGCCCTGTAGATGCCATGCAGCTCGACGCAATTGAAGCTTCAAAACGCCTAACTCAACATTTACATGCAAAAGAAGCTGCCTTGCATTTGAATCACGAGCAATTGAAAATGATTCAACATAGCTATGAATTAGTTGCAATGCCAAACCCAAGTAACATCATGACACGTCATGCATTTATGATTAATGGTATGAATGAGGAGTGTGCAACTTTAGCTCAAAATCTGCGCACTGAAATTTTAATGGGTAAAAAAGCAAAAGTCTCATCTGAATCATCCAGCCTTTCGTAATACACCTCATAAAATAGCCCCATTTTTTAAGTATAAAATGGGGCTATTATTTGAATAACGATAAAGTTCATTCCATCAAAAAGTGCTTGATTTGCATAAAACATCAACACACTCAAACTATATTCTTAAATCGATTCAACGCAGCTTGAGTTAAAAATTATTGCAAAACAATGAAATTTTTAGAAAAAACAAAATATTATATTCTGAATCAAAACCAAATATTTAGATGAACAAAAGCATTTACTCAGCATGATGTATAAATTCGTCACGTGCGATAAGAAGCACAGGCGAAAAGTTTTAAAATGCGGTAAACTATGCCAAATTTATCGAATACTAATGCCTTAAAAGGCTGCTTAAAAGGTGAAAGCGAATGCCGCTGAGTCGTGTTGAAGAACTTGTCGCAGATATTCGTGCAGGCAAAATGGTTATCCTTATGGATGACGAAGATCGAGAAAATGAAGGTGACTTAGTCATCGCCGCTACCCATGTTCGTCCTGAAGACATTAACTTCATGATTACACATGCACGTGGTTTGGTCTGTCTGACATTAAGCCGCGAACGTTGTAAGCAACTCAACCTTCCGCTTATGGTTGATCAAAACGGCGCTCAACATGCCACGAACTTCACCCTTTCAATCGAAGCAGCCGAAGGCATCAGCACAGGCATCTCAGCAGCAGAACGTGCTCATACCATTCGCACAGCTGTAGCTGCCCACGCTAAACCAAGCGATATTGTTCAACCTGGTCATATTTTTCCATTAATGGCTCAACCAGGTGGTGTCTTACACCGCGCAGGTCATACCGAAGCTGGATGTGACTTAACACGCTTAGCAGGTTTAGAGCCTGCTTCAGTCATCTGTGAAATTATCAATGAAGATGGCACTATGGCGCGCCGTCCTGATTTAGAAGTATTTGCAGAAAAGCATGGTCTCAAGATCGGTACGATTGCGGATTTAATTCACTACCGCATGACCAACGAGCAAACTGTTGAACGCTTATCTCAAGAAACCATTCAAACTGAATACGGGACTTTTGATCTTTATAAATACCGTGAAATCGGTAACCCAGATATTCATTTAGCTTTGGTAAAAGGTGAGCCGAAAGAAGGCGTAACCACTGTTCGTGTTCATGGATTCAATCCTGTTCGTGATCTTTTAAAGCTCAATAAAGCTGATGGTTCTCCAGCATGGAATCTTGATCTTGCAATGAAAACGATTGCTGCAAGTGACCGTGGTGTATTGGTTTGGATTGGACAAGATCACTTGGAAGATTTAGGTCATGCCATTCATCATTTGAACCAACCAAAACCACTGAAATCAAATGCAGCACTATCGCAGCAATATCAAACAATTGGTGTCGGTGCACAAATTTTACGTGATCTTGGTGTTGAGAAAATGAAGTTGTTGAGTTCTCCGCTTCGTTTCAATGCTTTATCAGGATTTCATTTAGAGGTGGTGGAATACATCACTGCCGATCAAATCACAGCAAAATAATCGAGGTTGCTATGGCAATTCGCCGAATTGAAGGTTTATTACATCTCGCAAGCGAAGGTCGTTATGCGATCTTAGTTGGTCGTTTCAATAGCTTCGTTGTAGAACATTTACTTGAAGGTGCGATCGACACATTAAAACGTCACGGCGTTGCAGAAGATGCGATCACCGTGATTCATGCACCAGGTGCATGGGAACTGCCGATCGTTGCGAAGAAATTAGCGGCTTCAAACAAATTTGATGCCATCATCGCTTTAGGTGCAGTAATTCGTGGTAGCACACCTCACTTTGACTTCGTTGCTGGTGAATGTGCTAAAGGTCTAGGTGTTGTAGCACTTGAAAGCACAATGCCTGTGATCAACGGTGTTTTAACTACCGATAGCATCGAACAAGCGATTGAACGTTCAGGTACGAAAGCAGGTAATAAAGGTAGCGAAGCTGCACTTACTGCTATCGAAATGGTTAACTTATTAAAGGCAATTTAAAGCATGTCGCAAACACTTCAGGCCGCTTATGCAGCGAAACGCAAAGCACGTCGTTTTGCTGTACAAGGGATTTATGAATGGCAAATGAGTCAAAATCCTGTTCATGAAATTGAAGCACGTACACGTGTTGAAAATGCCATGCACAAGGTTGACCTCAACTACTACCATGAATTACTCACTCAAGTGGTTGCTCAACATGAAGCTTTAGATGAGTTACTCATTCCTGTACTTGACCGTGAGCTATCTGCACTTGATGGTGTAGAACTTGCAACCTTACGATTGGGCGCTTATGAATTACGAGATCATCTCGAAGTTCCTTATCGCGTTGTACTTGATGAAGCAATTGAGCTAGCAAAACACTTTGGTGGTGCAGACAGTCATAAATACATCAATGGTGTATTAGATCGTCTTTCTTCAAAGCTTCGTGAAGCTGAAAAACAACAAGCGAAATAATAGGCTTGATGTTTCATGGCTGAGTTTTCAATTATTGACCGTTACTTTAAACGAGCATCTCATCAGGATGTCAGTTTAGGTATTGGTGATGACTCAGCCATCCTCACCCCTCCTTCCTCGCAACAACTCGTTATTTGCACAGACACTCTAGTCGCTGGTCGCCATTTCCCTTTAGACACCTCAGCACATGCTGTGGGTTGGAAAAGTGTAGCCGTGAATTTATCAGATATCGCGGCAATGGGAGCTCAACCACACAGTATCTTGCTTGCACTCAGTTTACCAAGTGTAGATGAGGCATGGTTGGCTGAATTCAGTCGAGGACTCTTTGAATGTTGTGACCAATTCAATGTTGCATTAATCGGTGGAGATACAACGCAAAGCTCCCAATTAACGATTACAGTGACAGCGCTAGGTTGGATCGAACAAGGGCAAGCAATTACGCGAGCTGGTGCGCAAGTCGGTGACTATATATGCGTGAGTGGGCAAGTTGGTGATGCTGCGTATGGACTGCACCATTTAGGTCATACACTACAACAACGTTTAGATTATCCAACACCGCGTTGTCAGTTAGGTCAGCGACTGAAAGGTCGAGCGACCAGTATGATAGATGTCTCGGATGGTTTAGCACAAGACTTAGGACATATTCTCAAAGCCTCTGGCGTGGGTGCTACTTTATTTTTAGATCGTTTGCCAATAGATTCAGCACTAAAAGCATTAGACCAACAACAAGCTTGGCAATATGCGCTCGCTGGTGGGGATGACTACGAATTATGCTTTACAATATCACCGCAAAAATTCGAAGAACTATCGCGACATCAATCTGATGTACCGTTTACAATAATCGGCGAAATTACCCAACAAACTGGATTGTTATTTAAGTATATGGGCGAAGTTTACCCATTACATGTTCATGGATATCAACACTTTGCATAAACCCCCTATTCACTTTAGCCAAATGACTTGGTTTGACCGCTTTATTGTGTTCTGCGGTGTAGGATTTGGCTCTGGTCTCAGTCCCAAAGCCCCTGGTACTTTTGGGTCAGCGTTTGCTCTTCTTTTCGTCCCCCTGTGGCTAATACTTGGCTTCAATGCCAGTGTTTTTGCAATCCTACTCATGTCGATTGCAGGCATTTATATTTGTGGTCACACTGCCAAAGTGATTAATGTTCATGATGATGGTCGTATCGTTTGGGATGAATTTGCTGGACAATCAATTACCTTTTTACCTCTGCTTTACTTACAGCAAATGAATTGGTTATGGGTCATTGCAGGTTTTGTCTTATTCCGTATATTCGACATCTGGAAACCATTTCCAATTAATTGGGCTGACCAAAAAGTTTCTGGCGGCTTTGGTATTATGCTTGATGACCTGATTGCAGGACTTTGGGCTGCATTATGTATTTTTCTTATTCAATTTTATTTTTTGACCTAACACATTAATATTAGGGTTAATTATGTCAACAACCGTCATTATTCTGGCTGCAGGGAAAGGAACGCGAATGCGTTCAAAGCTTCCTAAAGTATTACAACCACTTGCAGGTCGTCCACTTTTGGGACACGTCATTGAAACCGCAAAAAAACTCAACGCCCAAAATATTATTACCATTTATGGGCATGGCGGTGAACTTGTTAAACAAAGGTTTGCACAAGAACAGATTGAATGGGTTGAACAAGCTGAGCAATTAGGTACTGGTCATGCTGTACAGATGACATTACCAGTTTTACCGCAAGATGGTATCTCACTCATTTTATATGGTGATGTGCCTTTAGTTCGACTCAGTACTCTTGAACAATTACTAGAAGCATCTAGCCAGTCTGGTATTGGGATGATCACACTCGATGTCGAAAATCCAACGGGCTATGGTCGTATCGTTCGTCAGGCAGGAAAAGTTCAAGCCATTGTTGAGCATAAAGATGCCAATGAAGAACAACGTCAGATCCAAGAGATCAATACGGGTATCTACTGCGTTAGCAATGCAAAATTACACCAATGGCTACCAAAGCTGTCGAATAACAACGCACAAGGTGAATATTATCTTACCGATATCGTAGCGATGGCGGTTGCAGATGGTCTAGAAATCGCTTCCATTCAACCTGAACTGGCATTTGAAGTTGAAGGCGTAAATGATCGTCTACAACTCGCTACGTTGGAACGTCAATTTCAACAGCAACAAGCCAAAGAATTAATGCAACAAGGCGTTCACTTAATTGATCCAAATCGTTTTGATCTACGTGGCACATTAAAATATGGACAAGATGTTCAAATCGATGTGAATGTTATTATTGAAGGTCACTGTGAGCTCGGTGATAACGTACAACTTGGTGCAGGCTGTATCTTAAAGAACACGCGTATCGCAGCAGGCACTAAAGTTCAGGCTTATAGTATTTTTGAAAATGCCGTAGTAGGCGAAAATACTCAAATTGGTCCTTTTGCTCGTTTACGTCCAGGCGCAAATCTTGCAAATGATGTGCATATCGGTAACTTCGTAGAAGTTAAAAATTCTAATATTGGTGTAGGTTCTAAAGCCAATCATTTTACTTATCTTGGTGATGCTGATATTGGTGCGGATTGTAATATCGGTGCAGGTACGATTACTTGTAACTATGATGGCGCAAATAAGCATAGAACTATTATTGAAGATCATGTATTTATTGGCACCAATAATTCACTGGTTGCTCCGATCAAAATCGGTACTGGTGCTACAACTGGCGCTGGTTCAACCTTAACACGAGATGTGGCTGACTATAGTTTGGCTGTCGAACGATCTAAACAGTTTGAAAAAGCAAATTATCAACGTCCCCAAAAGCTGAAAAAATAAGAGGATAAAATTATGTGTGGTATTGTTGGAGGCGTTGCTGAACGTTGCGTAACTGATATTTTGATCGAAGGACTTAAGCGTCTTGAGTATCGTGGTTACGACTCTGCTGGTTTAGCATTACTCAATAATCAAAAAATTCTACGTGAGCGTCGCGTAGGGAAAGTTGCCAATCTTGCCGAAGCTGTTTCAGAACAACATTTAACGGGTCATATCGGAATTGCACACACACGTTGGGCAACTCATGGTAAACCAACTGAAAATAATGCACATCCACACGTTTCTGGAAATGTCGCTGTCGTACATAACGGTATTATTGAAAATTACCAAGAATTAAAAGACGATCTACAAGCCTTAGGTTATGTATTTACCTCTCAAACAGATACCGAGGTTGTTGCTCATCTCGTACATGATGCATTAAAACATACTGATAGCTTACTTGAAGCCGTACAAAAAGTTATTCCTCAACTGAAAGGTGCTTACGCGCTTGGGATTATTCATACTGAACATCCAGATGAATTAATCACTGTCCGTGAAGGTTCTCCTCTCGTGATTGGTGTGGGTATCGGTGAAAACTTTATCAGTTCAGATCAATTGGCTCTACTTCCAGTCACGAATCGCTTTGTTTATCTAGAAGAAGGCGATATTGCTCGCTTAACTCGTACGAGCATTGAAGTTTTTGCGCAAGGTGAAGTTGTTCAACGCCCAGTGAAAGAACTGGATGCTACGGTTAGCAACGCATCTAAAGGTGAATATAAGCACTTCATGCTCAAAGAAATTTATGAGCAACCAGAAGCGATCCAGCAAACCATTTCTCAAGCTCTAAATGGCAATTATTTGCGTGAAGATTTTCTTCAATATGCTAATGCTGATTTTGCTAAAATCCAACAGGTACAAATTATTGCCTGTGGAACCAGTTATCATGCAGGCATGATTGCAAAATATTGGTTTGAACAATTAATCGGCGTACCTTGCCAAGTCGAAATTGCCAGCGAATTCCGCTATCGTACGCCTGTGATTGTGGCAAATACGCTGTACATCTGTATTTCTCAATCTGGTGAAACGGCAGATACCCTAGCAGCCTTACGTGAAACCCAAAAACGCGCTAAAGCCAACACGATTGACATTAGCACGATGACGATTTGTAACGTTGCGACATCATCGATGGTTCGCGAAACAGATCATCATTTACTCACTCTTGCTGGCCCTGAAATTGGTGTTGCTTCAACTAAAGCATTTACCACGCAACTTGCTGCATTAATGTTACTGATTCTAAAAATCGGTCAAGTGAAGCAACGTCTCTCTGATGCCCAGTTAACAGAAATTACTGAAGCTTTATGGCATTGCCCGAAAGTAATTCTAGATACTTTACAGCACAATACTTCGATTCTTCGTTTGTCTGCGTTATTTGTAGAAAAGAACCACTGTTTATTCCTTGGTCGTGGAACACACTTCCCAATCGCACTAGAAGGTGCTTTGAAGCTCAAAGAAATTTCATATATTCATGCTGAAGGTTATGCGGCAGGTGAACTCAAACATGGTCCATTGGCATTAGTTGACAATGAAATGCCTGTGGTGATTTTGGCACCAAATGATGACATGCTCGATAAATTAAAATCGAATATGGAAGAAGTACAAGCGCGTGGCGGCGAGCTTTTTGTTTTTGCTGATGAAAATAGCGGAATCCAAGAAAAAGATCGCCAACACGTGGTTCATATCCCAGCAGTCAATCAATGGTTAGCACCTATTGTTTACAGTATCCCTGTACAGCTTCTGTCATATCATGTCGCTGTATTGCGTGGTACTGATGTGGATCAGCCACGTAACCTTGCAAAAAGCGTAACGGTCGAATAATAAAAAATGGAAGAAAGGTTCGCCTTTCTTCCATTTCCTTTTTAGAAACTTTTAATCGTATTAAGCAATATAACGACTGGTTTTATGATTCAATAAAATAATTAAATTTAAAATTACCGCACCCAAAATTGAAAATAGAATTAACTTCCAATCCACATAAAATAACGATGCAAGTAAAATTGCAACATCGATGCCCATCTGTACTTTTCCAGCAGGAATTTTAAATCGCTCTTGCAGATATAAAACCAACAAGTTAATTCCACCTAAACTCGAACGATGTCGAAATAAGATCAAAAAACTGACTCCCATCAACACATTTGCAAAGATAGTTGCATAAATCGGATTGACATCAGACAACTGAAAAAAATGTGGAATGGTCTCTGTAAAGCTAGCCAGCAAAGCAACAGCAATGAAGGTTTTGACCACCAATCCCATACCCATCTTTTTATAAGCAAAATAATAAAATGGAATATTAATCAGGAAAAAGAGTACCCCGAATTTAATATCGGTCACATAGTGGATGAGTAACGATAGACCTGCTGTACCACCTGTCATAATGCCCGCTTGCTGCAATAGCGTCATCGCAAAAGATAAAATGAAGGTACCGATTAACATGGCCAAGGCATCCTCAATCTTAGAATGCTGATCTATTGCAGACATGACTGGACTTACCAAAGATACATTTTGATCGGTATTCATAATGGTATAACTCAATAGGAGAACAACAGAAGGGAGAGATCTTTAAAAAAAGATATGACATATTTGATCATTTTTATTTAATTTTCGCAATTTTTTCTTATATTTTTATCATAAATGCAATTTATATTCACAATAACGGATTTCGAATAATCAATCAGATATGAATATCCAGCAATTTGACTAATCAGCTTTTAGCGTCATAGATCAAATGTTTTATTTCATCGCGATGCCATTTTCTTTTAATTTTTCTAAAACAATTGAGGTATTTAAGTTACTTACACCAAAATCACTTGAGGACAAGATCCCAATCAGTTTTACCATTTCATCTAAGCTTTTAACAGCGACTTTAAGTGCAAAGTCATAACTGCCTGTAAGTTTATGAATATCTTTAACCGCAGGTTCTCTTAAGAGAAAGTCGACAAAGCGATCATGCGTCGCATCATTATAATTCTGCAATTTAACTTCAATAATTCCCATAATTGGTGTGGGATCTGCGCTCAGAGCCACCTGAGCATAATATCCTGTAATCACTTTGGTCTGTTCTAAATAGATTCGTCGACGAGAACATTGCGAGGTTGAAAGCCCCACCAGCTCAGCCAATTCTTGATTAGCTAAACGACCATTGAGTTGTAAATGATGAATAATTTTTTTATCAAAATCATCTAATTCGTCAATCATACAACTCTCAAATAAATCTGGGTAATTACAAAGCATCACTCGATAAAGTGTAGCTTTTTTGGGATATAAACCACAAGTTTAAAGCAAAATACTGGAGGCTTCGATGCGATGCACGCCCTTTTGTGACATATCTTGCCATGCTTGTTGCAAAGAGCCGTTTAAATCAATTGCCTTGCAGGCATCTTCTATCACATAAGTATCAAAACCCAGTTCAGCAGCATCAATCGCAGTCCAAGCGACACAAAAATCTGTAGCAATCCCAACGATATACACAGTATTTACCTGATGTTCTCTCAAATATCCATTCAATCCAGTTGGTGTCTTACGATCTGCTTCCATAAAAGCTGAATAACTATCAATATTTTGATGGCAACCTTTTCGAATAATCAGTTGGGCTGTCGGGATATTTAAATGGGGATGAAATTCAGCATCATGCGTCCCTTGAACACAATGTTTAGGCCATAATACTTGGCGACCATAATCCAATTCGATGGTCTCAAAGGGATTTTTATTGGGATGATTATCTGCAAAAGAAATATGTTGGTCAGGGTGCCAGTCCTGCGTTAGCACAATATGCTCAAACTTTTGTGCAAGTTGATTAATCTTCGGAATAATTTCATCGGCGTTTGCCACCGCTAAATTTCCTCCTGGCGTGAAACCATTTTGCACATCCACTACAATTAAAACGCTTTGTTTTACTTGCTTAAGCATTTGATCACCCTATTTAAATTCCATCATTTTAAAATACGCTGCTGCTTGTTCTATGACTAGTCATGTTTAACTTTTTCAGCAAATGAAAAGAATTCAATACAAAGATCAATTAAAGTTTTCCACAGTTTAACTAAAGCATATTGTTCTTATGTCGCTGATCAGTCATAATTTGCATAATTGTCATTCAACTCACCATATTGATTGAGTGACGAATCAAAATACTGCAACCATCCAATATTTCGTTTCAAATACTTCAATCTCGGATGGGAAAATAGGATATTTTTTCAAAATGACTCAGCTAGCACAGAATATTCAAGGCTCAATTGTCGCAATCGTCACCCCTATGTATGAAGATGGCAGCGTAGATTGGAAGAGTCTTGAGAAGCTTGTTGAGTGGCACATCCAACAAGGTACTCACAGTATCGTTGCGGTCGGCACAACAGGCGAAGCATCGACCCTTAGTATGGAAGAACATACTCAGGTCATTAAAGAGGTGATTCGTGTTGCAAACAAACGCATTCCGATTATTGCGGGTACAGGTGCAAACTCAACACGCGAAGCGATTGAGCTGACCAAAGCTGCGAAAGAATTAGGCGCAGATGCAGCATTACTTGTAACGCCATATTATAATAAACCAACTCAGGAAGGCTTATACCAACACTACAAAGCTATCGCTGAGGCCGTTGATATTCCACAAATTCTTTATAATGTTCCAGGTCGTACAGGCGTGGATATGCAAAATGAAACTGTTATTCGTCTTGCAGATGTGAAAAACATTATTGGTATCAAAGATGCAACAGGCGATGTTCCACGCGGACAAGCTCTCATCGAAGGTTTAGCTGGTAAAATGGCTGTTTACTCAGGCGATGATGAAACTGCTTGGGAACTGATGCTACTAGGTGCTAAAGGCAACATCTCTGTAACTGCGAATGTTGCACCAAAGCAAATGAGTGACGTCTGTGAAGCTGCTTTAGCTGGCGACAAAGAAAAAGCTCAACGTTTAAATCAACAAATTGCAAATCTACACAATATTTTGTTTTGCGAATCAAACCCAATTCCTGTGAAATGGGCTTTGCATGAGATGGGTTATATCAGCACTGGTCTTCGTTTACCGCTAACCCCTCTCGCTGAACAATATCGTGAACCTATCCGTAACAGTCTAAAAGCTGCGGGAATAATTTAATACGAGCAATTTATGATGCAATTACGTCTTGGTGTTGTCCTTGTTATTTCAGCTTTAAGTTTGGCTGGTTGTGGTCGCTTTGCCCTCAATAATCATTCATTAGATTATAAAAATGCGAAAACACTGGAACCTCTCAAATTCCCTGAGAATGCAACGGTAAGACCATTTACACCATTGTATCCAGCTCCAACGGTTGATCCACTTGCGATTCAACATGCACCTACATTCGAAAATAAAAGTGGCAACCGTTACGCTTTACCTCGCCCTGATCCGATGCAGGCAACAGCGAATACCAGTGAAGCGACTACAGCAACTTTAGGTCGCCCTCAACTTGTAATGGATGGCAATAAAAACCCGTTACTTAAAGTTGAAGGTCCAACTGCTGCAGCTTGGCAATACACTTTCGCAACATTGAGTAGTCTCAACTATAAGATCGTCTCTCAAGCAGACAATGGTTATGAGGCGACGATTACTGTAGGCGATCAAAATTACCTACTCAAACTCTCTGCTGTGGGCTCAAGTAATACTGTTGCTCTGTTTAAGCTAGATACAACTTTTGCTGACCCTACTGTCGCAACTGAAGTATTAGCCCAGATTTATCAAAATTGGCCAGCCTAGTCGTTTACTAGGCATATTTTTCAAAAAGGTTCCCCCATGTTAAAACAAACCTTGCTCTATACTGGTAAAGCAAAATCTGTGTATGAAACAGATAATGCTGACCACCTGATTTTAGTCTTTCGTGATGATGCCTCTGCGTTCAATGGCGAAAAAATCGAACAACTAGATCGTAAAGGCAAGGTCAACAACCGTTTTAACGCCTTCATCATGGAGAAGTTGGCTGAAGCAGGTATCGAAACTCATTTTGAAAAGTTACTTTCTCCAACGGAAGTACTTGTTAAAAAGCTTCAAATGATTCCTGTAGAGTGTGTCATCCGCAACTATGCTGCTGGTTCACTTTGCCGTCGTTTGGGTGTTGAAGAAGGCAAAGAGTTAACGCCTCCTACATTTGAATTATTCTTCAAAGATGATGCTCTTGGCGATCCAATGGTAAATGAATCGCAAGCAATCGCTTTAGGTTGGGCAACTGCTGATCAACTTGAAAAAATGAAAGAACTTACTTACCAAGTGAATGATGTACTTAAAGCATTATTCGATGCAGGTAATATGATTCTTGTTGATTTCAAACTTGAGTTTGGTGTGTTCCATGACCGCATCGTATTGGGTGATGAATTCTCTCCAGACGGTTGCCGTTTATGGGATAAAGATACCAAGAAAAAATTAGATAAAGACCGCTTCCGTCAAGGTTTAGGTGGTGTGGTTGAAGCTTATGAAGAAGTTGCTGCACGTTTAGGCATTAACTTAGATGATATCTAATCATTTTAAGCATTCATGATTTATAAAAAACCAGCTCCTTTGAGCTGGTTTTTTTATGTCTTCATTTTGACTACTGCTGATAAATAAGTTTACCTTCTTTATAGGTCGCCAAAACTTTAATTTTTTTGATTTCTCGGCTTGGTACAGTCAGTGGGTTCTTATCTAAAATCACTAAATCAGCGAGCTTTCCTTGCTTTAAGGTACCCTTATATTGATCTTCAAAATATTGATAAGCAGCCCAATCTGTCATGGATTTTAAGGCAAGATAAGGACTTATACGCTCATCGGCACCAAGAACATAATCACTACGCGTCACGCGATTGACTGTAGCATCGAGCATCATCATGCTATGTGGTGGAACAACGGGGGCATCATGGTGTTCGGTAAAAATTAAATTTTTCTTTAGTGCAGTTGCTGTCGGGGAAATATGTGCTGCTCGCATCTCGCCTAGTGTTTGTTGGCGATGCCAATCCCCCCAATAATAGGTGTGTAATGAGAAGAACGAAGGAATAATATCTAAAGCCTTCAATTGGTCTAGTTGATCATCTCGAATCGTTTGCGAGTGAATCAATACACTTCTGCGGTCTGCTTTACCTTGTTTTGCCGTAGCATCTTTGACAGCACCGATAAACTGATCTATTGCCGCATCACCATTGGCATGTGCAAGTACTTGCCAGCCATGTTTGAAGGCTACATTAATATATTGATCGACTTGTTGATCGTCTTTGATCGCTGGATAGCCTTTATAATTTTTATCTTTACCTTCAGGTGGAATCTTATAGGCTTGAGTTAACCATGCCGTCTTACCTTGAGGTGAACCATCTAAACTGATTTTAACGCCACCTATACGGAAGTGATGATCATATTGTCGGCTACTTCCTTGCTTAAGCATATATTCTTGGCTAGTGGTGATATCAGGATAAGACACGACATCTATCGGAAGTTGATTTTGCTTGGCAAGAGCCTGCCACATCTCCGTCGTACCTTGATCTGCTCGTCCCTCTTGTACTGTAGTGAAACCATTTTTGACATAAGCATCAAGACCTTTACGAGCAATTTCAAACATCACTTGCGGTGGCACATCTTTGAATATTGAACCAATCGCAGTAAATAATGCGGACTCTTCCAGCACCCCATTAGGAACATTCGAATTTGCTTCTCGACGAATAATCCCTCCTGCTGGATTTTCAGTATTTTGATTGATATTTAACAAGGTTAGTGCTTTGTGATTCACTGAAGCGAGATGCCCTGATTGATGTAAAATCATCACGGGCTGATCTTTGGAGACTCGATCTAAATCGGTTGCTGTCGGATGACGCTGTTCACTTAATTGCGCATCATCATAGCCATTTCCCAAAATCCATCCCCCCATCGTTTGAATGACTTGAGGATTTTGCTTTTTCCATTGAGATAATACTTGAACCAAAGAATCAATATCAGAAACTTGACCATCTGGCGCAGGATAAAGATTTGCAACCATCTGATGGAATCCAACCATATTTACATGGCTGTGTGCATCAATAAAACTTGGCAAAAGTGTTTTATTTTTTAAATCAATGGATTGAACATTCGAGTTTGCTAAATGCTCTGCCTGTTTTTTTGAACCAACAAAAATGATCTTTCCATCTTTAACCAGCAAGGCTTCTGCATATGTTGGCGTCATACCTTCCATCGTTATGATCGGACCACCAAAAAACAATTGTTCTGACCGATCTTGATCAAGTGGAGTACTTGCACAGCCTGATAAGGTAAAGGCGATGATTGTTGCTGTCGTCAGTTTATTCAAATATTTAAAAGTCATAGATTAAAACCATATTTTTATTATGCCTTTTTAGATTAAAGCGCATTCTTTCTGATATAAAAAGGCATAACTTGTTATTTTTGTAATGCTTGATAAATTTTTGAATCAATAAACAGTTTAAACCATTGATCAATATCTATTTCACCAAGCTGATTTGAATAAAAATCACTGTTTGTTTATGACTTCGCCTTTGTCGCCAACCAACACAGTATAGAACCGACACACACCATCAGCGCACCATACCAAAAAGAAAGACCTAATGGCGTACTCAGTACCAATGCAGCAAAAAAAGCGGAAAGCACAGGAATAAAATAAGATGCTCCTGCCAGTAATGTCACATTACCATGCAAAATTCCAACATTCCAAGCTGCATAGCCGAAGCCCATCGCAGCAGCAGCAAAAACCAAGGAAATAGAGGATGACCAATGAAAAATAAAGCTATTACCCCCCATCACAAGATATTTAATCCAAAGCACGATCGAAACCAAAATAAAGAATAAAGTAATTCCATTTGCTCCCTGAGCGATTCGTGCTGTAAGGGTACAATAAGCCGCCCACAACAATGTCCCTAGAAATGCCAATCCATAACTCAGTGGGTTCTGTTGAATATTGTTAGCCATGCCAATCAAATCAAATCCTTGCTCTCCTCCCAAAACCCAACAAATACCGAGTAGAGAAACAACGAAGCCAGGAATGATCAGAAAATTTGCTTTTTGTTTATTAAATAAAATCGCCGCAACCATCGTGAAAGTTGGCCATAAATAATTGACCATTCCAACTTCAATTGCTTGTCTATTTGTTTGGCTATATCCAATTGAAAGTGAAAGACAAATTTCATAGGCGACAAATAAAAAAGCACCCCAAATCAAATAAGTTTTTGGAAAACTTTTGAGAGGCGTCCAACCAACAGAAAGTAATAAGAATATTGAAGCAAGTGTATAGATTAATGCCGCACCACCAACTGCACCAAACTGAGTACTTACTTCTTTAATGAGCGCAACAATTAAACTCCAAAGCAAAATGGCAAGCAGTCCAATCAGTGTTGCTGTTTTTGAGTTCATATTGATATCAATTGAATCTTGGAACCAAAGCAACATGCCATCAATCGGGACTAAAATGCTGCTTTGGTAAATTTAAAATGAGGCATGCGCCCAGAAAGAATTATTGCTGTTGCTGTTCTTGCTGCCAGCGGCGCTGTTGCAAACGTTCAGCTTCAACTTCACGTTTATTTAAGGCTCGTTCATACAGCTTCGTACCACGCAATTCAGGTGGTAAATAGTCTTGTAATACAAAATGTTCAGGATAATTATGTGGATACAAATAATCCACCCCATATCCTTGTTGCTTCATCAGTTTGGTTGGCGCATTGCGCAAGTGCAATGGTACAGGCAAATTTGCCGTTTTCTCTGCCAACTCTAAGGCACGATTGATCGCTAAATAGGTACTATTACTTTTCGGGCTGGTTGCCAAATAAACTGCGCATTGTCCTAAAATAATACGTGCCTCAGGCATACCCACCGCTTGAACTGAACGGAAGCACTCCCCTGCAAGTAACAAGGCATTTGGATTAGAATTTCCAATATCTTCTGATGCCGCAATCAACATGCGACGAGCAATAAATACTGGGTCTTCTCCACCTTTCAGCATTCTTGCCATCCAATACAAAGTAGCATCTGGATCACTTCCCCGAATCGATTTAATAAATGCTGAAACCAAATCGTAGTGCTGCTCACCTGACTTGTCATAACGCGCGATATTCTGCTGTGCAACTTTGACTACAATCGCGTTGGTCACGACATTTTCAACATCAGCTTCAAAGGTACTGGCGATTAAATCAATCAGATTAAGCGCCTTACGCGCATCACCTGCAGCAAATTGAATCAGTGCATCATATTCTTCAACTTGAATAAAACGCTCTTTGAGAAACTTATCACTTTGAATCGCTTTATTGATGAGTGTTTGAATGGCATCAGCATCCAAACTATTCAGCGTGTAGACCTGACAACGCGATAGTAAAGCGCTATTAACTTCAAAAGATGGGTTCTCTGTGGTTGCGCCGATCAGCGTAATTTTGCCTTTTTCGACTGCATTTAGTAACGCATCTTGCTGCGATTTATTAAAGCGATGGATCTCATCAATAAACACCACTGGAGTCAGCAGATCACCACTTTCCGCAATCACTTCTCGCAGCTCTTTTACACCAGTATTCAGCGCAGATAAGCTAATAAATGGGCGATCAACTGCTTGCGCCAGCAATAATGCGATCGTAGTTTTACCTACCCCTGGCGGTCCCCAAAAGATAATCGAAGGTAAATGCCCTTGATCAATCATTTGGCGCAAAGGTGCATTTTCACCTAACAAATGATCTTGTCCGATAATTTCGGATAAATCACGAGGACGTAAACGTTCAGGTAAAGGAATATGCGTATCTGACATCATCACTGGCTTTATGCTGTTTTATCCTAGTCTATTGTGTCTGAATCAAATCTACAATTTGAATCTACCAACAACTGAATAAGTTAACGGGTCGCTTTCTCTTTAAGAATCTGCTGCATCGCTTGATAGGTCGCTTTGATACGCGCTTCATTTGGGAAATTGGTATTGGCGAGCATTACCATACCGATTTTATGCTGAGGAACAAATGCGGCATAAGCTCCAAAGCCATTGGTAGATCCTGTTTTATTAAAATAAGTGGATTGTGAGGCAATTTTGGGTTGTTTGATCAGCGTTACTGCATGGCTTTCTAAAGCCATTTTACTTGAGTTGCCTTGTAAAAGTGTTTCAAGCTTAACGGGATAAGCATATTGCTCCCATCCCAAACCCTGCGTCATTGCACCGACTTTATAATAACCGATATGGGTATTTTCAACGGCTTGACGAATTGGCTGATTTAATTGAGCTGAATTGATCTGTGCATCTAAAAATTTCAGCATATCCGAACTACTGCTTTTGACACCATAGGCTTCAGCATCAAACATCCCCGCTGATACACGGATTGCTTGATTATTCTTATAGCCCCAAGCATATTGTGACATCTTTTGTTCAGGGACATGAATATAACTCTGCGTCATTCCTAATTGAGGAAGTAAGGTTTTCTCTATCAATTCCGCATATGGCTTTTTCATCGCCAAAGCTGTGACATAACCCATTAAACCAATACTCGGATTTGAGTATTGACGAGCCTCCCCGATTTTGGTTTTTGTTTTCCAGTTTTGAAAATATTGAATCATATCCTGCTGAGTAACAACTTCATCTGGAAATTGCAATGGAAAGCCACCTGCACTATAAGTTCCCAAATTCAGCAATGTAGCCTGATTCACGGATGTATTTTTAAGTTCAGGGAAGTATTTGGCAGGATGATCCGATAATGACAACCACCCTTGTGCTTGCGCATACCCCGCTAAAGTCGCATTGAACGTTTTACTGACTGAACCAAGTTCAAACAAGGTACTATTAGTCATAGCTTGTTTGCTTTGTAGCGAAGCAACACCATAATTTACAAAGTAATGTTGACCATCTAAAGTCACGGCAACGGCTAAACCAGGAATTTTATATTCCTCTAAAAGTGGTTTAAATTGCTGATCGACAATCTTTTTTATTTGTAGCTCAGTTAAAGGCTGTGCCCACAAACTCGAGCTACAGGACAACAGCCCAATCAACATCAATGTTTTATTTGAAAATAAATTTTGGTATTTCGACTGCATCATTAATCTTTTCACTTTGAGTTCATATTTAGTTTGCATTGAGCTTTAGCAATTTTGCTTGTGGACCATCTTCAATCACCCAAATCGAACCGTCTTGTGCTTGTTGTAAACCACGAATTCGTTGCTTCATATCCAAACGTTGCACTTCTTTAACGGGTTGCGACTTTAAATCAACCACAACAATCGACTTGGAAGACAAACCGCCAATCAAAGCTTTCTGCTGCCATAACGGGAATTTATCACCCGTGTAAATAATCATGCTTGAAGGTGAAATCACTGGTGTCCAATCGATTGCAGGCGCTTTAAATTCTGGGCGAGTTTTATGATCTGGAATTGGTAATCCTGAGTAATGATCGCCATTCGATACGATTGGATAACCATAGTTCGTGCCTTTAAGAATCTGATTAAGTTCATCACCTCCTTTCGGCCCCATTTCCACTACCCACAATTGTTTTTGGTCATCAAAAGCCATGCCTAGTGGATTACGATGACCCAATGACCAAATTTCAGCAGTCACGCCACCTTGTTGGCTAAAAGGGTTATCTGATACAGAAGTTCCGTCTTCATTTAAACGTAGAATCTTACCTAGATTGCTTCTCATATCTTGGGCAGGATCGAATTTTTGTCGCTCACCTGAACTTACCCAAAGTTTTCCATCAGCACCAAATAACATACGATGAGCATAATGTCCTTGCCCTGACACTTTAGGTACTTGCTGCCAAATTCGTGTTAAATCCGTTAATTTCGGTTGCTCAGGATTAGATAAATCAAGTTTGGCACGAGAAATTTCAGCACCATAACCACCACTGCCTTGCACAGCATAGCTGAGATAAATCCAATGATTATTTTTAAAATCAGGATGCAAGACTACATCACCTAAGCCACCTTGCCCCCCATAACTTACAGTTGGGATGCCCTGAACATTAAGATTCTTCTTAGTTTTAGGATCAAATAATTTTAACTGTCCTTTACGCTCAGTGATCAGTAAACGCTGATCAGGTAATACAACAACAGCCCAAGGTTCATCAAACTGGGCAAAAGTATCAATTTGAAAAGTTTGGTTGAGCGTATTTTGAGTATGTTGAACAGAGTTTTCTGGTGCCTTAGAGTTAGTGTTATTGGGACCACAAGCGAGTAGCAAAAGTGCACTGCTACAAATTAAAGGTGCTACAAATAATTTTGACATGACTGATCTCCCTTCGCATTTATTCATATTACGGAGATCAGCACATAGAAATACTGTAAAATTGTTGTTTTTGATCAAGATCCATTTAACCAAACGATATGATTAAAAGATCAACGCACCCACCGTACGACATAATCTTCAATGTCATCTTCATTAATTTCAGTTTCTGAAATACAACGTCCTGCCGCAGATTTTTTTGCTTTTAGAACACTCTGACGAGAGCCAGTATTCAAATAATGCCATGACGGAAGATTTTTCCCCTCATTCAGACGTCTGTAAGCACAGCTTGGGGGCAACCATGTAATCGTTTGCAAACGTTCAGGAGTTAATTGTAGACAATCTGCAACATGCTCTTGGCGGTGTGCATAGTCTGAACAGCGTGCCGTTTTACAGTCTAGAAGCTTACATGCCACTTTGGTATATACGACTTCTGCCGTGTCTTCATCTTCAAGCTTGACCAAACAGCACAAACCACAGCCATCACATAAGGCTTCCCACTCAGCAGGGTTTAGCTGATCAAGTGAGTAGTTTTTCCAAAAGTTCGGACGCAGTTCTAAAGACATGGTTTTAAGCTAAAGAGGAGAATGCGCATAGTATAGCATTCCAATTCAAAAAACTGAGTTACTGAAATCATTCGCTTTTTAACACTTCTTTCTATAGTGAACATTTCAACCACAGAAACACCACATTTTGCTCAAAAAATACACGTTATAGTAAAAACATAATAAAATTAGGAGGGTAACTCATATGTTCCGTTGGGCTATTATATTTGCAATCATCGCATTAATTGCTAGTTTACTTGGCTTTGGTGGTGTAGCAGGTTTATCCAAAGATTTTGCCGTTATTTTACTTGTTGTCGCTGTTATTCTCGCTGTCGTGGGCTTCTTGTCACGTGGCAAAGTATAGAAAATTAACATCTCAATTTATAAAAAGAAGAATCTTTGTATTCTTCTTTTTTATTGCCATTATTTAACAAAAGCAACAGTTTATTAGTTTTCTCAGCGTATCAACTTTTGCTTTTTATGTTTTAATCAATGCATTCTAAAAATACAGATTAGGATTTGAAAATGAGCTTCCCGATTACAACTCGTGAAATTGAATATACAGCACCAGATGGTCAACGTTTGGTAGGTTATTTTGCTGCACCTGCAATCGATATGCCGACAGCAGGCGTAATCGTTGCACCTGAATGGTGGGGACGTAATGAATATACAGAACAACGTGCACGTGAACTGGCTGAACACGGCTTTGCTGCTCTCGCAATTGATATGTATGGTGATAAGAAAGTAACAACAGCTTCAGCACAAGCATACGAATGGATGATGCAAACGTTTGAGCATGTGGATACTGTAGTTGATCGTGCACAAGCAGGTCTAAATACTTTGGCAAATCAGCCTGAGGTAAATGCCGAAAAACTTGCAGCGATTGGCTTCTGCTATGGCGGCAAAGTGGTATTGGATCTAGCTCGCTCAGGTGCTAACTTAAAAGCGGTAACAACGTTCCATGCAAATCTCAGTCCCAAAGCTCCTGCTGAAAAAGGTAAGCTAAAAGCAGAAATCTTAGTGTTACATGGTGAACTAGATAGCATGGTGACTTTGGACGATGTTGCAAGTTTCCGTGAAGAAATGCACGCTGCTGAAGTGAACCATGAAGTAATTATTTTCGAAGATGCTAAACATGGTTTTAGTAACCCACAAGCCGATGAGCGTGCTAAAGCCAATAACGTAGATTTGGGCTATAACGCAGAAGCAGAGCGTCAAGGTCTTGAAGCGATGTATGAATTGTTAGATAAGCATTTAAAGTAATTCTAAAATTCGTATTTATACCAACACTTGCCAAGATTGACTTGTGAAACGGCGACATGGATGTCGCCAACAGACTGCAATTTTTTGCGAGAGTTTTTAGAAATTTCAGATAATCCTCTCATCCTCCTAGATAGAAATCGTAAAGCTCATGAGCTCTTCGCACAAACCCTCTAGTGCATATTTCCGCTATACTATAATTCTACTTTTCAATGTTCTGATTCATGTCTGATTTCTCATTTTCTGATGCTTTACTTACATGGTTTGATCAACATGGTCGCCATGACCTACCTTGGCAAGTTGCCGATGACCCGTATAAAGTTTGGGTGTCAGAAATTATGTTGCAACAGACTCAAGTCAAAACAGTGTTGCAATATTTCGATCGTTTTATTCAACGCTTTCCTACCGTAAATGATCTAGGTCAGGCAAGCTGGGATGATGTTGCTCCTTATTGGGCGGGTCTTGGATATTATGCAAGAGCAAGAAATTTGCACAAAGCCGCAGCGATTGTTCATCAGCAAGGTAAATTCCCTGCAACCTTAGAACAATGGATTGAACTTCCTGGGATCGGACGCTCAACCGCAGGGGCGCTCATGTCGCTCGGTTTACGTCAATACGGTGTAATCATGGATGGCAATGTGAAACGTGTTTTGGCTCGTTTCTTTGCGATTGAAGATGATTTATCCAAGCCACAACATGAACGTGCTTTATGGAAAATTGCTGAAGATTTATGTCCAGAACAGCGAAATCATGACTATACCCAAGCCATTATGGATTTGGGTGCAACAGTATGTACTCCGAAAAAACCTCTCTGTTTATATTGCCCTATGCAGCAACACTGTCAGGCATATCAACAAAGCCTAGAACAAGAGTTGCCATTTAAAAAGGCAAAGAAACCTGTTCCTGTTAAAGCAGCAAGTGTCGTTGTGATTCAGTCAGGTAAAGAATGGTTTTGGCAACAGCGTGAAGCTCATGGTCTTTGGGGTGGATTGTATTGTCTTCCTATCATTGAAAGTGCAACTGAATTACAACAGATCGAACAGCACTTTAAGTTACAAGCTCAAGTATCATCCTTACAGATCAGTCATAGTTTTACACACTTCACATGGTTGCTCGATGAAAAAATGTTCCACGTGGAACATGATCAGAAAGAACAACTGAGCATAGAATTAAATGGGATATGGCTCACACCAGAATCTGCGATTGCTAAAGGTATTCCAACCGCGATGAAGAAACTGATCACTGCAAAACAAAAAACTTAAACACTTTAAAATGCGATGGATCAAAACATAGGAGTTTATGTGCGACATTCAATTTCGTATACGGTGATTGGACTGCTCATTATTTTTCTATCTGCGTGTACCACTACACCCCAAAAACCATCTCCTTTACCCAGCGCACAAGTCAGTAAATTAAAAAATATGCGCTTAGACACTCGCCTCCCCATACCTGTAAAAGGTGTTCGCAAAAACGAGTTACGCGATACTTGGGGAGCTGCACGTAGCCAAGGGCGAAGCCATGAAGGGATTGATATCATGGCAGAGCGTGGCACGAAAGTGTATAGTGCAACCGAAGGACTCATCGCAGATTTACGCAATAATAATTTGGGTGGCAAGGTCATTTGGATCTTAGGACCATCAGGTTCTTGGCACTACTATGCACATCTGGATGACCACAAACGCGGACTTAAAGTTGGGGATTATATTCGCAAGGGTGATGTGATTGGGTATGTCGGCAATACAGGTAATGCACGTCATACTGCTCCGCATTTACATTACGGTATTTATTTAAATGGCAAAGGGCGTGGAGCAGTCAATCCATACCCATATTTACGTTAGGAACACACAATGTCAGAAGCATTGATAGAACGTCTGGTTACATTTGCAGAATCAGGAAATCAGCAAAAAATTATTCTGAATGGCACCAGCTATCAAGGTTGGATTATGGAAATCACCGAAGATGCTTTGCTTATCAGCACAGGTTTCGCAGATAAATCTGGTAAAGACTTTTGGTTGAAATTCACTGATTTGAGTTCTGCTGAGTTGTATTATTGGGATACTCGCCCAAATGAATGGGTTGCATTCAAACTTTAATTTTCTCGATATTTATAACGATAAGGAGCATCAAAATGACAATTCAACGCTGTGGTTGGTGCTCTGATGATCCCCTGTATATCGCTTACCATGATGAAGAATGGGGTAAGCCTGTATACGATGAAGCGCGTTTATTTGAAATGCTTTGCCTAGAGGGTCAACAAGCTGGTCTCTCTTGGATTACTGTACTCAAGAAAAGAGAACATTACCGTGCTCATTTCTTTCAACATCCTGTAGCAAAAATTGCCGAGCTTACAGATGATCAACTGGAACATAAACTGACTGATACAGGTCTGATTCGCCACTTAGGTAAACTAAAAGCAATTCGAGATAATGCGATTGCTTGGCAACAATTAAAGCAGGATGTTGACGATGTCTCTGCATGGCTGTGGGCTTTTGTCAGTCACGATGTATTGAACAATGATGTGATCAATTATCGAGAAGCCCCTGCACAAACAGAGATCAGCCAAACCCTCTCTAAAACCTTAAAAAAGCGTGGATTTAAGTTTGTGGGTCCAACGACTTGTTATGCATTCATGCAAGCTGTGGGCATGGTCAACGATCACGAAAATCATTGTCCCTTTAAATAAAATACAATCCTATCCAAAGGAGTCCTTCCATGAGCAACAATCAAATACGTGCTTATGCTGCGATGCAAGCAGGTGAACAACTGGTTCCTTATCAATTTGACGCAGGCGATTTACAAGCCCATCAAGTCGAAGTCAAAGTTGAATATTGTGGTTTATGTCATTCAGATATTTCAGTGATTAATAATGATTGGCGATCATCTACTTATCCTGTGGTTGCTGGTCATGAAATTATTGGAACCATCACTGCTCTTGGTTCTGAAGCAAAAGGACTCAAAGTAGGTCAACGTGTAGGTATCGGATGGACAGCAGAAAGTTGTCAAGCTTGTGATCCCTGCATCGGTGGTAATCAAGTGTTATGTACTGGCGGCAGTGTTGCAACGATCGTAGGACATGCTGGTGGATTTGCAGATAAGGTTCGAGCTGGCTGGCAATGGGTGATTCCCCTACCCGATGATTTAGATCCAGAAAGTGCAGGTCCTTTGTTATGTGGCGGGATTACAGTTTTCGATCCTCTACTTAAACATAAAATCCAAGCCACGCATCATGTCGGTGTAATTGGTATCGGTGGCTTAGGTCACATGGCGATTAAACTGCTCAAAGCATGGGGTTGTGAAATTACGGCATTTAGCTCAAATCCTGAGAAAACTGATGAGCTGAAAGCCATGGGTGCAGATCACGTTGTGAATAGCCGTGATGCGCAGGCCATCAAAGCTCAACGAGGAAAATTTGATTTATTGTTGAGTACAGTCAATGTGACGTTAAACTGGCAAGCCTTTCTCAGCACTTTAGCACCGAATGGCTCATTGCATTTTCTAGGTCTGACTTTAGAACCTATTCCAGTTTCAGTCGGTGCTTTGATTGATGGTGCCAAATCAGTAACAGGTTCACCGACGGGTTCTCCTTTAGCACTTCGTCAACTTCTTCAATTTGCAGCACGTAAAAATATCGCCCCGCAAATTGAACTCTATCCTATGTCACACCTCAACGATGCCATTGAGCGACTTCATTCAGGTCAAGCACGTTATCGCATCGTATTGAAAGCAGACTTCGACTAACTCAATTTCGACGTGAGACTTTCTCTGACCCAATCCGCCAACTGCTGAATAGCTTGGCGGATTTCATCTGTCAAAGCATGGCCAGCGTTTAATCGTAGAAAATGCTGATAGCGCTGATCTTCACCAAATACCTCACCTGGAACGATATTGATTCCATATTGCTGCGCGCGATAATACAACTCTAAACCTGTAATGGTGTTTGGTAGTTGCATCCACAGCGCATATCCACCACTCGATTGGCTAAGTGCGATCGGAATCCCCTGAAACTGCTCCAAAATACATGCACGATATTGTTCGACTTGCTGCATGAGAGCAGGTCTTAAACGTTCCAAATGTTCTCGATAGGCACGACTATAGATAAAGTCGGCTAAACCAAGCTGTAAGGGGGTATTAACCCCAACATTATTTGCTAACAGAGCTGGTCTTAAGTGCTGTAATTGTTGACCTAAACAAAACCACCCCACACGATAAGCACTCGATAAAGATTTAGAAACAGAACCACACCAAATTACATAGCCCTGTTGATCCCAATAACGAATCGGTAAAGGGCGTTCTTTTTGAAAACTACATTCAGCATAAATATCATCTTCCAAAACAAAGCATTGATACTTTTGTGCCAACTCGGCAATTTTTTGTTTTTGCTGATTGCTTAGACAATAGCCCAAAGGATTTTGAAAATTCGCAGTCAGTAAGCATAACTTTGCACTACCCTGCTGCATAAAATATTCTAACCGCTCTAGGTCTATGCCTTGATGATCCGCAGGTATTTCAATAATTTTACGTTTCAATCCTGCAAGGAGCTGAAGCTGACCGTTAAAGGTTGGTGTTGGAACGATAATACTATCGCCCTCTCGACTCATTTGCTGAATCAACAGTGACAGTGCAGGCATACATCCATTACTAATAAAAATATCGTCTGGGGCGATGTAGATACCATCCTCACGCCAATGATCAGAAAGTGCTTGTCGGAGCTGTAGATGTCCTTGTTTATTACAGTACAAAAAATCTTCAGGTTGGCAATGCTTCAAAGCTCGCTGCAAAGAACGGCGTAATCCATCCACAGGTATTAAATGAGGAGATAACTGAATCGCACCTAAAGGCGTTAAATGACTTTGTATGGATGCAGTTTGGATTTGATTTTGCAACTCTAAATTTGAAACTCGTCTTGGCATCGATTCAAATTTTGGGCTTTCAGGTACCGGACTTTGGTATTGTCTCGAGTTAACAAAGTAACCTGATTTGGGTTTGACATAGATCAAGCCTTTGGCTTCTAACAATTCATAACATTGCTGCGCTGTGCTTAAACTGATTTTTTGTTGGCGTGCAAATTCTCTTAATGAACTTAACTTCTGTTGCGGTTGCAGTTCATGTTGGTAAATCTTTTGTGACAGCTGTTCCGCCAAGCGTTGATATTGAAATGTCATGTCTGTACTGGTTTTTTAAAAATTTCTGTATCTGTATTGGTTTATACAACACCTTTAAGCTATAAAAATCAACAGCAGAGGAGTAAAACAATGAAAATTAATAACTTATTTTTAGTGAGTATATTGCTACTTACAGGTTGTCAGTTGCCTGATCAGAAAACACATCAGCAGCAAGAAATTTGCAAATCTCTCGCTGAAGGTTATTTGAAAATTCAAAACCGACAAGGTTATGAGCTATGGAAACTAAAAAATCATAACCCTCAAACCAAAACAGATACGGTAGAGTTGACCTATAAAAAACCCAATGAAAATGGTGTGGTCGTAAGCGCATCATTATTACCAACAGTTGTTTTGGAGTGTACGCGCAAAGAGCACCAGATTGTCATGTCTATCCCTCAAACAACAGGAGAATCTATTCCTGTTCTCGAAGTTCAAGTTCCACCCATATCTACTGACACACAGAAAAACCTTGGCTTAGTTGCTCAGACAAAAATTCAATAAAGAGACGAACACGTTTGGGTAAATGCTCTTGTTGGTAATAAACAGCATGGATGCTTTGATAAGAGTGCTCAATTTGGTCTTCAAATAATGCGACCAAACGTCCTTCGTTTAAATCTTGCCAGATTTCAAACTCAGATAATCGTGCAATACCCTGTCCTCGTAGACACAATTGCCGTACTGTCTCCCCACTAGATGCTTTGATTTTGGCTTGTGCAAAGAAGTATTCATCATCTACTTTAATCGGCCACTGATTAATATGAATCGGGCGTGTGAAGCCAATTAAATCATGCTGTAACAATTGTTTTGCTTGCGTCGGTGTCCCCATCCGTTTTAAGTAATGTGGACTTGCCACAATATACAAGCGACTTTTACATACCAATTTTGCATGAAGACTTGAATCATGTAATTCACCAAAGCGAAATGCGACATCAGTTTTATGCTCTAGTAAATCAATCACTTGATCCTTACTGTTTAATTCAATTTCAATATTCGGATAGCGCTGCCGAAATACACGCATCAAAGGAGCAATCACATGCAAGATAAATGGCGCAGCCGAATCAACACGAATCAAACCAGATGTATCTTGATCTGAACGCTGCAAAGCTTCTTCGGCCGCACTCAAATCATTTAAAATCTTTCGGGCATGCGCTAAGAACTGCTGACCTTCTTGAGTGAGTTTTAATTTTCGTGTGGTGCGTTCCAGCAAAGTCACTTCAAGCTTAGACTCTAAACGACTCAAAGAACGACTCAAGCCAGATGCTGTTTGACCTAATCGCTCAGCAGCTGCAATAAATGAACCTGTATCAACAATCGTTATAAAGGCGAGCAATTCCTCAATACTTGATTTCATTATCACCCCCTATTGTTGATATTCAGTCAACTATATTTTGCAAATTCATCTATTTTTTAGCAACAATAATCATCGCAAAATTGCCTTCATCAACAAATTAGACTCTTTTGAGTTAAAAAATTAGGTGAAGAATATGCAAATCCCTCAATTTGGTTTAGGTACTTATCGTTTAAATGATCAAATCCTGATTGATTCAGTCAAAACTGCCTTAGATGTCGGCTATCGCGCTATTGATACAGCACAAATTTATGAGAATGAAGCAGCAGTAGGACAGGCTATCCGTGAAAGCGGGATTGCTCGCCAAGATTTATTCTTAACTACAAAAATATGGGTCAATAACTTTTCTGAACAACGCCTGATCCCAAGCCTAAAAGAAAGTTTGCAAAAAATAGGCACTGAAGCAGTTGATCTGACCTTAATCCATTGGCCAGCACCATCGCAAGGGACAGATATCACAGAAGTGATGCAATTATTATTAGAAGCCAAACAACAAGGCTTAACCAAACTCATTGGGATTTCAAATTTCAATATTGCACTTACTCAACAAGCAATTGATAGCATTGGCGCAGAACATATTGCCACCAATCAAATCGAACTAAGCCCTTATTTGCAAAATCAAAACTTGGCAAATTACCTTACACAACAACAGATTGATGTGACCTCTTATATGACTCTTGCTTACGGGAAAGTGCTCAAAGACCCAACTTTGCTTGAGATTGCAGCACAACATCAGGCTACTTCAGCACAAGTTGCTTTAGCTTGGGCATTACAAAAGGGTTATGCGGTTATTCCATCATCAACCAAACGTGAGAACCTGATCAGCAACTTGAAAGCACAAGAATTAAAACTAAGCGAACAAGAAATGCAGCTGATTGCGGAACTGGATCGTAATGGTCGTGAAATTGACCCACCTGAACTTGCACCAGTATGGGATAAATAAACATGAAGCAGCGCATCAATCTTCCTTTGCTCGCATTAGCTATTGGTGCGTTTGCCATTGGAACCACTGAATTCTCGCCTATGGGCTTATTGCCGAACATTGCCCATGATCTTGGTGTTTCGATTCCAAGTGCAGGTATGTTGATCACAGGTTATGCCTTGGGGGTGATGCTAGGTGCCCCAATCGTCACTTTATGGTTCGGTGGTTTTGCTCGTCGCAATGCTTTAATTCTTCTGATGGCCATTTTTACCATAGGCAACTTAATTGCGGCATTTGCACCAAATTATATGAGCCTGATGGGCGCACGCTTGATTACCAGTCTCAATCACGGTGCTTTCTTCGGGATTGGCTCAGTTGTCGCTGCGAGTGTCGTACCTGCACATAAACAAGCCAGTGCTGTAGCTACCATGTTCATGGGACTAACAATTGCCAATATTGGTGGCGTTCCTTTAGCGACATGGGTAGGACAAACCATTGGCTGGCGGATGTCTTTTCTTGCGATTGCGGTATTGGGTGTAGTAACGATGTTTTCTCTATGGAAAGCACTGCCTGTGGGTGGTGTTGGAAAAAAACCCGACGTTAAAATGGAATTAAAAGTTCTCTCTCGGCTCCCTGTGATTTTGGCACTTCTTACCACAGTGTTCGGTGCTTCAGCAATGTTTACCCTTTACACCTATATCGCCCCGAGTTTAGTTGCTTTCAATCACGCCTCACCGATGTTTATCACCATGATGTTAGTTTTAATTGGGGTTGGTTTTTCGATTGGAAACCATCTAGGTGGCAAGCTTGCAGATCGATCTATTGATAAGACGTTAATTGGCTTCTTCATCGCCTTGATTGTATTGATGGCAGTTTTCCCTCTGCTGGCCCAAACCCAAGTCGGAGCAGCTGTTGGGCTGGTTCTATGGGGCGCGGCAGCATTTGCAATTGTGCCATCACTGCAAATGCGCGTTATGTCGGTAGCACATGAAGCATCTGGTCTCGCTTCCTCTGTAAATATCGGAGCATTTAACTTAGGCAATGCAGTTGGCGCAGCGGCTGGAGGAGCTGTTTTAAGTCTAGGTCTGAGCTATGCCTCAGTATCAATGATCGGAGCAGCTCTTGCAGCGATTGGATTACTTTTGGTGTTTATCCAAATCTTTCTCGCATCTCGATCTAAGCTTAGCTATCAGCACTGCACCTAAACCTAGAACATAAAAAAGCCTGATTGAATCAGGCTTTTTTATTACTTCAGTACATCTGGTAATTTCGGTTGTGCATACAAAGGATTATTCACTTCCTTTTTCATTTTCATCAGCATTTGATAGGGTTGTTGCTGTACAAACATATTCACAAAACTAAGCGGAATTGCACCAGCTGGATCTGCATAACCTGTTGTAGATACTTTGACTTTATTATTTGCTAACTTTTGAAAAGTCCAATCACCCTCATAGCGGGTTAAACGAATCACATCAGGCTGTTCAGGATAGTTATTTTTAATGGCATTGTTTTTAATACTAATACTGCCATCCGCATTTTTACTCATTTTCCCTTTAATCACCACATCGCGATCTTTTAATGGAAAAGGAAAATCAAGCACCATATATAATGTGAACTCGCCCTTCTTCTCATCTCGAGATAATAGTTGAGCCTTACCCACATAAGGAACCCATTGTGGGGTGCGTTCAACATCTAGAACTACGGCTACAGCCCGTTCTAATGGCACATCAAAAGTTGTTTCTGCTTTATATTGGAATACTGGATTATTTTCAGTTTGATATGTCCAAACTTTAATATTATTTCGGTGCAAACTGAGTTTCGGAGCTTCTGCGGCACTGACGACCAAACTCGTCGCACTTAGCAGCGTAGCAAGAACAATATGTTTTTTATTCATGTCATGCTCAATTGTTGTAATGAGGTTTGGAGCTTATCGTGCTTTTTGGGATTTATTGAAAGCGCAATAAGCTCTTTTTATAGTGCAAAAAGGGAACTTTTTATACTTGAATATCGTTAAAGCCTAAGACATCTTTCATGTCATATTTGCGAGCTTCACGCCCTACAACCCATGCTGCTGCACGTACTGCACCCGAAGCGAAGTTCATACGGTTTGTCGCTTTGTGCGTCACTTCAACACGTTCACCTTCACCGATAAACATAACGGTATGCTCACCCACAATATCGCCACCACGAATGGTTTCAAAACCGATAGTTTGACGATCACGTGGACCCGTATAGCCTTCACGACCATAGACTGCAACTTCTTTTAAGTTGCGCCCTAAGGTATCAGCGATTGCTTCACCCATCATAAATGCTGTGCCAGACGGTGCATCTACTTTATGACGGTGATGTGCTTCAATGATTTCGATATCGACCGTATCACCAAATACTTTTGCTGCAAGTTCCAAAAGTTTGATTGATACATTTACACCTACAGAATAGTTTGCAGCATAAACAACTGGGGTTTGAGTTGCTGATTCATCTAAGAATACTTTTTGTTCCTCGGACATGCCCGTCGTTCCAATCACCATCGCTACACCAGCTTCACGACAAAGCTTTAAGTGTTGTTCTGTTGCGGCTGGTGCAGTGAAATCAATCACCACGTCACAATCTTTTAATACTTCAGCTAAACTGCCAACGATCTTTACGCCCAAACTTCCAACGCCTGCAAGCTCACCTGCATCTGCGCCGACTAAACTGCTTTCAGGGCGTTCTACTGCTGCTGCAAGTTGATAGCCTGCTTCTTGTACAGCCTGAATCAGAATACGGCCCATGCGTCCGCCAGCACCTAAGATCCCAATGCGTGGAGAAGTTGACATAATGTTTCCCAGTCTTTTATTTAAACAATTTCGCTACTATAGCAAATGAATGGCATCTATACATCTATAAAGTATTACTTATCATAGACTTAAATCCCCCTAACACCTCTTTAAAAATAGAGGGTAAATTTCTGCTAATTCAGTATGTTATAGGATAGACAATGCTCCCTCATTTGAAAAATGAAGGTTGCTGAGGATTTAAAATTTCCCATAAAAAAACCTGCCGAAGCAGGTTTTTTATTGATGTCTATTAATCAAAGAGGCGATCAAAGAATGATTTTTTCTTTGGAGACGATGCATGACCATCACCATCTAAAGAGGCTTGTAATTCTTTAAGTAACTCGCGTTGACGGCTGGTTAAATTTACTGGGGTTTCTACAACGATGCGGCAAAGTAAATCACCCACCATACTACTACGTACAGGGCGAACACCTTTGCCACGTAAGCGGAATAATTTACCCGTTTGAGTCCCCTCAGGAATCTTCAAACTCACACGACCGTCCAAGGTTGGGATTTCAATTTCTTTACCCAAAGCGGCATCCGCGATACTAACTGGCACATCCATATATAGATCAGCGCCATCACGTTGGAAAATTTCATGCTCGCGCACAACCACTTCAACGTATAAATCACCTGATTGACCATCACGAATCGCTTCGCCTTTACCTGTTAAGCGAACACGATCACCGTTGTCCACACCCGCAGGGATGGTAACTTCAAGTGTTTGTTGACGATCTGCAACACCAGAGCCATGACAAGTATTACAAGGATTTTTAATAATTTTGCCTTGACCACGACAGGTGCTACAAGTTTGCTGCACAGAGAAGAAGCCCTGTTGCATACGAACTTGACCTGAACCATGACAAGTACGGCATGTTTCGACATCGTTTGGATTTTTAGATCCTTTACCATCACAAGTTTCACATGGCGCAGGAGCCGTAAAAGTAATGGTTTTTTTAACGCCTTTAACTGCTTCTTCTAAGGTCAATTCCATCACATAGCGGAGGTCTGAACCACGGCGTTGGCGTTGCTGCTGGCGACCGCCACCAAATGCACCACCAAAAATATCACCAAATTGGCTGAAAATATCTTCGGCACTAAAACCGCCACCGAAGCCACCGCCACCACCAAAACCGCCTTCAAATGCACTATGTCCAGCACGGTCATACATACTGCGCTTTTCACTGTCAGACAGGATTTCATAAGCTTCTGATGCTTCTTTGAATTTTTCTTCAGCTTCAGCGTTGTCAGGGTTACGGTCAGGGTGATACTTCATCGCCAACTTACGATAGGCTTTTTTGATCTCATCATCACCTGCGGTTTTCGAAACGCCTAAAACCTCATAATAATCACGTTTAGCCATGGTTGGCGATGCTCCTCACGGAATTTATTAAATCTCTACGAATAAATAGGCTCTGTTGATCTTATTTTTGAGATCAACAGAGCCTAGATAGGGGCTATATTACAAATTTACAAGGTCTAAGTTAATAAAAAAGCAGCTTAATTAGAAAACTGCTTTATTTTTTAAATACTTAGAAAGTCCTTTCAGCCAAGCATTCAACAAGAATAACCAAGCAATTGAACTAAATACGACACCTGCGACTGTTGTAGCAGTCACCCAAATTGCACTGTCCCATGCAAAAAAGAACAATGGGATAAACCACAAAGAGGCAAAAAAAGCCATCATAATAAATAACAGCACATTACGCATGATCCATAGGGCATGCGCATGAATCCAAACTTCGGCATTATCCACAATCGCAACTTTTCGTGCAAACATGTATGCAAACGCAGCAAACAAAATTGTAAATAATGCAAGAAACATGAACACGTAAGAAATCGCTACATAGCGACGATGCTGCTCAATATTGTCTTGCCCCATGCTCTATTTCACCTCAATCCATGCATTTTGCCAAATCAATCATGCAATGAAATTCAATTATTTTTTGGTCTTAAAATATAGGTGCTACTATATTGAAATTTTCAATATTTCGCACCTTTATTCACAAAATAATTACGTTAGATATGTTGCTTTTTTGACCTTAAACCACGTTGCATAGAGTGCAGGCAGGAAAAATAGGGTCAATAAGGTCGCAACAATCAATCCACCCATAATTGCAACAGCCATTGGACCAAAGAAAATACTGCGTGAAAGTGGGATCATTGCAAGAACTGCAGCAAGTGCTGTCAGTACAATCGGACGGAATCGTCGCATCGTCGCATCAATCACCGCATCCCATGCTGCTTGTCCAGCCTGAATATCTTGCTCAATCTGATCAATCAAGATCAATGAGTTACGCATGATCATACCAGACAAGGCGATTGTCCCAAGCATAGCCACAAAACCAAAAGGCTTATTAAACAATAGCAAGAATGCAACAACGCCTATTAACCCTAATGGTGCGGTTAACAATACAATCGTCGCACGCGACATACTGCGTAATTGAATCATGAGCAAAGTCATCACTACAGCTAGGAATAATGGCATTCCTGCATTGACTGAACTTTGACCCTTAGCAGATTCTTCAACGGTTCCCCCAACTTCGAGCAAATAACCATTTGGCAGATCATCACGCAAGTCCTGCATCTGATCAGCTAACTGCTGAACTACCGTGGCAGGTTGTAGATGGCTACGAATATCTGCTCTTACAGTAATGGTTGGTAAACGGTTACGATGCCAAATCAAGCCTTCTTCAAATCGTGATTCGATTTTTGCAATCTGTGCCAATGGGACTGTTGTGCCCTGTGTTGTAGGAACAGCTAAAGATGCCAAAGATGCCACTTCTGCACGCTCAGCCTGATCTCCTCGCAAGCGAATTTCAATTAACTCCCGTTTTTCGCGATACTGATTCATCACTGTACCAGTCACAGAAGCATTCAAAAAATTGGCTAAATCAAAACTCGTAACACCCATTTGACGCGCACGGTCTTGATCGATTTCGATAGCAATAATCTTACTTGGCTCACCCCAATCTAAATGCACATTGGTGGTATTCGGATCTTCACTCATCACTTTTGCCACTTTTTGTGCCCATAGACGCACGGTGCTCAGATCTTCTCCTGAAACACGATATTGCAATGGGTATCCCACTGGTGGACCATTTTCGAGCAACGAAACACGAGTACGCACTTGAGGCAATAACTGCTTGATTTGCGTTTCTAAAGAACGGCGAATTTCATCACGATCATCTAAAGACGATGCGAGTACGACAAACTGCGCAAAACTGGCTTGCGGTAGTTGTTGGTCTAAAGGTAAGTAAAAGCGAGGAGAACCTGTTCCAACATAGGCAACATAATTATCGATCCCTTTTTGTTTAGATAAGAATGACTCCACCTTTTTAACAGCCTGTTCAGTCGCTGTCAGTGACGCACCTTCTTCAAGCTTTAAATCCACTAAGATTTCTGCACGGTTAGATGGTGGAAAGAATTGTTGAGGAACGAATTTAAACATCGCAACTGATAAAACAAAGATTGCCACCGTGACTCCGATTACTGTTTTACGGTACGTAATACAGAGCTCCACCATACGACGGAAAGACTGATAAAACTTGGTTTGATAGGGATCATGGTGCTGTCCATGTGCCTGTACAACAGGTTCAGGCTGTTTCCGCAATCTCGCCCAAAGCCTCAAATACCATGCTGCTTTCTGTTGTTGCTTGGTGAAGTCAGGGAGTAATTTTTCACCCAAATATGGAACAAAGAGTACGGCTGCTATCCATGACACAATTAACGCAATGGTTACGACTTGGAAAATAGAACGTGTATATTCGCCAGTGCCTGATTGTGCCGTTGCAATCGGTAAGAAACCTGCTGCGGTAATCAATGTTCCTGTCAGCATTGGAAATGCCGTGGTTTGCCACGCAAATCCTGCTGCTTTGAGTCTGCTATAGCCCTGCTCCATTTTAATTGCCATCATTTCAACAGCAATAATGGCATCATCGACCAACAAACCGAGTGCAAGAATCAAGGCACCGAGGGAAATCTTATGCAGACCGACATCAAATAGATTCATCCCTGCAAAGGTCATTGCCAAAACGAGTGGAATAGACAAAGCCACCACCAGTCCTGTGCGAAACCCTAAGGAAAAGAAGCTGACCAATAAAACGATAATGACCGCTTCAGCCAATACCTTTAAAAATTCCTGAATACTGCGTTGTACTGCGACTGGTTGATCTGAAACTTTTTGAAGTTTCATGCCCACAGGCAATGATTTCTGCAAATGATTAAATTCGGTTTCTAAGTTTTTGCCCAAAGCGATGATGTCACCGCCTTTGCGCATCGAAACCGCGATGCCAATTCCATTTTCCCCCATAAAACGCATACGAGGTTGAGCAGGTTCACTGAAGCCCCGATAAACATCAGCAACATCCCCCAATTGAATGGTTTTATCACCGACCAATAGCGGCATTTTTTTCAGATCATCTACACTGTGCAAATGTCCACTGACGCGAAGTTGAATACGATCTGTGCCAGTTTCAAAGAATCCTGCACTTGCCATATCATTTTGCTTTTGTATCGCTTCTTGAATGGCTGTCACAGGTACACCGAGCTGCACCGCTTTGGTATTGGATAATTCAATCCATATTTTTTGATCTTGTAATCCGACTAAATTGACCTTGCTCACATCTTTGACTCGTTGCAATTGCAGTTGCAAACGATCGGCATATTCTTTCATTACCGCGTAGTCAAAGTCGTTCCCTGTAAGGACATAGATGTTGCCAAAAGTATCGCCGAACTCATCATTGAAAAATGGTCCTTGTACACCACTGGGTAACTGATGGCGAATATCATTGACCTTTTTTCTGACGTTGTACCAAACATCAGGTATCGCACTCGAAGGTAAACTGTCTTTAGCAACAAAAGTCACCAAAGATTCACCAGGACGTGAATAAGCCATGATGCGGTCATACTGACCAGTGGTCATTAATTCTTTTTCAATTCGATCGGTCACGAGTGTCGAGACTTCTTTAGCCGTTGCACCAGGCCAGTAAGTCTGTACCACCATCACTTTAAAGGTAAAAGGTGGATCCTCACTTTGCGACAGCTTGGAATAAGACATAATCCCGACGATGCCGAGTAGCAGCATAAAATAAAGCACAATGCCTTTATTTTTCAGTGCCCATTCTGAGAGGTTAAATTTCATGATTAACCTCCAGTTTTGATCGTGACTTCACGATTCTCTCGGTCTACAGAATGAATCTTTTGTTGCTCACGTAACAAATGCACACCACCAACCACAACCCAGTCTGTTGCTTTTAAACCAGACAGGACAGGAACACTATCTCGACCATAGGCACCCAAGCGAACTGGAACTTTACGTAAGGTCTTATTTGTCGTCACGACCCATACAAATGCCTGCTGATCATTAGCCGTCACACTAGAGAGTGGGACGCTGAGGACATTTGTTTGATTTGCAACAAAGAATACACGCGCACTTTGTCCCAACTGAATGCTAGATTGACCTTCCAATAAGGAAACCTTGACCGTAAATGTTCGAGATTGATCAGCAGCAGGAGAAACCTCTCGTACTTTAGCTGCAAAGCGAAGGTCTGGCTGAGACCACAGTGTGACCCAAGCAGGCTGCCCCACTTTAATCGTTGCGACTGCTTGTTCAGGGACTCCAAATACAACTTCACGCTCTCCATCAATCGCGAGCAGATAGGCAGCCTGTCCTGCTGCAACCACCTGACCCACTTCAATTTGACGTTCGGTAATCACGCCATTTTTATTGGAGATCAGCTGGTTATATCCCGTTTGATTCGAAGAAACTTCATAGTTTGAGCGTGCTTGTTGCAAACTTGCTTGCGCCGCTTCGTATTGATTTTTGATTGCATCAAATTGTGAGCGACTGACTGCATTTACTGGCAATAATTGCTGATAACGCTGATATTCTTGCGCTGCAATTTTTGCTGCTGCTTGTGCACTGTCTAGCTGTGCTTTAGCTGCATTAAGTTGTAACTGAGCATCTTTAACATCTAACTTCGCTAATACTTGCCCAACTCTGACTCGATCACCAACATCGACAAAGCGTTCGGTAATTTGTCCTCCAACACGAAATGCCAATGCCGTTTGCTGTCTCGCCTGTACATCACCTGCATAGCTTTTTTGATCAATATGATTACTACTCGGTTGCGCGACCATGACATAAGGAATTTCTTCCGTCTTTGGAACCTCTTTTTGACATGCTGTTAAAGTGACACTGCTGAGTACGAGCAATCCCACAATTACATGATTTAGCAGATTCATCTCTTTTTCGCTCTTATTCAAATTGATTTTTTAAGGCACAATATGAATATCATGATAAATTGTTTATTTTTTAATTAATATACCCATGAGTACACTAATTAAAAATTAAAGTTATTTATTTGATTTTTAATTTAATTAAAAGAGAACGATAACGTGCAAAACAGTAGTGGTCGCCCTAAAGATTTGGAAAAAAGAGCTAAAATTTTACAGGCTGCGAAATCTCTTTTCCTAAAAATGGGTTATCACGCTGCCAACATGAATCAAATTGCCAAAGAAGCAGGCGTCACGAAACTGACCGTGTATAACCACTTTCAAGACAAAGCCAATTTATTTATCTGTGCAATTGAAGAAACCTGTGAAGAATCTATTTGTGCTAAAGAAATCATTCTCACGGCAGAAACCAATTTTACACAAGCACTCTATCTGATGTGCCATCGTGCTTTAACTATTATTTATCTTCCTGAGGCATTAAAACTTGATCGTTTATTGTTCGAACTCGCAGCAGAACAAAGCCCTTTAACACAGCAGTTTTTCGATGCTTCACATACACGTATGAGCAATGTTTGGTGTAATTTTTTTGAGCAGGCAATTGCACTTAAATTTATTCGTGCTGACGATCCTTTAAAACAAACTGAATTAATCGTGTCTTTAATGTTGGGCTTACGTCATTACCGAGTTCTACTCGGATTGGATGAAGTGCCGACCGCGAATGAAATCGATCAGATGATTCAACAAGCGATTGAGCTTTTTTTGCTTAAATATCAACCCAAAAATTAAATAAAATTCACATTTTTTTACGTTCTGCTCTTGGATTGTCTCTCAATCGCGTTATAGTCGAATGAGAACATCAGGAGAAATAGAATGATTCAACAAATCACAGCTCCATTACGAGAAGACGTCCGTTTATTGGGCAACTTACTCGGCGAAACATTAAAACTACATGCTGGGCAAGATTTGTTTAATCAAATTGAGCAAATTCGCGCTTTAGCTAAAGGCGCACGTGACGGTCAAATAGAAGCAGAGAAGCAGTTAGAACAGCTTTTTCTTGGGCTAAAAGATGAGGAGATTTTGCCCTTAACACGAGCATTCTCACATTTTCTTAACTTCGCTAATATCGCTGAACAATATCACGTGGTACGTAGCCGACGTTATGCAGAGTTTGACGAGCATGCGCCTAGCCCAAATCCACTCACTCATCTATTTGAGAAATTTAAAAATCAGCAAATTTCTGAACAGCAATTATTTCAACAAATTTGCGATCTAAAAATTGAACTAGTACTCACAGCGCATCCAACAGAAGTTAGTCGTCGTACCCTGATCCAAAAATATGATGATATTACGGATTGTCTATCACAGCTTGATCAAAAGAAATTAACACCTCGTGAACGTCAACAGACCATCGCCACACTCAAACAGCTAGTCACCTCTGCATGGCAAACCGATGAAATCCGTCAACACCGCCCGACACCTGTAGATGAAGCAAAATGGGGTTTTGCAACGATTGAACAAACGTTATGGAATGCTGTACCTAAATTTATTCGTGAATTAAATGAATTAACACAACAGCATTGCCTGCAAGCTTTGCCTCTCAGCATAGCGCCGATCCGTTTTGCTTCATGGATGGGTGGCGACCGCGATGGTAATCCGAATGTCACTCATCAAGTGACACAGGAAGTTCTGTGGTTATCGCGTTGGCAGGCTGCAGATTTATACCTCCGAGATATTGAAAATCTACGTTGGGAACTTTCTATCCAAAATTGTTCTAAAGAACTTAGTGAAGCTTTAGGTTATGAACATCCTGAGCCATACCGTGAATATCTACGCATTACCCGTGAACGACTTAAAGCAACACGTTATTGTTTAGGTCAACGTTTACAAGGTTTGGATGCCGACGATAGCAATATCATTCGGAATAAAGATGAATTATTGGCCCCTCTTCTGCTTTGCTATCGCTCCCTTGTGGATAGTAACCTTGCTGAAATCGCCAATGGGCAACTGCTCGATTTTATCTATCGTGTGAATTGTTTTGGAATTGAACTACTCAAACTCGATATTCGCCAAGAATCGGGTCGTCATCGTCAAGCCATTTCTGCGATTACGGAATATTTAGGTTTGGGTAATTTCGAATCGTGGACAGAACAAGCGCGTCAAAACTTCTTGATTCAGGAATTACAAAGTAAACGTCCATTATTACCTAAGTATTTGAATGAGCCAGAAGGTAGTCTCATTCAACATCCAGATGTGCTCGAAGTGTTTGCCACTATGCGTACTCTAGCTGAGCAACCAGCAGAGAGTTTAGGGGCTTATATCATTTCAATGGCTGAATATCCTAGTGATGTGTTGGCTGTATTGCTGTTACAAAAAGAAGCAGGCATTCAACATCCTCTGCGTGTCGTGCCATTGTTCGAAACCTTGAAAGATTTGGACGGCGCTGCCAAGACCATGGATACCTTGTTTAATATGCATTGGTACAAGCAGCATATCCATGGCAAACATGAAGTGATGATTGGTTATTCTGACTCTGCCAAAGATGCAGGCTTTATGTCAGCAAATTGGGCTCAATATCGTGCACAAGAAGAACTCACCGCGGTTGCAAAAAAACATGATGTGCAATTAACCCTATTCCATGGTCGTGGTGGTTCAATCAGTCGTGGCGGTGCTCCGACCCAACAAGCTCTCTTTTCTCAACCACCAGGCTCAATCTCGGGTGCTATTCGTGTCACTGAGCAAGGTGAAATGATCCGCTTTAAATTTGGTTTAGAAGGGATTGCCTTACAAAACTTGGAAATCTATACCGCTGCGACCTTAGAAGCGACTTTATTACCACCGCCAGAACCTAAGAAAGAATGGCGTGATTTGATGAATCAGATGACGGATCTCTCCGTTAAGGTATATCGCCAAACGGTTCGTGAGAATCCAAATTTTGTGAGTTATTTGCGTACCGTTACACCAGAATTAGAGCTGCAAATGTTGCCATTGGGATCACGCCCAGCAAAACGAAAAGTCAGTGGGGGCATCGAATCTTTACGTGCAATTCCATGGGTATTTGCTTGGACACAAATTCGTTTGATGTTGCCCGCTTGGCTGGGAACTGGCACCGCAATTAATCAAGTGCATGAACAACATAAAAATACGCTCAATGACATGCTAGATCAGTGGCCGTATTTCCAAACCTTAATTGATATGTTGGAAATGGTACTGTCTAAATCAGATGCAGACATTGCGTTGTATTACGAATCTCATTTGACCGATGATCAGGACCTCAAAGCACTCGGGATAGAGTTAAGACAACGATTACAAAATGCGGTTGATACACTTTTGAATCTGAAAGGTGAGTCCAAACTTCTGAGCAATAATGAAGTCTTAGATCAGTCGATGCAGGTCAGAAAACCTTATCTACTACCACTTCATTTGTTGCAAGCTGAGTTGATGAAACGTCGTCGTTTATATTTAGCTGAGCATCAAACAGAACATACACCTGTTGATCATGCCTTAATGGTGAGTATTGCTGGTATTGCCGCAGGGCTTCGCAATACAGGTTAATCATTGTCTATGTCTAACCCTCATCAAATAATTCAGTTTGATGAGGGCTAAATTGGCAAAATATGCCAACTGGACAAAATTTTTTTAAATTTATTTTAAAAATTAAATTGAGCTATTTTGCAAATACAACAATCAAAATCAACAATGAATTCTAAAGTTTATTTACATATTTATTTTACCAAAAGGTAAAAATATGAAATTTATGACCATTTGCGTTCATTCAGATCAATGACCAATAGATGAAAGCATAATTTAAGACAGGGTATCATACGCGTTGATATCACATAATGAGTCTACTTTATGTCAAATTGGTTTCCAAAATGGCAGCCGTATCAGGGGAAGATTGATCATCGCCCTGTTGCGACAAACGAATATTTACCGCCCTTACAAAGCGCGGTACTCGGGGTACAACACGCATTTGCAATGTTTGGAGCAACTGTTCTTGCGCCATTACTGATGGGTTTTAATCCAAATCTCGCGATTTTAATGTCAGGGATTTGTACGATTATCTTCTTCTTGATCACAGGTGGACGTGTACCGAGTTATCTCGGTTCAAGTTTTGCGTTTATTGGTGTGGTTGCAGCCGCTACAGGTCACATCACCGGCTCTGGTGCAAACCCGAATCTATCAGTTGCACTTGGAGGTATCGTTGCTTGCGGTATCTTGTATGCTTTAATTGGCTTTGCCGTCATGTTGACAGGCACACGCTGGATTGAAAAATTAATGCCACCTGTTGTAACAGGTGCGATCGTAATGATCATTGGTTTAAACCTTGCCCCAGTAACAATCAAAGGCGTTGCAGGTCAGCCTTTTGAAATGTGGATGGCGCTCATCACTGTGCTGAGCATGGGTGTTATCGCGGTATTTACCAAAGGATTATTACAGCGTTTATTACTGTTGGTAGGTTTACTGATTGCCTATGCCATTTACGTCATCGCGACGAATGTGCTTGGCTTTGGAAAACCAATCGATTTTTCACAAATTGCAGCAGCACCATGGTTTGGTATTCCAAGCTTTTCTCATCCTACTTTTGATATGAATGCCATGTTAATTATTGCACCTGTTGCATTAATTTTAGTTGCAGAAAACTTAGGTCATATCAAAGCAGTAGGTGCAATGACAGGCGAAGACCTGACTCCTCAACTAGGTAAAGCATTTGTTGCCGATGGTTTAGCAACCACGTTATCAGGTGGTGTGGGTGCACCAGGGATGACGACTTACGGTGAAAATATCGGTGTCATGGCTGTTACCCGTGTTTATTCAACCATCGTCTTTGTAATCGCTGGTGTCTTTGCAATCTTTTTAGGTCTATCACCAAAATTTGGTGCGGTGATCAGCACAATCCCTACCGCGGTACTTACGGGTGCATCAATTGTGGTCTTTGGTTTAATTACCATTGCTGGCGCAAAAATCTGGATCGAAAACAAGGTCGACTTCTCTAATAATAAAAATCTGATCGTTGCATCTGTGACAATTATCTTGGGTGCGGGTAATTTCGAGTTATTATTCGGAAGCTTTAACTTAGGCGGAATTGGTACAGCAACCTTTGCCGCTATCTTTCTGAATGTTCTGTTTAGCCTAAAAAAATAAAAATTTAATTATCAAAGGCAGCATGAGCTGCCTTTTTTCACCCTGTTCAATTGGTTATACGATTCCACCATTTACTCGAATAGTCTGAGCATTAATCCAGTTACCATCATCACTAACTAGAAAATTAAGTACCGCCGCGATGTCTTCAACTGTGCCCAAACGCTCAAGTGGGGATGCTTTTGCCAATTGAGCAATCAACTCATCACTTTTTCCTTCAAAAAATAATTCCGTTGCAGTTGGACCTGGTGCGACTGCATTCACAGTAATATTTTTAGCTCTAAGTTCCTTGGCTAGAATGGCGGTCAAAGACTCAATCGCAGCTTTAGAGGCGGTATATATTCCATATCCTTCTAGTTTCATACCAATCACACTACTCGATAAATTAATAATTTTCCCGCCTTGCTCAAGTCGTTTCGCTGCTTCTCGCATGGCATACAACGAGCCTTTTAGATTAATCGCAATCACTTTATCGATTGTTGCATCATCCAATAGCGCAATTTTTTTGAAATTCATAATGCCCGCATTATTGATCAGAACATCTATTTTTCCATACGTATTAATCACGTAATCAAACAATAATTCCACCTGATTTGATTGGCTGACATCCGCTTTAAATCGGCTCGCAGTACCTCCAGCCGCTTTAATATTTTCTACGATTTGAGTGGCTTGTTGATCATTATTGGCATAGTTAATCACCACCTTATGTCCTTGTTGCGCTAACAAAGTTGCGGTAAAAGCACCAATTCCGCGTGATGCACCTGTAATCAGAACAACTTTTTTATCATCACGATCATTTGAAGATGTATTCATTATAGACCTCACATAAGTCAACTTATCATTGAATACCAATCATGATAATGTTCTGTTAGAGGCAAATAATCCTGATAAATTCGGCATCATTATCCGAAGAATACGAACAAAAGAAGGGTGCTATGGATAAACTCAATGCGATGTCAGCATTTATACAGGTGGTTGAGCATAAAAGTTTTACTAAAGCAGCGCAGTTCCTTAATTTACCTCGCTCGACCCTTACTGATGCTGTCCAGCAATTGGAGGCTCAACTCAATACACGTCTACTTTTTCGCACAACTCGTCAAGTGAGCCTGACTGATGAAGGTGCGACCTATTATCAACATTGCAAATATATTCTGGCTTATATTGATGAATCCGAAAATGACTTCATTCATGCTAAGCCTAAAGGCACATTAAAAATCGAAGTGCATGGAATCTTCGCATCCCATTTCATCATTCCACATTTACATTTATTTTTAGCAGAGTATCCAGACATACAACTTCATTTGACTGAAAGTGACCGATATGTCGATCTCATAAAAGAAGGAATTGATTGTGTTATTCGAATCGGACAACTGAATGACAGTGAACTTGTCGTTAGAGCACTAGGACAGGTTGAACAAATCACACTTGCGAGCCATAAATACTTAGAAAAATATGGTGTACCAAAAACATTAGCGGATTTAAAACAGCATTTTATGGTCGGGTTTTATTCTTCAGCTCGACAAAAACCACTACCTTTAGAATTTGTAGTGCGTAATGAGTTAAAGCTATATGAGCTAAATTCAATGCTTCAAGTCAACGGCGCTCACTCATTCTCAGCCGCAGCAATTCAAGGTTTTGGAATTATCCAAGCACCTCGTTATGGTCATTTAGAAGAAATTGAAAATGGACTACTTTGCCCATTATTAACAGAATATATCGTCCCCTCTTTACCAGTCTCTTTGCTTTATCCATCTAAAACATTGGTCTCGCCTAGACAACGTGTGTTTATCGATTGGGTTGTCCAGCATTTTAAAGATCATCCTTTAAGATAGTACTCAAAAATAAAGAGCCACAAATGCGGCTCTTTTTTCTTTTAATTTAAAGCATCTTTTAACTGCTGAATGTTCCCCAACCATAACTCATATTCATCGGACTCTAGCCACAACTCCTTCAGTTCAGAATCATCAGCAACTATTCGTTCCAAAACACGCTTCGCCAATGACAACAGATCATCACTTGGTTGCTCCGAAATGGTTTCTAACCATTGATCTACTTTCTCAGTGTAAACATCGGATTGAGTCCCTTTGCCAAGACGCTTTGCAATGACTTCAACCGCAGCAATGGCTTCCATCGCTAAATCAGCATCTAAATACTCATCGCCCTCATCAAGTGCCACCTGTAAAGCAGCCTCAATCACTGAAAAGTCTGTCGCATCCTCTAGTTCGTATGCCCAGTCATTTGCAGTGTCATTTCCAAACGATTCATGTGACCATGTTCCCATCATTTTTTCCTTTTTTATTGTTCAGTATTAAAATGCTCAAAGTTACTCTTGGCTTTGTTGTTTATACTTTTCTTCTAAAACATTACTAATAATGCTTTCAATCATCCACACTCGATACAAACTATTAAACACATAAGTTTGTCCGTCTATACGAAATTCTAAGACTGGAAAATCAGGTTGATGCTTTTCCTGACACAGAACATCATTTTGCTTTAAGCATTGTTCAACATCTTGTTCAGTCAGTTGGTCAATATCCAAACGCTTTTGCATTTTTTGAAAATGCGCCTTAAAGGATAAATCTTTTCCACGTGTCCAAACCGCTTCTAAAATCTCATGCATGCAGTCGACTTGTTGCTCAATAGGGACGCTATAAAACAATTTTGCCATTTCATAGGTTGCCTCTTTGGTTGGTCGACAAAAAGGTGTAAATGCAACTTGTGTCCGCTTAGACACTCGTGTTGCCAAACTCCAATCAAACCAATCACGTCCGTGATAACTTAATGGATGCACGCTTAATTGGATGTTGTAATAATTTGCCAGTTCTTCTTTGATGTAGGCGAGTAATAACCAGCTCATTGGATCTTCAAGAGCGATATATAAATCCAGCTCTGGATGCAAACCTTGAACTTCAGTTATAGACTCACCGTCATTGATTAAATGCTCTCGCCACTCAATATGATTAATCAAAAAGATGGGATTACCCGTAAGTAGTTTTTGTTGTTTTAAACGGCGGGTCAAACGTAATAAATCATCAACAGCTTGATACTTACGCTCACCAAATTCGAAATAGCTAGCAATCACTGGCACATCTTTAAAAATGCGTTCTGGGTAATTTTGTGGAGTTTGATGCTTGCTGGCCATGGCATGCAAAGTACGTAATTTTCCATATTGCTGCTGCCAAAGCATATGAAAGACATCTTCTAGTAAATGTAAAAAATTTTGTTCTCTTAATGGCGTATTTCTTAGAATTGTTTCTGCTTGTTGTAAGGCTTCTGCTGTTGGTATTTCAGGTGTATCGTCAAATCCAAAACGATGCTGTTTTGCTAGAATCTTGGCATCATTTAGACAATATTGAAGCCAATCTTCGGCTGTCATTCCATTTGGGGGTTCTGCACCCTGTCTAGATATAATCACCTTTAATGGTTTGAGTTCGTCACTCAAAATCTCATTCAACTGATCCAGTTGTTGTACCGCAAGATAACTATAAACATCGTCTAAACGAAGATAAATGCTTAAACCCTGTTCCGTGGGTAATTCCGCCTGACGAGAAGGTTTTTGGTAAAACCAACGCGATCGGATGGGATCAAACCAACGACGTAACAAAGACATGTCGATAGCCTCTAATGGTCATAAAATCTGTAAGTGAATGAAATTGTACTCACGTATCAATTTATACGTCAGCAAAAATTATCTTCAGTATCTAATAAAATCAAAAAAAAATCCCCCTTTTATTGTAAGAGGGATCTCGCCGCTTTAAGCGGCGATCAGAATTACAGAACGCGAACAGCGCCTTTTGCTGCGCTCGTAGAGTGCATTGCATAAATCTTAAGTGATTTAGAAACTTTACGCTTGCGCTCTTCAGCTGGATGCCAGCCTTTTGCTTCTTGAACCGTACGACGATGAGCCATCGTTGCATCATCTACATTCAAGTGAATCGTACGATTTGGAATATCGATTTCAATGGTATCACCATCTTCAACCAAACCAATCGCACCGCCTTCAGCAGCTTCAGGAGACACGTGACCAATTGATAAGCCTGAAGAACCACCAGAGAAACGACCATCCGTAATCAAAGCGCAGTCTTTACCTAAACCTTTAGATTTCAAGTAGCTTGTTGGATACAACATTTCTTGCATACCTGGACCACCGCGTGGACCTTCGTAGCGAATCACAACAATGTCACCTGCAACGATCTTATGATCTAAGATTGCTTCAACCGCTGAATCTTGGCTTTCAAAAACACGTGCTGTGCCGGTGAATTTCAGAATCGATTCATCTACACCCGCTGTTTTAACGATACAACCATCTAATGCGATGTTACCGTAAAGTACAGCCAAACCACCGTCTTTAGAGAAAGCATGTTCCGCATTACGGATTACGCCTTTCTCACGGTCACCATCAAGCGTTGAATAATAACGGTTTTGTGAGAATGCGACTTGCGTAGGAACACCGCCTGGTGAAGAGCGATAGAACTCATAAACATCAGGATCTTCAGTGCGAATAATATCCCACTTATCTAAAGCATCTTTCAGTGTTTTTTCATGTACGGTTGGGCAAGAAGTATTCAGTAGATTGGCACGATCAAGCTCACCTAAGATCGCCATAATACCGCCCGCACGATGCACATCTTCCATATGCACATCAGATTTTGCAGGTGCAACTTTAGACAACACTGGTACTTGACGAGACAAGCGATCAATATCATCCATTGTAAAATCAACTTCAGCTTCATGTGCAGCTGCAAGTAAATGTAATACAGTGTTGGTTGAACCACCCATTGCAATATCAAGCGTCATTGCATTTTCAAACGCAGCTTTAGTTGCAATTGAACGTGGCAAAATGCTGTCATCATTCTGTTCGTAATAACGTTTCGCAAGTTCAACAACTAAACGACCCGCTTTTAGGAATAATTTTTCACGATTGGCATGAGTTGCAACAATTGAACCATTGCCTGGTAATGATAAACCTAATGCTTCTGTTAAACAGTTCATCGAGTTTGCAGTAAACATACCTGAACATGAACCACAAGTAGGACACGCAGAGCGTTCGAAAGCAGCAACCTCTTCATCGGTATAGCTTTCATCAGCAGCAACAACCATCGCATCAACAAGGTCAATCGCTTTTTCATCGCCACGGAATTTAACTTTACCCGCTTCCATTGGGCCGCCAGAAACGAAAACCACTGGAATATTAAGGCGCATAGCCGCCATGAGCATTCCTGGTGTGATCTTGTCACAGTTCGAGATACAGACCATCGCATCTGCACAGTGTGCATTGACCATGTATTCAACTGAGTCAGCAATCAAATCACGTGATGGCAATGAATACAACATGCCGTCATGCCCCATCGCAATACCATCATCTACCGCGATGGTATTAAATTCTTTCGCTACACCACCAGCAGCTTCAATTTCTCGTGCAACCAGTTGCCCTAAATCTTTAAGATGCACGTGACCTGGAACGAATTGGGTAAATGAGTTGACGACCGCAATAATTGGTTTGCCAAAATCTTCATCTTTCATACCTGTCGCACGCCATAAACCGCGCGCGCCAGCCATATTTCTTCCATGTGTTGATGTTTTCGAACGATAATCAGGCATTTTTTATTCCCAACAAGTTTGTGCTCGAGATGAATAGGACATTCTCTCTGGCGAAATGATACTGAGCTTTTCCCATCATACTACAAGTTATCGTTTAACTGATGACCAGCGAACCTATCTTTTTTTGTTCAAAGACAATTCCTTTCACCTAATTAGGGACTAGTGGCTTTTTGGCTTATAATTTGGGGTAAATTTTCTGTGGATTATCTTTGTGAAGATCATTTTTGCTGGTACGCCTGAATTTGCGGCAACCGCATTGGCGGCATTATTAAAAACACCACACCAGATTATTGCGGTTTACACTCAACCTGATCGTAAATCAGGACGCGGACAAAAGCTTACGCCATCTCCTGTAAAGCAACTTGCACTTGAACATGGTTTACCTATTTTTCAACCACTGCATTTTAAAGCGTCGACTGAAGAAGGTTTTGCTGCTCAACAAGAGTTAGCAGCTTTGGGTGCTGATGTCATGGTAGTCGCCGCTTATGGTCTGATCTTGCCACAAACCGTATTAGATATGCCTAAATATGGTTGTTTAAACATTCACGGTTCTCTATTACCTCGTTGGCGTGGAGCAGCTCCGATTCAACGTGCAATCGCAACAGGAGATGCTGAAACAGGTATCACCATCATGCAAATGGCAGCAGGTTTGGACACAGGCGATATGATGTACAAAACCTATTGCCCAATTACTGCAGAAGATACCTCTGCAACCTTGCATGACAAGTTGGCAACTCAAGGTGCTGAAGCCATTTGTACCGTGCTTGAATCTGAGCAAAGTTTGCAATCATTTATTGCCAAACGTGAAGTTCAAGATGAATCCCTGACGGTTTATGCACATAAATTAGTAAAATCAGAAGCACGTATTGATTGGACACAAACTGCAATCCAAATCGACCGCAATATTCGTGCGTTCAACCCTTGGCCTGTGGCTTTTATTCAATTGGATGAAAATAACGCCTTACGTGTTTGGAGTTCAATGCGCTCCGAGATCAGTAAAGCAAATGCTCAATTAGGTGAAATTCTTGCAATTGATAAGCAAGGCGTACATGTCGCTTGTGGTGAAAACAGTGTCGTGTGCTTAACCAGTTTACAGTGGTCAGGTGGTAAAGCGCTCAATGCTGTCCAAATTGCCCAAACTCAAAAATTACATCTTGGACAAATTCTCCCATGAGCCAATCGAATCAATCATCTACAAAAAATCTGAATCTACGTGCGCAAGTGATCAAAACACTTTTGGCTGTTCAAAATGGGCAATCTTTGACTTCCGTATTGAATCAACATATCAATATGGTCTCTGAACGTGATCGTGGTTTATATCACGAACTGACTTTAGGTTGTTTACGCCAGTGGTTTTCATTAAAAGCCATTACCTTACCATTGCTTACCAAACCGTTAGACAATGAAGCATTAGAAAGTTGTTTATATCTTGGTTTATATCAAATTTTATGTACCCGTATTCCTGTACATGCTGCAATCTCGGAAACTGTAAATGCTGCTAAGCAATTAGGTTTCGAGCCAATGAGTGGTTTGGTCAATGCGATTCTGCGTCGTGTTTCACGTGAAACAGATGAATTTCAAATAGCTTTGAATAATACACATGGTTTACCAAGTTGGTTATTCAAACGAATCAAAAAAGATTGGCCTGAGCAAGCAGAGCATCTGTGCCAAGCCTTAAAACAAGTCGCGCCACTCACCCTGCGCGTCAATGAACGCCAAGTTAGTCGTGATGAATATTTAGAGATTTTGGACGAAGAACAGATTGATGCTCGTCCTTGCATGCTTTCCGACGTTGGTATTGTTTTGGAACAAACGGGCAATATTACCCATTTACCAGGTTTCGAAGAAGGTGGCTTTTCTGTTCAGGATGAACATGCACAATTGTGCGCCACGCTTTTACCGAACCTAGATGGCAAAGTGGTGGTTGATGCTTGTGCTGCACCAGGTGGAAAAACAGCACATATCCTTGAGCGCTTTAATCCTAAAAAGCTAATCGCATTAGATCATGATGCAAAACGTTTATTGCGTGTTTCTGAAAATATCGAACGTCTTGGCTTAGATCAAACTGAGGTGGAGATTATCGCAGCCGATGCCACCACATGGCAGGCACCAGAACCCGTCGATTGTATCGTGCTGGATGCACCTTGTTCTGCAACAGGTGTTATTCGTCGTCATCCGGATATTCGCTTGCTCAGACAATCCACAGACATCGCACAAACCGTGGCTTTACAGCAACAGATTTTGAGACAGATGTGGCAACAGCTTAAAGTTGGCGGTACGCTGCTTTATATCACCTGCTCAATATTAAAAGTCGAGAATGAGCAGCAGATGGTCGATTTTTTTGCAGACCATCCCGATGCAAAAGAAATTAAAATCTCTGCAGATTGGGGTATAGAACAGATTCATGGTCGTCAGCTGTTGCCTTCAAATCAATCAGGTGATGGTTTCTATTATTGTCATATCCAAAAACAAGCGTAATAAAAAAGCAGGCTTAAAAGCCTGCTTTTTTTTTAAGAATCAATCACAGCGTATGCTGATCTTTAACTTCTTCAAGAACATCATCTAAATCTTCTGGATTCTTCATTAGGTGGCGAATCGACAAAGCGAGTCCACCCCATAAAAACACCATTGAAATAATCATCATTACGATTGCTGAAGTATTCATAATTTTATTCTCCTAGCGATCTTTCATTCTGCTTAAAACTAGCGCAACGACAGCACAGAAAATGACACTGCCCCATCCAAACACGCCTTGTAAGCTCATACTGTAAGTATCGTAACCGTTCTTAATCAAGTTAATCACTGTCATGCTCAAAGTCGTTAACAGGATCAATGATGTGATCACAGTAAGCGTAAACGCCCAACCTTTACCTAACTGAATCGTAGAAATACGGTTCACATGATCACGAAGTTCAATCAAAGCAGAGCGTTTAAACCAAGCAATACTAATGATAGAAACCAATGCTCCGCCAATAATACCGATGTTATTGATGAAGTGATCCACAATATCCACCAGCTTAATGGCATTAACGCTTGAGAATAAAATCACTGAAACTAGCGCACTACCACCACCGATGATCGTTACTGCCTTCTTGCGTCCCCATTTCAATTTATCCTGCATTGCTGCGATTGGCACTTCAAGAATACTCACCATCGATGAAATACCAGCAACAAACAACGATGAGAAGAACAACAGACCAAATACGTCTGCGCCTGCACCTAAGCTTGAAATAATTTTAGGGAATGCAATAAATGCCAGACCAATACCACCACTTACGACATCTTTAACTTCTGTACCCGCAGCATGTGCCATAAAGCCAAGTGCAGCAAAAATACCAATACCAGCAAGGATTTCAGTCGATGCATTGGCAAAACCAACGATCAAACCAGAGCCTGTTAAGTTAGTTTTAGGCTTCAAGTAAGATGCATAGGTCACCATGATCCCGAAACCTACAGAAAGTGAGAAGAACGTATGACCATAAGCTGCTAACCAAACTTTATAGTCCATCATCGCTGCCCAGTTTGGCGTAAAGAAAGCATTTAAGCCTTGAACCGCACCAGGTAAACGTAAAGATTGAACAACAAGGATAGTGAACAATACGAACAGTAAAGGCATGAAAATCTTGTTCGATAATTCAACACCTTTTTTAACCCCACCATAAAGAATGATGAGTGTTAATGCCCAAATTCCCACAATTGGCCAAAATAGATGACTAACAAACTGAAAATCAAAACCTGAAGCTTTTGAAGTTTGTAGGTAAGTATTAAAGAAAAAGCTTTCAGGATCACTACCCCACGCTTGCCCGATAGAGAAATAAATATAACTTCCCGCCCAAGTCAAAACACTAGCGTAATATAAACCGATGATAATACAGACACAGACTTGCCACCAACCTAATGTTTCACCGCCTTTAAACAAAGAACGATAAGCTTTCGGTGGAGAATTACGTGCACGATGACCTGTGGCATAATCTAAAAATAAAAGTGGTAAACCCGCAGTGATAAGTGCCAATAAATACGGGATAAGAAAGGCACCACCACCATTTTCATAGGCAACATATGGAAAGCGCCAGATATTACCTAAACCTACAGCTGAACCTACAGCTGCAATAATAAAACCAGATCGTGATGTCCAGTTTTCACGAGAATCTGCCATAGAACACCTAATATATTCATGTGGCACTTTTCAAACTGCGTTCACTTGTTATTATCCAACAGAGAGAAAAGTACCGTAAAAATCTTGTTTTGCTTGCATGAAAGTTCAACCTTGTGGGTCTCTTATTTCCATGTACAAACAAGCAAAAACCAAACCATCTTCCTTAAAGATTGGATTTTGTTTTTCTGCTTTTAATAGCTGAACAATACCTGTTTTTATTTCTTTTTACTGTAAATTCCTGACGAAAAAATCACACTTTTCGAGCGTTTGATTATTTTTCAACTCAGTCAATAGTTGACCTTACAGTCAAATGATAAATTTAAGATACAGAAAACTATTAGGTGCAGAATCACAAGGTCTACCTGAATAATCTATTGCTTGATCGCCAGCAACCGTTCTTCCTGCATATCTCGAATCGCGGATTGAATTCCCTCTCGACCTAAGCCTGAGTCTTTCACACCGCCATACGGCATATTATCGACACGGAAGGTTGGCACATCATTGATAATTACACCTCCTACATGTAAATGGTCCCATGCATACAACATTTTATTGAGATTTTGTGTATAAACTCCTGCTTGTAATCCAAAACGACTTTGATTAATTGTTGCAATTCCTTGCTCGAAATCCTTATATTTTTCTAAAATGGCAACAGGGCCAAATGCTTCATCTTTATAAATTTCTAACTTTGAATCAACATTTTCCAATAAGGTAGGTTCAAAACAAACACCATCTAAAACACCACCAACAAGTATTTTTGCACCTTTCTTCTCGGCTTTATCAATCCATTTTTTCAGTCGAATCGCTTCAGCTTCTTTAATCATTGGACCGACCAACGTCGTTGCTAAGCTTGGATCATCAACTTTAATTTTTTTTAATTTCGTGATTAATCTCTTTTTTAGATCCGCATAAATATCAGCATGCACTAAAATCCGCTGCACGCTGATACAAATCTGACCTGCATGACCATATGCTGCACCAATTAAACGGTCAATCAAAGCATCATCAATGATTGCATCCGCCTCAATCATCACCGCAGCATTACCCCCCAATTCAAGCGTAACCTTTTTACGACCTGCTCTCGCTTTCATATCCCAGCCGACTTGATCAGAACCCGTAAAGCTGAGCAACTTAAAACGATCATCGGTAACTAAAATATCCGCCGCTTGGCGATCACAAGGCAATACTGACCATGAACCTTTAGGCAAATCTGTTTCAGCCAATACCTCTGCAATTTTAAGCGCACTAATTGGCGTTAAACTTGCTGGTTTCAGTACAAAAGGACAACCCGCTGCGATTGCAGGTGCGATCTTATGCGCTACTAAATTCAAAGGAAAATTAAATGGACTAATTAAGGAAACTGCACCCATCGGCACCTGTTTAACCATCCCACGATAACGAGAAGCTGCTGGTGTCACAGCTAAAGGTATTATTCGGCCATCATCCATTTGAGTCACTGCATCCGCAGCCAATTGGAAGGTATTAATCAGCCGTTCAACCTCAGCACTTGCTGCACCACGAGGCTTGCCACCTTCCGCAATCAAAATCTCAGTCAATTCACCACGCAATTCATTGAACCGTTTAACGCAATGCAACAATATTTTTTGTTTTTCAAAAGGTTTTAAAGCAGCCATTTCAGCTTCGGCTTTAACAGCTGATGCAATTGCCTTTTCTAGAGTTTTAGCATCAGCCAAAGCAACTCGTGCGAAAACATGAGCCTGATATTTATGATGTACATCTAACCACGCTGCTGTTTTTACCGCTTTACCAGCCAAATATAATGGATATTCAACAACGTTTTCTTGCTCTTTCATTTCTTATTCTCTTTTCAAAAAACTAAAATTAGACTACTGCATAATTTTACAGATCACTATATGATTCGCCCAATCTATGATGAATTCACAACAATTCATTACGGTTTACGCTCATAAATTAGGACTATACGATGAAAATTTTAAAAATATCGATGCTTGCTTTAGGAACAAGCCTTTGTGGTTTAGCACAAGCAGATGTTATTGGTGTCAAAGGTGATGTGAGTTACTGGGCATACGACGGTAAAGCAAATATGGCAACCCAAACTTCTGCTCAAGATCAAGACCTTGACCGTAAAGGGGCTGCACAAATTTCTCTTGCTGTTGAACACCCTGTTCCATTAATTCCAAATGCAAAAATCCGTTATGTGAATTTAAAAACACAAACTGAAAATGAAGTTTTAGGTCAACCTGTTTATGACTTAGATATCGATCATACCGATTTCATTCTATATTATGAAATTCTCGATAACGTTGTGAATGCAGATGTTGGTTTTGGTGCAAGCAATTTGAATGGCGATGTCAAAACGTTGAATTTAACAAAAACTGATATCGATAAAACAATTCCAGTGATCTACGGTTCAGCTGGGGTCAAACTACCGTTTACAGGTTTGAGTGCTAAAGGCGAGTTACTCTACAGCAACTTTAATGATGCTAAAATCACAGATGCCCAAGCAGAATTACAATATAACTTTATTGATAATTTATTAGTCGATGTAGGATTGAAAGCAGGCTACCGTATCTTAAACATCGAATTAGATGATTATGAAAAAAATGATCTTAAATTTGATTTTAAAGGGCCATATGTTGGTTTAGACATTCATTTCTAAATCAAATTAATGAAAAAGCGGAGTCGGATGATTCCGCTTTTTTTTATTATGAAGTATATATTTGCCATGTAAGCTTAAGCCTACAACCATCGTCGTCATTAGCGAATAGTTCAATTGAAAACTTTGCCCTATCATATAAAACATAAAGAGACAGGAAGTCTCATTGAAAATAACAAGATACGCAGGAAGCGGTCGTTGATAAGGAATATAAACGACAAGAAACTGAATACTAAGAAGCCCCGTCAGGATGATGGGGCTTCTTTTTATTTATCATTTTATGCGTGATTTAAAGACTTTTAAGATAAGCAATTACTTCATCATGCTCTGCCATTTCTGCAAGCTGCAGCGCAGTATATTCGCCTTTATAAGCCACATTTGCCCCTTTACTCACTAGTAGCTTCACCACCGCCAAATGATCATTCTCAGCAGCAGCCTGTAACGCGCTATACCCTTCATCATCAGTCTGGTTTGGATCTATACCGTCAGCCAATAATTGTTCGACTTGTTCCATATCACCAAGAGAAGCCCAATAGACCAGTTCAGGAAGATGAAGTTCATCATCGTTTTCAGGGAGTGGAGAGAATGAATTGAGTTTCATCAGAAATACCTAATTTTTTTATTTAAGATAAAGTGTTTTATACTGATCAGCTAGCTCCTTAGCCTTTTTCATTTCTTGGATATTAAAAATTTGAGTAAAATTCTTCAAATTTTTAATTGCCTGATCATTTCCTGTTTCAGCTGAAACACTAATCCATGCGTAAGCTTTATAATAATCTTGTTCAACACCTAAACCTTGAGCAAATAATAAACCATACTCATTTTGAGAAAAAGAATAACCAGCTTTTGCTGATTTTTCATACCAAAAAGCAGCTTTAGTATAATCTTGTTTAACAAAGTTCCCTTTGCGAAAAGCATTACCTAAATTAAATTGAGATTGCAAATCTCCTGCATTCGCAGCCTTTTTAGTATATTCAAAACTTTTCAGGATTTTTTTGTACTCCAATACCTTCATAATACATAATCGAAAGATTTGCTAAGGAGGGAGCATAACCTTTTTGAGCAGATTGATTAAATAAGTTAAAAGCCTTTTCTACATTCTTTGGGACACCTAAACCTTGAAAATACAAACTTGCTAAATAGTGTATTGCCTGAACGTTTCCCATTTTTGCTGATTTTTCAAAACTGTCAAAAGCAACTTTATAATTTTTTTGATAATAAGCTTTTAGACCTGTATCCAAGTCATTGATTGCAAAAGCCATACTTGGAACTAATAAGCTAACAACCAATACCAACAAGCCTTTTTTCATATCTACTCCATGTCCCTATACAAATATAGAGGGATATTAGCACAAGCCAATTTATTTATTCTTCACGCAATAAAAAACACCCCTAACCGTCAGGTTAGGGGTATTTAGATTTAAAAGCTGGCGATGACTTACTCTCACATGGCAAACGCCACACTACCATCAGCGCGAAGAGGTTTCACTTCTGAGTTCGGGAAGGGATCAGGTGGTTCACTCTTGCTATTGTCGCCAGCAAACTGTTGTGGTGTTTTCGGGTCTTATTCACATTAATTAATAATGTTTGCCTTACTTACGATCCAAAGAGTTATTAACGGATTAGATTATTGGGTCTGTATTGTAACTAGTTTGTACACTAAATCAAGTTGTGTATTGAATTTATCTTGAATACAACAACTGTTTGGGTGTTGTATAGTCAAGCCTCACGAGCAATTAGTATTGGTCAGCTTCACACGTCACCGTGCTTCCACACCCAACCTATCAACGTCCTAGTCTCGAACGGCTCTTTAGAGGAATAAATTCCTAGGGAAATCTTATCTTGAGGTAGGCTTCCCGCTTAGATGCTTTCAGCGGTTATCCCTTCCGAACATAGCTACCCGGCGATGCCACTGGCGTGACAACCGGTACACCAGAGGTTCGTCCACTCTGGTCCTCTCGTACTAGGAGCAGATCCTCTCAAATTTCCAGCGCCCACGGTAGATAGGGGACCGAACTGTCTCACGACGTTCTAAACCCAGCTCGCGTACCTCTTTAAATGGCGAACAGCCATACCCTTGGGACCTGCTTCAGCCCCAGGATGAGATGAGCCGACATCGAGGTGCCAAACACCGCCGTCGATATGAACTCTTGGGCGGTATCAGCCTGTTATCCCCAGAGTACCTTTTATCCGTTGAGCGATGGCCCTTCCATACAGAACCACCGGATCACTAAGACCTACTTTCGTACCTGCTCGACTTGTGGGTCTCGCAGTTAAGCGCGCTTTTGCCTTTATACTCTACGCGTGATTTCCGACCACGCTGAGCGCACCTTCGTACTCCTCCGTTACTCTTTAGGAGGAGACCGCCCCAGTCAAACTACCCACCAGACATGGTCCTCGTCCCGGATTACGGGACAGAGTTAGAACCTCAACATTACCAGGGTGGTATTTCAAGGACGGCTCCATTGGAACTAGCGTTCCAACTTCAAAGCCTCCCACCTATCCTACACAAGTAAGGTCAAAGTTCAATGTCAAGCTGCAGTAAAGGTTCACGGGGTCTTTCCGTCTAGCCGCGGGTACACTGCATCTTCACAGCGATTTCGATTTCACTGAGCCTCTGCTGGAGACAGCGCCGCCATCATTATGCCATTCGTGCAGGTCGGAACTTACCCGACAAGGAATTTCGCTACCTTAGGACCGTTATAGTTACGGCCGCCGTTTACTGGGGCTTCGATCAAGAGCTTCGCTTACGCTAACCCCATCAATTAACCTTCCAGCACCGGGCAGGCATCACACCCTATACGTCCACTTTCGTGTTTGCAGAGTGCTATGTTTTTAATAAACAGTTGCAGCGGCCTGGTTTCTGCGGCTGCCAACCGCTCAGGGAGCAAGTCCCATCACCGTCAGCAGCGTACCTTCTCCCGAAGTTACGGTACCATTTTGCCTAGTTCCTTCAGCAGAGTTCTCTCAAGCGCTTTGGTCTACTCGACCTGACCACCTGTGTCGGTTTCGGGTACGATTCCTGTGTAACTGAAGCTTAGAGACTTTTCCTGGAAGCATGGTATCAGCCACTTCACTGTACAAGTACAGCTTGCTATCGACTCTCAGCATAGAGCACCCCGGATTTGCCTAAGATGCATGCCTACGGTCTTCCACCTGGACAACCAACGCCAGGCTGACTTAACCTTCTCCGTCCTCTCATCGCATTACACAGAAGTATTGGAATATTAACCAATTTCCCATCGACTACGCCTCTCGGCCTCGCCTTAGGGGTCGACTCACCCAGCCCCGATTAACGTTGGACTGGAACCCTTGGTCTTTCAGCGAACGGGTTTTTCACCCGTTTTGTCGTTACTCACGTCAGCATTCGCACTTCTGATACCTCCAGCATACTTCTCAATACACCTTCATCGGCTTACAGAACGCTCCCCTACCACTTGACTAATGTCAAATCCGCAGCTTCGGCACATAGTTTTAGCCCCGTTACATCTTCCGCGCAGGCCGACTCGACTAGTGAGCTATTACGCTTTCTTTAAAGGGTGGCTGCTTCTAAGCCAACCTCCTAGCTGTCTATGCCTTCCCACATCGTTTCCCACTTAACTATGATTTTGGGGCCTTAGCTGGCGGTCTGGATTGTTTTCCTCTTGACTACGGACGTTAGCACCCGCAGTCTGTCTCCCGGATAGTACTCATTGGTATTCGGAGTTTGCATCGGTTTGGTAAGTCGGGATGACCCCCTAGCCGAAACAGTGCTCTACCCCCCAATGGTATTCGTCCGAGGCGCTACCTAAATAGCTTTCGGGGAGAACCAGCTATCACCAGGCTTGATTAGCCTTTCACCCCTATCCACAAGTCATCCCCTGGCTTTTCAACGACAGTGGGTTCGGTCCTCCAGTTAGTGTTACCCAACCTTCAACCTGCTCATGGATAGATCGCCTGGTTTCGGGTCTATACCCAGCAACTAAACGCCCTATTAAGACTCGATTTCTCTACGGCTCCCCTATTCGGTTAACCTCGCTACTGAATATAAGTCGCTGACCCATTATACAAAAGGTACGCAGTCACCGAACAAGTCGGCTCCCACTGCTTGTATGCATGCGGTTTCAGGATCTATTTCACTCCCCTCACAGGGGTTCTTTTCGCCTTTCCCTCACGGTACTGGTTCACTATCGGTCAGTCAGGAGTATTTAGCCTTGGAGGATGGTCCCCCATATTCAGACAAGGTTTCACGTGCCTCGCCCTACTCGTCATCATTATGTGTGCCCTTTCGTGTACGGGAATATCACCCTCTACGTTCGCACTTCCCAGAGCGTTCCACTAAAACACACATAACTTAATGGGCTGCTCCCCGTTCGCTCGCCGCTACTAAGGGAATCTCAATTGATTTCTTTTTCCCTAAGGGTACTGAGATGTTTCACTTCCCCTCGTTCGCTTCATAAACCTATGTATTCAGTTTATGATACCCGCCTTATAGCGGGTGGGTTCCCCCATTCAGAAATCTCCGGATCAAAGGATATTTGCCGCCTCCCCGGAGCTTTTCGCAGGCTATCACGTCTTTCATCGCCTCTGACTGCCAAGGCATCCACCACATGCACTTAATTACTTGACTATACAACCCCAAACAGTCGTTAACACATACAAGTGAGTGTTATCGTTGCAAACTTAATTGCTACTGGTTTGTTGTCTGTGAATTTAATCACCATACAGCTTCAATCTAAATTCATATACCAAAACGCTTGATTCAGTGTTTTTGCTAGTTCTCAATATGTTTAAATCAATCGAATTACTTCGATCAACTTAAATTCTTGAGTGAACAATTTATTTCAGACTCAATTTTCTAATCTGTTAATGATTAACTACCACCTCGTCGGTGCGTAGTAAACTGTGATAAATCACAGAGATTAATAAACCAAGAACAATTACTTGATCTTTTTTATTCATTAAACTCTATAATCTATTTAGCTCAGAATTAAATATTTCATTTAATTCATGGTGGAGACTAGGAGAGTCGAACTCCTGACCTCCTGCGTGCAAAGCAGGCGCTCTACCAACTAAGCTAAGTCCCCAGCTTTAATCATAATGAACGACATATCTTTTCATCTAGCAGCTTGTGATTATTCATCACTTCGTCAGTAGTGGTGGGTCTGACAAGACTTGAACTTGTGACCCCACGCTTATCAAGCGTGTGCTCTAACCAACTGAGCTACAGACCCTCAGATACATCTTCGAAGAACAACTTGTTGTGGATTCTTACCGGTCACCAATCTTTCGTTAAGGAGGTGATCCAGCCGCAGGTTCCCCCTACGGCTACCTTGTTACGACTTCACCCCAGTCATCGGCCACACCGTGGTAAGCGTCCTCCTTGCGGTTAGACTACCTACTTCTGGTGCAACAAACTCCCATGGTGTGACGGGCGGTGTGTACAAGGCCCGGGAACGTATTCACCGCGGCATTCTGATCCGCGATTACTAGCGATTCCGACTTCATGGAGTCGAGTTGCAGACTCCAATCCGGACTACGATCGGCTTTTTGAGATTAGCATCACATCGCTGTGTAGCAACCCTTTGTACCGACCATTGTAGCACGTGTGTAGCCCTGGCCGTAAGGGCCATGATGACTTGACGTCGTCCCCGCCTTCCTCCAGTTTGTCACTGGCAGTATCCTTAAAGTTCCCATCCGAAATGCTGGCAAGTAAGGAAAAGGGTTGCGCTCGTTGCGGGACTTAACCCAACATCTCACGACACGAGCTGACGACAGCCATGCAGCACCTGTATCTAGATTCCCGAAGGCACCAATCCATCTCTGGAAAGTTTCTAGTATGTCAAGGCCAGGTAAGGTTCTTCGCGTTGCATCGAATTAAACCACATGCTCCACCGCTTGTGCGGGCCCCCGTCAATTCATTTGAGTTTTAGTCTTGCGACCGTACTCCCCAGGCGGTCTACTTATCGCGTTAGCTGCGCCACTAAAGCCTCAAAGGCCCCAACGGCTAGTAGACATCGTTTACGGCATGGACTACCAGGGTATCTAATCCTGTTTGCTCCCCATGCTTTCGTACCTCAGCGTCAGTATTAGGCCAGATGGCTGCCTTCGCCATCGGTATTCCTCCAGATCTCTACGCATTTCACCGCTACACCTGGAATTCTACCATCCTCTCCCATACTCTAGCTTCCCAGTATCGAATGCAATTCCCAAGTTAAGCTCGGGGATTTCACATCCGACTTAAAAAGCCGCCTACGCACGCTTTACGCCCAGTAAATCCGATTAACGCTCGCACCCTCTGTATTACCGCGGCTGCTGGCACAGAGTTAGCCGGTGCTTATTCTGCGAGTAACGTCCACTATCCAAGAGTATTAGTCTCAGTAGCCTCCTCCTCGCTTAAAGTGCTTTACAACCATAAGGCCTTCTTCACACACGCGGCATGGCTGGATCAGGGTTCCCCCCCATTGTCCAATATTCCCCACTGCTGCCTCCCGTAGGAGTCTGGGCCGTGTCTCAGTCCCAGTGTGGCGGATCATCCTCTCAGACCCGCTACAGATCGTCGCCTTGGTAGGCCTTTACCCCACCAACTAGCTAATCCGACTTAGGCTCATCTATTAGCGCAAGGTCCGAAGATCCCCTGCTTTCTCCCGTAGGACGTATGCGGTATTAGCATTCCTTTCGGAATGTTGTCCCCCACTAATAGGCAGATTCCTAAGCATTACTCACCCGTCCGCCGCTAAGATAAGGTGCAAGCACCTCATCTCCGCTCGACTTGCATGTGTTAAGCCTGCCGCCAGCGTTCAATCTGAGCCATGATCAAACTCTTCAGTTAAAATCATTTTGCACCTTAGTTAAGACAAGGTGCTAATTCTGGCTCATCAATTTTCTGACTAAAAATTCGCTCAAATAAACTTCGAGAAATTTCTACCATTCAATCAATGAAAATTATTTCGATCGATCAACCAGTAAAAATCCACACAAGTTGTTCTTCTATTCTCTTAATGATCTTCTCGATGATTCGTCATCATCAAGCTAGGTCGGCTATATTACTCTAAATTTCTTTAAAGTCAACAGGTAATTTAGATATTTTTAAAACTTATCAAACAACCCAAGAATCTAACCACTTTAGCCAAATCCTTGTTTCTCAACAAGTTTTTATCCGCATCACCGCCGATGGATGTGCATTCTACAGCATTTCTAAACGCTTGCAACCCTGTTTTTTATTATTTTCTTTTGCATGTTTCTTTTTTCTACAAATCTGATGTTTTCGTTGTTTTTATCATCTATTTATGTACAAAAAGCAGGCTCATGGCCTGCTTTTTATTTTTTCCATTGCCGTATTAGTCAGTAAACGTCACACGGGCGATGGCTTTTTTACCAGACTGAATAATATAAGTTCCATTCTCTTTTACAGAGAAACTCATATCCACAACATTCCAATCGACTTTAACTGCACCACGTCCAACAGCATCTTTAGCTGATGCTGCATTCGGATTTAAACCCGCCACACGTAAAATAGTTGCAATAAATAATTCACCACCAAATTCAGCACGAGAAATGGTTACTTCAGGCGTATCTTCAGGAACTTCACCTTCAGTGATTCGATTCCCTGCACTCTTATGTGCATTTTCTGCTGCTTCTGCATCATGGAAACGTTCAACAAGCTCAAGTGCTAAGATGCGTTTAATTTCTTGTGGATTACGACCTGCAGCCATTTCCTCAAGTAGAACTTTAATTTCATCTAATGACTTAAAGCTAAGTAGATCAAAGTAACGTTCAATTAAACTATCTGGCATCGACAAGATTTTTTGATACATTGCACCTGGTGTGTCGAACACGCCAATGTAGTTGCCTAAAGATTTAGACATCTTATTTACGCCATCTAAACCTTCAAGAATAGGTACTGTAATACACACTTGTGATTCTTGACCATAACGACCTTGCAAGGTACGCCCCATTAACAAGTTAAAGGTTTGGTCTGTACCACCCAACTCAACATCTGATTCAAGCGCAATTGAGTCATAGCCCTGTACTAATGGATATAAGAACTCATGAATGGCAATAGGCTGATGATTGTTATAGCGCTTAGTAAAGTCATCACGTTCTAACATACGTGATACGGTTTGTTGGCTCGCCAATTGGATCAAATCAGCAGCAGACTTCTGATTGAACCATTCTGAGTTAAAACGGACTTTAGTTTTATTTGGATCTAAGATCTTAAAGACTTGTTCTTGGTATGTTTTTGCATTGGCAAGGACTTGTTCTTTTGACAACGGCGGACGTGTTGCACTTTTACCCGTTGGGTCACCAATCATCGCAGTATAGTCACCGATTAAGAATGTGACTTCATGCCCTAAATCTTGGAAGGTTTTTAACTTATTGATGAGAACAGTATGTCCTAAATGTAAATCAGGAGCCGTAGGGTCAAAGCCTGCTTTTACACGTAGTGGACGATTCTCTTTGAGTTTTTTCAATAAATCTTCTTCAGAAATAATCTCGTGCGTGCCTCGTTGGATGAGAGCAAGCTGTTCTTCGGCGGGCAAGAAATTTGACATCACAAAACCTAAACACATCAGTTATTCAATTTGTGCGATATACTAACATTTTTTCAGCGTCTTGCAGGGGAAGTTGTATATGAGCGCAATCTATATTGGTGTAATGACTGGCACAAGCATGGATGGTGTTGATATTGTTGCAGCTTCTTTTAATCCTTTAACTTTGCACGCAACCCTGACTGTTCCTTTTGATCCAGCGTTACGTGACGAATTGATGGCGCTCACTTTGCCTGATGATAACGAAATCGATCGTATGGGCAAAGCTGATGTGGCTCTGGCGCAGATGATTGGACATGGTATCAATGAACTGATCAAACAAAATAATTTAGATCGAAATCAAATTAAAGCAATTGGTTCACATGGGCAGACCATTCGTCATCGTCCTGAACATGGCTTTACCTTTCAAATCGGTGATCCCAATATTATTACTGAAATCACTCAAATCCCTGTTATTTCGGATTTTAGACGTCGGGATATGGCTGCTGGTGGTCAGGGTGCACCTTTAGTTCCTGCTTTCCATCAGGCCTTGTTTCAGCATGACAGTATTCATCGCGTCATCTTAAATTTGGGCGGAATTGCAAATGTCAGTATGCTACCTGCAAACAATGCGGACGGCGTATATGGATTTGATACAGGTCCAGCCAATATTTTGATGGATGCATGGTGTCATCGTCATACAGGTCATCCATATGACGAGAATGGTGACTGGGCTGCATATGGCAATCCCATTCGCTCATTGCTAGATCGTTTACAAACACACGAATTTTTTGCCAAAGAACCTCCGAAGAGTACGGGTCGTGAAGACTTTAATTTAGAGTGGTTGGATGAGCAGCTCAGCGATTGGCGAAGTGATTTAGAGTACGATGAACTTGAAGATACGCCAGAGAATGTTCAAGCAACCTTAATGAAACTGACAACTCGTGCAATTAAGAAAGCAATTTATCGCAGTAAAGATGCTATGCCGACAGGTGAAATTTATGTCTGTGGTGGTGGCGCATATAATTCATATTTACTTGAACAACTACGCTGGCGTTTGCGCAAGCATAATTGGTCTGTGCAAACCACAGATGCGCTGGGTCTTGCTCCAACGTGGGTTGAAGCCACAGCTTTTGCTTGGTTAGCGATGCGTTTTATGGAACAACTCAGTGGTAATTTACCAGCTGTCACGGGTGCATCAGGAAATCGTATCTTGGGTACAATTACTGCAGTGTAAATAGCAAAAAGCTTCTCGTATCGAGAAGCTTTTTTATATCTTTTTTAAACTTAAATCGAGAAAGAAGATCCACAACCACACGTCGTTGTTGCATTTGGGTTTTGTACAACAAAACGTGAACCTTCCAAACCTTCTAGATAATCAACGACTGAACCGACTAAATATTGATAACTTAATGAGTCAACCAACATTTTAACATCACCATTGGTAAATTCAGCATCGTCTTCATTAGCACTTTCTGCAAAGTTAAAACCATAAGAAAAGCCAGAACAACCTCCACCTGTTACATAGACACGTAACATAAGATCATTATTCCCTTCACTTTCGCGTAATTGGCGAACTTTTTTGGCAGCATTATCTGACAATTCAAGAGCTTGTGCGTTCATGATGGATATTCCTCGACTTTTCTTTGTCTTTCATACATAAAAGACCCGATATTCAGTATAGCATACTCAATATCGGGTCTGTATTTGAAGTTTTAAAGGGCTATTCAAAATACTTTTACAAGATTATTTGTAGTTTTCGTCTTGTAAGCCACATTCAAAATTCTTTGGATTTTCTTTACAACGGAATTGCCACAAAAGCTTCATCATGCGTTTATCGTAAATCCCTTTAGCTGTCAGGTTAATACGTGATTCACGCATAAGTTTTTGATAGCCTGGCTTATCAGACTCAGGAACTTCCATCCAATATTTTTGCGGAATATCCGCCTTCATTTTACCAAGGATACCAAATGCACGTGGTAGTTGGCTTTTAACCCACTCGCGTGACTTTTGACCAAATCCTGCTGGGAATTTATCTGGATGAATAATCAAATTACCTGTCACTTGTAAGATCGGATAATTCACAATTGCGCCTTTTGTACCCAAACCTTTATGCAATTCCAAAGGTTTAAATGCAGCTGCTGGCGCACCAATAATATCAACCTGACCGTTATTAAATTTTGCACCAAAGTTTGTAATATCTGAACTTACAGCCTGTGCACCGACTTGTGAAGCCATAATTTTTTGTGCTTCATCATAGTCTAATACCGCGATTTTCTTACCTGCAGCTTTTGCCACCGTATTAATATTACGATCATTAACAAGTAAATAAGCATCACCTACTGGGATCACACCGACAACTTCATATTTACCATTGACCATCGATTTTCCAAACACTGGGCTTGCAAGACCTTGCATCACTTTAACTGCAAGTTTTAAGTCAGTGATTGCACCAATTGCATCGAGAGAACCTGTAAATTTATTGAATTGGCGACCACGCATTCCTGTGATACTCACACCATCACATTTTCCAGCTTTAAAGTCTTCAGCAATTACAGCCTCATTGGTGCCAACTTTTAATTCGATATCAGCGCCCCAAGTCTTTGCAGCGAGCTGATAATCTTTCATAAGTGCGTAAACATCGCCACTTTTACCAACAATATCAAATACACAGATTGTTTGCTTTGCTTGAGCGCCTGCGGATACGACTGCAACACCTGTTGCGAGCATTAATGTTTTAAACCATTGCATGTTCTTTTTTCCTTTGCATTTTGGTGATTGTTGTGACATCACACCCAAAATCGTAGAACCACGTTTAATTCCCTAATGGTATATAAACGAAATCCCTCATCATCAATCGTAAATCTTCCTGATCAAAATATATTTTAATCTTCACGATTTCATTTGATTTTTATCTCATTATGATTACGAGATTTTAAAGTAAAGGCTATGACTTAAATGACGATCACAAAAAAACAAAAAGCCTAGATAAATCTAGGCTTTAAGTGTCATTTTTGGCAATTACTGATTATTCACCAGGTAATGCACATTCAAAGTTTGATTTGTTCACTGAACAACGAGATTTTTTCAATACAGACATCATACCTGCATCGTAAATACCACGCTTAGTCAAATCCATACGACCATCACGTAATAATTTTTGATACTTCAATGTATCTTCTGCGCTTAAGTTCATTTTGTACTTCGCTGGAATTTCAGCTTCGTAACGTTTGATCATTGCGAATGCTTTTGGAAGTTGCTTCACAAAGTAATCACGAGATTTTTGACCAAAACCAGCAGGGAATTTTTCTGGACGAATAACAAGATCCGCAGTTACTTGTAAAACTGGGAAGTTGAAGATACCACCATTAGTACCTAAACCCTTGCTCAATTCTAATGGTTTGTATGCATAAGCAGGCGCACCTACCATATCAACTTGACCATTGTTAAATTTAGCAGCGAAGTTAGAAATGTCAGAAAGTACTGCTTGAGCGCCTACGCGTTGTACCATGATTTTTTGAGCATCATCGTAACCCAATACAGCGAATTTCTTACCAGCAGCTTTTTCAATTGAGTTAATGTTCTTGTCACGTACGAAGATATACGCAGCACCCAATGGAGAGATACCCGCTACTTCATATTTGTTACCACCAAGATTAGTCGTCATCTTCGCAGCATTACGAGCGTCTAGAACGTAAGTAATCGCACGTTGAGCAATTTCATTGCTCGGCGCACCACCTAGAGAATCAATAGAACCCGCGAATTTGTTGTATGGACGAGCACGCATTGCTGTCATTGCTACAGCAGCACATTTACCAGCCTTGAAATTGTTGTCAGCAACTTGCTCATCAGTGATTGCTAGAAGGTTAACGTCAGCACCCCAACCTTTTGCAGCAAGTGCCCAGTCTTGCATCATTTTGTATGATTCACCTGACTTCCCTAATAAGTCGAATACACACACATCGATTTTTGCTTGAGCAGATGCTGACATGCCCATCATCGCAGTTGTTGCAATAGCTAATGCAATTTTTTTCATATTTTTCATCCTTTCACAAACTTTATGTTTGTCTCCTTGTTCGAAGCAAATATTAATCATGTTTTCTGAAAAAAAATAGAGCTTGTACTCTATTTTTATGTCAGGATTGTTTAATATTTGTCCTTTTTTATATCATCCACTTCTTTTATTAGACATTTTTGTGATAAGTCAAAAGTTATACGCTAAGGTTCACGATTTGAAATAACGTAAAACTTCTATTCTCCACTCAATGTACATTCAAAGTTTGTACGTTCAACAGTACAACGTGCACGTTTGAGTACGTTCATCATAGTAGCATCGTAAACGCCTTGTTTTGTTAGATTCATACGCCCTTCTCGTAACATTTTTTGATAGCGTACTTTGTCTTCATTCGATAGGTTAATTTTTCGGGCATTCATGCCTGATTCTAAACGTTGCACCATGGCAAAGTTACTTGGAAGTTTATTGATGAACCATTGTCTCGATTGAGTACCAAAATTTGCAGGAAATTTACCTGGACGAATAATCAGATCACCTGTGATATTCACAACAGGGAAATTAAACAAAGCACCATTTGCCAATCCTTTGCTAATTTCTAACGGTTTATAGGCATATGCTGGTGCAGCAATCACATCGACCTGACCGCTGTTAAATTTTTTCACAAAATCAGAAATATCGGATGGCACAGCAATCAGATCTAAGCTTTCAACAATTGTTTTTTGTGCCTGATCGTAATGCAAATAAGCGAATTTTTTTCCTTTCGCTTTTTCTATCGTATCAATTCGTTTATCCCGCACAAAAATATAAGCAAGACCGACTTCAATAATTCCAGCAACTTCGTATTTTTCTCCATTGACTGTTGCAGTCAGACGGCTTTTATTACGTTTGTCGAGCACATAACTAATTGCTTTTTGCGCAATTGCATTACTCGTTACTGCACCCACAGCATCAATCGAACCAGCGAATTTGTTATATTTACGCGCACGCATTGAGGTCATGTAAACCCCATCACACTTACCAGCATCAAAGTCTTGTTCAGCCTTTTGTTCATCTTGATAAGCAATTAACTCAACGTCACCCTGCCAAGTTTTTGATGCAAGCTTCCACTCTTCAATCAGTTTATAAGACTCCCCAGCCTTTCCTAACAAATCGAATACACAAATTTCTTGTTTTGCCTGCACAGAAGTGGTCATGGCAAAAAGCGTTGCAGCGCTCAGTGCCCAAAGTCCTTTTTTCATCTTGTTTTCCCTTAATTGCTGTTTTTGCATATTTTTCCACCAGCTAAGGACAAATATAGTCAGGTTTTATTTAAAAGCCTAGTCCTTTTGTCTACATATGTCGGGTTTTTCAGATATTTAACTATCCTGATCACACTTTCTAAAGAGTCAATTGACGATGTCTCATAGCAAAGCATTTGATTGAAATATTTGGACTAATCAGAACTAGGATCAGGATATTTACTATTCACCACCTAAGGAGCATTCAAAGTTTGTACGTTCTACAGTACAACGTGCGCGTTTCAGAACACTCATCATAATCGGATCGTATACACCTTGTTTCGTCAGATTAATACGTTCGTCTCTTAGTATTCGTTGATAGCGAACCTCATTTTCTTTGCCTAAACTCAATTTATATTTCGCGGGTATAGAGTCTTCTAGGCGTTTAACCATCGTAAAGCTTTTCGGTAGCTGTTTAACAAACCATTCCCGTGACTTTAATCCAAAATTAACAGGAAACTTTTCAGGACGAATAATTAAATCTCCTGTGATATTTACAACTGGGAAGGTAAACATGGCACCCGACTTTGCAATCCCTTTTTCAATCTCGAGTGGCTTATAGGCATATGCAGGTGCAGCAATCACATCAACCTGCTTGCTATTGAATTTTTTTACAAAATCAGAGATTTCTGAAGGTACTGAAATCATTTGTAAACTATCTACTACTGCTTTTTGAGCTATATCGTAGTGAAGATAGGCAAACTTTTTTCCTTTGGCTTTTTCGATCGTATTTAAATTTTTATCTTGTACAAAAACATAAGCCAAACCAAATTGTAAAATGCCAGCAACTTCGTAGTTTTGATCATCAACTTTTGCCAGTAATCGGTGCTTATTGCGTTTATCTAAAGCAAAACTAATCGCCTTTTGTGCTACATCATTACTGGTCACACCACCAATCGCATCAATCGAACCTGCAAAACGATTGTATTTGCGAGCCCGCATAGAGGTCATATACACACCATCACAGATTCCTGACTCGAAGTCTTTTTGTGCCTTCGCCTCATCCTGATATGGGATCAATTGAATTTCAGCTTGCCAATTTTTAGCCGTGACAGCCCATTCTTGCGTCACTCCAAATGTTTCACCTGCTTTTCCTAATAAATCAAATACACATACTTTTTGTTTTGCTTGAACAGTCGTTGCAAACCCCATCAATGTTAAGATTGATAAAGCAAATAGCCCCTTTTTCATTTTTCCCCCTATAAAAAAATAAAAACACACTTAAAAAAACAAAAAATTATTCACCACCAAGACTGCATTCAAAGTTTGTGCGTTCAACCGTGCAACGTGCACGTTTTAAAACACTCATCATGGTTGAATCATAAATATCACGCTTGGTTAAACTGATTCGTGCTTCACGTAGAATTTGTTGATAACGGGTTTTATCTTCCTGACTTAAATTAATTTTGTATTTTGCAGGTAAATCCGCTTCCATGCGTTGTATCAAGGTGAAATTACTTTTTAAGCGTCCAAGAAACCAATCTCGTGAGTTTTGTCCAAAATTACTCGAAAATTTTTCAGGACGAATAATCAGATCCATTGTCATATTTACAGCTGGAAAGGTAATGATTGCTCCATCCTCTCCAAGCCCTTTATATAGCTCTAGTGGCTTATATGCGTAGGCTGGTGCTGCCATGATGTCAGCTTGACCACTATTAAATTTCTTGGCGATATCCGAAATATCTGACAATACTGCTTGCCCACCTAGACTTCGAACAACAATTTTTTGTGCTTCGTCATATCCTAGCACCGCAAATTTTTTCCCTTTGATTTTCTCAATGGTGTTGATCTTTTTATCTCGGACGAAGATATATGCCAAACCAATTTCTGATATACCTGCGACTTCATAGCTCTGATTTCCGTCCCTACTTACCAAACGGCGCTGATTACGTTTATCTAAGGCAAAGCTGATTGCTTTTTGGGCTATTGCGTAGGTTGGAACTGCACCAATTGCATCAACAGACCCAGCAAATTTATTGTAAGTTCGCGCGCGCATAGAAGTCATATACACGCCATCACATTTCCCTTGTTGAAAATCCTTTTCAGCCTGAGCTTCATTTTGGTAACTGATCAGATCAATATCACCACGCCAAACTTTTGCAGCTAACGCCCACTCTTCAATCATTTTGTAAGCCTCTCCTGACTTACCTAATAGATCAAATACACAAACTTTTGCCGCATTTGATGATGTATTTACCCCCAAAATTAACATTGCCCCCAATGCCAAAATTCCCTTATTCATCCTGAATTCCTGTCGTATAGTTTTGGTCTTGTTACTTATTTTTTCATCTAAACTAAATAATAATCTGATTTTAAACACAGAAGTAGAGTTTTTACTCTATTTTTATCATCTAAATGCATTTGATTTCAGCTTTGCATAAATTCATATAAAAATTTGCAATCGCTTGGGATCACCTTAAAATGCGGCTATCTATTCGCTATTTTGCATACTCATGATCCAATTTGACCAAGTTTCTTTACGCCGTGGTGGGCGCGTTCTCTTCCAAAAAGCATCTATGCAACTTCATCCAGGCTGGAAAATTGGTCTCACGGGCGTAAATGGCGCAGGAAAATCTACGTTATTTGCAGCACTTTTAGGTGATTTAGTCGCTGATGAGGGAAATCTAAGTCGTCCATCTGTTTGGACAGTGGCTCATATGGCACAAGAAATTAAAGCCTTAGATATTCCTGCCATCGACTTCGTACTTTCAGGTGACGAAGAGTATTGGACGATTCAAGAAAAGCTCGCGCATCCTGATCAATTAAGTAATGAAGATTTGGCACAGCTTCATGGTCGTTTTGATGAAATTCATGGCTATGCTGCCCCTGCTAAAGCAGCACAACTGATGGCTGGACTAGGCTTTTTAGATCATCAAATTCGATTAAATGTAGCCAGCTTTTCAGGTGGATGGCGCATGCGACTTAATCTTGCCAGAACACTAATGAGTCGTTCAGATTTATTATTATTAGATGAACCAACCAACCATTTAGATTTAGATGCAATTTTATGGCTTGAGGACTGGCTAAAAGCTTATGAGGGTACTCTGGTTTTAATCTCACACGATCGTGATTTCTTGGATGCAGTGACTGATCATATTCTGCATATCGAAAATCAAGAATTAACCTTGTATACAGGAAATTACTCAATATTTGAGACCACACGAAGCGAACGTTTAGCACAACAACAACAAGCTTTTGAGAAGCAACAAGAAACACGTGCTCATTTACAGAAATTTATTGATCGTTTCAAAGCAAAAGCCACCAAAGCTCGCCAAGCCCAAAGTCGGATTAAACAATTAGAACGTATGCAGCAATTAGCACCTGCACATGTGGATACACCTTTCACCTTTAGCTTCCGTGAACCTACCAAAATGAGTTCACCATTACTTAGTCTTGATGGTGCAACCATTGGTTACGGTGACAAAGTCATCGCTGAAAAAATTCGTTTGCAGATTACGCCAAGCTCTCGAATAGGCTTACTCGGAATGAATGGCGCAGGTAAATCCACTCTAATCAAAACTTTGGTTGGTGACTTACCACTATTAGCTGGTGAGCGTAAAGCTTCTGAACTTCTTAATATCGGTTATTTTGCTCAGCATCAAATGGATGCTTTAGACGCGCATGCAAGCCCAATGCTTCAACTGGCACGTATCGCAGATAAACAAATCAGTGAAGCGTATTTACGCTCTTTCTTGGGTGGCTTTGGCTTCAGTGGCGAACGCATGGACACACCATGTGAGAGCTTCTCTGGTGGAGAACGTGCTCGTCTGGCTTTAGCCTTAATTGTTTGGCAACGTCCTAATGTACTGATTCTAGATGAACCGACTAACCATTTAGATTTAGATATGCGCCACGCTTTGACCATGGCATTGCAAGATTTTGAGGGTGCGGTGGTTTTGGTTTCGCATGAACGTCAATTGATTGCAAGTGTGTGCGATGATTTGTTACTTGTTCATGCAGGAAAATGCACAGAGTTTGAAGGTGATCTTCAGGACTATGCAAAATGGTTACGTGAAGCGCGCCAACAACAAATAAATGCACAGAGTGCTTCACAACAAGAGAGCAATTCATCTCAAGCTGCTGCTCCTAAAGTTGATAAAGAAGCTCAACGTAAAGAAGCTGCTCGCCGTCGTGAACTCACTCGACCTATCCGAAAAGACATGGAAAAAGTCGAAGCACAGATTGGTAAAATTCAACCACGACTCATTGAGATCGAAGAACTTCTAGGTGACACAACGCTTTATGAAGCAAATCGCAAAAACGATCTTATGAAGCTCATGAATGAACAAAATGAACTCAAAGCCAAATTGGAAAATTTTGAAGAGCAATTATTAGAATTTATGATGAGTTTAGAGGAACTTGAAGGCTCATTTGAAAACTAAGTAACATCCCCTCCCTAACCATACCTAATGTGTAGTTAGGGTTTTTCAATTTAATCAATACAAGAAAAATAGAAACTCAAACTCAATTACATCGATAATCCACATTTAAATACCATGTCTTTTTCTATCTACTCAGTTAAATTAAAAAATGGAATTTTCCTCAAAAATTGAGCTTTGTGTTTAGGCTCGATATACTCAGCTCCCATCATTCTAAAGTTGTGACTTTCGATTGACGTTTAAAACGTCTACTTTCTTAATATTTTTTGTACTTCAATTTGGTAAGTACCCGATTTGGACTCATACAAACTGAATGAATTCTTTAGATTTTATTTTTAATTTTGAACATTTTCTTCCAATCTTGATCCAAGAATATGGCGTTTGGATCTACGCTATTCTTTTTTTAATTATATTTGCAGAAACCGCTTTTGTTTTTATGTTCTTCCTCCCTGGTGATAGTTTATTACTCACTGTTGGTGCACTCTGCTCAGTCATTGAAATGATGCATCTTGGCTATATGATTAGTTTATTGTTTGTGGCCGCAACATTGGGCTATATGGTGAATTATCATATTGGTCGTCATTTTGGTGATCGTATTTTTAAAATGGATTCACGCTTTATCAAACAAGAATATTTAAGAAAGACTAATACATTCTTCCTAACTCATGGTGGTAAAACGATTCTTCTCGCACGTTTTATTCCTTTTGCGCGCTCTTTTGCCCCTTTAGCAGCGGGCTCTGGCAACATGAATTATATGCGTTTCGTAGTCTATAACGTTTTAGGCGCATTGTTATGGATCAGTGTTTTAGTCACCGCTGGATATTTATTTGGTCATGCCTTAATTCAGGTGAATGATTTGGTTGACCAATAGCAAAGGTTCCACGTGGAACAAAAAAGAGCTTAAAACCAGTTTAGTTTTAAGCTCTTTTTTATAATGATCTTAAAGTTAATCTAAGTATCATTTAAATTGTTGGTGATACTCATTGCGCAATTTAACCAACTCTAGTGCCTGTACTTTGGCTTGTTCGAGCTGCCCCTTTTCAACCAAAGCATTGACTGAATCAATTTGAGCTAACAATAGATCTAAGCCATGTTGATATGCTTTAAGCTGTTCATCATCTTTAGACACACCTTCAAGCTTATGCGGTGAAGAAGCCTTTGATGCAACAGCTGCTTTGCGCATAAGCATCAATTGTTTCTTCGCTTCTGCTAAATCCTGAGTTTGAGCAAAAGCCGTCATACTTTTAGCCAATACTCGCATATCTGTTTCAAGTTGATGAGCAGATACACCTTGATTGAACATCAACACACTTGCAAATAAAGTAGCTAAGCAAAATCCTTTTTTCATTAAAAATATCCTTTTTAGCGCTTAAGCATCAATATCTGCATTCAAGGCATTCTCTTCAATAAATGCACGACGTGGTTCAACATCATCCCCCATTAAACAAGAGAACATACGATCAGCTTCAATGGCATCATCAATCGTCACTTGGAGCATATGACGGTTTTCAGGATCCATCGTGGTTTCCCAAAGCTGCTCAGCATTCATCTCACCCAAACCTTTATAGCGTTGGATCATCATGCCGCGACGAGAATCTTGCAAAATATGCTGCCATACTTGATGGAAACTATTCACCTGAATACGACGATCGCCCTTCTGCAAATAAGCGCCCGTTTCGAGCAACGTAAACCAGCTCTTCGCATTCTTCAGTAAGCGTGCATACTCAGCAGAGTTTAACAATCCTGCGTCAAGCAAATATGAATGTGGCAAGTTATGTACATACACGGTGACACGTGGCCAATAATGAGCTGATTTCTCGCCGTGTGAGTTCTCACGTTCAAATGATTCTAAAGAAATCTCTGGACGTAAACTTGGTTGGAGTTTCTCAATTGCAGCACGTAATTGTTCTGCCCAAGACTCCACATAATCACGCTCGTGATTGTGATCCGCTTTAAAAGCTTCTAGTTCAAGCAGACCATCTAACAAACTCGCAGGATAACGTAGTGTTAAACGCTGCAAGCTTTTTTGCGACACTTGATAATCTGCAATAACTTTAGCTAAAGCTTCACCCGTAATCGCAGGTGAATCTGCACTTATATGCAAAGCAAGTTCATCAATCGCATTCGAAATAAGGTAGGTTTCTAATGCATCATTATCTTTGATGTATTGCTCTTGCTTACCTTTCTTTAATTTATACAAAGGTGGCTGAGCAATATAAATATGACCACGCTCTACCAATTCTGGCATTTGACGGAAGAAGAAAGTCAACAACAAGGTACGAATGTGTGAACCATCAACGTCCGCATCAGTCATGATAATTATTTTGTGATAACGTAATTTATCAGGGTTGTATTCTTCACGACCGATACCACAGCCTAAAGCTGTGATCAGCGTTCCGACTTCCTGACTTGAAATCATCTTGTCAAAACGTGCTCGTTCAACGTTCAGGATTTTACCTTTCAACGGCAAAATAGCCTGCATCTTACGGTTACGACCTTGCTTGGCACTACCGCCCGCAGAGTCACCCTCGACTAGATACAGTTCAGACAATGCTGGATCTTTTTCCTGACAGTCGGCTAATTTCCCTGGCAAACCTGCAATATCTAAAGCGCTCTTACGACGTGTCATTTCACGCGCTCGACGAGCTGCATCACGAGCTCGAGCCGCATCAATAATTTTGCCCGCGATTGATTTTGCTGCTTGAGGGTTTTCAAGCAAATAAGCTGAAAACTCTTTATTCATTGCTTGTTCAACAGCAGGTTTAACCTCACTCGAAACTAACTTCTCTTTGGTTTGAGAAGAGAATTTTGGATCAGGAACCTTTACTGAAATAATTGCAGTCAAGCCTTCACGAGCATCATCACCTGAAACAGCCACTTTCTCTTTTTTGAGTAAGTTTTCATTTTCCATGTAGCTATTTAAACCACGGGTCAAAGCCGCACGGAAACCTGCTAAGTGAGTACCACCATCTTTCTGTGGAATATTGTTGGTAAAGCAACGAACATTCTCTTGATAGCTATCATTCCACTGCAATGCCACTTCTACACCAATGCCATTGTCAGCATCAGTCGTGAAGTGAAAAATTTCATTGAGATGTGTTTTGCCTTCGTTAATGTATTTAACGAATTCTGATAAACCACCTTCGTAATCATAAACATTTTCGAGATTAACGCGTTCATCACGCAATACGATACGCACACCCGCATTCAAGAAAGAAAGCTCTCTTAAACGACGTGCGAGGATATCCACACTAAAAATGGTCTGACTAAAAGTAAGCTCACTTGGCCAGAAACGAACAGTTGTTCCTGTTTTATCTGTCTCACCCACAACCTTCAATGGATATTGAGGATCGCCATGGCAATATTCTTGCTCATGAATTTGACCTGCACGTTGAATGGTCAAATGCAATTTTTTAGACAGGGCATTTACAACTGAAACACCGACACCGTGTAAACCACCAGAAACTTTATAACTGTTGTCATCAAATTTACCACCTGCATGCAGGATAGTCAGAATCACTTCTGCCGCAGATACACCTTCTTCAGGGTGAATATCTGTCGGAATACCACGACCATTATCAGATACGCTAACAGATTCATCTTCATGAATCGTCACTAGAATTTCATCACAGTGACCTGCTAGTGCTTCATCAATCGCGTTATCCACCACCTCAAATACCATATGGTGCAAACCTGTACCATCATCGGTATCCCCAATGTACATACCAGGACGTTTACGAACCGCGTCTAATCCACGTAATACTTTAATGCTAGAGGAATCATAAGCCTTTTCATTTGTTTGTTCTGTTTGAGAGACTGATTGAGACTCTGAACTCATGGTTACTCCCTAGTTAATATCGAATCTATCCAAAAATGAGGAAATAAAATTATGGTGCAGCAAGACTGACTTGACCGTGTACAACATGGAACAATTGAAAGGAAATCGACAAATCATGTAAGTGTTTTAATACCGACGCATGGTCTAAGGTGGTCAGAAAAACCTGACTTCCTAACTGACTCAGTCGCTCAATTAAACGTTGTTGTGCAGCTACATCTAACTCTGCTGTCAGATCATCTAATAATACCACAGTTTCCTTATTACTCGCATGTAGCATTGCAATTTGTGACAGTTTTAATGCCATGATTAACAACTTTTTTTGCCCTCGAGACAACACATCATCAGCGTTACCTTGTGGGGTTTTTAGACGTAAATCAGCCCGATGCGGACCGTATTCAGTATATCGACGCTCAAGGTCTTTTTGATGTTGTTGAATAAGGTCTTGAAACAAGCCTTGCTCAGTATGAAATCCTGAATAGTATTCGAGTTCAATATCAATATCTGGCAAAAGCTGCTGTAAATCTTCACGAAAATATTGATTCCATTGCTCAACGATACTGATCCGTTGTGAATGTAAAATTTCACCATATTCACTAAGCATTTTGTTCCACGGCTCAAGTTCAGACAAACTGAGATTTCGACGTGTTTTTAATAGACTGTTTCGTTGTTTCAGAGCACGCGAATAATACTGCCAAGCAAAATAAAACTCAGGTTCCACGTGGAACATCAACCAATCCAAGAGCTGACGACGAGGTTTAGCACCATGATCGATAATATCGGTACTTTGCGGATCAATATGCTGCAAAGGGAGCAACTTTGCTAGCTGCCCTTGCGTTGCAATCGTATCGCCATTGACCTTAATTAATTGCTCACCAGAAATGAGTTTTTTCATGCCGACACGTTCAGTTGCGGACTGAGCAAATACGATCGCATCATTACACTGATGCTGAATATAATGTTTTGGAATATGCGTGCGAAAGGAGCGTCCAGTTGCTAACAAATGAATAGACTCTAGAATTGATGTTTTTCCAGAACCATTCGCACCATAGAAAATATTAAACGGCTGCAACTCAGTGAGTGCAACCGTCTTCAAATTTCGTACACGTTCTATATTTAAACGCGTGATTTGCATGATTTAAACCTAATACAACAATGCAAATTAAACTCGCATAGGCATAACAACATAAGTTTGATCAGGATGCGCAGGATCTTGTACCAATACCGACTGATTCGCCTCTGTCATACTCATTCGCACATCATCACCATCAAGAACACTCAACACATCAAGGATATATTGAGCATTAAAAGACATTTCAAGAGGTGCATCTTGATATTGGATTACTAAATCTTCACTCGCCTCGTCCTGTTCAGGGTTATTGGCGCGTAATTGCAATGTATCTTGGCTAAAATTCAAGAAAACACCACGTAATTTCTCATTACTTAAAATTGCAACGCGTTGTAGCGATTGCTTAAACACATCATGTGCAATCAACACATGTTTGTCACCACCACGAGGAATCACACGGCGATAGTCAGGGAATTTACCATCAATCAACTTAGTCGTAAAACGAACTGTAATATCACCCTGTTCCTTATCTCGACTTGGCGTATTGATAGTTACATTCAACAACTCACGACCGATTAATAAAGTGAGTTGTTCATCTTCAATACTGAGCAAACGTTGTAACTCCCCTACTGCCTTGCGAGGAACGATAGCTTGAATTGAAGATGTCGCTGTTGATGAAGCTAACACCTCACACAATGCTAAACGATGACCATCAGTTGTCACTGTACGCAACTGATTTTGATCAATTTCTAGTAATGTTCCTGTTAAATAAAAGCGAACATCCTGAACTGCCATAGCAAATGCAGTCTTTTCAAATAAACGTTTGAGTTCACGCTGAGTGACTTGAACTTGCGTGCCTAAACTATTCTCAGTAGAAAGTAGCGGATAGTCTTCAGCTGGAAGAGTACCCAATACAAAACGACTGTTACCTGATTTCAAGATACAACGTTGATCTTCCGTGATTTGTAAATCAATCAAAGCTGCACTAGGGAGTGATTTACAAATTTCGACTAATTTACGCGCAGGAACCGTCGTTTCACCTGCTTCTATACAAGCACCATCAGCTAAGGTCGTACTTGCCACCAACTCAACTTCCAAATCAGAACCTGTGATCGTCAAGGCCTGCTGTGTGGTTTGAATTTTAACGTTTGAAAGAATATTCAACGTATGACGGCGCTCCACCGCACCCACAACGTGTGACAAAACATTGAGTAAACTTTCTTTAGCGATTTTCAAACGCACGATTTTATTCCTCTTACAACGGAAGCCGATAAAAATGTTAGCAGTGTACTATGCTGCACTTAAAACGAGTTTGCAACTCTGAAAATGAGTTTAACTTTGTAACAGACGAAGTAGATTTTTATAATCTTCATTAAAAATCGGATCTTCTTCGCGAAGACTTACAACCTTTTCACAAGCATGCATCACCGTACTGTGATCTCGACCACCAAAGGCCATTCCAATCTCAGGGAAACTATCCCCTGTCAATTCACGTGCTAGACCCATTGCTAACTGACGAGGGCGAGCATAAATACGGGTACGCTTCGGTCCAACCAATTCTTTTAAGGGAATACGGAAATACTCACTCACGACACGTTGAATATTCTCGACACTAATCGTTCTCGCTCGAATCGCTAAAACATCTTTCAATGATTCACGTACCACATCAAGATCAATAGAGGTACCTTTAAAGCGAGAAATAGCGACAACCTTATTCAACGCGCCTTCAAGTTCACGAACGTTTGCCACTACTTGTTGAGCGATAAATAAAGCACAATTGCGAGGTAAATCAACACCACTATTTTCAGCTTTTTTAAGCAAAATCTCGATACGAGTTTCAATATCTGGTGGTTCTACACCCACCGATAAACCCCATGAAAAACGAGAAACCAAACGAGGATCCAATTCAGTTAATTCTTTTGGATAACGATCTGAAGTTAAAATAATTTGCTTGGATTCATCTAACAGAGCGTTAAACGTATAGAAGAACTCAACAAGACTTGCTTCTTTACCTGCAAGTAAATGAATATCATCGACCAATAATAAATCTAGAGAACGACAGTTTTTCTTAAATTCTTCAACTTTGCCTTTTTGCAAAGAGCTTACAAAGTCTTGTACAAAACTTTCAGAAGTCATGTACATCACACGTGCATTCGGTTTTGCTTGTAACAGCGCATTTCCGACAGCTTGCATCAAGTGTGTTTTACCCAAACCTGTAGGGCCATAGAGAAACAATGGATTATGTTGCGATGCACCAAGCTGCGTTAAAACTTTTCGACAAGTTTCAGCTGCCATCTGGTTTGAACGACCTTCGACAAATAAAGAAAAAGTGAATAAAGGGTTTAATTGTCTTTTCTTAGGAATTTTAGAAACTGGGGGATTCGCTTGAACCAATTCAGCTTCTTTTTTTACTTTCATTGGGGAAGGTACTGCTGTGCTCAAAGCAGCTGTCGTTGTTGCAGGCTGTTCACTCGAAGATAAAATCGTTCCAGGTCTTGAATCTACCAATATCTCTACTTGACGCACTCGCCCTTCAGACAGTTGTTCAGCCAATATAGAAATCAACTCGAGATGATTATCTTGAATATAACGAGTCCAATAAGGGTTGGGTGCATATAAACGCATCACACCATCCACTTCTTCTGCAACTAACGGGCGAATCCACATCGCAAAGACGTTATCAGATAGCTCTTGTCGCAAGCGAGTTAAGCAGTCTGTCCAGAGCAT